>CAXXTB010000002.1:0-2480000 GCA_963676795.2 Geopsychrobacteraceae bacterium | reverse complement strand
GTTTAATTCGACGCAACGCGAAGAACCTTACCTGGGCTTGACATCCCGATCATAGATTATGGAAACATAGTCGTCAGTTCGGCTGGATCGGTGACAGGTGCTGCATGGCTGTCGTCAGCTCGTGTCGTGAGATGTTGGGTTAAGTCCCGCAACGAGCGCAACCCTTGTCCTTAGTTGCCATCATTCAGTTGGGCACTCTAGGGAGACTGCCGGTGTTAAACCGGAGGAAGGTGGGGATGACGTCAAGTCCTCATGGCCCTTATGTCCAGGGCTACACACGTGCTACAATGGCCGGTACAAAGGGCAGCGATACCGCGAGGTGGAGCTAATCCCAAAAAGCCGGTCTCAGTTCGGATTGGAGTCTGCAACTCGACTCCATGAAGTTGGAATCGCTAGTAATCGCGTATCAGCATGACGCGGTGAATACGTTCCCGGGCCTTGTACACACCGCCCGTCACACCACGGGAGTCTATTGTACCGGAAACCGGTGGGCTAACCCTTCGGGGAGGCAGCCGTTTATGGTATGATCGGTAACTGGGGTGAAGTCGTAACAAGGTATCCGTACCGGAAGGTGCGGATGGATCACCTCCTTTCTAAGGAGCTCATCCACTCGAAAGAGTGAGATAGACGCTTACTTAAAAGCAAACTTACAAGTTCTAACTCTGCTATTTAGTTTTGAGAGACTAGGCCTCTTTATCAAGAAGAGGTTTTGTGTTCTTTGACATCGAATTTGCACAGATACTGTGTGGAAGTGGGCTAGTAGCTCAGCTGGCTAGAGCACACGACTGATAATCGTGAGGTCGGAGGTTCAAGTCCTCCCTGGCCCACCAGATTATTATGGGGGTGTAGCTCAGTTGGGAGAGCGCCTGCCTTGCAAGCAGGAGGTCATCGGTTCGATCCCGTTCACCTCCACCATATCTGTAGAGAATTATTCGATCTTTGACAATTGCATACGACATACTAGATTTAGAAAATCATAGATATAAGTTGTGATGACTTATGTTTATGTCAAGCAAAGCGATAACAAGTAAAGGCTAAGCATAAACTTAGTAAAAGACTATTTATGGTCAAGCTACTAAGGGCGTACGGTGGATGCCTTGGTATCGAGAGGCGATGAAGGACGTGGTAAGCTGCGAAAAGCTTCGGGGAGCCGCTAAACAGG
This sequence comes from Geopsychrobacteraceae bacterium, assembly GCA_963676795.2. Classification (GTDB taxonomy): domain Bacteria; phylum Desulfobacterota; class Desulfuromonadia; order Desulfuromonadales; family Geopsychrobacteraceae. The sequence continues at coordinate 2,478,838 of CAXXTB010000002.1, read as the reverse complement.
CCTTGATCCGGAGATATCCGAATGGGGAAACCCGGCGGGGATCATACCCCGTCATCATAGACTGAATACATAGGTCTATGAGGCGAACGCAGGGAACTGAAACATCTAAGTACCTGCAGGAGAAGAAATCAATTGAGATTCCGTCAGTAGCGGCGAGCGAACGCGGACTAGCCCAAACCGAAACGACTACGGTTGTTTCGGGGTTGTGGGGCCCCGACGTGGGATTGGTGATTGGTAATAGAAGGCTCTGGAAAGTGCCGCCATAGTGGGTGATAGCCCCGTATATGAAACCAAGATCCACCCTAGGGTGTCCCCGAGTACCACGGAACACGTGTAATTCTGTGGGAATCCGGGAGGACCATCTTCCAAGGCTAAATACTCCTCGATAACCGATAGCGAATAGTACCGTGAGGGAAAGGTGAAAAGAACTCCGATGAGGAGAGTGAAATAGACCCTGAAACCGTATGCCTACAAGCAGTCGGAGCACCATGTATATCAGGTGTGACGGCGTGCCTTTTGCATAATGAGTCAGCGAGTTACGCTCAGCAGCGAGGTTAAGCCGTTAGGTGGAGCCGTAGCGAAAGCGAGTCTGAATAGGGCGCCATAGTTGCTGGGAGTAGACCCGAAACCGAGTGATCTATCCATGGGCAGGGTGAAGCGACGGTAACACGTCGTGGAGGCCCGAACCCACTTAGGTTGAAAACTGAGGGGATGACCTGTGGATAGGAGTGAAAGGCTAATCAAACTCGGAGATAGCTGGTTCTCCCCGAAATATATTTAGGTATAGCCTCGTATGAATCGTCCCGGAGGTAGAGCACTGAATGGGCTAGGGCCCTCACCAGGGTACCAAACCTAACCAAACTCCGAATGCCGGGAACGTCTGTACGGGAGTCAGACTGCGGGTGATAAGGTCCGTAGTCAAAAGGGAAACAACCCAGATCGCCAGCTAAGGTCCCTAAATCTGTGCTAAGTGGTAAAGGTTGTGGGAATGCATAAACAACCAGGAGGTTGGCTTAGAAGCAGCCACCCTTTAAAGAAAGCGTAATAGCTCACTGGTCGAGTGGGCCTGCGCCTAAAATGTAACGGGGCTCAAGCACAGTACCGAAGCTGCGGATTTATCTTAATAGATAAGTGGTAGGGGAGCATTGTAGCAACCGCAGAAGGTCGACCGTGAGGACGGCTGGAGGAACTACAAGAGCTTATGCTGACATGAGTAGCGAAAATGTGGGTGAGAAACCCACACACCGTAAGCCCAAGGTTTCCTTTGTAAAGGTAATCTGCGAAGGGTTAGTCGGCCCCTAAGGCGAGGACGAAAGTCGTAGTCGATGGGAAACAGGTTAATATTCCTGTACCTCTTATAATTGCGATGGGGGGACGGAGAAGGGTAGGTCAGCCAGGTGTTGGACGTCCTGGTTTAAGCGAGTAGGCGGGGAGAGTAGGCAAATCCGCTTTCCTATTAACGCTGAGACGTGATGACGAGAGCTTAAAGCTCGCAAAGTGATTGATCCCATGCTTCCAAGAAAAGCCTCTAAGCTTCAGATTATAAGAGACCGTACCGTAAACCGACTCAGGTGGGCGGGCAGAATATGCCAAGGTGATTGAGATAACTCTGGTTAAGGAACTCGGCAAAATAACACCGTAACTTCGGGAGAAGGTGTGCCTCCATTAGGTGATGCGATTCGCACGCGGAGCCGAAGGGGGTCGCAGAGAAATGGCGGTAGCGACTGTTTACTAAAAACACAGCACTCTGCAAACTCGTAAGAGGACGTATAGGGTGTGACGCCTGCCCGGTGCCGGAAGGTTAAGGGGATGTGTTAGCGCAAGCGAAGCATTGAACCGAAGCCCCGGTAAACGGCGGCCGTAACTATAACGGTCCTAAGGTAGCGAAATTCCTTGTCGGGTAAGTTCCGACCTGCACGAATGGCGTAACGACTTCCGCACTGTCTCAACCAGGGACTCAGCGAAATTGAATTCTCGGTGAAGATGCCGAGTACCCGCGGCAAGACGGAAAGACCCCGTGAACCTTTACTATAGCTTGGCAGTGATATTCGGGACAGCATGTGTAGGATAGGTGGGAGACTTTGAAGCTGGCACGCCAGTGTCGGTGGAGTCGCCCTTGAAATACCACCCTTGTTCTTCTGGATATCTAACCTAGGCCCGTGATCCGGGTCGGGGACACTGCCTGGTGGGTAGTTTGACTGGGGCGGTCGCCTCCCAAATTGTAACGGAGGCGCGCGAAGGTTCCCTCAGGCTGATTGGAAACCAGCCGAAGAGTGCAAAGGCATAAGGGAGCTTGACTGCAAGACATACAAGTCGAGCAGGTGCGAAAGCAGGTCTTAGTGATCCGGTGGTTCTGTATGGAAGGGCCATCGCTCAACGGATAAAAGGTACTCCGGGGATAACAGGCTTATCTCCCCCAAGAGTTCACATCGACGGGGAGGTTTGGCACCTCGATGTCGGCTCATCACATCCTGGGGCTGAAGTCGGTCCCAAGGGTTTGGCTGTTCGCCAATTAAAGTGGTACGCGAGCTGGGTTTAAAACGTCGTGAGACAGTTTGGTCCCTATCTGCCGTGGGCGTAGGAGATTTGAGAGGATCTGTTCCTAGTACGAGAGGACCGGAATGGACGAACCACTAGTGTTCCTGTTGTCACGCCAGTGGCATCGCAGGGTAGCTATGTTCGGAAAGGATAACCGCTGAAAGCATCTAAGCGGGAAGCCCACCTCAAGACGAGATCTCCCTGGGGCTTAGCCCCCTAAAGGTCCGTTGGAGACGACAACGTTGATAGGCCGGGTGTGTAAGCACAGTAATGTGTTCAGCTGACCGGTACTAATTGACCGTGAGGCTTGACCATAAAAAGTTTTTTAATAGGGAAGGGGGAGCAAAAGCTCCCCCGCTCCCCCTTGAAAGTTATCGACAAAAAGACAATATCTAGTATATAGGTCGTACGCGATTGAAAACCGATTTAAGGTTTTCGGTGGCTATAGCGTAGGGGTCACACCTGTTCTCATCCCGAACACAGAAGTTAAGTCCTACCGCGCCGATGATACTGCATGGGAGACTATGTGGGAAAGTAGGTCGCCGCCGAAATTATTTGAGGCCCTGATCTTGAAAAAGATCAGGGCTTTGTTTTGCGCCAAAAAAGACGTCAAAAAAACTTTGAAAAAAGTATTGACGAAGCCGAAGCGATTGGCTATAAAGTCGCTCCGCTGCTTGAGAAAGCCAGGAACTGGTTGCTTGGTAGCGTTGCAGAAAAAGTTAAAAAAGAGTTTGACAGGGAAGGGTGATTTGGATAGAGTCCTTGCTTGTCGCTTCGCTCCGGCGGGGCAAAAAAGCTGGTCTTTGAAAACTAAATAGCAGACGTTTTAAAGAGCTTGTAAGGGTTCAAGTCAAATTGAACAAAACTAGGATTTAAAAAACTTCAGATATTCAACTGGAGAGTTTGATCCTGGCTCAGAACGAACGCTGGCGGCGTGCCTAACACATGCAAGTCGAACGCGAAAGGGACTTCGGTCCTGAGTAAAGTGGCGCACGGGTGAGTAACACGTGGATAACCTACCCTATGATCCGGGATAACATTCCGAAAGGAATGCTAATACCGGATAAGCCCCCGAAGACTTTGGTTTTTGAGGGAAAAGATTTATTGTCATAGGATGGGTCCGCGGTCCATTAGCTAGTTGGTGGGGTAATGGCCTACCAAGGCTGCGATGGATAGCTGGTCTGAGAGGATGATCAGCCACACTGGAACTGAGACACGGTCCAGACTCCTACGGGAGGCAGCAGTGGGGAATTTTGCGCAATGGGGGAAACCCTGACGCAGCAACGCCGCGTGAAGGATGAAGGCCTTTGGGTCGTAAACTTCTGTCAGAGGGGAAGAAATACTCGTAAGAGAGCTGACGGTACCCTCAAAGGAAGCACCGGCTAACTCCGTGCCAGCAGCCGCGGTAATACGGAGGGTGCAAGCGTTGTTCGGAATTATTGGGCGTAAAGCGCATGTAGGCGGACTGTTAAGTCTGGTGTGAAAGCCCGGGGCTCAACCCCGGAAGTGCATTGGATACTGGCAGTCTTGAGTATGGGAGAGGAAAGTGGAATTCCGAGTGTAGGAGTGAAATCCGTAGATATTCGGAGGAACACCAGTGGCGAAGGCGGCTTTCTGGACCAATACTGACGCTGAGATGCGAAAGCGTGGGTAGCAAACAGGATTAGATACCCTGGTAGTCCACGCCGTAAACGATGGGCACTAGGTGTTGCGGGTAACCACTCCTGCAGTGCCGTAGCTAACGCATTAAGTGCCCCGCCTGGGGAGTACGGCCGCAAGGCTAAAACTCAAAGGAATTGACGGGGGCCCGCACAAGCGGTGGAGCATGTGGTTTAATTCGACGCAACGCGAAGAACCTTACCTGGGCTTGACATCCCGATCATAGATTATGGAAACATAGTCGTCAGTTCGGCTGGATCGGTGACAGGTGCTGCATGGCTGTCGTCAGCTCGTGTCGTGAGATGTTGGGTTAAGTCCCGCAACGAGCGCAACCCTTGTCCTTAGTTGCCATCATTCAGTTGGGCACTCTAGGGAGACTGCCGGTGTTAAACCGGAGGAAGGTGGGGATGACGTCAAGTCCTCATGGCCCTTATGTCCAGGGCTACACACGTGCTACAATGGCCGGTACAAAGGGCAGCGATACCGCGAGGTGGAGCTAATCCCAAAAAGCCGGTCTCAGTTCGGATTGGAGTCTGCAACTCGACTCCATGAAGTTGGAATCGCTAGTAATCGCGTATCAGCATGACGCGGTGAATACGTTCCCGGGCCTTGTACACACCGCCCGTCACACCACGGGAGTCTATTGTACCGGAAACCGGTGGGCTAACCCTTCGGGGAGGCAGCCGTTTATGGTATGATCGGTAACTGGGGTGAAGTCGTAACAAGGTATCCGTACCGGAAGGTGCGGATGGATCACCTCCTTTCTAAGGAGCTCATCCACTCGAAAGAGTGAGATAGACGCTTACTTAAAAGCAAACTTACAAGTTCTAACTCTGCTATTTAGTTTTGAGAGACTAGGCCTCTTTATCAAGAAGAGGTTTTGTGTTCTTTGACATCGAATTTGCACAGATACTGTGTGGAAGTGGGCTAGTAGCTCAGCTGGCTAGAGCACACGACTGATAATCGTGAGGTCGGAGGTTCAAGTCCTCCCTGGCCCACCAGATTATTATGGGGGTGTAGCTCAGTTGGGAGAGCGCCTGCCTTGCAAGCAGGAGGTCATCGGTTCGATCCCGTTCACCTCCACCATATCTGTAGAGAATTATTCGATCTTTGACAATTGCATACGACATACTAGATTTAGAAAATCATAGATATAAGTTGTGATGACTTATGTTTATGTCAAGCAAAGCGATAACAAGTAAAGGCTAAGCATAAACTTAGTAAAAGACTATTTATGGTCAAGCTACTAAGGGCGTACGGTGGATGCCTTGGTATCGAGAGGCGATGAAGGACGTGGTAAGCTGCGAAAAGCTTCGGGGAGCCGCTAAACAGGCCTTGATCCGGAGATATCCGAATGGGGAAACCCGGCGGGGATCATACCCCGTCATCATAGACTGAATACATAGGTCTATGAGGCGAACGCAGGGAACTGAAACATCTAAGTACCTGCAGGAGAAGAAATCAATTGAGATTCCGTCAGTAGCGGCGAGCGAACGCGGACTAGCCCAAACCGAAACGACTACGGTTGTTTCGGGGTTGTGGGGCCCCGACGTGGGATTGGTGATTGGTAATAGAAGGCTCTGGAAAGTGCCGCCATAGTGGGTGATAGCCCCGTATATGAAACCAAGATCCACCCTAGGGTGTCCCCGAGTACCACGGAACACGTGTAATTCTGTGGGAATCCGGGAGGACCATCTTCCAAGGCTAAATACTCCTCGATAACCGATAGCGAATAGTACCGTGAGGGAAAGGTGAAAAGAACTCCGATGAGGAGAGTGAAATAGACCCTGAAACCGTATGCCTACAAGCAGTCGGAGCACCATGTATATCAGGTGTGACGGCGTGCCTTTTGCATAATGAGTCAGCGAGTTACGCTCAGCAGCGAGGTTAAGCCGTTAGGTGGAGCCGTAGCGAAAGCGAGTCTGAATAGGGCGCCATAGTTGCTGGGAGTAGACCCGAAACCGAGTGATCTATCCATGGGCAGGGTGAAGCGACGGTAACACGTCGTGGAGGCCCGAACCCACTTAGGTTGAAAACTGAGGGGATGACCTGTGGATAGGAGTGAAAGGCTAATCAAACTCGGAGATAGCTGGTTCTCCCCGAAATATATTTAGGTATAGCCTCGTATGAATCGTCCCGGAGGTAGAGCACTGAATGGGCTAGGGCCCTCACCAGGGTACCAAACCTAACCAAACTCCGAATGCCGGGAACGTCTGTACGGGAGTCAGACTGCGGGTGATAAGGTCCGTAGTCAAAAGGGAAACAACCCAGATCGCCAGCTAAGGTCCCTAAATCTGTGCTAAGTGGTAAAGGTTGTGGGAATGCATAAACAACCAGGAGGTTGGCTTAGAAGCAGCCACCCTTTAAAGAAAGCGTAATAGCTCACTGGTCGAGTGGGCCTGCGCCTAAAATGTAACGGGGCTCAAGCACAGTACCGAAGCTGCGGATTTATCTTAATAGATAAGTGGTAGGGGAGCATTGTAGCAACCGCAGAAGGTCGACCGTGAGGACGGCTGGAGGAACTACAAGAGCTTATGCTGACATGAGTAGCGAAAATGTGGGTGAGAAACCCACACACCGTAAGCCCAAGGTTTCCTTTGTAAAGGTAATCTGCGAAGGGTTAGTCGGCCCCTAAGGCGAGGACGAAAGTCGTAGTCGATGGGAAACAGGTTAATATTCCTGTACCTCTTATAATTGCGATGGGGGGACGGAGAAGGGTAGGTCAGCCAGGTGTTGGACGTCCTGGTTTAAGCGAGTAGGCGGGGAGAGTAGGCAAATCCGCTTTCCTATTAACGCTGAGACGTGATGACGAGAGCTTAAAGCTCGCAAAGTGATTGATCCCATGCTTCCAAGAAAAGCCTCTAAGCTTCAGATTATAAGAGACCGTACCGTAAACCGACTCAGGTGGGCGGGCAGAATATGCCAAGGTGATTGAGATAACTCTGGTTAAGGAACTCGGCAAAATAACACCGTAACTTCGGGAGAAGGTGTGCCTCCATTAGGTGATGCGATTCGCACGCGGAGCCGAAGGGGGTCGCAGAGAAATGGCGGTAGCGACTGTTTACTAAAAACACAGCACTCTGCAAACTCGTAAGAGGACGTATAGGGTGTGACGCCTGCCCGGTGCCGGAAGGTTAAGGGGATGTGTTAGCGCAAGCGAAGCATTGAACCGAAGCCCCGGTAAACGGCGGCCGTAACTATAACGGTCCTAAGGTAGCGAAATTCCTTGTCGGGTAAGTTCCGACCTGCACGAATGGCGTAACGACTTCCGCACTGTCTCAACCAGGGACTCAGCGAAATTGAATTCTCGGTGAAGATGCCGAGTACCCGCGGCAAGACGGAAAGACCCCGTGAACCTTTACTATAGCTTGGCAGTGATATTCGGGACAGCATGTGTAGGATAGGTGGGAGACTTTGAAGCTGGCACGCCAGTGTCGGTGGAGTCGCCCTTGAAATACCACCCTTGTTCTTCTGGATATCTAACCTAGGCCCGTGATCCGGGTCGGGGACACTGCCTGGTGGGTAGTTTGACTGGGGCGGTCGCCTCCCAAATTGTAACGGAGGCGCGCGAAGGTTCCCTCAGGCTGATTGGAAACCAGCCGAAGAGTGCAAAGGCATAAGGGAGCTTGACTGCAAGACATACAAGTCGAGCAGGTGCGAAAGCAGGTCTTAGTGATCCGGTGGTTCTGTATGGAAGGGCCATCGCTCAACGGATAAAAGGTACTCCGGGGATAACAGGCTTATCTCCCCCAAGAGTTCACATCGACGGGGAGGTTTGGCACCTCGATGTCGGCTCATCACATCCTGGGGCTGAAGTCGGTCCCAAGGGTTTGGCTGTTCGCCAATTAAAGTGGTACGCGAGCTGGGTTTAAAACGTCGTGAGACAGTTTGGTCCCTATCTGCCGTGGGCGTAGGAGATTTGAGAGGATCTGTTCCTAGTACGAGAGGACCGGAATGGACGAACCACTAGTGTTCCTGTTGTCACGCCAGTGGCATCGCAGGGTAGCTATGTTCGGAAAGGATAACCGCTGAAAGCATCTAAGCGGGAAGCCCACCTCAAGACGAGATCTCCCTGGGGCTTAGCCCCCTAAAGGTCCGTTGGAGACGACAACGTTGATAGGCCGGGTGTGTAAGCACAGTAATGTGTTCAGCTGACCGGTACTAATTGACCGTGAGGCTTGACCATAAAAAGTTTTTTAATAGGGAAGGGGGAGCAAAAGCTCCCCCGCTCCCCCTTGAAAGTTATCGACAAAAAGACAATATCTAGTATATAGGTCGTACGCGATTGAAAACCGATTTAAGGTTTTCGGTGGCTATAGCGTAGGGGTCACACCTGTTCTCATCCCGAACACAGAAGTTAAGTCCTACCGCGCCGATGATACTGCATGGGAGACTATGTGGGAAAGTAGGTCGCCGCCGAAATTATTTGAAAGCCCCCTGATTCATTCGAGTCAGGGGGCTTTTTCTGTTTGGGGACCGAATGTTTATCTGTTGAGCGCCCCCTGCTCGATTGAACAAGGGGCGATGGTGTTGGGGGTTACTGGGGTTCAATACCGTAGGTTTTGATCTTACGGTGCAGATTTGAGCGTTCCAGGCCGATATCCTCAGCTGTCTTCGAGACATTCCAGTTGTTCTTCTTCAGCTTTTCATACAAGAATTTCTTTTCAAATAGTTCCTTGGCCTCCCGGTACGAGTCCGGAAGTTCATCCTGAACCAGTTCATCGACCGCTGCTTTTGTGACCTGTCCTTTGTTAATGCTGTGGGGAAGGTCCGAAAACTGGATTTCTTTTTCAGGTGTCATGATAACCAGGCGCTCAATCAGGTTCTTAAGCTCTCTGACATTGCCGGGCCAGTTGTACTGGATTAGGGCCCGCATGGCATCTGCAGTTATCGATTTTGGTTCACGACTTTCCTTGCTGCAGAATACCTTGAGAAAGTGCTGACAGAGCCTCGGGATGTCTTCCTTGCGGTTGCGTAGTGGCGGTACAACGAAGGGAAGAACATTGAGACGAAAATAGAGATCCTCGCGAAAGTTTCCCTCCTGAATTTCTTCCTCTAAGTCCTTGTTTGTTGCCGCAATGACCCTAACATCGACTTCGATGGTTCTGTTTCCTCCAACCCTCTCGAATTTATGCTCCTGCAATATCCGCAGAATTTTTGCCTGGGTCTTCAGGCTCATATCACCGATTTCGTCAAGGAATAGCGTTCCGCCATTGGCGAGGTCAAATTTCCCCTTTCTTGCCGCAGTCGCTCCGGTAAAAGCACCTTTTTCATGGCCGAACAGTTCAGATTCGATCAGTTCTTCCGGGATCGCCGCACAGTTGACCTCGATGAACGGCTTGTCCGCTCTTGACGACTGTTGGTGGATAGCCCTGGCGACCAGTTCTTTCCCTGTGCCGTTTTCTCCGGTAATCAGAGCCCAGCCGGAACTCGGCGCGGCAATGCTGATCTGTTTTTTGAGATGGAGAATCACGGGACTGTCACCGATCATCTGGTAATCACGGCTGATTTTTTCCTTGAGGGCGATGTTTTCTGCGACCAGTTGGCCAACTTGCAGGGCATTTTGGATCGACAGCAGCACCTTCTCCAGTGATAGTGGTTTTTCGATGAAATCGTAGGCCCCAAGCTGGGTGGCTTTCACTGCGGTTTCTATGGTGCCGTGTCCACTCATCATTATGACCAGTTGCTGTGGTCGGCTTTTTTTGATTCTTTTCAGGGTTTCCAGACCGTCGATGCCAGGCATCCAGATATCGAGTAGAACCAGATCCGGATCCTCACTTGATATCTTTGCCAGACATTCTTCACCAGTCGAGGCAAAGGCTGATTCAAACCCCTCATCCTCGAGAATCCCCTCAAGGCTCTGGCGGATGCTATCTTCGTCATCTACAACGAGTATTGTTTTCATAGGTTGCTCCCTGAAATTTTAGGCCTCGGTGGCCGGCAGTTCGACAATGAAGATCGAGCCCTGAGGCGAATTGTCTCTGACCCTGATATAGCCGTTATGGTCGGAGATAATCGTCGAGACGATCGCCAGGCCGAGTCCGGTGCCTGTTTTCTTGGTAGAGAAATAGGGTTCGAAAAGGCGAGGTTTGTCGTCTGCCGGAATGCCGCAGCCGGTGTCCGCAATGGTCAGCGTGATGATGCGCAGTTCCTGATTGTAGGTTGTTTCCAGTGTAACCGTTCCTGCGCCGCTGATTGCGGCGACAGCATTCTCCAGCAGGTTGATGATGACGCGTTTGAGCTGTTCGCGGTCGAACCTGGTATTGGGAATGCCGGAATCCAGTTTGTTGATGAACTGCACGTTCTTGTGCGATTCCTCGTAAAGCAGCAGGCACTCAGAGACAACTTCATTGAGGTTGTTGTCGGTTGGTTTGGTGGCCGGCATCCTCGCAAAGTTGGAGAATTCATTGACCAGATTTTTGAGCTCATCAACCTGATTACTGATCATTTTTGTGCAGTCGTCAAAGACCTTGTCATCATCGTTGAACCGGTCGAGGTAGCGGCGGCGCAGACGTTGTGCTGAGAGCTGTATCGGCGTCAGCGGATTTTTGATTTCATGGGCAATCCGGCGGGCAACCTCGCGCCAGGCCGCCATTCTCTGGGCCTTGATCAGTTGGGTCAGGTCGTCGAAGACGATAACTGTGCCAAGGAAATTGTTCTGATTGTCGCGCAGGGTTGCCATGTTGATCATCAGAGTGATCTTGTCGTTGCCGATCGGAATCGTCATCTGCTGGCGAATCGTGCCTTTTTCAGAGTAGAACAACTCTTTGAACAGGTCCATGATCTGCGGCATGTAGGTTGCTGGGATGACCTGGCGGAAATCCTTGCCAAGAACCTTGTCCGCTTTGATATGGATCAGTTTTTCTGCAGATTTGTTGACACTGGTCAGGTGTCCCTGGCGGTCGATGGAGATGATCCCTGCTGTTACGTTCTCGAGGACAATTTCCATATAGTTGCGGCGTCGGTCGAGTTCCAGGTTGTAGTTCTGCAGCTCCTGATTGGCGATTTCGACGTTTAAACGTCCCTGGCGCAGATCCTCGGTCATTTTATTGAAGGCGTTGACCAGGGTACCTATTTCATCGGTACTCTGTGTTTCCAGATGAATATCGAGATCACCGGATGCAACCTTCGTTGTCGCGGTTGCCAGTTCCTGAATCGGTACGGTGATCCCCCGGGCAAGGTGAAAACCGAACCAGGTCGCCAGAAAGAAAATGACCAGTACGAGCAGGAGCAGAACGATCAGATAGAACTGCTGGATCTGCCCCTTGATCGAGCGGGTGAGTTTGTACTGATCGACCGACGCAGAAATCTCCTTCATTTTGTTGATGAGAGAGTAGGGAACGTAATAATTGACGACGACGACACCGACGATGTCTTTGGGGTTCCAGTTGGATTGAATCGGAACTATGCCGCGGATCAGGTCGGCTTGGCCGACCGGGGTAATCTGGGAAAAGCGTACCCCCTGAAGTCCCTCGCGTACGGGATCTGAGGTTGCCGTGGTGATCTCGATAATCGGCAGTTTTGGATTGGCGACACGAACCAGCTCTTCGTGGGTGGCCGAGAAGACTTCAACAATTCCAAGATTGTACTCTTCCTGCTTTTCTTTGATCAGCTTGCGAAGTTCCGGGAGGTTTTCTTCATTGAGGAGCTTTGCCGCTTTTATCCGGTAGCTGAGCTGGTCGGCATAGTAAAGCGCATTGGCCTCTGAGTTGCGGTAGTAGGTCTGGGCAACACTCAATGATTCATCGAGAGCTTGTTCGACCTGGGTGTTGAACCAGTTGTCGATACTGCTGCTGATGAAACCGGCAGAGACAAAGAAGAGAAGTATCGTCGGGACTATCGACAGGGCGATAAAGGCGCCGACCAGTTTGCTGCGCAGTTTTGCCCCGAGGACGCCGCGTTTTCGTTCCAGAATCAGTTTGAACAGGTTGCGGAAGATCAGAAAAAGAAAGAGCAGAACCAGCAGGATGTTAAGATTGATGACGACCAGGGCAATAATACTGTTGCTGATCGGCAGCTGGGATGTCAGTTCAAACAGTTTTCCTTCAAAGGAGGGGAGCAGAAAGAACAGAATCAGAATGAAAATAATCAGCAGGACGCCGCGTTTACGTCTGGCGGATTTGGGCCGGGCGGCTATTTCCTGATTATCCTGGGGCATCACTGAAACCTGAGAAAGAATTTAAAATAGCGATTCTATTGGATGATTGCCGACAACACAAGTCTGAAGCTCATGAAAAAAAAAGCAGCCCGTGGGCTGCTTTTAAAGAATGACATAGAAACTCTTTAAGCCTTATGCCATGCCAGGTCGATGGCAAACGATTTGGCATTGACACGCATTGCTTCCTGAACGGCCTGCTCACTGAATTCGACATAGGTCCAGTGGGAAGGGTTCTCCTCGATCATGCGCACCATTTTGGCGTTCAGGTCATGCCCAGCCTTGAAGGCACGGATATGGCCGAGAAGCGGAGCGCCGAGCAGGTTGAAGTCGCCACAGGCATCAAGGATTTTGTGGCGGACGAATTCATCGGCGTAACGCAATCCTTCAGGGTTCATTACCCCTTTTTCATCGATGACGACGGCATTTTCGAGTGAACCTCCACGCGCAAGACCATTGGCCTTGAGAAACTCGACTTCGTGAAGGAAGCCAAAGGTCCTGGCTGGGGCAATCTCTTTGACAAAGTTGTCGGTCGTGAATTTCATGCTGTAGTTCTGCAGCGCAATGGCCGGATGGTCGAATGCGATATCAAATGAAATCCGGAAGAAGCGGGATGGGATGATATTGATCCGTTTTTCCCCTTCGATAATCTCCAGCGGTTTGCGAATCGCGATATATTTACGGCTGCATTCCAGGTTTTTGATACCGGCCTGCTGGATTTCCCGGATAAAGGGAGCTGCGCTGCCATCGAGAACCGGAATCTCCGGACCATCGATATCGATATGCAGGTTGTCAATTCCCAGTGCAGCGAGTGCCGCCATGAAGTGTTCGATGGTCGATACTGACAAGCCGCTTTTGCCGATGACTGTCGCCATGCGGGTATCAACGACATTTTCGGAGCAAGCTTTGATCGAGACCGTGGTATCACCTGCGGTACGATGGAAGATGACACCGGTATTAGCAACAGCCGGACGTATCTTCAGGGTGATACGTGAACCGGTATGCAGGCCGATGCCGGAAATTGTTGCCGCTTTTTCAATTGTACGTTGCAAAATCATGGTGCTGTCCAAATCATTTAAGTGTGGTACATAAAACTAATGCAATATTCTTGCCAATCTCTATTGTGTGTTCAAGTTGTTGAAATTAAGGATGGTTGGTTTGGGGACGAGGGTCGCCGAGCAGAAATGTTGCACAGAAAACCGGTCCGATTTTGCATCTGTGCCGAAAATAACACAGTCTGCCGGTTACATCCGTCCTGATCTCAGAATGGCTATGACCAGCCAAAATCCGAAAAAACCGGCGACACAATAGCCTATCAGCCCCAGCATTGGAAAGCCAAAAAGCATGGGACCTTTGTCGCTTTGCATGATTAGTGATGAGCCGATGATCAGAGCTGCAATGACCAGACTGAAAGAGACGCGATTGCTCGATTTGTCGATGTCGTTGATCAGATGATCCAATCCCTGATGTTCCAGATCGATCTTGAATTTGTTGCGATTCAGACGGTTGAGAAATTCCTTGATGTCTCTTGGCAGGCTTCTACTCAGGGCGTGGTAATCGCGTATTGTTTGAAAGGCATCTCTGGTGAGGTTGCCCGGAGAGTAGCGTTCGCGGATAATCCGTTCGGCGAAGGGCTGAACCTGGGCAATCATGTTGAATTCGGGATCGAGTTGTCGCCCCAGGCCTTCAATCGCGATCAACGCTCTGGCCAGCAGGAGCAGGTTGGCTGGAAACTTGATCCGGTACTCGCCGAGCAGTTCGATGAATTCGATCAGCAGCTTACCGACTTTCAGGTCCTGGAGCAGGATATCGTAGTATTCGTCGATGAAGTCGGTCAGGTCTCTTTTCAGGTTCTTTAGGTTTCCTTCGTCATCGAGTTCCCCCGAATAGAGCAGTTGCGAGATCAGCCGGTCGACGTCCCGTTCGATGATCGAGAGCAGGAGTTCGGTCAGTTGCAGCTTCAGATCACCGTCAAGCCGGCCAACCATGCCAAAGTCGAGAATCCCGATAATATTGTTTTCCAGAACCAGCAGGTTGCCCGGGTGCGGGTCGGCATGAAACAGCCCGTAGACGAATACCTGTTTGAGAAAGTTGTCTGCTCCGTTCCGGGCGATCTCTTTGAGGTTGTGGCCGATCTGGCGCAAATCCTCGAGGCGCGAGATTTTTATGCCGTCGATAAACTCCATGGTCAGCACGGTGTGGCCGGTCTGGTCCCAGTACACGGCGGGGATGCGGACACTGGGATCATCTGCGAAGTTTTTATGAAACTGGTCGATGCTTCTCGCTTCCCGGGAAAAATCCAGCTCACGCTGGATGGCGCGGCGGAATTCCTTGACCAGCCCTACAGGATTGTAGATCTCGCTCGATGGCAGGTGTTTTTCGGCCAGATAGGCGAGTCCCATCATGATATCAATGTCGGTGGTGATGACCGATTCCACATCGGGGCGGCGTACTTTACAGACAACAAGTTGGCCGTTCTTCAGCGTTGCTTTGTGGACCTGGGCGATACTTGCCGTTGCCAGAGGCTGTTCGTTGAAGCTGCTGAAAATGTCTTCAACCGGGTAGCCTAGCCCCTTGTTGATCTGAGCTTTAATGTCACGGGTGGCGATTGGCGGCAGGCTGTCCTGGAGCCGTTGCAGTTCGGCGATGATATCTGATGAGAGTATGTCCGGCCGCGTCGACAGAAGTTGGCCCAGCTTGATGAAGGTCGGTCCCAATTCTTCCAGGGCGAGGCGCAGGCGTGCCGCCTGCGAGAGGCGTTCCAGGTTGCGCGATACTTTGCCCAGGGTCAGAATCCGTTTGCTGAGGTGGAGATAGTAATCGATGTTCAGCTGCTCGATGATATGGCCAAACCCATACTTGATGAGAATTCCCAGGACCTGGCGATAACGTCTCAGGGTTCTGATGTTCCGGTTCAGCCGGTTTGTCGGCAGCATCGCTGATCAGTGTCCCTGAAGCTTTATGATTTTTGCCTCCAGCAGGGCGACTCTTTTCTGCAGGTCTTCGAGATCGCTGGCAGAGGCGACTCCCACCCGTTCGCAGGCTTTTTTGATTTCCTCGCAGGCTGCTGACTCAAGTTTCTCTTGATTCTGGCTCGCAGCTTCGCGCAGTTTACTGACCAGTTTTTTTCCTTCTTCCTCAGAAATATTCATCCGGCTTTTCAGCTCGTCGATGAGTTCTTCCGCTTTTTTCTGGGTCAGAGACAGGGTTCCGATTCCGGCCAAAAGTGTTTTTTCAAAAAGTTCCAGCATGGCTACCTCCGAAGTGAGCGGTTAACGGTCAGGATCTTTCAGTAATTATAGGTAATTATAGCACTTCAGTCGAGCGGAACAATCGCTCTGTCAGGATGTTTTCTTTGGTTTCGGCAAATAGCGGTCCTTTTCGGAATAGATACAGCCACAGTATTGCTGGCGGTAAAGGCCCATCTCTTTCGAGATGCGAATCCCTTCATTCCAGCCCTGACGGTAGTTTTCATAGTGAAAGATCAGACCGTGGTGATCCGCGAGCTGTCGGCCGTACTCGGTAATCTCGTGATGGCGCTGATAGCGTGAATAGAGCAGGGTGGTCGTAAAACCGTCTGCACCGCAGGCAACCGCCTGCTCTGCAGTCGCTTTCAGTCTTGATTTGTAGCAGTATTCGCAGCGGTTGCCCGGGTCCTGAGCGACATTGGCAAGGAACTCTTCGAGTTTATAGCTTTCATCGACGACCAGCTCGAGTTCAACGCGGGCTGAGTAGTTCCGGGTCGTTTCCAGCCGGCGCAGAAATTCCTGATAGGGGTGGATGTTGTAGTTGTGGAAATAGCCGGTGATCCTGTGTCCGTCTTTGCGCAGTCTCTGGACCGGGTATATGGCGCAATTGCCGCAGCAGATATGAAGCAGAATATGCATGGTCCGACTCCAGTTCAGGAGATAAAAAGTTGCAGGTCCGGCAGTTTTAGCTGTTTCCAGATACGCTGAACCAGTTTACGGGCTGCCTGGGATTTTTCAAGCTGACTATAGCAGAAATCGCTCAGGGATGAGTGCAGCGCTTCGAGATCTTTCTGGTAATGACTGAGTAGAACCTTCAGATCCTGCCTGTCTGAGGGGAGTTCAAAGTCAGTTTTGTCCATCTCCGCGCAGAGCTGCAGGGCGATCTTCAGCTCTTCACCGTAGCCGGTAATGATCGTTCCGGCTGCATCGTGGAGATCGAATTGACCGAGAATCTCATTGCTGAAATGCACCGGTGGCGTGATCCGGAATTTCTGCAGGACTGGCTGCTCGATAAAGTACAGGTACTGGTCGGGGAAATTGGGAATTCCCTGAACTTCGAGCTGATGAAGCGCCTGATCGATAAGGTTTTCCGTCGGTTGCTGCTGGGACAGGGCGCTGCTTGGCATCCTGGTTCTTGATGGCGCAGGAATATTGAGCAGGTCTGTCTTGCCGATCAGATCAGCGAGCAGCTTGTCGATAGTGCTGCCTTCATGAGCGCCGTTTTGCACTTGGCATGTCTTTGCCAGTTCCTGCTGCAGTAGCGGATTCGGGTAGGGGAGTATTGACAGTGTTGCCGGATTTTCCGGATCTGCGCCGGCCAGCTGACTCAGGAGCTGGTAGAGATCGCTTTTACGGTAGAGATCCAGGCCAGGGGGGACGCAGCTGGAGTGCCGATCGTTTTCCGGCCAGCTGAATTCGGCGCAGATCAGCTCAAAGGCATTTGCGGGCAGCTGTGAGGCTAGGGCGATCTGGCCGTAAAGTTGCTGAGGGGCATCACTGACAGGTAAATGGTAATCCCGGCCGGCAACCTGGATAGGGTATTTTTTTGCCAGTCCCGGCGTTTTTTGCAAATGAATCTGCAGTGGGCAGTCTTTGCCGCAGTCGATGTGCAGAATTGTAAAATATTGGCAGAGCGTTTCCCAGAACGGATGTGTCGCCGGGATCTGGTGCAGATTCGCAGGCAGTGACAGGCGCAGCTCCCTGTCAGGCGGGCAGAGCCCTCCCAGGTGAAGTGCTTCCCAGGGCCAGAGCGGCTGGCCTGCAGAGACCTTGAAGCGGCGGCTCGGCCAGGAATAGCGTAATTGCATCGTCAGTTGTTGACGTTCGGTCTTAACGACATTGCGTGGCGAGTTCAGGTTGGCGAGAGTCAGCTCGGTATCCGAGAGTTCTGTCGTCAATTCCGAGACCGGCGCAAATTTCAGCTGGCAGGGTTCTAGTTTGTTGATGCTGCGCAGCAGGGCGGTACAGCCCAGTAGTAACTGAGACTGGGACAGAACCAGCCCGACCTTCTGTCCTAGCGCAGGCTCCAGCGGGTAGATCTCGTTGTGTTTCTGTCGGGTCTTTTCCGGAGTCAGCGGAAACCAGAGCTGGACCAGTCCGCAGAGGATGTCGGCGACGCGTTGTTCGTTGTTGTTCCAGGCGACCTGCCGCAATCTGAGGATCAGGTGGTGAAAGTGGACACATGAATCAGCCGGGATTTCGATCTCGTCCTGTTTGTCGCAGACCAGTCCGGATAGTAACAGGCCTTCAAGTCTGGGCAGTTGTTCCACGAGGCACTGTTCCAGGTGGTCGGGCAGCAGGGTTGCCGGGAGCAGCTCCTGCCAGAGCAGGGTGAGAATCCGCAGCAGGGTCAGGCGATTCATGCTTTCCGCGTAGAGATCGATATCGACAGTCGACTCGGTCTCCAGGTTGGACCTGCGGCTGCGGAACAGTTTGACGTAAGCGGGCAGGGTCTGCTCCAGGGTAACCAGGAATAGATTGGTGAAGTAGGTCGCCGGCAGCTCGCGCGGTGGTACGGCCTGAAGGACTGCCAGCAGCTTCAGGCTGTCGAGCAGGTCGTGAAGCAGCAGTTTGAAGGTTTGCGGCTGGTCCGGGCTGACCAGCGGGAAACTCTGCGTTTCGCTGATTGCTTCGTTGTCGATCTGCCAGATGCGCAGCTGCTTGGTTTCCCAGGTGACGAAGAACTTCAGGCCCAGGGCTTCGGCACAGCTTTTGCCGCGTTTCAGTTCCTGTTCGAGATCTGCCTCGGGGATGAGAACAATGCCGCCGGCCATCAGGCTCTGGCGATTGATCCAGAAAACCAGGGGTGGTTTGGAGAGCCCCTGATCTGTCGCGATCTCGGGAAAGGTGTCGACACGGCGGAAGGGGGTCCGGCCATGTTCGATAACCTCCTCGGTCCAGTTGGCGATCTGCAGAGCGAATTGTTCCAGATGTTGATTCATTGATGCGTCTACTACCCGAAGAGCGGGCCGTTAGTGTCCTGCAGTGGGCGCTTGAAATGCTGGTAACAGCTCTCTGTCGCCACGCGTCCCCGCGGGGTCCGGTTGAGAAAGCCCTGCTGGATCAGGTATGGTTCGATAACATCTTCGATGGTGTCGCGCTCTTCACCGATGGCTGCAGCCAGGGTATCGAGGCCGACCGGCCCGCCACCAAACTTGTCGATGATAGCCAGCAGCAGGATGCGGTCCATAAAGTCAAGCCCCTGATTGTCGACCTCGAGGCGACCGAGAGAATGGTCGGCCAGTGCCCGGGTGATATGCCCTTCTCCTTCGATCTCGGCAAAGTCCCTGACCCGCCTGAGCAGGCGGTTGACGATCCGTGGCGTACCGCGGCTGCGGCGGGCGATTTCGCGCGCGCCATCGTCATCGATACGGATGCGCAGGATATCGGCGCTGCGCTTGACGATGGTTGTCAGTTCGTCATGGGTGTAGAACTCCAGACGGCTGATAACCCCGAAACGGTCGCGCAGCGGCGAAGAGAGCAGTCCGGCCCGGGTCGTAGCGCCGACCAGGGTGAAGCGCGGAATGTCGAGCTTGATCGTCCGGGCCGAGGGGCCCTGACCGATCATGATGTCGAGCTGGTAGTCTTCCATCGCCGGGTAGAGAACTTCTTCAACGACGGGGGAGAGTCGGTGGATCTCGTCGATGAACAGGACATCGCCTTCTTCCAGGTTGGTCAGGACCGCGGCCAGGTCCCCCGATTTTTCGATGACCGGGCCCGAGGTGCTCTTGATGTTGACGCCCATTTCGTTGGCGATGATGTTGGCCAGGGTGGTTTTGCCCAGTCCCGGAGGGCCGAAGAACAGCACATGATCCAACGCTTCCTGACGGTTGCGCGCAGCATCGATGAAAACCTGGAGGTTCAGTTTGGCCTTACTCTGGCCAATATATTCCTTGAGGGAACGGGGTCTTAAACTGACTTCAAAGTTGTTCTCTGCCGGGATTTCTTCGGCATCTATCAGGCGATCACTCATATCCGCTTATCCCTATTTGACAAGCAGCTGCAGGGCGGCCTTGAGGATTTCCTCCAGGGCTGTTCCTTGCGGCAGCTTGAGACTCTTAAGAGCGCGTCTGGCGAGGGCTTCCTTGTAGCCCAGGTTGACCAGTGCTGAGAGCGCGTCCTCGTGATGGTCTGCCGGGCCAGGCGTCTGGGGCTGCTGGGCCGTGTGCAGAGACGCGTCCAGCGCATAGGCGGTGGCCTTGTCCTGCAGTTCGAGAACCAGGCGTTCGGCGCTTTTTTTGCCGATCCCCGGAATGGCGATCAATCTGGTGCTGTCCCCTTCGCTCAAGGCCCTGGCCAGTTCGCCAGCCGGCATATGTGAGAGGGTGGTGATTGCCAGTTTCGGGCCGACACCTGACACCGAGATGAGCAGGCTGAACAGATCCTTTTCCTCCTGGGTGGCAAAGCCGAACAGGTTGATGCCGTCCTCTTTGACCTGGGTGTAGACCTTGAGTTTCACCTGCCCCTGTTCCGGCAGGGTATAGAAGGTCGAGAGCGGAATCTGCAGGCGATAGCCGACACCGTTGACATCGAGAATGATCTGTTCCGGTGTGCGTTCGGCCAGTTGGCCGGTCAGTAGTGCGATCACGAACTTCTCCTTCTTCCCGGGAGGCGACCGGAAACCTGTCTGTTCAGGTGGTGGCTGTGGGCATGGCAGATGGCCACGGCCAGTGCGTCCGCAGCGTCTTCCTGGGCAATCTCCGGGAGGTTGAGCAGGGTTTTGGTCATCTGCTGAACCTGATTTTTGGCGGCGCGGCCATAGCCGACAACGGCGCTTTTGACCTGCAGCGCCGAATATTCGGCAACCGGCAGACCGGCGTTGATGCCTGCCAGGAGCGCAACGCCCCTGGCATGTCCAAGTTTAAGAGCCGAGGAGGGGTTGTTGGAGAGAAAAACCTGCTCAACGGCAACGGCATCAGGCTGGTATTGTTCGATCAGGGCGCAGAGCTGAGAGTAGATCAACTGCAGTCTGCTGGCCAGGGCATCCTGGCTGCGGGTGAAGATCGCCCCGTTGTCAAGGTGGATGAGTCGGTTGCCCTGCTGTTCGATAAAACCGTAGCCGGTGGCTTTGCTGCCAGGATCGATGCCAAGAATACGCATGCCGCTACTGGGCTTAGCCCATGATCCTTTCCATCTCTTCATCGGAGATGTCGAAGTTGGCGTAGACGTTCTGGACGTCATCGTTGTCTTCGAGCACGTCGATCATCTTCATCAGGGATTCGGCGTTCTTGCCTTCGACCGGGTTCATGTTCTGCGGAATCATGGTGACTTCGGCGGACTGATAGGTGAGTCCCTGGGCTTCGAGGGCGTTCTTGACCGTTTCAAATTCATTCGGCTCGGTAATGACTTCGATGACGTCGTTCTCTTCCTTGACGTCCTCGGCACCGGCTTCGAGGGCGGCTTCGAAGATCGCGTCAAAATCGTTCCCTTCGGTCGGGAAGATGATCTGGCCTTTACGGTCGAACATAAAGGCGACCGAACCGCTGACGCCGAGGCTCCCACCATACTTGTTGAAGGCATGACGGACATCGGCAACGGTACGGGTGCGGTTGTCGGTCATGAATTCAACGATGACGGCAACTCCACCCGCGCCGTAGCCTTCAAAGATGCCTTCTTCGTAGGTGACGCCGTCAAGGTCGCCGGTCCCTTTCTTGATCGCCCGGTCGATATTGTCTTTCGGCATGTTGGCCTGTTTGGCCTTGTCGACAGCCAGACGCAGGCGGGCATTGGCCTCGAGATCACCACCGCCGATTTTAGCGGAAATGGTGATTTCCTTGATGATTTTAGTGAAGATTTTTCCGCGCTTGGCGTCCTGGGCACCTTTTCTATGCTTGATGTTGGCCCATTTACTATGTCCTGCCATTGTTTGTTGCTCCTTGACTAAAAGTTAAACAAAACGCCGGTCGGACCGGCGCTCGTGTTGGTTTTTTGTTGCTTGCCGAAACTCTACAGCTAGTAGTTCACAACCTTGAGGTTGTCAGTGATCTCGACGATCCCGTCAACCGCCTTCGCACATTCCAGTGCAGCCTGGTGGCCGATTTCGCTGGAGATATGTCCGGCCAGGGTGACATGCCCGTTTTCGACAAGAATGTCGTACCAGATGTCACTGATGCGCTCATCAGCAAGGCGATTGATCTGAATTCTTTTCTGAATGATCAGGTCGCGCAATTTCCTCTTGCAGGTTTCCGAATGTTCCTTCAGGAAGGAACTCTGAGCCGCTTCTGCGATGATTTTGACGGCCGCTTCCTTGGGAAAACGCGAGGTGTTGATGATCAGGTCGTAATTCAGGGGATCGGCCCAGTCCCGATCAAAGTAATAGCGGATGTAGCTGGAACGCTGGAGATCACTTTTGCGGACCAGGGAGCGCGCCAGGTCGGGGTCGATCCACTCCCGCTCTGCCCAGTCTTCAACGCGCTCTTCAAAAGGTGCGGTAATCCGTACGCGGAGAACCCCTTCAACGCTCGCCAGCAGATCCTGACCGGAGCGGCCGTAAAGGATGACGTTGTCATTCAGGGCCTGCTCAAGGACAATCAGGTGTATCCGGTAGACATTGAGCTTGCTTTGACGATCAACTTCTTCCAGAAATGCCGGCGGTTTTTCATCACATTGCCACATCGCTTCCTCGGTCAGGCCATAGTCGGCAGCAACCTCAAGAATAGCAGCACTGTTGATCAGTTTGTATTTCAGTTTCTCAGAGAGTTGTTGTGCGATCGGACGGCCGCCGCTGCCCATTTCTCGGGAAATGGTAATGATTGCCATGTATTCCTCATCAGTGTTTTTTGGTGAAACGCGGATGCCTCCTGCATCTGGGCAGGCTGCGTCGACTGGCAATAATGGCACGAATCTGCTGTGAATTCAAGAGTCGTCGCCTTGTCGTTTGTGAATCGATTGTCGGTCCTAGGGTGCCACCCATTGTTCAGTCGGTGGATGCAGTTGCATTTTGTCATAGGCATTGCAATAATCCAGGCTCTTTGCTTTTCGTCAGGATTGAATGTTTATGTCAGATCAGAACGCGGACAGGTTGGATCAGGTTGTGAAGCGGGAGATCGCCGCTGCCGGCGGAATTCCTTTTCAGCGTTTTATGGAGCTTGCCCTTTATCATCCGCAGTATGGTTATTATTCTGCCCCGCACAGCCGAATCGGCAAACAGGGAGATTTTTTTACCTCGTCCAGCGTGCATAGCTGCTTCGGGCGCCTGATTGCCCGGCAGCTGGAGCAGATGTGGACCCTGCTCGGAGGAGGGCCCTTTACCCTTGTGGAACAGGGGGGTGGTGATGGCCATCTCTGCCTGGATATCCTCTCTGCGCTGGAGGAGGAGTTCCCTGAGTTTTATTCCTGTCTCGACTATCGGCTGGTTGAGATCAGTGCCGCTGCCCGCCAGCGGCAGGCTGGGGTGTTTCAGCGACATCTGTCTGCCGGACGGATCAGCTGGGCTGAGTTTGAAGAGCTTGAGCAGCTTCAGGGTTGCTGGCTGAGCAATGAGCTGATCGATGCCTTCCCGGTTCATCTGGTCGAAATGAGCGGCGGTGAGTTGCGCGAGGTTTTTGTTGTCAATGGTGACGGGGGCTTTGGCGAAGAACTGCGTCCCCTGTCGACATCCCGATTGGCCGATTACTTCTCTGCAGCAGGTATCTCACCTGTCGAGGGGCAGCGCTGTGAGGTCAATCTGGCGGCCTGCGACTGGATGTGTCAGGTCGCGGCCAAGCTCGAGCGCGGTTTTGTGCTGACCATCGATTACGGCTACCCGGACCGGGAGCTCTATGCCCCCTGGCGCCAGAACGGGACCCTGCTCTGTTTTTCCCGGCATCAGGCCAGCGACAATCCCTATCGTTTGCCTGGTGAGCAGGATATCACCACGCATGTCGATTTTTCCATGTTGCAGAGAATCGGTCAGCAGGATGGGCTCGAGACCCGCTATTTCGGTTTGCAGTATCAGTTCCTGCTCGGACTCGGCTTTGTTGAGCTGCTTCTGGAGTTGCAGGCCCGGGAGCAGGACGAGCGAAAGGCACAGGCTCTGCGCATGACGCTCAAAAATCTGATCCTGCCGGAATCAGGAATGGGGGAGAGCTTCAAGGTGCTGGTTCAGGCCAAA
Organism: Geopsychrobacteraceae bacterium; assembly: GCA_963676795.2. Lineage (GTDB taxonomy): Bacteria > Desulfobacterota > Desulfuromonadia > Desulfuromonadales > Geopsychrobacteraceae. The sequence goes on along the minus strand of CAXXTB010000002.1, from coordinate 2,455,146 downwards.
AATGTTCCGTTCGTGGAACTCTTGTGTCAAAGGAAAATCAGTGATATTAGATTGCCCGCAGGTGGCTGGTAAGCCTCTCCCCTGGACTAGTGTCCCGTGCGGTTAATTCCATCTGTTAATTCTGGCCCTTTTGTCCACTGCCCGTGTTGTGTTTCCTCGGCTTTGCTATGGCTAGGCCTCTGTCAACACGCCTCGTCAGCGAACAAAATTGCTCGGAATTATCTGAAAGGACTAACCATACGGGACACTGGGGGCTTGCTAAACTGTGACTCTAGAAGTTATAATCCGCAGAATAAGCTCATAAATAACGGAGGATTTCATCGATGAAAGAGCGTGTAGAAGAAGTTTTGGACCAGATTCGTCCGGCCCTTCAGGCTGATGGTGGTAATGTTGAACTGGTTGATGTTAGTGAAGACGGCGTTGTCAGTGTCAAGCTGGTCGGTGCCTGTGGTTCCTGCCCAATGTCGACCATGACCCTGAAAATGGGGATTGAAAAGACTCTCAAAGAGAAGATTGCTGAAGTCAAAGAAGTTGTCCAGGTTCGTTAAGGATAATTTTGTTCAGTAGTCAAGGTTTCAGTAAAAAAGGTCTGCTTTTTGGCAGGCCTTTTTTTGTTTCAGTGCCTGCCGCGCAGCAGGCTGTTCAGCCTGAGCAGAACCCCCTGCCTGGTAGCAAGCGCCGCGTGAGGACAGAGCTCCTGGCAGCAGAAGCAGCGGATACACTGATTGTAGTTGATGGTCAGTTTGCGGTCTGTGATTTTCATCGCTGCCGGCGGGCAATGTTCGACACAGGCGTTGCAGAGTTTACAGCGGCTGCGGTCAACCACCGGTCTGGCTGTCAAGGCATTGGTCAGATAACGTCTCAAAGATCCTTTCAGGCCGAAGTTGATGTCGGTCATTTTCGACGGTCGAAAGCTCTTCACCTTGAGGTCGGCCAGCTGGCTGCCGAGCAGTTCCAGTTCTTCGATGTGGGTCAGTGTCCTGCCGCTGTTGCGGGCGACCTGCTGGGTCCAGACCTGTTCCGTTGTCATGCCAACCAGTTCCGTCGCTACTGTATCGATGGCCAGCGGATCTGCCCCGGCCAGCAGGGCGCCGATCTGAACCGGGTCGCCGCTGCCCGGCCCATCTCCTTCCATGCCGACAACGGCATCGACGATGGTCAGGGCCGGGGCCAGTTGTTCGCAGAGTTCCAGCAGCATCAGGGCGAAAAAGGCCTTGTCGCTGCCGGCCTGCAGGTGAAGTTTCGGTTTGCGCAGGCCGACAACGGCGCCGAACATATTTTTGACCGCGCAGGTCAGGCCCATCATCTGATGGGTTTTCAGCTTGGGCAGGTTGATGATGACGTCGGCCTCGAGCAGGTCGCGGGCGACTTCCAGCTCGTGAAAGGTCGTCCCTGTCGGGCGGATTTTGACCGATTCCTCAAAGGGGGCGAAGTCGATGCCGGTTTCTTCGACGAGGTCGAGGAGTCCCGCTTTGCGGGCGACGTTTGAAGGGCTGCCGATGCCGGGGGAATCGCCGAGGGCGATTTCGCCACCACATTCCTTGACCAGGGTGATGACCGCTCTGACCACTTCCGGATGGGTCGTGACCGCTTTCTCGGGGGCTCGGCCGGCCAGCATGTTGGGCTTGAGAAGAACCTTCTGTCCTGCTTTGACGAAGGCCGACATGCCTCCGAGCGGGGCCAGCAGTTGGCGCATGCTGGCGAGGACTTCTGCCGGGGTGTAGTTGGTGTGTGCCTGCAAAGACACCCGGTTGTCGCGTGGCGCTACTTGTGGCATCTGATTAATCCGCAATGATCTTGATGTGGAGTTTGCGTAAGCGGGGACCGTCGAACTCGCAGAAATAGATGCCTTGCCAGGTACCCAGCAGCGGTTTGCCATTGCAGATCAGGATTGTCTCGCTGGCTCCGACCAGGCTGCTCTTTATATGGGCGGCGCTGTTTCCCTCCATGTGGCGATAGTTGTCCTGGAGAGGGATCAGCTTGTTCAATCCGTAAAGCAGGTCAGTCGTTACATCCGGATCGGCGTTTTCATTGATGGTTACCGCCGCGGTGGTGTGAGGGACGAAGAGCAGGGCATGGCCCTCTGTTACGCCGGAACGCTCGATCAAGCTGCGGATCTTGTCCGTGATCTCCTTGAGCTGGTTCTGCTCGCTGGTCCTGATTTCAAGTTCGTGTATCATGCTTCCGTCTTTCGGGACAGGCACTGTCGGACGGCTTCAATGGCCGCCTTGCGATAGATCAGTGAGGTGTGCCCCATCTGGTCGAGTTCGATATTTTCCCCCCAGAAGCTTTGGCAGTTAGTGTTCGGTATGACCATGTTGTCCTTGAGGGTCAGGATGTTGAACAGTTTGACCTGGGCCGGGAACGGGGTGCCGTTCAGGCGTTTGAGAAAAGCGGAGCCGGGGAGCAGGATCTTGCCGAGTGAGGCCAGGGTGAAGGTTGCCAGTTTGGTCCCCCCATGAGGTGAGCCCAGGCAGATCAGCTTGGCGACTTTGTCTTCACCGCCCCTGAGCTGGACATAGTTGCGGGCGATGATGCCGCCCATGGAATGGCCGATGATATTGACCTTGTCGACACCGAACTGGTGGCGCAGTTCGTCGATTTTTTTTGCGACCAGCTCGGTCAGAACTTCTTCGTTATGCCAGGATGACAGGTTCAGGCAGTGAATATGGGTGATTCCCTGTTTCTTGAGTTGCCGTTTGAACCAGAACCAGCATGAGTGACTGACAAACAGGCCATGCAGTAGCAGGGTCGGCGTTTCCCCTTGGGTGGCAACTGTTTTGCCGGGTCTGATCAGACCAAGGGGGATAATGATCAGGGTGAGATAGTTCAGTATCATCTCCGGGATCAGTAGCTTGACCGTAAGGCTCAGGTTGGCACGCGTCGCGCGCTTTTCCAGAAGTTGCGGTGAACTGTTCGCCAGCTCATACCAGAAGATACTGTAGCTCAACAGGACAACACTGATATCAAAGATCAATACCAGCAGCAGGACGATTTTAATGATCCAGCAAATCAGTTCCATGGGGTATGTAGGTCTCCAGTGAGCCCGAAATAGGGCCGAAGATTTATGCTGACAAAACTGCCGGTGCGCTCATTGATGCATAAAATCCACGCAAAGTATGCCATGATGAAGGCAGAGCGTCAAACGTTCAGGGCAAAGTGCGAGGTGGGTAGTAAGGGGCATTTATGGACGAATTGCTGAAACAATTTGAACGTCATCTGGAGGTTGAACGGAATCTTTCGCCGCGCACGGTCAGTGCCTATATGAATGATCTCCGCCAGTTTGAAGTTTTTCTCCAGGAGCGGGGGCGGTCGCTGAACAGGTCGGGCGATCTTGCCGGCTTTGATCAGTTGCTGTTGCGTCAGTATCTGGCCGCTCTGCACAAACGTTGCGGGCGCTCGAGTATTGCCCGCAAACTGTCCGGGATCAAGGTTTACTTTCGCTACCTGGTCCGGCAGGGTGTTCTGGCACAATCGCCGGCTGACCTGCTGGCAACCCCGAAGCGGGAGCAGTATCTGCCCCGGGTGCTGAGTGCTGAGCAGAGTGCCCGTCTGCTGGATAATAAGCCGCCGGGCAAGCCGCACCTGATGGCCCGGGATCTTGCCCTGTTTGAATTGATCTATTCTTGCGGGTTGCGCGTCGGTGAAGCCGTTTCGTTGTCTGTTGCCGATATCGATCTGGAGCAGGCCCAGCTGCGGGTGATCGGCAAGGGGAGTAAGGAGCGGGTTCTGCCGATCGGCCGCCAGGCGCTTGTGGCGCTGCAGTGCTATCTGGAGCTGCGTTCCGACCAGCAGGGTGGGGCCGCCCTTTTTCTCAATGACCGGGGTGGCCGATTGAGTGCGCGGAGTGTGCAGCGCAATCTGAAGACGCGGCTGCAGCAACTTGGCTTGCCGAGCGATGTGACTCCGCATGCCCTGCGTCATTCCTTTGCGACGCATCTGCTCGACGCCGGCGCGGATTTGCGCGCGATCCAGGAGCTGCTCGGTCATGCGTCGCTGTCGACGACCCAGAAATATACCAAGGTCTCCTTTTCGCATCTGACCGATGTTTACGATCGCAGTCATCCGCGCAGCCGCAAGAAGTAGCGGCCGGGCCGATGCATTTCTCCTTATGATGCGGTGGATTGATCAGCCACTGCTAAAAAAGCTTAAAAGGGCAGATTTGATTCCCTTTTTTATTGATTCTTGATCTATAATTAGGTTTAATTTGATGGATTATTAAAATTTGCAAAGCTAAGCATTGTTATGGGGAGTTGGCTTGAAATTGTTCAAGCGGAAAAAAGCAGTCGACCATGCCAGGGTCGGGCTCTGTTTGCATCCAGATTCGTATCGGGTTGTCGCCTTGACCCGTCTGTCGGACAATCAACTGAAAATTCAAGCTGTCGATGACCAGCTGCTGGCCACGGCCGATGAACGTGATCGGCGCCTGGCCAGTTGGGTGAGCCAGTTCAATCTGACCGGTGGTGACTGTGTCGATGTGCTGCCGACCGATGCTTTTCAGTTGGCCCAGGTCGATCTTGGCAAGCTGCCGGAAGAAGAGCGTCGCGATGCCGCTCGCTGGCAGTTGCGTGAGCTGATCGATTATCGACCTCAGGACGCGGTCATCGACCTTTTCGAAGTTACCCCCTTTTCCGGGGAGCGGGCTCCGGTGACCTATGCCGTTGCGGCCCACGATCAGTTGTTGCGGCGCCACCTGCAGGCGGTCAGCGAGTCTCAGCTGCAACTTGAGGCGATCGATCTTCCCGAGTTTGCTTTGCGCAATATCTGTAACCTGTTCGCCGAGGAGCGTGGGATTGCCATCCTGCTGCTGCACGATGAATACGGCATATTGACGATCGTTCGTGATGGTGACCTGTATCTGGTGCGGGTTCTCGGTGTTGGCATGAATGATCTTGCCAATGTTGCGGAAGCGGGCATGGAGGCCCTGACCGAACAGCTTGATTCCATTGTTCTTGAGGTCCAGCGCTCTTTTGATTATTGCGAAAGCTCATTTCAGCTGCCTCAGGTCGCGCGACTGCTGGTGGCTCAGACCGGCCAAGAGATTCCTGCCCTGATCAATTATCTGAACGATTACCTGACGACCCGGGTCGAATCCTTCCGCTTCCCTGATACTGTAGAGCTTCCGGAAGGTCTGGATCAGCTGGAGCTGAACCGTTTTCTTGTGCCGATCGGTGGCGCACTACGCCAGGAGCGGGGCTGATGCAGCAGATTAATCTTTTGCAGGATGTCCTGTTTGACAAGCCAAAACCGTTGCGCAGCCAGCAGGCGTTGCTCATTTTGCTGGCGGTTGTCGTATTGGCTGTGCTGCTTTCGCTGGGCAGTTACTGGCTGACCGCCAGGACGGCACAGCAGGTCAGGCTGCTGAACGGCAAGCGGGATGCTGCCGCTGCGAAGCTCGTCGAGCTTGAGGCGCAGTATCCGGTTCCGGTCAAGGATGTGCTGCTGGAAGAAAAGATTGTGCGTCTTGAGCGTCAGCTCAGGGGGCTCAATCAGTCGTTAGATTCTGCCGATCTGCCCCAGCCGGAGCGAAATGCTGTGCTGCTTAAATCGCTCGAAGGACTGGCTCGCCATCCCCTCTCCGGGGTCTGGCTGACCAGGGTCCGTATCGGCCAGTCCCCGGGGGATCTGGCCATGGCGGGCAGTGCCCTGCGGACGGAACTGGTGCCCGCCTATCTACAGTTGTTGCGCGATCAGAACGTTCTTGGCGGGCGGGTCTTCTCCGGCCTGGCGGTCAATCGCCTGGCGGAAAAACCGGGACAGGTCGATTTCGAGCTGAAAAGCGCAGCGGGAGGGCAGTGATGGCGGATTCCTCAGTGCAGCTATTCAGGTGGTATGATGAGCGGACCCTGCGCGAGCGGGTTGTCGTCCTGGTCTGTCTTGCCGCTGTCCTGTTGTTTCTCGCCTACCTCTTTGTCCTGGCGCCTCAGGCCCAGCAGCGCAAGTTGGCCGGACTGCAGCTCTCCATGCTCAACAATGAACTGGCTGCGCTGGCGCTGCAGGGACAGGAGGTTCTGAGCCGCGGTAAAATCGATCCGAACCGCGAGAACCTTCAGCACATAGAGGCGCTTGAACGGGAGATCGCTGTCAAGCAGGGCGAGTTGCAGGCGAGTATCGTCAATCTGGTTGCCCCGCAGAATATGCCGGAACTGCTGCGCGACCTTCTCGATCGCGACCGGCGTCTGAAGCTGGTCCATCTTGAGAACCTGGCACCGCAGCGAGTCACCTTTGGCCGTCAGGATAAGGGCGGGAAGAAGGATGACGAGGGGGAAACCGTGCTCTACCGGCATCGGCTGAAGCTTGAATTTGTCGGTACTTACCTGAGTGCGCTCGACTATCTCAAGGGGCTTCAGGAGATGCCGCAGACTGTCATTTGGGACAGCATCGAGATCGAGACCGATAAATACCCGCAGGCGAAGGTTCGCCTGCAGGTTCACACGCTCAGTTTGTCGGAGGGGTGGATTGGTGGTTAGGGCGTTTATTGTCTTCTGTCTGTTTGGTCTGGCTCCGGCCTCAGGGCTGTTTGCCGCCGACCTGACGCTGGTCGATCCGCTGCGTCCGGCCGGCTCTTCCGCTGAGGCTGCGCAGTCTGCCGCAGACATGCGCAAGGTCGAGGATGTCACGGGAACCTGGACTCTCTCGGCGATCCTTATCGCGCCTGAGCGCTCGCTGGCTGTTATTGATGGGCACACCCTGGCTCTGGGGCAGAGCCTCAAGGGCTACACGCTGACCGTCATCGAGAATGACCATGTGGTTCTGCAGGGGGGAGAGCGGACGATCCGTTTGCAGCGCTCGGGGACAGGACTGAAAAAAATGAATTCACAACGGACAGATACTCAGGGGAGTCAACCGTGATCAGAGTTTTAGCCGCCCGTCGTGGCCTTGTCGTGATGATCTTTTTATTCATACTGAGCTCATGTGCTCCCGCACCACGCGGTGGTATGCCGGTTGCCTCGATGGATGAAAACCTCTCTGCTTCCGCGGGGGAGAAAACGCAGGCCGCCGTCATTCCGCCGCCGCCCCAGGAGATCCGCTCCGCCCTTATTCCTGCCGCCCAGAATATTCTGCCGACTCACGCAAAAGCCGAGGAACGCTTCGATATCGCAGCATCGGCCGTACCGGCCCGCGAATTTTTCATGAGCCTGGTCAACGGCAGTTCCGCCAATATGGTGGTTCATCCGCAGGTCAGTGGTGAGATCAGCGTCGATCTGAAGAACACGACAATCGAAGAGGTTCTGCAGGTTGTCCATAATGTCTACGGCTATCCCTATTTCCGAACCGGGCAGACCTATCAGGTGATGCCCGCCAGCCTGCAGGCCAGAACCTTCCAGGTCAATTATCTGAACATGATCCGCCGGGGCTCATCGCAGACCAGGGTCAGTTCAGGACAGATTACGCAGAACAACAGCGATTCGGGGAGCGGGACGAGCTCCTCGACTAACTCCGATGTCGCCGCCAGCCAGATCGACTCAGAATCGACGGCAGATTTCTGGTCCGAACTGAAAGTCGCCCTCGAAGGGCTGATTGGCCATGAGGACGGGCGTAAGGTTGTTGTCCAGCCCCAGGCCGGCATGGTGGTCGTGGTGGCGATGCCGGATGAGCTGCAGATGGTTCAGGGCTATCTCGATTCGGTCCAGAGCAATATGCAGCGCCAGGTCGTCATCGAGGCGAAAGTGATTGAGGTTTCCCTGTCGGACGGTTTTCAGAGCGGTATCAACTGGGCCGCACTGTCCGCCACTTCCGACGGCAAAGGGGTTGTCGCCGGGCAGGCGGGAGGCAGCAGCGCCTTCAATGACAGCATGGCTACGGCTTCGGTCAGCATGGACAGTCTGGCCGGTTCGCTCGCTTCGTCGCTTGATACCTCGGCGTTCGGCGGCATCTTCAGCATGGCGATGAATTTTGGTGATTTTCAGGCCTTTATCGAGCTGCTCGAGAGTCAGGGGGATGTCCAGGTGCTGTCAAGCCCGCGGATTGCCACGGTCAACAACCAGAAGGCGGTCATCAAGGTGGGCTCCGACGAGTTTTTCGTCACCGATATCTCCAGTGACACCAGTTCGGGAACCACGACCACGACCTCCAGCGATATCACCCTGACCCCGTTCTTCTCCGGGATCGCTCTGGATGTGACGCCGCAGATCGACAGTGCCGGCCGGATCACCCTGCATATCCATCCGACGGTCAGCGAGGTGACCGATCAGACCAAGACCATCAGCGTCTTCGGTGAAACCCAGTCGTTGCCGCTGGCCTACAGCACCGTGCGTGAATCGGACAGCGTTGTTCACGCGACCAACGGCCAGCTGGTCGTCATCGGCGGCCTGATGCAGGACAAGATCTCGAACAACGAATCGGGAGTTCCGGTGCTCAGCAAAATCCCTGCCCTGGGTTCGCTGTTCCGTCATACCCAGACGGTTTCCAGCAAGAGCGAGCTGGTGATTCTGCTGCGCCCGCAGGTCATAGGCAGTTCACTTGACTGGCAGCAGGGGATCGATGCCAGTCGCCAGAGAATTGAGAACCTGTCTCCGCATCTGATGAACAACTGGCGGCCTTTTTAAGCGAGATCGGCAAGGGCGATGTACGAGAATTTTTATGGACTCAAGGAGATTCCCTTTGCCCTGACCCCCGACACCGAATACCTCTATCGGTTCGGCGGGCATCAGGAGGCGCTGAACGTCATCCTCGTTGCCTTGCGCAACGGCGAAGGTTTTATCCGCATCACCGGTGAGGTCGGCACCGGCAAGACGCTGCTTTGTCGCCATCTGCTCACCCTTCTGCAGGACAGTTGTACTATCGCCTATCTGCCGAACCCCCTGTTGACCCCCCTGGAGCTTTACCAGGCGATCTGCTCGGAACTGAAACTTAATCCTCCTGCTCAGGCCAGCTTTCAGGAACTCTGCCAATTGATCTTCGCTGAGCTTGTCCGTCTGCGTGCAAAAGACCGGCCGCTGGTCATTCTGATCGATGAGGCCCAGGCCATGTCCTACAACAGCCTCGAAGCCCTGCGTTTGCTCAGCAACCTGGAGACGGAGAAGGAAAAGCTGCTGCATATCCTGTTTTTCGGCCAGCCTGAGTTTGAAGAGCGGCTGCAGGATTATAGCATGCGCCAGCTCAGACAGCGCATTACCTTTGCCTATAAGCTCAAGTCCCTAAGCAGGAGCGAGGTCGCCGCTTACCTGGAGCACCGCCTGAAGGTCGCTGGTTGCCAGGGGGGACTGCACTTCAGCGGGCGTGCCGTGGCAACGCTGTTCAAGGTCAGCCGCGGCGTTCCCCGCCTGGTCAACCTGCTGGCGCATAAGGCCTTGCTGGCCGGTTACGGTAAAGGGCGCCGGAAAATAACTGGCCGTCTGGTCGCTGCCGCTGTACGCGACAGTCAGATACCTCATGGCCAGGTGAGTGTCCTGAATCGCTATATGGTTGAATGCTGTCTGGTGGTTGCCGGGGTTGTCGCCGCTCTCGTCTTTCTGGAGGTGCTGCGATGAGTCTTATCAACGAGATGCTGCGTGATCTCGAAAGCCGGCGGACTCGTGAGCCCGGCGCCGATACGCAACTTCACGGGCAAGGATTGCAGGTCGATGCGCCGCCCAAGGGCCATCACATTGTGCTGTTTGTTGCCATCCTGGTTGTCGCCGTCGCTGTTGTCGGGGGCGCTGGCGGATATTTTTATGCGGAGCATAAAGTACCCGCGCTGGCGCAAAATCTACCGGCTGAGCCGACCACTCCCGCAGGAGATGTCAGCTCAGCCGGGCCGATTGCTGTCGTTGCTACGCCCGCTCCGGCCGTTCGCCAGGATTCAGGCGTCAACTCAGAGTCACCGCGTCTGACCGGGATGGATATTCGTGAGTCCGCAGAGGGGACAGTTCTGTTGATGGACTTTGCCGTCACTCCGACCTACCAGATTGTGCAGGCGGGTGAGGGGAGCAGGCCGCTGGTGCTGATCTTTGATCAGCTGCGTTCCGCCCCCGACCTGATTATCCCGGAAATTCAGGGTCTGATTCGCCAGGTCAGCATGGTTCCTCAGGCTGATGCACTCAAGCTGTTGGTTGACACCGACGCTCAGGCTGACCTGATGGGGATTCAGGGCGAGCAGGCCGCTGACGGGACCTATCTGCTGTCGATCGTCTTTCAATCCGGCACAACAGTGGCCGTTGCTCAGCAGAACAAGGTTGCAGAAGTGAAGGCTGTGATAGAGCCGGCCGTCCCTGCTGTTGTAGTGCCGTTGCCTGAAGTTCAGAATGTAGCCCGGGTCACCCCGCAGGGCAAATCGGCATACGAGTTGGGGCTTCAGCAGCTCAAAGAGAGCAAGCTGCTCGCCGCGGAATCGAGTTTTGCCCAGGAACTGCTAAGGAATCCGCAGCATGTCGAAGCCCGTCTGCAGCTGTTTGCCCTGCTGGTTCAGCGCTCCCGACTTGATCAGGCGGAACAGGTCGTTCGTGAAGGCCTGGCCCTTGACGGTCAGGAATACCGCTTGCGCAAGGCCTATGCCCGGCTGTTGGTCGAGCGTCAGCAGGTTCAGTTGGCCATCGATCTTCTGGTGCAGAGGCCGCTTCCCGCGGTTGCCGAGGATCTCGAGTATTTCGCGCTGCTCGCCGGTTTGTTGCAGGACCGTGGTGATTTCATCCAGGCCAGCGGGATTTACCAGCAGCTGCTGCAGGTCCGTCCTCAGCAGGCGATCTGGTGGCTGGGACTGGGCGTCTCTCTTGAGCAGAGCGGTGACCAAAGTGGTGCTCTTGATGCCTATCGCCGGGCACAGAGCCTGCCCGGGCTGCGCAACGATCTGCAGCAATTTATCAGCAGCCGCATAGAGCTGATGCAATGACCATGAGCTTGTTTTTATCCGGAAATGGCCCTTTTCCGCTGTGGCGGCGTCAATCTGCGGGCTTGCTTGTGCGGCGTAAGTAATACGCCTCCGCGCAAGTCCTTGATTTTCTTGCCACGGGAAAAATTGCTCGTTTCCAATCTAAAAACTTACGCGTTGCCTTCCGGAGTTTCCGGAAGGCAACAAGCTAAGGCAGGTGCTTTGATGAATGAACAACCAAATCGACCACGACAGAAGATTCGGATCGGCGACCTCCTGGTTAAAAACGGGGTCATCACCGATGAGCAGCTGCTGCACGCCCTGGCGACCCAGAAGAAAACCGGCGGCAAGCTGGGCAACACCCTGGTTGAGCTGGGACTGGTGACCTCGCAACAGTTTCATGAATTTCTCGCCAGCCAGCTGAGCCTGGCCTTTATCGATCTGAAGCATTACAATTATTCGCCGGATACAGTGCGCCTGCTGCCGGAGACTGCCGCGCGCCGTTTCCGCGCCATTGTGCTCAAGGAGGAGGCGGGACATCTGCTGGTCGGTGTCGCTGATCCGACCGATATCTACGCCTATGATGAACTGGCGAAATTGCTCAAGAAGCCGATCCGTCAGGCGGTTGTCTACGAAACGGAACTGCTCAAGGCGCTCGATACGGTTTACCGGCGGACCCAGGAGATTGTCACCATTGCCGAGGAACTCGGTGAAGAGCTTTCCCAGGGGGACACCAACCTCGAACAGCTGCTCAGCGAGACCGCTGTTGAGGATGCTCCGGTTGTACGTCTGCTGCGCTCCCTGTTCGAGGATGCCGTCCAGGTGGGCGCGTCCGATATCCATATCGAACCGGATGAGAAGGTGCTGCGCATTCGCCAGCGGATCGACGGCGTGCTGCACGAACAGGTCATGAAGGAGCGGCGTATCGCATCGGCGCTGGTTTCGCGCCTCAAGCTGGTCTGCGGTCTGGATATCTCGGAGCGGCGTCTGCCCCAGGACGGCCGTTTCAATATTCGCGTCAAGGGGCGCAGTGTCGATGTGCGTCTCTCCACCATGCCGCTGCAGTACGGTGAATCGGTGGTCATGCGTCTGCTCGACCAGTCGAGCGGTATCCTGCAGCTGGAACATGTCGGTATGTCACCGGCGCTGCTTAGGCGTTTTCGTCAGCAGTTGCACAATCCGCACGGCCTGGTGCTGGTCACCGGCCCGACCGGTAGCGGTAAGACGACAACCCTTTACGGGGCGCTGAACGAACTGAACAGCACCGAGAAGAAGATCATTACCGTTGAGGACCCGGTCGAATACCGTCTGCCGCGCATCAATCAGGTTCAGGTTCATCCGAAGATTGGTCTCGATTTCGCCCGGGTGCTGCGCGCCGGACTGCGCCAGGATCCCGATATCGTCATGGTCGGCGAGATGCGTGACAAGGAGACCAGCGATATCGCTCTGCGTGCCGCGATGACCGGCCACCTGGTTCTGTCGACGCTGCACACCAACGACTCGATCAGCACGGCGCTGCGCCTGATCGAGATGGGGACCGAAGGCTACGTGGTCGCCAGCTCCTTGAGAGCGGTTCTGGCCCAGCGCCTGGTGCGGCGCATCTGTGTCAGCTGCAGCTGTGCCGACGAGCTTGATGTCAACAGCCGCAGCTGGTTAAAGAGCTACAACGGCAGGGTCAGCCTGCCGGCGGAGAATGAGCGCCGGTTCCTCCACGGACGGGGCTGCCCGGCCTGCGGCAATACCGGTTACAGCGGGCGGATCGGTATTTTTGAACTTCTGGAGATCAATTTCGACCTGGCGGATGCCTTGCGGCGCAACGACAGTGCCGGTTTCGCGTTGACGGCCCAGCGTATGCCCCAGTTTGTCAGTCTGACCGACAGCGCGCTGAGCCTTGCTCTTGAAGGGGTGACCACGCTCGAAGAGGTTATGCGCATCGCCGGTCAGATCGATGAGAGTCTTGCCCAGTATGGTTCAACCTCGGATAATGGTCGAGAAGTGAACCTTGAACAGCCGGTAACGGATCGATAGATGCCTTATTTCAGGTACAAAATTCGGACAGCAGACGGCTCGATAGCGGAAGGGGAGGTCGAAGCCCTCTCCGCTGACACTCTGGCTTCGCAGTTTCAGGCTAGCCAGGCGCTGCCGATCCGGATCGATGAGATCGTTCCGCCGAAGAGCAAAAGCGCCGTTGGCAAGATCAGTCTGCGTAGAAGGCCGAAGGTCGGTCTCGATGATCTGATCCTCTTCTGTCGCCAGATGTACACCCTGAATGCTGCGGGGGTGCCACTGATCAGGGCACTGCGCGGCCTGGTCGAGACCTCCCGTAACGAAACGCTTGGTCGTGCCCTGGCCGATGTTGTCGACGATCTGGAAGGCGGAATGGATCTGTCCGGTGCGTTCAGCCGTCATCTCAATGTTTTCCCGCCACTGCTCTGCCGGATGGTTCAGGTCGGTGAGGTGACTGGTAAGCTGGAACAGGTTTTTCTCGAGCTGGCCGGTTATTTCGAGCAGGAGAAAGAGACGATCAGCCGGGTCAAGGCGGCGATGCGCTATCCGACCTTTGTCGTTATCGCTATCGTTTTCGCCATTGTTTTCGTCAGCCTGTTTGTCATTCCCGCCTTTGAAAAGGTGTTTGCCAGCGCAGGTGCCGATCTGCCACTGCCGACCCGTATCATCATGGGGCTGTCGAAGTTCATGATCGGTTACTGGCCGGTTTTGCTGGTGTTGGTCGTGCTGGTGTTTTTTCTGGTCAGAAGGATTGTGAAGACCGCCAAGGGGCGTTACCTCTGGGATCGTTACAAACTGAGAATTCCGCTCGTTGGTGATATCGTTCTGCGTTCGACCCTGGTGCGTTTTTCGCGTGGCTTCAATATGGGCTACACGGCGGGGATTCCACTGTCTCAGGCGCTTGGTTTTACCGCCCGGGCGGTCAATAATGTCTATGTCGGCGAAAAGATCGAGCTGATCCGTAACGGCGTCGAACGGGGCGATACCCTGACTCGCAGTGCGACCCAGAGTGGCCTGTTTACTCCGCTGGTTCTGCAGATGCTCGCCGTCGGCGAAGAGTCGGGCGCTGTCGATACCATGCTCAAGGACGTCGCCGATTTTTACGAGCGTGAGGTCGATTACGATCTCAAGAGTCTCTCCAGTGCCATCGAACCGATCATGATTATCCTGATCGGCGTCATGGTTCTGATCCTGGCGCTGGGCGTGTTCCTGCCGATGTGGAATTTAGGCAGTTTGCACAGATGATACATTTTTGTACTTGATTAAATATATATAATGAAGGATAATTTTAAAAATCCAATGAAGAATGATCAGGGGGTTACGCTCCTGGAGATGGTCGTCGTGATCATTGTCGTCAGTATCATTGGATTTGTCGCCTTGAGCTATTATCAGAAGCTGATGGTTGATGTCGAGCGAACAAAGATTCAGCACGATGTCGGCGTAATACGCAGCGCCATCGGTATCCAGGTGGCGAAATATATTGTCTCCGGTGAAAAGCACCGGCTGAACGAGCTGGTCGGCAGCAACCCGATGGATCTGCTCGACGAGCGGCCTGAGAACTACCGGGGGGCGTATTCCGGTGTTACGCTAATGAATCTGAACCCCGGATTCTGGTATTTCGATAGCCGCAGCGGAATTCTTTATTATGTCGTGCGCAACGGCCGCTATTGTCAGACCGCTTTGGATAATCCCAAACGGCTGGAATTTAAGATTTCTCCAATTCTGTCCGATAAGGGAGTGTCTGGAGAAAAAAGTATTGAAGGATTGACACTCAGGGAGTCTGAGCCCTATCGCTGGTTGAGTCCCTGGGATTGAGTTATTTATAGTGACGAGCCTTTACACGAAGAAATGGAGAATGAACACAATGCGTAATCAAAATGGTTTTACCCTGATCGAACTGGTTGTTGTCATCGTTATTCTGGGTATTCTGGCTGCCGTTGCGGTGCCGAAGTTTGTCGATATGCAGTCGGATGCGCGTCAGGCCAGCCTTGAAGGACTCTTCGGTTCAGTTCGTAGTGCGATGGCACTGTCCCATGCTCAAGCGTTAGTTGATGGTGTCTCCAATTCAACCGGAGCGACTATTACTATGGAAGGAACGAGTATCACCATGGACTATGGTTATCCTGATATTGCTTCAATTGATGATGCTATCAACCTGAGTTCTGATTATTCCTATGATGCTTCAACAGGGGTTTTTACTTTAACCGGTGGTACTAACTGTACTGTCACTTATGCTGAGGCGACTTTGAATACAGCTGTGACTCCAAACGTGATTGTGCCAGCCACTGCCACAATCAGTACAACCTGTCAGTAAGTCTTTGGGATTCTACTGGTCATATAAACGACTTAACGGGGCCATCTGGCCCCGTTTTGCGTTCTCCCTGTTTTGGTGATAGTGGTCATGCGGACAGACGATGGCTTCACCCTGGTTGAACTGGTTGCCGTGATCCTGCTTCTGGGTATTCTGGCAGTTTTTGCTCTGCCCAGGTTCTTTGAGCTTGGCAGCTACAGCGGACGTGCGGCTTATGACGAGGTCGCCTCTGCGCTGCGCTATGCCCAGAAACTGGCTGTCGCCGGCGGCTGCGATGTGCGGGCGCAGATCTCAGCTACGGGCTACTCTCTTCAGCAACGCGATGGCTGTACCAGTGGCAGTTTCGTCGTCCTCAACGACAGTCATCCTCTGTCTCAAAATAGTTTCACAGGTGTTGCCATTTCTCCGGCCGTCACTCTTGATTTCGATGCGATGGGGCGGGTGTCAAGTTCAACGACGATTCTTGTCGATGGTCGAAATATCAGCGTCGTGGCAGAAACCGGCTATGTGGGGGCGCCATGAGTGCTCGTCTTTCTTCTCGCAATAACAAGGGCTTTACCCTGATCGAACTGGTCATTGCCATGGTTGTTCTGGCGATTGCTATGAGCGGGGTCATGCTGGCCATCAACTACGCAACCAGCCATTCCGCCGATCCCGTGTTGCGTCAGCAGGCACTGGCGATTGCCGAGTCCTATATGGAAGAGATCTGTCTGAAGGCGGTCAGCGACCCTGACGGGACAGATAGCGAAACGTTACGCGCACTCTATGACGATGTGGATGATTATCATGGCCTGAATGATAGCGGAGCGAGAGATGTCTACGGCAATCTGCTCAGCGGTCTCTCAGGCTATTCGGTTGCGGTCAGTGCCATAGCTCAAAGTTTCGGGCCGACTGCTGCGACTGTTTCCGGCTACCGGATCGAGGTGACAGTGACCGACCCGGCCGGGCAGGCTTTGACCCTGAGCGGTTACCGGGCTGATTACTGATGAAAGTTCCTTCTCCCTGAGGGAGAAGGTGCCAGTAGGACGGATGAGGGGGGATTTTTAGAGGCCCCCTTCACCACGACCCTCTCTTTTATGCCCTTTGGGTACTCAGGAGAGGGAGGAAAAATACCTTTAAGTGGATTTTATGCGGACAGCATCTGAAAAAAATCAGCGTGGCTTCACCCTCGTCGAGCTGATCGTGGTGATCCTGGTCATCGGGATTCTCAGTGCGCTGGGTGGCAAGCTGATCGTCGCTCCGGTCAAGGGGTACACCGATCTGGCGAGAAGAACGCGGCTGGTCGATCAGGCCGAAATGGCGCTACGCCGCATGCAGCGGGATATCCGTCACGCCCTGCCGAACAGTATTCGTGTTGATGGTACTGCGCACTATCTTGAATTGATCAATACCTTGGATGGCGGGCGTTACCGGGCCTATCTTGACGGAACCACGGGCGATATCCTCGATTTCGATGCTGCGGATCTTGAATTTGACGTTCTGGGGGATTTGTCACGCGTGCCTAATGATGGTGACTCGCTTATCATCTATAATGTGACCTCAAGCGGAGCGGTGGCCAATGCCTATGCCGGAACGCCGGATAACCGGGCACTGATCGGCAGTGTCAGCGCCAGTGGCAGTAGTAACAGCACTTCGCACCTCGTCTTGTCCTCTGGTTTCAAATTTGCTCATCGCTCCCCCTATCAACGTTTCTATCTTTCTGACGGACCGGTGACTTACGGCTGCGTAGGGGGCTCGCTGATGCGCTATGATGGCTACGGATTCAATGCGACTCAGCCGACGCCTGCAAGTGGCGGGGCTCAGGTGACTTCCGGCGTGACCGGCTGCTCATTCAGCTACGATCCGGGGGCCAGTCAGCGCGCCGGGCTGGTCACGATGGAGCTGACCCTGAGCGAAGAAGGGGAGACCATCACCCTGTTGCATCAGGTTCATGTGGTGAATGTGCCATGAAAGGTCTAGTCCGCTATCATAATCAGGCCGGGTTTACCCTGGTTCAGGCCATCTTTGCCGTGGTCGTACTCAGCCTGCTGGGGCTCGCCATGATGCGCCTGATCGGGGTGCAGAGTGCAACGTCGGTTATGGCCGTCCAGCAGGCGCGCGCCTATCAGGCCGCCCGCAGCGGGCTCGACTGGGGGGCAGCGCGAGCTGCTGCCGGCAATGACTGCAACGGCAGTTTTACTGTTGACGACTTTGCGGTCGCGGTGAGCTGTACGAGTCAATCCTTCACGGAAGGAGCGACAGGGCCGTACAACATCTATCGGATTAGTGCCACAGCAGTCTATGGAGCCGTTGGATCCGTCGATTACATATCCAGGACAGCAGAAATAAGGGTTGGGTTTCCATGAAATTGAGACGTCGTAGATTATGGATAACTGTTTTGATCATTTTGCCTTTGTTCTGGTTCGCCTCGGTCGCTGAAGCGGCCAGAACCATTACATCCGTTTCCCTGAGCGGATCGACGTCCGGTACCGTCACAGCTGAGGTCTCATCGTCTATAACAACTGAAATTTTTGTCACGACAGATGGTAGTGACCATCGCTGGAGAACGACAAGCTGGAGCCTTGACGGAGCTACTGCAACCTGTGTGAATACTGCGAATTATAATGCGGCTGGCAGTTACAGCGATTCATTCTCTGTCAGCGCCCCAAGCTCAACCGGAACCCATACTCTTGAATTTATCGTTTATGACGACAATCACTGTGGTTCTGGGGCCAGTGCCCCATATGTGAGACAACTTGATGTTGTGACAAACAATTTTCAGAACAGCTATCACTTTGATGAGACTTCATGGGATGGAACTGCGGAAGAGATCTATGACAGTGGTGGTAATAACTTTCATGCAACAGCACATGATGGCGCGACCACGGCCTCAGCTTCTCCTGCGATTCCGGGAGCCGTCGGGACCTGTGGTTACGGGGTCTTTGATGGTGTAGATGATTATGTCGCGCTACCTACAGGCTATCCGGACCTGACGAACGATTTCACCGTCACGGCCTGGATCCGCACCCAGGATAATACCCGGCCTCATCAACGGATCTTGATCGATGACCCGAACAATTCGCAAGGCTTCGGTTTCAGCCTTGCCGATGGCGGTACCGGGCGCGTCAGGTTGTATTCCCGCAGTACATCTCCCGTTTACCTGGATACACCTGCTGTTGTTCAGAATGACCAGTGGTACTTTGTTGCCGCTGTCGCCGATATCACCAACCGGCGCAAAACAATTTACGTCTATGATCAGTCCGGGACTCAGCTGGCGGCAACGACAGGAACCTATACGGGATCATGGGGGAGCGACAGTGGAGATGCCTCGATTGGCGGAGAGAATGATGCGTCCGGAGAGTCCGGCTATCATTTTGAAGGGAATATTGATGAGGTCAGAGTGCATTCCGGTGCTCTGACTGCTGCTGACATCGATGTGTTACGAACGGAAACTCACAGCTGTCAATTGACCTGCTTCAACGATGACTTCAACCGGACCGATCTGGGCAGTGACTGGGCTGTGTCGAGCCGCTACGGAAGTTTTGGGGTTCCGCGCATTGTCAACAATCGCTTGCGCCTGACTGATTCCTCAACCTATGTCGCCACTGTCGCATCGCTGTTACGGCTGTTTCCCGGTGCCGGAAACAAAATCGTCTATGAGTTCGATCAGTATGCCTACAACGGTTCAGGTGCCGACGGTATGACTGTCGTGTTGTCCGACGCCTCGATAACACCGGTGCCGGGTGGTTATGGTGGCTCTCTGGGCTACGCTCAGCGTTCCGGGCAGAGCGGGTTTACGGGGGGCTGGCTGGGGATGGCCATCGATGAGTACGGTAACTTCGCCAATGATAACGAAGGGCGTGGTGACGGGGGTGCTCCTACAGCTCGAGTTCTTGATTCGGTAACGGTTCGTGGTTCCGGGGCGGGAATGATCGGTTATCTCCTGCATGGGAACAGTGGTGATTTAAGAGTCGCAACGGGGGTCGGCATCGATAATTCAGGGAGTACAACGGCCGCCTATGGTCATCGTTACCGGGTGACCGTCGATCATACTGATAATAGCCATGCCTGGGTCACAATAGATCGAGATATCAATGACGGCAGCGGCTATCAGACGATCGTCGGTCCTTACGATGCCATGGCACAAACCAACCAAGCTGCGGTACCAACCAATTGGCTGTTCTCGATGACCGGTTCGACCGGCGGTTCAAGGAACATTCACGAGATTGACAACCTGCAGGTCTGTGCGACCTATATGGGCAGTTACAATACGATCGATCATTACCGGATCTATCACGACGGTTCGGGGCTGACCTGCAGCCCGGAATATGTCAGCGTTCAGGCCTGCATGGATGCTGACTGTACTGTGACCTACGCCGGTCAGGCCTCAGCCGTATTGACAACCAGTAGCGGCTGGAGTTCGACTCAGGCTTTCCTGAGTGATCTCAGCAACAACGCCTATCTTCGTTCGATGACACCTGGTACTGTCAGTTTCAATATTGTCGGCAGTAGCAGTGACTTTGTCGCTGATGATAGTCCACGCTGTTTTATCGGGGCTACGGAGCAGGCCGATTGTTCCATGGAATTCTATGACTCCGGATTTATCTTCGATGTTCCCGACCACGTCGCCGCGACATCTCAGTCGGTGACGCTCTCTGCAGTGCGAACCGATGTCACGACCCAGCAGTGCGTCCCCGGTTTTTCTGGAGTGACCCGCAACCTGACATTTTCGTCCTCTTACGATAACCCGACCAGTGGGACTCTGCCGGTCAGTGTAAACAGCAATTCTATAGCCAGTGGCGGGACCGGCCTTGCCCTCGGCTTCGACGCAAATGGTGAGGCGGCGCTCGATGTGAGCTATGTAGACGTGGGCCAGATCACCCTGACGGCCAGTTATGCCGGCTCTGTGGCAAACGGAGATGACGGGCTGGTGATGACCGGCAATGACAGTTTCATCACCCGGCCGGATCATTTTGACCTGACCATTCCCGCGAACCCCAGTCCGGTGGCGACAGATGCTCTTGGCGGGGTGCTGACCCGTGCCGGGGATAACTTTGATGTCGAGGTCGCTGCCCGCAATGCCAACGGGGATGCTGCTCCGAATTATGGGCGCGAGGTGACGCCTGAAAGCGTTGGTCTGAGTGCAATCCTGGTTGCTCCTGCCGGTCAGAGCAACCCAGGCATCGCCGGTAGTTTCAATGCCTTTGGCAGCGATTGTGCCGGCACCATTCGCGCAGGTTACGCCTGTGGCCAGTTCAGCTGGGGAGAGGTTGGCATCATCACTCTGTCCCCGCAGGTGGCAGACGGCAACTACCTGGGCAGCGGCAATGTGACAGGCAATACCAGCGAAAATGTCGGCCGTTTCATCCCGGCCTATTTCTCGCTTGCCGATAACGGCCCGAGCTTTGCTGATGCCAACGGCAGCTTTACTTATCTGGGGCAGCCGTTTAGCTACCTGGTGCCACCGCGTTGGACCCTGACTGCGCGCAACCGTAGCGGTGGGATCACAAGCAACTACGGCGTAGACTTCTGGCACCTCAATTCAGCGCTGACCCAGCGCAGCTATCAGGACAATAGCGGATCTCTCGGTGGGCTTGCGGTCACGACATCCGGTGCCGTCAGCTGGAGCGGGACCGGGGACTATGACGGAGTAGGTCAGGTGTCGCTAACCGGGGAATATCTGAGCTATGTGAAGACAGCAGTTGCCGAAGGACCGCTGAGCACCAATATCGATCTGACTCTAGCGACCGCTGATCTGACCGATTCCGACGCGGTTTGTTACGATGCGGAACCCGACGGAACCTGTGATGCCTATAGCATTTCCGCCATTAGCGGGACCGAGCAGCGTTACGGGCAGCTGTTGGTGCAGAACGCCTATGGGCCGGAAACCATGGATCTGACCATCCCGGTTCTGGTCGAATATTTCAACGGCAGCGCCTTTGTTCAGAATATCGCCGACAGCAGCACCGCCGTCTCGAGTGCAAATCTGATCCTTTCTGACTATGCCGGCACCCTGGTTGCGGGCGATACAACCCCTGGCGGCGGCGGAGCCCTGTCTTTGGGCCGCTCCCAGGCGATCAGCCTGTCGGCACCGCTGGCTTCTCACGAGGGGAGCGTCAAACTGCAGTATGACCTGAGTGCTTACCACTGGTTGCGCCAGAAGGATGGCACAGATCCGACGGCTCGGGCGAGTTTCGGTATTTACAAAGGGAATGAAAAACTGATCTACATGCGCGAATCGCTCTGGTAAAACGAAAAAGAAGGTCCTGCCGTTTAATCGGCAGGACCTTCTTTTTATTATCTTGCCCAGAGGCTATTCCTTTCTCAGGAAAGGTTGTCGAGCAATTTTCTGGCGCTCAGGGTTTCATCACTGTGCGGATACTGATCGGCGAGTTTCTGGTAGGTTTCCAGCGCCTTGTCAAGATCATCGGTCGCAATGTAGGCCTTGATCAGGTAGTAGTAGGCCTCGTTGCGGTAATAGTAGTCCGGAAAGCCGTTCAGCGCCGCTTCCAGACGCTTGATGGCCGGCTGATATTTTTTGGTTCGCAGATAGAACCAGCCGACGTATACTTCGTGATCAGCCAGTCTTGTCCGGCAGCGCAGCATCAGGTTTTCCGCTTCCTGACTATGTGGATTGGCCGGAAACTCCCGGTTCATCCGCTCGAAGGATTTGAGCGCGTTTTCGGTGCTGGTCTGATCACGGTCGGCGGAAAGGATCTGGTTGTAGTAGCTCATGCCCTGCTTGTAGAGCAGTTCGGCAATACGGAAATCCTGGGGATACTGCTTGATGAAGGCTTCGTAAGCGACTGCGGCTTCATCGTAACGTTTATCGGTGTAGTAGATGTCGGCAATCTTGATTTCGGCCAGCATGCTCAGGTCTGGAGAGTAGAAGGTGTCACGGACGCCTTCCCAGGCTGTGATGGCCTGATCGTAAAGACCTGCGTCGGTGTAGCGTTCCGCCTGTTGTAACTGTTCTTCCGCTGTCGGCTGCGGCTTGACCTTGGTGCCACATGCTGCCAGCAGCAGAATGAAAGATAGAAAAAAAACAGCCCGAAAAAATTTGGTCATGGATTTCCCTTTGCCATCAATTCAGTTATCGTCACAAGAAGCTACGGAATCTTGGGGGGTTTGTCAATCTTCTTGGTCTGAGAACCGCCGGGTCCGGTGTATTTTTCTGCGTGTTTGATCGGGCTGATGTTTGCCTGGATGGAGCCAGGTTCATGACAATTTTAATGAATGGGTTCAGTCGTGATAGAATCTCTGCTAAATTGTCGAAGATAATGTTTCTCAGGCAGAGGTTTACAGAAAAACAGGAATTTCCATGTTGAAGAGATTAATACAGGTCTTTGCGCCGGGGGCGGACGACAGCACCCGGGATTTTGAACGGATTCCGCTGGCCGCCGCCGTGTTGCTGCTGGAAGTGGCTCACAGCGATGGTGAGTTTCATGATAACGAAAGTGAATTGATCGGCCAACTGTTGCAGCAGCACTTTCAGGTTTCCGAAGATTCTGTCAATGAATTGCTGATTCTGGCCGAGCAGAGACGTCAGCAGAGTTCCGATCTGCATCAGTTTACCCGGGATATCAACAGGTCGTTTTCGCAGCCGGAAAAAGAGCGGATCATCAGGGCTGTCTGGCAATTGGTCTACGCCGACGGTCGCCTCGATCATTTTGAGGAGGCGCTTATGCGCCAGCTTGGTGCCCTGATCGGCCTGTCCCACCGTCAACTGATTGAGGCAAAACTGGATGTCGCGAAAAGCTGATCTGAATCTGGCCAATGTGATCCACTGGGGGCACCGGTTGCTCTCTGAGGTCGTCACTGAAGGCGACCTGCTCGTCGACCTGACGGCCGGAAACGGGCACGATACCCTTGCCCTGAGCCGGATGGGAGGTCTTAGCGGGCAGGTTGTCGCCTGCGATATCCAGCGCCAGGCACTGGATGCGACGGAGGCTCGTCTTGCTGACGCCGGATTGAGCTGCCGGCGCCATCTGGGGGGAGGTGCGCTGCCGGCACAAGCGGGTATCGATCTGGTTCAGATCGATCATGCCGAGATCGCTGCTCTGCTGCCGGGGGCCCCTGCCGCTATCATCGCCAATCTGGGTTATCTGCCCGGCGGCGATCAGAACCTGATCACCCGGCCGGAAACGACGCTCAGGGCATTGTCGTCCTGCTGTGCGGCGCTGACCAGCGGAGGGCGGATGGCGATTGTCGTCTATCCTGCTCACGCAGGGGGGGACAAAGAGGCTGCAGAAGTCAGTCGTTTTTTTTCAGAGCTTGATCCGCAGAGCTTTCAGGTTGTACAGATACGTATCTGCAACAGATCGCAGGCTCCCTTTCTGATAATGACAGAGAAGAGATGAGTGGCATGAAAAAAATAATGATGTTCTGTCTTTCTGTAGTGCTGTGTCTGCTGTTTTTACTGCAGGCGGCCCCTTTGCCGGCGGCAGCTGCTGAAGCGGGTCGGGGTGAGGAAGTCGTCCTGGTCAGTCGTGCCCAGGAAGATGACTGGGACGATTTTGAAAGTGCCTTTAGTGAGCCGGATTCGGAGCGGGACGTCTATCATCAGGAGGCTTTGATCGCCGACCCGCTGGAGCCGTTCAACCGCGGTGTTTTCTGGGTCAATGACAAGCTTTACTTTTACGCGATCAAGCCCGTTGCCAGAGGCTTCCGGGTCGTGCCAAGACCAGCCCGGGTTTCGGTGAAGAATTTCTTTTTCAATCTGGGATCACCAGTTCGAATCGGCAACTGTCTGCTGCAGTTTAAATTTCGTGATTTTGGCACGGAAGTCTATCGCTTTGTGATCAACTCGACCTTTGGTGTCGCTGGCCTGTTTGATGTGGCCGACTCTTATGCCGGGGTCAAGCCGACAATTGAAGATTTTGGTCAGACCCTCGGCTTTTACGGTTTTGGCCACGGTTTTTACCTGGTTCTGCCGATCGTCGGGCCATCCAGCCTGCGTGATGCTACCGGCAGCTTTGTCGATTCATATGCCGATCCTCTGCGTTATTCCGATCTTGAGTCTTTTGAGTATGTCGGAATCAAGACCCTGGATGTCGAAAACCGTCTTTCTCTCGATCAGGATACCTACGAAGGGATTGTCAGGGATTCCCTCGATCCGTACCTGTTTATCCGTTCGGCGTACGCCCAGAGACGCCTCGCCCAGGTCGGCAAGAATGGCTACAATCTGAATATTTTCAGTGGTCCGTTGTTTGACGGAGACTGGTTAAATCCACTTGACTGGTTTGGAGTTCATTAGGATGAAAAGTTTGTTGTTCGGCTTTGTGCTGCTGTTGTTCATTTCTCCCGCAGCCTTCGCTCTTTCTGATCCTCAGGTCGAAGTAGAAAAAGTTGTCAATACCGTTCTGGCGGTCCTGAAAAACAAGGACATATCACTGGCAGACAAAAAAGCCCGGATCAGTACCCAGGTTCAGGATTTTCTCGATATCGAGTCGATGTCGCGCCGGACTCTCGGAAGCTACTGGGACAGTGCGTCCGTAGAACAGCGGCAACATTTCGAACGTCTGTTCGTCAAAGTGATGGAGGGGACCTACCTGAACAAGGTCGATGATTATTCCAGCGGTTCGGTGCTGTTTGTCAAAAAGCGGGTCAAGGACGACAAGGCGATTATCGATACGGTTATCAAATCCAACGATCTCGAGATTCCTGTTCAGTACCGACTGATCTACGGAACTGACCGCTGGCAGGTCTTTGATCTGGTTATTGATGGTGTCAGCCTGATCAAAAATTACAGCTCGACCTACAGCGAAATAATCCGGCGGGATGGTTATGACGGCCTCTTTGCCCTGATGGAGAAAAAAGTCCTGGAGATGGCTGCCCAGTAAATCTTCGCGGGGGAAAAGGCCTTTTCTGGGCATTCCCCTCAACCCGACACTTCGCTCCCCCCTCTCGCGGAGGCGGGTTAATGTATGCAACTGACTAACCCTATGCTTGCAGGCAGAACTCTATTTTTTGCAGCAGTACCTCAAGTTTGCAGGGTTTGGGAATGAACCCGGCAGCTCCCGCCTTCAGCGCTTTCTGGACCCGTTCATCCTCAAGAAAGCCGGATGTCATTATGAACTTCGCTTCGGGATTGATCTCTCTGATTTTGTAGAAAGCTTCATCCCCGGAGATGAGCGGCATTTCAAGATCAGAAATGATCAGGTCGATTTCCTCCGCTGCTTGCTGATACTGTTCGATCAGTTCCTGCCCGTTCTGAGCCGTTATGATCCTGTGACCAAAACTTTCGAGGCCAGAACCGAGGGTTTCGATGATCGCCGGGTTGTCATCCGCGAGCAGGATGCTGCATGTGAACCGTGGAGTCTCTGGCGACTGCTGAGCCGCTTCTTGTTGCTGCTCCGCTTCTTCCGGGATGGGCAGGTAGATACTGACGTCAGTTCCTCGATTCTGTTCCGATTCGATAACAATCTGTCCCTGGTGCTGCGAGATGGTGTTGTGGACCATGGTCAGGCCCAGCCCCGTGCCGATAGTTTTCTTCTTGGTGGTGAAAAAGGGGGTGAAGGCGTGTGCCAGGGTTTCTTTGGAAAAGCCGACGCCATCATCACTGATGCGCACCTGAACATATCCTGGCGCTTCGCCAGGTCCTGTCTGTCCTGTCTGGCCGGATTCTGCCATGACGGCATCTGTCTCGTCCTGATAAGGTCATATATTACTGAAAAGACTGGTGCTTTGCGACTTTTAAAACACATCTTATGAAAAACTATTTTTTCGGTGGCTAAACAGGAAGGAGGGGACGTTGCAAGGCCGCTTCTTTCTGGCAGTGCAAGATTTCTGTTCCTGAAAGGCTGTTGTATCTCCTCTGAACGGAGTATAGTGGACCACCATGACCAACAACCGATCTGACCCGCTGTGAGTATGCCATGACTGCCAAAGATCCCAGGGACCGTTTTTTGTGGCGCCGTTTTATCGCCATCGCTTACCCCTATTTTTTTGAACGCAATCGCTATGGTGGTCGTCTGACCCTGCTGCTGATGCTGTTGATGCTGATCTTCCTGTTCGGTCTGCTGTTTTTGCTCGTCTCTGGCGTGGTCCTGGTGAGCGATAGTCTGGCCCCGGCGCTGACTGCGCGGCTGGCTCATGGCCTGACGGAGACCGTCCGCTCCACCTTCGATTCTGCGGCGATAGTTTTCCCGATCTTCGCCCTTGTCGGTCCGGCGCTGGTCTTTTTCGGTCTGCGCCGTTTGCTGCGTTCCCACGGCAGGGCCTGGCTGCTGCTGGCGGTGGTTCTGCTCCTCTCGCTGTCGGTCACCGGGATCAACGTCGCCTTCAGCTACATCGGCAACTTCTTTACCAACGCCCTGGTCAGCAAGGATGAAAGTTCATCCTATTTCTTCGTCATCACCTACTTCTGCGGTTTTCTCATCGGTATTCCGATCGTTGCATTCTATGGCTATGTCCGTGATTACCTCGGCATGCACTGGCGGGAGTGGATGACCAACAGCTTCGTCACTCAATACTTCAGCAACCGTTGCTATTACGAGATTGAAAACCGTTCCGACATCGACAACCCTGACCAGCGGATTATGGAGGATATCCGGACCTTCACCCGGACCTCGCTGGCTTTTCTGCTGATCCTGCTCGGTTCGCTGATGGACTTGATCTCTTTCACCGGGATTCTCTGGTCGAAATCGGTCTTGCTGGTGATCGTGGTTCTCGCCTATTCGGTCATCGGCACCCTGATCACCCTGCTGATCAGCCGCCGACTGGTCAGGCTCAACTTCAACCAGCTGCGCTACGAGGCCGATTTCCGTTATTCCCTGATCCACGTGCGCGACAATGCCGAATCGATTGCCTTTTACCAGGGGGAAACCTCCGAGCTGGGTAATATCCGTTCGCGTTTCAGGCAGGTGATCGGCAACTTTGGTCTGCTGATCGGCTGGCAGCGGAACCTGTCGTTTTTCACCACGGCCTACAGCTATCTGCCGATGGTGCTCCCTTTTGTCGTTCTCTTTCCGCTCTATTTCAAGGGGCAGATCGAATACGGCGACATGGTCCAGGCCAACTTCGCCTTCATGCAGGTCTATGGCGCGCTGTCGCTGATTGTCGGACAGATTGAAGATATCACCAACTTTGCCGCCGGGGTGCAGCGTCTCTCCGGTTTCTCACAGGCCCTGGAGGCGGAAGAACAGCCTGTCGCCGGGATTCAGATGGACGAAGGGGAGAACTTTGCTCTTGAAGCGCTGACTTTGCAGCCGCCGAACCAGAGTCGCACCCTGGTCCGCGATCTCAGTCTGGATCTGCCCGCAGATCAGGACCTGCTGATCGTCGGTCCGAGCGGGATCGGAAAAAGTTCACTGCTGCGTGCTGTTGCCGGGCTGTGGACGCAGGGCAAGGGGAGGATCAGCACCCCGGCCCACGCTGAGATCTTCTTCCTGCCCCAGAAGCCCTATATGATTCTCGGTACTCTGCGCGATCAGCTGCTCTACCCGCGGGTCGAGAACAATATCAGCGAGGAGCAGCTTCAGGAGGTTCTTGGCCTGGTCCAGCTGCCCGACCTGGTCGAACGGGTCGGCGGTTTTGCCACAGAGCTCGACTGGGCGGACCTGCTCTCGCTCGGCGAGCAGCAACGGTTGGCTTTTGCCCGCTTGTTGATCAACAGACCGCGCTTTGCCGTTCTTGACGAGGCGACCAGCGCCCTTGATACGAAAAACGAAGGGCGTCTCTACCAATGCCTCAAAGAACTCGGTATCCACTATATCAGCGTCGGTCACCGCCCAAGTATCCTGGCCTATCATGATCTGGTGCTGGAGCTCAGGAGCGAGGATCAATGGCAGCTGCTGCCGGTTGATGAATATCTCAGGGCGAACAGCTGATGCAGACAGAAGAGGCAGATGGTTCCGATGGGGAGCTCCTGGAACCTTGGTCTAGAACAGTTTGCTGCCCAGTTTGGCATCTTCCGCCGGTGTAACAAAGGTCGCCTCACCGCTTTCCGCTTTAGGATACTGGACGCCGAGAATCAAGACCTCTGAAACGACAGGGCCCATCTGGCGCGGTTCAAAGTTCAGAACGCCGAGGACCTGCCGGCCGATTACTTCGGCGAGCGAGTGCCGGGTGAAGCGCCCGTAGCTGATCCAGGTGCCGTACTTGCCGAAATCGACGGTCATTTTGTAGGTCGGTTTTGGGGTTGTTGTTTCAAGCTCTGCCGCAATGATTCTGCCGACCCTGATATCGAGCTTGGCGAAAGAGTCGTAGAACGAGACGGTTGGTTTCAGATCTGTTGCCATGAATGGATAGCCTTTTGAGCGCAATAGGGCATTTGTGCGGTGTCATCAGCTAGCACTTGCCCTCGGGAACGGGGGGGAGTTTTTCATCCGGACGTTTGTCGGCGCTGACATGGAGTCCACAGTGCAGGCAGCGCCGCAGGGGGATAAAGCTTGGTCCGTGGGTATGGAACTGCTGACCGCAGCGCGGGCAGCGCACCAGGCAGTTGATGACCACAGCAACGATCAGCAATACCAGCCAGACACAGAAGGTCATAGCCATCCAGAACTTTGCATTGTCCTGGGCAAAGGCAATGATCATGGCCGGCAGATAGATCAGCAGCACCAGCCAGAGGATCCTGCGTCTTGAGCGGACCTTGTGCAATCCCGGGCTCAAATCGGCGGCAGCGTTGACTGCGTCGGTCATAGCATCTCCTGTCTTCCGGCGCTAAACGCCTAGCGTCCCTTGTCGATCTGCATATCTTCGGGATAGCTGACCTGGTAGCCGAAGGTCAGTTTCTGCACATTGCCGGATGCAAGATCAAACTGCCAGCTGAGCAGGCCGTCATCGGTCTTTTCCGGCAGCGGTTCGGTAAATTGTTCTTTGACCAGGATCCTGTCGTGGCTACTGTGCGGTAAGCTGTCTTCGACCGTCAAGTGAACCGGGATGCTTTTGTTGTTTTTCAGAGTGACGCTCCAGTTCCAGCTGTAGGTTTCGTTTTTCGACAGCAGCCCTGCGCTGCCGTCGACATGGGCCGTTTTGACATCGATAGCGATTGCGGGATCGTTACCGAAGCTGAGTTTGAGTTCCTGCTTGCCTGCCAGTGAAAAACTCCTCTGTCCGACGTGAACCCCTTCCAGCTGAATGGAGGCGTTTCCTTCCGGGAGCGGAACAACATCATCGCCGAGAAGCACCTCGGCCATCAGAAAGGCCTGCTCGGTCTGGAGCGGACGCGTCAGATAAGAAAATTCTGCGGCCCAGCGTCCCGAGCGGATATTGACAATCGCCGCTTTGCCGGAAGCGAGGGAGAGCCGGCCCAGGTCGTAGAGGTCGAAAATCTGTCCAGCCCGACGTTGAGGCCGCGGGGCGCTTGCAGCGACTTCATCGTCAAGCATGGCTTCCGCAGCCACATATTGCCGGTTGGCCAGAGTCTTCATCGCGGGGCGGGGCTGCGGTCTGATCTCACTGAGAACCCAGGGGCTGTTGTCCGGCGGGGTCAGGGAAAATGCAGGTTCGGCGGTTGCGGCCAGGATACGGATCTCCGGCCAGTTCTGCCCGCTGGTCTGGACAATCTGCCCATTCCAGATCCATTCGATCCGTTTTTCACGGGGGAGTGCGTTAAGGCTGTAGCTTGACGACCATCCGGCCTGCCGGATTCGGTAGTCGTAATGAACGGAGGTCGCTTTTTTCAACGGGGCCGAGAGGTGCAGGGTGACTTTCCACAGCCGGCTGTTCTGCCCGGTCTGTTCATCAAGCTGGCGCTGGGCTTCAGCGATCTGTTCCCTGATGGACGATTTCTCCTGATTGAGCCGGCTTAGCGTCTGAAGCTGGGCCAGGCTTTGCGCCTGAATGGCCTTGCTTAACTCCAGGGTTTCCTGAACTGACGCGTCCTGTTTCGGTGTCTGCTTCTGCCAGTAGCTCAGGACCAGTTGAGTGGCCTGAGCCTGATCATCAAGCTCGTTCAGCTGTTTCTTCAGGGCGGCGATTTTGTCGCGCAGCGGCATGAAATCCTGTGTTTCAGGGAGTACGGAGCTGTATTCGACGGAGCTGATGTTGGTCTGGCTCTCGTCATCCAGGCTGGCACGCAACGAATCTGGCTGGGCAACCTGGGGAAGGTAGAGTACCGCCTGATCAACGCCCGAAGCCAGATCTTTGCGCTCAAAGAGGGTTGCTCCTTCCGGGTAGAGGATGGCCTGGTAGGGACTGGCCTGACAGAGCGAGGTCAGTAGCGTAATCAACAGCACAGAGAGCAGAAATCTGGACATGGTAGCCTCTTGTTATTTTGGGTCGGGAGAAGACGTCAATATTCTAACAGATTCACCCTCATTTCGCGCTGTTTTTTCAGGCCGTTATGTTTGTTCAACCAGCTGTCGACTAATGCCGGGTATGACACCGCGCACAGGGGTAGGTATCGACATCCTGGTTACAGTACGGGCAGTTTTTGCAGCTTTTCTGGGGGCTCTGCCAGAGCTTTTCAGTCATTTTTGGTGGGGGTTGCAGCGCTGAAACGCGGGAATCTTCAAGGTTGGTCTGCTTTCTGTCCATGCGACTCTCCTTTTTCGTCCCGAAAGGGGGCGTACATCTTATATTTTAGCGCAGATAAGTTGCACGACAAGCCGTCTTTCCCGGAAAAGACGAGAGAATGCCATGGGCGAGCCCCGAGCGGGGCTCCGGGGCACTTATTGTTGCGGCGGTTCCGAACCGGGACGGCCTGCCGGTTTGCGGAACCCTTTGTTAGTCATACATTGATCGACTGCAGCGCGGTCGGGGTGTCCGTTTGAGTCCTTGGCGGACGCAGCTATACATTCCTGAAGTGCTTTGCCCAGCTCGTCATTGGCCGGAGGTCCCTGTGGCGCCGCGCAGGCGTATGATGTGCCGATGGTAAGCAGGAAAACCGTGAGAAGTAATTTTTTCATATTTTCTCCATTGTCATGAGAAAGATTTTATATTTTGTTTATTTATCGATTATTCCTATATAATATCTTCTTGAATAAACGTCAGCAGTTGTTACTCATTGAATACCATGGTGCTAAACTGCAGAAATGTTCCCCTTTTTTTCAACCGCGAATTGTGAGGTATGATGGAAGTTCAGGTCCTGTATTGGCACTGGTTGGTCTTCGGCATGATTCTGCTGATTGCGGAAATGCTGTTACCGAGCTTCATTTCCTTCTGGTTCGGACTTGGGGGGCTGCTTGTCGGACTGATCCTGCTGGCCTTTCCGGCACTGGGCTTTACCGCTCAGCTCCTGCTCTGGGTGATCTCATCGGTTATTTTTACCATCCTCTGGTTTCGTTTCTTCAAGCCGTTCATGGCCGATCGGACCAAGGCGGGGATGGCCAAAGAAGCGATTCTGGGCGAGAGCGGGCAGGTCATCAAGGCGCCCGTTGAAAACCAGAACGGCTATGTCCGTTTTGCAACTCCGCTGCTCGGTTCGGAGGAATGGCCCTTTTACTGCCAGCAGGAGGTTGCTGTCGGTGATCGGGTTTATGTTATTGATATTTCCGGGAATACACTGGTCGTCGAAAAACGAATCAACTGAACATCATTAACCGATAATACGGGGGTTTTTATGGCTGGTCTTATTGTTGTGCTGGTCCTGGCGTTTCTTGTTATCATGACGATTGGTCTGGGGGTGCGTATTGTCCCGCAGGGCTCAAAGCACGTCGTTCAGCGGCTGGGGAAATATCACAAGACACTGAACCCCGGACTGAATATCATCGTGCCTTATATCGACAGCGTTGCCTACAAGGCGACGACCAAGGATATCGTTCTCGATATCCCCTCGCAGGAGGTCATCACCCGCGATAACGTTGTGATCATCGCCAACGCCGTGGCCTACATCAATATCGTCTCGCCTGAAAAAGCGGTCTATGGCGTCGAGGACTACCGTCTGGCGATCAGGAACCTGGTACAAACCTCGCTGCGTTCGATCATCGGTGAAATGGGCCTGGATGATGCGCTGTCTTCACGGGATGAAATCAAGACCAAGTTGAAGATCAGTATTTCTGAAGATATCGCCGACTGGGGGATTACGCTGAAGACGGTCGAGATTCAGGATATCACCCCTTCGCAGACGATGCAGAAGGCGATGGAAGAGCAGGCTGCGGCTGAACGTCAGCGCCGGGCGACAGTTACCCGTGCCGACGGTGAGAAAACCGCGGCTATTCTTGAGGCGGAAGGACGTCTCGAAGCTTCACGGCGCGATGCCGAGGCCAAGGTTGTCCTCGCTCAGGCCAGTCAGACCGCCATCGACAATGTCACCCAGGCGATCCAGGGGAACGAACTTCCCGCCATGTTCATTCTCGGTGAGAAATACATCGAGTCGATGCGCAAGATGGCTGATTCGAACAATGCCAAGCTGGTTGTGCTGCCGGCGGATATTCCGGCTGCTGTGCGTGGCGTTATCAGCGCATTGGGAAAATAGATTTAAAGCATTCTGAGCAACGATTGTTATACTGTTATTTATACGATCCAGGGGGGGCTGTTCGCGATACCTGCTTGAATTCCGGGTATGCTGCGAAGACTTGTGAAGGAGACTCTTATGGCTGGACCGTCCGCACTGCGTAAATTTGTCGCTCCCGAGATTATCTTTGGCGTCGGCTCACGGAACTTTGTTGGCCGTTATGCGAAACAATTCATGGCGACCAAGGTTATGCTGGTGACCGATGCGGGGGTGGCCGCGACGCCGTGGCTGGACGATGTCAAGAAAAGCCTCGATGATGTCGGTATCGCTTACGTGGTTTTTGCTGATGTGACGCCGAATCCGCGCAGTACCGAAGTCATGGCAGGCGCGGCTCTTTACGAGCGGGAAGGTTGCGATGTCATCGTATCGATCGGCGGTGGCAGCCCGATGGACTGTGCCAAGGGGATCGGTATTGTGTCGACCAATCGGGCTGATATTCTCAACTTTGAAGGGGTTGACAAGATTTGTCAGCCGGTTCCGCCGATGATCTTCGTGCCGACAACGGCCGGAACTTCGGCGGATGTTTCGCAGTTCTGCATCCTGTCCAATCGTCAGGAATTCAAGAAGGTCGCCATCGTCAGTAAAGCGATCGTTCCGGATGTCGCCCTGATCGACCCGGAGACAACTACGACTAAATCGGACTTCCTGACCGCCTGCACAGCTCTCGATGCCTTGACTCACGCCGTTGAGGCCTATGTTTCGACGGGCAGCGGGGTTCTGACCGATGCCTCGGCTCTGGAGGCGATTCAGTTGGTCTGTTTCAACCTGGAGCAAGCGTTGAAAACACCGAACGATCTGGAGCTTCGGGAAAAACTGATGCTCGGCAGTATGAAAGCCGGACTGGCCTTTTCCAACGCCAGTCTCGGTGCTGTCCATGCCATGGCGCACAGTCTCGGCGGTTTCCTTGATCTCGCTCACGGGGAATGTAACGCCATGTTGCTGGAACATGTC
This sequence comes from Geopsychrobacteraceae bacterium, assembly GCA_963676795.2. Taxonomy (GTDB): domain Bacteria; phylum Desulfobacterota; class Desulfuromonadia; order Desulfuromonadales; family Geopsychrobacteraceae. The sequence continues at coordinate 2,421,708 of CAXXTB010000002.1, read as the reverse complement.
ATCGATTTCAATTATGACGCATCGATCGATAAGTTCAAGATTATCGCCGAAGCCTTCGGGGTGGATGTGCGTGGTCTCAACAGCCGCGAAATCAAGTCCAGACTGATGGCTCAGGTTCTTGATCTGAAAAAGCGCGCGGGTGTCGCCAATACCCTGGGCTTCAAGGGGGTCAAGGGGGCCGATCTGTCCGATCTTTCCAGAAAAGCGATCAGCGATGCCTGTATGCTGACCAATCCACGCCGGGCCAGCAAGGCAGACCTTGAAGTTATCTACCGCGAAGCCTTGTAACCTGAGTTGATACGCTGCTATGTCGAGCCCTGAAGATACCAAAGGTTTTTCTGAGTCCAACCCTGATTATGAAGCCGATACCCAGGATCAGGTCGACAGCATTATCGGCCTCGGCAGTTTTTCCGCGCGTAAGAGCTACTATCCTGAGCTTCAGGTCAAGATGGAGGAACTCAGGGAAGAGAAAAACAGGTATGAACGTATCTTCTCCGAAGCACTGAGTGGAATCTTTCAGGCTCGTCTGGACGGCCGGATTGTTGTCGCCAATCCGGCCATGGTAGCCCTCTGCCGCTATCCCACCGCTGACACCCTCTGTTCCGGAGCTACCCTGGCCGATCTTTTTGTCGACCCAAATAGCTATAAGGCTCTATGGGAGGCGCTGCGCCGGGAAGAATCGGTCATCGCCTTTGAAACCCGTTTCCGAACGGCTGACGATGTGCAGATCGATGTCATGCTCAATGCTTCGATCCGGAGAACCGCTGAGGACGCCTATCTGGAGTGTTTTGTTCAGGATGTGACGGCCCTCAAAGAGGCGGAAGAAAAGCAGACTCAGCTGAAAAGGTTTGAAACCCTCGGCGTCTTTGCCGGTGGCATTGCCCATGATTTCAATAACCTGCTGACGGGCCTGTTCGGCAATATCGAGATGGCTCGCATGCAGCTTCCGGCAGGACATGTCTCCGCCCGGTTGCTTGATTCCGCCCTGAAGGCTCTGGATAATGCCTCGACCCTGACCAGCCAGTTGATGAATTTTGCCAAGGGGGGGGAAGAGAGCCAGAAGGACCTGGTACACTTGACGGAACTGCTCCGGGAAAGTGCGAACTTCATTCTCAAGCTGGATAAATATTCCCTGGTCTTTGAAGCCGATGAGAACCTCTGGCCGGTGTTGGCTGACCAGGGGCAGCTCACTCAGGTTGTTACCAACCTGGTTCTCAACGCCCAGCAGGCCATGTCTAACGGGGGGATGGTGACTCTCTCTCTGAATAACGTCAGGGACGCCAGAGGGAATCCCTTTGTCCAGATCAGTGTCAAGGATCATGGCGTCGGTATTGCAAAAGAGGATCTGGCCAATATCTTCGAACCCTACTTTACCACCAAGAAAACCGGAACGGGTCTCGGCCTGGCCTCGACCCAATCGATCATCGCCCGTCATGACGGGACGATAGAGGTGAGCTCCCGGCTAGGCGAGGGAACGACCTTCGTTATTTCTCTTCCGGCTCATCCCGATGCCCGGGTTGCTGCCGAAGAAGAACCTGAAGATAGTGACCAGGCGGCTCGGGAGTACCGCAGCGCGCTGGTCATGGATGATGAAGAGATCGTCCGCTTCATGCTGGCTGAGATGCTGCGTGAGATGGGTTATGAGATTCTGCAGGCCGCGGATGGCAACGTCGCGGTTCAGCTCTATCAGCAGGAGCTGGATAAAGGCAACCCGCCGGAGCTGGTGGTTATGGACCTGGTTGTCTCTGAAGGGGTCGGTGGCTGGCAGGCGTCGCGCGAAATCTGGAAACTCAATCCCGAGGCGCGCATTATTGTCACCAGCGGCTATGTCAATGATGAGTTGATGGCCGAATACAGGTCATACGGCTTTGCCGCAGCTGTCGCCAAGCCATTTCGTTTTGTCGATCTGGAGCAGGCCGTTTCTGAGGCCAGCTCCAGATCGCTCTGATCATTCCGGTTCAGCCGTGCCAAGCGGGATCGCCGCAGATAACAATGGGTAGTCATCTTTTAACGCCAGCACCGCATCGCGCAGGTGAGCAGCGTATTTGTAGTGGGCACCGGTCCCGGTACGCAGCTCGGCTTCGTAGATGAACTTGTCGAGGGTGGTTGTGTGTTCGAAGCGGAACTGCGATCCGAGCAGCAGCCAGGCAGCGTAGCCCGGAGCTTGCTCTGCCAGCAGGCTGCGACTGGTTGCTGTTGAGCGCACCCCGATCCGGGAATGTTTTTCCTTCAGGTGCGTTCCGTTCGGCAACTGTTCCTTGGCGCAATAAAAGCCGACCGGAATCAGCGGACAGTATTTCTGCCCGGTTCTGTGCCGGTTCAGGTCACGGATTTCGGCAATCGCCATCGCTTTCCAGCTGGCCCGGACCGCTGTCCGGCAGGCCGCGGAGCCGATATAGGCGTAACGGTTGTCATGTTCAGCCAGGGCTTCAACCAGATCGGCTTCGCTGATTCCCGCCGGTAGCAGCAGCTCTGTTGTTGCATCGCAGGAAGATTCTTCGTCGCTCAGTTTGATGTCCCTGGCTTGCTGGGCGTTGATTGCAAACTCCTTGTCGAGGCCGGCCTTGTAGGAAGGCTTCTGTTCAGCGTGTTTGACCATCCGCGGGGCACTCAGCTCCAGTTCCTCCCTGATTTTTTTACCCAGCATATGTGCTTCAGGCAGCCAGTGTGAAAGCAGGTTCTGGCAGAGCTGGGTCCAGCCGCGTGATGACATGACCAGCATGATGTTGGTTTTTGCAGCAACCGGCAGAAAATAGCGTGCCCGGTCGAAGGCGTAGTTACGCTTCATGCGGGCAATCTGCTTTTGGGCCTTGTCACTGGGGTCATCGAGAAGGCTCTGCGGTATGCCGGTCAGTTCGAAGTTTTCGCTGCCGATCCGGTCCCAGAAGGAGAGTGCCGAAGCGTAGGCATCGAAGCAGTCATCCATGAAGGCGTACCACTCGGCATGCTGCTCTTGTGGCAGACCGAACAGATCGGGTTCGACCAGTCCTGAACGGTCGAGCTGAATATAGCGGGTCGACGATTCCTGGCCGCCGGCGGTCGGACACCAGCTCCAGACCAGGTAGGCGAGCAGAATCGAAATGTCGTCGATGAACATGGCGACCGGGGCCATATCGGCGATCGACTGATGACCATAGTCGATCATTTTGAAGATGCTGTCGACCGACTTGTCCAGGTTGTTGGTATCAATCTTGTCCAGAATCGCTCCCAGCCCTTCGTTATTCCGTGAATAACGGGCACCGCTGGCGGCCAGAAGTTCGGGGGTTAACGCCGGACGCTGCGCCCGTGTCGCTGCTTCGGTCGGAAGGATCGAGACATTGGTTACGTTCATTGGTTTAAAGCCCTTTGGAAAAATTGATTTCAATAAAAATAAGAATACGAATTCTCAGAACTGTAGACACCCCCCGGATGACAGTGTGGGGCTTGTTCCAATTGGTTTATATCGAAACTCAGCTTTGCTGAGTTTTTTCGATTCTGCCCATCAGATGAGCGCAGCTCATCGTCGGGCGCGTTGTCAAATGTTGTCCGGAAACTACGAAGAAAGTTTTACCAATCTTCGTCAGTTCTAAAAGGGCGTTTTTGCCTCCATTTGGAGCCCAGGCCAAAAGGAGGGCGCCGTACGGGGGCGTGACCCCGTGGTTTTGACTTTAAATTTAAAACATCAGAACCAGAACCGGCGGGTCTCGTCCCGCCAGACGACTTCCTTTTCTTTAATCGTAAAGGAAAGGAAGCAAAGGAAACTCTTTAATAACGACCTAAGTCGCTCGTGCCATGTCCTGTTGGTTCATGCCAGCAAAACGGAATGCGCCTCAAGATGAGCTGCGCTCATCAACGGGCAGAACCGGATTATGGATTAATGATTGAGGCAGAGGCTGTGTTTTTCAGCTTCTGAGAATTTGGAATTCTAGACGACATTCTCAGGGCAGTAAACAATAAAACTGGTCAGCCGAATTTGCGCTCGAATCCACCGTTTCAACTGAGCCGAACGGGGATGGTTAAACGACCGCCGGAGAAGCCTCTGTGCTCATCTGGTTGAGCCGTACTTGAGCTTTCTGTCCCAGTGAGGAGGTCGGGAATCTGTCGATACAGCGTTGGTAATAATCTGCGGCCGCGTCATAGAGCTGTTGGCTCTCCAGGATCCTGCCACACTGGAACAGAGATTTTTCCAGAATCAGCGGCTGGGTCTGGTCATTCTGGCAGACCCGTTCAAGGCAGTGGGTCGCCATGTCCGGATCCTGGTGGCGGTGATAGATGGTCGCCAGTCGGTACAGGGTGTCCGGGGCGAGCTGCTCGTGGTACAGCCTGGTGTATTCGTGGTAGGCGATCATCGCTTCTTCGGGATTCTCCTGAACCAGAGTGGGCAGCACCTGCTGGTAGAGCTTCCGGCCTTCATCGCTGGCGCCGAATTTGGAGAGCAGCCTGGCGAGCAGCAACTGCGCAGCGCTGTTCTGGGGATCCTTCTTCAGTAGCTGGCGCAGAGATTCTTCCCCTTTCTGGGTGCTGCCACTGCCGATCTTGGCTCCGACGGCATCGCTGCCGAGTTCCAGGTGTCTTTCCAGTACCGCCTCTTCATTCATTTTGAACAGGAAGGCGAGCAGGATCCCGGCGATAACCCCGCCGAGGTGGGCAAAGTGGCCGATGTTCGAGTGGCTGGTGCCCTGAATCTGCTCCAGCCCGCCGCCCAGATCGGCCAGCACGAACAGGCCGATGATGACCAGTGAATTGAGGGTCACTTTGAGGCTGACCGGAAAAATCAGCGAAAAGATGCCGAGAATCGGCAGTGGAAAGGTCATGCTCTTGAAATAACAGCGCACGGCAAACAGACCCATGACCCCGGAAATGGCACCGGACGCACCAAGGATGTGCGCGGGGTTGCCGATAGCAGCGCAGCTGGCCAGGTAGAGCAGGTTGCCGGCGATGCCACTGAGCAGGTAGAAAATGACAAAACGGATGGTGCCGATTCTACGTTCGACAACCGTGCCGACCGCCCAGAGAAAGAGCATGTTCCCCCACAGGTGGCCATGACCGCCATGCAGAAAAAGGGCGCTGAGCAGGCTCAGTGGTACATTGACGGCGTTCGGTTCCAGGGGGAGGAAGATCAGGTTGTTGGCGATAAACTGCTCCGGTGCCGTCAACTGGAACAGATAGAAGACCAAGAGATTGATCAGAATCAGGATGTAGGTCGCCTTGGCGACATACTGCTGCTTGCGCTCTTCCTTGGCATACATGACCGGCATAAAGGTGATGTGCTGTCTCAGTAGCTGCATGGTCGATTCGCCACTGGCGGCGGCCTGAAGGCGGATATAGGCAAAGAAACCGATCGGGAAAATCAGGATAAAGATCGGCAGAAAGTCTCTCAGGACATTCTGCAGCAGGAGCAGGACGATGATAACGCCCAGCGCCTTGAGCAGGAACAGCTGTTCCGGGTGTCTTTCGAGATAATCTCCCGAGTCGTTTTCATTATCCCCGAACTGGCCGCCCCCCTGGGGCTCTTCCTGACTGTAGCGGCGGGATTGGGCCGTTTCAAAACGGGCAAAAATCAGTCCGCAGACGTCACAGATTTCACCGGGCTGGTTTTCTGCCTGACACTTCGGGCAGGTGCGCCCCTGGTTTACGATCGTCCGGCTGACGGGGGGCGGATCGTACTCGGGCTGCGGAGGAGGGGGCGGGTTCTCGTCGACGATATCGACCAGGATGCCGATCTGCGAAAAGTAATTTTTACAGCGGTTGGCTGCTTCCGCATCGAGGTTCTTCCTGATGACCACCTTGCTGCCGGAAAAAAAACGTTCGGCAACGGCAGGCTGGTATCTGCATTTTTCGACAAGATTGGCCTTCGCTTCTTGCTCATCGGTGTCAAAAGCAAGTTCGCCGTTGAAAACAACTTTATAGGTTGTTCCGTTCGTCATTTTCATTTCCCCCTCATTTTTTATTTATAGAATCTATGATTATTGAAAATTAATGAATCTGTCAACTGATCGTTTGCCATTGAGGGGAGAAAAGAGTGCGGCCTTCGGATACCGATATCCGAAGGCCGCAAAAAAACAGGCCTGATTCAGGTCAAACATATGAAAGGATTAAAGCTAGTCCAGAAGTCGTTTCGTGAATCTGGAGAGGTCTCTATTCCAGTTCATCGCAGATATGACCACCTTCGCCGGCGTCTTTGTCTTCGTCCTCCTGTCCCGGCAGGCCGTTCATCGAGAATGCTTTAAACCCTTCACTGCATTTATCCAGCGCTTTGACCGTTGGGTCGTTCTCCATCTTTTTATGGTAGTCGATGGCCAGTCGCTCGGCCTGATCCCGTTCTCCCTGGCTGCAGAGCTCTCTGACCTTTTCCATGAACTCCATCCCTTGCTTCTCCAGAGCCTGAAGCTTCTGCTGGTCGATCTTGGTCATGCAGTCAGCCATCTGCTGCATCTGCTTCATGCTCTGCTGCTGCATTTCAGCCATGCTGTCAGCACTGCAGACAGAGACGAAGATCAGGGAAAGGAAAATCACAACGGGCAGTACTTTACGCATAGGGGCCTCCATTGGTGTGGGAATGAATGAAATAATATTGAAACATTACTGGCGCTGTTTGCCTTGAGCAACACAAAAACTTGCCTGATCTGAATATAGAGCTGTGTGATTGGTGCTTGACAGGTCGTATGCGGATTGTGATCATGATCAGGTTCGCCAATGATAGAAGAATTTGACAAATGATGGTGTTGTGAGATGAATCTTAAAACTGTCATAAACAGAATTCTTGTGCTGCTCGTCTGGACGGCAGCGGTCGTATTGCTGATCTGTATGCAGCCTTTCTGGGGGATGCAAAATATCCCGGTACAGTCCTGTGATACAGAATTCGCGGCGGTTGCCGACGATTCAGGCGATATCCCTTACTGGTCCGGGGGCGATGGCTCTGACGGACCGTTTCCAGCCTCTTCCCTCACACCGCAACCTGTTCTTCTCGATTATGCAATCGCTCACGTTGCTCACGATTGCCTTCTCCCAGTTTCTTCGAATCCTGCGTTTGCTTATTTCATTCGCCCCCCTCCTGAATTCCAGCCATTTTCATAATTTCGTATAAGTCTCTTTGCCGAAATCAGAGCAGGGCTGTTGACTCAAGCCGCGTCGCAAGTGAGGACGGCCGTCATAAAATGACGCCGCATATCTTCTTTAAAAACGCAGTCGTTCTGCCGATTTCGCATCTCAACCCGATATGAGGATGAAAATGATAGGAGTACACCATGTCAGTCGCTGTTATGGCGATTTTCTGGCCGTGAACGATGTGTCTTTTTCCATCGGACAGGGCGAGGTTGTCGGTTTGCTCGGGCATAACGGTGCCGGCAAGTCGACCATCATGAAAATGTTGACCGGATATTTGGAACCCAGTGCCGGGGATATCCGGATCTGCGGCCACGACATAACCAGAGACAAACTGTTGCCGGCTCAATCACGGATCGGTTATCTGCCTGAAAACTGCCCGGTCTATCCGGATATGACGGTGATTGATTTTCTTAATTATTCTGCCGAATTACGCGGTCTTCAGGGTGTGAAACGCGATTCCGCGCTGCTGCGGACCATCGCCCAGACTGAACTGGAAGAAAAGGCCATGGCACTGATAGCAACGCTTTCACGAGGTTTCCGGCAGCGGGTCGGAGTTGCCCAGGCGCTGTTGCATCAACCTGAAGTGGTTATTCTCGACGAGCCAACCAATGGTCTTGACCCTTCGCAGATCGGCCACATGCGCGAGTTGATCCGGGATCTTAAGAGCGAGGCCACGGTGATCGTCTCGACCCATATTCTTCAGGAGGTCGAAGCGGTCTGTGACCGGGTGCTGATTCTCAACCGCGGTCGGCTTGCCCTTGACGCCTCGCTGGAGGATCTGACCCGCGGGCGCGGTCTGCTGATGCGCTGCTCCGGGGCTGCCACTGAGGTCTCAGCCGCGCTTCGGACATTGCCCCAGATTGAGCAGGTTGAGCTGCTTGCCTGCGGAGAGCGCGCCAGCAGTTATTTGCTCAAAGGCCGGGAGGATGAGTGGCATTTCGCTCCGCAGATTGCGACCTTTGTTGTCGCGCGCGGCTGGCAACTCTATGAACTGAAACAGGAAGAGCGTACCCTGGAGAAGGTCTTCCTGGAGCTTTCTGCATCGGCTCAGGAGGTACCTCATGCTGCGTAACACTCTGCGGGTTTGTCGTAAAGAGCTGGGCAGCTTTTTTGCTTCACCGGTCGCCTACATATTTCTCGGCGTATTTCTGCTGGTCAGCTTGTTTGTCGTCTTCTGGGCGGAATCGTTTTTCGCCCGCAATATCGCTGATGTCCGGCCGTTGTTTGAATGGATGCCGGTGCTTCTGATCTTCCTGGTGGCGGCGCTGACCATGCGCATGTGGAGCGAGGAACGGCGGACCGGAACTCTGGAGTACCTGCTGACCCTGCCGGTCCGGCCCGGCGAATACCTGCTGGGCAAATTCCTGGCAGCGCTTTTCATGGTCTTGCTGGCGCTGCTGCTGACCTTGCCGCTGCCGTTTTCTGTCGCTGCCATCGGTCCGCTCGACTGGGGGCCGGTCTGGGGTGGTTACCTGGCCGCCCTGTTCCTGGGCGCGGCCTATATCGCTATCGGGCTGTTTCTGAGCGTTCGCAGTGACAGTCAGATTGTCAGTCTGATCGGGACCGTCGTTATCTGCGGGGTCTTCTATCTGCTCGGCAGCGATCTGCTGACCGGCTTTTTCGGCAACGACAGTGCTGAGCTGCTGCGCCTGTTCGGCAGTGGGGCCCGATTTTCTTCGATTACCCGTGGCGTGATCGACCTGCGCGATCTTTACTACTACCTGAGCCTGGTCGGGGTGTTTTTCGTCCTGACGCTCTACAGTCTGAGGTGTTTACGTTGGGACAGTCAGTCTCAGGCCTCAGGCCCACGGTGCCGGATGATCGGCATGGTCGCACTGGTCTTGATTGTCAACCTGATCGCCGCTCATCTCTGGCTGCAGCAGATCGGTTCGTTACGCCTCGATTTGACCCAAGGGCGAATCTATTCGATTTCGCCGACCACCCGCGAGTATCTGGCCCGCCTGCAGGAGCCGTTGCTGATCCGTGGTTACTTTAGCGCCAAGACCCACCCGCTGTTGGCACCGCTGGTTCCGCAGTTGCGTGACCTGATCAGCGAATACCAGCTGGCCGGGCATGGCAACGTCAGAAGCGAATTTGTCGATCCTCAGCAGCACCCCGATCTTGAGGCCGAAGCCAACGAAAAGTACGGCATCAAGCCGGTGCCGTTCAAGGTCGCTGACCGCTATCAGGCGGCACTGGTCAATTCCTATTTCCAGGTTTTGATCCAGTATGGTGACCAGTATCAGGTGCTCGATTTTCGCGATCTGATTGAGGTCAAAAACAGCGGCGAGAGCGGAGTCGATGTCGAACTGAACAATCCCGAGTATCAGTTGACCCGGTGTATTAAACGGGTTCTGTTCGGCTTCCAGGCTGGCGGCGATCTGTTCGCCAACCTGGCGCATCCGCTGACGCTGACTGGCTATCTTTCGGACGATTCCAGGCTGCCTGATTTTCTCAAAAACTTCAGGGTCGATCTGCAAAGCGTTGCCGGCGATATGGAGAAGAAATCGGCCGGCCAGTTCGCTCTGAAAATTATCGATCCGCAGGGCGGAGATGGACATCTGGTCAAGGAACTGGCAGAGAAATACGGCTTTCAGCCGATGCAGGCCGGTCTGTACGACAGCCAGCGGTTCTATTTTTATCTGACCCTGGATGACGGGACCCAGACCGTGCAGATCCCGTTGGCCGATGACTTTACCCGTCCGGCGCTTGAGCGCAGCATTAAGGATGCGCTCAAGCGGTTTTCGGCCGGCTATCTCAAGACTGTCGCCCTGGCGCTGCCGGCGCCTCCTGACTCTTTCCTGGCCCAGTATGGTATGGCGGGGAGCAGTAAAGGTTTCACCGTGCTAAAAAAAAATCTGGAGCAGAACTACAATGTCACCGAATTCGATCTGAGCAGCGGTGTCGTTCCGGAATCAGCCGATATCCTGGTGGTTGTGGCTCCGAAAGACCTTGATGACAAACAGCTGTTCGCTATCGATCAGTTCCTCATGCAGGGCAGAACCGTGCTACTGGCCGCCTCCCCGTTTGATGTCAATATCAGCCGCTCGAGCTTGAGTGCCGACAAACAGCAGGGCAAACTGCTCGACTGGCTCGAATATAACGGGCTGGCTATGCAACAGCAGCTGGTGCTTGACCCGCGCAGCCAGCCCTTGCCGATTCCGGTCAGCCGGACTGTCGGCGGCATTCCCCTGCAAGAGATCCAGATGGTTCCCTATCCCTATTTCCTCGATGTCCGTGATGACGGCCTCAACCAGCAACTGCCGGTGACGGCCGGGTTGACCCATCTGCTCTACGACTGGGCGGCACCGATTCAGGTCGACGACAAGGCCAATAGTGACAGAAAGATCACCTGGCTGCTCAAGAGTTCTGAAAAGGCCTGGACCTCTGACGCGCAAAGCCTGCTGCCGAAGGTCACGGCTGATGGTGAGCAGGGCTTTGACCCGGCGAGGGAGCGCGCTAAGCAGCTGCTCGGCGTTGCGCTCGAGGGGCAGTTCAGCTCCTATTTTGCCGGACAGCCTTCTCCATTACTGGAGGGGGCGAAAAAATCCGCGGAACAGGAGAATGCCGCAGAACAAAAAAACAGCGATCAGCTGCTCTCAGTGATCGAAAAATCACCGGAAGCCGCCCGTCTCATCCTCTTCTCCTCCGCTGATTTCGTGGCTGACCAGACCCTGCAGCTGGCCTCTGCCGTGTCGGGGAACGAGGACTATGGCGGCTTGCAGCTGATCAGCAACAGCCTTGACTGGTCGCTGGAGGACCAGGGGCTGCTGGCGATCCGCGGGCGAGGCCATTACGCCAGGACTCTGATTCCGCTTGAACATGACGGTCGGGTGCTGGTCGAGTCTTTCAACTATGCCCTGGCGCTGATCGGGCTGGGGATTGTGTTTGTCGTTTACCGCGTGCTGCTCGGCCGCAAGCGTGCCGTTTATCGCTGTCTGCTCGAAAGGAGGGCGCCATGAAAAACAAACTTTTACTGCTGTTGCTTGTTCTGATTGTCCAGCTGGGACTGGCCACATTGCTCTATTCCTTCGGCAACCATGCGCAAGGAACGACCGCCGGTGGCCCGCTGCTGAACTTCAGCGCCGGGCAGATCAGCGATTTCGAGATTGTCGGAGCTGAGAAGGATCGGCTGACTCTGCATCTTGATGGCAAGCAGTGGCGGCTAGCGGATCTTGACAATCTGCCCGCTGACAATCAGAAGGTCGCTGACCTGCTCAACACCCTGACAGGTATCAGCAGGCCCTGGCCGGTCGCCAGAACCGCTGCGAGCTTTGAACGCTTCAAGGTGGCGGACGACAGTTTTGAGCGTCAACTGGTCTTGAAAAACGGCACCGAAGAACTGGCCCGACTGCTGATCGGTACGCCGCCGGGGCTGCATAAGGTCCACGCTCGACTGGCCGCGGAAAAACAGATTTACGATATTCCGCTGACTCTGACGCGACTCGGCGACAAGCCCGGCGATTGGCTTGATCATGATCTGTTGAAACTGGCAGCAATAAATGTGACGACGATGACCCTGCCTCATCTCAAGCTGGTTCGCCAGGGGGATCATTTTGTTGTCGACGGTCAAACTCAGGGTGAGGAGTACGCCCCTGAAAAGGTCGCTTCTTCGGCTGACAAATTGCTGGAACTGCATGTCAACGGGATTTATTATGGTACGGATAATCCCCGCTTCGATGACGCTGCATCTCCGATTGTGGTAGAAACCACCGATAATCAGCTACGCAGTTATCGTTTTGCAAAAGTTGGAAATGGGGGGGACGCTGTCCTTCAGGTCAGCGGTTTTGCCCCCCTCTTCAAAGTCAGTGCTCAGCTGGAGCAAGAGCTGCTCACGGTTGATGCCAGTCAGCTTGTGACTGAGGATGCCGCCTCAACGGAAGGACAGAACTGACCTGCGAAAGGTCTTAAGTTTTCAACCATAACGCAAGCGCCCGTCACAACTATTCTGACGGGCGCTTTTTTCTAGGCCATTTTGGGGAGAAATCTCTAACGTCTGAGCGAATTCGGATGGTGGCCTTCAAACTCAGGCTGAACCTTGTGGCAGACGGTACAGTCATTGCCGATCGGGCGATCGTTCCCCTGGTACTGCAGCGGCTGGATGCTGTCGCGGTTCTGGCCGTATTTGTTCTTGGTGGCCGGATAGACGGCGTGGGTGCTGCCGTGGCAGGCCTCGCACATCATCGCGCCCATCTGGTCATGGCGCATGCGGTAGAGCTCTTCCGGTCCTGCGGTCCAGGTGTTGAAGGCATCCATGGTTGAGCCCATCTCGAAGTCTTTGTGGCAGTTGAGGCAGTCCGGTTCGTTCAGCCATGCTGTACGTGGGTTGATCTCTTCAAGCGTCGCAACGGTGCGCGGTTTGAGCCTCTCCATCAGACGGGCTGCGCCTTTTTTCCCGGACTCCAGCTCTTTCTTCAGCAGCGAGAGGGCATGGTCCTCCATGGTGCCGTGGCAGTTGGTGCAGTCCATCATGTCGGAGTGATGGCTGCGGAAACACTGGGTCGGTCCGTCGGGACGTGACGGGTGACAGGCGACGCAGGCCTGCATCCCTTCGCGCTCGGTCAGGAAGTTGGCGTGCCAGCCGTGCAGGGCGGCCGGGAAGCTGAGCAGTTCCGGGTTGCCCTTGGTGCCGAGCACCGGATCGGCGTGACAGGACTGGCAGAGCATCGGCTGACCGTTCTTGGCTTTTTCGACCAGATCGGTGCCGCTGTTTTTGTCGTGGGCGACCAGAACGTCGAGACTGGTGGCATCGGTAAAGCCGGCGACGCCCTCAACCCGCCAGCCACCGCCGTGGCAGTTCTTGCAGCCCATCTCGGTGGAGGTCGGTGCCACTGTCTTGGTCTGGGCGAGGATCTTACCAGTCTTCTTGTCTCTGGCTGTGATGGTAAAGACCGGGTAGGGGTTGTAGCTGCCGTCATCCATATAAGGAACAACCGGGATAAATGGAGCGGCGAAGGCCCGGTGCTCCTCTTCCAGTTTCATGATGCCGTTGACCTTAAGGCCGCCAACGCCGACGCCCGGCTTCAGGTCGGCACCGAGCAGTTTGTCGGCAAACTCCCAGAAACGTACATGTTTTTCCGGATGTTCGAACCCTTTTTCGACGGCATAGCTGATTTCGACTCCTTCGGTGATAATCTCTGGCGGATCACCGCGCTTGACCAGCTGGGCGAAGATGTCGTTGGCCGGCGGCAGCAGGATCCAGTAGGGATCGCTGTCCGAGATACAGTGCATGCCGAGGTTGTTCCAGGAGAGCAGAACATATTCATCCTTGTCCTTGTCGAAGGTCGGGATCTCCAGCGGCAATTTTCTGGCCGGAACAAGCGGGTTGCCCATATTCATGCCGTCAACCTTATCGAGAGGTGCCGGTTCGCCGGCCTGTAGTGGTTGGCTGAAGGATATCAGCAGCAGACTGCAGGCGATCAGGCTCAGGGTCGTCTTGATGAATCGGTTTCTCTTGTTCATGATCATTCCTCCTGGTGGCCTGTGGCCCGCTGATCAGTGCCTTGAGCTGTTATGTTTCTGGCCGGGCGAATATCCGCTCCATGGACGATATAGTTAGCCAGAGCCCAGCGTTCCTCACGGGTTCCGGCAAAGGGCGGCATGTAGTTGTTCATCTTGCCCAGACCGTTGAGTTTGGCATCCATGCCAAAGGTGCTGTCATATTTGGCGGCCAATGGACGGATGTCGTTGAGCGGTCCGCCGATGGAATGGCAGGCGCTGCACTGGAATTTGAACAGCTCCTGGCCGACCGCGAGCAGGTTGTCATCGGTGATGTTGTTATGCTCAACCCATTTTGCCGTGGCCAGGAAGCCGGCCTGCTGAATCTCCGGCAGATCCTTGACATAGATCTGGTTGGCGTACATGTGGCTGTGGATGACATAGGGGCGGCGGCCGCCTTCGCGGACAAACTCAAAGGAACCGAAGTAGGAAAGGGCGATGAGCAGGATGACAAAGCAGAAGATCTTCTGGAACCCTTGGGGCAGTTTCAACATCATGACCATCGAGGCGATGAACAGGACCGGCAGCAGCCAGTAGGTCGATGCCAGGTATTTGCCAAGTTCCGGAGATTTTTCGAAGATCATCAGGCTCTGTGCTTCAGGAAGCGCAGCCATGTACCACCAGCCGCCGAGCAGCATCAGAACGAAGGGGACAGCAACCCAGATGGCACAGATCTTCATAATTCGCTGACGCAGGATGTCTTTCTTCAGAAACGCTGCGGTGATGAAGCCGAAGACGCCGCACAGGAGCAGTGACAGACCAGTGCGGAACACCAGCGATGGCCAGAAGGTCGGATTGAAGAAGCCGGACCAGAACCACTGATTCTCGAGCCAGGCGCCGGGGGTGAGCATGAAGTCGATGATGCCGTTGATAAGAAACAGCGACATCCAGGCACAGATAAAGTAGATCCAGCCGATGATCATGTGGTCTTTGCGGTTCATGCGGCCGAAGGTGTAGAAATAGATGAACAGGGCGACGATCTCGCCGACGAAGAAGACCCATTCCGCAGCCCAGCCGAAGACGAAGATGTGGATCAGGCTCGAGGTCGCTGCCGGGTTGAGCAGGGCGATGGTCCACCAGATGCCGACGCCGGTCAGGCCACCGAAGACCATGGTCACCAGCAGGAAAAACTTGCTGTGTTTTTTGACATACTGGAGCAGATCCTGATCGTCATGTTTGTAGGCCCTGCTTTCCAGCAGGACCAGGAATGCTCCGCCGCCGACGGCGAAGTGGGAGACCAGGACGTGGACGATAGCCACCAGGGCGATCAGAAAACCGCCGCCGTAGGTTGTCAGGTTCCAGATCGGATAGTTCATTTTGCAACCTCCTTACGGCATTTGAAGACAAGTTTAAGCATGTAGCCGATCAGGGCCAGCCCGATGATAAAGACCACAAGGAAGAAAATCAGCGGTGAATATTCCGGCCTGACCGCCAGATCGCCCACGCTGAAGTAAGGCTTGAGGTAGGCCACCCGAACCAGGTCACGCATCAGGATCATGACGATCAGCAGGATCAGGGAACTGATAACCGTCGGGACAAGTTTGCCCTTGTAGCTCTGATGCAGGGCGAGCAGAGCAAGGACAATCCCGATGATCAGCAGTGCCGTACCGTAGCCGCTGCGTCCCATGAAGACCAGCATGACCTCTTGCGGCAGGGCGAGCAGGAACCAGATGCCGAGCAGAATCTGCAGAACGGTTGCCCAGCTGAAATATCTCAGCCCGGTGCTGACCAGCTGCTCCTTGCTGACCGTACTTTTGGTCAGCTTGAAATGGCCGATCAGGGCCAGGTAGAGTCCGGCGATTGCCACCGAGCCGACAACGAAGTGCAGGTAGCGGGGGATCAGGCTGGCATCGCTCAGGTTAAGAATGGTGCCGCTTGAGCCACTGAAGTAGGCCAGCCATTTCTCCGGCTCGAGCATCAGCGTCATGTTATTGGTGAAGAAGAAGGCGATGATCAGCATGAACAGGACGGCAACCTCCAGGATGAAGATACGCAGTCCGCCAAGCTTTTCAAATTTGAAGTCATAGATGTAGGCGGCATAGTAGGCGAGGATCAGCAGGGCGATGATGGAAAACCACCAGACGGCCATCAAGATCGAGCTGCTGTAGATGAAATGTCCGTAGAGAACCTGGACAAAGAGCAGCGGCGCGACCCCCATATTGACGGCAAAGGCTATGGTGTAGGGCCATTTGTAGCTGAACTCGCGACAGACCAGCTGGTTTTGCTCGCCACCTTTCAGGCTGCCTATCAGGGCGATGATACCACCGCCGAGCATGGCATTCATGACCAGGATGTGGAGCAGAAAGGTGACAATCAGGAGCAGGTAGAACCATCCCCAGTGCGTAGGGATGGCGTCTGCCGCAGGAATAAGTTGGGCGGGATTCATAGAATCATCCTCCTTCGCTACGGGTTGTTGACTTGCAAATGCTTTCTGTTCGAAAATTGACAGAAGGCCGAAAGGAGAAGATTTATCGGCCGAAAATTTTATTGTAATGTGGCAGTTCGTCGGTTCTCTGTTGAGAGCCCTGTCAATTGTACAATAAATTTATGTGTTTGTTGAAGGTATTTGATTTGTTGAATATATTTTATCGGAGAATTTAATAATGAAAGTGGTCTCATTGCAGGATGTGAAAGCGGCTTCCGTTATCGTTGAGGGTGCCTCAGGGGTGACCCGTCAGGTTCCGCTGGGGAAGGCCGATGGTGTCCCGAACTTTTCCTTCCGGGTGTTCAGTGTAGAGCCGGGCGGCCATACCCCATATCACAGCCATGAGTCGGAACATCTCAACTATGTGATCGAGGGGGAGGCCACTCTGGTCGATGCGGATGGAAACCATCATCCCGTCGGTTGTGGAGAATTCGCTCTGGTCAAGCCACATGAAAAGCACCAGTACCGAAACCTGTCGGAAACCCAGGTCCTGAGAATGATCTGCGCTGTTCCTGCTCTGTTCGAATAGGAAAAAAGGAGCGAGAAAAGTTCTTGCCCTAACGAGCCTCTCTCTATATACTTCAAAATTCTTTTGATCGGATGTCGTACGCGGGACATCCGTTTGCAGCCGGTTATCAGGTGCGGGGGATAAGACCCGGCACCTTCTTTGCGTTCTAAATTCTCAACTCAAGGACAGTCCATGAGTCTCAAAGATCAGCTCAATAACGATATGAAAGAGGCGATGAAGGCCAAGCAGACTGAGCGTCTCGGCACCATCCGTCAACTCAGAAGTGCAATTAAAAACAAGGAGATCGAGCTGGGTAAGGAGCTCGATGATGATGCTGTCGTCGCCGTTATCAGTACCCTGGTCAAGCAGCGGCGCGAAGCAGCCCAGATGTACCGGGATAATGATCGCCCGGAGCTGGCTGCCAAGGAGGAGGCTGAGCTTGAAGTCCTGCAGGGTTATCAGCCGGCCCAGCTCAGCGAAGCCGAGCTGCGTGATATCGTTGCTGCTGTCATTGCCGAGGTCGGCGCAACTTCGGCCAAGGATATGGGCAAGGTTATGCCTCAGGTCATGGCCCGCACCAAGGGTGCCGCTGACGGCAAGCTGGTCAATCAGATCGTTCGGGAGTCACTGGCGTAATCGGCCATCAAGCTGTTATGGCGTTTGTTGATATTGGAATACTGGCCATACTTGCCATTTTTTTGATCAAGGGGATCTGGCGAGGACTGCTCAGGGAGGTTTGTTCGCTGCTCGGTCTGGTTCTGGGGGGGCTTTTTGCCTTTACCTTTAATCAGCCTGCTGCCGAGTGGCTTCAGGCGTCGTACGGGCTGCCTGCCAGACTGTCTGCCTGGGGGAGCTTTCTGGTCATTTTCCTGCTGGTTATCTTTCTTTTTGGCGTTGTCGGTTTTGTTCTGAATCGCTTCGTCAAGCTGATTTTTCTTGGCGGTTTCAATCGTCTGGCCGGGGCTATCTTTGGCATTGTGCAGGGGGTTGTCATCGTTTCCATCCTGCTGCTGGTCCTGTCCTCGAGCCTGGCTCCCAAATGGAGTCGGTCGTTTGTCTCCGGGTCGCAGCTGGCCCCTCCCTTTGTCTCTCTGGGGCGGGCCGCTTTTGATGCCGGACGAGGCGGAATCGGGCGCTGACGGAGATGGTTTGTTCCGAAGTCGCTCTGCAGAGGCTTGAATATCCAGCTCTGACTCGCCTGCTGGCGGGGCAGACCCAGTCCGAACCGGGACGCAAAAAGGCCAGCGAGCTGAGGCCTATGAGTGATCAGACCCGTATTGATACGGTTCTGGATCAGCTGGACGAGGCAGCTGCGCTGCTCAGCGACGGTGAGTCCCCTGCTTTTGGCGGGGCCTGCGACCTGAAGTCCGTGCTGGCCAAGGCTCAGGCCGCTGGCAGTCTGATTGCTGCCGATGAGCTGATGAAGATTCTTGACTCTCTGCTGGTCTATGACAGCTGCCGGAGCTGGTTTCGTGGGCGTGAAAATTCTCCGCTGTTGTGCGGACAGGCCGAACGGCTTGAGCCGCTCAGCGAGTTGCGCAGACGCCTGCAGGATTCGATCGGCAGTCGTGGTGAACTGCTCGACAGCGCCTCGTTCGAGCTCGGTGATATCCGCTACCAGATCCGTCAGCTGCGCAGCCGGATCAAGCAGCAGCTTGAACAGCTGCTGGCCTCGGAACAGTATGCGGCCTGTTTTCAGGAACGCCTGGTGACGATGCGTAACGGGCGCTATGTGGTGCCGGTCAAGAGCGACCATCGTGGCCAGCTGAAAGGTTATGTGCTTGATGAGTCGGCCAGTGGTCAGACGCTTTACGTCGAACCGGCTCAGGTCTTTGATAGCAACAACCGGCTTCAGCAGCTGCTGAGGGATGAGCAGCGTGAGGAACGACGGATTCTTCTGCAGCTCTCCGATCTGGTCCGCCGCGACCGGGGTGTGCTGACTGTCAATCAGGAACTCACCGCCCAGCTGGATCTGCGCTTTGCCAGTGCCCGCCTGGCCCGCGCTTATCAGGGCGTCAGGCCCGAGCTGGTCGCTGTGACGACTGTTGAGCTGAAACAGGCGCGTCATCCGCTGCTGATGGAGAAGGGGGGGCAGTTTGACCCGGATTCTGCGGTTGCTGTCGATATCCTGTTGCCGGAGCACTGCCATGCGTTGGTTATCAGCGGGCCGAATACCGGTGGTAAATCGGTGGCACTGAAAACCCTTGGCCTGCAATTGCTGATGCTGCGTTCCGGTCTGCGGGTTCCCTGTCATCCGGACAGCCGACTGCACCTGTTTGCTCATGTTCATGTCGATATCGGCGATGAGCAGAGCATTGAGCAGAGCCTTTCGACCTTTTCCGGTCACCTGGTGAGGATTCGTCAGATTCTTGAGGAGGCCGATGCGGAAACCCTGGTACTGCTCGATGAGGCCGGTTCGGGGACTGATCCCGCTGAAGGTGCTGCCTTGGTGCAGGCCGTACTGGATCAGTTGGGCCGACAGGGGGCAAAGACCTTGTTGACGACACACCTCGGGCAGCTCAAGCATTTTGCCGACAGTCAGCCCGGAATCGAGAATGCCGCGGTCGAGTTCGATCCGGTCACTCTGACGCCGACCTACAAGCTGCGCTACGGCATTCCCGGAGCGAGCAGCGCCCTGACCACGGCGCGCAGGATGGGGCTGCCGGCGCAGGTGGTGGACCGGGCGATCGAGTATCTCGGTCACGAAGAGTACGATCAGAGTCATCTGCTGGCGCGTCTCAATCAGCGGCAGCAGGAGCTTGACCGGGAACTGGAACTGGCCCGCCGGGCGCGCATCGATGCGCAGGGGGCACAGCAGTTACGCAAGGCGCAATTGCAGGAACTGAAGAGTAGAAAGAAGGAGATCCTGCGCAAAGCGACGCAGCAGGCCGAACAGTTGATTGCTGAAACCGAAGGGCGGTTGAAGCAACTGCGCAAAAAGCGCAGCTCCGGACCGGTGACTCCGGCAGAAGCTGTAGGCGACCGGCAGCAGCTGGCCCAGGCCCGCGAGACGCTTGAGCCCTATAAGCCGAAGGGACGCAAGTCGGCCGCCGTTCCAACTCAACTGGAAGCGGGCGAATATGTCCGGATCGTCAGTTTGGGGATCGAGGCGCAGGTCGAGAAGGTTGCTGGCAGTAAAGCTGAACTGCTGGTCAACGGCAAGCGCATGCGGCAGCCGCTGACAGCTCTGGAACAGTTCAGCCCAAGACGCTTCGCGACCCAGAGGGAGCGTCAGGGGCAGTTGTCGCGTAGCGTTACCGAACGTCAGGCCTCGATGAAGCTGATGCTGGTCGGCAAACGGGTGGAGGATGCCATTGTCCTGCTGGAACGTTTCGTCGACGATGCCCGGCTGGGAAATTTGCGCCAGATCGAGATTGTCCACGGCGCCGGCGGTGGTGCTCTGCGCCGCGCTGTCCGGGAGCAGCTGGCCCGGGAGCAGGGGGTGACGGCCTTTTACGCCGCGCCGATCGAGCAGGGCGGAGACAATGTGACCATCGTTGAGCTGAGTGGCCGATGAGCGGACAGATAGCCGACAGCAAGATAAACGAAATCCGTGAGCGAGCCGATATTGTTGAGCTGGTGTCTCAGTACGTCAGTCTGAAACGATCGGGGGCGAACCATTCCGGATTGTGTCCGTTTCATTCTGAGAAGACACCCTCTTTCAGCGTCAATGCCGCGCGCCAGTTTTATCACTGTTTCGGCTGCGGCGTCGGGGGCGATGTCTTCTCCTTCCTGATGAAGGTTGAGGGGCTGAATTTCCCTGAGGCGGTGCGCCGTCTGGCTGATCGCTACGGGATTGAAATCGAAGAGCAGAAGCTCTCGCCGGAAGAGGAGCGCCGCCAGCGCCAGCGCGACAAACTGTTTGATATCAACCGGGCGACGGCGGATTATTTCCATCGTCTGCTGATGGAGGCCCTGGCCGGTGAGGCGGGGCGCCACTATCTGAAGCAACGCGGTTATGGCCGCAATACGGCGGAGACCTTTCAGCTGGGATTTGCCGACAAGTCCTGGACTGCGCTCAAGGCGGAGTTGCTGGCACGTGGTTACAAGACCGAGGATATCCGTCAGCTGGGGTTGATCCGGCCGGGCAAGCAGGGGGACGATTACGATCTGTTTCGCGGCCGCCTGATGATCCCCATTCACGATCTGAACGGGCGGGTGGTCGCCTTTGGCGGACGGGTGCTGGATGACAGCAAACCGAAGTATATCAATTCGCCGGAATCGCCGATCTATCATAAGTCGGCTGTTCTGTTCGGGCTTTTTCAGGCCCGCCAGGCGATGCGCCAGGCCGGCGAGGTGCTGGTCGTCGAGGGCTACTTCGATCAGTTGGCGCTGTTTCGCGCCGGATTCGTCAATGTCGTTGCAACCTGCGGCACGGCGCTGACCGCAGAGCACGCGAAGCTGCTCAAGCGTTACGTGCAGCGGGTGTTGCTGTTGTTTGATCAGGATGCGGCTGGTCGCCAGGCGACCTTCAGGGCGATGGCTGCGCTGCAGGAAGAAGGGCTGCCGAGCCGGGTTGTAGAGCTGCCGGCCGGGGATGATCCCGACTCCTTTCTGGTCAACAGCTCGCCCGAGGCGTTCCGTCAGCGGCTGGAACAAGCGAGGCCGGCAATGGATGTTTTCATGCAGGATTGCCTGGCCGGGACGGAAGAGAATGTCGAGGCCCGGGCTGCGGCGGCTGAAGAGATTCTCGCGGTTGTCGGCAGTTTGCCGAGTGAGCTGGAGCAGGATCTCTATCTTAAAAAACTCGCTGCTGATAGTGGGATTGAGCTGGAGCTGCTGAAAAAGCTGATGGTCCGTCAGGTGCGCCCGGTACAGTCCGAGCGGGCCGCTCCGCGTCCGGAGCCGGTCGCGGACTATTATCTGCCGGTTGAGGATGATTATCCGTTGCCCGAAGACGGCTATCTGCATACTGAGGAGAATTATGCTCCCGTGGCCGAGCCGCTGTCCGGGCCGGCGACTGTCGAGAAGAAAGCGGTTCAGCCGCTGTCGACCATCGAGTCGCCCCTGCTGAGTCTGATGCTTCTGGGCTTGATCAAGCCTGTTGCCTATCGTTCAGCCGCAGGGCTGATGCGTCATCCCGATGCTGTTGCCATCGCGGATGCCTGGGCTGGGGTTGATCCCGAAGGGGAAGACCGACTGGCAAAAATCCTGGAGGCTCTGCCTCCGGACCTGGGCCGTTTGGCCATGAATCTGGCGATCGATGACGGTCGCTACAGCGAGAACGCTCAGAGAATAGCTGACGACTGTATTTGGGCGCTTGAAAAGCTGTCGCTTCAGGAACGTATAGCAGACTTGCAGAAACAAAAGATCCCGCAGGCCGAGCAGGCTGGGGACACCGCACAGGCGGATATTTATTGCAAGGAACTGGCGGACCTGCTGATACAGCTCAAAGGGCGCAGGTAGAAAACCTCCTGAGCGCATGAAAGTATCCTGCAAAGCAGGTACAATAAAAAGATAACCCATTCAGTCTGCATGATGTCAGAACGCAGAGGAGAACAGACCCTGATGGCAAAGAAGTCAAATCAAGAAGAAGTTCAACAGCTTATCGATATGGGAAAGGAAAAGGGGTTCCTGACCTATGACGAAGTGAATGACATGCTCCCGGCGAGCATGGTTTCTTCTGAGCAGCTTGAAGATGTGATGAGTATGTTCGGTGAAATGGATATCGAAGTCGTTGATTCCGACAGCAAGATTTCCAGTTCCAAGGATGACGACGATCTTGATGATGAGGACGGGGATGGGGATGTGGAGCTGGAAGCCGGAACCCTCGGCCGAACCAGTGATCCAGTCCGTATGTACCTTCGCGAAATGGGGCAGGTCGCTCTGTTGACCCGTGAGGGGGAAGTTGAAATTGCCAAAAGAATTGAAGAAGGGGATGCGCTGGTTGCCAAGGTTGTTATGCGCACGCCGATCGCTGCCCGTGAAGTTCTGCTCCTGCTGGAAAAGCTGGAGAAGGGGCAGGCTAGTGTCTCCGATATCACCCGGGATTACGATGAAGAAGAGGGGGATGCGGCAGAGGTGACCCAGCGTGAGCGTCTGACGGACGTATACGTTCGTCTGCAGGCTCTTGATCAGGAGCTGGGGGCGATTGCCGGTGAACTGGCCGAAGGTCCGGCCAAGAAGAAGCAGGAAACCCTTGAAAAGCAGCAGGAAGAAAAGCGTGCTGCCTTCATCGATGTGCTGCGTGAGGTCCGGCTGAAGGATTTTCAGGTCGCCAAGATTGTCGACCGTCTCAAGGAGATGGGCAATCAGGTCAAAAAAGGGCAGGCTGAAGTTGCCGATTGCGAAAAGAAGATCAAGAAGCCTTACGCTGAGATTGGTGCTTATCTGACCCGCATGCGTCAGAGCGATGAGGAAGCTCACGCTGTTGCCGAGGAACTTGGCGTTGCCGGGGATATCCTGCTGTCGGTTGAAAAACGTCTGATGGCTGCCGAGCGTAAGTTCAAGATGGTCCGTGAAGAGTCGGGCTTTGAGCCGGACGAACTGCTCGAGTACCTGAAGGAAGTTTACAAAGGGGAGTGGATTGCCAAGAAGGCCAAGACCGAGCTGATCGAGGCCAACTTGCGCCTGGTTGTTTCGATAGCCAAGAAATACACCAACCGTGGTCTGCAGTTCCTTGACCTGATTCAGGAGGGGAATATCGGCCTGATGAAGGCGGTCGACAAGTTCGAATACCGCCGCGGTTACAAGTTCTCGACCTATGCGACCTGGTGGATTCGTCAGGCGATTACCCGGGCGATCGCCGACCAGGCGAGAACTATCCGCATTCCTGTTCACATGATCGAAACGATCAACAAGCTGATCCGCACCACCCGCCAGTTGGTTCAGGAATGTGGCCGTGAGCCGACCCCGGAGGAGATTGCCGAGCGCATGGATCTGCCGCTCGACAAGGTCCGCCGCGTGCTCAAGATTGCCAAGGAGCCGATCAGCCTCGAGACCCCGATCGGTGAGGAGGAAGATTCCTCGCTGGGTGATTTTATCGAGGACAAGGGGGTTGTTTCGCCACTGGAGGCCGTTATCAAGGGCAACCTGTCCGACCAGACCTCCCGGGTGCTGTCGTCTCTTACCCCGCGTGAAGAGAAGGTTCTGCGTATGCGTTTCGGCATCGGTGAGAAGTCGGACCACACCCTCGAAGAGGTTGGTCAGGACTTCAACGTGACCCGGGAGCGGATTCGTCAGATCGAGGCCAAGGCCCTGCGTAAGCTGAGACATCCAAGTCGCGCTAAGCGTCTGAAAGGATTCGCTTCGAGCGAGTGACGGAGGATGTTTCTTTTTGCGTGATGAATAAGAAAATCGCTTGACAGGTGCGCTGCGATTTTCTTATTCTGCGTATTTGTGGAAGGGCCTATAGCTCAGTTGGTTAGAGCCGCCGGCTCATAACCGGCTGGTCCCAGGTTCGAGTCCTGGTGGGCCCACCAAGATATTACAAAGTTACGCAGTTTTTGCTTTTCTAATAGAGTTTTTCAGGCGTTACAGTTGAACGGAGTCCAAATTGCATACCATCGGTTACTCGCTGCAGCAATACAGCGGGGGAATACTCAGATGAAGAGGCTCGCTACCTGGAAAATGGAAAAAACTGACAAGACTGAGAAGAGTGCACCGGAAAACCGGTGCACTCTTTCTTTTTGGGGATATTAGCTATGGCCGTAGCGAAAAAGCCCCGTTTGACAGAGTTTTTAGGCTGGCTCAACAGCAGCTATCCAGCGGCTTTAGCGGAAGAATGGGACAATGTCGGACTGCAGGTCGGTGACCCTCTTGCCGAGATTGAAAAAATTCTTGTTTGCCTGGATGTTGAAGAAATTGCACTGAGAAAGGCTGCCGAGCTTGGAGCCAAGCTGATTGTTTCTCACCACCCCTTCATCTTTCGCCCACTGAAGAGAATTACTGCCAGCGACATGACCGGACGCCTGGTGATGCAGGCGATCAAGAACGATATCGCTGTGGTCAGTGCTCATACCAACCTGGACCGGGCAAAAGACGGCCTAAACGACTGGCTTGCGGCACGGTTTGGGCTTGCGCAGGTTGCTCCGCTGGAACGTCCCGAAAGCGGTCACTTCCTCAAGCTCGTCGTTTTCGTTCCTGCTGGACATGAAGGCGAGGTCATGCAGGAGCTGTTTGCCGCCGGGGCGGGGCAGATCGGCGACTATGATAGTTGTTCCTTCCGCAGCCGGGGAACGGGGAGCTTTCGTGGCGATCGTGAGTCGACCCCGTTTATCGGTAAGGCCGGTGAGCTGGAAGAAACCGAGGAGCTCAGGGTTGAAGCCATCGTTCCGCGCCCCCTGGTGGCGAAGGTGGTGACGCGGATGATCAAGGTTCACCCTTATGAAGAGGTGGCCTACGATCTGATCCCCCTGGCCAACGAGAGGAACGACATCGGTCTGGGGCGTATCGGGCGTTTGGCTGAATCCATGTCATTGCGTGACTTCGCCGAACAGGTCAAGCAGGCCCTTGGCATCGACACCTTACGACTGACCGGCGATCTGGATAGGAGTGTTCAGAAGATTGCCGTCTGTGGTGGCAGTGGTGTCAGTATGTACTCTGAGGCCCTGCGTCAGGGGGCCGACTGCCTGGTGACCGGGGATGTTAAATTTCATGAGGCTCAGCGTGCCCGCCAGGACGGCATGGCCTTAATTGACGCCGGGCATTTTGCCACCGAGCGTCTGATGGTTAAAGAATTGGCAGAACGCCTGAGAGGGTTCGTAGCAGACCGCCAGCTGGCGGCTGAAATTATAGAAATGGCGGATGAACAGGACCCCTTCTCGTTTGTCTAAAGCCGCAATCAAGTCCGAACTATGGAGGTATTACCGTGCATGACCAGATGACACTGCTCCTTGATCTGCAGGAGATCGATCAGGAAATCAGCGCCCTGGAAAAAGCCCGCGAGGGTTACAAGGATGAACAGGCTACGCTGGAGAGCGACATCGCCAGGGTACAGCAGATGCTTGATCAGCTGAATGAGGAAATCTCTGAATTGAGTTCGCAGGAAAGCGAGCTGTTACAGGAGCTGCAGAAAGAGCGTGACAATGTCACCAGGGTTGAATCACGCCTGCCGGATATCCAGACCCAGAAGGAATATGTCGCTGTTCTCAAAGAGATCGATCTGGCCAAAAAAGCCAACAAAGATCTTGACGACAAGCTGCAGGAGAAACGTCAGGAGATCAGTGCTCTTGAGGGGGATCTCAAAGAAAAAGAGACCGAACTGGAACAGCTCAATGAAAAAGTCCAGGCCCGTGGCGCCGAACTGACCCAGCTGCTGGGTGATTCCGAGGCTGAGCTGGAGACCAAGACCGCCAATCGTCAGACTGTTGCCGCCGATCTGCCGAAAAGCCTGCTGAGCAAATATCAGGCGCTGTTCAAACGCCGCGGTGGCCTGGCCCTGGCCCTGGCCCAGAACGGGGCCTGTCTGGGGTGTAACATGCAGCTGCCGCCACAGCACTATAACCGGTTGCTCAGTGCCTCCGAGATGTTGACCTGTCCGCACTGTAATCGTATTCTCTATATCGAGAAAGACGCGTAAGAAGTTCAGGTCGAAGAAGGACAGATGATCGCCGGTCGCTAAGCGACGGGAGGAAAGTCCGGGCTCCGCAGGACGGGATGGTTCCTAACGGGAACCGGGGGTGACCCCAGGGAAAGTGCCACAGAGAGAAGACCGCCGCTGTCCTTGTGGCAGTCGGTAAGGGTGAAAGGGTGAGGTAAGAGCTCACCAGTTTCGATGGTGACGTCGAATGCTAGGTAAACCCCATCCGGAGCAAGGTCGAATAGGGAAACGTTTGAGGGCGGTCCGTCCGAAGTTTCCGGGTCTGGCTGCTTGAGGCCAGTGGCAACGCTGGCCCTAGATGAATGATCGTCACTCTGTTGCGGGTAACTGCGGCAGAGAACAGAACCCGGCTTATGGCCTTCTTCGGCCTGTTATTACGGGGCAGTATGGCGCAGGTCATACTGCCTTTTTATTTGGAAGTGAGAATGACAGAAGAACGCAGCAGGCGCTGGGCGCAGATCGTCGACCAGGTTGCCACAGAGTATCAGGCTCTTAACGAGAACGAGAAGGACTGGATCGCCGCTCGGCTGGAGCGGATCGGCAGGCTTCAGGGCGAACTGCAGCAGCTGTTTTATCTGGGTAACGGAGCCGAGCATTGCTGCAGTTGTCTTGGTGAGTGCTGCCATAAAGGGCACAACCATATGACCCTGGCCAACCTGCTCGCCTACCTAGGGGCCGGAGAGTGTCCACCGCAGCCTGACTTTGCCAGAACCTGCCCCTTTTTGAGCACATCAGGCTGTCTGCTTGACGAAGCGCGTCGTCCATATAATTGTGTGACCTTCATCTGTGATATGATAGAAGGAAGCTTGTCCGCCGTGCAGGTCGAAACCTTCTATCAACTTGACAGGCAGTTACGTGAAATCTACCAGCAGTTCTCCCTCAGGTATGCGGGGGCTGGAATGAGCGGACTGCTGTTGCAGCAACGACGGCTGGACGGCAAGCCTTTTCTCGGTGCCCCAGGCACTCTGTAATGATTTTCGGAGGAATTTGTCATGTCGTTAAGTTTTGAACGTCGCAATGGTGAGATTGACGATCTGATCGATCGTTTGCTGGCTGAAACAAAGGTTTATCATCCCGGGATGATCCGTGAAATGATTATCAGCGCTCTCAAGTCAGGGCAGGAGAACGACTATCTGGCTGACCAGAAGTTGATGCGCACGACCATGAAGGAGATGCGCTATACCAACAAGATCTTCGCCCCCTATCGCCACAGACGCAAGGTTACGGTTTTTGGCAGCGCCAGAACCGCTCCGGAAGAGGCAATCTATCAGAAGTGCGTGACCTTTTCCCGTATGCTGGCTGAGCGGGACTATATGGTCATCACCGGTGGCGGGCCGGGGATCATGCTGGCTGGTAACGAAGGTGCCGGGGTCGAAAATTCCTTTGCTGTCAATATCCAGTTGCCTTTCGAACAGGACACCAACCCGGTCATGCACGAGGATGACAAGGTCATTACCTATAAATATTTTTTCAACCGCAAGGTTGCCTTTCTCAAGGAAGCTCATGCCGTGGCCCTGTTTCCGGGTGGTTTCGGAACCATGGACGAAGCGATGGAGGCGATGACCCTGATTCAGACCGGCAAGAACCCGCCGATTCCGCTGGTCATGATCGATGATGAGGGCGGTTACTGGGAGGATTGGCTGGAATTCACCCGCGACAGCCTGTTCAAACGCGGACTGATTTCCGGTGAAGATTTCGGTCTCTTTACTATCACCCGCGATCCGGTCGAAGCAGTGAAGGTCATAGAGGATTTTTATCGCTGCTACCATTCCATGCGCTTTGTCAGGGACAAGATGGTCATTCGTCTCAATCGCAAACTCGATGAGGAGCAGGTCGATATCCTGATGAGCGAGTTCAGCGAGATTCTCGCTCCCGGTGGCAGTATGCGCCTGAACAGTGCGCTGCCGGAAGAGGGGGACCAGCCCGATCTGGCTGACTTGCCGCGTCTGGTCCTGGAGTTCAACCGGCGCAGTTATGGTCTTTTGAATGCCTTTATCCGGCGGATCAATTCTTTTGAATAGGGGGCGGGATGTCGGACAACCTCATTAGCCAGATCCCCATTTCGGTAACCCGCTCCGATTTCCGTCAGATGTTGCGTCTGGTCAGGGCTCTCTATCGGTTGAGTCAGAACCCTGAGTATCGTCAGGCAGTGTTTTCCGAATTGCCGGAGACGGCCAGATTCGATCCCGGGCACGGTTCGCTGATGATGGGCTACGATTTTCACTTAAGTGACGCAGGTCCCAAGCTGATCGAGGTCAATACCAATGCTGGCGGTACCTATATGACGCTGCAGACGGAGCTTGCCGGCGGTGGCGATAGTGGGGCTGTTGATACCGAGCGCTTCAAAAAGCGCTTTCTTGGAAGTCTGCTGAGCGACTGGCGCTCCTTCTGTGGTGAGGAGATCAGGTCGTTGCGGCGGGTTGCCATTGTCGATGAGGAGCCCAAAAATCAGCCCCTCTATGTTGAGATGGAATTTATCGCCACATGGCTTGTGCAGCAGGGGCTGGAGGTTGAGATTCTCGCTCCGGAAGAGTTGCTGGTTCAGGAGGGGGGGCTCTATGGAAAATCGGGGCAGATCGACCTGATCTACAACAGACACTGTGATTTCTATCTGGAAGATGAGGTCATGGGGGCTATCCGCACGGCTTATCTGGCCAGGCAGGTGTGTCTGTCGCCCAACCCCTTTGCCTACGGCCTGCTGGCCGACAAGCGCCGCATGATCCTCTGGTCTGATGCGGCTTATCTGGCCGCTCTTGGGTTGACCGATAACGATCGCCGTCTGCTCGCAAGCTGTGTCCCGCAAAGCCGCCTGCTCAAGGATCTCGATCCTGATACGGTCTGGGCAGAACGCAAGGATTCCATTTTTAAGCCGGTCAGCCGCTTCGGGGGGCGCGGTGTGCTGATGGGCAAGTCGGTCTCGCGCAAACGGTTTGCCGAGTTGGAACCGGAAACAACCCTTGTCCAGCAGGTCGTTCCCCCTTCGGTCGTAACTTCGGAGGGGGAAGATTTTAAGGTCGATATCCGGCTCTACGTCTATCGCGATAAACTGCTTGGCGTCGTCGCCAGGGTTTATCAGGGGCAGGTCACCAATCTGAATACCGAGCGGGGTGGGTTCGCCCGGGTGCGGTTGGTCTAACGGGACGCCTAAAGCGGTTAACCGCCCGCTTTTTTCACTGTCCACCCCTGCTGTTGAAGCAGGCCCAGGAGCAGATCGCGGTGATCTCCCTGGATTTCGATAATTCCGTCCTTGAGGGTTCCGCCGGTCCCGCACTTCTGTTTCAGAGTTTTGGCAAAGGCCTTCAGCTCTTCGCCAGCCAGTGGAACGCCGCTGATCAGAGTGACTCCTTTGCCTTTGCGCCCCTTGGTTTCCCGGGTGATCCGGACAATGCCGTCGGAAGGTTGGGCCGATGCCTGCTTCTTGTTGCAGCGACACTGTTTGACCGGCTGTTGGCATTCAGGGCAGATTTTGCCGAGACTGTCGGAATAGACCAGTCTGTTGTTGCTGTTTTTCATCTTATCTATCCGCTAAAGATTCTTCAGGAACTGGCAGGCGACACAGACCAGTTTCAGTTCATAGAGGCCGATGTCAGGATTGTAGACAGAGGTTGTTGTGATATGCTCTGGGCAGGTCAGCTTGTAACAGACACTGCAGACCAACCCTTCGCCAACCGTTGACCTGTGATCGCACACGTGACAGATCCACGGACTTTTTTCCTCACCCATTCCCAGCTTCCCCGAATTTTTTTGAAATATGAAATTTCAAATCTGAAATCTCAGTGACTGGCAACCAATCACTGAGGTCATTTGCTACAGTATTCCTTGACGGAGCGGGCCAGCGCCTGACTCTGCTCCATGGCCCGCTGCAGATCTTCTTCAGACGGTTTTCCCATCCACTCGATCGGCTCGAGAAAATCCCACTTGAGTTTTTCGGTCAGAGCGGTCAATTCCCGCTGCGCGCCCCCTGACCAGCCGGCCGAGCCGAAGCGCAGGACCTTTTTGTTCCAGACCTTCTTGCGCCTGAACATGTCGAGAACCCAGGCCATCGGCGGGAACATCTCGTATTCGTAGGTCGGCATGCCGAGGATCAGTCCGGCCGATTTCCAGGCGGAGGCGAGGATGCCGCCGACGTGCTCGTCAGGTACGCGGTAGACATGAACCGGCAGCCCTTCCTTGCGGACACCCTGGACGATACTGTTGACCAGCTTTTCGGTGTTGCCGTACATGCTCGACCAGATGACGGTGACTTCCGGTTCGGCCGGACCGTTCTGGTAGGAAGCCAGCCGGGCGTAGGAATCGATGATCGCCTGCGGGTTTTCGCGCCAGATGATGCCGTGTGAGGGGGCGATGACCTTGATGTCGAGACTGTTCAGGCGGTCGATCGCCTTGGTGACAAAGGTCGAAAAGCTGGAGACGATATTGGCGTAGTAGCGCAGCGCTTCGTTGCTGAAGAAGCTGTGCTGGGTGGTTGACAGCTGATCGTCAAAATAGACCCCGTTAAGGGTACCGTAGGAGCCGAAACCGTCGCAGGAGAAGAGGGTGCCGCTGCTCTGCTCGTAGGTCATCATGGTTTCCGGCCAATGGATGTTGGGGGTCTCAAAGAAGGTCAGGACCTTGCCCTGGCCGAGGTCGAGGGTGTCGCCGTCTTTGATGGTCACGACATTGGTGTCGATGTCGTAGAAGTTTTTGAGCATGGCGGCGGCTTTGGCGGTACTGTAGATCCTCAGGTTCGGATTGCGTTGATGCAGTTTGGGCAGCCAGCTGGTATGATCCGGTTCCATATGATTGATGATCAGGTAATCGATCTTTTCCGGTTCGATGGAGATTGACGCGAGTTCGCGTTCAAAATCGGCGGGCTTTCCTTTGATGTCTTCAATCAGGTCGATCAGGGCCGTTTTTTCACCTTTGACGATGTAGGCATTGATCGAGATGCCGTTCGGCATCGGCCACATTCCTTCAAACAGCTGATAGCTTTCGAGATTGACTGGCAAACAATAAATGCCGTCAGTAATCTGTACTGCGTTCATCAAGAATCCTCTTGTTATGGTTTTGACCCGCAGGTTACGGGTACTTTTTAAGTTCAGTGAGCAGGTTCTTTATCGTTTCTCTATATTCGTCTATTTCGGCCAGACTTTGCAAGTTTTGCAATGCCTCAGGGATGGCCCGGTCAAACGGCAGGCTGCAGAAAACCTCAGAGCCGAACTCCGCCGCGCTGGTTCTGATCTGACGATTGATCTCGGTACTGAAGCCGGCCTTGTTGATAACCACCAGGTGTCTGAGTCGAAATTTTTCCAGCAATCCCGCCAGCCGCCGGTAGTCGGACAGGCCGGAAAGGCTTTCCTCGACGACCGCGACAACCAGATCGACCCCGGTGATCGATGATATAGCCTGGCAGCTGGTGCCCGGTGGCCCGTCAATGACAATGTAGGGAATCTGCCGCTCTTTTGCAACCGCAGCTGCTTCGTTTCGGATTTTGCTGATCAGTTTTCCGCTGTTATCTTCGCCGGGGAACAGGTCGGCGTGGAGCATCATGCCGTTATTCATCCGGCTCTGATACCAGACTCCGGCCTGGTGGGGAACCATGCTGATCGCCTGCTGCGGGCAGACGAAGGCGCAGCTGGCGCAGCCTTCACAACCATGAACAACGGGGACAGCGCCAGGCTTGCCGGAGCGGATCGCCGAGAAGTGACAGGTTGCGATGCATATTCCACAGTTGGTGCAGCTGGTCGCATCAATCGCTGCGACATCCATCGCGTAGTAATCACTCTGCTTGAGTTTTTCAGGCTGAAGCAGAATCGGCAGGTTGGATGCGTTGACGTCTGCATCGACGGCGACAACCTCATCGAAAAGTTTGATCAGGGCGGCGGTGACGGAGGTCTTGCCTGCGCCCCCCTTGCCGCTTAAAAGGGCAATCTGCTTCGGTTTCATACTTTGATCTCCGGGCCGATCAGCTCAGTGAGCTGCTGCTGGATTTCAGGAAAAATTTGACTGAGAACCTGGCCGTTCAGGTTGGCCTGATGGTAGCGGTCGTCAAGAGGGATGACCATCTGCGGCTTGTGGGTGCGATCCTTGAACAATTGGGCTGTCGCTTCACTGCTGTTGGCCTTGTTGGCAATGATGAGGTAGCGCTTATTCAGTTTCTTAAGGATCTCTTCGGTCTGGCACATGTCATGAAAGCCGAAGGGAGTCGGTTCGGCGACCAGCACAACCAGGTCGGCCGGCTCGATCGCCGCAACGGCGGCGCAGGAATTGCCGGGCGGGCCGTCAATGATGGTCAGGGGCGCCTTGTCAATGGTCTCAATCAGCTGCTGAATCAGGAAGGTGCTGCGCGCCGAGCCGATTTTCAGATCGCCGATGGTGACCTGGGCACCGGTGACGGGAGAGACCGCCCGGCGCATTTTTCCGATCTCTTCAGGCTGATAGCTGATCGCCCGCTGAGGACAGACCATTTCACAGAGGCCGCAGCCGTGGCAGAGGGTGTCGGTCAGGTAAACCGTGCCGGCAATCTTATAGAGCGCGTTGAATCGGCATTCTTTGGTGCAGATACCGCAGCCGTTACAGAGTTCCGTAGAAAAGTGCGGCAGGATCTGGGTGACCGGTTCGGCAGTCGCTTCCTGCAACTGGAGAAAATATTCGCTGTTCGGAGCATCGACATCGAGGTCGTAGAGTTGAGCATTAAAACTCTGGGCCAGAGACAGGGCGAGCGTCGTCTTGCCGGCGCCGCCTTTGCCACTGACAACTGAGATGATCATTGAAATACCCTGTCTCTTTTTTCAGGTGTGGGTGAAATTCGCTATTCAGATGCCCTGGCCACTGAGCTATCGGTGGCCAGGGCAAAGAACCGCTGTGCTGCGCAGACTGGGGTTAGTGGGCGCCGCAGACCTGGTCGTCGCTCAAGGGGCTGAGCTGGTCGTTGAGGTAGAGGTTGAGGGTTTCTTCAACGGTGTTGCCGCCGCCGAAATAGACTTCAATACCGTTGGCGCGGAAGCCCTGCAATGGACGGCCGCCGATGCCGGCAACAACCAGTTTGGTGACGTGATTGCCGCTTAAGAGCATGACCGGGGCAAAACAGCCGCCTTGGGTGTGCCCGCCGTTTTTCAATGGCGTGATCTTGACGATCTGGTTGTCTTTGATGTCGATCAGGGTGTAGTAGTTGCACCGCCCGAAGTGACCGGAGCGGGTCGACTGCAGTCCTGTGTCACTATCGGCAGGAACCGCGAGGCGCAGTGCGCCGTCTTCCGGCGGTTCGACAGTTGCCGCCTGGCCGCCGGCCTGTTGCTGGGTGCTGATATCCTGGGCCAGGCCATCGAGAACGGCCTCAACGGTGCCGGTGATATCTTCATGATAGACAATGCCGGCTTTGTTCAGGACTTCAGCCGCCTTGGGGCCGACTTTGCCGGTGTAGAGGATGTTGACACCGGCATCAGCCAGCAGTTGGGCTGCCGATGTTCCTGCGCCGTTGCTGGCCTCGACTCCGGCACTGTTGTCATGGGCGCGGACCTGGCCGGTAATACTGTCTGCGATCATGAAGTAAGCGGCGCGGCCAAAGCGTGGATCGATTTCGGCCTGCAGGGATGGTTCTTGTGCGGTAATGGCAATGATCATTCTGGGTTTCTCCGTTGTTTGTTTATGGTTATCAGGACCCTGTCCAGTTGCGTTTTTGGTCGGCTGGTATGGGCTGTGCTGATCGGCCGACGCCGTTTGTGCCCGGTTCGGAGTCTGGGGAGTGCCGGCAATTACGGCCGTTGCCGAAGCCCGTTTGGGGTTGACCCGCGTTTACGTTGCGACGGCCATAACCTCTTCCCTGTTTCTGGCCGAGTGGGCCGGTTCCATCTTGACCTGGCATGTCCTTCTCCGTTGCTGCAATTCTGTGCATATGCACTAAAGTGGAGCATAGAGACGGAACGCTGGCATGTCAATGGTTAATTTGCATATGCACAAAAAAGTCGGGGAGAAGTTTATCGATTTTGTGTGGTTATGATGAGACGGCTGATTTTTTGCGAACAATCAGCCGATACTGCCGAGGCTGGCGAGGGCGATAACGCCCCTGAAACTGACAGGTTCATGGCTGAGGCACATGAGCAGGGAACTGCCGATGCATTCGAAACCGCAGGAACGCAGGACCAGGTTGAGTTCATCCGGGAGCAGGATATCACAGAGTACCGACTTGTCGGCGGGGGTGAAGGCTCGTGCCTCCTGAAGCAATGCCCGCAGGTCGCGGGAGTTGAGGTCGCGGGTTAACCAGGGACCGAGCTGATAGAAGCCCAGTCCATTCTGCAGCAGGGCCATGGTCGTGCCATGGCGCAGCACGGTTGAATCGTTACTGTAGGTGCGCAGCAGCGCTTCTCGAGACTCTCCCCAACAGCGCAAATCGAGATAGATCAGGTCGTCAAGGTCTCCCGATTCTTTTGCTGTCTGCAATCCCAGTCCCGGTGCGCTCCAGCGCTCGATACGGTCGAGTGCCGAGAATCCCGCTTTGCGAAAAAAGGGGACACTCTGTTCGTTTGTCGTGAGCCAGATCCGTTCGACCTGGGGCTGGTCCAGAAATGCCAATGCGTAGCTGAGCAGTTCGTTCCCATAGCCCTGGCCTCTGAAACTGGGATGAATAATCAGATTGCCGATCCAGCCACTGTTGCGATAGGCGACGGCAGAGATATAGCCCAGCTGTCGGCCCTGTTTTTTCAGAACGAAAAAGTAGGGTTGCCAGTGATTCTGGAACAGGCGCTGTTCGTGGAGCGGAACTTTCCAGCCTTCGGCACAGGCCATGTCGGCAAAGGCAGACCAGTCTTCAGCTGTCAGTGTCTGGATAAGCATCAGGCGGCCCTGCAGAGTTGAAGGAGTTCCTGATCGCTCAATGGTCGTTTGTTACGACTGGCCAGATCCCGGACCCGGGCCAATAGTTTTTCGACCTCGATCTGGGCTATATCGATCTTCAGCTCTTCAAGGCGCTGGGTCAAACTGTGGGTTCCGGAATGTTTGCCGAGGACCAGTTGCCTGGTCAGGCCGACCTCGGCCGGGTCGAACCCCTCATAGTTGCCCGGATTCTTGATGACGCCGTCAGCATGCAGGCCGGATTCATGGGCAAAGATATTTTCTCCGACCACTGCTTTCCAGCCCGGGATCTCCCGCCCGCTGGCCTTGGCGACATAGCGGGAGAGTTCAACAAAACGGGAGGTATCGAGCCCCGGGTCGAGTGCACAGCTGTGTTTGAGCGCCATGACGACCTCTTCGAGGGCGGCATTGCCGGCCCGTTCTCCCAGGCCGTTGACCGTGGTATTGACAAATTTTGCTCCGGCGCGGATGCCGGCGATGCTGTTGGCTGTGGCCATACCCAGATCGTTATGGCAGTGAACCTCGAGGTCAATCGTTCCCTGGGAGACCAGGAAACGGACTTTTTCGTAGGTCGTGAAGGGATCGAGCAGGCCGAGGGTATCGCAGAAGCGGAAGCGGGCAGCACCTCCCTCTGCGGCAATCTTCATCAGCTCCAGCAGGAAATGCAGGTCGGCCCGGCTCGAATCTTCTCCACCGACTGAAATATAGAGATTGTGACGACCGGCGTAATCGAGGATGCGTTTCAACTGGTCCTTGACCCAGAGCCGGTCCTTGTTGATCTTGTTGCGGATCTGAAAGTCGGAGACCGGCAGGGAAATTTCGATCGCACTGGCTCCGCAGTTCAGTGAAGCGTCGATGTCGCTGGTCAGCGCCCGGTTCCAGGTGATCAGCCGGGCATTCAGGTGCAGGTCATGGATGGCTTTGATCGATTCCTGCTCGGTTTTGCCCATGGCCGGGATGCCGCACTCGATCTCACCGACTCCGACCTCGTCGAGCATGCGGGCGATCGTCAGTTTCTCTTCCAGACTGAAGACAACGCCTGCGGTCTGTTCGCCGTCCCTTAATGTCGTGTCATCGATGATGATCTGTGTGGTGTCGGTGCGTGACATGTTGCTGCCTCCCCAAAAAAAAGCCCCGGACAGAATGGGTGTCTGTCTGCGGGGCTACGTTGCCTCTACTTTTGCAAAGCGTAAAAGCAAATAGCATGCCTTGCTGTACTTATACAGAAATACAACATTTTCCGTGTCTATTTCAGGAGAGGCTGCCAAGAATCTAGGCAGGTTGCACGTTTATTGTGCAACCTTAGAGATGTAATGTAGATATTTATAAAGATTCTGGTTGGTTATGTTGTTTTTGTTGTTTGGTTGAGTACCTGACTAAAATCGTAAGTTATCGATATGTCGAAATTTTTACTTGAATTTATAAAAATTGTTGATTTAATAGATAAAGAAAACTTTATGTCCTGCTCTGCCACTAAGGACATAATTTGTCATTTTATGGATTGTCATGCATCTGCCTTGCGGGGGAGGGTATCGGTTTTCGTGGACCGGTGCCCTTGAGCTGTTCACTCCTGACTAGTGAATAGGAGGTCGCATGAGGATCCGGCTTGGGGTTTGTCTGGGAATTCTGTTGGTACCTTTGAGTCTGGGATTTCCGGATCATAGCGGAGCTGCAACATATTCAGGACGATCCGGTACCGTTCTGGAATGGTACGACACCGCCGAAAGTGAAACAGCCGTTCCTGCCTATCAGTATCTTCAGCTGCATATCAAGGATCTGGTCTCTTCCGGTTACAATTTCAAGTTCTATGGGCGACTGGCCGGGGATGTTGCCGATGAGGCCGATGTCGACAGCAGGCTCTATTACGCCTACCTGGAAAAGCGCAACCTCCTGAGTGATCTCGACCTGCGGCTGGGGCGACAGTTTATCGCTACCTCTGCCGGGGCCTCGATCATGGATGGCCTGCGCCTCGATTATTCTTTCCTGCAGAACTATAAACTAAAGGCGTTTGTCGGCGGCGATGTCCTCTATTACGAGGGGTACAATCTTTCCGACCTGATCGATGGCTTTGAATTGGGTGGCAGCTTTCTCGGCGGCTCACTCGAAATGAACGGTTCTTACTTGCAGAAATGGGATAACGCTCTGCTGGCCAAGGAGCTGATTGGTTTCGACGCGGACTACCGCTGGAACAGTTCTCTCCGAATTTATAACGAACTGCAGTGGGACGTCATCTCCGAACGGCTCAGTTACGCACTGCTTGGCGGAAAGTATCGCATCGCGTCTCCCCTCACCTTACGGCTTGAATATCTCTATTCTCTGCCGGTTTTTTCATCGACATCGATCTATTCCGTTTTCGCCGTTGAAGAATACGAAGAATTCATGGCTGAGCTGACCTGGAGACAGTCGCGCGATTTTCAGTATTTCGCCAGGCTGACACATGAGTTTTATGATGAGTTCTCCGACGCCGATGTTCTGGAAATTGGTGTGGAGAAGCTCAGGACAGCAAATCTCTATGGCTACCTGTCCGCTATCTATCGTAGCGATGACGACGGGCAGGGAATGTATGGCTGCAAGCTCTATGGAAATTATCAATTCCTGCCCCGGTTAAGAGCTGGCCTTGGTGTAAACCTCGATGTGCTGGAGCGTGACATTGCCTATTACGACAGCGATGACAGCGATCAGAACGAAACAACCAGTACCCGTATCTGGCTCGATGCCCGATATGACTGGACCAAGTCGATCAACACCACGGCCAAATACGAGTATATAGAAAGCGATATCTGGGATTATTACCACCGCGGTACGCTTCGACTGAACGTCAATTTCTGAGAAGGAGCGCCTTATGACTCGAACAGCCTTATTGGTTCTGATTCTGCTGGTGTCTATGGTTGCCCCGCTCTGGGCTGCTGAGTTCGACCATAATGCCCATGTGACCGAATTTGTCGGAGACGACTGTACCGTCTGCCACGTTTCGACCGCAGAGACTATCGCCCCAAAGGTATCGGTCTGTCTCGATTGTCATGAGCAGGAAGATGTCGATGCTGTCCAGTTTCCGGCACGGATGACTCATGGGCCTCTCTGGGCTCTTGATCACGGACCGGCGGCAACGGGTACCGCAGCCAACTGTACCTCCTGTCATCAGCAGAATGACTGCCTCGATTGTCACAAGTCTGGCTTTGCTCATGAACAGGGGAGTTACACCAACAGCCTGAGCAACGTTCATAGTAGCGATTTTCATGTCAGTCATCCGCTTGCCGCCAGGGCCGACAGCAACCGGTGTTACAGCTGTCATGAGACGCGTTTCTGCAGCGACTGCCATGATGACTGGCGTTTTTCGAGCGGAGATATCGGTAGTCCGTCACATAGAAGAACCTTTGATCTGGGTTTGGAAGGTACCGATATCGACATGATCCATGCCGGTTTTAACAACACATTAGCCTGCGACAGCTGTCACTCCGGCGCTACCATGAGTTTCCATGACTGGTCCGTCGGCCATGCTCGCGAGGCAAGAAAATCACTGGCATCCTGTCAGGCCTGCCACCCCGATGGGGATGTCTGTCTGCGATGTCACAGCGCCAGGGGAGGTGCCTACGGTTTCAACCCGCACCCTGAAGATTGGGACAAGATCAAAGATAACATCAGTGACGTCACCAACGGCAGAACCTGCCGCAAGTGTCATTGATCAAAGAAATCATTCTCTAGCTTGGGGAGGTATTTCGATGCGTAAACAATGGTTGGTTCTACTGATGGCAGTGCTGGCTAGCGCAATCCTCTGGGGTTGTGGCAGCAGCGGCGGAAGCGGTGGCAGTGAGGTGACAGGAGAAACCAGCGTCGCTGGTGCCGAGAATGTTGGCAATTGTACAATTTGCCATACATTGGACACTCACACTTTCCTTGATGGCATTGCCGGTGTGAATCTCGATTCCAGCGGTTTGGGATCTGCCATAACGCATGACTGCGAAGCTTGTCATGGCGGCGGACAGTATCACCACGGTGACGGCCCGATACCTTACCCTTCTCCAGATCTCGCACGTTGTGAAGTCTGTCATGAGGATCAAGCTTCTCGGGTTTTGGCCTCATCTCATAATGGCGGTGATGCTGAAAATGTTGAAGCGATTGCAGAGAGCCATGATAGCCGCATTTGTATGCGTTGTCATACTGCTGAAGGTTTTATGGCTCTTAAGGATATTACGGGTACAGAAACTGAAATTGAAGATGCATTTGATGTTGCGACGAATATCCCTGAGAATCTGGATGCGGAAGGAAATCATATTTTACATAATCCTGTTTGTGGGGCCTGTCACAATCCTCTGACAAAAGAAATGATAGTGGCACCTGCCTGGGCTCCGAACGGAAGTACGTCAACGCAACTTGCAACATGTACTGCATGTCACAATTATAAGACTGATGGTGCCGGAGCTAATATCTTTGCAACTGGCGGATCATACGATATTTCTACCGACCTTGGGGCTGATGGAGAACTTGGCGGTGGGGATGACACCGTAGCATCAGTTGCAACTGCCCAGATTGGTCACCACGATACGTCTTGGTATCGGACCGTCGCAACAACTCATTACGATAATCCTGGCAGCCCTGATGTTATTGAAGGTTATATTATCCGTGAAAATAGTGACAGTCCTTGCTTTGATTGCCACGGCCACGAACTTTATACGAATACCCGCTATGCTGACACCACTGATGCTACAAGGGATGCGACTTCCACGATTCATACCCAGTGGGCTCAATCTGGGCACGCTGGCGAATTGCTGAAAGCTAAATATGCCGTAGCCAGAACGGATGGCGTCAATAATAGCAATTCAACGACTTTGGTCGAATCTATCCTTGCCACCGGTACGACCCATGATCAATTCATTCATGGAGGCTGGAGTACCTCTTGTCAGCGCTGCCATACTTCGACCGGTTTCTCAAACTTTGCTGATGATCCAACCGGATATGACCCGGCCGACAATGATTTCTCTCATTTTGCCTCTGGAACTCAGGATGGTAGCCAGAATGAGATGATCTACTGCTGGGCCTGCCACAGCGATGTTGAAGAAGGTGTATTACGGAATCCGGGAGCGATTACAGAAGAATACGACCCGGCAGTTATTGTGTCTTACCCTGATATCGAAGGCTCCAATGTCTGCATGGGTTGCCACTTGGGGCGCGAGACAGGTGAAGTGGTCAAGGAGACAGTTGATGCTGACGGTGTTCGCAGTTTCATCAACTCTCACTATTTCTCCGCCGGCGGCCAGCTATTTGGCACGACCGGGTATGAGTACGACGGCCAGGATTATGCTAATGTCACCTATTTCGCTCATGATAAGATCGGGACTGCCGATGAGCCTGGAACCGGAGAGAGCGGCCCCTGTGTTGCCTGTCATATGAGCGGGGAGAAGAGCCATGCGTTCCTGCCGGTTGAAAAAGATGACGATACCGGTGAGGTCACTGCTATTACCGCGACAGTCTGCATTGAGTGTCACGATGGTGGGCATGGTCCGGCTTTTGTCGCACAAGGCGGCGATAGTGCTGCGGTGACTGCTGCGGCTGAATTCCTGATGGCTGAGGAAGAGGAGTATGTAGCTGCTCTGAATACGCTTGCTACAGCACTTGAATCTAAAGGTATCTATTTCGATTCATCTTCTTACCCCTATTTCTTCGATTCTGCTGATACCGCTACCCGTGCCAGTTACACGACATGGGGAGCAGCATACGGTGTTGACGAGTGGCAGAATGTTATGGGGGCTGCATTTAATCTGAATTTACTTGAACATGATCCCGGTGGCTATGCACATAACCGCTTTTATGTGAAGACCTTGATCTGGGACTCAATTGATTATATTTACGATGGTATTATTGACGGTTCGGTTGTTGCTGATATCCAAGCTCTGGAAGCGGCGACTTTATTGTCGGCCGAAGATTCTGCTGCCGCACAAACTTATCTGGGGACAATACGTCCAGGTACGGGCAGTCGCTGATAATTAGAAAAAATAAAAAATGCCCCTGCAATGCAGGGGCATTTTTTTTGATATTTTCTATATGTTACCGTTAATTCGATAGCTTAATGTTACTAGTCCAAGAAGGCTTGTCTCTTGATCCCCCGCCCGATTGACATTTCCTGAAAATCCCATTTGCCATTGATCATCGAAAAGATTCTTCCCGCAGCGAAAAGACATGAACACCGATTTGTTCGCCCCTGCTTCCCTGTGCGGAAAATTGATGAGAGTTGCCTCGCTGGAAATATTGTCAAAGGGGAAGAGGTTTGTCGATGGTGTCCAGTGGCCATAGAGTCGAATGATCTGATAATTGTTATTTCTACTTCTGCTTTGCATAAAACCAGTTTCAGCTCCCATGTAGTCTTTTGTCGATGCTGTCCAGTGCAGGCGTGACGAGTAGTACCTGGCGCTGTTGTCTTCAACGACATAGTCGTAATTTTTGATATTCAGAAACAGTTTTGCCCGGGAAGTTGCGGGGAGGGAGAGTTTTGTCCCCAGATAACTGAAATCCTGATTATTGCCCGCGACAATGGCAAGGGGGGAGTTGTCCTGTTTGCTCGTGTCTCTTTTGAGCAACCGTAAGAGTGGACTTATCCAGCGTTTGCTGAATGAGAGCCGGAGGTCACGGGAACGTTCAATGTGATTGATCATGTCATAGTAAGACTGTCCCGTCAGGGTCAAGCCAGCAGGGAGGTTTGTTTTCAGGTTGAGACCTCCAACCTCCTCGATTGTTTCGGAGGATTCGAACTTCTGGTAACTCAGGCTGAAACGATGCCAGCGGGAAAAATTGGTCAAACGGCCGCCATAGGTCGAAGCGGCGATCTGTTCGCCGGCATTGTAGATGTTTGCCGGCTGGCCACCGAACATGGAAGCGCTGAAATAGTTGCCCAGGCTCGACTGAATTTTCATCCCGTCGATAACATTGACCAGTGTTCCTTCGTGGATATATTGTCTGCCGAGACGGGCGTTGAAGCCGGCCCGATCTCCACGATATTCTAGATAGCCGAGTTCGAGTTCGGCTTGACTGATGTCGTTGTGTCGGCGACCGTCGGTTTGGGTCATCAGTCCTTTGCCGTTGATATGGAATGAGAGGCCGGGACCGGCTTGAGGTGAAACGTCGGCCTGAAAGGCATAGACAGTGTTTCCGGTTGTATAGAGGCTGGACGCAGGGGTATCGAAGTAAGTCAGTACGGTTTCCGTCTGAAACTGAGACTCTGCCGCTCGCAGGCTGCCCGTAGCGATGCTGAGCAGTAAGATGAGAAGGAAAATGGACTTCATCATTCTCCCTTATTTCCATTTCAGGTTTTTACAAAATCGATAATCTGAGATTAGTCTATTTTAAAATTTGTGTCCATTAATAGTTTGTCGGAAATTTTCGTCAGGCCTTAACTTTGTGCTGCAAAACA
The DNA here is from genome assembly GCA_963676795.2 of Geopsychrobacteraceae bacterium. GTDB lineage: Bacteria > Desulfobacterota > Desulfuromonadia > Desulfuromonadales > Geopsychrobacteraceae. The sequence goes on along the minus strand of CAXXTB010000002.1, from coordinate 2,379,419 downwards.
AATCATCAGTCTGTCTATAAAATATTCAGGTCTGGAGTGAGGACGTAAAATTTATTGCCTTTTATTGCTTCTTTTCAATTGGCAGAGGTTTTGCAGGATATAGGGCACGTAAAGCAACGCTGTTCATGAATTCCCCCATCCCAAAGGCGCGACGGGCTCGCATCCATTGAAGAGCAAACCGAAAGGAAAATGTCGTGTCAACAAAACCCAAGGTCAGAGAGTTACTTGTCGAGAGTGCCTGCGAGCACAATAAAGATAAGAAGGTCTCCTGTAATGCCCCCAAGCCGGGCGATACCACCGGAGGCTGCGCTATCGATGGTGCCCAGATCGCACTGTTTCCTCTTGCTGATGCCGCTCACCTGGTTCACGGACCGATGTCCTGCGTCGGCGGAGCCTGGGAAACGCGTCTGACCCCGACCAGCTGGAAGGGGCGTGACCTGACCCAGACCGGTTTTGCCACCGATATCAACATCAACGATGTCGTTTTCAGCGGTGAGAAGAAGCTGGCCGAATCGATCGACTATATTATTGAAAACTATGCACCGCAGGCGGTGTTCGTCTATTCGACCTGCGTCACCGCGCTGATCGGGGATGATATCGATGCCGTCTGCAGGCAGGCCTTTGAGAGACACGCTGTTCCCTGTGTGCCGGTTCATGCCCCGGGGTTTGTCGGCGGCAAGAACCTTGGCAGTCGCATTGCCGGGGATGCGGTACTGCGCTATCTGGTCGGAACGGCTGAACCTGAAGTAACGACCCCTTTTGACATCAACCTGATCGGCGAGCACAACAACACCGGTGAGCTGTGGCAGTACAAGCACCTGCTTGAAGAGCTGGGGATCCGTGTCCTGTCGACCTTCAGTGGCGACGGGCGGATCAGTCAGCTGCGCACCGCCCACCGCGCCAAACTCAATGTCATCATCTGTGCCAAGTCACTGATCTCGATGACCCGCAAGATGCAGGAACAGTACGGCATCCCCTGGATCTCCTGTTCCTTTTACGGTATGACCGACACCTCCAACGGCATTATGGCCATTGCTGAAGCCCTCGGCGATACCGATCTGATCGAACGGGCACGCAAGCTGGTCGCCCGTGAAGAGGCCCGCCTGCAGGAAAAACTGCTTCCCTACCGTGAACTGTTCGCCGGCAAGAAGGCGGTTCTCAATACCGGCGGCAACAAGTCCTGGTCGATCGCGGCGGCGCTGCAGGATCTGGGGATCGAAGTCGTCGCCACCTCGATCCGCAAGTCGACTGAGGCCGATATCGCCAAGGCCCGCGAGTATCTGGGGGAAAAGGCCATCCTGATGACCACCCCGGCGAGCCAACAGGCCAAGGTTATCGACGATACCGGCGCTCATCTGCTGCTCGCTGGTGGCCGTTCCCTCTACACCGCGATCAAGAAGCGGATTGCCTTTACCGACGTCAACCAGGAGAAAAAGAAGAGCTACGGTGGTTACGACGGGCTGCTGGTGATGGCCGAGGATCTCAAGAATTCACTGCTCAATCCGGTTTTCAGACTGGTTGAAAGGAAAGCACCATGGGAGAAGTAATCCGCAAAAAAGTCAAACCGCTGCAGGTCAATCCGCACAAGCTGACCCAGCCGATGGGATCAACCCTGGCCTTTCTCGGTGTTGACCGCTGCATGCCGCTGATGCACGGTGCTCAGGGCTGTGCCAGTTTTGCCAAGGTTATGTTCACCCGCCACTTCTGTGAGCCGATCGCTCTCCAGACCACCGCGGTCACCGATGTGACTGCGGTGCTCGATGGTGGCGATTACAGTATCGTTGAGTCGATCAAGAATATCCGTAACAAGGTGACCCCGGAACTGATCGGTCTGCACACCACCGGAATGCCTGAAACCAAGGGGGACGATATCCGCGGTGTCGCCAGCCAGATCGATGTGCCGCTGGTCTATGTCAACACCCCTGATTACGAAGGCGGGCTGGAGAGTGGCTGGACCCTGACGACCAAGGCGCTGATCAGTCAGTTGACCGAACCCTGCGACCGGATCGATAGCGAAAAAATTGTCCTGGTTCCCCATGTCAGCATGCATCCGATCGAGGTCGAGAAGGTTGTCGAACTGCTCGAGTCCTTCGGCTTCAAGGTGGTCGCTATCCCCGACCTTTCATCCTCTCTGGATGGTCACTTGGGAGAAAAACAGGCGTCCCTGAGCAGTGGAGGGGTATCCGTCGAAGCGATTAAAAATCTGGCTGATGCCGCTGTCATTCTCACCATCGGTGGCTCTGTCAAAACTGTTGCCGAAACCCTGCAGAAGAAGAATCCGGCGATCAGGCATCAGCATTTCAACCATGTCAGCGGCCTGGTGGGCAGCGATGATCTGGTTGCCTGGCTGTTAGAAGTCAGCGCCAGGGAGTTGCCTCCGGCAACGGTGGCGCGTTGGCGCAAGCGCCTTCAGGATGCCTTGCTCGACAGCCATTTCTCCATCGGCCAGACCCGTTTCCTGCTGGTTGCGGAACCGGATCACCTGGTGGCCATGGCCGCATCCTTGAGGGAGGCGGGTGGTAAGGTGACACTGGCGATTGCGACGGTCGATTCGCCGGTGCTGAGCGAAATAGTGGCAGACAAGGTGATCGTCGGTGATCTCGAAGATGCCGAAAAAATGGCTGCAGACTATGATCTGATCATCGGCAATTATCATTGCGAGGCGCTTGCTCACCGCGTTCACAAAAAGGCGGTGATTCGTGGTTTCCCAAACTACGAAAAGATCGGCAGTGCCCTGAAGAACGATACTCTCTACGAGGGGGGAGCCTATTTCCTCTTCGAGATCGCCAACGCCGCCGAAGAGATGCGTGAAGAACGGGTCCATCATGAGCGGCAACAGATCAAGCTGCGTTCGATCGCATAGGAACCAGTGAGGCGCAGCATGGAACAGGGATATACCGAACGTTTGATGGCCTACGTCAACGACTCCCGCCGGGTCGGCCAGATCGAGAATGCCGATGGAACCGGGGAAACGGGGCTTGATGGTTCGGCTGTCGGTCAGCGGCTGGCTGTGCGCTTTACACTGCGGGTTGAGCGGGACCAAGTAGCGCAGATCCGTTTTCAGGTGTTTGGCTGTGGTTTTACCATTGCCGCCTGCAGTGTGGCGGCCGAATTGAGTGAAGGTCAACTTCTGGCTGATGTGCAGAAGGTTGACGCTGTTGCTGTGCATCGCCAGTTGAACCATGATCTGCCTGACGACCGTGGTTACTGTGCCGATCTCGCTGTCCAGGCTCTGCAAGCGGCAGTCCGAAGTGCACTGGGTGATGGTTCGGTGGTCAGCGTGGAACTGAAAAGTGAAGAGGATCATGGGCCACGTGTCTGTGCGAGCGATCCCCTCTATCTGGCCTTGCTGGCCTCCACCGCTCCGCAAGGATGCGATCCCGAGGACAGGCAACTGTTTGCCAGCCTGATCACCGTGGCGACCCAGGAAGATTGTCCGATGACGGCCGCTCTGGGGCTGAATGAAGAGCAGCTGGCCGCACTCTTTGCGACCTGGTTTCCTTATTTTGATCGTCGCCTGGTGGACGGTAAACAGCCGATTCTGATTGCACCGCCGCAGATCAACGCGGATGTTGAGGATGTGCTGTTCTCTTTTGTTCCGGCTGATGCTGAGGCAACCAGCCCTGCCTGGCTTCTGGCCCAGATCCTGGCCGCACGGGCTGCGCACAAGGGCCATCTGTGGGTGGCCATGGGGCTGCTCAAACGGCCGCAGTTGACTGCTGCGATCCGGCGACATCTGCCGGAGCTGGCCGAAGCCAATAACAAGGGGATGCGCTGGAAACGCTTTCTGTTTAAACGGGTCTGTGACCTTGGCGGCGGTGTGATGTGTAAAACGCCGAACTGCGGGGATTGCAGCGATTTTGCACTATGTTTTGTAACTGATGATTGAAGGTTGATTTGCCATGACAGACTGTAAATGTACGACCAAGACCGACCGTTATGTGACCTATACCAATATCGACTGTGAAGGGAATTCCAGGCGGCTGATGGAGATGCTGCGCAGACACATCGATGATCCGGCCAAGACCAACGCCTTCTGGGAAAAGTTCAAAGAGCGCCTGGCCACGGTCGGCAGAGAGATCGACGGACGGATCATTGACGAATTGTTTCTGATTCATAATTATGTCAATAATCTCTACGAGATTTTTGAAGAATACGAGGATGAAGAAGCGCTCAAGCTTCTTGACCGGATCGAACAGGAATGCTGTTAACCCTCTTCCGTGAAGTTTGAGGGACACAAAAGGAGAAATCATGAGTAAGCTGGACGATGCCCTGCAGAAATTTATCGACGATCATGAAAATGGGCAGGAGCCATATTATGAAGAAGTGCTGAACACCGAATTCTATATTCCTCTGAGTGAAGCTCCGGACGATCAGCCGGAAAATGTTGCGCCGATGATCCTCGAATCGGAAGAGAAGCACTACATGATGCTGTTTGACAGCGAGGAGCGCTTGACTCATTGGGCCGGTCAGACGGTGCCGCATGCGGTCTTTATGGGCTATCATCTGGCTGAACTGACCCCCGATAGTCTGCACTGGGCAATCAACATCGGGAGTCAGTTTTCCAAAGAACTGGTTCCCGGCGAGATCGACTGGCTGAAGCAGGCGGTCAAGGCCGACCAGGACCAGGACGTTTAAGACATTTAACTTAACACTGATTCGTATAGTTGCTGATGGAAGCCGACAATCAGCGTGTCACCGATCTTCAGGGTCGGGGCACGCAGGTTGCCGCTCGGACCCATGACTTTGGTCAGGCAGGGCTCTCGTCCATCAGCTGCCGGTGTCAAAACATCAACCTTTTTTCCCTTGGCGACATGCACAGTGGTGGCGTCACTGACCAGCTGCCATGCAGCTTCATCGTCAATCCGTTCTTTGCGTGCATCCGTGCTGGTTTCGATCTCAATGCTGTTGGATCCCAGGAACTCCTGGGCCTTGACGCAGGAGGTTCAGCCCTTGCGCAGGTATGCCCATTCAATTTTCATTGTTTTCTCCTTTCAAAAATATGTGATTCCCCGCAGAATATCCGAAACGATACGGTCTGACAATAAAATATGACCACATTGGTAATGATAGCGCAGCGCTCTGCGATTATTCAGCGATGAAAGTGAATTTATGCAACCTCTGGAACAGAAGATACTCACCCTGCTCGGTAAACGTGACAAGCGGCCTCTTGATCGCCGTGAATTGGCGGAAGCTCTTGATCTGCGTGGCGGCGAGCGGAAGATATTGACCAAGGTTCTCAACCAGATGGTACGGCAGCAATTACTGGAAGAGCGCAAGGGGCGCTACCGCTTGAAAAAATCGCAGCAGCAGCTGGTCGGGATTTTTTCCCAGACTGATCAGGGCTTCGGTTTCCTCCGCCCCGACAAGACCGATCTGGAGGATCTGTTCATTCCGGCCCGTCATACGGGAACCGCGATGGATGGCGATCGGGTGGTTGCCAATGTGCGCTTTTCGCCACGGGACCGTCGTCCCTACGGCGAGATCATCCGCATCGAAGAACGGGCCCATTCAAAACTGGTCGGTGTTTATCAGCAACGCGGCCGCAGCCATGTGATCTGGCCGCTGGAACAGAAACTAGGCGGGCCGGTCCATATCATGCCACCGGCCGATATCGAGCCGGGTCAGGTCGTCGAGGTCGAAATCGAACGCTACGCTTCGGCTGAGCAGGCCGCCAGCGGCAGGGTGCTCGAGGTGCTCGGCGAGCTCGATGATCCGCGCGTCGATATTGAAACTGTGATTCGCAGCCACGGGTTGCCCCATGTTTTTTCACCGGCGACACTGGAGGAAGCCGGGCAGATTGTCGGCGAATTCAGTGGTGAAGAGCTGAAAGGGCGCACGGACCTGCGTGGTCTGTCGCTGGTGACGATCGACGGTGAGACCGCCCGGGACTTTGATGATGCTGTTGCGCTGAGAAAGGAAGGGGAGAGTTACCGGCTGTGGGTCTCTATTGCAGATGTCGCCCACTATGTCACGCCGGGAAGTGCTCTCGACAAGGATGCCGTTGAGCGTGGAACCAGTGTCTATTTCCCGGGTTTCTGCTTACCGATGCTGCCTGAAGAGCTGAGTAACGGTATCTGTTCCCTGCGTCCCGAAGAAGAGCGCCTGGCGATGACCGCGGAGATGCTTTTTGACTCACAGGGGCAGTTGAAGTCGGCTGATTTCTATCCGGCTGTGATCCGCAGTCGGGCACGCCTGACCTACACTCGCGTGGCTGAAATTCTCGACCACCCGGCGACCTCGACTCTGGAGGCGGATCTGACCGAGCAATTGCTCGCCATGGCGGAATTTTCTGCAATCCTGACTCGTATGCGCCTTGAGCGAGGTAGTCTCGATCTGGAAATCCCCGAGGTCGAAGTTATCGTTGACGATACGGGCAAGGCCGTTTCCCTGGAAAAGATCGAAAGAAACCAGGCCCATCGTCTGATCGAGGAGTTCATGCTCGCGGCCAACGAGGCGGTTGCTGGCTTTCTGCGCGATCAGGGTTGGGATTTTCTCTACCGTATTCATGAGCAACCCGCTCTGGATAAGCTCCAGGAACTGCAGCAGTTGGCGGCTGAATGTGGAATCGGGCTGCTGGTCGGCAAGAAACAGTTGCACAAACATCTGCAGCAGATGCTGGCAGAAGCGGCGGACCTGCCGGAAGGGCGTCTGCTCAATCAGCAGCTGCTGCGCAGCCTGCAACAGGCGAGGTATGCGCCGCAGAACGTCGGCCACTTTGGCTTGGCCGCGGAGTGTTACTGCCATTTTACCTCGCCGATCAGGCGCTACCCTGACCTTGTCGTCCACCGGGTTCTCAAGTTGGCCCTGCAGCAGCGGCCCAAATCTGAGGGGCTGGATCTGCCCCGGCTTGAAATCCTGGGCAGGGATTGTTCCGCCAAAGAACGGCGGGCGATGCTTGCCGAGCGCGATCTTGTCGACCTGCGCCGTTGCCAGCTGATGCGTGACAGGGTTGGCGAAGAATTCAGCGGGGTGATTTCCTCGGTCACCGAATTCGGTTTTTTCGTCGAGCTGGATGACCTCTATATCGAAGGGCTTGTTCATGTCCGCAGCCTGAACGATGACTATTACTATTTTGATGCTGGACGTATGGCCCTGGTCGGCGAGCGGCGCCGCCAGGAGTTCCGTATCGGTAAACCTGTTCGGGTGATTCTCGATAAGGTTGAGCTCTGGCGGCGGCGTATCGATTTCAGCCTGATCTGAGATTCCGGGTTTGGCGCATCTTTGCGTCTCTCGGTTGTCATAGCACGCTGAACCCTTATATTGCTATGAGCCAAAGGGACAGAAAACATGGAATCAATTGAGCGAAATATCATACATCGATCGCTGAAGGTCGCGGGACTTTACAGTCTCTTTGGCCTGCTGTGGATTCTTTTCTCGGATCGTCTCCTGTTGCTTATGACCGGAGACTCCTTGGTTCTTGCCAGACTTCAGACGATCAAGGGCTGGGGATTTATCATTGTCACGGCTATTCTGCTCTATTATCTGGTCAAGAGGGCCTTGCACGTTCAGTCGCAAGGGGCGGCTACCCTGGTTCAGAGTGAAGAACGTTTCCGCAGCCTGGTCAATACCATTCCGGATCTGATCTGGCTGAAGGATGCCCAGGGGCGCTATCTCTCCTGCAATGCCATGTTTGAAAGGTTTGCCGGCTATAAGGAATCAGAGCTTATCGGAAAAACCGATTTCGATCTGTTTGATAAGGAGTTGGCCGAGTTTTTCAGGATACACGACAGTCAGGCGGTAGAGGCCGGTAAGCCAACCAGCAATGAGGAGTGGATCGTTTTTTCTGATACGCAACAAAAGGCTCTTCTGTTTACGATAAAAACCCCGATGTACGATCCTCAGGGTGGCATTGTCGGTGTTCTTGGCATCGGACGAGACATCACGGTGCTGCGGCAGGCCGAGGAGGATCGATTGATGCTTGAAAATCAGCTTCATCATGCCAAGAAAATAGAATCGATCGGTCATCTTGCCGGGGGTGTGGCACACGACTTCAACAATATGCTCGGGGTTATTCTCGGTCGTGCCGAGATCGCCTTGTTGAAACTCAGACGACAGCAGGATATCACGTCGGACCTTGAGGAGATCTGTACGGCATCCAGGCGTTCGGCGGATTTGACCCGTCAGCTTCTGACCTTCGCCCGTAAACAGGTCATTTCGCCCAGGGTTGTTGATATCAATGAGACAATAAGCCAAATTCAGAAAATGTTGCAGCGCCTTATCGGTGAGTCCGTTTCGCTGGTCTGGGAACCTGCAGAAAGTGTCTGGCCTGTCAGGATCGATCCGACCCAGGCTGATCAGATTCTGACCAATCTCTGCGTCAATTCGCGTGATGCCATAGCTGGTAGCGGAACCATCCTCCTGAAAACTGAAAATTTGCATGTCACTGAAAACGAATGCAGAGTCCCGAATTTCGAATGTTCACCAGGAGATTATGTTCGAATTTCGGTCAAGGACAACGGTCCCGGGATTGATGAAGAGATTCGTGAGTATATTTTTGAGCCTTTCTATACGACAAAGAGCGTCGGTTCGGGAACGGGGCTCGGATTGGCAACAGTATTTGGCGCTGTCAAACAGAATGGCGGTTTTATAAGGTTTTATACCGGAGCGGGGCTAGGAACGGAATTCCAGATTTATCTGCCTCGGGTCGATGAGAGCCTTTATGTTGAATCTGGCAACTATGCGGACGAATACTCCCCGGGGAGTGGGAGGATCCTTCTGGTTGAAGATGATACAATGCTGCTTTATCTGAAAAAAGAGATGCTCGAAGAGGCAGGCTATCATGTCCTGGCTGCTGCTGATGTTGATGTTGCAATCGAACTTGCTAAAAGTGATGAAGATGAGATTCATCTGCTGATATCTGATCTGATTATGCCGAAAATGACCGGTAAAGAGTTGAGCGAAAAAATCATGACCCTGCGGCCGCAAATCAAGGTTCTGCTTATGTCCGGTTATGCCTCAGACATCATTACCAGTCAGGATGTGAACAGAGACAGTTTTCAGTTCTTACAAAAACCGATTTCGTTTGAGCTGCTGAAAACCAAGATTCGTTCGATTCTCGGCTGAGGCGGGAGCTGAAGGTAGCGTAGCGGAGGGCAAAAAGAAAATGCCATGATGATCTCTCATCATGGCATTTCTTTTATAAGCTTCAGAAACCTTGAGGTTTCGTCCGATTACATTGCGCCGTATGGGTACTCGCGGCTTGGTGCATCGTTCAGATCGTCTTCGTCGATCTCGGCAACGCAGCGAACCATGGAGCCGTCACCCAGGTGCCAGCGGATTGGCAGAGCGAAGAAACGGAAACGCTTGCCAACAACTTTCTCCAGGTCACCACCGAGGTTCTCAACGCCAACGATACCGTTGCCGAGCAGAACTTTGTGGCAAGGCTCCCAGGTGCCGTAGCAGCCGATAGCTTCCAGATCGCCGAATTTAGCGTCGTATTTTTCTTTGCCGTGGATCTTGATGTAGAGCTCTTTGTCGAACTCTGCGTAAGCTTCTTCACCGAACTGCTCGGTGTACTCTTCACAGATGTTCTTGCCGCTCTTACCCTGCAGCTTCATGCAGGTACCGTTGTTACCCATGGAGGTGTGCAGTGGGTGGTCAAGAGCTTGCTGGTCAAGAGCAACGACTTTGACTTTGTTCTTGACGAACCAACGACCAGCTTCAACACCTGGGCCACAGGAGTAGTGGTAGTAGTCTTTGCTGTCGTCGAATTTGAGGTGCATACCGGTGCGGACACAAACAACCATGCCTTCGAGTTCTTCTGGCTTGATGTTAGCGCGCTTACATGCGTCTTCCAGGTGCTCTGGCAGGATCAAACCCCAATCAGGAACTTTAACGTCGAGGCAGACTGCGTCGCCACAGTAAGCATCACATGGCAGTTCGTGGGAGTAGAGAGCGCGGCGGCCATCGAACATTCTTTCCATAACGTGACGTGGGGCGTCAGCGTGGGTACCGGTGTGCATGGTGCACTTGATGGTCTGAGTCAGAACGCCACCTTTGGCCATGCTGTGCATTGGTGCAATTTCTGGCTTGGAGAAGTATGGCCAGAGAGGCATGTCACCAAAGAATGGATGGCTCAGATCAACAAAAACTTTCTTTCCCATGGGTTGCTCCTTTTGTCTCACATTTGTAAAAAAGTTTCACATCGTGGATGTAGGTTTCAGTATGCGGCATCCTATGTATTGGTGACCGCAAAGTCAAGTTTTTTTTGCAAGTCTAAGAAAAACCAAGTAAAAATCGAAATTGGTGACGCTCTTTCAGCCAAGGTCGTTGTCATTGCGGTGGAATCGAAAGCGGGGAGGTCGGTCTGAACCAGATATTGCCCAAACCAGAACTGGTGATCTGCTTTTTCTTCTTGAGCCTTTCTTGATGAGCGTCTCTTGTCTTGCAAAAACATCTGAAGCCTCTTGTATACTTATGTATGTTACTGCGACCTGTGACGAAAAATCAAGGGCGTAGATTGATTATTTTATAAGAATAATTCTTACTGGTCTTTTCGTGTGGCAAGGAGTCTTTAATTATGAAAACTATCGGTATGCTGGGCGGCATGAGCTGGGAATCCACATCCCTTTATTACAGATTGTTCAACGAACAGGTCAAGGCGCGGCTTGGCGGGCTTCACTCGGCCAAACTGCTACTCGACAGTGTTGACTTTGCCGAGGTTGAGGCGCTTCAGTCAATGGGGGACTGGACAACGCTGGCCGAGATGATGGCCGCCAAAGCTGCGGCCCTCGAATCCGCCGGCGCGGAACTGCTGATGATCTGCACCAATCTTATGCACAAGGTTGCTCCTCAGGTTGCGGAACATATTTCGGTGCCTCTGGTGCATATCGGTGATGCCGTCGGCCGTGAAATCCGCTCCAAGGGGTTGACCCGTGTCGGGCTGCTGGGGACCCGTTATACCATGGAAGAAGACTTCTATCGTGCGCGACTGAGCGAGCGCTACGGACTTGAGGTGATTATTCCTGATGAAGCCGACAGGGATTATATCCACAAGACGATTTTCACCGAACTCTGTCGTGGCGAATTTAGCAAGGAGACCATGCTCTCTTATCTGGAGATCATCTCGGAACTCGAGCTTCAGGGAGCCCAGGGGATTGTCCTGGGCTGTACAGAGATTCCCTTACTGCTTCGTCAGGACGATCTGCCTCTGCCGCTCTTTGATACAGCAGAACTTCATGTCCGTTATGCGCTTGAACTGTCCTTCGGGGCTGACGCCGATTGATGCTTTTTCGTTTCAAGTAAATATCTGGCCCGCTCCAGGGCGGCATCGATATGCGGGAAGATGTTTTCCCTGCCGATCAGCTCAGCGACCCCTGATTTCTGTAACAGGTTCAATGGCTGCTGGTGGACACCGGAGAGGAGCAGCCAGCTGCCGTTTTTGCGCGACCTGCGCCAGACGTTCTCAAGCGCATTCAGGGCTGTTGCGTCAAGGCTCAGGGCATGGCGCATCCGCAGGATCAGGACACTGGTCGGTTCATTGATCGAGGTCAGAGTGTTCTTGAACTTGTCCGCCGCACCGAAGAAGAACGGGCCGTTGATTTCAAAGACCTGAACCCCTTCCGGAATGATTCGGTCCTTCAGGCTGTCCGGATCCTGTACCGGCTCCTCCTCGTCACTCTGGAACTGTTCGCTGATGGCACTGACTTCTGTGGCTTCCGACATGCGGCGCATGAAGAGGAAGGCGGCCAGGACGATCCCGACCTGGATGGCGACGGTCAGATCGACCAGCACAGTCAGGCCAAAGGTCGCCAGCAGGACCAGGACATCCCCTTTGGGGCCGCGCAGCAGTTTGATGAAGAGGTGCGCTTCACTCATATTCCAGGCCACGATGATCAGAATTCCGGCCAGGGTTGCCATCGGGATCAGCGACGCCCATTTGCCGAAGAAGAGCAGGATCAGCAGCAGGGTGACCGCGTGGGTCATTCCGGCAAGTGGACTCCTGCCGCCGTTCTTGATGTTGGTTGCGGTCCGGGCGATGGCACCGGTGGCAGGAATCCCGCCAAACAGGGGAGAGGCCAGGTTGGCGATCCCCTGGGCGATCAGTTCCATATTGCTGCGATGGCGGCGTTCGGTCATACCGTCGGCAACAACAGCCGATAGCAGTGATTCGATGCCGGCAAGAATGGCGATGGTCAGAGCCGGAGATGATAGCTGTCGCAATTGCTCCCAGCCGGGAATAGCTGGCAGATGAGGCAAGGGCAGGCCGGAAGGAACAGCGCCAAAACGGCTGCCGATGGTCTCGACCGGCAGGTTGAGGAGTTGAACGGCGACTGTCGTCAGGATGATGGCGACCAACGATCCCGGAATCCTGTGGGTGACGCGCGGCCAGTAGAGGATGATCAGGATCGTGATGACAGCGAGCAGGACACTGGTAATCGAAGTCTCCCTGATATGCAGCAGGCAGACTTCGAGTTTGCCGATGAATTCAGAAGGAACATTGGCCAGCTTAAGGCCAAGAAACTGAGGGATCTGGCCGCTGAAGATGATCAGGGCGATACCACTGGTAAAGCCGACGGTGACCGGGTAGGGAATGTATTTGATGATCGAGCCGAGTCGGGCAATCCCCATGAAGATGAGCAGAACCCCGGCCATCAGGGTGGCGATCGCCAGTCCGTCGTAGCCGTGGCGTTGGACGATGTCATAGACAATGACAATAAAGGCTCCCGTCGGGCCACCGATCTGAACCCGGCTACCGCTGAACAGCGAGATCAGTAAACCTGCGACTATGGCAGTGTATAGACCCTGTTCCGGTTTGACCCCGGAGGCGATGGCAAAGGCGATAGCCAATGGCAGGGCGACGATACCGACAATGATGCCGGCGAGCAGGTCATTGATGACCAGTTGGCGGGTGTAGCCTTCTTTGATGCAGGTCCATAGCTTGGGAACAAAGCGATTCTGGGACATGCGCTATCCTCCTTGTAAATGCGAAGTTAACGATGTCCGTCGGCAGCGAGGGCAATGCAGTTGTGTCCAGGTGTCGGCGGAAAAGATTTTCCGGTGATGTGTCGGGAAATCTGTCTGAAAGGCGAGATATTTACTACTTAAGTGGCGGAAATGCAAGAGGAAAAATATTAGTTTTCAGTATGCAGTGGACCGTTTGGCAAGGCTTGGGGCCGAGGATTAGCGGTGAAATACAACGCTTATCACTGCCCCTGTTCGCGACTGTTTTCAATGAACTTCGATGATTTCGTACTCACGGTCACCCAACTGGAATACCTCCCCGCAACAATTGCCGATCAGGGCCTGCCCCATCGGAGATTCAGGGGAAATGACCTGTACTGTCCGTCCTTCGCTGGTTACTTGTAAACCACCGGAAGCAGGACCGATAAAGACTGTTCTCAGCTGACCGTCCTGATCTTCCAGTTTGACCAGTGCCGTCAGTCTGATCGGTGACTCATCGGTGAACTGCTGCAACTGCAACTGCCGGAAGAGCTTGATCGCCGTATCGATCTCCTGGGCGCGGTTGGCCTGCCCCTGGGCGATATAGGAGGCTTCCAGGGCGAGGGTCTCATACTTGTCGTCAGGAATGTTTTCTTCATGGGTTGCCGCTGCATGAGCCGCTTTCGCGGCCTGCAGCAGCACCTCATGATCCGCTTTTAAACGGCTAATGATCAGTTGCAGAAGTTCTTCTTTGTTCATGCTTGTGACAGTCCATCTCTGCTGTGCTGATGTCCATGCTATGCCTGGACGGATCTTGGGCCAGACGCTCACGCTGAGCCGCTGTGGCAGGCTATTTTTTTGCGATCTTTTTCTCCGCGACCCAGACCGCGTGGCGATAAGCGCCTTTTCCCGGTCTTTCGCAGCGGACGGCAAATCCCGCCGCGCCAAGGCGCTTTTCAAAGCCTTCGTCGGGGTTTTCCCCCCAGATGGCAAAGATGCCGTTTTTGCGCAGTGCCTGACGACAGCGTTCGATGGCCCGGCTGCCGTAGAGGGGATCGTCTTGCCGGTCGGTCTGCGGGTGCGGTCCGCGATAGAGATCAAAGATGATCGCATCGAAGCTGTCGCGTTCCGATTTTTTAATCAACTCGGCGACATCGCTGATGACAACCTTGACCCGTGGATCGGAGACCGCATGGTCGGTCAATTCGGCCAACGGGCCCAGACACCATTGTTCAATGACCGGATTCAGTTCGGCGACGACGACTTCGGCGCCCGGCGGCAGCGCATCGAGAACCGCGCGCAGGGTGATCGCCATTCCCAGACCGCCAACCAGCACTCGCGGAGCCGGATGGCCCGCCAATTTGGCACAGCCCAGGCGGCCGAGGGCCTGCTCCGAGCGCTGTGCTTTGCTGTTCATCAGGATCTGCGGCCCGATGGTAATCAGGAAATCTCCTTTGCCGCGTTGCCGCAACTCGAGATCGCCTTCACCAGGAACCGTCACACGGTCGAGTACCTTCCAGGGCAATGCCATCTTTTTCCCTTTGTCGATATTAGAGCTTCAGATCGGCTTCGCCCTGATAGTGTTCAGCGCGCATCTTGGCCACTTCGGCACTTTCCAGATATTCATCGAAATTGAGCATCCGGTCAATGTAGCCCTTCGGGGTAAATTCGATGATCCGATTCGCAACCGTAGAGAGGAACTTGTGGTCGTGGCTGGTGAACAGGATCACCTCCGGAAAAGCGATCAGACCGTTGTTCAGCGCAGTGATCGATTCGAGATCCAGATGGTTGGTCGGTTCGTCGAAGATCAGGGCGTTGGCGTTGGGCAGCATCATCTTGGCCAGCATGCAGCGGACCTTCTCGCCACCTGAGAGAACGGTTGACTTTTTCTTTGCCTCGTCGCCGGAGAAGAGCATGCGGCCAAGGAAGCCGCGGGCAAAGCTTTCCCCTTCGGTCGGGGCGAACTGCAGCAGCCAGTCGATCAGAGTCAGGTCTTTGGTAAAGTAACTGCCGTTATCGATCGGGAAATAGGCCGGGGTAATGGTGACTCCCCAGCGGAAGGTACCACTGTCCGGTTTCAGCTCGCCTTCCAAAATCTGAAACAGGGTGGTCTTGGTCAGGCTGTCGCCGCCGATAAAAGCGACCTTGTCCCCCTTGTTGATATTCAGGTTGAAGTTGTCGAGAACCTTGACACCATCGATGGTTTTGCACAGGTCAGTGATCTCAAGGATGACATCGCCGCAGGCACGTTCCGGCTTGAAGCTGACGAAGGGGTATTTCCGTGAAGAAACCGGCATGTCTTCAATGGTCAGTTTTTCGAGCAGTTTCTTCCTGGAGGTCGCCTGTTTGGCCTTGGATGCGTTGGAGCTGAAGCGCATGATGAATTCCTTCAGCTCATTGGCCTTGTCGGCGACCTTGCGATTTTCATCCTGTTTCTGCTTCAGGGCCAGCTGGCTGGCTTCATACCAGAAATCGTAGTTACCGACATAGACGGTGATCTTGCCGAAGTCGATATCGGCCACATGGGTACAGACCTGGTTCAAAAAGTGACGGTCGTGGGAGACGACGATGACGGTATTCTGAAAGCGGCCGAGAAAGTCCTCCAGCCACTGAATCGATTTGAGATCCAGGTGGTTGGTCGGTTCGTCGAGGAGTAGGATGTCCGGGTTGCCGAACAGCGCCTGGGCGAGCAGGACCCGCACCTTTTCACCGCCTTCCAGATCCTTCATCTGGCGGTAGAGATATTCGTCGGTAATCCCCAGGCCGTTGAGCAGCACGGCTGCCTCGGCCTCGGCTTCGTAACCGTTCAGCTCGGCGAATTCCGCTTCGAGTTCACCGGAACGGACGCCATCTTCATCGGTGAATTCCGCTTTGGCATAGATCGCTTCACGTTCGGCCTTGACCTGGAAGAGGCGCTCATGGCCCATCATCACCGTATCGAGAACCGTATGCTCGTCAAAGGCAAAATGATCCTGGCGCAGAACGGCAATTCTTTCGCCCGGACCGACACTGATGCTCCCCTTGTCCGCTTCCTTTTCACCGGAGAGGATCTTCAGGAAGGTCGATTTTCCGGCACCGTTGGCACCGATCAGGCCATAACAGTTGCCCGGAATGAACTTGATATTGACGTCTTTGAAGATGACCCGCTTACCATAGGAGAGGGCCACATTATTTGCACTGATCATGATTGCTTATCCTTAACAACAAAAAGGCCACAGGCTAAATCCTGTGGCCGAAAGCTCGGCGCGAGTTGTACCATTGATCTTTGCCTGACGGCAAATTATTTTTTGTGAAAAAGCCGGTTTTTCAGCCCAGTGCGCGCAACCAGGCACCTGTAATCAGAGCCAGCGCCAGGATTGAACTTCCCCATCTGGCAGGTGCGCGCCTCAAGATCGAGCTGATCTGTGGAATCCCCGCCAGCAGTCCCAGCGCCACTCCACAGACGAAGCCAAACAGGTGGGCCATGACATCGGTGTTTTCCCCCGCTGTGCCCAGCAGTCCGAGCAGCGCCAGAGCCGCAGCAACTGGCAGTGGCCAACGTTTCCACAGGCTGTGGCGGTAGTGGAACATGTTGAGGACGGCGAGTAGCCCGACCGCCCCGAACACCGCCGTCGAGGCACCGATCGAACGGTGCTGGGCGCTCTGGATCAGCGCATTGAGCAGGTTGCCGCCGGCACCGCTCAATAGCACCAGAAGCCAGGCCGGACCCGCACCCAGCTGGCGGCAGAGACGGATCATGAAGATGCCGCCGATCAGCAGGTTGGAGACCAGGTGCAACGGCCCGGAATGCAAGGTCAGCGCGGTGAAGAGACGCCACCATTCGCCGTGAAGTATCTTTCCGGCCGCCGCATTGCCGATCTCGACCCAGTCCAGGTTTGGCAGATATGAATTGAATTGTCCAGTCGTGATGTTGTGAAAGATGGCAAGGACAATTAGGGCCCAGATCGTCGTCGGGATATTTTCGAAAAATCGCTGGTCTTCTGGTGGCGGTGGCGGCCAGTTAAGGTTTTCGCATTCATAGTGGTTCAGTTCTTCGCAGGCTCTGGCAAAGTCTGCTTTGTGGACAAGGATCTGTTTTTTGCCGGACTCTTTGACGATTTTGTAGCGGATCTTTTTAGCCGCCAGAACCACAGGCCAGACTCTGGTCTGTTGCGGGGAGAGTTGGCCCTGATCGATTCCGGAGCCGAGTGAGGCGGGCAGGTTGAGCCACTGATCCTGGCCTATTTCAAAAGAATCATCCGTCATGCGGTCATTCTGACAGAAAACACAGATTTAGAAAATGTGCTGGTGAATTAAGCATCAAATAAAAAAGCCGCCCCAAATGAGCGGCTCTTTCAATTGCGGTGTCAATGGTTTATTTCTTTTTCCACCGATAGTAGCCAAGGCCGACAAGCCCTGCACCGAGCAGGACAATTGTGGCTGGTTCCGGAACCGGAGCAACAGGGACGGTTGTGCTTCCTTCGATGGTGTCATTGGCGCAGGTCATCCCCCATTTTAAAGCAATCTCCTCACCGCCGCTCAGTCCCAGAGCTTCCAGTGAAATGCTGTATTCGAGATAATAGCGGTGATCGTAAACGCCATCAGTGAGGTATGATCCGGCAACCTTGCTCAGGTCGACATCTGCTGTTCCGGCAACCGTGCCCCCAGATGCGTAAAGCACTTCCTGGCCGTCGCGGACAATATAACCACCACCGCTTTGGGCAAGGACAACATCGAAATCACCGGAGTAAAGTGTGCCGCTGCTGGTGTCTACGACAAATTCCCAGTCGCTGATGTTTTCATAGTTGTCGTATTTGTAGTGGTTATCAGCTGTTCCGTTGACCTGCCAACCGTTAGTGCTGATGAATAGATCACCAAAATCTGTTCCGAAGGTTTGAACACCGTTTGCCGTGGTAAAGCCGGTATAGACCTTGACTGTCATGCTAACATCGCTAAAATCGACGTCCATGCCCCAGACGCTGAAGAGATTTTTGTCGGCAGTTGAGTTTCCGCTGATAACATCGCCGTAACCATGGTCATTCGATCCCCAGTAATTGTCTTCAATAGTGTAGGCAAAGGCACTGGTTGTGCAGAAGGCAAGCAGCAGAGTCAGCAAAATGTTTTTCATCGAAGTTTCTCCATTTTTACTCGTTAATTGTATGTCATGCTCACTAGCACTAAATATGCCATAATTTTTTTGATGGGCAATGGATTTAGTAGTTAATAAAGTGGTGATTGATAGTGTGATTTAATTATTGCCAATAGTTTTCAATTGGTTACTGTTTTTTTTTGGTTTTTTTCGTATGAATGTTGGGCTGTCGGGAATTGTGCAATTTTATCATTGATTTTTATAGTTTGTTATCGGAGCAGTTACGTTTGTGCTGGTGTGTAAAAAAAACCGACAAGTCTTTTCTTGTTCAATAAACCGAGATACTTAGAATGGCTCGGTTTATATTCGAATGGGGCATTCTTATGTTCTCAGCGAAAAAAACTATAAGTTTTACTTGTCATCCGTCTGTTGGGTTGTCGGGTGTCGCCAGGGTCAGCTGAAAAAACGCCAGGTCCCGCCACTGGCCGAACTTGAAAGCTGCTTCCCTGATATTTCCGGTATTACTGAAACCGAGTTTCCTGTGCAGGGCGACGCTCCCCTGGTTGGCCGCGTCGACGGCGGCGATCAGAACATGGTACTGCTGCTGCTCGGCGATTTTGATCAGCTCCCGCATCAACTGCTCACCAATGCCCCGGCCGCGCTGGTCTTTATGGACATAGACCGAATGTTCGACCGTGTATTTATAGGCCGCCTGGGGGCGGAAGGGGCCGAAACTGGCGAAGCCGAGGAGTGTTCCGGAATCGTCGACCATGCCCAGAACCGGGATGCCGCTTTCCTTTTTGCCGGCAAACCACTCCTGCATAAAGGCCATTGTTCTTGGCTGGTAGACGAACAGGGCCGTTGAATTGAGAATTGCATCGTTGAAGATGGCGAGAATGTCTTCGGCATGTTGCTCAAAACTGCAGTGAATGATTTTCATAGGTTGAGTATCCGGCTCGGGGCTTGAAATGAAGTCTTTGAGTCGCAAGATGTGTTCTCCTGCCTGCTCTGGTTCTGCCACAAAAATTATACAAATTTGTCATCGATTTGGGTACACTCCCTGTGCCGTGCGCCAAATATTTTTTTAGATTTTACCACCACAAGAGGGCTTCATGATCATCGGATTCGCCGGAAAAGCAGGATCGGGAAAAACCACCGCAGCAAGATATCTTCTTGATCACAAGGACATCAGAATCGTCATTCTGCCGATGGCGGCGATGCTTCGCGAAGAGATCGAAGGTTTTCTGCGCGAGGCGGGAGCGCAAGAGGGGCTGCCGCTGGTTTACGGTGATCAGGACGATAAGCTGAAGATTTTTTCTGTCAATATGGAAAAGGCCCTGAAGATCTGTCCTGAGTGGTCGCAGTTTGTCGAGATGAATGCCGAGATTCAGGTCCGGCCGGATCAGACAGCGGTGACAATCCGTCGTCTGCTTCAGTGGTGGGGAACCGAGTATCGTCGTGCTCAGGATCCCGACTACTGGACCAAGGCCTGGGAACGCAAACTGGCCGGGATGAATCAGGATGAGACCCATGTCCTGGTCGATGATGTGCGGTTTATCAACGAGCTTGAAACGATAAAAAAGCATGGCGGATTTTTCATTCGTATTGTCCGTCCCGGGTTCAACGGGGCTAATGATCACAGCAGTGAAAATTCTCTGGATGACTATGCTGACTGGGATCTGGTGATTGAGAATGACGGTAGTCTTGCTAACTTCAAACAGCAGCTCGATGAACAGCTCCTGGTAAAGCTGATGCGCTGATCAGCGCGCTCCGGTCTGCCGCCGGGAAAGATGCCACTGAGCGGCTTGTAGATCGGTGGTTTTAGGATAACCTCTTAATATCAGGTAAAAAGCAACGTCTGGTACAACCTGTCGTTTGTCGTCTGATTTTGGAGGTTCTTATGCCCCAGATTCTGCCAGTCTATACTCCACCCGATTTTTCTTCTCCACCATTGGCGGATGCCCCTGTTGCCAGGTTTGCCGCGGCGCCGCAGGACGGTGTCGTTCCGGCCGATTATCACGGAACCTCCAATCATCCTGAATATGTTCATCGTGATCAGGGCGTCTGGTTACTGGCTCCGGAGAGCCGTATGGATGCGGTTCTGGTTCTGAAAGGTGAAGACCTCGAGGTTGTTGAAGCCCGCCGCGTGAGGCAGGGGGATCTGGTTGCCATCGGCCGGACTGAAAACGGCGAAGAGGGGATCTTCGTCCATAC
The DNA here is from genome assembly GCA_963676795.2 of Geopsychrobacteraceae bacterium. GTDB lineage: Bacteria > Desulfobacterota > Desulfuromonadia > Desulfuromonadales > Geopsychrobacteraceae. Next base: position 2,359,252 of record CAXXTB010000002.1, on the reverse strand, counting down.
CACAGGTTTTGTCAGTGCGGCGGATCTGGCTGCCGACAAGTTCAGTTTCCGCACCCGGGGAACCCGGGAAACGCCGTTTTCCCGTTCCTATGACGATCTCTACAAGATGCTCAGGCATGACCGCGAGCATGGCTACATCGCCTGGGTGCTCGGCCCGGCCGTCGCCTTTGACAAGGACAGCCGCAATGCCATGCAGGGGTTGATTGAAAGCGGTTATTGCCATGCTCTGCTCGCCGGGAATGCGCTGGCCACGCATGATCTTGAAGCGGCGCGCTTTGAAACAGGGCTCGGGCAGAATATCTATTCCCAGACCCTGCAGCCGTTGGGGCACTACAACCATCTCGATATCCTCAATGAAGTGCGCAGCCGCGGTTCGATAAGGCGGACAATCGCCGAGCTGAAGCTCGATAACGGCATCATGTATGCCTGCGAAAAACACCAGGTTCCCTATGTGCTGGCGGGATCGATCCGCGATGACGGACCGTTGCCGGAAGTGATCTCCGATGTCTACCGGGCCCAGGACGCCATGCGGATTCATGCCCGCAAGGCGACAACCGTCATCGCCCTGGCGACCCAGCTGCATTCCATCGCCTTTGGTAACATGGTTCCCAGTTATCGGGTCATGACTGACGGAACAGTCCGTCCTGTTTACTTCTATATCATCGATATGACCGAATTCAGCGCCGACAAGCTGGCTAATCGCGGGTCGGCACAGGCTGTTGCGATTCTGACCAATGCCCAGGACTTTATGATGAACCTGTGGAACAATCTCAAGGAGTAGACCATGACCGTACGCTCTGGAAAAAAAATCAATGTGGTTGGTGTGCCCATCGATCTCGGCCAGCGGCAACGTGGTGTCGATATGGGACCGAGTGCGGTCCGTTACGCCGGCCTGTCGCAGCGCCTGCGTGCTTTAGGTTACGACCTGCATGATTCGGGCAACCTCTATGTGCCGGTGCGTGACTGTTTTAACCAGTCCTGTGAACCCTCGGTTTTTGTCGATGCCGTCAGTCAGGTCTGCCAGGTTGCCTACGAGAGCGCTGCCCAGGCCGTTCGTCACGGCACCGTTCCGCTGTTTCTCGGCGGCGACCATTCCCTTTCGATCGGTACGATCGGCGGGGTGACCCGGCGCAAGGGGGTGGGGGTGCTATGGATTGATGCCCATGGGGATGCCAATACCCCGGAAACATCACCAAGCGGTAATGTTCACGGTATGCCGGTCGCGACCTTGCTCGGCGAAGGTCCGCTTGAGCTGGTCAATGTCGGCAGGCCCGGTGCCAAGCTTCACGGGCGTGATATCGTCATGGTCGGGATTCGCGACCTGGACGAGGGGGAAAAACAGCTGCTGAAAAAGTACGGAGTGCGGATCTACACCATGCGCGATATCGATGAACGGGGCATGGCCTCCATCGCCCGTGAAGCATTGGCCCTGTTGGGCGATCACCCCTACCTGCATGTCAGTCTCGATATGGATTGCCTCGATCCGAAAGATGCTCCGGGGGTCGGAACTCCCTGTCACGGCGGAATCAGCTACCGCGAAGCGCAGTTGCTGATGGAAACCATCGCCGACAGCGGAAAGCTGACCTCCGTCGATGTGGTCGAGATCAACCCGATTCTGGACATCGCCAACAGTACCGCGGAAACGGCGGTGGAGCTGATCGAGTCATTATTCGGCAAGAGTATTGTCTAATCCCGCTATTTTTTTTTCTTGACCACGTCAGCGAAGAACGGTCCGAACATGTGGTCAGCGCTGAGACTGGCTATCCCCGTTCAATCCGGCATGAGCACATCCTGTGGGTTGATGACGAATCGATGCTGGCCCACCCGGGGAAGGAGCTGCTGGAAGTCCTTGATTGCCGGGTCACTGCAGTGACATCGGCCAAAGAAGGGCTGCGCTTCTTCAGTGAAAATCCGGGCGAATTCGATCTGATCGTCAGCGATCAGACGATGCCGGAGCTGACCGGAGACAGGCTGTCCAAGGCGGCTTTGAAGACCCGTAAGGAGATCCCGATCATCATCTGTGCCGGATACAGTACAACTTCGAACGAAGCCAGGGTCCGGGAGATCGGCATCCGGGCCCTGTTGCTGAAACCGCTCAACCTGAAAGATCTTGCCCGTAAGGTGCGTCAGATCCTCGATGATGCCGCCAGCGAATCCTAGGGGACTGTAACTAAGCTGCATGTTGGTTCGATTTCAGGGCAGGGCGATTTCGGTTTTGCGGATGACCGTCTTCAGGGCAAAGGAGGATTGGACGCGCAGAACCCCAGTGATGGCGGTCAGGCGGTTGTGGATCCGCAGGTAGTCGTCGTTGTCATCGATGATGATGCGCAACAGGTAGTCGCTGTCCCCCGACATCAGATAACACTCCATCACTTCCTTGACCCGGCCGATCTCCTTTTCAAACTGAAGCAGTTTGTCATGCTGCTGCCCTTCCAGTGAGACCCTGACAAAGACCGTTCCCGGTTTTCCCACAGCGGCCTGGTTGAGAAGCATGGCGTAGCGGTCGATGATACCGCTCTGTTCCAGCAGTTTGACCCGGCGCAGGCAGGCCGATTCCGACAGCCCTACTTTTTCTGCCAGTTGAACATAGGAAAGACGGCCATCTTTCTGAAGTGCTGTCAGGATGCGGTAATCAATCTCATCTAGAGAATATTTTCGCGGATTTGTTTGCATTTTTATAAAATAGCAAAGGATTCCTCAGAAATGAATATCCCGAATTATTTTCTTTGCAGGAATATTCACGAATAGAGCTGCTAAAATTCAAGAAATAGAACAATCACATTTTCATATATCAAGGAGCAGCTATGTTGGTCGGAATCCTCAAGGAAATCAAAGACAACGAAAACCGGGTGTGTATGACGCCGGCCGGTGTTGAGGTATTGAAGGCAAATGGTCATCAGGTCTGGGTGGAAGCCAGTGCCGGTCAGGCCAGCGGTTTTGCTGATGCGGCCTATGCAGAAGCGGGCGCTTTTATCAAGAACACGGCCGCCGAGATCTATGCCGGTTGTGACATGGTCATGCATGTCAAGGAACCTCAGCCTTCCGAGTATGTCATGATTCGCGAAGGGCAGCTGGTTTTCACCTATTTCCACTTTGCCGCTGACGAAGAACTGACCAGGGCGATGATCGAACGTAAAGCGGTCTGTGTCGCCTATGAAACGGTGACCCGGCCGGATGGTTCACTGCCGCTGCTGATTCCGATGAGCGAGGTTGCCGGACGCATGGCCGCGCAGGTCGGGGCCAAGTATCTGGAACGTTCGCAGGGCGGGCGCGGCATATTGATGGGCGGTGTCACCGGTGTCGCCCCGGCAACGGTCGTGGTGATCGGCGGCGGAATCGTCGGTACCAACGCGGCTCAGATCGCCTGCGGGCTGGGGGCCAAGGTCTATCTGCTCGACACCAACCTCGATCGCCTGCGCTATCTCGATGAGATCATGCCGAAGAACTGTTTTCCGCTGATGTCGTCTCCCGCTGTCCTGCGTGATCTGGTCAAGGAGGCCGATCTGGTCATCGGTGCCGTGCTGCTCCATGGGGCCAAGGCTCCCAAGCTGATCAAGCGCGAGATGTTGCAGACCATGAAAGAAGGGGCGGTGCTGGTCGACGTGGCCATCGATCAGGGCGGCTGTTTTGAAACCTCCAGGGCGACGAGCCACCGTGATCCGATCTACCTGGTCGACGGGGTGGTCCATTACTGTGTCGCCAATATGCCGGGGGCCTTTCCGCTGACCTCGACCCTGGCTTTGACCAATGCGACCCTGCCCTATGCCGTCAAACTGGCCAACCAGGGCTGGAAAGGGGCCGCGCAGGCCGACAGCGCCCTGAAGGAAGGGCTCAATATTGTTAACGGCCAGGTCTGTTACCCGGGAGTTGCCGAGGCTTTTGGTCTGGAGCTCAGGCCGGTAGAAGACATCTTCAGCTAAGAACACAGGCATTGTCCTGTATTTTTCCTCCCTCTCAATCAGGCAATCCAGCTTCTTCTGATGTTATGCAGACTGAGCATGAACAGGCCGATACAGAAGACGGCCAGAATCCCCAGGTCAACAGCGTAGGGCAGCAGGTTTTGGCCCTGGATCAGGCCATGCAGAACATCAACCCCGTAGGTCAGGGGCAGGATGTAGGGAATCGGCTTGAGGAGTAGTGGCAGAACGCTGATCGGGAAGAACAGACCGCAGAGAAAGACCATCGGAAAGCGGAAGAAGTTGGAGAAGGTCTGTGCTTCAAAGACTTCACTGACGGCCACGGCGATAAACAGCCCGAGAAAGGTTGAGGTCGCGGCGATCAGGATGACGGTCGGGACGAACAGCAGCCAGTGCAGACCGGAGAGATCGATCAGGAACGCTGCCATAATGATTGGGACAAAGGCGTTGAGGGTGCCGAAGATGATCGCGCCGCTGGTTTTGGCCAGCATCAACAGTTCCAGCGGGACCGGAGCCAGCAGCATCCGTTCAAAGGAGCGGTTCTTCTTTTCGAAGGTAATGGTGACCGCCAGGAGTGATGTCGTGCCGAAGAGGATCGACAGAGCCACGACCCCCGGCAGAACGGCTGAAAGCGAGTCGATCCCCCGTCCCGATTTGATGAAGAACATACTGGTCCAGGCCAGCGGGAAAACCATTCCCCAGCTGATATTCGGTGGTTTCAGGTAGTAGGTGCGGAAGTCCTTGGCAACGATATTCCAGAAGGCAATCCAGAGTTTCATTTCGGCCCTCCTGTCTGTTCCAGTTTATGTTGCATCGTTTTAACGGCGAGGCCTGTCACTTCGATAAATATATCCTCCAGGCTCGGCCTGATCCTTCTGGCTTCCAGAACCTCGTTGCCACGCGCTTCGAGAAAATGGACCAGCGGGCCGATTGGCAAGGGAGCTGACGTTTCGACACGCAGTTGGCCGGGTTGGATGTTGACCAGTTTTAACTCGGGGAAGCTACCGGCAAGGTCCTTTTCGATGCCATCAAGTTGATTGGTGACCGAAAGCTGCAGCAGGTGCCGGTGCTGCAGAGGCTGGACCAGATTGTCGGTTGTGTCGAGTCTGACGATCTCGCCTTTGACGATGAAGGCGATCCGGTCGCAGAGGCGTTCCGCTTCTTCAATATAGTGGGTGGTCAGAAAGATGGTTGTGCCGTGCCTGTTGAGGGTGGTGATGATCTGGCGTAATTGCCTGGCACTGGCCACGTCGATACCGGTGGTCGGTTCATCAAGGAAGAGGATGGCGGGGCGGTGGATGATGCCGGCGGCGATCGTCAGTTTCCGTTTCATGCCTTTGGAGTAAGTGCTGAATTTCCGTCCCGCCGCTTCATTCAGTTCGAAGTTTTTCAGTAATTCCAAAGCCCTTTTCCGCCGTTCCGCCTTGCCGATGCCGTACAGGGCGGCACAGAAGCAGAGGTTGTCAAAACCACTCAGGTCAGGATAGAGATTGCTTTCATCCGGGACCACTCCGATCAGGTGCTGGGCGGAACGTGGTTTCCTGACGCAGTCGATGCCGCCGATCCGGATCTGCCCGGCATCGGGGCGCGCAAGGCCGGTGAGCATATTGATGGTCGTGGTTTTGCCCGCGCCGTTGGGGCCGAGAAAGCCGAACAGTTCACCGGCCTGAACGCTGAAATTGACGCCAGCGACGGCGACAACCTGGTCAAAGGCTTTGGCCAGGTTGCTGACTTCAATGGCAATCCCCTTGGTATCAGTCATGCGAATTTCCCTTCATGCTCAGTTAAAGTATTGATCCTGTTTGGGTCATTGTCAAAAATGACCGGCAAGAAAGCGCTTGAAAGCGGCGGAGCGAGAAGGGTAGTATCGAACGCGTTATCGCGTTTGTGACTGCTGCCTGTGTCGATCCTGCACCGATTCAGGTGTCATCATTTGTTTCCTGAACAGCCTTTGACCAAAGAGACGAAGGAATGACACGCCCGATAAGTTCCAGCCCCAAAATATTCATCCAGATTCTGCGCTGGGCCCTGATCATTATCCCGGTCGCCTTTGTTGTCGGGTCTTTGAACGCCCTTTTCTTGTGGCTTCTCGAAGTCGCCACAGAAACGCGGATCGAGATTCCCTGGTTGCTCTATCTGCTCCCTCTGGCCGGTCTGGTCATCGTCTATTGCTACCGTAATCTGGGCAAGAATTCGGAAGGGGGGAACAACCTGATCATGGATGAGATCCATGAGCCGGGGGCGGGGATACCGGTGCGTATGGCTCCGCTGGTTCTGCTGTCGACGGTGGTAACCCATCTGTTTGGCGGTTCTGCTGGGCGTGAGGGAACGGCGGTCCAGATCGGCGGCGCGACGACCCACTTGCTGGCGCGGATTTTCCGGCTGAACGAGGCCGATACCCGCCTGATCCTGATTGCCGGTGTCGCCGCCGGATTCGGTGCTGTTTTCGGTACGCCGCTGACCGGGGCGATCTTCGCCCTGGAGGTTCTGGCGATCGGCCGGCTCAAATATGACGCCATCATCCCGGCACTGTTTGCCGCGGTGCTGGCCGACCTGGTCTGCTCCGCCTGGGGCGCACATCACACCCATTACCGGATCGATTTTCTCGAGTCGATGACCCTTTTTGAACACGCTGTCAAGGTCGATCTGCTGTTGCTGGTCAAGACCGTGATTGCGGCCATCGCTTTCGGCCTGGCCGGGTTTCTGTTTGGTGAGCTGACCCATCTCTTCAAGGACCTGTTCCGGGCGACCATCAAGAATCCTTACCTGATCGTCATTGCCGGTGGGGTTATTGTGATCGTCGCCGTCCAGCTGATCGGTCACGGTGATTATATCGGCCTGGGCGTCTATTCCAGCCGTGACGGCGGTGTCAGCATCTTGAGTGCCTTTCAGGAGGGGGGCGCGCAGTGGTACAGCTGGCTGCTCAAGCTGGTGCTGACGGCTGTGACTCTGGCCGCCGGTTATAAAGGGGGGGAGGTCACGCCGCTGTTCTTTGTCGGGGCGACTCTCGGCAACACCCTGGCCTGGCTGCTCGGCGCCCCGGTCGACCTGTTTGCCGCCCTCGGTTTTCTGGCCGTTTTCGCTGCGGCAACCAACACTCCCCTGGCCTGCACTCTCATGGGGGTGGAGCTGTTCGGGGCGACCCACATTCTCTATTTTGCCATTGCCTGCTATACTGCCTATTATTTCAGCGGTCACACTGGGATCTATTCTTCCCAACGTGTCGCCGTGCCGAAACTGTTCGATCTCAACGGGGCTCCGAAGCTGAATTACCGGCTTGGAGAGTTGCGCGAGACCCATTCGATTCTGCTGTCGATGTTGCGTCAACGACTCGGCAAGTAATTCCCCTGTCCTGTTTTCCGGGAGATTCCTATGCAACTGCCGACCCCGTTGCTCAGCGGCAAGCTGGTCCGTCGCTATAAACGCTTTTTTGCCGATGTCGAGCTGGATGATGGCAGCGTCGTCACGGCCCACACCCCGAATACCGGCAGTATGAAGCAGTGTGCTGTTCCCGGCTATCCGGTGCTGATTTCCCGGGCCGACGATCCGAAGCGCAAGCTGAAATACACCCTGGAATTGATCCGGGTCGGTGATTACTTGGTCGATACCCATACCCAGCGGGCCAACCGGGTGGTCGAAGAAGCGCTGCGTAATGGCTGGATCGCCGGACTGGACGGTTACAGTATTACAGCGGAATACCGCTTCGGAGACAGCCGCATCGATTTTTACCTGGAGAAGGGGGAGGAGAAGATTCTTGTCGAAGTGAAGAACGTGACTCTCTGCTGCCAGGAAACCGTGGCCTGCTTTCCCGATGCGGTGACCACCCGCGGCCAGAAGCACCTGCGTGAACTGCTTGCTGCAAAACAGCAGGGTTTCCGGGCTGTGATCTTCTTTCTGGTGCAGCGCGGCGAAGCGACAGCCTTTACCCCTGCCGACGATATCGACCCCGATTACGGTCGCATCCTGCGCGAGGTGACAGCCCAGGGTGTTGAGGCGTTGGCCTATAAAACCGAGGTGTCGACAACGGAAAATCGGGTGGCTGAAAAAATTCCGGTTGTTCTTTAGCTTCGCGGCTTTGCGTGAGGCCGATTTTTGTTTTGGTTTTAGCTCCTGCGAGGTTTTATGCGTGCCGTCGGTCTGATTACTGAATATAACCCCTTTCACAACGGTCACCTTTACCACCTTAAGGAAAGCCTCAAGCTTGCAGGCGCAGATGTCAGTGTCGCCGTGATGAGCGGCCACTTTCTGCAGCGCGGTGAAGCAGCGTTGGTCGATAAGTGGGCCCGGGCCAAAATGGCGCTGGCCGGCGGGGTTGATCTGGTTGTCGAACTGCCGCTCCCCTGGGCTTGCGCCAGTGCTCCGGACTTTGCCCGTGGTGCGGTGCAGGCGCTGGATCTGGTCGGGGGCATCGACACTCTCTGTTTCGGCAGTGAGTCGGGCTGTTTGGCCGATCTGCAGCAGTGGGGCAGGGTCGAACTTGAACAGGATGACGAGATTGCGACCCGCACTGCTATCCTGCTGCGTCGCGGAAAGGCCTATCCGCTGGCTAAGGCGGAAGTTCTGAAAGAGTTTCTCGCTGTTGATCAGACGCTCTTGGCTCAGCCGAACAATATCCTTGGCCTTGAATACCTGAAGGCGCTTGCGCGGGAACAGCTGTCTATTGTCCCGTTGACCGTCCGGCGGATCGGGGCGGGATTCCATGATTCCGCAATCGTCGATGGTATCTCAAGTGCTACCGGGATCAGGCAGCGGTTGGATGCCGGAGAAAATGTTGAACAGCTGCTGCCGGAAGCGGTTTTTACGCTTTTGCACAGCCAGCTGATTAGTAGCCACTGTTATTGTCCGGAGCAGCATTTCCGCTTACTGCTCGGACAGATTTTCAGTGCGGGAGATCTTCTCGAGGACTTATGGCTGGTTGACGAGGGGATGGCTCAACGGATTCTGCAGGTTGCCGAAAATGCAGCGACAATGGAGGAACTGATCGCCGGGATCAAGTCGAGGCATCTGACGCGAACCCGTATTCAGCGCCTGCTGTTGTGTGTTCTGCTCTGTTTGGAGCGGGCAACTGCGGATCAACTGCTGATCCGTTCCCCGACCTATCTTCATCTGCTGGCCGCAAGTGAGCAGGGGATGCGCTTTCTGGCGGCAACCCGCAAACAGAGAAAGGTGCCCCTGGTGCAGAATTTCTCCCGGGTTTACTCTCTTTTGAAGCGGCACTACGGAATGGATACGGATGAATATCAACGTGCTCTGCTGCAGCTCCAGCTCGAATTGAAAGCGACCCGGCTCTACGGTCTGCTGATGAAAAAACTTCCATGCCGACAGCGTTCACAGGATTTTTATCAACCGCTCATCACCTGTGGCTAAGCTCCACATATTTATCGTGATAATCGTTGACAACCTGTGCTGCCCTGTTACTCTGGTTGGGTTGCCGATTGAATAATAGAATTCCGAAAACGGATATTTCAGAGGGGTCATTCTGGCCTAATTTTTTTCACATAACTAGGAGGATAACATGGCTACTAACGATAATCTTGCTGATGCTTTTTCCGGCGAAAGCCAGGCCAACCGTAAATATCTCGCTTTTGCCAAACAGGCCGATGCTGATGGTTTCCCAGAGGTTGCCAAACTGTTCCGTGCCGCTGCGCACGCAGAGACCATCCATGCCCATGCTCACTTAAGAGCCATGGGGGGCATTCACAAGACTCTCGAAAACCTGCAGGTCGCTATCGACGGTGAAGGGTTCGAGTTCCAGGAGATGTACCCACCTTACCTGGAAGAGTCCAAGGCTGAAGGTCACAAGATGGGCGAAGTTTCCATCCGCAACGCCCTGGCCGTCGAGAAGGTTCACTACGATCTTTACTCCAAGGCTCTTGAGTCGGTCAAAGGCGGCAGCGATCTGCCGGCCCGCAAGATCTATGTCTGCGAAATCTGTGGTAACACCGTCTACGACGAAGCCCCGGAAAAATGCGACGTCTGCATGGTTCCTAAAGAGCGCTTCAGCCTGATCGACTGATCTATTTATCAAAACAATCCGGACCGCCAGGGCAATGCCTGGCGGTCTTTTTTTATTCAGGGGGTATCCATGACTAGGCAATGGCTCTGTTCACTGTGCGGATATGTTCACGATGGGGAGGCTCCTTGTGAATGTTGTCCAATCTGCGGAGCAACGGCAGAGTATTTTGAAGTGATAGCAGCTCCTGCGACGCCTCAACCAGTCTCAGCGCAGACCAGCTGGCAGTGTATCAACTGTGATTATATTCATGAGGGGGATGCTCCGCCTGAGGTGTGTGTCGTTTGCGGTGCCGGCGCAGATAAGTTCGAAGCTGTTGCCCAAGAACAGAAAACTTCGGCAGCGGGACGGTTTAATGGCACCATCGTGATTATCGGCGGCGGGATTGCCGGCCTTTCAGCGGCAGAATCTGCTCGTTCCACCTCCGCAGAAGCACGGATAGTCCTGCTGACGCGTGAAGCTGAACTCCCCTATTACCGGCTGAACCTGACCCGCTACCTGGCTGGGGAAATCACCCCTGATGAACTGCCGGTTCATCCTGCCCCCTGGTATCAGGAAAAAAATATCGAGGTGCGTTTCAACAGCGAGGTCACGGCCGTCGATGTCAGTACCAGGCAGTTACAGATCAGAGATGACCAGGCCCTAAGTTATGATCGCCTGATCCTGGCCATGGGGGCTCATCCATTTGTGCCGCCGGTTGCCGGGATCAACCGGCAGAATGTCGTGACCCTGCGTCACAAGAAGGATGCCGACTGGATTCTGGCCAGCTGCAAGGCGGGCAAGCGCTGCGTGGTTGTCGGCGGCGGTGTTCTCGGGCTGGAAATCGCGGCGGCACTGGTGCGTCAGCAGGTCAGCGTCAGTCTGATCGAAGGGTTTAACTGGCTGCTCCCCCGCCAGTTGAATCAGCAGGCCAGCTCTTACCTTGAGTCAGCGGCGAAGGATCTGGGGATCGAGCTGGTGCTTGGCGCCAGAATCAAGCAGTTCGACGGTGATGAGTCGGTGCGTAACGTCGTTCTTGAGTCGGGTGAAAGTTATGCGGCAGACATGGTCGTTGTTGCCGCCGGAGTCAGAACCAACAGTTACCTGGCCCGCCTGGCCGGACTTGAGGTCAAGGAAGGGGTGGTGGTCGATCACCAGCTGCGTACAACCCGTGAAGAGATCTTTGCCGCCGGGGATCTGGCCGAACACCAGTCGACCTGCTACGGGACCTGGGCTCCGGCCCAATACCAGGGAAGTATCGCCGGAATCAACGCCGCTGGTGGTGATGTGAGCTTCGGCGGTATCCCGCGCAGCAATATCCTCAAGGTCTTGGGTGTCGACATGCTCAGTATCGGCAATGTCCATCCTGATGATGCCAGTTACCGCACCTTTGAGCAGGCGGACGCCGCGCATTATGCGGAAGTCATTTTCCGTGATGATCGTCTCGTCGGAGCCATTCTGGTCGGCGATACCTCGCCAGCTCCTGTCATCAAAAAATTGATCGAGTCGCGTTTGAGCTGTCACGATCTGCTGAAAAACAGTCAATGCAGTGATGACATCTTTCGCGGGCTTTCCGCCTAGCCATTATGGCTAGGTAAGCTCTCATCAAAAAAACGGGAAGGGCTGTCAGGAGCCTGCCCGCTTTTTTTTGAATGGGTCCCGGCCTGTTTCCGGCTGCAGTTAGACTATGCCTCCCGCTGATGGATATGGATATCCCGCTGCGGAAACGGAATGGTAATCCGCGCTTCGGCAAGAGCCTTGTGGATCGCCAGGTTCACCTTATAGAGAGTATCGAAATATTTTTCCGTGGGAACCCAGTAGCGCAGGCCGATGTTGATGGACGAATCGGCAAAGGCCTCGATCCCGACCTGGGGGGTCTTTTTCCGGCTGACCTCCTCAAAGCCCGAAAGCACCTGCTGAATAACCGCAATGGCCCGCTCCGGGTCATCCCCGTAGGAGATGCCGACACTGGTTTCGATGATCCGGTTTTCAAAGGAATTGATCAGAATTTCGCCGACGATATGCTTGTTGGGAATGATGATCTGTTCTCCGTCTTCCGTTGTCAGCAGGGTTGCAGCGAGGCGGATCTCATCGACAATGCCGCTGACGCCCTGGACCTTGATGGTATTGCCGACTACGAAGGGACGAGTCACGATCAGGGTCAGTCCGGCACCGTAGTTGGACAATGGCCCGGCAATGGCGAAGCTGCTGCCGAAGGCGAGGGCGCCGATGGCGGCGATGAAGGGGGCTATCGATATGCCGAACTTGCCGATGGCGATAATGACGACAAAGATCAGCACCAGCAGTTTGACGCTGCTGGCCAGGAACCTGGACAGGGTGACATCGATGTTGCGTTTTTCACAGACCCTCAGCACCAGGCGTGACAGCCAGCCGGACAGTTTGAGGCCGATGATCAGGATGATCAACGCGCCGACGATCTGGAAACTGTACTTGATGATGAATTCGACGATGATATCCAGAATCTTCTGAATCATCTGGATCTCTTCAGTGAGGGGGATGTTGTCCGGATTCATATTCGGGCCTCTTGGGTTAAAGGAGGAAGCTGTTTCACAGGCAAAATATGATCACAATCTGATTCATACTATCCCGAATAGCTGATAGAGTCATAGCAACTTTGTCAGTTTTCGCCATGAAACCCTGATAGGTCACGCGTCACAAGTTCGGGGAGGATGCTTTGAAGATCCGTTGGTTTGCCCTCTTTATCCTTATCACGCTCCTCATCCTGCTCGTTTCGCAGGTTGCGGCCCATGACAAGCTGACCTGGCTGCTTGAGGTTTCCCCCATTCTGCTCGGACTGCCGATTCTGATTTTTACCTGGCGGACGTATCAGTTTACCACTCTGGTCTACGGGCTGATTATACTTCATTTCACCATTCTTGCTGTCGGCAGTGTCTACACCTATGCCGAGGTCCCGCTCGGTTTCTGGATGCAGGATTGGTTCGGTTTCGAGCGGAACAACTACGACAAGATCGGTCATTTCGCCCAAGGCTTTGTGCCGGCCCTGATTGTGCGGGAGATCCTGCTGCGGACAACGCCCCTTCAGCCGGGCAAGATGCTCGGTTTCATCGTTATTTCAATCTGTCTGGCGCTCAGCGCCTTTTATGAATTCATCGAGTGGTGGGTTGCCGTGCTGCAGGGGGGCTCGGCAGAAGCTTTCCTTGGTACGCAAGGCTACGAATGGGATGCCCAGGCCGATATGCTGATGGCTCTGATCGGGGCCTGTGCCGGACTTTTACTGTTAGGGCATCTGCAGCTGCGGCTGTTGGCGAAAAGAAGCTGACCCCCGAACCTGGTACGTTCGCGGTCCGCGTGAGATTTTTATGCCAGAAGTAGCGGATGGTTTTGCAGCAGACTCATGTAACGTCCGACAGATTCCTAGCCGCGCACGATATATTTCTGCAGCAGATTCAGCACCTGAACGGAGAGCTTGTCGATCTCCCGGTTGACGATGGAGACAGGGTAGTTCTCGCGAACTTCGTCGTAGTCGATGCCGATACCGATGACCAGGCTGTCGGTCATTACTTTGCGGATCTCGGCGGAGGCGGTCAGGTGGCGATAGGTTTCGCAGTTTTTGGGAAAGAATGACCGGTACTGCAGCGGGATCCGTTTACTCGGCAGATTGGAGCGGCCATCGGTCAGGATCAGGATGATGTTTTCCCCGTCCGGTTGATTACGTGTCAGGTGAGAGCTGATGGTGATGGCGCCGGCGTCGTTGGTGTACCCCGCATTCCAGTGTTCTGCCGCCGGAATGATCTCTTCCATGCGCCGTCTCACCCTGGCGTCGAGCTTTTCCTGAAATCTCTTGTAGATGCGGATGTCGCTGTTGAAGCCGATCACCTGAAACGACAGGTTGACGCTCTGCAGGACCTCACAGAGCAGTGCGGCGGCCTGGGCGGTATGGATGATGCGCTCACCGCGCATGCTTGAGCTTTCGTCAATCAGCAACGAGATGTTGTAGTGCTTGTGAGAGCGCAGCAGCTTGCGGCTGAAAACCCGGTCGCTGTTGCACCTGAAACGGTAGAGCAGGGTGCTGTTCAGGGTTCCTTCGCTGAAAGCCCCGCCGATTCTTTCATTGTTGTTATCGCGCAGGATACTGCCAAGCTTTTTGACAAACAGCTTCTTCTGCTCCTGAAGCTCCGTTGTGAAAATATCTTCGTAGCAGAGCAGCCTGCCATTTTGACGCAGATGATCCCGGGAGGATTTGTCCTCTTTGTCATCAGCCTGTTCTTCGCCGGATTGTTGAGCGTTTTCAGGCAGCCGGTACTGGGCGGTTTTCTGTTTGTCCCCCTCTCCCGTGGAGATACCGGCATTCGAGAAGGAAAACCTGGCTTCCTGCTCCAGAGCGGAATCGTTTTCCTCCATGCTCAAGCTCATGGCGATGCCCTGTTCGATCGAGAAGTCTTCAGCTTCGATCGCGAAATTCTGGCACTCGCTCTGCTGGTTCTGTGGAATCAGGTCCTGATCGTCATTTTGTTGCGGGCTGTCTTGCGCATGACTGTTATCACATTGCTCACAGTCGTCCGGGTCGCAGCCGTCTTGTGACGGGGCTTTATCTTGATGCAGGTCGTTATCCCGTCCGGCGTAATCGTCGCTACCGTTTTGACGGCCGGAGTAAATGGCGATGAGCTTTTTGTATGCGGGCCAGATTTCATGGGTGACACCTCCTGTCAGTTCTTCAGTTGTTTCACAACCAACCAGTTTGTCGATTCTGAGGATGTTCCGGTAAAAGAAATCGGCAGCCCTTGCCGAGGAAAAGAGCAGCTTCTGCATGGAGTAGAAGCGTTTGACATTGCTCAGGACATTCAAATGAGCGGGCATCTCTGCGAGAGCCTCATCCGAATGATGATACTGGGAACAGCTTACAGCAGCTTTGAAGTTATCAGCAACCCCCGGAAAACGCTTTTGTAGTTTTTTTTCGACGCGGATATCTTCCAGGGCGTGAAGCAGTGTCTGGTACTCTTCCCTGAAGTCAATGATTTCAACTGCATTGAGGTCGCTGCTGTATGTCGCATGAGCGATTTCATGATAGAGCGATCCGAGTAAGCTGCGTTTTGGTGTTGTTTCAAGCCCGCCAGCCCCGTCTCGGGGGTAGGTGATCGTCCTCCTCTGTGGATGATAGCCCCAGGCCTTGCCTTCCTCAAAGTCCAGGTCCTGCTCCAGGGTCGTCTTGACCAGGTTGGTCAGTTGCTGCTTGAGTTGTGCGTCTGAATAATCAGGATGCTGTTGCATTGGGAATTCTCCGGCAAGGGGGACGTAAAATCAGACAGCGGCTTTCTGCCGGGCGATATCGGTGTCGATGTAGCAACTCTTGGCCAGTGCAGCCGCTCTGCTGTGGTGTGATTCTCTGCTCTGCTGTTTCTGATAGGTGGCAAAGGATTCGCCGTCGGCAAAGAATTTATCGATCTCGTTGGCGATCAGTTGGCGTTCCTCAGCGTCATATTTGTTGAGCAGGGTGAAACGTGCGGCCTTTTTGATGTCGAGGGCGTGGCACATTTTGGCCCACTGAATCAGCTGGCGGGTCGAGCAGACCGCGGTGATTTCTGCGTTGGCTTCCATGCGCCTTATGATGTTGGCAATCTTCACCATGCGCAGCGCCAGTGGATCGTCATGACGGTCATCCTGGCCCAGCGATTCGGCGATACCGGCCTGTTCGGCGACGATCTTGCTCTCATCCGCTTCGCTCAGATAGTCGTACTGGAATTTGACGAAACGATCGAGCTGCGATTTATTCAGTTCCTTGGTGCCGGCATAGTCCTGCCATGGGTTCATGGCGGCAAAGAGCCTGAAGTTCGGGTGGGGGGTGACAACCTCCCGGTCCTCTTTCTGGTCGAGGATCAGGGCGCGATCATCGTCGAGGATACTGTTGATGACGAAGAGCACTTCCGGCAGCGCTGCGTTGATTTCGTCGAGCAGCAGCCAGTGTCCCTTGCGCATGGCATCGGTCAGGATGCCGTCGATCCAGTAGGTTCCTTCGCTACTGAGCAGGTACTTGCCGACGAAGTTCTCAATCGTCGTCGAGCCGTTGAGCTGGATACGCCGGTAGGAGTTGTTGGTCTGGCGAGCCAGCCAGCGGATGACGGAGGTCTTGCCGGAACCGGTCGGTCCTTCAAGGAGGACCGGGTAGCCAAAGCGGATGGCTGCCATGATTCCTGCAATGTTGTCTGGTTCCAGGGCTTCGTCGACAAAGTGACTGATTTCAGGGAGAAAATCGCTGGAATCCGGATTGATCGGTAATGACTGGCCGGCAAAATTGAATCTGTTCAACATATGGCATCCCATTCAGCATGTTTGATTGGCTAAATGAAAATCATTATCATCAAGAGAGGGACAAGAAACTGTGATTCAGGTCACAGGTTGAAGAAATATCAAGGCACGGAGTGAGAAGGGGCGTTATTTTGAAAATCGCCATTCGGTCTGCCGTTATTACTGGCAGGTCAGTCTTTCAATTTATCGTCGAGCTTGTCATACCAGGGCTCATCTCCATACAGTTCTTTCGTACAGTCATTGCACAAGCCGTGGGAGAAAACCGCTTCGCTATGGTTTTGGATGTATTCTTCGAGCTTGCTCCAGTAACCTTGATCATCGCGGATTTTTTTGCAGGAGGAGCAGATCGGCAGAATACCCTGGAGGGTTTTGATCTCTTCTTCTGCGGTCTTTAACTCGCGCAGATCGCGTACCGCGGCGACTCTGACCTGTTTCCCGCGGGAGGTGAAGGTTCTTCCCTGAATACTGACAGGAAAAGCTTCCCCTTTTTTGTTGACGAGCAGGGTCTCGTAGGGGAGTTGGTAATCGCTGAGGATATTGTTGCGCACGACCTCCTGCTGGTCGGGAGTGACAAAATCGAGGACATTACGGCCGACGATCTCTTTGAAGGGATATTCGACGATATTGGCCATTGACCTGTTGATTTCGATGATCCGCCCCTCGCTGATGAAGGCCAACCCCTCAACGGCGGCATCGGAGAGGCTGCGGAAGCGTTCCTGGCTTTCTTCAAGCTCCCGGTACGAGTCAGACAGCTCCTTGGTCCGTGCTGTGACCAGTTGTTCCAACTGTTCCTTGTGTTGTCGTAACTCCAGTTCCGCCTTGAGTCGTTTACGCCGGTTGAGGATCAGATGAGCGATGAAAAACATCTGTATGACAATAAAGAAAATTCCAATGATGATATGCGGATAATATTCCTTCAGCAGCTTTGGCGGCGGATGGATGATCAGGGCATCCTGTGGAATTTTATCCTGGTCGATATTCCATCGTTCAATGGCGGCCCAGTCATAGACCTCGCGCATCGGTGACAGGTCGACTGTGACCTGCTCTGGAGGGGAGAGGATGATGTTGCCGAGTATTTCACCAAATCGCTCTTGGCTGACGATATAGCCGCCGACCAGACCACTGCCCATCAAGCTTTCCCAGAAGGAATAAATCGGAATATTTGAGCTGCTGGCCAGGCTTGCCGCTATGGCATAGGGGGTTGCCGGTCTGTTGTTCTCATCGTAAAAAATCAGCAGATAGAGCGCTGCTGTTCTGCCTCTTGGTTCTTCGGAGAGACGTTTTTTCAGCGCCGGTAACGGGATGTCGATCAGGTACTCGATATCTATCTCCGGATTGATGGTTGCAAAAGCCTTTTGAAAATCCTCGATCCGGGCTTTGGCAGAAATGTTTTTGTCAGAACCAATGACCAGGAGCCGCTGAGGATTCTCTACGGAGAGCATCCTTTCGAGAGAGGCGCGGTAATTCGCCTTCAGATCGATATCAGCGTAGAGGTTCCGTTGGCTGAGTTGCAGTTGTTCTGGCTTCTGCAGGTAGATCCTTTTCGCTTGAGGAATCAGGTCCGGATAGCGGGTCAGGAAAACATTGGCCTCATCGTCCCAGCCGACCAGAAAATCGAATGATACGGATCGGTACTTTTCTGCAAGGTAGTCGAAGAAAACGTTTTGGAACTCTTCGTTATTTTTGCGTGGTGCGTACATGAATTCAAAATAGAGGTCGTATTCGATATGCTGCTCATCGAGAACCTTTCTGAGTCCTTTTTCCAGCATATATTGAGATGGGAAATCCTTGCCATGGGATGAAATGATCAGGATATTCAGTGGAGTATTTTGCGGTTGCGGTGGCGCATTTTCAGCATGTGCGGCCAGAGGGCAGGCGACAAATAGCAAGAGGCAGAAAAAGGCGATGATGTAATACGTCTGCTTCATTTGCGGCCCTTTACAAAGAATACACCCAGATAACTGGAAATTAAATGATTCAATTATAGCCGAGAGAGCCTGTCATTGCGATTCTCATTCTTCTTTCTGAAAGGATAGCGTCGAATGACACAAGATATTTGTCAGGTTTTGAGCTCAAACTGCTCTTGCGCTATGATGAGAAAGAACATTGTCTTCCCTTGCTAGCCTTTAACCGAATGGCCTGCCCGATGAAAATCATTATTGCTCCCGATTCATTTAAAGAAAGCCTGTCTGCTGCAGAAGTCGCTGAAGCGATTGAGTCCGGTTTCAAAGAGATTTTTTCTGAGGCTGATTATTTTAAGCTGCCGATTGCTGACGGCGGGGAAGGGACGGTGGATGCTCTGGTTGCGGCGACCGGTGGCCGTCTGGTCGAGGCCGAAGTGACGGCTCCGCTCGGCAACCGGATCACCGCCCGTTACGGCGTCTGCGGCGATGGCCGGACAGCTGTCATCGAGATGGCCGCAGCCAGCGGGTTGATGCTGGTGCCGCTGGAGCAGCGCGATCCTCTGTTGACCACCAGTTACGGAACCGGGGAATTGATCCGTCATGCTCTCGATGGTGGGTATCGGCATTTCATCATCGGCATCGGCGGTAGTGCCACCAACGATGCCGGCGCCGGTATGCTGCAGGCGCTGGGTGTTCAATTTCTGGATTGCGACGGAAAGGAGCTCGGTTCTGGTGGCGCTGTTCTGGAGATGCTTGAGCGGATCGATATCAGCGGTCTCGATCCGCGTATCGCTGAATCCTGTATCGAAGTCGCCTGCGATGTGACCAATCCGCTGACCGGTGACAATGGTGCTTCAGCGGTGTTCGGTCCGCAGAAAGGGGCGACAGCTGAGATGGTTGAACGACTGGATATATGTCTGGCCAGGTTCGCCACGGTTGTCCGTCGCGATCTTGGGCAGGATATCTCCGACTCTCCCGGTGCCGGTGCTGCCGGCGGGATGGGCGCTGCACTGTTGGCTTTTCTTGGCGCGAAGCTGAAACCCGGAGTGACAATCGTGCTTGACGCCATCGGTTTTGAAGCGCAGGTCAAGGATGCCGATCTGGTGATTACCGGCGAAGGGCGTATTGATGGTCAGACGGTCAACGGCAAAGCTCCTGCCGGGGTTGCCGGGGTCGCCGCCCGCTATAATGTTCCGGTGATTGCCTTTGCTGGCAGCTTGGGTGAGGGGGTGGAAAATCTCAAACAATGTGGAATCAGCGCATTGTTCAGTGTGGTTACTGGGCCCTGTACTCTTGCACAGGCTTTGGATGCAGCCAAAACCAATATCCGCGTTACTGCACTTCAGGTTGCTGCCGTTATTGCTCTAAGCAGAGGATAGGTTCATCACATTTTGATTTGAATCGGCAATGACCATTGTCGATTTTTCATGGATGATGAGAAGCAATACAGGTTCTTGTAACCTTTTGAGTACATTTCAACAGAGTTGGTGATAAAGATCGTATCTTCGTATTGCTGGCTACTGTTGCTTTTGTATTGTTGCACTATGTAAAAAGCTCTGGCTCATCAAGAACCAGAGCTTTGGATGTGATCTGTGTAATGCTGGAAATCTTAATGCAGACTTTACCAGCTGTACTGCATGCCGATCCCTGCACTATAGGACTGTTGATCGCCACTGAGATTGGTGGCTAGGTCGATATTCATATCCACGTTATTTTTTTGCAGCAGGCGCAGGCCGGTGCCGAGTTCAATGCTTGAACGGCTGACCTCGATGCCCTCAACGACAAAATCGCTCGCTGCCGGAGAGTCGACGAAGTTGGTTGTTACAACATCGTTGTCATCTGCGAGTTCGTGCTTGAAGGCGCATTTGAAATCAGCGACGAAGATGGAGTCTTTTTTCGGTTGAAAGGTGGCGCTGAGGCGATAGCCACCGAGAACCTTCCAGGAGTCGAAGTCACGGCCGTCAACAGCCATGTTGAGGCTGCCGGCACCGGTCTCGGAAAAATGTTCCTGGCTGATGTGGACATAATCGGACCCGACAAAGGGTTCGAAGGTGATCTTGTCTTTAGCGAAGATGTAGCCGAGCTTGACTGATGCTCCGAATTCGTCCCCCTGGTAGTCGCCGCGGGCGGTGCCTGAAGTGGTGGCTCGTTTTGAGTTGAAATCTCCTTTGGTGTAGGACAATACGCCGTCGAGGTAGTACGACTCTTGCGCATAGGTGCCGTAAACGCCGAGCTGATAATTTTCCGCGCTGAAATCGTCCTCGACATCGGTTTGACCACGGCTGGAGCCGATGCCGGCGAAGGCGCCCAGATAAATATCCTGAGGAGTTCTGAAGTCGCCACCGAGCACCAATCCACCGGTGTTGTAATCGTATCCGGAGAGGCTGTCATCGCCATCGATCTTGCCTGTCATCCCGTAAAACTCGCCCCAGAAGTGTTTGTTTTTCTCAGCCACTGAGGTGCGCATCAAATTCTGGACATCGCCGTTGTAGGCCAGTTGGACGCCGGCCAGTGGGTTGGTTCTGGCATACGCCGCGCTTCCGGCCGTGCGCAGATGCACCAGCCTGTTGCTGGCACGCTTATGAAAGGCTGAGACGCTCTCCAGTGCTACCAGCGGCACCGCCGTATGCAGTGCGATGAAGTCACTGTCCGGACCCTGAAGAGCTTCCAGATATTCTAGGATGAAAGCCAAGTCTCCACCCCAAGTACTCCAAGTTGCTGTTGAGAGAAGTGAAAAGTCGCTGCCATTGTTGAGGTACACGAAGGTGCCATCTGTGTAGGCACTGTCATCGACACGCCCCCACACTGAGGTGCCATTGACGCCGTCAAAATCGTCAGAAGCGCAGAGGAAGACAACGTACTGTTGCCCTGCAGTGAGGCTTACGCCGCCGGTGCTGACGGTGATCGTTTCAAAGCCGTCAGACCCGCCGTTGTTGCTGGTGCTCATACTTGCACTGGTAAAGAGAATCGTTGTGGCTTTGGTTCCGTCCCAACTAGCAACATAGCCCTTGAAATCGACATAGTCGGGATCGACAGAATCGTTGATATAGAAGGTGAAGGAGCTTAAGGACCCCATGTCGGCGGTAGCGGTAAAGGTCTGACCGTAGGTCGCGGTATTTGTCTCACCAAAAGAGCTTATTGAAGTGGTGCCACCCCATTGGGAATAGGTTTCCAGGGTTGCGGCCTTGGTTGTGGCGGTGATTGAGCAGAGACTTACAGCTGTAAACAGCACTAAAAGCAGGCGGTAGATCATAGGTCCTCCGATCGTCATGAAAAAAAATATGCAAAGATGTGGTTATTTATCACAGGCATCTCATCTGCTTCAATTCATAACTCAATCGCTATTATTTTTGTCTTTGTTTAGGGATTTTGTTGCAGAAATGCAGATTTGTTAGTTGCTTGATAAGGCCCCGGAGTTATTCGTGCTCCGGGGGCTGTTTTTGAAGGACATTTTATTGTTCAGTCTTTGCCGAGAATCAGGTTCGGTAGTTCATCTGTATCATCCTCTTTGCGGGGGAATCTCTCGCTCAACAGTTCACCGCAGCGGCCGATCGCCTGGCACAGGGCGTCACAGGCCTGTCCCTGTTTGATCCCCTTAAGGATCGTCTCGACAATCTCATCCCAGGTATGTTCGGGAACCTTGGCGTTGATGCCGCTGTCGGCGAGTACCACGACCCGGCGCTCAAAGAGCGAAATAAGAATCAGGATGCCGGTCTTGTCCCTGGTTTCGTGGAGTCCCTGTTCCATAAAGGAGACGATCGCTTTTTCTTTCGTTTCGACGGACATCTCGTTCGGGTGGATCATCTTGCGTTTGAGAAAGGGACAGGTTCTGATCGAGAGATAGATCAGCACAAAAGCGATGACAAAGGCTGGGAAGAACCACCAGATCGAGTCGCCACCGAACCACCAACTGATCAGCAGGCCGATGCCGAGGGCCAGTGTCCCGCCGCCGATCAGCTCGGCTCTGGGGTATTCATAGGAGCTGTCGATGACCATCGGCACGATTTCCCCGCTGGTCAGTGCTTCGGCAGCATTGACCGCAGCTTCGATCCGTTGTTGTTCTTCGGGGGTAAAAAAGTTTTCTGCTGATTTCATAGTATTGGCCTTAACCAGTTTGAATCTGAAATTTCAGGGCTGAGATTTGAAATCGCTCCGCAGGAGCTCTACCAACCACCGGAAGCGCCGCCGCCGCCTCCGCCTCCACCGCCGCCGGAGAAGCCGCCGCCACCGAATCCACCGCCGCCACCAAAGCCGCCGCCGATGAAGGGGCCGCCATAGTATCGGCCGCTGCGGCCATCGCTTCCGCCACCGAAGAAGAGACGCAGCAATATCGGCCCGAGGAAGAAAAGGAAGAAGATCAGGCCGATCGGGCTTTTTTTCTTCTTGGTCGTTGTGGTCCCTGTGCCCTGATATTCGCCGCGTACCGCTTCGGCCATAGCGACCGCACCGGCAACCACGCCGCCGTCAAAATCCCCCTGTCTGAAGCGCGGGGTGATCTCGTTATCTATGATCCGCCCGGCGAGCAGGTCGGTCAGCCGGCCTTCAAGCCCGTAGCCGGCCTCGATGCGGATCTTGCGCTCATCTTTGGCGATCAGCAGCAGGGCGCCGTTGTCCTTGTCCTTTTGCCCGACTCCCCAGGCCTCGAGTACCTTAAGTGCGTACTCCTCAAGTGCTTCCCCCTCCAGGGTCGAAATGGTCAGCACCACGATCTGGGTTGAGTCACTCTGCTCGAACTGACGGAGAAACTGGTTGAGTTTCAACTCGACCGTGTCGGAGATGACGTTAGCCTTGTCGTTGACGTAGTCGTGGGCCTTGGGTACGTCGAGCGCTGCTGCCGGCAGGACTGTCGTCAGCAGCAGGACCATTGAAACGATGATTGAACGCATCAGAAGTTCACCTTGGGAGCGGTGGCGGCCCCGGCATCAGCCTTGAACGCTTCTTTTCTTTCCAGGTGGAGGAACAGGCTGTTGGTCATGCTGTTGGGGAAGACCCGGATCGAGGTGTTGAACTCCTGAACCGCTGCATTGTAACGCTGACGGGCGACATTAATACGGTTTTCCGTTCCTTCGAGCTGATGCTGGAGATCGCGAAAGTTCTCGCTGGCCTTGAGATCCGGGTAGCGTTCGGCGACAACCAGCAGGCGGGACAGGGCACTGGAGAGTTCGCCTTGCGCCTGTTGGAACTGCTGGAGCATGGCCGGGTTGTTGAGTCCTGCGGCAGAGATGTTCATCTGGCCGACTTTGGCGCGGGCGTTGGTGACTTCGGTCAGGGTTTCTTTCTCGTGGGCCGCATAGGCCTTGACGGTCTCAACCAGGTTGGGAATCAGGTCGGCACGGCGCTGGTAGGTCGCTTCGACATCCCCCCAGGCGGAAAAAACCGCTTCTTCATTTTTTTGTATGGTGTTGTAGCCACAGCTCGAGAGCATCAGCGCAGCACAGACTAAGAGCAGAATATTGCGAAACTTCATGGGTTCCTCCGGATTCATGATGAATTGACAGATTGGAATATCGGCGCAGTATAACACATTTTTTATACAGATTTCCCTGTCGATTTGGCGACATTTTTCCCTCTTAAGATAAAATGTAAAATGTCCTTTTTTCCACTCTTGCAATCTGGAAAAAACGGCGCATAATTCAGCCAATTTTCGAGCGTTGGAGGTCATCTGTGAAAGCGCTTGTCCCCTTTGAAATATCGCCTCAGCCTGATGAGATCAGCTGCGGGCCGACCTGCCTGCAGGCGATCTACCGTTTTTACCAGGACCCGATCAGCCTCTCCCGGACCATTGCCGAAGTGCCGATGCTGGAAGGGGGGGGGACCCTGGCCGTGTTGCTCGCCTGCCACGCATTGAAGCGTGGTTACCGGGCGACCATCTACAGTTACAAACTGCAGCTTTTCGATCCGACCTGGGCGGGCCTGAGGCGCAAGGAGCTGATGGCGAAGCTGCGTGCCCAGGCTGAATACAAACAGGATGAAAAGCTGCTGGTCGCGACCAACGGCTATCTCCAGTTTCTCGAACTGGGTGGCGAGCTGCGCAGCAAGGACTTGAGCGGTTCGCTGCTGCGGGGCTATCTGAATCAGGGGATTCCGGTTCTGACCGGGCTCTCTTCGACCTATCTCTATCAGAGCGCCCGTGAATTCGGGCCGAACTGCGACTACGACGATCTGCGCGGTGAGCCTTCGGGACATTTTGTCGTGCTCCACGGCTACGACCGTGAGCAGCGTACCATCCATGTCGCCGATCCGCTGCAGAGCAACCCGATTGACCCGTCGCGCAAGTATCAGGCGAGTACCGACCGGGTTATCAACGCCATTCTGCTCGGGGTCCTGACCTACGATGCCAACCTGCTGATCATTCAGCCAGACAAGGAGAAATACTAGATGTCTAGAGCCGTTCTGGTCGTTGTCGACGACCCTGCCCAATGGCCGCTGGAAATCCCGGGCGTTGAAAGAGTTACCGCCCGGACCTACCTGACCGATCCGCACTACCTGTCGTTGAAAAAAGCCGAAGTCTACAACCTTTGCCGCTCTTACCGCTATCAGAGCAGCGGCTACTATGTCTCCCTGCTCGCTGCGGCGCGTGGCCATAAGGCGCGACCGGGCGTGACCGCCGTGCAGGATATGAAGTCGCAGACGATCATGCGTATTGCCTCCGACGAACTTCAGGAGCTGATCCAGAAGAGCCTGGCGCCGATCGTTTCCAAGGAATTCGTTCTGAGTGTCTACTTCGGACATAACGTGGCTAAGCGCTATGCCCGGTTGGCCGCCCAGATTTTCAACCTGTTTCAGGCTCCCTTGCTGCGCGCCCACTTCGTCATCGGCGAGAAGAGCGGCAAGTGGTCGCTGGCCAACCTGCAGGTGATCAGCGGGAATGAGATTCCCGAGGAACATCGTGAGTTTGTCATTGAGGTTGCCAAGGATTACTTCGCCGGCAAGCGCTCAAGAACGGCGAAGAAAGCGCGCAGCCGCTTCGATCTGGCGATTCTGACCAATCCGCAGGAAGAGGAGCCCCCCTCCGATGCCAAAGCGCTGAAACGTTTCGTCAAGGCGGCCGAGGCCGTCGGTTTTTCTACCGACTTTATCACCCGTGAAGATTTCTCCCGGCTGGGGGAATACGATGCGCTGCTGATCCGCGAGACGACCAGCGTCAACCACCATACCTACCGTTTCGCCCGCAAGGCGGTGGCCGAAGGATTGGTGGCCATTGATGACCCGGAATCGATTCTCAAATGCACCAACAAAGTCTTTCTCGCCGAACTGATGGAGCGTAATAAGATTCCGGCCCCCAAGACCATGATCATCCACCGTGACAACCGTGATCAGGTGGCGGAGACTCTCGGACTGCCGGTGGTGCTCAAACAGCCGGACAGCTCCTTCTCGCAAGGGGTGGTCAAGGTCAGCGACGCAGCCAAGCTCAAAGAGACGATCAACAAGCTGCTCGAGAAGTCGGAGCTGATCATCGGTCAGGAGTATCTGCCGACCGATTACGACTGGCGGATCGGCATCTTCGACCGACAGCCGCTCTACGCCTGCCGCTACTATATGGCCAAGGGACACTGGCAGATTCTCAAGCGTGATAACAGCGGGGTCAAGAACGACGAAGGGAAGTTCGATACCCTGCCGATCGAGCATGCCCCTTCGGCCGTGGTCAAGACCGCGCTTAAGGTGGCCAACCTGATCGGCGACGGGCTCTACGGGGTCGATCTCAAGCAGGTCGGCAACAAGGTCTATGTCATCGAGGTCAACGACAACCCGAATCTCGACGGCGGGATCGAAGATCAGGTGCTCAAGGATGAACTCTACCTGCGCATCATGCGCGTCATGTTACGCAGGGTTGAACGGCGTAAGGAAGGCTCCCCGGCATGAGCGACAAACCCCTCCATCTGTTTGAAGGCTTCGGTATCGAGCTGGAATACATGATCGTCGACCGGACGACTCTGAATGTCCGGCCGGTGAGCGATCAGTTGCTTAAAAAGGTTGCCGGCGAACTGGTCAACGAGGTCGAGGTCGGCCCCTTATGCTGGTCGAATGAACTGGTGCTCCATGTGGTTGAGCTGAAAACCAACGGTCCGGCAGCCTCTCTCAACGGGGTGGCTGAGGATTTTCAGCAAGGGGTGAAGCAGGTCAATCGCCTGCTTGAGGAGCTTGACTGCAGGCTGCTCGGCACAGCGATGCACCCCTGGATGGATCCGCACCGCGAGATGCACCTCTGGCCGCATGACTACCGGCCGATCTATGAGGCCTATAACCGGATCTTTGACTGTCGCGGCCACGGTTGGTCGAACCTGCAGAGCATGCACATCAACCTGCCGTTTTGCGGGGACGAGGAGTTCGGCCGCCTGCATGCGGCGATCCGTCTGGTGCTGCCGCTGCTGCCGGCCCTGGCGGCCAGTTCGCCGCTGGTCGACGGGCGACGCACCGGGCTGCTCGACAACCGGCTGGAATTCTATCGGCATAACCAGAAGAAGGTCCCACAGATCGCCGGACAGATCATTCCCGAAGCGGTTTTCACCAGGGCGGATTACCAGCAGCAGATCCTACAGCGCAGCTATCAGGCGATCGCCCCTTTCGATCCGCAGGGGATTCTTCAGGACGAATGGCTCAATTCGCGCGGCGCGATTGCCCGTTTCGAACGTAGCGCCATCGAGATCAGGGTCCTCGACCTGCAGGAATGCCCGCAGATGGATCTGGCGATCGCCGCCTTGGTGATTGCCCTGATTCGGGCGCTCTGCCGCGAAGAGTGGAGCAGCAGCGCGCAACAGCAGGCGCTGACGACCGGACCGCTGGCCGAGCTCTTTGTTCGCTCGATCGGCTCCGGCAGGGAGACCCAGATCAGCGCTACCGACTACCTGCGTTGTTTCGGTTGTAATGAGGAGGCGATGACCATCGCTGACCTATGGCGGCAACTTTATGCCCGGCTCGAACCTGAGCTGGTCACAGAACACCGCGCTGCCCTGACGCTGCTGCTCGAACGCGGCTCGCTGGCTCAGCGGATTCTCAATGCGCTGCCGGATGAGTACGATGCGCAGGACCTGTTTGCGCTCTACGGCCGGTTGTCCGGCTGT
The DNA here is from genome assembly GCA_963676795.2 of Geopsychrobacteraceae bacterium. Classification (GTDB taxonomy): domain Bacteria; phylum Desulfobacterota; class Desulfuromonadia; order Desulfuromonadales; family Geopsychrobacteraceae. The sequence continues at coordinate 2,332,092 of CAXXTB010000002.1, read as the reverse complement.
CTGGAGCAGGGGGCTCTATTCCTATGAGCGGAGGATGCTGGCAACTGGTGCTTTCCTGCGAGCATGGCGGCAACCGGGTTCCGCAAGGGTATGAAGAGCTTTTTGCCGGAGCCGGGGAGGTGCTTGACAGTCACCGCGGTTACGACCTGGGGATCGTCCCGTTCGCCCGGCGGCTGGCGGAGCATTTTCAGCTGCCCCTCGATATCGCCGATGTCACCCGGCTGCTGGTCGAGCTGAACCGCTCGCCGGGGCATCCCGCGCTGTTTTCCGCCTACAGTGCGAGTCTGAGTCCGGTGCAAAAGGGCGAGGTGCTGGAAAAGTTTTATCATCCGCACCGCAGGCAGGTCAGCGAGAGGATCGACCGCTGCGTGGCAGACCGCTGCCGGGTCTGTCATATCTCGCTGCACAGCTTTACCCCGGAGTTGAACGGAGAGCTGCGTAATGCCGATATCGGCCTGCTCTATGATCCGCAGCGCCCGCTGGAAAAAGACTTCTGCCAGCGCTGGCAGAAGGAACTTAAGAGCAACGCAGCGCCTTTCCGGGTGCGCCGCAATTACCCCTACCGCGGCGCAGCGGATGCCCTCGTCACCGCTTTGCGCAAACGCTACCCGCGAGATTCCTATCTGGGGATCGAGCTGGAACTGAACCAGAAATGGCCGGTTGCCGGTGGGGAGGAGTGGCAACAGCTGCAGCACAGTCTGATTACCAGTCTGGAACGGCTCTGGTTGGCGTGGCGCTGAAACAGCTGTTTTTTTGAGCCATATTTCGAATTCGCTGTTACGGGATGCTTTACTGGTGGAGCGATGCAATGCTGGAAACCTTTATTGTCGCCTTTACAACCTTTTTCGCGACCATCGGTCCGATCGACGTGGCCGTCATGTTCGCCGCCATGACCCCGCTTGCGACGGCCGATTTTCGCCGTATCATGGCTCTGCGCGGGGTAGCCGTTTCCGCCCTGATTCTGTTTGCCTTTGCCTTGGTCGGTGAGCTGTTGCTGCGTTCTCTGGGGATTTCTCTGGCTGCGCTGAAAGTTGCCGGCGGAATTCTGCTGTTGTTGATCGGTATCGAAATGGTTTTCGCCCGTCAATCGGGGGGGACATCGACGACTGATGAAGAGACCAGCGAGGCCTTCGGCAAGCAGGACGTGTCTATCGTGCCGCTGGCGACGCCGCTGATTGCCGGTCCGGGGGCGATGGGTTCGGCAATTCTGCTGATGGCCAACGGTAAGGGAGATCTTCTTCATGAGCTCGGAGTGCTGCTTGCACTGCTGCTGGTTCTACTGCTGACCCTGGTTCTGCTGCTTGCAGCTACCCGTGTTCAGCGTGTTTTTGGAGTCACCGGGATGCATGTTATCAGCCGGGTTTTCGGTGTGCTGCTGACCGCACTTGCCGTTCAGTTTGTATTCAACGGGCTGTTGTCAAGTGGGCTGTTTGGCAGCTGAACCGGATATCTTCTCATTTTCTTTAATTTTGGAAATCTTATGAGTCTCGTTGTCTGGCTTCTGTTCCTGCTGCTGGTTATTGTCATTGTTGCCCTTGATCTTGGGGTTTTCCATCGCAAGTCGCATATGATTTCGATCCATGAGGCCCTGGCCTGGACCCTGTTCTGGATCAGCCTGGCACTGCTCTTTAACGTCCTGGTCTATTTTCTGTATGATCAGAGCTGGCAGGGCTGGACCGCTGAGCTGACCGGCAGGCAGGCGGCGACCCAGTTTCTGACCGGCTACCTGCTGGAGAAATCGCTGTCGATCGACAACATCTTTGTCATCGCGATGATCTTTTCATTTTTCAGGGTGCCTTTGAACGAGCAGCACCGAGTGTTGTTCTGGGGGATTCTTTCCGCCGTTGTGCTGCGCGGGGTGATGATCTTTGCCGGAATCGGTCTGCTTAATCAGTTTCAATGGCTGTTCTACTTTTTCGGACTCTTCCTGATGGTTTCCGCGGTCAAGATGCTGATCGCCCGACACGACACCATTCACCCCGACCAGAACTTGGCCGTCAGATTGGCGCGGCGCATCTATCCGTTCAGCAGCGAGTTTGCCGAAGGGCGCTTCTTCATCAGAATCGATGGTCGGCGTGCTGGAACCCCGCTGCTTTTGTCCCTGATCCTGGTCGAGACCAGTGATGTGATGTTCGCCCTCGACTCAATTCCGGCGGTCCTGGCGGTGACACGCGATCCTTTCCTGGTCTTTACCTCCAACGTCTTCGCGATTTTGGGTTTAAGGTCGCTCTATTTTGCCATTGCCGGGTTGATGGAGCGATTCCGCTATCTGAAGATGAGCCTGGTCTTTATCCTCGCTTATGTCGGTGTCAAGATGCTGCTCCATCATCACTACCCGATTCCGAATGTCGTCTCTCTGGCGGTTATCTGCGGGCTATTGTCGGTGGGGGTTGCGGCTTCGCTGATTGTCGGCAAGAATGACCCGGCGGCCTTGCTTTCGCCGTTCCTTGATGATTTTGAAAGGTTGGTCCAGCTGACTTACAGGCAGGCGCGGCGGGTTGTTATCCTGATTGTCGGTTCGTCGATCCTGCTGATCGGCGTGGTGATGATTTTTCTCCCCGGTCCCGCGATCCTGATTATCCCTGTCGGGCTGGGGGTCCTCTCGATCGAATTCGCTTGGGCCCGCTTGTGGCTCATGAAATTTAAAAAGGGGGCAAAAGGGCTGCGCGATGGAGTTGATAAACAGGTCAAAAAGTGGACGCATCGCCAGGATTGAATTTTGTGAACCTGATGGCATGGTTCTGTTTTAAGAACTGATCAGACAAAGAGGCTGATGATACTGGCAACCGATGCCGCAGCACTGACATACTGACCGGCGTTATAGAGCAGGCTGTCCCCCTCGGAGGACGCCTGCTGTGTTTCTGCACTGGCGTTGTTGGGTTCATCGATGCCCAGCAGTCCGCAGGCAAAGTTCTTTATCCCTTCGAGGCTGCTATCCTCAGTTTCTGTCGGCGTTATGTCATCTTTTGTTTTAGCGGCCTTACTGGTCTCCAGATATTGACGATAGGGGTTGCTTGGCGGTGTGATATTCATCGTTCCCCCTTTTGCTGACGGTTATTGTGTCGTGCCCCTTGCGACAGAAAAAGCAATAGTTGAGGCTGCAGTCCCTGTTACCCCACAACGCTGGTCTGCTCTTTGCTCTGTTGGCGGCGTCTGATGCCGGGGGCGATCCCTGCAATAAAAGCGATGCAATAATCTGCCGGGATGGCGAGCGGGGCAGGCGTTATGCCAGCGTTCAGTATCGCTACCCCGGAGCCTGGTTGATCAGGGGCTTTCCACTCCGTCGCGAAAAGATGGCTTGGAGCTCTATTGTTATTAAAGAGCGAGCTGGTCGTGGTATCCTCTTCAAGTGGGTTCAGGCTGGCAAAGGTGAAAATGGCCCGATGATTGGCCACGCGCTGCAAAGACAGGACGAACTCATGACTGCCGTAGGAAAAGCTGAGCATATCGCCAACACTCATGATGCGGTAGTCTTCATTCAGAAAGATTTCGACCGTGGATTCTGCGTCGACAAACAGGTTGTACTCAAAATTGATTCTTTTGATATAGAGCGTGTAAACATCACGAATCAGATCGATGAAATCATTATCACTGACCTTCAGTACCCGTCCGGATGAAGAGTTGTCATACTGGCTGAAGCCCGCCATGTCATGACCGATCCGGCCTTCAACTGTCTCATCCGTCAGCTCCCTGAGAGCCTGGTCTTTATGAAATAGCATCGAAGCCGTGCTCTTAACCTGTCCCGTTTTCATCGATACGATCTGTACCCCGACCCTGACGCCTCTGGGCAGATCAACGGTCGTTCCGGTCAGATAGACGGGTTCATTGATAAAATAATATTTGACCTCTTCCCACATCGAGGTCTTTCTGTTCTCGTAATTTTCCGATAGATCATCGATGGGGAAGACTCTGAATTTGGCACTCCGTGAAAGCCTGTTGACCAGTTCATCCTTGATATATTTTTCAAAGGTTCCTTCTTCCCCCTCAAGATCGACCACCTGAAGAACTCCAATGTCTTTGCAGGCCAGCCCCGCCAGTTGCTTTTCGACCTGATTGATGAGTGTTGCCAGTTGCCCGTCGATTGATGTGTCGTAATCCGATTTCGACAGCGGTGTAATTTTCAAGGAGGTTGAGACCCATGGTGGGTTGGGAAGATCCATCGAACACCCTGCGGTACAGAGTAAGATAACGGAAATCAACAATAGCCTTTTCACGGAAGCCTCCAGAAAATAGTAAATGTCATGGTTGTTATTCAAACGTCCCCCCTTATCGCTTGCTTTCGAGGGGTTCTGTATAGCTTTTGCGTATCGTGCTGTATCTCGAATATGGAAAACTCAGCTGGTGAGTAAGGCAGTGTGGAGATCTGATACATTCCGTTGCGTTTCTTGTGTTTGGGCAGGGGGCTGACATGCTACGGAATTCAAAAACGCTAATTAATTACAAAGAACTGTTACCGTATCGTTGCAGTACTTAGGGGCTACTTGAGGTAGTCTGCGATTGGTTCCTATTAATTTTTTACTATGGGGCGCATATGAATGTCTCTTCGAGTCAGAGTCTTCCGATACTGCAATATTCCGCGCTGGATATATCCCTGAGGTCGACAGAGGCTGAAGCTGAGGAAACGGTGCCGGCCCCGGACGCTGTCGCCGCTGGCGAGGGCGCAGATGGTGTTAAAGAGAGTTCGCCCGATCCTGACTTCAGCACTAAAAAACTCAAGTTTCTGGCGTGTGGAACACTCGGGATCGACCTTGAGGAAGACACGGCGGAGCAGGATGCTTATTACAGGGTCGGCCAATATCTGAAAGCGGCGGGCACCGTGGGGGGAATGATTGCCCTGTTTATCTGATCAACGTCCAATCACTCTTCATCCCCATTCGTTGCCTGCGGATGGGTATTCAATGCACCGAGGTTCTCTATCTGTTTACTGCCGTTGGTGCCGAGCTCCCTGAACTTACGCGCCGAGACGAGAACCCGGCTCTCAAAAGACGCCATCGCCTTGTTGTACCCTTCGACCGCCTTGTCGAGCCCTTTGCCGAGCTGGGAGAAATGTCCGGTCATGGTCGCCAGCCGGTCGTGTAATTCACTGCCCAAGCGACTGATCTCCATGGCGTTTTCGGTCAATTGCTCCTGGCGCCAGCCGTAGGCGACCGAGCGGAGCAGGGCGATCAGGGTGGTCGGGGTGGCGAGCAGGATCTTCTGCTCGACGCCCGCTTCGATCAGCTGTGGATCCTGGGCCAGCGCTGCGGAAAAGAAGGTCTCGCCGGGCAGGAAGAGCACGACAAACTCCGGCGTCGGCTGAAACTGTTCCCAGTAACTCTTTTGCGAGAGTTTCTGCAGGTGGTCGCGGATCTGGCGGGCATGCTGCTGGAGCGCCAGGGTGCGCTGCTGATCGTCGCCTGCTTCCAGCGAGTCGAGGTAGGCCTGTAGGGGTGCCTTGGAGTCGACGATGATGTTGCGGCCGTTCGGCAGTTTGATGACCATGTCGGGGCGCAGCCGTCCGCCAGCCGCAGTTTCCTGCTCGATAAAATCGCAGTAGTTGACCATCCCCGCCATTTCGACAACCTTGCGCAGCTGGATCTCGCCCCAGCGACCACGTACAGAAGGGTTGCGCAGTGCTCTGACCAGGTTGCCGGCCTCTTTTTCCAGTTTGCCCTGGCTTTCCACCAGGCTTTTCAGCTGCTCATCGAGGCGGGCGTAGGCGTCCGTACGCGATTTCTCCAGCGCCTCGATCTTGGCGTCGACCTTGAGCAGCGAGTCCTGCAGGGGGCGAACCAGCTGCGAAATGGCGTCCTGGCGTTTCTCCAGATCTCCCTTGGCCTGCTGTTGATAGCCGTCAAGGGTGGTTTTGGCCAGGTCGAGAAAGCTGCGGTTGTTGGCCGCCAGGGCCCGGGCCGAGAGGGCCTGAAAGTTCCTTTCGACCTGTTGTTGACTTTCCTTGAGAAACCGGATCTTTTCCGCCGAACCGGCAACTTCCGCTTCAAGTTTTGCTTCACAGCGCGTCAGTTGCTGACTCAGCGCGTTCTCTTTGCTGCGCCCCCGCAGGCGTCCCCACAGCCAGCCGAGTAAGAGACCGAGCAAGAGGGTTACTCCTGGCAGGATGAAAACTGTTGGGTCAGAAAAACTATTTGATATCATTCAGGTTGGTCCTTGTCATTGCAGTGATTTCAGGATTTTTGCCAACATAGCAGAGTGGCGTGAAGGGGACAAGAGCGGCGCAGAAACGACAATAGTTTGCTATCCTATTAAGAGGATAATGAGCTGCTCGTAAGGATTTCACGATCGATTTTTCCGACTTACATGATGAGCCGGAAAAAGAAAAACAGGGCAATGCAGGAGATCACCAGGCTGATGACCAGGGTCGAGTGGATGTAATCTCCCTTGCGCTTGAGGCGCTTGCTGTTGAAATAGAGACCGAGCAGACTGGTCAGCAGACTCAGGAAAAGGAAAAAGCCGATATAGACGAAGAAACTTTGATCCCAGGTTGTGCGCAGGGCGATGTTGTAATAGCGATCGAAGAAGGTTTCCAGGTCGGGCTTGGCAAAAGCGACGAGGAAGAGGGCGATGACAAGGGAAACTACTGCGCTGGCGTTCATACAGGCGAGGAGCCTGAGGATCAGGTCGGGACGGCGGCGTTTGTTCGCGTAGATCTGATTCATCAATCTCTCTCCAGTGGCTTTCTTGTCGTGAGTCGATTGTGCTACTATGCAAAAAGAAATCTTTAGTAATTATTAAGCAGAGGGAAACAGGAATCAAGCTTTATGGGTAACCCAGCGACCAATACCGGACATAAGACCAGGGTCAAAGTCAAAACCAGGCAGGAGGTACAGACACCGTCACTGTTCAAGGTCTTGATGCATAATGACGATTACACCACGATGGAGTTCGTCGTGGAGGTTCTCCAGGATGTTTTTCACAAGAACTGGTCCGACGCGGAACAGATCATGTTGACGATCCATTACCAGGGTGTCGGTCATTGCGGGACATACCCGTTTGCTGTTGCCGAAATAAAAGCGGAGCTGGCCCGAAGAAAGGCCAGGGAGGCCGGGTTCCCTTTGCGCTGTTCGCTAGAGGAGGCTTGATATGGCCGAGATGTTTAATCAGGATGTCCAGGTAGCTTTCACCCTGGCTGTGCGTGAAGCGCAGCGCAGAAGACACGAATATCTGACCACTGAGCATGTGCTCTACGCGCTGCTCTTCGAGGGCGTCGGACAACAGATCCTGATTGCCTGCGGCGGTGACATCGAAGAACTTAAAATTCATCTCGAAGAGTTTTTTGAGCGTCAGCTCGAGCAGCTGCCCGAAGATGTCAAGATGGAAGAGGTCCCGCGCCAGACGCTGGCCCTGCAACGGATGTTGCAGCGCACCGTCCTGCACATGCAATCGGCGCAGCAGTCGGAGGTCGGGGTCGGCGACCTGTTGGCGGCGATCCTTGAAGAGGAGAATTCGCACGCCTGTTATTTTCTGCAGAGCCAGGGGATCGAACGGGTCGATCTGCTCGATTATATCTCTCACGGCTCCGGGACCAAGCGGGAGGAGGAGAAGCCTCACCGTGCTCCCTCCGGCGATCCTGACAAAAAGAAGCAGAAGAAGGTCGATCCGCTTGAGGCCTATACCATCGATCTGATCGCCCGGGCCAAAGAGGGGAAGATCGATCCGCTGATCGGCCGTGACCAGGAGCTGGAGCGGACCATCCTTGTCTTGTGCCGCCGGCGCAAGAACAACCCGATCTTTGTCGGCGAGCCTGGGGTCGGCAAGACTGCCATGGCCGAAGGGCTGGCGCTGCGGGTGGCCGAAGGGAATGTCCCTGATCTGCTCAAGGACAGCGAGCTGTTCACCCTCGATATGGGCGCACTGCTGGCCGGCACCAAGTTCCGCGGCGACTTTGAGGAACGCCTCAAGGCGGTGGTCAATGCACTGCAGGTGCGGGACAACGCCATTCTGTTTATCGACGAAATCCATACCATCGTCGGCGCCGGCGCGACCAGCGGCGGTTCTCTCGATGCGTCGAATATCCTCAAGCCGGCGCTCGGTTCCGGGGAGATCCGCTGCATGGGCTCAACCACCTACGAGGAGTACCGCAACCTGTTCGACAAGGACCGGGCTCTGTCAAGGCGTTTCCAGAAGATCGACCTGCATGAGCCGAGTGCCGAGGAAGCGCTGGAGATCCTGCGTGGCCTGGCTCCGCGCTATCAGGAACATCATAAGGTCGTTTACACCGAAGAGGCGCTTGAGTCGGCCGTTCAGTTGGCGGTCAAGCATCTGCCGCAGCGCCATCTGCCGGACAAGGCGATCGATGTGATCGACGAGGCGGGGGCCCAGCATCGTCTGGAAGGGAACCCGAAACGGCCGGTCAATATCGAAGATATCGAACGGGTCGTGGCCCGTATGGCCCGCGTGCCGATTCGTTCCATCTCCGGCAGCGACCGTCAGCGGCTGCGCCATCTTGAACGCGATCTCAAGCGGGTGGTTTTTGGCCAGAATCCGGCGATCGAGCAGCTGGTCAAGTCGATTCACCGGTCCCGGGCCGGACTCGGCCATGCTGACAAGCCGGTCGGTTCGTTGCTCTTCACCGGTCCGACCGGGGTTGGTAAGACCGAGGTTGCCAAACAGCTGGCCAGCCAGCTGGGGGTTAAGTTCCTGCGCTTCGATATGAGTGAGTACATGGAGAAGCATTCGGTGGCCCGGTTGATCGGTGCGCCTCCCGGTTATGTCGGTTTCGATCAGGGTGGTTTGCTGACCGAATCGGTCAATAAGAATCCCTGGTCGGTGCTGCTACTTGATGAGATCGAAAAGGCCCATCCCGACCTGTTCAATATTCTGCTGCAGGTCATGGATCATGGGGCCCTGACCGATAACAACGGCAAGGAGACCGATTTCCGCAACGTTGTGCTGATCATGACCAGTAACGTCGGCGGACGGGAGATCAATGTGACGCCGATCGGTTTTGGTGACCGGGTTGCGGCCAAGCCTAAAAATGCGCTGGAAAGAGTCTTTTCTCCGGAATTCCGCAATCGTCTCGATGCCGTGGTCCATTTTGCTCCGCTCGACGAAGGGATCATGCTCCAGGTCGTTGACAAGTTCCTGGGGGAACTCGAAGCTCAGCTGGCCGAGCGTAACGTCAAGATCAAGGTTTCGACAGCTGCCCGCAAGGAACTGGCCAAGCGCGGTTATGATCCGCTCTTTGGTGCCCGTCCGTTAGGGCGGCTGATTCAGAACGAACTGAGCGATCCGTTGGCGGAAAATATTCTGTTCGGAGAATTGAGAAAAGGCGGAGCTGCTAACATTGGTTACAAATCCGGGCAGTTTACCTTCCGCTACAATTAATTGAATGGCTTTTTATCAACTTGATGACGAGCTATGGTTCCCGTCGGTCGACGAAGCAGACGACTGTGGTCTGCTTGCGATCGGCGGGGACCTCTCGGTTCAGCGTCTGCTGTTTGCCTACAGCCTCGGCATCTTTCCCTGGTATAACCCCGGAGAACCGATTCTCTGGTGGTCTCCCGATCCCCGTTGTGTCCTGTTCCCTGCCGAATTGCACATCTCCCGTTCGATGCGCCGGTTCCTGAAAACCACCGACTGGCGGGTCAGTTTTGACGCGTGTTTTGAACGGGTCATCTACTGGTGCCGTTCCCTGCGTGCCGGGGTCGAAGGAGAGGGGACCTGGATCACCCCGGAGATGAAAAAGGCCTACATTCGGTTGCATGAGCTTGGCTTTGCCCATTCCGTGGAGGTCTGGGATGGTGAAGAGCTGGTCGGCGGGATCTACGGCGTCTGCCTGGGGCGCTGTTTTTTTGGTGAGTCGATGTTCAGCCGGGCAACCAACGGTTCAAAGGTGGCCCTGATCGCCCTGGTGCAGCACCTGAAAGAGCAGGGTTTTGTCCTGCTCGACTGTCAGCAGCGCACCGATCATCTGGTTTCTCTCGGCGCGCGGGAGATTTCCCGCGACGAGTTTACGTCGCTGTTGAAAAAGGGCGAGGTCCCACCGCACGGGGATCTGATCAGCTATTTCTGAACGTTTGATTGTTTCAATTCATCGAAACACCGAAAGGTGTTTCTGCGCTTCTGCCCGTCAGATGGGCAAAGCCCATCGTTGGGCGTGTTGTCAGGTGCTGGTGGGATGCCACGTAAGAAACGCAGGAACACTTCCGACGCATTAAAAAGAGCGTTTTTTGCCTCCTTTTTGAAGCTCTGGTCAAAAAGGAGGGCGGCGTTCGGGGCCGCGACCCCGAGGTTTTGATTTTAGGATGTTTCGATTCAGAAAGGCAAAGTCGGCGGGTTCCGGCCCGCCAGCCGGGTTCATTTTCTTTGTGGCGACAAAGAAAACGCAACCAAAAGAAAGCGCTTAAAAACACTGACGTAAACAGTTTCTGTCTCTCTCCGTAGCTTAAGGGCTGCTATTCTCTACGCGCTCAAACAAGATGCTGCGCATCTTGAATTCGCGCAATCGCAAAGCCGGGTTTTACCCGGCTTGATGGCATGAAGCAATCGACAATCGAGCCGTTCTGCGCTCTTCGGTTTTACAGATAATCAAGAATCGACAACTCCGTCAGCCGTGAACTGACATTCAGGGCAGCTTCGTAGGAGAGTTCCGCCTGGCTGATCCCGCTCATGACCTCAACCAGGTCGGCGTCCTGATAGCTGGAGAGGCGTTCTTCCATCTGCAGTTGCAGGTTTTCCAGCATGGTTGAGACATCATCGAGACGGCTGTTGAGGTTCCCCATTTCACTGCGTACGCTGCGAATCTGATCGGCACTGTTTTCCAGATCGGTCAGAGAGCTGTTCAGTGCCGTGGTATTGCCGGTGCTCAGGTTGTTTTCCAGGTCGCTGAGGATACTGAAACTGTCGTAAGGAGACATGAAAACCTCATCCCCGGTCAGGTTCGTCTGTACGGTCTGCCCGCTGGAGATTTCGACCACCTTGTGATCGCTGGTGCCGGTGTAGACAACCGGGTCGCCACTGAAGGGCTGATTGTCTTCATCGTAGCCGGCGAAGATATATTTGCCGTCGACCTGGGCGTTGGCGATACTCAGCAGCGCTTCCTGCAATTCATCGACCTCATCGGCGTAGGTGTCGAGATCGTCCTGGCTTAATGATCCGTTCGCTGCGGCAACAGCAATCTCCTTGGCGCGCACCATGATCTGCTCGGCGCTGTCGAGGTAGCCGTCAAGAATGTCGATACTGTCCTGGGTGTCGCTTATGGTCTCAAGGTAACGGTCCGACTTGGCGATACTGGTTCTCGAGCTGAATACCGAGCCGATCGCCGAGGGGTCATCGGAGGAGTCGATCAGTTTGCTACCTGTTGAGGCCTGCAGATAGAGATCGTTGAGGTTGGTGCTGCTTCTGCTCAGGTTGCTCTGCAGGGTGCGGAACAAGGACATTTCAGTGACTTTCATAGTGACCTCACATACTCATCAGGGTGTCGAGCATCTCGTCGACGGTTGTCAGAAAACGGGCTGCCGCTTCGTAGCCGGACTGGTACTGGACCAGCATCAGCATCTCTTCATCGGTGGATACTCCCGAGACGGAAGCGCGCATGTTCTGCAACTGGGTGAGACTGTCTTCCGAAGACGCTAGTGCTGCGTCATTCTCGCTGACCGTCAGTCCGACAGCAGCTGCGATACTGGCGTAATAGTTGTTCAGTGTACTGGTTCCGTTAATCAGGTTCTGATCCTGCAGGGCGACCATGTTCAGGGTGTTTTCGTTGTCACCACTGGTCGCACTGTTGCCTGCTGCAACCTCTGATGTTGAACTCAGGGCCATGGTCAGGGTCGAAGCTGCGCCATCCCAGGGATCGCTGCCGCTGCTGGAAAAACTGAAGAAATCGCTGCCGCTGTTGCTGTTCTGGTCGATACCGGAGTTGTGGACAGCATTGACCGCGGTTGCCAGGTTATAGGCGAGGATGTCGAGCTGCTCGACCAGGTCCGGTATGTATTCATCGCGCAACTCCAGCATGCCGCCGAGCTCGCCGCTGAAATCGTCGGCGGATAGCTGCGTGGTTGACGCACCGCTGGTCAGGGTGATGTCGAGAACTCCCGAATTCCATTCTGTTGCCAGGGTGCTGACCGTGTCGGCTGTGACCAGTGGCAGGCCGCTGGAAAGCTGAACAGAGACCATGCCGTTCGCTTCTTCGTAGTTGCTGATGCCGGCGATTTCCGCGACAGCCTTGAGCAGGACGTCGCGCTGATCGCGCAATGAATTAGCGGAAATGCCGGTCGACTCGGCAGAAACGATCTGAACGTTCAGGTCGGCAATCTGCTGCAGCTGTTGGTTCAGGCTGGTAATCTTGCCTTCGAGGTCCTCGTTGATACTGTTGGTGACGGTTCCGAGGTCGCTGACCATGGTCTGAAAACTTGCGGCCAGGTTTTCACCGACCTGCATGACCTGTTGTCTTTCAAGTGTCGCCGATGGATCGTTGCTCAGTTCTTGCCAGGCATCGAAAAACTCGTCGATCGATGTCGACAGGCTGTCGTCGCCGTCGATTGACATAATCTGTTCGATTTCCGCAAGGACAGTGCTTTTGGCATTCTCCTCGCCGTATTCAGCGCTTTTCGTCATCAGTTGGCGGGTGACGAAAACGTTTGTCTCGCGGCTGATTGAACTGACCGTTGCTCCGCTACCGATCATCTGGCCGTCATACTCAAGGGTCGGTGTTGAGGAGAGTTCGAGGGTTTGTCTGGTGTACCCTTCGGTATTCAGGTTCGACAGGTTGTTGCCGGTGACTTCGATCCCTTTCTGGTTGACCGACAGGCCGGATGCTCCGATATAGAGTGATGATATGATGCTCATAGGTCAGATCCTTCCGGCATGCAAAAAACCGATGGCGCTTCCCTGAATCCGGTTGCCCCGGCGTCCATAGGTGAGCGGCGTGAGGCTCTGGCAACAGCTGGCCATGGTCTGGCGCAGGAACGTCAATGTCGTATGCAGCAGCCTGGCGTTGCGGCGGTTGTTGTCACGCAGGCGGCCGGCCAACTCCTTGAGCTCGTTCGGGCAGCCGTCCTGGCAGTCACGTAATTCGATCAGTAGTTCTTTTTTCTGGCCCTGAATCTCTTCCAGTTCCGAGAACCTGAGGCTGATGGCAAAAAGACGTTCCTGTTCAATCAGGTGCTCCAGGCGCAGCAGTTTGTCGTGTAACGGCTCGTTCATAACTTGATCCTTCAAAACAGCAGTCAAAATTTACTAGCGTTTCAGATTGATCAGTTCCTGAAGCATCTCATCCGTCGTGGTGATGACCTTGGAAGATGCTGAGTAACCGTTCTGGATGGTGATCAGGTTGACGAACTCCTGGGCCAGGTCGACATTGGACAGCTCCAGGCTGCTGGTATAGATGGTCCCCTGTGATGCTCCTGAGACACCGACACTTGCCGTTCCCGAGGCCGCAGATGCGGCGTAGAGGCTGCCCCCTTCTTTACTGAGACCACTGGCGTTGTTGAAGGTGGCCAGGGTCAGCATGGCGATGTTGATGCTTTCTCCGTTGGAATAACTGGCAATGACATTACCGCTGTCATCGATCGAGACATCGACGACTTCCCCGGGACCGTAACCGTTCTGGTTCTGGGAAATAACCACCGATGAGCTGCTGAACTGGGTCGTGTCAAAGGTCATATCGATGTCCTGGCCCGTATCTGCACCGTTGGCCCAGCCGATGGTGCCGGTCGTTGCGTCGCCGCCGGAGACCAGATTGCCTGAACTGTCGAAGCTCAGGGTGCCGCTGCCGATCTCTGTCAGGTCTGTCGCTGCTGCAGACGCCGCATTGAGTTCACTGCTGTCGATGACCGTGTGCCATTCCCAGGTCTGGTCGGCGGTTTTGGTGAAGTAGGTCGTGACCAGATGGGTGTCCCCCAGCGAATCGTAGATCTGGGTTGAGGTTGAATAGTTCGAGGTACTATCCGGGTCTGTGATATCAAAGGCGGTGATGGTATCCGACCCGGCGTCGAGGTTGGTTGTCAGGGTCAGGGAGCTGGTCTGGTTGGCCGGGATCTGGGTGTTGAAGTCGACCAGGATATTGGTCGGGTCGCCGCCCGACAGTTCATATTCACCATCCGCATTCAGTTCATAGGCCATGCCCAGAACCTGATAGCCGGCATCATTGACCAGATAGCCGTCGGAATCGAAGCTGAAAGAGCCGTTACGGGTGTAGAGGACCTCTTCGGAGTCTGCAGCGCTAACCATGAAGAAACCTTCCCCTTCGATGGCCAGATCTGTCGAGCTTGAGGTGCTCTGAAATGAGCCCTGGCTGAAGACGTTGGTCACGCTCGAGATCTGCACCCCGCGCCCGACCTGGGAGCTGCCACTGGCGCTTGAGATCGAGGCGGAAAGAACGTCGGAGAAAAGCGTGGTACTTGTCTTGAAACCGACAGTGTTGCTGTTGGAAATATTGTTACCGGTGACGCTCATCGCCTCCGAGTTGGCCTTCAGGCCGCTGATGCCGGTATAAAGTGTACTTGAGAGACCCATGGCTTACGCTCCTTGCTGTCTATACGAAAATAACGCTGTCGATATCGGTAAAAATATTGTTTTGCAGCTGGTCACGGCCGATCACGGTGATGACCGTCCGCTTGCTGACACTGACCAGTAGCGCCAGCTGTTCGAAGAGGACCAGTGCTGAGCGGCCATTCTTTCCGGCCAGGCTGTCGAAGGCGCTTTCCAGCTGGGACATCATGCCGCGGGTGAAATCGATATTACGTTTCTCCAAACGGGCATTTGCATGCTTGCTGAAATGGATCGAATCGTTGCTCTGGTTCATCATCGCTGACCTCCTGGCTTAGTTGGTACTGACCGAAAGCAGCTGGCTGAGTTGCAGGGACCCCTGGCTTGTTTCGAGCATGGTGTCGCTGCTGGTATCGATGCCGGTGACGACTGCACGCTGCAGAGTTGTCAGATATTCACTGCTGTCATCACTGTAGATAGCGGTGGCCAGGACGGAGTAATCGCCAGCTGCCAGTTTGTTGCCGTTGTTGTCGGTTCCATCCCAGTCGGTAAAGGTCGTTCCCGCTTCGACATCGTCAAGTTCGATGGTTGCGACAACACTGTTGCTGGAGTCGAGAATCGCCAGGGTGACGCTCTCGGCGTCCTGCTCCAGTGAGAAGCCGATTTCAGCACCATCATCACTAAGGGTGAAGCTATCCTGTTCGGCGACGACAGTCTGGCCAAGCAGATTGAACGCTGACAGTTGCTCGATCGCCTGATTTGAAGAGATCAGCGTCTGGAGATAGTCGTTTGTTGTGATTTGCTGCTCCAGGGCACTGAACTGGGCCATCTGGGCAACAAATTCGCTGTTGTCCTGCGGATCGAGCGGATCCTGGTTTTCCAACTGGGCAACCAGCAGGGTGAGAAAATCTTCCTTATCCAGCGCTGAGGTACTTGTTGCACTGGAGGTATAACTGCTGAGCAGAGTGCTTGAGTCGACACTTGAGACAGACATGGGAAACCCCTCTGGAAATTAGCTGCCAATGGCTTCGATGTAAGAGAGTTGGGCATTGAGCTCCGACATCATCTCTTCCAGCGCCGTGTATTGTTCGCGATAAAATTCTTCCCGTTTTTCGAGTCGGGCTTCGAGCCTGTCGATCCGGTCATTGAGGCGTGAGATCGTCGCGTCATTTGAGTCTGAGCGGGCGGCATAGATCCCGTTTTCACGGTCGGTTATACTGTCAAAGTAGTCGCCCATCAGATCGGTGATGCCATCGCTGCTGTTGGTTCCGGAGAGGAATTCAAGAACCCCGTCAAGATCCTCTTCCAGGGCATCTTGCAACGTGCTGCTGTCGATGCTGATCTTGCCGGTTTCGTAATCGGTTTCGAAACCAAGCATCGCCAGACAGTTGTAAGTGCTCGATCCTGAGACTTTGGTGGTGAGGAAACTCTGCATTTTGTTTTTCATGGTGCGGATGGAGGCGTCGCTCCCCCAGTCGCTGTCGCTCTGGTCGTCGATCCAGTCGATGATGTCGTTATAGGCATCGACGAAATCGTCGAGCATATCCTCGATGGAATCGGTATCAGTCTCGATTGTCAGGGTGAAGGCTTCGTCGGGATCGGCATCCACCAGGTCGAGGGTCACACCGGGGATGGCGTCATCGATGGTATTTGATGAGCTGTAGATATCGACATTGTCGACGATGATATGGGCCTGTGATGCCTCGTAGGTGTGGCCATTTGTCGTGGTGTCGATCTCGATGTCACCGGTTCCGGTTATTTCTGTCGTGACGCCGGCTTCCTCGCCGGTCAGGCTGAGACGATAACCGTTTTCGCTGCCGTCGTTGATGATCGCGGCCCGTACACCGCTGTCGGAATCGTTGATCATGTCAACCAGATCTTCAAGAGTGACATCGCTGTAATCGATGGTCGTCTCTCCGATGGTCAGGCTGCCGGACAGGGTTGTGGTATCGGTATCGCTGACCCCGTTATCGACGACGTCTTTTTGGACCTCGGCCAAGCTGACGACTTCGATATGGTAGGAACCCTCAATGGCGCTGCTGGAGGCGGATGCGGTCAGAAGACTTTCATTGCTCGAGGTGGCCGAATTGGTCGACAGCTCCTTGATTGTGTCCATATCTTCCAGAACGTCGAGAAAGTCTGTCAGCAAGTCATTCAGTTCAGAAAAGGCCTCGGTTTCTGCCTCATAGTAACTGATATCGTTTTCCATGGTTTCGAGCGGTGCCGATTCGATTTCCATCAGGGCTTCGATAATCGAATCCGTATCAAGACCTGATGCCAGTCCGCCAAATGTAATGGTACTCATAGCTTGCTCCCTGTTCGGATTGACAGCGAAAGTGCCGCATTTTCCTGACTATCTTTTCGGACCAGGGGCGCAGGTTGTTTGTTTTGCTAGTGTTGTGAAAGGGTATCTAGAAGAAACAAAAGTGAAATAAACTGTTACAAGGCATCTGGTAAAAAACCGCAGCCGTAAGACTGCGGATCGGGGTGGTCTTTTCTGTAAAATGAACTCAGGCCGGACGCTCGTCGGCGAGCAGGTAACCTGTCCCTCTGACGGTTTTGAGGTAGCGCGGGTGGGTCGGGTCATCACCAATTTTCTGCCGGATACGTGAGATATAGATATCGATCGAGCGATCAAACCCGTTGTACTCAGAATTATAGATCTGGCGATGAATATCGTCGCGGCTCAACACCTTACGGGTATTCTGGGCCAGGCACCAGAGGACGTCAAATTCACGGGTTGTCAGGTCGACAACTTCATCGCGAGCCAGAACCTCACGCCGTTCGGCATCGATAACCAGATCTCCCAGCTGAATTTTCTGACTGTTATGGTTCTTCAGTTCGTGGCTTCTGCGCAGTAGAGCCCTGATCTTGGCCAGGATAAATGAGTTGTTCACCGTGCGGATCAGCAGGTCATCGATCCCCATCTCCATGGCAAGAATCTGGGTCATCTCGTTGGCCGTTTCGGAAAGGATAAGAATCGGTCCGGTAAAGTTCTGACGCAGACTGTGACACTGGCCGATCAGTTCCATCGGGGTGTTGGCGACATCGAAGAGAAGCATGTCGGGGCGATACTGTTCGACTATTCGTTGGCCCAGCTCTGGCTGAGACGCCCTGTGCACGCGGTAGCCTTCATTCTGCAGGAGTTTGACGAACAGGCATTCCTGGTTGCTGACATCACCAAACAGTAGAATGGTTTTTTCTGATTTGACGGCGGAAAAGAACGGCTGACTCGGTGCTTCGTATGTTGTGGTCTTCATATTGTACATGGTCTTGCCTCTTCTGCTCTTCGTGTTGATTTATGGAGCCAAAGTACATAGCTGTGCGTTTTGGCGTTGTCTCGTACCACGGCCGGTTTGCAGTTGGCATTTTTTAACGCAAACAACCGTGACCGGATAGCTGTGTTCATAGGCTTGCTGAGGCGGGGCTCGTGTCCCGGATCTCAACCTCGGTTGTGTGTATAGAAATGTAGCTGTATGATGCGCTGTCGAAATGAATAGCAACAAAAGGTGCAAAGAATGTGGAAGAAATGAGGAAATTTTTGGCAACCCTGGGTGTTTGCTGATTTTTACGCGGAAATTTGTTATCAAAAGGGATCCTGAAACCATAGTAAATGGATCTGGTTATCTACCTGGCTTCAGGATCCCCCCCTCTCCAGGGACGCATTAACCCGTCAATGGGGGTTGACTGTCGCCATCCGGGCGATACACCCTTCCGAGAGGAACCCTGAAGTCGGTGAGCCCTTGCTGGAGTAAACTGAGCTATCCCGAAAATCAAATTTCCAAGCGTTGGCGGAGCAGGTAACTAGGTGAAAAGAGGAATTTCTCAGCGATTGTTTGGAGCCATTCTGCTGGCGTCCTGTCTGGCTGTGGTTGCCTTGCTGGTGATTATGCAATGGAACCTGAACCGCGGTTTCCTGAAATTTGTCAGGGAGGCAGAGCTGGCAGGAATAGAGCGGCTGTCAGAACAGCTGCAGGATTATTATGCCGAGGAGCAGTCCTGGAGTCACCTGCAGGCTAGCGCGCAGGCGTGGAACCGATTGGTTTTCAGCGCTATGGCTGTTGGCTTCTCGTTTGGACCGCCCGGCAGCGGTCCGTCAGAGGGTCCGCCGGTAAATGGCCCGCCGGGACAAACTCGGGCTCAGCCAGGGCCTCAGTTTCGCAATGCTCCTCCGGATACCCCGGGGGGGCGGGATAAGAAGCTGCCGCCACATATTGCCCAGGATATGCCCTCCCGCCTGTTTTTATTTGATGTCACAGGACGGCTTATTGTCGGCGATGTCGAATCGTCTTCATCCGTGACGCGTATCCCTCTGGTCGTAGCTGGTCAAAGCGTCGGATATCTTGGCTTCATACCGGTCAAAGAGATAACTGATGATAGGCACCTGTTGTTTCTCGAGCAGCAGGAGCTGACCTATACGCTGGTAGCGGGGGTTATTGTCGTACTTGCCGTGTTGCTTTCCTTTTTATTGGCGAGACGCCTGGTCCGGCCGATCAGGAAGCTGGCGGCAGGAACCCATCGTCTGGCAAAAGGTGATTTCTCGACCCGGGTACAGATTTCGGGCCAGGACGAATTGGCCCGGCTGGCTAATGATTTCAATCTGCTTGCACTCACGCTGGAAAAAAATGAAGACGCCAGAAAACAGTGGGTTGCCGATATCTCGCATGAATTGAGAACCCCGATCGGTGTTTTGAGAGGGGAGATCGAAGCCCTGATCGATGGGATTCGTCAGCCTGACAGTGCTGCTCTGCACTCGCTGCAGGCTGAGACCTTGCGCCTTGGCCGCCTGGTCGACGATCTTTATCAACTATCGATGTCCGATCTCGGTGCCTTGAATTACCGCAAGGAGACTATCGATCTTGGCAGGTTGCTGGAAGATGCTCTGGCGGCTTACGCGCATGAATTCGAGCAGCACAAAATGATCCTTGATTCTCATTTTTGTCCTGACTGCTTCATTCTTGGAGATGCAATCAGGCTGCGTCAGCTATTCGGGAATATTCTCGACAATACCCTCAAATATACGGACTGTTACGGAAAAATCCGGGTCAGCATGACGGCCGTTCGTCATTATGTCTCAATCGATTTTCAGGATAGTTTTCCCGGCGTCAGCCAGGATGATCTGGATCGTATCTTTGAGCGGCTCTACCGCGTCGAATCCTCGCGCAATCGCCAGACCGGTGGCAGCGGCCTGGGACTGTCTATCTGCCGCAATATTGTCGAAGCTCATCAGGGAACAATTGTCGCGCGGACCTCTCCTTTGGGCGGTCTGTGGCTGCAGATCCGTTTTCCTCTGCTGACCGGAATCCAGGGGTAAAAAATGCCGGGAACCATACTGATTGTTGAGGACGAACCCAAGCTTGCCGGGGTGTTGAACGATTATCTGAAACAGGCTGGATTTGAAACCGTCATTGTCTCTGACGGTCTTCAGGTTATGCCTCAGTTTCGCCGTGTCAACCCTGTCCTGATTCTGCTTGACCTGATGCTGCCAGGCCGCGACGGCCTGGAAATTTGTCGTGAGATACGTAGCTTTTCTGCGGTGCCGGTGATCATGCTGACCGCCCGAATCGAAGAGGTCGACCGCATTATCGGTCTCGAGCTCGGGGCCGATGATTACGTCTGTAAGCCGTACAGCCCGCGCGAGGTTGTCACCCGGGTCAAAACCGTGTTGCGCCGCAGTGTAGCGCACGTTGATAGCAAAGGTCATGAGATTGCCCTGGATGAAGCAACCTACCAGATCCGGGTCCGTGAACAGGACGTTGTTCTGACCGCGGTGGAATTCAAACTGATGCAGTTGCTGATGAGCGCACCGGGAAGAATCTACAACCGGCAGCAGCTTATGGATCATATCTACCCTGACGATCGGATTGTTTCAGACCGAACGATCGACAGTCATGTTAAAAAACTGCGCCGTAAACTGGCCGAAGCGGCTTCAGATCTCGAGCTTATCTACTCTATCTATGGTGTCGGCTACAAGTTCGAACCCCCTGATTTTTCCTGAAAACAGTTCTTGATTGTTATTCTCGTGATTTTTGTTTGACAATCAAAGTTTCTTGTCTGTATAGTTTGATTATCAAACTAAAATGTGAGGGAGTATGAAAACAGAAGACCTGTCTCAGCTGATTATCGAACTTTACGACAAGATTTCATCCTGGGAACATGAGGTGGTCAAAAAAAGTGGCCTGTCGCCGGCGCAGATGCATGCTGTTGAAATTATCGGCCATCACCAGAAGCTGAGGATGAAGGAGCTGGCCGCCAAGATGGGGATCACCACCGGAACTTTGACGGTGATGATCCCCATCTTGAGCAGATGAAACTGGTTGAGCGTCTGCAGCATCCGACCGACGGTCGCTCTTACGTTATCGGGCTGACCGCCCAGGGCGATGAGTATTTTCAGGAGCATGCCCAGATGCATCAGTTGCTGACAGATGATCTGACCGCCACCTTTAACGATGAAGAGATCTCAACCCTGGGGCTGATGCTCAGGCGTCTGCTTCAACAGTTTTAGAAAGGTTGTTAGCTGATTATGTCAAACCAGGAAACACATACCCATCATTTCCATCAGCACAATCCGATTGCGGAACGCAACACCTACCGGGTCATCTGGCTGACTCTGGTGATGATGATCATCGAGGTTGTCTGCGGCTGGCTGTTCGGCTCCATGGCTCTGCTCGCCGATGGCTGGCATATGGGAACGCACTTTTTCGCTCTCGGTATTACCGCGTTTGCCTACTACTACTCGCGAGTTCATGCTAACGACAACAGCTACAGTTTCGGCACCGGCAAGGTCGGTGTTCTGGGAGGTTATACCAGTGCCATCGTGCTCGGTATTGTCGCGCTGCTGATGGTTGTCGAATCCTTCGAGCGACTGTTGTCCCCTGCGCAGATCCGCTTCAACGAAGCCTTGCTGGTTGCCGTTATCGGCCTGGTCGTCAACCTGTTCAGCGCCTGGTTGCTGCATGGTTCCGGAGACCACGAACATGGTCACGCTCACCATGTACATGACCACGACCACAGTCATCACCACCATCATCATCACGATCATCATCACGATCACAACCTGCGTGCGGCTTACATGCACGTCATTGCTGACGCATTGACCTCACTGCTGGCGATTGTCGCATTGCTGGCCGGAAAGTATTTCGGTCTGGGTTGGCTCGATCCGCTGATGGGGATCGTCGGTGCCCTGGTGATCGTCCGTTGGGCATACGGATTGATGCGCGATACCAGCGGCATACTGCTCGATCGTAATCCTCTGCCGGAGCTTGCGGAGGGAATTCGTTCACTGCTGGAAGCCGATGGGCTGTGCCGGGTGACCGACCTCCATCTGTGGCGCGTCAGTTCCGGTCATTTCGCTGCGATCATTTCGCTGGTCTCTTCAGAATCCGAAAAGGTTGAGACTTACCGCGAGAAGATCAGATCGCTCCAGCACCTCGATCATGTCACCATCGAGGTGGTTTCCGCCTCGGATGATCAGCGCACCAGGGCGATGCCGATCCGCACTGCTTCGGTCCGTTCAGTGTAGTGGAGCATACTTTCCGCCAGGCTGTTGGTGTACTGGATCTGCAGATAGAGATCGAGGTTGTTTTTAAGCAGCCGGTGGATTGGGTAGGTCAGGTCCGCCTGAAAAGACGTCCCTTTTTCGGCAAAGCGCAGTAAGGTTGTCAGGGTCAGATCGTTGGCTTTACCGATCTTTGTTTCCAGTTCGAGGTTGCCTCGGTACTTGTAAAAACCGCGATTGGTCGTGTCGTCATTGTTGTAGTAATAAAAAACGCGCGGAGTCAACATCATTCCCAGCTGGTTTGAGGGGTTGTAGAAAACCATCGAGGGCTCAAAGTAAAAATAGTTGGTGCTACGCGAGGTGTCGCCCCCCTGGCCATTCGATTCATGCTGAAATCCCGCCTGCAGAAACAGGGCATCCATCCAGTTCGGACGCAATGTTACGTTGCTGCTCTGGAAGAACAGTTCCGGCTTATAGCTGGTATCGTCAAAGGGCTGTGAATAGGCGACCAGATCCCAGAACGAGGTCTGGGTATAGCCGATGTGGAAGCCCTGAAGCCAAGGGTGTTTTTCGGTCAGGGTTCCGTTCGGATTGAGCAGCCGGTATTTGAGGCTGATCTGATATTTGCTTTTCGCCGGATCTGTTCCGACCAGAAAATAGATCGGCCGGTAAAGTGACAGATTGGTAGCGTAGGTCTGATAGAGTAGTTCGAGATTCTCCAGGGTTGGGTAGGTCTCCTTGCGTTTTCCCCCTTGGGCGTTGGCAATCCCTGGTGTTGTCGACATTTCCGGTAAGCTGATCGAAACAGTACCGTTGGTGGTCGGGTAACCTGAGAGGATGTAGCTGTACCGCCCCTGCAGGGAGAGGGGAATGCTGCTCTGGTAGGTTTTCTGATAGAACTGGTGGGCAGGAATTGTGACGCTGACATCCACCTGGTCGCTTGAAACCATGGTAAGTGGTTGCGGTGTTTTGGCATCATTATTCAGCTGCGCCCTGAGTTCTCTGGGAACGAGAATGTCGAGCTCCTGAGGACTCTGGTTGATGAAATAAACGGGGATCTCGACAGTGTCTCCCGCTGTCATTTCCTGGGGGAAAGTCGCAAATACTATCAGGTCAGCCGCCGTTGAGGATGAGATTGTCAGAATCAGCAGCAGTGTCGTTATCAGCAGCGGACGTATAAGTCTGGCAGCCTGACCGCTAGTGTTCTTTGCCTGTTTGTCAAAGTCAGAGCGCTTTGAGGATAACCAGTGTGACGTCATCGGTTTGAGACTCGCTTTCTTTGAATTGGTTCAGGTTGTCGATGATCAGGGTGGCGAGGGCGTCAGCCGAGAGCTGTGCATTGTGTCTGATCAGGCGTGCCAGGCCGTCCGTGCCGAACATCTCTCCGTGGCTGTTGGTTGTTTCCCAGATGCCATCGGTTCCGATCAGCAGGAGGTCTCCCGATCTCATAACAATCTCTTGCGTCTTTTCAAAATCTGTCGGACATATGATCCCAAGTGGAATGCCGGAACTCTGAAGTTGGTGAATCTTGCCCTGCTGGTAGAGGAAGATCGGCGCGTGCCCAGCTGAGAGCCATTGGACGGTCCCGGTTGCGGGCGTCAGGATCGCGTAGAACAGGGTCATGAAAAAGGCATCGGACGTGCTGCGGCAGAGGTGACGGTTCAGGTCGCAGAACAGTTTGTTCAGATCGTTGCTATGGTGATCCGAAAGGGTATGCAGGGCCCCCCTGGTTGTCGCCATGACCAGGGCTGGACCGATACCGTGTCCCGATACATCTCCGACGGCAATGCCGATCCGCTGTCGGTCTGCATTGTTGAGCTGGATAAAGTCGTAATAGTCGCCGCCCGTTTCGTCGCAGTAGATGCTGCGTCCCGTCAGTTCGAAACCGGGGCAGAGGGGAATGTCCTGTGGCAGCAGCTGCTGCTGGATCTCTTTGGCCAGCGCCAGCGACTGTTTCAGCTGATTACGTTCCTTGAGCCGCTCGCCAAGCTGGTTGAACACCTGGCCAAGATCGGCAAATTCATCCTGAGATTCAATCCTGACCTTGGTGTCGAAATCCCCGGTGGAAAGATTTTCGGCGGCTTCAGTCAGCTGGGCGAGGGGGCGGGTGACCCGGCGAGAGCGGATGAAGGCCAGGATGATGGCCGCCAGGACCACGACGACGGTCAGCAGCGCACTGGTCCTCAGCCCTTGAGTCATCTGACTGTTGATATAGAGCTCGGCGTCGTCGGCACGATCAAGAATCCGCTGGTAAGGGACGATGACGAGGGGAAATGGATTGGTTCCGTTGCGGACTCCGTATGCCATCAGTACGTCCTGACCACGGTAGGTCAATCTGCGCACAGCGGACGTTCCATTGCCGATGTCCCGTTTGACCTCATTCAGCGCCGGGTCGCTCAGATCCAGGTAATTGTGTTCGACCGGCGCTTGCCAGTCGGTGACGCGATTCTGGCTCGAACGCAGCAAAATCTCCAGCTTGTGTCCATCGTCAGGCGCTTTTCCGTCATAGGTCAGGATCATGCTTTCAGCGGTATCCGCCCATTCCGAAGGGATGCTCCAGTCTCTGAAGAACTGTCGGTAGTCGATGTCGATAGCCGTGACCCCGGCGATTCTGCCTCCTGGTAGATGAACCGGCATGGCCAGGGTTAAAATAAGCGCCCTGGTGGTAAGATCGTTGATCATCTGCTGCACGGGAGCGTCGTGGATGACGGCTTTGAGGTACCATTCCCGCTTGCGCGGATCGTAGTCTTGCGGATAGCCCCCCTTGCCCGGATAGCTGAAATGAACACCGCTGCCGAGCGCTGAGTACTGCCAGAGGAACAACTCCGGCTGAATCTGATGAAGGTCGTGGTAGATCCGGCTCATCGAGCTGAGCTGCATCACCTGCTGTTTGACCTCCTCAAGTTGTGTGCCGCGGGTCAGGAATACAACCTGCTGTGAGTAGGAAACGGGAATCGGTTCGAAGCTGCCGTCGTTCCGTGGGCGCTGATGTTTGTATGATGGGGTGAGATCATGCGGCTGACGGGCAGGGTTTGAAAAATCACTGGCCAGATAAAAAACTGAATCTGCAGGGGGGCGGGATGACGAAAGCCGGTTTTCAACCGCCTGAGCCTGGGCCTGAAGGGCCAGCATGGCGATGCTGCGATCCCGTTCGAGAATGCGGGCATAGTCATCGACCAGAGCGTGGAGCAGGTCGACCGCGCCGTTGTTCAGCAGCTCCCGGGTGTCACCGGCCAGCCTGTTGCCGAAGCGGATGACGGCGCTGCGCTGTGACATGAAACTCAGGCTCAACGGAACCAGGGCGGTAATCAGCAGTAGTATGAGCAGGCGCGCGCGGAATCTCATTCATGACCTCATGGTTGTTTTCATGAATCTAGCACAGTTACCTGTCTGAATAAATAAAATGGCCGGAAGGTCCGGCCATGTGAGAGATTGTTTTAGCGTCAGAAGGTTACTCGTTGTTGATCCATTGCTGAATGGCTGCATACTCGCTACTCCATTCCTGGCCCAGGCGCAGGGTCATGAAGGTCTTCAGCAGGCTGTTGAGCATCTGTTCCCCTTCTTCAACCGAAGCCAGTTTGGTCAGAAATGCGGCCTGAGCTTCAGCTTCCGGATTGTCGCTGGGATCCTTCTCAGGTTTGATCATCGGCGTTTTATAGCTGCCGAACTGAAAGCGTTCTCCTTTAAGGGTCAGCTTCCAGCCGTCATCCTCGCCCTGAACGAAGAAGATACTGGCTTCTTCGATCTGCTTGCCCTGACCGAGAGCCGCCTTGACCTCCAGGTAATGATCCTGGGGGCCGGCGACAACGATCTTCTGGATACCTTCCTGACCGCCGCCGATCAGCACCAGGCGATTGTCGATATAGGCGGTAAAGGGCTGATTCTCAAGCAGTGGACCCGAGACGTTGATCTTGTAGCCGGAATCACCGTTGAGGGTTCGGTAAAAGAGCCAGAGCAGGAAATCATTGCCGAGCCAGCGATTGGCCTCGATCTGTTCGAGGACGCTGTCGGTCTGGGCCTGATTGGCTTCTTCCAGAACCTCTTTCAGGTTGTCGGGAAGGACCTGGGCTGCGCGTGACAGCGGATGCACGAGTGACAGGCGCAAGCCGGGAAAGGTCTGGTGAAACAGTCCCTGAAAGCTGTCGATGACCGACTGCCCCAAAGAACAGAAGCGGATCAGGTTCTGATCGGTATCCCAGATCACATCATAGAAGGATGGTGAGGGCAGGGTTCTGACCATCAGCAGGTTTCTGGCCCGTTCGCGAATCTCTTCCTTTTCCGCCTTGGGGACAAATTTCAGTTCCGGCCTCTGAGCCAGGAATGCATCCGACATGCGGCCGATTTCCCGTTTCAGCAGCGCCGCCGGTACTCTTCTGCGGTCCTGGCGCAGGGTAAAACAGAGGTAGTGGTCCCGCCAGCAGTATTCTACGGCCGAGAATTCGCTCGAATCGTAGTCGTCCATGCGGACCCAGCCTGTCGATAACTCTTCACTGCTGTTTTCAATCGAATGAAAGGCGTCCGCTTCCAGTTTTTCCGGAAGTTCGCTGCGCTTGTTGGTTATCTCGATGGCGCCTGACACCTGAAAATAGCTGATGCTGGCGGTTGAGGCCAGAAATCCCATAGTAACTCCTGTTGCTTATGTGAAAATAAAAATAAAAAGAGGCAGGAAGTGCGATGCTAATAGAACAGACCACTTCCCTGTTGGCGGAACTTGAGGTTATGTTCCGCCAGTTGCTGCAGGTAGTGATTCAGGGTCGCTTCATCAAAGATCCCCTCTTCGATAAAATATTGCCCGAATTTTTTTTGCAGGGAACGTTGATAGAACACCAGGGTGCGAACCTGGGTTACGTTCAGCATGCCAAGGCTGACCGCCTTTTCCCCGAAGCGCATGTAGCCGCCGCGATGGAAGATGACCTGGCGAACCTGATCGCTGTTCAGCCATCCCCAGCGAATGGCAATATCGCCAAGATTAGGGCGTTGACCGCGTTGCCAGGTTATGGCATTGATCATCGATTTAAAGGTGATGATTCCCTGGTAATAGAGGAACAGTCCCAGCTGGAGAGGTCTTGCCGGCAGCGGCCCGGTCTGGCGGTAGCCCTTTGGCGGTTCGGAACGTTGAGCATTAGGCGGTTCGTGGCGCTGCGTGCTCTGGGGCGAAACATGCGTACTGCTTCTATAGCTGGTTGTGCTACGTTTGAACAGCTGGCGTTGCTTCAGGTAATCAAGAACCGTCTGGTGGGCCTGATTCAGATCCTGAAAGAGTCGCTGCTGGCGGGCCTGAACATCTGCAGCCGCAATTGAGAATTTGTCCGGGTGTATGACTTTGGCTTTTTTACGGTAAGCAGAGCGAACGCCATCCGGTTGCAGGTAACTCAAAAAATCTCTGTTGAGCTGAAGTTCCGGACCAAAAAGGGTGCGGCAGGCGCGAAAAACTTCAGCTTCGGAAACCTGTAACATAGAGTCGTATCCTGAGTCGGTTCGTGGTTGGTTGTTTCAGACCGGTTGCTCAAATTTATAGCGCAGATTGTTCAGCGATACAAGCTGAGAACATGTTGATTGTTGAACTCTTCTGATTAAACTTTTTCACGAATGAATCGTTCAATTCTCAGCTGATCCTCGCTCAGGATATTGATAAAACGCATTCCGACCGTGACCGAATTTTCGTTCTGCGTACAGGACCAGACGATTTCGGCAATTGTGCAGATTGGCGGTTTGCCGTCATCCAGATTGATCAGCACCAGGCAGAGTTCGTCCTGATTGGCCGGAGGTTTAACCGACAGGCGCAGTCCGCCGGAGCTGATATTGACCTTTGTCTGTTTGAAGCCTTCGAAGATCAGCGGTGCTTCAGGGCTGTAGAGGACATCCATGTTGCGTTGCCAGATTTCACGCATGGTTTGCAGGGTCTTGGCTGCGCGGCTGAAACGGATTCCGAGTTGACAGTCAAGGCGCGGGCAGGCCCGGCGCTGGAACATCTGCATGGTTCCGGTCAGGATGATGGAGAACCTGTCTCCGGCAATTTTACGGCTGAAGTCGCCGGTTGTGCGGATTCCCAGGCCCAGGGCTTCTGTCGATATGGCGAAATTCAGCCCTTCCTTGAAGGGGTAGTGATCGACGGCATTCGCTCCATAGGGGAGGGTGACGATCAGGGTATTTCCTTCGATGGAGTCAATATAGACAGTCAGTAATTCCGTTCGAGACTGGGACTGGTCCGATTCCTGAATCTGCAGCAACAGCTTTTGAGTCGGTTTGAAGTATGTCTGAAAGCTCATAGCGCAAATATTTTCATTTACTTGGCAATTAGGATAAGAATATTTTTATCATTATTGCCCAGTCGTGACAGTGGGTAAAGTGATTTTTTTGATCGATTTGATTTGTTGACGTAATCGGTAGAGCCGGGAGGCAAGGTGAGCCAGGAGAATAAATATTTCGTAGTTGTCGCTCCGGGACTGGAAGCGATTTGTGCCGGGGAGATGGAGCGTCTGAATCTGCCGGTTCTGGATAGAGAGCTTGGCGGCTTGAGTTTTTCCGGCGGTTTGCGTGAACTCTATCTGGCCAATCTCTGGCTGCGGAGCGCCTCGCGAATTCTGGTCCGGCTCGGTGAATTTACGGTGCGAGATTTTCCTGCTCTCTACAAGCAGTTGGTGAAGTTGCCCTGGGGCCGTTTTGTCAAGCCGGGCAGCCGCTGTCGCTGTCGCGTCAGCACCCAGCATTCGCGTCTGGTCCATAGTGGACGAATCGCTGAAACCTGCGAGGAGGCCGTCCTGAAGGCACTGGGGCTGGCAGCCTATGATGAGCACATGGCTGAAACGTCAGTATACATAAGGATAGTTGATGACCGCTGCATGGTCTCAATCGACAGTAGCGGAGAACATCTGCACCGCAGGGGCTATATGCTGGCCAGGGGGGCCGCTCCGCTGCGGGAAACCCTGGCGGCTGCATGTCTGCTGGCAGCAGGCTATGATGGTTCTCAGCCGTTGTACGATCTGATGTGCGGATCCGGAACCCTGGCCATTGAGGGAGCTCTGATCGCCAGGAGACGGGCTCCCGGGCTCAACCGCTGTTTTGCTTTTATGGATTGGCCGAAGTATCGTCCCGGCTTGTGGCAACTGCTCAAGGATGAAGCTGCCAGGGGGGAGGTTTCTATGGCTGCGTCTCTTGTCGCCCTTGACAGCAATCCGAAGGTTGTTGAAGCATTATCAGCCAATCTGAAAACTGCCGGGCTCGATGGGGATGTGAATGTTTTTTGCCAGCAGCTGCAGAAATTTGAGCCTGAGCACCAGAAGGGGATGTTAATCAGCAACCCGCCCTATGGGGATCGGCTGGGGAAGGATGCTGACCTGGATGCCCTGTATAGGGACCTCGGCCGCTGTTTTATGACCCGCTTCAGTGGCTTTGACTGTCTGCTGATTTGCCCGGATCGCAAGGTGTTGAAGCAAACGGGACTTGCCTTTGATCGGCTGTTGCAGTTTTCCAACGGAGGAATTCCTGTGGTTCTGTGGAGGAAACCGGTCCGCAGTGGAAAAGATAGCGGTTGACTTTTGTGATGAACTTCGCTATAAGCTTCAACTCTTGCGGTATGACTGCAAAGATTGAAGGAAAGTGGGGTGATTATTCGTGGAAATCACTGTTATCGACGGTAACGTTGAAAAGGCGATCAAGGTTCTCAAGCGTAAGCTTCAGCAGGAAGGCCTGTTTCGTGAGATGAAGCAGCGCAAATTTTACGAGAAGCCGAGCGTCAAGCGTAAGCGTAAAGAAAAAGAAGCTCAGCGTCGTCTGCGCAAGAAGATGCGCGCCATGAAACGCTTCAGCTAATTTCGGTTTTTCCGATACAAAAGACCGGTCTGTTCTTCAGGCCGGTCTTTTTTTGTCTTTTTATAATATGGCCTAGGCTAATATTTGCCACTAGTGGCTGAAATTGGCCACGACTGAACAGTCGTGCCTGCCTGTCTGATTTTTGTCTGTACTCAGTATTCTGTATACAAATCATCGTAATATAGGCCTTATTGGCTCCTGTCGATAAATTTTCAAATTGTGTTTTATTTGGCACTGACATTGCTCTGTTAAAAATACTCTGAAAGAGGTTGGCTATGGTTTGGATAGATGTTCAAATCGAAACAATGTTGTGAAAATTGGAGATGCTAAATGATTGCAAACGTATGGAATCGACTCTGGGTTATGCATGATGACACCAAATCGCTGCTGGCTGTTACGCCAAACGCGATGAAACGTTTGATTGCCCGTAAAAACCTGGCCTTTGCTGCCAAGGTGACAGAGAAGGATGTCGATCTCGCCGATGAAATGACATCTGCTCCGGCTGAACACTCACCGCGACTGAAAACGACTCCGGGCGGTGTAAATGAGGAAGAGCCCCGCGGCTATACCAGGCGGCAGAAAATCGGTCTGGCCCTGGGGCCGATTCTGTTTATCCTGATGCTGATCATTCCTGTTCCGGCGGACATGTCTCCTGTTGCTCAGAAAATGGCTGCAGTCGCTTTGCTGATGGCAACCTGGTGGATGTGTGAATCGATTCCGATTCCGGCTACCAGCCTTTTGCCGATTCCGCTTTTTCCACTGATGGGGATTGCCAGCACGCAGAAGGCAACGGCGCCCTATGCCAATCATCTGATCTTTCTTTTTATGGGTGGGTTCATTATTGCCCTGTCGATGCAGCGCTGGAACCTCCACCGCCGGATCGCGATGAATATCGTCAAGATGGTCGGTTTTTCTCCGGCTCGACTGATCTTCGGCTTTATGGTGGCGACCGCGGTGCTCTCCGCCTTTGTGTCCAATACCGCGACCACGGTCATGATGATGCCGATCGGTCTGGCGATTATTGCCCATGTTATTGAAGAGGGTAAAAAGGAAGGCCTCGACAAGCATATCGACTTCAGCCCGGAAAACTTCTCCTTCGGTCTGAACCTGATGCTCGGTATCGCCTATGCAGCATCGATTGGCGGTATTGCGACCCTGATCGGCACCCCGCCGAATACGGTTCTGGCCGGTTACCTGCAGAAGACCTACGGCTTTGAGATTTCTTTTGTCGACTGGCTCAAGGTCGGTATTCCTCTGGTTGTTGTCATGCTGCCGTTGTGCTGGCTCTGGCTGATCAAGATTGCCAACCCGATGAGTCTGAAAAAGGTTCCGGGTGGCCGCGCCCTGATCAATCAGGAGCTGCAGGAAATGGGTAAGATGAGCGCCGGTGAGCGTTGGACGGCACTGGTTTTTCTTCTGACCGCTCTGGGCTGGATTTTTCGTCAGCAGATCGGTTTTCTCTTTCCGGAACCGAAGCTGGTGACCGATGCGGCTATCGCCATGACCGGTGCGCTGGTTCTGTTCCTGATTCCGCTCAACCTGAAGAAAAACCAGTTTGTTATGGATTGGCACTGGGCAACCAAGATGCCCTGGGGGGTTCTGATCCTCTTCGGTGGTGGTCTGGCTATGGCTGATGGTTTCAAAACCTCCGGTCTGGCCGAATGGCTCGGTAATCAGGTGGCTCTGCTGCAGAATGCCCCGATCCTGGTGCTGATCATCGCGGTAACCGTGCTGATCATCTACCTGACCGAGCTGACCTCGAATACCGCCACCTCCGCGATGGTCATGCCGATTCTTTCCGCTGTTGCTGTCGGCCTGGGCCAGAGCCCGCTGTTGCTGATCGTACCTGCTGCAATCGCCGCCTCCTGTGCCTTTATGCTCCCGGTCGCAACGCCGCCGAATGCCATTGTTTTCGGCTCGGGGTATGTCACCATTCCGCAGATGGCTAAGAGTGGTTTTGGTCTGAATATCATCGGCATCATTCTGGTTGTGCTCTGCACCTACCTGCTGGTTATTCCCCTGTTCGATGTTGTTATCGGTGAGATTCCGGCCTGGGTTACAGCTGTGAAATAGACCCTGTTGTCGTCGGTAAAAAAAGGCCGCCTGCACATCCGTGCAGGCGGCCTTTTCTCATTTCTGAAGGTTTTGTCTATCTCAGTGAAATTTGTGCGGTGCTGATTTTTTCCTGAATCTCTTCAAGCTTTTTGGCCGGTAGGTCTTCCTTGGTGAAGGTTTTGATGTAGTCAAAGCTTTTCAGCCCCTTTACCACATTGTCGGGCATATCGGTCTTGAACACGCAGTCGCCGCTGAACTGGACGATCGGTTTGATGAATTTCGGCGAGATCATCAGCCAGTCTGCCAGCCTTTTTGACTCTTCGAGACACTGGGTCAGGGGGTTTTTGAATTCATTGCTTTTGGTATAGAGCTTCTGGGTCCATTCGGCCCTGTTTTTACCGCCGAAAATCCAGCCCTTCATCTCGCGGGTCTGGACGGCGAAGATGCCATAGGTTGAAAGATATATATGTTTGAAGAAGATTTCATTGCCGTCAATATCGAGCCTGACATCGTGCAGCGCAGTGTATTTGTCTTTTGGCAGTTTGACACCAGTCATCAATCTGGTCAGAAAGAGCCTCTTGAACCAGGAGGATTTAAACAGGCTGAGGACGAGGCAGGCGGGAATCAACCACCAGAGGTTGTTGATCGCTTCTTCCCAGAACATATTCATGTCCATAGATTGTTCCTTACGTATCGCTAGAGTGGCAGTCGCTCAGCAGCTATGCGCTGTTGAATCAATAAATTTAACTCATTTTTGCAGACATCAAGAATAGGTAAAGGGCAGGGCGCTTTCAAGGATAAAGTGCTGCGGGGGTGGTGGAGACGGTAAAAGAATAGAGAGCAGGCTGCCGTAAGATTTGCCAGCCTGCTCTTGGGGATTACTTGGGCCAGCTGTCCAGGCGCATGCCGGCGATCTTGGCAATGCTGCGGACAACCTGATGGCTGTAGCCGAATTCGTTGTCGTACCAGATGTAGAGAACGCATCGATTTCCTTCGACGATGGTGGCCAGCGAGTCAACGATGCCGGCGTGGGTTGAACCGACCATGTCGCTGGAGACCGCTTCCGGAGAATTGGTGTAGTCGATCTGGTGCTGCAGCGGGGAGTTCAATGAGACCTCGCGCAGGTAGCAGTTGAGCTCTTCGGCCGAAGTCTCCTGGTTCAGAGTCAGGTTGAGGATCGCCAGCGACACATTAGGGGTCGGGACGCGGATCGCGTTGCCGGTCAGTTTGCCGGTCAGCTCGGGCAGGGCCTTGGCCACGGCTTTCGCGGCACCGGTTTCGGTGATGACCATGTTCAGGGCGGCGCCTCTGCCACGACGTTCCTTGTCATGGTAGTTGTCGATCAGGTTCTGGTCGTTGGTATAACTGTGGCAGGTTTCCACATGACCGTACTCGATGCCGAACTTGTCGTTGATCGCTTTGAGTGACGGAACGATCGCGTTGGTTGTGCAGCTCGCAGCAGAGAAGATGGTCTCATCACCTTCAAGCTCATTGTCGTTAACGCCGTAAACAACGTTCGGGATATTTCCTTTGCCAGGTGCGGTCAGCAGCACCTTGGCCACGCCTTTAGCCTTCAGGTGGAGGCCCAGTCCGTCGCGATCGCGCCATTTCCCGGTATTGTCGACGACAATGGCGTTGTCGATGCCGTACTGGGTGTAGTCGATCTGGTCCGGGGCGGCGGCATAGATGACGCGGATCATGTTGCCGTTGGCAACAATGGCATTTTCTTTTTCGTCGATGGTAATGGTTCCGTCAAACTGGCCATGGACCGAATCGCGACGCAGCAGGCTGGCGCGTTTTGCCAGGTCGTCGTCACTCCCTTTGCGGACGACGATAGCGCGCAGGCGCAGCTTGTTGCCGCCACCGGCCTGCTCGATCATGATGCGGGCAACCAGGCGGCCGATGCGACCGAAACCGTAAAGGACGACATCCTGCGGCTTGTTCAGCTGGTTGCTCTTGCCGGTGTTCAGGTCCTTGAGCTGTTCGCGCAGGAATGTGCTAAGTTCTCCACCTTTTTCCTGGTAGCCCATGACCAGCTTGGCCAGGTCGACGCGACCCGGGGCCAGATCCATTTCACACAGGGCCTGAAGGATCGGAAAGCTGTCTTTAACCCAGATTTCGCGATCGATGATCTGGCGTGCGAAACGGTGTGCTTTAAGAATGTCGATGGTTGATTTGTTGACCAGGGAGCGTTTGAAGACGGTGCAGATAACTTCGTGATCGCGATAGAGCTTGCCGATCAATGGCACCATCGCTTCTGCTATCGCTTCCCGCTCTTTCCATTCATTGAAATATTCGTCAGCTTGTGATCCGGCCATTTTGCAGTCCTTGCTATATAGATGTAGATAAAAATGTGAGAAAATGCCCCGGTCGGGCTCCAGCGGGCAGTATACTAATGAATAAAACGCTGTATTGCAACCTTCTTGAGGTGAAAAAAACAGGTGATTAATTAAGTGTGTTGCTGGACAGTTTCCAGTTGATTGATTAAAGTATTTTGGTCTACCCAGCTAGGCCTGATACCTACTTGTACACTTACTTGCGGAGGAGAAATCGATGAGCAAAACGGTTAGCTATAAAGATCTGGGGTTGGTCAATTCACGGGACATTTTCGCCAAGGCCGTTTCTGGTGGCTATGCAATCCCTGCCTATAATTTCAATAACCTTGAGCAGCTTCAGGCCATTGTCACGGCCTGCGCCGAGACCAGATCGCCGGTCATCCTGCAGGTCAGCAAGGGGGCGCGTAGCTATGCCAATGAAACCATGCTGCGTTACATGGCCATGGGGGCGGTCGAAATGGCCCGTGAGCTGGGTGCGGAGATCCCGATTGTTCTGCATCTGGATCATGGAGACTCCTTCGAACTGTGCAAAAACTGTATCGATTCCGGTTTCTCTTCGGTCATGATCGATGGTTCGCACCTGCCTTATGAGGAGAATGTCGCCCTGACCCGCAAGGTTGTCGAGTATGCCCATCAGCGCGATGTGACTGTTGAGGGAGAACTGGGTGTGCTGGCCGGTATCGAAGACGAGGTTGTTGCCGAGCATTCCACCTATACTCGACCGGACGAGGTCGAGGATTTTGTCAAGAAGACCGGTGTCGATTCCCTGGCGATTTCGATCGGTACCAGCCATGGCGCCTACAAGTTCAAACTGAAAGAGGGGGAGGAGGTCCCGCCGCTGCGCTTCGACATCCTCGAGGAGATTGAAAAGCGCATTCCCGGTTTCCCGATCGTTCTTCACGGTGCATCGAGCGTTGTGCCTGAGTACGTCGCCCTGATCAACCAGTACGGCGGCAAGATGGACGGTGCCGTCGGTGTGCCTGAGGATCAGTTGCGTAAAGCGGCCGCCAGCGCTGTCTGCAAAATCAATATCGATTCCGATGGCCGCCTGGCTGTGACCGCCAAGGTTCGTGAATACCTGGCCAACGATCCGGGCGAGTTCGATCCGCGCAAATACCTGGGCGCGGCCCGCAAGGAACTGATCGCTCTGATCAAGCATAA
The DNA here is from genome assembly GCA_963676795.2 of Geopsychrobacteraceae bacterium. Lineage (GTDB taxonomy): Bacteria > Desulfobacterota > Desulfuromonadia > Desulfuromonadales > Geopsychrobacteraceae. The sequence goes on along the minus strand of CAXXTB010000002.1, from coordinate 2,296,803 downwards.
GAATGAAACGGTTCTGGGCAGTGCAGGGAAGGCCTGATGAGGGATGCTGGCTGAGGCCGGTCGCCATTGAGGCTGTCTTGAATAGATAGATAATGATATATCAAAAGGCGTTGCATTTCGTGTGGCGCCTTTTATTTTTTTCAGGAGAAGCCGGTTGGTCGGCGTGTATGACGGTGTCAGTTCTGCGGTGCTTCGAAGGAGAGGGCGTTTGAGGCCGGCAGCCCTTCAGGACTGCTGGCGGGATAAGAGAGGAGGACGCTCTGAAGCGCCCTCCCTATCTTTAGTAGATGTTTTTCGAGTAGAAGATCTCGGTCATCTCCTGCTGGAGAATGGTTTTGATCTTCACTCTTTCTTCATCAGAAAGCTCGTCGTAGGTCGTCGCGAACAGGTACTGGTTCAGGTCGAAGTCTTTCAGCAGCATCTTGGTGTGGAACAGGTTCTCCTGATAGATGTTGATATCGACACACTGGTACTTTTCCATGATCCCTTTGCGGATATACTGCTGGATGCTGTGGATCTTGTGGTCGATATAGTGTTTCTGACCTTTGGTGTCGCGGGTGAAGCCGCGTACCTTGTAATCCATCAGGACGATATCCGACTCAAACGACTCGATCAGGTGATTGAGCGCTTTGAGCGGGCTGATCTTGCCGCAGGTCGATACATCGACATCGACCCTGAAGGTCGAAATTCCCGATTTTGAATCGGTCTCCGGATAGGTGTGGATGCACAGGTGGCTCTTGTCCAGGTGGGCAAGGACCTGGTCCGACTTCGGTTCGACAGGCTCTTCGGCTATCAGGATCGTGACCGAAGCGCCCATCGGATCGTAGTCCTGGCTGGAGATGTTGAGAATGTTGGCGCCGATAATGTCTGCGACCTCGGTAAGGATCTGGGTCAGACGGTCAGCGTTGTACTCTTCATCGATATAAGCGAGATACTCTTCACGAGCCTGCGGCCTTTGGGCATAGCAGACATCGTAGATGTTGAAGCTCAAGCTTTTGGTTAGGTTGTTGAAGCCGCGCAGTTTGATTTTCGGGCGGCGTTTCGGGCGAGTAATTTTCTTAGCACACATCGGCAAGATCCTCCTGAGTGGGCCGGCCCACTTGAGACCGGCACCTCAAAATCTAAACAAGAAGACGAATAAAAAGCGGCCGATTATATGACTAGTTTTCCGTCGACGGCAACAGAATTATATCGCTTTTTTTTCAGAGCGCTCATTCATTACCTTATAAGCGCACAGGGCACCGCACATGGTGCAGGCTCCGTGGGTTTCGTCAACCCCGGATTCATCTCTTAAGCGCCGTGCCTTGTCCGGGTCGATCGCGACTTCGAATTGCTTTTCCCAGTCGAGATCCTTGCGGGCCTTGGCCATGATATTATCTTTTTCCATGGCGCCGGGAATCCCTTTGACGATGTCGGCGGCGTGGGCGGCAATCCGTGAAGCCATGACCCCTTCATGGACATCCTCGACGGTCGGCAGGCGCAGGTGCTCACTCGGGGTGACGTAGCAGAGAAAATCCGCTCCGGCCGCAGCAGCGATGGTTCCACCGATGGCCGAGGTGATGTGGTCATAGCCTGGTGCGATATCGGTGACCAGTGGTCCGAGGACATAGAAGGGGGCCCCGTGACAGAGCCGTTTCTGCAGTTTGATGTTGGCCTCGATCTGGTTGAGCGGAACATGGCCGGGTCCTTCGATCATGACCTGGATGCCGGCATCCTGGGCGCGTTTGGTCAGTTCGCCGAGAATGATCAGTTCCTGAATCTGGGCCCGGTCGGTGGCATCGGCCAGGCAGCCCGGCCGGAAGCCGTCGCCAAGGGAGAGGACGGCGTCGTAGGGGCGCACCAGTTCGAGCAGGCGATCGTAATATTCGTAAAGCGGGTTTTCCGCATTGTTGTGGGTCATCCAGCCGATGGTGAAGGAGCCGCCGCGGGAGACAACCTCCATGATGCGGCCTTCCTTGTCCATGCGCGAGACGGTTTCCCGGGTGATGCCGCAGTGGACAGTGATGAAGTCAACACCATCATCCAGATGTTTTTTGACTCCGGCAAAGATATCCTCAACTGTCATGTCAACGATCGGCTTCCCCTGCTTGATGATGCAGTCACAGGCTGCTTGATAGAGTGGAACGCTGCCGATACAGAGATCGGTTTCGGCGATGATCGCCGCGCGGATTTCATCGATCGGTCCGCCGGTTGACAGGTCCATCAGTGCATCGGCCCCGGCAGCGGCGGCCACCTTGGCCTTTTCCAGTTCCTTGTCGATGCTGGTGTCGTCCTGGCTGGTCCCGATGTTGGCATTGGTCTTGGTGCGCAGGCCTTCGCCAACGGCGAGTGGTTTGCCGTTTTTGTGCACTTTGTTCAGGCAGATAACGGCTGTTCCTGCAGCAACGCGCTGACGCAGAATTTCCGGATCGATATTTTCTCTGGCGGCGGCCTGGCGGAGCAGGTCACTGATCTGCCCGTTACGGGCCATTTCAAGTTGTGTCATGAATCCTTAATCCCTTATAGCAAAAGCAGCGCAGTCATGACCATGATGACTGCGCTGCTAGTTGAATGGACGTTCAGTCAAAAACGATGTTTTGGAGTTTAATCTATTCCGGTGGATTCATGCAAGAGTTGCATTGCCGCATAATAATGGTTGACCGGACCCTGTCCCTTTCCAAGGGGGCGTGCATGCTCTATGGCGAGGCTGATGAAGCGCTTGGCTCGCTCGACAGCCAGGCGCAGCGGGTAGCCCTGGGCCAGGAAGGTTGCTATCGCGGCCGACAGGGTGCAGCCGGTTCCGTGGGTGTTCATGGTGTCAAAGCGCTCAGAGGTCAGGTAGTGGACCTTATCGTCAAGCAGCAGAACGTCGGTGGCATCCTTGCTCAGGTGGCCTCCCTTGATGAGGACGTTGCGGGCGCCGAGCTCCTGCAGCTGGTGGCCGGCTTCAACCATCTCTTCGACGGAGTGGGGGAGGATGCCGGTCAACGCCTCGGTTTCCGGCAGGTTCGGGGTCAGCAGGTAGGATTGAGGCATCAGCCGGGCAATCAGGATGTCGAGGGCTTCCGGGTCGAGAAGTTCTTCCCCCCCCTTGGCCATCATGACCGGGTCGACGACGGTCAGCAGGGCGCGTTCTTCGATCAGCCTGGCGACGCGCGAAATGATGCCGCCCCAGCTGAGCATACCGGTTTTTAAAGTGTCGGCGCCGATATCGTCAAGGACAACCTCGATCTGTTTGCTCACGAAATCACTTTCAACGCTGTAGGCCTGACTGACGCCAAGCGTATTCTGGGCGGTCAGGGCCGTGATGGCGCTGCTGGCATAGCTGCCAAGCAGGGTGATGGTTTTGATGTCGGCCTGAATGCCTGCTCCGCCGCCGGAATCAGACCCGGCAATGGTCAGGACCTTGCCTTTGGGCTGATCGAGGTGGCAGTTGAAGAGCAGCGTGAACTCCTTGGCCGCCCGCGCCGGTTCCCCGTCGGCCATGATCCCGGAAAGAACAGCGATGCTGTCGGCTCCAGCCTGAATAGCTTCATAGGCTCTTTCCGGAGTCATGCCGCCAATGGCAACAACCGGGATCTGGACCGCCCTGCGCACCCGTTCCAGGGTTTTGATGCCGACCTCTTCCGTATCCTCTTTGCTGTCAGTGGCAAAGATACTGCCAATACCGATGTAGTCAGCTCCCTGAGCCTCAGCCTTAAGGGCCTGGTCGACATTGTGGGTCGAAATTCCGATCAGCTTTTTGTGGCCGAGGATTTTTCTGGCCTGGGAGAGCGGCATATCTTCCTGGCCGAGATGAACGCCGTCCGCATCAATTTCGCGGGCCAGTTCGGGGAGATCGTTGACGATAAACAGGGCTTCATAGCGTCGACAGTAACGCAGTAGTTTTTCGGCCATCTGGCGACGGTCGTCAGGGCGGACATTTTTGGCTCGGTACTGAACAATGCGTGCCCCACCAAGCAGGGCCGCTTCCACTTTCTGTTCCAGTTGTCCATCAAGGTTGTCATCTGTAATCAGATAAAGGCCGGATAGCATCGCTTAAGTGCCTCCTTTAGGGGGTCGGGTGTGCATTGTTCTAAAATTGATATATATAAATAAAATCAGTAAGATGGCGTCCTGTGTGATTGTACAGTTGAAAAGATTAACAAGCTATTTTCTTGGTGTCAATTAATCTTTGTTGTGAGCTGTTTACAGAGTCCGTGTAAAGAGTCATATTAGGCTGTTTTTACCATTCTGTTTTCTGTTCTTGAGGACCTGTGACCATGAAAGATTTTACGCGGAGACCGACCTGGGTTGATATCGATCTTGAAGCTTTGATGCATAATCTCAGACAGGCTGAAGCCTGCCGTAGGGAGGGGCAACGGCTGCTTGCTGTGGTCAAGGCCGACGCTTACGGGCACGGGGCGGTTCCGGTCAGCCGCGCTGTTGAAAATTACGGAATTCGGGATTTTGCTGTTGCAACCCTGGAAGAGGCCGTTGAGCTAAGGCAGGCTGGTATCCTCAGCTCTATCCTGGTTCTGGGCGGCTGCTTTCCCGGACAGGAACAGGCGTTTCACGATTTTCGCCTGATCCCGGCTCTGCTCGACATCGAAACCGCCCGGCGCCTGAATGAATTTTCAGTTCGGCATGGTTACTGTCAGCGCGTCCATTTGAAGGTTGACAGCGGTATGGGGCGGGTTGGCTTTCAGGCGGATGAGCTGGCTGATCAGATCGCCGAGCTGAAAAAAATGAATGGTCTGCAGGTTGAAGGGCTGATGACTCACTTTGCCTGCGCCGATGAGCTTGATTCGCAGGTCACCACCGTTCAGCAGCAGGCCTTCTTTGAGATGCTCGGCATGCTGCGCCTGGCCGGTTTTGAATTGCGTGATATTCACCAGAGCAACAGTGCCGGTCTGAGTGCCTGGAACTGCCCGGAATGTACCCTGTCCAGGCCCGGAATCATGCTCTACGGTGGGCTGCCCGGCCCCGGCTTCGATGAAAAGCTCGACCTGAAACCGGTGATGAATCTGCGTAGTTGCATTGCACAGTTGCGCGATCTGCCTGTGGGGAAGGGGGTTTCCTATGGCCACAGTTTTGTGACCCGGCGCAGAACGAAGGTCGCGGTGCTGCCGATCGGCTACGCCGATGGATACAATCGCCTGCTGAGCAATCGTGGCCAGGGAATTTTGCATGGTCGGAAGGTCGCCCAGATCGGCCGCGTCTGTATGGACTGGATCATGTTTGACGTGACCGATCTGCCCGAGGTGCAGGTTGGTGATTGTCTCACCCTACTCGGCAGCAGTGATGGGTTGACGATTGCTGGCGATGACTGGGCTGACGCTCTGGGGACGATCTCATACGAGGTTTTCTGCCGCATCGGTGCCAGGGTTCCGCGCCACTATCGATAAAATGGCTTCGAAAGCTTGTCTGGGATCGGGAAACATGATAAACCTCACTTCTTTTTTCGGGGGTGGTCTTTTGTTTGTGCCCCGAATTGAGTAAAATTTAGTTCTTCACCTGAATTCTATATATGGATCGCGCCTTTGCCTGCCGGCGCGATTATCGAATATCGTAACATGTAAATGATTTTCCCTTCTGAAAGGACAAAAAATGGCTGTCATCAAGCGTGCACTGATTTCAGTGTCTGACAAAACCGGTATTGTCGATCTGGCCCGTGAGCTCAACAGCTTTGGCGTCGAGTTGCTGTCGACCGGCGGTACCGCAAGCATGATCCGTGATGCCGGAATCCCTGTCATGGATGTCTCCGAGTATACCGGTTTTCCGGAAATGATGGACGGCCGGGTCAAGACCCTGCATCCTAAGGTTCACGGGGCTCTGCTCGGCTTGCGTGACAATCCGGAGCACGTCAATGCCATGGAAAAGTATGGTATCGAGGCGATCGACATGGTTGTCGTTAATCTCTATCCCTTCGAGGCGACCGTGGCTAAGGATGGTTGCTGCCTCGAAGATGCTATCGAGAATATCGATATCGGAGGGCCGACCATGCTGCGCAGCGCCGCCAAGAACAATCGGTTTGTCACTGTTCTGGTCGACCCGGAGGACTACGAGCCGGTTATCAACGAGATGAAGCACAACAGCGGCGACATCTCGGAAGAGACCAACTTCCGTCTCGCCGTCAAGGTTTATCAGCACACAGCTGCCTACGACGGTGCTATCTCCAACTGGCTTGGCGCCCGCACCGAAGAAGACGAGTTTCCTCCGGCGCTGACCATGCAGTTTCAGAAAGCGCAGGGGATGCGTTACGGTGAGAACCCTCATCAGCAGGCTGCATTCTATGTCGAAAAGAATCTGACCGAGGCATCGATCTCAACCACCCGTCAGCTGCAGGGGAAAGAGCTGTCCTACAATAATATTGCTGATACTGATGCCGCTCTGGAGTGTGTCAAGCAGTTCACTGAAGGGCCGGCCTGCGTTATTGTCAAGCATGCCAACCCCTGTGGCGTGGCTGTTGGCAGGAATCTGCTCGATGCCTATCAGCGTGCCTTTGCGACCGATCCGGAGTCGGCTTTTGGCGGCATTATCGCATTCAACCGCGAGCTCGATGCCGAAACGGCGCAGACGATTGTCGACAAGCAGTTTGTCGAGGTTATCATCGCGCCACGGGTTGCTGCCGGGGCGGTTGAGGTGGTCGCCGCCAAGAAGAACGTCCGTCTGCTTGAGTGTGGCGAATGGACCGGAAAAGCGGCACACCGCTACGATTACAAACGTGTCAATGGCGGCCTGCTGGTCCAGGATGTCGATGCCCAGTTGAGTGCCGACTGGACGGTTGTCTCCAAGCGCGAACCGACCGAACAGGAACGCGAAGATCTTGAATTTGTCTGGCGGGTTGCCAAGTTCGTCAAGTCAAATGCCATCGTCTACGGCAAGAATGGCATGACCATCGGTGTCGGAGCCGGTCAGATGAGCCGCGTCAACTCCGCCCGTATCGCTGCGATCAAGGCCGAGCATGCCGGCCTGGAGGTTAAAGGGGCGGCGATGGCTTCCGACGCCTTCTTCCCGTTCCGTGACGGTATCGACAATGCCGCCGCGGCCGGAATCACCGCGGTTATTCAGCCGGGTGGCTCGATCCGTGATGAAGAGGTTATTCAGGCAGCGGATGAAGCCGGGATTGCGATGGTGTTCACCGGAATGCGCCACTTCCGCCATTAAGTGTAGAAAGCGGCCCTTTCACACGCACTCTGCGTTGCCTTTGGAACCACTTGTGCGGCGTACCTTTCGGTACGCCTCCGCGTGTCTCCGGCAGGCGCCTTGATTGCGTGCGAAATTGCTCGCTTCTTGTGAGGTGTTGCAATTTTTGTGGAAGACAGCGAACAAGTTTACAGCTCATTGGAGTAAGTCGATGAAGATATTGGTTGTTGGTGGTGGTGGGCGCGAGCATGCGCTGGTCTGGAAGATTGCCCAGTCGCCGCTGGTGGAAAAGATCTACTGCGCGCCGGGAAATCCTGGAATCGCCGCTCTGGCTGAATGTGTCAACGTTGCGGCTGATGATATCAGCGGGCTGTGCGATTTTGCCAAAGAGCAGGGGATCGATCTGACTGTGGTCGGACCGGAAGTTCCGTTGACTCTGGGGATTGTCGATCGGTTTCAGGCCGAAGGGTTGCTGGTTTTCGGACCAAGTAAGGCCGCTGCCCAGCTGGAGGGGAGCAAGGGATTCTCCAAGGACCTGATGGCCCGTTACAACATTCCGACTGCAGCCTATCAGCGCTTTGAGGATCATGCAGCGGCTGTCGCCTATATTAAGGAGCAGGGCGCCCCGATCGTCGTCAAGGCCGATGGTCTTGCCGCCGGTAAGGGGGTTGTCGTCGCCATGACTGAGGAGCAGGCGATCGAAGCGATCGACGATATTATGCTCGATCAGGTGTTCGGCAGTGCCGGCGCCAGCGTCGTCATCGAAGAATTCATGGAAGGGGAAGAGGCCTCCTTTTTTGTCTTCACCGATGGCAAGAAAATCCTGCCGCTGGCTTCGGCGCAGGACCATAAGCGGGTGTTTGACGGTGACAGTGGGCCAAATACCGGAGGAATGGGTGCCTATTCCCCGGCTCCGGTGGTGACCGATGCTCTCTATGACGAGATCGTCGAAACGATCGTCAAGCCGACTATCGCCGGGATGGCTAACGATGGCTGTCCGTACAGTGGTATCCTTTACGTCGGTCTGATGATCAAGGACGGCAAGCCGCGTGTCGTTGAATATAATGCCCGTTTTGGTGATCCGGAATGTCAGCCGCTGCTGATGCGTATGAAGTCGGATGTGGTTCCTGTCCTGCAGGCCTGTGCCCGCGGTGAGCTTGATCTGGAGCGCCTCGAATGGTACGACAAAGCGGCCGTCTGTATCGTTATGGCCAGTGGCGGATACCCCGCCAGTTTTGAAAAAGGCTACCCGATTTCCGGACTTGAGGATGCGGCCAGGATCGAAGACCTGATGGTCTTCCATGCCGGTACCGCAGCCAGGGATGGTGAGATCGTCAATAACGGTGGCCGGGTTCTTGGTGTAACCGGGCTGGGGGCAACCGTCAGGGAGGCCATCGATAAGGCTTATTCGGGAGTGAAACAGATAGACTGGTACCGGGTTCATTATCGCCGTGATATCGGTGCCAAGGCTTTGAATCGTTAACTTAACCATATATTGCGACGGAGATAGAAAAGATGAGTGAAAAGGCCCCTTTGGTCGGAATTTTGATGGGTAGTGACAATGACTACGAAATCATGGTCGAAGCTGCCAAGGTCCTCAAGCAGTTTTCCATTCCATTTGAAATGATTGTCTCCAGTGCTCACCGGACCCCGGAGCGGACCGCCGAATATGTCAGCAGTGCCCAGGGTCGCGGCCTGAAGGTTCTGATCGCCGGTGCCGGTGCTGCTGCCCATCTGGCCGGAGTGGTTGCTGCGGAAACCTGCTTGCCGGTTATTGCCGTGCCGATTGATGCCACCTCTCTGAAGGGGCTTGATGCGTTGCTGGCGATGGTTCAGATGCCTGCCGGCATCCCTGTCGCGACCATGGCAATCGGAGCTGCCGGCGCACGCAATGCTGGAATCTATGCGGCCCAGATTCTTTCAGCTCAGGACGCCGGGCTGATTGAGAAGCTCAAACAGTTCAAAAGGGAGATGGCTGAAGGGGTTATCAAGAAATCGGATAAGGTTCAGCAGAAGCTTGTCGAAGACGGACTGGTCTGAACGCCTGATGTCGGGGCGATGTCTATAGCTTTATCCATGTGAACGCATTGACTCCTTTCCAAACCTGCTATATTTATTGTACAGGCATTGGGGGCCTAACTACGGGAGGAGTTGAGAATGAAGAAGATTCTGGTTCTGTTTGTTGTTGCACTGTTCGTCGGGACGGCTGTCGTTGCTGTTGCCGAAGATAGGGGCGCTGCTCAGATCAAGTATGAAACCAAGCTTGGTACCGTGACCTTTGAGCACGCTGCACATCAGGAGCGTGCGGACTGTGTGGCCTGTCACCACACGGGAAGTTATGAGCCTTGCAAAAGTTGTCATGACGGCACAAAGGCACCAAAAGCTAAAGATGCTTTTCACAAGAACTGTAAAGAGTGTCACAAGCAAAAGGCTGCCGAAGTCGATGGCAAGAAATGTAAAGGGTGTCACGTCAAATAGACTGGCACCAGCTTTGGGTTCAAGGAATGCCAGCCTGGATAAGGCTGGCATTTCGTTTTTCAGGGGAATTTTGATGGCTGAGACTCTGGACAGTTTGCCGATCGGGGGCTTGGAATTTTACCAGGCCAGGGATGGTTACAGGTTTTCATTGGACCCGGTCCTGCTGGCACGTTTTGTCCGAATTAAAAACCGGGCGCGGGTTGTCGACCTGGGGGCGGGCTGTGGTGTATTGTCATTGCTGCTGGCCAAAATCGGTTCGCCCGCATCTGTCATCGGGGTCGAGCGTCAGGTGGTCATGGCCGAGCGTGCCATGCGTAATGTAAGCCACAACGCTCTTGAAGCAACAGTCCGGATTCTTGCTGGCGATATCCGGGAGATCAGAACCCTTTTGCCTTGCGGGCAATTTGACCTGGTTGTCAGTAACCCGCCATTTCGACAACCGGACTGTGGGCGGGTTGCTCCGGGGGATGAGCGTGCCGCTGCCAGACATGAGCTCTTCGGCGGACTGGATGCCTTTGTGCGGGCCGCCTCCTGGCTGCTCAATAATGGCGGAGCTTTTGCTGTTATTCATCTGGCTGAGCGGCTGGCGGAGCTGCTATCGCTGATGCAGCAGGAACGGCTCCAGCCCAAAAGGATCCGTATGGTTCATCCTCACGCCGACGAAGCGGCGCGTTTGGTTCTGGTCGAAGGGGTCAAGTCGGCAGGGTCCGGTCTGCTGGTCGAGGCGCCGCTGATTATTTATGATTCACATGGTGATGGACGTCACTACAGTGAAGAAGTTTTGGCCATATACTGTTGATCAGCTGCGATTGCGATCCTTGTCCAGCTTGAGTTGTTTGATTCTCAGTGCTCTGAGCTGGTTTCTCAGGTTATCGTCCTTGATCGATTCAAGTTCGCTGTCGACATGCCTCAATTCTTCATCTGAGAGGCATATGCGTGTCCATCCCGGTGGCTCATTACTGATTTTTGGCGCAGGGCGCGGAGCTGGAGTGCCGCTGGTTTGACGCAGATAGATGTCCGTGATGCCGATATTTGGCAGCTGCTCATTCAGCTTTTTCAGAATTTGCGGTTTAAGCATCTGCAGTTGCTGCATCCAGACCGGATGGTCAACCTGAACCTCGAGAATGTCGTTTCTCAGGCGCAATGGTCTGGCCCGCGCTGCGATCTGCTCACCAACGAGTTTGTCCCAGATCAGCCAGGCCTGATGCCTGTTTAGCTGTTCCCCGATGCCTGGCTGGGTATAGAGTTCCTGGAGGAGTGAGCCGACACGCCGGGCCTGTTTCATACGTGGACGTTCGTTTCTGGGTTTCATGGTGGACTTCTTCTCATTCTGCTGCCGATGAGCTGTCCGCAGATCGCGCACACAAGGGTCAGGGGAATCCAGTGCCATTTAAAGTCGAGACTGTAGCGCATCAGGATGATAAAGGGGATTGACAGATGTATATACAGATACCAGCGGATAGAAAATTTTTGAGCTCCCGAGCGAAGATAGCCGAGAGGGATATTGCTGAACAGGGCAAATGCCAGAAGAAATAATAGCGCTGAGATGCGATATGCAGACAAGTGGAGCCCTTTTCCTGAGGTTCAATTCTGGTTTAATCTACTCTGTAGCTGAAGATGTTGTCAAATTTATCAAAAATGCTATTAATGCTTGCACGCTGGGGTCAATCGTGGCATTATGCGCGGCCGGATTGGCCTGAAAAGCTGGTCATTGTGAGAATGTTCAATGGTAAATGTTGGTGATTGTGTTGCTGTCTTTCACTCGATCCATCGGGTGTTGAAGGCCGAGAAAATACTGAAAGAAGCAGGTCTGGATGTCCTGCTGATACCGGTCCCCCGGGAGCTGTCGGCGGAGTGTGGTATGGCGATCAGATTTCCCAGGTCGATGCAGGCAGCGGTGGTGGAAGCTCTTGCTTCGCGGCGTCTGGCGATCGTCGATCTGTGGCTGAAGGCGGCAGATGGCTATTCTTCTCTGGCTGTGGAGTGAGTTGTCTGGTCGGGCTTTTTGTCTTGACTTCTATGGGGACGGTTCATATATTCAGTCTTTCGTGATTTTGAATATTAGAGAGTTATGTTTGATAATCTTTCAGATAAGCTCGATGCGGTTTTTAAGAAGCTGCGCGGGCATGGGCGGCTGACCGAACAGCACATCAAGGAGACGATGCGGGAAATCCGCCTGGTTCTGCTTGAAGCGGATGTCAACTTCCGCGTTGTGAAGACCTTTGTCTCCAAGGTCGGTGAGCGTGCTGTCGGGCAGGATATCCTCAAGAGCCTGACCCCGGCACAGCAGGTTATCAAGGTTGTCCGTGAGGAGTTGGCTCTGCTGATGGGAGATGGCGAGGACAACTCGCTGAACCTTGCAGTCAAGCCGCCCGTTGCCGTGATGCTGTGTGGTCTGCAGGGGGCCGGTAAGACGACGTCCTGTGGGAAGCTGGCTCTGAAGCTGCGCAGGGAAAAACGTAATCCGCTGCTGGTGCCTGCTGATATTTATCGTCCTGCGGCGATCGAGCAGCTGAAGACCCTTGGCAAGCAGTTGAACATAGAGGTGTTCGACTCTCAGCCGGGGCAGGATCCAGTTGATATCTGTTCTCGTGCAAAGGGGTACGCAGAACTCAACGGATTTGATACAATTATTCTTGATACCGCTGGTCGCCTGCACATCGATTCGGAATTGATGGGCGAGCTGAAACGGATCGTTGAAAAGGTTCAGCCACAGGAGATTCTCTTCGTGGCGGATGCGATGACCGGCCAGGATGCGGTTACCGTAGCAGCAAGCTTCGATGAACAGCTGCCTTTGACCGGTGTGATTCTGACCAAGCTCGATGGCGATGCCCGTGGCGGTGCGGCGCTGTCGATCCGCTCGGTGACCGGCAAGCCGATCAAACTGGTCGGCATGGGCGAAAAACTTGACGCCCTGGAGCAGTTCCATCCCGATCGGATGGCCCAGCGGATTCTCGGCATGGGTGATGTTCTTAGTCTGATCGAGAAAGCTCAGGCTGCCGTCGATGTTGAAGACGCCGCCAAGATGGAAGATAAGCTGCGCAAGGATGGTTTCACACTTGATACCTTTCTTGAGCAGATGCAGATGATCAAGAAGATGGGCTCCATGGAGTCTCTGCTGAAGATGATCCCGGGTGCGGGTAAGGCCCTGAAGCAAGCCGGTGGGCTGCAGATGCCGGAAAAAGAGCTGAAGAAGGTCGAAGCGATCATTCGCTCAATGACCCCTCAGGAGCGTCGTGATCATAACATTCTGAATGGTTCGCGCCGGTTGCGTATCGCCAACGGCAGTGGGACCCGGGTTCAGGATGTCAATCAGTTGCTCAAGCGTTTCATTGAAGCGCAGAAAATGATGAAAAAGATGCAGAAGATGGGACCTAAGGGTCTCAAGGGGATGCTGGGCCGTGGCGGTCAGTTGCCCTTTTAACCAGCGAATAGAGATCTGATCCTGTTCGATATAAGACATTAGCTGAGAAACACCAGGAGGAAAGACAGCATGGCAGTAAAAATCAGGCTCGCCCGCGGTGGCCAAAAAAAGAAGCCGGTCTATCGTATTGTAGTGGCTGACGAACGCAGCCCGCGTGATGGACGTTTCATTGAGGCTCTGGGACAATACAACCCACGCCAGGAAGAGTTTCTGGTTGATTTTAAAGAAGAAAGAGCCCTTGAGTGGCTCAAACAAGGTGCACAGCCGACCGATACAGTACGCCGGCTTCTGTCTCATGCCGGTGTCTGGGCCAAGTTCAAGTCAAAGGCGACTGCTTAAGCCCGAACCTTGAATTGGCTCGAATCCGGGGCTTCGCTACGCGCCCCCAATAACCCGGAGGATGGCCTATGAAAGACCTGATCGAGTACATTGCTAAATCTCTGGTCGAGAAGCCGGAGGAAGTTGTCATCTCTGAAGAAATATCAGAGGATGGCAGTGTTTTAGTCAAGCTGGCTGCTGCTCAGGAAGATATGGGGCGGATAATAGGTAAACAGGGCCGTAACGCCAAAGCGATGCGGACTTTGTTGAATGCCAAGGCAACACGTGAAAACAAACGTGCTGCCTTGCAGATTATGGAATAAGCCTGGCGCTTTTCCATAACAGGATTTAGAAGTAAGACGGTAAATGGACAACAACCCCAAGACTCTGCTGGAAATCGGAACAATCGTTGGTACTCACGGTTTGCGCGGAGATCTGAAGGTCCGTCCGTTGTCGGGAGATCCGGATTTATTGCTGAATGTGGATCATATCTTCGTACGTCCTGCGTCCGGCGAAGTAGAGCAGTATGAAATTGTCAGACAGACCCTGCACAAGAAACAGATTCTGTTGCGCTTTAAGGGGCTGGACTCGATCAATCAGGTCGAACAGTTGGTTGGCTGCCGGTTGGAATTGCCGGAAGATCAACTGCCTGAGCTCAGTGATGATGAGTATTACTGGGCTGAGCTTGAAGGGCTGAGAGTTGTCGATCGGCAACGCGGTGAGATAGGCCAGCTGGTCAGTATCTTCACCACCGCCGCTCACGACACTTATGTTGTCGATGGCCCTTATGGTGAAGTGATGATCCCTGCAGTCCATCAGTTCGTCGTTTCTGTCGATTTTTCCGCAGGGACGATGCAGGTTGATCTGCCGGACGGCCTGATCCAGGATGAACAATGATTTTTGATGTTGTCACCCTGTTTCCCGATCTGCTTGCTTCTCCGCTTCAGGAGAGTATTCTTGGGCGGGCAATCAGGCAGGATCTGCTCACTGTACGTTGTCATAACCTGCGTAACTGGGCAACCGGCAGGCATTTGACGACTGACGACATGCCATACGGCGGTGGCGACGGTATGGTCATGAAACCGGAACCCGTATTCCGTGCTGTTGAAGAGCTTAAACAGCAATCGCCGGAATCGAAGGTTCTGTTGATGACGCCCCAGGGAACACCGTTCAGCCAGGAGCACGCCTGTAAGCTCGCTCTTGAACCTGGATTGATCTTCCTCTGTGGACGTTACGAGGGGTTTGACGAACGTATTCGTGAAACCATCGTCGATGCTGAGTATTCCATCGGGGACTTTGTTCTGACCGGTGGTGAACTTCCGGCTCTGGTTATGATTGACGCGATTGCGCGGCATTTGCCAGGAGTGCTTGGATCGGAAGGAAGTGCTCAGACCGACTCATTTTCTGACGGACTTCTCGAGTATCCGCAGTACACGCGCCCTGCTGAATTCATGGGGTTGAAGGTGCCGGATGTTCTGTTGTCGGGAAATCATGCGCGCATCGCTCGCTGGCGACGTGAGCAACAGCTGCTGAGAAGTTTGAAGCGGCGACCCGATTTGCTCGAAACAGCCGAGTTGTCGGCTGAAGACAGGGCATTTCTGGACGAGTTGAAAAAAGGTTGACGCACTTGAGCCGGTCTTGAGTGACTTACTGATAAAAAAACGTACACACGATTAGGAACTTAGAAAAGTTTGATCGAGGAGGATAAAGGATGAACATCATCGATAAGCTCGAAATGGAACAGATGAAAAAGGATATCCCGACTTTCAAAGCTGGTGATACCCTGAAAGTACACGTAAAAATCACCGAGGGTGACAAGCAGCGTATCCAGGTTTTTCAAGGCGTCTGCATCAAGCGTGTGAACAGCGGTCTCGGTTCTTCATACACCGTCCGCAAGATTTCCGGTGGTATTGGTGTTGAGAGAATCTTTCCTCTCCATTCACCAAGCATCGATAAAATCGAAGTCCTGCGCGTTGGTAAGGTTCGCCGCGCCAAGCTTTACTACCTGCGTAAACTCAGCGGTAAGGCTGCACGTATTTCCGAAAAGCGTGCGATCTGATAAAGATTTTTGCTACAATGAGCCCTCAACAGTCGTTGAGGGCTTTTTTTTTATCTGAAGAAACCAGTTATGGACACTTTGTCACTTTTTGAAGAAACCGCGCCGACGACTCTGTATTTTGAAGAGCAGGCAAAGCTAAAAGGGTATCAGGCTGTCGCCGGGATTGATGAAGCCGGCAGGGGGCCGCTGGCTGGTCCGGTTGTTGCCGCAGCGGTTATTCTTCCCGCAGGTTTTGAATTGCCCGGTCTGACCGATTCGAAGAAGCTGTCGGAGAAGAAACGTGATTCTTTTTATCCGCTGATTCATCAGCGGGCGCGTGCTGTCGGGGTCGGGGTTGCATCAGCTGCTGAAATCGATCAGTTAAATATCCTGCAGGCGACATTGCTTGCCATGCAGCGTGCTGTCGGGCGCTTAAGCTGTGCTGCCGATCATCTGCTGATCGACGGTATTTCGCTGCTGCCGGTTTCGACATCGCAGCAGGCGATCAAACAGGGCGATAGCCGTTCACTGTCGATTGCTGCCGCTTCAGTCGTTGCCAAGGTGATCCGTGATCGTATCATGCTGGCTCATGACCAGCGTTATCCGCAGTACGGTTTCGCCGGGCATAAGGGGTACGGTACGGCGGCTCACCGTCAGGCGATTGCCGAATACGGTCCGTCACCGCAACACCGTACGAGTTTCGGCGGGGTTCGCGAGTTCGTCGGTTGCAGCCGTGACTGAGGCGCGTCTGGCTCTGGGGCAGTGGGGGGAAGAGCTCGCCGTTAACTACCTGGTGGCTCACGGCTGGAAGATCCTGGCCCGGAATTTTCGGGCTCCGGTCGGAGAAATCGATATTATCGCCAGAAACAGGACCAGCCTGCTGTTCGTCGAGGTGAAAACCCGGCGAACAACCTTCTTCGGTACCCCTCAGGAAGCGGTTGGCAGCCGAAAACAGAGACAGATTATCCGTACCGCTCAGTGGTACCTGCAGGAACATAAGCTTGGCCATTTGCAGCCGCGTTTTGATGTGATTGCCATTATTGCAACTGAGGCTGGGCGTGGCCGAGTAGAACATTTTGAGCACGCTTTCAGCCTTGACTCGTTTTCTGTTTGCTAGCGGAGATTCCGGACATGAACAGACACACACCACCCCCTGTTGACCTGAACACCTACGGTTATCTGCGGCTCGGGGTTGCGACACCTGAGATTCGTGTTGCTGACCTGGACTTCAACCTGAAGGAAATTCTTGCCCTGATGGAGGAGGGATCGGCTCAGCACTGTCAGCTTCTGCTCTTTCCTGAATTGTCGCTCTGTGGCTACACCTGTGCGGATCTGTTCTATCAGCAGCAACTGCTCAAAGAGGTCAGGCTGGCCCTGTTGCAGATTGCCGAAAAAACGGCTGAGGTCGGACTTGCGGTCGTGGTCGGCGCGCCGCTCGAGGTCGCGGGCCGGCTGTTCAACTGTGGAGTCTTCTGTGCCGGAGGGAAGATCAGCGGTGTCGTGCCGAAAACCTACCTGCCCAACAGTGCTGAGTTTTATGAACAGCGCTGGTTCGCTTCAGCGCTGGAGAATAATCGCAATTCCGTTCAGATCGGGACTGAGCAGGTTCCTTTTGGTGCCGACCAGCTGTTTGCGGCGGAAGGCTTTGCTGAGCTGCTGGTCGGTATCGAGATCTGTGAGGATGGCTGGGCTGTTCAGCCGCCGAGCAGTTTCCAGGCCTTGGCCGGCGCGACGCTGCTGCTCAACCTGTCGGCGAGCCCTGAAGTTCTCGGTAAGTTCGCCTATCGGAAAGAGCTGGTCTCATCTCATTCCGCACGCTGTCTGGCCGCCTATGCCTACGCTTCGGCCGGGCCGAACGAATCGAGTACCGATCTGGTTTTCTCCGGCCATTCCCTGATCGCGGAAAACGGCCTGCTGCTGGCTGAGACGCAGCGCTACCGCTTTGACAGCCAGCTGATCCTTGCCGATCTCGATATCGAACGCCTGGTCTCTGAGCGGCAACGCAACAGCGCCTACGGCCGCGCCATGAGTGAGCAGGCTTATCGTATCCAGGCGTTCCCACTGACCACCAGACATGTAACGTCCCTGTGTCGTCCTCTGGCCAGGACGCCGTTCGTACCGCCAAACGGTGTGGAACGTGCTGATCGCTGTCATGAGATTTTCCTGATTCAGACCAGTGCACTGGTCAAACGTTTGCGTCACACCGGCGCCAAACAGGTTGTCATCGGCCTGTCCGGCGGACTCGATTCGACTCTGGCCCTGCTCGTCACGGTCAGGGCCTTTGACCGGCTCGGCCTCGATCGGCGCGGGATCGTGACGATCACCATGCCCGGCTTCGGGACGACAGTCCGTACCCGTGGCAACGCGGAGGCACTGGCAGAAGAGCTCGGGACCGAGTTGCGTGTCGTTGCGATCGATAAGGCTGTGCATCAACATTTTGCCGACATCGGTCACAATCCAGAGCTTCATGATGTGACCTATGAGAACAGTCAGGCCAGAGAGCGGACCCAGATCCTGATGGACGTCGCCAATCAGGTTGGCGGACTGGTGATCGGCACCGGTGATCTTTCGGAGTTGGCGCTCGGCTGGTGCACCTATAACGGCGACCATATGTCGATGTATGCGGTCAACAGCGGCGTACCCAAAACCCTGGTCCGTTACCTGGTTGAATGGTGTGCCGACGAAGAGTTCTCAGGGCGAGCCTCCAGTGTATTGCATGACATCTGCGCGACCCCTGTCTCTCCGGAGCTGCTGCCACCTAGTGCCGACGGCGAGATTCAGCAGTTGACCGAAGAGGTGGTCGGCCCTTATGAATTGCATGATTTCTTCCTGTTTCAGGTGGTGCGTATGAACTATCCGCCGCAGAAGGTCATGCTGCTGGCAGCGCTGGCCTTCCCTGAATTGACGGAAGAGGTTATCGCCGGGTGGTTGAAGAATTTTTACCGGCGTTTTTTCAGCCAGCAGTTCAAGCGTTCCTGTCTGCCGGATGGGCCAAAGGTCGGTAGTGTCGCGCTTTCGCCGCGTGGCGACTGGCGGATGCCGAGCGATGCCGTAGTGACGCTCTGGCTCAAGGAGTTGGGCGAGTGAACGGCATTCTCTACGTTGTAGCGACACCAATCGGCAATCTGGAGGATATTACCTACCGTGCGGTGCGTATTCTCGGGGAGGCGAGTCTGATTGCTGCCGAAGATACCCGGCACAGTCGTAAGCTGCTCGATCATTACGCGATTAAGGTCCCCTTGATCTCCTATCACGAGCATAACGAGGAGGGGCGGGCCAGGCAGTTGCTGGAGAAACTGCAGCAGGGAGAGACCATTGCCCTGATCAGCGATGCGGGAACGCCCTGTATCGCTGACCCGGGCTACCGGCTGATTTCGCTCTGCCGCGAACAGGGGGTCGAGGTGGTCGCGATCCCCGGGCCTTCGGCGCTGATCGCCGCACTGTCGATCTCCGGCCTGCCGACCGATGCTTTCAGGTTTATCGGTTTTCTGCCGGCCAAGGCGCATGGCCGCAGGAAGGAGCTTGAAGCGATTGCCGATGATGCGCAGACCCTGGCTTTTTATGAAGCCCCGCACAGACTCCTGAACTGCCTGCAGGATATCGCCGAGATCTGTGGCGAGAACAGGACCCTGGCCGTGGCCAGGGAGCTGACCAAGAGGCATGAAGAGCTGTTCTTCGGAACGGTCGCCGAGGCGCAGGAGCACTTCGCCGAGCGCCCGGTCAAGGGGGAGCTGGTCATGCTGTTGTCCGGTGCAGTCAAAACGGCGCCCGAGCTTCCCCTTGAAGAGGCTCTGCTTGCACGCTATGAGCAGGGGGGCTTGAGCTGGAAAGAGGTCGTCAAGCAGATCGCCCGTGAATATGGCCTGCCCGGCAGCGAGGTCTATAAGGTCGCCCTGGAGATAAAAAAAACGCAGGCTGATCGTTGATCAGAGCCTGCATCGTTCTCTCAACTGCTGGGCTTCGACAGACAGTGTCGCAATCGGATAGGCCAGCAGGCGCCTGATGCCGATCTCTTCTCCGGACAGCAGGCAGTAACCGTAGCTGCCGTCATCCAGGCGACGCAGGGCGGCGTTGATCTGCATGAGGGTCTGGCAGAGCCGGTCGTGCGAGATGAAGTCCATCTTTTTGTGCAGATCGGCCACGCTCTGGTCGACCAGGTCCCCATGCTGATCGTCTGCTGTGCGCAGGCGCTGCCGGGTTTTCTGGTCGTCCTCTTTCAACTGTTTGCGCCATTGCATCAGGCGTTCGCGAAAATAAGCCTGTTGACGGTCGCTCATATAGTTTTCGTCGGCTTCCGGGTGATAGTTGATTTCGGCTATTGTCATGGTATGGACCCTCCCTTTCGCGTAAGCACTTAAAGCTAACTTTTTTTGATTTGTATAAAGAGAGCGGTTATGTTTTTGCTAATAAGATTTTTTATGGCACTCATGCTTGCTGTCTGGTGCGCTTTTCCCGCTTCAGCTCTGGTTCCGGAACAGGTTCTGCTCATCGTCAATAGAAATGAGCCTGCGGGCATTGAGCTGGCCCGTTACTACCAGTCCGGCCGGCAGATTCCGAAGGCGAATCTGCTGGTTGTCGATATGCCGACAACCGAAGACTGTCCTCGCGAGGTTTATGTCAATGGGTTGTTGAACCCGTTGCGGCACTGGTTGGCTGCGAGGCCTGATCTGGATATCCGCTGTCTTGTGACCTTCTACGGCTTACCGATCCGGGTGAGTGACCCGCTGGCTGAGAATCAGCAGCAGACAGAAAATCAGGAACCTGCACATGCTTCTGTTCTGTCGGCAGCGCTGGACTCAGAACTGAGCCTTGCCAGAGGCTCCGACTATCCCTTGCGCGGATGGATTGTCAATCCGCTTGCGCGACCCAGGTTCAGTCCACCTGCCCCTTCAGTCACTGAAAATTCGGTGCTGATGGTTTCCCGGCTGGACGGCCCGAGTCCGGCAGTCGTGCGGCGGATCATCGCGGACAGTCTGGACGCTGAAAAGGTCGGATTGCGCGGTCGGGCCTATTTTGACGCCCGCTGGAGTGCCGCCGGGAAGGGGAAGGCGCTGGAGGGCTACAAGCTTTACGATAACTCTCTGCACCGTGCTGCCGACCTGACAGCAACCCTCAGCCATCTCGACGTTGCGCTGGATGAGCAAGAGTCGTTGTTTGCCGCAGGTGAAGCCGCCGATGCTGCGCTCTACTGTGGGTGGTACAGTCTGGCGCGCTATGTCCCTGCTTTCGAATGGCGCCCGGGTGCCGTGGCCTATCATATGGCCAGTGCCGAGTGTGTGACTCTAAAGAAAGAGGGGAGCCAGGTCTGGTGCAAGCGGTTGCTGGAGGACGGCGTTGCCGCAACCATCGGCCCTGTTGCTGAGCCGTATATCCAGGGTTTCCCTCTGCCGGAGCGCTTTTTTCTCTACCTGCTGGACGGCCATTACACGCTGGTCGAAAGCTATTTTTACACTCTCCCCTGGCTGTCATGGCAGATGATGCTGGTCGGGGATCCCCTCTATCGTCCATTCGTTCTGCAGCCCGGCGTCCATGGTAATGGAATGAATTAACTTTATTTTTTTATCGATCCCGGTATCATTTTTACTGTTCATTGCTACCGTGAATCATTATTCTGGCGCCGGAGTTTTGCCTGCGCAGGTCTGGCGGTCATTAACCCTTGATGTGAAATTTTACGACAGGAGCCTATCGTGAAAAGACTACTGCTGATTGGACTATTGCTGACAGTATTTTCCGTTGTTGCCGGCGCGGAAGAGAAGGTCGTTCATGTTTACAACTGGTCAGACTATATCGCCGAAGAAACGGTTGCCAACTTTACCCAGAAGACAGGAATCAGCGTCGTCTACGACGTTTACGACGCCAATGAGACCCTCGAGGCCAAGCTGTTTGCCGGCAGAACCGGCTATGATGTCGTCTTTCCTTCAGCGCATCCCTTTGCCGGCCGGCATATCGCCGCCGGACTCTATGCCGAGCTGGACAAGGCCCAACTGCCCAATTGGAAGCACCTTGATCCGGAACTGCTGAAGCTTCTCGATGCGACCGATCCTGGTAACCGCTACTTGGTTCCTTACATGTGGGGGACAACTGGCATCGGCTATAACGTCGACAAGGTCAACGCGGCGCTTGGTGGCGAGGTTCCGGTCAACAGCTGGGAACTGCTGTTCAATCCGGCTTATGCTGAAAAACTCTCCAGCTGCGGCATTGCCCTGCTTGACGATGAACAGGAAGCGCTTGGTGCAGCCCTGATTTATCTGGGCAAGAGTCCGAATAGCCAGGCTCAGGCGGATATCGAGGCAGCTGCCGAGGTGATCAACAAGGTTCGTCCCTATGTCCGTTATTTCCATTCATCCCAGTACATCAACGATCTGGCCAACGGTGATATCTGTATCGCTCACGGCTATTCCGGCGATGTGCTGCAGGCCCGCGACCGCGCCGATGAGGCGGGGCAGGGCGTCAACGTCGCCTACGCAATCCCCAGAGAGGGGGCTATCCTCTGGGTTGATGTCATGGCGATCCCGAAGGATGCCCCGCACCTGCAGGAGGCCCATGCCTTTATCAACGAACTGCTGGAGCCGGCGGTGATTGCCGACATCAGCAACTACGTCGCCTATGCCAACGCCAACAAGGACGCGACTGCGCTGCTTGATGAAGAGGTTCGCGATGATGAAGGGATCTATCCGTCTGAAGAGGTCGTCAAGAAGCTGATCGTGCCGGCTGAACTGTCGAACAAGGTTCAGCGCTTGAAGACCCGGACCTGGACCCGGATCAAGACCGGACACTGACGAACGATGGCGGAACGGCAGGACAATCAGCGTTACGAGCCCTGGCAGGATGTGAATGCCAAGCCCCTGGTGCAGATCGAAGGGGTGACCAAGACCTTTGGCGATACCTATGCCGTCGACAATGTCAGTCTCGATATCTACCGAGGCGAGTTTTTTTCCCTGCTCGGCTCGTCCGGTTGCGGCAAAACGACCCTGCTGCGCATGCTGGCCGGGTTCGAGATGCCGACGGTCGGCAAAATCTATATTGATGGGGCCGACATCACCCGGGTGCCTCCCTATGAGCGCCCGGTCAATATGATGTTTCAGTCCTATGCGCTGTTTCCGCATATGAGTGTCGAGAAGAACATCGCTTTCGGCCTGCGTCAGGAGGGGTTGCCCAAGGCGGAGATCTCCGAGCGGGTCGAGGGCGCCCTGGCGCTGGTCAAAATGGAGGCCTTCGCCAAGCGTAAGCCGGACCGCCTGTCCGGCGGTCAGCGCCAGCGGGTCGCCCTGGCAAGGGCGCTGGTCAAGCGGCCGAAGATTCTGCTGCTTGACGAACCCCTCGGGGCACTCGATAAAAAGCTGCGCGAACATACCCAGTTCGAGCTTGTCAATATCCAGGAGAAGCTTGGCATCACCTTTATCATGGTCACCCACGACCAGGAAGAGGCGATGACCATGTCGAGCCGGATTGCGGTCATGAATGACGGCGTCATCGCCCAGCTCGGGACCCCGGCCTACATCTACGAATATCCGGCCACCCGTTTTATTGCCGAGTTTGTCGGTGCGGCCAACGTTCTGGAAGGGCGGGTGATGGATGTGCGCGGTGATGAACTGCTGATCTACAGCGATGATTATGACTGCGAACTGCAGATTCACCACCCCAAGCCTCTCGACATCGGGGCTCCGGTTGCGGTCGCTCTGCGTCCGGAAAAGGTCCTGATGTCGGTGCTTGATGATAACGATTCAGTGGATGTTGTCAACCGGATCAGTGGTACGGTCGCCGAGATCGCCTATCTCGGGGATATTTCGATCTATCATGTCAGAACCGCCGGGGGGAAAATCATCCAGGCCCAGCTGACCAATCGCAACCGGGTCGAAAACCCCGGCCCGACCTGGGATCAGCAGGTTTCCCTCTACTGGCATGCCTCCAGTGGCGTGGTGCTTGAAGCATGAGTGCCCGCCCCGGATCCCCCTTGCCGCAGAGCCTGTTCGGCCGCTTCTGGGTCTGGCTGTCGAGCATCGTTCTCTGGAACCGGGTGCGCGGCATCGCGGGGATGCTGCGAGGCCGGCGACTGGTTATTCTGGTCCCGATTCTGTGGCTGACCGTCTTCTTTCTGCTGCCGTTTTTGTTTGTTCTCAAAATCAGTCTGGCTGAATCCTTGCTGGCTCAGCCGCCGTTTTCCGACCTCCTGCAGTGGAGTGGCGACGGCCTGCTGCAGATCCGGCTCAATTTCTATAATTATCTGCTGCTGATCGAAGACAGTCTGTATATCAGCGCTTTCATTAATTCGGTCAAGACCGCGGCGATCTCGGCGATCCTGACCCTGCTGGTTGGCTATCCGATGGCGCTGGGGATCAGTAAGTGCAAGGGGGTCTGGCGACTGTTGCTGCTGATGATGGTCATCCTGCCGTTCTGGACCAGCTTTCTGATCCGCGTCTATGCCTGGATCGGTCTGCTCAAGAGCAACGGCCTGATCAATAACCTGCTGCTGATGCTCGGTGTCATCGATCAGCCGCTGCCGTTGCTGCACAGTGATTTTGCCGTCTATGTCGGCATTGTTTATTCCTACCTGCCGTTTATGGTCCTGCCGCTCTATGCGACCCTGGTCAAGATCGACAACAGTCTGCTCGAGGCGGCCGAAGATCTCGGTTGCCGGCCGACGGGGGCCTTCTGGCGGGTGACCTTTCCGCTTTCGCTGCCCGGGGTTATCGCCGGCGGTCTGCTGGTCTTCATTCCGGCGGTCGGTGAGTTCGTCATTCCCGATCTGCTCGGCGGACCGGACAGCCTGATGATCGGCAAGATCCTCTGGACCGAATTTTTCAACAACCGCGACTGGCCGGTCGCCTCGGCGATCGCCGTTGTCCTGCTGTTGTTGCTGGTCGTGCCGATGGTTGTCTTTCAGCGGGCCCAGGAAAATTCCCGGGATCTCGCTGCCGAGAGGGGGGAGTAGATGCGCCGCCGCTCCTGGTATGTCTTCACCATGATGGCCTTCGGCTACGCCTTTCTATACGGGCCGATCGTCTCGCTGGTCGTCTATTCGTTCAATAAGTCGCGGCTCGTCACGGTCTGGGGTGGTTTTTCAACGCACTGGTACAAAGAGCTTATTCATGATGGCCAGATCCTTTCGGCGGCCTGGCTGAGCCTCAAGATCGCGGCCTTGAACGCCAGCTTTGCCGTTGTGCTCGGCCTGTTTACCGGCTTCGCCCTGGCCCGTTTCGGGCGCTTTCGAGGCCGCGGTTATCTGGCCGGCCTGACGGCGGCACCGCTGGTCATGCCGGATGTCATCATCGGCCTGTCGATCCTGCTCCTGTTCGTCGCTCTGCAGCAGTTGACCGGCTGGCCGGCAAGCCGTGGGATGACGACCATCCTGCTGGCTCATGTGACCTTCAGTTCCGCCTATGTGACGGTGGTTGTCCAGTCGCGGCTGGGGGATATGGATATCTCTCTCGAAGAAGCGGCGATGGATCTTGGCGCGCGACCCTGGAAGGTCTTTCTGCAGATCACGCTGCCGGTCATCGCCCCGGCGATTGTTTCCGGTTGGCTGCTCGCCTTTACCCTGTCGCTGGACGATCTGGTCATCGCCAGCTTTGTCTCGGGCCCGGGAGCAACGACCTTGCCGATGGTTGTCTATTCCAGTGTCCGTCTCGGTGTCAGTCCGGAAATCAATGCGCTTGCGACCCTGATTCTGCTGGTCGTGACCAGCGGGATCATCATTTCCGGGATTGTCATCAGCCGTCAGGAAAAGAAGCGCTCGGTCCGGCCAAGCTGAGTGAGAGGGAATCAGCGCAAAATGGTGAAGCCACTAGGGCACTGCTGATCATTTTGCCAGTTGATCTCGATATGACTGACCGCAGCCAGCGCCGGGCCCTGTCGGCACCAGTCGATAACCGCTGCGACAGCTGATTTCTCTCCACAGAGCAGGGCTTCAACCTTGCCGTCCGGCGTGTTGCGGCACCAGCCGCAGAGCTGATAACTGTCAGCTGTACGTTTGAGGCTGTAGCGAAAACCAACCCCCTGAACCCGTCCCTGAATCTGGATCTGTGCTGCTGCTCTGCTCATCAACTATCTTTTCTGCCGATCAGCTCGAGGAATTCTTCTTCGCTCAAGATGCTGATCCCCAGCTCTTCGGCCTTGGTCAGTTTGCTGCCTGCGCCAGGCCCTGCAACCAGGTAGTCGGTCTTCTTGCTGACCGAACCGCTGGCCCGGCCACCTTCGGCCTCAACCAGGGCTTCTCCTTCCTTGCGGCTGAAGCGTTCCAGGCTGCCGGTGAAAACCAGGGTTTTGCCGGCCAGTCGATCGCCGTTCGGCTGCTCGTCGTTCGTCTGTGGCTCAACTCCCAATGCCTTGAGATGATCAAGCAATTCCCGGTTGCTTTCGGTGGCGAAGAAGCGCACCACGCTGCTTGCGACCTGCGGGCCGATTTCGTGAATGGCTAACAGCTCCTCTTCGCTGGCGGAGGCGAGCGCTTCCAGACTGCCGAATTTGCGGCTCAGCAGTTTGGCCAGGTGACTGCCGACATGGCGGATGCCAAGGGCAAAAACGAAGTTCTCCAGAGGCCGCTGTTTGCTTGCTTCGATCGCTGCGAGCAGGTTTTCGGCCAGCTTGTCGCCCATCCTTTCAAAGCGGAACAGGTCCTCTTTGCTCAAACGATACAGGTCGGCGATGCTGCCGAGCAGTTTCAGATTGAGCAGCTGGTCGATGTAGCGTTCCCCCAGTCCGTCGATGTCCATCGCTGTGCGCGAGGCGTAATGCTTGAGGGCTTCCTTGATCTTGGCCGGGCAGTCGGCCCCCTGACAACGGGGGACGACCTCGCTGCTTTCCCGGCTGACTGGCGAACCGCAGACCGGGCAGCTGGTCGGCTCTGGGATGACCTGTTCGTTGCCGGTACGTTTCTCGGTAACGACCTTGACGATGTCGGGGATGACGTCGCCAGCCCGTTCGACGATGACGCTGTCGCCGATCCTGACATCAAGGCGGCTGATTTCGTCCCAGTTGTGCAGGCTGGCGCTTGAGACCATGACACCACTGACATTGACCGGGCGCAGGTTGGCCACCGGGGTGACTGCGCCGGTGCGTCCGACCTGCAGGCGTACCGATTCAATAACGGTTTCCTCCTGGCGCGCGGGGAACTTGCAGGCGATTGCCCAGCGCGGCGTGCGGCTCTTTTCTCCGAGTTCCTGCTGCAGGTCCAGGCTGTTGACCTTGACGACCATACCGTCGATTTCATAAGGCAGCTCGTCGCGTATCGCTTCCAATTGGCGGTAGCGTTCTATCACCTGGTCGATATTGCGGGCGACCTGGACAATGTCGAGATTGACCTTCATGCCCCATGAGGAGAGGTCCTGCAGTAATTCGAAGTGAGTGGACTGGGTCGGCGCTGAATTGGCACCGATGCCGTAACAGCTGATCGTCAGTGGCCGCGCCGCTGTGAGCCGTGAGTCGAGCTGACGCAGGCTGCCGGCGGTCAGATTGCGCGGGTTGGCATAGGTCGTCTCCCCCTCCTCGCGACGCAACTCGTTGAGTCTGCGAAACGCAGCAAGTTCCATGTAGATTTCGCCACGGATCTCAAGCTGGTCCGGAGCGCTCTCCTTCAGTCTGAGCGGAATCGTCTGAATGGTGCGAACATTCTGGGTGATCTCTTCGCCGCTTGTGCCGTTGCCGCGGGTTGCACCGCGGACCAGGATGCCTTTTTCGTAGGTCAGGGCAATGGCGACCCCGTCGAGCTTCGGCTCGCAGATGTATTCAATATCTTCACTGCGCGATAAAAAACGCTTGACCCTCGCGTCGAAGTCCCGGAGGTCTTCGGCATTAAAGGCGTTTTCCAGCGACAGCATCGGGCTGGCATGGGTCGCTTCGGGAAAACTGGCGAGCGGTACACTGCCCACCCGTTGCGACGGGGAGTCGGGGGTGATCAGCTGCGGATATTGTTTTTCCAGCTCCAGGAGGCGTTTGAGCAGCCGATCGTACTCGGCATCGCTGATCTCTGGCCGGTCAAGGCTGTGGTAGAGATAGCTGTGATGGTGCAGCTGCGTAGAGAGCTGGGCATATTCTTGTCTGCTTGTTTCATCGAGGGGGGGCTGGCCGCTTTCCGTCATTGCATCCTCCGCTAGGGTTTTCCGGCTTATATCACGGCGGAAATGAGCGTGCAAGATAACCATGGCTTGCAGATGGTGCTTTCGGCTTCACATTGCTCAATAAATGCTATTATTCTGGCGGCCAGATATGGTAATAGATCAAATAAATTCTGTTCTTAGCAATCTGCTTTCCCGGGGTCATGATGTCGGATGAGATAACCTGGCGGTTGCTGGCTCTGCTTTTCCTGTTGGGATTTTCCGGTTTCTTTTCCGGGTCAGAGACAGCGCTGCTTTCCCTTGATAAACTGCGTGTCCGTTTTCTTCAGCAGAGCAAGCGTCCGCGGGCTGACAAGCTCGCCGCATTGCTTGACAATCCTGATCATCTGCTCAGCGGAATTCTGGTCGGTAATAACCTGGTCAATATTGCCGCTTCGGTCATTGCGACCGGTCTGTTCGTCGAACTGTTCGGCGCAGACGGGGAGTGGGCCACGGTTGCCATTCTGACGCCGCTGTTGCTGATTTTCTCTGAGGTTTGTCCCAAGACCTATTCCGCCCAATACCCTGAAAAGGTCTCGTTTCTCGTCCTTGGTCCCATTCGCCTGATTTTGTTTTTTCTGAATCCTATTGTTTTTATCGTCTCCTCGGTGTCCCGGCTGCTGACCAGTTTTCTGCGCAAGGGGGTTGCCGAATCGCTCTCTGTCTCTGAGGGTGAAATCAAGGCGATGATTGAAGTCGGGGAGGAATCGGGGGTTGTCGCAGCTGAACAGAAGCGGATGCTGCACGGCATTTTCGATCTGTCGGAAACCCGGGTGCGCGATGTCATGATTCCCCGAACAGAGGTTACAGGTCTGGAGGTCAATACCAGCTTCGATGAGGCTCTGGCGGTTATTCGCGAAGTCAAACACTCGCGCTTTCCCGTTTACCGGGACAACCTCGACAATCTGGTCGGTGTTGCTCACGCCAAGGATGTGCTCGATTTTATCGATAACACGGAGGCTTTTTCGCTGAAGGAGCTCTGCCGCCCTCCCTATTATGTGCCGGAGTCGAAACGGATTGCCGTACTGCTGCAGAGCTTTCGGGTCAAGCATGAACATCTGGCGATTGTTGTCGATGAATACGGTGGGGTCGAGGGGATTGTGACGCTTGAGGATGTTGTCGAGGAGATCGTTGGCGATATCCAGGATGAACATGATGAAGAAGTCATCGACTTCAAGGAGATTGCGCCACGTCAGTTCCTGATTGACGCGTCGATCCCGCTTCGCGAGGTCAATCGCCGTTTCAATCTGTCTCTGCCAGAAGAGCATGTTACCACCCTGGCTGGGCATCTGTTGCAGGTGATGGGCAAGATCCCCAGTGAAGGGGATGCCTGCGAGGAGACCGGAATTGTTTTTCGCGTCCGACGTATGGAAGAAAGGCGTATCGAAGAGGTTGAGATGGTTCTGCTTGATACCGATTCTGTTGGATGAAACCTGCCTGTAGCCCCCCGTTTTTTCGCCTGAACAAGTTGTAGCCTGCCCGCCAATTCTCATTTGAGTTTTCTGAAAAAGCCAATGATTTAGGGTTGCTAGCCCCTGATCGGGGCTCTTCAGATCGGCTTTGACACCCTGTAAATCCTGCCGTTTTGCCGATTCCTCAGTCATGAAAAAATGAATCTAAATCGAGCATTTACGGGCGCGAGCTGTTCTTTGCTTTGCGCTGATTTGTCCTTGACAGTCGCTTGTACCGGGGCTATATTTCTATCAATTCGGTGTCAAACAGTGCAATGAGGTGTCAAATTGAATTTTAACGGTGAATATCATGTCAGTGTCGATGCGAAAGGGCGGATCAGCGTTCCGTCTGAATTTCGCGCTGAACTGTCTGATGTTTACTCCAGTGACAGCCTGGTTGTGACCCGGATCAAGGACGGCTTGATCGCCTACCCGCCGGCCCAGTGGGAAAAGATTCGTCAGAATGTTCTGAATATGCCGGCCGGAGTCAGCCGTGATACGGCGATGAGGGCCCGTATCGCACCCGCCAAGGAATGCTCATTCAATGCCCAGGGGAGGATTCAGATCCCTCAGTCTTTGCGTGAATCACGCAACATCGACGGCGAAGCCGTCGTTGTCGGCGTTCTCGACAAGATAGAAATCTGGAGCCGAGAAGCTTATCTCAACAAGATTGCCGAGGATGAGGTTGTGCTTGAAGCCGATCCTCAGCTTCTGGCGGACCTGGGTTTCTGATGGCGGATCTGGTCTTTGAGCATGAATCGGTTATGCCGCAAGAGGTTCTTCACTTTCTTCAGCCGAAGCAGGGTGGCGTTTACCTCGATGGCACATTGGGCGGCGCCGGTCATTCCAGTCTGCTACTCCAGGCTGTTCCCGGCCTGCGTCTGATCGGCCTTGATCGTGATCCTAGTGCGCTGGAAGCCGCGGCCAAGGTACTTGAGCCCTACGCCGCACAGGTAAGTCTGCACCACACGACCTTCGACAGGGCTTCCGAGGTACTGGCTGAGCTGGGAATCGATAAACTGGACGGCATGCTGCTCGATCTGGGCGTTTCGTCCCACCAGCTTGATACGGCGGACCGGGGGTTTTCCTTTCGTCTGAATGCGCCCCTCGATATGCGCATGAACCCGACGGCCGGGATGACCGCAGCCGAGTTCCTGCAGCAGGCGGATGAGGAAGAGCTGATGCGCATCTTTTTTGAATACGGAGAGGAGCGCTTCAGTCGCCGTATTGCCAGGAAGATCGTTTCCGTCCGTGATGAAGAGCCGCTGCTGATGACCCGGCAGCTGGCTGAACTGGTCAGGGATGCGGTGCCCGGAGGACGTAAGCCGGGACGTATCCATCCTGCGACCCGGGTGTTTCAGGCCCTGCGGATTCATATTAACGATGAGCTTGGGCAGGTCAAAAGAGGGGTTGATGCTGCGGTAGATCTGCTGAAGCCGGGTGGGCGACTGGTTGTGATCAGCTTTCATTCTCTTGAGGACCGCATCGTCAAGCAGTTGTTTCGTGAACGTGCAACGGGTTGTATCTGTCCGCCACGCCTGCCGGTCTGTCAGTGTAACAGGCAGCCGGAGGTTAAGCTTCTCACCCGCAAGGGGGTAAAGGCTACGGACGCTGAAATCGAAAATAATATCAGGTCGCGCAGCGCAGTTTTGAGAGCTGTTGAGCGCTGCTGAGAACATGGAGAAAGGGGAGTTCCAATGTCTCAGGCGATGCCGCACGCAATTGTTAAGATAAGTGGTTTTTCATTTTATCGGCCCCGTCTTCTGTCGGTGCTGGTCTCTATAGTTCTGGTCTCAGTCCTTGCCCTGTTGTTTGTCTGGTCGCGCATCCATGCGATCAGTCTGGAATACGACATCTCGAAGCTGGAGCGGGATATCCGTGAAGAGCAGCGCCAGATCAAGGCTCTTGAGCTGGAAGCGGCATATCTGGCTCAGGATGAGAGGATCGCCGAAAAAGCCAGAAAGCTGGGTCTGAGAGAGCCGGTTCCTGGGCAGGTCATCCGGATCAACTAAATGGCTACGGAGCGCGGCACCCAGATCCGCATCCGCAT
Organism: Geopsychrobacteraceae bacterium; assembly: GCA_963676795.2. Taxonomy (GTDB): domain Bacteria; phylum Desulfobacterota; class Desulfuromonadia; order Desulfuromonadales; family Geopsychrobacteraceae. The sequence goes on along the minus strand of CAXXTB010000002.1, from coordinate 2,265,845 downwards.
ATTCGGAGTATTTTTTATTCTGCTCTTTCTGGCGATCGCTGGTCGCGCTGTCCATCTGCACGTTGTCAAGGCGCCGGACCTGCAGGAGCGTGCCGATCAGCAGCGTCAGCGGGTCATTGCCCTGGCCCCGCAGCGGGGGAGCATTTTCGACAGCAACCGGGATACTCTCGCCGTCAGCGTCAATGCTGAATCCCTTTATGCCGACCCGTCACAGATTGAAAATCCAACAGAAACCGCTGCTAAGCTTGCTGCTGTGCTGGATGGCTCCAGCAAGGATCTGACCAGGCAACTCTCGGAGAAGCGGCGTTTCGTCTGGATCCAAAGAAAGCTGACTCCTCAGCTGGCTGAAAAGGTCAAGCAACTGAAGTTGCCCGGCCTTTATTTTGTTGCGGAGCCTAAGCGCTACTATCCTCAATCGACTGTGGGTTCCCATGTTGTCGGATTTACCGGTCTCGATCCGCGCGGACTTGAGGGGATTGAGCTGAAATACGATCAGTTGCTGGAGGGCGAGCCTGGGCGACTGGTGTCCTTAAAGGATGCGCGTGGCCGCGGGCTGGCCAGCGAGGATCAGAAGGTTGTCGGCGGCAAGCCGGGGAACGATCTGTACCTGACCCTGGATCTGTCCCTGCAATATATTGCCGAGCGGGAGCTGAGCAAGGCAGTCAAGGAGGCCCGTGCCAGCAGCGGGACAATCGTTGTGATGGAGCCGGCCAGCGGCAGGATTCTGGCTCTGGCCAGCGTTCCTGACTATGATCCGAACCGGGCCGGTAAGTACCGCGCATCAAAACGGCGTAACAGGGCTGTCACCGATGTCTATGAGCCGGGTTCCACCTTCAAGCCGATACTGCTGGCCGCTGCTCTGGAAGAAGGGATCGTTACTCCCGGGCAGAGGATCTACTGTGAAAACGGCAGTTTTGAAGTCGGTGGTAAAACTATCCGGGATCATAACAAGAAGTACAAGTATCTGACCCTGACGGAAATGCTCAAGGTCAGCAGTAATATCGGTTTTGCCAAGCTCGGAAAGGCCCTCGAAAGGGAGAAGTTCTATTCCTATATCCGTGATTTCGGTTTCGGAGAAAAGAGCGGGGTGGATCTTCCGGGCGAGGTGACAGGCCTGGTGAGGCCGCCGTCCAACTGGTTCGAGATAGACCTGGCCGCTATCTCCTTTGGCCAGGGGCTCTCGGTTACCCCACTGCAGATCGCTACCGCAATTTCGGCAATCGCCAACGGTGGACTGTTGATGGAACCCTATCTGGTTGAGAAGGTCGTTGATGCAGAAGGGAACGTTCTCGATCGTCATCTGCCGACGGTCAGGCGCAGAGTCGTTTCCGAGGCTACGGCTAACAGGGTCCGGCAGATGATGGTCTCGGTGACTGAAAAAGGCGGAACCGCCCCAATGGCCGCGATCGAAGGCTATCAGGTCGCCGGCAAAACCGGGACAGCGCAGAAGGTCGACCCGGTAACTGGCGGCTACTCGCCAGACAAGATGGTTTCTTCCTTTGTTGGCATCGTTCCCGCGGACAATCCGGCACTGGTCATTTCGGTGACGATTGACGAGCCGCAAGGGATGGCCTATGGCGGAGTTGTCGCTGCCCCTGTATTCGCGACATTCGCCCGTCAAGCCCTTGCTCATCTGGATATTCTTCCTGCCGGGCATGTCGAGACTATCGCATCCGTGGCTGCCGATGTTGCACCGCTTCCGGATCTGGCCCCGCTGCTGCAGGAAGTCAAAACCAACGACGGGTTGTTGATGCCCAACTTCAACGGTATGAGCTACCGTGAAGTTCTGCGTATCATGAAAGACAAGAACCTCAATCTGAAGCTGTCCGGCAGCGGGCGGGTCGTCGACCAGTATCCGGCTGCAGGACGGACGATCAAGTACGGAAAACAGGCCTGGGTCAAGTTCGGCGCCTGAACCTTTATGCGAGATGAGCAACTGATGAAAAATCTATCCGACATATTGACCGGTGTTCAGACCCTGCAGGTGCTGGGCGATTGTGACCGGGAGGTCGCTGGTCTCGTCTATGATTCACGTCAGGTCACTGCTGGCAGTGTGTTTTTCGCCCTGCCGGGTGTCAAGGTCGATGGCTACGACTATATTCCTCAGGCTGTTGAACGGGGTGCCCGGGTCGTCGTCGCGGAGCGTATTCCGCAGCCGGATGCAGCTGTCACTTTTGTTCAGGTCGGTAACGTCCGTCAGGCTATGGCGCTGATGGCGGCTAATTTCTATGGTCGGCCGACGGCCGATGTTCCGGTCGTTGGCATCACCGGAACCAATGGCAAAACCACGATCAGCTATCTGCTGGAAGCGATTCTGACAAAAGCCGGATACCGGCCGGCTATTTTCGGCACCATCGATTACCGCTGTGGTCAGACGCGTAAGCAATCGACCCATACCACCCCGGAATCGGTTGAATTGCTTAAGATGATGCGTGAATTCCGTGATCTCGGTGCCGATGCTTTCGTCATGGAAACCTCGTCTCATGCGCTTGAGCAACATCGTGTCGATGGCGTCAGCTTCGACGTCGGTGTGTTTACAAACCTGACCCCGGAGCATCTCGATTATCACCAGACCCTGGAGAACTATTTTTCCAGCAAAAAACGGCTGTTCAGTGAACTGCTGGTCGGCAAGAATGCAGCGGTCAATGCCGATGACAGTTACGGGCTGCGCCTCCTTCAGGATAATCCGGAATGGGTTGGTTTCGGTCGCTACAGCGCAGCTGTAAGTGCCGAAGAGATCAGTGTTACACGTGACGGGATCAGGGGTGTTGTCTCGACCCCGGGTGGCGATGTCAGGGTGAACAGCCGGCTGATCGGTGAGTTCAATGTCAGTAATCTGATGGCTGCGGTGACTGCCGCTCAACTGCTCGGCATCGATAACGAGATAATCGCTGCCGGTGTCGCCGCCCTTGATCTGGTCCCTGGCCGGCTTGAGTCGGTTGGCAATGAGCGGGGGGTCCTGGCCCTGGTCGATTATGCTCACACCGGTGATGCGCTGGAACAGGTGCTGAAAACCCTGGCTGATCTTGAGGCGAATAAGCGATATACCGTCGTTGGTTGCGGCGGGGACCGTGATCCGTCGAAGCGTCCGGTGATGGCCGCGATTGCAGCCCGCTATTCCTCCTTGAGCATCTTCACATCGGATAACCCGCGAACGGAAGATCCTCTGCAGATCCTTGCCCAGCTCAGAGCCGGAGCCTTGGCCGAGGGGTATTGCGAGTTGAATGAAGGGCAGGCTCAGGCAGGACAACCTGGTTTCATTGTGATCCCTGATCGTCGTCAGGCGATCGATTTTGCCTGTCGCCTCTGTTGCTCCGGGGATCTGCTGCTGGTTGCCGGAAAAGGGCATGAGGACTATCAGATTCTTGGAACGGAAAAGATCCACTTTGATGACCGGGAAGAGATCTCCAGGGCTTTAACTCTCCCGTCATTCAAGGGAGGTGCCGATGTTTGATCTGGAACGTATCGCGAGGATAGCCGGAGGCAAGCTCATCGGCAAACAGCCTGCCGTGCAGATCAGCGGAGTGTCGACCGACAGCCGTAATATCGAGCCGGGAGCACTTTTTGTCCCTCTGCGTGGTGAGCGTTTTGATGGTCACGACTATATCAGTCAGGCGGTCAAAAAAGGTGCGTCGGCCTGTCTCAGTGAAGAGTATATCGAAGGGTTAAGTGTTCCGGTTGTCTGTGTCACCAGTACTCTGCGTGCTCTTGGCGATATCGCCGCAGCCTATCGTCTGCAATTGCAGGGGCCGCTGGTTGCCGTAACCGGTTCTGCCGGTAAAACCACAACCAAGGAGATGCTGGCCAGCATCCTCGGTCAGGTCGGTCCCGGTTTGAAAACAGCGGGCAACTTCAACAACCTGATCGGTCTGCCGCTGACCCTGCTACGCCTGGAAGCGGCCCACCAGTGGGCTGTGATCGAAATGGGCACCAGCGCCCTTGGGGAAATTGAGCGGCTGACCGAGATTGCTCAGCCAACCGTCGGGATCATTACCAATATCGGTGAAGCCCACCTGGAAACCTTGCATGGTCTTGACGGTGTCGCCAGGGCCAAGGGAGAGCTTTTTGTCGGCCTGCAGGGGGGGACGGCTATCGTCAATCTCGACGATCAGCGCGTCGCGCGACTGCCGCTGGCGAACAACGTCAAGCGCCTGACCTATGGTCTGAACCCTGAGGCACAGGTCAGGGCGGAGGCGATCCAGGCCGGTTCCGATGAAGTATTTTTTGATCTGTTGATGGATGGTCGACGTAGCCGGGTGCGACTCGCATTGCCGGGAGAACATAACGTATACAACGCCCTGGCCGCTGCTGCAGCGGCTTACGAATTGAACGTCGCTCTCGAGCTGATTGTCGCCGGGCTCGAAAGTTTTGTCCCGGCCAAGGGGCGGATGAATCTTTTCCCGCTGACCTGCGGTGGCCTGCTGCTTGATGACAGCTATAACTCGAATCCGCTATCGGCAGCAGCTGCACTGAACGCTCTCAAATCCCTGGCCGGCCAGGGGCGCAGAATCGCCGTGCTTGGTGACATGCTCGAGCTTGGCGAGCGATCAGAGCAGTTTCATCATGAGCTTGGTCGCAAGGCTGCCGCTGTGGCCGACCGGCTTGTTGCCGTTGGCCAGTTTGCCCAAGCGATCTGTGCCGGGGCCGCGGAAGCGGGGATGAGCGCAGAAAAAATCAGCGCGGTTGAGGATGTCGCTGCAGCTACAGCCCTGCTTCAGGAAGAACAGCGCTCCGCCGACCGGATCCTGGTCAAAGGCTCGCGCGGGGTCAAGCTGGATCAACTGGTTGTCATGTTGAAAACCGCCGAAGTCGAAGAGAAAGGGGTTTAACAGGGATGCTTTATCATCTTTTGTACCCATTACACACGGACTATTCAGTCCTCTACGTCTTTCGTTACATCACCTTCAGGACGATCTACGCGACGATCACGGCTCTGCTGATCTCCTTTATCGTGGGCCCCTGGCTGATCGCGACTCTGCAGAAAATGCAGATCGGACAATCGATCCGCAAGGTCGGGCCCGAGTCCCATTTCGTCAAAGAAGGGACGCCGACCATGGGCGGGTCGCTGATTCTGCTGGCGATTATCGTGCCGACCCTGCTCTGGGCCGACCTGGGCAATCTTTACATCTGGATCGCCCTGCTGGTGACCGCCGGATACGGAGCGATCGGCTTTGTCGATGACTATCGCAAGGTGGTGCGCAAAAACAGTGATGGTATCTCCGGCCGCCAGAAAATGTTCTGGCAGATCCTGATTGCTCTGGCGGCGGCATTGCTGCTCTATTTTTCAGCGGGTTTTGAGACCCATCTGAGTATTCCGTTTCTCAAGAACGTCCATCCCGATCTCGGTGTCTTCTATATCCCCTTTGCCATGCTGGTTATGGTCGGAGCGAGTAATGCGGTCAATCTGACCGACGGTCTGGACGGTCTGGCCATCGGGCCGACGATCATCGCCGCGGGAACCTTTCTGCTGCTCGCCTACCTGGCCGGTAACGCCAGACTGTCCGAGTATCTGCAGATTACCAGTGTACCGGGCGCCGGAGAGCTGGCGATTATGTGCGGGGCCATGGCTGGCGCCGGGATCGGCTTTCTCTGGTTCAATACCTATCCGGCCCAGGTCTTCATGGGCGATGTTGGCAGCCTGTCGCTCGGCGGCGCCCTCGGCTCCATCGCTGTTATCACCAAAAACGAAATTCTGCTGGTTATCGTTGGCGGGATTTTTGTCGTTGAGGCCCTGTCGGTCATCGTTCAGGTCGCCTCGTTTCGCTACTGGGGAAAACGTGTCTTTCGCATGGCCCCGATCCATCATCATTTTGAACTTAAGGGTTGGCCGGAACCGAAGATTATTGTCCGCTTCTGGATTATCAGCATCATCCTGGCGCTTGTTGCCTTATCGACACTGAAACTGAGATGAAACAGGACTTTCGAAATAAGCGAATAGTTGTTATCGGCGCCGGATTGAGCGGTTTGGCCCTGGTGCGTTTCCTTGTGGAGCGCGGTGCGGTGGTCGCCCTGTCCGATATGCGTCCGGCCGATCAGATCAAAAACCTCGATCTGCTCTCCGGCCTAAATGTTCGCCTTGATCTGGGTGGCCATGACCTGAGACTCTTCGAGCAGGCCGATATGGTTGCCGTCAGTCCCGGCGTGCCACTCGACTGTCCGCCACTGCAGCGCGCCGCTTCATGCAATATCCCGTTGCTCGGCGAGATCGAGCTGGCAGCCCGTGAATTGATCGCACCGCTGATCGCGATTACCGGTACCAACGGCAAGTCGACAACCACATCGCTGATCGGTGAAGCATTGAAAGCTGCCGGACGCCGTGTTTTCGTCGGCGGCAACATCGGCACGCCGCTGGTTGATGCCTGTGGTAAAGACCACGACGAGCTGGTTGTCGAGCTCTCGTCATTCCAGCTGGAGACGGTTGACCAGCTCAAGCCACAGATCGCTCTGCTGCTCAACCTGACGCCGGATCATCTGGATCGTTACCCTGATCTTGATAGCTATTACCGGGCCAAAATGCAGGTATTCTCACGTATGGGTGCCAGTGAATTCGCGGTGCTCAATGCCGACGATGGCGAGGTTGTACGCATGGCGGAAGGTATCGCCGCCCGCAAGGTCTGGTTTTCGGCCCGCGGCCGACTGGTCAGCGGCCTGGTCCGTCTCGGCAACCGGCTGGTCTGGAACTGGGATGGTCTGGAGCTCAGCTTCCCGCTGGAACAGCTGCAATTGCCCGGCGAACATAATGTCGAAAACGCCATGGCCGCACTGGCTGCCTGTCTCCTGCGCGGTTGTGACCCTGCTACGGCCTGGCAGGCGATCTGCCGCTTCGCCGGGCTGGAGCACCGCATGGTGCTGGTCCGCAGCCTGGGCGGCGTGAACTGGTACAACGATTCCAAGGGGACCAATGTCGGCAGTGTGGTCAAGAGCCTCACAGGATTCAGTCAGGGGGTTATCCTGATTGCCGGCGGCAAGGACAAGGGCGGCGAATATGCGCCGCTGCGACCTCTGCTGGAAAAAAGCGGCAAGAGCCTGATCTTGATCGGCGAAGCCGCCGGGCGTATGGCGGCCGAACTGTCCGGTGCCTGCGAAATCCGCATGGCAGGATCGCTTGAAGCCGCTGTGCAGCAGGCTGCTGAAATCGCCGAGCCGGGGAACACCGTCCTCCTGTCGCCGGCCTGTTCGAGTTACGACATGTTTGTCAATTACCAGCAACGCGGTGATGAGTTTGCCCGCCTGGTCAACGCCCTTCCTGAACGGGAGGTCTGCTGATGATCCTGCGCCGCAATGTCGATACCACGGTGCTGCTGCTGACCGTTTCCCTGACCTTTATCGGTATGGTCATGGTCTATTCATCATCGGCAATCATGGCTGCTGACCGCTTTCATGATGGCTTCTATTTTCTCAAGCGTCAGGTCACCTATACGGCGCTCGGCTTTGTCTGTATGGCCGTTGCGACCTACTTCAATTATCAGAACTGGCGCAAGCTGGCCTTTTTGAGTCTCGGTGTGAGCATTGTGCTGCTGGCGCTGCTCTTTGTGCCGGGGCTGGGGATCCGGGTCGGCGGTGCCATGCGCTGGCTGAGAACCCCGGGCTTTACCCTGCAGCCGGCGGAGCTGGTAAAACTGGCGATGGTGCTCTATCTGGCCCATTCGCTGACCCGCAAAAAGGAGAAGGTCCGCTCCCTGACCAAGGGCTACCTGCCGTACATGATCGTTCTGGCCGTGCTGCTCGGCATGCTGCTCAAACAGCCGGATCTCGGCAGCGCCATGATCATTGCCGGGGTCTCCATGTCGATGCTGATCGTGGCGGGAGTCCGCTGGGTCTATATCGCTCCGACAATCCTGATGTCGCTGCCGGTGCTCTATTTTCTGGTCATGAATGTCGATTACCGTAAACGTCGTATCATGGCATTTCTCAATCCCTGGGAAGATCCCTTCGACACCGGCTTTCAGATTATCCAGAGTTTGGTTGCCTTCGGCAAGGGGGGGGTGTTCGGCCAGGGGCTGGGGATCGGCGAACAGAAACTGTTCTATCTGCCCGAAGCTCATACCGATTTCATTTTTTCGGTCATTGGTGAGGAGCTGGGGCTGGTTGGGGTGCTGCTGATCGCCGGGTTGTTTCTGATGCTGGTTCTGTGCGGAATCCGCATCGCCCTGAGCTGTCAGGATGCCTTCGGGCGGAATCTGGCATTTGGCCTCAGTGCCCTGTTTGGCCTGGAGGCCTTCGTCAATATCGGCGTCTGTATGGGACTGCTGCCGACCAAGGGGTTGCCACTGCCATTCATCTCCTACGGTGGTACCAGTCTGATCGTCTGCCTCACTGCGATCGGTATTCTGCTGAATATCTCCAGCTCGCTGGAGGTGAAAAAATGAGAATGCTGCTGGCTGGAGGAGGAACCGGAGGGCATCTGTTCCCTGCCATCGCAATCGCTCAGAAACTGCAGGAGCAGGATGCTGCGGCAGAGGTCCTGTTTGTCGGTACCGAGCGTGGCCTTGAAGCGAAAATGCTGCCCAAGCTTGGCCTGCCGCTCAAGACCGTTGATATGGTCGGCGTTGTCGGCCGCGGCTGGCGCGGCAGGCTGGAAATGGTGCCGAAGCTGCTCAAGAGCATTAGTCAAGCGAAACAGATTATCCGAGAGTTCCGGCCGGACCTGGTCGTCGGTGTCGGTGGCTATGCCTCGGTGCCGGTGCTGCTGGCTGCCAGAAAATTGAAGATTGCGACACTGCTTCATGAGCAGAACGCGATCGCCGGGCTGGGTAACAGGTTTCTCGGCAAGCGGGTGTCGCGGGTCTGCCTTTCCTTTACCTCCTGCGCGGAGAGCTTTCCTGCTGAAAAGGTCTGTGTGACCGGCAATCCGGTGCGGCCCGCACTGGAACAGCTTGGTGTCGGCCTGCCTTACAACGGAAAGCTACTGGTGTTTGGTGGTAGCCGGGGCGCCAGGGCGATCAACCAGGTCATGGTCGACATGCTCCCGGATCTGAAGGACTGGGCCGACTGTCCGGGGATCATCCATCAGACCGGCGAAGCGGATTTTTCCCGGACCAGGCAGGCCTATCAGGACGCCGGGATGACAAACGCACAGGTCGTGCCCTTTATTGACAATATGGCTGAGGCATATGCCAGCGCAGCGCTGGTTGTCTGCCGGTCTGGGGCAACGACCCTCGCCGAACTGACCGTCTGTGGCCGGCCGGCGATTCTGATCCCTTATCCGTACGCGGCTGCTGACCATCAGACGGCCAATGCCCGCGTGCTGGAAAGGGCCGGGGCAGCGCTGATGATCAGTCAAGACAATCTGAACGGCAAGGATCTGGTCAAGCTGATCAGAAATCTGCTGAACAACCGCCATGAGCTTGAGGCTATGGCCAATCACTGTGAAAAACTGGGGCAACCGGGGGCAGCGGAACGCATCCTGGATGAATGTCGTGCCCTGGTGGCAGGATAAGGAGCCGAAGAATGTACGGACGGATCAAGAAGATACATTTTGTCGGAATCGGCGGAATCGGTATGAGCGGTATTGCTGAAGTGCTGCTCAATCAGGGCTATCGCGTTTCAGGGTCAGACCTGAAGGAGAGCGATACCACCCGCAGACTGGCGGAACTCGGCGGCGAGATAAAAATCGGTCACACCGCAGAGAATATCGAAGGAGTCGATGTCGTGGTGACCTCGACAGCAGTCAAGGCCAGTAATGCCGAAGTCGTCGAAGCGCTGCGTCAGCACATCGCGGTCATCCCCCGGGCGGAAATGCTGGCGGAACTTATGCGCATGAAGTACGGCATCGCCATCGCCGGTACGCACGGCAAGACGACGACGACCAGCATGGCTTCGGTTGTCCTGCATCATGCCGGGATCGATCCGACCGCTGTTATCGGTGGCAAACTGGATGTCTTCGGTTCCAATGCCAAGCTGGGTCGCGGCAAGTTTATCGTTGCCGAAGCCGATGAGTCAGATGGCTCCTTTCTTCATCTGTCGCCGACTATCGCCGTGGTGACCAATATCGATGAGGATCACCTCGACTACTATTCCGGCATCGATCAGATCAAGCAGGTGTTTATCGATTTCATCAACAAGATTCCTTTCTACGGCAAGGCCATCCTGTGCCTCGAGGATCGTAATATTCAGGATATCCTGCCTGAGGTCAAGAAGCGTTACACCACCTATGGTTTCAGCAGCCAGGCCGATTTTTATGCGGATGAAATACAGCATCGACAGGGCCGGACCAGTTTTACCGCTTATCATAACGGGGAGGAACTGGGGCGGGTCTCGTTCCGTATGCCGGGACGCCACAATGTTCTTAACGCGCTGGCCGTTATCGCTATTGCCCATGAACTGGAAATTCCGTTCCAGACTGTCGTCGGCGGCTTCCGCAACTTTGGCGGTTTGCAGCGCCGTTTCCAGCTACGCAGCGAAGTCAACGGGATTATGCTGATCGATGACTACGGGCATCATCCGGCCGAGATCAGGGCAACCCTCGCCGCGGCGAAGAGCGGCTGGAACAAACGGGTTATCGCTGTCTTTCAACCGCACCGCTACAGCAGAACTTCATCGCTTTTTGCTGAGTTTCAGACGGCCTTTTACGATGCCGATCACCTGATTGTAACCCCTGTTTACGCGGCCGGCGAAGATGCCATCGAGGGCGCGACAGGCGAAGCTTTGGCCAGGGGGATCAATGAGCACGGACACAAGAGTGTCAGCTATTGTGATTCACTCGAAGAGGCCGCAGACCGGGTCGCGCAGATGGTCGAGGCTAACGATATGGTCGTGACCCTGGGCGCTGGAAATGTCAATCAGGTCTGTCAACTGGTTGCCGACAGACTCACTGAGAAAGGGCAGGTTGGCTGATGAGCTGGTCTCGTTCAGACATGCTGAATAAACGGATCGGCGTCCTGCTCGGCGGCAAGTCCGCTGAACGTGAGATCTCCCTGAAGACCGGACAGGCGGTCGTTGCGGCACTGCTGGAACGTGGCTATGAGGTTAGCGCTATCGATGTCGCTGATAACCTGCCGGAACAGCTGAGCTTAGCAAAAATCGAAGTTGCCTTCGTGGCGCTGCACGGCCGTTACGGCGAGGACGGCAGGGTGCAGGGGCTGCTGGAGATGCTTCAGATCCCATACACGGGCAGCGGGGTTCTGGCGTCGAGCGTCGCCATCGACAAGGTCGTGACCAAGCAGTTACTGCTCTATCATCAGTTGCCGACCCCGGCTTTCGATTTCAAGCGCCCGGGCGATTCTCTCGATGATCTCTATCAGCGTTGTCAAAAGCTGCCGTTGATTGTCAAGCCGTCGCGCGAAGGCTCGACGATCGGCATCAGTATCGCCAGGGACAAAAATGCGCTGTTTAAGGGGATCAGGGCGGCGGAGCTGCTCGATGGGACGGTTCTGGTTGAAGAGTTCATCGACGGTGTCGAACTGACTGTCTCGGTTCTGAACGGCCGGGCTCTGCCGGTCATTCAGATCGTACCGAAAAGCGGCTTTTATGACTACCAGGCCAAGTACTTAAGCGGCGATACCGAGTATCTGCTGCCTGCGCCGGTACCCGCTGCAGTGTATGCAAGGGTGCAGGAAGCTGCAGAAAAGGCCTGCAAATCTCTGGGCTGTCGCGGGGCTGCCCGGGTCGATTTCATGCTAAGTGGCGAAGATTTCTACTGTATTGAAGTCAACACGATTCCCGGGATGACTGCGACAAGCCTGTTGCCGAAGGCTGCAGCACAGGCCGGAATCAGTTTCGCAGAGTTGGCAGAGATGATTCTGCTCGACGCCGATCTTGACAAATAGGGGTGTTATGCGTGATCTGAAAGCGAAAAGCGCGAAAGCCAATAAGGTACGCAACAACCGGCGCAAGCGTGAAAAAAAGGCGGTCAACTGGCGCAAACTGCTCCATCGTAGCTTTCGTATCAGCCTGTTTGCGGGCAGTTTTGTCCTGGTCAGCGTCGGCGGTTTCTTTCTCTTTCAGCTGGTGATGTCCTCTGATCTGTTCAGGGTCGACAGGATCAGCGTTCAGGGCGGGCAGCATCTGGGGGAGCGTCAGGTTGTCGCTCTGTCAGATATTCAGTTCGGGGTCAATACATTCAATCTTGATCTTGCCCTGATCGGTGAACAGCTTGAGGCGAATCCCTGGATCCGTCAGGCCCGGGTGAGCCGGATCTTTCCGCGGCAGGTCGCGATAGAGCTGGAAGAGCGGCAGCCGGTCGCAATTATCAATCTTGGCCTGCTCTATTATCTGGATGATCAGGGCGAAGTGTTCAAGGTTCTTGATGCCAACGATGAACTCGATTATCCGATGATTACGGGTTTTGAGTATGAGCGTGCCCAGGGGCATGACCCCGAGTATGCCGTTTGCCTGAAACAGATCGTTGCCCTGATCGACAATCTTGGTCAACGGGACAGATTGGGACTGAAACAGATCTCGGAAATTCATCATGAAGAAAATGGAAATCTGACGCTTTTCACCCTGGAAAATGCCGTAGAGATCAGGCTCGGGCGTGGTCAGTTCAGTGACAAGCTGGATCGTCTCGAGAAAATCTATGTACAACTGAAACCGCAGTTCAAAGTGCTTGATTATATAGATCTGAATGTTAACGAAAAAATTATTGTGCGTATCGAGCGGCCGCGAGCAGCGGCGAGAAGCTGATACCAAGGGGGTCTCATGAGCAGGAAAGTAGATAATCTGATTGTTGGTCTCGACATCGGGACAACCAAAATCTGTTGCATCGTCGGACATATGACCGAAGAAGGTCTGGAGATTGTCGGCATTGGTACCAGTCCGTCAAAGGGGCTGAGGAAGGGTGTTGTGATCAACATCGAAAGTACCGTTACGGCGATTCAGAAAGCGATTCGTGAAGCCGAACTGATGGCTGGCTGCGAAATCAAATCGGTTTTTGCTGGCATCGCGGGGGGGCATATCAAGGGGCTGAATTCGCAAGGGGTTATTGCCATCAAGAATCGTGAAGTTACAGATGAGGACCTGCAAAGGGTGATTGATGCCGCCAAGGCGATCGCCATTCCGATGGATCGCGAAGTGCTGCATATCCTGCCGCAGGAATTCATTATCGATGATCAGGATGGTATCCGTGAACCGCTCGGCATGAGTGGGGTACGCCTCGAGGCCAAGGTCCACATTGTTACAGGTGCCGTGGCCAGTGCCCAGAATATAGTCAAAAGCTGTAACCGTGCCGGGGCCGATGTTGCCGATATCGTACTTGAGCAGTTGGCCAGCAGCGAAGCGGTCCTGTCTGCTGATGAAAAAGAGTTGGGGGTTGCCATTGTCGATATCGGCGGCGGAACCTCGGATCTGGCGATCTTTTCGGAAGGGGCGATCAAGCATACCTCGGTCCTCTCTCTCGGTGGCGATCACCTGACCAACGATATCGCTGTCGGCTTGAGAACCCCTATGGCTGAAGCAGAAAAGATCAAACAGGCCTACGGCTGCTGCCTGACCTCGATGGTGGGCAAGGACGAAACGATCGAGGTTCCCTCGGTCGGCGGCAGAGAGCCGCGGATTCTTTCCCGTCAGCTGCTTGCTGAAATCCTTGAGCCGCGCGTCGAAGAAATTTTCTCGTTGATCAACCGGGAAATTATCAAGAGTGGTTATGACGGCATGATCGCATCTGGCATCGTTCTGACCGGTGGCAGTTCGATTCTTCCCGGGATGCCGGAGCTTGCAGAGCAGGTCTTCAACCTGCCGGTGCGGCGCGGTGTGCCACAGGGGATCGGTGGCCTGGTTGATGTCGTGAATTCACCTGTTTACGCAACAGGTGTCGGCCTCGTCAAATACGGAAGCGCCAATGTGAAAGTGCAGAATTTCAAGATTGGTGAATCGAACATGTTCGACCGTATCACAAAGCGCATGAAAGACTGGTTTGGCGAATTTTTTTAATAGATAATTATTATATAATTTATTGTCAAAAATATAGAGTTTTGGTAAATTAGTTAAAATTAGTGTAAACGAGCATGAGTTATGTGGAGATAGCTCATGCGTAACATAAAAGGGGAGGGCACTATGCCTAATCAAGAGGGAGTCATGTTCCAGTTTGAGGAATCATTGGATCAAGCGGCGAAGATCAAGGTTATCGGCGTCGGTGGCGGTGGTGGTAATGCCGTCAATACCATGATTCGTAATCATGTCAATGGTGTAGAGTTTCTGGCCGCTAATACCGATGCTCAGGCTCTGAGACGCAGTGAAGCTGCAATGAAGATCCAGCTCGGGACCGGGCTGACAAAAGGTCTTGGTGCCGGGGCAAACCCTGAAGTGGGTCGTCAGGCTGCAGAAGAGGATAAGGCGCGCCTGGTTGAGCTGTTTGAAGGGGCGGATATGGTCTTCGTCGCAGCTGGTATGGGCGGCGGCACCGGAACCGGTGCTGCACCGATTATCGCGGCAGCGGCAAAAGAGGCCGGCGCATTGACTGTCGGTGTTGTCACCAAACCCTTCACCCGTGAAGGTCGTCAGCGGATGGTCCGCGCCGATGAGGGGATTGCTGCCCTGCGCGAGGTTGTCGATTCGCTGGTCGTTGTTCCGAATGATCGTCTGCTTGGTCTTGCCGGTAAAAACATGAGTATCCTCGATGCCTTCAAGCCGGCCGACGATGTGCTGCGCCAGGCCGTTCAGGGGATCTCCGATCTGATCACCACAGAAGGTCTGATCAACGTCGACTTTGCCGATGTGCGTACTGTCATGAGTAACCGTGGTATGGCGATGATGGGGATCGGAGTCGCAGAAGGCGAGCGCAGAGCATCCGAGGCCGCACACAGTGCGATCAGCAGTCCGCTGCTCGAAGAGATCGATATCTCCGGAGCAATGGGTGTGCTGGTTAATATCTCCGGTTCTTCCAGTATGACCATGGAAGAGTTCGAGGAAGCCTCCACTATTATTCACGAAAAAGTTCATGAAAACGCGAATATCATCGTTGGACTGGTTATCGACGAAAGCCTTGGTGATCTGATCAAGATCACTGCGATTGCGACCGGATTCGGTGATAACTTTGAAATCAAGAAGGAAGAAAAAACTGTCGCTGACATCGAGAAGCA
Source organism: Geopsychrobacteraceae bacterium (assembly GCA_963676795.2). Lineage (GTDB taxonomy): Bacteria > Desulfobacterota > Desulfuromonadia > Desulfuromonadales > Geopsychrobacteraceae. The sequence continues at coordinate 2,250,828 of CAXXTB010000002.1, read as the reverse complement.
GCGCACTCAGATGATGGCTCAGGCGAGTGCCAAGGTCGATCTTGACGTGCCGACCATCGTTCGTAATCAGCAGAGTGCGGGAAGCTTTGGCAGGAGATCCCGCGATCTGCCAAGTCAAACCCGTGACCTCTTTGTTGACGATGAGCAGTTCGATATCCCGACATTCCTGCGTCGTCAGGTTGACTGAGCGAAATTGAACCTAAGAAATGTTTATGCTGTTTATGCTGTATCGGTTTTGAGAACCGTTTGGATGTGATGTCGCCGGTTCTCCGCCCGGCAGATGTACAGCTTTCTGTATATTGTTATGTACTCCCGACGACTCCCTCGTCACGGGACCACATGTGTGGTCCCTTTTTCTTTTTGTGCAGAAAGATCAAGGACCTTTTTATAGGCGTTTCGGTGGCGGGTGATTCAGCCGGCAAGCGAACTGAACATCAGCCGGTCCGGTTGAGACGCTATGGGTGATCTTCCGGCTCGATTGTTTTGTTGAGTCGGCTGTGTGTTGAGGTATAATCGACAGCATTGGCTCGTGTTCTTCTGGTTCTTTTGCATGCGTGTGGTGATGAAGACTGAAAAAATATTTCTGTCGCCGGCTAAAATCAATCTCTGTCTCTATGTCCTCGGGCGCTATGCCAGCGGCTACCATCGGCTTGCAATGGCGATGCAGCGCATCGATCTGTGTGACGAGGTTATGATCGCAGTCGATGATTCCACGCGTGGGGTCGTAACTGTCTGTGATGCGCCTGGGCTGAGAGCGGAGGAAAAGAATATCGCCAGTTCTGCTGCAGAGTTATTGTTGGCAGAGGCTGGGCTTGATATTGGTGTCGAGATCCGGATTGATAAGCGGATTCTTGTCGCCGCAGGCCTCGGTGGCGGCTCTTCAAATGCTGCGACAGTTCTTATGGGGCTCAATGAACTGCTCCGCCTCGGTTATAATAAAGCTGAGCTCTGTCGGCTCGGGGCGCAACTTGGTTCTGATGTTCCCTTTTTTGTCTACCAACGGCCGGCGTGGGCAACGGGAACGGGCACCGATCTGGAAAAAATGACGATTGGTCAGGACTTTAGCTGCTTAATCGTGAATCCTGGGATCGCTGTTTCTACCGCGGATGTCTACCGAAGTTTACGGTTGACAAAAGGGGTTGAACTGGCTAACCTTCCGAGGTTTTCAGCGAAGACAAGGGCGGAGCTTTGTGCTTCGCTCCACAATGACCTGGAGCCCGTGGTTATTGCCAGATTTCCGGTTATTGCAGAAATTAAGCAGCAGTTGCTGGAATTCGGGGCTCTCGGGAGCCTGATGTCCGGCAGTGGCGCGACGGTATTTGGCTTGTTTTCCGACTATGAAAGTGCTTTTCAGGTCGGCTGTAAAATTGCAGAAACCAAAGGCTGGTTTGCCTATGCAGCCAGACCACTTGACTAGTCGGCTGTGTTGATGACCGCCGGTTTAGCCGGTATTTGTGTTTTGTTCAAATATTTTATAAATCAGACTTGATGGGGCGTCGCCAAGCGGTAAGGCACCGGATTTTGATTCCGGCATTCCCAGGTTCGAATCCTGGCGCCCCAGCCATGTAAATTTGTAGAATACGCTGCCTCCAGGATTCGAAGCGCAGCGAGCGCTGACTTGATGTCAGAAAAGTGGACAGGATGTCCGCGTCAGCGAGTGAAGGGGAGCCTACGCAGGAGTCAACAGGAGGTTGACGACGAAGTGGGTGAATTCTGGCGCCCCAGCTATCTCTTATGTAAATATATTTTCAGCGGATGTTAAAGGTGAACAAACACGTGGGAATGATCAAAATTTTTGCAGGGAATTCGAACGAACAGCTGGCCCGTGCCATTTGTCAGAACCTGTCCGTTCCACTGGGAAGCGCCAAAGTAAGAACTTTTTCTGATGGTGAAGTGATGGTTGAATTGGGGGAAAATGTTCGTGGCCGCGACGTTTACCTGATTCAGTCAACCTGTTCCCCGGCCAACAATAACCTGATGGAGCTGCTGGTTATGGTTGATGCTCTCAAGCGTGCCTCAGCCGGTCGGATCAACGCGGTTGTTCCTTATTTCGGTTATGCCCGTCAGGATCGCAAGGTTGCCCCTCGTGCGCCTATCACCGCCAAGCTGGTTGCAGACCTGATGTCGGTTGCCGGTATTGACCGTCTGCTGACCATGGATCTCCATGCTGGCCAGATTCAGGGATTCTTTGATATTCCGGTTGATCATCTCTACGCAGCACCGGTTATGCTTGAAGAGATCCGGCGTCAGAGTCTTAAGGATATCGTCGTGGTGTCTCCGGATGCCGGTGGTACCGAGCGCGCACGTGCTTTCGCCAAGCGCCTTGATTCGGGGTTGGCCATCATTGATAAGCGGCGCAGTGGTCCTAACGTCTCTGAGGTTATGCATATCATCGGGGATGTTAAGGATAAGACCTGTGTCATCATTGACGATATGATCGATACCGCCGGAACCCTGTGTACTGCTGCTTCAGCACTTATGGAACAGGGCGCCGTTGATGTCTATGCATGTGCGACCCACGGGGTTCTTTCCGGTCCTGCTCTGGAGCGGATTTCCGCAAGTCCACTCCGTAAAGTTTATGTCACAGATACGATTCCTGTAGAAGATAAAGTCTCTGCATGCGATCGTCTGCAGAGCTTGACAGTCAGCAACCTGCTGGCCGAAGCGATCCGCCGGATTCATAACGCAGAATCTGTCAGCTCATTGTTTGTTTAAAGGTTTAAAGATTTACAGGATCTAACGATTACTCAAAGATGGAGGATAAATAAATGGTCCAAGCAGAATTGAACGTTGAAGTCAGAGAAAAAGCCGGTAAAGGTGTCGCCCGTAAACTGAGAGCAGTTGGTAAGGTTCCGGCCGTCGTTTATGGTAAGGATATCGAGCCGCAAACAATCACTGTCGATCCTAAAGCACTGGAAAAGGCTGTTGAAGGTGATATCAACACCCTGTTGTCCCTGAAAGGGGTTCCGGCCCTGGATGGCAAAGTTGTTGTATTGAAAGAGGTCGATTATCACCCGATCAAACGTGACATGGTTTGTGTTGACTTTCATACCGTCAGCCTGACAGAAAAATCTTCTTTCATGGTCCCGGTCCACACTGTCGGTACCTCTGCTGGTGAGAAGATGGGCGGCTCTCTGCAACTGATCCGTCATGAGCTGGAAGTCATGTGTCTGCCTACTGAAGTTCCGCACAGCATCGATATCGATGTTACCGCACTGGAAATCGGCGACACCCTGCACATCGAAGATGTTAAAGCTCCAGCAGGTGCTGACCTTGTTTTTGATGTCAACTTCACCGTTATCACCGTTATCGGGCACAAAGCTGAAGTGCCTGAGGGTGATGAGCCTGAAGCTACTGAAGAGTAAGAGCCTCGTTTTTTCGTGAAGCTTGTTGTTGGTCTCGGGAATCCCGGTGTCAAATACGCCGGGACCCGTCATAATATCGGCTTTATGGCCGCAGAACGGCTTGCGGAACTGAACCATATCGGTCTGAAAAAAAAAGGTTTTCAGGCTATCTATGGGGTTGGTCGCGTTGCCGCTCAGGAAACATTGATACTGCAACCGCAGACCTTTATGAACTGCAGTGGTTCGAGTGTCAATGCTGCGGTCAGTTCTCACTCGGTGACAGCCGATAACCTGATTGTCATCTTCGATGATCTTGATTTGCCCTTTGGGCGAATGCGCATCAAGATCGATGGCGGTCATGGCGGTCATAACGGTATGCGCGACATCATCGGTGTTCTCGGCTACCGTAACTTTGTTCGTGTACGTGTTGGAATCGGGCGTCCGGAGCATGGAGATGTAACTAACCATGTTCTTGGTCGCTTTTCTTCGGAAGAGCAGAAACGTCTTCCGGATGTTCTTGATGCGGTTTGTGATGCAGTCTCCGCGGTCCTGTCTCAAGGGGCGCTTGCTGCGATGAACACATACAATAATTTTAGTCTGGACATTTAACCTTTAACTCAAAAAGAACAGAGAGGCAGAAAACAGATGCAATTGCAAATGTGGGCTCCGATTTTCGGGGTAGTCGGATTTGTTATCGCGCTTATCCTTTACAATGTGGTTAAGGCGCAACCGGTCGGAAATGACACCATGCGTGAGATTTCCGAAGACATTCACAAGGGAGCAATGGCTTTCCTTGGCCGCGAATATCGCGTTCTTGCTATCTTCATCGTTATCGTTTTCATCCTGGTTCTTGTTGCCATGGGCTTTCAGACTGCACTCGCCTATCTCGGTGGTTCTGTCTGTTCCATGATCTGTGGTTTTATTGGGATGAAGGCTGCAACCCGTGCAAACGTCAGAACCTCTGAAGCTGCCCGCGCTCACGGTCAGGCTCGCGCCCTTGAAGTCTCCTTCAACGGTGGCGCTGTTATGGGTCTCGCTGTTGCTTCCCTTGGCCTGGTCGGTGTTGGTGTTGCTTACATTTTCTTCGGTGGTGAGCCAGAAACTGCAAAGTACATCAACGGCTTCGCCATGGGTGCTTCCTCAATAGCTCTGTTCGCTCGTGTTGGTGGTGGTATCTACACCAAGGCCGCAGACGTCGGTGCTGACCTGGTCGGTAAGGTCGAGGCCGGTATTCCTGAGGATGATCCACGTAACCCTGGTGTAATTGCTGACAACGTCGGTGACTGTGTTGGCGATACCGCAGGTATGGGCGCCGACATCTTCGAATCATATGTCGGTTCGATCATTGCGACTGTCGCTATTGCTGCCGCTGCTGGCCCAGAACTGCTGGCCAAGCTCGGTACCGGTGAAGCTACTCAGTCCGGTGCGATGATTCTGCCTCTGGCTCTGGCCATGATCGGTTTGGTCTTCTCCATCATCGGTATCGCATCGATGAAGGTTCTTAAAGGAATTGATCCTGCCAAGGCCCTGCATTATACAACTTTCGTTGCCGCAATCGGCTTTTTGATCGTAGCTTTCATCTATATCCGTTTCAATCACCTCAACAACGGTATCTTCTGGGCGATCCTGGCCGGTACTGTCGCTGGTGTTCTGATCGGTCAGATCACCGAGTACTACACTGCTCACGGTCCGGTTATGCGTATTGCCGAAGCAAGTAAGACCGGTCCTGCCACCAACATCATCGCTGGTCTGGCCGTCGGACTTGAGTCTACAGCCCTGCCGATCATCATTATCTGTGTCGGTATTTTCGTTGCCAACGCCTGTGCTGGCTTGTATGGCATCGGTATTGCTGCTGTCGGTATGCTGGCAACCGTGGGTGTCACCATGACTGTTGACGCTTACGGTCCGATCGCCGACAACGCTGGTGGTATCTCCGAGATGGCCGGTCTTGGTCCTGATGTCCGTAAGATCACCGACGGTCTTGACGCTATCGGTAACACCACTGCCGCAATCGGCAAGGGTTTTGCTATCGGTTCCGCGGCTCTGACCGCTCTTGCGCTGTTCTCCGCCTATGCGACAACCGTTGGTCTTAACAACATCAACCTGATCAATCCGATGGTTGTTATCGGTCTGTTGATCGGTGGTGCGCTGCCATTCTTCATCGGCGCTTTGACCATGACCAGCGTCGGTCGTGCTGCTGGTGCCATGGTTGACGAGATCCGTCGTCAGTTCCGTGAGACTCCGGGCCTGCTCGAAGGCAAGGAAGGCGTCAAGCCGGACTCCCAGAAGTGTGTTGACATCTCTGCCCGTGCCGCTCTGAAAGAGATGATCCTGCCGGGTGTTGTTGCCGTTATTGCTCCGGTTCTGGTCGGCTTCATTCTCGGTAAGGAAGCTCTTGGCGGTATGCTCGCCGGTGCAACTCTGGCCGGGGTTCTGCTCGCCCTGATGATGTCCAATGGTGGCGGTGCCTGGGACAACGCCAAGAAGTTTATCGAAGGTGGTCGTCTTGAGGGTGAAGGAAAGGGCGGCGAAGCTCATGCTGCTGCGGTTATCGGCGATACCGTCGGTGACCCCTTCAAGGATACTTCCGGCCCTGCCATGAATATCCTGATCAAGCTGATGAGTGTTGTTTCTCTTGTCATCGCTCCGCTGATTGCCTAATCAGCCAAAGCGCATATAGATCAACTTCTGATAGCCGGAGCTTTTGCTTCGGCTATCAGTTTTTCAGAGGAATAAGTTATGGGTTTCAAGTGTGGCATCGTCGGTCTGCCGAATGTTGGTAAGTCGACCATTTTCAACGCACTCACCTCGGCAGGCGCTGAGTCTGCCAATTATCCGTTCTGTACCATCGAACCGAACATCGGTGTCGTTTCCGTGCCGGACTCCCGCATGAATCAGCTTGCGGAAATCGTCAAGCCTCAGGCCATCCTGCCGACCACTATGGAGTTTGTCGACATAGCTGGCCTGGTGCGTGGTGCGAGTAAGGGGGAGGGGTTGGGGAACCAGTTCCTCGGTCACATCCGTCAGGTCGATGCGATTGCCCATATTGTTCGTTGTTTTGAGGATGATAATGTCGTTCACGTTGACGGCGGCGTCGATCCTTTGCGGGATATTGAGGTCATTCAGACGGAACTTAATCTGGCTGACATGGATAGTATCGACAAGCGGATCACCCGTAGCAGAAAACAGGCAAAAAGCGGTGACAAGAAACTGCAGGCTGAGATCGAGGTTCTGGAAAAAATCGAAAAGGCATTGAATGAAGGCAAGCCTGCTCGTTCCGTCGCGCTTGATGCTGAAGAGCGCAAGCTGGTTGCTGACCTGCACCTGATCACCATCAAACCGGTCCTCTATGTTGCCAATGTAGCAGAAGATGATCTGGAGGGTGCGCACCCTTTCGTTGCCATGGTTAAAGAGCATGCGGCTTCCGAAGGGGCAGAGATCGTCACCATCTGCGGCAAGATCGAAGCGGAGATCTCCGAGCTTGATGCCGATGAAAAAGCGGAATTCTTGAATGATCTCGGCCTCGAGGAGTCAGGCCTTGACCGGATGATCCGAGCCGGCTACAAGCTGCTGGGTCTGATCACCTACTTCACTGCCGGGGTCAAGGAGGTCCGCGCCTGGACCGTTCCGGACGGCGCTCTGGCTCCGCAGGCGGCCGGTGTTATTCACACCGACTTTGAAAAAGGCTTTATCCGCGCTGAAGTCACCGCTTTTGAAGATTACATCGCAGCCGGTGGCGAGTCGGGTGCCAAGGAAAAAGGGCTGCTGCGGCTCGAAGGGAAGGAGTACCGCGTTATCGACGGCGATGTCATGCACTTCCGCTTCAACGTTTAAGACCCGGGATTTTTCTGCGCGAGTAGAGCTCTTCGGGTCTGCTCGCGCAGAATCACTTCTTTGTTTTCCTTTTTCTGTCCTTCGAAAATAAACCAATTTAGGTCATTCCCCGCGTATTCCTTCTGTTTTCCGAGATCCGCTTATTCTGTGCTGAGTCTCTGCCTGCCGAGGATTGTCTGATTTTGCGCTATACTTTGATACATGAAAGACCGTATCGAGCAGGTCGCCAACTATTCATCCCCCATTGGCAGGATATCCGAGGTTCACGGTCCCGTTGCCGTCCTTGAATGTCATCCTCTGCCCCCACTGCGCCAGGCTCTGTTTTCTCCTGTTGATCATGAGTTCTGTACCTTTGAAGTTTTACAGCATCTTGACTCGCTGCATGTAAGAGCGATAGCTCTTCATCGCAGTTCCGGTCTGCAACGCGGTATTCCTGTCTACGACAGCGGTGCGCCGTTGCATGTGCCAACGACACCCGACTGCCTCGGGCGGTTGCTGAATATTTTCGGTGAGCCGCTCGACGGTGGTCCGCCCCTGGCCGCCAAGGGCTACCGCAATATCCACAGCCGCCCTCTGCCCCTGAGTGAAACCTCGGTAGCCGGGGAAGTACTGCAAACCGGGATCAAGGTTATCGATCTGCTCTGCTCGTTTGTCCGGGGCGGAAAAACCGGGCTGTTTGGCGGTGCCGGGGTTGGTAAAACCGTACTGATCATGGAATTCATGCATGCGATGGCAAAACTGCACAGGGGTTTTTCTGTTTTTGCCGGAGTCGGTGAGCGGATTCGCGAAGGACATGAACTCTGGCACGATATTCAAAAGGCTGGAGTTCTCGACCAGACCCTTATGGTTTTCGGCCAGATGGATGAGTCTTCCGGGGTGCGCTTCCGGGTCGGTCTTGCCGCTCTGGCCTATGCCGAGTATCTGCGGGATACCACGCACAAGGAAGTGCTGTTTGTCATGGACAATGTGTTCCGCTTTGTTCAGGCCGGCAGTGAAGTCTCCAGCCTGCTCGGCAGGATGCCGGCAACCGTAGGCTATCAACCGACCCTGCCAACCGAGGTTGCCGAGCTGCAGGAGCGGATCCTGTCAACTGCTGACGGAGCTATTACCTCGGTCCAGGCCGTTTATGTCCCGGCCGATGATATGTCGGATCCGGCGGTGAACACCATCCTCAACCATCTTGATACCAAGGTCATTCTTTCACGCAGTCAGGCGGGCAGGGGGATCTATCCGGCGGTCGATCCTCTGCAGTCGGGAAGCAAGTTGATGGACCGTCACGTTTTGGGCGATCGGCACTACGATATAGCTGAAGGGGTGATAGAGCATCTGTCCCGCTATCATGAGCTGGAGGACATTATCAGGATGCTCGGCATTGAAGAGCTTTCAGCCAATGACAGGAAAATCGTCATGCGGGCGCGCAAGTTGCAACGTTACCTGACCCAACCGTTCTGGGCGACCGCTGCCCATTCCGGCATCACAGGAGTCTCTGTTCCGCTGGAAAATACTCTGGCTGATTGTGAGCTTTTTCTGACCGGGAAGTTTGATGATATGTCTGAACAGCAATGCTACATGCGCGGAACCATGACAGGACACTAACTTATGCGAACCTTCGTCTTGAAACTGATAGACGCGGTACAGATTGAGGAGGTTGCCGATGTCGTCTCCTGTGTCGCCGAAGATGCGTCTGGCCAGTTCGGAATTCAGGCCGGACATGAGCGCTTGATGACAGCCCTGTCCGTTGGCCTGATCAGATTCACATCGCTTGACGGCAGTACCGGCTATCTGGCGATTCCCGGTGCTATTCTCTATTTTTGCGAGAACCTGCTGTTGCTCTGTACCAGGTTTTATCTGCGCGGGGATGATTATCGTCGCTTGAGTGAACAGCTCCAGCTAACCCTGGGGCAGGAAAGAGATAAGGTCGAGGAGATCAAGTTGTCACTCCGGCATATGGAGGAGGAACTATTCAGGTCACTATGGAAGAGCGGGACAAAAAACAGAAACTGATATCTGAGGCCAGTCAGCAACGGCTGAAGGACGAACTTGAGAAGAAAATACGGCGGATGGAGGCCGCCGAGAAAAGGCGCCAGAGCTTTTTGAGCCAGGCCGTATCGATCGGTACCCTGGGCTTGTTGTTTGTTCTTCCGCCGGTTGCCGGTGCGTACCTGGGACGCTGGCTCGATGATCTTTGTAGCGGCTATTCGATTCGCTGGACGATCAGCTTTATTCTCATCGGTGTGGTTTGCGGGATGATCAATGTTTATCTGTTTATCCGTGAATAGCTCTAAAGGAGCTTGTTATGTTCGATGAAGGACTCTTTTACCGGATCGGGCCGCTTGAAATAGGGACGACCGTGCTGACCAGTTGGTGCATCATCCTGGTCATCTGGCTGGTGGTTTTTATCATTTCTCGCCGTCTGCAGGTCACCCCTGGCCGTATACAGACGATTGTCGAGGGGGGTGTTCAGGCGATAGAGAATGCGGTCAGCGGAGTTACGCCGCAATTCGGTGCAGTCATCATGCCCTTTATCGGCAGTCTCTGGGTTTTTCTGATCCTGGCCAACCTGGCAGGGTTGATTCCGGGCGTTCATTCGCCGACCCGGGACCTGTCGGCGACGGCAGCGCTGGCTGTGTTGGTTTTTGCCGCGACTCTCTGGTATGGAATCCGTGTCTCGGGGGTCAAGAATTACCTCCATCACTATCTGGTGCCAAGTCCTATTCTGCTTCCCTTTCATCTGATCAGTGAAATTACCCGGACGGTTGCGCTGGCAGTCCGTCTGTTCGGAAACATGATGAGCCTTGAGTTGGCGGCGATGCTGATTCTGCTCGTTGCCGGATTCCTGGCTCCGGTCCCGATCCTTATGCTGCATATCGTTGAAGCACTGGTGCAGGCCTATATCTTCGGCATGCTTGCACTGATCTATGTTGCCGGAGGGATGCAGGCCCAGCAGCAAAAAACAGAATCTCGAGGAGGATGTCATGACTGAATTAGCGGATATTGTCCTGGCCTCAACCGTGGCTGCAATTTTTGGAACAGCGATTGGCGCTCTGGCACCGGCCTTTGCAATGGGCTGGGCAATAAGCCGTGCTCTGGACTCTCTGGCTCGCCAGCCGGAAGCCGAACATCCCATTATGAGAACCCTGTTTATCGGTCTGGCCATGATTGAATCGCTGGCGATCTATGTTCTCGTTATCGTGCTGATCGTACTGTTCAGAAACCCGCTTCTTGAGTATCTGCTGAAATGATCAGTGCTGAAAATGACGGACATCACTGAAACGGGGAACGACAGGCATGGAACTGAACTGGTCGACATTTTTGCTTGAAATCGTCAATTTCCTGGTCCTGGTCTGGATTCTGAAACGCTTTTTGTTCAGGCCGGTCCAGGCGGTTATTGCCCGGCGGCGCGATGAAATAGAGGCGGAGATAGCTGATGCCTCGCAGCAACGTGAAGCCGCCGATGTTTTGCGCAAGGAATATGAAAGCAGGCAGAGTGACTGGCGACAGGAGCAGGCGCAGGCCAGGGCCGATCTTGCTCAGGAGCTGTTGCAGGAACGTACCAGGGCGCTTGAAGCGATCCGCAGCGCGGTCAGTGACGAACAGGAACGGCAACGCGCGGCCATGGCCAGGCAGGCCAGCAGGGCTGCACGAGAAGCCGAATCCCTGGCCCTGAAAAATGCCGCCTGTTTTACCGCCAGGTTGCTGGCCGCGGTTGCCGGCCCTGAAGTGGAAGAACGCCTGATTGATATGCTGGTGGAGGAGGTCCGGGCAATGTCCGGCGAAGAAATCGAGCAGTTAAAAACTCAATGGGGAGCCATTTCCGGGCCCGTTGAAGTGATTTCCGCCTATCCGCTGTCAGACGAGCAAAAGCGCAGGCTTGAACAGCTGTTCAACGAACGGGCTGCTCAGGAGCTGACATTTGACTACGCGCAGGATGCTGCGCTCATAGCCGGGGCCAGGATTGCCTGCGGATCCCTGGTACTGCAGGCCAATGTCGCCGAAGAACTGTCACTGTTTGCGGAGCTTGCCCATGATCGATCTTAGCAGTGACCGCGAACCGCTTGCGGACCTCGCAGTCTGGCTGGAAAGTTATCAGCCCAAAGTGCGGATTGCGGAAAGAGGGCGGCTGCTGTCGGTCGGTGACGGGATTGTCTGGATCTCCGGCCTGCCATCGGCGGCTATGGACGATATCATTGATTTCGAAGATGGCAGCCGGGCACTGGTTTTCGATCTGGCGAAGGATCGGATCGGGGCGATTCTGCTCAAGGAAATGCCAGAACTGACGGCCGGGATTGCCGCCCGTCTTGCCGGGCTGCGACTGGGGATTCCTGTCGGCGATGAGCTGCTTGGCCGGGTTGTCTCACCGCTTGGTGAAGCTCTTGATGGCGGAGAACCTCTGAAGCTGCATACCTGGCATTCGTTGGAACAAAATTCACCGCCGATCGCCATGCGTGATTTTGTCCATGATCCGCTCTACTCTGGGATCAAAATTGTCGACACCCTTATCCCGATCGGCAAGGGGCAGCGCCAGTTGCTGGTCGGGGATGATGGGCTGGGACGCAGTTCGCTTGCCATCGATACGATTATCAATCAGCGTGGTCGTGATGTGTTCTGTATCTATGTCCTGATCGGCCAGAAACGCTCTTCTGTTGTCAGTACCCTGGCACTTTTAAAAGAATATCAGGCTCTCGATTATACGACGATCGTTGTTGCCGAATCGAGCAGTCTGCCTGGCTTACTGCATCTGGCTCCTTTTGCCGGCTGTGCCGTCGCGGAGTACTGGATGGAGCAGGGGCATGACACCCTTGTCGTTTACGACGATCTGACGACACATGCCAGAAATTATCGTGAACTGTCGCTTCTGCTGCGCAGGCCTCCCGGCCGGGAGGCCTATCCAGGAGATATCTTTTCCATTCATGCCCGCCTGCTGGAACGCGCGACCTGCCTGAGTTCAGCTCATGGTGGGGGGAGTATGACCGCTCTGCCGATTATCGAGACGCAGCAGGGAGAAATTTCCTCATATATCCCGACCAATCTCATTTCCATCACTGACGGACAGATTTATTTCGATAGGGAACTGTTTAACTCCGGCTTCAGGCCGGCGATCGATATCGCTCTTTCGGTCTCGCGGATCGGTGGCAAGGCCCAGCATCCGCGGATCAAGGAAGAGGCCGGCCGGATGAAACTCGATTTCCTGCAGTTTCTCGAACTTGAGATATTTGCCAGTTTCGGAGCCAGGCTGGAGGCCACCATGGAGCAGGCGATACGGCGTGGGCGGATCCTGCGCGAAGTGTTGAAGCAGGATCGGCTGATGCCTCTTCCTGAACGGTTCCAGCTGGCCTGGCTGGTTGCCTTCAACGATGGCCTGTTGAATGAGGAGGATCCGCAGCGTATCAGATTGTCACTGGTGCAATTGCAGGAAAATGCTGCGACGACCGAACTGACACTGGATAGCCCGCGGGCAGACTGGAATGAGGCTGTCAGGACCTGGTTGCAGATTGAGACAGAACGGGTGAGCGATGAGCAAACATGAGGAGCTGGAACGCGAGCGGCGCAGTATGCAGGAAGTGCGCGAGATCATGAATTCCATGAAGAGCCTGGCCTATCTGGAAATGAAAAAACTGAGCGGAGTTGTCGGGGTTCAGCACGCCATGCGCGAGAGCCTTGAAGCTGTCGCTGCTGATTTTTTCAATTTTTTCCCCCTGAGCCTGGAGCCCGGTACGCTCAGCCATGACGTTTATCTGCTGGTCGGCAGCGAACGGGGCTTTTGCGGCGGACTCAATCAGCAACTGGTGAAGCAGCTGGAAATGAACGGAACTTTCGCGGCGGCAAGTCTGCTGGCAGTCGGACAAAAACTCCGGCAGCTGCTTGAAGCAGCCGGACGCTCCGCGACCTGGATTACAGGTGCCAGTGTTGTTGAGGAGGTCAACACTGTCCTTAGCGAGATCGTAGCCTCCCTCGCTTCGCTGTATCGGCGTTTTCCCACCTTCAATCTCTACGCGATCTATCATCACGGCCGAGAGGGGATTTTGACCCGGAAAATATTGCCCCCCTTTTCAACTCTGCAACGCAGTTCGGCGGATAACCGCTGTGCGCCACGGCTATACCTTTCCCCCGAAGATTTTTTTCTCGCACTTTCTCAGGAATATCTGTTTAGTGCTCTGTCTGAAGTGCTTTTTATGGCGCTCATGGCTGAGAATTATCAGCGGATGAGCCATCTTGAAGCCGCCGTCAAATATCTGGATGATGAACTTGAAGCATTAATGCGGCGTTTCAGGCTGTTACGCCAGGAAGAAATAGTCGAAGAAATAGAGGTCATTCTGCTCAGCACCGGATATCTTGATATCCCCTAGGCCCCTAGACCGGGATTTAATCAGCAAGCTCGATAAAATCGTTGTAAAAAACTGGTGATTATGCTAGAAACGCGCTTCCGTTCTTTGCCTTTTGGGGCAAGACGGTCCTTGTTCCGGGATGGTCCCGGGGCTGATTAATCCATAAGGAGATTTATTGATGAGAAATTATGAATCACTCTACATCATTCAACCTGAGGTGGTTGGCGACGAGCTCAACGCTCTGGTTGAAAAGTTCCAGGGAATCCTCACCGAGCAGGGTGCAGAGATTCACAAGCTGGATAACTGGGGCGTGCGTAAGCTTGCCTACCCAATCAACAAGGTTGGCCGTGGCAGCTACATTCAGACTCTGTTCACCGCTGGGCCAGAAGTTATCGCCGAGTTCGAGCGTCGTCTGCGTATCGACGAAAACATTCTGCGCTTTTTGACCGTCAAAATCGAGGGAGATTTCCCTGCCGAGGCACCAGAAAAATCGACTGCAGCGGTAAGCGACGGCGATGATGACGATCTGGACGACGAAGAAGAATAATTAAAACGATATAGAGGAGATTGATATATGGCTTTTGAAGGTGGAAATTCTGGTTCATCCGCACCACGTCGTCGTTTCGGACGTCGTAAAATCTGTCGTTACTGCGCTGACAAAAACGCTCGTATCGACTACAAAGACATCGACAGCCTGCGCTACTACCTGACCGAGCGTGGCAAGATCGTTCCACGGCGTATCTCCGGTACCTGTGCGACACATCAGCGTCAGATTGCCGAAGCAATCAAAAACGCACGTCAGATTGCTCTGCTTCCTTACACCGCGTCTCACTCTCTCTAAGAGAGCAGAGACGGATCGCGTTAAGAAAGATGATAAAAGGGCAGGCCGCATTATTTACTCTGCTCGCAATTGGCGCCACCCTGATCTGTCTGTTGGGGACAAGCTTTCTGGGGCCGGCAGGAACCTTTCTGAACCTGCTGACTCCGTTCCCCGCAGCTTATATAGGGATGCGTTTTGGTCTCCGTAGCAGTATTGTCGTTGTTGTGGTGACCGCACTGTTGCTGATCAAGTTGGCAACGCTTTACAGCCTGATGGCGTATCTCGGCATGTTTGGTCTCGGCTCATTGCTGATGCCCTACCTGCTGAGACGTCCGCTGTTTTGGGATCGTTCGGTGTTTTACACCACGCTCGGCTCTCTGGCACTTACGCTGCTGATGATTGCGACGGTTCTCGTTGTCAGACATCAGGCTCCGCTGGAGGTCATCGATACGATTGTCCAGAATGAAGTTGATCAGGCGATGCAGGTTTATACCGTAGCTGGACTCGAAGGTGAACAGCTGCAGCAGATGCAACAGGTCGTCGCTACGATGGCCGACTTTGTAAAGCAGTATTTTTTCGGGCTTTACATCGGGGCAGTCATGGGGCTTCAGTTTTTCTGTCTCTGGCTGCTGCACTTGATCAAACGGCGGGATTACCAGATTTTCGGAACTCCGTTTTCGCTTTGGAAACTGCCGGTCTGGATGATCTGGGTTCTGATCTTCGCCGGATTTGCAACCTATTCGACATACGTCATGAAGGTTGGGGCGCTTGAAGCTCTCGGGAAAAACCTGTTGGTGGTTGTGCTGCCTCTGTATTTTTTGCAGGGCCTGGCTGTTGTGATAAATTTCATGCGGCGGAAAAAATACCCCGCAGCCATCAAGGGATTGGTTATTGCGCTGTTGCTGATACTCAATCCGTTACAAATACTGATTACCGGTGTCGGAGTTTTTGACCTCTGGGTCGATTTTCGTCGCCCCCGGACAAAAAATTGAAACTCGTTCCGCTATGGAGGAGATAAGATGAACACGAACGTCATTTTGAAAGAAAATGTTGAAGGGCTTGGCCAGATCGGTGACATCGTCAGCGTTAAAGCCGGTTATGCCCGTAATTATCTGTTGCCCCAGGGGTTTGCCAGCGTTGCTGACGAGCGTAACATGAAGGAACTTGAGCATCACAAGCGTCAGCTGGCTCGTAAGCTGGAAAAACTGACCAAGGATGCCGAAGTTCTCAAAGCACAGATCGAAAAAGTCACCTGTGAGTTTACTCAGCGTGCCAGCGAAGAGGGCAAGCTGTTCGGTTCCGTGACCAGCATGGATATTGGTGCCAAGCTTGAGGCTGCCGGCGTCGAAGTGGATCGTAAAAAGATCCAGCTTGCCGAACCGATCAAAACCCTCGGTGAACACAGTGTTGCCATCAAGCTGGATGCAGGTGTTGTTGCTGCAATCAAGGTTGTTGTCGTCGCTGAAGAAGCTTAAACAACAAGATATGTTGGAAAAAAGCGGCTGTTATCAGCCGCTTTTTTTATCCCTTCTATCAATCCGCGTAAAAATCAGTGGCAGCCCTGACTGCAGCTCCGCTGTTTATTTTGGCGCCAAGCCGAGTCAATACTGCATCCATGGTGCTTAAGCAGTAGAGAACATTGCGCTTGTTGCAGGCATGGCCCATAAGGCCGATTCTCCAGACCTTGCCGGCCAGCGTGCCGAGACCCGCGCCGATTTCCAGATCATAGTTTTGCAGCAGTTGAGTACGGACCACGGCATCCTCGACCCCGTCTGGTATCGTGACGGCATTCAATTGTGGCAGGCGCACCTGTTCGTCGACCAGCAGGCTTAAGCCCATTGCCTCAAAACCAATTTTCAACGCCTGATGATGACAGGCATGACGCTTCCAGGCATTTTCCAACCCTTCTTCCTTAATGATCAGCAGGGCTTCATGGAGGCTGTAGAGGGCGTTGACCGGTGCGGTATGGTGATAGGATCTCTTGACGCCTTTCCCCCAGTAGCCCATGACCAGATTCAGATCGAGAAACCAGCTCTGGACCGGGCTTTTGCGTTTGCTGATCTTTTCCTGTGCCGCCGCATTGAAGCTGACCGGGGAGAGGCCTGGGACGCAGGACAGACATTTCTGTGAGCCTGAATAGATGGCATCGACGCCCCATTCATCGACGAGTAACGGCACCCCACCAAGGGAGGTGACCGCATCGACAATCGTCAGACAGTTATATTTGTGAGCGATTTCGACCAGGGTTTTGACATCCGAGAGGACTCCTGTCGAGGTTTCCCCCTGGACGAAGGCGACGATTTTTGCATCCGGATTGGCTTTTAAGGCGTCCTCAAGTTTGGCCGGATCAACCGCCTTGCCCCATTCGTCATCGACAGCTACCAGGGTCCCGCCACAGCGGATGACGTTTTCCTTCATGCGCCCGCCAAACACTCCATTCTGGCAGACGATAACCTTGTCCCCCGGTTCGACCAGATTGACAAAGCAGGTTTCCATGCCGGCCGATCCTGGCGCAGAAACAGGCATGGTCAGGGCGTTGCCGGTCTGAAAAACATACTGCAACAGTTCCTTGAGCTCATCCATGAGGGTTATGAATTGCGGATCGAGGTGACCGATCGTCGGCCGGCCAAGGGCCTCCAGGACACGCGGGCTGACATCGGATGGCCCGGGCCCCATCAATGTTCGTTGTGGTGGGTGAAAGGTGCTGATTTGCATCGACTGCTCCTTGGAAAATTAGAATTTGAGCGAAAATATAACATCATTTTATGGATATGGATAAGCTCTTCGCCGTGTTTTTTTGTTTCTGGCTTGAAATTAGTTCTGACTAATATTAGGATGTAAATATCCTGCCAGAGCAGTCAAATGAAATCAGAGACCATGCAGGCCTGTCCGCTCTTACCTCCTCCTGCACAAATACTTTAGCTTTAGCGGAATTCAGAGGGTTCTATGCTCGTTATGAAATGTCCTGAATGTCAGGGTAAGATAGTTTCGGATCTACTGGTTGAACTGCAGGTTCTGACCTGTCCTCATTGTCATCAGCAGGTCAATGTCACGGATATCCAGATTTCTGCAAACGGTATGACGTATGATCGAAACGATCTGGTCAAGCGTCTTTTTCACTACAAGAAGATGCTGCAGGAAACTATTGCGGAACGTCACCATGATAAGAGTGTTCTGGCCAATCAGACTAACGGTAGGGGGAAGGACAAGTTCGTCGGGGCTTTGAAGGGGATGATGACCGGTGCGCGAAATCACTATCGTCATCTGTTTGATCAATACGCCGAGGCCCATGTCAGCTTCTGTGAGCGTGAGTCCTACTCTAGGTTCGTCAATCTGAGTCTGGACGGTTGCTGTCTGTTGTTTGATGCTGCAGATGGTTTCCCGGCCAAGGGCGATTGCCTGATGCTCGATTTCATCCTGCCTGACAGCGATATTCAGCTGAAGCTTCTGGCCAAGGCCTGCTGGTCCCAGGTCGACCAGGACGATAGCGGACAGCGCAAGATTGTTGTCGGTGTCGTTTTCTGCAATATCTCCGAATCCGATCAGAAGCTGCTCTGGGACTATATCTGCTCGGTTGCCGACCGGCAGAACCTGGCTGTCAGCTGTTTATAGACGAAAGGCGGGATAGCTCCCGCCTTACGGTCTTGGACGTTAGTAATTGATGCCGGCCGCCTCGATATTGGCCGGATCGTTGGCATGGCAGGGCGTGACGCCGTAGACCATGCCGCAGTTGTCACAGCGGCCTTCCATGGTGCTCATGGTGAAAGTCGAGTTGCAGGCGCAGTTGATCTCTGCCGGAACAGGCAGGGGCGTCTGGCTGAAGCCCATCTGTCTGAGTTTGTTGACGATCTGTCCGCCGTTTCCTAGACTTCCTTCGCATCCTTCGTGCATTGCTTTGCCTCCTAAATATGTTCCAGGGTGTCACCGAGTCGTATTCTGTTTCTCAGTGCCAGTAATTGGTTATCAAGCTGTTCGAGATAGGTCAGGTTCTTGCGCTCTGCCTCGCTCGATTCGATAATCTTGGCGATTCCGCCGTTACTGATGACCAGGCGCCGTTTGCCGAGCAGGGCGAGGATCGGGTCGTGGGTGGCCATCAGGATGATCTTCTCTTTCCGTACCAGCAGATCCAGGGCTTTCTTGCGGTCAATGCCGGCGTTTTCGATTTCATCGATCAGGGCGATCGGTGATTTGCTCAAAAAGGCCATGTCGGCAATCATCAGTGCCCGCGATTGCCCGCCACTCAATGAGGTGACAGGGGTGTCGGGGCGGAACTTTTCTCCGGCCAGGTCGTTGGCCTGGTCAAGGATCTGCCTGACCTTTTCGTCGATGTCGGGGACGAGGCGGCACTCGGCATGCATGCGGATGAACTCTTCGGCGCTTAAATCCATAACGAAGTTCATGTTCTGCGAGAGCTGGGCAACCAGTTTGTGTTCGCTGGAAAAACGCCACTTGCTGTCCGGAATCTGGCCGTTGATAAGAATCCTGCGCCCGGTCGGCGTATCGCCTTGCGCAACCCATTCGATATCGGCGAGCAGGCGACTTTTGCCGGAACCGGTCGGGCCGACGATGCAGACCACTTCTCCTGGCTTGAGAATCAGTTCGATATCCTCCGCTGCTCCCGATTTATTGTGACCACCGATGATGGTCAACGACTCCACCTTGTCGAGCGGGCTGTGCAGGGCCAGCATGCCGGAGAGGAAATCGTCAAGGCTTGTGCACAGCTGTTCCCTGCTGATGCCCAGATCTTCGAGCGCATCCGCTTTGAGCCGGGTTAAAAACTGCTCAAGAGAGCAGTTCTGATCGCCGAGTGAAATGCCGAATGAAGCGAAGAAGTCTTCAACGTAAGGATGATCGGCAAGCAGTTCGATCAGTGGCTTAGCGTAGAGTTCTTGTTTTTTCATCGTTAAATATCCATCTTGCGGATGTTGCCGGACTGATGTTCATCACCGATGCGGGTTTCGCCCAGGCAGTAGGAACAGAGCGCCGCCGGCATGGAAAAACGCAGAGTCTTGCCCTTCAGGGTGTCGATGTCGGAGGCCTCTTCAAAGAGGCTGGTCAGCTCAAAGGCACCCTGACCGGTGATGCCGTTGACATGCATGATAATCGCCCCGGGGTTGACCTGCTTGACGCGTGAAGCAAACACCTCCCGTTCAGCCTGGGAGACGATATCCCCTTTGGTGATGACAACGATATCCGCCGATTTAAGCATCGGTCCGATCTTGCGCGGGGTGTTGATGCCGCTTAAGTTGTCGATGACGCAGACCGCGGTGATCTCCTTGATATGCGGCGAACAGCGATTGCACAGCCCGGCACTTTCACTGATCAGGTATTCACACTGGTTGTCCTGCCCCCAGCGGACGCAGGCTTCGATATTGCTGACGAAATAATGATCGGGGCAGAGTGCTCCTGAGAGCCCTTTCTGCACAAGCACACCTTTTGCCTCGTAGCGTTTGTCGTCCTCGGTCAGCAGGCAGTCGAACTTGACGACGCCGATCTTGCGCTGGCGGGCCTGCAGGGCTTCGATGACCCGCAGGATAACCGAGGTTTTGCCCGAGGAGGGTGGTCCGGAAACGGTTAGAAAGCGCATGCTCTGTCCTTAAGCTGAATACATCGATTGATCGAAGATCGCATTGGTCCGGCGGATCAGTTCACCGATATCGTTTTGGTAGATATAATCCCAACCGATCCATTTCCACGGGCGCTCATCCATACGGTTGTCGACCTCCGGATGAAGCGACGGAAACAGGCCTCTGTGGGAGAGCAGTTCGCCGATTTCCCTGCTCGCCAGGAATTCGGCGATCGGCCGGACCTTTGTCAGGCTGGTCTTTTTGGTCAGCATGAAGATCGGACTGATCACGGCCCCATCCTCCGGCCAGACGATTTCGAGCGATTTGACCATGGCCACCATCTTGGTAAAGAAGTAGGGCATGATGGTGACCACCGGTTTTTCCTCCTCGACGCGCTTGGCGTTCTTGACCATCTGCGAGGGGTGCATCGATTTGAGCATGCAGCGCCCCAGCTTCCTGACCCCCTCTTCGCCGTGTTCCTTATAGATCGACAGCAGGATCGCGTTGAACAGGTCGAAGTCACCGACCGGCAGAGCGACCTGCTGCTCGTACTCAGGTTTGAGCAGGTCGGCCCAGCTGCGGGGAATCGGCAGGTCGCCCAGAACATCGTGATTGATCATGAACACGGCCGGAACCGCGGCGATGATCGAGTAATCCCCTTTCGGGTCCTTGATGTCAATGGCATCGAAGGTCGCATTGACCCTGTCCGCTGTAATATCGGTGAAGATACCCTGTTGCTTGAAGCGGCCGATGGTTTTCTGATCGAAAAAGGTTTCAAACCCGGCCGAGACAAAGATGTCCGGCAGGGCCTCTTCGCTCTCGATCGATTGAATGTTCTCTTCGATCCAGTCGGCACCGACCGAAGCTGCTTCCAGCTTGTAGCTGACGCTGTTCCCCGTCGTTGCCGTGTAGTTCTCAACAAAGGCGTCAAAGCCTTCAAGCAGCGGCAGTCTGACCGGGCAGGGGAGCAGACCGGTCACAGTGACGTCACCCTGGCTGATATGCGTCTGCTTCATGGTCACGTCGGCCAGATTCAGCTGTTCATCGATCCTGGCCTGGAGAAGCTTCAGAAAATTATCCGGATCGTAATTTCTGGTCTTTGCAGCACGTTCTATTTTCAGAAAGGCAGCGACCGCATTGCGCTGTTTTTCATCGCGGAAGTTTTCAAAACCGTTGGCAATAAAGACATCGAGAGTTTCCGGCCAGTGTTCCAGAACCTCTTTTACCGTCATATCGATACTCAAGCTTGCTGTTGTCATCTTAATTATCCTTGCGCGCCTAGTCGTTTTTAGGTTGTGCCGTGAGTCTATCGTCTGGCCCGGTGAAAAAAATTGATACAGGTCAAAGATGTAAAAATAAATATGACTTTTGTGGTCAGAGATAATCTTAGCATATCGCCTGACCTGGAAGAGAAGTTTTCTTGTGCTGGGTGAGTTTGCATTATGCCGGACAGAATTTAAGATGATTGACAGGAGAATGCCGACTGGCATGGGTTTAAAGAAAAAATAATATTTCAAAACAATGTTTTTTTGCTTCGGCGGTTGACCTGGACGTCATATGTCGATTTAATTACCTGAAAGGTCATAATTGGTTTGTTTGCAGTTGTTTGTGTATTTCAGATCCACAGATAACCCGGTTTTACCAAACAAAGGAGGAGGAAATGGCCAGCGCAACGCAACAGGACTGTCCGCAGTTGCAGATCCGCGATTCTCTGGCGGATGAATACCAGGATATCTATACAGCCGAGGTTCTCGCTGCTCTCAGGCACATGACCCGTTTTGACGCCGAGCAGAAGAGCCTGATGCGGGCCCGGACCGAGCGCCGCAACCAGCGTCTCAGAAATCGCCGCCCCATCACCTTTTTGGATCCGCAGAGTGAGATTCCAGGTACCGGTATTCGTGTTCGGGATGCCCGGGACGGGAATTTTATCGGATCGGAAATTCCCCACGATCTGCAGTGCCAGTGGCTGCAGGGGACCGGACCGGCTGCCAAGCCGAATACTTCGGTCTCATCAAGCCTGCGTAATGTCGCCTACGCTCTGCTCTCCGGGACCGACGGCTGGATGTTTGACGGTGAGGACGCGCTCGGTCAGGTCACGACCATGTCGCTCGATAACCAGCGCAGCCTGAAGCTGGCGATCAGCCACGATTCCCTGTTTCTCGAGGTGGCAGAGCAGGTTGCCGGCGAGATGAATGCCTGGGCTCAAGGATTTCTGGGCCGGGAGATCATCAGCGATTGGCGTGCCCAGCTTGAGTTCACGACCAAAATCTTCAGGGCGCGCGGTCTGCACCTTGATGATCGCCATATCCGGGTCGACGGCCAGTCGCTGTCGGCATCGATTGTCGATTTGACCCTCTATGTCGTCAATAATTACCAGGCTCTGCGGGCCGCCGGTTCATCGATCGTCCTCTACCTGCCGAAGATCCAGACCGCTGAAGAGGCCGGTTTCTGGAACAAGCTGCTGACGGTCCTGGAAGACTATCTGGAACTGCCGGTCGGCTCGATCAAGACCTACGTTCTGATCGAGCAGCTTGAAGCGACCTTTCAGCTGATGGAGATCCGCGCAGCCCTGGGGCTTCATTTCGTCGGCTTCAACACCGGGCGCTGGGACTATATCAACAGCGTTGCCGATGCCAACTGCTGGGACGGCGACTTCATCAATCCGAATATCGAATCGATCACCATGACCTACGGTTACATGCGCAACTATGAAGACCGCGTCAGACGGGCCGTCAACACCCCGGATAAAAACGGCAATTTCGCTCTCTGGCAGGGGGGGATGGAGCCGAACATTCCGGTTGGCTCGGAGCAGGGGGTGGCCGACAGTATGAAAAAGGCGCGGGCCGGTGCCGTGCGTGAACAGAGCGAAGGGGCCAGCGGCAAGTGGATCGCTCACTGGAAGATGGCCCAGATCATCCGTCCGGTCTGGGCCGAGGTCGGTGAGGCCAATCAGTTGGGACGCAACTTCCCGCCGCTGACCTACAGTGCCGAGGACGCGGCCGGGCTGACCCTGCTCGAGCCCGCACCAAGGACCATCCGCGGGGCCCGCAACCTGCTCAGTGTCGCCCTGCAATACGGCAACGCCTTCGGCCAGGGGATGCAGGCGGCGGCGCTCAAACCGGCCGATTTCTTCGGCAATGATGACATCCTCTACCTGATGGAGGACGCGGCGACCGGCGAGATCCGCCTGAGTATCCTCTGGGAGTGGCTGCACAAGGGTGCGGCACTGACCGAGGATGATCCACAAACCGGTCTGAAGGCTGGTGAACTTTTCAGCCCGGAGGTCTTTGACCGCCTGCTCAGGGAGGAATATGCCAAGTTGCTGGCTGCTGACAGCCGCGATGTCTACGAGGAATCGAAAACCACGACCCTGCCGATCGCCCTGGCGATTGTCGAGGCCTACGTCAAGGATCCGGTCAAGGTGCCCTGGTATATCGATCTGCTCAACATCAACCTGAACAATCTCGATCTGGATCTGGCCAAAGAGCGGATCGCACTGTACCTGGAGGAGTTCAAGACGAAAGGCAACAGGATTACCGAGAATCTCGATACCAAAGACTGTTAACCACTCATCAGGGGGACCGGAGGAAAGAATGAGCAAATTTAACGAAGATGTTAAAGCGATGCAGGAGTGGATGGAGCAACTGCGCTTCAAGGAGATTACGCGGCATTACAGCGCGGAACAGGTTGTCGAGCAGCAGGGGACGATCCCGGTCGACTACACCATCGCCCGGGATGCCGCCGAGGCCTTTTACCGACGCCTGCGGGAACTGTTTGACCAGAAAAAGTCGATCACCACCTTCGGTCCCTATTCACCGGGACAGGCGGTCACCATCAAGCGGATGGGGATTGAAGGGATCTACCTTGGCGGCTGGGCGACCTCGGCCAAGGGTTCGAAGCAGGAAGATCCGGGCCCCGATCTGGCCAGTTACCCCTTGAGCCAGGTTCCCGACGAAGCGGCGCCGATCGTCCGGGCGCTGATCGCTGCTGACCGTAATCAGTTCTATCAGCGCCTGCGCATGAGTGACGATGAGCGCAAACGAATTCCGGAGGTCGATTACCGCCCCTTTATCATTGCCGATGCAGATACCGGGCATGGCGGCGACGCCCACGTCCGTAACCTGATCCGGCGTTTCGTCGAGGTCGGGGTTGCCGGCTATCATATCGAGGATCAGAAGCCGGGGGTCAAGAAGTGCGGCCACCAGGGGGGGAAGGTTCTGGTCCCGGTTGACGAGCAGATCAAGCGCCTCTGTGCGGCGCGCTTCCAGCTCGATCTGATGAAGGTTCCCGGAATTATCGTGTCGCGGACCGACGCTGAATCTGCGACCTTTCTCGACGGGCGTAACGACGAGCGCGATCACAACTTCATTCTCGGCGCAACCCAGACCCATATCCCGAGCTACAAGAATGCTTTTCTCGGCATGATGCGGGCGTTTTACACCAGGGGCGTCAGCGAGATCAGCGGTCACCTGATGTACCGGATCTCCGATAACGTATGGTCTGAGGTCGACCAGTGGCTTGACCGATGCGGTCTGAGCAAGGAGATTGATGCGCTGATCGAAAAGCTGCCGAACCGCAGCTCCATCGCTATCAACGCTGCGCTCGACAAGGCGGCGACCCGTCTGCTCGATTTCTGGCAGATGGAGGCGAATATGAAGACCTACGGCGAGGCGGTTGCCGATGTCATGGCCTTCCATCTCGACGAGGGGGCCGAGTTGCCGATGACCATCGACGAGTGGAACGCATTTGTCGTTACGGCGTCATTTGACGAGGCGCGGGACAAAGCCCGTTCCATGGGCTTCAATATCATCTGGAACTGCGATATTGCCAAGACCCCGGAGGGCTATTTCCAGATTCAGGGCGGTATCCCCTACGCCATTGCCAAGTCGCTGGCGGTTGCACCCTATGCCGATGTCATCTGGATGGAGACCAAAACGGCCGACCTGCATGATGCCAAGATCTTTGCCGATGCCATTCATGCCGCCTACTCGGACAAGATGCTGGCCTACAACCTGTCGCCCTCCTTTAACTGGGACAGTACCGGCATGAGTGAAGATGAGATGCGCAAATTCCCGGCCGAGATCGGCAAGCTCGGTTTTGTCTTCAACTTCATCACCTACGGTGGTCACCAGGTGGACGGTATGGCTGGTGAGGAGTTCGCCCAGGCACTCAAGGAAGACGGCATGCTGGCCCTGGCCCGTCTGCAGCGCAAGCTGCGCCTGGTCAACTCGCCGTATAACACGCCGCAGACCTACGTCGGAGGCCCACGCTCCGATGCGGCCCTGATGGGCGTAACCGGCGGCACGGCGACAACCAAGGCGATGGGCAAGGGCTCGACCCAGTTCCAGCACCTGATCGAGATCGAGGTGCCACCCAAGCGCCTCGAAGAATGGCTCCAGGTCTGGACCTCTCATTATCAACTGGATTACGCCCTGCGTGTTGCCTTAAGACCTCATATCGCCGGTTCCGAGCTGCTGGAGCTCAAGGTCATGGCCGGTGATGAGGTCAAGGCCAACATCGTCTTCGCCGTCCTGCAGGACCGCAAGGAGCGGAACATGATCTCGATCCGCGATCAGAACAATTTCACCGAGGAATTCAGGCTCAAGCGGTTGATGACCCTGGTAACCATGTTCCTGATCTACCGCTACAAGGCTGTTTCGGTCCATTATGTCAGCCCGACCGAGGACAGTCAGCGCCAGGCCGAAGGGATGAACAAGCTCGGGATCTACGAGGAGGTCCGCACAGAGGTCGGCGAGATCATGGTGGCTCAGGTCTGTGGTGACAGGATCAGGGAGATTGTCAAGGACGAGACAAAACTCAATAAGGTGATCACGAAACGTTGAGTTGTACAAAGAGGGCAGAGATTCATGTGCGGATAAGAACGGGAACAACCCTGAGCTGCTTCTGCCCGTACGGAATGAAAAAAAGGGCGCCGAGACAGCGCCCTTTTTTTTAGGTGCCCGGCTAACTCCTTAAAACTATGCTAAACTTTCTTTAATGTCATTTTTTAGATGTTTGCCTGTGGAAACTTTTTTCATAAACAGAGTTTTTGTTTGGTTCCCGGAGGTACGAATGAAAATCAGCACGAAATTGATCTTGCCTATTTTCGTCCTCGTTATTATCGCCGCTGTGCTTGCCGTGACCAGCGTCACTTTGGTGCTGCAGCGAGAAGTTAAAGACCAGGGGCGGGCCTTCAGTGACTACACGCTGCAGAACCTCTCAGATCAGGCAAAAAATCGCCAGAAAATGATTTATTCGAGTATCGATCAGGTCGGGAAGACAGCCCTGGCCCAGGCTGCGGTATTCACCGAGGTTCCTGAGATTCAGAATGTCTACGAATTAGCCCTGTCCGGGAACATCAACGATGAAAACGATGCCAGTATGCAGCAGGCCAGGGTGCAGCTGCGCAAGATCATGGCCCCTTTTATCAAGGGGCTGACCGATCAGACCGATCTGAAAGATTTCCAGATCCACTTCCATGTTCCCAGCTCACGCAGCCTGTCCCGCCTGTGGAGAACAGACTGGCAGGCGATGCGTGATGGCAAGAAGGTCGATATCTCCGATGACCTGTCGTCCTTCCGGCAGACGGTTGTGCAGATCAATCAGGGGGACCACCATCCGATCAGCGGTATCGAGGTCGGACGCGGTGGTTTTGCCATCCGTGGTCTGGCTCCAGTGATCGGCAAGGACGGCAAGCATGCCGGTTCGGTCGAGGTGCTCGGTTCTTTTGACGAGGTTCTGACCTCGAATCATACCAGTGACAACTATCAGATCGCCGTTTATATGCTTGCCGATCTGTTGCCGATCGCCACCCGGTTGCAGGATCCGGCCAAAAACCCGGTGCTGGATGACAAATACGTCTTTGTCTCTTCAACCGCTGCCGAGATCACTGATGCGGAGGTCACCGCTGCTCAGCTGGACGCCGGGAGCCGTGGCTATCATGAAGAGATGACCGCCAATCAGTTTATCGCCACCTTCCCGATTCCCGATTTCTCAGGCCAGGTGGCCGGAGTCATGGCCCTGAGCTATGATCTTGACAAGATCAAGGCGATTATTCAGGGGATCAACGACGAAGGGGAAAAGACGATCACGACAGTCAAGTGGCAATTCACCGTTGGCGCGATCATGCTGCTGATTATCATCTGTGGCCTGATTTTTCTTGCGACCCGCAGGATCGTTGTCCCGTTGCGTATGGCGGTTGCGGTTGCTCAGAAGGTTGCCGATGGTGATCTCAGGGAAAAGGTCAATTATCAGGGGCGCGATGAGGTCGGAGAGCTGGCCGGGGCCGTCAATTACATGGTCGAAAGCCTGAACGTCAAGGCACAAGAGGCCAGCCAGATTGCCGAGGGTAACCTGGATCTTGAGGTGGCGGCCGTTTCGGAGCATGACTCCATGGGCATGGCATTCAGGGAGATGGTGGCCAACCTCAACGGATTTTTCAGTGAGGTGTCGATCGCGGCCGACCAGATCAACGCAGGGAGCGTTCAGGTCTCGGATTCCGCACAGTCCCTGTCGCAAGGGGCGACCGAGTCCGCGGCCTCTCTGCAGGAGATTACCAGCACCATGAACCTGATCAGCGCTCAGACCCAGCAGAGTGCCCATAACGCCAGCGAGGCGAGCAACCTGGCTGAAACGGCCAAGGGGGTCGCGACAGTCGGTAGTGAGCGGATGGGCGCGATGGTTTCGGCGATGAAAGAAATCAACGAAGCCGGTCAGAGTATCAGCCGGATTATCAAGGTCATTGACGAGATCGCCTTCCAGACCAACCTGCTGGCCTTGAACGCCGCGGTTGAAGCGGCGCGCGCCGGACAGCATGGCAAAGGCTTTGCCGTTGTCGCCGAAGAGGTCCGCAACCTGGCCGCGCGCAGCGCCAAGGCTGCGGAAGAAACGGCCGAACTGATTCAGGGCTCCGTTGAAAAAGGGGAGAATGGCACCCAGATCGCGGAGAAAACCTCTGAATCCCTCAACGAAATCGTCGCCGCCGTCAACACGGCGGCAACCCTGGTCGCCGACATCGCCAGGTCAAGCCAGGAACAGGCGCAAGGGATCTCCCAGGTCAATGAGGGGCTCGGTCAGATCGATAGCGGGGTACAGCAGAGTACCGCAACCTCAGAGGAATCAGCGGCTGTTGCTGAAGAATTGTCGAGTCAGGCCGCGCAGCTCAGGCATCTGCTGGGCCGCTTCCGGCTGGCCAGTCAATCGTCTGCAACTCGACGGATGCTGTCCTGACCGGGGTCGTGAAGTGGAAAGTTGGCTGATTCCAGGCCGCTCACCTGCAGGAGGGGGATATGACAGTAGAACCGCTGCTTATCAAAGCAACCGAAGAGATCTTCTCCAGTTGTGTCGCCATCAGTGTCTCCGCCGGGCTTCCTTTTCAGCGGGATGTCTCCTTTTCCGACGAGTTTCTGGTTGGCATGATCGAATTGAGCGGGCAGTTTGAGGGGCACCTGGCTATCCTGATGGATGCGACCACGGCAACCCATGTGACCTCAGATTTTCTGTTCATCGAAGAGGATGAGGTGGAAGAGGAATCTCTGCGCGACACCCTTGGAGAGTTGGCCAATATTCTCGCCGGGCAGCTCAAAGCCTCGTTCGATCCCCAGGGGACCCGTATCCACCTGTCATTGCCCCGGATTGCCAGCGGCGCGAGCCTTGTGGCCCAGGCTGATGCCGTCACCATCCCTTTTTACCTTGATGACGGCGAATTCTTTGTCGAGGCACGGCTGAAAAATCTATCGGCGGAATGAGTTTAGCTCATCTTGCGCCTGCGTCTATCCTCCTGTTCTCCGCGGAAGGCTTTTCCCCCGGATGCTGTTGATTCCGAACAGAGGTACACTAACCTGTCAGAGCATTTCTCACCGCAATAGATAATTCTGTAATGTCGAATGGCTTATAGCAATACTCGCTGATATTGTAGTTTTCTATATTCATCTTATTGATTTTTTCGCTGTAACCGGAAACCAACAAGATTGGAACTTCAGGGCGAACATCTTTGATCTTCATGGCGAGGTCAACGCCGGTCATAGAAGGCATGATATAATCCGTGATGATCAAATCAAAGGAATCCGGATCCCTGGTAAAGATTTCATAGGCGTCGAGGCTGTCCTCCACCTTCTGAACGCTGTAGCCGAGGTTCTTCAGCATATCCGCACCGACCTTGGCGACCATCGGATCGTCATCGACGAAAAGGATTCGCTCGTTTCCCGAGATTGACAAGTGCTCCATTGGTGCGGAATGAATGGCATCGATAGACATGACCGGAAGGCATATCCTGAACGTCGTGCCGCTTCCTACCCGGCTTTCCACCCGCAGGGTCCCCCCGTACTGTTCCACCGTGTTTTTAATTGTTGAAAGCCCGAGACCTGTGCCGTTTTCCGCGGTCTTTGTCGTAAAGAAGGGTTCGAAGATTTTCTCGAGCAGATCTTCCTGGATACCGCAGCCTGTGTCCGCCACTTTAAGGCAGGCATAACATCGATCATTCGGAACCTTGGCGGCGCCTTCACCGAGCAAATCTCCATGGATATAATCGAGGGATATGGCCAGTTGGCCATGGTCCTGCATGGCGTAGACAGCATTTGAGCAGAGATTCAAAATAATGTCCTGGATCTTCCCCGCGTTGGCTTTCAGGACTTTGGCGTTGCTGCCTTCTGGAAGGTTCAGTTGTACGGAGACAGACGCCGGAATGGTGGATTTCAGCAGCTGTTGAATCTCCTGTAAGAGGTCCGGTAAATGGATCATGTCCTCCTGCAGGTCATTTTTTCTGCTGAACTTCATGATCTGACTGACCAGGTCACTGGCCCGCCGTGCCGCAGTGTGGATATTCTGCAGCAGGCCCTCTCTCTCTTCGGCGGTCAGAGCCTTGCTCCTGGCAAGGTCGGCATTGCCCAGGATGACAGCGAGATTGTTGTTGAAATTGTGGGCAATGCCACTGGTGAGCAGTCCTATGGTTTCAATTTTCTCGCGATGCTGTAACTGCTGGTTCAGCTCCAGGTATTTTTGTTCATCCAGTTTTCTCTGCGTGATGTCGCTGACGAATCCATACCAGAGTATCCGGCCATCCGGATGCGCATGGGGGATGCTGTGCCCTTCCAGCCAGATCGGACTGCCGTCTTTTGGCACGATCCTGAATTCGTGCCTCCATGGTGTCAGCTGAGCGGCCGACAGTTCGATCGTCTGAACTGTTCCAGGCAGATCCTCGGGATAGATCTTCTCCAACAGTGGCTCAGTACTGTCTTTCACCTGCTCGGGGTACAGTCCGAAGAGCTTGTAAATGGAAGCACTGCTAAAGGGGATTGAGTAGTGTCCGTCGGCTGCGCGTTCGAATTCGTAGATCATGCCGGGGATCTGGAGAGACAGGTTTTTCAGCCGTGCCAGTAACTCCTGATGGTCCTTGTCCTGTTCGACCTGTTCCGAAATGTCCCGGACGACAGTCAGCAGATATTTTTTGTTGTGAAGATCCAGAATCCGACTGCTGCATTCAACCGGGAATGACCCGCCCGCTTTCTTACGGTGAAGCGCCTTAAAAAAGACCCGTTCCGACTCGTTGGGAACATTAGAGATCCGTTTCCAGATATCGGGATTATTTTCCGTGAACTCAGCGGGCGTCAGTTGCAGGAATTCATCTCTTGTGTATCCATAGCGCTCAACGGCGATATCGTTGACGACAACAATCGGCAATATTGTTCCGTTTTCAATCGGACACAGAAAAATCGCATCGCTTTGGTGATTGATGACAGCGCGGAACATTTGCTCGTTTTCAGCTAGTTCCCGTTCGGCGTTTTTCTGCTCCGACAGATTTCTGAAGAAGCCAAGCAATAACGATTTCCCATCCAGCTCAACCGGTTTCGCTTTGATTTCGACAGGAATAAGTTCTCCTGATTTGTGCAGCAGGGTGGTTTCTTCGTAGCCGTTCGGATTGATATCGCGATGAGAGATGAAGGTCTCTGAAAACTGTGCTTCCGGCGCTTCTTTCGTATGCAGAATCCACTGCGGTTTGCCAATCAGGTCCTCCCTGCGGCAACCGATCATCTGGAGCAGGGTTCTATTACAGTCGATGAGTATCCCCGTTACCGGATCGGCCAGACCGATTCCGATCGTTGATTCATCAAAGATCTCCCGGTATTTTTGCTCCGAGGTCTCAACGGCTGCCAGGTAGCGATTTTCTCGCACCTTTAGTCTTATGAAGAACAGGTAAGATAAGGCAATCAGCGCAAGTCCGACCGAGAGCGTGATGCCGCGATTGACCAGATCCTCACGTACGAAGCTAGCGTAGCTGGCCAGGTAGTCTTGCATGGGAATCGAAACACTGATCCCGCCGCGGATATCGCCGACTTTATAACCCTGATGACCATGGCATTTCAGACACCCCTCTTCGGTGATCATCGGCTTCATGAACCTCAAGTAGGGTTCACCGTCCAGCGTTGTTTCGGAAACCGCTTCACTAAGCCCCTGTTGGAACTTGACAAGAGCCTCTTTCTCCCAGGAATCGGGGGTATTTATGGGATTCAGGACGTTCAGGCTGGTGATATGCCCTCTGGCCCCATATTGTTCCGGAGCTATCTCATGGACCTGACGCGTCATGTAGGCCGGATTGACGAGAGTCAGGTTCTGCCCCTCGGTTGTTTTTACATCGCGGTCGGGGATATGGGACAGGTAAGGGTTGGGGGGCGTGTCGCCAGACGGCTTGACGTAGACACCGCCGTGCTCGGTGACCCAGCGGCGATAGACAAGATCTTTATTGTAGCTCCCCCTTGCTTCTGCGATGGCCTGTTGTGTCACATAGTTTCGCTCGGCGACCTGTTCGCTTGAACAAACGTAATAGATCAGTCCCGTCCAGGCGCAGGCCAGAATGATAAAGAATACGCTTATCGTCCGAATTTTCATCGCAGGGCAATCCTTGTGAATGTGTGGCATGTTATCAGAGATCAAACACTGATTGCGCTTCTCTGTTTACTGCTTATTCGGCCTTGGTTGCCACGTCAGAATAAATATATGGAAAACTATATAATAATTTGAACATAAGTGAAGTGTATAAGCCAGAATTAAGTTTCAAGCGGGTTCCGTACACCGGCCCCGAATCAGCTTTGGTTGGCTGTATCAGCTCTGATTCTGTTCGTCAACCTGTTCCAGGTCATCGATCCGTAAAAAGACCGTGTCGGCGATTTTTTCTGTTGAGATGAGGAACTTGAAGTTCTGAGGGCCAGTAATCAGGTCGAGTTCGTGATAGGCGGGGACCTTGCGTCTTGGCAGTCCATCCCTGTAGGTATTCATCACCGAATTCCGGATCACGCAACTGCGGCAGAGCTGTCGGTTGCCGCAGCCGCCTGGCTTGCTGGCTTCTGCACATTGAAAGACTTCCCCCCCCAGGCGCCCGTTGATCTCGACGCCATTTTTGCCGACAACCTCTCTGCCGGCGTGATTCGCCGCGACGATGCACGCCTGCTGATCGACAACAAAGACAGGCTGCGGCAGCGAATCGAGAAAATCATTGAACGGTTGACCACTGCCGGCCATGATTTTTTCCAGGCAGGCTCGACAGATTCCGTGGCTGATCAGCTCCTTATCTTCGGGAGTTTCCTGCGGTGGAGCGATCTCTGCGTGACAATGGCTGCAAAGACGGTAAAGCATAGGTGATCCTTTTTAAATAGGGGCTGGCGGCCTACGAGCCCGCCAGCCCGCCCTCCATACTTAAGGGTTAAAACTTACCGAACTCATCGTCGTCAAGGGAAATCTGCTGTTTCATAGCCAGTTTCATCTTGGGTTGTGCCTGTCCCCAGTCCTGATCGTAGGTCGTTCCTGAAGCACGCACTCCGATCTGATCCTGGTGCCTGTGGTTCAACACAAAACGCTTGAGCATTTCCTGCATCTGCAGGGCCTGGCCTGACAGCTCTTCGGCTGCTGCGGCACTCTCTTCGGCGCTGGCGGTGTTCTGCTGGGTCACCTGATCGATCTGGGACAGACCTGTGGTCACCTGGTTGATCCCGTGGGCCTGGTCGTTTGATGCCGCGGCAATCTCTTCAAGCAGGTCGGCCACCTTGTTCGTACCCTGCATGATCTCCTTCAGGGCGACTGCGGTCTGCTGGGCCATCTGGGAACCACGGTCGGTCAGGGCGACAGAGCCTTCGATCAGCTGGGCTGTCTCTTCGGCGGCCTTGGCACTGCGTGCCGCCAGGTTGCGGACCTCTTCGGCGACAACGGCAAAGCCTTTGCCGTGCTGTCCGGCACGGGCGGCTTCAACCGCAGCGTTGAGCGCCAGCAGGTTGGTCTGGAAGGCGATCTCGTCGATAACCTTGATGATCTTGCTGATGTTCTGGCCGGCCTGGTTGATCTCTTCCATCGCCTGGACCATTTCGGACATCTGCTTGTCGCCTTTTTCTGCAGCCAGCTTCGATTCACTCGACAGCTGGTTGGCAGTGCTGGCATTTTCCGCGTTGGTTCTGACCTGGCTGGCCATCTGGTTCATCGAGGCGGTGACTTCTTCCAGCGAGCTGGCCGATTCGGTCGCCCCTTGTGACAGGGCCTGTGACGCATCCGAGACCTGACCCGAGCCCGTCGCAATCTGTTCACCGGCAATCTGGATGTTGCCGACCATATCTCTTAAGCCTTCAAGCATCGTCTTCAGGGCGTTGCCAAGCTGATCGCTTGACGAGGCCACCTGGACATCGTGGGTCAGATCCCCGCGTGCGATTGCTTCGGCCAGTTCGCTGCGTCCTTGCAGGCTCTTGGCCATACCGACCAGGACTGAGCCCAGTTCAGTGATTTCATCCTTGGCCCGGTAGACCTTGCACTGCCGGCAATCACTGTGGGTGCCGTTGGTCAGCTTGACACAGACCGGGTTCGGACCGAAGGTGCCGGTTTCGACCCAGCAGTGGCCTTCACAGCCATAGCTCGGACAGTTTTTCTGACCACAGTTGTTGAGGCTGGAACAGTTGACCTTTTCGCCCATCGGCAGGTTCTGGTCGCTGGTGTCGCCCTTGCCGTACTGGCCGACGACGGCGAATGCCCGGTGCAGTGGTCTGGTGATGCTGCGGGTGATGGTGTAGGCAGCGGTCAGGCCGATCAGCAGAGCCACAATCAGCCCGCCGATCATGGTCTGGCTGGCAGAGCTCAGCGACGCGACGGCTTCCTCGGCGATGCGCATGGTCCCTTCCATTCCGGCACCGGCAACGCTGCGGGCTTCGGCGACGACGACATCACCAATTACCGTTCTCTGTTTGCCCAGATCCGTATTTTGCAGCCAGTAGTCCAGGTAGGAGTTCATGGCATCTTTATATGCAAAGGCGGCTTTTTCAGTGTTCGCGATCCGTTCCATGTCATCAGCATGGGTCGTGATCTTGCGTAATTCGTCAAACTTGCCCTTCATGATGTCGAAATTCTGGTTGGCATTTCGGATCAGTTCCGGATTTCTCTCAGCCTGGGATTTCCAAGCTGCGATTCGGGTTGCGTTACCAACATCGATGATCTCATTGACGATGTTAATCTTGCTGAGTCTCCGATACAGTTTTTCTGCCGGCAGTCCTGCGCTGATTTCCGACCTCATCTTTTCATTCTGTCCGGCCAGATAGTCGTTGCAGTTCCGCATGTATTGAGCGGCGGCCGCATCGAGTTCTCTCTGCTCCTGTTCCATCAGGGCGTTGATTTCGACGGTCTTGTCAACCGCCTGCTGATATTGACTGACGGCTGCTTCAACCTTTTCAACCGCAGGGCGCAGGGCCTTGAGGTGTATAGCGCTGTCTCCCAGTTGTTTCGCACTGGCAAGCCGCTCTTGCAGGGTCTTCATGTTTTCTCTGGCATCCGCCAGATACTGTTTTTCACCCGTGAAACCATAGGCACGCATGGCGTACATGGTGCGGAACGAACTTCGCTCGACTTTGTTGGCGATATCAACCTCCGGCACATATTCCGACTCGAGCATGATCGATTTTTCTTCCACCCGGCTCATATTGAAAATTGCCAGCCCGCCCAGGATGATTGCAATGATCAGCAACAAGCCAAATCCGCCACCGATTTTCACTCCAAGCTTTAAACGTTTAAACATTGTCTGCCCTTTCTCTTAAGAAATGATGTTGTTAGTGGTTCAGGCACAGTCCTGTAGTTCTTCTTCTGCAAGTAAGGCTTCGATATCAATAAGGATCTTCACATTGGTGTTGAGTTTTCCCAGCCCCTGGATATAGCTGTTTTCCCGGCGTGCCGTTGCCGGTGGCGGTTCGATCTGCGACTCGGGGATATCGACCACTTCATTGACTTTATCGACAACCAGTCCAACGCAGTCGTCGCCGACATTGACAACGACAATGCAGGTTCTTTCATCGTAATCCCTTGCCTCGAGCTGAAAGCGGAGCCTGACGTCGATAATGGGAATCACCTTGCCGCGAAGATTCAGAACCCCGATCACATGCTCCGGCATACTCGGCACGAAAGTCACCGGCTGTATACCGATGATTTCAGTCACGTAGCGAATTTCCAGACCATAGCCTTCATCAGCAAGATCAAAGGTCAGATACATTCCCTGCATGCTGTCCTGTGAGTCCAGGTCGGCAATGCGCTGTGCCACGGCGGCTTGAGTCATAACGTGTTCTCCTTTTTGGTTAAGTTTTCCGACCATCCAAGACATAAATCCAAACAATCGAGAAGTTCAGATGGGTGGCAAGTAATCATCTTTTCCCTGAACCAATCTTCGAAGTGCCGCCCCTGGTGGCGGACGAAGATGATCGGCAAGGTGCATTCGTCGGCTAAGCTGAGAATCATCTCCCTTTCACGCTCTTTCGCCGGTAGTTCATTCAGCAGTAATAAATCGAAAGATACGAGACGCAACTTATCGGCCTGGAGCCAGTAGCAGGTTTCGTCAACGGTTCTCGAACGGGTAATCTCGAGCCCCTCTATGCTCATCAGCTGAAGCAGGGGGCGTAATCTGTCGTCTCTGGATTCGAAGAAGAGAATTTTCCCCATAGCGGGCTCCATGAAAAAATGTTAATTACCATTTCCTTATTACATGATTTGTGCCAGCTAATAAAACATGTTTAAGTTGTTGATATTAGATGAATATCCGGGGGTGGAATGGTTTCGGGAGATTTGAAAGGGGTGCAAGGAATATTGATAAAATAGAATGAAATACGCTTTAACTCGTTGAGAGTGCGTGGGTTTTTATCTCTGCAATTTTTTTTGATATTGCAAGAAAAATTGCAGGGGGAGTTGGACGGTCCGGGGGACTTATCGACGCCGCCAGCTATGAAATTTTTCAAGCCAGTTCAGCAGTTGCTCAGGAGCATGATTCTTTCTCCAGATTCCGGCGAGGGCTTTGTTTCCTTCAGTCAGGGTGGGGTAGGGGTGAATGGTCGCGAGAATCTTGTTCAGGCCGATGCCGTGCTTCATGGCCAGGACAAATTCAGCCAGGCTCTCACCGGCGTGCGGGCCGACGATGGTTGCGCCGAGAATCCTGTCTTTACCACGCGGTGTGATCACCTTGATAAATCCCTGATTTTCCCCTTCGGCGATAGCCCTGTCGAGTTCACTCAGCTGGTAGCGGGTTATTTCGACGTCGATCCCCCGGTTGCGCGCCTCTTCTTCGTTGAGACCGGCCCTGGCCACCTCCGGGTCGGTAAAGGTGACCCAGGGAATGACCCGGTAGTCGACACGAAAGCTTTTCAACGGTCTGAACAGGGCATTAACGGTGGCGTACCAGGCCTGGTGGGACGCCGTATGGGTGAACTGGTAGGGACCGGCCACGTCGCCGGCACAGTAGATATTGGGGATATTGGTTCTTAACAGCGGATCGGTCGCGATGGTTCCTGAGTCGCTGATCCGCACCCCGAGTTGTTCCAGGCCAAAGCCGCTCACATTCGCTTTGCGACCGACGGCGATCAGTATGGCATCAAAGGGGATGACGACTTCACTCCCCTGATACGCGCAGATCAGGTATTTTTCCGCACCCTTTTGCCTGATCTCCCTGGCCCTGTGGCCGGTCAGGACGCGGACTCCTTCAGCTTGAAAGCATGCGCTGATGAAGTCTGAAACCTCCGGGTCTTCGCGGATCATCAGGCGCTCGGCCATTTCCACCTGGGTGACTGAACTGCCGAAGCGGGCAAATGCCTGGGTCATCTCGCAACCGATCGGTCCGCCACCGAGGACGACGAGCCGTTGCGGCAGCTCCTCAAGTTCCCAGAGATTCTCGGAGGTCAGGTAGTCGATCCGGTCGAGTCCCGGCAGCGGTGGAATGAAGGGGGAGGCCCCGCTGGCGATGATGATGCTGCGGGTGGTCAGAACCCGGCCATTGACCTCGACCTGGTAAGGGCTGAGGAGCTTCGCTTCCCCCTTGATACATTCGACCCCGAGCTGAGTGTAACGCTCGATCGAATCGTGCGGTTCGATCTCCTTGATGACCCGCCTGACCCGCGCCATGACCTCGCTGAAATCGAATTCTGTCGTTGTCCTGGAAAATCCGAACTCCTTGGCCCGGCGTCCGTAGTTGAGGAGCTTGGCGCTGCGGAGCAGGGCTTTACTCGGGACGCAGCCAGTGTTCAGGCAGTCGCCCCCCATCCTGTGTTTCTCAATCAATAAAACTTTGGCTTTTACCGCTGCGGCAATATAGGCGGAGACCAGCCCGGCGCTACCGGCACCGATGACGACCAGATTGTAATCAAAGTGTTTCGGCTTCGCATATTTCATGGCGACCTGCGCTGTTTGTAGAAAACGAGCAGTTTTTTAGACAACAGGGGGAAAATTCCGAGAATGACGAAGGAGATCCACAGTTTCGGCGACAGAATCCCCGCCAGGGATTCAATCTGGCCCAGCTGGGTTCCGGCATTGATAAAGACGATGGTCCCGGCGAGCATGCCGAGCTGGCTGACCCAGTAGAAGGTGCGTGTCTTAAGAGGGGTCAGGCCAAAGACCAGGTTGATGACAAAGAAGGGGAAGATCGGCACCAGGCGCAGGGAAAAGAGGTAGAAGGCCCCTTCCCGGGCGATTCCCTGGTTGATGACATTGAGGCGCTCACCGAAACGTCCCTGAACCCAGTCGCGTAGCAGAAAACGGCTGATCAGGAAGGCGAGGGTCGCACCGATGCTGCTGGCAAAAGAGACGACGACCAATGCCGGCCAGAAGCCGAACAGTGCCGCTCCGGCCAGCGACATGACTGCCGCTCCCGGCAGCGACAGGGCGGTTACGACGACATAGAGGATAAAGTAAACCTCCAGGCTCAGCAGCTGATGCTCATTGTAATACTGGCTGAAGGCCTCCTGCCGCGCTTTGAGCTCGCCCAGGGTCAGATAGTGGTGCAGATCGAAGACAAAAAACAGGCCGATCAGGATCAGAATGACCAGGAAAAACAGGATCTTTTTTGTGCGGCCTGACATCGTGATATTTCTCCTCCGGTTGTCTTCAGGGCTGTATCCTGCCCGACAGACAAATTACTAAAGGCTATCGGTATGATAAAGAGCAAAAATGTCAAAATATCATTTTCACTCTCAGCTGTTTATGTAGCACTAAGCATACCCCTCCGCCATGAAGCGTTGATAGCGTTCTTTTAAAGATTCGGTAAAGACCATGATTTTGTCGATTTCAAGCTTGCGTGGCGATAGCGAATGTTTGATTGCTGTCGGTCTGTTCGCATGGCAGAATGGCGTGGTTGACAGTGCCTGGGGACAACTTATGCACGCAGATATGTAATCACCGAAGCAACAGTCGCAGGGAGACGAGCTGATGGATAAACAACTGCTGGAAGAGGGAACAGAACTGCTGATCGATTTTGACAAGCGCGGGGGGCTGGTGCCGACCGTGGTCCAGGATGTGCGCGACGGCCGCATTCTGATGCTGGCCTATGTCAACAGCGCAGCGCTGGAAACCACCTTGGCCAAAGGGATGGCGACCTTCTGGTCGACATCCCGGAACGCGCTCTGGACCAAGGGCGAGACCTCCGGGGATTTCCTCAAGGTCGTCGAGATCCTCACCGATTGTGACCAGGACGCCTTGATCTACCGGGTTGAGCCGCAGGGGGCGGGCGCCTGTCACACCAAAGACCCTAAGACAGGTCAGGCCAGAACGAGTTGCTTTTACCGTCAGGTTGACCTGAACGATCAAACCCTGAAAAAAGTCAGATAAACAGCGACTCTACGCGTCTGCCCAGCTACCAATCGACCGATTCTGGGGTAAAATTAATCATCCTTTTTTTATCGGATGTCTTATGGGCAGATTCTTGACATTGACTCAGGCATACCTGATCTGCTTTGGTCTGCTGGCGATGTGGGCTGTTTTTGCTTATATCACCATGTCGACCCAGATCAAGGGGCAGCAGCAGTATGCCGAATTGATCAACGTCAGCGGCAAGCAGCGAATGCTGTCGCAGCGCACGTCGCTCTATGCCTATCATTATTTACAGAGCAGGAATGAGGCTGATCTCATTGCCCTGGTTGAACTCAAGGAACTGATGCAGAGGGATCACCTCTATCTTGTTGATCATCTTCCTTCAGCGAAGATCAGGGCGCTTTATTTTCCTGATGCGCTCGATAGCAAGGTAAACGGTTATTTTGAATTGCTTGATCTCTATCTGGCTGCTCCGGATATGGAATTGGCGGATCAGGTTCAGGATTATTCGAACCGCTTGTTGCCAGAACTGGATGGAGCTGTTGCCGCTTTCGAGCAGGAAAGCGATACTAAAACAGCCCGGCTGATGCGTCTTGAGGGGTATATTCTCAGCGGTTCCCTGTTGACTCTGATTTTGGAAGCCCTGTTTATCTTGCGTCCAGCCTTACGCACAGCCAATATAGAACAAGCCCGCATCGATGCGATCGTCAAAAAGCAGACAGAACATCTTCAGGTTTTTCAGGAACTCTTCAGCAATACCCATGACGGGATCATGATTACCGATCGGGATAACAAGGTTGTCGATCTGAACCCGGCCTTTGAAAAGATTACCGGTTACAGTGAGGAAGATATCAAGGGGCATACTCCGTCTATCCTGAAATCAACACATCTTGAACCGCTTTTTTATGAAAACTTCTGGCGAGACCTTTACAAAAAAGATCATTGGACAGGTGAGTTCATCAACCGTCGCAAGGATGGTTCGGTCTACTATCAGTTGAGTTATATTTTTCTTATCCGAGATGACTCGGGTAAGATCTGCCGGCATGTCGCTATTATTCGCGATATTTCAGCTCTCAAGGAAGGAGCGAGCCGTCTCGAATACCTTGCCCTTTACGATGTTCTGACCGGTTTGCCGAATCGTACCTATCTGCAGAGTCAGATTCAGAAAGGGATTGAACGGGCCAAACGGTTCAGTCAGAAACTTGCGGT
This sequence comes from Geopsychrobacteraceae bacterium, assembly GCA_963676795.2. Lineage (GTDB taxonomy): Bacteria > Desulfobacterota > Desulfuromonadia > Desulfuromonadales > Geopsychrobacteraceae. Next base: position 2,210,651 of record CAXXTB010000002.1, on the reverse strand, counting down.
TGTTCTGCTCGATCTCGATGGCTTTAAGGAGATCAACGATTCCCTGGGGCACCGAATCGGAGATCTGGTCCTGAAAAATGTCGGCCAGGTTCTGCAGTCGGGTGTCCGGGGGATTGATACTGTTGCCCGTATCGGTGGTGACGAGTTTGTTCTGTTGATTGAACAGGTTCATGGCAGAAAAGATGTCATTCCTCTTGTCGAAGAGCTACTCCGGCGTTTGATTGAGCCCCAGGTGGTTGAAGGGCACAAGATTACTGTGGCTGGCAGTGTGGGGATTTCGCTCTATCCGCTGGATGCCAAGGAACTGGGGGACTTGCTGGAGCACGCTGATGCTGCGATGTATTACGCCAAGAAACATGGCAAGGGGCATATCCAGGTCTACGATCACGAGACAATGGCGGAAATGTTTGAATCGGCCAGTATTGGGCAGATGACGGATCCGAAATGAAGCTTTGATGTTACGGCCAGGTGTGGATGAGCAGGCCGTTAAGACAAAAAGGGGAGCCGCAGCATTGCGGCTCCCCAGTTTTGCTGTTGTTACTTCTTGAACATTTTGATATCGCCGATGTTGAGATCTTTTTCGCTGACATCGACGGGGCTTATGAACTGATCGCGGTAGCCGTCTTTTTCGATCAGCACCGAGTACTCACCCTTCTCCAGCTTGTTGAACCAGAAGTCACCGTAACTGTCGGTCTCCACGGTTTCTACGGCCCCGGTGGCCAGGTTGGTGGCGGTGACCTTGGCGCCCAGGGTGCACCTGTCTTCGGCCGGATCGTAGACCGCCCCGGCGATGAAACGTTTCGGCAGGCCGATGTAGAAAACGCGTGGTTTGACGTCGGCTTCAGGTTTGAGCGGTTCGGCCTGGGCGATCAGCGCCTTGATCTTCGGATCATCCTCGTCACCGAAGACCATCGCATCGGTCGGGCAGGCGTCGACGCAGCGGGGAATCTCCCCGACATCGAGCAGATGGGCGCACATGGTGCACTTCTGCATGATGTTCAGCGAGTCGTTGAAGTAAAGCACATCGTCGTAAGGACAGGCCGAGATGCACATCTGGTGGCCGCCGCACTTGTCCGGATCGATGATGATGATGCCGTCGTCGCGCTTGTAGATCGCCTGATTGTTACAGGCGTCGATGCAGGGGGCCTCCTCGCAGTGCTGGCACATGGAGTGTTCGTAGGTGACCCGCACCTTCGGCACCTGGCCACGGACGTTGTCCCTGATCCTGTTCCAGAACTGACCGGTGTCGGGCTGGGGTCTGGCGATCGGTGACCAGTCGTTGCCGACATGTTCATCCTTGCAGGCCACCTGGCAGTTGTAGCAGCCGTTACACTTGTTGTAGTCGAGAATCATCACCTTGCCCATTATTTACCTCCTATCACTGCATCAATGCCAGGACCGGCCGTCGGATGGAATGGCCGTTCAAATGCTTCAGGATATTTGCGCTTCAGGCCCTCGAGGTCGGTCTTCTCGATATCGACCAGGAAGCCGGAGACGGCGTGGCCGACCGCATTCTTCGAGGTGACGTTACGCGGGACGATGGTATTGATCGCGCCGCCGCGGTCGATCTCTCCGGAGACGATCGGATCCCACTTGGCACCGTGATCGATGTAGACAACCTCCGGCATGATCCGCTCGGTGACATAGGCCCCGGCCAGCACGGTACCGCGCTCGTTGAAGATCGAGACGATGTCGCCGTTCTTGATGCCGTATTTCTCGGCGGTCTGCGGGTTGAGCCAGACCGGATGATACTGGTAACCGTCGGGGCCGGTGACCTTGCAGGTTTCGATCTCACGCAACCAGGTGATGTCCTCGTGCTGGGAGTGGACACTCCAGCGCGGGTGGTTGGAAACGACCAGGAGCGGGTATTTCTTGCCGCGCTCGGTTTCCAGGGTTTCTTCGTGGAGTGGTCCCTTGGCCACCCACTTCGGCACCGGCGGACGTTCCTTGTCATCCGGGAAATGCTGAGCCAGTCCGGTCGATTCGAATTCGAGCAGCCCGCTCGGGGTGGTCAGCGGATACTTCTTCGGATCCTTGTAGAAGTTGTAGAATCCGGCCGGAACGTCTTCCCAGTTCTCGGCCGTTGGCACCACGTAATAGCCTTTTTCATTCAACTCTTCCCAGCTGATCAGGTCGGCACAGCGTGAGGTCTCCCAGCCGTACTTGATCAGGTCAGGGATCGATTTGCCTTCGGTGTACTCTTCGAGCAAGCCCAGGCGCTCGGCGATCATGCAGGCGATCTCGTAGTCGGAATAGGACTCGCCTAAGGGTTCAATACACTTGTGCTCGGGGAAGAGCAGGTTGTACTGGCCGCTGAAGATATCGGCGGCGATATCGTCCTCTTCGAGCTTGGTGTTGACCGGCAGGATGATGTCGGCCATGTGGCAATCGTTCTCCATCCAGGGGTGCTGGGCGAAGATGAACTCGATATCCTCGTGGCGCATCGCCTTGATGTAGTCGTTGCCGGAGTTCCAGCAGGTGATCCAGGAGGGCGAATCGGTCCAGACCATGTGGATCTTGGAGCAGCCTTCAGCCGGATACTTGTAATGGACGAACTGGTTGGTGCGGTTGGCGGTTTCCGATTCACAGCCGTACCAGTCGCACTTGCCTTCGAGGATCGCCTTGGGGATGAAGGTCTTAGGCAGGAAGGACGGATGGTTCGATTCGTCCGGATGTCCGCCGGTGTAGGCCTTGCGCAGGTAAGGGACGCGCAGCGGTTTGGGCTGGGCGTACTGATCCGGCTTGTCGAACAAGCCCCATTCGATCATCTTGGCCTGGTTGCAGCCCGGCTTGCCAAGGCCCTGCATGGCCAGGCAGATACACTGCAGGCGGGCCGGTTCGGTCGCGTATGGTCCCCTGATGCCGGGGCCGCCGTTACCGATGACGACCGTGGTACGCTTGCTCGCCCACTCTTCGGCCAGGGCTTTGATGGTGCGCGACGGCACACCGCACTTCTCGGCGGCCCATTCCGGGGTTTTCGGGATACCGTCTTCGTCACCCATGACGTAGGCTTCGAACTTGTCGACGCCGATGGCGTGGGTTTCGAGATATTCCTTGTCGTAGGTGCCGTGCTTGAACCAGTGGTAGCAGATCGCCAGGTAGAGGGCGGCATCGGTGTTCGGCAGGACAGGAATCCAGCGGTCGGCATGGACGGCGGCGGCGTAGTTGACGTCAGGGCAGACATAGATCTGCTTGATGCCGAGTTCGGTGTACCAGTAGCTCAGGCGCGAGGGGAGCTGCCCCTGCCAGCCCCAGGGGGTGGTCTCCTGGTCGCAGCCCCAGAACAGCAGCAGTTCGGTGTTCTGGGCGATGTCGTAGAGCAGGTTGCTCTGCATCCCCTGGCCGACCGGTTCGCAGCCCCAGAAGTGCTTGCTCCCCCACCACCAGCCTTCCCAGCTGTCCGGCTGGCGGATCTGCAGGGTGAAGCCGCCCCACTTGCGCAGCAGCTTGCGGCCGGCACCGTGGCAGGCCTGGACGACCTTGTTCTCACCGTGCTGGTCACACTGGTAGAGCAGAGCTGTCGGGCCGTAGGTGGCCTTGATCCGTTCCATCTCGCTGACGATGATATCGAGGGCTTCATCCCAGGAGATGCGCACATACTTGCTCTTGCCGCGGTTCTGCGGGTTGCGTTCGCCGTTCGGGTCGAAGTCGATACGCTTCATCGGGTAGCGGATGCGGGCTGGGGAATAGACACGTTTTTTATAGGCAATAGAATAGGGGGGGATAAGGGTTTTCATGCTCGGCTCAAAGGTTTTGCCGCGCGCTTCGAACTTCCAGGGGTTCATATCCTTTTCAGGATCGTATTTCCAGTCATAACGCATCGGTCTGATACGCAGGATCTTGCCATCTTTGACATCGACCATAGAGGCATTGGAGCCGTTCTCGGGGACACCGCAGAAGCTGATATCCCTGATCAGCGTCTTGCCTAAAACATCTTCGGGGCTTTTCTTAGCCATACATCCTCCTTACAGTTAATAGATTAACTACGATGATGTGATGCGTTACTGGTCTGCCTGAGTTCGCACTCCTTTCGTCTTTGAATTCGCTTCGTCGTGAAGCCTATATGAAAAACTGCCTGATTCTGACCTGCGCTTTAAACGGTCTGGTCCTTGGCTGATAAACTTTCAATGCGCTAAAAACATACATCTAAAACAATCCAGTTTCTTTGCAGAAATAAAAAAAAAATTGCAAAAGTTGATAAAACGCTTATGCAACTTTAATGCTTCCCAAGAGACCTTTATGATTGTACACAGATTTTTGCGGTTTTTTTTCGGAATGTTGAAAAGAATCAGATTTTTACAGCTTGCCCAGTAACGGGGAATGAAGGAACGGTAAGTTTTTCACTTCAAAAAGTAACAGCATCTTCACAGCAGAGCCTCGATTAATAGTATTATTCTATTTTGAGGTCAAAAAAGTCTTTGTGGGAATATTCGAAGTGCTTGTCTGTTGCGGGATCAAGGAACTATGAAACATCAGAACCGATTATTGTGTACAGCCACTGAACTCAAAAATCTGCTGGCGCAGGATCGGGTCACGCTTATTGACGTTCGTGATCGCGAGGATTATCTCAGTGGGCACATAGAAGGGGCGATCAGTCTCCCGCAGCTGTTTTATTATCTGGCTGAATCGACGCCCGAGGGGCTGGAGATGACCCATTTTGAGCTGGGCCTGCTGATGCGCAAGGCCGGTATCAGCAAAGAGAAGCCGGTGGTTGTTTATGAGGAGAGTCTCGATACCCGCTACGGTGGGTCCTGCCGGGGTTTCTGGCTGCTGACCTACGCCGGACATCCGCATGTGGCTATCCTCGACGCTGGACTCGATGGCTGGAAAGCCGCCGGCTATTCACTGACGACAGAGGAGACAGCCGTAGCCTCTTCGGCTTTTGAGGTCAGCCCGCAAACCGCGCTGATTGCCACCCGCGATGAGGTCGCCGCCTCGTTAAATGATGGCTCAATCGTTGTCATCGATAATCGTGATGTCGACGAGCGCCAGGGGACCAGTTCATCCCCGTACGGTATCGATTTCGCACCGCGTAAGGGGCGGATTCCCGGGTCCAGATGGCTTGAGTGGTATGAGTTTCTCGATCGGAGGCAGCATCCCGTGCGCTTTAAATCGCCCGCCGCGATCCGCGCCTGGTGCCAGGCACAGGGGATCAGGCCGGAGGACAACATCATCCTCTACTGCTTCAAGGGCGCACGCTCCGCCAATACCTATATTGCCCTGACTCTGGCCGGTTTCTACCATGTCCGCCTTTTTCTGGGGTCCTGGAACGAGTGGGCGCGGGATGAGCGACTGCCGATTGATTAGAGCTGGTGGGGATAAGGAGGCAAACAAAGCAGGTCGGTCTGGCGACCTGCTTTGTTTGTGACAGAGAAGTATCAGGCCGCTGCCTGAGAAATGATACGCTGCACGTTCAGCAGAGTGCGTGCATTGTTGTTGATCTTGGTCATGGCCAGGATGTATTCGGCATGGGCCATCATTTCCGGCACCGGTTCAACATTTTCTGCCGTTATCTCGACAATCTCCGACACCCCTTCAACCATGATCCCGAGCGGGACCAGGGCGTCCCCGAATTCCTGTTCGACGACAATGATTGCGGTCCGGTCGTTTTCCTGAATCGCTTCGTAACCGAACCAGAGGTTGAGGTCGAGAACCGGGATCATTGTCCCGCGCATGTTCATGACCCCGCGAATATAGCGTTCAGCCTCCGGAACCTTGATCAGCGGTTGGTTACTGACGATCTCACGGATGGTCATGATGCCGATACCGTAGTGTTCCCCGGCGGCACTGGCAAACAGGTATTGTCCTTCCTGACCGATCATTTTCTTGGCCATACTTTCACCGGTTCGTGCCGCGCGGACTTTTTCCAGGAACCCTGCCGGGTTCAGGGTGGTTGGTCTGTCGGCGGCTGGCTTGTTGTCGCAGGCCTGATCGGCAAAGCGCAGATCGAGGAAGCTGTCGACATCGATCAGTGAGCCGAGTTCCATCTTGTTGTGCAGGTATTCCTGCATCGCTTTCAGATCGGAGGCGACCGGGTAAAGGTTATCGGTCTTGATACCGGCCGGTTCGGTTAGAACGTTGAACAGGACCTGTTCCTTGAGGCCAAGTTCGCCGGCCGGATCGAGAAACTTGACGGCAATCTCGGCTGATTTTCCCGGCTGCTGGGCTATGAACTTACCGGCCCGGACCATCAGGTTGGTCAGTTCCTGTACCGCTTCGGGGTGTTGCTCGATCAGTTCCTGACGCAACACACAGACGCAGCAGGGGTGACCATCCCAGACCTCGCCGGAGAGCAGCACCTGCTCCGCGTTGCCCGCCGCAATCGCTTTGGTTCCCAGTGGCTCGGCCACCAGGTAGCCGCCGGCATCGGGGTTGCCGACCAGAAGTTCGGGCATCTGGACCGGCGGGACGATCTCCAGATTCATATCGCCGCTCGATTTGCCGGCAACGCCAGGATTTAAGCCCAGCTGGGTCAGATAGGCATGGGAGAGCAGGTGGTGGACCGACAACTGATGGGGGAGATAGAAGGTCTTTCCTTTGAACAGGTCTTTGCCGGTGCCGCGGTTCAGCTTGTTGCGGACCATGATGCTGCCGTTTTTATGAGCGAGCAGGGTCAGTTTTATCGGTACACCGAAGCCGTAGAGGTCCATGGCCATCGGCGCCAGGATCAGGGCGCCATCGGTGTTGCCTGCTTCGAGTTCGGCTGCGACCGGGTTCCAGCTTTTAAAGCAGCGGGTTTCCAGGCAGAAGTGACGCGGGGTAATCTCGCCGCTGTCGATCAGGTGTTTGGCCACGCCGAGAACCAGGTGATCGGTGATCTGGATGTGGCCGACCCTGAACGTGACCTTGCCGTCGGCCCCGACCAGTGGCTGGTGGGCGCTGGCCTGCGCAGCTGCCCCTTCATCACCGCTCATGGCCAGTTCGATTTTGGCCATCAGATCGTCCGGTGAAAAGGGCTTGGAAACGACGCCGTTACCGCCCGCTTCGTTGACCAGTTTGATCTGTTTCTTTTCTCCCTGGCCTGTTGCCATGATGAAGGGCGTCTGGCTGATCTGTTCTTCGCTGCGGATCCATTTGAGCAGGTCGAGGCCGGTCAGCTGGTTCATGTTCCAGTCGCTGATGACCAGGTCGACCTGTTCGCCGCCCTGGAGCATTTCAATCGCCTGTTCGGCATCGACTGCTTCGAGGACCGTCTCAAAGCCAAGGGTTTTGCGCAGGATTCGACCTTCGATTTTCCGGGTTGGGGCGGAATCTTCGACCAGAAGAATACGAATGTTTTTATCTACAGCCATACCTGTTCACCTTTGACGGATGATGAAAGTTTTTTGGATTATTAATGGCTAATCATTTGTTGAGTATCCATGGCCATGACGCAAATGTCGAGTCTTTTAATAATAGCAAAGCTTCTGAATTTGACTTTCTGAACCACTCATTTTGCTGCAAATATTCTCCTGACATCTCTGACTGAATTCAATTTTCTGTTTCGTATTGATCAGAGCTTGTGAGGTTTTTGGAAAATAAGAACTTTTTAGTTAAAGGTTTTGGTCTGTGAAAGGATTTTGTGTAGACTGGTCACCGGCAGTTATTTGCACGTTCTGTTTATACCAATAGAAGGGGAGATCTCGTGGACCTGATCATGATTGAGTGCCCGCATTGTGGCTATTCCAAGGAGATGGAGCGGCATAAAATTCCATCGGCGACAAAGGTTGTCAACTGTCCAAAATGTAAGGAATCTTTTCCCTTTGATAGCAGTTATCCTCCGGTTAACGATGATACGGATGACGAATTTCGTTTTGATCGTGCCATCAAGCCGGAACCTGAAGTCAAATACTGTTCAAGTTGCGGCACCCGGATCAATATTGAGGCGGTCAAGTGCCCCCAGTGCGGCGGACGAACCTCTTCGGCGGCAGTTGGACAGGGGGTGAGCAAGGTTGCCCTGCTGCTGATCACCTTCTTTCTTGGCGGCATAGGCGGGCACAAGTTTTATCAGAAGAAATACCTGCAGGGCATTCTTTACATGATTTTCTTCTGGACGTATATCCCGGGAATTGTCGCCCTGATCGAATTCATTATCTACGCCTGCAAGGATGAAGTAGAGCTGAAACGACGCTATCCGCAGGTCAGTGGCCTGGCTGTGGTCATCTCCTGCGTACTGATGGTCGTCGTCATAGCTGTAATCGGCATCATCGCGGCGATCGCCATTCCGCAGTTCGTGTCCTACCAGAACAAAGCTCACGACAGTATCGCCAGCAGCGACCTGAAAATCTGCAAGACCCTGGCTGAGAGTTATTATATCGATCATATGGTCTATCCCGTTCAGCAGGGAGACCTCGACTGCAGTACCTCCGAAGACGTGGTCCTCTATTATTTCAATCTCGGCGGTGATGATTATCAGATCGTCAGTTTCCATGATGAAGGGCAGACAGCCTACCTGACCTCGAGCGAGACGGCAGATGTCGATGAGTATGATCGCTACGATATCGTGCAGGAGATCAGAGACAATTATGGCGAGAACCTGCTGGTCAGTCGGTTCCATTTTGTCGAGTGAGGAAAAACCGCTTGACGTTATTTCACTTTAAAACCAGAAAGCCCCGGTACTGACAGACATACCTGGGCTTTTTGGTTGCTGCACTCACTCAATTGGCATCCTTCCAGATCAGCAGAACCTGCCGATCCCAATAATTCCTGTCGCTGCCCAAGACAGGGTCTCGATCCATTCTTTGCAGGCTGAAATGACCGGAGAGAATATTCTGCAGAAGGGTTCTGGTCTGACTGAAGTTCTTTTCGGCTTGTGACAAGGTCAGTAGCCCGGCCGTTGACACGGCTTTATGGCGGACGACTGATCCGACCCACAGCGGTCGTCCGTCAGAGAGCTGAAAGCCGCTGTCCCAGAAGCGTAGAACCAGTCGACTGCCTGCCTGATTCATGACCATCAGCAGTTGTTCCCGCTGTCCGTCTGACAGTTGCGGCAGAACCGGCAGCTGGCTGATGGGGGGCGATGTGGTCAGTGCGTTCATCAGCTGACTGAATGAAAAGCCCTCGATCTGAACCCAGCCATTCTGTGTCAGGTAATCGGCCAGCGACAGCAGGCCTCCGGCATACTGAAGAGTCAGTGGCTGCTCCTTTTCACCGGCCAGGTCGATCCGCCAGGTCGGCAGCTGTTGCCACTGCTCCTGCTGCCACTCGTGCAAGGAAACGACCGTTGGTGTATTGCGTGGCTGATAACGACTTAAGTCCTGGACGTGTTTCGAGGCAATATGCCAACTACCGAAGATCAGCGTGACCAGCAGCAACGGAATCACCAGCAGCCGGGGACGGAAGGTTTGCCTCGGACCTTTAAGATAGAAAATACTCAGCAATGCAATCCAGGCCCATCCCAGAGACAACCCGCCAAGAACATCTGACAGCCAGTGAGCCCCGAGATAGAGCCGTGAAAAGGCAACCAGCAGTGAGGCGAAAATAGCCGTGGCCAGCGGAATCCAGCGGCGGCGCAGGGGCAGCTGCGGCATGAGCAATATGGCGGCAAAGCCGAACAGGATGACGCTCATGGTCGTGTGGCCACTCGGGAATCCCCAGCTTGAGACTCCTTCATAGATCAGGATCGGTCGTGGTTTATGAACCAGCCATTTGAACAGTTGAACCAGGACTCCGCCACCGACGGCGGCAGCGCTCCAGAAAAGTGCCGTGCGGTACAGGCGTTTGAGTAGCAACGCAATAAGCAAACCGAGGGAAAATGCCAGGTTCATGATACTGTCACCCAGTTCGGTGACAGCTATAAGAATCTGGTTTGCCCATGGCGTCCGCAGTGATTGCAGAAACTGATAGATCGACTGGTCGGCTCTGACCAGGGGATCAAGGGTCAGAACATCTTCGAGGACGCCGAGAAAGAGCGTGCCGGCGAGAATAAAGACAATGCAGAGAATCAGCAGCATGCGCTGTTCACTTTTGGGGCTGAGCCCTTTAAGCAGAATGAACAATTTTTTGCTGAGCCAGAAGATCAGCCAAGCACATAGGATCAGTAACAGTAACAGTAGGCTGAGTCTGGCACTGACGGCGTGAATGACCGTGAGTGAGCCGCCGACCAGCATGCCAGGAAGCAGGTATACGAAGCCCCAGATGATGGCCGACAGGACGTTGACAGTCACAAAGAAACGGGCTGGCATGTCCAGGGTCCCGGCGATCAGGGGGATAACCGGCCGGATCGGGCCGAGAAAGCGACCGAAGAAGATACTCTTGCCGCCATGCCGGGTGAAAAACTCTTCACCGTGCAAGAGCAGTTGCGGACGGCTGCGAAATGGCCAGAGGTTCTTTATGCTCTGATGATAATGGCGTCCCAGCCAGTAGCTGATACCGTCACCGGCAATGGCTCCCAGGATTGCTGCGATCAGGGTTGGTGAAAATGCCAGGTGACCACTGCCGACCAGCGCACCGAAGATGATCATCAGAGCTGTTCCCGGGACGACGAGTCCGACGAGCGCCAGAGATTCAGCCAAGGCGGTGAGGAAAACAACCAAGTAGGCCGTTGCTGCATGCATGCTGACCCAGCTGGCAACATCGTTCAGAAGATGAGTCCAGTTCATAGCTTAAGGGTCCATGGCAGGTAGATGATTGATAACACAGAGCCCGCGATTATTCTGCCCAAGTTGCAATTCGATCAGGCCGGGTAAAAATTTCTTATAACAGTGAAAGGCCCGCTGGTCGAAAGCGGGCCTTTTGTGGAGTTAACGAAGATCCCTTACACGGGATGTCCCGGAGTCTGTCGACGCCGGGGTATTGGATAACCTATTTGAATTTTGTGAGTCTGTTTCGATAGGCATCCCTCCCTTCTTTCTTTAAAGTATAGTCGATGAACGGACTGAAAAGAAGGGGGGGCGGCATTTTTCTTTGTCACAGCGGGAGCGATTTGTTACGTCATCACGATCAATTCATAATCCCGGCTGCCGAGTCCTATCTTCTCTGCCTGATCGAGACAGCTGCGCCACTCCGAGTTGGGGGTGTTGTTGGTGAAGTGGTCCTTGTGATCGACAAAATCAGCTCTCTGCATATTCTCATAGAGCTGGCTGCCCGGTAACGGTTTGGCCTTCATGCAGGCATCGACGCAGGCCTGGTCGAGGGCCAGCGGGTCGAAGGAGGCGAACATCCCCAGGTTGGGCAGGATCGGCGCATCGTTTTCGCCGTGGCAGTCGCAGTTGGGGGAGACATCGACGACCAGCGAGATATGAAAGTGGGGGCGGCCGTCGACAACCGCCTTGGTGTATTCTGCCATCTTACGGTTGAGGGTTTCGACCGCCGCGTCGAAGGCGAAGGAGATGGCATCGTAGTTACATGCTCCCAGGCAGCGGCCGCAGCCGACGCAGTTCTCCGGATCAATCCGCATCTTTTTGGCTGCGGCATCGAAGACCAGCCCGCCGTTGGCGCATTCCTTGAAACAGATCTGGCAGCCGCAACACTTCGCTTCACTGATTTTCGGCTGACCGTTGCTGTGCATTTCGGTTTTCCCGGCACGCGAACCGCAGCCCATGCCGATATTCTTGATCGCACCTCCGAAACCGGCCACTTCGTGCCCCTTGAAGTGGGTCAGGCTGATGAAGATATCGGCGTCCATCACCGCGCGGCCGATGCGCGCCTCCTTGACATATTCGCCGCCGATCACCGGCACGGCGACGTCGTCGGTTCCTTTCAGGCCGTCGCCGATCAGGATCGGGCAGCCGGTCGACAACGGCGTAAAACCATTCTCCCAGGCACATTCGAGATGTTCCAAAGCGTTTTTGCGTTTGCCGGGGTACATGGTGTTGGAGTCGGTCAGAAACGGCTTGCCGCCCAGCTCCTTGACCAGATCGGCCACCGCCTTGGCGTAATTGGGACGCAGGTAGCTGATGTTGCCCAGCTCGCCGAAATGCATCTTGATGGCAACGAACTTACCCTGCATGTCGATCTGACCGATGCCGGCTTTTTTGATCAGTTTATTGAGCTTGGTCGGCAGCCCGTCACCAAAGGCGACGGTACGGAAGTCGGTAAAGTAAACCTTGGCTTTTTGCATGCTACGCCCTTTCGTCATTCTATATCGGCAGGTTATTGATTATCAGTCACCGGATAGCACCGGCTCTTTCCATTTCGATATTTTAAGGAGATTTTAGCTGAATATCGCACAAGTTAAGAGAAAAATTTCTGACAAAAAAGGGCTGCCCGTTCCGGATAGCCCTTTTGATGTAATCTATTGTGCCGATCTTTCTATTGAATGGTCCAGCCACCGTCAACCGGCAGGTTGTGGCCGGTGATCATGGAGGCTTCTTCGGAGGCTAGGAAGGCGACGGCGTTGCCGACATCGTCCATAGTTGCCAGTCTGCCGACCGGGATCATGCCGAGGACCCACTCTCTGAATTTCGGATCTTCCATCCGTTTTCTGCTGATGTCGGTCAGTACGAAGGTCGGCGCGACGGTGTTGACGGTGATGTTATGGGCAGCATAGTCGAGGGCCAGCCCGCGTGACAGCGAGGTCAGAGCGCCTTTGGTCGCACAGTAGGCCGGTTGGCCCGGGCGGCCGACGGTTGCCGCCTGGCTTGCGGTGAAGATGACCCGGCCCCACTTGTTCTCGATCATCCCCGGCAGGACTTTTTTCAGGGCCAGGAAGCCGCCCCTGACATTGATATCGAAGTGGCGATCCCAGCTTTCGGTCGAGATGTTCAAGGCATCTTCACAGGTATTGATCCCCGCGTTGCTGGCGAAGATATCAACGTGGCCGAACTGTTCAAGGATCTGTGCCATCGCAGATTCGATCATCGCTTCATCGGAGACATCCATGGCAACGGTGATGATCTGACCGCCAAAGGCCGCAGCTGCCTGTTTGGCTTCTTCCATATCAACACCAGGGCGGTCGGTGATGGCGACATTGGCACCCTGTCTTGCCAGAGCAACTGCAATTCCTCTCCCGATTCCGGCTGCTGCACCGGTCACGACTGCGTTCTTTCCTTTTAAGCTGAACATGATGAATACCCCTGTTGAAATGTAGTAAAAGAACTAAAACTCTATATGTTTGATTTTTACATGAGGACGACAATGCACCATCTCCGGCGATTGTGCAACGCTTAACTTGCCAGGTTTTTCTTCAGGAAAAAGCCATGAAAGCGCATGAAGATCAGGGCGAAATGGGGATCTGTTGAGCCGGATTCAGGCCCGGACATTTATTGTTGTCCATCCTTTTCCTGCCTGGCCGCTAACTCCGGAATCGCCGTATGCAGGACATCTTCAATCGTATCCGCGTAAATGAATTCCAGCCCGGAGAGGACTTCATCCGGCAGGTCGCCGAGGTCTTTTTCATTCTGCCGCGGCAGGATAATTCGTTTCAGCCCGGCGCGGTGAGCGGCAAGGACCTTTTCCTTGATGCCGCCGACCGGCAGCACCAGCCCGCTCAAGGTGATTTCACCGGTCATTGCCGTGTCGCTGCGGGCCGCTTTGCCACTGTACAGCGAAGCAAAGGCGCTGGCTATTGTCACCCCGGCGGACGGCCCGTCCTTGGGGATGGCACCGGAAGGGACATGGAGATGGACACTGGTCACTTCTTTAGTGATGCCGAGCGACTGAGAGTTCGAAATGACGTAGCTGTTGGCAGCCATGGCCGACTCTTTCATGACCTCCCCCAGGTGGCCGGTCATGGTCAGCGGCTCCCCCTGCGGGAGATCGAGGGCTTCGACATAGAGGACGTCGCCACCAGCCTCGGTCCAGGCCAGTCCTGTCGCAACTCCCGGGGGCAGGTTCTGACGGATTTGTTCGGCGAAGAAGCGTTCCTGGCCGAGCAGTTCGTGCAGGCCGTCAACTCCAACCTCAGATGATTTCTGCTTCCCTTCGGCAAAGCAGACGGCAAACTTGCGGGCCAGCCGGCCGAGTGTTCTCTCCAGTTCCCGGACCCCGGCTTCGCGGGTATAGCGGCGGATGATCGCCATGATGACGGTATCCGCCAGGTCGATCTGTTCTTGCCTTAGGCCCGTTTCCTCTTTTTGGCGTGGCAGCAGATAGCGCTTGGCGATCTCCAGCTTCTCCAGGTCGCTGTAGCCACTTAGGTGCAGCACCTCCATCCGGTCGAGCAGCGGCTTGGGGATAGTGTCGATGCTGTTGGCCGTGGTGATGAAGAAAACTTTGGACAGGTCAAAGGGGAGATCGAGGTAATTGTCGTGAAAGCTGTTGTTCTGCGCCGGGTCGAGGATCTCCATCATCGCTGCAGCCGGGTCGCCGCGAAAATCGTGGCCGAGCTTGTCGATCTCATCGAGCATGATCAGCGGGTTTTTCACCCCGGCCCGGCGGATGGTCTGGATAATACGGCCGGGCATCGCTCCGATGTAGGTTCTGCGGTGGCCGCGCAGTTCGGCCTCGTCGTGCATGCCGCCAAGGCTCAGGCGGTCAAATTTGCGGCTCAGGGCCCGGGCAATCGACTGGCCGAGCGAGGTTTTGCCGGTTCCTGGGGGGCCGACAAAGCAGAGGATCGGTGCTTTGGCTTTTGGATTGAGTTTCATCACTGCCAGCTGCTCGACGATCCGTTCTTTGACCTCTTTGAGATCGTAGTGGTCTTCGTCGAGAACCTGTCTGGCGTTGGCCAGATCCAGATTGTCTGTTGTGGTTTCTTCCCAGGGGAGCGACAGAACCAGTTCCAGATGGCTCTGCACGACCTGGTATTCGGGCGATGCCGAGGGGATCTGTTCCAGTCGGTCCAATTCTTTTTCGACTTCTTCTTTGACATTGTCCGGCAGGGGCGTAGCTTCAAATTTCTGGCGCATTTCCTGGGCTTCGATCTCGGGATTGTTCTCCCCCAGTTCTTTCTGCAGGGTTTTGATCTGCTCGCGCAGGATGTATTTGCGTTGCTCCTGGTTCAATTTGTCCCTGGTCTCTTCAGCGATCTTCTTGTGGATCTCCTTCACCTGAATTTCATGGTTGAGATAGGCGTTGAACAGTTTCAGCAGCTCCTGGTCTGAGGTCGCCGCCAGGACTTTCTGTTCATTTTCGACATCCAGGTTCAGCAGTTTGCAGACCGGGTAAACCAGCTGGGTGATATCTTCGTCGGGGCCAACCAGGGATGGAAACTCATAGTTCTGTTCCGGGTGAATCAGCGAAAAGAACTGTTTGATCAGTTCGAGGGTTTCTCGCTGCAGCGCTTCAGCTTCAAGCCCGTGGGTCAGTTTGATCGGGAAGGGTCCGACCTGGGCCTTGATAAAGGGGCGAGACTGGATGAAATCGACAATATCGACCCGTTCCACGCCGTAGACGACGATCTGCAGGTTGTCGCCGAATTTGGAAATCAGCTGGACATTGGCCGTGGTTCCGACGCTGTACAGGTCCGACAGATTCTGAGGATCGACGTTTGCATCCTTTTGGGCGAAGGTTGCTATCAGCTTGTTGCCGCTGGAAAAGACCGCTTCCAGGGCCTGAACTGAAATCTTGCGGTGCAGCGTCATCGGCATCGCCGAGCCCGGGAAAACCACGGTATTCTTTAGTGGCAGGACAGGCAGTGTGTACGACTGGCTTTCGATACTCATAAAACCACCTCGTAGGACAGGTTGTCTTTTTAAAGAGTATCAGGATCTGGGGAAAACTCTAATCTGTTAAAGACCTTTTCAGTCGCTGAGTCAGGTTCAAACAACATTGTGATCAAGCAGCCGTGGGGGCACAGTAGCCGCAGGGTTTCTGAACGTACCTGTTGTCAATAAAATTGGGGCTAGGATTGTCAGGCTTTCCTGAGGCGTTAAAATTTAAAATAGCGCTATTCGAAACGATATAACCTTTTTCATCAGGCGCACGGAGGTATGAAAAAAGCCGCCTCTAAAAGGAGATCATATGGTCGACAAGCAGGAACCTGTAAACGCACCGGGGTCATTCTCCGGTACTGAGTCTGGAATGAACAAGGTTCATCGCGTGTTGTCTGTTGCCAGCGGAAAGGGGGGCGTTGGCAAAACGACCCTTGCCGTCAATATTGCTCTGGCGCTTGCCAGAGAGGGCAACAGGGTCGGATTACTGGATGCGGATGTCTACGGTCCGAGTATCCCGGTGATGCTTGATATAAAGGAGCCCCCGGTCTGGGAGAATAAATTAATGATTCCGCCCTTGAAATTTGGCCTGAAAATTATGTCCATCGGGATGCTGACCGAAGAAGGGCAGGCGATCATCTGGCGTGGACCAATGGTGGGAAGGGCGATCCAGCAACTCATTCAGCAGGTTGTCTGGGGAGAGCTGGATTTCCTGGTGGTGGACTTGCCGCCGGGGACAGGAGATGCTTCGATTGTCGTCGCCCAGGCGATCCCCGGTGCTGAGGTCCTGATGGTGACGACTCCCCAGAAGGTTGCTCTTGCCGATGTCCGCCGGGCTGTCGAGCTATTCAGGAAGTTCAATCTGAATATTGTCGGACTGGTTGAAAACATGTCCTATTTCATGTGTGGACATACTGCGGAGCCGATCGAGATTTTTGGTCGTGGCGGAGGTGAAGAGTTGAGCCATGAGCTAGGCTTGCCAATACTGGGAACCATCCCCCTTGATCTTGAGATCGGGACAAGCTGTGATTGCGGTGTTCCTCTTATGGTTTCAGCACCGGATTCTGATTCAGGCCTTGTCTTTCAACAGATTGCCCGAAAAATTTTCGAGCGAGTCAATTAGATCTCGGTTTCTGCCATGAAGGGTACATGAGTACCTATGGGTAGTTTCCTGACGTAACTGTTGCAGAGATGCACTGATGCCAACCGGATAGATTGCCGGATTCTGCAAACGGAGACATGCTTCGGGAATACTCCTCAGCTGAGCGGCACAGTGATCGGCACTTTGCTGAAGGGATGGCAGGCGGCTGATGATACGGCCGTTCTTCATGACTGTATGCCTGAGATCTGTTATTTCTCCTTTGGGCACCGTCAATGGCTGCGATTCAGGTGTCAGGGGAAATATCCGGTCTCCCGTTTGGGGCGGATCATCCTTCAGGCAAATGATGTCAAGGAGTGAATTGTCAGCGGAATCAAGAAGCCGATAGAGAGCTTTTTCTCCCGGCAATGTCGCTTTGAGCGGATCTGAGGTTGTTTTCATACAAGGTTGTCCCGCATAGCTGGACAATTTATAAACTCCGCCAAGCGCGCCGCCACCGGGACCACCGCCCGTTGCCAGTTTGGTTCCCACTCCGTAGATATCGACCTGTCCTCCTTTGTTACGAATATCCTGAATGGCAAATTCATCAAGTTCGCTCGATACGACAATCCTGACCAGGGGAAAACCGGCACGGTCAAAGGCTGCGCGAACTTTACGGCTGAGTTCGACAGGGTCACCGGAATCAAGCCGGACACCGCGCAATTCATGTCCTTCGTTCCGTAGTTCCTGAGCAACACGGAGGGCATTCGGGAGCCCGCTCGTGAGAGTATCGTAGGTATCGATCAGCAGGATGGCACTGTCGGGAAAAATCTGGACATAGGCCCTGAATGCGTCCAACTCATTCGGAAAGGCCATAACCCAGCTGTGTGCATGGGTTCCTTTGACCGGGATACTGAAAACCTGACCGGCTAAGGTGTTACTCGTGCTCCGCACTCCGCCGATATAGGCGGCCCGGGCAACGCTGAGACAGCCGTCCGGGCCATGGGCCCGACGCATGCCAAATTCAACAACGGCAGCATCTCCTGCAGCATTGTTCACTCTTGCAGCCTTGGTCGCGATCAGGGTCTGAAAATTCAGATGATTGAGGAGTGCTGATTCAATCAGTTGCGCTTCGGCCAGATTGCCGTGCACGCTGAGTAGGGGTTCATTGGCAAAGACCACCGTTCCTTCTGCGGGGGCAAGAACCGTGCAGTGGAATCGAAACTCACGTAAATATTCGAGAAATCTATCATTAAAGAGGTCAAGGCTGGCCAAATAAGAGATATCATCCGCAGTAAAATGGAGTTGCTCAAGGTAGCTCAGCGCTGTTTCCAGCCCTGCAAAAACAGCATATCCGCCATGAAATGGATTTTTTCGAAAGAAGAGATCGAAACAGGCTGGCTGCTCATGCATATTGTGCGCGACATAGCCCGCCATCATGGTGAGTTCATAAAGATCGGTCATCAATGCTGAATCAGTCGCCATCGATCCGTCCTCCAATCTGTTTATCTTCCATTATAACAGCTTGCTCAGATCAACAGCTTTGAGGTTCCCCCAACACTCAACTTGTGTCTGGTCAAGATTGAAGTCATGGCTGACATCAGACTATATGCAATGACAGAGACATGCTCATGCTGGAACAACAGAAGGAAGGAATATCTTCCAAGGTGAAAGGTTCTTGCCTTGCCAGCCGAGTTCGGAACTGCAGATTTTCATTCGAATAGTTTTGAATGGTCGGCCTGTGATGCCCCCGGTTTGACCGGGGGCTGTTTCGTCTACACTGATGCAGACGCTAAGCTAGTTCCCACCAGCGGAAGCTGGCCCGCGTTCCTGCGGACTGGAGATGATCTGATCGACCTGTTCCTGGCTCAGGTATTTAGCCGTGTAGGATGCGTTCTGCTGAGCCAGCTGCCCGGTGAAGGAACGCAAATGGTTCCGTGAGCCCTTGGCCAGATTCTGATAGACGAGGGTGATGTCCTGGTTGTCGGTCTGTTCGAGCAGCTCATGGAGATCCTTGATGTCGAGATCCTCGATAGTTGCGCCCACATCCAGTGCTGCTAGCAGGGATCTGCTTCCATTTTCGACCAGGTCGTCGTAGAGCTGCTGAAGATGTTTGTCAGCAAAGATCCCGAGGGGCGTCTGTTCGCCTGAGATCGGATCCGGGATTGCGTAGCGTTTCAGCAGTGCGGCAACGGCATCCATATGTTGTTGCTCACTTCTGGCGATATTGGTGAAAATTGGCAGTTGCCACTTTTCATAAAGGGCCAGGTAGACATCGCGGGCCAGTTTTTCTTCTTCGCGCATCTGCAGCAGCCCTGCTTTTTCCCCAGAGCTCAGCTCCTGAAGCGGCAGGGCCGAGATGTTGGCCAGACCGCCACCTTGCTGCCCCTTGCCGTTCTGTCCGGCACTGAATGATACGGCAGGAACAGTGGCGATCACTGCACAGAGAAGAGAGGTTGCCAATAACCGGTTCATTGTTTTCATGGGATACTCCGTGATTCGGATCTATTGCACCGCATCATGCTTTTTTCCTGTGACGGTGCCTGATATTTACTTGTCAGTATAATCGATGTGATTTTATCAGGCGGTAAAGAAAGTTTAAGAAATGTAAACTGAAAGAGCCGATCATAGGCTCGTCCGGAACCTGGGAGCTTTCCGGACGGGCCTGTTTGTCAGCTAAGAGGTCGGAAACTGATTGTCGATGTTTGCTATGTCACCATCTGCGGCAAGATAATAAATTTTAGGTTTCAGCTGTTTGTCCTTAAGCGCTTCTTTGGCCTGGCTCTGTTGCTGACTGACAGCGCTGTCAGGATCATCGAGGTCGCCAAAGATCAGCGCCCCGGACTGGCAGACTTCAACGCAGTGCGGAATCCCCCCCTGGTCGATCCTCTCGCTGCACAGAGTGCACTTGGAGGCCTTGCCGGGAAGTTGCTTACGGTATGCTTCCGCGTTCTTCTCAAACGGCTGTGGCGTCGGAAAATAGGATTTGTCAGGGTTCTTGGCAATCGCACCGTAGGGGCAGGCGCTAAAACATGCGCCGATCTCCGTGCACTTGTTCTGGTCGATGACGACGATACCATCGGCCCTGAGCGAAATGGCTTGGTTTTTACAGGCTTCTATGCAGGGCGCTGCGTCGCAGTGCATGCACATGACCGGACTGTAGCGGATGCTGTTCTCCTGCTCGTTTTCCAGCTGGTAAACCCTGGTCCAGGAGACTTCCGGTCCGGTCAGGTGTTCCTCTTTGCAGGCGAGAACGCAGGTCATGCAGCCGGTACATTTATTGACATCAACGACGATTCCGTATCTGGCCATACTTCCGTCTCCTTTACTTGCTCTTGGTCAGGCTCACCATTCTCCTTGGAAGGCTGTCTGCCGCCCGGGTGGCGGCAGTCAAGCCCTACGGATGGGTTCACGCGTCCCCGGAAAGGGGGATGGTGAAGCCGGGGCGATCGCCCTGTCATTTGTCCTCAGGCTCTGTTGACCTGGCAGGGAACCTCCTTGTAGGGCGCGTAGCCGCTGATCGGATCGAACTGGCGGGGGACCAGTTCATTGACATTGGCTTTTGGCCAGCCATGCATCATTCCCACCGAGCCTTTGACCATCATGATGGTCGGTTTGGCTTTGAGCCTGATTTCACCCCATGGCGAGGTCATGACGATCTCATCGCCGCTCTTTATCTGTCTGCTGGCCGCATCCTCAGGGTGGATCATCAACAGCGGTTCCTTCTGCAGCTCATGCAGCCAGGGGCTGTCCTCTCGCCATTTACTGTGGGTGATGAAAGGCAGGCGCGAGCCGGAGACCAGGATGAGCGGAAAATCCTCTGAAACAGGAAGCCCCTCCCGGTATTCCGGCAGGGCGGTGTTGCCGTATTTCTGCAGCACGGTTGAAAGCGCTTCAACCTTGCCGCTAGGGGTGGGGAAGCCGGGTTGCTTGTCGGGACGCATCAGTCCGCTTGCGTATTTTCTGAAGCTGTTCTCGTTGCGCGGCGCAATACTGACGCCCTGCTGTTGATTTTCTTTCAACGCCGCACAGGAGCAGTCCCACATCCCCAGAATCTCGTCGCTGGCAGCGACGACATCGCCATTGAAGCATTCTTCACGGTAGCCCAGTTGACAGCCGATATCGAGGGCGATTTTCCAGTCTTCACGCGCTTCGCCGAGCGGTTGAATGGCTGTGCGGCCGAAGAAGGTGCGTCCCTGAATGCTGAACGGCGCGAGGCGCTCGAAATTTGTCGCGGCCGGAAGGACCAGGTCGAGATGATCATGGGTCCAGGGGCGGTAGAAGTAGTCGACCGCCATGGCAAAGTCGAGCTTGTCAAAGGCCTGCTGGTAGACCCTGGTTTGCGGCCAGATCATCATGTTGAACCCCCAGCCGAGAAATGCCTTGACCTTGCCTTCTGCGATCCATTCCGGCAGGTAGCTGGTCTGGACCGGAACCATGATTTCCGCCCAGGCCGGTGTTCTCTCTTTGTCGAGCCGGTGCTCGCGGTTGGCGACGGTCTTTTCCTGCAGGGTAAAGCGCGGCGGCAGGTTACCGCCCCAGTGGGGGCCGGCCAGCCCTTCCAACGGGTTGCTCGGCTTGAGGACTCCGCCGGGGACATCGAGATAGCCGCAGATCGCCGGCAGCATCAGGATCGAACGGTGATTGTTCGCCGCGTTGGTGTTGTGGGTCGTTCCCTGCGAACTGAGTTTAACCCCGCCGGGGCTGTTGGTTGCGTAAAGCCGCGCGGCATCGATGATCTGCTGGGCCGGAATCCGGGCGATCTCGGCGACCTTCTGCGGGGTGAACTGTTTGACGTAGTCTTTGAGCTCGGTGATGCCGTGAATCCAGTCCCGGCAGAACTCCTGATCGTGCAGATTTTCTTCGAAGATGACGTGCATCATCCCGGAGGCCACGGCGGCCATGGTATTGGGGCGCGGCTGAATGTGGATATCGGCAAGGATCGAGGCGGTCGGCGTGACCCGCGGATCGACAACGATGAACTTGACGCCACGCTCCTTGGCCGCGAGGAGGCTTTTCCAGTCGCTCTGGGTCGAGGAATAGCAGGGGTTGGTCCCCCAGATGAGCAGCGAGCGGGTTTCCGCGCTCGGCGGGTTGCCAAGGGTCGGGAAACCGTAGGTCAGCATTTCGGCGATCTGGGATCCCATGCGGCAGGCGGTTGAGCTTTCGGTGCCGTAGTTGACCGAACCGTAGAGGTTGGCCAGGCGCTGGACCGCTGCCCGGGGTTCCTTGGGATCTCCGACATAAAAGAAAACCGCATGAGGACCATGTTCTGATTTGATGCGCCCAAGTTGATCCGCAATCATCGCGTAGGCTTCATCCCAGCTGATTCTGACGTAGCCGGGGTCGGACGAGCCTTTCGGCGTGGTTCGCTTCATCGGGTATTTCAGCCGGTCGGGGTGGTATTGTCTCTGCAATGTGCCGTAGGCCTTGGAATAGAGCGACGAGGTCGGAAAGTCGGGCCAGTCTTCGATGCGGGTTATCACGCCGTCCCTGGTGTAATAGCGGATGCCGCACATCGGCACCCCGTTGCAGGCATCGCAGAAACTGTAGCCAACCTCTTCTGTTGCTGCGGTGGCTTTGTCAGCTGATGTCGTCTCTGTGGTGAAAGTCATTTTGCGCCTCCTTGTCAATGCAGGATTGTTGGCTCAGTGCCTCAATTCCTACCGGGGACGTTACTTCACTAAACTGCATCGCGTATCGCGTTTATCCTGGTCACCTCTTGAGTAATCTCTTTTTTGATCCATTCCAGGTCGCCCGGATTGTTGATCAGGTTGGCGCCGATAAGGACATCCTGGTCATAGACCGCCAGGTGGTAGGGGCCGCTGAACGGATCGCCATGCTCTTCGATGCGGACCTGTTCCCCCTGCCTGAGCGCATCGCCAACCTGCATGTAGGTCCAGGCGAAAACCGGGCTGACATGCTGGGGAATCGATCCTGCCGACCTGGTCCGGACATTTGCCATGTTGAGACCGGCGATCCTTCCCTGATAGCAGGCATTGCCCCAGGTTCCCATCCACTGCTGGCGGGTGGCGAGGCGGTTGAACGATTCACAGACATCGCCGGCGGCATAGATATTCGCCACGCTGGTCTGCATGAAATCGTTGGTGCACAGCGCGCGGTCGATTTTGACCTGGTCTGGATCGATAAATTCAAGGTTCGGTCTGATCCCGGCGCAGACGGCGATAAAGTCGAAACTTTCCGCTGTGCCGTCGGGAAAATGGCAGATGACGCCGTCCGCCGTATCTTCAACCAGGCTTAAGGTCGTTTTCAGCCTGATTGTCACCCCATGTTGTTTCAGCCAGCTTTCCACCCGCTGAGCGGCCAGGGGGTGCGCCCCCTGGGGCATGATCTGCGGGGCGATATCGGCAAGGACGACGGAGATCCCTTTTTTTGTGAAGACTTCAGCCAATTCGATACCGACAAAAGAGGCACCCAGAACCAGCACCCTGGTCGCGTTCTTGTGGACCTGTTCCAGGGTTGTCGTCGTGTGCGCTTCGCGCAAGGGGAAGGCAAAGCGTGACTCTTTTAAGCCCGGAACCGGTGGCATGACCGGCCTGGCGCCGGTCGCGACGAGGCATTTGTCGTAGTGGAATTGTCTGCCGCTGGCGGTGGTGATGGTGGCGTTTCCGGCGTCGAGGGCGACCACCTTGTCCTCGTGATGAGCAATCACCCGGTGGTCGGCGAGAAAGCTCTCGCCAAAGGGGAAGCAGGTCTGCCAGTCGGCCTTGCCGGCCAGGTAATAGGGCGCAACCATCGGGTTGAAACCGGGACCGGCGTCATCCGAGATCTGGTGCAGTTCACCGGCGTAGCCGGCTGAGCGCAGGGCTTTGATGGCGTAGTTGGCCGCGCCACCGTTGCCGAGTATGTAATAAGCGGAAGACATTGGCCTTTCTCCTGTGCGGTCAAAGCGCTTTTAAGATCTTGAGCGCAGCGTTCTTCGCCTTGCGCTCGGTGACCTCTTGCTGGGTGCCGAAATCCAGGGCCCTGGTCGGACAGACCCGGACACAGGCCGGTTTCAAGCCTGCCTCGACGCGGTCATGGCAGAAGTCGCACTTGGCCATCTTGCCATCGGCGGCGAACTTGGGCGCGCCGAACGGGCAGGCCAGCTCGCAGCTGTGGCAGCCGATGCACAGGTCGCGGTTACTGCTGACCATGCCCGCCAGGTCTTTACTGATGGCGCAGGTCGGGCAGGCCATCAGGCAGGGGGCATCCTCGCAGTGCAGGCAGGATATCGAGATGAAGCTGATATGGCAGTCGTTTCCATTTCCTTCTTCCAGAGCGGTAACGCGGCGATAGGCGGAGCTCCCGGCTATGCTGTCATTCTGATCCTGGCAGGCGACCGTGCAGGCCATACAGCCGGAGCAGCGTGAAACATCAAAGGTGAAGACATACTGGTTCATGGTTTTCTCTTTCCTCATTGGTGCTAAAGCTGGAAAAGTCCCTTAAAAGCCGATCAGTCAATCTTTTCAACCTGGCAGAGCAGCGATTTGAAACCGGGGAAACCGGAGATCGGATCCCGGTAATCGTGCTCGATCAATGTGTTGATATCGGCGCCCGGCAGGTTGTGGTAGACGCTGACAACCCCTTGGGGAACGGTTTCGGTCAGTCTCGCCAGCAAACCAAGTGAGCCCTTTGGTGTCGAAAGACTGATTTTGTCCCCCTCGGCGATGCCACGTGTCCGTGCATCGGCCGGGTTCATGTCGATCAGCGGGTCGGGGCGCAGATTCCGGGTCCAGCGCATGCGGAAGGTTCGTGAGTGAACGAACATCGGCAGGCGTGAGCCGGTGTTGAGGACCAAGGGGAACTTTACGGCCAGTTCCGGTGTCGATCGCGGACTGTATTTCGGTTCTGTGTAAACCGGTAAGGCGTCGTAACCGGCGGCGGCCACCTTGCTGGAGGCGAACTCCATTTTGCCGCTCGGGGTTGCGAAGCCGCTCTTTTCATATTTTTTGAAGGGGGGGGGCTCGACTCCGGGGAGGAAGCAGCCGCCAATCTGGTGCTTGATGTCGGCGATCTTGATTCCCTGGGGCTCGAGCATCCAGTCGAGACAGGTTTCGTAATCGCTGCAGAGCAGCTCATCTTGCGGGACAATCCTCCTGGCCAGATCGAAGATGATGTCGATGTCTGAGCGCGAATTCCCCAATGGTTTGATGACCGGCTGGGTGAAGATGCCGAAGCGCTCAGAGTAGATCTTGAACTCACTGCGCTCAAAGGAGGTGCAGCAGGGGAGAACCAGATCGGCCATTTTCGCCGTGTCGGTCATGAACAGGTCGACATTGACGAAGAAGTCGAGTTTTTTCAGGGCTTCTGCCATATGGTCGGAACCGGGCCACATGCGGTAATTGAGGCCGAAACCGATTGCTGTCTTGACCGGGTAGGGGGTGCCGCTGTGAATCTGGCCAGGCAGGTGCATTGCCTGCGCCTGGCCGATTTCGTTACACCAGACCGGGTGGGCATCTATGCCGATTCGTGGTGCCATGTCGCTCCATGGCCGAACTTGCGAAAACTCGGCCTGGCGCATTTTGATGCCGTTGTTGACCTCGACATAGCCGGGCGGTAGCACATGGTTGCCTCCCTTGACGTCATAGTTTCCGGTCAGTCCGACCAGACTGATGATGGCACGGTGATTCTGGGCGGCGTTGGTGTGGTGAACTGTCGGGCTGGCACTGTTCATCATCGCCGCCGGTTTGGTGGTGGCGTAAAGCTGAGCAGCTTCGCGGATCTTGTCGGCAGGAATACCGGTGATCTCGGCGGTCTTTTCCAGGCTGAACTCACGGGTATAGGCAGCAAATTCCTCAAAGCCGACCGACCAGTTGGCGACAAAGTCGCGGTCATGCAGGTTGTTCCGAATGATATAATTGGCCATCCCCAGGGCCAGTGCTCCCGATGTGCCGGGACGCAAGCGCAGATGGATGGTTGCGTGCCTGGTCAATGGAGTGATGAAGGGGCTGACCTCGATAACCTTCATCCCCCGGTCGATATTGTCGAGCAGCTTGCGGGCGATGGAGGTGTTCGAATAAAACGGGTTCGAGCTCCAGACCAGCAGGCAGCCTGCGTTGGCCATATCGGGCGGACCAAATGCCCCGTAGGTCAGTTTGGCCGCCATCAGCGTCGCTGCAAAGCAGGTGCTCGACTCGGACATGTAGTTCGGTGAGCCGAAGCTGTGTGCCAGTCGTTTGACAAAGGGGCGCATCCATTTCGGGTAGCCGACATAAAAGGCGACGCTTTCAGGACCGAATTCCTCTTTGACCCGGGTGAATTTCTCAGCGATCAGGTCGAGGGCCTTGTCCCAGGAGATCGGTTCAAACTGGCCGGAACCCCGTTCGCCGACCCTGAGCATCGGTTCGAACAGGCGTTCTTCGTTATAGATATACTGCCTGCTGGCGGCGCCCTTGGAGCAGAGGGTGCCTCCGCTGTGCGGGTTCTCTTCCGTCCCTTCGACCTTGATGATGGTGCCGTCCTTGACGTAGGCATCGATGCCGCAGTGGCTGTAAGGGTTGCACAGCGCACAGATGGTCTTTTTTATCTCGATACCGTTTTGTGCGCCCGGTACCTTCCCCTTGGGGATCTCTTTGTCGATCAGTCTGAGATTCTCTTTCATCGGTCCAGTCATTCGTAAAAAGAATTAGTGAAACTTTTGCTCTTTTGCGCCAGCTTGATTCTTCGATCTTAAGGTTGTCCGGGTCACCCTGAGTGACCCGGACAGCTTGTCGATGCTGTTAATAGTTGAGATAAGGTGCAACCTCTGGATACATGGCGTTGTATTTGGCGGCCAGATCCTTGACCTGCTTGATGATCTGCTTGCCCGGCAGCCCTTTCTTATCGAGTTCCTTGGCATGTTCGTCGGCAACCGGCTCAATGGCGGCCAGCCATGCATCGTTTTCTTCAGGGCTTAAGTGGATGATTTCAACCTTTTTGTGCTCGGCGTTCATCTTGTAGCCATCCCTGTTCAGTTTGTCCCACAGGCCAGGCAGCTCCTCGGGCAGGACGGAGAGGGCTTTTTGTAAATCGGCCGGGAGGGAGTTCCAGGAGTCGTTGTTGATGATCATGCCGAAGACCTGGTTGAACAGAAAGGGGGTGACGGTGACGTAATCGCCGTTGACCTCGAACTGACGGTAGCCTTCGAGCACTTCGCCGGCGATCAGTGCCGATTTCATGACGCCGCGCTGCAGCGCTTCGTACCAGTCGGGGGTCGGCATCATGATCGGTGCTGCGCCGAGCAGTTTCATGGCTGTGACGCGGTTGCCCGAGTTGACCGCGATCTCAAGCCCTTTCAGGTCGGCGCGGGTGCGGACCGGGACCTGGCTCTGGATCTCTCCCGGACCGGCGGCGAAGCCCCAGAGAAAATGGGTATCGCTATGCTCGGCCGGTTTGAGAACCTTCATCCCTTCGTTGAACATCATGCTGGCGGCCATGGCGTTGTTGTACTGGATCCCCGGCAGGACGAAGGTCTCGATGACCGGGAACCGGCCGCGGGTCAGGGGGTAGGCGACGATCGCCATATCGGAGACCCCCTGGACGACGCCTTCGTAGGCCTCGGTTGCCTTGGTCAGGGTGCCGCCCGGATAGACGACGATTTCGACCTGGCCGTCGGTTGCCTCACTGAGGAACTTATTCCACTTGGGGATAATGTCAGCCACGATGTCCATGTTGGACGACCACATGACCGACAGTGAGAGTTGAATCGTTTTTTTCTGGGCTTCCGCTTCAACCGGAAAACTCAGCAGTCCGATTGCCACGGCCAGCAGACACAGGGTACTGAGGCTTTTGAAAAGCCTGTTTTTGATTGACGTCATACCTTTCCTCCCATTTGAAAGTGGTTACGCACTTTTGGCTGATCATCACTGATCGCCCGTGTGCTGATGCGACTATCCCTCTCACCTGTCCAGAACATGAACCATTCAAGTTTTTACAAGTCTCTATCGACCGAGCAGCAGGTATGGCAGGAAGGTTGCGATCGACGGAAACAGAATAATCAGGATGCAGGCGATCAGCCCGGTGATCATGAAGGGCATGACGCCGTTGAAGATGGTTTCAATCGGTACGTCCTTGGCGACCCCCTTGACAACGTAGACATTGATGCCGACCGGCGGGGTGATGACACCGACCGCCGAGACCATCAGGATCATGACACCGAACCAGATCGGATCATTGCCCAGGCGGTCGACGACCACCGGGTAGAAGATCGGAATGGTCAGCAGGATGCACGGGATGGTGTCAAGAAAAGTGCCGAGGATCAGGTAGATAAGCATGATGATCAGCAGAATAACGAAGTTTGGCAGCGGCAGGTTGCCGACCGCCGTGGCCAGCTCAAAGGGGATGCGGCTGACCGCGATCAGGTGGCTGAAGATGGTCGCTCCGGCGATCAGGAACATAATCATCGCCGTGGTCCGGGTGGTGTCGCGCAGGGCTTTACCGAGCCCTCTCAAGGTCAGCTGGCGGCGGAGCAGGGTGACCACCAGGGCTCCCATCGCACCGATGGCACCCGCCTCGGTCGGGGTAAACCAGCCGGCAAACAGTCCGCCCAGGGAGACGACAAAGATGATCGCGACCTCAATCAGTCCGCCGGAACTTCCCTTTTCGACCTTATGATCGATTGCGTCGGCAGCCAGGCGCGGAACCAGATCGGGTTGGCGTTTGACCAGCAGCCAGACAGTGATCATGTAAAAAACGGCCAGCATGATACCCGGAATGATCCCGGCCAGAAACAGCTTGGAGACCGACTGCTCGGTAGCCGTGCCGTAGATGATGAAGATGACGCTCGGCGGAATGATCATGCCGATGGCTCCGGCTGCGGCAATACTGCCGGTCGCCAGGGTGTTGTGATAACGGTATTTTCTCATCTCCGGGATCGAAATGGAACCGATGGTCGCGGTGGTCGCCGGGCAGGAGCCGCACACCGCACCGAAGATCGTGCAGGCGAAGATACTGGAAATGGCGATGCCACCGGGAACCTTGCCGAGCAGGCGATGGGCCACGCCGTAGAGTTTCTGGCCAAGCCCGGCGTGGTAGGCGATGAAGCCCATCAGCACGAACATGCTGACCACGCTTAGGGTATAGGAATTGAACACACTGTAGATGTCGGTAGCGATCAGGCGCAGCGCGGCCTTTTTATTGACGATCATGGCGAAGCCGACGACACCGACCAGTCCGAGCGAGATGGCAATCGGCATGCGGCAGAGCATCAGGATCAAAAAGACAACGATGGCGATAATTCCGATTGTCAGTGGTGTCATGAGCGCTTCCTCCCCAGGAACAGGCTGACAGCCTTGAACAGGACGACCAGTACATAGACCAGAAAACCGAAGGCGATGATGTAGATGAAGGGGTAGTAGCCGATCCCCATTGTCGGTGAGACGTTACCGTTGATCCGCGCCGACTCCCCGTACTTGAACATCATCCAGGCGGCGGTTATCAGAAAACCGAGCGACAGGATGTAGACGATGAAGGTGATGACCTGCTGAAACTTTTTTGGGAACTTGGCGAGAATGAAGTCGATGGTGATATGTTCTTCCAAGACCGCACAGTAGGAGATGGTCAGGCCGACAGCGACAGCCGTGAAGATTTCGACGATCTCAACGGTGCCGATAAAGGGCTTGCTGAACAGGGTGCGCATGACGACGTTGACGACAACGACCAGCATCAGGGAGAAATAGAAGAAACCGCCGAGCAGGTCGAGAAATTTGCTCAGGCTGGTGATTTTCTTCTTTATGCCGTCAACACCTGAGCATAGTTTTGTGGAGGCTGAGATGCTGGCACATGATCGTGAATCCTCTTTGATTGTCTGACTGAGCTTTTCCACCGGGTACGACCTCACTTTCTGCGAAGACTGTGTGTCACTGGTGTCTGTTGCTTTTATGGTTAGTTAAGTTAATTAACTATTGTGGTCGACAAAAAAAATTAGCGGTACTTGGAGATCTCGAAGCCGACTATGGCTTCGACCTTCTCAGCCACCTTGATGAAGTTTTCAATCTCCTCTTCCTTCAGGTCGGAGAGAAACTTGAGGCACAGGCTGCCCCATACCTGCTCATGCCCCTGGTAGGCCTGTTCCCCTTTTTCCGTCAGGGTCAAATAGACTTCACGCTTGTTCTCGGTGTCTTTAAGTTTTTTTAAGTAGCCATTCTTCTGAAGATTTCCAATGGCTTGCGACGCTGCAGCCTTGCTCACTCCAAGCAGGTCGGCAATCTGGGTGACGGTCAGCATGTTGTTGTCGCCGATAGTCGTCAGGGTGTGTATTTCACTCCCGTTCAGAAGTTTTTCAACGCCGAAGTTGCGATTGAGCCTGTCGAGAGTCTTGTGTTTGTTCACCAGATTCCAGATATGGCGATGCACTTCCACATATAATTCGTTTTTTGTCGTTTTATTATTCATGACTAAATAGTAAACTAACTTAACAAAAATTCAAATGTAAAAAATGAAGCCGCTCGTGGGAGCCTATCAATGGTTTTTGCCGCCAACGCAGGGTAAGTCCCGTCGCGGGATGAGCTAAGACACGGCACTGTGCTTCTTCGCCAGATAACGCTTGGTAAACTGCTTGGGTGAAACGCCGAAATTCTGTTTGAACGATCTGATGAAGTTGGAATAGTCGTTGAAGCCGCACTGAAAACAGACATCGGTGACGGAAATCTCCTTTTTGAGCAGGTCGCGGGCTTTGACCAGGCGGATTTGCTTGATGTACTGGTGGGGGGAGAGCCCCATGCGTTCGTTGAATTTGCGGATCAGGTAGTATTTGTCGAGCGACAGCTCCTCGGCTATGGCGTCAAGCGACAGATCGCCGTCGATGTTGCTGTTCAGGTATTCGAGGATAAAGTTGATTTCCGCGTCGTTGGAGATGTCGCAGATGAGAGTTTTGTCTTCCTGTTCAAGCTTGGCCTTGTTGATGTGCACCAGCAGTTCCAGAAGGTAGATGATGCGCAGCAGGTCGTCGCCGTAACGTTTGCAGGCGTAGGCTTCCACGAGTTTGGCCGTGATCTCGTCGATCTGTTTTCTTTGCCCCGGCTCAAGGCGCAGAAGGCGGGATCTGTCATCACCATCCATGGCGAAACAGTTGGCCAGCGCCTTGCCGCAGATCGGATTGTCGAGGATGAAATCGGGATCGATGAGGATGACCATCCGCTCGTAGCGGCTGTTGGCTTCCCCGGATGTCCGGCTCATGCGGTGAAATGTGCGGTTGTTGAGCAGGATGATGTCACCCGGTTTCGGCGTGTAGATGACGCCGTTGACGTGGTAGTTGATGTCTCCGCTGATGAAAAAGTAGATTTCGAAGAAGTCGTGATAATGGTAAGCGACATCCTTGAAGTTTTCGTCGACGTAGTGAATGATTTCAAACTCGGGTGAGAGCAGATCCGTTCTGCGCTTGCTGAAAGGTGAAGGGGTTTTCAAGTCGGGCCTCATTTCAGGTTCTGGTGAACAGGTCATGAAAGGACTTTTCTTCAGCTATTTATTTTCGAGCCGGGGCTTTCGCCGGCGAGAAGTTGTCCGCCATTTTAGCCTAGTTTCTCCCCTCTTGCCAGCAGAGAAACTCCTGCTTTCATTGTCCTGTTCATTGTTTTCAATGGAGCGCCGCGCCAGTGCGTGAATAGCAGGTGCAAGCTCTTTCCTGTTTTCAGCGTGGGACAAGTTTGCTATCCTGCGAATCAATTTTTTCAGAGGAAGTATCCATGTCTGAAGTTCAATCTCATCGTATGCCACCGCAGAACCTGGAGGCGGAAATGTCCGTTCTGGGCGGGATTCTGCTCGAAAATGAAGCCATGAACAAGGCCCTTGAGCTGCTCACACCGGATGATTTTTATCGCGAAAGTCACCGCAAGATTTTTCAGGCGATCATTTCCCTGAATGAAAAGAGCGAACCTGCCGACCTGGTCACGGTATCGGCGGTGCTGAAGAAACAGGGAACGCTCGACGATGTCGGCGGCAGTTCCTACATTGCCACCCTGGCCGGCTACGTGCCAACGGCGGCGAACATCAGCTATTACTGCAAACTGGTCAAGGAAAAGTCAGTGGCCAGAAAGCTGATCGAGGTCTCGACCGATATTGCGACCAGCGGTTACGAAGGTGGCGATATGGACGAAATTCTCGACCAGGCCGAAAAGGCGATCTTTGAAATCGCCGAGAACCGTGGCAGTCCATCCTTCTTTCCGGTCCGCGACATCCTCAAGGACACCTTCAAGAACATCGAAAAACTCTATGAGCGGAAAGAGCTGGTCACCGGGGTTCCGACCGGATTTGCCGATCTGGACAAGATGACCGCCGGCATGCAGCCGAGTGACCTGATCATCATCGCCGGACGTCCGTCGATGGGGAAGACTGCCTTTGCGCTGAACCTGATCGAACACGCGGCGACCAACAAGCAGGCTCCGGTTCCTGCGGTCATCTTTTCCCTGGAGATGAGCAAGGAACAGATGGTCACCCGGATGCTCTGTGCCCTGGCCAGGGTCGACGCAGGACGGATGCGGACCGGTCACCTGGCCGAGTCGGACTGGCCGAAACTGACCATGGCTGCCGGTGAACTGAATGAATCGCAGCTGTTTGTCGATGATACCCCGGCGATTACCGTCCTCGAACTGCGTTCCAAGTGCCGGCGGCTCAAGGCCGAACATGGCCTGGGGCTGATCATCGTCGACTACCTGCAGCTGATGCGCGGCAGTAGTACGGAAAACCGCCAGCAGGAGATCTCGGAGATCTCCCGTTCGCTCAAGGCGTTGGCCAAGGAACTGAACGTGCCGGTTGTCGCCCTGTCGCAGCTGAACCGTTCTCTGGAAAGCCGGACCGACAAGCGGCCGATGATGTCTGACCTGCGTGAGTCGGGCGCGATCGAGCAGGATGCCGACGTCATCATGTTCGTCTACCGTGACGCGGTCTACTGCGATGACTGCAAGAGCCGGGAGCGGACCTGCGACAAAGGCCACGAAAAAGACGCCGAAATCATCATCGGCAAGCAGCGGAACGGGCCGATCGGTACCGTCCACCTGACCTATCAGGGGCAGTTTACCCGCTTCGAAAACCAGGCTCATCACCGCGAAGAATCCTATTAATTTCTAGCTACTCCGGTCCCGGAATTCTTTGCATAAAGATTCCGGGACTGATCTTTTCCTTCCTTTGTTTTTCAATGATTGCGATCCTGTCACAGGTCGATTATTATTGTATATTAATTTCATAGAAGGAAGATTCCCCATGAAGATCAAGCACCTCATACTGCTCAGCAGTCTGCTGATCGTCCTGTTTACCTTTCTGGCGATCATGGGGGAGCTTTTTTATCAGAAGCTCAATCTCGAACGGGCTATGCAGGAAGAGCTCAATGCTGCAGGCCGTGAACGTGCCACCCAGATCGCCCAGAACGTTTATCTGATGACCGAAGCGATGAAGAGTGCGACCGAACGGACCATGGCCGATCACCTGAGGGTTGCGGCGGACGTTCTGACCAAGAGTGGCACCCTGCATTTTCAGTCGGATGACAAGGTTTCCTGGAATGCGGTCAACCAGTATAGCGGCAAAAGCGAGCGGATCGATCTGCCCAAAGTCTATCTGGATGGGACATGGTTGGGACAGAATCATTCCTTTGCCAGTGAAACGGCTGTTGTTGACAAGGTCAAATCCCTGGTCGGCGGAACCTGTACGATCTTTCAGCGGATGAATGAGCAGGGCGATATGCTCCGGGTCGCGACGAACGTTGAGCAGAGCGACGGAACCCGGGCGATTGGCACCTATATCCCGCGCACCAACCCGGATGGAACCCCGAACCCGGTTATCGCCAAGGTTTTGCAGGGGGACATTTTTCATGGCCGGGCTTTTGTCGTCAATGCCTGGTATATCACCGCCTATCAACCGATTTACAATGAGGAGCAGCAGATTGTCGGCGTGTTGTACGTCGGCGTCAAGCAGGATGATCTGATCAGCCTGCGCAACAGCATCATGGATATTGTGGTCGGTAAAACCGGCTATGTCTACGTGCTGGGTGCTCAGGGAGGTCAGAAAGGGCACTACATCATCTCTCCTCATGGTGAGCAGGACGGGGAAAACTTTTATGATTTTCAGGATCGGGACGGAAATTACCCGGTTCGCGAGATCATCGCCAAGGCTCTGGCATTGCCCGAACCGGAACACGGGGTCATCCCAACCGACTACGTCCGCTATGCCAGGAGTGACACCCCTCAATCTGCTCCGCGTGAGAAACTGGCCGGTATTGCTTATTTCGAGCCCTGGGACTGGGTCATTGTTGCCGGCTATTACCTTGACGACTTTCAGGATGTAGAAAAGAGGGTCGGCAGAACGATCAATCAGGTTATCGTCTCGATGCTTCTGATCAGCGGCATTGTCGTGCTTCTGGCTCTGGTGTTCAATGCCGTCATTGCCGAGCGGCTGTTCGCGCCGCTGAATAAAACGGTTCTCGCCCTCGGAGAGATGAGCAAGGGGCATCTCGATATCCGCCTGCCGGTGCGGGGCAGGGACGAGGTCAGCCAGATCAGCCGTGCCTTCAATGATATGGCTGCCAACCTGC
Organism: Geopsychrobacteraceae bacterium; assembly: GCA_963676795.2. GTDB lineage: Bacteria > Desulfobacterota > Desulfuromonadia > Desulfuromonadales > Geopsychrobacteraceae. The sequence continues at coordinate 2,176,561 of CAXXTB010000002.1, read as the reverse complement.
AGAAGGTGACGGCCGGGCGCGACGAGCTGGATGGCGAGATCAGGGCGCGGAAAGAGGTTGAAGCGGATCTGTTGGCCAGAGAAAGCGAATACCGCCGGCTTTCATCCGAATTTCAGACCGTGCTTGACAGTATTCAGGACGCGTTGATTCTGATCTCTCCTGATATGCATGTCATCTGGGCCAACAAGAGCGCTCAGGAAATCCGTTGGGGGATGAAGGAGAGCGAAGAGGACGGCAGTTATTGTTACAATTACTGGCATGAACGTGACCTGCCCTGTAACGAATGTGTCTCCCTGCGCTGTTTTGAAAGCGGAGAACCGCAGAATATGGTCACCAGGACTAGCTCCGGAACGATGTTCGGGGTCAAGGCCTTCCCGGTCAAGGATGCCGCCGGAAAGGTTGTCAACGTCATCGAACTGGCCAGCGATATTACCGAGTCGGTCCGGTTGCGGCAGGAGGCGGCACGTCATAGCCAGCTGGCTTCGCTAGGGGAGCTGGCCGCCGGTATGGCCCATGAGATCAATAATCCGAACGGGCTGATCCTGCTCAATCTGGCAACTCTGAAGGCTGCTCTCGATGATTCTTTGGCTATGCTTGATCAGCGTTATGATGAAGAGGGCGATTTCGATTTCGCCGGGCTCAACTATTCCCGGATGCGCGAGGAACTGCCGGGTATGCTTGCCGAGATGCAGCAGAGCGCCCAGCATATCAAGAGGATTGTTGACGATCTTAAAGATTTTGTCCGAATGGAAGTCACTGGTCACGAGGACCCGTTTGATGTCAATCAGTCGGTGTCTGCCGCTGTTCGTCTGCTGACCAACCAGCTCAAAAGGTCTACAGATAATTTTGACTGTCAGCTCGACCCTGAATTGCCTCTGGTTCTGGGAAATGCCCACCGTATCGAGCAGGTTGTGATGAACCTGCTGATCAATGCGGCCCAGGCCCTGACCTGCAGAACGGAAGCTATTCATGTTGCGACCTTTCACGATCGGAAGAAGGATTGCTGTGTCATAGAGATCCGGGACCAGGGCAGTGGTATCGCCGATGAGAATCTGTTGCGCCTGACCGATCCGTTCTTCACGACCAAGCGTGCCGAGGGGGGCACAGGCCTTGGTCTTTCCGTATCGGCAAGGATCGTCAAAGAGCATAAGGGGGAGCTGGTCTTCGAAAAGAATGCTCCGAAGGGAACCGTTGTCCGGGTAGAGCTCCCTGTCATTGAAAGGAACGAGGATGGCTAAATCTCTTTATCCCGTAAATCCGGTTCTGCTGGTTGATGACGAGCGCCCCTGGCTGCGCAGCCTGTCCCTGGTTCTGGAGCGCAGTGGCGGGATCAACAACATCCTGCAGTGCCAGGACAGTCGCGAGGTCCTGCCGCTGCTTGCCGAACAGAAGGTCAGTTTGATTCTGCTCGACCTGACCATGCCTTATCTCTCCGGTGAGGATCTCCTGGGGCAGATTGTTGAACAGCATCCCGGTGTCCCGGTGATCGTTCTGACCGGGATCAATCAGGTCGAGGTTTCGGTCCGCTGTATCAAGGCGGGGGCGGCCGATTATTATGTCAAAACCGTTGAGGAAGATCGTCTGGTCGGTGGTGTGAAGCGAATTCTCAGGCTGGTCGAGATGGAGCGTGAAAACCGGACTCTGAAAGATAATCTGCTCAATGATGAGTTGAAGAATACCGATGCCTTTTCCGAACTGGTGACCCAGTCGGTGAAGATGAAGGCGGTTTTTCAATACCTCGAGGCTCTGGCCGTCAGCCACCAGCCGGTGCTGATTGTCGGTGAGAGCGGTGTCGGCAAGGAGTTGGTGGCGAAGATCGTTCATACCCTGGCGACTCCACAGGGCCCCTGGGTTGCCGTCAATGTCGCGGGACTTGATGATAATGTCTTTTCCGATACCCTGTTCGGCCATGTCAAGGGCGCCTTCACCGGGGCGGATCAGAACCGCTCCGGAATGATCGAAGAGGCCGAAGGGGGGACCCTGTTTCTCGATGAGATCGGTGATCTGTGCCTGACCTCGCAGGTGAAACTGTTACGCCTGCTGCAGGAAGGAGAATACCTGCCCTTGGGGAGTGACCGGGTCAAGAAGACCAGAACCCGGATCGTGCTGGCGACCAATCAGGACCTGCGCCGGTTGCAGGAACAGGGGCGCTTTCGCAAGGATCTCTATTACCGGCTGAATACCCATCTGGTCAATATTCCGCCATTGCGTGAGCGAAAAGAGGACCTGGAGCTGCTGGTGCCGCATCTGTTGGCCAAGGCAGCGCAGGAACTTGGTAAGCCGATTCCCACCACACCCCCTGAACTGCTGACCCTGTTGTCGACCTATCACTTTCCGGGCAATATCCGTGAACTCGAGGCGATGGTCTATGATGCAGTCAGCCGCCATCAGGGCAAGGTGCTGTCGATGGAAAGTTTCCGCCGCATCATCAGCGATAGCGATGAGCACTCCCTGCCGGAGGCTTTTTCTGCAGGCCTGGTCTTTCCTGACCGTCTGCCGACGATAGAAGAAACCGTCCAGTTGCTGATCGATGAAGCGATGAAGCGAGCCGACGGCAACCAGTCTATCGCTGCCGGTTTACTCGGGATCTCCAGACCTGCACTGAATAAACGGCTGAACAAGGAAAAATCATAATCAATAACGCTCAAACCCCTGTGCATTTAGTTACAGCTGTTCCCTTCTGATCTTTTGTGAAAATATCCGTTAAATCAAGTTCTTAGATCATTTCTCGCTGGGGGTGGTAACTTTGGTTACACCCCTTGCGGTTCAATAGCTCCGATTTTTACTATGGAAAATCAGCGGGTTGCTGTTTTTGCGTTAGTTGGCACTCATATTGCTCAATAACCTCTGTGAAAACGGGTCGCCGATTTCTGTCTGGTTAAGGAGATTGAGCCATGGGGATAGCGCTGTACTACCTGGATGAAAACATGGATACCTGCCGGCGCGGTGCCTTTCTGCTGAGGCTGAGCGGCTATCGTGTCACTGCTTTCAGTGACCGTGAAGAATTTCAGAACCGGATCGTCACCGCTGAGAAGGGGAACGAAACTGCCGATCTGCTGGTCGTCAATTCTTTACGGGCAGGCACACTGCCCGAACCTTTTATCGCTTTTTTGAAAGAGGTCAATGTGAGAATTCCGGTCGTGCTTGTCAGGCGCAATGAAAATCATGAGTATTCGACCTGTTATCAGGATCAGTTGGCTGATGATGCCAATTTCATTATCTGTGCGGCAGACAAACTGAGGACGGTACTGAGTAAGACTGTAAACACAAATTCTAGCAAGAACCTGGCATAAGGAGGCTGTCATGCTGAAATTTATCAATAATCTCAAAATCGGAACAAAGATCTATCTGCTCTGTGGCGTTATCATCGTGGCGTTTCTGGCGACTGTCGGCTATACCAGCTTTGAGCTCGACAGAAAGATGACAGACGGCAAGAACGAAACGGTGCAGCGAGCCGTTGAGTCAACCTGGGGCGTCGTCGAGTATTACGTCAAGCAGGCTGAAAGTGGTGCGATGACAACCGCAGAAGCTCAGCACTTTGCCAGTGAGGCGCTGCGCAACGTCCGCTTCGAAGGGGATAACTATTTCTGGATCAATGATCTTGAACCGAAAATGGTCATGCACCCGATGAAGCCGGAGCTTGAAGGCAAGAATCTGGCCTCGATCACCGATCCCGACGGCAAGGCGCTTTTCGTCGAGATGGCCAAGGTTGCGCGGGCTTCGAACGCCGGTTTTGTTGACTATCAATGGCCGAAGCCGGGTGTCACAGAGCCTGTCGGCAAGATCTCCTACGTCAAGCTGATCCCTGAGTGGGGGTGGGTCGTCGGTGCGGGACTCTATGTGGACGATATCGCTGCCCAGTTGATGGAAACCCTGACGATTGTCGCCATCGTTTCCCTGGTCGTGATTCTGGTCAGCTTTATTCTGGTCTACCTGTTGGCCAGAAGCCTTGCCAACCCGATGCGTAAAGCTGTGGAGATGATTCAGGAACTGGAAATGGGCCATTTGACAATGCGCCTCGGCATGACTCATAAGGATGAGGTCGGGATGATGGCCCAGACCATGGATCGTTTTGCTGACAGTCTTCAGCATGAGGTGATCCACTCCCTGCAGCAGCTCGCGGATGGTGATTTGAGCTTTGATGTCGAACTGCGAGATGAAAACGATGTCATCCGTGGGACCCTGAAGAAGCTGGGTGAGGACCTCAACGATGTCATGGCTCAGATCCAGGTTGCCGGTGATCAGATCGCATCGGGCTCCGGTCAGGTTGCCGACAGCAGCCAGGCCCTGTCCCAGGGGGCGACGGAGTCGGCCAGTTCCCTTGAGGAAATTTCGGCTTCACTGAACGAACTGAGTGCTCAGACCACAGTCAACGCGGATAACGCCCAGCAGGCCAACGCCCTGTCGAGCGAGGCACGCGACGCTGCTGAGATTGGCAATCAGCGGATGGCGGAAATGATCGTAGCCATGGAGGACATCAACTCTGCGAGCCAGAATATCTCCAAGATCATCAAGCGGATTGACGAGATCGCGTTCCAGACCAATCTGCTGGCTTTGAACGCCGCCGTCGAAGCGGCCCGTGCCGGACAGCATGGCAAGGGGTTTGCCGTGGTCGCTGAAGAGGTCCGCAATCTGGCAGCACGCAGTGCCAAGGCTGCCGAGGAAACAGCTGAGCTGATCGAGGGGTCTGTCGAAAAAGCCGCCAACGGCAGTGCGATTGCCAACCAGACCTCTGAGGCCCTGCGTGGTGTTGTTGAAGGGATCGGCAAGGTCAACGACCTGGTAACCGAGATCGCCGCGGCCAGCCGTGAACAGGCTGAGGGTGTCAACCAGATTACCGAAGGGGTCACCCAGATTGATCAGGTCACCCAGCAGAACACCGCCAGTGCCGAAGAGAGTGCCGCCGCTTCTGAAGAGCTGTCCGGCCAGGCTGAGCACCTGCGCCAGATGCTGCAACGTTTCATCCTCAAGGGTGGGGTAGGTACGGTTGGTTCAATGAACCCTCATACCCCTTCGGTTGCCAAGGCTTATGAGGGCAAGCCGGTCAGTAGCAAGCCGGTTGCTCAAAAAGGGTACGGTGTTTCCTCGGGGGCTGTACAGATAGCTCTGGATGACAGCGAATTCGGCAAGTATTAAGTAAAGGGGTAGGTGATGAGCAGCGACGACAGACAGCAAGTACGTTACGAAAATATAGATGCCGGTGGGAAGTCGGGAAGCCGGCTCTATCTGACCTTCAGGCTTCAGGACGAGGACTATGGTATCGCGGTCGATCATGTGACCGAGATTATCGGCATGCAGAAAATTACCCAGGTGCCCGGCATGCCACGGGAGATCAAGGGGATACTGAACCTGCGCGGCAAAATCATTCCTCTGATGGATGCCCGAATCCGTTTCGGTATGCCCGAACGGGAGTGCGATGATCGCACCTGCGTCATTGTTACCCAGGTTGAGGAAACGACAATGGGACTGATGGTTGATCGGGTCAAGGAGGTCGTCGATATAGCCGCTGAGCAGATCAGTGACAGTGCAAGCACCTGTCAGGGTGATTACATCGAAGGGCTGGCCAAGTTCGACAAGGACGTTAAGATTTTGCTCAACGTACAAGCCCTGGTGGAAGGCCAGGAGGACACTCTGGCCGAGGCCTGTTAGTCAAAAGAAAGAACACGCAAAAGAAAAGCCCGGTGCGGCATGGCAGCACCGGGCTTTTTATGCTTTTACTGTGGAGTGTCAGGAGTCCTGCCCACGTTTGACGTCGATCTCCAGAGTCTTGATCTTTTTTCTCAGGGTGTTGCGGTTGATGCCGAGAATGTCGGCCGTCTGCACCTGGTTGCCCCTGGTTTTGTTGAGGACGATGTTGATCAGCGGACGCTCGACCTGATGGAGGACCATTTCGTAGAGATTGTTCATTTCCTGGAGGTTCATCTGGGCCAGTGAGTTCTCGAGTTTTCTGGCGACCAGCGCCTCCAGCGACTCATCCTGACTTCTGACCCGGCCAGTGTCGAGCAGGCCCGGAAAGTCCGGTGGGGTCAGGACATGGTTGGGTGACAGCAGCGCCGCCCGCTTGATGACGTTTTCCAGCTCGCGGACGTTGCCCGGCCAGTCGTGAGACTTGAGCAGCTGCAGTGCTTCCGGGCTGCATTCCATGATGTCGATGCCGAGATCCTGTTTGGCCCGTTTGAGGAAGAATTCGACAAGCATCGGGATGTCTTCGCGGCGGTCGCGCAGGGCTGGCAGCGAGATCGGCACGACGTTGAGCCGGTAGTAGAGATCCTCACGGAACTCCTTCGCCTTGACCTGTTCCGCCAGGTTCTGATTGGTTGCTGCGACGATCCGCACATCGACGTTGATCGTCTGGCTGCCGCCGGTCCGGGTGATCTCTTTTTCCTGCAGAACGCGCAGTAGCTTGGCCTGCAGTTCCAGCGGCATATCACCGATTTCGTCAAGGAACAGGGTGCCGCCGTCGGCCTGTTCGAATTTGCCGGCTTTGCGGTCGGTGGCACCGGTAAAGGCCCCGCGTTCATGGCCGAACAGTTCGTTCTCCAGCAGTTCGCCGGGGATGGCCGCGCAGTTCAGGGCGAGGAAGGGTTTGCCAAGGCGGCGGCTGTTGACATGGATTGCCCTGGCGATCAGTTCCTTGCCGGTGCCGCTCTCGCCGGTGACCAGGACGGTGACATCCGATTCCGCAACCCGGCCAAGGGTCTTGTAGACCTCCTGCATGGCCTGGCTGTTGCCGATGATGGTCCGCCCGAAGTTGTACTGCCCCTGGAGCTCCTCCTTGAGCTGGTCGATCTGTTCGGTGACCTCGGCGGCTTTGGTCGCTTTAAGGATGATGGCATCCAGTGCCGCCAGATCGAACGGTTTGGTCAGGTAGTCATAGGCTCCGTTCTTCATGGCTGTGACGGCATGTTCCATGGTTGCTTCGGCCGTCATGATAATGACCAGGGTATCGGGATGTTCGACGCGAAACTGCTTGAGCAGATCGAGGCCCTGGATGCCCGGCATTTTGATATCGAGAACCGCAAGGTCATAATGATTTTGCCTTGCCAGTTTTTTCGCTTCGTTGCCATCTTCGGCAAGGTCGACGCTAAAACCCTGCTTTTTGAGAGCTTTGGAAAGAACCCAGCGGATACTTTCTTCATCGTCAGCAACAAGGATCCGTTTGATCGCCATGAGCTTTTTTGTCCTTTACTGGTTTTGTTGTGGAGCTCTACGACTCGCGAAAAGGGGCAGTGAGACCTGAACCGTCGTCCCCCCCTCCGTTCGTTCGTTGAAATGCATCAGACCGCCATGGTCGTTTACGATTTTCTGGCAGATCGCCAGGCCAAGACCGCTCCCCCCCGACTTTGTCGTGTAGAACGGAGTCAGAATCTGTTCACGCTGCTCAGGGGAGATTCCCGGACCCTGATCGCTGATACGTATTTGTACCATCGGGGTCGGACGGGCTCCCGGTAAACTCAGATGGTATTCCGCATCGATCCTGCTGGCAATAACTATTTCACTGTTTTCCGGATTTGCTTCACAGGCATTCTTGATCAGGTTGAGAAACAGCCGGGTCAAGAGGTCTTCGTCACCAGGTATCTCCGGAATACTCGGGTCGAGCTGCCATTTGAAGACAATCCCTTTCTGGTGTGAAGCACTGCTCTGCAGTTTGACCTGCTGATCGAGCAGTTTGCTGATATTGACCGGTGAAATACAGGCCTTGCGCGGACGGGCCAGATCGAGCAGTTCCTCGATGATCCGGTTGACCCGTTCGGTCTCCTTGATGATCAGGCTGACGTATTCCTGGATCTCATTGTTCTCGCCCAGTTCCATCTGCAGCAGCTGGGCCGAGCCCTTGATGCCGCCGAGAGGATTCTTGATCTCATGAGCCAGTCCGGAGGCCATGGTGCCGACCATGGTCAGGCGGTCTGCGTGGCGCACCGCATCTTCGAGCGATCTGACCTGGGTCATGTCGTGAAGAATGATGACCGCACCCAGTTGACTGCCTGAAGAGGAAAAAATCGGTGAAACCGTAACGCTGACCGGTCGCTCCCGGCGCTTGTCCGATTGCGACAGGGTCACGGTTTCATGGTCCGAGATCGAACGCCCGGTCGTCAGCGAGGTGTTGAGCAGGTAGCAGAGGGACTCCTGCCAGTCGAAGCATTCGCTGAAGGTTTTACCGACGGTCTGTTTTTCCGAAAGGCCGGTGAAGTTCTGCGCTGCAGGGTTGAAAAGGGTAATGATCCCGTTCTGATCGACGGCGATAACAGCGTCATCGATGTTTTCCAGGATCATTTCATATTCCAGCGGTGTCAACTGTTCTTGTGTCATTGATTCTCTGCATTCGAAAAGAAGTCATGTGACAGCTCGATCATCTGATCGAGACGTTCGGTTTTCTGGAGTTGAACACGATACTGGCTGGCCCCGGCCAGCCCGCGTGCGTACCAGCACAGGTGCTTGCGCATCTCCAGAACGGTTTTGCGTTCACCAAACTGTTCCAGGAACAGCTCCAGGTGCAACATGGCGACCTTCAGTTTTTCTGAAGGCGTCGGACTGCTCGGCGGCTGACCATGGAGCAGTTCGAGGATCTGTTTCAGCAGCCACGGGTTGCCGTAGCCGCCTCGGCCGATCATGATCGCGTCACAGTCGGTGGTTTCTAGCATCCTGATACCGTCCTGCGGCGTAAAGATGTCGCCACTCCCAAACACTGGTATATTAAGGTGCTTTTTCAGGGCAGCGATGTGCGTCCAGTCGGCAGTTCCCGAGAACCCCTGGACCCGGGTTCGCGGATGGAGGGTGATGGCATCGGCTCCCTCGTTTTCGGCAATTTTGCCAATCTCGAGATAGTTGAGCGCTGCACTGTCCCAGCCGGATCTGATCTTTATGGTCAGGAGCCCCTGGTAGTTCTTGCGAATTTCAGCGATAATCCGCTGAATCCGTTGCGGCTCTTTGAGCAGGGCGCTTCCAGCGCCACTGCCGATCACCTTTTTCACCGGACAGCCCATGTTGATATCGATCAGGAAGGACTCCTCCTTGATGATATCAACCGCTTTGGCTAGCACTTCTGGGTCATCGCCGAAAAGCTGAACCCCCAGCGGCGACTCGTCCGGATGGGAATCCATCAGCTCTCTGGTCTTGTGCCCGGCCCTGATCAGTCCATTGGCACTGATCATTTCGGAAAAGACCAGCGCAGCACCGAACCCTTTCATGATGCGACGAAAGGGGAGGTTGGAGATTCCTGCCATCGGGGCCAGTAAAATAGGGCTGTCTGCTAATATTGTTCTGATGAGTTTCTGATTTGGTTGCATAATATTTAGGCATTTTAGCGATAAACGTTGTCAGGGCAAGTAAAAAAGCATAAGAGTCCATTAAATCTTGCTGGTGGGGACAGTCCCTCTTGGGTATACTGTATACAGTAATGTGCTTGACAAATGTCAGGCTCATTGGTAGAACGGTATTTCATATCGGTTTTTTTGAATGTTTGTAGCTGGCTCAGGCTGGATTTCCGATCGGGATCTGATAAGCTTCTTTCATCCAGTCATCTCGGGCAGTTTTAAACCGGACAGTTTCTTTTATGATCTTCTTTATATAGAATGAATCACGTCTGGATCAATCAATAAAAAAACCTCTGGCCCCAAGGGCATCGAATGTAACTGAAGACCAACCTGTTTCAAGGAGAGATTGAATATGGCAACACTGAAAGAAGTCTTAGCTCAGAAGATTGAAGAGCATCGTCCGCGAACCGCTCGTCTGCTCAAGGAGTTTGGTAATGTCGGTCTTGGCGAGGTGACTATCGAACAGACTCTTGGCGGTGCCCGCGGTATTAAAGCCCTGGTCTCTGATATCTCCTATCTCGACCCGATGGAAGGGATTCGCTTCCGTGGTCTGACAATCCCTGAGACTTTTGCCGCCCTGCCAAAAGCTCCCGGCAGTGAGTATCCTTATGTGGAAAGTTTCTGGTGGTTGCTGCTGACCGGTGACGTTCCGACCATGGAGCAGACTCTCGAGGTTGTTGCTGATTGGCAGAAACGTTCGCAGGTTCCTCAGTATGTCTATGATCTGCTCAGGGCGTTGCCACGTGACAGCCATCCGATGGTCATGCTCTCTGCGGCAGTCGTTGCCATGCACCGTGAATCGATCTTTTCCCAGACCTATACCGCCGGAAAATTTAATAAGGCGACCTGCTGGGAAGATATGTATGAGGACGCCAGTAACCTGATGGCCAAGATCGGTCCGATCGGCGCTTATATTTATCGTATGAAATACATGGGTGATACGCATATTCCTGCGGATTCGAGCCTCGATATGGGCGCAAACTTCGCCCATATGATGGGGATACCTGCTCCTTATGATGATGTGGCGCGGATGTACTTCATCATTCACTCCGATCATGAGGCTGGCAACGTCTCGGCCCACACTACGCACCTGGTCGCCTCGGCTCTGACTGACGCTTATCATGCGTACAGTGCCGGTATCAGCGGTCTTTCCGGCCCGCTGCACGGTCTGGCCAACGAAGAGGTACTGCGCTGGACCCAGAACCTGATGATGCGGCTCGGCGGTGAGCTGCCGACCAAGGAGCAGCTGTCTGAGGCTCTCTGGGCAACCCTGAATAGTGGGCAGATCGTTCCTGGGTATGGCCATGCGGTTCTGCGTAAGACCGACCCACGTTACACCTCTCAACGTGAATTCTGCCTCAAGACGGAAGGACTCAAGGATGATCCGCTGTTCAAGCTGTGCAGTATGATCTACGAGGTGGCTCCGGGGATCCTCCAGGAGCACGGCAAGGCCAAGAATCCATGGCCGAATGTTGACGCCCAGTCCGGTGTCATCCAGTGGTACTACGGAGTGACCCAGTATGAGTTCTATACGGTTCTCTTCGCTATCGGCCGTGCCCTTGGCTGTCTGGCCAACATCACCTGGGACCGTGCTCTCGGTTACGGCATCGAAAGACCGAAATCGGTGACAACCGACCTGCTGGAATCTGTCGCAGGAATCAAATAAGCTACTTGTAGCAGATCGATATTATTTCGAAAGAAATGGGAAGAGGCTCTTTATAGGGCCTCTTTTTTTATCTATACTGTCTGCATTTGGTTCTGATTGAACTGTTTAACCTGGTCTTTTAACTGATGAGGAGTCGTGAAATGTCAAGTTTTGGAAAGTCGATCTGTTTTGTCACTATTGCGCTGTTGCTGCTGTCCGGTTGTGCAACAACGACCGGTTACGATAATACCAAGAAGGGTGCAGGAATCGGGGTTTTGGTCGGCGCTGTGTCCGGTGCGATCATCGGCTATCAGCAGGACCCTTCAGGTGGTGCTTTGCGCGGGGCTCTGATTGGTGGTGCGGCCGGTGGCGCAATCGGTGCCGGAGCCGGTTATTATATGGACAAACAACAGGCCGAGTTTGAACGGCAGCTGGCTAGTGAGAGAGCCCAGAACCAGATCGAAATCGAGCGTCAACAGAATGAAATCCTCAAGCTGACAATGAGCAGTGAGGTCTCCTTCGACTTCAACTCCGCCCGTCTCAAGTCGACGTTCTATTCATCACTGAACAAGATCGCCGACATTATGGTCCGCTACCCCCAGACCCAGATCATCGTGGCTGGCCACACTGACAGCATCGGCTCCGAGCAGTATAACCTGGAACTGTCGCTGCGCCGGGCCAATGCGGTCGCGGATTATCTGATCAGCCACGGAGTGGCTTCCGGGCGGATGGGAACCGAGGGGCGGGGAGAGCTGCAGCCGATTGCCAGCAACGCGACGGAGGAGGGGCGCTCCCGCAATCGGCGCGTTGAGATCTATGTGGTTCCCAACCAGAACGCGGGAATGTAGGACTGATCGCAGGCTAGAAACTAAAACAGCAGACCCTTGTCGGGTCTGCTGTTTTTTATCGCGATGCAGGGAGAGGGATCTCATCCGGCTGGCGTGGCTTTTCTCTATTTCTTTTCCTTCTCTTTGCGGGTCGCGTAGATGAGAATCTTCTGGTTGGTGAAGGTTTCAACCTCACCGGCAAAGGATTCTATCTGGAAATAGTCGTGGACCTTGGGGGAGGCATCCATGAAGAACCTGTTGAGTTCCTGGGCCTTGGAACGGCTGAGCCCGGCAGTCTTGATCCAGGACTGGAAATCGTGGGTCTTGGGGATGATCTTGGTTTCATGCAGGATCAGTTCGGCATCCTGAACCATCTCCGCCCATTCTTTTTCGGTGAAGGCTTTGATGTGGGTCGGGTTTCGTTTGGTCTCAATCTGCTGATAGAATTCGGCGATCTCGGGATCGGAAGGCATCAGCGTATCGATGATCAGCATGCGTCCGCCACGGCGCAGAACCCGGTGAAATTCTCTGAGTGCACGTGGAACGTCGGGAAAATGGTGTGGTGCGATGCGGCAGGTCAGCAGGGTGAATGAGCCCGCCGGGAACGGCAGGTCTTCGGCATCGGCTTCGCGAAAGATAACGTTATCAACGCGCCCTTCTTCGGCGATATGCTCCTGGGCTTTTTTGAGCATCAGCATGGTCAGGTCAGAGGCGACGACCTGTCTGACCATCGGGGCAAAATAGAGGGCCAGGTGTCCGCCACCACAGGCGACATCCAGCAGGTTGTCTTCCTGGGTCGGGCTGAGCAGCCGGGCGGCTTCTTCCAGGTCCGGGCCACTGGAAAAATGTGTTGCTTCGACATAGGCAGTGGCAGTTCTGCCGAATTGTTCACGAACGCGGTTTTTGAATTTGCTGTCCATCGAGGTGTCCCCATATCCAGAATTTGGCGTATTATATCATTCGGGAATCAATATTTTGGTTTTTTTGTTACCTGTATAGTATTTTTTTTCGGCAGCTGAAAAGTCAAGAGTCGACTTAAATAAATGTCTGTGCTTTTATTCCCGATTCAATCCCCTGGTCATCGATTAACGCGGAGAATCCATGAAAAAATTACAAGTCGGTACTGCGACCCAGAGAATGCTTGAGCTTGGTCATCCATGGGTGATAGCAGATCGTTATACCAAAAACTGGCCTAAAGGGAAGGCCGGAGAGATTGTCGAGCTGGTCGGGGAAAAGAACGAATTCCTGGCGATCGCGCTGCTCGACCCGGAAGACCGGATTGTCGCCCGGGTTCTGAGCCATAAAAGGCGCCAGATCGATCAGGGCTGGTTCGAGGATAGATTTCGTCAGGCCAAGCTGCTGCGTCGATTTATCAACCTTGACGAGACCAGTGTCTACCGTCTGGTCAATGGTGAAGGGGATGGGTTTCCCGGTCTGACGGTCGATTATTACGCTGGCTACCTGATGGTTCAGCTGTTCAGTGAGGCCTGGGACGTTCACCTGAAGCAGATCCTCGCTGCGTTGCAGGCGGTGTTCCCGACCAGCGGGATCTATCGCAAACTGCGCCCGCAGGAAACACGGGCCCTGGAGGCGAAGTCGCAGAACAAGAACTACAGTCGTCTGATCCAGGGGCAGGCCGCTCCGACCCCCTTGATCGTTGAAGAGAATGGCCTGCGTTACTTGGTCGATATGGCGGAAGGTCTGAATACCGGGATCTTTCCCGATCAGCGTAACAACCGGCTTGAGCTGATGCGTCATGTGGCCGGTAAGAGAGTCCTGAACCTTTTTGCCTTTACCGGCGCTTTTTCCGTGGCGGCTGCGCATGCCGGTGCAAAGAAGGTCACTAGCGTCGATGTCTCCGAAAAGTATCTGGGGGTTGCCCGGGAAAATTTTGAGTTGAATCGCATTAACCCCAAGCGGCACGAATTCATCGTTGCTGATGTATTTGTCACCCTGGAAAGAATGGCTAGAGAAAACCAGAAATTCGACCTGATTCTGTTTGATCCGCCATCCTTCTCGACGACCAAAAAGAGTCTGTTCTCGACTCAGGGCGGGACATCACGACTGGTGGAGGCTACCTTGCCCCTGCTGGAAGAGGGGGGGCTGCTGGCCGCATCGTCAAATCATCAGAAAACAGCGCTGGCCGATTATCTGAAAGAGTTGCGCCGCGGCGCACTGCAGGCTGACAGCGGCCTGAGGGTGCTGGCCACGCTGGGGCAGTCAGAGGATTTCCCCTGGACGGTTTCGTTCCCGGAAGGGCAGTACCTGAAATTCGTTCTCGCCGTCAAGGATTCCGATCTTTGACTGTATTTGACAGACAGGCGGGCTGAAAAGCCCGCTTTTTTTGTATATGGAGTCTGTCAACTCCTGTTTTATGCGGCTCTGTCCGGCCATTCTGCTGATTTTCTGTTTTATTTTCTGCGCAGCGCTTTTTTTACATTCGGCTTTTTATATATTAATTTTACCGTCTAGAACAATATTTCTTACCAATATGGTATGATCTTAGTTGTGATTGCAAAGTTTCACCTGGCACATACACTGTCAGATATCTCATTCTGACCATTTTCCAATGTTGCGGAGGTTGACAATGCAGAAGATCAAACGTTTCAAACAGCTTGCGGTACTCTTTTTGGCTCTGGCATTTCTCTGTGTCGGGGTTCTTCCGCTTCAGGCCGCAGAGGAGCGTAACTACTTGATGGCCACAGCTTCAACCGGTGGCACCTACTATCCTGTCGGGGTTGCTCTCTCCACCCTGATCAAGGTCAAGCTTCAGCCGACGGAAAAGATCGGCATGTCGGCGATCAACTCGGCGGGTTCCGGAGAAAATATCAAACTTCTGCGTGATGACGAGGTTCAGTTTGCGATCCTGCAGGGGCTGTTCGGCTCTTATGCCTGGAACGGAACCGGCCCTATAGCCAATGAGGGGCCGCAGAAAAATCTGCGCTCTGTCTCTATGCTCTGGCAGAATGTTGAGCATTTCGGTGTTACTAAAAAGTTCGCCAAAACCGGGACGATCGCCGATATGGTCAGCATGAAAGGCGAGACCATGTCGATGGGGAGCAAGAACTCGGGAACCATCGGTTCCAACGCGGTTATTCTGAAAAATCTGGGTGTGGATATCTATGAGGATTACAAGCTGATCTACGTCGGTTACGGGCCTACTGCCGATGCCATGCAGAACGGCCAGATTTCCGGTTTCGGTATTCCTGCCGGAGTGCCGGCCAGTGCCATTACCAAGGCTAAGGCAAATCTGGGCGACGGCATGCTGGTTCTCGATTTTACTGACGAGCAGTTGGTAAAGGCCGATGGCGGCCTCGAACTGTGGACCCGTTATGTCATTCCGGCCGGGACCTATCCGGGCCAGAAAAAGGATATCAATACCATCGCCCAACCAAACTTTTTGTCCGTCCGTGCTGATGTCGATGAAGAGGCCGTCTATAAAATCACCAAGACAATTTACGAAAATCTACCGTTTTTGAATGCGATTCACGGTGCGACCAAAGCGATGTCTATCGAAAAGGCCATTTCCGGTCTGCCGATGCCGCTGCACCCGGGCGCCCTGAAATATTATCAGGAAGTCGGCGTCAAGGTTCCTGATCGCTTAATTCCTCACTGATAAGTCTTTGTGCGACCACCCGGACGCTGGGTGGTCGCACTTCCTCTCACAGTGGAGTGTGGTGTTATGAGTGCCGATGATTCTGGAATTTTCAAGATAGAATCCAGGCTGCTGGTCGTTCTGGGCATCCTTATCGCGATCATGCATATCTGGTTCAACGTGTTCACCGTTTTGCCGACCCTCTGGCAGAATGCTCTTCATTTCGCAGGCTTTGCTCTGGTTGCGGCCTATGTCTATCCGCTGAAGATCAACCCTTCCTGGAGCTTGCGGGTCGCTGATGCCGTCCTTGGTCTGCTCGCTGCGGGATCCGCGCTCTACCTGATCGCCATGGAGGATGCGATCTATGCGCGCGGTGTTCGTCTTGATACCGGGGAGTGGGTTGCCGGCATTATCCTGGGTCTCTGTGTGCTCGAGTTTACCCGCAGGGTTGCCGGCTGGTTTATCCCGGTTCTGATCATTGTGGCCCTGACCTATATCGGTTGGTGGGGGACGGAAATTCCCGGGGTTTTCAAGTTTGCCGGCCTGTCTCCCGAGACGATCCTGTTTCGCAGCGTCTATGGTGACGATGCCCTGTTCGGCACCATTGCGTCGATATCCTCCTCCTACGTCTACATGTTCATCCTGTTTGGTGCCTTCCTGTTGCGCTCCGGAGCCGGTGAATTTGTCATCGATCTGGCCCGCTCGGTGGCCGGTCGTCTGGTGGGCGGCCCGGGGCTGGTTGCGGTATTTGCCTCCGGACTGATGGGAACCATTTCCGGCTCGGCCGTAGCCAATACAGCCTCGACAGGGGTTATTACCATTCCATTGATGAGGCGGGCCGGTTTTCCCGACAAGTTTGCCGCGGGGACCGAGGCCGCAGCTTCAACCGGTGGTCAGTTGATGCCGCCGATCATGGGGGCCGGTGCCTTTGTCATGGCGACCTATACGCAGATCTCTTACAACACCATCGTTATCGTCAGTATTCTGCCGGCTATCCTCTACTTTGCGACGGTCGCATTTTTTGTCCGTATCGAGGCCAAGCGCAGTTTCGTCACGGCGATGGATTATGAAAAGGTCTCGGCGCTTCAGGTCATAAAAAGGGGCGGGATTGTCTTTGTCCTGCCGATCGCGGTACTGATTGCCTTGCTGATCTACGGTTTTACTCCGACCTATGCAGCTGGTATCAGTATCCTTGCCGTTATTGTTTCATCCTGGTTTACCAAGAATAAAATGGGACCGCGGGCGATCATCGAAGCGATGGCACTCGGGGCGCGCAACATGGTCATGACGGCCATACTGCTCTGTGCCGTGGGCCTGATTGTCAACGTCATCGCCACTGCTGGTATCGGCAATACCTTCTCCCTGATGATCAATGAGTGGGCAGGGCACAGCCTGATTATCGCCATCGCCCTGATTGCCCTGGCATCCCTGGTATTGGGGATGGGGCTGCCTGTAACCGCTGCCTACATCGTTCTGGGAACCCTTTCGGCACCGGCGCTGCACGGGCTGATCGCTGATGGTCTGCTGGTTCATGCTCTGGCCGATGGACAGATCCCTGAAGCCGCCAAGGCGATCTTTATGCTGGCGGCTCCAGATCGGCTGGCCGAGATCGGTAACCCGATGACCATTTCTGCAGCCCGGGCCATAGTCGATGCCATTCCGATCGATATGGCCAGTATGGTCCGTGAGGCGGTGCTGTCAGAGCATTCACTGACCTTTGCGCTGCTCTCGGCTCATCTGATCGTTTTCTGGCTCAGTCAGGATTCAAATGTGACCCCGCCGGTCGCTCTGGCTGCTTTTACCGGCGCGGCGATTGCCGGAACCAAACCGATGGCGACCGGAATTCAATCCTGGAAACTGGCCAAGGGGTTGTATATCGTTCCGCTGCTGTTTGCCTACACGCCTTTTATCGGTGGGACGGTGTGGGGTGATCTGACCATCTTTTTCTTTGCTTTCTTCGGGCTCTATGCCTTTGCTGCCGGTATAGAGGGTTTTATGGAGATGCGCCTGAATATTCTCTTCCGGCTCGTCGCTCTGGTCGCTGCGGCTCTGCTGCTCTGGCCGTTACCCTGGTTTGTGCATGTCGTCGGGCTGATTGTTCTGATTGTTCTGTTTGTCAGCAATCGCCGTCAGGCCAATCGTCTTGCGCCGGCAACCGCGACGTCCTGACCACTCATCCTGTTCCCTGACTCTCCCGGCAAGCGGACCGGGAGAGTCAGTTCTTTTTGCTCTCGAACCTGATGCCGGAAACAACAGCTGCGTGCTCTCTTTCTGGAAAAATTACACAAATTCACAGATGTTGTGATACAATTTGAACACCTTAATTCTTTCTGATATCCATCTCATTAAATGAAAATCGTACTCTGAAAAATCAAGTATTATCAAACAAGTGGGGACGATTATGAAATCTTGTGTGACTGCTATAATTGCAGGGAGTCATTTCACCAGAGAGCTAACCTTTGTCATACTCATGACGATTGTCTGGCTGCTGGCCCGTCCGGCGCTGGCCGCTGGCGAAGCGGTCGGATCATCCGGTCCGAGCTCTCTGTGTTATGTCGCGCTGATTGTCATTGTTGTGCTGCTCGGCGCTCTTTCTTGTCTGTATTTTCTTTATCAGCGCCTGAAAGCGAATTGCCAGGCAGGGTTGCAGAGTGCCCCTGAGTCTGTCAGTGCGGAGGATTCTCATCGGCTTGCCAGACAGGCGCTGGTGGGGCAGATGGCTGGCGGGATTGCTCACGACCTGAATAACATTCTGTCCGGTCTGGTCAGCTATCCAGAGCTGCTCCTGATGCAGCTGTCGCCGGAGAGTACGTTGCGCAAGCCAATCGGTGTCATTCATGAATCGGGGTTGCGGGCCGCTGTGTCGGTCTCCGATCTGTTGACAGCGTCACGTGATATCGCAGCATATCGCAATTTGAATGCGGTGAACGCCCTGGCACTGGAAAGCCTTCAATCGCAGGACTGGGAACAGCTGTGCAAGCTTTACCCGGGAATCCGTGTGGAGACCAGGCTGACCGATAAGGATACCAAAATCCTCTGTTCTTCGGTTCATCTGGGCAAATGTATCATCAACCTGATCCAGAACGCCGCCGAGTCTCTTGCCGGCGAGGGGCAGATCGAGCTGGCAACAGAGATATGTTCCGTTGCTGAGGCTGAAGCGGAACGCCTCGGGATTGCCTGCGGGGAGTATCTTCTGCTGAGCGTTTCAGACAGCGGGGCTCCGATCAGCGAGGAGGATCTGGCTCATCTGTTTGAGCCGTTTTACACTAAAAAGCAGATGGGGCGGAGCGGCAGCGGGATCGGTCTGACCGTTGTCAATGCGGTCGCAGAGGACCATGGCGGAACGGTCGATGTTGTCAGTACCGGAACGGGAAACCGCTTTACTATGTATCTGCCTGTGGTTCAGTAGGGGGAGCTCTCCGTCTGGGTTCGTGATAACAGCTGGGGACTATGACAAAAAATCTTCGGCCTGATCCGTTGGAGCCATTTACCGTGCATGTCACGGTGAATGGCTTCTTTGTCTCGTTATTCTCTTGGCCTGAGTTTTGGCCAGAGAATAGAACGATATTATCTCATCGCGTTTGTTTTCCTGGGTGTCTATCTGCTTAAAAGACCAACAGGTTTTAAATTCCCGGAGGCTTGTCGTGCGGTTCGCTCAATTAATGGTTCACCATTCGCTGAAAAATCGTTAAATTACATTTTTCGACTATTAGAATTATAACTTTATTTGTTATAGTTGCTTTTCGTACCAGCTGAATGACAAAAATCTTAGTATCAGGGGTTGATATGACGGGTAAAGAGTTATTGCTCAAGGCGCTGAAGGACCAGAAGGTTCAGTTTCTGTTCGGCTACACCGGCGGCACGATCATGCCGATTTTTGACGAGATGGAGCGGCACGGTGGCTTCAAGTTTGTGATGTCCCGCCATGAGCAGGGGGCGACCTTTATGGCCCAGGGATTGTCCCGGGCGTCATTGTCGACGGAAACACCTCAGGTCGGTGTCTGTCTGGCGACATCTGGTCCCGGGGCGATGAACCTGGTGACCGGTATCGCCGACGCCTATATGGATTCGATCCCGATGGTGGCAATTACCGGCCAGGTTGCGACCGGGGTCATTGCGACTGATGCTTTCCAGGAAAGCGATGTCGTCGGCGTCATGATGCCGATCTGCAAGCAGACCTATATGCCGCTTGAGCCGGAGCTGCTTGAGGAGACGGTTCACGAAGGTTTTTACGTCGCCAAAACCGGCCGGACCGGACCGGTTGTCATTGATGTCCCCAAGGATATTCAGAATGAACATGTCGGGGACGACTACAGTTTCGATTTTGAATCCTACCGACCGGATCTGCCGGGCTATATTTTTACGCCGACGCCGGAGCGTGAAGCGATCAAAAAAGCGGTTGATCTGATCAACAGAAGCGAGCGGCCGGTGATCTTCTGCGGTCATGGAGTCATCAACAGCAATGCCGGCGAGCTGCTGCGCAAGTTCGCCGAGCAGATGAACATTCCTGTGGCCTTTACCTTTCACGGTCTTTCAGCCATACCGGCCGATCATCCCTTAAGCCTCGGCATGATGGGGATGCACGGAACGGTAGAAGCAAACCGGGCGATCATGGAAGCAGACCTGCTGATCTCCTTCGGCATGCGTTTCGATGACCGGGTGACCGGCAAGCTCAACGAATATGCTCAGAATGCCGATGTCATCCATGTCGAGATCGATCCGTCGGAGATCGACAAAAATGTCAAAACCAGTCTGGCCATTAACGCCGATGTCTATCGGACCCTGCACGTTCTGCTCGGCGAACCGATGCTGACCAGCAAGCCGCGGCGGCGCTGGCTGGAAAAGATCGAAGGGTTCCGTCAGGTCATGGCCGGGGATCTGAAGGAGGAGATCGAAACAGGTGTCGGTGAAGACGGCCGGTTGATGATGAAGGGGATTATTCATCGTCTTTCCGAGGTTACCGCCGGCAAGGATCTGATCGTTCCTGATGTCGGTCAGCATCAGATGATGTGTGCCCGGTTTTATAATTATCAGACACCGAACAGCTGGTTTGGCTCAGGCGGTGCCGGCACCATGGGCTGTTCTCTGCCGATGGCCATCGGGGTCAAGCTTGCCCGTCCCGATGAGCGGGTCTGGTCAATCAGTGGTGATGGCAGCTTCCAGATGAATATTCAGGAACTCGGCACCATCATGGAGCAGCAGGTCGATGTCAAGATCGTCATCCTGAACAACGGTTATCTGGGCATGGTTCGCCAGTGGCAGACCTTTTTCTTTGATGGCCGCTACGCCGGAACCCCGATGCAGAGTCCGGACTTCGGGTTGATCGCCCAGGCCTATGGGCTGCCCTATCTCAAGGTGGAAAAACTTGAGGATGTTACTCCTGCGCTGGAAAAAGCGGTTGCCCATCAGGGTCCGATGGTTCTCGAATTTATTTGTGATCCCGCCGAAGTTGTCCTGCCGATGATTCCGGCCGGCGGCGGTTTTGAAGACATGATGGTCAAGCATCCGAAGAAGCCGGATGCGACAGTTTCTCAGGAGGATGCGGCATGAAACGGAGGGCAATACTGGCATTTACACTCGACCACCCGGGCGTTCTCAACAAGATCTCCATGCTGATCCGCAAGAAGATGTACAACGTTGACACCCTGACTGTCTGTCGTTCGCGGATTCCGGGAGTCAGCCGAATGACCATTACTCTGGAGGAGAATGACGACGCCAAGGTCGTTCAGGTCCTCAAACAGCTGGAAAGGTTCACCGAGGTTATTTCTGCCAAGGAACTTGATACGGAACACAGTTATTGGCGGGAGGTGGCGATCATCAAGCTGGAGATCGACGCTCCGCAGCTTGAAGGCTTTCTCAAGCACTACAATATTGAGATTCTGGAACAGATGAACGAGGATATCCAGTTGGTCCAGGTCTCAGGGTCGACCCGGACCATCGATGAATTCATCAACGAGGTCGGTTGGGAGCATGTCGTCGAGATTGCCCGGACCGGTGTCACGGCGATGGAGAAATAGCTTTTTATTTGGTGCAGCGCTCTCGGTGACAGAAGTTCCTGAGAGCGCTGATGATCCGTCCGAGCATTCTCAGGTTGTGCTCTGTCTGGATCAGCTGCTGTCTGGTCTGCAATACCTGAAATTTCAGGTTGTAGCGCAGCAGTTGTCCCTGCAGAACCAGTTCACGCTTTTGAGCCTTCCGCTTATGGCCGGTCATCATTTACTCCCAGGTCTTTTCTGATCTCATCGCGGATCGTTGCAAACGGCAGTGGACCATGGGAGAGCTTCCTCTGCAGGCGCCACCAGCCGAGGATTCCCAGGATCAGGCAGGCAACGCCGGTAATCAGGCAGGTCAGAGGCCGTAACTCTTGGGGAATAACCAGTAGCAGGGCGAGCAGCAGCAAGACAAGACCGATCAGCGCAATCGCCAGGCTGAACAGGCAGAGGAATGCCAGGCGAAAGAACCGGTCCTGTTCCTCTCTGAGTTCCAGGCTGAACAGTTCGAGACGATTCCACAGTAATGCGGTAACATTGTGCCAGAAACTGCTGAAATCCTGCTTGGTCGGCAGCACTAGCTGTTTCCGCGTTTGAGAAGCAGGCCGATGAGAAAACCGATAGCGAGGGAGATTCCCGCTGCTTGATAGGGGTAGTCCCTGATCAGCTGATCCGATTTCTTGATCTGCTCCTGGACCCTGTCGGCTGCGGAACCATAGCTGTTTTTGAACTGCCCCACGGTTTCTTCCAACCTGGCTTTCGCTTCGGATGTTTTGTCGTTCAGTTCGCCGGGCAGGCTGGAGATCAGATCTTCAGCATCTTTGAGGAGTTTGCGATAATCCTGGGTAAGTTTTTCTTTGCTTTTTTCAAAATCGGAAGAACTCATAAGTGCCTCCACCTTGTTTCGGAAAAAGGTTTTCTACAATCATACATGAACTCTGTTCAAAGAGCTAATGTCACAGTATTGAGAGTTGTTCTTTCTGACACAAAGAAATGCATCTGTGGGTAAGATGCAGAGCCTCACAATACGGGATTTGTGCTAAAGTATCAATCCCGGCTGAGATGAAATGCCGGATGGTTTTATTTATCTGATAATGGAGAGTTTATGCAGGAAAACAAGTCTTTGAACATGTCTGTTCTGATTACCCCCGGGATGGCAAATTTCAGCGGGAATCTGCATGGTGGCCAACTGCTGAAGATGCTTGATGAGGTTGCCTTTGCCTGTGCTTCGCGTTACAGCGGACAGTACGTCGTGACCCTGTCGGTCGATATGGTTCTGTTCAAGAGACCGATTCCTGTCGGCAGCCTCGTGACTTTCTTTGCCAACGTGAACTACGTCGGGACTTCATCGATGGAGATCGGCATCAAGGTTGTCACCGAAGATATCCGTAAACAGGTTGTCTCGCATACCAACACCTGCTACTTCACCATGGTTGCCGTCGACGACGATGGTAAACCGGTCAAGGTTGAGCCGCTCGAGCTGGTGACTGACGATGATCATAGGCGCTACAACAATGCTCTGAGGCGTAAAGAAATAACCAAGGAGAAGTCAAAGACGTTGCTGAAGAAAAACGCGGTGATCAAGGAATTTGAATGATCTGTTGTTCTAATTATTCACGCTGAAACGCCAAAGGCCCCGGGCTATCCCGGGGCCTTTGGCGTTGTTAGTTGGCGAACAGCCAGGGTGCGTCCTGGCGATGACGGTTTTCGTAATCTTTAATGCTGTCGATCTTCTGCAAGGTCAGACCGATGTCATCCAGACCGTTGAGCAGACAGTGCTTACGGAACGGGTCGATGTCAAAGGCGATTGTTTCGCCGTCAGGGCGCTCGATACGCTGATTTTCCAGGTCGATTTGCAGCCTGAAACCGGCACTGCTGCCAACCGCTTTAAACAGGCTGTCGATGAGCGCTTCGTCAAGAACGATCGGCAGGATTCCGTTCTTGAAGCAATTGTTGTAAAAGATGTCGGCAAAGCTCGGTGCGATGATCGTTCTGATGCCGAAATCGAGCAGCGCCCAGGGCGCATGCTCTCTTGATGACCCGCAGCCGAAGTTGGCCCGGGTCAACAGGATGCTGGCCCCCTTGTATTGCGGCTGATTGAGGACAAAGCTTGTATTGAGCGGGCGATTGGTGCAGTCCGTGCCCGGTTCTCCGTGGTCAAGGTAACGCCATTCATCAAACAGGTAGGGGCCGAAGCCGGTCCGTTTAATCGATTTGAGGAACTGCTTCGGGATGATTGCGTCGGTATCGATATTGGCCCGATCGAGCGGGGCGACCAGTCCGTGAAAGTTACTGAATTTATCCATCTTATTTTACCTCCAGTTGGCGCACGTCGACAAAGTGCCCGGTAACCGCCGCAGCGGCAGCCATGGCCGGGCTGACCAGATGAGTGCGGCCGCCCTGGCCCTGGCGCCCCTCGAAGTTACGGTTCGAGGTCGAGGCGCAGCGTTCACCCGGAGCCAGGCGGTCGCTGTTCATGGCCAGACACATGGAACAGCCCGGTTCGCGCCATTCGAATCCGGCTTCGATAAGGATCTTGTCCAGGCCTTCGGCTTCGGCCTGCTGCTTGACCAGGCCTGAACCGGGTACGACCAGCGCCTGCTTGATATTGGCCGCGACCTTGCGTCCTTTGACGACGGCGGCGACGGCACGCAGATCCTCGATGCGACCGTTGGTGCAGGAGCCGATGAAGATGATATCGGGCGAGATCTCGGTGATCGGCGTGCCGGGCTCAAGGCCCATGTATTTCAGCGCGGCCTGGATGCTTTCGCGTTTGGTCGGATTGGCTTCCGTCGCCGGGTCGGGAACCTTTTCATCGACGGTGACGACCATCTCCGGTGAGGTCCCCCAGGTGACCTGTGGCTGGAGATCGCGGGCATCGATGCGCACAACGCGATCGTATTCGGCATCCGGGTCGCTCTTCAGTTCAAGCCAGCTGGTCACAGCCTTGTCCCACAGTTCTCCGCTCGGGGCGTAGGGGCGCCCCTTGAGATAGTCGATGGTTGTCTGGTCGACAGCGATGATTCCGGCCCGTGCGCCGGCTTCGATCGCCATGTTGCAGACCGTCATGCGCCCCTCCATCGACAGGCTGCGGATTGCCGAACCGCCGAATTCGATGGTGTAGCCGGTGCCGCCGGCGGTGCCGATGCGGCCGATTGTTGCCAGGATGATATCCTTGGCGGTCAGGCCGGTCGGCAATTCGCCACTGACCTCAACCAGCATGCTTTTTGATTTTTTCTGAATCAGGCACTGGGTGGCCAGCACATGTTCGACTTCCGAGGTGCCGATACCGAAGGCGAGAGCGCCGAAGGCACCATGTGTCGCGGTATGGGAATCACCACAGACAATGGTCATGCCGGGCAGGGTGGCTCCCTGCTCCGGACCGATGACGTGAACAATCCCCTGGCGGGGATCATCCATACCGAACAGGGTGATGCCGAATTCACGACAGTTTTTTTCCAGTGTTTCGATCTGAATCTTTGAGACCGGATCACTGACGCCCTGGGCGCGGTCTGCTGTCGGGACATTGTGATCGGGGACCGCCAGGTTGGCTTCCCTGCGCCAGGGTGTGCGCCCGGCCAGGCGCAGTCCTTCAAAGGCCTGCGGAGAGGTGACCTCATGGAGCAACTGGCGGTCAATATAGAGCAGGCAGGTGCCGTCGGCATCTTCGTTGACGACATGGCTGGCCCAGAGTTTATCGAAGAGTGTCTGTTTCATGCATTGGTCTCCTTGGCTTCGTGGATGCTGAGAAACAGTCTAAATGATCTTTTCCCGCGTGAATAGGGATGGTGCGAAAAAAAAGTTGAGATTTCAGTGAGGTACAAGGGGTCTTGCCTTTGCCGGCAGCTTTTGATAAAAAGTCATGTTCATTAAATGATGATGTAACTACAAGGAGACCATTGAATGACAGGACTGATGAAGGGCAAACGCGGTGTAATCCTCGGTGTCGCCAACGATAAAAGCATTGCCTGGGGTATTGCGGAACAATTGCATGCCGCCGGAGCTGAACTGGCCTTTACCTATCTGAATGAGGCACTGGAGAAGCGTGTCCGCCCGCTGGCTGAAAGCCTGGGATCAACGATTATCCTGCCTTGTGATGTCCAGAATGAAGAAGAACTGAATGCCGTTTTCACTGAGCTGAAAACCCAGTGGGGACAGGTTGATTTTGTCGTTCACGCCATCGCCTACGCCAACCGTGAAGACCTCAAGCAGCCATTCAGCCAGACCAGCCGTGAGGGCTTTCAACTGGCTCTCGACATCAGCGCCTACTCGCTGGTTTCAGTGACCCGTGCAGCTATTCCGGTCATGGCACCGGGTGGCAGCATTGTCACCATGACTTACCTTGGATCGGTTCGTTCCGTTCCGCAGTATAACGTCATGGGTGTTGCCAAGGCCGCCCTGGAATCTTCCGTTCGTTACCTGGCTGCAGAGCTCGGTGAACAGGGAATCCGTGTCAACGCGGTTTCCGCCGGTCCGATCAAGACCCTGGCCGCTTCCGGCATTTCCAACTTCAAGGACAAGCTCAAGCGCGCCGAAGAGCTGGCTCCGCTCAGACGTCTGGTTTCGACCGAGGATGTCGGCAAGGCCACCCTTTACCTGCTCTCCGATCTGGCATCCGGCGTCACTGGTGAAATTCACTATGTCGACGCAGGGTTCAGTACCGTTGCCGGTTAAGGTCATTTTTAGCATAATTCAGAACGTAAAGGCTCCGTCAGGGGCCTTTACTGGTTTTTGAGGTGTCAATGGTAGAAGGCAAGCTCAGTGGCCTTAAAGCCAGTCAGATCAATGCTCTTGAACGGATTTATCGGCGTAAGATTGCCGCAAATGAGGTTATCTCTTCCGAACTTGCGCGCTATATCACCGAACTGTCTGCTGAAATTCAACGCCAGGTCGGTCTGATCATCGACCGTGCCGGTGTCGTTCAATATGTCATCGTCGGTGACGACCGGGAGATCGTTATTCCAGATCTGTCCAGCTTCAGCCTGGGGCGTAGTGGCCTGCGTGGCCTGCGTTGCATCCATACCCACCTCAAGCAGGAACCCTTAAGCCGCGACGATATGACCGATCTCGAGCTGTTACGGCTCGATCTGATGGCGGCTATCGGCGTCCGTGCTGACGGGTTGCCGGGAAAACTTTACTACGCTCACCTGTTGCCGACAGCCGATGTCGCTCAGATCGAACAGCATCAGCTCAACGATTATTATCAGCTCGATCTCGATTTTGCAGCCTTTGTCCGCTCTCTCGATCAGGAGATGGAACGGACCGCCGAAGAAACTGTCGACCTGTCTGATGGACGCGAACGGGCGCTGTTGATCTCGGTTGGCAGTGGTACCCAGCGTCAGGTCCAGGATTCCCTGGATGAGCTTGAAGAGCTGGCCAGGACAGCGAATCTGGTGGTGATCGACAAGGTTGTTCAGCGTCCGCGCAAGCTCAATCCGCGCTACCTGGTCGGGGAAGGGAAGCTGCGTGAGATCATTATCAATGCCCTGCAGCGCCGCGCGACCCTGCTCGTCTTTGACCAGAACCTGACGCCGAACCAGGTGCGCTCGATTACCGATGTGACGGAGATCAAGGTTATCGACCGGACCCAGCTGATTCTCGACATCTTTGCCAACCGCGCGCAGTCACGTGACGGCAAGGTTCAGGTCGAACTGGCTCAGCTCAAATATATTATGCCGCGCCTCGCCGGAGGCAAGGGCACCGCGATGTCGCGCCTGATGGGCGGGATCGGCGGACGCGGACCGGGGGAGACCAAGTTGGAAATCGACCGGCGCCGCACGCGGGACAAGATCAGGCGGCTGGAGAACGAACTCGAGACCTTGAGCCGCGGGCGGATGCAGCGGCGCCAGAAGCGCGTACGTGCCGGGGTGCCGATCGTCTCGATCGTCGGCTATACCAATGCCGGTAAATCGACCTTGCTCAATGCTTTGACCCAGAGCGAAGTGTTTACTGAAAACCTGATGTTCGCAACCCTGGATACCTCGACCAGGCGACTACGTTTTCCCCTCGACCGGGAGGTCATCATCACCGATACCGTCGGTTTTATCCGTGATCTGCCGACGAGCCTGATCGGAGCTTTCAAGGCAACCCTGGAAGAGCTCGAGGATGCCGACTTGCTGCTACATCTGGTCGACGTCTCGAATCCGCGCTTTGAGGAGCAGATCCGTTCGGTTGACAAGATCCTCGACGATCTTGATCTGGGAACCCGCAAGCGTCTGCTGGTTTTTAACAAGACCGACCTGGTTCCCGAGCCGGAGCGTTCGGCCCTGTGTCGTCGCTACCAGGCGATTCCGGTTTCGGCGCTCGAGCGAAAAAGTTTTGGCCCACTGATGGACGAGATGGAGAAGCGCTTCTGGCCGGCTGAGAGGCTGGAAGATTGAAGTTTATTGACTTTGTCTGTGGATTTAATAGAAAATTAGTATTTGTAAATTTTATAAATACTGTTTCGGAGACAGTAGAATGACTTATTGGAAGTACAGTTTTATCATTATCATCCTTATCTTCGGTGCCTGTCATGCTCCGACGCCAAGGATAGACAGGGTGCTGGGGCCGGATCCCGCTTCTGAAATACAGGAAGCGGTCGAGGCTGAGTCAGCGCCCTGCGGCGAAGAACCTGCCGATATTGCGGAGCAGGGGATGGAGGCCGGTGGCACCGACAGTGCCGTCGTGGTTGAGCCTCAGCTGCCGCTTTCTTTTTTCTACACAGGTGATTTCCCACTGACAAGCCACCCGCGTGTCGATAAATATCTCAACTATTACACCGGTTCGGGGCGGGCAACTTTTTCGCTCTGGCTGGAAAGGGCTTCCCGCTATATTCCTTCCATCCAGGAGGTGTTTCGGGAAGAAGGGATCCCTCTCGATCTTGCCTATCTGGCTTTGATCGAATCCGGCTTCAATATGCGCGCCTACAGCTGGGCCCATGCCGCTGGTCCCTGGCAGTTTATCGAGAGTACCGGAAAGTTGTATGGCCTGAAGAATGACTGGTGGCAGGATGGTCGGCTGGATATTGAAAAATCGACCCTTGCCGCAGCCCGGCACCTCAAAACCTTGCATGACCGTTTCGATGGCGACTGGTACCTGGCCGTTGCGGCTTATAATGCCGGCGGCGGGACCGTCAACAAGGCGATCAGGAAAAGCGATAGTCGCGATTTCTGGGAGTTGACCGAAGGATCGGTTCTGCGGGAAGAAACTTGTGATTACCTGCCGAAGCTGATTGCGACCCTGACGCTGGTCAAGGATCCTGAAACATATGGCTTTGCCGATATTGAAATGCAGGAGCCCTTTGCTTACGACACTGTCGTTATGGAGAGTACCACGGACCTGGAACTGATAGCCGAGTTCTGTGGCGTCAGTTACGGCGAGATCAAAGAGCTGAACCCCGAGCTGAAGCGCTGGTGTACTCCACCGGGAGAAACCGGTTATCGCTTACGGGTTCCTGTCGGAACGGCGGCCCAGGTGATGGACGCATATGCACAACTGCCTGCCGATCAGCGTGCCCGTTACGCACGTCATCAGATCAAGGCCGGTGATACCCTCCAGGTTCTGGCGCGACGCTACAAGATCCGGGTCGATGATATTATCAGCCTCAATCAGATCAAAAATCCCAAGGCCCTGCAGATCGGCCAGAACCTGATCCTGCCACTCAAGGAAGGCTATACCTCTTTGCCGGCCGATGCCCTGGCCGAAAGCTACATCAAGAGCCGGCGTAAAACCTACAAGGTGCGCAAAGGGGACAGCCTCTGGTCGATTGCCAGGCGTTTTGAGGTGACCGAGAAAGAATTGCGCATCTGGAACAAGCTGGGCTGGAGCAATACTCTGCAGCCGGGACAGACTCTGGTCGTGTCTAAGATGGCTACCGCCAAGACGACGGCCCGTGTAGCGTCTGCAGTGAAAAAAGGCCCGACCCGCAAGATGATTTATCAGGTCGTTCCGGGGGACACGCTGTGGGGGATCGGCCGCCAGTTCGATGTCGCGACCGAGGAGATCCGTCAATGGAACGAATTATCCAGGGGGCATGTGCTCAAGCCGGGGCAGAAGCTGACCCTGATGGTTGCCAGCGACTTTCAGGGCTGATGCGCTGCATGCCTGTCCGTTTGTTTTGACATTTTCGGTACAGATTGATAGAGTTGCGCGCCGGGTTTGGATGACCCCATCCGGTGCTCTTCGCGATAAGACTTTTTTGCTCTAAGGGAATTTTCATGCTGACATTGTTGATCTCGATCGCCTGTGCCGCCGTTGTTTCGGCAGTATCGATGCGTTTCATTACGCCGGAACCCTGGATTGTTTCGCTCATCGGTCTTGTCGTTCTGGTGGTTGTTTTTATTCTGATCTCAAGATCGCTGCTGAAACGCATCACCGCCATCATGACGCAGGCCCAGAAAGATGTTATGGCCAATCGGGCGGACAAGGCTATCAGTGATCTCAAGGCTTCGATGAAGTTCGCGGCCTGGCAGTTCTACATCAAAGGGCAGATCAATTCCCAGATCGGGACCATCCATTATATCAAACGCCAATTTTCCGAAGCGCTGCCGTATCTGGAAAAGGGTTTTTCCAAAAACTGGGTAGCCATGGCGATGCTTGGTATCAGTTACATGAAGAAAAACAAGACCGACAAGATGGTCAGTACCTTTGAAAAGGCGATTGCCGCCAGCCGTAAGGAAGCAATGCTCTATGCTCTTTATGCCTTCTGTCTTGATCATATCGGCAACCGCGCCAGGGCCGTTGAGATTCTCAATCAGGGAGTGAAGAAGACCTCTGATGAGCGTTTGAGGGAGAACATTGACCTGCTCGAAGCCGGCAAGCGGATGAAGATGAAAGGTTTTGGCGATATGTGGTTCCAGTTCCATCTGGAAAAACAGGGCGCTATCATCAAGCAGCAGACCAAGGCCATGACCGGCCGTCGCAAACAGGTACTCCGCTAGTTCTGTTATGGCTAAAAAGAAGAGAAACAAAACTTCTGTTCCAAAGCCGTTTTCCAGTGACCCCTTCAGTGCTCTGAAGGGGTTTTCTGTTTCCGAGGAACAACAGCAGCAACAACCACAGGACGCGCCTGCCCAGGTTCCTGTGGCGCCCATCTATGGCTTATTTGAAGATGAAATGAAGCTGCTGGGCGTGGAGCGGTTGGACAACGAGTCGGCTGACGATGGTGAGGATCGGGGCCCGGCTGGGTCTTTTGCTCCAGCCGAAGAGGCTGCAGTTGTCGAGACTGATAACGACCTGTTCCTGAAATCTGTCGGTGAGATGAATATCCGCTTCGAAGACAGTTATCCCGAAGAGGAAGAACCTGCATCGGCAGAACCGCGACGCATGCGCCAACTGCGCAAGGGGCGGATTGTTCCGGATTTATCTCTTGATCTGCATGGGCTGCAGGGGCATGAAGTGACGGCCAGGCTTAAGTCGTTTATCGCCAATGCCCGCTATCAGCAGGCCAGGGTTTTGCTGGTCATTACCGGAAAAGGGCTTCACTCGGAAGCTGGCAAGACGGTTCTGCGTGACGAAGTAGAGCGTTTCCTCACACATGAGGGGAAGAAACTGGTGACTGAATGGGGGCGGGCTCCACGTCAATATGGCGGGGAAGGTGCTATCGTTCTTTTTCTCCGTCAATAGCCTTTCTCTCGTTCGGCTGCTAGGCTTCAAGGATGATCTTTAACGTATAAGTCGGAAAATAATCCATCTTTTCCCGGGTTTGTTGACTGTATTCACCTTGATCGTCTATATTTTCCCTCAATGGTGAATGGTAAACTGACTTTTGGGTATCGCACCTGAAAGAGTGTGATTCAGACCGCAAGGGGGCTCTTCGTGGCTAAAATTTTTTCAGATAACGCGCAGTCTATCGGTGGAACTCCGTTAGTCAGGCTCAATAGAATCGTTCCGAATGGTGCCCAGATCTACGGTAAGGTCGAAGGGCGCAATCCGGCCTATTCAGTAAAGTGCCGGATCGGTACGGCGATGATTCAGGATGCTCTTGAGCGTGGCACATTGAAGCCTGGTATGGAGATCGTGGAGCCGACCAGCGGCAATACCGGGATCGCACTGGCTTTCGTGGCTGCGTCTAAAGGCATTAAGCTGACTTTAACCATGCCTGAAACCATGAGCATGGAGCGGCGCCGTATCCTTAAGGCTTTTGGTGCGAACCTGGTCTTGACTCCGGGGAACAAGGGAATGGCTGGTGCTGTTCAGGAAGCCGAATTGATGGCTGAAAAAAATCCGGAGAAGTATCTGCTGCTGCATCAGTTCAGGAATCCGGCCAACCCGGCGATCCATGTCAAAACCACGGGCCCGGAAATCTGGGAGGCCACGGATGGCGATGTCGATGTGATTGTCGCCGGTGTCGGAACCGGAGGGACGATTTCTGGTATTGCCCGTTATTTCAAAGAGGTCCGGGGCAAGAATATCGTCGCTGTCGCTGTCGAACCCGCAGACAGCCCGGTTATCTCTCAGCACCTTGCTGGAGAACTGCTGCAGCCCGGCCCTCATAAAATTCAGGGGATTGGTGCCGGATTTATCCCTGAAACTCTGGACTTGAGCCTTATCGATCGCGTCGAAAAAGTCACCAATGACGATGCCTTCAACTATGCCAGACGTCTTGCCCGGGAAGAGGGGCTCCTGTCCGGTATCTCCTGTGGTGCCGCTACGGCTGCGGCTGTTCGTCTGGCGCGCCAGGCCGAGTTCAAGGGCAAGAAGATTGTCGTTATCCTGCCTGATTCCGGCGAGCGCTATCTCAGCGGCGAACTGTTCGATACGGAGTGAGCCTGCCCGGTTTCATTCCTATCGGATTAAATCCGTGTTATCATAATCGGTACTTGGAATTGAAAAGCACAGAACAGGAATACGCCGATGACTGATATTGCCCAGGAGGGAACCGCTGACAGAGGGACAGTGGTTCGAGACGATCTAGAAACTGTTCTTAACTCATCCCTGGAGCTCATAAAAGATCTGGAAAGCTGCTCCGATACCTTCACTGAACTGGAGCAGCTGAAA
This sequence comes from Geopsychrobacteraceae bacterium, assembly GCA_963676795.2. Lineage (GTDB taxonomy): Bacteria > Desulfobacterota > Desulfuromonadia > Desulfuromonadales > Geopsychrobacteraceae. Next base: position 2,144,210 of record CAXXTB010000002.1, on the reverse strand, counting down.
GCGCGCCTCGAGTCAGGGGCATTTCGGCTGGCCATTCTCGGCCAGTTTAAGCGTGGCAAAAGTACTCTGCTCAATGCCCTGCTCGGCGAAGATCTGCTGCCCAGTGATATCCTGCCGGTCACGGCGATACCGACCTATATCAGTTATTCAGCGAGGGTTTTCGCCAGGGTGTGTTTTCTTGACAAGCCGCCGCTGGAGTTTCCGGAACAGGATGGGCAGACGCTGGCCAGCTTTCTTAACCGTTTCGTAACCGAGGGCGGTAACCCGGACAATCAGCTGCAGGTTGAACGGGTTGAGATCGGCCATCCTGCTGATTTCCTGAGCCAGGGAGTCGTATTGATCGACACCCCGGGGGTTGGTTCGACGTTCAGACACAATACCGAAGTTGCGTTTCGGGTGCTTGCCCAGTGCGATGCGGCATTGTTCCTGGTTTCCCCTGATCCACCCATAACAGAAAATGAGATCGACTATCTCAGGCAGATCCGCCAGAAACTCCCCAAAACCTTTTTTGTCATGAACAAGATTGATTTGTTCTCCCCTTCCCAGATCAAGGCCTCTGTCGATTTTCTTGTTCAGCAACTGGAAGTTGTCGTTGATGTGGTCCCGAAGGTTCTGTCTCTTTCTGCTCTGCAGGGGCTGAAAGCGAGGCAGGATCATGATTCCGACCTCTGGCGTCAGAGCGGTATGGAGCTGTTCCGTAGTGATCTGATCGATTTTCTGGTCCGTGACAAGCCAGATGTTCTGCACCAGTCGCTACGCCTGCGGCTGATTGACCAGCTCAGTCAACTGCAGTTGCAGCTGCAGCTGCAGCTTAAGGCGATCATGTTGCCGGAGCAGGATCTGAAGCAGAAGATCTCGGAATTCCAGCACTATCTGCCGCTCTTCGAGCGCGAGAAACTGGCGACTGCCGACGTTCTGGCCGGGGATGTCAAGCGGATCAAAAATCAATTGACGGCCGAGGTTGAAAATGTCCGGTCTCTGGCCAAGGAGCGTTTGCTTAAGCCTCTTGAAGAGTTCTATCTGGCAATTGGGGATACCGAAGAGATGGAACGCAGGGTCCGTGAGAGTCTCAACGACCATTTTGCACTTTTCTTTGCCCGTGAGATGAAAAGGGTGGCGACCATTATCCACAGGTCTGCCGAGGATTTACTCCATATCCACCAACAACGCTGTAACCGGATTCTCGGTGATTTACGCAAAACTGCAGCCGAGATTTTCCAGATCCCTTACCAGGCTCCTGTGACCGGGCAGGTTCTTGTCTCTTTTGATCCGCCCGGCTGGAGCGATGACCTGTTTATCTCGGATATGGATCCCCTGGGACAACGTCTCGCACGCAAGCTGTTCCGTAAGAGTTTTCGTCATAAAAGAACTGTCAAGCGTTTGCGTGAGGAATCTTTGCGGCTTGTTGGCCAGAACGTTGAACAGATCAACTGGGCGCTCAGCCAGGGCGTCGCTGAGAGTTTCCGTAAATATAATCAGCAGTTGACTGAGCAGCTAGATAAGGCGCTCGAGGCGATTCATCAGGCCATGCAGATTGCTCTTCAAAAAAAGGACGGGCTGTCCATTCATGCTGCTCCGAAAATCGGTCAACTCTCAGCTGCTTGTAAAGAGCTTGAACATCTTCTTCAGATTCTCAATTCTGCCGACTCGATTCAGTCATAGGGCAAAGGGGGGGGGGGGGGGGCTGTGCACTGCCGGTGCAGAACCCAACCCAGTCATCATCTTTCTTCAATTCTCTGTGTATTTGTTACCCAACTTACTCAACATGGCACGGCGATGGGTTAGTGAGATAACAGTAAACCCGTTAATTCTCAGCAACTTACCTCTCTGCAATCTTTTTTTGCTTCATCGGAAAATCCATAACCCCTGAAAATATTCAACTCTTTTGAACCACCATCTTTTTTATCAAGTAAACGTCATTTTTTTCCTTGACTCAAAATTAGCTCTTGCCTATATTTCACTTACAGCACAAGTGTTGCTTTATCCGAAACACAAAGTACGCAACTGAGCACTGCCGCTTTCGCTTTCTACGCTCGTTGCGCTAACAGTCACGCACAAGGAGGTACGCATATGTATCAATTCGAAACCAAAAAGATGATCGATTTCAAAACCAACCTGGTTCCTGATCCGACCTACTACTTCGGCCACGATATCATCGACCAGCTGGCGACCCTGATCAACCAGACCTCCTTCGACAAGGTCTTCTTCGTCACCAACCAGGTTCTGAACGATCTTTACGTTCCGGAGATCTCGGCGATCTTTGCTGCGAACAACATCAAGCATGACGTGATCGTCATCAAGGACTCGGAGAAGGACAAGTCGTTTACCACGCTGGAAGGCTTGTGTGAGGAACTGGTTGCCAAGACCGTGACCAAGGGCTCGATCGTCATCGGTTTCGGTGGCGGCTGCCTGACCAACATTGTCGGCCTGGCTGCGGGTCTGGTCTACCGCGGGATCCGTTACATCGAGATGCCGACCACCTTCATGGGCGTGACCGACAGCTGCCTGAGCAACAAGCAGGCGGTCAACGGCAAGCAGGGGAAGAACCAGTACGGCATGTACTACGCGCCGATCTTCATCTTCGGTGATACCAAGTACCTGGCCACCGAGAGTGTTGTCGGTCGTAAGTCAGCGATTGCGGAAGGGATCAAGAACTGCCTGATCAACGATGCTGAGCTTTTGAACTTCTACGACAGCTTCCTGGAGATCGATGTCGACAACCTGGATCCGAAGCAGCTGACCGAGCTGGCTTACACCATTATCCAGTCGAAGTTGGAGATCCTGGCTCAGGATACCTCTGAGAAAGCCTTCGGTATGACCCTGGAGTATGGTCACACCTTCGGTCATGCCATGGAGTTCTTCTCCGGCGGCAAGATCGCTCACGGCATCGCGGTAGCCAAGGGGATGTGTATTGCGGCTGAGATCTCCCGGCGACTGGGCTATCTCAATGATGAAGAGGTGGCGATGCACTACAGGTATTTCGGTGACAAGCTCGGGCTGGATCTGGCCATTCCGGAGGATATCAGCGTTGATCAGATCATGGCGACCATCCTGGCCGACAACAAGAAGACAGTCAAAGGGGTCAAGTATGTTGTCCTTGAAAAACTGGGCAAGTGCTTAAACCCGGATGGCGACTGGCAGATCTGTGTCGATGAGGCGCTGGTTCGCGAGGTGCTGACCGAGTACAAAACCAAGTTCGCTGCCAACAAGGCGGCTTGATATAGAGGCAACATCGCTAAACCAAAAAGGCCCCCCTGGAAACAGGGGGGCCTTTTTGCTATGCTTCAGGGCAGCATCGCGTGGCCTGTTGTTTGTGGCTGATAAAAGGCTGCTGGTTTATCAGGTCGGCTCTTCTGGAGCCGCTGCTGTGTCGGCAGCTTTCTTTGTCGTTCTTCTGGTGCGCTTTTTAGGCGCTTCTTTCTGTCCCTCGTCACTTCCAGCCGTGTCCGCTTTTGGAGCTGCGGGTTTCCTCGTTCTGCGCGGTTTCGCCGGTGATTTTTGCTGGTCTGACGTTTCGCTGCCCGGTTCAGGTTGATCTTGAGCCGCGGTTTCTTCAGCTGCTTTTTGGGCAGCTGTTTTTCTCGGTTTCCGGGCCGGTTTCGGTTTTTCCTCAACCTGTTCGGGGGCCGCTGCCGCAGCCTGGCCTGTTGAGCTGCTCTGCTCTGGTTGTGCACTTGCGTCAGTTGTTGGCGCTGCCAACTCAGCGGTCGCTGAGTTTTCCTTTGCCTTGGCACGCGGGCGGCGTGTTCTTTTGGCAGCCGGCACTTCCGTCTTGTCTGAGCCTGGTATTGCAACCGCTGGGGCGTTTTCAGCAGGGGCGGCTTCAGCCGGAGTTTCGGTCTTCTCTGCAGCTTTCTTTGCTGCAGATGTTCTACGTGGCCGTTTTGGCGCCGGTTTTTTCTCGGCAGAATCTTCAGTTCTGCTTTCGGTCCCCGCGACTTCCTGTGGTGTTGCAGGCTCCTGGCTGGCTACCGGCAGTACGGCTGCCGTTGCCGCTGCCTCAGGACCCGGTTGTCCCTGGTTGGCGGTGGGCTGAGGGGCAGCAGCTATGCTCTGGACTGGGTCGGTACTGCTCGGAGTGTCGGCAGAGACAACTGGCGATTCTGCAGGTTGGGCCTCTTCCGTATTAGGACGTGGCTTTCTTCTGCTGCGCCGATTTCTGGATTTTGGCTTGGCCGTCTCTGTCTCGGAGTTGTATTCGCTCTCTGAAACCGGAGAATCGACAGATGCCGGCTGTTCGCCTGGAACGCGCTGCTCTTCGCTCGCGACTTCACTTGGCGAGCCAGCAGATTCTTCAGTGCCTGCTTCCTCTCTGGCCAGATTTACATCCGTCTGTTCCTTCTTGGCGGAAGGCTTTCTTCTGCGCCGCCGTTTGCGTTTTTTTGGTGTTTCGCTGGGAGCCTCTTCGAGTGCAGATGTTTCGATTGCAGACGCTTCGTCTGGCTCATCGATCTCGGTCGTCTCTTCACTGGAGGCCGACTCTTCATCGTTCTTCACTGCAGCGAGGGCAAACTCAATCTGGTTCGAGTGAGACACCGGCGCGTTGTCCTGAGCCTGAGTGGCCGTCCTCTCTTTTTTAAGCTGCTCGACTTCGATCTCACCCGGACGCATATCGTCTCTACCGATGATGGCAATCTCCAGTCCGAGCTGCTTTTCGAGATCGATGATGGTCGTGCGCTTCTGGTTGAGCAGATAGTTGGCGACTTCGAATGGCACCCGCGCCTCTATGCGTTCGACGTTGCCTTTTGACGCAGCAGTATGGGCCTGACGCAAGAAGTTGATCGCCTGTGCTTCGACACTCTTGACCTTGCCGATCCCTTGGCAGTGCGGGCAGGTATGGAAAGCGCCGACGCTCAAGACCGGCTTCAGACGCTGACGGCTCATCTCCATCAGGCCGAACTGGCTGATACGGCCGACGGAAACCTTGGCCTTATCGTTTTTGAGGGCTTTTTTCAGGGCGATTTCAACTTCACGGACATTTTTGCGATCGCGCATATCGATGAAGTCGATGACGATCAATCCGCCTAAATCGCGCAATCTGAGCTGACGGCCGACTTCGGCTGCGGCTTCAAGGTTGGTGCGCAGGGCGGTCGCTTCGATGCCGCTTTCACTCGACATCTTCCCGGAGTTGACGTCGATTGCGACCAGGGCTTCTGTCTGGTCGATGACGATCGATCCCCCTGAGGGGAGGGCGGTCTGGTTTTTGGCCAGCCCGTCGATCTGCTCTTCAATCTGATAGCGCGAAAAGATCGGTCGCCGTTCCCGGTGGCGTTTGACCAGGTGGCCGAGTTCCGGCATGACCAGGGCGAAAAAGTCCTTGGCCTCCTGGAAGATCCTGGCGTCATCAATCAGGACTTCGTCCATGTCGGTCGTGAAGTAGTCACGGATGGAGCGGATCACCAGATTTGATTCCTGGTAGAGCTGGCTCGGGGCCTTGACCTGATCCTTGCGCGCGTTGATTCCCTCATAGAGGCGGACCAGGTAGTCGAAGTCTCGTTTGAGCTCTTCCTTGTCCTTGCCGATGCCGGCGGTACGGACGATGTAGCCCATCTGTTCCGGCAGGTCGAGCTCAGCCATGGTTTTTTTCAGGCTTTTGCGCTCTGAATCATCCATGATCTTTCTCGATACCCCTTTGGTTGTGCTGTCGGGCATGAGGACCATGTAGCGTCCCGGCAGGGAGAGGAAGGTGGTCAGCGCGGCTCCCTTGTTGCCACGTTCTTCCTTGACGATCTGGACCAGAATTTCCTGACCGCGGCGCAGCAGGTCGGTAATGCGGGGGCGGTCCTTACCTTCTTCTTTGGGGGGATAGTAGCTGGGGTGGATTTCGCCGATCTGAAGGAAACCGAGTTTTTCGGCACCGTAATCGATAAAGGCCGCCTGAAGGCCGGTTTCAACCCGGACGACAACCGCTTTGTAGATATTTCCCTTGGTCTGTTCCTGGCCGGCAATCTCAATGTCGAGTTCACTGAGAATGCCGTCGACAACGATCGCGACCCGGTTTTCTTCCGGATGCGATGCGTTGATCAGCATCTTTTTACTCATTATGTATAACCTTTCTGGCCGCGTCTGCGCGGTTACGACCTTGTCGGCGATAGCAGACCTCTCCGTTCGTTAAAAACGGGGTCCGAGCCGATGCCGGTCTCTGACTTACTGTTTCCGCTGCTGAAATAGATGAGCGGATACGAAACTGTTTTTATAAAGATCCGCCTCAACGCCTGATGTGGCGGAAGCAGAGTCGATATCCAATTGAGGTCGCATTATATCAGCAAACAAAAAAAAAGACATTTAATTAAGTTAAGGTGCCGATATTTTACCTGATCCTAATCAATTCAGGATTTCTCCGGACGCCGGTGCAGGCATGCTGCCTTAGCTATCTGTGCTATACTCCTGATAATAGGCAGCGTGCAATCTGAACCGGAAGGGAGGACGTTATGTCAAATAAAGAATTCTGGACTCCGCAACTTGAATCAAAATTGCAGGCTTGGCATAAAATGCAACAGTGGGCCGGTGATGGCAAGCCTGCGCCCTGTATCACTATTGCCAGGGAGTTCGGCTGTCAGGCCTATCCTCTGGCGGAGAAACTGGTTGAACGTTTCAATGCGAGAACCGCCGGCAATCCCTGGATTGTACTCGATCGCCAGATCTTTAATGAAGTGGCCAGGTTGTCGGGCTATTCTGTTGATCAGATTGAAAAGTCTCAGGATACTCCGCAATCTCTTAAGTCGATCTTCTCCATGTTTCTTGACGGTTGCATGGCGGAGGAAACCGAAATCTTTTCCTGTATGCGCAGCGCACTGCGTGGTTTTGCCGAGCGGGGCAACTGCGTTATCGTCGGGCGGGGTGCTGTTTGCGCCGCTCAGGATCTGAAAAACTGCATTCATGTCCGGTTGGTTGCCGCTGAGCAATTCCGTGTTCAGAAGATAATGGATTACCATAAGATGTCCGAGAACGAAGCGCGGAAATTCATTGAACTGCACAAAAAGCAGCGCGATGATTTTATCGCCCGTTTTACCAGGGAAGATCTTACCGATGCCAAGCTCTATCATCTGGTTATCAATAACGGTCGTATGGGGATCGATAAGATCGCGTCTCTGATCGAGGAGTATCTGATCAGATATACCAGTTAAGAAGAATAGTTACAGTGTTTTGGCAAAAAACGCCTTCCGCACGCGGAAGGCGTTTTTTGCGTCAAAGCTTTTGACCTGTCGGGCGTTGTGGTATAAGGAGCTTTTTCAAGTGACTTGGCTCGGATTAAAGCATGATACAGCTTAGAGATATTGATAAGTTTTTCGCCGACAGGCAGATTTTTCGCAAAATAAACTGGCACATTCGCCCTCCTGACAAGATCGGTTTGTGTGGCGAAAATGGTGCCGGGAAATCGACATTGTTGAAACTGCTCTCCGGATTGGTCGAATACGACGGCGGAGAACTGCAATACGCCAAGGGGACAACCTACGGCTATCTGCCTCAGGACGGTCTTGCCTATAAAGGGCGGACCCTGTTTGCCGAGGCACAGAGTGCGCTGGCCGATCTGCAGCAGATGGAACTCGATCTCAGGCAGTTTGAAAAGGATTTGTCATCCGCCGGGGATGAGACGCTGATCCGCTATGCCGAGTTGCAGCATCTTTTTGAACAGCGTGGCGGCTATACGATGGAAGCCGAGGTCGGCAAGGTTCTGCATGGCCTTGGTTTTTCCAACGACGACTTTGAAAAACCCTGTGATACCTTTTCCGGGGGCTGGCAGATGCGTATCGCGCTGGCCAAGCTGCTGCTGCAGCGCCCGAATGTTCTGCTGCTGGACGAGCCGACCAACCACCTCGACCTGCCGGCCCGCGACTGGCTTGAAAACTATCTGCAAAGTTATCCCCATGCCGTTGTTCTGGTCTCTCACGACCGTTTCTTTCTTGATCAGGTTGTCAGCAAGATCGTCGAGGTCTGGAATGGGGCCCTGACCGAATACTCTGGGAATTATTCGAGTTACGTGCGGACGCGGGACGAGCGGGTTGCCGCGCTTAAAGCCGCCAAGTTGCAGCAGGATGAAGAGATTGCCAAGACCGAAGCCTTTATTAACCGCTTTCGTTATCAGGCCAACAAGGCCTCCCAGGTGCAGAGCCGGATCAAGCAACTGGAAAAGATCGAGCGTATTTCCCTGCCGCCGGAACGCAAAAAGATCGCCTTTCATTTTCCTGTCCCGCCCAAGGGGGGACGCATGGCGATCGCTCTTCACGGGGCTTCCCAGAGTTATGGGGATCTGGCGGTTCTGAAGAATGTCAACGTCTATGTTGAGCAGGGGGAGCGGCTCTCACTGGTCGGTCCGAACGGGGCAGGCAAGTCAACACTGATGCGTCTGTTGGCCGGTGTCGAAGCTCCGGTCAGCGGAACCCGCGAGGAGGGGCACAATCTGATGCAGGCCTACTTTGCCCAGGATCAGGCCCTGGAACTTAATCCGAACCGTACCGTCTACGAGGAGATTCTGGCGGATGCTCCGGTCGCTATGGTGCCGAAGCTGAGAAATATCCTGGGCTCTTTCCTTTTTTCGGGAGATGATATCGAAAAATCGGTCAGGGTTCTGTCCGGTGGTGAACGCAACCGGCTCGCTCTGGCCAAGCTGTTGCTGCGTCCTGCCAACCTGTTACTGCTTGATGAACCGACCAACCATCTTGATCTGCAGTCGAAACAGGTTCTGCTCGATGCTTTGCGGAGTTATTCCGGAACCATCGTTTTTGTTTCGCATGATCGTTACTTTGTCGATCATCTGGCCAGTCGGGTGCTTGAAGTCGGTGGTGGCACGGTACAATCGCACTTGGGCAACTATGAAGATTTCCTCAGGCACAAGGCGGTTGCCGGGGATTTCACGCACAGTACCCAGCGGGTTGAACAACAGGTCGATCGTCAGGAGGAGTCTTCCGGTGATAAGGAATCCCGCGTAAAAGCTCACGCTCAACGTAAAGAGGAGCAGCGCAAAGAGCAGAAAAAGCAGAAAGAACTGGCCAGGATTGAAGCGGAAATTGAAGCCCGGGAAGAGACACTCCAGGAGCTTGAACAGCGTATGGCCGATCCGGATCTCTACCAGGATGAGGAGCTGTGGCGTCGGGTCAGCGGTGAATACAAGCTGGCCAAAGATCAGCTTGATGAGAGTTATCGTCAGTGGGAATTGCTGCAAGACTAAAGCTTTTTTGTTGGAAAAGTGTTAGGATTCCGAATCAATTATTCTATCCGAAAGTGAATTTGACGGTGTAAACCGGGGTTGCGTCTATGATTTTTCTGCCACGAGGATCAGCAGTCAGACAGCGGGTTAATCCTGCCCGAATCAATTTGCCTGAAGCCATGGAAAAGCTGCGCAAGGGCTCTTTTACCGGTTTTCTGCGTTTTGACGCAGCAGCCGGAACGGGTGTCATCCTGTTTGAAAAGGGGCGGCTGATCAGCGCCATCTATGTTACGCAAGGGGAGACGGAACGCTATATCGCCTATGATGCAATTGCCCGGGTTTTCGAAACTTCGATCGCGGGCGAAGCGACACTCAATATCTTTAAGGTATCGCAAGACTTGATCTTAAGCCTTCATGCCCTGCTGCACGGGCGCTACCTGCTCAAAGGCAAGGAACTGGCGCAGATCGACGTCGAGCTGCTGCTTGAGAAAATCAAGTCTGAAGAACTTACGGTCTGCATAAGGCTCTATGCCGGCGACAGGGTGACCCTGATCTATTACGATCATGGTTACCCGCTCGGTTTCTTCCTGGACAATTCCGTTGATCTTGAGCAGGACGTCAATCCGCAAGAGTCTATCGCGCTCATGCCGGGGGCTAAGCTGGATGTCGTCGAAATCCGCAGTACCGACCAGATTGTGCTGGCTGATCTGATGGGCTCGGCCGACCTGAGGCCGATCTGGCAGCGGACCAGAACGACCCTGCTTGAGGACCGACAGAAACGCGATGAGTCCTCTGTTCGTGAGGTTCTCGATGCACAGGCCAGCAGGCGCAATGCGTTGATTGCCGAACTGAAAAAAATTGCCACCCGGCACCTCGGCAAAATAGGTGTCACCCAGGTCGAAAAAGCCGCAAATGCAATCGGTCCGGAACTGAAGCCTGCCGAGCTGGAGCGTTTCTATGCCGAGCTCAACGGCCTGGCTCGACTGGTTGTCAGTCAGACAAAGATTCAGGCCATGCTTGATGAGATGAGAAAGTCTTATTCTGAGATCGTTTCAGCTTGATCAGGATGCGGAAGTTGTTGATATTTAATCAGTCTTGTCGTTTGGCGGGGGAATTGTTTATTCTTGACCATGCTGGTCAATTGTTCTATATCTGAATACTTGAAAATCGATATGATCCTCACTTTTCGTAACAAAAACACTTCAGGAGGCAAGGGAATGAAGAAAATTGCTGTTGTCTTATCTTTGGCCGTTATGGTCTGCACTTCAGCGACAGCGTTCGCTGCAGATACCATCAAGCTTGGTGTTGCCGGTCCTCATAGTGGTGACCTTGCCCCATATGGCATCCCGAGTATGAAAGCGGCTCAACTTGTTGTTAAAAAAATCAATGCCAATGGTGGAGTGCTCGGTAAGCAGGTTGAACTGCTGATCCAGGACGATCAGTGTAAACCCGAGATCGCCACCAACACTGCGACCAAACTGATCACTGATGGTGCAGATGTCGTTCTTGGCCATATCTGCTCCGGAGCAACCAAGGCGGCCCTCGGTATCTACAAGGACGCACAGGTTCCGGTCATGTCTCCATCGGCAACCAATCCGCCGCTGACTCAGAGTGGCGACTATCCAAACTTTTTCCGGACCATCGCTTCCGATGACATGCAGGCCAAAATGGCCGTCGACTTTGTCATCAACACCCTGGGCCTGAAAAAGGTTGCGGTCATCCACGACAAAGGGGATTACGGCAAGGGATTTGCCGAGTTTGCCAAGAAGTTCCTTGATGAATCGGGGAAAGCTGAAGTTGTCCTGTTTGAAGGGATCACTCCAGGTGCGATCAATTACGATTCAATTGTTGGCAAGATTCGCCGTGAAAAAGCTGAAGCGGTTATTTTCGGCGGTTACCATCCGGAGGCCTCCAAGCTGGTGTCTTCGATGAAACGCAAGCGTCTCGATGCCCTGTTTGTCTCCGATGACGGTGTCAAGGATGAGAGCTTCCTCAAAGTTGCTGGAGATTCGGCAGAAGGTGCATACATGACCGGGCCTCGCGATCTGTCCAGGATATCGCTCAATAAAGAAGCCTATGCTGAGTACAAGGCCGAGTACGGCGAAGATCCGGGCGCCTTCTTTCAGGAGGGCTACTCTGCCGCTCTTGCACTGCTCAACGCCATTGAAAAGGCTGGCTCGACCGACTACGCCGCAGTGACCAACGCACTGCGCAACGAGTATGTCGAGACCCCGGTCGGTAAAATCAAGTTCGATGCCAAGGGGGATGCCGAAGGCGTTGGTTTCTCCATCTACAAGGTTGAAAACGGCACTTTTGTCGAACTCTAAGCAGGGAATATGCTGATGCTTGCTGTTGGACTTATGGCAAAGCGGGACTATTGAAGAACTGAACTACAACAGGGGGGCTGGTGAATACCAGCCCCTCATCTTTTGTCGGAGATCTGTCAGCACAGGACAGCCGTATTTCTTATGCGTGTTTTCTTGGCTGGTGAAATTCAACTTTTTTTACGGTTGTTACTATGGAATATTTTCTGGAACTGTTTTTCGGCGGGTTGACGCGCGGGAGTATCTACGCGTTGATCGCCCTTGGCTACACCATGGTTTACGGGATCATTCAGTTGATCAACTTTGCCCATGGTGAGATCTACATGATCGGTGCTTTTATCGCTCTTATTGTCGCTGGAATCTGCACAATCTACGGCATGAGCGGGGTAGCCATCCTGATCCTCGCCGGGATCGTCGCGGTAATCTACGCCTGTGCCTACGGCTATACGCTGGAGCGTATTGCTTACCGGCCGTTACGTGGCGCTCCGCGCCTGTCGCCGTTGATCAGCGCCATCGGTATGTCGATTTTCCTGCAGAATTACGTCCTGCTGGCACAGACTCCGGACTTTCTTCCTTTTCCCAATCTGATTCCTGAGTTCGCTTTCATGGATCCTGTCGCCCATATCATTGGTTCCCCGGAACTGGTTATTCTGGTGACGACTCTGGTGGTGATGATTCTTCTCACGCTGATGATCAAGAAAACCAAGATCGGCAAGGCGATGCGGGCGACTCAGCAGGATATGAGCATGGCCCGTCTGGTCGGTATCAATGTCGACCGGATCATCTCCCTTACCTTTATCATCGGCTCCGGACTGGCGGCCATTGGTGGTGTTCTGGTCGCTTCCTATGTCGGTCAGGTCAACTTCTATATCGGTTTTCTGGCCGGGGTTAAAGCCTTTACCGCAGCGGTTCTCGGCGGGATCGGTTCGATCGCCGGCGCGGTTCTTGGGGGGCTGGTCCTCGGTTGGGCGGAGAGCTTTGCCGCCGGCTATATCTCCAGTGACTACGAGGATGTTTTTACCTTTGTGCTGCTGGTCATTATCCTGATACTGCGTCCGTCGGGTATTCTGGGGAAAACCCGCAAGCAGAAGGTTTAACGGGGGAGACTTATGCTGGATAATCTGAAACATTCGCTGATCGTCTCCGTCTGGTTTGTCTTTTTGACTTTCCCCCTGATGGCCGTCCGCGTCAACACCTCGGAACAGCTTGTCACCTGGCGCTGGATCAACATGCTCTGGGTGGCGATCGTTGTTTTTGTTCTCTCCTATCTCTGGCGCTATATGATCAAGCGCAAGCTGAGCAGAATCAAGGTTATGGAGGAGGGCGCTGACACGCGCAGCAAGCTGCAGATCCTGCTCGATAATCCTTCCCTGCGCAACAAGCTGATGGCTGGTATCCTGGTGATCGCAGTGGTTTTCCCTCTGGTCGTTGATACCTATCAGACCAATATCATGATTTCCGCGCTGATTTATGTCGTGCTCGGGCTCGGCCTTAATATTACCGTCGGTCTTGCCGGTCTGCTCGACCTGGGGTATGTCGCTTTCTTCGGTGTCGGTGCCTATACCTATGCGCTGCTGAATTTTCATTTCGGCCTCGGCTTCTGGGCCATCCTGCCGGTTGGCGGTATTCTGGGCTGTCTGTTCGGGGTTGTCCTCGGGTTTCCTATCCTGCGTCTGCGTGGTGACTATCTGGCGATTGTCACGCTGGGCTTCGGTATGATTTTCAAGATTGTCATGGAAAACTGGAGCTGGCTGTCGCAGGGACCGAGCGGAATTGCCAACATCGACAAGCCGGGGCTCTTCGGCTTCGATATGAATCTGGATCAGTCGACGATCTATATCTACTACATCATGATCCTTCTGGTCTTGTTTACCATCCTGATTACCAATCGTTTGAAGAACAGCCGCATCGGCCGTGCCTGGATGGCCCTGCGCGAGGATGAGATCGCCTGCGTTGCCATGGGGATCGATATGGCAAGGACCAAACTGTCCGCCTATGCTCTGGGAGCCTTCTGGGCGGGAATGGTCGGCGTTCTGTTCGCTTCAAAGACGACCTTCATCAACCCGGCGAGCTTTACATTCATGGAGTCGGCGATCATCCTCTCGATTGTCGTACTGGGCGGAATGGGCTCGATTCTCGGGGTTATTCTTGGCGCCTTCATCCTGATTCTGCTCCCTGAGTATCTGCGCGCTTTCTCCGAATATCGCATGCTCGCCTTCGGTGCCGCCATGGTCATTATGATGATCTTCCGTCCTCAGGGGTTGATCAGTAATCTGCGCAAAATATATGAATACAAAGGATCGAGGGGCGAGAAGAGTAATGGCTGAAAATAAGCATAAATTATTAGAAGTCAAAGGGTTGACCATGGACTTCGGCGGCTTGCGGGCTGTCGATTCTGTATCGCTTGAAGTCCACGAAGGGGAAATTGCCGCTCTGATCGGGCCTAACGGCGCCGGCAAGACGACCTTTTTCAACTGCGTCACCGGAATCTACAATCCGACCAAGGGGGATATCCTGCTTCATCCCAAGGGGATGTCGACCCGGCGTCTGAACGGCCTGAAGCCGAACAGGGTGACCGAGATGGGGTTGGCCAGGACCTTTCAAAATATTCGCCTCTTCGCTGATATGACAGTCCTCGAGAACGTCATGATCGGGCGGCACTGCCGGACCAGATCCGGTATCTTCCGTTCGATCATTCGCGACAAGGGGGTACGCAGGGAAGAGCAGGAGATCGTTGAAACCTGTTACAGTCTGTTGAAGAAGGTCGGGCTGGAACAACATGCCAACGATTTCGCAAAAAATCTTCCCTATGGCGCTCAGCGCCGGCTTGAGATCGCCAGGGCGATGGCCACTGACCCCTTTCTGCTGCTGCTCGACGAGCCTGCCGCAGGGATGAACCCGCAGGAAACGGTCGAACTCGATCATCTGATCTGTCGTATCAGCGAAGAGGAGAAGATCGCTATCCTGCTGATTGAGCACGATATGAAGCTGGTTATGAATATCTCCAATCCGATCTATGTCATGGAATACGGTAAGAAAATCGCCCAGGGCTGTCCGCAGGAGATCAAGGACAATCCGAAAGTTATCGAGGCCTATCTGGGAGAGGAAACAGATGCTTAAGGTTCAGAATATTTCTACTTTTTACGGGAATATCCAGGCATTGAAGGATGTCTCGATCGAGATCAACGAAGGGGAGATCGTTACCCTGATCGGGGCCAACGGTGCGGGCAAGACGACGACTCTGATGTCGATCTGCGGGATTACCCCGCCGCGCAGTGGCGAGATTTTGTTTGATGGTGACCCGATTCAGAAGCTCAGCGCGGAAAAGATCGTTGAACGGGGCATTATTCAGGTTCCCGAGGGGCGCCGCATCTTTCCGGAAATGACCGTTTTGGAGAATCTCGAGATGGGGGCCTTCCTGCGCAAAAACAAACGGCTGATCCAGCAGGACCTGAATTATGTCATGGACCTCTTCCCGATTCTGGAAAAACGCCGCAATCAGCTAGGTGGTACCCTTTCCGGCGGTGAACAGCAGATGCTGGCTATTTCCCGTGCGTTGATGGCGCGGCCAAGGGTGTTACTGCTGGACGAACCTTCTCTGGGACTGGCGCCGTTGATCATCAAGCAGATCTTCGATATTATCCGCCAGATCAACAAAGAGAACAACACGACGATATTTCTGGTCGAACAGAACGCCAATCAGGCCTTGAAACTGGCCGATCGTGGCTATGTTATGGAAAATGGCCGCATTTCACTGGTCGATTCCGCGGAAAATCTGCTTGTGAACGATGATGTCCGGAAGGCCTATCTGGGGATGTAGGAGAAATTTAAACCAGTTGACACAAAAGATACAAAAAGCAGCGTCATCTGGCGCTGTTGTTTTTTGCTTCGATGTAGTAGTATCTGAACTTCAAAATTTGTTTATTAGTAATTCCTGGGTGCAACGGAATAGTTATTACAAAGACTTCCGCCTTTTTCCGGAAACTGGAATATGTTGCGAAATCTATTTTCGACAGTCACCAAAAAGGTCGTTATCGGCTTTCTGGTTATCGTGCTGTTCAGTGTCTGTGCCGTCGGTTATGCTCTGACAGCAATGCATCAGCAGACGCTGCGGACCGAAAAACTCGTAAATGTCGATTTTCATACTTTTGAACTGGTCAGAGATATCCAGCAGAACCTGCTTGCCCAGGAGAATATTGAAAAGCAGCTGTTGATCCTGCGGGATCCGGCCCTCAGCGAATTGCGCCTCAACAGGAATGATGAGTTTGTCCGCCTGACCCTTGCGCTGAATTTGACTCCGCGCACTGAGCAGATGGATGTGCTGATCAAGCTGGTCAATCAGTATCGTACCGTCGACGATGAGCTCTCCGATCTGTTGTTCTGGGGGGACTGGGAAAGAGCCCAGACCCTGTCTAACGAAAAGATGGTGCCGTTAAGGGTTGAGCTGCTGAACTTCCTGGCAGATTATCGCCAACAGCAGCAACAGAGGATCAATACCGGGCTGGCCGAACTTTCTTCCAGGACTGGGCATGCCTTTCAGATGACGGCTCTGCTGACGCTGATCGGTATCTGTCTCTCTGCGCCGGTCTCGGTGACAGTGCTGATCAGTATCCATCGATCGGTGCATGCCCTGAAGGCCGCTACGCGTAAGTTTTCTGCGGGGAGTTTTGAGCATAAACCGGAACTGCCCGGTGGCGATGAATTCTCTCAGCTGGCCAACGATTTCCGGCAGATGGGTGAGAAGTTGCGCGAACTTGAGCAGATACGCCTGGATGCCAACCCGTTGACCCAGTTGCCCGGAAACCTGGCGATCGATCGTGAGGTTGATCAGCGGATCGCGGGCAAGGTGCCTTTTGCCCATCTCTATATCGATCTGGATAATTTCAAGTCATACAGTGATCGTTACGGTTACAACTCGGGAAGTGATGTGCTTGCCAGGGTCGGGGAGCTGATCAAGGAGGTTGTCGCCCGCGAGGGGACCGGTGAGGATCTTGTCGGGCATATCGGGGGTGACGATTATGTCGTTGTTACGACGATTGAAGAGAGCGAGCGGATCGCGGGTGCGATCGTCAGTGAGTTCGACAGGCTGGTCCCGTCGTTTTACAATGTGGACGATCGCCAGGCGCGAAGTTTTGTCGGTAAAGATCGATATGGCGTCGAGCGGACATTTCCGTTGATGACAATTTCCATAGCCATCATTCCGTCAACGATCTATGAGTATCCTTCACGGCTGGCCATCAGTCAGGAGTGTGCCCGTCTGAAGGAATATCTGAAAATACAGAAGGGCAGTAATTATATGGTTGGGCGGCGTAAATCATGAGATATCTTCTGATCGTGGCAGCTCTGTTTATGTTCGGTTGTGTGCCAAACCTTCAACTCCAGAAGGTCGTGGTTCTGAAGGATCAGCAGGCGTTTGTCAAGGCTTTTGACCGGGTTGCTGTGGAGCAAAGGATCGAGCCTCTCGAGCAATTCATCATCACATACCCTGAAAGTGAATGGAGTGTCAGGGCTGCCGATGTTGTTGCTCTCTGGACGCGTTGTCGTGAGCTGCAGCAGGAAAACCATGCGCTGGAAACGAAGAATCGAAAGCTGACCGACAGCCTTGCCACTTCTGCCAGCGAAATTTCCGAACTTGAAGAGAAGATTGAGCAGTTCAAGTCAAACCTCATACAGCTCGAGCAGCGTCCGCAATAATCCGCAGACTCCGTTTCTTTTTTATTCCCTTCCTTCGGCTTCTTCTGAGAAAAAGTAATAGCTTGTTAAGTTATCGTAATACTGTTGTTTATTATGCTTGACAGATTGAATTCCGCCGACTTTGAGTTATGCTTGATAGTAGCTTCTGAACATTGAAAGTCCCTGCCTATTCGTCCCTGTTGTCTGTCTGTGGGGTGTAGCGGGCAGTTCACAGACGGAAAAATAGACCCGCGTGAGTTAAGGAGGACAAAATGAAACTCACAAAATGGGATCCATTCCGGGATATGGATGAAGTGTTTGGCCGAATGAACGACTGGCCCTATCGTGGTGGTCGGGAACTGAGTGTGCTCAAAGGAGACTGGGCTCCAAGGGTGGACATTGCTGAGGATGATCAGCAGTTTACCATAAAAGCCGAAATTCCTGGTGTTGAGAGGGACAATATCAAGATCAGTATTGACGACCGGATTCTGACCATACATGGAGAAACAAAAAGAGAAAGCGAAGAGAAAAAAGAAAAGATGCATCGAATCGAACGTTTCAGCGGATCGTTCAGCCGGAGCTTCACTCTGCCGGATAATGTCGATGATGGGGCCATTGAAGCAAGTTTCAAGGATGGCCTGTTGACTCTCGTTATACCGAAAACCAAGGTTGAGAAAAAGAAAGCGGTTGAGATTCCGATCGGCTGATACTGAAAAGAAGAAATGGCAAGTTAGTCAAAAGGCGGAGACGGCAGCTCCGCCTTTTGTCGTTCCGTGGGGACAGCGCTTCGTTTGCTTATTGATGGTAACGGATAAACAGAGTCAGTCCCGTCAGAGTGATGACGATGCCGACCATACTTGTCAGGGCAGGCAGTGCTCCTCCCAGAAGGATGATTTCCCCCGCCACGGAGAAGATAACCTCGGCCGATTGTGTTGCATCAACCGCAGAAAGTTCATAGGAATTGCTTGCCTGATGACGGGCGTGAAAAAAGATTGTGGTGGCAAGGATGCCGGAGAACAGGGCGACCAGGCCGGTTGACAAAAACTGTCCGAAGGAAGGTGGCGGAGGTGCTATGGCAATATAGAGGATCAGCCAGAAGGGGATTGTCCCCAGGGTCATGAGTAACACCCTGGCGAAGGGGTCCTGCAGCAGCGGATCGTCAATTCTGGGGATGAATCGCCGTTGGTGGCGCTGTGCCTCCCAGAGCATCTGATTGCCGGTTGGGTAGGCGAACGCGGCCACAATGACAGGGAGCCCCCCCATAAGAAGTGTTTTAATGTCAACCCGATCCGCCTCAGACAGGTTGACGAGAACAATTCCACAGATAATCAGTATGGTGAAGGCGAACGCTTTACGTGGCACCTTGCGGCCGAAAAGAATCAGGACCAGCGGGGAGGCCAGGATTGTTAGTTGCCAGGTTGTCGCAATGACCCAGCCTGGTGAAAAAGTCGCACTGTAGCAGAGCAGCGAGTAGAAAAGCCCAAAGCCGACCGATCCGGCAGCGAGCCAGAACAGGGGATAGATCCGGAAGATTCGGCAGATTTGTGGCAGCTGTTTTGTTCGGCCGGAAACGACGAACAACAGCAGCAGAAGAAGAATCATCCAGGCAAAACGCAGCGCGGCGGACCAGTACCAGTGTCCTCCTTCGAGGCTCATGGAACGATTCAGTATAAAGGTACTGCTGAAAAACAGGGCTGCACAGAGCCCCAGTGAGATCAGGCGAAACATAGCATGCTGGACCGGTTCAGGTTATAGCGGGGGACCGCTAAAATGGACAGACTCTTATTTGTCATGTGGCAAGCTAGTTTTCATCCGGAAACGGCCCTTTTCCGCCAAAGCGGCGTCAATCTGCGGGCTTACTCGTGCGGCATAAAGTACTACGCCTCCGCACAAGCCTTTGATTTTCTTGCTATGACAAAAAATTGCTCGTTTCCAATCTTAAAACTTACGCGTTGCCATCTGGAGTTTTTGGATGGCAACAAGCTAGACAGAATGTTGAGGGCTGTCCAGAAAAAAAACTTCATGATTAAAGTTTACTTATGAGCTAAAGGTAGGCATCATTGATATTTTTATAGATTGGGGCTGGGTGGCTTTTGTTTTCTGCGCACCGGTGTTTTGCGGACTGATCTGTTATACTGGGACAAGAGGTTGAAATTGTTTGCAGTTTGCCTGATGCTCGGGAGGTTGATGAAATGACAGTGGTGCCAACGGAAAATATTCTGTTGCTCGACCTGATCAAGCCTCTTGCGTTACCATGTTTAAGTGAGAATGAACCGGTTCTCAGTGCGCTGCGCATTATGCTCAGCCAATCCGGACCTGATTATCTGCTTGTCGATGCCGCCTCTGATGGTCCACTCCTGCTGTCGCGCCGCAGTCTGCTCGATTATCTCGAGAGCGCCCCGGATCTGGAGACTCCCGTTGCCGTTCTTCCCTTGTTCAGCTGTTACCGTCTGTCAGACTCCGTAACCCTGGCTGAGGCGAAACTCCTCTTTGACCGTGAACGGCTTGAGGTTGCTCTGATCAGTGAGGCTCAGGGAACCGCACTCGGACTGATTACCCGCCAGCAGCTTTTCACGCCTGAAGCAGCATACGAAATTGACGATATTGAGAAATTTCTCAGAATTGCCCCTTCGCCTGCGCTTGTTGTCGATTGTGAAATGGGGAGGGTTGTCTATGGGAACCCCCGTGCCGCCAGTCAGCTGGGTTATGACCCGGCAACGATGAATGGCATGGAGGTCCGGGAATTTTACAAGGATCAGGAACAACGTGAACGGTTAAGGGTAGCCTTGTTCAGGGATGGCCATGTCTATGATCAAGAGGTCGAAATCTATGATTTTTCCGGTCGGGTGGTCTGGGCTTTTGTCTCCGCCTGCCTGTTCAGTTGCCGGGGGACCCCGAGTATCCTGCTTGCCATCAACAATATCTCCCGGCAGAAACAGGCTGCTGAGTCTCTCGACGAGGAACGCAGTTGGTTGAGGACCCTTATCCACACGGTTCCCGATCTGGTCTGGGCGAAGGACCTGGACGGCAGGTATGTGATCTGCAACCAGGTGATGGAGCGTCTGTTCGGCATGCCGGAATCTGAAATCCTGGGCAAGAATGATCAGGATTTCTTCGAGGCGCATATTGCGATCAGCCACCAGATAGATGACCTGTCGGCGCTTGAAAGCGGTCGTCCTCTGATCCGGGAAGAAAAACTCAGATTTGCCGAAGAAGATGACCAGACGTTGTTTCAGATGATCAAAAAGTCGATCCTGGCACCAGACGGGACTCCGCTTGGCGTTGTTGGTATCGGCCGGGATATCACCGATGTCAGGCGCAATGAAGACGCTCTCAAGGAGCGGGTCAAGGAGCTGGATTGCCTCTATTCTGTTTTCAGTGTGACCGAAAATCTTGAAGATAATCTTGACGACATGCTTGTGCAGATCGTTGAGCTGATTCCGCGGGGCTGGCAGCAGCCGGAAATGACAGGAGCACGCATCTGTTGGGGAGATAAAGAGTTTGTTTCCGAGTATTTTTTTGAAAGTCCCTGGTCGCTTGAGTCGACAGCAGAGACTTTCGAGGGGGACCGGCTGGCCCTGACCATTTCCCTGGGCGCTCCTGCGGCAGGCGGACGGGTCAGTTTTCACGATGAAGAGGTTCGGCTCGCTGAGCGCCTGGTCAGGCGTATCTGTGAAACCGTCGATCGATTTCATGATGCGCAGGTTCTCGAAGAGCAACAGCAGCTGCTTGCCGCGATGTATTCGCAAACAACAGACTCGATCATGCTGGTCGACTTCGAGGACTCCCGGCTGGTCGACTTCAACTATGCAGCACATTACTCTCTCGGTTACAGCCGTGAAGAGTTCACAGAACTTCCTATTAAGGATCTTCTGGTTAACACGACTGCGGAAGAGGCCAGGGGGGTTGCTCAGAAAGCCTTTGATGAGGGCTATTGTTTCCTGGAAACTCAGCACCGGCATAAAAACGGCACCATCATGGATGTCGAGGTGACACTCAGGCCGATCTATCTCGGGTCGAGGCAGCTAATTTCGCTTGTCTGGCGAGACGTAACGGAACAGAAAAAACGGGTAGAGGGTTTACAGCTCAAGAGCGCCCTGTTTCAGCGTTACAACGATTATCTGGGGCAGATTGCCAGACATGAGACGGCCATTGACGCCGATGTTTCGGGGTTCCTGACTCTTGTTACCGACAGTCTGGCCAATTCCTTTGAGATCGGTCGGGTTGCGGTCTGGCTCGTCAGCCAGGAAACGGGAGAGTTGCGCTCTGTTGCTTGTTGTTCACGGGATTCTGAATCATGCTCCTGTGTCGGTCATAAAACCTTTGTCACTGAGATGGCCCGGCTGCGGGAGTATACTTATCTTGTGGCTGGTCAGCCCAATGGACCTCAGGTCAGTGACAGGTTTGTTTCCGATTACCTGAACAAGAATGGTATCGCTGCGGCGCTTTACACCAGCATCATCTCGGCTGGTGAATTCCGGGGGGTGCTGGCCTTTGCACAGACCGATGCCGAGATTTTTTTCAGTGAAGAGAATATTGTCTTTGGCCGTCAGGTTGCAGATCAGATTGGCATGGTTCTGCTCAACAGTGCGCGCAATGAGAGCGTCAAAGCGCTGCAGACGAGTGAAACCTTTCTCAAGCGTGCGCAGGTGGTTGCACAGCTCGGGCATTGGTACTTTAACCTTGAAAAGCAAAGCTTTTCACTGTCTGAAGAGGCCTGCCGAATCTGCCGCCGCAGTTATGGCGAGGATCTGGCTGTTGAGGAGTTCTTCCGTCTGGTTCATCCGGACGACAGGGCGCGTGTCGAGACCCTGTGGAAGCAGGTTCTCAACGGCGAGACACTTAACTCAGTTTTCAGGCTTTTTGAGGTGGAACCGAAGTGGGTCAGTGTCCGAAACGAATTTGAATATGGACCAGCTGGGGAACTGGTCGCTGCGCTCGGGACAATTCAGGATATTACCGAAAAGGTTGCGGTGGAAGAAGAGCTGCGTGCCTATCGGGAGCAGTTGGAAGAACTGGTTCAGCAGAGGACCTCGGCACTGGAAGCTGTCAACCTGGAGCAGCAGGGGATCTTTAATGCCGCCAATGTCGGTATCGTTCTCATTGAAGAGCGGACAATTGTCCGCTGCAACAGGAAGCTGGAAGAGCTGTTTGGTTATGAGCCCGGCGAGATGCTCAACAGGACGACGCGCGACTGGTATGCCAGCGACGAGGAGTTTGAAAGGATCGGCGGCGAGATCTCCCTGAACTTCAAAACAACTGGTGAAGACTGGCGGGAAAGTCAGTTGTGCCGCAAGGATGGCAGCGTCTTCTGGGCACGTATGGCCGCAAGGCCTTTGGCCGGCACCAGGGGCACAACAGTGCCGCGCCTCGTCGGTATCGTCGAGGACATCAGTGCTGAGCGTGAAGTCGCGGAAAGTCTGCGTCTGGCCGTGGATGCTGCCGAGGCGGCCAGTCGGACAAAAAGTGCCTTTCTGGCCAATATCAGCCATGAGATAAGGACGCCACTCAACTCGATCCTGGGGATCAGCCACCTCATGAGCGAAACACTCTCCGAGCCGGCGCATCTGGATTATCTGCACAAGATTGAAGCTGCCGGTCTGCAGTTGCTCGATATGTTCAGGGATCTGCTTGACCTGTCCAGGATTGAGTCAGATCAGTTGATCCTGACCAGCTCCGAATTTGATGTAGAACAGCTTATCCTGAGCAATATTAACCGCCTGGCGGAGCAGATTCGCGCCAAGCGGCTCAATCTGGTCGTCGATATCAGTCCGGAATTGAGTGCCCCGCTCTCCGCTGATACCAAAAGAATAGGCCAGATTCTCTATCAGTACCTGGCCAATGCGGTTAAATTTACCGATTCCGGATCCATTACGATCGAGGCTTGCCTGTCTCACGCAGATGCCGGGACCCTGCTGGTGTTATCTGTAACCGATACGGGATGCGGCATCGCCGATGATCAGCTTGGCCACCTGTTTCAGAGCTTTCACCAGGCTGACATGTCGTCGACACGCCGCTTCGGCGGGACGGGGCTGGGACTGGCTATCTGCAGAAAGCTTGCCCACCTGATGGGTGGCGATGTCGGTGTCGAATCGGCAGAGGGGCGTGGTAGCCGCTTCTGGTTCAGCGCCAGGATTGAGCTGTTTGCCGAAAAACCGGCGGTTGACAGACTCAGGCTGTTTGACAGGGTCTTGACGGTCTGTGCGGCCTCTTCCGAGGGGCGGATCATGAACCGCGTGATCGGCGAAACGGCTGCCCAGGTCGATACGCTGCCATCGCTGGAAGCTGCGGTCGCACGGCTGAAAGGTTTCACTGCGTCGGCTTACGATGTTATCGCGGTCGATTATTCGTCTTCATTGGACGGACTGGGGGGGCTTGACGAATTGTCGCGCACGGTTGCCGAGGGATACCGGAGAATCATTCTCGTGGCACCGTTCTGGGATGAACTGCTCCGTGAAAAAGCCCAGGCTCTCGGTATCGGCCTGGTTGTGAATAAGCCCCTGACTCGCACGCGCTGGCGGGAGGCCGCTGAGGAATTCACTGAGAGGCTGCAGACCCTTTCTCTTCCTGAGATTCAAGGTGTGGAGCCGGCTCCGGAGGAGACCAGGGGAGTGGGCGATGACGCCCAGCGCGCAGAGATGTCTGCTGAAGGGGCGCCCCGACTGCCTGAAACGATGGACAATATTGATCTGCCCACCGGTTTGTACCGGGTGATGGGTAAGGTGGAATTGCTGGAGTCCCTGCTGCGTAAATTTCTCGAGAACCACAGGGGGGCTGCCGACAAGATTCATCTTGTGCTGTTGGCGGGGAACGTCGATAACGCAGTCAAGTTGGTTCATTCGCTGAAGAGTGTTGCCGGCAATATCGGTGCCTTAAGGTTTCAAAAGGCTCTGGAACGACTTGAGTCTGTCGCAAAACAGGGAGCGAACCCTGCGCAACTTCAGGCTGCCTTCGAATCCTGCCGTGTTGCACTGCTTGATCTTATTGACGAGCTGGATCAGGTCTTTTCAGCCCGGCAGCAAGAGGCACCCTTTGCTTCTGCTGAAACCGAGCTCAGCTCGGATCAGCTTTATGATGAGTTTGTCCTCAGGCTGAAGGACGATGACCTGCAGGCCGTCGATCTGTTTCATCGGCACGAAAAGCTTTTTGCCGAATTGCTTGGCAGTCGGTTCCTGGATGTTAAAGTTGCATTGGAGCGTTACAGTTTTGAAACCGTTCTGGACTATCTTGAAGGTCGATCCGCTGGTGGTTCGAGGTAGAAGGAGAGCAGGAGTCTCTGAATGACAGATATCAAAAATTATGCGGACAATTATACCATTCTGGTTGTTGACGATACGATCGAAAACCTGGCGTTGATGGGTGAACTGCTCAAGGATG
This sequence comes from Geopsychrobacteraceae bacterium, assembly GCA_963676795.2. GTDB lineage: Bacteria > Desulfobacterota > Desulfuromonadia > Desulfuromonadales > Geopsychrobacteraceae. Next base: position 2,119,688 of record CAXXTB010000002.1, on the reverse strand, counting down.
ATTACAAGGTCAAGATCGCCAACAGCGGTGAAAAAGCGCTGCGGATTGCCATGGCGGACAATCCGCCGGACCTTATTCTGCTCGATATCATGATGCCCGGCATGGACGGTTATGAGGTCTGTCTGAAACTGAAACAGGAGCCGCGTACCTTTGAGATCCCGGTTATCTTTCTTACCGCGAAATCGGAAACGGCAGATGAGGAGATGGGACTGAAACTTGGCGCTGTTGACTATATCACCAAGCCGATCAGTCCCCCGATTGTCATGGCCCGGGTCAGCACGCATCTCAAGCTGAAGAAAGCGACCGACCTGCTGCGCAACCGCAACCGGGATCTGGCGCTTGAAATGGAGCGGATTGCGGGGCAGGCTCTGGCCGCCCAGGAGATGACAATCCTGGCACTGGCCTCGCTCGCCGAGACCCGTGATGACGATACGGGTAACCATCTGCGCCGTACCCAGCGTTATGTTGAATTTCTGGCCAGGCAGTTACAGGATCACCCGCGCTTTCGTGAGTTTCTCACCGAAAGCAATATTGTCATGCTCTACAAGTCAGCGCCATTACATGACATTGGCAAGGTCGGAATCCCCGATCAGATTCTCAATAAACCGGGGCGGCTGACCGATGAAGAGTTCGAAATCATGAAGACTCACACGTTGATCGGCCGTGGGGCTCTGGAACGCGCCGAAAAAATTCTCGGCAGCAAGGCTGATTTTCTTGAAGTCGCCAAGGTGATCGCGCTGTCCCATCATGAACGCTGGAACGGCGAGGGCTATCCGCACCAGCTGGCAGGAGACGAGATACCGGTCGCCGCACGCCTGATGGCTGTGGCCGATTTTTACGATTCGCTGGTCAATGACCGGATTTACCGGGCGGCTCTTTCCCATGAGAAAGTGACCGAGATGATTCGGGCTGAACGTGGTAAACATTTCGATCCCGATATTGTTGATATCTTTCTGAATAACCAGCAGGCGTTTATCCAGATCTTCAACCAGTTCAGGGATTAGACCTGGCTGTTGCGCAAGGACACCTGGGTGTTGAGCGTCCACAGATCGTAGAGGCAGCCCAGGCCGAAAACGCCTGCCGTCAGCAGATAGATGATGCCGCTGAGCCATTTCCCCAGATACATTCTGTGAATACCGAAAAAACCAAGGAAAGTCAGCAGGATCCAGGCCAGTGTGTAGTCGTAGCGGCCCGCCGTATAGCGCAGATCGGCCTGGCGATCCATGCCGGGAATCAGGAATAGATCGATGATCCAGCCGATGCCAAGCAGTCCCAGGGTGAAAAACCAGATCGTGCCGGTAACCGGTCTGCCGTAATAGAAGCGATGAGATCCGGTAAAGCCGAAAATCCACAGCAGATAACCGATCGTTTTGCTGTGGGTGTCGTTGAGCGAAAAATCCTGCATAAGTGCTCCCTGATACTGGTTTGTCACCACTCATTGTGAAGTCGAATTCTGCTATCGTTGCCAGATGTCAATGGTGACGACCTCTGGAAAAGCCCCTGAACCTGTTAGCTCAGCGATCCTCTGCAATATAGACAGTGCGGGTCGGATATGCAAATTCGACCCGGTTTTCGGCAAATTTTCTCATCAAGGCCAGGTTGATGGACTGCTGGATATTCATGTAAATTGTGTAGTCACTTTGCGTGACATAATAGACGACTTCAAAATCAAGCGAGGATTCACCGAATTTTAAGAAATGAGCCCTGTCAAAACGGGCATTGTCGAGTCTCATGATGATCTGGCTGACCCACTCGGGTATTTTCTCAACCAGGTCTGCAGGGGTCTGATAGAGGACACCAAAGGCGAAGACGACCCTGCGTTCATACATCCTTTTATAGTTGCGTACGCGTGAGCCGAGCAGGTCGCTGTTTGAGAAGATTATTTGCTCTCCGCTCAGGCTCCTGATCCGCGTCGTCTTCAGTCCGACATTTTCAACGGTACCCATGTAGTTATCGACGATGATGAAGTCGCCAATTTCGAACGGCTTGTCGATGATGATCGAAAGACTTGCGAACAGGTCCCCGAGAATGTTTTGAACCGCCAGGGCGACAGCAATACCACCAACACCCAGCCCGGCAACCATGGTTGAAACGTTGACCCCCAGGTTGTCGAGTGCCAGAAGGAGTATTGCCGACCAGATGAACAGCTTGCTGATGAAGGAGACGGCAGACAGGCTCGTTGTCGCAGAGCTGTTTTTTTCAAGTGATTTCTGCTTGGCGTTACGACTCAGATCGCCGGCAAAGTGACTCAGCCAGATACCAACCTGGAGAAAAATCGCGGCCGTTGAAGCAAGATGCAGACCGAAATCCAGTTTTTCAGGAAGAATCAGCAGGCCGGAGAGGCTTTCGGCCAGGGGGAATACCAGGATTGACAGGTAGGTTTTACGTAACGCTTCGACGAGGGCGTCGTCCAGACAGGTCGTTGTCCTTTCGGCCAGTTTTTTAAGCTTCCCTGTCAACAATCTGCGCAGAAGAAGAATAAACAGCAGGCCGACTATGAGCGCAATAGCGAATGTGAGCCAATAGCCCAGGCTGTTGCCCAGGAGAAGAACATCGAGGTACACGAAGGTCTGTTTCAGGGTGGTGATCACGACTTAGCCTTTCCGTAGGAATTCTTTCCTTAAGACTAAAAAGGATCATTGCCAATGTCAAAAGCCCGATCGGGAAATCGGGCTTTTGACTTTCTGGAATCTATTCAACTGAGCTTTTATAGGGGATCAGGATAATCTGGATGCGCCGATTCTCTGCTCGTCCTTCAGGGGTGTCGTTTGAAGCCACAGGGCGATAGGGGCCATAACCAGCGGCGACCAGCCGTTCACCGGGGAGGCCGACTTCATCCTGGAGGAAGTGGACGACATTATTGGCCCGTGCGGTTGACAGCTCCCAGTTGGAGGGGAATCTCTCTTTCAGGGTACTGCTTATCTTGATGTTGTCGGTGTGCCCTTCGATCATCAGAGCCTTATCCGGGAATTTGTTGAGAACGTCGCCAAGGCTTTTGAGAACCTTCTGGCCACTTGGCTTGATTTCCGTCTTGCCGGAATCGAACAGGATCTGATTGAGCAGGTTAACGCTGAGCTGCCCTTCCAGGTTGGAGATGGTCAGTTCTCCACGTTTGATTTCATCCTCCAGCGCTCCGACCAGTTCGTCGTAGGTCTGCTTGACCTTGGCCAGACGTGCTTCCTTGGCGATCTTCTCTTTCTCCAGCGCATGGTTCAGTTCTTCGATGGTGCCGAGCAGCAGATCGTTATGGGCCTGCATGTCGGTGAGGCGCTGCTGGTGAAGAGAGATATTGCCTTCCTGGCGTTCCTGGTTGGCCTGGGCAGCGAGCAGATCTTTCTGCAGGGCAGAATTTTTATTGAGGACGTCGACCAGATTTTTATTCAATTTCGAGATCTGGTCGGCCATTGCAGTTTTTTCTTCGCGCAATCTGGAGACCGACTCGCTCAGGCCGTTCTTGTCGCGCTGCAACAGATCGGCTTCATTGACTTTCTGCTGATAGGTGTTTTTGCTGACACAGGCGGGAAGCAGTAAACTGGCACAGACTATTGCGGCCAACAGGGTCTTGGTCATTTCGTACTCCTTGACTGATTTTGATGGCAAAAGATCGCCTCGGGAACCCTCATTTTTATCACAAGTTACGGAAATGTAAAGGGGTTTTGCCGGTCTTCGGCACCCCTGTTTTCAGTTGCGGGGTGAATCTGCGGTGTGTTATAGATTTGATAATATTTATACTTGTTTACGGCCCTTGAAGCTGGGCTGCAGCCTGTTGGAGGGCATGAATGTTTTTTGAGATTGAGCGTATCATCAAAACGGCTCTGGAAGAAGATCTTGGTCTCGGTGATATTACGACCGAGGCGACGATTCCCGCTGGCGGTGTCGCCCGGGCCGAACTGGTGGCCAAGGAAGATTTTACCCTGGCAGGCCTTGATGTCGCAGCCAGGGTTTTTCATCTGCTGGACCCTGCCGTCAGTTATGAAAAAATTACCGAGGATGGCCGCCAGGTCAAAAAGGGCGAGGTGCTTGCCTGGATCAAAGGTTCTTCCCAGGTCCTTTTGCAGGGGGAACGTGTCGCCCTGAATCTGCTGCAGCGCATGAGCGGGATCGCGACCATGACCGCCCGTTTTGTTGCCGAGATCGAAGGAACCTCGGCGACCATTGTCGATACGCGCAAAACAGTGCCCGGTTTGAGAGCCCTGGACAAGTATTCGGTACGTATGGGGGGAGGCCGCAACCACCGTATTGGTTTGTTTGACGGGGTGCTGATCAAGGAGAATCATATCGACGCAGCCGGCGGCATCACGGCCGCGGTCGAGCGGGCCAGACAGCGCATTCCTCATACCATCAAGATCGAGGTCGAAACGACCAGTCTGACCGAGGTCGAGGAAGCCCTGGTCGTTAAGGCCGATATCATCATGCTTGACAACATGACCCTGGAGCAGATGCGAGAAGGGGTTGAACTGATTGGCGGCCGGGCCCTGGTCGAGGCCTCCGGCAATGTCACCTTGGAGCGGGTGCGCTCCATTGCCGAGACCGGCGTTGATCTGATTTCTATTGGTGCTCTGACCCATTCTGTCAGGGCCGCTGATATCTCGATGCTGTTCAATCGTTAATTATTCTTCACAGGAGCTGAGACTCCTGTGAAGATTTCATGTGCTGGAGGGCCCTTGACGACACGGGATCAGATTCTCAGCTTATTGCGCGCCCGTCCCGGTGAATTCATTTCCGGTCAGGAAATGAGTGACCGGCTGGAAATTTCCAGGGCTGCGGTCTGGAAACAGGTCAAGGCCCTGTCCGAACTTGGCTTTACCATAGAGTCCAAACATTCCCAGGGCTACCGGCTCCTCGACTCCCCCGATCTGCTGTTGGCGGCTGATCTGAAACGTGATTTGCACACGGAGATTGTCGGCCGTGAGCTGGTCACCCTGTCTGACGTCGATTCGACCAATAGCTATGCCCGTAACCTGGCTGAGAACGGCGCAGCCGAAGGGATGGTCGTGATCGCTGACCGGCAGTTGGCCGGGCGTGGCAGGATGGGGCGTCAGTGGGTGTCTCCCGGGGGGGTGAATCTTTACACCTCGATCATTCTGCGTCCTGATATTCCCGTGCAGCAGACCCCTCACCTGACTTTTCTGTCCGCAGTTGCTGTCGCTGAAACCTTGCGGGATCTCTGCCACCTGGAGGCCGTTGTAAAATGGCCGAACGATGTCCTGATCGGCCGTTCCAAGATCGCCGGCCTGCTCAATGAGATGAGTGCTGAAACGGAGAAGGTTCATTTTGTTATACTAGGTATCGGGATCAACCTGAATATGTGTGCCGATCAGCTCCCGACGCCGATCAATTATCCGGCGACTTCGGTCCTGATTGAATCCGGTGAGACCGTTGATCGCTGTCTTTTTGGCCAGACCCTGTTCGAAAAGCTGGATTATAATTACCTGGAATTCAAGGCTCAGGGCTTCGGGCCGATTCGTGCCCGTTGGGAAAATTTGTGTAATATTTTCAATCGTAAAGTGGAAGTCGATCTGGGGAAGTCGATCATCCGTGGAACGGCCGTCGGCCTCGAGGATGACGGGAGCCTGCGGATTGTTCAGGATAACGGAGAGTTGTTCCGGGTGGTTGCCGGCGATGTCCGGCCGCTGGATGTATAAATACAGGAGAATCAGGTTTTTATGTTGTTGGTGATTGATGTTGGTAACAGCAATACCGTGCTGGGAATCTATACCGGGAGCAGGCTGACCCATGAATGGCGGGTCGGAACCGACAAGTGCCGGACGATCGATGAATACGCGATGCTGATCAACGATCTGTTCCGTCTGTCCGGCCTGACTTTCGCTGATCTGTCGGATGTTATCGTTTCAAGTGTTGTGCCACCGATGCTCAACACGATCAACGGTCTGTGTGGCAAGTATTTCAAGCTGAACCCCTATGTCATCGGCCCGGGGATCAAGACCGGAATGCCGATTCAGTATGATAATCCGCGTGAGGTCGGCGCTGACCGTATCGTCAATGCTGTTGCCGCCTATGAAAAACTGAAGACCGCTCTGATTGTTGTCGATTTCGGCACAGCGACGACCTTTGACATGATCTCCGCCGAGGGGAGTTATCTGGGCGGAGCCATCGCGCCGGGGATCGGGATTTCTGCGGATGCGCTGTTCTCCAAGGCGAGCAAACTGCCGCGTGTCGATATCTCCCGTCCGCCGCAGATAATCGCCAAAAATACGGTGAACAGTATGCAGGCGGGCATCTACTTCGGTTATGTCGGACTTGTCGAGGGGATTGTCAGCCGTATGAAGAAGGAGTTCGGCAAGCCGGCTCAGGTCATTGCCACCGGCGGACTGGCGACAACCATCGCCTCTGCAACCGACAGTATCGATCAGGTTGATCCATTTTTAACTCTGGAAGGATTGCGTATTCTCTATGAACGAAACCGGGTATAGCCCGTAAATCTGTGATCTCACGCCCAGTTGTCGCATAGACAATGATGTCCTCGCATCCGGGCAATTAAGTACATTGCCTGATGGGCCTTTTCAGGAAAAGGAGCGATTCATGGGAAAGTACGACACAACGAAGCTGAGAAACCTGGGAATTGTGGCGCACAACAGCGCCGGTAAAACGTCGCTGGTGGAAGCGATCCTCTACAATACGGGGATGACAACGACTCTTGGAAAGGTTGACTTAGGGACCTCCTCGATGGATTTCGAAGAGGAAGAGATCAAGCGCAAGGCGACCTTGAGCGCCAGCCTGGATCACTGCTTATGGAAGGATCACAGTTTACATATCGTCGACACCCCGGGGATCAGCAACTTCCTGCACGATACCCGTCGCTGCCTGCGGGTTCTGGGCGGTGCCGTTGTTATCGTTTCGGCGATCTCCGGAACCAAGGCCCAGACCAAGCAGATCTGGAAGTGGTGTGACGAATTTGAAGTCCCGCGAATCGCTTTCGTCAATAAAATGGACAAGGAACGCGCCGATTTTCTCAAGGCCGTTGACGATATGGAAAAGTCTCTCGGAGCGCGTGGCGTGGTTGTGACCATGCCGATCGGCGCTGAAGAGAATTTCAGGGGAACCATCGACCTGATCCGCATGAAGGCCCGCATCTATCAGTTTGACGAACAGGGAACCTACGAGGAAGGGGATATCCCTGAGGAATATCTACCGGAGGCCGAACGTCTGCGCGAGCAGCTGATCGAGGCGATTGCCGAAGCCGACGATGACCTGATGGAAAAGTACCTTGAAGGGGAAGAGCTCAGCGAGGACGATCTCTACCTCGGCCTGCGTGAAGGGGTTCTGACCGGTGTTTTTACCCCGGTGTTCTGCGGCAGTGCAACCGCCAATATCGGGATCCGCCAGCTGATGGATTATATCGTCACCTGCCTGCCTTCGCCGGTCGACAAAGGGACCCAGATCGGTGTCAAGCCGGGGACGGATGAGCCGGTAGAACGCCAGCCGAGTGAGGATGAGCCATTTTCAGCGATGGTCTTCAAGACCATCAACGACCCTTACGCCGGCAAGCTGTCGCTGATGCGTGTCTACTCGGGCACCCTGAGCTCCGATACCGTTGTACTGAATCCGAACAAGGATGAAAAGGAGCGAATCAGCCACATCTACGAGATGGAAGGGAAAAAGCAGGTTGAGATGAAGGTTGCGGCGGCCGGGGATATCATTGCCGTGCCGAAACTCAAGGTAACGGCAACCGGTGATACCCTCTGTGACCTCAAGAACCCGGTCATGTACGAGCCGCTGATTCCACTCAAGTCGATTATCTCCTTCGCTCTTGAAGGGAAATCGAAGGGGGACGAGGACAAGATCTACACCGGTTTGCAGAAACTGATGGAAGAGGATCCGACCCTGACAGTTGTTCGCGATGAGGAAACCAAGGAAATGGTTCTGTCGGGGATGGGGCAGGTCCACCTTGAGGTTGCCGTTGAGCGGCTGAAGCGCAAGTACGGCGCCGATGTTGTCCTCAAGGAGCCGAAGGTCCCCTACCGTGAAACGATCAAGGCTTCTGCTCAGGTGCAGGGCAAGTACAAGAAACAGTCCGGCGGGCGCGGTCAGTACGGTGACGTCTGGATCGAGGTCAAACCTCTCTCCCGCGGTGAAGGTTATCAGTTTGTCGACAAGGTTGTCGGTGGGGTGGTGCCGAGAAACTATATCCCGGCCGTTGACAAGGGGGTTGTCGAGGCGATGAAGACCGGTCCGCTGACCAAGAACCAGGTCGTTGACGTTCAGGTCACCCTTTATGACGGTTCACACCATTCCGTTGATTCTTCGGAGATGGCCTTCAAGGTCGCCGGTTCCATGGCCTTCAAAAAGGCGATGGAGCAGTGTAAGCCGATTCTGCTGGAACCGATCATGGCGATGGAGGTCAGCGTACCGGATGACTGCATGGGGGATGTCATCGGCGATCTGAACTCCCGGCGGGGCAAGGTCGTCGGGGTTGAACCCCAGGCCAACAGCCAGGTGATCATGGCCGAGGTTCCCATGGCCGAGGTTCTGCGCTATGCTCCCGAACTGCGTTCCATGACTTCGGATCGCGGCATGTTTACCATGGAGTTCAGCAAGTACGAAGAGGTGCCGACGCATCAGACGGTCAAGATTCTTGAAGAACTGGGGAACCAGGAATAATTCGCTTAAGGTTGACAATCAGGGGTACCGACGGTACCCCTGAAACTTGTGATAGAGGAGTATTATGGCTGATCATGAAGTGCCGCAGGACGAAAGGGAGCGGGGGAGTGCTATTGACCAGCTGGTCGAGCGCCAGGTCCAAGCTGTTCCCCCGTCCACAGTTGGGGGCGGGGGAACAATTTTGCTGCTTGTGCTGCTTTGTCTGATCCTGGCCGGTCTGGGATATGGCTTTTATTTGTTCGCCGTTCCGTCTCTGCCGCCGGCAGAGCCATCCGTTGCCAGGGAATATCGTTTCCCGGTGCCGCAACGTGCTGAGTCGGCCGCGGTTGCGGCACAGCCTGACCGGACCGACGCTGTGGCAACTGGCTCTGCTGTTGAGCAGAGTGTGCCCCCTATTACTGAACCGCTGCCAGTGGCTGATGCCGGTGAGTCTGCTGCGGCAACTTCCGCTGCCCGGGACTGCTCTGTCGAGATCGGTCCTTTTATCAGTTCCGCGAACCTCGAGGATGCCGAGGCTTTATTGAAAGAGCTGGGGCTGCAGTACGAAAAACGCAGGGGTGTCGGTGAAGTCGAGATGATCAGGCTGCTGGACGGAACCTATGATTCCAAGACCGCTCACCAGCGACTTGAAACACTCCAGAAGAGGGTGCCATCAGCTTTTATCCTGCCATACGCGAACGGCTACGCCGTATATCTGGCCTCCTTTCACGACCGTGAAAGAGCAGAGACGATGAAGCAGAAGCTCGAAAAGGATGGCCATAAGGTCAACATCGTCGAGAGCAAGGTCATGCTGAAGAGAATATTGATCGTGACCACGGCCATGACCAAGGACGATGCTCAACAACTTATTTTGAAATTGCGCAATGCCGGAATCGGCGCCGCGCTGGTTGAAAACAGGTAGCTCTTTGGCAGAAGAAAAAGTTCAGATCAAAATACCGGCGGAAGTTGCCAGGATCATGAGCAAGTGGGGCGGGCATAGCGTCCGTCTCGCTGCCGCACGTGGTGCTTTGCCGATGTCCGGCCCGAACCTGGTCACGGTGCTGTTCGTATTTTATAATGGTGAAAACGATGAGTTGCGTCGTGAAGCCAGTGAAACCCTCAGCACTCTGCCGGCGCAGATTCTGCTTGCCGCATTGTCACAGCAGGAACTGCACCCTGCGATCATCGATTTTATTGTCCGGCTGCGTTATCATGACAATGTTGTCATGCAGGCAGCGACGACTCACCGGATGGTCTCTCTCAAGAGCCTGCAATTCCTCGCGGAGAAAGGCACCGGTGATGTGCTTGAAATGCTGTCCCGCAATGACCAGATTTTCTACCGGGCAGATGCTATCCGTTTGGCGCTGATTAACAATCCGCATTCGAGCAGGTCGCTGAAGATCAGACTTGGCTGGGTTGAGCCGAAACAGGAAGAGGAGCCGGAGGAAATTTCCCCAGCTGCAGTACAGGACAGCGATGAGGACGGCGAAGGGGTTGACGAAGAGATCGACCCGGATGAGCTTGACGAATCAACCCTGTCAAAGTTTCAGGCTCTGCAGGATATGAGCGTTTCGGAAAAGATCAAGATGGCCTTGACCGGTGACAAGGAGTGGCGCTCGTTGCTGATTCGTGAATCGAACAAGCAGGTCAATACCGCTGTGTTGAAGAACCCGAGGATCTCCGAAGGAGAGGTCCTGAACATTGCCAAGAACCGCAGTACCAGTGAAGAGCTGATCCGAATCATTCTGCTCAACAGGGAATGGGTCAAGATCTATGATATGAAAAAGGCCCTGGTCTATCACCCGCGGACACCGTTACAGCAGGCTGTGCGGTTTATGTCTTTTCTCACGGATAAGGACGTGCGGGAAATTGCCAAAAGTCGCAATGTGACCCAGGCTATTGTCAACAATGCGCGACGGATGTTGACGACCAAGAAGCGCTAAGCCGGATGTGAGGATAAAATGAATAAAATGACCTATAAGATTGGTGTGCTGACCCTGTCAGACAAGGGGGCGCGCGGTGAGCGTGAGGACGAGAGCGGCAAGATCCTCGCCGATATGGTGAAAGACCTCGGTGATGTCGTCCGCTATCAGATTATTCCGGATGAAACCGACCGGATTGTCATGATGCTAAAGAGCTGGGTCGATGACCTCGGCCTTGACCTGATTCTGACAACCGGAGGTACGGGGATGAGTCCGCGAGACAACACGCCGCAGGCAACGGAGTCTGTGCTCGACTATCAGGTGCCGGGCATGGCTGAAGCCATGCGTGCCGCAAGCATGCAGAAAACTCCCCACGCCATGCTCTCGCGGGCACTGGTTGGTGTTCGTCAGCAGACCCTGATTGTCAATCTGCCGGGCAGCCCCAAGGGGGTACGTGAAAACCTGGAAGCCATAATGCCCGCCCTGCCTCACGCCCTGGCAAAGCTGTTGGGCGATCCTTCCGATTGTGCCGTAAATTAGCCGGGGAAATAGTCCGCTTTCATTTTAAATTGTTAAAATAATTACTGGTATTCATATCTAGTAATAACTGCTGCACAGGGGCTGTGGATAGAATTGTGAAAAACTGGGGAAAAGTCCGGATAAGTCCTCTGAACTCTGGTTTTTCTCCGTTTTGCATAAAAAATGGTCAAAAAAAATACGGTATTTTTTTTGACCATTCAGTGAAAGCTGGCATGGTTCTGAACATGGAATGAAGCCGTTTTTTCAGGATTCCAGGTTCGAAAAAATCAATTCCGCCAGGATTCTCTTCTGCGCAGGTTCAGGCGAACTGCATCTCTTTGGAGAGCTGTTCCAGCCTGTTCAGCGCAGCGCCTTACGGATTCTGGCGACCAATCTTGGCATATTCAGGGGTTTGGACACGAAATCCTCGAACCCCATGTCGAGCAGGCGCACCTCCTCCTCTGGCGTCGCTTTCGAAGAGAGTGCAATGATCGGAATCTTGAACAGCATGGTATTGGATTTCAGGGACGAATAGAGCTGCTCGCCATTCATGCGCGGCAGAACCGTTTCCGTCAGAATCAGGTTAGGAACGATCTGGGCCGCGAGAGTCAATCCTTCACCGCCGGTGGCCGCCCTGACGACTTCGAACCCCTCCTTCTGAAGAGCGGCCTCGATTGTTGAGGCCTCAAGCTCATACTGGTTAATCAGAAGAATTGTTTTTACCGCCGATTTGGCAAGCAACTGATCCTTGACCAGATAGTGTCTCCTTATGGCTCTGGTGATTTCACCGGGGGTGCTGACGCAGGGGGAAACCCGTAAGCCCAGTTTGAAGGACATGTCGCTCTGCAGGGTCATATCCAGCGGATTGGCCATGGCCAGGTAGAGGGTCTTTTTGTCGAGCTTGAGTGGGAATACCAGTTTCGAGACGGCAATTTCCGGATCGATCAGTTGCAGGATCTCCGCCGAAAATTTGTGTTGGGCGAAGCGCTTGACCAGCGGAAACCCGAACTGAGTTGACAGCGCCTGGGCGATATCCTCCTCCAGAACAACGTCCATCTGTTCGAGGATCTGGCCAATCGGCTTTTTTATCCTCTTTTGCTGTTCCAGGGCTTTATCCAGATTTTCCTGAGAGATGATTTTCTTTTCGAGAAGGATTTCTCCCATTTTTTTGTGCGGCATAAGTTGTGTTCCTATCGTCTGGGTGTGTTTATGTCCTCCGTTCTTTTCATTTTTAATAGTATCAACGCGTATATAGCTTAAATAATAACGATTATGAAAACTTTGTCAATTGAAGTCGTCGGGTCGCTGTCAGGCCGACTTCAGTGCCTTGTCGATCGCTTCCAGGGTTTTCAGGGCTCCACCTTGGCAGGAATGATGTGGCCCGATAATTTCTGCTTCGCGTGGATTGATGCGGATGACGGTACACTGTTGCCGGCGGCCGAGGTTTTCACTCAGGTGGCGAATGGTCGGAATAGCACTGCCGGCGCCGATCTCAATGACAACCATTTTTTTTGTCTGATTGCGGGACAGGTAGGAATGAAATGTGCTCTCCTGCCGGCCTGTTCTCTGGTGCAGCCAGCTGTAGTCTCCAAACATCAGTATGTTCGGGCGGGCAGCGGCCTTGCAGGCTGGACAGCGCGGTATCTGTTTTGAACGCATGGTCGCGAGGTCGATATCGAGATGTTCATCGTTTGGCCAGATATCATGCGTGCATGGGGTTGTACATTGCAGATGGTGAATCGAGCCGTGGACTTCGAGAATCTGTTGATCTGAAAAACCTGCCTTTTGAAACTGACCATCGACGTTGGAGGTGACCACAAATGTCTCCTGTCCGTAGGCCTGTCCCCACTGCCTGAGAAGCGTGAACCCCTGATGGGGAACTGTCTGGCGATAGAGGTTGGTGCGATGGCCGTAAAAGCCCCAGCCAAAAGCCGGATCCGCGCCGAAGTGGACCGGATTGGCAGCATCGACAAAGCTTAAACCCAGATGTTGGTACATCGGGTATGCCTGCCAGAAGCCCTGATCACCGCGAAAATCGGGGAGGCCGGAATCGACCCCCATGCCTGCTCCGGCTGTTATGACCAGAGCTTCGGCCTGAACGATTTTTTGTGCCAGAGCTGCATAATCAGGGGACTTCATTCCTGCTCCTTAATTCGACGGGGCCGGGTTTGTTACAACGAGCGCAGTTCCTGGTCGATCTCTTCAATAACCTCAAGAGCCCCGCCGGCACAGGAAAAGTGTGGTGGCGTGATGAAGTTCTCTTTGGGATTGACGCGAATGACCCTGACGTTGGGCTGCTGGCCGAACTTTTCGCTCATCAGCCGCAAGGTCGGCACCCAGATCCCAGCCCCCAGCTCGATGATGACCAGCGGATCGTTCTGGCGCTCCTGCAGGAACTTTTCAAAGGCCTGTTCCTGCGTTCCGATCCGCTGGTAATTCCAGCGATGATCTTCATACATCAGGATATTCGGGCGGGCCAGTTCACCACAGTGTGGACACTTGGGGATCTCCAGGGCCTGCATGGTCTGTTCGTCAACTGGGATCGGTTCAGTGTTTTCCCAGATTGCGTCGCAGCAGGGGACTGTACACTGCAGGTGATGGACCGTGCCGTGCATCTCGAGGATGCTCTCTTCCGGAAAACCGGCCATCTGGAACTGGCAGTCGACATTGGTGGTGACAACGAAGCTCTCCAGGTTGTAACGCGCGCACCAGTCAAGCAGCATCTGGTAGCCCCTGTGCGGTTTCAGGCGCCGATAGAGGTTGGCTCTCTGACCATAGAAACCCCAGCCCGTGGCAGGGTCTTTCAGCAGGTTCTGAAAGTTGGCAACGTCTGCAAAGTCAATGTTCTGTTCCTTGTAGTGTGGATAGGCATCCCAGAATCCTTTGCCGCCGCGAAAGTCGGGCAGGCCTGAGTCGACGCTCATCCCCGATCCGGCGGAAATGATCAGCCCCTTGGCGTTGATAATGGTTTCGGCGATAGCACTGAGTTGTTCTTGTTCCATGTTTTGTATAACCTTCTTAATTGGCGACCGAGACCCGGGTCGGATTGAGCACCCTGACCAGGTCTTCGGGATAAATCTCGACCAGCAGACCTCTTTTGCCGCCGTTGATGTAAATGCGTGGCAGCTCCATGATCGAGGCCTCCATGTAGACCGGCAGTTTCTGCCTGGTTCCAAATGGAGAGATGCCTCCGGTCTGATAACCGGTCACCCGGTCAGCCTTGTCGTGACAGCAGGGGGTGACCTGCTTGCAGCCGATTTCTCTGGCGAGCTGTTTCTGCGACACCTCGCAATCCCCGTGCATCAGAATGATCAGTGGTTTGCTGTTCTCGTCTTCCATGATCAGGGTTTTGATCACCTGGTGTTCGTCGACGCCCAGTTCCCTTGAACTGGTCGCTGTTCCGCCCTTGTCCTCATATTTATAGCTATGCGCAGTAAAGTCGACCCTATGCTGTTTGAGAAGGCGGATCGCCTGGGTTCCGGGGAGTTTTTCCTTGGCCATGACGCGCTCACAACCAGGACAGGGGAATGGAAACCAGGCTGATAATTGTCAGGATTGCGCAGATGACTGCAACAGCGCGAAACAGCGGGTCTGATTTTTTCTGTGAACGGATGGTTGTCGGCATGAACCAGCCGATGGCCAGTCCGGCGATCAGGCCGCCAAGGTGAGCCGCATTGTCGGCGCCGACAACGATGCCGAAAATGAAGGCCATGACCGCCCACTGGAACATGAAGTTGCGGCGTTGCAGGGCCAGCGCACCACCGATCCGGTGATAATAGCTGATAGAGAAGCCGATCAGGCCGAAGATCGCTCCGGAAGCGCCGACAACGATGGCGACAGGGTGCCAGAAAAAGCCAGCCAGAGTAGCAACAAAGGCACTTATGGTGTAGAGCGTGAACAGTCTGGACCAGCCGATCTCCGCTTCAATCAGTGGCCCGACCTGATAGAGGACGACCATGTTGAAACCGAGGTGGATGATCCCTCCGTGGGTATAGGCATAGGTCAGGCAGCGCCACCATTGATGTGCATCGATGGCCAACGGCCAGTACTGAGCGCCCCAGTGGGCGAGCAGGCGTGATGGTGGGTTGATGATGGCTCCCATCCCGACCCCGAGGATTGTTCCATGCAGAACCATCAGGGTGAAGAGGATCAGATTGACGTAGATGAGAATCTGGGTCAGGGAACTGCCGCGCAGGGTGTTTTTTATGAAAAACTGCTGACGCCGGTATTGGGCAGACACGTTGGATCTCCTGTACAGAAATGACGATCTGAAGAAAAAACTATGGCTACGATATTAGGTCTTTTAGCCAGTGAAGCGCAACAAAGGTGCCGATTGATGATCCCAGCGACGAAAACAGGAAAACCAGCAGCACCCGGGCCAGGCGGTTTTGCCACCAGCCTCTGAGTTTGACCAGGTCATCACCAACGTGTTCCATGTCACGAACCGTCGGAGGTGCGACCCAGGACTGGACAAAACCGGTCACAAAGCCGGCACCGATAGTCGGGTTCAGCGAAGTGATCGGTGCGGCAACAAAGGCACAGACGATAGTCGCCGGATGGCCTAAGGCCAGAACGGCCCCGACGGCAGAAAAGGTGCCGTTGGCCAGAATCCAGGCAACAGCGGCGCTGGCCAGTTGCGACCTGTCACCATAAAAAAAACCACCGATAAACAGGGCGACGACGATAGCAGGGAGCAACCAGGGAATGAATTTCGAGATCCTGCTCTTAGGCGGGATCGTAGAGATTTCCTGGATCAGCTCAGGTGTCGAAGCCGGACCCTGCAACATGCGGATGATTCCCGGCATATGAGCTGCGCCGACGACAGCGACAATTGTCGTACCCGGCGCATTACGGATATGGTGAGCCATGTAGATGTCCCGCTCATCGACCAGAATCCGCTTTACTGCTGGCAGGATCTTGCCCATCTCTTCAAGCATGCTTGACAGGGTGTCGTTCTGGCGCAGTTTAGTGAGCTCTTCTTCGCTTAAATCCTGTTTTTCGAAGAGGCTGGCAAACAGACTGGCGAGGACTTTCATCTTGTTCCAGAAACCCGCCTTACGCCAGCAGCGCAGCAGAGTGGTGCGGATATTCCGGTCAATCAACACGACCCGCTTGCCTTTGTCCTCGGCGCTCTGGGCGGCCGCAGCCAACTCTGCCCCGGGCTGTACACCGGTATTCAGGCCCATCCTTTTCTGATAGGAGGAGAGCGCGAGGTTCGTCAGCAGGAAAAGCATCTGCTTCTTCTTGATGACCTCCTTGAGGTTGAGAGATTCCCAGCCAGTCTTGTTGATCAGCGCCTGGTAGCGCTGCTCATCCAGTTCGACACAGACTGTGTCGGGATCGAGTTCATCAATGGTGCGAATGACTTCGTCAACCGATTCCTGCGAGATATGGGCGGTGCCGACCAGGATGATTTCCTTGTCATCGATCAGGACCCGGGTGTAATCGCTGGTGCACTCAGCATTTTCGTTCAAGCGAAACTCCAATGTTCAGAAAAATTCAATAATCAACAGCGTCGCAGTCTAGCACAGCGAAACCCGGTAGGGCTATGCACAAAAAAGAAAAGGACACTGGCCCAGGCCAGGTCCTTTAAATCGACAACTCTCCACCACTCCCGTGGGTCATTGGACTCACATCGAGTGCCAATGAGGTGGGGTCCTCTATGCGTCTTTTAGGCGTCCCACTCTAAAGGTGGGCAGGCACACCAGACTCTTGAAAGAAAACCCCGAAAATAAAGTATTCCGAGTGGACGTTCTGACCTCACCTGAAGGGCAGAGAGTTATTCTATGAGGCCATTATAAAAAATCATCCGGCGCGCGTCAGCAAAAAAAGTTCAGGTCACGGTCTTATCAGCTTATCTTTCTGGAATTGCATGCTTTTTAGCGACGGGTGCGGAAGACTCTGCGGTTTTTCCTGCAACAAACTCAGAACGCCGGTCGGAAAGGATTAACCCAGGCCTGCAATCGAGCCATCTTCCAGCAACCGCCAGTGTTCTGCTGCCGGATGTCTGGGTAGTCCCGGCATGCGCAGGATATCCCCGGTCAGGGCCACCAGGAAGCCTGCGCCGGAATTGACCTGCAGGGAGTGGACTGTGATATCGAAATGGCGGGGACGACCATAGAGCATCGGATTGTCAGACAGTGAGCCGGGAGCCTTGGCAATGCAGACAGGCAGATCCGCATAGTGCAGGCGGCGGATCTCCTCCAGGTCGCGTTCGGCCTGCTTGGTGAAGGCCACGTCATCAGCGCCATACATTTCGCGGCTGATGATACGGATTTTTTCTTCGACCGGCAGGTCGAGTTGGTAGAGGGGGCGCCAGGAACGACTATCCCGGGCGGCGTCGATGACCTTTGCAGCAAGATCCAGAGCCCCCTCTCCACCTCTGTGGAAGTGGTCGCAGACAGCCGCAGAAATCTTCAGCGTTTTACAATACTCCAGGATGATATCCAGTTCGGTGTGACGGTCCGAACTGAAACGATTGATGGCAACCACCGGTTGTTTGCCGAATTTCTGCACGTTTTCAATGTGTTTTTCCAGATTGGCGAGACCGTTGCTCAACGCTTGCAGATCTTCTCTTGCAAGCTCATCGGCAGTCGCTCCTCCGTGCCTCTTCAGCGCTCTGACCGTTGTCACAAGCACAACGACCTGCGGATCGAGATGACCCAGCCTGCATTTGATGTCGAAGAACTTTTCCGCCCCCAGATCAAAACCGAAGCCGGCTTCGGTGATCGCCCAGTCTGTAGAGTGGCAAGCCAATCGGGTAGCCAACAGGCTGCTGCAGCCATGGGCGATGTTTGCGAAGGGGCCACCATGGATCAGCGCGGGAACCCCTTCCGTGGTCTGGACCAGGTTTGGCTGGAGGGCATCCCTGAGCAGCACCAGCATCGCTTCGGTGATACGGAGGTCCTTGGCATAGATCGGTTCGCCAGCGTATGTAAACGCCACCAGGGTCCGTTCCAGGCGCCGTCTGAGATCGTCTATGTCTGAAGCGAGGCAGAGCATGGCCATGACTTCAGAGGCGGCACTGATATCGAAGCCTCCCTCACGCGGAACCCCCTGTTTGTTGCCACCGAGGCCGAGTACGATATGGCGCAGGCTGCGATCATTCATGTCGATGGCCCTGCGCCAAAGAATCCGCCGTGGGTCGATAGCCAGACTGTTCCCCTGAAAGATGTGATTGTCGAGTGTGGCTGCCAGCAGATTGTTGGCACAGGAGACCGCATGCATATCCCCTGTAAAGTGCAGATTGATCCGGTCTGCCGGTACGACCTGACTGGCTCCGCCTCCGGTGGCACCCCCCTTTATGCCGAGGCATGGTCCCAGGGAGGGTTGGCGGAGGGCGATACAGACCGATTTGCCCAGGCGAGCGAGCGCCTGCCCCAGTCCTATCGTTGTCGTCGTTTTGCCTTCTCCGGAGACCGTTGGTGTGGTTGCCGAGACCAGGATCAGTTGCCCCTGGTTTCGGGCCGGACGCTGCAGGGCTTTGAGATCGATTTTAGCGATATTCTGTCCGTAGAGACTGAGGTCTTCCGGATCTATTCCGAGCTTTTCGGCAATCTGTTGAATCGGTCTGGGCGTGGATGAAGCTGGTTGCTGATCATTGGGTTGCATAGCGTCCTCCGGCCTGAGTTGTCTGATAAAATTTTAGCATGGCTGAGCCAGGATTGCGGTGCGTAGCCTTCATCATGAACGGCTTGAACAACTTCGACATGCAGAGTGAAAATTTTCTGTTAAGATTTTGATGAAAAAAACGCTTCCCGTAAAAATATTACCAAAGGGGTGAAATTTTATTCGGGCAGTGGTAATATGCCCAGGTTCCTGACGACAGGGGCGTCAGACCGGCCGAACCTGTCGGCTCTTTTTAAGTTGCAGCCGGACACTCAATTTTATCAAGGAGGACCAACCCATGCCTAAGAGACTTGAAGTTTACAAATGTATCCATTGCGGCAATATCGTTGAAGTTATGCACGGTGGCGCGGCACCGCTGGTGTGTTGTGGTGAGAATATGAAACTGATGGCCGAGAACAGTGTTGACGCTGCA
Organism: Geopsychrobacteraceae bacterium; assembly: GCA_963676795.2. Classification (GTDB taxonomy): domain Bacteria; phylum Desulfobacterota; class Desulfuromonadia; order Desulfuromonadales; family Geopsychrobacteraceae. The sequence continues at coordinate 2,100,605 of CAXXTB010000002.1, read as the reverse complement.
ACTGAAAAACATGTTCCTGTTATTGAATTCGGTGACGGGACCATCACTGTCAAGGTCGGTAGCGTTGCTCATCCGATGGAAGATGCCCACTACATTGAGTGGATTGAGCTGATTGCTGATGACAAGGTCTATCGTGAGTACCTCAAGCCAGGTGCTGCTCCGCAGGCAACCTTCAATATCACGGCATCCAAGGTTACCGCTCGTGAGTACTGTAATCTGCACGGCCAGTGGATCGCCGAGTCCTGATCGGATAAACGAAAAAGGGCTGCCCGAATGAGCAGCCCTTTTTTATTTATCGACAAGTAGCACCTGTATCTCTGATTCCAGCTTTGTGGCTTCCTGCTGCAGGACGGTGATTCTCTCCTCCAGTTTTTTCAGCTGCTGGTTGTTTTTCTGAATGATTTTCTGATCCAGTTCCTGGTCGTTGTCCATGTTTTTTCTCACCGCATTGATCATTTATTCACGCGCTCAATCTCTTACCTGTCCCTGCTGATGCGTGGGTTCACAACGGTCATTAGGCACCCTCCTGACTAGTATAGCCCGAGATTTCAGAACTGCATCCTGACGAGCTGAATTTTAACGTTTCTTACGTATTGAACGTTTGGCGCTGGCGGTTGACTTGCGCGGCAGGACGTTACTCTTTGAGCGTTTTGCTCCCGGGTCACAGAATTGCTCAAGCAGCTGCTCTTTGCCACACTGGCGCAGGGCCTCTTTGAGATCGTTACGCATCTCCGGCAGATGATAGAGCAGCAGGGCTTTCTGCAGTCTCTTCTCCCTGGCGGAGCGCGGAATGTGGACAGGCTTGTTGGTGTAGGGGTCTTTCCCGGTATGGAATATACAGGTCGAAAGGCTACCCGGTGTCGGGGTGAAATCCTGAACCTGCTCGACTTTCAGCCCGTGGCGTTTCAGAAACAGGGCGACTTCCAGCATGTCTTCGAGGGTGCAGCCCGGATGTCCGCTGATCAGGTAGGGAACAAGCGCCTGGCGCAGACCAAGTTCAAGGTTACGCTGGCGGAATTTTTCCAGAAAATCGATGAAGACTTGCGCTCCGGGCTTGCGCATGACATCGGTCACCCGGTCAACCGTCGATTCGGGGGCGACCTTCAGCAGGCCGCTGATATGATGCTGAATCAGTTCATCGAAGTAACGACGCTGTCTGGCGAGCAGATCATAGCGGATTCCGGACGCGATAAAGACGTGCCTGACTCTCTGGTTTGCACTGATCTTTTTTAGCAGGCTGACGGCCGCCTGGTCGTCACAGTTCAGGTTAGGGCAGATCTGCGGATAGAGGCAGCTCGCTCTGCGGCAGCGGCTCATTGCCTGGGGATTGTTGCAGGACAGGCCATACATGTTGGCTGTCGGGCCGCCGATATCGCTGATCGTGCCATGAAAGTCGGTCTGGACGGTGAGCCTGTCAATCTCGTTCAGAATCGATTCCTGTGAGCGGGACTGAATGAATTTACCCTGGTGGTGGGTGATGGCGCAGAAGGCGCAGCCGCCGAAGCAGCCGCGATGGCTGGTGATCGAATGGCGGATCTGGGTGTAGGCCGGAATTTTTTCCCGGTACGACGGATGGGGCGCGCGGCAAAAGGGGAGTGCGTAGATCTCATCGAGCTGTTCGGTTGTCAACGGCAGGGCGGGCGGATTGACGATGACAAACCGTCGGGCATGCTGTTGGGCCAAGATCCCGGCAGTGTAAGGGTTGTCCTGTTCACTGGCCAGTCTGAAGGTACGCCCGTAGGCATCGACATCGTCCTCGACCTGTTCATAGGAGGGGAGTCGCAATGCCTTTTCAGGAGCTTCTTTGTCCAGAAATGCCGTACCACGGATATCCCTTATCTGCTGGATCGTTTCACCGGTCGCCAGCCGCTGTGTAATTTCAAGCAGGGCTGTTTCCGCCATGCCGTAGAGTAGCAGGTCCGCTTTGCTGTCGATGAGAACCGATCTTCTGACCTTGTCGTCCCAGTAATCGTAATGGGCCAACCGGCGCAAACTCGCTTCGATCCCGCCGATAATGGTCGGCAGCCCTTTGAAGGCCCCCTTGACGGCGGAGGTGTAGGCGACAACCGCACGGTTGGGGCGTTTCCCGGCCATTCCGCCCGGGGTGTAGGCATCGTCGCGGCGGATCTTTCTAGCCGCCGTGTAATGATTGACCATGGAGTCCATCGCCCCCGCCGAGATTGCGGCAAACAGCCTGGGGCGGCCCATGATTGTCAGTGTTTCCGGGTTCTTCCAGTCGGGCTGGGAAATGATACCGACACGGAACCCCTTACTTTCGAGCAGGCGCGCCAACAGCGGCACTCCGAAGGCCGGGTGATCGACGTAGGCATCTCCATTGATGAAAAGAACATCGAGTTCTTCCCAGTTGCGCTGGTCCATCTCCTGGCGGGTGGTCGGAAGAAATGTGCATGGATCGTTTTTTTTGAAACTCATGGCTATCCTGTCAAGCTGTACCTGATCAAAGCGGCTCATCATGACATTCTCTTGGGGCCGAGGTCTAGTAAATCCGCAAAATTCAGCCAGAGTCTCCGATGGTAGCGGACAGGTCAAGAATGTACTGGTGAATCTTTTTGAAAATGATCAACAAAAATATAAACTTAGTTGAATTGTAATGATGACTGTTGCTGTTATAATTCTTCTTGACTCATAAAAGATTCAGCGGTAAAGATAACCAGAATTGTTATTTTTGCGCTGATGTTGTCTTTGGGAGGTGAAATTAATGCTCAGTCGAATCTTTCACCTGTATTACGACGGCTTCCGTTCCATGGTCGTCGGGCGGACCTTGTGGAAAATCATTTTCATCAAGGTTTTTATCATGTTCGCAATTCTCAAGTTTTTTTTCTTTCCCGATTTTCTCGCATCTAATTTTCAGACTGACGCCGAACGGGCGGACCATGTCTTAAGCAATCTGACACAGCAGGCCGGCCAGTAGGTAAACGTGGTTATCTCTGCCACCCCTTAGCGTTAAGGGGCATAACACAGACCATGAGGATAGGAGGACAAGTGTGATTGAACAGATCGATATTTCGATGGTGAACTGGGCGAGGGCGACCTTCGCGCTGACAGCCATGTATCACTGGATTTTTGTTCCGCTGACACTGGGGCTGTCATTTTTGTGTGCTTTTTTCGAAACCATCTACGTGCGCACCGGGAACCCTCAGTGGCGGCAGTTGACGCGTTTCTGGATGACCCTGTTCGGCATCAACTTCGCTATCGGTGTGGCCACCGGGATCATCCTCGAGTTCGAGTTCGGCACCAACTGGTCCAACTACTCCTGGATGGTCGGCGATATCTTCGGGGCGCCTCTGGCGATCGAAGGGATCTTCGCTTTCTTTCTTGAAGCGACCTTCTTTGCTGTCATGTTCTTTGGCTGGAACAGGGTGTCAAAAGGATTTCACCTGTTTTCGACCTGGATGGTTGCTATCGGCTCCAATCTTTCCGCATTATGGATTCTGGTGGCCAACGGCTGGATGCAGAACCCGATCGGCATGGCCTTCAATCCCGATACCGCGCGTTTTGAAATGCAGGACCTCTGGGCGGTGATCTCGTCGCCGGTGGCGATCGGCCATTTCGTTCACGCGACCAGCTCCGGTTTTCTGCTGTCGTCGATTTTTGTGCTGGGTATCTCCAGCTGGTACCTGCTGAAAAAACGCCATATTCAGTTTGCCAAGCGCTCAATCGCGGTGGCCTGCGTGTTCGGACTGCTCAGCTCCCTGTTTGTTGCCTTTACCGGCGATGAGCACGCCTTTATTACGGCCCGCACCCAGCCGATGAAACTGGCGGCCATGGAAGCCCTCTACGACGGCCAGACCCCGACCGGGCTGATCGCCTTCGGTCTGGTCAATAACGGCAAACAGCCGGGTGACGATCAGGATGCCTTTCATGTCAAAGTTGAAATCCCGGGGATGCTGACCCTGCTGGCCAAGCGCAGTTTCCAGGGATTCGTACCCGGCATTAACGACCTTGTACTCGGTAATGAAGAATATCAGATCATGGGGGTGGCCGAGAAGATTCAGAGAGGTAAGGTCGCTATTTCAAGCCTGGCTCTCTACAAGGATGCCACCAGCCGTGGTGATCAGGCCGCGGCGGATCAGGCCCTGGCGATCTTCGACCAGCATCTTGAGTACCTTGGTTACGGACATCTGCAGTCGCCTGAACAGGCCGTCCCGCCGGTCGCGCTGACCTTCTACGCCTTCAGGATCATGGTCGGGCTTGGCATGTTGTTTATCCTGCTGTTCCTGGTTTATATCTTCTATATGGAAAAACGCCAGCTCGAGAACAAGGCCTGGCTGCTCAGAATCGGCGTTGCTTCGATCTTCCTGTCATGGATTGCTTCGCAGGCCGGCTGGATCGTCTCCGAGGTCGGCCGTCAGCCCTGGGCTATCCAGGATCTGTTGCCGGTTACGGTGGCCCGTTCGAATCTCGATACCGGAACCGTTATGGTGACCTTCTTTCTGTTCCTCATCCTGTTTACCGTTCTGCTGATCGCTGAACTGAGGATCATGACCAAGCAAATTTCTATCGGGCCGGAAGGAGATAAATCATGATTGGAAGCCTTGACTGGTCGACTTTGCAGCAGCTCTGGTGGCTGATTGTCTCTGTTGTTGGCGCGCTTTTCGTGTTTCTGACCTTCGTTCAGGGCGGCCAGACGCTGATTCTCACCCTGGCGAAAAGCGAGGATGAAAAGACCCTGATGGTCAACTCTCTCGGCCGCAAATGGGAACTGACCTTCACCACCCTGGTCCTGTTTGGCGGCGCTTTCTACGCCTCCTTTCCGCTTTTCTACGCAACCAGCTTCGGTGGCGCCTACTGGGTCTGGCTGGCGATTCTGTTCACCTTCATTATTCAGGCGGTCAGCTACGAATACCGCCGCAAGCCGAACAACTTCCTCGGTCAGAAGACCTTTGAGATATTCATGTTCATCAACGGTTCGATCGGTATTCTGCTGGTCGGTGCCGCGCTCGGAACCTTCTTTACCGGTTCGAACTTCACCCTCAACGAGTACAACCTGGTCAAGTGGCTGCATCCGTTACGTGGGCTTGAGGCGGCCTTCAGCCTCTTCAACCTCTGTTTCGGTATTTTCCTGGTCTTTCTGGCCCGGACCCTGGGGGCGCTCTATCTGGCCAACAATCTGGACGACGGTGCTCTTGTTGCCCGGCTGAAGCGTTCGGGTTCAACAACCTGCTCTGTCTGCTGCCATTCCTGCTCTATGTGCTGATCAGCCTGCTGGTCATCGACGGTTACGCTGTCGCTCCGGATGGCAGCGTCACCCTTGAAGCGAACAAATATCTGCATAACCTGCTGCAGATGCCGCTCAACCTGATCCTGCTGCTGGTCGGCCTGGTACTGGTTGTCCTGGGGGCGGTGATGAACCGTTTCACCGCGTCGGTGCGGGGGATCTGGGCGGCTGGTTTCGGTACGGTGCTGACCTGTCTGGCGGTCTTCTTTATCGCGGGCTACAACGGAACCTCGTTCTATCCTTCAAAGGCCGACATTGCCAGCAGTCTGACCATCTATAACGCATCGAGCAGCCATTATACGCTGACCATGATGTCCTATGTCGCCATTGCCGTTCCCTTTGTTCTGGCCTATATCATCTGGGTCTGGAGCAAGATGGACAGCAGCAAGCTGAGCCTTGACGAATTGACCGCTGACAAGAAGAGCTACTAACGGAGGTTTTTATGCTGATTATCGCCTGGATCGCGCTTATTGCCGTGTCTTACTACGCCGCACTCAAGATGCTCGGCAGTTGGAACCTGCTTGATTGATCTGTAATTTTAAGGATCACAAAAAACGGCCCTGGGAATTCCCGGGCCGTTTTTTGTTGTTTCAGCATGCTGGTAGAAAATATGGATTTGAATCCTGATTTCACAGATGTAAAGCATGATTCCTTCTCCATTGGGGAGAAGGTGCCCCGAAGGGGTGGATGAGGGGGCTTTTTGTTCTGTTTCCCCCCTCACCCTAGCCCTCTCCTTTATGCCCTTTGGGTACTCAGGGAGAGGGGAGGTGTTGTTTTTTTCTGAACTTTCAGTCCTGCGCGAGCCCATATAATTTCAGCGCATAGTGGTTTAGAGTGTCTACGCAAGGCGTCGTTAACAACTGCTGGCGCCGGAGATGGAAAACCCTTCTCCATAGGCATTCTTGATGTAATCGAGTTCGCTGTCATCAACGTAAGGACGAACGCTGTCATCGATCAGCAGATCGATTTCGTTGATGGTAAAGAGGTTTTGCTGTGTTTGTGACTCATCCAGAGTCAGGCCCAGGCTGGGCCCGCCTCAGCCAAAGCCTTCAAAGATGACGCGCAGGGTCTTGCCCGGCTGGTCGGCCAGCAGTGTCTTTAACTTGTCACGTGCTGCATCGGTAACTTTCAGCATTGCTTGGGACTCCTTTGTTAGTGCTGTTCTTCAATTGGAATGATCACGTCACCCCAGTTATGATCCTCAGGTAAAACCGCTTGATGACGGAGCGCTACAGCGGCTCTGGCCGGCGGCAACGGAGGAAACGCAGCGGATTGCCTTTCCCCCGCAGTACGCACAGGGGATTTCACTGACTGCCTGGCGCCGGATCTTTTCCGTCTTTGCTCCGCAGTTTTGGCATTGATATTCAAAGATTGGCATCGCCTTAATCTCCATCATTGTGAATATATGGATAAATATATTCTATTGCTTTTGTCGATGGCAAGAGAATTCTTTATCAGCTTTTTCAATGTCGTCTTCGCGGGAGGGGGCTAACGGGGATAGTCCGGCTGGAGCTCCACCAGGTCATGCCAGTAGCGTTTAGGCATGAAGTTCTGCCGTAACTTCGGGTTGAAGCGGTCGGGGTTGCTGATTTCCCGGTAGAAATTTTTCCATAGTTTGACGACCTCCTGTTCGTCAGGGTGGAAACCGTGCTGATCGGCCATTTCAACCTGGCTGGCCAGCTCCCAGCCCGATTCAGTCCGGTAGACAGCGGTTTTTCTTTTCCTGTCGACAATGACCCATTTCTGATCGCCCAGCCGTTTGTAGAAATGTGCTCCTAGCAGCGGGATGATATTGGCTTTGGGTGTCGCAAAGGCCACGTAGCTGTCATCCTCTAACCTGCTGAAACGCAGCAGTCCGAGCAGCTTATGGCGTTCGCGGCTGGTTTTCAGAGCGGCTGCATCGACACGGCGGACCAGCGGCTCGGTCAGCTGCTGCCAGTAGTCCTGGTTCTGCAACAGGCAGTGGCGGGTCATTACGATCAGGTCCTGTTCGATCCCTTCAAAGTCACTGAAAAAAGCCCAGAGCAATCTCTGCAGAAAGCTCTTCCCCAGTTTGCGTTCCAGCCCTGCGGCAACCTCTGCGGCCCGCTGCGGGTCGCTGCTGAGCAGGCAGGAGTCAGTAAAGAGGAAACCGCTCTGCTGCTCGTGACAGCGGCTGATCGAGCTGATTTCCAGGTGCTCTTTGATGATCTTGCCGAGGAGGCAGAGAAAACCATTGAAACTGTGATCGTAAATGAAGTTCATCAGAGTTCACCGTTGATCGCCGTTGCACAGTCGTCTGGAGCAGGCGTGAAGTCGAAGCTGAGTTGGCGGCTGGTTGCCGGGAGGAGTGCGCTGCGCAGGCTGTCCTCGCGGAGCGGGGTGGGGCAGCCGGCATGCTTGCCATCATGGATGAAATAGCGGGCCCGCTTCATGACCACACCGAGTTTCTTCAGATCCTCCAGGTGCAGGCGCTGGTAACGCCGCGCAGCAAGTATCCGTTTCACCGAGCGGACTCCGACCCCGGGGATGCGCAGCAGTTCTTCCTTGCTGGCGCGATTGATGTCGACCGGAAACTGTTCCAGCTGTCTGAGTGCCCAGGCCGTTTTCGGGTCGAGTTCAGGATCGAGCTGCTGCTGATCAGGTGGCAGGATTTCATCGACCCTGAAGGCGTAAAAGCGCAGCAGCCAGTCGGCCTGGTAAAGTCTGTGTTCGCGCAGCAGGGGAGGGACCGCTGCTGGTGTCGGCAGTCGTGAGTCGCTGTTGACCGGAATGTAGGCGGAATAATAGACCCGTTTGAGCTGCGGCAACCGGTAGAGTGCGTCCGATTTCTGCAGAATGGTGCGATCGTTCTCCGCCGTTGCGCCGATGATCATCTGGGTACTCATGCCTGCAGCCACCGGGCCGGTATCTGCGCTGCTGCTCTCTTCGCGGCGCTGCAGGGCATAGTGCTGGGCCTGATCGAAGACCTGGAGGATCTTGTGCTCGCGTTTTTCGGGCGCCAGCAGCCTGAGGCTTTCACTGCTTGGCAGTTCAACGTTGGCGCTCATCCGGTCGGCAAGGCCTGCAGCCTGATCGAGCAGTTCCGGGCTGCAGCCCGGGATGACCTTGAGGTGAATATAGCCATGGAAGCGGTATTGATAGCGCAGCAGCCGCAGGGTACGGATCAGCAGTTCCATGGTGTTGTCGGGACTTGCGCAGACCGCCGAGCTGAGAAATAATCCTTCGATGTAGTTGCGGCGATAGAAATCGATGGTCAGCCCGGCCAGTTCCTCCGGGGTGAAGCTGGCACGCCGATGGTCGTTAGAACGGCGGCTGGCGCAGTAGGCACAGTCGAACAGGCAGTCGTTGCTGAAGAGAACCTTGAGCAGTGAAATGCAGCGGCCATCTGCTGACCAGGAATGGCAGATTCCGCTTCTGTGTGCCGCACCGACCCCCTCGCCCTGGCGGGTACTGCCGCTTGACGAGCAGGATGCGTCGTACCTGGCCGCACCGGCCAGCAGCGACAGCTTCTCTTCCAGGCTGAGTGCCAGGTGGTAGACAGGTGCAGATAAGGACTGATGTTGCTGTTTCATGGTTTCAACCTCAACTTTAGAACCGTCGAAGTCTGGCACGGGGATGCGTCAGAAAACGTCACACCCCTTTGAGGAAAAGTTTGTAAGCCGGGTCTTCCGTTTCTTCGTCGTAATTGTAGCCGACCCTGGCCAGAAAACGTTCGAAATCTCTTTCTTCGCCCTTGGGGATTTCAAGACCGATCAGTACCCGGCCGAACTCTCCGCCCTGGTTGCGATAGTGGAAGAGGGAGATGTTCCAGCCTGCGCCCATATCGGCGAGAAACTGGGAGAGAGCATTGGGGCGTTCCGGGAACCTGAAGCGGAACAGACGCTCATTGGTTGCTTGTGGCGAGCGGCCTCCGACCATGTAGCGCAGGTGGGTTTTGGCCAGTTCGTTGTCGGTCAGGTCGATGGTGTGAAAGCCTTCGGAATTTAACCGTTCGATAAATTCATGGCGGTCAATATCCTCGTCAGCGGCCAGACCGACGAAGATCTGGGCACTGGTGCGGTCAGCAAGACGATAATTGAATTCGCTGATGTTCAGTGCGCCGAGCAGGCTGTTGCAGAAGTAGCGCAAGGACCCCGGTTGCTCCGGAATGGTGACGGCAAACAGCGATTCGCGACCGGCTCCGGTCAGGGTGCGTTCGGATACGTAACGCAGGCGCTCAAAATTCATATTGGCGCCGGAATTGATGGTGACCAGGGTCCGGTCTGTGCAGCCGGTACGGCGGATGTACTGCTTCATCCCGGCCATGGCCAGCGCGCCGGCCGGCTCAACGATCGAGCGGGTCGCTTGGTAGATCGACTTGATCGCCCAGCACAGCTCATCGGTCGATACGCGCAGGATTTCATCGACATGTTTGCGGCACAGGTCGAAGGTTTCTCGGCCGACCTGGCGCACTGCTACGCCGTCGGCGAAGATGCCGACCGAATCGAGGCAGACCCTCTTGCCCGCCTGCAGCGACTGGTACATGGCATCGCTGTCCTGCGGTTCGACACCGATGATTCTGATCTCCGGAGCCAGGGCCTTGAGGTAGACGGCAATGCCGGAGATCAGGCCGCCGCCCCCGATCGGAACGAACACGGCGTCTATTTTTCCCGAACTTTGCCTGAGCAGTTCATAGGCGATGGTGCCCTGGCCGGCGATGACCAACCTGTCATCAAAGGGGTGGATATAGGTCATGCCGGTGCCCTGCTGCAGCTGACTGCAGCGCTCGGCGGCTTCGGAGTAGTTGTCACCATGCAGGATGACTTCGGCGCCGTAGGAACGGACGGCGTCGATCTTGATTTTCGGCGTGGTCGCCGGCATGACGATGAGGGCCCGCAAGCCGAGCTTGCGGGCTGAGAATGCGACACCCTGAGCGTGGTTTCCCGCCGAGGCGGCAATGACGCCACGGGCCTTTTCCTCATCGCTCAGATGGGCGATCTTGTTGTAGGCTCCGCGCAGTTTGAAGGAGAAGACCGGTTGCAGGTCTTCCCGCTTGATCAGAATACGGTTGAGCCACTCCTCCGAAAGTTGAGGGGCCTCTTCGAGAGGGGTTTCAATGGCGGCTTCGTAAACTTTCGAGGTGAGAATCTGCCGTAGAATCTCCTGCATGCCGACCTCTCTTTTGTTAACAGGTGCTGTCTGGAAATCCAGAGCTGAACAGTGTTGTTTCTGATTCGGAAACGAGCAATTTTTCGTTGTGGCAAGGAAATCAAGGGCTTGCGCGGAGGCGTAGTGTTATACGCCGCACAAACAAGCCCGCAGATTGACACAGCCACAGCGGAAAAGGGCCGTGTCCGGACAGAAGCTATTTTTCCATGCCAACGAACAGCTTGACGTACTGCAGACGCTCGAACTCTTCAGGATTCTTGCTGACCGTCTGGCTGACCAGCCCGCGGAAATCGCAGAGTTTCGAGTACTCGTTTTTGCTCATCCAGTCGCAGAGCTGCTGTTGCATAACGCCAATCTGGCCGAGGCCGTTGATGAACAGGGTCGAGCAGAGTTCAACCACCTTGGCGCCGGCCAGCAGCGCTTTGATGGCGTCGCGGCCGTCATGGATGCCCGTGTTGCAGGCCAGGTCGCAGCCGATCTTGCCGGTCAGCAGAGAGGTCCAGCGCAGGCTGTGGCTGAGTTCTGCCGGGGTGCTGTAGGAGACCCCTTGGGTCAGCGACTTGGTGTCTATATCGATATCCAGTTTGTAGAAACGGTTGAACAGAACGATCGCGTCTACGCCTTTCCAGGTGACCTTGCCGGCCTGGGTGTCCTTGCCCATCCAGCCGACGCTGTAGGCCGGTGCTTCATGGCGCTCGGTGGCGATCCGGTCGGCAAAGTTGCCGAAGGAGGTGAAATAGGGGCCGACCTTGACGGCGACGGGAATGCTGACCTGCTCTTTGACTTCATAGACGATGCGCAGATAGGTATCGATGATGTCGGTCCCATCCTGTTTGATGCTGTTCGGCATCAGGCCGATGTTCAGTTCCAGGCCATCTGCGCCAGCGGCTTCGAGCTTCTTCGCGTAATCCCCCCAACTGTTGTTGGAGACGCAGTTCAGGCTGGCGATAATCGGGATGTCGGTCTTCTGTTTGGCTTCCTTGACCAGGTCCAGGTAGCCCTGTGGACCCAGCGCCTGACCGTAGCCCTGGAGGTAATCGTAGGCTTCGCCGTAGCCGGAATAGTCATCGGCATTCTGGCTCAAGGCATCAATCTCGGCGGCGATCTCTTCTTCGAAGAGCGATTTCAGGACAATGGCCCCGGCCCCGGCATTGGCACATTCAATGATCGAGTCGACGTCTCCGGTCAGGGTGCTGGCCGATACGACGAACGGGTTTTTCAGTTGCAGGCCCATGTAGCTGGTCGACAAATCCATAATTTCCACTCCTTGTGACAATTTGACTTTAATATTACTCAATTATTTTTAAAAAAGCGATTTCTCAGCCTATAATAGGCGCATGAAAAAACTTCATGTATTCAGTTTTCAGGATCGGCTGCAGGCAGGGATGATCAGAGATATTCTTGCCCAGGAGGGGATCGAGTGTATTTTGCGCAATGAGCAACTTGCCTCCGCTACCGGTGAAATTCCGTTTATTGAGTGTTATCCGGAACTCTGGGTTGTCGATGACGAAGTTTTTCCACGGGCGAAGATGTTTCTCGATGCCTGGCTGAAGAGCGACCCAAATACTGAGCCGCCGTGGCTCTGCCCGAACTGTCACGAGCTTTGTGACGGGCACTTCGGTGCCTGCTGGTCCTGCGGGACCATTCGGGACTGATGCGAGAAAATAGCACGTCATTTATATCTTGACCAGTGCTTAGCGGCTATTGTCGTCGAATTTATGCTTCGCTCCGCGAGTCTCCTGCCACTTGACCTGTACTTGGTACCTTCAATAGGATATGCACTGATTCAGCAAGTCGGTCGGACAAGCCATTACAATATCAATCCAGATTGGAACAGACAGCCTATGATTCTCTCCGGTAAAGAGATCGCCTCCAGGATGAACGGCGACATCATTATTGATCCCTATCAGCCGCAACGGATCAATCCGAACAGTTACAACCTGAGCCTGCATGATGAACTGCTGATCTATACCCAGAGTCCTCTCGATATGAAACGCGAAAATCCGCATGAACTGATCCGCATTCCTGAGCAAGGGCTGGTGCTTGAGACCAATCGTCTCTACCTGGGGCGCACGGCCGAGTACACCGAAACCCACAATCTGGTGCCGATGCTTGAGGGGCGTTCTTCGGTCGGCCGCCTGGGGTTGTTTATCCATGTCACCGCCGGGTTTGGCGACGTCGGCTTCAAGGGCTACTGGACGCTGGAAATTTTCTGTGTTGAGCCGATTCGCATCTATGCCGGGGTCGAGATCTGCCAGATCTATTATCACACCCTGGAAGGTGAGTACGAAGAATATTCAAGTGGAAAATACCAGGGAAATTCGGGGATTCAGCCCAGCTTGCTCTATCGCGATTACGAATAGGCTCTGCTGGTCTCGCCAAATGCTCTTGACTCAATAATGCGATTAAATAGATAAATAGTTCTATTGTCCCCCGGATAACGGGCGAACGGGGGTTATTTATTTTTTGTCAGGAGTGAGAGATATGGATATGCAACTACATCCGGCGGTTCCCTGCCGTTGTGGAGGTCAGGCAAAACGTTTCGGACCGAGCGGCTTTGCGCCATCGAGCCGTTACGGAATCTATTGTTCGAAGGATTGTTGTGAAAAGATGGCCGTGGCCGCTTCTCTTGCCGAAGCTGTCGAACTCTGGAACGAGGAACAGGCGCTGGAAGCCTTTCCGGTCTGAGAAATTTGCATAACAAAATCTGTTTTTAAGAAAGGCGCACTGCAATCTGGTGTGCCTTTTTCTATTCAAAGGGCGCATCTGTTGCTCTTTGGCTGTAAAGATTTCCCTGCGGACTGTCGAAAAGAAGTCGTCTAGACTTAATCAAATGTAAACAATAAAAGACAAATGAAAACCTATGGAGAAGCTTATGAGTCAATCGGTCACGTCCGTAACTTCAGCGCTTCCACCTACCTCCTACAGCCCAGCGGCAGCAAAGTATCCGGCCCGGCATTCTGAACAGATCAGCGATTCTGCAGAATCGCGTCATTCTCATGGCAAGGGCAGCGTCCTGAGCGCTGCTCTTGAGTCCCGGGCGAATCAGCATCAGATCAACGACAAGAGAAGCCTCAAGGCTTTTTCAGACCTGAGTCAATCACTGTCCAGGGCTCTTGATTCGGCAACCCAGGTCGATTCGGCGACGGCCGAAGAGGAAATATCCCGGGGCGGTTTGCGCCGAATTGGCAAGGATTTCAGCAAGCTGTTCAAAGGGATGGGACTAGCTCCGCAACTGGCCAAGCAGCTGTCGCGCAGTCTGACCTCTGCCCTTCAGGAAGGGGGCGCCGAGCAGATCGACCTCTCCGTTTCGATGACGCGCAGTGTCAGTATCGAGGCCTATCAGCTGCAGGATTCCTATCAGTCAAATGCCGAAGGAACTTCTTCGTCCTCCGTTGCTGCCTCCGGCCTGCTGGTCTCGGCTGTTCAGACGCGAACCTTCGATTTTTCCCTGAATCTGACCAGTGGCGAATTCTCCATCAGCCGCAGCAGCTCAGACAGCCTGTCGCTGTCACTGTTCGATCTGCAGCTCGACGGGGCGCTTGCTGCGGAGGGCTTGTCGGATGAAGAGGGGGATGCCGCTGCACTCCCCGCCACTGCGGATGCCACGAGCATGACGGCAGGGTTCGAAGCCCTGGTTGTCAACCGCTCCAGCCTGCTTGAAATCAGTCAGCAGTTGACCCGCTCTCCGCTGGTGCAGTCACCTCCTGCGGCAGAATCTGAAGCTGATGTCGAGGCTGGGAACTCAGCCGCTGAGGAGACGATGGATGGCCTGTATGCCGGAGTTGATGATGTCGATGGCGCAGACGGCAATTTGTATCAGACGTTGACCCGGGTCTGGAATCTGCGCATCGAAGAGGAGGAGTCAGCCAGCTTCCTGCGTTTCAACTTTGCCTCGTTTGCCCCGGTCGGGTTGTCGGCGCTGGATGAAAATGGCTATCGATCTACCCTCTATCCGCGTCCTGATGGAGAGCTGGGCCTGACAGAACAGGCTCCGCTTGATATCGACGCCTGATCGATTTGATCGGCTAGAGCCACTTTACTTTTGTCGCTCGCAAAGAACGGCACTTTTCCCCTGTGATTGATCTTTAGGGCGAGAAGTGCCGTTTTGACTATCCATACGGCTGCCCGTCTTTGTTGCGGCAAGCGTCTTTTACCTGCGGGTCAAAAATGTTATCTTGAACAGAATATGAAACCTCTATCGGGCTGCTCAAAAAAGCAATCCGCTACGCCATGCGAGTTATCACTATGAATTCTGCAGATATGCCACAGGCCATTTATCGTCACGATTATACAACCCCGGCTTTTCTGATCGATCAGGTCGACCTCGATTTCGATCTGGGTGAAAAAACGCACGTTCATTCACGCCTTCAGCTGCGTCTGAATCCCGACCGAAACGGGGTTCTGGAGCCTCTGGTCCTGGTCGGTGAGCAGCTTGAACTGCTGGAGCTGAAAGTTGACGGCCGCCAGCTTGCTGATCATGAGTATGCCGTCGACGCCGAGAGCCTGACGCTTGCCCGGCCTGCAGAGACCTTTGTCCTAGAGGTTGTGACGCGGATCGATCCGCCGGGCAACACCTCGATGGAAGGGCTCTACCAGTCGAGCGGTAACTATTGTACCCAGTGTGAGGCCGAAGGGTTCCGCAAGATAACCTACTATCTTGACCGTCCGGATGTCTTGGCTAAATTCCGGGTCCGGATCGAGGCTGACAGGTCGGTTCCTGTGCTCTTGAGCAATGGCAATCTGATTGCCCGGGGAGAGCTGGAAGGCGGGCGCCATTTTGCCCAGTGGGAAGACCCGTTCCGTAAGCCGAGCTATCTCTTCGCGCTGGTGGCTGGCAACCTGGTTTGCCTTGAGGATCACTTCACCACCATGACCGGGCGCGATGTGCTGCTGCAGATCTATGTCGAGCCGCGTAACGCCGATTATTGTGATCACGCCATGGAGTCGCTGAAGAAGTCGCTGAAGTGGGATGAGGAGGTCTACGGCCTCGAATACGACCTTGATCGCTACATGATCGTTGCAGTAGATGATTTCAACATGGGAGCGATGGAGAACAAGGGGTTGAACGTTTTTAACTCCAAGTACGTTCTTGCCCATCCGGAGACCGCCACCGATATCGACTATCTCGGGGTCGAATCGGTGATCGCTCACGAATATTTTCATAACTGGACCGGCAACCGGGTGACCTGCCGGGACTGGTTCCAGCTGAGTCTCAAGGAGGGACTGACCGTCTTCCGCGATCAGGAATTCTCCTCCGACATGAATTCCCGTGCGGTCAAGCGGATCGATGACGTGCGCGTGTTGCGCCAGTTCCAGTTTCCCGAGGACAGCGGCCCGATGGCCCATCCGGTGCGCCCTGAATCCTATGTGGAGATCAACAATTTCTACACGACAACGGTCTACAACAAGGGCGCCGAGGTGATCCGCATGATGCAGACCCTGCTCGGCCGTGAGCGGTTTATCGCCGGTGTTCAGCTTTACCTCAGCCGCCACGACGGCGAAGCCGCCACCTGTGACGATTTCGTGGCGGCCATGGAGGAGGCCGGCGGTGCCGATCTGGAGCTCTTTCGGCGCTGGTATGCCCAGGCGGGGACGCCATCCGTGAAGATTGTCCAGGACTATGACGAAGCAGCCGGGACACTGACGCTTCAGGTTTTCCAGAACTGCCCACCAACGCCGGGGCAGCCAGAAAAACTGCCGTTCCATATCCCTCTCAGTCTCGGCCTGCTTGATTCTGCCGGGCAGGATCTGCCCCTGCAGCTTGACGGGGAAGCCCAGCCGGGGGCGACGACGCGGGTTCTCGATATCACGGCAGCAGAGCAGGAGTTCGTCTTTATCAATCTTCCTGAGCGGCCGGTGCTCTCGCCGCTGCGCGGTTTTTCGGCCCCGGTCAAGCTTGAGGTCGATCTCTCCGACGCAGACCTGGCTTTTCGCATGGCCCATGATACTGACCCGTTCAATCGCTGGGAGGCTGGGCAGATGCTCGCCAGCAAGGAACTTCTGCGTCTCTATCGGGGCGCTCAGAACGGTCGGTCCGGGCAGTTGCAGGATGTCTTTATCGACGCCTGGAGCAGCGCTCTTGCTGATCGCAGTGCTGACCCCAGCCTGCTGGTCCAGTTGCTGACCCTGCCGAGTGAGCAGTACCTGGCTGAGCTGATCGATGGTTTTGATCCGCAGCTGCTTCGCCAGGTGCGCAGCGCGGCTCTCAAGCTGCTGGATGAGCGCAACCGTGATCTGCTTTACCAGCGCTATGCAGAGAATGTCGCGACTGATGGTGGCTATCGACTCGCTGCGGCTGATCTGGGTCAACGCGCGCTGAAAAATTTCTGCCTGGTGCAGCTGATGCGCCTGGAAGAAGACCGGGCGCGTGAAATCAGCCTGGCCCAGTATCGCGGAGCGACCAACATGACCGATCGCCTTGCCGCTTTCGGGGTTATCGCCGACAGCCTTATCCCGGAACGTTCAGAGATTATCGCCGACTTCCATGCCCAGTGGCACAGGCATCCGCTGCTGCTCGACAAGTGGTTCAGTGTCCAGGCGCTCGGGCATCGGGACGAAACCTATGCTGAGATCGTCAGGCTGCTTGAACATCCCGACTTCACCCTGGCGAACCCGAACCGCGCCCGCTCGCTGATCGGTTCTTTTGCCCAGAACCAGGCGGTATTCCATCGCGGCGACGGGGCCGGTTACCGCCTGCTGGTCGACCAGATTATCCAGATAGATAGTAAGAATCCACAGCTTGCGGCCAGGATGGCCGCTCCGCTGACGCGCTGGAAGCGGCTGGAATCAGCAAGAGGTGGCCTGATGAAAGAACAGCTCGAGCTGCTCAAGGCCGCCAAGCTGTCGCGCGATCTGTATGAGATTGTCAGCAAAAGCCTTGATTGAAGGGGTGGGGGATCGAAGCTCAATGTCTTATCTGATTGTTGGATGTGGCGATATCGGCAAGCGTGTCGCCCGCAGTTTGCTGGAGCGCGGGGCCTCGGTCCTGGCGACGGCGCATAGCGAAGAGAGCCGACAGCGGCTGGCGGAGTTGGGGATTGCTGCGACAATCGCCGATTTCGATTATCGTGACGAGCTTCCCGCCCTGGAGTTGCGGGGACAGTACATTTATTACTTCATGCCTCCCCAGGGGGGCGGCAGCAGCGATTACCGGATGACCAATTTCTGCCGACAGCTGGCTGCGGATAACTGCCCTGCAAAAATCGTCTACATCAGCACCAGCGGTGTTTACGGTGACTGCGGGGGAGCCTTGGTGACCGAGGATACGCCGCTCAATTCGCAGACGAGCCGGGCCAAACGTCGGGTCAGTGCTGAATCCCAGCTGCAGGAAAAGGCCCGCGATCTGGGCTTCGATCTGGTGATCCTCAGGGTGACCGGTATCTACGGTCCCGGCCGCCTGCCTGTCGCTCAGCTGACCAAAGGTCACCAGGTCCTGCGCCCCGAGGATTCTCCCCTGACCAATCGCATTCACAGCCTCGATCTGGTGCGCATCTGTCTGGCCGCGATGGAGAGAGGTGAGGGGGGCGCTATCTTCAATGTCTGTGACGGCAATGCGAGCAGCATGAGCGACTACTTCAGCCGGGTGGCGACATGTTGCGGTCTGCCTCAGCCGGAACAGTTGAGCATGGCCGAAGCCGAAAAGGTCATGAATCCGCTGACCCTCTCTTTTCTCAAGGAATCGCGGCGTATGTCGAATGCAAAGCTGCTCCATGACCTGCAGATCGAGCTGCTCTATCCGACCCTGGATGCGGGGCTGGCGGCCTGTGGGGGGAACCCATGATCAAGCAAGTCGGTTCCGCCGCTGTCCGGCCGGTCTCCGGTTTCGGCCGGGGCTTCAGTTACCCCTTCCGGGCCGTCGGCTTCTTTCGCCGCCATCCGAGCCTGTTGCGCTATGTCGCAATCCCGTTCCTGATCAACCTGATTATTTTTTCGGCGGTGGTCTATTTCGGCCTTGGCTGGTTTGACTGGGCTCTTGAGCACTATGCTCCGGGCAGCGAGGTCTGGTATGGGCTGATCCTCTACTATCTGGCCTGGGTGGTGGCCCTGCTGCTGACGACGGTGATTGTCTTCTTCACCTTCACCCTGATCGGCAACCTGATCGCTTCGCCGTTCAACGAGTTTCTTTCCGAGCGGACCGAGTTATTGGTGCGCGGGGAGTCTCCTGAGCAGGGGATGGGGCTGGCCATGATCCTGAGCGAAGCGAAATATGCCGTCGGCTATGAACTCAAGAAGATGGCTTTTTTCGTCGCCTGTATGATTATCCTGCTTTCGCTGAATTTTCTGCCTCTGGTCGGAACCCTCGTTTACACGGTTTTCGCGCCGCTGCTGACCCTGTTCTTCCTCGGTGTCGAATACATGGCGTTTGTGACCATGCGTAAGCACTACAGTTTTTCTCAGCTGCGGCGTTATCTCTTTCGGCGACCACTGCTGATGGGCGGCTTCTCCTGCAGCGTCTTCGTGCTGCTGGCCATCCCTTTCGTCCAGTTTTTCTGCATCCCGCTGGCCGTTGTCGGGGCGACTCTGCTCTGGTGTGATTCCCCCGGTGAGGGGAATCAGGGCTGATGCGAAACGGTTCCTAACTGTGAGACAATGGTTGCCGTTGCCGCCATTCTGGGCTAGACTGTCCTGATTGATTCAAGGCAAGCACGTAGTACCGATTCAAATTTTCTGATTGATATCCACCGATAGGGAGAGACCTTCGCATGAGCGAACCGGGAAAAACAAAGTTTCAGATCGACCTGCGCAGGCACCTGCGTGAGAATTATGTTCACGAAAGCCTGATTCACCTGATTTGTGAAATCGCCGAGGCCTCGAAATACATTATCAACTCGATTCGAACCGGTGACCTCGGGGTTGCCGGTACCTCTAACCTCTATGGCGAAGAGCAGCTGGCCCTTGACGTGCTGGCTGACCGGATCCTGCGCAAGCGCCTTGAGCATTCGCGGGTCGTCGCCAACATGATGTCTGAGGAGATGGACGAGATCCTGCCGATCTCCCCCGATTGTGAAGGTAAGTATTCCGTTGCTTTCGATCCGTTGGACGGTTCTTCGCTGGTCGATGTCAATCTGGCGGTCGGTACCATCGTTTCCATTTATGAAGGCTGTGAGCTGTTGCAGCACGGGCGCAATCAGGTCGGTGCCATCTATATTCTGTACGGGCCGCGGACAACCCTGGTTTACAGCGTCGGCAAAGGGGTCCATGAATTCGGTATGAACAACCTGATGGAGTTCACCCTGCTGCGCGAGAATATCAGGCTCGAGCCGAGTGGTAACCTCTATGCTCCGGGTGGCCAGCGCAATCTTTATACGCCAGGTGTTGAAGCCTTTGTCTCCTCCCTTGAAGAGCGGGGTGTCAAGCTGCGCTACAGTGGCGGTTTCGTCCCGGATATCAATCAGGTGCTGCTCAAGGGGAAGGGGATTTTCTTCTATCCGCATCTGAAAACCCAGCCTCAGGGGAAATTACGCCTGCTTTTTGAACTGAACCCGATGGCCTACCTGGTCGAGCAGGCCGGTGGTGCCGCATCTGATGGGCACACACGGATCCTCGATCTCAAGCCGACTCAGATCCATGAACGTTCGCCGGTCTTTATCGGCTGTAAAGAGGATGTCGCCCTGGCTGAATCCTTCATCAAGAAGTACGAAAGCGAAGAGGCTCTCAAGGGGCAGGCTGGCAAAAAGGTTCAATCGGCCTGAGTCTGGCTCGGACTTGACGTTTCATTAACAGTTGGCTGCATTGAAGGAGGGGCTATGCAGCTTGTTCTGGTTGCACTGCTGGCAACCTGTGTCGGCCTTGTCAGCGGCAGTTATTTTGACATGATTTCACTGCAGTGGTTGTACCTCGCCACTGCAGTTTTTATTTCGGCTTGCGTTGTCGGACTGCTGTTGCCGGGATGGCGCAGGCCTTCTGCTCTCTTCTACTGTTTCTTTCTGTTGGCTTTCTTTCGTTCAGCCTTACCCTTACCTCACCATCCTCTTGCCAGTGAACCCGAACTTCTCAAACAGAAATTGACCATTGGTGCAGAGGTTTTACGGGTGATACCGGCCAGTGAAGGGCGCGCGCGTCTTGATCTCAAGGTCTGCTCCCTGCGGACGAAATCGCAGCCGATCGATTTTTCTTCACCACTGAGAGTCAGACTTTTTATCGAGCAGGCGGAACGTCTGCCATTGCCTGGAGATCGGATCCTGTTTCTGTCCAGGCTGCGTAGTCCCAGGCTATTCGGCAGCCCCGGAGAATTCAACTGGCCGAGGTTTCTTGCCGCGGAAGATATCGATCTGACGGCCTGGGTCAGGTCGGATGCCGATCTGCAGATCGAAGAGCCTGGACGCTGGACCCTGGGGCGCGCTCTGTTCCGCTGGAAACAGGGGATCGCACTGGCTGTTGACCAGGGTCTGCCAGCAGCGCAGGCTCCCCTGGTCAGGGCGTTGCTGCTCGGTGAGGGGAAGGTTATCGGCGATGTGCAGCGGCGCGCTCTGTCCGCTGGTGGTATCAGCCATCTCTACGCTATCTCCGGTCTGCATCTCGGGATGATTGCGCTGTTTGGTTATCTGCTGCTCTCCGTTTTGTATCGCAGGAGTTCAGCCCTGATGTTATGGCAACCTGCGCAACGTGTTCTGCCTTTGCTGCTGATCCCGCTGCTTTTTGTCTACCTGATTCTGACCGGCGATGCCCTTGCCACCCGCCGGGCCTTTTCGATCATCCTGCTTGGCGCGCTGCTGCTCTGGCTGCGTTATTATGTCCGTCCCTTCATTGTCCTGGCCTGTTGTGCTTTGTTCTCCCTGCTGGTTGAACCGCTGCTGCTCTGGCAGGCAGGCTGGCAGCTGTCCTTTGCCGGTGCTGCAGGGATCCTCTTCCTGCAGCAGCCGATCGAGCGCTGGACCTCTCCGCTGAACAAGCTTCTGCGTTATCCGCTTCAGTTGCTGCTCGTCTCCGTCGCTGCGAGTCTGGCGACGCTGCCCCTGGTGCTGCTGAATTTTCATATGCTGGCGCCGGGCGGCATCGTCCTGAATCTGGTGGCCGTGCCTCTGGTGACGCTGATTGCCCTGCCTGTTGGCCTTGCCGGTTTGCTGTGCTTTTCTGTCGCCCCTGCGCCGGCACTGCTGATGCTTCGTTTTTGCGGTACGCTGCTGGATTTGTTGCTGAAGCTCTGCGTCAGGGTTCAGGGCTGGCCGCTATTGGCCGGAGAACCTGTCTTTCTTGCCAGTCTGCAGTACCTGTCCTGCGCTGTTATGGTTATCGCTGTTTTTCTTGTTTTTCGTCTGCCGGGCCGGGCAAAAGGATGGCCTTGCTGTGTACTCCTCGTCAGTGCGTTGCTCTTCTTTGTTCTGCCTCTGCGTTCGGTAGGACCCGAACTGACGATGTTCAGTGTTGGTCAGGGGGATTCTTTCCTGCTAAGAAATTCGTCCGGAAAAACCCTGCTGGTTGACGGGGGAGGGCTCTACAGTGACCGTTTTGATGTCGGCGAGCGTCTGCTTGCGCCGGCACTGGCCGAGCTGGGTGTGGACCGTCTGGATGGTGTGCTGCTGACCCATGATCATCCGGATCATCGCAAAGGACTGCCGTTTCTGCTCGGTCATATGTCGATCGGAGCCTTTTATCACGCCTATCGTAATGACCTGCTGCACCCCGCGTTGCAGCAGATTGTTGACAAGCGCACCCTGCGGGTGTGCAGGGTGCCTGCCGGCTGGCAGCGGCTGAACATCGAGGGGTTTGATCAGCTCTACAGTTTTCGGCTTGAACGGCCGCAGACTGAGAATGACGCATCGATCGCGATCTATTATCGCGCTGCAGCGGACCAGGGCATTCTGTTGACCGGTGATCTGGGTGTCCAGGGGGTGAGAGAGATGCTGGAACACGACTTCCCCGGACCGGTGACGGTTCTGAAGCTGCCTCACCACGGCAGCAGGCACTCGCTGGCGGATCGGCTTGTCGACCGCCTGGTCCCTGATCTCTGTCTGGTGTCGGTCGGTTATCAGAACTCCTACCATCTTCCGGCGGCGCAACTCGTCGCTTTTATGGCCGAGCGAAAAATACCGCTCCATCGGACCGATCTTCAGGGGACCGTCCTGATCCGTTTTGAGCCCGGAAATCCTCGGGTGTTGGCCTGGAAGTCCGGGCTTTTCCGTTGACATTGGCTATTAAAATCTGTTAAGGGTTGGTGATTACAGGAGGCTGAGAATTTGTCCGAACCACGTATCCTGATTGCTGATGATGACGGCTTCTTCCGCAAGCTCTACTGTGAGGTGCTTGAGGCCGCCGGTCTCGGCGTAGAAACCTGCATCAACGGCAGTGAAGCCATAGAACGGATGCGCCAGGCCAGCTATGACCTGGTTCTGACCGATATGGTTATGCCGGGTGCTGACGGATTACAGGTTCTCAAGGTCTCCCGCACTCTTGAAAATCCGCCGGATGTGATTCTGGTCACCAGCCATGCCAGCCTTGAGTCCGCCATCGAAGCCCTCAAGTCCGGTGCCCGCGATTACCTGGTTAAGCCCTTCAATCCTGATCAGCTGCAGCATGTGGTTAAAGCCTGTCTCGAACAGCGCCGTCTGCTCGCCGAAAATGTTCATCTCCGCCAGCAGATCCAGCTCTTTCAGCTCTGTCAGAACCTTGCTACGCAAATCGATCTGGAGCGTCTGGTGCCTCTGGCCCTGGATGCACTTCTGAAGTCGTTGAACGGTTTTTGTGGTTTTGCTTTTCTGGAAAAAGGGGAGGCCAATCCAGAGCTGCTCGGCTGTAAAAACATCTCTCTTGAGCGGGCCAATAAATCACTTGAGGTTCTTGCCCGGAGGAAGCTGGCGGGGCGTGGTTTCATTGTTCTTAATGAGAGTGCTTTGAATGATCTCGAAGGGGTCCTCAAGCAGAAGGTCAATGCTCGCGTTCTGTTGCTCGGTGAGAATAGTTTCTGTCGTGGGGGGGTCCTGATCTGCGGCAAGGATACCTCTGGCGGTCCGCAGTCGGAATCCGCAGACCTGCATTATCTGGGTGAGCAGATAGCGGTCGGTTTTGCCAACGCCTGTCGTTATCAGGAAGCCCAGGAGCTGATGTATACCGATGACCTGACCGGTCTGTATAATCATCGCTATATGCAGATCGCGCTGGATCACGAAGTGAAACGTTCGCAGCGGTATCGTCTGAAGTTTTCACTGCTGTTCCTCGACCTGGATCATTTCAAGGATATCAACGATACCCACGGCCACCTGGCAGGAAGTACCGCTCTCAAAGAGGTTGGTCGTTTGCTGCGTGGCTGTGTCCGGGATGTCGATACCCTGTTTCGCTTCGGTGGTGATGAATTTGCCGCCGTTCTGGTTGAAACGGATGAATCGACCGCGCGTATTGTAGCCGAGCGGATTCGCAAACTGATCGAGGGGCATGCCTTCCTGGCCGACCAGGGAACGCCCTGTTATGTCACTGTTACCGCTGGCTTTGCAACCTTTCCGACGGATGCGACGGAAAAAGATCTGCTGCTGGAACTGGCTGACCGCGCCATGTACGCGGGGAAGACCGCGAAAAATGTGATTCACAGTGTCGAAGATCTGAAGAAGACGGAAAAATAGTCTCGGGCGCTTTCCCGTTAAAATGACGAAAAAAGGCGATTCCCCCTTTCCGCATGTCCTGAAATAGGGTATCTTCTCCTCCCTGAGAATTCCGCAATTCCTGAGAATCATGAATCATATCGATATATAAAGGATTTCAGCTTTGAGTATCACTGGTATTAAAGGCATGAACGATATTCTGCCCGGCGAAATTGAAACCTGGCAGTTTCTTGAGCAGCAGGCTCGCGAGGTTTTCGGGACTTACGGGTTTTCCGAAATTCGCACCCCCGTTCCCGAAAAGACCGAACTCTTCTGTCGCTCTATCGGTGAGACAACCGATATAGTTGAAAAGGAGATGTATACCTTCGAGGACAAGAGTGACAATTCGATCACCTTGCGCCCTGAAGGAACCGCTCCGGTCATGCGTGCTTTTATCCAGAACAAGCTGTTCAACCTGGATGCTGTGACCAAGCTTTATTACATGGGGCCGATGTTTCGCTACGAACGTCCGCAAAAAGGACGTTACCGGCAGTTTCACCAGATCGGTGTCGAGGCTCTCGGGGTTGAAGACGCCAAGATTGATGCCCAGATTCTTGCCATGCTCCACAGTTTTTTTGAAAGGGCCGGAATCGATTCGGTTTCACTGCAGGTCAATTCCCTCGGCTGTCCCGATTGCCGTCCAAACTACCGTCAGCAACTGATTAAGTATCTGGAAGCGCGGCTTGATGTCCTCTGTGAGGAATGTCAGCGCCGTTACACAAAAAATCCGTTGCGTGTGCTCGATTGCAAGTCGGCCGGCTGCAAGGAGGCGACCCAGGATGCCCCGGCTATCATTGATCACCTCTGCGATCGCTGTGACGAGCACTTTGCTCAGGTACAGAAATATCTGAACTCCCTGGAGATTCCGTTCAGCGTCAATGCACGTATGGTGCGTGGCCTCGATTATTACGTCAGAACGACCTTTGAGATGGTGACGGACAAACTGGGCTCCCAGAACGCCGTTGCGGCCGGTGGTCGCTATGACGGGCTGGTGGAAAGCCTCGGCGGACCGGCTCTGCCGGGCATCGGTTTCGCGATCGGCCTGGAACGTCTGGTCCTGATGAAGGGGGAAGACAAGATTGTGCCGACCTCGCCACAGCTTTTTGTTGCTGCCCTTGGCGATGCGGCTGCCGACTATGCCTTTGTGTTGATGGCCAGGTTGCAGGCGAAAGGGATCCGTGCCGAGATGGATTTTCAAGGGAAGAGCCTGAAAGCGCAGATGCGGCGCGCCGATAAGCTCAAGGCCGATTACGTCCTGATTCTCGGTGATGATGAAATCAGCAGTGGGCAGGCTCAGCTGAAGGAGATGGCTTCGGGTGAGCAAACCCCGGTCGTCCTTGACAGTCTGGCGAGCCAGTTGCAGGAAAAACTGGGCTGAATCTCGGTATTTCTTGACCGCTTGAAATGTGGCCATCTATAATGTTTGATTGGTTTTGAACTTATAAATACAAAAAATGATAGAACTTCGGTTCTTGGAGGATGCTTTGAACGATAAACTTGGAAACTGGAAGAGATCACATCGTTGTGGTGAACTGACATCGGCGGAGATCGGGCAGGAAATTTGTGTTATGGGCTGGGTTCAGCGCCGGCGTGACCATGGCGGCCTGATTTTTATCGACCTGCGCGACCGGACCGGTATCGTTCAGCTGGCACTTGACCCTGATCGTGACCTTGCCTCGCTGCAGAAAGCGGAGCAGGTGCGTAATGAATTTGTTGTTGCCGCCCGTGGTAAGGTTTCACCGCGTCCGGAAGGGACAGTAAATTCGAAAATGAAGACCGGGGAGGTTGAGATCGAGGTTTCCGAGCTGATGATTCTGAACCGCTCCGAGACCCCGCCTTTCATGCTTGATGAATATACCGAGGTCGCCGAGATTATCCGTCTGAAACATCGTTATCTCGATCTGCGCAGGCCGGCGCTGCAGAACAACCTGCTGATGCGCCACCTGGTCTCCAAAACCGTTCGCAACTATCTGGATGATAACGGCTTTGTTGAGGTTGAAACCCCGGTCCTGACCAAGAGCACCCCGGAAGGTGCCCGCGATTACCTGGTTCCGAGCCGGGTCAATACCGGCAACTTTTATGCATTGCCGCAGTCTCCACAGCTGTTCAAACAGCTGCTGATGGTCTCCGGATTCGATCGTTACTACCAGATCGTCAAGTGTTTCCGTGACGAAGATCTGCGCGCTGACCGCCAACCGGAATTTACCCAGATCGACTGCGAGCTCAGTTTCGTCAATCGCGATGACATCATTTCGATCATGGAAGGGCTGGTCGCCAAGGTTTTCAAGGCTGCACTCGATATCGAAATCTCTCTGCCGATGCCGCGCCTGACCTACACCGAAGCGATGAGACGCTTCGGGGTTGATAACCCGGATATGCGTTTCGCTATGGAACTGGTCGATATCACCTCTCTGGTTGCCGGTTCTCAGTTCAAGGTCTTTGCCGATGTGGCAGCCAATAAGGGGCTGGTCAAAGCTCTGAACGCCAAAGGGTGCGCGACCTTCTCGCGTAAGGATCTTGACGATCTGACCGATTTCGCCAAGATCTACGGCGCCAAGGGGCTGGCCTGGGTCAAGGTGACGGAAGAGGGTTGGCAGTCGCCGATTGCCAAGTTCTTCACCGCAGATGAACTTGACGCGCTGAGCAAGGCTCTTGACGCACAGGTTGGCGACCTGCTGTTGTTTATGGCTGACAAGCCGTCGATTGCCAACGAGGCTCTTGGCCGTTTGCGTGGTCACCTTGGCCAAAGACTGGGGCTTGCTGCAAAGGATAATTACAAGTTTGTCTGGATCACCGATTTCCCTCTTCTTGAGTGGGATGACGAAAGCAAGCGTCATGTCGCTGTTCACCATCCGTTTACCTCTCCTCTGGAGGAGGACATCGAACTGCTCGACAGCGAACCGGGCAAGGCCCGTGCCCAGGCCTATGACCTGGTTCTGAACGGTTCCGAGGTCGGTGGCGGCAGTATCCGTATCCACGATCAGGCTGTTCAGTCCCGTATGTTTAAATTACTGGGTATCGAGGAGGAAGAGGCCCGTGAGAAGTTTGGCTTCCTGCTTGATGCTTTGAGCTTCGGTGCTCCTCCTCATGGTGGCATCGCCTTCGGTCTCGATCGTCTGATGATGATTCTGACCGGTGCTGATTCGATTCGTGACGTTATTGCCTTCCCGAAAACCCAGAAAGCGACCTGTCTTATGTCGGAAGCCCCAAATGTGGTTTCCGAAAAACAGTTGCAGGAGCTGGGCATTCGGCTGCGCGCCAAGCAACAATAGGCTGTTTTGTTGTTACGTCATTTTCGTTTGCAGCTGTTGTCCTCCGCTAACTCCGGATGGCAGCAGTAACGTTTCTGATTCGGAAACGAGCAATTTTTCGTTGTAGCAAGAAAATCAAGCATTTGTGCTTAAGGCGTAGTGCTTTACGCCGCACAAGCAAATGCGCAGATTGACGCGGCTACGGCGGAAAAGGGCCGTTTCCGGACAAAAACCAGCCAAGAAGCAGGTGCAGATGCATTATCGTCTGTTATATATAGCGCTATTGCTCCTTTTGACTGCGGGTTGTGCCAAGCTGCCGGATGAGCTGTTGTCTCAGGCCCGGACCAAGGTGTCCATGGCCTACGCCGATGGCGCGGCCGAGTTGGCCCCGGGAGAGTATCAGCTTGCAAGCAGTGCGTTGCAGGCCGCCGAGCAGCAGATCGCCAAAGGTGAATACCAGATTGCGGAAAGGACCCTGGCGCTGTCCAGCCGCTATGCGGATGAGGCCTTGAGTCAAGCTCGGGCCGAAAAAGACCGTATTGCCGAGGAACAGGCACAGATTGAGGAACAGCAGCATCAGGCTGAAGTTCAGCGCCAACGCGAGGAAAAGCGCCAGGCTGAATTAAGGCAGGCTGAGCTGAAACGGCAGCGCGAGCGTGAACTGGCCATGGCCAAGCCGAAAGTGGAGCCGCAGGTCAGCGCGCCGGTTGAAGTGGAGCCCGAGTCGGAACAGAAACCGCTGCTGGTCGATCAGGTTGAGGTGCTGTCGGGGGAAAACCTGGCGATGGTCGCGGCGCGTCCCGAGGTCTATAACGACGCGCAGCTCTGGCCACTGATTTACAAGGCGAATCGCGATCAGATCAAGGATCCCACGGAGATCTTTGCCGGACAGATCCTCGTCGTGCCCCGTGATAAATCCCGTGGTGAGGTTGATGCGGCCCGACGTGAAGCACAGGATCTCGATCTGTTTTAGCTGTCCTGTGGATGATATTATTATGACGTGTTGACAATGGCAGGGTGATTTGATGAGTATCAAACGCCCTGCCATTGTTTTTTTTGTTAGACTGTTTCTTGTTTTGTGTTGCTGAATCCTGGGTTTGTTCCCCTGGATTTTGAAGCTAATAGCCCTTGACAGTTTTGGGCTGTTTGCATACTGTATACAGAATTTGTGATGCTCGGAACATGGAAATACTGTATTGAGGGGTACGTCGTTTGATCATCAAGGAGTTTATGGATGTCATCTAAGATCGTTTGGACTGAAACTGATGAAGCACCTGCGTTGGCGACCTACGCATTTCTGCCAACCGTCAAGGCTTTTACCAGGGGAGCCGGTATCGAGGTCGAGAAAAAGGATATTTCACTCGCAGGACGAATTCTCGCCCATTTCTCTGACAGACTGACGGAAAATCAAAGAACTTCGGATGCTCTGGCTGAATTGGGTGCGCTGGTCAAGAATCCGCAGGCCAATATCATCAAGCTTCCAAATATCAGTGCTTCCGTGCCGCAGTTGCAGGCAGCCATCAGGGAGTTACAGGAAAAAGGATACGCGGTTCCCAACTATCCTGAAGAACTCAGGACCGATGAAGATAAGGCAGTTCTGGCGACCTATTCGAAGATTCTCGGCTCCGCCGTGAACCCGGTTCTGCGTGAAGGAAATTCAGACCGTCGTGCTGCTGATTCAG
This sequence comes from Geopsychrobacteraceae bacterium, assembly GCA_963676795.2. Classification (GTDB taxonomy): domain Bacteria; phylum Desulfobacterota; class Desulfuromonadia; order Desulfuromonadales; family Geopsychrobacteraceae. The sequence continues at coordinate 2,071,729 of CAXXTB010000002.1, read as the reverse complement.
TTAAAAGATTTGCCACTAAGCATCCGCATAAAATGATGAAAGCCTGGCCGTCACCCGGTGAATCGCAATGTCGCGTTGCGTATATGGACAACGGTGATTTCTATGGCTCTGAAAAATCGGTGACTCTTGATGCTGCGGACAGCGTCAGGATTCAATTTGTTTCTGCTCAGGGTGATACCTCTGTCATGAAGGATGGTATCGCTCTTCAGCAAGGGGAAGTCATCGACAGCTCGTTGCTGAGCGTTGCAAAACTACGCGAATTTTACGCGGCGACAGCGGCTGAAGCGAAAGAAAAGGGCGTGCTTCTCTCTTTGCATCTGAAAGCCACCATGATGAAGGTCTCTGATCCGGTCATGTTCGGGCATTGCGTCTCGGTCTATTTCAAAGATGCACTGGAAAAACATGCCGCCGTTCTGAGAGAGATCGGTGCCAATCCGAACAACGGGTTGAAAGGGATTCTCGATAAGCTTGACAAGCTTGGAGATGAGCAGAAAGCAGAAATCCTCGCTGATATTCAGCGTTGCTATGAGACGGGCCCGGCCCTGGCGATGGTTGATTCCCGTAACAATATCACTAATCTGCATGTGCCCAATGATGTCATTATCGATGCTTCCATGCCGAACATCGTCCGTGATGGCGGCAAGATGTGGAATCGTCATGACGAACTGCAGGATACCATCGCCATGATCCCGGATCGCTGCTATGCGACGATGTATGCGGAGATCATCGAGGATGCGGCCCGTTTCGGGCAGTTCAGTCCGGCGCTCATGGGGAGTGTCTCCAACGTCGGTCTGATGGCCCAGAAGGCCGAAGAGTACGGCTCGCATGATAAAACCTTTTTTGCTCCTGATTGCGGGTGTTTTCAGATCGTAAATTCTGCTGGAGAGGTCCTGATGGAACAGCAGGCGGAGAAGGGCGATATTTTCCGCTCCTGTCAGACCAAGGACCTGCCGATCCGTGACTGGGTCAAGCTGGCAGTCAACCGGGCCAGGGTAGCGGGACAGCCTGCAATCTTCTGGCTGGATGAAAATCGCGGACACGATGCCGAACTTATCAAGAAGGTCAATACCTATCTGGCTGAACATGATACTGACGGCCTTGACATCCGGATTCTTGCTCCGCTTGATGCCATGCGTTTCACTTTGAAACGGGTTCGGGAGAGTAAGCACACGATTTCGGTCACAGGGAATGTCCTGCGCGATTACCTGACCGATCTCTTCCCGATTCTCGAACTCGGGACCTCGGCCAGAATGCTGTCGATTGTGCCGCTGCTGGCCGGTGGCGGTCTGTTTGAAACCGGTGCCGGCGGCTCTGCGCCAAAACATGTTGAGCAGTTTCTCAAAGAAGGGCATTTGCGCTGGGACTCTCTCGGAGAGTATTGTGCGCTGGTTCCTTCTCTGGAGATGATCGCTGCGAATGATGGTAATGAGCAGGCCGCTGTGCTGGCCAGAACCCTCGATATGGCCATCGGTCAGTATCTCGAACATCAGAAGATGCCGTCCCGCAAGACCGGTGAGATCGACAACCGCGGCAGCAGTTTCTATCTGACCCTCTACTGGGCTCAGGCCCTTGTTGCGCAAAATGACAGCAAGGAGTTGAGGGATCGCTTCATGCCGATTGCAACGCAGTTGACCGAAAAAGCAGAGGCGATCGATCAGGAATTGATCGAGTCTCAGGGGGATGCTCTGGATTGTGGCGGCTATTACAAGCTTGATCCGGTCAAAGCTGATGCGGCAATGCGTCCCAGCAAGACTTTGAATGCAATCATTGACGCAATGTAGGGATTGGGTTATTAACAACTTGCACAGGGCGGATGAGCGTACTCTCCGCACCTTATTAAAGTCTGAATAAACAAGGAGAAAAAAGATGGCAAGACCTAAAATTGCTCTTATCGGTGGTGGCCAGATCGGTGGTGTTTTGGCTCAGCTCTGCGCCCTGCGTGAGCTGGGTGATGTTATGTTGTTTGATATTGTTGAGAATATGCCTCAGGGGAAAACCCTTGATATCGCTGAAGCTGCCCCGGTAGACGGTTTTGACGTCAGCCTCAACGGAACCAATGATTACAAGGATATCGCTGGTGCTGACGTTGTCATCGTTACTGCTGGTCTGCCGCGCAAGCCTGGCATGAGCCGTGATGACCTGATCGAGGTGAACTCCAGGATTATGACGACCGTCTCTGAAGGTATCCGTGACAATGCCCCGAATGCTTTCGTCATCGTCATCTCCAATCCTCTCGATGCCATGGTTACCCTCTGTCAGAAGGTGACCGGCTTCCCGCCTGAACGGGTCTGTGGTCAGGCCGGCGTCCTCGACTCCGCCCGTTTCGCGGCCTTCATCGCCTGGGAGCTGAACGTTTCGGTCAAGGATGTCTCGGCGATCACTCTGGGTGGTCACGGCGACACCATGGTACCGCTGGTCCGTTACGCCAGCGTCTCCGGTATCCCGGTTATGGAACTGCTTGAGCAGAAATATGGCAGCGCTGCAAAGGCTCAGGAAGTGATGACTGCGATGGTTGAAAGAACCAAGGCGGCCGGCGGTGAAGTTGTCAAGCTGCTCGGCAACGGCAGTGCTTTCTACAGCCCGGCTTCGTCCGCGATCGCCATGGCCGAGGCCTACCTCAAGGATCAGAAACGCGTCCTGCCGACCTGCGCCCTGCTGCGTGGCGAGTATGGTGTCGATAACTACTACGTCGGTGTCCACTGTGTCATCGGTGCCGGCGGTATCGAGAGGGTTCTCGAGCTGAAGCTCGATGCAACGGAACAGGCCCTGATGGATAACTCTGTCAAGGCGGTTAAGGAATTGGTCGACAGTCTGAACCTGTAACGATCGAGCTGAGATAATGTGGAAGGGCAGTCTGTTTGACTGCCTTTCTTTTTAGAAACTGCTGGGTAATTTAATCCGTAAATTCATCATGGTAGCGACCAGTAGGATAATTTTAAAACAGCAGTTTATTGTCTGGAACATCGTAATGAGTTGTGCTAGGATCTGCCCGCAATACGGTGGATCAAACGCTGTAACACGGATTAAAAGGAGATGAATCGCTCATGAGCGCGAAAGCGAAAATCGAGATTAATGAAAGCTATTGCAAGGGGTGCAGTATCTGTGTTGAGTTCTGCCCTACCAAGGTTCTTGAAATTGATGGTTTTGTCGCCAGGGTTGCCAATGCTGAGGCCTGTATCGCCTGCAATCAGTGTGAACTGCGCTGCCCAGATTTCGCCATCAAAGTCCATAAGCTGTAAGTCGCTATAGGAGGTCGCTTCGTGGCTAAGAAAGTTGCATTGTTACAGGGAAATGAAGCGTGCGCCCAGGGCGCCCTTTATGCCGGTTGTAAATTCTTCGGCGGATACCCTATTACCCCGTCAACCGAAGTTGCTGAGGTTCTCTCCGGCGAGCTTCCCAAGGTCGGCGGAAAGTTCATTCAGATGGAAGATGAGATCGCAGCCATGGCGTCTGTCATCGGCGCATCACTGACCGGCTCGAAGTCGCTGACCGCATCTTCCGGTCCTGGTATTTCCCTCAAGCAGGAGCTGATCGGTTACGCCTGTATTGCGGAAATTCCCTGCGTCATCGTCAATGTTATGCGTGGCGGTCCTTCGACCGGTATGCCGACCGGCCCGGGCCAGTCGGACGTTATGCAGGCCCGCTGGGGGACCCACGGTGACCACCCGGCGATCGTCGTTGCGCCTGAGACCTGTCAGGAGATCTTCTCTGAAACGGTCCGCGCCTTCAACCTGGCTGAGCAGTTCCGTATGCCGGTTCAGATTGTTTACGATGAGATCATCGGTCACATGCGTGAGCGTATCGAGTTCCCTGAGCCCGGTGAGCTGGAGGTCATCGACCGTGCTGCTCCGAGCGTGGGTCCTGAAGACTACAAGCCGTTTGATCCGTCTTTCGGCGACGTACCGCCGCTGGCCGCATTCGGTACCGATTACCGTTTCCATGTCACCGGTCTGAACAAGGCAGCTGACGGTTTCCCGACTACCAAGGCTGAACTGGTTGACGCTGAAGAGCGCCGTCAGATCCGCAAGGTTGAGTCTGCTGAAGCCCGGGCGATCATTGAAAAGAACGACGAGTATCTGGTTGATGATGCCGAGGTCGTTGTCTTCGCCTACGGCTCATCTGCCCGTTCGGCTCGCTATGCGATCAACGAACTGCGCAGCCAGGGGATCAAGGCCGGTCTGTTCCGTCCGGTCACGCTGTGGCCCTTCCCGGAAAAGCGGATTGCTGAAATCGGCAAGCAGGTCAAAGCGATTGTCGTGCCGGAGCTCAACCTGGGTCAGATGATTCTTGAGGTTGAACGTGTAGTGAAAAGTGATTGTGCCCTGGCTGGAGTTAACCGCGTAGACGGCGACCCGATCACTCCTGCTCAGATTATTGATCAGGTTAAGGAGGTCCTCTAATGGCTTACGATTACGAAAAATATATCCGTCCGGGCAAGTTGCCACACATCTGGTGTCCGGGCTGTGGTCACGGCATTGTTATGAAAGGCCTGATCCGCGCTATTGATACCTGCGGTCTTGAAAAAAACAACACGGCGATCGTCTCAGGTATCGGCTGCGCCAGCCGGCTGCCCGGCTACATGGATTTCAATACCCTGCATACGGCTCACGGCCGCGCGGCGGCTTTTGCAACCGGCGTCAAGATGGCCAAGCCGGAGATGAACGTTATTGTCTGTGGTGGTGACGGCGATGGTACCGCAATCGGTGGTAACCACTTCATCCATGCCTGCCGACGCAATATCGACATGACCTACATCATCATGAACAACTACATCTACGGGATGACCGGTGGCCAGTTCTCGCCGACGACTCCGACCGGTGATAAGGCTTCGACCACCCCTTACGGCAACCCCGATCCGACCTTCGATATCAGCAAGCTGGCGATCGGTGCCGGTGCGACCTTTGTTGCCCGGACCACTGCTTTCCATGCGACCCAGATCGACAAGTTGATTGCCGAGGGGATCAAGCACAAGGGGATGGCGGTCATCGAGATCCTTGATGACTGTCCGACAACCTATGGTCGCCGTAACAAGTTCCGCAGTGTCGTTGATATGATGAAGCGGCTCAAGGATATGGCAGTGCCGGTTGCTGCTGCCGCCAAAATGACCCCGGAACAGCTTGAGGGGAAGGTCCTGACTGGTGTTCTTCATAAAGAGGACCGTCCGGAGTACTGTGAACAATATGCCAAAGTCGTTGAGCGCGCTCAGGGCGCCTGATCGTCTGCAAGGAGACTAGAATCATGGCAGAAAGATACGAAATCCGGTTTTCCGGTGCCGGTGGTCAAGGTCTGATTACCGCAGGAATTATTCTGGCTGAAGCGGCCTCGATCATCGAAGGCAAGCATGCCGTTCAGTCACAGAGTTATGGACCTGAGGCCCGCGGTGGTGCATCCAAGTCCGAGGTTATCATCGGCGATGCGCCGATTGATTATCCCAAGGCGACCATTGTCGACGCCTGCCTGGCGATGACCCAGGAAGCGGCTGACAAGTATGCCGTTGGCATCAAGTCGGGCGGACTGCTGCTGGTCGATACCGATTTTGTCAAGAACCCGCCACAGGGGGATTACAAGATCTATGACCTGCCGATCATGCGGGCTGCTCAGGACGAGATCGGGCGCATCATCGTTGCCAACGTTATCGCTCTTGGGGCGATGATCGCACTGACCGATGTCGTTGCTCGTGAATCGGGGCAGGAAGCGGTTCTGCGCCGGGTACCTGAAGCCTTCGTTGAGCTGAATAAAAAAGCCTATAATCTCGGCTATGAAAAAGTAAAAGCATTGATGGCTGGCTAAGCCTCGTAGTATAAAGGGCCCGATGGTAAACATCGGGCCCTTTTTTTAAGTATTTTTGACAAGGAGATTAAAATGAAGAAGTTTATCGTAGGTCTCTGTGCGGCGCTGGCGATCAGCGGGTTTGCGCAGGCCGCTGAACAATTCAAGACTGAAAACGACCGGATCGGCTATGCGATCGGGATGAATATCGGTGGTAATCTCAAACAGCAGCAGATCGATGTCAGCCCGGATCAGGTGGCCGCGGGCCTCCAGACTGCCATGAAAGGGGAGGAGACCCTGCTGACAGTTGATGAGATGCGCGAGACGCTGATCGCTTTTCAGCAGCGTCTGCAGCAGGAGATGCTGACCAAGGCCGCCACTGATGCGAAAGTCTTCCTGGCTGAAAACGCTAAGAAAGAAGGGGTTGTCACCCTCGACAGCGGTCTGCAGTACAGGGTTGTAGAAAGTGGCAGCGGTGCGACTCCGAGTAAAGACTCCAAGGTCGAGGTCCATTATACCGGCACGCTGATCGACGGCACAAAGTTTGATAGCTCCTATGATCGCGGCGCGCCGGCAAGCTTTCCGGTCAGCGGCGTGATTCCCGGGTGGACCGAAGCTCTTCTGCTGATGCATGAGGGGGATAAGTGGCAGCTGGCTATCCCCTCAGAGCTTGCGTACGGTGAGCGGGGAGCACCTCCCACCATTCCGCCAAACGCTGCACTGCTCTTCGATGTCGAGCTGATCAAGGTCGACTGAGTCTTCTTCGCCGGTGATTTCATTTTTGAAATCACCGGTTTTTTTATGTCTTGCGGTTTCTTGCCACAGAGTTGCCCGATAAAAAGCAAAACAAAGAAGGCGCTGAAAAGAAATTCGAACATAGCTGTCTCCGTTGGTTGATATCTGCTGATAATCCTAGTATTGACCAGTTTTGTGACAGAATATGTCTTTGCCGTGAGCGGCTGTTTCTTAACCAGGCCAACACGTTTGACAGGGGCCATTCTCGGTAACTGCAGGAGAGTGCACAGCTGAGCAAGGGCTCGCTTAATCGATGTATGAAATCATTTCTTTTTATGCTTTAATGAGTTTCGTTCGCTGACTGCGGAAACAATTTATATTTTTTGTAATTTTTTTTATTGGGAGGAACGGGTGCGGAACTTATTGTCACTTCCTGTCCTGTGTTTATGTCTACTCTGGCCTGTTTCTGATGCGCTCGCCGGTCCCGAGCTGAAAAATCTGCAAGTGAGTGTATCCCAGGCGTTACGCGAAGACAGTTTGAGCTGGAGTATCGCTGGCGAGACCAGGGACGGCGATCCTGTCAATATTCTGTCGGAACTCAAGTGGGATGACCTGAAAATATATGAACTCAAGCTGCAGGCGGAAGGGGTTCTTGAGGGTCTGGAATGGCTCAGGCGCGACCTGTATTTTTCCGGGTATTTGGGCGCCGGAAATATCTATGCAGGCCACGTCAGTGATGCTGACTACGCTGCGAACGACAGGCGGTTTGAATGGTCCCGTTCGCTGAGTGATGCCGGAGATGGTCAGGTTGTTGATTTTGGCATAGAAGCCGGCCCTGTTATCACTTTGAAAGACACCCCTCTGAAAATTACCCCGATCCTGGGGATTCAATTCGACTATCTTGGTCTTGTCCTGCAAAACGGCCGTCAGGTTTATTCAAATCAGAGTATCTATAATCAGTATTTTCAGGAAAGCGGTGGTTCCTTCGGTGTGCCCTCTCCAGGGTCCATAGAGGGGCTGGACAGCAGTTATGATGCCTATTGGTTTGGCCCGGTCGTCGGGCTTAAGCTTGACCTGCCCCTGACTGAGGTCTTCAGTCTGGCAACAGCGTTCAGATATCACCTTTTCTATTATTTTGCCCAGGCCGATTGGAATCTGCGGGAGGATCTCGATCATCCCGTCAGCTTTGAGCATGTCGCTGTTGGAGATGGCTTTGACTGGTCGCTGCAGGCGCGTTATCGCCTGGCTGAGCGCTGGTCCTTGCTGGCGACAGGAGCGATTCGCTACTTCACAACCCAGTCCGGCACCGACCGCACTTATACGGACGATGGTGCCTCAAAAACAACGCTGAACGAAGTGCACTGGGAGTCCCGCTCAGTCAGTGTCAGTTTTCAGTATCTTTTTTAGAGCTGTCACCTGTGGACAGTTTTTTGAACAGCGCTTTGGTCAGATAGTGCACTGCGGTCATGAGGATGAGGGCTGTCATCAGCAGGGCCAGCTGGACGCTCAGCTGTTCTGCGTGATGCCAGCTTTTGCCTCCCAGGTAGCCGACTCCGGGATAACAGATGCCCCAGAGTATCGCGCTGATGAGCGTATAGATGATAAATGGCTGACCAGACATGCGGAACAGCCCGGCGATGAAGGGGGTTGTGCCGCGAATCGGACCAAGGAAGCGCGCAAAAAACAGCGACTTGCCACCATGGTGAACAAAGAGAAGGGACGCCAGCCGTGTCAATTTACGCTGGCGACGAAGTCGTCTGGTTTTGAGAAAGCCGGCCCCGAACTTCCGTCCCAGCCAGAAACTGAAACTGTCGCCCAGAAAGGCTCCTATAATTGCACTGATGACGATCGTCGAAAAGGAGCCGGTTCCGTGGTAGGCAAGAAAGCCGAACAGGACAGCCAGGGTGCTGCCCGGTACGATAAGCCCAGCCAGTGGGATCGACTCGAAGAATGCAATCAGCAAAACAAGCAGGTAGAGTAGCAGTCCTTGCGGCAGGTAGCTGCTGAATTCAACAAGCCAGGACGGCATTGTTCAGCTCGCATCCGGCTCGAAACACTGCTGCCAGCGATCGAAAACGGCGGTTTTGTCTTTGCCATATTTGTTCAGGTTTTTTCTCACCTTGTCGTGAGATTTTTCCTGATGGCGATTTTTCTTCCCCTTGGAAAAGAACAGATCCGCGTAACAGATGATCTGTTCTTCAACTGTCTCGGGAAGCATGTCGCGGGCCGGTAGCGGTAACTTCTCACGGATGATTTCTTCTGCCGTCAAACCGATGCCGATATGGCGTTCACAGACCCGGGCGTGCCTTGGGAACCCTTCTTTGTTTAGAATTTCGGCACCGAGAAGTCCGTGCTGCAAATAGGGCGCACTGCCGGAACAGTGCAGATCGGGGACATCGGTCATGATCATGCCTATGTCGTGAAGCATGGCAGCCTCGGCGATGAACTGGATATCTAGCTCTTCGTGTTGAGTCATTCTCCGGGCAATCTGCAGCGCCCGGCGAGTCACCTTGCGACTGTGCTCCAGGAGGATCTCCATCGCCTCGGGATTGTCTTTGTAGTACTTTCTGATGAGTTCAGCTGGTCTGATTCTGGTCATTGCTCGTCGCTTGGCGTGAGTTCGTTAAAGCTGTCCATGACCCTGTCGATCTGCTTGAGTAGCTTTTTGTCAGGGCTGATAAGGATAAAGTCGAGGACAAACAGGTTTTGACTGCCCTGGCAGTACAGCTCAATCCGTTGTTTCTCATCCTGGCTGGATAAGAACTGCAGGCAGGTTGCGAAGTTCAGCTTTTTTTCTGTAGCTTGCTGCGGATCCTGAACGCGTTCCAAGGCGTAGCCTTCGGCTGATTCTTGATGTGTTGAGATACTGAATGAACTGGCAGGGCCTGTGGTGTTGCCTTTAGCGATTATCCAGCGTGTTGTGTGTGTCCGGTAGGCTGGAGAAGAGACCGGAATCTCTTCTCGTGTCCACTCAAGTGGCAGGCTGACGGAATAATGCTCGGCACTGTTGGAAAAATACTGTTCAGCATAGTCATCCGCCAGGATGTCGCCCATCTTTGCCAGTGGCGATGAGCAGCTGGTCAGGACAAGGAAAAGCAGGCTGATAATTCCACAGGACCGATACATGACTTCAGCCTGACGCTAATCTTCCCAGTTGATACAGGCAACCGGACAGTTGTCCATCGCTTCTTCAATCTTTTCTTCACTGTCTCCGGTCGGGTTGAAAACACCGGCCTTATGCTCTGATATCATATGAAAAACATTCGGGCATAAACGGGTACAGGTTTCGCAGCCGATGCAGGCATCGGTGTCCAGGGTTGGGATACGGGGCATAAAAATCTCCTTCAAGATAAATAATCAATTTATAATTATGGTTGATTGTTATCTTTTTGGCAAACTGACATTGCTATCATTCCTATCTTTTTGGTTGAGTTGAGATTTTGTAGCGTCTAATGTTGGTCTGTTCATTATGGAAGTACAATGGATTGAAAATATAGAAACAGTATTGGATTGGGTTTCTGATGAAAAAGCCTGGCATCCGGATTGAAATTTTATTCACCCTGATTTTTCTAATGGTCTCGGCGCTGTTGTTGTTTGGGATCCTTTCCCTAAGGTTTGCTGAACAGGAAATATTACGAGAGCGCATTGAACGCTTGATAACACTGAACAATATGATCGCCCATTCATATGGAAACGGAGTCCTTTCGCTGACACAGCGGCATGAATCCGATTACGCAGCTATACTGCAGGAGCAGGGTAGCCTTGGATGGGCCTTTTATGACAGGCAGTATAATGCTGTTGTCAGTAACGATTTAAGTTCATTCAGATCTGAAATCTCTGATATCTTATTAAGAAGCAGGATCTCTGGTGAAGTTCTGAGTGTTGTTCGTTATTCCTCTCTGCTCAATGTCTTTATAAATGAAAATAACTTCCTTATTGTTTCTTCTCCGATTTATTCTTCTGGGGATGTGGGGGGCTTCTTCGTGTCCATCTATTCCTTTGCGGAAGTACGCAGGACACTGGTTGAACGATTCAATATTTTTTTACTCTATATTTTAAGCGTTTCAGTAGTGCTGATACTGATTGGCTATTATCTTATCCACAAAAACTTGATTAAACCGTTACGCGGATTGTTTAATGCGACATATTTGATTTCGTCAGGAAATCTGAGTGAAAGAATAATTTTGGATGGTCCGCGTGAAATTCTGGAGCTGACGGACAGCTTCAACCGTATGATTGACGCGCTTGAAAAGACTCAGAAAGAGAAAGAAAATCACATAAATTCACTAGAAAAGTTGACTCAGGAATTAAGCAGTGCGCGTCGCGAGGTTATCGTCAGTGAAAAAATGGCGTCGGTTGGACAGTTGGCGTCCGGACTGGCTCATGAAATAGGAAATCCACTGTCAGCACTGATCGGTTATCTCGAGCTGTTAATGAAAATGGAGCCGGGAGACAGTTCCTTGTCGCACTCTGAACTGAGTAGCTATGCACTTATTGAGGCAAGAAGAATCGATGCGCTGGTTTGTGGTCTGCTCGAATATGCTCGTCCAGAAACGAATACAGAGGGTGGCCTTGTTGATGTCATCGAAGAATTACGTTTTTGCTTGGACTTATTACATCGTCAAGGCAAGCTGGAGTCGATGACTGTTGAAGATCTCCTCCCTTCGACAGCTGTCATGCTTGGAGTTACACGGGGAAATTTACAGCAGGTCTTTATGAATATATTGCTGAATGCCATTGATGCCTGTGATGGCTCGGGGACGTTGGAAATCAGCTTCGATAGAAAGGATGACTATTTCTGTATCTATATAAAAGATGATGGTTGCGGAATATCTGCAGAGGATCTTGAAAAGGTATTTGAGCCATTTTTTACGACGAAAGCCCCGGGAAAGGGGACTGGATTGGGGCTTGCCGTATGTCAAAGAATCGTTTCTTCTATAGGTGGGCGAATCGATGTTGAGTCAGCAGCCGGTGAAGGCTGTCGATTTGAGATATGTTTCCCTGTGCAGACTGTGCAAAAAATGCATTAATCTTATGGGTTTTTTTGCACAGCAATAGCTGTATCGGGGACAATGGTCAGAAATGGTCAGGTTTTCAGGTGCCTTGTCCGTTCAGTTGTCTGGGAATAGATATTGCTAATGAGTATAGTATGTCTTTTTAGGGAGAGGATTTATGAGTCGAAATCATTCTAGAAAACCCATCTACATATCGACAGAAGGTTTTACCCTGATCGAGGTGATTGTCGTTCTTGCCTTTATCGCAATTATCGCTGCGATGGCGGGTCCTTCTCTGAAAGACATTCTCAGAAACAATCAGTTAGCAACGCAGTCCAACGATTTTGTTGCGGCGCTGAATTTGGCTAAAGCGGAGGCCGTGACCAGGGGGGACCGTGTGGCGATGTGTCGCAGTATAAATGGTACAAGCTGTGATACTACCTCGGGAAACTCCAGAGTGTGGGAAAGTGGCTGGCTGGTGTTTTATGATGCCGATGCTGACGGCGTCTATGATACAGCTTCCGGAGATGAAGATGAGCTTATCAGGGTTTATCCGGAATTTCGCTCAGGACTGACATTAAGAAGTGGAAGCAATATGAGCGAATATGTTGCTTTTACAGGGCAGGGGCTGGCTGTTGGAAATACGAACCTGGGTAATGACACCTTTAACCTGTGTGATTCTCGCGGAACCAGTTCCGGCTATACGATCACTATAATTGGAACCGGTCGAGTCTCGGTGAGCAAGCCGGCTAGCGCATGCCCATGAACGAAAGGGTGATGATGAAAACAAAGCTAATGCAAAAGGGCGGTTTTACTCTGGTCGAGGTGCTGGTCGCTTTGGTGGTGTTGTCTGTCGGTCTGCTTGGTCTTGCCAGTCTGCAGGCTCAGGGCCTTTCCGGTAATGCTGATGCGATGCTGAGAACTCAGGCGACGCTCTATGTTTACGACATGGTCGAGCGGATGCGGATCAACCGCGATGACGCGATCTCGAGCTCTCAGCATTATGAGATTGCTTATGGGGACACACCGGCGTCCACCTTGCCGACAATGGTTAAAGATGATCTGGACGACTGGCTGGCGGAGGTGGCTACTCTCCCCTCTGGTCTTGGAAGTATTGACATCAGTTCAACCAGTGCCGGTACCGAAGCGACCGTCAGTGTCCAATATAACGATAAGGGTGGTGCTATGACAGTGTCAGTGGATACGGGCCTATGAAAAGAACCTTCTTAAGAGAGAAACTTCGGCAGAACGATGGTATGAGTCTTGTCGAGCTGTTGGTCGCCGTTGCAATCGGTCTGGTTCTGCTCGGGGGAGTCTATCAGGTGTTTCTCAGCAGTGATACCGGATATCGCTATAATCAGGAACATTCCCGCTTGCAGGAGAACAGTCGCTTTCTGGTTGATTATCTGACCCGGGAAGTCAGGATGTCGGGCTATATGGGCTGTGCTACCCAGATTGGCTCTTACATTAATATCCTGAATTCCACTGATTTTATCTATGATTTTGGCCAGCCCATCTATGGTCTTGAAGCGACTTCTATGACCACGGCCGCCTGGGCGGACGGTACGGGGGCTGTTGATCCGACTCAGACGGCGGATGACACGGCGATTAACGGCATCACATCGCCCCTAGCCGGGAGCGACATTCTGGTGCTGCGGGGAATCAATCCAAACATGAATATTCAGGTGACCGGCCATATGGACAACGTTTCGGCCGATCTGAAGATTACCTCGGGGATTATCGGTGGCGGTATCCTTCCCGCCGTTACCGGTGAGATTCTTATCGTAACCGATTGTATTGAAGCCACGGTATTTCAGGCGACCAACTATACCGATTCAAACGGCAACCTGGTTCATAACACGGGGGTGGGTACTCCAGGCAACAGTACCAAGGATTTCGGGCACGAATATTCCGAAGATGCCGAGATTCTCATTCCGCGTACACTGGTTTTTTACATCCGCAACAATGGTTCCAATGAGCCCAGTCTTTATTTTAAAAATGGAAGTGCCGCTGTTCAGGAGTTGGTTCCCGGGGTAGAAAATATGCAGGTGCTCTACGGCGTGGATAATAATGACGATCAGAATGTCGACGACTTTGTTCCGGCTAACGATTCTTCCATCGATTCGGACTGGGGGAACGTTCTGGCCGTGCGTATCGGTTTTCTGTTACGGAGTCAGAATGAGATCGCAAAGAAGGGTTACGATACGGCGACCTATACCGTCAACGGAACCGCCAACATCGACCCGATTGGCAACGGGACAGTGGCTTCTCCTGCTGATGACCGTCGACTCAGGCAGGTGCTTGTCACCACTGTTGGAATCCGTAACCGCTTGCCTTAGGTAGGAATTGGGGAGGTTTAGGTATGAAGCTTTCACCTGTGAATAATGAAAATGGAGCGGTTTTAATTACCGGTCTATTGATACTACTGGTTTTGACCCTGATCGGCATTTCCGGCATGAACAACAGTACCCTGGAAGAGGTCATGAGCCGTAACCAGGCCAGCCGGAATATTGCTTTTCAGGCGGCGGAGGCCGCTTTGCGTGAGGGTGAGGACTATCTCGATGGTGCGACCTTGCCAGACTTCCCGGGGACCTATCAAAACCTGGTTGCCAGCGGGCTTTATAAGGAAACGACTGGCATCGATATTCTGGATTATCTGAATTGGAATACCAGTGATTCTGTTGCCTATAGCGGAACAATTTCAAGTGCTGTGGAAGCTCCCCGTTACGTCATTGAAGAGTTGGTGGTGGTCGAAGGAGAGGGGAACGACAGCCTGGTGGCGGGGACCGAGGTGAGCGAGCGGCAGATGTATCGGGTTACGGCCAGGGGTGTTGGGACCCGTAGTAATGCGGTTGTTGTCCTTCAGTCAACTTTTCTTCGTTAGTCTTGAATATATATTTCAAATATAGCTGGGGGCAGGAAAGGGTGTGTCTATGAAAATAATGAATAGTGTATCGGTGAAGTCGGCTTTGCTGATAGGCGTATCTCTGCTGGTTTTCAGCGGCTCTTTTGCAGGGCAGCTGTGGGCTGCGGTTGCAGAGTCGCCATTATTCCTTTCCGGCCAGGTTCCTCCGTTGAATCTGCTGATCATGGGGCGTGATCATAAGCTGTATTATGAGGCATACAATGATGCTTCGGACCTTGATGGCGATAACACGGTGGATGTCGGTTACAAGCCAAACAATATTGACTATTTTGGCTACTTTGATTCTCATCTCTGTTACGAATATGATGCCTCGAACAGCCGCTTTGAGCCGACTTCGGCCACAACGGATAAAACCTGCTCCGGTACGGACGAATGGAGCGGCGATTTTCTCAACTACCTGACGACCAGCCGTTTGGATGCTTTGCGCAAGGTTCTCTATGGCGGTTACCGTTCCACAGATTCTGCAGACACATCAACCGGAGCCGCGCTGACAGTTCTTGAGCGTTCTCATGTCCCACAGAACGCCCATGCCTGGGGCAAGGAGTACTCCTCTGTTGCCAATGACGGTTACGATATCCGTAACTATTCTCCGCTAGCACTGCCGGCATCAGGGACTCGCCACCTGTTTGCCAATGTCACTTTACTGAATACGACAGAACCATTGCTGAGGGTCTTGAATGATTCACATTACCGGATCTGGGAATGGGTTTCTATTGAGCGACCGGTCGCCGGAAGCGATTGCAATGATGGCTCCGGGCGTACTAATTGCACTGCTACGGCAAGTGGAACAAGCATCGTTTCTTCTTCCAACCTTTCTGGCTTGATGCAGCGGTTTTATGCAGCGAACCCGGGAACCGTAGCTAGTTCCACCGATTTCGATAATGCATTTAGCACTTATGGGATTCCGGCGAACCTAGCTCACACACAGACTTTGACAACTATCAATGGCTCTGATCCGTATGGAGCTGATTATTTTATCAGTGTTATTGAAGGAAGTATCGTCATTACGACGAGCGGTACTTATACGTTCTATGTCGATGGTGATGATGCGATCGATTTTTATATTGATTCTGGATCTGACGGTTATACCCTTTCGGATCGGGTCGCATATTGGTACGGAGCCCATGGGAGAACCGGCGGGGCCAATGCTCTGTATAGTGGTACTGTTTATTTAGCTGCTGGAACATACCCAATTCGCTTCCGTCATCAGGAACTCACTGGTTCAGCAAACTGGTATCTCTACTGGGACAATGCCGTGCCTGCATCGGTCATGACCGATTATTCTGTTCGGATTGAGGTCTGTAACAGTTCGTTCCTTGAAGACAATTGTAAGTCCTACAGTGACGGCACCTATACCTTCTATAAACCGACTGGCTTGCTGCAGGATTATGGTGAAGATGATCAGATGTATTTTGGGCTGTTGACCGGTTCTTATCACAATAATACGCAAGGAGGAGTGCTCAGGAAGAAAATCGGTTCGTTTGCCGATGAGGTGAATCCGGATACGGGGCAGTTCACCAGCGGGGATATTATCACCACGATCGACAACATTCAGACGACAAACTTCGGTGGCAGCCATCAGTACAGTTGTGGCTGGATCAAAGACGGGCCAATGGATAACGGTGAGTGCAGCGACTGGGGGAACCCTGTTGCCGAGATGATGTATGAGGGTCTGCGCTATTTTGCCGGTAAGAAGAGCCCGACCAGCATCTTTTCTATAACCTCCACAGACACTCCCGATGCGACTCTGGGGCTGCCTCTGGTGTCGACCTGGGACGACCCATACGAGACTTGCGAGCCCTGTGCCAAGGCTTTTGAACTGGTTATCAGTGATATCAACCCTTCTTTTGATTCTGACAATCTGCCGGGGTCATATTTTGGCTCCGATCCGAGCGACTCAATAAGTGGAATGGATGTCGAAGCTCTTGGCGATACCATCTGGAGTCACGAATACGGTTCGGACCAGCAGTTCTTTATCGGTCAGTCCGGGACTGTCAGTGATGATGCTCCGACAGCCAAAACAGTGACCAGCTTCGGCAATATCCGTGGTCTGGCTCCTGAGGAACCGACCAAGCAGGGGAGTTACTATCCGGCCAGCGTCGCCTATTACGGTTTGATGAATGACCTGAATGCCGCCGATGACGATCAGACGGTGAGTACCTTCGCCGTGGCTCTGGCTTCACCTCTGCCGGAGATCAAAATCTCGGTGGCCGGGACAACAGTGACCGTCGTGCCTTTTGCCAAGTCGGTCAGTGGTGATGGCGTTGATTATAATGTCTACGCTCCGACCAACAGTATTGTCGATTATTATGTCGAATCACTGACCGCGACATCGGGGACCTTCAGTATCAACTTTGAGGATGTCGAGCAGGGGGCGGACCATGACATGGATGCGATCGCCAAATATACCTATACGGTGAATGATAACGGTACCAGCGATGTCAGCGACGACACAGTGACGATCGATGTTGTATCCACCTATGCTGCGGGTGGGATTGATCAGCATATGGGGTATGTCATCAGTGGTACAACGGCAGATGGTGTCTATCTCGAGGTCAAGGATGTCGGTGGTAGTGATATCCATTATCCTCTGGATACACCGGTGGTCGCCGGGGATTACCTGGGGTTGACCGCTTCGCGCACCTTTACCCCATCCAGTAGCAGTTCTTCGGCTTCTTTTTTGAAAAATCCTTTGTGGTACGCTGCCAAGTATGGCTTGTTCGACGAGACTGTGACCGGAGCCACGGAGAATAACCTGCCAGACAGCGTCGAGTACGATAAGGATGGAGACGGCGACCCTGATAACTACTTCCTGGTCACCAATGCCCTGACCCTGTCCGATCAGCTGTCCAGGGCCTTTGATGAGATTGTCGGGGTTCAGACATCGGCTGCCTCTGTTGCCACCAACTCGACCCGTTTGAATACCGATTCCTTCGTCTATCTGGCGACTTTCAATACCGAGACCTGGGCTGGTGAGTTGACCGCTTATCCGCTGAATTACGACGGAACTCTCGATCCCGCGGAATGGTACGCGGGTGACCTGTTGACCAATATGGCCAGCCCGGTCGGTGATCGTAAAATCTATACCTATAGCTATGATTCCGGCATCTCGGCCTATACGGGAAAAGCCTTTGTCTGGGCTAACCTGGATACAGCTCAGCAATTGGTATTGAATACGGATATCAATAGTGTAAATGATGGGCTGGGAGCAGAGCGGGTCGCCTACCTGCGCGGTAGCATCAGTCTGGAGGAGGATAATGGTGGCACCTTCAGGAACCGTAACTCCTTGCTGGGGGATATTATTAACTCTGATCCATGGTATGCCGGATCACAGAACTACGGTTATGCCAATCTCTGTACGGGGACTGACTGTACGGAAGGAAACGAGTATGTGACCTATCGTTCGACCAGCGATTATCTGAACCGAAGCGAAGTTCTCTATGTTGGCGCTAATGACGGCATGCTGCACGCCTTCGATGCAGGGAAAAGAGATACTGCCAATAGTCTTTATGGAGGCAAGGAGCTGTTTGCCTATGTGCCGAACAGTGTCTACAGCAAACTCAGCGAACTGACCTCGCCGGATTATGACCATACCTATTTTGTCGACGGTCCCCCTCGGGCGACCGACGCCTATGTCGATCTGGACAGTGACGGGACTAAAGAATGGGAGACTATTCTGGTCGGTAGTCTTGGTGCTGGCGGTAAGGGCGTTTATGCCCTGCGTGTGACTGATCCAGACAATTTTTCCGCCTCAGATGTGTTGTGGGAGATCACCCCGGCAACCACTGGCTACGGGGAACTTGGCTACATTCTCGATCAGCCGTTCATTGTGCGGATGGCCAACGGTGACTTCTGTGCCGTGTTCGGTAACGGCTATGAAGGTGCCAGCGGCAAAGCTGTTCTCTATGTTGCCGATCTGACTGACGGCTCTCTGGTTGCCTCGATCGACGTTGGCGGAGCGAGTAATGGCCTGTCGGGCGTGGCTCCGATCGATTATGACGGTGGCTTGAAGGATTCCGTCGTCGATTACATCTACGCCGGTGATCTGCAGGGCAATATGTGGAAGTTTGACGTTACAGACGCCAGCGCATCGAATTGGGAATCTGCCTATGGCGCAACAACTCCACTCTTCATTGCTCAAGACGACTCCGGCAATGTACAGCCGATTACCGCCCGTCCTGAGATCAGTGTTGCTGCAGGGACAAATGCTGATACAGACGATGTCATGGTCTATTTCGGGACCGGGAAGTATTACGCAACCGGGGACAATATCGTTGGCAGCCCTGCTGATGTTCAGACCATGTATGGTATTTATGACGATGGAACGGAATTTGATGCTCGTGAATATGATCGTTCTGATTCCAAATTTGCATTGGTCGAGCAGACCATAAATCTTCAGGCTACGACGGCTTCCGGCGCTGAGGTCAGGGCGCTGTCTGATAACGCGGTCGATTATTCCAATAACCAAGACCGTGGCTGGTATCTCGACCTGGTTCCTCCAAGCAATGTTGCGGCAGGGGAGAGGGTTGTTGAGCGGGCCCAAGTTTATTCCGGTTATCTGATTTATGTCACACTGATCCCTAGCGATGATGTATGCGCTTTTGGCGGCGACAGCTGGACCATGGTTGTTGATCCTGACACTGGCGGAGCTCTTGGCTATAGTGTCTTTGATGTCAATGGCGATGGGTCTTACGATGCGGGCGATCAGGTCACCGATTCTGGAACGGCCTTCACTGTCAGTAGTGTCAAGTCCGATTCCGGGATTATTTCCACTCCGGCTGTCGTTTCTGCTGGTGATACGCTGCACCTGTTGACGACAGGAACTGATCCTGATGGTTTTAATGATGACCAGATTAGAGGTTCCGGTGAATCTTCCGGTCGCGGCTCATGGCGACAGCTGCGCTAATCTATTGCTCTCATGTTTGGAAAGATGATGAATTCTTTAAATGATCGTAATGGTTTTACTTTGATTGAGCTTGTTATTGTTGTGGCGATAATTGGTATCATTGCTGCTGTTGCGGTGCCGATCTATGGCCGTTATTACCGACAATCATTTCGTGCTGATGCGAAAGCGGATCTGCTTGAAGAGGTCCGTCTAATCGAGCGCTATGCGTCGCGTAATGATAACTACGAAGATGCTGTTTTGTCGAAAACGACGACTGCAGGTGGACGTTATTCGCTAAGTTTTGTCGAAGCGAAGGCCGGCGGAGAAAATGATAGTGCCACCGCATACACGGCTCCAGTCGAATACATTATTCAGGCGGTGCCGAATGGATCTCAGGCAGATGATCACTGTGGAACATTGAGCATCGACAGCCTGGGGCGAAAACAACCGACCGATTGCTGGTGAAAATATTGGTGCTCAATCTTTAAAGCCTGCTGGCAGACCAGCAGGCTTTTTTGTATAGTGGGGTATCTTGGGAGTCCTCAATATTGAGCGGATTTTATGAAAACATTAAATTTATCGTCTTTTGTTAAAGCCAATCTGGGTCCTACAGTTGTCACTTTAGGTAACTTCGATGGTGTTCATCTAGGTCACAGGGCGTTATTTCAAAAAGTGATACAAGCGGCAGAGCGCCTCAATGCGAGTTCGGCCGTCTTTACCTTCGAGCCACATCCTTTGAAGTTGTTGGCGCCAGAAAGGGCTCCTTTGTTGATCAATACTGCTGCAGAAAAAAGGCAGTTGATAAGCCAGTCTGGTATAGATCTTCTTGTCGAAGAGCCATTCACTTCCGAATTTTCGTCCATTTCTCCGGATGAATTTGTTGCTAATATTTTGATCAAGACTCTGCAGGTCAAAGCTGTCGTCGTTGGTTACGACTATGCTTTTGGCCATAAGCGTAGTGGGACAGTAGAGTTTCTGCAAAGCTTTGGCAGGCAGTCTGGTTTTGAGGTGGAAGTTATGGCGCCTGTCCGTTCTGGTGAGATTCTTTATAGCTCCACGAATATTCGAAAGCTTGTTACGGCAGGTCATGTGTCGGCTGTTACCGATTTGCTTGGCAGGTATTTCAGCCTTGAAGGAATTGTTGTTCCTGGCGACCGGCGAGGACGACAGCTCGGTTATCCGACTGCAAATATAGAGACAGAAAAAGAACTGCTTCCTGCCGCAGGCGTCTACGCCGTGCAGATTGAGTATGCTGATGGTTGTTACGATGGTGTTGCCAGTCTCGGAGTCCGGCCTACCTTTGGCGAGAATGCGCCCTCCATTGAGGTTCATTTTCTGGATTTTTCCGGTAACCTGTATGGCAGGCGATTGCGGGTGCATTTTGTCGAGCGTATCAGGGATGAAAAGAAGTTCGAAAATCTGAGTTCTCTGGCTGATGCTATCCGCAGTGATGTTGAAAAATCGAGAGCAATATTGGCTCATCATCGGCGGACAGGTTGAGCTGCTTATCAGCGTGTGTTTTATGAATGAATCCGTTGTCTTTATTTGTATTGGCATGTTTTAATTCTGGAACTGAGTTATTTCTTATGTTATATTCGTTAACTGGGATTAAATTTATTAAAAATGACAAGGGTTTTGGCGGTAAAAACATCTGAATGTCTGCCCAAATCAACTTAATTGAAATTTATGTGGAAAGGTGCCAGATTGCATGAGTGTTAATCGGCTTGGTGAGCTGCTGGTCAGAAATCAGCTGATTTCTGATGACCAATTATCGCAGGCTATTTCAGAACAGAAGAGAGAGGGGATCCGGCTGGGCGCTGCGCTTATAAAGCTGGGTTTTGTCGAAGAACATGATCTTGCCTCTTTTCTTTCCAAGCACTATGGTGTGCCGTCTGTAGACCTTTCTGAGTTCGATGTCGATCCCGCTGTCGTTTCACTGATTCCTTCTGAAGTTGCCCAAAAATACCAGCTTGTTCCTATCAACCGTGCCGGGGCCACCTTGATTGTGGCTATGGCTGACCCGTCAAATATTTTCGCGATAGATGACATCAAGTTTATGACGGGCTTCAACGTTGAAGTTGTTGTCGCAGCAGAAGCTGCAATCAAAGATGCGATCGATCGTCTCTATGATCAGAGTTCGACAATGGCGGAGACGCTGGCCGGCCTTGAGGATCTGGATGATCTTGAGCTTGTTGAAGACTTTGACCTGGAAGACGTCAACACGCTTGAGAAGGCCAGTGAAGATGCCCCGGTCGTCAAGTTGGTTAATCTGATTCTGACCGATGCCATCAACAAGAAGGCCTCGGATATTCATATCGAACCCTATGAGCATCTGTTCCGTGTCAGGTATCGTATCGACGGTGTTCTTTATGAGGTCATGAAGCCACCGAAGAAATTGAAGAACGCCATCACCTCCCGTATCAAGATCATGGCCTCGCTTGATATCGCAGAGCGCCGCCTTCCCCAGGATGGCCGGATCAAAATCAAGCTTGGTCGTGGCAAGGAGATGGATTACCGGGTCAATTGCCTGCCAACTCTGTTCGGTGAAAAGGTTGTTCTGCGTTTGCTGGATAAGAGCAATCTGCAGCTCGATATGACCAAACTTGGTTATGAAGAACAGGCCCTCGAGTGGTTCAAAAAAGAGATTCATAAGCCTTTTGGGATGGTTCTGGTTACTGGGCCGACTGGTAGCGGTAAGACCGTTTCGCTCTATTCCGCGTTGTCTGAGCTCAATAAAGTGTCGGAAAATATTTCCACGGCAGAGGATCCTGTCGAGTTCAACTTTGCCGGGATCAATCAGGTACAGATGCATGAAGAGATCGGTCTGAATTTCGCTGCGGCACTGCGTGCCTTTCTGCGCCAGGATCCTGATATCATCATGATCGGCGAGATCCGTGATTTCGAGACGGCGGAGATCGGTGTCAAGGCCGCTCTGACAGGTCACTTGGTTCTTTCGACCCTTCACACCAATGACGCGCCGAGTACCATCAACCGTTTGCTGAATATGGGGATCGAGCCCTTCCTCGTCGCATCTGCGGTCAACCTGATTTCTGCGCAGCGTCTTGGACGTCGGGTCTGCAGCGAATGCAAAGAGCCGGATAACCTGACGAAAGAGGCACTTCTGTCTGCGGGTATCTCCGAGTCTGAAATCGGTAAATTTGTCCCTTACAAAGGACGAGGTTGTGCAACCTGTAATGATACCGGTTATAAGGGACGTGTCGGTTTTTATCAGGTTATGCCGATGTTCGAGGATTTGCGTGAAATGGTTCTTTCCGGAGCGAACACCGCAGAGTTGAAGCAGGAATCGATGCGCCTTGGTGTTAAAACCATGCGTCAGGCAGCTTTGACAAAGATGGCAGAAGGGGTGACGACGCTGGAAGAGGTGTTGCGGGTAACCGTATCTGATGATTAACTGTTATTTGATGATTGATAGATAAGGAAAAGACTATGGCCAATATGCATCAATTGCTTAAAACCATGATTGAGCAGGGGGCATCAGATTTACATATCTCGACAGGTTCGCCACCGCAGATCCGGATCGACGGTAAAATGACTGTCCTTCAAGGTACGAACCTGACTGCGGCCGAAACAAAACAGCTTTGTTATAGCGTGTTGACCGATGCTCAGAAACGCAAATTTGAAGAAGAAAATGAGCTGGACTTGTCCTTTGGAGTAAAGGGTTTGTCGCGTTTTAGGGGTAACGTCTTTGTTCAGCGCGGCGCTGCGGCTGGTGTTTTCCGGGCGATTCCCTTTGAAATCAGGAGTTTCGAACAGTTGGGGCTGCCACCTGTCGTCGCTTCCCTTGCAAAGAAACCAAGAGGTCTGGTTCTGGTGACTGGGCCAACCGGTAGTGGTAAATCAACGACCCTGGCTGCTATTATCGATGCCATCAACTCCACCCGCTACGAACATATCATCACCGTAGAAGACCCGATCGAATATCTGCATCCCCATAAGAAGTGTCTGGTCAACCAGCGTGAGGTCGGCGCCGATACCAACTCCTTTAAAAAAGCGCTGAAATACATTTTGCGCCAGGACCCGGATGTTGTCTTGCTTGGTGAGCTTCGTGATATTGAGACGATTGAGGCTGCTTTGACTATTGCTGAGACGGGGCATCTCTGTTTTGCGACTCTTCATACTAATTCCTGTGTGCAGACCATGAACCGGATTATAGACGTTTTTCCGACCACTCAACAATCACAGGTGAGAACCCAGCTTTCGTTTGTCCTTGAGGGTGTTCTTTCTCAAACCCTGATTCCTAAAGCCAATGGTAAGGGACGCTGCATGGCCCTGGAGGTCATGGTGCCGAACCCGGCCATCCGCAACCTGATCCGCGAAGACAAGATCCATCAGATTTATTCGCAGATGCAGATTGGCCAGGATAAGTTTGGGATGCAGACGCTGAACCAGTCATTGTTTTTGCTGGCCCACAGCCATCAAATTTCACAGGACGACGCGATGGCGCGCTCACAGGATCTGGACGAGCTGCGTCAGATGTTTGCCAATCCGGCCTCTGTCTTGAGCCGGCAAAGGGCAATTAATCCTGGGAGTAGAATGTAATTTTTTACTCACGTTAAATGATAAAGAAAGGTTTTTCTCATGCCAACATTTACTTGGGCCGGACGCGCACGTGATGGGAAATCGGTTAAAGGAACAATGGATGCCGCCAGTGAATCGGCAGTAACCGCAACCTTGCGCCGGCAAGGTATCCAGGCTAATAAGATAAAGGCTAAGTCGGGGCTGAACGCCGAAATCAATATCAAGTTCTTGAAGCCTAAAATCAAGTTGAAAGATATTGTCGTATTTACCCGACAGTTTGCGACGATGATTGACGCTGGTCTGCCGTTGGTTCAGTGTCTTGATATCCTGGCAACTCAGCAGGATAATGTGACCTTCAAGGAAGTTCTGACTCAAGTCAAAGCTGATGTTGAGTCGGGCTCAACCTTTGCAGATGCCTTGAAAAAACACCCCAAGGCCTTCAATGACCTGTATGTCAACTTGGTGGCTGCAGGTGAGGTCGGCGGTATTCTGGATACGATTTTGAACCGCCTGGCCGCATATATCGAGAAGGCTCAGGCCCTGCGCAAAAAGGTCAAAAGTGCAATGACCTATCCGGCGACAATCGTAGGCATCGCTCTGGTTGTCATTGCTGTTATTCTGATTTTCGTTATTCCGGCCTTTGAAAAAATGTTTGCTGATTTTGGTGGTGCATTGCCTGCCCCGACTCAGATTGTTATCAATCTGAGTAATTTCGTGCAGGACTATTTTATCCTCATCATCGTCGCTATTGCCGTACTGGTTTTTGTTTTGAAGAAAATATACAGAACGGAAAAAGGGCGTACGACTTTTGATCACTGGGCTTTGAAGCTTCCAATTTTTGGTATTCTGATCAGGAAGGTCGCCGTCGCAAAGTTTTCACGAACGATGTCGACGATGATTTCAAGTGGCGTGCCAATTCTTGACGGTCTTGACATCGTACGCAAGACGGCTGGGAATAAAACCATCGAAAAGGCAATTGCGAATGTCAGGCAGAGTATCAGTGAGGGCAAGACAATCGCGGAGCCTCTTAAAGCATCAGGTGTCTTTCCGCCAATGGTCTGCCAGATGATCGAGGTTGGTGAGCAATCGGGTGCGCTCGATACCATGCTGTCAAAGATAGCCGACTTTTATGATGAGGAAGTTGATGAATCGGTTAATGCCCTGACCTCGATGATGGAGCCGCTATTGATGCTCTTCCTGGGAACGACGGTCGGCGGTCTTGTCATCGCAATGTATCTGCCGATTTTCAAATTGGCGGGGACTGTCGGTGGTTAAGGGTTTTGACGAGAGCTGATTTTAAAGGTCAATTTGCTGATAGCAGCCGCAGCCTGACATGGTATTTAATCTGTCGGACCGCGGTTGTTACGTTTCTGCTCGGTGGTGCGGCTTTTTTGCATTTCCAGGGTGAAGAAGCACAGACAAGCATCGTACCTCTCCTGATTCTGATTGTTGTTGCTTACCTGCAGGCAATTGTTTCATCGCTTCTTCTTCAGTCTGTCTCGAACAGATACCTGTTCTCGCAAGTTCAAATTGTTTGGGACCTGCTTTTTGTGACTGCGCTGCTGCTGCTTTCCGGTGGGATCGACAGCGTATTCCCGTTTTCCTACCTTCTGGTCATTGTAGCGGCGAGTTTTTTACTGTCGCGGCGCTTGACAATTCTCTCTTCCCTGTGTGCCATAATCCTTTTGGGCGGCACTCTGGATCTGCAGTATTTCGGCTATCTGGATTTTATCGATCTTGGTCGAGGAAATGCTGCAGCATCGACTTATCTTTCAACTCTCTTTGTACATGCTTTTGCTTTTCTGCTAACGGCTCTACTTAGCGGCACGTTGGCTGAGCGTTGGCGTTTCAGCGAGAGGCAGTTACTGAAGAAAAATATCGATTATGAAGAACTGGAGAAGCTAAACAGGGCCATTCTGTTCCAGATTCCGAGTGGTCTGATGTTACTGAGCCCAGATGGAAAGGTGCTTTCGTTTAATCGCTCTGCAAGTGAAATTACTGGATTTTCATCCGGTGAAGTTCTTGGCCATAATTACCGGATTTTTTTTTCTGACTTCGAAGTCGATTTTGATCCCGAAGCGAAACTGCTGAGTCGGTCGGAGTTTTCTCAGGTTCGCAAGTCGGGTGAAAACCTGATATTGGGATATACGATAACGCCAGTGAAGGGCGGTCAAGGAGAATACCTTGGGGTTCTTGTCACTTTTCAGGATTTGACTCAGATAAAACAGACCGAAGAAGAATTAAAGAGGGCTGACCGGCTGGCTGCGATTGGTCGGCTTTCCGCCGGAATCGCCCATGAAATAAGGAACCCTCTGGCCTCAATCAGTGGCGCGGTTCAGTTGTTGCTTGAAGGAGATGGTGTAAAGCAGGAAGATCAGCGGATCATGAAGATTGTGGTCAAAGAGGCGGAACGGTTAAACGCTTTGATTACCAATTTTTTAAATTTTGCCCGGCCAAAACCGATATCAAAGTTACCGGTGAATGTTTGTGAGATGGTTCAGGATCTCGTTCTTATGCTAAAGGCCGATAGCCGCTTCAGCGGTGTAGAGATTAGGGTTGATATCCCGGCCGATTGTACGATCCATTTGGATCGTGCCTTGATAGTTCAGTCGCTTTGGGATTTAGCGATCAATGCAGCGGAGGCGCTCGACGGTCATGGATTTATCCGCATCAGCGCCTGCGCTGAGGGCACAAACTATATTTTTGTCGAAGATAGCGGGCCTGGGGTTGTTGAGGACGTAGAAGCTAAAATCTTTGAACCTTTTTTCTCAACCAAGGAGCAGGGAGCGGGACTTGGTCTGGCTTCGGTTTACTCTGTCATGGAAGCTCATCAGGGGTGCTTGAGGATTTCCAGAGGTTCACTTGGGGGGGCCCGCTTTGAACTCCAGTTTGGTCATGAGGGATAGGGATGGCTGTTTCTGATATTAAGATCCTGATCGTTGATGATGAATCCAGTTTGCGCGATATGCTGGCAATTTTGCTGCAACGCGAAGGATATCAGGTTCATCAGGCAAAAAACGGAGTAGATGCCCTCGAGCGAATATCGGAGGGCAGTTTCGATCTGGTTATCACCGATATGCGCATGCCTGTCATGGGGGGGCTTGAGTTGCTCAAGCAACTTCGTGAGCAGGAGCACGAGGTTGCGGTGGTTATGTTAACGGCTTTTTCTTCGATGGAAGAAGCGGTTGAAGCGATGAAGCTTGGTGCGTATGACTACATAACCAAGCCTTTTAAAAATGATGAGATCCGTGTAGTTGTCAAAAATGCTCTGGAACGGAAAGCTTTAAAAGAAGAAAACCGGCAACTTAAGCAGCAGCTTGGCCAAAGATTTTCATTTCAGTGTCTTATCGGTAAAAGCCCGTCTATGATGAAGGTGATTTCTCTTCTTGAGCGTGTTGCTCCAAGTCAGGCCAATGTCCTCATTACTGGTGAGAGTGGCACAGGTAAAGAGGTTGTCGCAAAAGCGATCCATCAGAATAGCCCAAGAAAAGATAAACCCTTTGTTCCTATCAATTGTGGTGCTATTCCGGAAAATTTACTCGAGAGTGAACTTTTTGGGCATGAAAAGGGAGCCTTTACTGGAGCGGAAAAGCGTAAGGAGGGCCTTTTTGAATCTGCCGATAAGGGTACCCTTTTTCTGGACGAAGTTGGCGAATTGCCGATGGGGATGCAGGTGAAGCTTCTCAGGGTTTTGCAGGAGCGGGAATTTCGTCGCGTTGGAGGAACCACCAATATTCCACTCGACATCCGTTTGGTTGCAGCAACGAATCAGAATCTGGAAAATATGGTCAAGCGTGGTACTTTCCGTGAGGATCTTTATTACCGTTTGAATGTTGTTTCGATGGAGTTGCCACCTCTTCGTCATCGGCTTGAAGATATCCCGTTATTGATGGAAAATTTCTATCAGCGCTTGACCGGCAGCACTGAGTATCATTTGGATAAGTCTGTGCTGGAAAGGTTGTACAATTATGGTTGGCCGGGGAATATCAGGGAGCTGGAAAACCTTGTCGAGCGCAGTGTTGTTCTTGATGAGGACGGGCGGATGACTTTGGAGACGCTTCCTGCTCATTTGAAAAATTCGTCATCGCAAAGTACGGAGATGCTGTTGGAAATTCCCGATAAATTTAATCTTGAGGAATGGTTGGAGGACATAGAAAGAACGATGCTCCTGAAAGCACTAGAAAAATCGGGGGGTGTGCGCAAACAGGCTGCAGAATTGTTGGGGATAAGCTTCAGGTCCATCCGTTACCGCTTGGATAAGCTTGGTATCAATGATGATCTGTCCTGAATAGACGGTAGAATCTTCTGTTCTGTATGAAGTGACAAAATTTGTCACATCGTGTGACGCAAAATGTCAGTTTTTTTAAGATTCAGATAGGGTATATGTTCTTTTCACTTCCGGCACGATGTGAATGCCATATGTTCATGTGCTATAAGCATAAAAAAAACGTAATAAAATAAGTAGTTTGTTTTTTTTAATGTACATGGTTAAATAATTGTGATAAAAGATCTCACATGAAAGAACGGTTGGCATATCGCTTGCTCTATATTGATGCAAGCAGATGGAAATGAGCTTTGGCCACGTAGGGTCATCGCAGAACACAACTAAAAAGGAGACATGAACATGCTGAAAAAGTTCCGTAAGGACCAAAAGGGTTTTACCCTGATCGAACTGCTGATCGTTGTTGCGATCATTGGTATTCTGGCTGCCATCGCCATCCCTCAGTTTGCCGCTTATCGTGAGCGTGCCTATGATTCTGCTGCTGCCAGCGATGTCCGTAATTTCAAGACAACCATGGAAGCCGATTTTGCCGACAATCAAGAATATACAGCTATTTAAGGATATGGGAGAGTTGAACATGAAAAAGATTTCTATTTTTCTGGTGATGATGTTTGTTCTTGGCCTGTCCGTAAGTGCCATCGCCGCGACCGATTTTGATGAGGATGGTACCACCGTTGCTGATAGCGACCTGTTGTCCGACTACGTAACCTCGACCAATGTTTTGTTGACTGCAGATACCTCGACCGACCAGGCCTCCTATATTGTCGCTGCCGGTCATTCCCAAGGGACCAAGATCTATACCTCGGGCTCTGAGTCTGCTACTATCGATGACTCTACTGCGGTAGCTGGTGACCACCCAACTGACGGTGAAATTCAAGCGGCCGCAGCGGATGCTGATGCCTCCTGATGGTGTTTTAGCACGAAACTAACTGATTGTTTGATGCTGGATGTGTACATGAAAAGGGCGGGTTTACTCGCCCTTTTTTAATTGGAATCGGAAGAGAGATTATGGCGGCGTTTATTGTACAGGTAAGGCTCTTTGGTGTTGGCCTGATAAGGGATAAGGTCCTCTGGAGCCTGTTCGTTGTCTCGTTGCTGATGGTATTTTCGCTGCCTCTTGTCAGCCAGTTCTCGATGCGCCAGGTCCAGCAGCTGGCGATCACCCTGTCCTTTTCCTGCACCAGCGTCTTCCTGCTGGTTCTGGTCGTCTTTCTCGGCTCGACCTCCATCTGGAACGATCTCAACCGTCGGCATGTCATTCCCCTTTTAACCCTGCCGATATCGCGGAAAAGCTATGTCCTGGCCAGGTACGCGGCCCTGGCCATATTCATGCTTGTCATTGTTCTGGTTCTGGCGCTTGTCAGCAGTTGCTGCATTCTGATCCTGGCCCAGCAGTATCGAAGCGATAAAGCAGTTGAGTGGCTGAGCTTTTACCTGGCTTACGGGATGGTCGGTCTCAAGTATCTGCTGCTGCTCTCCTTTTCTTACCTGCTGTCGGTCCTCAGCACGTCGTTCTTTCTGCCCGTGTTCGGAACCTTTGCCATCTATCTGGTCGGGAGTGCCTCGAGGCAGGTTTATGAGTATGTCCTGCAGGGAACAGACAGGTATTCGGACCTCTTTGTCTGGGTTGTCAAGGGGCTGTATTTTTTACTGCCGAATTTCTCTGTCTTTGATTTCCAGGTCTACGCGACCTACAGCCTGGAGCTTCCGGCACATGATCTCTTGCTCTCCGCACTGTACGGGATCGTCTATATTGTCTTTGTGCTGGGCATTGCCTCTGTCCTGTTCACACGGCGCGAGGTCTGAGCATGAAGCCTGTTTTGATTGCCGCCGTTCTGGTCTGCCTGTTCCTCTCTATGGTCTGTCTGAATCATGGGATTACAGAATCGGCAAAAAACAGGCCTGTTGCGGTCCGTCTGGGGTTTGTCCCGAACGCCGATTTCCTGAAACTGGTTGGCGGCGAACACCGGCAGAGCGTTGCCGCATTATTGAACCTCAAGGTGATGTTCTATTTCGGCCATCTGGTCGACCGGTGGCGAAACCAGATTCAGCAGGGGGCCGATTATGACAGTATGTACCGACTGTTGAACTCGGCGACCCGCCTGGATCCCTATAATGCCGACCCCTATTACTTCACCCAGGCTATCTTCACCTGGGATGTCGGGCAGTACCGCAAGGTGAACGAGATGCTTGAATTTGGCATGCAGCATCGGTCCTGGGATAAGATGCTCCCTTTTTTTGCCGGGTTCAACGCCGCTTATTTTCTGCACGATTATGACGCGGCCAGCCGCTACATGTCCCGCGCCGCGGAGGTTGGCGAGAGTGCGGCAATGGCCAGATTGGCGTCACGCTATTTTTACGAATCGGGCAATGTCGAGCTGGCGATCAGGTTTCTGCGGCGCATGGAAGAGTTCAGCCATACGCGACGTGAAGCGGAGTTGTATCGGATGCGGCGCGTGGCCCTGGAGTCTGTCCAGCGCATCAACCTTGCCGTCGCCGCTTATCGTGAGCGATGGGGGCATCTGCCCGGGTCGCTTGAGGACCTGATGCGCGAGGGGCTGCTTCCGGATGCGCCTGCCGATCCTTACGGAGGGCGATTTTTTCTCGATGATCAGGGGCGGGTTCGTTCGACGAGCAATTTCGCCTTGAAATACAAGTCAGATACCAAGCATGGAGACTCCGGTGACTGAACGGGTAGTGTTGCAGGCATGTGAATTGAGCAAGGTTTACCGTAAGCTTAAAAAGACCGTACAGGCTCTGGATGGCCTGAATCTTTCTCTTTACGCGGGGGAGGTGTTCGGTTTTCTGGGGCCGAACGGTGCCGGAAAGAGTACGACGATCAAGCTTCTTACCGGGCAGATCCGGCCTACGGCCGGGTACTCCACGGTGTTGGGGCAACGCTCCGGTTCCGCAGCATCAAGGCGCGACCTCGGCTATCTGCCGGAGAACCCAAGCTTCTACGATTTTTTAACCGGACGGGAATTGATGAAATTCGTCGCCGGATGCTTTCTGCATGGCAAGGCGGAGATCGACGGCGCTGTCGGCCGTGCCTTGGAAATGGTTGGTTTGGAGACTGCTGCAGACAGGGCTTTGCGAACCTACAGCAAGGGAATGGTCCAGCGCCTGGGCATAGCCCAGACCCTTGTTCATGATCCTGAGCTGTATATCTTTGACGAGCCGATGAGTGGCCTGGATCCGATGGGCCGCGCGTTGGTGAAAGAGATCATTCTTGATTTGAAGCGTCGCGGCAAAAGTATCTTTTTCAGCACGCACATAACCACAGATGTCGAGCTGATCTGTGACCGGCTGGGGATCATTGTTGCCGGAAAGCTGCGTGTGGAAGAGCGGGTCGATCATCTTCTGGAGGCTTCTTCACCCAAGGTTGAGATATGTCTGCGTGACGCTGTCGGGAATCTGCAAAAAGAGCTGGTCCTGAAGGGGGAACTTCAGGCGAAATTGCATCAGGCCGTCACTTCCGGCCAGGAGATCGAAAAAATTGAACCGCAACGTAAAAGCCTGGAGGATTATTTCCTCAAGGTTGTCGATGGTGCCGTTAGGGGCGATGGGTTATGAAAAGAAAGTTTGTTGATATGTGGCGTTGCTGCCTTTCTTCATTTGTTTTTCGCGTCTATCTAGCGCTGGCATCATTGCTTGTGTTCCTGACGATTGAGCGACCGCTCGTCAATGCGGAGTGGGATACCTCTCTGGCTTTTGGGGCCGGGTTGACCGATGTCGGCATTGTCTGCCTGATGCTCCTGTTCTATAAAATGTTGTTGATGCTGTGTAATAATACCCGGCTTCGTAAGGCCGTATCCTGGTTTTTCCTGTTTGTTGCTCTGTTGATCATTGTTTTCGCTGTTCTTGCGCAGATTTTATTTATTAAAACCGGGGAGATCCTTAACCTTCCCCTCATTGAGCTGGGTATTCGTGAGGCTTCCTCGTTTTTTTCAGTCGCCTCGGGCGAGTTCAGCTTTTCAACCTTTAAACCCCTGTTGCAGACGCTGGCTTTTCTGTGTTTTGTTGTGACTGCCTTGCAAAGTATGCGTTCTGTGATCAGGTATTCCGCTTATGTTACGTTGGTGCTTCCGCTCTTCTTCCTTTCGGTCTCCTATGCTACCGATCTTCATTTTCAACGTGAACTGTCTCGACCTACACCTTTTCACGAGAAGGGGCGTCTTTATCAGGGGGCATACCTGAACATGACCGATAAGCAGCTGGCCTGGAACTCGTCAGCCAGACAGGGTTGGTCGATGGGAATTCTCTCCGGAGCGACAGTTGGCAATGCCGTGGGTAGGCTGGAGTTTGAAACATACCGCAACAAGGCGGGTTATGAAGAGGTCTACCGTATCGATCATGTGGAACCCGAAAAAACGGGGGTAAAACCGAATGTTCTGATGATTGTCCTGGAGTCGATCCGTGCCGACGCTGTGGGGGTCTATGCCGATCAGTTGGGGGAGGAAGAGTCACATACTCCCTTTATTGATCAGTATGCGGAGCAGGGGTATGTTATCGATCAGGCGTACACGACCATACCTCATACCTCCAAGGCTCTGGTCGGTCTCTATTGTGGTGTGTTCCCCCGTTTTGACCCGGAAATCCTGGAGGGAGAGGTCGGTGGACTTTCCGATCTTCAGTGTCTCCCCGAATTGCTCGGGCAGGCCGGATATGCAAGTGCTCATTTTCAGGCGGCACCGGCTGAATTTGAAAACAGGAAACAGTTGCTTGAAAATTTAAAGTTCGATCATTTTACGACCCAGGATGATTTTGTTGGGGCCGACTGGGAGCAGCTTGGCTATTTGGGGATGGATGATCGGGCGCTGATTGATCCGATAGTCGAGTGGATCTCCTCGCGGAGACAGAATAATATTCCGTTTTTTGCTTCGATGCTTACGGTTGTAACGCACCATCCATATGCTTCTCCTGGAAATGTCGAGCCGATAGCGTCAGTTGACGAAGCCCATCAAGCGTATCTGCAGGCATTGTCGTATAGCGATACTCTTTTGAGGGAACTTGTAGAGCGTTTGGATCGTAGGGGACTTCTAGAAAACACGTATGTAATTATTACTGGTGATCACGGAGAGGGTTTCGGTGAACATGGTCAGATAGCCCATAACGGAACCGCATACAATGAAGGGATGCGTGTTCCTTTAATTATCGTTCCTCCTGGCGGGTTGGCGACACCATCCCGGATATCTGGTCTTCACCAGCATCTTGATATATTGCCGACCGTTTTAGCTTTGGCGGGTGTCCGGATCGACGGCATACTTCCTGGAATAGATATCTTTGAGCATCCTGAGGGGCATAAAGAGTTAATTACTAGCTGTTATTATGAGGATTATTGTCTGACTCATGTTGATTCTTCAGGGGAAAAATTGATATATCTATTTGGCCGAAAAGAAGCGGAGTTGTATGATGTATTAGCAGATCCTTTTGAAAGAAAGAATATACTAGCAGCTGCAGAAGATCTTGATGGCTTGATTTCTAAGAAAATTTTCTCTGCAGTTAGGATGAGAAACAGCTATGATGCTGTGTGGATTTCTGACTGATCAATACATTATTATGAAGTTTGAGTATTTAATATTAATGGCGTTTTCCTTTGTTCTCGGCGCTGTTATCGGCTCGTTCCTGAATGTCTGTATCTACCGCATTCCCGTCGGCAATTCGATTATCTCGCCACCATCGTCTTGCCCCGGGTGCGGACATGCGATCCGTTGGTACGAAAATATCCCGATTCTCAGTTATCTCTTTCTTCGCGGCAAGTGTTCCTCCTGTAAGATAAGGATATCCGCGCGCTATCCTGCCATCGAAGCTTTGACGGGGCTACTTTTTGTGCTGGTTCTCTATTATTTCGGCTTCAGTACGGCAACCTTGATTTACTGGTTGTTTGCTGCGGTGCTGGTGACGATTACCTTTATCGATTACGATCATCAGATCATTCCCGATGTTATCAGTCTTCCCGGTATTGTTATTGGTTTTATCTGCTCTTTTTTTATTCCCTGGTTCAGTTGGCTGGATTCTTTACTCGGTATTCTGATAGGTGGCGGAATCCTTTTTGTAATCGCCTATCTGTATGAAAAAATTGCAAAACGAGAAGGTATGGGCGGCGGCGATATTAAGCTTTTGGCTATGATCGGAGCATTTTTGGGGTGGAAAGCCATATTGCCAGTTGTTTTTTTATCATCTCTGTTGGGTACGGTTGTCGGTGTTCCTGCTATGCTTATTCAGAAGGGTGATACGCGCTTCGTTATTCCCTTTGGACCTTTTTTGGCTGCGGCTGCTCTTATCTATCTTTTTTGGGGGCAGATGATTATTGACTGGTACCTTAGCCTGCTCTGAAAAGATTTATTTGTGATATCTTATTAGATTGCATCCATCTTTGTTTTTTGTTATTAATTAATTGGTAAACGCTATACTTCTTGACAAGATACGTCATAGACCTATAATTAGATACAATTTGATTATAAATTAGCTTCGATAAGGTTTAATGATGCAGATGAACAACGTCAAGAAGTTACGTGAGTCTATGCTGATGAGCAAGGCTGAGCTTGCAAGAAAGGCGGATGTGTCTCCTTTGACGATATCGCGGATCGAAGGTGGTCATCCATGCAGGCTTGAGACAATGCGTAAAATTATATTGGCATTGGGTTTGAAGCTATCAGACAGAGCAAAGGTTTTTCCTGAACAATAGCTTGTTTCATAACTGTAAATTCGAACAATCAGGGGATGGGATAACGCATGTTCGCCTCGAAAAAGAATGTTATCGGTATTGATGTCGGGACGAGTGCTGTCAAGCTTGTGCGCTTGCTCGAATCTCGAGGGACATATTCTCTGGAAAATATCGGCATCATGCCGTTAGCGCCGGAGACTATTGTTGACAACACGATTATGGATTCGACGGCTGTTGTTCAGGCTATCCGTAATCTGCTCACGGCTATGAAAATCAAGACGAAGCAAGTCGCGACTTCGATCTCTGGCCATTCAGTTATCATCCGCAAAATAACCCTTCCTGTCATGTCTCAAGCTGAGCTGGAGTCTTCAATCCAGTGGGAAGCCGAGCAATACATTCCTTTTGATGTGTCTGAAGTTAACTTGGACTTTCAGATTCTCGGTGAAGATCCAAAAGATCCATCGCAGATGAATGTGGTTCTCGTCGCTGCAAAAAAAGATTTCGTAGATGATTATTCGGCTGTTTTCACTGAGGCTGGTCTTGAGCCAATGGTCATGGATGTTGACTGCTTTGCCGTTGAAAACATGTTCGATTACAACTATGGCTTTGTTGAGAATGAACTTGTCGCTCTTGTTGACCTTGGCGCAACCGCAACAAGTGTCAATGTGATGCGGGGTAATACATCTGTCTTTACCCGGGATATTCAAGTCGGTGGTAATTTGCTGAATGAAGAATTGCAAAAGCGCCTTGGCCTTAGCAACGAAGATGCTGAAACTGTAAAGTTAGGTGATGTTGACCTAGTTGATGTTGATCCTGAAAGTGTTAACGATGTCTTGAGTGATGCAATTGAAAATCTGGTTCATGAAGTTCAGCGCTCCCTTGACTTTTTTGCCGCCAATTCCAGCGAGGATAAAATTTCGAAGGTTTTCTTAACCGGAGGGCTTTCCTCATCAGAAAAAGTCGTAAAGGCTCTGGAAAACAAAATGGGGATCGTTGTTGAAAAAGTAGATCCTTTCAGGAACCTTAAGATCAACGAAAAAGAGTTTGATCGGGAATATCTGGATGCGATCGGTCCTATGTTTTCTGTGGCGACCGGGTTGGCAATGAGAAAGGTAGGTGACAAATGATCCGTATTAATCTCCTGCCTGTCAGAGCTGCGCAAAAAAAACAGAAGCTGCGTGCCCAAATATCAATTCTTGCTCTTTGCATTATTCTTGTTTGTATCGGCTGTGCAGGTCTTTATATTCAAGAGCAGTCTGCGCAGAATTCAATAAAAGTGGAAATTTCGCAAATAGATAAGAAAAACCAGGAGTTGAAAAAGAAGATCGGGCAAGTTAAGGATTTTGAAAATAAGAAGGCTGATCTTGAGAAGAAACTTAACGTATTAAATAAGCTGAAAGAGGATAAGTTCGGTCCTGTCCACTTACTGGATGATCTTTCCGAATCATTACCTGAGCGTTTGTGGATTACTAAATTTTCAGAGAAAAGTGGCAATATTGATATCGCAGGTTTGGCTGACAGCGAGAATACGGTGGCTGAATTTATGGAGAAGCTTGAGGCGTCTTCGTATTACCGAAATATAAAATTGGCAGTCACGGAGCAGACAACTGTGTCAGACATGAAAATGCAGAAGTTTTCGTTGAAGTGCAATGTTGAAAAACCTGCACCTGAAAAGAAACAGGATATCTGATATGAATGCACGTGTCGAAAAAATTCTCAATATGCCGGTATATCAGCGTTTTTTGATCGTGGTAGTTGTCCTTTTGCTGATCATTGCTGGTTTTTATTTTGCATTCTATAAAAACCAGTTGGAAGAGCATAAAAAGCTTATATCGCGCAAAGACGCTGCCCAGGTTCAATTGCAAAAGAATCAGAAGATCGCAAACAACTTTTCTGTATATAAGGCCGAATACGAAAAAATGCAGTTGCAGCTTGACAAGGCTCTAGGTGAATTGCCTCTGGAGCAGGAGATTCCAAGTCTTTTGACAAATATTGCTGATTTGGCGAGAGATAAGGGTTTGGATATCCTGAGATTTAAACCTGTGGGTGAACAGGCAAAAGGATTTTATGCTGAAGTCCCTGTCGAGCTTAAGTTGACCGGATCTTATCATGAGGCCGCTGTGTTCTTCGATTCTGTCAGTAAAATGGAGCGGATTGTAAATATTCAGGGGCTTACCTTGGATAATCCTAAGAAAAAAGATGGAAACACAGTCGTGAGTATCGATTGTCGCGCGGTAACCTTTCGTTTTGTAGAAAATCCACCAGAGCCTGAGACTAATAAAAAGGGAGGTAAGAAGAAATGAAAAGTATTTCTTTCCTCGCTGTAGTTCTTTTCGTTGCCCTTGTATTTGCGCCGATTTATTCATATGCAGAGGGAATTCAATCTAACGAGGCTAGCTACACATACGATCCTGAAGGGAAGCGGGATCCTTTTCGGCCTCTCGTTGAAGAAAAAGAAGAGATCGCTGAGCCCGATATCGATCGCCCGGAAAAATTGAAAGGCCCTCTCGAAAAGTATGAGCTTAGTCAGTTCCGTTTGATGGCGATTGTTGTTGTCAACGGTGTCCCTAACGCCATGGTTTCAACCCCTGATGGCAGAAGCTACAGAGTCAAGGAGGGGGATTATATTGGGATTAAAAGCGGACAGGTTCTCAAGATTGAAACGAGAGCTGTTGACGCTGATGAGAATGGTCTTTTGGTTGAAAAAAATCCAGATAGGATTGTTGTTGAAGAAACCGGGTACGACAGATACACGAAGTCCAGGGTCACGGAAAAGCGTTTTATAACTATGTAGACTTGTCCGTATAGTTGTCAGTGGTTTGTGAGATTTAAAAAACTAGGGGAATTAATATGAGAAGAATCGTTGTGATCCTCAGTTTAGCACTGATGTGTTCGACTGTTATTTGCTCTTTGTCCTTTGCGGCTGACTCGATGTCAGTTGTAAACGTAGGGGAAAGAAAAGTTGAATTGACATCAACTCTGGGCATTGATCATGTAAAATATTTTACACTTGATGGGCCTAAGCGCCTTGTTGTCGATCTTTACGGTGTTGTCCCTGGATCACACGCAGATACGATTCCACTGTATAATGGTTTTGATAGATTAAGGGCAGGTGCGTTGCCCGATAAATCACGGTTCGTCTTTGATGTATCTGGAAATCAATTCCCTGTATTCAATGTTGATATCGCATCAGACAAGGCAACGGTCAGTTGGGAGCCTCTTGTGCCATCAGACCAGCCTATGATTTCTGGCAGTGCTCAGATTGTCTCGATAGATTTTTCTTCAGACGCAGGCAAATCTATTGTTGCTATAAAGATCAATGGAGATGTGCAAGTTTCTGATGTTATCAAGGCAGATAATACATTGTTGTATGAATTCCAAAATACGACGATTCCACGCTCATTGTCTCGTGAGTTTGACACGTTATCATTTCCAAGTGCGATCTATTCGACATATGCATATATGGTTAATGCCAATGGAAAGCCTAATGTCCGTTTTATGACCAAATTGAAGGGAGATGTTCAGTATTCGCTGAAGAAAACAGTTGGTGGTGTTGAGCTTGTTGTTGATGATGGGGCCTATGCCGTTGATATGGCCCAGTCGACTGGTACAACAGCTGTTGCTGCTGGCGGGGTTTTGTCAGCGGATAATGGCGAACTCAGTACTGGTTCCGCTGTTGCTACGGTTTCTCCTGTCGTGTCAAATCAGGTAATTAATACTTCATTGAAGAAGGTATACACAGGTGAAAAAACCTCTCTTGTTTTTGATAAGGCCGATGTGCGTGATGTGTTACGTCTGTTGGCTGAAATCAGCAATATGAATATTATCGCCTCGGACGATGTTAAGGGCGATATTACTCTTAGATTAATCGATGTCCCTTGGGATCAGGCGCTGGATCTGGTCTTGGATGTTCTTGGGCTCGGAACGATTGAGGACGGAACTGTTATCAGAATTTTGCCGATGGAAAAGATCAATCAGATGAAACAGGCTGAGTTGGCGAATAAACGTTCTCAGGAGAAATTGGAAAATTTAGAAACGGCTGTAATTACTGTCAGCTATGCAGACTTGAAAAGTGTTTCGGGTCCTGTTAAGAAAATCTTGAGTGATCGTGGCTCTATCACTGAGGATAGTAGAAATAAACTGCTAATAGTTAATGATATCCATGCAAAAATTGAGAAGATTCAAGAGCTGGTTAAGATTCTTGATACTCCTGAACGCCAGGTTATGATTGAGGCACGGATTGTTCAGGTGAATTCTAATTACACCCGTGATTTAGGTATTAATTGGTATTTCACAAGGACAGATGATGAGCTTTCCGGTATGGTTGGCGGCGGCGGCGATTTTTTTGTAGATATGGTCGATGACGATGGAACTCTACTTTCTCTCGCTGGTCTGAATTCTCAGCTAGAATTTGGCAATATTTTCAATGATACTATCCTTGATATGCAGATATCTGCACTGGAAACAGACGGCAAGGCAAAAGTTATCTCGACACCGCGGGTAACAACATTAAATGGTGAAAAAGCACTCATCAGTCAAGGTACAACGATCCCATATCAATCATACGCAGATGGCGCAACAAAGACTGAATTCGTTGATGCTGTTTTAAAGCTTGAGGTGACGCCAGTTATTAACCCCGATAGCTCAATTATTCTCGATATTCTAGCGACAAACGACACTCCTTCTGTGACAACTGGGGCTACTGCACCAAGTATTGATACGCAAAAGGCTCAAACAAAAGTATTGATTCATGACGGAGAAACGACAGTTTTGGGCGGCATTTATGTTGAGACTCAAAATGATTCAGATGGAGGCATTCCTGGGTTGAAGAACATTCCGATTCTAGGATATCTATTCAAAGCAGAGTCAACTCAAACAACAAAGAGTGAATTGCTGATTTTCGTTACTCCTCGAATTGTTACTATAGATTAATCGACTGTTTTCCCAAAAGGGCAGGGAAACCTGCCCTTTTTTTGTCTGAAAAGAAGTATTTTATGCAGGAAACTTTGAATGTGTCACTGGGGGAGCGGAGCTATCCGATCGAGATTTCGTCGGGATCGCTTAAAACTCTTGGCGAAAATCTTACAAAAGTTAATTTCCCGAAACGTGTTGCGGTGATTTCCAACCCGACAGTTGATCGGATTTACGGAGAGATCGTCCTTCACAGCCTTGAAAAAGATGGTTTTTCTGTTTCTCGATGTAATGTTCCAGATGGTGAAGAATACAAGACTTTGGAAACATTGACCTCTGTCTATGATTTTCTGATAGAGCAATCTTTTGATCGTGGCTGCGGTATTGTCGCTCTGGGCGGCGGTGTTATCGGTGATATGGCTGGTTTCGCTG
This sequence comes from Geopsychrobacteraceae bacterium, assembly GCA_963676795.2. GTDB lineage: Bacteria > Desulfobacterota > Desulfuromonadia > Desulfuromonadales > Geopsychrobacteraceae. The sequence goes on along the minus strand of CAXXTB010000002.1, from coordinate 2,031,589 downwards.
CTGCTACGATGTTACGCGGGATTCCTTATGCTCAGGTTCCGACAACACTGTTATCGCAGGTTGACAGCTCGGTCGGTGGTAAGACGGCTGTCAATCACCCTCTTGGCAAAAACCTGATCGGCGCCTTTTATCAGCCTGAACTGGTCCATATCGATATTGATACGCTGAGAACCCTTGAACCGAGGGAAATCTCCTCTGGGCTTGCCGAGGTCGTCAAGTATGGTGTCATTCGCGATGCTGATTTTTTTACCTGGCTTGAGAATAATGCCGACAAACTGAGAAAACTTGACCCAGCGGCACTGATTCATGCCATCAAGACATCCTGTCAGATCAAGGCCGATGTTGTCGGGTCTGATGAGCGCGAAAGTTCCTTGCGGGCGATCCTGAATTATGGGCACACCTTCGGCCATGCGATTGAGTCCCTGGCCGGTTATGGCCAGTGGAAGCATGGTGAGGCTGTTGCAGTCGGGATGGTCGTTGCAGCCAAGATATCGCAGCAGTTAGGTCTGTGTTCTAAAGAGGATGTTGAGCGTATTGTTGCGCTGCTGACCACTCTTGGTTTGCCTGTTACGGCTCCGGAGGGGTTCTCTCTTGAACAATATGTTGCTGCCATGCAGCATGACAAGAAGGTAAATCAGGGGACCCTGACAATGGTTCTTAATTGTGGGATTGGTGAGACCCAACTGAAAAAAGTTGAAAATGTAGCCGACCTTTTTGCCTCAGTGCTTTGATTCCATGGAGTCGATATGAGTGAGCAGAATCAGCAGACAACTTTTTTAGGGAAGATAGCCGTTTATACGGAAATTCTGGTCAAGGATCCGAGTTCGACTATTTTTGTTTCTTTGGCTGAAACCTACCGTAAACTGGGCATGTATGATGATGGTCGTCAGATCCTGTTGCGGGGGCTTGAGCGTCACCCTGATTTCGGACCGGCCCATATCGTCATGGCTCGAATCCTCTGTCAGCTGGAAGATTACAAAGGCTCGGCTGAGTCATTTAAAAAGTCGCTCGACCTGGAGCCCGACAGCCTTGCCGCTCTGGTCGGTATTGCCCGTGTGAAGATTCTCCTCGGTGAAGAGGATGAGGCCAGGGACTATTTGCTCAGAGCACGTCATTTGAGTCCTGCCGATCCGGTGATCAATAAATTGCTGCTTTCGCTTCCTGTTCCTGAGCCTGGTAGTGATGAGGCTATTGCTGAGGAAGAAGCCGAAACGAAAAAAGGCCCGTTGATTTCAACGACGCTGGCTGACCTTTATTTGAAACAGGGCTTAAGGGCAGATGCTCTGGACATGTATCGCAAGCTTTCTGCTGCGTCTCCGGATGACTTGGTGTTAAGGCGAAAGATCAAGGAGCTCGAATCAGACTCTGACGTTCTTGAACCTGTTGCCGATGAAGCTGTTGAGCCTGTCATCATGGAAGAGCCTGTGGCAGAAGAATCGGCGATTGACAGCTGTGTAACATTGGCTGATAGTGAGCAGGATTCAGAGGGGCTGAATCGTGATCAAGAAGGATCTGATGTTTTGAGCAAATTGAATCATCTTCTGAATAATATTCAGCGTAGGAGAGAGCATGTTTAAGCAATCTCTTGAAAAAATTGTGAGTAATACCGCAGATGCGATCGGGGCTATTCTGATGGGCTATGATGGAATCGGTATCGAGTCATTCAGAAATCCTGACAATGATACCGATATGACCCTGATGGGGATCGAATATTCTAATACCGTCAAGGAAATCCGTAACACTGCAGAAATTCTTCAGAATGGCGAATTGGAAGAAGTGTCGATCAAAACTGATCGTTATTATGTTATCATCCGCCATCTGACGGCTGAGTATTTTGCCGCGCTGGTTCTGAAGCGAAGCGGTAACTTCGGCCAGGGACGTTATCAGTTGCTGAAGGAGTCATACGGACTGCGTGAGGCTCTTCTTGGGTAAATCATAGACTTACTACAAAAGGTTTCAGATGTGTTGAACCGATTTCATCTGCTTACATCGATAATGCAGACTGAAAAGCTGGATGCTATTGTCTTTTTTGGTCTGACAAATATACGCTATCTTTCCGCATTTACCGGAACAGATGGCGTTTTTATTGTTTCAGGAGAGGAGACGGTGTTCCTTTCCGATTCCCGTTACGAACAACAGGCCAGGCAGCAGGTCCGTGCCGATCAGGTTGTCTGTTATAAAGAGAAATACAAGGCTGTCGTTGAATACCTGGCTGACAAGAGGTATTCATCGATAGGCTTCGATTCCGCTGCGATCAGTGTCGCTCAATATGAGGATCTGTTATCCGTTTCACCAGACTCACTAACTTGGACCTCCCTTGGCAAACAGGTTCAGGCCTTGCGCCAAGTGAAGTCGGCTGAAGAACTGGCTCTGATCTGCAAGGCAGCAGATCTCAATAAGCAGGCCTTTGACACGATTCTTCCCCTGTTCAGACCCGGGATCAGTGAGCGCCATATCGCCCTGGAGCTTGAATTTGCCTTGAAGCGTCTGGGAGGGGAGGCCAATGCCTTCGATTTTATCGTTGCCTCTGGCCCTCGGGGGGCCTTTCCACACGGAGTCGCCAGTGAGAAGGTGCTGCAGGAAGGGGAGTTGGTTACCATCGATTTTGGAACTGTTGTTGACGGTTATCATTCTGATGAAACCGTGACTGTCGCAGTTGGTGAGCCTGCGGGAAATCTTCGACAAATTTTCGATATTGTGTTAGAAGCTCATGATTCCGCTATTGCGGCTGTCCGGCCTGGGATGCAAATCGCGGCACTTGATGCCGTGGCCAGAGATCTGATTGCAGCTGCAGGGTTTGGAGAATATTTCGGGCACGGCCTTGGCCACGGTGTCGGCCTTGAGATTCACGAACAGCCTTCCGTTTCGTCCCGCTCGACCGAGGTTCTGACCGAAGGGATGGTCATCACCATTGAGCCTGGAATTTACCTGCCTCAGGTTGGCGGTGTACGGATAGAGGATATGGTTGTTGTCACAGCTGCAGGCTGTGATATTTTGACATCGATACCAAAAGGTTTCAGGCAGTTGCCTGCGTAATATTTTAAGTCAGTTCTGCCGCTGTTCAAGTATGGTGTCAGAATTCTCAGGAGGATAAAATGGAATTGAAAGACCTTAAAGCCTTAATAAAACTGATTACCGAAACCGATATTACCGAATTCAACCTTGAAGATGCTGACGGAAAAGTTCAGATCAAGCGTGGCGTAGAGAAAGAGTTTGTTCAGGTCGCTGCGGCGCCTGTTCCTGTTGCCAGTGTTACTCCTGCTTTGCCTGTTGCAGAGGCAGCAGCTCCAGCTCCTGTGCAGGAAAAGGTTGTAAATGACAAGTACGAAGCGATTACCGCGCCTATGGTCGGGACCTTCTATCGCCGTCCGACACCTGACTCTGACCCTTATTGCAAGGTCGGAGATATTATCGAGGTTGGTCAGGCCCTGGGCCTGCTTGAAGCGATGAAGCTCTATAATGACATTGAAGCTGAATTCAAGTGTAAGGTCATTGAGATCGCCAAAGAAGATGCGACTCCGGTTGAATACGGCGAGACTCTGTTCCTTGTCGAGCGTCTCTGATTGAGCCGGCTGTTTGGTCGGGGTGAGCAGATCCAGGGATAATTCAGGAGTAGAGGACGATGTTTCATAAAATATTGATTGCCAATCGCGGTGAAATTGCACTGCGTATTATTCGTGCATGTAAGGAACTGGGGATCAAGACGGTTGCCGTTCATTCAACCGCCGATCATGAAGCCCTGCATGTCAGTCTGGCCGATGAAAGTATCTGTATCGGTCCGACCGCCAGTGCCGACAGTTATCTGAACATCAAAGCGATTATCAGCGCAGCTGAAATTGCTGATGCTGATGCGATCCACCCGGGTTACGGTTTTCTTTCCGAAAATGCCGAGTTCGCTGAGATCTGCGAGCAGTGCGGAATCACCTTCATCGGCCCGACTGCTGAAAGTATGCGCCTGATGGGGGATAAAATCTCTGCGCGTCAGACTGTTACCGCTGCAGGCGTGCCGATTCTGCCGGGGACCAACGAAAGTATTGAAACGACTGAGGAAGCGCAGAAGATCGCGGAGGCGATCGGCTATCCGGTCATTATCAAGGCTTCCGCTGGTGGTGGCGGACGGGGGATGAAGATCGTTCATTCTCCGGCATCCCTGTCAAACGCGCTGGCAACAGCGCGCGCCGAAGCCCAATCCGGGTTTGGCCGTGCCGATGTCTATATCGAAAAGTTCTGTGAGAATCCGCGCCATGTTGAGATTCAGATCATGGGCGACAAGCATGGTAACGTCATCCATCTTGGCGAACGCGACTGTTCCATTCAAAGACGCCACCAGAAACTGATTGAAGAATCCCCCTGTCCAGTTCTTTCTCAGGATATCCGTGAAAAGATGGGTGAGTGTGCGGTAGCTGCGGCCAAGGCCGTCAACTACTGCAGTGCCGGTACAGTCGAGTATCTACTCGATTCTGATGGCAGTTTCTATTTCATGGAAATGAATACCCGCGTCCAGGTTGAGCATCCGGTCACCGAGATGGTCACCGGAGTCGATATCATCAAGGAGCAGATCCGTGCTGCCGCCGGCCTGCCGCTGCGCTACAAGCAGGAAGATATCCAGATCAAGGGGCATGCAATTGAGTGCCGGATCAACGCTGAGGATCCTGTCAAATTCACTCCATTCCCGGGAAAAATAACCGGATATCATGTCCCTGGTGGCATGGGGGTTCGCGTCGAAAGTGCGCTCTACGATCAGTATACCGTTCTGCCGCACTACGATTCGATGATCGGCAAGCTGATTGTCCATGCGGAAACCCGCGAGGAAGCGATCAAGAAGATGGCAACGGCTCTTGATGAATACATCATCGAGGGGATCAAGACGACCATCTCGTTTCATCAGAAGATGATGGGCAATAAGGATTTTATCGATGGAAATTTTGATACGAACTTTCTCGAAAGAGTGAAGCTCTAATCTGTCATGTCAACTGGATGGGCTAAAGCAAGAATGGCTTGTTCATAGATCAAGGTTTTTATTATGTCTGAAAAAAAACAACTCAATGTAGGCAAAATTCCGTTTCTGAACAGTGTACCTTACTTTGAGTTGCTCAAAGAGTGTGGATTCGAAGGAGAACTGATCGAAGGCGTGCCAGCCCAGCTGAATGGACTGCTGCGGATCGGTCATATCGACGCCAGCCTTTCGTCTTCAATCGAATATGCACTGAACTGGCAAGACTACATGGTTTTTCCGGAGCTTTCGATTTCGTCCGTTGGCGAAGTTAAAAGTGTCCTGCTGTTCAGCTCCAAGGATATCGACAATTTGAGCGGACAGACTGTTTACCTGACTGAGGAATCGGACACCTCGGTCTATTTGCTGCGGATTATTCTTGAGATATTTCTTAAACAGACGAATATCAATTATGTCGTTCCGGACGAACCAATCGAAGACTTTATCAACAACGGCGAAACGGGACTGCTGATCGGTGACCGTGCGTTAAGGAAAGCTAAAGGCTGTATCAACGACACGCATTTCTACGATCTGGGAGAGCTTTGGATGCAGGCAACCGGCTTGCCGTTTGTCTACGCTCTCTGGATGATCCGTAAGGAGAGTCTGGATCAGGATCCGGAAGCCTTCAACCAGTTGTATCATCAATTAGTCGCTGCGCGTAAAAAGATGCTCAACAATGTGACCGCGTATACAGTCAAAGCCGCCGAAGCCAGAGGGATGGAAGTTGAAAGGGTCCATGAGTATTGGCAGACTATAGATTACCGTCTGGAAAAGGATCATATTGAGGGATTACGTTTGTTTTATCAGCTGTGTACTGAGCTTGGGGTCATCAAGGAAAAAGGTGAGATCAATTTCTTCCACCCCTGGAAATAGTCACTGATTTCTGGTTGACAGACCGATTAGAATCACTAATATAGTGCACCACGCCCGGGTGGCGGAATTGGTAGACGCAAGGGACTTAAAATCCCTCGATCTTCGGATTGTACGAGTTCAAGTCTCGTCCCGGGTACCACAATAAAAACAGGAGGTTAGCGTTTTATGCTGGCTTCCTTTTTTTGTTTTTTGCACTGCTTTGGTCCACTGATGGTCCAATTTGATCCTCTTCACTTTGAACGTGAACTTTTGTAGGATTAGTACATGTGGTATCTCGGACAATAACCATAGATGTTTGCTGGATGGGTTTATTCTAGCTTAGAAAGTGCCAAGTAAATAATGAAAGCAATTGATTTGTTCTGTGGTCCCGGAGGTTTATCGCTAGGCATGAAGGAGGCTGGGATTGTTCCAGTTCTATGTGTAGAATTTAACAAAGATGCAATAACTACCTATTCGAGCCACAGTACGGGCTGTTCCCATTTTAATAAGGATATAAGAGAGATTTCTTTTTCTTCGTACAGAGGAAAAGTAGATGTTGTTTTTGGGGGTCCCCCCTGCCAGCCGTTTTCTACAGGAGGTCTGCAGAAGATTGAAAAAGATGAACGAAACATGGTCCCTGAGTTTATACGTTGTATTGAAGAGGTCCAGCCAGAGGCATTTGTCATGGAAAATGTACCTGGCTTGATCGGAAAGAAAGCGAGACCATATTTTGATTCTGTATTATATCGCTTGAGTTCTCTAGGGTATAAATTGAATTGGTCAGTTTTGCATGCAGGAGATTATGGCGTTCCACAAAAACGAAAAAGATTGTTTGTTCTTGGCAGTAAGCAAGAGTTTTTGAGGTTCCCCTTTCCGACACATGGAGACTTGGCAGGCAAGCCCTATGAAAAAATTAGTGATTATTTGAAGGATGATCCTATCGGGGAACCAGCAAAGACTCCTGTTACCTATGCTAAAAATCCCGATTTGAGAAAAAACCCATATGCTGGATTGGTTTACAATGGTGGTGGCCGTCCAATTGATCCTAATGGATTATGTCACACCATTGTAGCTTCATCTGGTGGATCTAAGACCCACTGGATTGATACTGGAGGGATTGTTGTTGATTATCATCGACACTTATCTAGTGGAGGTAAACCAAGAAGTGGACAGGTTGAAGGAGCACGAAGGCTCTCAGTCGAAGAGTGTGCGATAGTGCAAACATTTCCAAGGGATTTGGAGTTTTTTGGAAGCAAGTCATCACAATATACTCAAATTGGAGATGCCGTTCCTCCGCTTTTGTCTCGGGCGATAGGGAAGGCGGTTTCCTCTCAAATTGGTAAGAATGATGGGTGTGATAAATTTTTAGATTTATATGACTCTCAATTGTTTTGTCAGGGGGATTTATTTCTGTGAGCATGATGCCAAGGAATTTACACGTTGAGTCTGCCGTTTCGGAAATTTTAAGAAAAGTTGATTTGTTCATCAATGGGGCAGAGGTAGTAGATCTTCCTGATAGGGACATACGCTCAAGCCTTGAAAGTTTTTTTTCTAAAAATGGTGGAAGTGTAAAGCTTGCTTGTTTGTTTTTCTTGTCTTACTCATTAATGGATCCATCCTGGGACAAAAAATCTATCCCTGTTGGGACTCGTGGGAAATATGGAGATAAAAGGCTTTCGTCTGAGCTAACAGATAGATATGTGACTTTTCATAAAAATATTACCGCTTTTGGTGAAAACCTCGGAACTAAGGGTAATGTTAGAAATTTTGATCTGTCTAGTGATCCGAGATTTTCTGATTTTATTGGTTATTTGTCTCTTCCTAAGAAAAATCGACTTGTTATGTTTGATTATATTTGTAGCCAATTGAGTGAATCGCGAGTTGTTCCAAGAGCCTTGCCAAATCTTCCAGCAAATTATTTAACTTATGCAAAATCTGTTTCGTTGTTAAATAGTCTTATTTCTATTCCTTCTGAAGGTCATATTCAGCAATTTCTTGTTGCTGCAATTTTGAAAAGACATAGGGTGCGCTATGGAGTAGATATTGTTACTCACCATCCTCATGCTTCAGATAAGTTTGACAAAACTTATGGGGATATTGAGGAATTTCTTGATGGGACTTTGCTTAATGCATATGAGGTAACGGTTCGAGAGGATTGGAAGAACAGGATACCAGACCTTCGTTCAAAAATGCGAGAAGCTGGGCTTCAGAAGTACATTCTTATTGCCTCAAACATTAACTCTGATGACGCTTTGTCTAGTCCTGAGCTATTACTGGATTTTAGCAACAAGCTTGGGTTTGATTTGGCAATTGTCGATTTGTCAGATTTTATAAAGGTTTTTTGTGCAGAATTGAGAGCGCACGAGATCAGAGACGCATTGAATACTTGCTATGAATTTTTGATAAATCCTAAGCTTTGTGGGCGCCATGATGTAATGGCGTCTTATAAAAATAGGGTGGATGAATGGTTGGATAAGTAGAATCTGTTATTTATGGTACCGCTTTTAGTGGACCCTCTGTGGACTTTTGATATTTAAGTAATTATTATAATTAATGAGATTGGAGATTTAATATCCCTTGTTGTCTTCTGTCGTGGTTTCTTGTAGGCTTTGGTGATCTACGGGAGGAAACCATGGCGAGTATTGATAAGCGCATAAGCGATAGTGGGGAAATTTCTTACAAGGTTCGTGTTCGTTTAAAAGGTTATCCAACTCAAACCGCTACCTTTAAACGTTTGACTGATGCTAAGCGTTGGGCACAGCAAACGGAAGCGGCTATTCGTGAAGGTCGTCATTTCAAAACTAGCGAAGCTAAAAAACACACCCTTGGTGATCTTATTGATCGATACACAAGGGATGTCCTGCCAACAAAGCCCAAAAGTCAAAAAAAGCAAGAATCTCAGTTGGAATGGTGGAAAGACAAGCTAGGTGCTTATACTCTCGCTGATGTTACGCCAGCTCTTATTTCTGAATGCAGAGATGAACTCCTAAAGGGTACAACTTATAGAGGGACGGTCCGTTCTTCTGCTACCGTTGTTCGTTATTTGGCGGCGCTGTCTCATGCCATGGGTGTAGCTGTAAAAGAATGGCAATGGATTGAACAAAATCCTGTCTCAAATGTTCGGAAGCCTTCTGAGTCTAGGGGACGTGTACGCTTTTTGGATAAAGAAGAGCGTGCGCGTTTACTGGAAGAATGTAATAAATCAAGTTCCTCATATTTATATCCAATTGTAGTCTTGGCGATTTCAACAGGAATGCGGCAAGGCGAAATCCTGAATTTGCGTTGGAAGGATATTGATTTGAAGAGAAACAGGCTCGTATTACACGAGACGAAAAATAATGAAAGAAGGGCGGTTCCAATCGTTGGGTTAGCTCATGATGTTTTGACCGAATTGAGTAAGGTTCGTCGCATAGATTCTACTCTTGTTTTTCCGTCACGCGATGCGTCAAGGCCTGTAGATATTCGTAAGCCTTGGGAGTCTGTCATTGTTGCGGCAAAAATTGAAGACTTTCGGTTTCATGATCTGCGGCATACCGCTGCATCATATCTTGCAATGAATGGTGCCACTCTGGCTGAAATTGCAGAAGTTTTGGGTCATAAAACGCTACAAATGGTAAAACGGTATGCGCATCTTTCAGAGGCACATACGAGTTCAGTCGTCGAACGGATGAACCGCAGTATTTTTAGTTAAACTGCGGTTCATCTTGTTCGTTTTAATCGACATGTTTACTTAGCCTTTTGTTGATATTTGAAATATCAGCATTTCATCAACATTGACAAAATATGTGCAGAAAAATAAATTTTATGCTGTCTTTACTTCACGTCAACTTTACAAGAAAAATACTTCGACATTCTTTATTTTTCGACGTAACTTCAAATAGTTGCTGTGTTTCTTTCCGCCCATTCAAAAAACTTGTCTTCGTTAATAAGTACACGTCTGCCAACGCGAACAATGCAGTGGCTAAAGCCGTTTGTTTTTTCATAAAAGATTAAATGACGCAAGCCGCCAATTGGTGGCCATGTATGAAAATCATTCCATTTTGTAACCGGAATCAGGCGGGTTTTTGGGGTGCTTTTTTCGATAGTTTTTTCCATGATATTTTCTCCTTAAAGGGTAGTTGGTAAATTAAGTTCTTTTCTTCTGCTTTCAGCTTCAACGTGACGAGAAATTGAGCGGTGGATTTTGGCTAATTTCTCTTTGACGGATGCTGAAAATTCATCTTGCTGTTCTTCTGTTTCATTGACTTTTCTGGCTATGAAATTAAGCCCCCATTCTATTTCCGCAGGGACGTATTCATCGAGATAATGTCCTGCGATTAACCCTGCGATTAATGCTCTGATATGGCCGATGGATTGGGCGAAATTTTGACTGATGTCAAAACCAGCGGCTTTACTGCGGATAAGGGGATTTTTCCCCTGTGCGCCTTCGAACCCATTTTGAACAATTTTCCACCAGGGTAAATCCTGTCTTTGAGTATGATGTTTGCCGGGGTTTGTCTGGAATTTGAGCCATCTTTGACTGCAATAACTCCATAAATTACCTAAATATTCAAAGAGGTTATCTATGTCTTTTATTGCTAACTGCGTCAAAAGTTCCCGGCGAAGTTGAAATTCTACCCGGATAATTTTCCGGTTTTCCGGTACTTCTTTTATTCCCCAAACGTCATACATCCAGAGTTTTTTGGACACTTGGCGAATTTCCAAAGGTTTGTCGTAAAGCCGGGCGGAAATTTTGCCTTTACCAATGCTTAGTCCGGTCATTTTTCTGTGGTTGAAATGCGGGGCCATGTAGGTTGATCTGGTTACGGCATATTTGAGCAGTTCCATATTCCAGAATTTCTCCACAAGCAGTACATCTACACATAAATCAGCCCGGCTTGGTTTGAGGGTGATTTTTGTTCCCCCTTGCGAAAGCAGGAGGAGAATAATCATTTCTACAGCACTTTTTGCCCCAAGATGCCAGAGCGTTTCCGAGCGAATTTCAGCCATGATACTTGGCTTGGACTGAGGCGTTTTCCATGACCCGATAAGTAGGGTGAATTCCTTGTTGTAAATCAGCCATTCGTACCCTTTGCTCCCGTGCGGTTTTAGGGTGAATTGCCACTTGGTTTTATTTTTGCCGTACACGAAGAAACCGGGCGTTTCATTGCGGGTACTTTTTGCGATGTCTTTGAGGTGATTCAGGTAGTCGAATAACTCCGAATTTGCCCAATGAACGTCTATGGCCAAATTTAAAGAGTCCAATCCTGATGCGAGAATTCGAGCGGGTGTGGTGTCGGTGTTCACCTTTGAGGGGGGGCTGATAGTCATCAGCCCCCTTTGAGAATCTACATCTTCTGTCATTGCTAGCTCCTTTTGTTGAATTGATCGTAAACATCTAAACGTTGCTTCTGATCAGGAGCGTAATGAGATGGGGAGGAAAGTACTCGGACAACTGAGAATTTTATTTGTCCGACAGATTACTTTTGTGAAGGTGTCTTTTTATGGCTTTGTAAAATGTGTCAGGAGTTTCTGGTAGGTCTGTGTCGATTTCGCCTTTTCCCTCGTCACGTGCAACAGCGTCAAATAGATCCCTAATTTCCGGTTCGGTCAGCTTCTGGCCAATTTGTATGGAAAAGTTGGTGATAATTGCTGCATAAAACGCTTTAAATTTCCACCGGCTTATTTTGGCATTTGATTTATTGTGAATAAGAGAGAAAATCTGATCATACTTTGCTCTGTTTTTATTCCTAAGTTCATGAATGAATCGAGCTATCCTAGTGTCAAAAATAGTTGATGGATCGAGAGATACTAATTTCTTAAGACTTTCAAAGTCTCTTAAACGAGCTTTTCTATATAATATTGCCGGTGCTGTGAAATGAGTAGTTTCACATGGGATTATAACTCTACATAAAAAGTAAAATTCAGGAGAAACGATAAAATTTTCAATTTCATTTGTTGAAAGGTTTACGGCATCATCTACTACAGTTTTATGAGCTTGTAGATATTCGTTTAATATTTTTTCAGAATCAATAATTTCTAGGTCTGATTTGTTAATCTGTTGACTGCTCTCTTTGGTTAGCCCACTCAGGGCCTTTTCCGTTGCATTAACGTGTTCGCTTAGATTTTCGAAAAGTTGAAAGAAATATTTGGTAATGTCTTTGTGTGTACGGAATAGTTTTAGCCATGAGTCAAGGTCGGGGAATGGGAGGTCTTCAAGAAACAAGTCTTCATCGTGGATGATTTTGGTGAAGCCATATGCCATTTTTGATTGAACTGCAAGGCTGTGACTGATCATTGCGAGAAATGGGTGTTTGCCTTCTGCCCATTTTTCAAAATTTGCTGTGCTGTACATTTGTGCTCCGGGTGTTGAGAGTCAATAGTGGTAAAATCTACAACACATGCCCAAAGATAGAAAGTAAAGTTGACTATCTGCAGTAAGAAAGAGTACTAATGAATTTCAATAACGCTGAATTTTTGTCCTGTTCTTTTTTTAGAGTCTACCGTTCCGAACATTTTTAGAAGGCAAGAGTCTATCAATTTAAAGGACAATAATTTTTCCTTCTGACTCTTATGTTTTTTACCATTCAGTCCAGTACCATTTTTACGCCAAACTAGAAAAAAATTAGTACCCATTGTATTCATTATAAGCCACGAATTGTAAGGGCACAGAGGTAGGATGCTATTTGGTTTCTAATAAACCTGCATAGTATTTAATAGCTCGCTTGTTAAGATTCGCCTTTTGCATGTAGTAATAATCTAACTGTGGACTTGGTAGTTTTCTTTTTGGGAACTGGGAGGTACTAAATGCCTAATATTTTCCATGAAATAAAAAAAGGTTTTTTGATTGTTGGTTTTACTGGGCCGTTGAGTTCGGGGTGTTCAACATCAGCAAACTTCTTTTCTGAATCGATTAATGAATATATTGATAAGAAAACAACAGATGCCTTGCCAAGAGTTGAGCAAAAAATAAGGGCATTGTATAAGCAAATTTCAAAATTGAAATATTCTTTAAATATTGAAGATAAAAAACTTGATGATAATAAGCTCGACGAAAAAAAACAAAATATAACTAAAATTGACAAGCTAACAGAAAATTTAAAGGAATATCTTCATCTTAGAGAAACATTGACTGTTTTAAAGGATTATCGAGGAAAGTCTGATTTTAAACATATATCAATGACGGAAATTTTACTAAAGATTACACTTGAAAATTTAATATTATCTAATGATGATGATTTGAATAGCGATTTTAAGATTCTAAAGTCTCAAGTATCATTTGATAAAAATAAGTTCAAGATTGTACTTGAAGTTAATAAGTATATAGAAAATAGAGAGTTGTATAAAATTGATGAGGGTTCAAATAGTATCTTTGAAGAATTTTTAGGTTATGTTTCCTCATTTAGGAAGATAATTAAAGTAACGCTTGGCGCTGATAGGATTGGAGAACTTTTACAAGATTTAGGTGATAACGCACGAAGATGCGGAAATCCTATTGATTATAAAACTGATTTTGACTGTAATAATGCTAAGACATTAGTTGTTCTCTCAAACGAGGCGAATAATATAATTAAATTCTTTAAAAATAAAAAGAGACTCGAATTCGAAGGTAAAAAAAATTATAGGCAATTTGTTATAGAAGCATTTAGGAATCCATATGAAGTTGAATACTTTAGAAATAGATATTACGAGTTTTATTTATTCTCTCTTTTTACACCGGTTGATATACGTGAAAAGAGACCTAACTGGAACAGTGATAGGGATAAAAGAGATCAGGGTAGGGACCTGGGTATAAATGAATTTTTTAAGCAGAATGTCAGTAAGTGTGTTCATTTATCCGATATTGCTATTAATAATTTGAGCAGCAAGACAAGGCTTAAACAATATTTATTGAAGTATTTTGCACTAATATGTAGGCCTGGTTGCATCAGCCCTTCTTCTGAAGAAATGTTTATGCAACAAGCTTATAGTATGAGTGTTAAATCAAATTGTATATCGAGACAGGTTGGTGCAGTTATTGTTGGGCCAAAGGGGTATATCGTCGGGGCAGGATGGAACGATGTGGGGTCTGGTCAAACAGCCTGTGGTCTTAGAAAATTTAAAGACTTGAATAGTAATATCCCTCTTTTTCCTGTTTCTGTTAAGGGCGATGAATCAGACTTTAACGATTTTATTAAATCTAATAACAATAATCCGAATCATAGTTTTTGCTTTAAAGATGAATACTCTAGATACAAAACATTTTCAAAATTTTATTCGAGCAGTAGTCTGAATGAATGGGTTAGTAACTACGAGGTTGATAAAGAAGGGACAAAGGATCTGTCATCTCTAATAGTTGATAATTTTTCTCCTAAACGATTGGAATATTGCAGAGCTTTGCATGCCGAAGAAAATGCAATTTTACAAAGTTCAATATTAGGGGGCAATGGTGTTGAGGGTGGAACTATCTATACGACAACGTTCCCCTGTGAGCTGTGCGCAAAAAAAATATATCAATCAAAAATTAAAAAAGTCATTTATACCGAACCATACCCAGGAAGTATCTCGGAAGATGTCTTTTTCAAAGATGGGGCGCACTATATCGAGCTAATTCAGTTTCAAGGTGTAAGGTCGCATAGCTTTTACCGATTATATAAGGCAACGGTGGACCAAAAAGAGTTTCAAATACAAGAGAAGCTGTATCAATGACGATTGTTCAGTTCAGGGCCTTATGGCAGCTAAAATAGCAATATAGATATGAATGCTTAAATTTTCGATTCCTTAGCGTGAATTCTATTAACGATTAATGGGGGTAGTTTTAGGGATACTATATGAGATCGTTGGCATGTTTTGTGGTCCACTGGTGGTCCACTTGAATACAAAAAAATGCGATTTTTGACAACTCATAACAAATGATGACGTCTGCTAAGTTCTTGAAAATATGAGTAAAATCATTTGCTACGTGTTGTGGGTTGTCGTGGGATTCCGACTTAAAATCCCTCGATCTTCGGATTGTACGAGTTCAAGTCTCGTCCCGGGTACCACCTAGATTAAAATGGCTATGCTTAAGGGCATAGCCATTTTCTTTCTGCGCCTCTTGTTTCACATATCAAATAGCTTCGGTTTCAAGGTTTTTTCATATGAGGGCCGGCTTATTGGAGGCCTGAAAGGTCCTTGATTTCCTTTTTGTCGTCATGGGGCAGACCCAGTGGGTGGGCTTTCTTGTCGCAGCAAAATCGATTCTGCGCTTTGGCGAGAGCTGGGATTCGGGGCAAGAGAAGGCCGCCGAATAGATTATTATCCGAACCTTGATGAGCTTCGGCTGGACGCTTGTTGTTGTGTGGTTGTCAGCATTACTGCTTGCGGCCGTGTGAAGCGGTTGCGATCAGTTGTTTGACATCGTTGTGCAGATCGCTGGCGAATAATCGGTTTAAGCGTTATGGATGTTTGATCAGTTCTGCCAGGTAGGCTATCGGGCCGGTATTGGTCGTTACAAACCTGGTTTTTAATGCCGGAACATAGTCGGTGATGTTGTCATGCATGTTGTACTCAAGTGCACGGCGAGTGACCAGACAGACGAAAAACTCAACGAGTTTGTCGACATCCTGGAAGTCGAGATTGTGGCGATCAGCATACTCGCAGAGATATTCGAGAAAGTGTTTTTTGAATGCGACCGGGGCGTACCAGGATTCGAGGCCAAGTTTTTGAATCATGACGACTTCACCGATAAACACCCGGATGATGTCGAGGTTACTCAGTACGCGTTCGAAATATTCACCGGCAAGATAGGCCAGGTCGGCTTCAAGGTTCTCAAAGCAGGTTGAAAGATCAATTTTGTCAATGTCGTAATCAAAGTTGTTGTAAAAGCTGACAGCACAGCGGAACAGATTTTCCTTGTCTTTGAAATGACGAAAAACAGTGAGGGTATTATAACCTGCCAGTTCGGCTATCTGTTTGATGGTCGCATCGCTGTAGCCATATTTGGAAAAGGCATGTATCGCGCTCTCGAGAATGAGGTGTTCGGTGTCAGTTGCTTTTTTCTCTGTCAGCACGGCAGTCTCCAGGCGGGATCAACGGTTAACGGCGCGGGGGTCGCTTTTTAAGGTAGGTTGATCATACTTGCGGAGACTTTTTTGTCAACAAGTATGGTGGGTTGATCCTTGATAACCATCATTAAAGACTGTAGTATGGCCCGACAATGTTTCATCGATCCTTCAATATACTACAGGCTGATTTTACACAGAGGAAGTAGGTCTTATGTCCGGGACACGCATGACAGATACCAGGGAACGAATTCTCCAGGCCGCAATCGACCTGTTTGCGGTCAAAGGTTATTCCCGGACCAGCATGAAGAGTATCGCAGAGAAAGCCTCGGTCAATGAGACGACGATCTTCAGGGTTTTTGGCTCCAAGGATAAACTGTTTCTGGAGGCTTTCCTGCAACTGACCCCGGACCCCAGTCAGGTCGATATTACCAGGTATTCTTTTGCCGATGATCTGACCGAACAATTGGCCCATCTCTTTAAAATCTATATGATTCTGCATATCGATCACATGCCGGCCTATCGTCTGTCGATGCTGATCGATGCCATCTACGACCATGACATCTACTACAATGCTTTCTTGCGCATCAAGGGGTTGATCACCCAGCTCGTTGATTACCTAGAAGGGCTGCATGCCGCCGGGCGGATCAAAAAGGTCGATTTCGAGTCGATGAGTGAGCTGATGTTCTCCCTTTTTCTGGTCAAGGCGACGGAATTTATCGTCTATGGAACAGACGGGGCCAGCTATGATGAGGCCAAGGTTGAGATGTTCGCCGAGGAATATGCCCAGTTTTTTGCACAGCGGATTGCCAGTTGAAGGATGCCCGTTCCTGTTGACCGGGTCGTTCACTCAACACTCAGCGGCCACCCCGGCAGTTTTTTTCTCCCCTCATCGTTTCGTGTGACTAACTGTCAACTTTAGGAATGCTATCTGCTCAACGATCAGGGCCATGAAAAATGAATAAAGTTTTCTGTATAGCCGTTGCAGTCTGTTTGTTTTCCGGGTGTCTCAGTTCTGGTTTCGCTGAGACTGTCAGTCTTGAACAATCGGTACAGATGTCTCTGATGTTAAAATCGGGTCAGCAGGCGGCAATTTCCGTCTGCCAGGAGACTGCGGCGAATGATGCGGCGGCAAGCCCTGGGGGAGACTCTGCTGACCGTCAGGTCCTGGCGGCAAGCCGCCAAATTGCACTCGATGCAGTAATTGCCCATCTGGAAGTTGTCAGGGCTCGTGAAATAGTGGCTGTTGCGGAAAAGAGGGTTGGTTTCTATCAAGAACTTGCTGGTCGTCTCGAAGCGGGAGCTGACGCCGACTCTTTAGCTGCGTCGCTCAGCGACATTGCTCATCTGGAAGGCAGCCGCGCTCGCCTGGCTGCCGCCAGAGTCGACCTGCGTATCGCCTCTGCGAACTATGTCCAGCTCACGGGGCTGCAGAGCGTTGACTCTTTGTCTGTCCCGATTCCCCAATCTTCAGTGAACGGCTCCGGAGATCTCTTCAGTGACGCGCAAGAGCAGCTCGCCGGGTTGCGTGCTTCGGTTGTCTTCATTCAGGGGCAACTGGTCGACTGCGTGAATGCCTTTCAGGCCTCAGAGTGCAGTCTGGCAAATCTGCTCAACATTGCCAGCGAATATTTTCATACGAATGAGCTGTTGGTTGATTCGCTGTTCAATCTTGCTGCAGGGCTCTATCGTGATTCTGGATCTGAACTGTTCTGTCTTTTGCTACAAGAGAGGGACGCTGCGGATTCTGCTGAATTTCTGAGGCCACTGGCCGGTCCCGTGACCTTCACTTCAGTTGCAACTGGTTTGGCGGGGGAAGCCGTAAACTTGCGGACCGGGGCCGCCGGGATCGATACCGCTGTCGATACTATTCGGATGTTTCTGGATGCCTGGGTTCAGGCTTGGCAGGATCAGGATGTCGCTCGTTATCTGAGCTGTTACAGTGACCGGTTCGAACCTGAAGGAGAGCAGGATGTCGCCGGCTGGAAAAACTCTCGTCAGATTTTTTTGACAAAACCTGAGTATATTCGAATCTTTATTGACAATCTTGAGGTCACCCCCCTGGCTGATGAGAAATATCAGGTTCGTTTTCTGCAGTCCTATTCCAGCGATCTTTATCATGATCAGAGCCAGAAAAGACTGGTGCTGGTTAATGAGCAGGGTCGCTGGAAAATCATCCATGAAATTTCAAACCCCTCCACTGATTGAGTCGATCTGTCTGTCAGGTGTAAAAAGGCCGGTAGCTCTATCGGCCTTTTTACATTGTTAGCAAGAACCTTACATTCCTCTCATTGTCTCCTAATTTCTTCTTGAATAATAACCAGACTCTATTTTTTCTTCTTTTTCTTTTTTTTGTCCTTATCCTTCTTCTTGTCCTTCTTTTTATCTTTCTTCTTGTCTTTATCCTTCTTTTTCTTCTCTTTTGTGCCTGCTGCCGGCTCGTCTGCACTGTCGTTGGCAGCAGCAGTCAGCAGCTCTTTGGCCGCAGTGATGACCAGCCCAGCGCGAGAGGTGCTGAATCCTTTCAGAGCGGCGACCTGTTCCACTGTTATACCGGCCAGGTCTTCCGCGCTTGAGATCCCTTGAGATCTGAGGAATGCAGCGGTCGCAGGACCGATACCGGAAACCTTTTCAATGTCAGTTGCCATCTGTGTACCCCCGAGGTTGAATGGTGAATGCCAGTCATTCACAGTTTGTCAGAAATATGCCGGTTCGCCAGTTGCGAGTTTTTGCAGTTTTTATCGTCGGTCACTTCTTTTTCGATAAAACCTGGGACCTTAAAGTCGGCGCTGGCGGCTGCGTCAGCAAATTCAACTTCAAGCAGAATCAGTGGTGCCAGAGCCCCTTTGAAAATATCGATTTCAAGAAGATGCTCTCCGTGCTGCAGGCAGTAACGGACTTTTTCAATTCGCCTGTTTTCCGTCAGGGGCCAGAGCATGTCGAACAGTTGCCGGTCGATAGGCTGCTCCTCTTCCATGCGGGTGAGGCCGCTTCCTCTCTTGACCGTCATCAGGTACCGCCCGGCTCTTTTGCGCAGGCGCAGTTCCCGGGAATCGTCGCAGATCAGGTAGCCCTGGAGGATCTCTTCACCCGCCACGCCGTTAAGCAGGCCCTGTGGCAGGGTTGTGATGAGGAACTTTCGTTCGATCTCGACACCCATCAATCATCCACCTTGAGCAGGTTTTCCACCTCGCGCCAGATGGCCAGGTAGGCCCGGTTGGCGATGCTCGACCTGGCGAACTGATTCACAGGAGCGCGGTGGACTCCCATTTTTTCAACGTCGGTCGAAAAGGGGACCGCATTGTAAAGGAACCGCTTGTTCTTTTTGCGCATGGTTTCGGCGGTCACGCGGTGCAGCTGTTTACGCCCGTCAACCATGGTGAAAAAGGGGATCAGCCTTTTTTTCTTGTAGTCCTCTTCCTTGAAAAATTCATTCAACTGATCAAAGGTCCGTTCGGACAGGGTTGTCGGAATAACCGGGACCAGGACCAGGTCGGCAGCACTGAAGATATTCTCGGCCAGCTGGCTGATTGTCGGCGGACAGTCGAGAATGATCAGGTCATATTCCTCCTTGAGCTCATCCAGCGCTTTTCCCAGGCGATTTTTTTTGTCCCCCAGATCCCTCAGGAGTATATCGAAATTTCGGAAAGACAGGTGGGCAGGGATGATGTCCAGTCCCGGAAAATCACTGGCCTTGATCTGTTTGGCAAGTTGCGAAGATGCTTTGAAGAAACGCTTGCCCCAGTCCTTTTTGTCGCCGCTTTTGACCCTGAAGTAAAAAGACGAGGCGCCCTGGGAATCGAGATCGAGCAGCAGGGTGCGCTGGCCGGAACGGGCGGCCCAGTAGGCCAGGTTGACGGCAGAGGCCGTTTTACCTACGCCTCCCTTGATCGAATAGAGGGCGACAATCTTCATGACATCTGATCCTGTTCTGGATTGGTGAAAAGTGCGGTGAATTTTTCCTGTACCGCTGGCGCACTGAACTCCTGGATATTGGCAACTACCCGGGTGCGTTCAATGCGTTGCATATTGAAAAGAACGGCGATAAGTCCGTTAATGCTGGCCAGCTGCTCCCCGGGGAGCTGGTGGTCCCGGGCCAGCTCGAGGAGAAATTCCTGCTGGACGGAATAATCGTTGAAGCGGCCGAGATTGTCCTGCAGTTTTTTCAGTTGCCTGACGAGTTGTTTCAGCTCTTTGTCCGGGAACAGCTCGCTGAAAAATTCCAGCAGGTAGCGTAGTTTTTTGCACTCGATGCGCAGCTCATGGACCTCTTCGTCCGGGGTGTGGTCGGAAATACAGCCCCCGTCTTTGAGAATCTTACGGTACTGGCGGTCGATCTTGCGGCTGGCCAGGGAGAGGATGTCGCTTCCTGATTCCTTGGCCGACAGTTCCGGGGGCTGACGCAGTTGCTTGAACAGCTCTTTGATCTGTGCCCGGTAATCTTCGCTTAAGAGCGAGTCCGCGACCGATTTCCAGGCTCTTGTCCGCCTCTTCCTGATCTTCTGAAACAGCTGCCTGAAGCCGTGGTGCAGCTCCTTTGGCAGCAGTTGCAGGTAGTGGTCCTTGTCGAGGAGGAAGACATCGAGGTCGCGCAGTCTGTTTGTTCTGACTGCGTGAATCTTAAGTTCATCTTTCAGCCTCCTTGAGCGTTCTTTGCTCAGGGCGTTTTTACAGAGACTTATCAGGGACCTGGCTTTTCTCAGTTGGACCCGGTAGTGATGGAGAAACTCCGTGTCGATGTCGTCGATGATTCCCCGTTCCTGGGTTACGGCGACAGTCAGCATGTTCTCGGCCAGTCCGCAGACCGCGATTTCTGCAGGATCCGTCGCTGTGAGCTGGTATGGCAGTTTCAGTTTGTTGCCGATGAGCTGGTCGATGCCGGTCGCGCTGGCCAGGTGGCGCAGGGCCAGATCTGTCAAGGGGCTCAGAGGTAGATGGTTCAGCCCCTGCAGGTATACTGCGCTTTCCTTTTCATAGCCGCGCAGGGTCTCCAGGCCCAAATAGCTGCGTTCAGAGCCGGCGGACCTGATCAGGCTGATTCTGGCGATGATTTTCGTATCTTCGTTGAGAAGATTGAAATGGGTCTCATGCAGACGGAGATGATGTTGTTTGACAAAGGCACGCAGCCCGAGCAGCTCCTTGAGTGCAGCTCCAAGCGGGGAGGCAGCAAGCTGCCACCAGAAGCGGTCCCTGGCTCTGTACCTTGCCGTAGCCAGAATCTCTCCGTTAGAATACAGGGTCAGTTGATTGTGCTCACGGATCAGCAGCTGATCTTTTTTCCAGATTCTCCAGTCAGCTGAATCGAGGACTTCAAGGTTGCGCTCAGATTCGTCGATCAGCTCGAAGTACCAGCCGTCCGGCAGACATATTTCAAGCTCCTGATCAGAGGGCTGTTGATCTATTTGCCAATATTGTAAGTATGCCATGGTCGTCAATAGTGAACGAACTTATTGTAAGTTATTGTAATCTCGGTAAGTAATCCATAGCAGTTCCGCAAATAAAGTGCAATGGGCGGCCCGATTTCTAACAATATGTTAGAGGAATGTCAGGGGCGGGCCTCACACAATCCTGGTATTTACCGGTGATAGTACAAGTTTATTGATGGTCAGCTGTTTTGATAATGGGTTATGCTCAACTGTTGATTGTGGACTTTGCTTTTGAAAGATGACCTGTCTGCGGGAAGGTTTTATGTTTAGATTCGTGTGTATCTTCTTAATGGCACTGATTGTTCTGGTGCCACAGCTGTGTTTTGCCGAACAGCATATCTACCGGCAGACCACCGGTGACAAAGAGGTTCTGCTCAGCTGGTCGTTGCTGGCTGTTGATAATTCGGAGCTGACCACAACGATCGGTCCCGAACTGGATGTCACCTATTTTGATGGCGATTATGCGACCCACAGATGGACTGTGGACGATCCCGAGACACAGACTCGCCTCGAAGTTCGCAGAGAGGAAAACAGGTTGATCTTTGCCGGGGTTTTTCGTGGGGAAGCTCTTGAAAAGAGCGTTGATATCGATGATTCCCCCTGGTATCAGGCTCTGTCATACGCTCTAAGGTTGTACCACGAAGGGGAGGGCGAGCGTCAGGAGTTCTGGAGCGTGCGTCCTGACACCCTGGATGTCTACCGGATGCAGGTGAATTTGGTCGGTGAGGAGCAGCTGACAATACAGGGCGAGACGATCGCCACCCTGAAGTTGAAGATCCGGTTGACCGGTCTCAGAGCAAAGTTCTGGAGCAGTTCCTACTGGTTACGAAAAAACGATGGGGTCTTTGTCCGCTATGAAGGGCCGAGCGGCCCTCCGGGGTCTCCGATGACCGTCGTTGAACTACATGATGACGGCGCATCGGAGGTGAGTGCCCGGATCAATAGATCTCAGGAATAAAGGTCTGCTCGGAGAGCGGCGGCCTGACATAGCCGATCTCCGGCGGGCGGGACGGCATCTTGATCGGTGGTGGTGTCAGGTCCTCATATTCAAACAGGCTGAGCAGGTGGCTGATGACATTCAGCCTGGCGCGTTTTTTGTTGTCGCCGTCAACCACGTACCAGGGGGCCTGCTTGATATCGGTATGGGCGAACATCTGATCCTTGGCCATCGAATACTCAACCCAGCGGGCCCGCGATTCGAGGTCCATCGGGCTGAGCTTCCAGCGTTTGGTCGGTTCGTTGTTGCGGGCCTGGAAACGCTTTTCCTGTTCTTCGTTACAGATGGAGAACCAGTACTTGATCAGGATGATGCCGCTGCGCACCAGCATTCGTTCAAATTCGGGGCAGGAGCGCAGAAACTCGCGGTAATCCTCTTCACTACAGAAGCCCATTACCTTTTCCACCCCGGCGCGGTTGTACCAGCTACGGTCGAAAAGAACCAGCTCTCCACCGGCCGGTAGGTGTTGTGTGTAGCGTTGAAAATACCACTGGGTTTTTTCCCGCTCCGTCGGAGTGGGGAGGGCGACAATCCTGGCCGTACGCGGATTCATGCATTCGGTGATGCGTTTGATGCAGCCCCCTTTGCCTGCCGCATCGCGTCCTTCGAAGATGATGACGACCTTGAGTTTTCTGGCCTTGATCCATTCCTGCAGCTTGACCAGTTCGACCTGCAGCTTGCCGAGAGCCTGTTCATAGTCTTTGTTGCTGATGGTCCGTTCCGGCGTGATGCGGGTCTGACTGGCACGATCAAACTTGCGGTTCTCTTTCTTTCCGTTTCCTTTTGCCATGCCCCCCCCTTCTGGGTAAGAATCAGATATTGTTGCGTTTTTTCGGGTAGTCGTATTCTACGAGTCTAGCACATTCCGGTGAAATGTCTGGCCATTGGCCGATATTCAGCTCCAGGGTCAGGACCGCGCAAGTTGGCAGCCATTCGGGGCTGTCTGTGCAGAGCCATTGGGCGAGTTCGCTCAGTTCCGGGTTGTGGCCGACCAGGGCGATGTGGTTGACATCGGGAAGCCGTCTGACCTCCTGGAGCAGATCATCGAGGCGGACCGCATAGAGTTTTTTCTTGAGAATGACAGTGGCGGGATGGATGTCGAGTTCCCGGGCGATGAGCTGCGCGGTTTTCTTGGCGCGTTTCGCCTTGCTGGCGACAATCAGCTCCGGAATGATCCCCCGCTGAAATATCCGGGCACCCATCTGTGGGGCTGCCTTTTTGCCGCGCGGGTTGAGCGGGCGTTCAAAGTCGTCGAGATCCGGATCCGTCCAATCGGACTTGGCGTGACGGATCAGGGTGAGCCTCTTCATGGTTGCACCGTTGTGACTATGAGTTCGCAGTCAAACGCCTGACAGAAGAGGTCCCCCTTGCTTTCTGCACCATAAACTTCGACAGAAAGGTCGCCCGCTCCGGTCAGGCTGAGTTCAAATCGTTTTTTGTCTGAAGCGTAATGGCACCGGATGTCAGCGACCTGGCGGTTACGCCTGCGATCAAGGCCGTCTGCCAGGCGCAGGATACCTCCGAGTTTGCGCACCAGGGTTTTGTCCTCATCGCTCAGACAGGCAAAGTTTTCATGCTTCTTTTTGGGGAGCGATTTGCGGTGGTAGCGCGCCAGGTTGGCAATGATTTCACGTTCCCGTGGGGTGAAGCCGAACAGGTTGGCGTGACGAATCAGGTGGTAGGAGTGCTTGTGATGACTGTCGTAGCTGATGAAGTAGCCGATGTCATGGAGCAGGGCCGCCGCCTCAAGCAGGTTCTGGTGGCGTTCGGTCAGCTTGTGGTCCCTGGCCAGTGCGGCAAATATGGCCAGGGTCAGGGTGCAGACCTGGGTCGAATGGCTCTCGTCGAAACGGCAGGAGCGGGCAAACTTGATGATGGCCGCTCTCCAGTTGCGATCCTGCTTGATCTTCGGCAGCAACCCCTTTTTCTGCAGGCTCTGCAGGATCAGCCCTTCGCGGATCCCTTGCGCGTTGATCCGCAGCAGATTGGTGTGCATCCGGCGCATCAGTTCATCGGTCAGGATCATGCCGGCGATGATGATATCGGCCCGCTCCGGGTTCAGTCCGGCGATGCTCAGCCGTTCCTTGTGGCTTTTGCGCGAGAGCATGGCGAGCAGGTGGATGATTTCCGAATGGAGTATCTCGTAGCGATGTACCGAGTCGTACTGCTCGCCGCGCATGGCCATGACCATGGTGCCGATGTTGGTCATGGTGCCGCCTGAGCCGATCAGGCATGAAACCGGGAGGCCGTCACCGATGTCGACATGTTTGAGCTGCTTGCGGATATATTTGCGCAGCTGTTTCAGCTCCTCTTCGGTAAAGGGGTCGCTGTGGAGAAACTTTTCCGTCAGAAAGACAGCACCCAACTCCAGGGACTCGACACATTCGGTATGGCCTCCGCTGGAAACGACGATCTCGACGCTGCCGCCACCGATATCGGCGACCCCGAAGCGCTGCTGCCCCGTGGCAAAATTGTGCTGAACGCTCAGTGCGGCCAGTTCGGCTTCCTGCTCGCCGGAGATAACCGAGATCTCGAGCCCTGTTTCGTCTTTGACGCTGGCCAGGAATTCCGTCTGGTTTACGGCTTTGCGCACGGCAGAGGTGGCGACTGCGGCGGCAATTTCGGCGCCCAGTCCGACGCTGATCTGGGCCATGCGCTTGAGCGCTTCAATAGCTCTTTCCTGGGCGGCCGGGGAAATCATTCCGGTTTCGTTGAGCCCCTGGCCGAGGCGCACCATGGCTTTCTCATCACCTTGAACGCGGAATCCGCCCAGACTGTCTGTTTCAACGATAATGCAGCGAATCGAGTTGGTCCCAATATCGATTGCGGAAAAGCGGCGTGGTTTTTCAGGCGGTTCGGGAGTTGTTTTTTTGTCCATGCAGTCAACTTCCAGTGGGGTTGCGGAGCAATGCCCCCAATTTTGTTAGAGAGATGGTTCCGTTCTGCTGCTGTTCTTATACTGCCGTATCTTAGAAAGTTCAATGTCTTGTCGCGGATTTTAACGCTGTCAGGTAAAACCGCGTAAAAAAATGTCGTTACCTGTTAACGCTAACATAAAGCTCATATTTCTCTATTATTGTTAATCGTTTGGTATAGTTTAATTTTGTTGAAGCTGTAAGTATTCACAATTTTTATGGAGACAGAGAATGACTGCCAGTCCGGCTCAGGATGCAAAAAGTGATGAAAATCTCAAGATAGGCCCGTTTGATCTGACCGATCCCACGCTGTTCAACAACAGGGAACTGAGCTGGATGAAGTTTAACGACAGGGTTCTCAGCCAGGCGGCCAGTGAGAGAAACCCTCTGCTCGAGCGGGTCAAGTTTCTGGCGATTGCCGGGTCGAATATCGATGAATTTTTCATGAAACGGATCGGCGGTCTGAAGCAGCAGATCGCCGCCGGGATACAGGATATGACCGTCGACGGGCGGACACCCCGTCAGCAGATCGACGAGTGTCGCAGTAATTTCGGTGATTACGAGGAGAGGAAAAATCGGATCTTCAGGGAGCTGATGGCGGATCTGAAGAAAAGTGGCATCGAGGTGCTGACTTACGCGGAGCTTTCAGCAGAGGAACAGCAGCAGCTCGACGATCATTTCTATGACAACCTGTTTCCGCTGATGACGCCACAGTCGGTTGATCCGGCGCACCCGTTCCCCTTTGTCTCCAACCTGTCGCTGAACCTGTTCGTCACCCTGCGCTATCCGGGAGAGACCACCCTGGCGATGGCGCGGGTCAAGATTCCTGTCGGGGCAGGAGCCAAGCGCTTTCAGCTCGTCGGCACAGAGGGGTATCGTTTCATTCTTGTCGAGGATCTGGCCCAGGCGAACCTTGATCTGCTTTTCCCCGGCATGGAGATTGTCAGCAGCGAGCTGTTTCGGGTGACCCGTAACGCCAATACCAGTAAGGAAGAGGACGATGCCGATGACCTGCTGGAGATGATCGAATCGACGCTGCAGCATCGCCGTTTCGCACCTATCGTCCGAATTCAGGTTGCCCCCAACATGATTCCGCTGCACAAGGGGCGCCTTGCCGCTGAACTGGGGCTGGATGAAGAGCGGGATGTCTACATCAGTCACTGTATGTTCGGCCTGCGGGATCTCTGGGAACTGCACCGTTTGGAGCTGCCGGCGCTCAAGGATGCGCCTCATCATCCGCTGGCCCATCCGCTGCTGCCCGAAGGGCGCAGTATCTTTCATGTCATCCGAGACAATAAGGAGATCCTGCTTCAGCACCCCTACGAGTCCTTTTCCGATTCGGTCGAACGCTTTTTGCGTGAATCGGCCATGGATTCCAAGGTGCGGGCCATCAAGATGACCCTCTACCGGACCGACCCGGACAGCAAGATGGTCAAGTACCTGATTCAGGCCGCCCAGAATGGCAAGCAGGTCGCGGTTGTCGTTGAACTGAAGGCGAGCTTCGATGAACAGTCAAATATCCGTCTGGCAACCATGATGGAAGAGGCCGGTATTCACGTTACCTACGGTGTCATCGGGCTTAAAACGCACGCCAAGGTCATTCTGGTGGTGCGTGAAGATTATCGTGGTCTGCGTCGCTACGTGCATATAGGGACCGGCAACTATCATCCGGTGACGGCGCGACTCTATTCCGATTTCGGCCTGTTTATCTATGACCGTGAGATCGGCCGTGACGCAACGGAGCTGTTCAATTATCTGACCACCGGTTTTACTCCCAAGCGGAACTACACAAAGCTGCTGCCGGCCCCCAAGATCCTCAAAAAGGCCCTGCTCGACAAGATTGAACGCGAAATAGCTCTGCATAAAGAGCAGTCGTCCGGTCATATCCGCTTTAAAATGAATGCCCTGGAGGACCCGGATATTACCAAGGCGCTCTACCGGGCTTCGAGCGCCGGTGTCAAGGTTGAGCTGCTTGTCCGCGACAGTTGCCGGATCCGGCCCGGACTGCCCGGGCTTTCGGAAAATATCCGGGTTGTTTCAATCCTCGGTCGTTTTCTTGAACACGCGCGGGTCTATTATTTCCATAACGGTGGTGAGGAGGATTATTTCATAGGCTCAGCCGATGCGATGAGAAGGAATCTGGAATACCGGGTCGAGACTCTGGTTCCGGTTTCGACCGAGGCCGTCCGTCGCGATCTGAAAGAGTTCCTGGATCTACAGTTGAATGACCGCGTGACGGCCTGGGAACTCCAAGCCGATGGCAGCTATATTCCGGTCAATCCGCGTCCCCGCAAGGGGAGCGCAGGGGTCCAGGAGAAGCTGATTCGTCTGGCGGAGAGACGGCTTCACGACGCTCAGCGGCTGCGCAAAAGAAAATCTCTTCAGGCTGGAGAAATAATCGATTAATTTTCTCCTCTTTCTGTGATATATGTTTCGACCCTCAGTCTCCACAGCTCGTTCTGTGGAGGTTTTTTAAGTCTGGAAAATTGGCTAAATGTTTATAAAACAAGAATAATTCCACATATGGTTCGGTGTTTTTAGTTTCCTGTTAAAAATTATCATATCGATGATTATTTTCTTGATTTTTATCCGGAAACTTAATATCGTCCTCTTCCGACGCACTTTGAAGGCGTCTGTATTCCTTTGACACAATTCCAAAGGTCACCGACTACGACCACCAGGCTCTGTTAAGTATCAAAGCTGATCTGTCTGAGCGCTGTTAGAGAACAACACTTTCACTCGACTAAAGAAGTAAGGATGAACAATGGGTAACGCGATTAATCATGCGGAAGGCTCTCTTCAATCATCAATCGTCAATCTGGCGGATATCAGTGGTAACCCTGCACCACTCGGACTGCTCGGTTTTGGTATGACGACCGTGCTGCTGAACCTGCACAATGCCGGTCTGTTTTCCCTGACCTCCATGATTCTGGCGATGGGGATCTGCTACGGCGGTATCGCCCAGATTATTGCCGGCCTGATGGAATGGAAGAAGGGCAATACCTTCGCAACAACCGCATTTGTTTCCTACGGTTTCTTCTGGCTGACCCTGGTTGCGCTGATCACCATGCCGAAGATGGGCCTGATCGGTCCTGTCGACAGCCTGGGGATGGTCTGGTTCCTGATCATGTGGGGTGTTTTCACCTTCTTCATGTTCATTGCGACCTTCAAGCTGCACAAGTCACTGCAGGTCATCTTCTTCCTGCTGACGATTCTGTTCTTCCTGCTGGCTATTGGTGACTATACCGAAAGCCATGCCATCAAGACCTTCGCCGGTTATGAAGGCATCCTCTGCGGTCTTTCTGCTATCTACGCTGCAGTGGCCCAGATCATCAACGAAGTTTACGGCAGGACCGTTCTTCCTGTCTGATACGTCAGATAAGCTGTCAGATACAAACAAGGCGATGTCGCTTGCGACATCGCCTTGTTGTGTTTCGGGCTCAGACTTTTAAGGTTACTTGCTCTTACTGTCAAAGATTGCGCGCAATTCACGCAGCAGCAAGGTGATCTCGACAGGTTTTATCAACAGGTTGCTGATCCCGATCTGTTTTGCTTTTTCTTCCGTCAGGCTAGAGCTGTAGCCGGTGAGGATGACGATGGGAAGATCGGGGCGTTGGGTCAGGATCTTTGCCGCCAGTTTGTCTCCGGTCAGTTCCGGCATCGACTGATCGCTCAGGACCATGTCAAAGCGATTGGGCTGTTCCTGAAAAAGAGCATAGGCCATCAGGGGGGATGATGTGGCAGTGACCTGGTAACCATAGGCGCTGAGAGAGACTTTCATAAATTCAACCAGGGCTGTTTCGTCATCGACGATCAGGATATGCTCTGTGCCCCGCAGGCTCTCATTCTCAGGTTGATCTTTGGGTGCTGTCGGGTTCTCCTGTGTATAGATCGGCAGCAGTATCTCAAAACTTGTTCCTTCGCCGATCTGACTTTCCACCCGAATTTCTCCGCCGTGATCTTCGACAATCCCGTGGATGACTGACAGGCCCATACCGGTTCCCTTGCCGACCTCCTTGGTCGTGAAAAAAGGTTCGAAGATCCTGGTCAGGTTTTCTTCAGCGATGCCGCTGCCATTGTCGGCGACGACCAGTCGGGCGTACTCTCCGCAGTCCAGCTTCGGATATTGAGGTTTGTCCTCTTCGCTGAGCCTCAGGCGGGTCAGGCAGATGTCGATCTGTCCACTGTCACCGTTCATGGCGTGGCTGGCATTGGTGCAGAGATTTATCAGGATCTGGTAGATCTTTGTCGAATCTCCCAGGATAAGGCCGGTTTCAGGGGCGAGCTGAAGGTTGATCGCGATAGACGACGGGATCGTCTTTCTAATCATATTGCAGGCTTCCAGAATGATATCGTGGATTTTAAGCGGTTCGAAGCCGTTTTCCCTTTTGCGGCTGAAAAGCAGGATCTGGCGGACCAGGTCCCTGGCCCTGCGGGCGGCGGAAAGGACAAAGTTGAGATCTTCGGCGGCTTCCGGATTGTGTCCCAGTTTTAGGCAGGCCAGGTCTGTATAGCCGATGATAACCGAGAGGATGTTGTTGAAATCGTGGGCAATCCCCCCGGCCAGGGTCCCGATTGCCTCCATTTTCTGGGTTTGCTGCAGGCGTATGGACATCTCCTGTTTCTCTTGTTCGGCCTGTTTGAGAGGGGAGATGTCTTCGACGCTTGACCAGGTATATTTACTGTTATCGCGGGTGACGAGCATTGAACTGACACGAACCGTGACCAGGTGGCCTGCTTTGTTGATAATTTCTGTTTCAAAGGGGCCGTAGCGCCCATCCGTTTCCAGAACTTTTGCCCGTTCAAGATCCTGTTCCTGCCCCTGTGCGGATGTCAGTTGCCGGTAGCTCATGTGCAGTAATTCAGCGAGAGTATAACCGGTGATCTGCTGATAGGCCGGATTGGCCGAGATATAGTGTCCGTCCATTGTACACAGGACCAGGCCGATTGGAGAGAGATCGATCAGTTCGTTCAGGCGTGCTTCGCTGACGCTGAGCTCACGGGTTCTCTTGTTGACCATACGTTTGAGCAGACGCGTCCAGATAAACAGCAGCAGCAGGCCAGCAACAAAGAGCGCGAGCAGGAGATAGATCCATGTCGGAATAATGGGGCCTGTCTCCTCTTTGCCGAGCAGCCAGCGATTCATCGACTGGTAATAGACCGATTTCGGATCCTGTTTCCATTGATCCATATAGCGGTCTATCGTTGCGGCCAGATCGGCGTTTTTCCCTTCGGGGACAGCAAAGTAATTGCTTGACGGACTGAAGACGATGGATGAGGCCTGGACCTGGTATTGGGTGCTGGAACGCGCCCCGAAGATGTTGACGACGACCCCGGCGTCAATCTCTCCCTGTTCAAGCCCCTGCATGATCTCTTCAAAACTGTCATAGCCGACCAGCTGACAGTGGATGTCGAATTTTTCGATCAGTTCGACAAACCGCTGGGCGGTCGATCCTTCACGCAGAATCCCGACCCGTTTGCCTTCAAGGTCTCTGGTTCTTTTGATCGTGGAATGCAAGGGGAGGAAGACCATCGACCAGCGCTGGATCATCGGGATGCGGGTGAAGTCGGCAATATGATCGCGCTCGAGCGAATAGCCAAAGGCTGTCATGATGTCGATCTCGCCGCTGCGCAGTCGCGCCAGGCAGTTGGCCATACTGTCGATCTTGTATTCAACCTGCCAGTCTTCCTTTTTGGCCATGGCGTCAATGAGGTCGATGGAGAATTCTCTGGCGGGACTGCCGTCGAAAATTCCTACTCTGACCTGTCTGGCGGCAAAGGCCGACGGGCTGGTGCAGGTCAGGATGAATAGAGCGGACAGGATTATCAGGATTGGCGATTTCCCGGGGAGAATGTCTGTGAATCTCTTTTGGTATGTCACGGGCCGCTCTCTCCTGAGATGCAGGATCTGCAACGAAGATTAACATGAGTTTACGATCTGTTAAGTATTAATATTTTAGCAATATTTGGTCAATCTTCAAATTTGTATATCGTCATGCTGTTGACTGAAAAGGCAATATGCTGCAAGGCCCGGGTTGCAGGGGCATGACTTCGGATCCGCATCAGGTCTGTCGCTTTTTTTGCTGTAACCCCGGGAGGGATAGATCTGCTGGTGACCTCTGCTTTCGCATCTGAACGGCGGTCGTAAGGGCCCGCTTGAGGCCATGGTCGGCCATAACGCTGTTGTTTTCAAGGTCATGCCCAATTTCGAAGAGCTTGTTGTTTGATAAGCACTACCTCCTATGGAGAGGGATGTATTACCTTTTGCGTTGTGAGATTTAGGATAAAATTTTCTCTACAGAAAAGGTAAAGCGATGTATACTCTCCAAAATGTTCATTCCTACGACAATCCGGCTTTTGCTGCGCTAAAAAGCATTGCTGGTTGGGCTCAGTGCCTGTTCCTCTCCTTCGGGAAGGTTCAAAAGGTTTCTCATGTTTCGATCAGGAACCCGCACAATCAGGAGGCCGTGACCAGAGCAATGCTGGAAGACTGATTCCAGAAGGGATTCATGCAGAGTTTTGATATTGTAACCTTACGTGTATTTCTTGCGGTTGCCAGGTTGGGCAGTATTGGTGCGGCGGCCAGAAGTGAGCATATCGCAACCTCTGCGGCTTCCCGGCGAATCAGCGAACTGGAAAATGATCTTGATACCATCCTGGTTTCAAGGACACCGACCGGTGCAAGTCTGACTCCGGCCGGCAAGGTTTTTGCCGGCCACTGCGAGCAATTGCTGCACAAATATTCCGATGTCCGTGCCGACCTCAAGCGTTTTGCCGAAGGGGAGGCCGGAGATTTCCGTATTGCCGTCATCCCCTGGGCCATGAATGGCTCTCTCCCTTCGATTATTGCTCAATTCAAACAGGCTTATCCTTCCGTGCATGTCACTGTTCAGGAGATTTTCTCCCGGGATGCGGCACGCTTTCTGCGTGAAGACCTGGCCGACCTGTGTATTGTCTATGATACCGGTGACCTTGCAGGGTTTGAAAAGTTGGTTTTCAAGGAGGATTTTGTCTGGGTGGTGGGAAGTGCCGACCATCCGCTCTTTGCGACCCGTGAAGAAGGTGCTCCGATCCATTTCCGGGAAACCTTCGAGTATGAGCATATCTCCCTGCTGGAAGGCGGGGCGCTGGATGAAATTCTTGAAGAAGTCCGGCGCAAAGCGGGGCAGAGTTCCAAGCCGGATATCAAGGTGATGCGGGTATCGTCCCTGATCCACTGTGTAAGAGCCGGTCTTGGCCTGGGGATTCTCGGGGAAAAGGATCTGCGTCCCCATCTCGACGATGAGACCCTGAAAGCGGCCCCGCTTGCCGATAAGTGGGCATTGCGCCATGTTTACTCTGTTTTTCCCAAAGGGCAGAAGTGCTCTCCGGCCCTCAACTCTTTTCTTCAACATCTGAACCTGCGTCCCCCTGTACGCAGCTGAAGCGCTTGACAGTTGGCTAACTCCATGATAGTTACTTTTTAGTAACTATTATTCTATCACGTATGGAGATTGCCATGGAGCAACTGACCCGGCGGCAACAGCAGGTCTACGATTTTATTACCCGGCATATCGAAACAGCAGGAACGGCACCGACGCTGCAGGAGATTGCTTCCCATCTGCAGATCAGCGGCAATCTGGGGGTGCTGCGTCACCTTGAGGCGCTTGAGCGTAAAGGACTGATCAGCCGGTCCCGCGGAGCGTCCCGCAGTATCCGTCTGACCGATCGCCCGTCATCCAGGGTCCTGCCGATTGTCGGTTCCGTTGCAGCAGGTCCCTTGACTGAAGCTTTTGAAGAGATCGAGGGCCACCTGAATGTTGATAGCTCCCTGCTTAAGGGGGAGGGGTGTTTCGCCTTGAGAGTCAGCGGTGAATCGATGATCAAGGCTCATATCGCTGACGGCGATTATGCCATTGTCAGGCCGCAGAGAACGGCTGAAAATGGCGATATCGTTGTGGTCGCGCTTGATGGCGAAGCGACCCTCAAGCGTTTTTTCCGGGAACCCGGCCGGATTCGCCTGCAGCCTGAAAATGACAGCCTGGAGCCGATTATTCTGCTTCCCGAAGACGGTGAGCCTGTGGTGATCGGTAAGGTGATCAGCGTTATGCGTGTTTTGGAGGATTGAGCGTGGAGCAGGTGGTCGACGGCATCCGCGTCGCGGTCGTGCATGGTCCCGGCGGGAAACTCAGGCCGGTCTGGTTTGATCTGAACCGCAAGCAGCATCGTATCGTTCAGGTGACCAACAGCTGGCGGGAGCGGCGCGGTGAAAAGGAGCTGATCTATTTCCATGTCAGCGATGGTGGCGCCCTGTACGAGTTGGTTTACAGTCCGGCCGAGCCGCTTTGGCAACTGTTGAAGATCGAGGCGTTCTAGATGGGGGAGCGGTTGGTTCTTCACGTTGATATGAATGCTTTTTTCGCTTCCGTCGAACAGCAGTCGAACCCGGCTTTGCGCGGCAGGCCGGTTGCCGTGGTCGGCAGTCAGAAACGGACAATTATTCTGACCGCTTCCTATGAGGCACGCAGGTTCGGGGTCAAAACCGGGATGATGCTCCATGAGGCCAGGCAGAGGTGTCCGCAGCTTAAGCTCTGCCCGGCCAACAATCGTCTCTATACCTATGTCTCCAGTCAGATCATGGCTCTGCTGGCCGATTATTCGGATCGGGTCGAGGTTTTTTCTATCGATGAAGCCTTTCTCGATATCTCGGGAAGCGTCAGCTATTTCGGCAGCGCGCAGCGCATCGCCTATCTGATCAAATCCCGCATCAAGGCCCGTTTCGGGTTGACCTGTTCCGTTGGTATCGCTCCGAACAAGCTGCTGGCCAAACTGGCTTCGGAGATGAAGAAGCCGGACGGTTTGACCCTGATTCGCCCTGAGGAGATTGCCACCGTTCTGGAGAATTTGCCGATCGAAGAGCTCTGCGGGATTGGTCGCAAGACCATGGACAAGCTGCATCGGATGGGGATTGTTACCTGCGGTCAGCTCGGCCGCTATCCGGTTGCACGGTTAAAGGCGAAATTCGGTATCATCGGCGAACGCCTGGCGCTGATGGGGCAGGGGGGCGACAGCTGCCCGGTGATTCCACCCGAGCTTGAGGAAGAGGTCAAGACGGTCGGTCACAGCATGACCTTGAGCCAGGATGTCTCCGACCGGAATCAGATCGCGCGTTATCTGCTCCAGCTTGCCGAGATGGTCGGCCGTCGGGCCCGGCGCTACGCTGTGACCGGCAAGACGGTGACCCTGACGGTGCGTTACGCCGATTTCACCACCTTCAGCCGCCAGCAGGTTCAGTTCTCGCAGATCTGGCGCAGCGAAGAGATCTACCAGGCCGCGCTGAAGATCTGCGACAGCCTGATCCTCGATCAGCCGATCCGCCTGCTGGGCGTAAGGCTGTCGAATCTTCTCCATCAGGTCCGGCAGATTCCGTTGTTGCCCGAAGAGCGCCGTCGCGACAGCCTGACTGCCGTCCTTGACCAGGTCAACGACCGCTACGGGGAATTCTCGGTCATGCCGGGGAATCTCCTCAATCTTAAAGAGAAGGGAAGCCATGTTATTTCCCCGGCCTGGCGGCCGGATGGGATTCGCCGGGTCGGTGTCCTCTAGTTAGTTGCCATCCGGAAACTCCAGATGGCAACGCGTAAGTTTTCAGATTGGAAACGAGCAATTTTTTGTCATAGCAAGAAAATCAAGGGCTTGTATGGAGGCGTAGTCCTTTACGCCGCACAAGTAAGCCCGCAGGTTGACGCAGCTATGGCGGAAAAGGACCGTTTCCGGATGAAAACTAGGCAGGCCTTGGCTGCAGCAGGAAGCCGTTCTGCGGTTGCCAACCCCCAGGTATTTGTTCTTTGTTTTTTTGTTAAATCATGCTAATTGTTGAATTGTTTACTTTCTGTCGATGCAAAGACTTTTTGGTCGATGATGACTGTTCTGTCTTGAATGAGATGACTTGTAGCCGTCGGGATGCCTGCCCTTATGGATGACAATGACAAAACAAAAGAGCAGCTGATCAACGAAATCCGCTGCCTGCGTCAGCAGCTTGCCGCTGTTCATTTCCCATCACTCTTCCGCGACTCAGAACTCACCTCTTCGAACCCCGTTCCCGGGAATGTTTCTGACGAACTTTCGATCGATTCTCTGTCCTTCTTTTCACGCTTTTCGGTGGAATCTTCTGCAGATGAAGTTTTCTGGATGCGGGAAGATTCGAGCATTGTTTATGTGAATGACTCAGCATGCAAGCGTCTTGGTTACAGTCGTGAAGAGCTTCAGAGCATGCATGTCTGGGATTGGGATCCGCTGTTTACCAGAGAAAAGTGGAGCGAATTCCTTCTGGAAATACGGAGTAACAGGGCGATGCTGTTCGAAACCCGGCACCAGACCAAGGATGGTGAGCTCTTTCCGGTTGAAATAAAAGCGACGTTGATGGAGTACGCAGGCCGATCATACCTGTTTGCTTTTGTGAACGATATCTCCGAACGCCAGAATCTCCTGGCGCGCTTGAGGAGTCAGCACGCCCAGTTCGAGGCGATCTTCAACTCGATTACCGACGGGGTTGTTTTCGTAGATACGCACAGGCGGATCGTCATGGTCAACCCTGGGTTTACAGCCCTGACAGGTTATTCGCAGGAGGAGTCCGTAGGTAAAACGATGGAATCCTTCTACGTTGACCCTGAGGATTATTTCAGTCAGAAAAACCTGTTTGCAAATCCGCCTGCGACCGGAGAGGCTGAGTTTCATACCACGGAATACCGGTGTAAAGACGGGACGCAATTTGTTGTCGAGGTGACCCGGGGGATCGTCAAAGATTCAAAAGGAGAGATCGTCGGTGTTCTCGGGGTTTTTCGGGATATCTCGGAGCGGGTAAAAGCTGAAAAAATGATCGAGGACAATCGGGCCAAACTGGCGGCGGCGATGGCCAGTATGCCTGACGGAATGTTCATGTCCGATGCCTACGGAAACCTGGTTGAATTCAACGACGCCTGGGCCCGTTTCTGTCGTTTTCAAAACCAGGAAGAGTGCTTTCGGTCCTTTGACCGCTATTCCGATCTGTTTGACGTCTTTACGGTCGATGGTGAGCCTTGTCCTCCGGAGAATTGGGCGACGACGAGAGCCCTGCGCGGGGAATCCGGGACCAATGTCGAGTATAAAACCTATCGTAAGGACAGCGGGGAATCCTGGGTTGGTTCTTTCAGCTTCAGTCCGGTGAAGAATGAACAGGGGGAGATTGTCGGTTCGCTGGTGACCGCTCGGGACATCACTGAGCAGAAGCAGCGGGCCGAAGAAGAGCGTCAGCAGGAGGATCGACTGCGCCAGGCCCGTAAGATGGAAGCTATCGGAACCCTGGCAGGCGGGATAGCCCATGATTTCAACAATATTCTCGGGGCGATCCGTGGCTATGCCGATATGGCCAAAATCCATGCCCCTCCTGAACCCCAGCTTACCGGGAATCTGGATCAGGTTATAGCTGCATCTGACCGGGCAAAGAATCTGGTGAAACAGATTCTTGCTTTCAGCCGCCAATCCAAGGTCGACCCGGTTCCCTTGAGGTTGGGGCCTCTTGTCAAAGAGGGGTTGAAGATGTTGCGTTCCTCCATACCATCGACGATCAGTATCGTTGAGAAGGTCGATCTGGACAGGGATACCGTGCTGGCCGATCCGACTCAGTTGCATCAGGTTCTGTTGAATTTGTGCACCAATGCCTATCAGGCCATGGAAGAGTGCGGGGGGACGCTGACTGTTGTGCTGGATAACCGGTTTGTTGATGGCGATGACCCGGATATGTTGTTTTCGGTTCGTTCCGGTGAGTATGTCCGCCTGTCTGTTTCTGACAGCGGAGAAGGGATCTCCCCTGAAATTGTCGATAAGATATTTGATCCCTATTTTTCGACCAAGGAGATCGGCAAGGGAACCGGCATGGGGCTGGCAATCGTCCACGGGATTGTTGAAGAGTGTGGAGGGGCGATCAGGGTGGAAACAGCTCCCGGCCAGGGGACAACCTTCCGTGTCTATTTCCCAGTTGTTGCAGTTCAACGTGCTGAGGTCCTGCAGGAACCTGTGAATATTCCCAAGGGCTGTGAACGAATTCTTTTTGTTGACGATGAAACAGTCCTGGTGGACCTTGGCGAGTCGATGCTGCAGTGGCTTGGTTACCAGGTGACAGTAGAGCAGAGTAGCCTGCGAGCGCTGAATCTTTTTGCCAGGAATCCTTATCTGTTTGACCTGGTTATCACCGATCAGACCATGCCCGACCTGACTGGTCGGGACCTCGCACGAAAGATTCTGGAGATCAGACCGGAGATGCCGATCATTCTCTGTACCGGTTACAGTGATCAGATCGATGAGGTTTCGGCAAAAAATCTGGGGATCAGGGAATATCTTCTGAAGCCGTTGAATGTCGGCAAGATCGCAAGGATGATCAGGACTGTACTGGACGGCTAAGCCTGCTGTGTCCTGTCGGACGCGCAAATTGCAAGGCCGGAAGAAATTTCCGGCCTGATAGATTTATAAAACCGGCAATATCAATTCGAACTCTTATGGATCAGCTCCAGTACCCCATGCAGATCGTTGACACCGATCTGTCCGGGCGCGGAGGCTTTCTTTGCCGCGCCAAAGGTCAGGCAGGATCCGAAGATTTCACAGGCCAGACGACTGATGACACCGGTTCCCGACATCGACATGGTGATGATCGGCCGGTCGGCGTACTGTTCCTTCATAATAGTTGTTGCTTCGAGCAGAGAGAGGACATCCAGTGCCGACTGGGGCATTACGGCAATCTTGGGGATGTCTGCCCCCATATCCTGCATCTTGCGCAGCCGATAGATGATATCATCCTTAGCCGGTGTCTTATGAAAATCGTGGTTGGAACCGACAACCTTGACACCATTGGCGTGTGCCTCTTTGATAACAGCCCGAACGGTTGTGTCACCGATAAATATTTCAACATCGATCAGGTCAACCAGTCCGCTGGCGGCAATTTCGCGGTTAATCTGCTGGTAATCGTCCGGGGAAATTTCTATTTCGCCCCCCTCGTTGGAGGTTCTGATGGTAAACAGCAGTGGAACCCCATTCAGGGCCGGAACCAAATCATTGAGCACATCAATAACCTTGCTGGTATCCCTGAGTCCTTCAAACCAGTCTGCACGCCATTCGACGACGTCGACTGGGATATCCTTGAAACTTTCTGCTTCTTCAATTATCGCCTTTTTGGTCTGGGCAACAATCGGGACACAGATTTTTGGAACACCTTCACCAAAGACAACATTCTTTACCTGAACCCTATTCATCATAAATCCCCTTTGAGAAATGATTGTTAAGCTTTTTCTCATACCTGTACGCTGATCAGAGATTTTACCAAGTCATGTTTTGTTCGTTAAACCAGCAGCTTCATTTTTAAAAAAGGTCGATTTGGATGTCAATAGAAAACTATCATATAGGATAGATAGGTTTAAATATCCTATTGATAAGTATTAATTGTCTCTTCTCGCCGATGTTGTACCGTCAAAATCCGTGTATCAGGTAACTCAGCAGGATCGGCAAGGTCACAACCGACAGTAGGGTTGAGGTTGAGATGATTGCAACCGCCATTTCTGCATCGGCTTTCATCTGGCGTGCCAGAACATAGGCGACAGTGGCTGTCGGGGTTCCAAGCAGAATGATTGCCGGCAGGCTTTCGTTGATCTCAAGTTTCAGCAAGCTGATCAGTAGCAATCCGTAGCAGGGGAGCAGGACGAGCTTGGTTGTGACCACACCGAGAATCGGCAGAAACTGGGTTTTGAGCTTCTCGAACGACATGGATGCACCGATCAGCAGCAGCGCAGCCGGTGGTGCCAGTTGGCCGAGCATCTTCAGGGTCCGGTTGACGACATCGGGGATCGGCAGTTCAAGGCCGGATGCAATGATCCCGAGCATGCAGGAGATGATGACAGGGTTCTGCATCAGCTTGAAGACGACGGCGAACTTTTTTCGCCCGCCCTGTTCGGCAGTGAACGACTGCAGGATCGTTACCGACATGATGTTCTGCAGGATCATCAGAAAACCGGCAATGATCCCTGCCTTGGCCAGACCCGCTTCGCCGAGAAAATAGAATGCCACCGGCAGGCCGATATAGCCCAGGTTGCCGTGACAGCTGCCCTGAACAAAAACACCCGCCTTGGTGAACGAAACCTTGCCCAGTTTGCACAGGATCCAGCCGAGCAGATAAAAGGTGAAAGCGGCTCCCAGAGTCGCGATCAGCAGTTTGGCATTGAACCCCTTGGCCAGCGGGAAATTTGAAACGGCATTGAACAGGAAGGCTGGAATGGCAAAGTAATAGACCAGGCGGTTGAGTGGTCCCTGGGCGTCTTCCGGGAGCAGTTTGATGCGCGCGGCGATAAAGCCGAGAATGATCAAAATAAAAATCGGTGTTACGGTCAGTAATGTCTGCATATCACAAATCCTGGTTCAATCTGTCAGGCGTCTTCTGTCACGAGTGTAGAAAATATATCATTGTCGGAATCAGGATCATACTGATGATGGTCGAACAGGAGACGGCGCTGGCGGCAAATTCCTTGTCCAGGTTCTCCATCGATGCATAGGCCAGGGTGTTCATCGCAATGGGGCAGATCGCCAGGATCTGCACAACCGCCCGGCCGATTCCTTCGAGTCCGAAAAAGTAGACGATCAGATAGCCAATGATCAGGCCGCCGACAAACTGGATACCAAGGACAGTTGCCAGTGGCCCTGCCTTGACGATGCGCGGATTGAAGTAGATTCCCAGTGACAACATGACCAGCGGGGTGAGCAGATCGCTGAAAATTCTCAAGGTTTTGATCCCGAAGGTCGGGATTTGCAGGCCGGCCAGATTGAGAATGATTGCGATGACCAGGCAGATCATCGGCGGAGATTTCATAAATTTCAGTGAAATCATCCTGCGTGCCTGATCGGATTGGCCGTATCTGGAGGCGAGAAAGTGGGCGACCGAAAAGGTGATGAGCGCATTGCCGAAATCAAAAAGATAGACATAGGCCATGGCCTTTTCCCCGTAGGAGACCAGGATGAAGGGGTAAGCAAAGGAACCGTTGAAAATGATTGAGCCGATGAGAAAAACGCCCAGGGTTTTCGGCTCCAGGCGGAAGAAGCCTTTGCTGAATGTCGCCAGGGTCAGGTTGATAACAAACATGATAATGGCGAACAGCGGGAAATAGAGCAGTTCGTGGGTCAGCGGAATTCGCGGTATCGACAGAAGAATAACGGCCGGCAGGGCAATGTAGAAGAAGACCTTGAGGAACAGGTCGGCATTTTCCCGGGTCAGGAACCCGATACGGTAAAGCAGGTGGCCGATGACGAAGACCATGATCAATGGCCCACTGTTATTGATGATGTCAGACATGCTGTTATCCTGGATTTGTGGTGCGGGGTTTGGTTGATTTATAGGCCGAAGTGACCAGGAAAACCCCGAAAAAAATAAGAGCGCCACCAATCAGGTGGAAGTCACGCAGTCTTTCGTCGAGAAAAAAGACCGAGATCAGTGTCGTAAAGACCGGAATCAGGTACTGGGAAATGGCCACTTCATTGGCCGAGACCTTGGTCAGGGCATGATTCCAGAACTGATAGGCCAGCACTGACGGAAAGATGTTGAGGGCGAATATGCCTAAAATATGGCGAGGTTGGACCCTGGCGACCCAGTCGAAGCCGGTCAGAAAAACATTTTCTGCCAATCCGAGCGGCAGTGAAATAACGACACCAGCGCACATCATCATGGTAAACATGACCCGGGCCGGGAGCTTATGGGCCTTCTTTTTGTACAAAATAGTGTGAACCGCCCAGGAAGAGATACTGCCAACCATGAACAGATCCCCGATGTTGATCTGCAAGCCCAGGATACTTTGCAGCTGACCTTTGAAAATTATAGTAACAACACCGATCAGCGACAGGAAAAAGCCGAGAGCTTGGCGCAGGGTGAGCGGGTAGCGGTACATCAGGTAGCCGGCAAAGGCGATGAGGACCGGATTGAAGGCATTGATGAAAGCAGTGTTGATCGTTGTCGTATAGCTGACCGCTTCGTAGACACTTACGGAGTTCAGTGCATAGCCCGTCAGGCCGAGCAGGCCGATCAGGGGGATATGCTGTTGAACCAGAGGCCAGTCCTGCTTGACCTGTTTCCAGTTGAGGCAGAGAAAGAAAATCGCCGGGAAGAGCCAGCGAAAAAAACTGATCGTCGCAGGTGGAATTGCTCCGGCGACAAGTTTGCCGATAATGAAGTTGAGACTCCAGAACAGGTTGGTGAAAGCCAGGAGTATATAGGCCGTTACCGGCAATCTGTTGTTGTCCGTTGTGGAAGACATGGATTATCCGTGATACTTTGTAGGTCCAGATTTTTGCTGAGAGATCAGCTGTATTTTGATTCGCGTGATTATAACACCAACATTACGTAGATGCAGTAACTATGTCTCATTTGTTCCAGGTGAGAAACCAGGGGAGGGGGCAGCTGCTGAGATGCCTGGGCTATCGGCAAAAAAGGCCTCACACTCACGCGTGAGGCCTTGATGAATGATAGGGGTGAATCAATCAATCTGTACTGACGTGCGAAACCTTTTTGCCCGGCGAGTAGATGTCGAGGATGTTCCAGTGGCCGGTCGTCGGCACCGGGTTGTTGATCATCCGGACATCGATAACCACCGGTTTGCCTGCGGCGATCGCTTTTTCCAGTGCCGGTTTGAATTCATCAGCCGACTGGATACTGACTCCCTCAACGCCGTAGGCCTTGGCGATAGCGGCAAAGTCAGTGACCTGGGGGAAAATTGTCCCGTGCGTCGTATTGTAATGAGCTTTTTGCAGGCCGGCGATGGTTCCGTAGGCGTTGTTGTTCATGACGATCCAGATCGCCGCAATATTTTCGTAGGCCGCTGTTGCCAGCAGCGCCGGGTTCTGGCCGAAGCCACCGTCGCCGATCAGGGCGACAACCACCTTGTCCGGGCAGGCCAGCTTGGCACCGAGGGCAGCCGGAGCGCCAAAGCCCATGGTCGCATAGCCGCCGGGAATCTGGATGCTGCCGGGGGTATAGATCGGAAATTGCTGGCCGACACCGTTCTTGTTCCAGCCGACATCGGTGGTGATGATCGCATCGCGCGGCAGAACGGCACGGACATCGGCAAGTATCCGTTCCGGCATCATCGGGTACTTGTCGCTCTGTTCCATGGCGGTATTCCGGCTCTTGAATTCGGTTCGGTAGACGGCAATTTCTTTTGCCAACGCAGGCTTTTTGATCCCTTCCGGATAGAGCTCTTTGGCGACTCTGGTCAGAACCTTGAGCGCCTGCTTCAGATCGGCAACCGCGCCGATTTCGACCGGATAGTTACGGCCGATTTCGCTGCTTTCGATGTCGATGTGGATCAGTTTTGAGGTGCCGGGGATGTCGAAGGTGAACTCCGGATACCAGGAACTGCAGTCAGCTTCTTTGAAGCGGGTGCCGAGGCCGAGGATGTAATCGGCGGTCCGGCAGGAATCGTTGATATACTGAGTGCCCCAGAAGCCACTCATGCCGAGGGTGAAGGGATGATCGTCGGGCAGAGCGCCTTTGCCCATCAAACTGTGGGCGACCGGGATGCTGGTGTGGTCGACAAAGGCTTTCAGTTCTTCCGCGGCATCGGCCAGAACAATCCCCCCGCCGACATAGATCAACGGTTTCTTGGCTTCGACAAGTTTGGTGACGATCTCTTTGGCAACCTCGACGTCGAGTGACGGTTTGCTCAAGGAGCGGGTATTCTTTTTGACTCGCTCGAAGCGTTCGACATCGACCTCTTTGGAAAAGATGTCCATCGGCACATCGACGGCGACAGGGCCGGGCTGACCGCTTTCAGCGAGTTGGAAGGCCTTTTCGATGATTTCCGGGAACAGTTCCGGGCTTTCAACCCTCCATACGCGCTTGCAGAACGGGCGGTACATTTCGCTCTGGCTGCCGTCGGCATGCAGGTTCACTTCCTGATGGGGGTGCTTGCCGTAGTAGTGTGATGGAACATCGCCGATGATGACAACCATCGGAATACAGTCGAGGGCAGCGTTGGCGATGCCGGTGGCCGCATTCGACATCCCCGGGCCAAGGTGGCTGAGGACGACAGAGGTTGTCTTCTTGGCGCGGGCGTAACCGTCGGCGGCATGAGCCGCGATCTGCTCATGGCGGGTATTGACGAAATGAATCTTGCTCTTCTCCAGGGCCGACAGAACAGCGATATTGGTATGGCCGCAGAGGCCGAAGATATATTCGACACCTCTGTCTTCCAGATATTTGACTAACTGATGAGCTACCAGGTCCTTCACGCTTACCTCCTGAACTGTATCTTGGCGGCCGGTGCTATGCGGCCTTATTGTTGATGTCGTTTAGCGGATAACAGCCTGCTCAGCTTCAAACTATAACAGGTTCTGCCGCAGATCTCCCTTTCAGGCGTTTATTCGCTGTGAGGGCTGAACCGGGTGTGTGTCGAGATAGGTTCTGGCCGACTCGATGCAGCGTCTGGCATGCTCTTCATAGCCGTGGCGTTTGACCTGCTCCAGATTGGGCAGTTCGATCGAGAAGGGCACAGCCGGAACAGCGCTGAAAATTTTCTGAAAATCGATGCAGCCCTCACCGATATAGCGCCTGTCGTCCCTGGCAATATGGATTTTCCCTTCACGGGTCTCCGGAACTTCCGGAACCGTGTCGCAGATATGCAGGAAGTGGATCCATTCAGGGGGGATGTTTCTGATCTCCTCAGCGGGACAGCCGGTGAAATGCAGGTAGAGGGTGTCGAGGAGGATGCCGCAGTTGGTTGCATTGGCGCTGCGCACGATATCTGTCGCTTCCTGAAGATTCTCCAGTCTGGAGAAGGTCGGGAATTCAAGTTCGACGGTCATGCCG
Source organism: Geopsychrobacteraceae bacterium (assembly GCA_963676795.2). Taxonomy (GTDB): domain Bacteria; phylum Desulfobacterota; class Desulfuromonadia; order Desulfuromonadales; family Geopsychrobacteraceae. Next base: position 1,987,555 of record CAXXTB010000002.1, on the reverse strand, counting down.
AAGGGGCGGGCCAGCTCACAGATCTCGGCGTAACGCTCGATGACAAAATTTCTGTCATCGCGAACATTGGTCCAGGCACTGGAAATCACATGTCTGGCGCCAAGCTCGGCGGCCAGTTCCATCGCCGGCAGATAGTCCCGGGGAGAATTGTCCGGTAAGATACGGGCCAGTTCGAGATCGAGAAACTGAACACCTGTCTCGTTCAGCGCGTTCTTCATCTCCCTGACCATCTGTTTGTCCTGTGGCAGAAATGCCTTTTCACCCGGAATCCCCAGAGGGATCAGTCTGATACTGACATAGTCATAGCCGGTTTTTGCGGCAATGTGGACCATCTCGGCTGGTGAACACTCAAGAACGGTCAGATGAGCCAGGGAAAATTCCTGTTTCATTGGCGTACCTCCATCTCGAGGTTGTTGCCCTTGCTTTAGTTGATAGTCAGAGATTTCAAACATGGCTGCCTCTGCTTTTACTTCAGCGGGCCCCGGCCCGTGCGAGTGAACCGGGACCCGTTGTGTCATTCGAAGACAAGTGACTGATCGTTGTAAAACTCACCGAACAATTCTTCATCACTCGGGCGATCCTCCGGAATCGGTCGGCTGACCCAGGTGACGTTCATATAGTGCTTGAGGTGAACGTTCTCGTTGGTGATATTGCCCCCCCAGGTGCCGCAGCCCATACTTGAGGTCATCGGCATACCGTTGGTCAGGGAGCCGGAGTTGGCCTTGGATTGAGGCTGGCGCACCATAACCCGGCTGACCGGCATCGCCATGGCGTGCATGTGGATATTTTCGTCGCTGAAGCTGTAGATGCCGCAGGAATGGCCACGGCCGCCGACCTTGTAGATCTCTTGCAGCCGCTCGATGGCTTTGTCATAGCTGCCGCTGTACTTAAAGATGCCGATGATCGGTGCCATCTTTTCCTTACACCAGGGGTATTCCGGCCCGATGTTGTCCTCTTCACAGAGCAGCATGCAGCGATCTTCAGGAATACTGAAACCGGCTTTTTCGGCGATCGACTGGGCTGAGCAGGCGATGGTATCGATGGTCCGGTGCAGCTCGTCGTCCCACAGCACCTTGGTCAGCTTGTCTTTTTCTTCGGCGTTGCACAGGTAACCGCCTTCAGCCTGCAGGCATTTGAGCATCTCAGCGTAAACGCTGTCATGAATCATCAGGTTGCCGTCCGCGCTGCAGCCGGAACCGTAGTCCGCTGTTTTGCTCAGGCGCACGTTCATAGCGGCCGTTTTGACATCCTGTGCCGTGGTTTCATCGAAACACATGGTCGCGTTGCCGGCACCGACACCGTAAGCCGGTTTGCCGGAGCTGTAAGCAGATTTGACCATGGCCGGGCCACCGGTAGCGATCGACAGGTCCGCCTGGCTCATCAGGTACTGGGAAGAGGGGATGCTTGGTTTGTCGATGCACAGGAACAGATCTTCCGGCAAGCCGACCTTCTTCAGTGCAGCACGCATGACGGCGATGGTTTCGAAGGTGGTCTGTTTGCTGCGTGGATGCGGAGCGAAGATCGTTGCGTTACGGGCCTTCAAGGAGTACAGGCCGTTGGTTGGCGGAGTCAGGGCCGGGTTGGTGGTTGGAATCAGACAGGCGACAACGCCGACCGGTTTGCCGTATTTGGTGATCCCTTTTTCTGGAATCTCTTCGATAACGCCAACACTTTTCTGACGCAGGCAGTCACGCAGGATGCCGATGATCTTGGCCCGCTTGTAAGGGCGGCCGGCGCGGTCGCCGAGGCCACTTTCATCGACGCCCATCTGAGCGAGACGGGTAAAGGTCTTTTCGTTGGCCGCGGCCCAGGCGACAGCGCGAACGGCACGGTCGATCGTCTCCTGATCGACATTTTCTATCTGGGCCTGCGCGGCACGGGCGCGAACGAAAAGTTCGTCAACTTTCTGTTTTTCTTCTTCAGTTAAAGCTTTTGCTGCTTTTGCCATGTGTCAGCTCCTTTTTACCTCTTGTTTGGATCTGTAGGGACCGATCTCAAGTTTATCTATATTTCGAATCTTCTTAAATGTTGACCTATCAGCAAGGAATGATTCCGATAGTTAGAATAAGAATTTATTGCTAATGTGTCAATCTAAATACTACTAAAAGATACGCCATTTCAATAGATAGGACGGCGGACTGTGCACAACAATCCCTATCCACGGTATTGCAGAGAGTAATCACTTTTGTTTGAAAAGCACTCCTTTAATCATTGGCCAGAGTCTGGTGTTGCTGAGAATCATGAACAGGACGATGATGGTCAGTACGCAGGTGATCGGGTTGCTGACCAGATCCCAGAGGAACAGTCCGAAGTTGTTCTGGGTCGACATGATCGACTGACGGTAGGAGCTGTCCATCAGCGGCCCCAGGATGATGCCGAGGATGATCGGTGCGACCTGATAACCGAACATCTTGAACAGGTAGCCGAAGATGCCGAAGGCGAGCATCCAGTAGACGTCGGTCATGCTGTTGTTGATCGAGTAGGTTCCGACCACCGACAGGACGATGATGCAGGGAATGAGGATCCCTTTCTTGATCTCGACCAGCTTGGCAAAGATGCGGATCCCGGTCAGGCCGAAGGCGACCATGAAGATGTTGGCCAGCACCAGGTTGCCGACCATGAACCAGAACATGTGCGGGGTGTCGACCATCATCATCGGTCCCGGCTTGAGGCCGTGAATGAACAGCGCACCGATGAACACCGCGGTGACCGCATCGCCCGGAATCCCTAAGGTCAGCATCGGGATATAGGAGCCGCCAACCGCCGCGTTGTTGGCCGATTCCGGGGCGATCAGCCCCTCGTAGGCGCCTTCGCCAAAGGGGCGCGACGGGTTCTTGACCGTACGCTTGGCGTGATCGTAGGCCATCAGCGAGGCGATATCGCCGCCGGTTCCCGGCAGGGCGCCGATGATGACACCGATCAGCGAGGTACGGATCGACAGCGGCAGATACTTGAGAATGACCTTCCAGGAGGGCACGATCTTGCTGACATCCTGCTTGACCGGTTTCAACTTGATGGTGTGCAGCTGAAACAGCGCTTCGGCGACGCCGAACAGGCCGATCATGGCGATGACGAAGTGGATGCCGCCGAGCAGGGAAATGGTGCCGAAGGTAAAGCGCCCCTCAGCGGTCATCGGATCCATGCCGACCATCCCCAGGGTGACCCCCAGGGCGCCAGCGAAGATCCCCTTGGCCATCGATTCGCCGGAGAGCGAACCGACCAGCAGCAGCCCCATCAGGGCCAGGAGCAGGTAGTCGCGCGGGGCGAACTTGAGAGCGAACTCGGCGACCGTCGGTGCGGCAGCCGCGAGAACGGCGATGCCGATGAAGCCGCCGATCCCGGAGATGATGGTGCTGATGCCGATCGCCTGCCCCGCCTCACCGCGCTGAGCCAGCGGAAAGCCGTCGAAGCTGGTCGAGATCGACGCCGGTGCGCCGGGGATGTTGAGCAGGATCGCCGAGCGTGAACCGCCGTAGACCCCTCCCATGAAGACGCCGACCATCAGCGCTAACGCCGCATTGATATCCCAGGAGAAGGTGAAGGAGATCAGGATCGACACCGCCATGGTCACCGAGAGTCCCGGAATGGCGCCGATATAGATGCCGGCGAAGGTGCCGCCCGCGGTCAGCAGGAGCAGCTGCCAGTTGGTCCAGGCCATGAAGAAATAGGAAAAAGCATGTTCAGTCACGTGAATACCCCTTTATCTTTATGGCAGCAGGACTTTGAAGAAGTAAAGAAAGATCAGGTAGATGCAGGCCAGGGTCCCGGCGCTGATCAGAACCGCCTTGAGCGGTCCGCCCCCTTTGAGAAAGAAGATCGAGGCGACCAGGAAGGCAAAGGAGCTGGGCAGGAAGTGGGTCGGCTGAATCAGGGCCACATAAGCGATGCAGAGAATCGAGTAGATAACAAAATCGCGGGTAAAGACTTCACGGAGCATCTGCCTGATCTCTGCACCGAAGCCGTCCTCGGTGGACCGCTTTCTTTTGCGGTTACTCCAGATCACCGTCAGCATGGCAGCGACCATAACAGTGGTCGACGCCAGCGGGAAGGTGCCCGGGGCGCTGATCTTGAAACCGGAAATACGGTAGGCGATGACCAGTAGGACTATACTGGCCAGGAGGATCAGAAGGTCGTAATAGCTTTCTCCGGCGCGAAGCCTGTTGCTCTCGTCGTGACTCATGGGCGGTTCTCTCACTTTCTTTCGTCATGCACATTAAAGCCCCCTCCCGTCCTGCTTTGAGCGGGGCAGGGAGGGGTGTTTCAGGTCCAGCTTAGGGTTTGGCAATACCCAGTTCTTCCGGGGAAACCTTGGTTGCGCCTGCATCGTGTAGGAGCCAGGAGGTGATGGAGCGCCACTTATTGAGGAAGGCTTGTGCTTCATCCCCACTGATGTTCATCAGGACAGCTTCGTTGTTGGCAACGAACTCTTTGAAGCGGTCAGAAGAGGCTCCGGTGGCAAAGGCGCTGGTCAGTTTCTGTTTGATGTTGTCAGGGACATCTTTCTTACACCAGACACCGAAGAACGGTCCCCATGGGACATACTTGTCAAAGGCCGGGTAGTCTTGGGTTATTGGTGCGATCTCTGCGCCAGCTACGGTTATTGGTGCAGAATCAACGACGGCCAGAGCTCTGACGCGGCCGGCGCGGATATGTTCGCTGGAAGCGGAGATAACGGTTGGCATGAAGTCGATGTGGCCACCGAGCAGGGCAGTGATGCCAGGGCCGTCTCCGGCAAAAGGAACTGATGCGACATCAAACCCGGTGACGGTCTGCATCAACTTGCCGACAACGTAAGGGACGCCACCAGGACCGGTCGTGCCCATTTTTAGCTTTCCAGGATTTGCCTGCGCGTCTTCAATCAGATCTTTGAACGTCTTCCATGGCGTGTCGTTACGGGTGATGATGACGACCTGGCCGCGAGCCAGGATGTTGACAGGATAAAAATCATCATAGCTGAGTTTTGAAAGGCCAAGGACTCCATAGAGCTGAGGGTTTTCAGCACCGTAGAGCAGGGTATAACCGTCGGAGCGGCTACTGTATACAAACTGGGTGGCAATAGCTCCGGTACCGCCCGGCTTGTTGGTCAGAACAATATCCTTGCCGAGAGCAGGTTCGACATTCGGTGTGACGGCACGGGCAAAATTGTCAGTCGAGCCGCCAGCGCCCCACATGATGACGCCCTGTAGATCGCGGGTTGGATAATCCGCAGCAATAAGGGGGGAAGCGATAAGCAGTAAAACAAATAGCATGAAACCAGACAGCTTGTAGCCCTTCATTTGTTACCTCCATTGATTGATAGGTGTGGTGACCAGCAGTTGTCGGGTACTTCAGGATATATTTTACTCTATTTTTTTTACTTTCGTTGGTTGTCTCCCAGACTGCGCATCCTTTAGGGGAGGACGCTATCCTTAACAGGAGGATATTTGGCGTTGAGGTTTCTGTCAACATATAAATAAAACGATATTTTTTCCAAATCAGCTAATTCAGGAGAGCCGGAGCCCATAATGCAAAAGGAAGTTATTGAGATTCTTGATGAAAAGAAATTATAGCGCTAAATCAGGGAAATATGAAAAAATGTATACTGCAGACTTTTTTCTGAGTTGAGCTATTGATTTAAAGTCAAGAAAGGTCTAGCCTACTTGGTGAAACGTTAGTCCATTGGATAGGATGGAGGAGATATGAAGGCTGCAGTGTTGAAGGATTTGGGACGTATTGTTGTTGAGGATATTGATACGCCTGTCCCGCTAAAGGATCAAGTTCGAATCGCTGTGAAGTATGCAGCTCTATGTGGTTCCGATAGTTCAGTCTTCACCGGTAAAATCCGGACCGGGCTTCCAGTTGTTCTTGGCCACGAAGCGATCGGTATTGTTGAGTCTGTCGGAGCTGAGGTCGAGAATATCTATATCGGACAGCGGGTCGCTATTCATCCCAACTTTTTTTGTGGCCACTGTGACCTCTGTCAGAAGGGCATGACCAACCTCTGCCGCAACAAGGTGCGTCTTGGCATCGATACTCATGGCGTGTTTGCTGAATACGTTGTTGTTCCTGCTCAGGCTGTCTGCCCGGTCCCTGATGATCTGCCGGATGAGGTGGCGATTTTTGCTGAGCCTTTTGCCGTGACGGCGCACGCGTTTAATCTTGCCCAGGTCAAAATGCAGTCAAGGACCTTGATTTTTGGCGCCGGTGTCATGGGCCAGTTGACCCTGCAACTGGTTGAACATAATTGTGACAACATTACTATCTGCGATCTGATGGAACCACGCTTGGAGCTGGCCTCTCGGCTTGGTGCCCGCCGAACCGTTTCCAGTCAGGACGAATTACAGACCCTTTACGGTCAGTTTGATGTGGTCTTTGAAACAAGCGGAGCGGTTGCTGCGCTTGATCAGTCAATAAATCTGGCGGCTCCCGGTGGAACGATCGTTTTGCTCGGTATCCCGGGCAAGGATCATTCCGTGCCAACGGTACAAATTGTTCGCAAGGAGCTTACAATCAGAGGGTCGATGATCTATACCGATGAAATCCCTCACTGTCTCGAGTACTTGAGCCAGGGGCGGATTAACAGCGAACCGTTGATTTCGGATCGGATCGGGCTTGATCAGCTACAGGATGCCCTGGAGAATTTCGGGGCTCCTCAGCGTATGAAGGTTCTGGTTCGTGTCGCCGACTGATTCATCATTTTGCCGCGGAAAAGGTAGGCTTATGGGTGCTGAAAAACTTGATGTTGTACTTGAAGATGAGTGTTTAAGGGATGGATTGCAGGTTGAAAAACGAATTTTTACCCTCGAGGAAAAATTACGCATTTTTGACAGCCTGAAGAATGCCGGTGTCGGTCGTATTCAGGTTGGTTCTTTTGTCAATCCCAAGCGTGTGCCGCAGATGGCCGACTCCGATGAATTTATCCGAACCATATTGCGCCAGGATCCGGACGGGCCGCTGATCACAGCTCTGATCCTCAACGACAAAGGGCTTGAAAGAGCTCTGGACTGTGGCGTCGGGCATGTCAGCATGTCGGTCTCCGTGAGTAATAGCCACAGTCTGAAGAACGCCGGAAAATCCGCTACAGACGCGCTTGCCTTGATGACCGGTTTGATCGCCCAGGCCGCAACGGCCGGGCTGACTGTGCGGGCTGGTCTGCAATGCTCGTTCGGCTGTGCCTATGAAGGTAAAATAGCGGAATCGACTGTTCTGAGCGCCGCTGAAAAACTGTCGAGGGCCGGGGCTGCAGAGATCAACCTGGCCGATTCGACCGGGATGGCAAATCCCGAAGCGATTCAGTCCCTGGTCGGCAAGGTCCGTGCTGAGTTCCCGCTGGTCGGGTTATCCCTGCATCTGCATGATACCCGAGGCCTGGGCATGGCCAATATGTATGCCGGCTACCGTGCGGGTGTCAGGGTCTTTGATGTCTGTACCGGGGGGCTGGGCGGCTGTCCATTCATTCGCGGAGCAGCTGGTAATGTCCCGACAGAAGATGCGGTCAACATGTTCGATTCGCTGGGCGTCAAGACGGGGATTGACGTCAAGGCTCTCTGTGATACAGTAGCGCTCCTTGAAGTGTTACTGGAACGTAAACTGCCCGGTCGGATGAAGACTGTCATTGCCTCAGGGGGATGTTATGGCGCAGCAGGATGTTGAAAAGAAGCCCTCGGCGGTCCCGATTGTCGACGCTGTAACCAAAGCACTGGAAATTCTCGATTGTTTTACCCCGCAGGAAACCGAACTGTCGCTTAATCAGCTGTGTGACAAGACCGGTCTGTACAAGAGCCGTGTCCACCGCTTGTGCGGAACCCTGATCAATTCCGGCTATCTGGTCAGAACCTCGCGAACTAATTATCGTCTGGGGCCCAAGCTGATGGTGCTCGGCAAGGTTTACGAGAAGACCAATTCGCTGCGTTCGATCGCGGTTCCTTTGATGCGCAGGCTGACGGATGAGACCGGTGAATCGACGGCGCTGTTTGTCATTGACGGGACCAGAAGTATCTGCATGGCCCGTGAGATGGGCCACTCCCGTCTGGTTTACTCGATCAACGAAGGGGATTATATGGAGCTTGCGCCGACCGCTTCCGGCCGGACTCTGCTTGCATACTCAGATCCCGCTTTTATTGAAAAAGTGCTCTCCAAGGTGCAGATGGTCCGCTTCACCGAAAACACCATGATGGATTCTGACGAGATAGAAAAGCGTCTGGCGTTGATCCGTCAGCGCGGTTACGACATCAATGATCAGGAGCGGGAAGAGGGGATCTCGGCGATTGCGGCACCATTGTTCGATTTTGATAACAACGTCCCTGCTGTTATCGCCATTGTCGGACCTTCGCATCGCTTTAAAGAGGAGCATCGCGAGCGTCTGATCAAGGGGCTGCTTGAGGCGACCCGGGAGATGTCCCGCCTGATGGGCGAGGCCTGAGTTAAGCTCCCTTTGTGGGGCCAATGAAAATAAGAAAAGCCCGGAGCGAGTCAGGTCCGGGCTTTTCTTTTCCTATATGGGGGACTGCTATTTTTCGACCAGGCTGTGCAGGACCTCCAGTACGCTGGCAGCGGGAACGTCGTCAGTCATGAAGACGTCGCCAATTTCGCGAATCAGGATATAGCGGACCCTGCCGTCTTTTTTCTTTTTGTCGTTGGCCATCACCTTGATGATCTCTTCTGGTGACATCCCTGCCGGAATGCGAATCGGCAGTGCTGCGGAGGTCAGGACCTTTTCGATCCGTTCAATCAACTGTTTGTCGCACAGTTCGAGTTTAACCGACAGAGTCGCGGCGATGACCAGGCCGATAGCGACAGCTTCGCCGTGATTGACCTGGTGGTTGCTTAATAGCTCGATTGCGTTGGCGAAGGTGTGGCCGAAGTTGAGGACAGCGCGGCGCCCCTGATCGTAAGGGTCTTCCTGGATGATATTGATTTTGACCTGAATCGCCTGGGCGACCAGCTCCTGCAGGGCGGATGCTTCCTGAAAACCGCCATCGGCAGGCTTCCAGTTGCCCGACTCGATCTTTTCCAGCAGGTCTGAGTCGGCGATCAGGCTGTGTTTGATGACTTCGGCCATGCCGGAAGCGAAGGCCCGTGGCGAGAGACTCTGCAGGGTCGCAACATCGGCAATGACGGTCTTTGGCTGTTTAAAAGCACCAATGATGTTTTTCCCTTCAGGGAGGTCAATGCCGGTTTTTCCGCCGATGCTGGTGTCGACCATGGCCAGCAGGCTGGTCGGGCACTGGACGCAGTCGATGCCGCGCATATAGGTCGCAGCGACAAAGCCCGCGAGTTCGCTGATGACGGTGCCGCCCAGGGCAATAATGGTACCGCTGCGGTCGATGCCGGCGGCGAGCAGCTGCTGGTAGATTCTCTGGGTCGTTTCCAGGGTTTTATTCTGGCGGCCTGGCGGAACGCTGATTATGACATCGGCGATGCCGCAGCTCTGGGCATAGAGCGGGGCTACCGATTCATCGGTGATGATGGCGACCGGTCCTTCAATGTGGGCTAGATGATTGATGAAGGGGAGGATCCCTCCGCCGACGATGAATTCGTAGGCGGTGGACGGTGTCGAGATCTCTAGCCTGAGATCTTTTTTTCCCTGAACGAATTCACTCAGTTCGTCGGCGATGTCATGTGGGTTACGTTCCGAGGTGGTGAACTGGGAGAAGCGTCGGTAGCCTTTTTTGCGCTGTTCCAGCAGCTCGACGATATGTTCGAGCGGATTAGCTACCTGCAGCAGCGGTCTGACGTTTGAATCGCCCGTGACCCTTTCCAGGATCTCTTCAGGGGTGGCAACCAGGCAGAACACCCGACCTGTTTTGCTTAAGGCCGCGGCGTTGGCCGGATCGAGCATCATCCGTCCGCCGGTCGAGATGACCAGCCCTTTACGTTTCGACAGCTCCTGGGCCAGGTTCGCTTCCTGCTGGCGGAAGGCGGCTTCCCCCTGGTCGCGGAAATACTCGGCGATGGTGCAGCCGATCCGTTCCTCAATAAAGACATCGGTGTCGATGAACTCGTAATTGAGTTTTTCCGCCATCAGGCGGCCGACGGTTGTTTTTCCGGTTCCCATGAAACCGGTCAGAATGATATTCGATTTTGACATGCGTATATTATCCTCGGCGTGACATTTCAGCTCAGAACCATAGGTAAAAGATCAATACCTGTCAAGAAATTGAGCATTTACCACGCTGATAAATTCCTGCTGTTAGAATTTGATTTATGCCGTTTATTTCCTTGGCTTGTCATGGGCTTTCTGGCATAATCCCGATCTTTTCGGGAAGTTATTGTTTCTAAAGGACTTATTATATGTCAGAGAAGATAAGAAATATCGCAATTATTGCTCACGTTGACCATGGTAAAACCACGCTGGTCGATGCCATGCTGATTCAGTCCGGGGTTTTCCGTGAGAATCAGGCGATTACCGAGCGTGTCATGGACAGCAACGATCTGGAGAAGGAGCGTGGTATCACCATCCTTTCCAAGAACCTGTCGGTCCAGCACGGTGATCTCAAGATCAATATCGTCGACACCCCGGGCCACGCCGACTTCGGTGGCGAGGTCGAGCGGATTCTCAAGATGGTCGATTCGGTTCTGCTGCTCGTCGATGCCTTTGACGGCCCGATGCCGCAGACCCGTTTTGTTCTCAAGAAGTCTTTGGATCTGGGACTCAAGCCGATTGTTGTCATCAACAAGATTGACCGTCCGGGGGCTCGTCCTGAAGATGTCGTCAACATGGTTTTCGACCTGTTCTGCGAACTGAACGCCAACGAGGAGCAACTCGAATTCCCAATCGTCTACGCCAGTGCCAAGAACGGCTACGCCAAGCTCGATCTGGACGAGGAGTCGGACAATCTCGAGCCGCTGTTCCAAGCCATTCGCGACAATGTTGCGCCACCGACCGGTGATGTTGCCAAGCCGCTGCAGATGCTGGTCACCAGCGTAGCCTACAATAAGTTTATCGGCCGTATCGTCACCGGCAAGATCTTCAACGGTCGGGTCAAGGCCGGTGAAACCGTGGCGACCATCAACAAGGAAGGCAAGATCGTCACCGGTCGGATATCCAAGCTGCTCGGCTACCAGGGCTTGCAGCAGATCGAGATCGAAGAAGCACTGGCCGGGGATATCGTCTCTATCGCCGGCTTCGAGGATCTCGGTATCGGTGAGACCATCGCTTCGGCAGAAAGCCCGGAAGCTCTGCCTTATGTTGCTATCGACGAACCGACCCTGTCGATGAACTTCATGGTCAGCAACTCTCCTTTCGCCGGTCGCGAGGGGAAATACGTGACCTCGCGGAACATCCGCGACCGCCTGATGAAGGAACTGCTGACCAACGTTTCCCTGCGCGTTGAAGACACCGACAATACCGACACCTTCAAGGTTTCCGGTCGTGGTGAGCTGCACTTGTCGATCTTGATCGAAAACATGCGTCGCGAAGGTTTCGAGATGTCCGTTTCCAAGCCGGAAGTTATCTTCCGTGAGGTTGATGGCGTTCGGATGGAGCCGATGGAGCACCTGACCATCGATGTGCCGGAAGAATACCAGGGAACCGTCATCGAGAAACTCGGTACCCGTAAGGCCGAGATGTTGTCGATGGTGCCGATGGACGGAACCAATCGTCTTGAGTTCAAGATCCCTGCCCGTGGCCTGATCGGTTTCAGAACTGAATTCCTCACCGACACCCGTGGTACTGGTGTCATGAACCACACCTTTGATCAGTACGGTCCGCACAAGGGACCGATCGTCGGCCGTAAAAATGGCGTCCTGATTGCCATGGAGGCGGGTGAAACCGTTGCCTACTCGTTGTTCGGTCTGCAGGATCGCGGTATCCTCTTTGTTGGTCCGGGCATCGAGGTTTACGAAGGTATGATCGTTGGCCAACATGCCAAGGAGAACGATCTTGTTGTCAACGTCAGCAAGGGCAAGAAGCTGACCAACGTCCGGGCCTCGGGCAGTGACGATGCGGTGCGTCTGACGCCGCCGAAGAATCTGTCCCTGGAGCAGGCTCTCGAATATATCGATGACGACGAGCTGGTCGAAGTCACTCCGAAATCGATCCGCTTGCGCAAGCGTTACCTTGACGCCAATGAGCGCAAGAAGATGGAAAAGAAAAGCAAATAAAAGCTCTCGGGATCTAGAGTTCCAGCCCCAGACGTTTCATCTTTTCAACCAGAGTCGTGCGGTTGAGCCCTAAAAGCTCAGCCGCACGTGCTTTCACCCCCCGGCTGATCAGCAGTGCCTGCTGGATCAGGTCTTTTTCAAGCTCCGCAACCAGAAGGTTCAGGTTCACCCCGGCACTGGTCAGTTGTGTCGATATTTTTTCTGTTTCTTTCAGGCTTTCGGCAATATCGGTCGGCAGGTCGGTGTAGTGTATGACATCGCTGTCGGTCAGGGCCACGACCCGCTCGATGATATTCTCCATCTCTCTGACATTCCCCGGCCAGCCGTAGTTTTCCATGGCCTGAAGCGCGTCGCTGGCGATGGTCATCTGGCGGCCCATCTCTTTGCAGGTCTTTTCCAGAAAATAGCGGGCAAGCTGCGGAATGTCACCACGCCGTTCCTTGAGGGAGGGGAGGTGAACCGGGATGACATTCAGCCGGTAATAGAGGTCTTCCCTGAAATGGCCTTTTTTGATCTGATCCTGGAGATCGACGTTGGTTGCCGAGATCAGTCTGACGTCGAGTTCGATTTTTTTGCTTGAGCCGACCCGCTCGAATTCATGTTCCTGCAGTACGCGCAGTAGCTTCATCTGCAGCTGCAGGGGCATGTCGCCGATTTCATCGAGAAAAATCGTACCACCGTTGGCCACTTCAAATTTTCCCGGCTTGTCGGCGATGGCACTGGTGAATGCGCCTTTGACATGGCCAAACAGTTCGGATTCAAGCAGGTCGGCCGGGATCGCGCCGCAGTTGATGGCGACAAAGGGCTTGTTCTTGCGTGGGCCATTGTAATGGATCGCCTTGGCGACAAGCTCTTTGCCGGTGCCCGATGCGCCGAGGATCAGGATGGTCGAATCGGTAGCCACGACCTTCTCCATGCGACTGAAGACCTTTTGCATCGCCTGGCTGGTGCCGATGATGTTGTCGAAATGGTAACGGCCATGGAGTTGCTGGCGCAGGTACTGGTTTTCCAGCACCAGGCGGCTTTTTTCCAGGGCTTTGGCAACCTGCAGTTTGAGGCGTTCAATGTTGAAAGGCTTGGTGATGTAGTCGAGCGCCCCTTCCTTCATCGCTTCTACGGCGGTTTCCGCCGAAGCGTTGCCGGTAATCAGAATGACGGAGGTGTTCGGTGATTTCTCTTTGACCTGCTTGAGGATATCGATTCCGCTCACTCCGGGAAGTAGAAGGTCGCTGATGATCAGGTCGTACTGTAGCTGCTGGATCCGCTGGAGGGCTTCCTCTCCGCTGTGGAAAAAATCAACCAGGTAGCCCGCTTTGCCCAGAAGGATGGACAGGGCTTTGCAACTGTCAGGTTCGTCATCGATCAGTAGAATCCGTGGTCTGTCTGACATGGAGGCCTCCTTGGCGTCATTTGATTGACGTTATCATGCTCCAACTGCGTAGGCAAGCCGTATTTGGTCTGCTGTGGACAGATATATTTGTTGTAATTAATCTGCAGTTTGAGTAGAATCGCCAGACAGGTGGTGAGTTATGATCATTTCAAGTACTGATACATACACAGCCGGTTTGTTGTCCTCTCTTCCTGCAAATGCAGATTCTGCGACTTCCGAAAATTCTTCTACGACCTCCTCTGCATCTGTTCAGGAAAAGGCTGATCCGAATGTTAGGACCGAGCCTGGTCAGAAACTGACAAAACCAGATGGCAGTCCACGTGACAGTTTTGAGTTGTCACGCGAGGCTGAGGAGATTCGTCAGTTGCAGGCGCGTGACAAGGAGGTGCGTGCCCACGAGGCTGCCCATGCGGCGGCCGGTGGCAGTTATGCGGGATCTCCATCCTATTCCTTCTCGCGTGGCCCGGACGGACGCAGTTATGCCACGGGTGGCGAGGTCAGTATCGATATCTCATCAATCCCCGGAGATCCGGAGGCGACCCTGCAGAAGGCCAGTCAGGTCAGGGCTGCTGCCCTGGCACCCGTTCAGCCGAGTGCACAGGATATGCGTGTCGCTTCGCGTGCTCTGGCGATGGCCAGCGAGGCTCGCCAGACAATAGCCAGTGATGCTTCTGTCGAGCTGAATTCGGTCACGACCTCAGATGGAGCGGTTGCGGAGCAGGGTTCCGCCGTTGTTCAAGACGTTGGGAATGACCCCATTGCGGGCGGCGGGATGACCAGTCTCGATATTTTTGCCTGAATCTTTCCCCATTGTTTTTTCTCTTATCTGTTTTAGACTCTTGATATTCTTTATATTCTTGTCTAATGTGCTGAAAAACTCACAAAAACCCCGTACTGTGCACGAAATAAAACAACATTCTAGCTTGACAAAAATGCTGTTTTATTGTTTTTATTCCTTTTTTTATGCAATTGTAAGCAACTGATATTTTAGGAGAACTCCGAGTGTAGCTAGGGCAGGAAAGACCAACCCTGGCTACAGATAGCTTTAGTGTTTAGCAGGTTTTTGAGAGGGTTTTTTTATGGCAGTAAAACAGATTAAAAAGATTATGGTTGCGAATCGCAGCGAGATCGCGATTCGGATTTTCCGCGCCTGTGCCGAACTGGGCATTTCAACGGTCGCAATTTACGCCGAGCAGGATCGCCTGTCGTTGCATCGCTACAAGGCTGATGAAGCCTATCAGATCGGTAAGGGCAAGGGGCCGATCGAGGCCTACCTGTCAATCGATGAAATCATTGATCTTGCCCGTAAGAAGGATGTCGACGCGATTCATCCCGGCTACGGTTTCTTGTCTGAAAACGCCGATTTCGCGGAAGCCTGCGAAAGAGCCGGCATCATTTTTATCGGTCCAACCCCCGAGATTCAACGCCGCCTCGGCGACAAGGTCTCTGGTCGTCAGGTTGCCCTGGCTGCCGGTGTGCCGATTGTTCCCGGCACCGAAAATCCGATCAGAAGCGAGGAGGAGGCGCTCAAGTTTGCCAAGTCCTGCGGTTACCCGATTATCGTCAAGGCGAGTGCTGGCGGTGGCGGCCGCGGCATGCGCGTCGTCAACAACCAGAAGGAGTTGCTCGAAGGGCTGAAGAGCGCCGCCTCTGAAGCGAAGGCTGCCTTTGGTGATGCGACCGTCTTTCTGGAAAAATATATTGAAAAGCCAAAGCATGTCGAGGTTCAGATTTTCGGTGACAAGCATGGCAACCTGGTTCATTTCTACGAACGGGACTGTTCGATCCAGCGCCGCCATCAGAAGGTCATCGAAATCGCTCCTTCTCTGTACCTGACGGAAGAAAAACGTCAGGAGCTCTGCGATTACGCACTGAGAATCGGCCGTGAGGTTGGTTATATCAATGCGGGAACCGTTGAATTCCTGATGGACAAGGACGGGAACTTCTACTTTATCGAGGTCAATCCGCGTATTCAGGTTGAGCATACAGTTACCGAACTGGTCACCATGCGCAATCTGGTGTCTGCCCAGATCCGGGTTGCTGAAGGCTACAAGCTTTCAGATCCCCAGATCGGTATCAAGGGGCAGGAGGATATCGAGTTGCGCGGTTATGCGATCCAGTGCCGGATCACAACAGAGGATCCGACGAACAGCTTTTCCCCTGACTTCGGAACGATCAAGGCCTATCGTTCGCCGGCCGGTTTCGGCGTGCGCCTTGATGCTGCTGCCGGTTATTCTGGAGCTGTCATCACGCCTCACTACGATTCCCTGCTGGTTAAGACATCAACCTGGTCGCTGACCTTCCATGATGCTGCGCAGATTATGCACCGCGCCCTGCAGGAATTCCGGATCCGCGGCGTCAAGACCAATATCGGATTTCTCGAGAATGTTGTTACTCATCCGACCTTTCTCGAAGGGAAGTGCGATACCTCGTTTATTGATCAGCATCCGGAATTGTTCGAAATGGCAGTCAAGAAGGACCGTGCCAATAAAATTCTCAACTACATCGGAGATGTGACGGTCAATGGCTTCAGTGGCATTGCGCCGGCCAAGGCTCTGCATTTTTCCGGTCTGCGCGAGCCTGAAATCCCATCTATCCCTTACGGCAAGCCTCACCCGCGCGGAACCCGCGACATTCTGCGCGAAAAAGGTCCCGAGGGGCTGGCCCAGTGGGCCCGCGATCAGAAGCACCTGCTGATCTCCGACACGACTATGCGTGATGCCCACCAGTCTCTGGTTGCGACCCGTTTCCGGACCTTTGATCTGGAGCGCATTGCTGAGGCAACCGCGCATCTTGGCGGTGGACTGTTCTCGCTCGAGATGTGGGGCGGTGCAACCTTTGACGTTGCCATGCGCTTCCTCCATGAGGATCCATGGGAGCGTCTTGACCGGCTGCGTGAGAAGATTCCGAATATCCTCTTTCAGATGCTGCTGCGCGGCTCCAATGCCGTCGGTTACACCAACTATCCTGACAATGTCGTCCAGGAATTTGTTGCCAAAGCCGCCCAGGGGGGGATCGATATCTTCCGCGTTTTCGATTCGCTGAACTGGACCAAGGGGATGCAGGTTGCCATGGAGGCGGTACGTAAGAATAACGCTCTCTGTGAAGCGGCGATCTGTTACACAGGTGACATTCTCGATCCGAAGCGTGACAAGTATCCGCTGAGCTACTATGTCAACATGGCCAAGGAGCTTGAGAAGATGGGCGCGCATATCTTGGCGATCAAGGATATGGCTGGCCTGATCAAGCCGTTTGCTGCAGAAAAGCTGGTCAAGGCTCTGAAGAATGAGGTTGGTCTGCCGATCCATCTGCATACCCACGACACCTCCAGTAACGCAGGGTCGATGCTGCTGCAGGCGACCCAGGCCGGATGTGACATCGTTGACGCCTCGCTCTCGTCGGTTTCCGGTCTGACCGCCCAGCCGAATATGAACGCGCTGCTTTCTGCTCTGGAAGGAACCATGTGGGATCCGAAGCTGGATCGCGACGGTCTGCAACAGCTGGCCAACTACTGGGAAACCTGCCGGACCTATTATGCGCCGTTCGAATCCGAGCTGCGCAGTGGTACGGCCCAGGTCTATGAGCATGAGATTCCGGGTGGCCAGTATTCCAACTACAAGCCACAGGTCGAAGGCTTCGGTCTTGGCCATCGCTGGGAAGAGTGCAAGAAGATGTACCGCAAGGTCAACGACATGTTCGGCGACCTGGTCAAGGTTACGCCGTCTTCCAAGATCGTTGGTGATATGGCGCTGTACATGGTGCAGAACAATCTGCAGCCGGAAGATGTCTATCGCAGAGGGCAGGACCTGACCTTTCCTCAGAGTGTCGTCGATTTCTTCAAGGGGATGATCGGCCAGCCGTATGGCGGTTTCCCATATGAGCTGCAGAAGATTATTCTCAAGGGGGAAAAGCCGCTGACTTGCCGTCCTGGTGAGTTGCTCGAGCCGATCGATTTCGTCGCCAGAAAAGATGAACTGGAGAAGAAGCTGGGGCATGAACTGCCGGAGCGCGAGGTTCTGTCTGCCGTTCTCTATCCGGGTGTTTATGAGGAATTTGACCGTTTCCGTCAGGAATACGGTGATATCTCGCTGCTGCCGACCCCGCTGTTCTTTTACGGACTGGATATCGGCGATGAGGTCAATATCGAGATTCAGCCGGGTAAAACCCTGGTCGTCAAATTGAATGCGATCGGGCGGGTCCGTGAAGATGGTACCAGGTTTATCTATTTTGAGTTGAACGGTGAGCCGCGCAGTACCACCGTCCGCGATCGTTCCGTTGAAACCGAGATCGTCAGTAACCGTAAGGCAGACCCTGACAATGGCCATGAGGTTGGTGCTCCGATGCCGGGCAAGATCTTCAAGGTCATCGTCAAGGCCGGTGATGCGGTCTCAGCCGGAGACGTACTGCTGGTCACCGAAGCAATGAAGATGGAAACCAACATCAGGGCGAAAAAGAATGGCGTGGTTACGGAACTGCTTTTCGGTGAAGGGGATCAGGTCGACCAGGGGGATCTTCTGGTAATCATGGATTGACCGTACCCGGGTCGATAGCTGCAGAAACAAAAGGCCGAAGCGAGAAATCGCTTCGGCCTTTTTATTGCGTCAGCATGCGGCTTGAGGGCATGCTCTCGGGTTGTGCTGGTGAGGCTGCGGGTGCGATCAGGAGAAAAGGTCAGCAGGGGAGCGGTGATTCCGGCAGGCCTGCGACGGCAGCTTCAAGCAGAGAGCGAATCTCATGGCTGTCTGCCTTGTCGAGAGCCTGACTGGCGACAGCCTGGGCCTGCTCCGAGTTGATGCGCCTGATCAGGTGCTTGAGTTGCGGGATATAGGGGGCCGAAAGCGAAAATTCGTGAATTCCCAAACCGATCATGGCGAACAGGCAGATCGGGTCGGTCGCCATCTCGCCGCAGACGCAGACGCTGATATTCTGCTCGCGGGCTGCTTCGGCTATGCCGTGGAGCGAGAGCATGACGGCCGGATGCAGGGGATCGTAGTATTTTTCGACCTTGGAATTCGAGCGGTCCGCTGCCAGCAGGTACTGGATCAGGTCGTTGGTGCCGAGGGCAAAGAAGTCAACCTCTTTGGCCAGATGGCGGGCGATACGTACCGCTGCCGGCACTTCGATCATCGCTCCGAGTGGAACCTTGTCGGAGAAGGGAATGCCTTCGTCGCGCAACGATTGCTTGGCGGCCGTGACGATTTGCTTGCAGGCGCGGATCTCTTCCATGTTCGAAATCATCGGAAAGAGCAGTTTGACCGGTCCATGGAGCGCAGCCATGAGGATGGCTTCGATCTGGGTCTGGAAGATCTGTCTGTTTTCAAGGCTGATCCGGACGGAGCGCCAACCCATGAACGGGTTGTCCTCGTTCGGCATGGCAAAGTAGGGCAGAACCTTGTCTCCGCCGATGTCCAGGGTGCGGATAGTGACCGGCAGACCGTCAAATTCCTGAATGATGCGTTTGTAGAGCAGGTACTGGTCCTGGCGATCCGGAAAAGATTTCCTCGTCATATAGGGGAATTCGGTGCGGTACAGCCCCACCCCTTCGGCGCCGTTCTGCTGGGCTACGCTGACATCGCTGACCAGGCCGATGTTGGCCCGCAGGTTGATTTTTACCCTGTCGCTGGTCTCGGCGGGAAGGTCACGCAGGCAGCTGAGACGTTCCTGTTCCTGCTGGCGGTCCTGTTCGAGGCGCTGATATTCTTCGATGACGGTCGGGTGGGGATTCTGGTAAATGCTTCCGGTGTTGGCATCGAGGATGACTGTGACATCGGGCTGTATCAGTGAGACAGCGCCCTTAACGCCGATAACCGCAGGAATGCCCAGCGCCTTGGCCATGATGACCGAATGGGCATTGGCTTCATTCGATTCGAGAACCATCCCCTGGATCTTTTCGTGGTCAAGGATGGCCATGTCGGAAGGAAGCAGGCGTTTGGCAACCAGGATGCCGGGATGGTTGAGGTGCAAACCGTCGGTCGCTTTGCCGGTCAGGTTGGCGAGCAGGCGTCGGCCGATATCTTCCATGTCGGCGGCGCGCTCGCGCAGGTAGGCGTCTTCCATCTGGCCGAAAGCGTCGATGTAGTCGCCGATGACCTTTTTCAGGGCGTATGGTGCGCTGTGACCTGCATCGATTTTGCTGTGCAGGCGATCGATAAAGCCGCGATCTTCAAGGATCATCAGGTGGGTATGGAAGATGGCCGCATCTTCCTGGGTGAGCTTTTCGGCGACGCGTTTTTCGAGATACAGGGTCTGAATCCGGGTCTGGCGCAGGGCCTTGTCGAGCAGCCGGCTTTCGTGCTCGGGATCAACGTTGCATTCTTCAAGAATATCGGCAAAGCCGTATTTCTGATCGATGACATTGGCCGGGCCGATGGCGACGCCGGGATAGGCCGATTTGCCGCGGATTGTCTGAGGTTGCGTATCTGAATCGGTATCAGCGGATTCTTGCTGCGGTTCGGCCGGCTCCGGCATGGGCAGCTGGAACTGGTCGATGGCATCGAGCAGGCGTGCGTTGACGACGATCGAGGCGACCTGAAAGGCAATGGTCGACAGGGTGGCCAGTTCTTCCTCGGTAAAATCGTGTGCAATCCTGGTCTGGATAACCAGAACACCGATGGCGTGATTCCTGTCGAGGAGCGGAATGCCGACAAAGGTATGGAACTTTTCTTCGCCGGTCTCCGAGAAATAGCGGTAGGCCGGATGGTTCTGCGGTTCCTGGAGGGCCAGAACCTGTTTGTCGGCTGCGACGGTACCGGTAAGACCTTCGCCGATTTTCAGGCTGACTTTTCCAATCGCCGCTTTATCAAGACCCTTGGTCGCCCGCAGGGTGAGGGTCAGGTTGTCGTTGTCGAGCAGATAAAGCGAGCAGACGTCCGATTTCGCCCTCTGGGCGACGAGATCAACAATATTGGTGATTGTCTCGTTGAGGTCGTGGGACTTGAGAATGATCGCGCTGATGTCCTGCAGGGTGCTCAGGCCTAGGTGGCGATCGGATTTTTTTGATTGGGTCGATTTCATTGGCAGACAAGAATCACAGAAATAGGTTCAAGATGAGTTATTATTATATCTTAACTGTCAATCATAAGTGAATTAAAAAGGGCAAAAAAATACCGCCAAGGGGAGAGAGGTTCCTTGGCGGCTAAATGGGATCTACTGAAAACCGTTCGGGCGGGAACGGTCTTACCCCGTACATGTGGCGTTGATATGAGCAGAAACTGTGCCAGTTTCAGGATTTCGGTCGCGCGCCAGGGAAATGTCGCTATTTCTGTGTCTAATCTTCTGTAGGGGCGGGACTTTTTCTTTTTCCTTGGTCTGCTGCGAGGTCGAATGAATATTGCTGGGCCGGTCGCACGTGTGCCAGTGGTGGCACATTTGCGACCGAGATGTGCAGGGCATGGCACGCCTATTTGAAGTCTGCTGCCGAGATGCCGTTGCGTTCCATGATACGGTAGAAGGTTCTGCGCGGAATCGCCGCCAGCTTTGCCGATTTGGTCACATTGCCACCTGTTTCTTTGAGCAGGCGGGCCAACAGTTCGGCTTCAACCTTTCCCAGCTGCTGCTGGCAGCGGGCTTTCAGGTTGTTTTCAAGGTTGGGAGCCATAGGGCTGCCGGAAATCAGTCCTGCCACAGCATTGGGCAGCTGTTCGAGGTGGATGGTCTCATCGGCGGACAGGACGATTGCGCGTTCGATGATATTCTGCAGTTCACGAATGTTGCCGGGCCAGTGGTAACAGGACAGGGCGCGTCTGGCGTTGTCGTCGATGCTGTGGACCGGTTTGTTCAGTTTGCCGGCAATGGTGACGATAAAATGATCAATCAGTTGGGGTAGGGCGGACAGACGACTGCGTAGCGGAGGCAGGGTGATAGTGAAAACATTCAGGCGATAGAACAGGTCCTCTCTGAACCAGCCATCGCTGATGCCGTCTTCCAGGTTGCGGTTGGTTGCCGCGATGACCCTGATGTCGACCTTGATCGTCCTGGTGCTGCCGACCGGTTTGATTTCACCGTTGTCCAGGACGCGCAACAGTTCCGCCTGAAGCTTCGGCGAGATGTCACCGATTTCATCGAGGAAGATGGTGCCGCCATTGGCTGTTTCGAACAGCCCTTTCTTGTCTGCAATTGCGCCGGTAAAGGCGCCCTTTTTGTGACCGAAAAGTTCACTCTCCAGCAGGTTGTCGGTCAGGGTGGTGCAGTTGACGGTCAGCAGTGGCCGGTCGGCCCGCTGGCTGGCCTTGTGGATTTCCCGCGCCGTCAGTTCCTTGCCGGTTCCGCTCTCGCCGCGAATCAGGACCGTTGTCGGTGTCGGGCCAACCTGTTTGATCAGGTGGAGAACGTCCTGGGTATGGCGGTCTGCTCCGATAATCCGGGTCCCTGCCTGCTGCTGATCAAGAGCGCGTCTGGCCAGTTCGTACTGCTGTTCCAGTTTGGTTCTGTCCTGTTCAAGGCGGCGAATCGAGTAGGGGAGGCACATCTTTTTGTCGGCGAGCCCCTGATAGACGGCTATCGCGTGCTCACGACAGGTTGAGTAGCCGCAGCTGCCACAATTCAGTTCATCGTTTTCGCTGAATTTGTCGGTTTCGAGCAGAATGCGCTTGATCATTTCACCGCTCGGCCGTTCCATGGCCTGCATCCTGTTGCTGAAACCACGGTCCAGGTCGATTTTTTTGTCGCTCAGGTAGTGGGGCGCCGTCGCATAGGGGATCTCCTGTTGAATATAGTTGAAGATCAGGTTGCGTTTTGCGAAGGAGGTCAGGCGATTGGTGCGTCCGGGGCCACCGATGCAGCCGTTTTTGCAGAATCTGACATCGACAAATCTGGGTTTGAGCCGTTCGGCGGCCAGGTCGCGGATAATGTCGAGGCTGTTCTGTTCGCCAACGGTGGAAATGAAGTCGGGGTCGAGGCGGTCATTGTTGAAATCGAAGTTGTGTGTCGGTCCGCCAATGATCGAGAAGCTGCGTCCCTTGCTGGTGGGGCGTCCGGAAATCGGCGTTTTTTTCAGGCGGAACGGATCGATCTTACGCGCCTTGAGCATCAGGTTCAGTTCTGCGTAGGTCAGTACCATGTCGATCGCGTCATCGACCTCGTCCGAGAGGATTTCGAATTTTCCGCCGATGCAGGAGCTGATATAGACGACCCTGGTGTCGCCTCCACGATGACTTTTAATAAAGCGGCCAATGGCGATCATCGGTGAGACAACGGGGACAAGATTCTTTAACAGCTGGGGATAGTGCTTTTCAATCAGGTCGATGATTGACGGGCAGTGGCTCGATATCTGGGGTGTCTCTTTATGCTCTTCGATAGCGCGGCGATATTCCGGGGCGATCAGTTCGGCGCCAGCGGCCCCTTCAAGGACCTCATCAAAACCGAGCCGGTGCAGGGCCGTGACCATCCGGGCCGGATTCAGGTCGTGAAAAAAAGCGGTAAAGGAACAACCCAGCACAGCAACTACGGGGGCCGGATCCCTGAGAAGTTTCTCCGTGTCCTGAATCGCATCGTTGAGGACCTTGGCTTTCTGGGAGCAGGACTGGATGCAGGTGCCGCAGCCGATACAGCGATGCGGCATGATTTCAGCGGCGTCTTTGAAGATACCGATCGCCTTGGTCGGACAGTTGCGCACGCAGGCGTAGCAGATCCGGCAGCGGTCGCGGATTGTTGAGATAGGCGTAGTTTTCTGTGTCAGTGGCATGCATTTCCCCTGTGTGTTAGGTATGGGCGGGGATTGTGCCACTGGTGGCACAGTGTGTCAAGTGGTTCTCAAGGGCACCCTTGCTGGCCAACCTGCTGGTCATGATGGCAGGCCACCAGATGCTGCGGCTCAATCTCCCGCAGTATCGGCTTGTCGCTCTGGCAGCGGTGATCGGCATATGGGCAACGCGGGTGAAAGGGGCAGCCCGCCGGCGGATCGACCGGTGACGGGATCTCTCCGCTTAGGGCGACCGGGCGCGGCGCAGCGGGATCCGGCGTCGGAACGGCATTGAGCAGCGCTTCGGTGTATGGATGGCGCGGGTTGCGATACAGTTCATCAGCGCTGGTCAGTTCAACGATCTCACCGAGGTACATGACGGCGATCCGGTCGCTGATGTGTTCAATAACTGCCAGATCGTGAGCGATGAACAGGTAGCTGAGACTGTATCTGCGCTGGATCTCTTTGAGCAGGTTGAGGATCTGGGCCTGGACCGACAGGTCGAGGGCGGAGACTGGCTCATCGGCAATGATCAGTTTCGGTTCGACGGCGATCGCCCGGGCAATGCCGATCCGTTGCCGCTGGCCACCGGAAAATTCATGCGGGTAACGATCCAGCGCCTCTTCGTTGAGTCCGACCTGCTGCAGCAGTTCCAGACAGCGCTGGCGTAATTGCGGACCCGTGGCAAGTCCGTGAATCTGTAGCGGTTCGGCAAGGATGTCGGCGACCTTCATGCGCGGATTCAGGGATGAGTAAGGGTCCTGGAAGATCATCTGCACCTGGCGGCGATAGGGGCGCAGCGCTCTGCGGCTAAGCTTGCAGAGATCGGTCCCCTCTAACAGGACCTCTCCCTGGTCGGCTTCGATGAGCTGCATGATCAGTTTTCCGGTTGTTGACTTGCCGCAACCGGATTCACCGACGATGCCCAGCGTCTCCCCCTGGTTGAGACTGAAGGAAACATTGTTGACGGCGACCAGCAGGTCTTTCCTGCCTTTCTCTCGGGTAGTGACTGAGAAGGATTTTTTAAGGTTTTTGATCTCAAGCAGCGACACGCTTATTTCCTCCAGCATCTGACCTGGTGGTCGTTATCGATAAACTCCATCGCCGGGCACTGTGTCGGACACTCGGGGCAGGGGTGCGGGCACCGGGCCAGAAACAAACAGCCGTCATGTTTTTCTTCGAGGTTCGGCAGGCTGCCCGGGATGGTCGGCAGGTCCTGTTTCTGGCCGAGTCGTGGTACGCAGTTGAGCAGTCCCCTGGTGTAGGGGTGCACGGGGTTGCTGAAAACCTCTTTGACCGGCCCGTATTCAACGATTTTTCCGGCGTACATGACGGCGATCCTGTCGGCGTTGCCGGCAACAATCCCCAGATCGTGGCTGATCAGCAACATTGTCGTCTGAAATTCCTGCTGCATCTGGCGCAGCAGGTCCATGATCTGCGCCTGGATGGTGACGTCGAGGGCGGTGGTTGGCTCATCGGCAATCAGCAGTTTGGGTTTGCAGGCCAGTGCCATGGCGATCATCACCCGCTGGCGCTGGCCACCGGAAAGCTGATGAGGATATTCGCGCAGGCGCCTTGCCGCGTCGCCAATGCCAACTTTGTTCAGCAGCTCCGCGGCCTGGGTCAGGGCCTCGCTTTTCGTTGCGCCGCGGTGCAGACGCAGGACTTCGGCGATCTGTTCACCGATGCGCAGGACCGGATTGAGAGAGGTCATTGGTTCCTGGAAGATCATCGATATGGCATTGCCGCGGATTCTGCGCATCTCTTTTTCGGGAAGTTGCAGCAGGTTCTGGCCATCCAGTTCGATACTGCCGGAGGCGATCCTGCCCGGCTCCGGCAGGAGCCTCAGCAGGGAGAGGGCCGTCATCGATTTGCCACAGCCTGATTCGCCAACCAGAGCAAGGGTTTCTCCCCGGTTGATCGCAAAGCTCACCCCGTCAATCGCCTTGAGAACGCCACTGCGGGTATGGAAGTAACTTTTCAGGTCGGTAACAGTTAAGCGTCTACTCATGAATTATTCCGTTGAGGAAGTCGTTTTTCTTTGTGTACACTCAGGTTTTGTCGGCGTCAAGTCGCTCGCGTCTGTCAGAAAATGACCGGCAGGCTGGCAATATACTTTGAACCTGACAATAATGTATAGCTGCTGGTGTTATAAGACCCGGGCTAATGTGCGATGCCGGTATCTTTAGTTCAGCCAACCTGATATTTTTGATGAAAGCATCATACCATGCAAACTGAATACGTCGACCTTCATATCCACTCGACCTGCTCGGACGGTTTTTTGCGTCCTGAAGAGGTCGTCGCCGCTGTGGCCGGCCTTGAGTTGGGGGTGATCGCCCTGGCTGATCACGACAATATCGATGCTATCGTTCCGGCCCGTCAGACGGCAAAGGGCTTTGGTATCGATATCATTCCTGCCGTTGAGTTGTCGACCCAATGGCGCGAACATTCCGACATGCATCTGCTCGGCTATGGTTTCGATTATAGCTCTGACGAATTGCAGGCAGAGCTTAAGGCTTTTCAGGATTTTCGTGAAAATCGTTCGGCTCAGATTGTTGAGCGGATCAACCTGAAACTGAAAGACGAACAGCGCGCTCCTCTTGATATCGAAAAGATTTACGCTTTGGCTGATGGCACGATCGGCAGGCCTCATATCGCCAGGGCCTTGCGGGCCGCCGGTTATGTAACAAGCAACGATGACGCCTTTGATCGCTACCTGATTCCCTGCGATGTCCCGAAACGCTATTTCCCGGCCGATAGGGCGATTGACCTGATTCATCGCATCGGCGGTATCGTTGTCCTCGCTCATCCACCCTACCTGTGTCGTAACCGCAGTCAGTTGCGAGCGGTTATGCTTGAACTCAAGGGGCTGGGCCTCGACGGTATCGAGGCCTATAACAACGGCGTCGGCATTGAAGGGATCAACTGGCTGATCAACTTTGCCAGGGGCAATGCGCTGATTGTCACCGGCGGCTCAGATTTTCACGGCGATCCCGATGCCACCATTGAGATCGGTCGTGGCGCTCACGGTAACCCGGTTCCCTATTCCTGTGTCGAAGAGATTCGCCAGGCTCTGGAGAAACGTGGTTCAGGGCTTGATTTCTGAGTTTCAATCAGGCGCGGCGGATGATTTCGACGAGCAGGGCCGCGGTCTTGACCATGTCCTCGACCTTCACCTGCTCGTTGATGGAATGGACCTTGTCCATGCCGCAAGCCATGATGACCATCTCTATTCCCTGGGCGTTGAAAATATTGGCGTCAGAACCGCCGCCGGCCGAGCGGATCTGTTGCGGGCGGCACAGGGCTTCTCCAGCCTGGCTGATGATGCTGATAATTCCCGAATCCAGCTCGACATTCATGGCTGGGTAGTCATCCTGAATCTCAATTTCCAGTCGAGCCTGTTTGACCTCGTTGCCAACCTGGATATGGGCTGAGGCGACCTCTTCCTTCAGGGCGGTCAGAATCTGTCTGGTATATTCTTCGAGCTTGTTCGGGTCGTGGCTGCGCGTTTCGCCGTTCAGTGTGACGTGGTTGGGGATGATGTTGGCAGCCTGTCCGCCATGGATGGTCCCGATATTGGCCGTTGTTTCGGCATCGATCCTTCCCAGCGGCATGCGGGCAATCGCACGTGAAGCAATCTGAATGGCCGACACACCCTGCTCGGGGCAGAAACCGGCATGGGCTTCATGGCCATGGATATCGATTTTGAAGCGTTTGGCGGCAGGCGCTTTGTGAATGACGATATCGGTTCCGGTGGTGTCGAGGGCGACCCCGCGCTTTCCTGCGAGCAACGAGAAATCGAGGGCCTTGGCACCCAGTAGCCCCTGTTCCTCACAGATGGTGATGACAACTTCAAGAGGCACATGAGGAATCTGCTGCTCTTTAAGGACTTCGATGGCTTCGATGATTTCGACCAGACCGGCCTTGTCATCCGAGCCCAGGATCGTGTCGCCGGCGCTGGTGAAGATGCCATCCTTCAAGACCGGCTGGACGTTCTGCGCCGGGGTAACGGTGTCCATGTGGCCGGACAGGATCAGTGGCGCTCCCGCCCTGGTGCCGCTAAAGCGAGCGATCAGATTACCGCTTTCGCTGCCAACCTGCTCTCCGGCATTGTCATAAATAACCTGAGCCCCCAGCTGTTCGAAACGCCGCTTGAGATAGATCGAAATAGCACCTTCTTTGAAGGAGGGGCTGTCGATCGACGCCTGGCGCATAAATTCATCACAGATACGTTGTTCATTGATCATCGGAGTTGTCCTTTTGCTGTTTTGTCAGGGCTGCAATAAGTCTTAGGTGTCGACTGAAACTTCAGTAAATGATAATAATACCTAGTTTGTTGACTGTTCTGTTACAGATGTCGGTCTCAGGTTTTAGATTAATCTGTATATCAGTCCGAAAGCAAATAGACAAAAGCTTTCATCACAGAGGGATGTTCGGTGGTTGATTGTTGGCAAGATTGTGTTAATATTCGATGTTTGGGCGAACTTTCACCTGCTGTCGGAGCTGTCGGCACGGGGGGGAATGCCCGGTGATTATGGCCTGTTATCTTGAGGGGGGGATAACAGGTGGCGATAGACATGACATCTTTTGTGATCGGGATGGAGGTTTTTAGCCTCCGGTCGCGATGATAAAACTGGAAAATTGGTCTCGAAGCTCGTATCTGGAGCGCTTGATGAAGCGTTTGAAATGAAAAACCAAAATGAAAGGTTCCAAGGATGGAGAATGAACAGTTGCCACAGAGTTCCCCTCAGCAGGAAAAAAAGTTCAGCGTCATCGATATCTCAAAAAAAGCCAGACAACGTCTGCGCTCGAGACGTTTCTCGGAAGCCAAAAGTCTCTTCGGCACCGGTCTTGATATGGAGCCGGAAAACCCATACCTGCTGTCCGGTATGGGAGATGCCTGCCGTGAGTTGCGGGACTTTGACGGCGCTGAGAAATGCTATGTCAAATTGCTCGATATCGATACGACAAATCTATTCGCTCTGCGTGGTCTCGGCGATGTCTATAAAAAGCAGGAACGCCACACTGAGGCTATCGCCCTGTGGGATCGCTACCTGACCCTGCGACCGCAGGACAAGCATGTCATGACCCGCATCGCTGACAGCTGTAAAGCGCTTCAGCAGTTCGACAAGGCTGAACATGTCTATCAGCAGATTCTGGATATCGCTCCCCGTGACCGTTATGCACTGACCGGCCTGGCTGACCTGCAGCACCGGATGGGCAAGGATGAACAGGCGATCAGGACCTATGAACGGGTTTTGAGCTTTGATGAGAACGAGCTGCATATCCTCACCATCATCGGCAAGCTGTGCTGGCGAATTACCGATTTCGAGAGCGCCGAACGCTATTTCAGGCGCGCACTCAAGGTAGACCCGGATAACCCTTATGCCCTCTACGGTCTGGGTAACTGCTTCCGCTGGCATCGCAAGTACGAAGAAGCGATCGCCGTCTGGATGAAGATTCTCGAGTCGTCGGAGGGAACCCAGGCGCTGCATACGCGGATGGGCGACGCTTATTACCATCTCGGTCAATTTGCACCGGCGGAAAGCTCCTATCTGCGTGCTCTCGAATTTGGTATCGATCCGTTTTCAACCGTTGGCCTGGTATGTCTCTATTCCGAGCAGGGGGAATGGAGTAAAGCGTTTCTCTACTTCATCCGCATGATTGAAGATGAAAGTGAAATTGCTTCCCGTCTCGATCTGCTCGTCAAGCGCTTCGTCCGTTCCGGACAGCGCAGCATCATGCTTGACCTGTTTCAGAAGCTGATCAATGAAGTCCCGCTGCAGCAGAAGCTCAAGGATGAACTTGGAGGACACCTCGACGGACAGAACTGATTGAGGTGCGTCCTTGAACTATCTGGCCCATCTCTACTTTTCCGATGCGGATGCTCTCGCCTGGGCAGGATCGCTGATGGGAGATTTTCACAAAGGGGCGAACTTTGGCACCATGCCGGACCAGCTGGTCCGGCATATCCGTCTTCATCGCTTTGTCGATGCCTATACAAATCAGGACCCTGATTTCAGGATCAGCTGCAGGCGCCTGAATCCTCAATTGCGGTTTGCCCGCAGTATCGTCATCGATGTTTTCTACGATCATTTTCTCGCTTGCCACTGGGATCGATTTTCTGCGGTCGGACTGGAACAGTTTGCCGCTACGGTCTATGCCGCGCTGGAATCCCGTCAGGCTGAGCTGGATCGCGGACTTTTGAATATTCTGCCGCACATGATTGCCAATGACTGGCTGTCGTCTTACCGCTTGCCCGAAATTGTTGCCAGGGTCCTGAACCGCCTGGAGATGCGCCTGGGCCATAAATTCCCCCTGAGCCTGGCTTTTGAGGAGCTCGAGCAGTACCGTCAGTTGCTGCTTGACGACTTTGTCCGGTTCATGGCTTCAGCCGGGTCGGTTGTGTATAACTGGAAGGCCTCACACCCGCTTGTTTCCTCTTCTGTCCAGGAGTTGTTATGAGTCTTGCCGGATGGGTTCGTATTCTCCCTTTTGCCGTCTTTATGCTGTTCATTGCGCTCCAGCAGGGGCTTGGTTTTCTGCTTGAGCAAAGCGTTGATTCTTTTTTTGAACAGCATCTGCTCTATCTTTACCCGTTGAAGATTATTGTCGTTGTCCTGCTTCTGCTGGTATTCCGTCGTCATTATACGGAAATACACCTGCGTGACCTGGGGCGGTGGAGGTCGACGCTGATGAGCCTGGTCCTCGGTCTGCTGGTCTTTGTGCTGTGGATCAATATGGACTGGGATTTCGCTTTCTTTGGAGAGAGCGCAGGTTTTGATCCGGGCGTCTTTCCGGCCGGTTGGCACAGGGGCGGGATGATCTTGGTCAGGCTGGCGGGGGCGGCTATCGTTGTGCCGGTTATGGAGGAACTTTTCTGGCGTTCGTTCCTGCTGCGCTACATCATAAAGTCGGATTTTGAAAGCGTCAGGATCGGCACCTACAGTCTCGCCTCCTTTGTCATAGGTGCGCTGCTTTTCGGTTTTGAGCATCATCTGGTGCTGGCAGGAATCATGGCCGGGGCATGCTACAGCCTGCTGCTCTATCGGACAAAGAGCCTGATACAGTGCATTTTCTGTCATGGGGTAACCAACCTGGCTCTCGGTATTTATGTCCTTTATGCAGAGGCCTGGACCTTCTGGTGATTGTTGGCTTAAAGGTAGAGCTTTTGTTGCAGCGCTTGAAAGCGCCATCTGAGCGGGACAGATCCCCGACCAGATGGCGCTTTTTTTGATGAATTACAGGCTGGGTGGCAACGGCCAGTCCGTCTCATAGCCTGGTGGGTAGAAGTTGTCCCTGGTTCTGTTGAAATAGCCGAACTGGATTCTAGGGATCTCTTTCTTGACCCGGTCGAGCATCGCCTTCATGCCGATCCCGCGCCCTTCGCTTTTCATCGCCTGCCAGTACATCTGTGGATCGATGGCGAGATTGCGCATCTGGATCAGGTCGATACCGACCTTGTCGATCAGTTCCAGCAGTTTGTTGATCTCGTCCTCCCGGTCGGTGATGCCGGGGAAAACCAGATAGTTGAGCATGGTGAACAGGCCGTTCTGTTTCGCTCTTCTGGCCGATTCCATAACGTCTTCAAAGCGATAGGCCGTTGGCCGGTAATAGGCATTGTAGAAGCGTTCCTGAACCGAATTCAGGGAGATGCGGATCGAATCGACACCGGCGTCGGCCAGTTTGTCGATCGCGGCGGGGATCGATGCATTCGAATTGAAGTTGATGGTACCGCGGTCGGTCTGACGGCGCATCTCCTTGACCGCAGCCGCAACGACCCGGTCGACCTGAAGGATCGGATCCCCTTCACAGCCCTGGCCAAAAGAGACGATCGCATTTTCGGCCGTCTTCAGATGGGGAACTGCGATCTGACAGAGCTCTTCGACGGTCGGTACAAAGCTGAGGCGATCCTGGCTCGATTCACAGCACTCGGGGGCTTCCTGCAGAGAGATACAGCCGAGGCAGTTGGCGTTGCAGGCCGGAGAGCAGGGGAGGGGCGCCTCCCAGCGGCCGAAAAACAGATTCTTGGCGGCAAAGCAATGGTAGTCGAGTGCACAGCGCGATAACTGTTCAATCAGGCGGTTGTCCGGCTGTTCGGCCACCCGCTTTCTGACCAGCGGCTCAAGAATCCGGTCATCGTAGTGTTCGGGTTGCCACTGCTGGTTGCGGTCGACCCGGACGGCCGCCACGTAAAAACGCTCCTCTTCGACGCACCAGCCGACCGCAGTATAGGACCAGAGTGTCAACTGAACGCTTTTTCTGGTGTAATCAACAGCCGGCAGCAGGGTCCGGGTGAAGGCCGGGGTGACGAAGGCCGAAACGGCCTGGATTTTTTCTCCACCCCATTTGGCTGGCAGGGCGTCAACAGTCACCTGGCGGCCGCCTTTTCTTTCGAAGCCGATGACCGGTGTATCGGGTACTGTGAACAGGCGGCTCCCCTCGGGGAGAGGGATCAGTTCGGCGGCGTCCGGGTGGCACACCGTCATGCCGTTCATGCCGGCCATGAGCAGCTCGGGATGCTCAAATACTTCGCCGTTGGCATCGGCGACAACAGCGAGGAAGGTTTTTTTTCGGGTCATAGTTTTCTCCTTTGCGCGGCGGAGGATAGCACAAGCCTTGCGAAACAACAATTTCATTGACTTGCTCCGGCTGCGGGGTATGCTGCCCGGATGAAAATTCTGCTTTCAACACTGCACAGTAAATATATTCATGCCAGCCTGGCACTGCCTTACCTGCAGGCCTATTGTCAGGATCTTGCCGAGTTTCAGATTCGCGAGTTTACCGTTAATGAGCCGAAGGAGTCGGTCCTTGCCCAAATCGTCGAACTTGGCGTCGATGTCGTCTGTTTTTCCGTTTATATCTGGAATCGCCTTGAAACTCTCAACCTGGCCCACTGTCTCAAACTGATCCGCCCTGAGTTGAGGATCGTTCTCGGTGGCCCGGAGGTTTCGTTTGAAACCCGGGATTTTTTCGTTCAGTACCCTGTGGATGCCCTGATCCGCGGTGAAGGGGAGCGTCCGTTTCTCCACCTGCTTCAATGCTGGTTAGAGGGGCGCGCCCCGAAGGGGATCGCGGGCGTACAGTGCGCTTCTGATCAATCGCCTCCGGCAATGGACCGACTGGAGAACCTGGATGAGATTCCTTCCCCCTTTGCTGCGGGGCTGGTCGATCTGAAGCGCGGGCTGGTCTATTACGAGAGCAGTCGGGGCTGTCCGTACAGCTGCAGCTTCTGTATGAGTGCGCTGGATGAAAAAGTCCGCTCCTTTTCCATGGCGAGGATTAAGTCCGATCTGGCCATTCTGATCGCGAATGAGGTGCCGCTGATCAAATTCGTCGACCGGACCTTCAACTATGATCGCACGAGAACCCTCGAGATCCTCAGGTTTCTCGTGGCTACCAATCGGGCCAGCCGCTTTCACCTGGAGATCGGGGCGCATCTGCTCGACAACGAGATCCTCGATTTTCTCGACACTGTGGGGGAGGACCTCTTCCAGTTTGAAATCGGTGTTCAGTCGACCCTGCCGGAGACTCTCGAACGGGTCCACCGCAAAGCGACATTTTCCGCCTTGCGCGAGAATGTTGAACGTCTGGTCCGGACCGGCCGGGTTCATCAGCATCTGGATCTGATTGCCGGGCTCCCCGGTGAAAATCTGGACAGCTTCTATACCTCGTTGGACAGGGTGCTTGAGATTCGTCCGGATCACCTGCAGATTGAACCGGTCAAGCTGCTGCCGGGGGCGCCTTTGCGCCAGCAGGCGTCCCAATGGGGAATCGTCTTCGATCCGCAGCCTCCCTATGCCATTCTTAAATCATCCCATCTCAGCTATTCCGAGCTGGAACAGCTGCGCGGCGTCGGTCGACTGCTCGATCTGTTTTATAACAGCGGGCGCTATCGGAACATCATGCCCTGGCTGTTTGACCAGTTTGGCCGTCCGTCCCGATTCTTTTCCGATTTGAGCCTTTACTGGCAAAGAGAGGGGCTGTTTGCAATCAGCCATGCTGCGCGGGATCTGTTTTTGGTCCTGGAAGGTTTCCTGAACGAGCGCTTTGAGGGAGCTCTGCTTGACTGTGCGAGAGATCTGCTGGCCCGGGACTACGCGCTCTGTGAACGGGTTGCCAGCGGCACCTGCCCCGGTTTCTTCAATACCAGTCTGTCAGAGGTCCAAGCTGAGAGGGTACGGCTCAGGCTGAAGGCTGAGATCGCGAAGCTGTCGCGATCCGGCAAGGTTCAGTATTTTGCGGCCCTGTTCAACAGCCTCCCCGAAATCAGTGAGCGGGGTATTATTCTGTTTATTTACTACCAGAAACCTACATGCGGCTGGACGATTGAGGAGTTCCTGGTCCCGCCAGAGGCGTGACGATGAATCGCCGAATGCACAAAAAAGGGTCGGAAATTTCCGACCCTTTTTGCCATCAATTCGCAGATACTGGTTATTGAGCCAGCCCGCAGCCGACTTCGACGCGGCGGTTCTGAGCCCTGCCTTCAGCTGTTGCGTTGTCAGCAACCGGCTGCTCTTCACCGTAGCCAACGGCGCTCATCTTTTCTGCCGGAATATTGTACTTCTCGATCAGGCTGGTTTTGACCGCGTTGGCACGCCGTTCCGAGAGCTGTTGATTATATGCTGCGGAGCCTTTGCTGTCGGTGTGACCCTCGATAAAGACCAGATTGCCTGGAAAGTCGCGGATGCACTCGGCGGCTTTGGCAATTTCCCCACTGAATTCCTCGCTGATGGCATTGCTGTCATTGGCAAAGTTGATGTGCAGGGTCAGCTTCGCCGGGCAGCCGTTTGCTTCGACGGCATAGCCTTCCGGCGTTCCCGGGCATTTGTCGAGATAGTTGGCGACGCCGTCATGATCATCATCGAGCGGGCAGCCGTTTTCATCGACCGGAGCCCAGCGAGCGGTGTCAGGGCATTTGTCCAGATAGTCGGGAACACGATCGAAATCACTGTCCAGTGGGCAGCCTTTGACATCGGCCTTAACTCCGGTCGGAGTTTCCGGACAGCGATCTTTGCTGTCGATAACCCCGTCACCGTCACTGTCGAGCGGAGCCGCAGTGACAACAGGCGCAGGCTCTTCGGTCGGTGCCGGTTCTTCGATAATGGGCTCAGGCTTGGCGGTTTTTTTGCCGAACTGAAACAGCAGGCCGGCAGAATAAACCAGGTTGTTGGCATTCTCGTCGGTGTCGATCAGATGGCGAACATCAGCGCGCAGGGCGAGCAGGTCGTCGAGGAGGAACCATTTGATACCAGCGCCGTAGTTGACGACAAAGTTATCATCGGCATTGCCTGCTGCCCGGTCGTAGCTGGTCATTCCGGCACCGGCAGCCAGGTAGGGGACGAAGCTGGATGACGGCATGAAGTGATAGAGGGCGTCAACGCGATAGTGCTGCAGCTCGGTATCGCTGGTTGTCGCATCTTCCGCCTCGGCATCTCCATCGCTGCTTCCGTAGAGGGCTTCGACCGCGAAATGTTCGCTGTAGTTGTAACCGACTCCGATGCTCCAGAGCTTGGCGTCGTCGAGGGACTGATTTCCCTCAAAGACCTGACCGCCATACATCGGAGACAGGGTAAATGCTCCGGGCTGGATAGCAGCCGAGGCTGAGCCTGTCAGTAGTCCCGCCGAGAGCAAGGCTAATAGGGTTTTTTTGAGCATGTCTGTCCTCCTGAGATGTTGTTTCTTGTATTGCCTACTTTCTCATTAAAGCAGAACTATAGCACAACCACTCATAGAAAGAACATGACCGGGAACAGAATTATTGGCTTAGAAGAAAGCCTTCAAAAGGCGGGATTTCGGCGTTTTCGTCGAGCTCAGTGAAGAAATCGTCCCAGTTTTCCAGCGAAAAATTGATAAAAAATTCGAGATCCGCCGTGCTACCGTCGAGCGCTGAGCGCAGTTGGCTGGCCAATTTCTCCAGTGCCCTGATATCGTTGTCATACCCCTGTTTCAGTTGGACAAGGTCTGCACGGCTCAGCGGTGCTGGCGCAAACGCGCGTCCGAGGGCGGCATTTGCGACGGCGGTCATCAGCAGGCTGGAGAGCGAAGGCCGCTCTTCTTCTCTGTTGTTGTCCGTCAGGGGGAACCGGAGCTTTTCGGTAAACAGCTGCTGCAGGGCTTCAAGCTGATCGAGGCGTTTTTCGACGACCTGCAGAACAGGAATGGAGCGGATTGTCTGCAGGTAGCTGTCTTGGTTATCCGTTGCTGCCTGGTAGAGGCTTGCAGGGCGCTGAATGAGCGAGTCGAGAAACAGCAGTTCGGGGTAGTCGAAGTATGGATAGAGCGAACTTTCTGCCAGCTTCATGCCGCGATCCAGCTGCTTTTTGAGGAGGTTATAGCCCACCTGAAAGAGATGCAAATGGTAGCTTTCGGCGAACAGCTTGGTTGCGCGCGCCGGATCATTCTGGGACAGATACTCCAGGCCGAGGTTGATCAGGTCGAAAACCTCCTGCAGAGATTCTCTGACCGACGCAGCAGAGGACAGGTCGATATTGTCTGCACTCATTTTGCGATTGAGCAGCATCATCAGTTCGCAGGCCGTCTCGTGATCGACCCCCTGGGCGAAGACTTCTGCCAACAGGTTGCCGGGTTCAGCCAGGGCGAGAAGAGCGTTTGGGGCCTGCAACCCTTCAGCTTCGAGCTTGAAATTCTTTTTGCTGCCAAGCGGCAGGTTCTCGATGCTGACCTTGGCGTAGAGATTCTTCGCTTCATGTTTTGGTGCGATGCCGAGATCCAGCAGCCGGTTGTTTCGCGCACCATATGCTTCTTCTTCCAAGGTGCTTAAGCTTTCGCTTCTGATCATCTCCATAATCAGCAGGTAGCTTTCCTGGGCCTGCTCCTGCCAGATTCTCAGGAGACGGCCAATGATCTTGGCCGCATCTTCTGAGTGATAGTGGATATCGTAGAGGGATTCGAGGCGCCGGGCGTTTTCACTGTCGTCGTCGTCGTAGACTTCGATGCCACGAATGACCTCAAGATGTTTTTTCAGAAAGAGTGCCAGCAGCTCCGGTTCGAACTGTTCGGCAAGCAGACAGGCTTTCTCTTCGCCGCAATCGAGAATCAATTCCAGCCAGCGCAGAGAAATGATCGGGCTCAGGCAGTCTTCGTCCCAGCAATCGAGATCGAGCATGGTGGTTATCTGGTTGGTATTGGCCAGATTGATCAGTTCTTCAGCACTTTCGGCACCCAGTTCGACAACGGTCAGGAACAGCTCCTGCGGATGCAGTCTAGTCACGATCCTTTTCGGATTGCTCGATTCGATAATCAGGTCCAGCTTCTGCTTGCCGGTCGCGTGACGGACAATTTCCAGCTGGTCATCCGTTGTCAGTTGGCGGTACTCGGCCATTGACAGTTCGCGGGGCTGGCGAATGACGCGTAAATGGCCGACCTGTCTGTTTGCGGGAAGGGTGACTTTGTTCATAGTTCTATACTCCGATACTGATCACGACAGCAAAGTGGACTACTGTAATGTAAAAAAGACGGCAAATGCAACTTTTCCCAATGATATTTCGTCGGCAGGTCCTGAGGGGATGGTCGATATCAGTTGATTTGTCGCCATAAAATCAGATATGTAACGTTTATGACCTGGCGCAAGTTTTTCAATAACCTATCGATCAAAACCAAGCTTTCCTTTGTTGTCATGGTCACCTGTACCATCGTACTGGTGATTATCAGCAGCGTCGTTCTGATTTCGGAAATCTACACCTCGCGTGCCAGCCTGGTTCACGAGATGCGGATTCTCTCTAATTCCCTCGTTGCAACAACCCGTTACCCCCTGTTACTTGACAGGCAGGATGAGGCCGAACGGATGCTCCGTTCACTCAGTCAGCAGAATAATATACATGCGGCCTATCTTTTCAACCGCCAGGGGGAGCCGATCGCTGAATATCTCAAGCTGGATGATGCGCGCTTTGTCATTGCGGCACTGGAAAACGATTTTCGCATCACCCGGCGCGAAGAGTTGACGCAGAGCGCCATGGAACACCTGATCAGTGGCTGGACCCACTACAGCATCTTTATGCCTGTCATGCATGATAACCGACACGTCGGTACTCTCTATATCCTCAGTGATCTGCACGCTCTTTATCGCGGAATTACCGGTATCGCGATCGGCGGTTTTCTTGCTCTGGTGCTGCTTATTGCCTTTTCATGGTTACTGGCGGAGCAGATGCAGAAGCCGATTTCCGCTCCGTTGCTTGAGCTTGCCGGTCTGATGAAGGAAGTTTCCGGCAAGCGGCTCTATTCAATCCGGGCCATCAGTCACAGCCGGGATGAGATTGGCACTCTGGTCAATGGTTTCAACGCGATGCTCGAACAGATCGAACTTCATCAGCTCAGTCTGTCCCGCCATCAGGAAGAACTAGAACATATTGTTGCCGAACGGACTCAGGATCTTCGTTCGGCCATTGCCGAACTTGAGATTGCCAGAAAACAGGCGGATGCTGCCAATGAGGCGAAGTCGGCGTTTCTGTCGCGCATGACGCACGAGCTGAGAACGCCGATGATCGGTGTGCTTGGCATGAACGAACTGCTGGCCAGAACGGCTCTCGACGAACGCCAGAAGATGCTGGTCTCTACCGTTCAGAGGTCGGGGGAAGAACTGTTGCACCTGATCAAGGATATCCTCGATTTTTCCAGGATCGAGGCGGGTCAGTTGTCGCTCGAAACCGCTGATGTCGAACTGTTTCAGATTATTGAGGATGTTGTCAGTCTGCTGGCTCCGCGTGCTGCCGGAAAAGGACTGTCTCTCCATGCGGATATACCGCTTTACTCGGCCTGGAAGGTTCGTGCCGATGACCAGCGGGTGCGGCAGGTTGTCATGAACCTGGTTGGTAACGCCATCAAATTTACCGAGCATGGTTCCGTCAGGGTCAGTTTGCGGCTTGGTCGAATCATTGCCGGGCTGGGGGAGTTTACTCTCGAGGTTGTCGATACTGGTCCGGGAATGGACGAGGCCTATGCAGAGCGGATTTTTGATGTTTTCTATCAGATCGATGGCAGTAATACGCGGGAGAAGAGCGGTGCCGGCTTGGGTCTTGCGATCGTCAATCAGTTGGTTGAGCTGATGAATGGCCAGATCTCGGTCGAGACTACCCCAGGTTCTGGCAGTTGCTTCAGGGTCCGGCTGCGTCTGCCGGTCGTTGAACAGGTTCCCTTCATCCTGCCGGCGGACTTGCTTGACAAGCCAGCGTTGATCTGTGCCGGGCAGTTGTCTCATGTCAACGTCGAGCAGTTGCTGGGGCGTTTGCGTGCCTTGGGATTCCAGCTGGTCCGAACCTCGTCTGCGGCCGAGGTTCTTGCTCTGCTCTCGACGGCTCAGCGAGAGGGGCGGCCATTCGGCATGGTTATTGTTGCGCACGAACTGAGTTTTTCTGATGGCACGCTGCTTTACGAAGCCCTGGCGTCCCGGCCGGAGTATGCCGCGTATAGAATTATCGCCATGGCCGAATATCTTGATCCTCTTCCATGCGTTGACTCCCGTCTTGACCTGCCTGTGACCTGGAGACGTCTGATGACGACCTTGACCCAGTCTGGTCCTGAAACCTCCGCGCTGAAAGCTACGCCATGCGAGTCCGGTCAGGCTGATGCCGATGAGATAGACCGGGCAGGTCAGATTCTTATTGTCAGCTCGAATGTCGCCAAGAGCGAGCTGCTGCGCCTGACGCTGGAATCACAGTTTCCGGAGCAGGTATTTGTCGTCGACAGTATTGGCGAGGCCAGGACTTTTCTGGATAAGGGGCAGACGTTCTGCGTCGTCGTCGATGTCTCTGGCCGTGTTTCGGGGGATCTGCCGGCTCTGGAGTTTTTATCCGGCACATCGATCCGTCTGATCGGCATCGCCGACCAGACGCTGAGTGCTGATGAGATGGCCCTGTTTGACAGCTGCTTCATCCGCCCGGTACCCGCGGATCTTGCCGACTATATTGTCGGTGTTGTTGCTGAACGACATCAGCTGACAGTTCCTGGACAGGTGACGAGACCTCTATGAAGCCGCTGCGCAGATATTTTATCCTGGCCCTGTTTCTCGGACTCCTGTGTGTTGCACTGTGGTCCATCGGTTGGGCGGGGCACTGGATTATCCGTAATTTTTTTGTAGAAAGCGACCTTCGTGTTGATGAAGTTCCGGACATGATGTTGCCGCTTGGGCAGCATATGTACCTGAATTTCAGTGGTGAAGGCTTTTCCGGGGATACGACCGTCAGCCTGATCAGCAAGCTGACAAACGATAAGGCAATCATCGCGTCATTGCCTTTTGAGGAGGCCCTGCCTGAAAGTCTGGTTGCCGGGGATACGCTCTACCTTGGCGGCGATCACAGTGGCCTGAAGGTTGTCGACATCGAATACCCCGATTCCCCGCAGTTTCTGAAGACCTATCTTCCGGGACGCACCGTCGAGAATATATATCAGGCAAACGGCAGGCTCTATGTTTCCCAAGGGCGACTGGGGATTGCGATCATGCTCATCCGCGAGAACGGCCTGCTCGTCAATGAGGTTGAGGTGCCGACAAAGGCTTCGATTTCCTCAACGGTCTATGCTGAAGGGCATCTTTATGCCGCTGCCGGTGAAGACGGGATTGAGGTTTATGCGGTCAATAGCCCGAAGAATGTTGAGCTGGCCAGAACCATTGACTCTCAGCTTTTTGTCAGCGATCTGAGTGTCTTCGGAAAGTATCTGATCGCCGTTTCTCCCCGTAAGAATGAAATCGGCATTTACTCCCTGGATGTTCCTTCGGATCCGCGACGCTTGGCTGAAATCAGGCTGAGCGAAAGAATTTTTGACGCATCCATCAAAGATGGCAGATTGTTTGTTGCAACGTCCGACGGTTTGAGTATTTATGATATCGATGCTGACGGGATCCCCCATATGTCGACTGCCCTTTCTCTGGTCGGGGTTGCCCAGAAGCTGTTCAATGGCAACGATAAGATCTATGTTGTCGATTCTTTCTCGGGGATTACCATTGTCGATCCCCGGAAGATGCGTGTTGAGGGAACCCTGCTCTTTAATGATGTGCACAGTGTCGCCGAAGGGCCAGCTCAGCTCTACCTGACTGGTCTGGACAGTGGTCTTGCCGTTATCGCGACGGAAAAGGTCGATATCAAACGCAAGGTTCGGTCGCTGCTGACCCGCGGTCTGGTGACGGATCTCGTGAACTATAAAGAGCGGCTGATTGTTGCTGATTCTATCGGTGGGGTTCTGGTCGGCAATCTGGCCAGACAGGACTCGGAGAGCGTATTTGCGCAGATTAGTTCTGCTGACAGCCGTTCACTGGCGCTGCGCGATAACCTGCTGTTTGTTGCCCAGCCTTATGAGGGGATCGAGGTTCTCGATGTCTCAAACGTCGATTCACCGCTTTCGGTCAGTCAGTTGTACGATTTCTCCGCTCAGAAGCTCGATTTTCTCGGTTCGTACCTGGTTGTTTCGGAAGGTGTTGCAGGGGTATCCCTGCTTGATGTTGACAATATCAACACTCCCCGGGTTGTCGACAGGGTCGGCGACCTCGATGTGATGGATATGGCCGTTGATGGCGAATATCTTTTCGTTGCCAGCCAGAAGCGGGGTGTCGTTGTTTTGCAGCTGCATGAAGACAGGCTGATTGAAATAGGCCGGCTGCAGGTCCCCTATCCGATGAACCGGTTTGACGTATCAATCGCGCTGGCTGTCCACGATGGTGTTGCCTATATTGCAACTGGGCGTTCAGGTCTTTTGGTCGTTGATGTGGCTAATCCGAGGATTATGAAGATCCTGTCGGCTATTCCTTTGCCGGGTGTCAGCAAGGGGGTCTATGTCTACGGTGGCAGGCTCTATGTCGTCAATCATAACGCCGGCCTGAGTGTCCTGGATCTCGAGTCACCCAGATCCCCCCATCTCCTCGGGCATTTGAAGGTCTCTGGCCTGGCGAAGAAGATTCTGGTCACCTCCGGGGTTGTTTATCTGACGCGTTATGCCGGAGGGTTGATGATTGTCCCGGAAGCTGTCGTCCCCAAAAGGGCAGAGATCCTGTCGACCAAAAGCCTGTCGGTGCAGCTGCCTTCACCACAGTTGCCGGGAACCTATGGTATTCAGATCAGTAATAAGTATGGTCTGGTTGAACTGGAGTCGACAATCGAGTTTTATGATCCGACGCAATTTTAAACCAGATGAAACAGTTGCCGATGAATATTTATTTATTGCCGGGCTGCCTACTTGTCTCCTTACTCGTTCATGGTCTCTTCTTCTATCCTGACCGAATGACCAGTGCAGAAGGCGGCACTGGCGAACAGCGTTCGACTGTCCGTCTGTTCGTCGGGGATGGTCAGGACTATCTGCCGCCCGTTGAGCCAGAGAACTCTTCTGTCAGCGAGAAGGTGAGCGCTGCTGAGTCTGCTGGTCAGCAGGTTGGCCCCTCGTTGCCAGTTCCTGCTCCTGTGGCGGAGAGCAACCCATCCTCGGTTCCCGAAACGGGCGTGGATGTGGGATCTGTCGACTCACCGGCAGCCAAGACGAAAAAATATTGTGCTGAAAAGACAGGCAGCGAGCTTTCTGCTCAGGCCGTGGCGGCAGAGAACAGTTCCGCGTCCGCAATCGAGGATGTGGATCCCCCGGAGGTTGCCGGGCTCAAGGCTGGGTCCGGTCGGTCGAAAACGGGGCCTGACCCGGTCTCTGTCGAGGCCGCTCCGCGTTATGGTTTCTGCCCCAGGCCCGCTTATCCCAAGCGAGCTCTGGAACGGGGCTGGAGCGGGACCGTCAGTTTTGACGTGCTGGTTGGTGCAGATGGTAAGGTTCGTGATCTGACGCTACATGCTTCGAGCGGATATCGGGTTTTTGACCGCGCCGCTCAAAAAGCGATCAGATCATGGACCTTTACCCCGGCCAGGGTAAATGGTGTGGCAGTCGAGGGGCATGTTCTCGTTCCTTTTGAATTTGTCTTGAAATAAGTCCTGTTTCATGTGTTTTATGCTATCTTTCTGTAATGGAAATGAAATGTATCCGCTTAAGGAGAATCGAATGGACTCGGAAGTAGGACGTGGTTCTTTTGCCAGCCAGTTAAGGGCGCTGGCCGAGACCGTGAAGGCAGGGGTGGCGCTGCGTAGGGATGACTCAGGTTTGCATGAGGCTATGATTGCCGCTGGTCGCATCGTTGAGCTTTCTGTGGATGCGGAGGATGATGCTTTTCGTCAGGTGGGCCGGAAGCTTGATGAGCTGCTTGTCCGCCATCAGCATGACGGGACCATGCCTGAAAAACTTGAAATTGAAGTCATTGAACTGGCCTGTGACTGGCTCCAGCAGCTCTCTGTGCTTTACCGCG
Organism: Geopsychrobacteraceae bacterium; assembly: GCA_963676795.2. Lineage (GTDB taxonomy): Bacteria > Desulfobacterota > Desulfuromonadia > Desulfuromonadales > Geopsychrobacteraceae. Next base: position 1,945,117 of record CAXXTB010000002.1, on the reverse strand, counting down.
AGTCATTGCCGATTCCCCGGTCTTTGATTGGCGATCTTGTTTACACCTTCGATCTGGTCGACCACGCGCACGGAGCGCATTCTCTGGCTGATATCATCAAGCTGCGTGCTGACTCTCCGGCAGCTAGACGCAGGGATGTCTTTGCTGATGATCCAGATATCGATGTCTCCACGGCTGGAGGTCTGAGAACGGATCCCTTTCAGGGTGATCCGGGCTTTGGTATCGAGTTTGATCTTTTACAGCGAACTCTGAGTATTGCCGGAACAGGGCAGGGCGGGGTGGTCGATCCTTTTGCCGATGATCCTCTCCCTGAAGCTGTGATTGATTCCGCCGCAGAGAGTCAGCCATTGCCTTTTGATCCCTTTGCCGAAGACCCGAATATGGATAATCTCTAGGAATAACGACAGTTTTTTTGCTGCGTTTGAGAACCTGATTTAACGATGAAATTTTTATTGCAAAACTTTTTACTGCATGCTAGAAAAACGCACCTTGCCGTCGAGCAGGACCGCTGATCCAAGGAAATGCGGGGTGTAAGCGCCAGTAGCTCAGTTGGATAGAGCAACGGACTTCTAATCCGTAGGCCGAGGGTTCGAATCCTTCCTGGCGCGCCATTTTTTGGTTGACAAAGAATCGGCTCTTCCGTACCTTGTGCGGACTTTTCTGGTGGGTGTAGCTCAGTTGGTAGAGCACTGGATTGTGGCTCCAGTTGTCGAGGGTTCAAGCCCCTTCACTCACCCCATTTACAATGACATGCTCACTTTTCACGCTCAGGAAGCCCGACAGGGTGGGTTTGGAAGGTGAGCATTGTTGCTTATATAGGCTTGTATCGATAGTCAAATATCTTATAACATTGCGAGAGTGGCGGAATTGGTAGACGCGCTGGTCTTAGGAACCAGTGTCCTTCGGCGTGGGGGTTCGAGTCCCCCCTCTCGCACCAGTAGCCTGGTCCAAGTCTGCAGTTCGCTGTTGTCTCCTGCTTCAAATCAAAGCTTCTACTGTTGAATAGGACCGCTCAGGAAGGAATCGTCATGAATGTCAGAGTTGAAGAATTAAGCTCAATCAAGAAAAGACTTGTCATTGAAGTCTCCGAGGATGTTGTCAATGCAGAGTTGGCAAAAGCTTTCAAACAGATTGCCAAGTCTGTCAATATTAAGGGCTTCCGTAAGGGCAAGGTGCCTCAAAAGGTTCTGGAACAGCATTACGGCCCTAAGGCGCAGTATGATGCTGCCGGCACTCTGATCAATAATACTCTTTACAAGGCGATGATCGATCAGAAGATCGAACCGGTTTCTCAGCCACAGGTTACCGAAGCTGCCGTAGTCGAGAAGGACAAGTCTTTCACCTACGAGGCTGAAGTTGAAGTTCGTCCGGTTGTTGAGGTCAAGGATTACAAGGGGCTGGCCGTAGAGAAGGAAAAGCTGTCCTTCGATGAGGATGCTGTTGTCGAGAAGCAGCTCGAACAGATGGCTGCTGCACGAGTCCAGCTTGAAGTTACCAGCCGTAAAAAGGCCCGTGAAGAGGACACTGTCATCATCGATTTCGAAGGCTCCGTCGATGGCGAGCTGTTCGAAGGTGGTGCGGCCAAGGATTATCAGCTTGAGCTGGGCTCCAACAGCTTTATCCCTGGTTTCGAAGATGAGATCGTCGGCATGAAGCGTGAGCAGGAAAAGGATGTCGAGGTGACCTTTCCTGAGAATTACGGTGCCAAGAATCTGGCTGGTAAGCCGGCTGTCTTCAAGGTTCTGCTCAAGGAGATCAAGGAAAAGGTTGCGCCGAAGATTGACGATGATTTCGCCAAGCAGTTCGATGCCGAAGATCTGGCCGAGCTTAAGAGCAAGATCGCTGAAAACGCCAGAAAGCAGGAAGAGCAGCGGATTGAATCCCAACTTCAGGAGAAACTGATGCTGGCTCTGATCGAAAAGAATCCGATCGAGGTTCCTGGTGGAATGGTTGAAAATCAGTTACGTTATATGAAAGACAATTTCGCTCAGCGCCTGAAGGCACAGGGGATGACCCTTGAAATGCTCGGCATGAATGACGAAACTTTCAATAAGAGCTATTATGATATGGCTGAGCAACAGGTAAAGGGAGATCTTTTGCTCCAGGCTGTTGCCAAGCAGGAAGAAATCGTTGCGGAAGACAGCGATGTCGAAGCAAAGATTGCTGAATTTTCCGAGCAGAGCAAGACCCCTGTTGAGCAGATCAAGAAATATTTCGAGACAGAACAGGCGCTTGATAGCCTGAAGGCACAGATCGAGCATGACAAGGCTGTCGATTTCCTGACTGCGCAAGCTGTTATTACCGAAGTGGAACCTCAGGTAGACGAAGACGAAGCTGGAGAAACCGACGAAAAGGAGTCTTGATATGAGCCTGGTACCATATGTTGTAGAAGATACGGGGAGGGGAGAGCGCTCTTATGATATCTACTCTCGCTTGCTCAAAGACCGTATCATTTTTTTGAGTGGTGAAATTGAAGACCATATGGCCAATCTGATTGTTGCGCAGATGCTCTTTCTGGAGTCGGAAGACCCGGAACGCGACATCCACCTGTACATCAATTCTCCCGGGGGTGTCGTGACTGCCGGGATGGCGATCTACGACACTATGCAGTACCTCAGGGCGCCGGTTTCTACAATCTGTGTAGGTCAGGCTGCGAGCATGGGCGCTGTGCTGCTGACGGCTGGCGAGCCGGGCAAGCGTTTTGCGCTGCCAAACGCCAGAATCATGATCCATCAGCCTCTGGGCGGCTTCAAGGGACAGGCGACCGATATCAATATTCACGCTCAGGAAATCCTGCGTCTGCGTGAACACTTAAACGGTATCCTGGCCCATCATACCGGCCAGGCCATCGAGAAAATCGCTGCCGATACAGAGCGTGATTTTTTCATGGATAGCGAAACGGCACGCAATTATGGTATTATCGACTCGATAGTAGAGAAAAAACCTTCATAATTTCGTTTTGACGGGGGTGTCATACGTGAGTCAAAAAGATGAAAACAGCCAATTGACCTGCTCGTTCTGCGGCAAGTCGCAGGATGAAGTCAAAAAGCTGATAGCCGGGCCAACTGTCTATATCTGTGATGAGTGCATTGAGCTGTGCAATGACATTATAGATGAAGAGGCCAGGCTTGATCAGTCTGCTACCGGTGAATCGAAGCAGTTACCCAAACCGGTAGAGATCAAGGACATCCTTGATGAATATGTCGTCGGCCAGGAACGTGCGAAGAAGATCCTTTCGGTCGCTGTCTATAACCATTACAAACGTGTCGAGTTTGCTGAAAAACACGACGATATCGAGATTCAGAAAAGTAATATTCTGCTTCTAGGTCCCACCGGTAGCGGTAAAACCCTGCTTGCTCAGACTCTGGCCAAGGTTCTCGATGTTCCTTTTACAATTGCTGATGCAACCAATCTGACCGAGGCCGGTTACGTCGGTGAGGATGTTGAGAACATCATCCTCAATCTGCTGCAGGCTGCAGATTACGACCTTGAAAAAGCGCAGAAGGGGATCATCTATATCGACGAGGTCGATAAGATCGCCCGTAAGTCTGAGTCGCCGTCAATCACCCGGGATGTATCCGGTGAAGGGGTCCAGCAGGCGCTGCTGAAGATTATCGAAGGCACGACCGCGAGTGTTCCTCCCAAGGGAGGCCGCAAGCATCCGCAGCAGGAATTTCTCAAGGTTGATACCACCAATATCCTGTTCATCTGTGGTGGCGCTTTTTCCGGTCTGGAAAAGATCATCAATAAGCGGACCAGTTCCAAGCGTATGGGCTTTGGTGCGGAGGTCCGTTCAGTCAAGGACGTGCCTCTCGGGGAACTCTTCTCCCAGATTCAGCCGACCGACCTGTTGAAGTTCGGCCTGATTCCTGAATTCGTCGGGCGTGTGCCGGTTATCGCCACGCTCACCGAGCTGGACGAGGAAGCGTTGATTCAGATTCTTCGCGAACCGAAGAATGCCCTGATCAAACAGTATCAGCGGCTCTTCGATATGGAGAAGGTGCATCTGAAGTTTACCGATGGTGCGCTGGTTGCGATTGCCCGTCAGGCTTTGGAGCGTAAGACCGGGGCGCGTGGTTTGCGTTCGATCATGGAGAATGCCATGCTTGATCTCATGTATGACATTCCGTCTCAGGATCGGGTCAAGGAAGTTGTTATCAGTGAAGAGGTGATTACTAAAGGGGTCAAACCGATTATCCTTTACGATGTCGCCGAAAGTGCATGACGTAAAATATCTGTTTAGAAAACAGGGAGCGCTTACTGCTGATGACGGCAGTGCGCTCCTTTTTCACTTTATGGCAAGGTTATGTCAGAGATTACAATTGAACATCCTGTAAATGAACAACTTTTGCCAATGTTGCCACTCCGCGATATTGTCATTTTCCCTCATATGGCTGCGCCGTTATTTGTCGGCCGCGCGCACTCCATTGGTGCTTTGAATAAGGCTTCAGATGGAGAAAAATTGATTTTTTTGGTTTGTCAGAAGGATTCAAAAACCGAATCACCGGCCCAGGAAGACCTATATCCGGTCGGAACTGTTGGTAAAATCGTTCAGCTGTTAAAGCTTCCTGATGGTACCGTGAAGGTTCTGATCGAAGGGCTCTGGCGCGGCCGTCTTGACGGACTCGTCTCTTCAGAGGAGCTTCTTGAGGCTCGCATCACACCGCTTGATGAATCGGTAGCCGATTTGTCTGAGCTGGAAGCTGTCATGCGGGCCATACTGACGACTTTTGAAACCTATGTCGGGCTGAGCAAGAAGATTCCAGCCGAGGTCAGCAACAGTATTGCCGGCATTGATGACCCTTCGCGACTTGCCGATACCGTCGCCGGTCATCTCCAGGTTCCGTTGATCGATCGTCAGGAGATTCTGGAAATTCTTGATCCTGGTCAGCGCCTCGAGCACATACTGGCGCTGCTGGAACAGGAGATCGAGATCCTGCAGATCGAGGGGCGTATCCGCAGTCGCGTCAAGAGCCAGATGGAGCGCAGCCAGAAGGAATACTATCTGAATGAGCAGATGCGCGCGATTCAGAAGGAGCTGGGAGAACAGGACGAGTTCAAGCAGGAAATTCTTCATTTCGAGGAGCAGATTGAAAAGAAGAAGATGTCCAAGGAAGCCGCGGAAAAAACGCGTGGAGAACTGCGTAAGCTCAAGCTGATGTCGCCGATGTCCGCCGAGGCAACGGTGGTCAGAAACTACATTGAATGGCTGTTGTCGCTGCCCTGGAGCAAGGGAACCAGGGATCGTTATGATCTGGTGACCGCCGAGAAAATTCTCGATACGGATCACTACGGTTTGGAGCAGGTCAAGGAACGCGTCCTTGAATACCTCGCCGTTCAGGCTTTGGTAAAAAAGATCAAGGGGCCTATTCTGTGTCTGGTCGGTCCTCCTGGGGTTGGCAAGACATCGCTGGGGAGATCTATTGCCAAGGCCTTGCAGCGCCAGTTTGTGCGGATTTCATTGGGCGGGGTGCGTGATGAGGCCGAAATCCGTGGTCACAGGCGGACCTATATCGGCGCTATGCCGGGCAAGATTATTCAGGGTATGAAGAAGGCCGGAGTCAGGAACCCTGTTTTCATGCTCGACGAGATCGACAAGATGAGTACCGACTTCAGGGGGGATCCCTCCTCGGCACTGCTCGAGGTTCTGGATCCGGAGCAGAACAGTAGCTTTGTCGATCATTTTCTCGATGTCGAGTATGACCTGTCGGAGGCCCTTTTTGTCGCGACGGCCAACAATCTTCACGCGATTCCCAGGCCGCTGCATGACCGTCTTGAGGTGATCCGCATCGAGGGCTATTCGGAAGAGGAAAAACTCCATATCGCACGCCGCTATCTGTTGAAAAAGCAGACTGAGGCCCATGGTTTGAGTGAGGCTCAGGTCAAGGTTTCCGACCCGGCCCTGCTGGAAGTCATCCGGCGCTATACGCGTGAGTCGGGGGTGCGGAGTCTGGATCGGAATATCGCTTCCCTGATGCGTAAGCTGGCCAAACGGGCGCTCCTGGAGGGGAAGGACAAGCCGTTCAAGGTTGGTGAAGCTCAGGTTCAGAAACTGCTGGGGGTTCCTCAATATCAGCACGGCATGCGTGAACAGGAAGACCAGGTCGGCGTAACGACAGGTCTGGCCTGGACCGAGACCGGTGGTGAATTGTTGCTTGTTGAGGTCACGACCCTGCCGGGACGTGGCAAGTTGACTGTCACCGGCAAGCTTGGTGAGGTGATGCAGGAGTCGGCTCAGGCGGCACTCAGCTATATCCGTTCGCGTTGGCAGGAGCTCAGGCTTGAGCGGGATTTTTACTCCAAGCTTGATATTCATATCCACGTACCGGAAGGTGCTGTTCCCAAGGACGGGCCGTCAGCTGGTATTACCATGGCGACCGCACTGGCTTCCGCTTTGACTGGCCGCCCGGTCCGCCAGGATGTTGCTATGACCGGAGAAGTCACATTGCGTGGACGAGTGCTGCCGATCGGTGGTCTCAAGGAGAAATTGCTTGCGGCGCGGCGCGGCGGAATTGTCAAGGTCCTGATTCCGAGTGAGAATGAAAAGAACCTGGCGGATATTGCTGCCGTGATATTAAAGTCGGTTCAGGTTGAGCTTGTCAGTCATATGGATCAAGTTCTTGAATTGGCGTTGCTTCCCTCTGCGCAGGGGACAAATGGAGACCGAGAAAGTCTGCTAGATTCCTCTGAAAAGCAGTAAATATGGGAAAAAGCGCTTGACAGTTTTTTTGCAAAGCTGATATATCTTATCGCGTTTTCTTGTGAATGAATTAACAATAACTTTAACGGGAGGTATGCTGTGACTAAAGCAGATCTTGTCAATGCAATGGCAGAAAAAGCGGGGCTGAGCAAAACTGATGCAGAGGGTGCACTCAAGGCATTTACCGAAGCTGTAACTGAAGCTTTGAAGGCCGGTGATAAAGTGGCTCTCGTTGGCTTTGGTACCTTCAGTGTCGGTGAGCGCGCTGCACGTACCGGTAAAAATCCTCAGACTGGTGAGCAAATCACCATCGCTGCCGCCAAAGTTCCAAAATTCAAGGCTGGCAAGGCTTTGAAGGACGCAGTAAACTAATCGTTACAAAGAATGACATAGCTAGACCGAATTAGGAAGTAGGTCACTGGCCTGATTTCAGGGCCAAAAGGTCTACTTCCTCTTTCTTTGCGGGGCTGTAGTAGAGTCGGTTACAACGCCGGCCTGTCACGCCGGAGGTCGCGGGTTCAAGTCCCGTCAGCCCCGCCATTTTCTCAGGGCGAATAGCTCAGCTGGGAGAGCGCCTGCCTTACAAGCAGGATGTCGGGGGTTCGAGCCCCTCTTCGCCCACCAAAATTGGGGCTGTAGTAGAGTCGGTTACAACGCCGGCCTGTCACGCCGGAGGTCGCGGGTTCAAGTCCCGTCAGCCCCGCCATTATAAAGAATAGAGGGAAGCTCTGCAGGGAGCTTCCCTTTGTTATTTGTGCAATTTCTGATGCAGGCTGTCGAGTAGCAGCTTGGGATTCTCTGCTTTGAGCAGGGCAGATATTGCGGCCATTCTCGAATATCCGTTCGCGCAAATCTGATCTATATTGCTGAGCCTGATGCCGCCAAGGGGGTAGACGGGAATTTCTGTACTTATCTGATGCAGGCTTGACGGGCCGACGGGGTTCCCCAGTTTGGCTTTAGATTCAGTGGCGAAGATGGGTCCGTAAGTAACGAAGTCCGCGCCCTGAGCGGCGGCTGCGCTGACCTCGCCCGGGCTATGCGTTGACACGCCGATAAGCATTTCTTTACACACATTTCTGGCGGCCTGAACCGGGAGAGAATGGCCACCAAGCTGTACCCCGTCCGCAGCGACGGCCAGGGCGATGTCGATCCGGTCATTGATGATCAGTCTGGCTGAATATTTGTGGGTCAGCTCTCTGAAGCGCACTGCCAGAGGGTAGAGATCAGCCGCGCTCAAATCTTTCTCGCGCAGCTGAACGAGCCTCAGGCCGCTGCAGAGCAATAGTTCAACGGTTTCCAGAAAGGTCATGCCAGGTGCATGGTTATGTCGGTCAGTGATCAGGTAGATCGCCGGTAATGAATTCATGCCTGGGCCCTATTGTCAAGAAAGGCGCTGTCCCAATCCTTCCAGACCGGATCGTAGCCTTGTGCGGCAAGAAAGCTTGCGAGTTCGGCGGCTGTGCGTTCATCGTTGATAGCAAACTGTTCCGCATCTGTCGCTTCTTCACTGTAGCCACCAGGGGCGGTCGAAGATCCGGCGCTCATCTGGGTGATGCCCAGCGACAGCAGGTTGTTGCGTAGCTGCGTGCTTTCGCGGGTTGACAGGACCAGGCCGGCATCGGGCAGGAGCAGGCGCAGGGCACAGATAAACTGGGTCAGCTGGCGGTCGCTGACGATGCTTCTCGGCTGGAATCCGCCTTCAGCCGGGCGCAGCCGCGGGAAAGAAATACTGACCTGTGTGCGCCAGTATTTGCGGGCAAGATAGCGCGCATGCAGGCCGGTATAGAAGACGTCGGTCAGGCAATCACCAAGTCCGAGCAGAGAGCCGAGGCCGATTTTTCTCAAGCCCGCTTCGCCGGCTGCTTCCGGGGCAGAGAGCCGGAAATGATAGTCGTTCTTGGGGCCGTAGGGGTGGAGTTCTTGGTAGAGTTCCGGATCGTAGGTTTCCTGATAGAGGGTCAGGGCGTCAACGCCTGCGCTGACCATACTGCGGTAGCCGTCGGCATTCATCGGGAAAACTTCAATGGCCACCGAACCACAGTGCTGTTTGACCGTTTTGACGGCCGCTTCAAGATAGTCGATACCGGCAACTTCGGGCGCTTCACCGGTCAGCAACAGCATGTGTCTGAATCCCTGCCGAAGAAGAATGCGGGCTTCTCTGTCGATCTGTTCAAGCGTCAAGGTCCTGCGCATCAGGTGGTTGTCGGCATTGAATCCGCAGTACTTGCAACCGTTGTGGCATTCGTTCGACAGGTAGAGGGGGGCGTACATCAGGATCGTATTGCCAAAGCGCTGGCGGGTCAGGCGGTGGGCCTTGACCGCCAGCGTTTCGAGCTGGGTATCGCTGATGGCAGGGCAGAGCAGGCTTGTAAAATCATCCAGGGTGATTTTCTCCCTGTTCAGGGCCTTGTCGATCTGGTCCGGACTTGCTGACCTGATCCTCTTGCTCAGCTCCGCCTGAGGAAAGCTTGTGAGTTGATGGTAGAAGTCCATGATCAGTTCCTTAAAAATCCGGTCAGGGGGCTCGATGCTTCTGCTTTGTCACGTTGCGGGCCAAGACCGGCAAGATAGGCTTCACGCCCCGCTTCGACCCCTTTTCTGAAGGCTCTGGCCATGGCCGCCGGTGATGGGGTGTCGGCCAGGGCAGTGTTGACCAGTACCGCATCGGCGCCGAGTTCCATGGCCTCTGCAGCATGTGATGGGGCGCCTAGTCCGGCATCGACGACGACCGGAATGTTGGCCTGTTCGATGATGATGCTGACCAGGTCTTTGGTCCTTAAACCCCGGTTTGTGCCGATCGGCGCGCCGAGCGGCATGAGGGTTGCGGTTCCTGCTTCTTCAAGATGCCTGGCCAGCACCGGGTCGGCCGGCATGTAGGGGAGCACGATAAATCCCTCCTTGACGAGGATTTCGGCAGCTTTGAGGGTTTCGACCGGATCGGGGAGCAGGTAATAGGGGTCCGGGGTGACTTCCAGCTTGACCCAGGGTTCGCAGCCAGCCGCACGCGCCAGCCGTGCCAGCCTGACCGCCTCTTCGGCATTGCGGGCGCCGCTGGTGTTGGGCAGCAGCAGATAGCGCTCGCGATCGATGTGTGAAAGCAGAGAGTCTGCGGGGTTGTCAATATCGACCCGGCGCAGGGCTACGGTGACGATCTCGCAACCGGAATGCTCCATGGCTTCGACCATGGCCCGATTGGAGGAGAACTTGCCGGTGCCGACCATCAGGCGCGACGTGAATGTTCTGTCCGCGATAGTTAGATTATCCATAATAACTGCCTTTCCTTGATATCGAGAAGTTAACCGCCGCCGACAAACTGAACCAGTTCGATCTTGTCGCCCGGCGATAAAGCGTTTGCCCCGAGTTGGTCGGCGCAGAGGATCTCGCCGTTGAGTTCCACGACGACCCGCTCGGGGGAGAGCTGCAGCTGCGCAAGCAGATCTGCCAGCGTGCCGACCTGGTTGATTTCACGTGCTTGTCCGTTAATTGTCAGGATCATCGTTGTCTGTCTCCGGTTCGAGGTTGAGGAGCAGGCGCAGGGCGGCATTCGCCTGATGGTGGGCGACGACGCCGACTCGCGGGGCCATCAGACCATGCCCGGGGCGGGCTGCGCTGGTATCATCGCCGCACAGATAAAAGCGCCGGTTGATACGTTTGGTCGCAATCCTGTTGGCCGTGCCGTAGCCGGCCATTCCTGATGCTGCAACCAGATAACGGTCGGGAAAATGCTGCAGGAAGCTTCGGCAGAGCTGTGCTTTTTGTCCGGCATCGTCGAAAGCTTCGACAAGGAGGTCGACAGTGCCGAACAGCTGACAGAGATTCATTTCGCTGACTTTTTCGCAGTGCGCGGTAACCTTGACGTAAGGGTTGATGCGTCTGAGGTTCTCTGCCAGCGCGCTAACCTTGGGCAGCCCGATCTGATCGATAAAATATTGCTGGCGGTTGAGATTGGACGGCTCGACAACATCAAAATCGACGAGTGTCAGGCTGCCGATACCGCTGCGTGCCAGGGCGATAGCAACCTGGGACCCCAGGCCGCCGACGCCGGCGATACCAACATGCTTGGTTTTCAGTTGCTGATGGATCAGTGGTGTGTGGCGTGTGGTCAGGAGAAATTCAAGGTCTTCGAAGGAGGGAATCTCGCCTCGTTTGATCAGGGTCACTCGGTCATCCTGCTGCAGCAGGATATCTGGGGCGGCAACAGGATGACCGTTGATGATCCGTACGTCGGCATCAGGTTTCATGCTGGCAACAAGCTCTGCCAGGGTCATTCCAGCGTCGATTTCAGCCGGTTTTTCGTTAAGGTAGATTTTCATGTCTTCGTCTTGAAATAAAAATAGCCGCACTCTTGGGGGAATGCGGCTACCGTAAATAGATAAAGCATGAAAAGAATCTATTCAAGGCCGCTTCCCTCCGCCGGTATCACCCGGATCAGGTTCTAAGGGTTGTTCCGGATTCTGGAACTCTCAGTAACAAAGACACCCCTAGCGGTATACTGTGTGCGGAAATCTAGCTCCGGTAAGAAAGGAAGTCAATGTTAATCGGGGAAAAATGTTCTATGAGATTGATCTTTGGTCGTTGTTTCGCGTAGGATGCGCCGCGATATACTTATAGCGAAAGGTAGGATCAGGGATGACAATCAGCGAACGTTACAGACAGATTCACGATCAGATCGAACAGGACGCCGATCGGCTCTACTCGTTAGTTCCGGAGGCATCGTCAATGTGCCTGCGGCTGGTCGATCAGGCAGCGGAAGAACTCAACGAATTCCTTGAAATGGTTGGTGAGATTCCCCAGTACCAGCTGGAAAGCAAGCTGTCACCGGTGCTGCTACGGGCTCATGGTCAGCTGGATCGGGCCAGGGTGCAGTTGATCAATGCGGAACAGGAAAAGGCAGGTGAAATCGTCTGGGAACTCGAGCAGCTGATCTATCGCCTGTTGAATGACCTCTAGGAGCTGTCCATGGATAAAAACGAAAAGAAGGATATCAAACTCGAAATCCAGGTTGATGAGCAGGTTGCCTGCGGACAGTATGTCAACCTGTCGATTGTCAATCACAACGAAGGTGAATTTGTCGTCGACTGCCTTTTCGTCCAGCCTCAGGCCCCCAAGGCCCGGGTTACCTCTCGCTTGATCATGTCTCCCAAGCACGCCAAGCGCCTGCTGCATGTTCTGGCCCAGAACGTCGATGCCTATGAAAAGAAATTCGGTCCGCTGACTCAGAATGAAAGCGCAGAGGACCAGGACAAGCCGGTTCACTAGGATGAAGAGCTTGTCTGGAACGGGACTGACGCTGCTGATGGCTGCGGTGTTGTTCTGCTCTTCGGTTTTTGCTGCGCAGGAGTCCCTGCTCGTCGATGATTTCGAGGGAGACTTGGGTCTCTGGCAGGTCCAGACCTTTGTCGGGCGGACTCAATATGAGCTCGTTTCCGATGGCTCTTCCAAGGTTCTGCATGCGACGAGCTCCGCAGCTGCCTCAGGTCTGATCAAGCAGCTGGAGTTTGATCCCAACCAATATCCCCGCCTGCAGTGGCGTTGGAAGATCGAAGCGGTGCTGGCCTCTGGCGATGCCAGGACGAAGGAGGGGGATGACTACGCCGCCAGGATCTATGTCATCTTCCCGCACTGGATCAAGCCGCTGACCCGTACGATCAATTATATCTGGGCCAATCGCTTGCCAAAAGGGGAGGCGTTGCCGAATAGCTATTTTTCCAGAGCCATGATGCTGGCCGTCGAGTCAGGGAATCAACGGGCCGGGGAGTGGATTCTCGAGGAACGCAATCTGGTGGAGGACTATCGGCGGTTGTTCGGGGAGGATCCGCCCCTGGCCGGTGCTATCGCTATCATGACCGATACCGATAACACCGGCGAACATGCTCAGGCCTGGTACGACGATATTCGTCTGCTGTCAGCTCCTTAGCGGGTAGCCAGTTTCTGGCAGGCGTTGCGGATGATCGTTTCGGTGGTCTTCCAGTCGATACATTTGTCGGTGACCGATACGCCATACTTCAGTTGGCTCAGATCGTCGGGAATCTTCTGGCTTCCTTCCTCGAGGTTGCTTTCCACCATAATGCCGGCGATCGAACCGGGTTTTTCAATCAGCTGGGTAACGACGCTGTCCAGCACCTCACTCTGGCGGTTGTGGTCCTTGTAGGAGTTGGCGTGACTGCAGTCGACCATGATCGACTGGGAGACATTGTTCTTCTCCAGCAGCTCGGCTGTTTTCTGAATGTCTTCCGGGCTGTAGTTTGGCCCGTCATTGCCGCCGCGCAGAACGATATGGACATCCGGGTTGCCGGTGGTCTGGACAATCGATGAGCGCCCTTCGTAATTGATGCCGAGGAAATTGTGCGGGCGGGAAGCGGCCGAGATGGCGTCGATGGCCACCTGGAGGCTGCCGTCCGTACCGTTTTTGAAGCCGACCGGAAAGGAGAGGCCGCTCGACATCTCGCGGTGGGTCTGTGATTCGGTGGTGCGGGCGCCGATCGCACCCCAGCTGATAATGTCTGACAGGTACTGCGGAGTGATCGGATCGAGCATTTCGCTGGCAATTGGCAGCTTGAGCTCGGTGATCTCGCAGAACAGGCGGCGGGCAATGCCGAGTCCCTTCGAAATCCTGTGGCTGCCGTCAAGGTCCGGGTCGTTGATCAGCCCTTTCCAGCCGACCGTCGTGCGTGGCTTTTCAAAGTAGACACGCATGATGATGAACATCTGTTCTTTGACCTCTTCAGCCAGTCTGGACAGTCTACGGGCATATTCCAGGGCCGCATCTGCGTCATGAATAGAGCAGGGGCCGATAACCGCCATCAGGCGTTTGTCCCGACCGTGAAGGATGTCCTTGATCGTATTGCGGCTGCTGTTGACAAAGCTTGCTCCTGCTTCAGACAGTGGAAAGACCTGTTTCAGGTTGAATGGAGCAATGATCGGGCTGACCTGGGTGACGTTCAGATTGTTTGTCTGGACCATATGGCTAAACTCTCTCTAAAAAAGTGTTATAAATGCAGATCAGGGAAATGTACCGATTTTAGGATGTCAAGTCAAAGGGCTAGCCCGCTATTTGGCGGAATCGTTTGACTCTAATGCTGATTCCGTTATAGTAACAGCAATTTACGAGCATTCGTTGAGCGAATGTCGATTCTTGAAATATTGTGGAAGGGTTGGTTTATGAACGTTCTGATCAATGCCATTGCTAATATTGTCAATCTGGTCCTGACTATCTATATGTGGATCGTTGTGGCAAGAGCTATTGTCTCATGGGTTAATCCAGACCCTTATAACCCGATTGTTCGATTCCTGCATAATGTCACCGACCCTGTGCTGTACAGATTGAGGCGCTACCTGCCTTTTCTTCAGCTCGGCGCCTTTGATCTCTCGCCAATCGCACTGCTGGTTATTATCTCTGTGCTGCAACAGTTGCTCATGGCTGGTCTGCGTAGCCTTGCCTATTGACGGGAGCTGTTAAGCTATGCGCATCACTCCGATAGAGATTCAGCAGCAGCAGTTCAAGACCCGGATGTTTGGTTATGATACGGCAGCTGTCGATCAGTTTCTTGAACTGCTTGCCGATGAGCTTGAGCGCCTGCTGAGTCACAATAACGAACTCAAGGAAAAGCTGGCTCGGGCAAACTCCTCGTTGGAGCAACTGCGTGAGCGTGAAACTGCTCTTCAGCAGACCCTTCTTGCCGCTCAGCTGGTCACTGAAGAGCTGAAGGAGAACGCGCGGAAAGAGGCTGAGATCATGATGGCTGAGGCGCATATCGAAGGTGAACGGATCATTCGCAGCGCGGAGGACAAGCGGTTGATGCTGCTTGATGAACTGCAGGATCTCAGACGCCAGAAGATCTCCTTTGAAAATGGTCTGCGCAGTCTTGTCGGTAGCCATTTGAAGTTGCTGGAGATGGACCAGGTATTGCTGGAAGAGAAAAAGGAGCGGCAGAGTCAGCTGCTCGGCTCTGTTTCCGAAGATGAAATCAGTGAATCGATCAAGCTCCCCTGATCTGCCGTTTCTGCAGATGACAGCCGAAGGGGTTGTTATCTCCCTTCATGTTCAGCCTCGTTCCAGTCGTAACCAGATTGCCGGCATTCAGGGCGATGATCTCAAGGTCAAGCTGACCTCCCCGCCGGTCGATGGTGCTGCCAACAAATGCTGCTGTGAGTTTCTGGCCAAACTGTTTTCTCTGCCCAAGCGCGATGTGGTTATTGTCAGCGGAGACAAGTCAAGACATAAGCGAGTTCTGCTCGCCGGGGTCGCTCTCGCTGCAGCGGCAGAACTGCTCGAAAGTCATATCGTTGCATCTTGACACTGGGATTGTCTTCTCATAGAATCCGACAGGTTGTGGAAAAAAGCACAGGAGGAACCTAAATTATGCCTTTGTACGAATATCAGTGTCAGGCCTGCGGCCTGATCATGGAAGTCAGACAGAAGTTTTCAGATGCCCCGCTCGAAACCTGTAAAGAGTGCGGTGGCGAGGTGAAGAAAATGATCTCCCAGACCGGTTTTGCCTTGAAAGGTGGTGGCTGGTATGATCAGGGCTACACCGGAAAGGCGTCATGCTCTGCGGCGTCTTCAGGCAGCGAGGCTTGTTCGGGCTGCCCTAAGGCAGCCAACGGCTGATTTTTCAGAGTTAGAAAAAATCGCAACCTGCCGTCATTTGATGGCAGGTTTTTTTTTGCCCGGGGCCAATAAAAGCAGGTTGAAATACATTTCGAGCCCCTATATAACAGGCATGTGTCTGATCTGTAACTCTGTTTGATTTTGAGCGGTTTTGTGTGGATCGGGTGCCGATGCAACTTGAGTGTTTTGGAGGTATTAAGTGGCAGATATTATTGATGGCAAGGCGATAGCCGCAGAAATGCGTCAGGAAATTGCGGCAGAAACACAGGCCTTGATCGAAAAGGGCGTAACCCCGGGGCTGGCGGTCGTTCTGGTGGGGGAGGACCCGGCGAGCAGGGTTTATGTCTCGATGAAAGAGAAGGCCTGTGCGGCGGCGGGCATTTTTTCCGCCGAATACAAATTGCCGGCTTCAACCCGTGAAGCGGAGCTGCTCGATCTGATCTCCTCGCTCAATCAGGATGTGCGGATCGACGGTATTCTTGTCCAGTTGCCACTGCCTGAACATATTGACGAAGCGAAAATTCTTGAAGCCATCTCTCCTGAAAAAGACGTCGATGCCTTTCATCCCTATAATGTCGGCCGTCTGGCCGTCGGCAAGCCGTTGTTTCAGCCCTGCACCCCCTACGGGGTCATGAAATTGCTGGAGCGCAGCGGTGTCGATCTGCGTGGCAAAGAGGTGGTCGTTGTCGGTCGTTCCAATATCGTCGGCAAGCCGGTCGCGCTGATGTGCCTGGCCCAGGACGCAACCGTGACGATCTGTCATTCCCGGACTCTCGATCTGGTCCATAAGGTTAGAGCGGCTGATGTTGTCATCGCAGCTGTCGGCCGACCTGAAATGATCAAGGGGGAGTGGATCAAGGAAGGGGCGGTTGTTATCGATGTCGGTGTCAATCGTGTCGCAGAGAAAAAACTGGTCGGTGATGTCGAGTTTGCCGCAGCCTGTGAAAGGGCTTCGGCCATAACGCCAGTGCCGGGTGGCGTTGGGCCGATGACCATCACCATGTTGCTTTACAATACGCTGACCAGCGCCAAAAGACGTGCGTAGAAAGTACTTTTAGATTCGTGATTGTCAGTTCAGCGAAAGATCGTCAGCAGCTACGGCAGCTGCTGGCTTCCTATCCTGCAGTTTTCTTGGTCGGCTGCGGTTCCTGTGCGACGGTCTGCAAGGTTGGCGGCGAGGAAGAAGTGCAGGCGATGAGGGAGTGGCTGGAAGGGATCGGTCATCAGGTCGTGGGCAGCTTCATTCTCGATGAAGCCTGTCATATCATGCTTGCGGCGCGTGAACTACGGGTTCATAAAGCCCAGGTCGAGCAGGCTGATGCTTTCCTGGTTATGGCCTGTGGTGCCGGCGCCCAGTCGCTCAGTGATTCAACCGACAAGCCGGTCTTTACCGCAGTTGATCCGCTTTTCGTCGGCAATGTCAGACGTTTTGGCCAGTTTGAAGAAAAGTGCTCGATCTGTGGAGACTGTATTCTCAACCAGACTGGCGGTATTTGCCCGGTTACAACCTGTGCCAAGGGGTTATTGAACGGCCCCTGTGGTGGCATGGAAGATGGCCGTTGCGAAGTCAACAGCAGTCGTTCCTGTGCCTGGGTCAGAATCGCGGAAAGGCTGGACAGAAGCGGCAGCGAGGTGCTCAGTCAGGTTGTTGCCCCGAAGAACTGGAGCCGCAAATTCAAGCCTGGCCAGCTTCATATTGCGCGTAAACCGCAGCGGGATAAAGACTGATGAGCATTCTCTCAGAAAAGCTGGCCCGTGGTGAGTTTGTCGTTACCACGGAGATCGCGCCGCCGAAAGGGTGTGATCTGACCCGTCTGTTGATGCTGGCTAAAACGCTGTCCGGCATCGATGCGCTCAATGTGACAGATAATCAGGGAGCCTGCATGCGGATGGCTCCGCTCGCCGTTGCTCACCTGCTGGTTGAAAGCGGGCTTGAGCCTGTGCTGCAGATGACCTGCCGCGATCGCAGCCGTATGGCATTGCAGTCGGATCTGCTCGCGGCTGCGGCACTCGGGATCGAGAATCTGCTGCTGCTGACCGGAGATCACCCTCAAATCGGTGATCATGTTGACGCCAAGCCGGTTTTTGACCTCGATTCAGTGCAGTTGATCCAGACCGCTGACCTGTTACAACGCGGCTATGACCTCGCCGGAAACAGACTTTCATCAGCTCCTCACTTCTTTGTCGGGGCTGCAACGGTGCCGTCAGCTCAGCCGCGTCATCTCGTTCTTGCCAAAGTGCAGAAAAAAATTGCCTGTGGTACGCAGTTTTTTCAGACTCAGGCTGTGTTTTGCCGTGATGATCTGGTTCAATATATGGGGGCGGTTCGTTCAACCGGGGTTCCGGTCATTCTGGGTGTCCTGCTGTTGAAAAACTCCCGGATGGTGAAATTTCTCAACAGTAGGATTCCCGGGGTTCAGGTTCCTGAAGAGCTTGCCAGGCGCATGGAGCTGGCAGAGGATCCGCTGGCTGAAGGTATTGAGATCGCCCGTGAAGCAGTTTCATGGGCCAGGGATCTGTGTCAGGGCGTTCATCTGATGACGCTCGGCCAGGAAGAACTGATCCCTGCTATTTTGTCCTGATGGAAGTCGGGATTTTGCTCAAGGAGGGCAATCGATGAAAAAAACTCCACTGAACAGTCTGCATCGTCAGCTGGGTGCGCGTATGGTTGAGTTCGGCGGCTGGGATATGCCGGTTCAGTATGCCGGTGTTATTGCGGAACATCTGGCGGTCAGACAGGCTGCCGGGCTTTTCGATGTCTCGCACATGGGCGAAATCGAAGTGGCAGGCCACGATGCCCTGGCATTTTTACAATATGCGACAACCAACGATGCCTCTTTGCTCGTTGACGGACAGGTTCAGTATACGGCTCTCTGCTACCCGGAAGGTGGCGTGGTTGATGACCTGACTCTTTATCGGTATTCGGCTGAGCGCTATCTGCTGTGCGTCAATGCGGCGAATATTGAAAAGGATTACGCCTGGATTGTCGGTCTGAAGGAAGCGTCTTCCTACTCCGATCTGACAATTGTTGATCGCAGTCCGGAATACGCCCAGCTGGCCCTGCAGGGACCTCGTTCCGAGGCGATCCTGGCCAGCCTGACCGCTGCCGACCTGCCGGCCCTCAAGTATTATCACTTCTGTGAAGGGTCGGTTGCAGGTGTTGTAACCCTGATCTCGCGCACCGGCTATACCGGGGAAGACGGTTTTGAGCTCTACTGCCCTGCAGCTGACGGGCCGGCTCTGTGGCAGGCGGTTATGGCGGCTGGTGCAGAATACGGGCTGCAGCCGATCGGTCTCGGCGCCCGAGATACCCTGCGCCTGGAAAAGGCTTATGCCCTGTATGGCCATGAGATCACTCAGGATATTATGCCGATTGAAGCCAGGCTCGGCTGGATCACCAAATTCAAAAAGGGCGATTTCGTTGGTCGTGCAGCGCTGGAAGCAGCAAAAGCGGAAGGTCTTAAGCGTCAGCTGATCGGTCTGACTCTCGACGCTGCCGGGGTTCCCCGTGAAGGTTACCCGGTCTATTGTGAGGGGCAGGAAGTCGGCTATGTCACCAGTGGCACCATGTCGCCGAGTCTGAAAAAGGGGATCGCGCTCGCTTTAATTGATTTTGATTGCGCCGAATCTGAAAAAACACTTGAAATTGGCATCAGGAATCGGCAAATTCCGGCAGTACGTACAGCATTGCCTTTTGTCGCTTAGTTACAGAATTAAACAATCATCCCCTGTGTGGGTTTTAGCAGACGTGTGAGGAGGAGAGTATGGATTTTCCTGAAGAGCTCAAGTATACCGAGGAGCATGAGTGGGTCTTGATCGAAGATGATATCGTAACTGTCGGGATTACCGATTTCGCCCAGGATCAGCTTGGCGACGTCGTGTTCGTTGAACTTCCGGAAGTTGGCGATACCGTTGAGATGGGTAAGAATTTTGGGGTCGTTGAATCGGTCAAAGCCGTTTCCGATGTCTATTCTCCGGTCAGTGGCGAAGTTGTTGAAGTCAATGAAGACCTGCCTGATGAGCCAGAGATGCTGAACAGCTCCCCTTATGAGGATGGCTGGATGGTCAAGATCAAACTGTCCGACCCAGATGAGCTTGATGACCTGATGGATGCTGCTGCATACCAGGAGTTTATCGAGCAGGATTGATAGCGTTGCAAAAACTCTCCATCTGCTGCGTTGCTGACCCTGTCTTACTGCTTCGGTAGAGCGCGGTGCGCTTTGTCGAGCTGAAGTAACGTGCCCTGCATTTGGCGTTTTTGCCTGAGCTGTCCAGCCTGACGCTTTCTCCGTGAGCGTTGGGATTAATACGTAACTTCAGTGTCTTGGGTTTCTGTTCTTGACACTGTTTGTGAAGGGGTGAATATGCGTTATCTACCTCATACTGATGCTGAGATGCGTCAGATGCTGGACAATATTGGCGTTGCCAGCACTGAGGAACTGTTTTCCGGAATTCCGCAAAGCAGTCGTCTGAACCGTCCGCTGAATATCGCAGCGGAGAAATCAGAATCAGAGGTGCTTGCAGAACTGCGCCGCCTGGCTGCGGCCAATTCCGGTGTTTCCGAGTGGGACTCTTTTCTGGGGGGTGGTTCCTATAATCACTTCATCCCGACGGTTGTCGATCATCTGGTCAGCCGCAGTGAGTTTTATACGGCCTATACGCCGTATCAGCCGGAAATCAGTCAGGGGACCCTGCAGGCGATCTTTGAATTTCAGACGATGATCTGTCAGCTGACCGGTATGGATGTGGCTAACGCATCGATGTATGACGGGGCTTCTGCCTGTGCAGAAGCCGCTCTGCTTGCCGTTCGGGCCGGAAAGAAACGTCATAAGGTTATTCTCTCCCGGGCCTTGCCTCCGCAGTATCGCGAAACAGTCCGGACCTACTGCCAGTATCTGAACGTTGAGCTGGTCGAAGCACCGCTGGCGGAGGGTGTTACTGATCTGGTTGCCCTTGAAGCGCTGCTCGATGAAAACAGTGCTGCCGTGATTGTCGGTTATCCGAATTACCTGGGGAATATCGAGGATTTGGCAGCTATTGCCGAGAAGGCGCATGACGCGGGTGCCCGCCTGGTTGCTGCGGTTCCGGAACCCCTGGCTCTGGCGCTTTACAAATCGCCGGGCGAACTGGGTGCCGATATCGTTGTCGGTGAAGGGCAGAGCTTCGGTATCCCGATGTCCTTCGGCGGGCCGGGGATTGGCTTCTTTGCGGTCAAGGACAAGGACATGCGCAGTCTTCCCGGCCGCCTGGTCGGTGAGACGACCGATCTGGATGGCAAGCGTGGCTTTGTGTTGACCCTGGCAACTCGTGAACAGCATATCCGCCGCGAGAAAGCGACCTCCAATATCTGTTCCAACCAGGGGATGTGCACCCTGATGGTCGGTATCTACCTGGCTCTGCACGGCAAGCAAGGGCTGCGCAAGCTTGCCGAGGTCAATTATGCTAAGGCGAGCTATGCAAAGAACAAAATTGCGGCCTTGGAGGGTTATCAGCTGGCATTCGTTGCTGAGAGCTTCAACGAGTTTGTCGTTCTTTGTCCCGGTCCTGTCGCTGAACTGAAGGTGCGTCTGCAGGAGCAGGGGATCCTTCCGGGTATCGCCATTGGCCGGGATTATTCAGAATTTGCAAACGGGCTGCTCATCTGTGTGACTGAGCAGAACAGTCGCGAGCAGATCGACCGTTTGGTCGAAGCTCTTGCCGGAGGTGCAGCATGATCGATACACAAGGGCAGGGGTTGATCCTGGATGAAAAGCTGCTGTTTGAACAATCTCAAGAAGGGCGGGTCGGCTACAGTATTGCCGCTCTCGATGTCCCGGAGATGAAGCCAGCAGCCGAACTGCTGCGCGAAGAGATTGCCGGCTTCCCTGAACTGTCTGAGGTGGATGTCGTTCGTCATTACACCAGGTTGTCGACCTGGAACTATGGCGTAGACACCGGCTTCTATCCGCTGGGCAGCTGCACCATGAAGTACAATCCCAAGGTCAATGAAGCGGCCGCACGTCTGCCCGGTTTTGCCGAGATACATCCTCAGACTCCTGAAGCACTCAATCAGGGCGCTCTCGAGCTGATGTATAACCTGCAGCAGGATCTGGCTGAGGTCAGCGGTTTTCCCGCGGTTACTCTCCAGCCGGCGGCCGGAGCGCAGGGTGAATTTGCCGGGATGTTGATGATCCGCGCCTATCATGAATCCAAAGGGCAGAAGCGCACCAAGGTTATCATCCCCGATACCGCACACGGGACCAATCCGGCCTCTGCGGCGCTGTGCGGTTTTGATGTGATAACCGTCAAGACCAACAGCTTCCTGAGCAAGGAAGCCGTTGCCGAGGTGATGGATGAGACGGTCGCCGGGCTGATGATCACCAATCCCAATACTCTGGGCCTCTTCGAACCTGAGATCAGGGAGATCTGCGACCTGGTTCACGCAAAAGGTGGTCTGGTCTATTGCGACGGCGCCAACTTCAACGCCCTGATGGGGATGAGCCGCCCGGGCGACTGGGGCATTGACGTTATGCATTTCAACCTCCATAAAACCTTTTCGACGCCTCACGGTGGAGGCGGGCCGGGAGCAGGACCGGTCGGGGTCGCTGAAAAGCTGATTCCGTTCCTGCCGAAACCTGTTGTTGTCAAAGATGGCGAAACTTACCTGCTGGACTACGACCGTCCTCAGTCGATCGGCCGGGTTAAATCCTTCTACGGGCATTTCGGGGTTCTGGTCCGTGCCTATGCCTACATCCTGGCTATGGGCGGAGAGGGGCTGAAGAGAGCGACTGAGCTGGCAGTTTTGAACGCCAACTATATCCGTTCGCGGCTGGAAGGGGTTTACGACCTGCCGCATAAGCATCGCTCCCTGCATGAGGTTGTCTTCTCCGAAGCGGCCCTGGAGAACGATTGCCATACCCTTGATGTTGCCAAGCGCCTGATCGACTATGGTTATCATCCGCCGACAATCTACTTCCCGCTGGTTGTACGCGGTGCCCTGATGATCGAACCGACGGAAACCGAAAGCAAACAGGCCCTGGATGACTTCTGTGATGCCCTGCTGGCGATCGCTGACGAGGCGAAGAGCGATCCGGATAAGTTGCATCAGGCACCGGTGAGGGCCAAGGTCAAACGCCTGGATGAAGCCGCAGCGGCGCGCAAGCCCAAGTTGCGCTGGCGTGAAGCTGACGCTCAATAGATCCTGTTTTTCGAAAAGTCCGACCTGTGTCGGACTTTTTTTTTACGCTTTTTGCTCAGCTCTTGTCCGTTGCCTGTTGTTGCGTTGCAGTTTCAGGCGTCTGTCATTGCAAGGAGGGGATCGTGAGGTGTTTCCGTTGGTTACTGCTGGTCGTCCTGGTTCTGGCCTGCACAGACGCACTTGCTGAGATCTATCGCTGGCGTGATGCCCAGGGAAAACTTCACTTTACCGACTCTCTTCAGCAAGTCCCCACCGAATACCGTCCCGGGGTGCGGGATACCCAAGGCTCATACGACAATCTCAATTTTGTCAAAGGGGCAACCCAGGCTCGTCAGCAGCTGTCCGAGACAAGATTGCGGAACACGGGTCCGAGCAGGAGATTATCATCCCTTACAACCATCGTGAGGGGCTGGCTGACCGGGTTATCGTCGAGATCACCTTCAACAACAGGGTGGCCGCGCCGATTCTCGTCGATACCGGTTCGCCGGGGCTGATTTTGTCGGCGAGCCTGGCCGGGAGCTTGGCCTGCTCAGTGAAGAGGGGAATAACCTGTTTGTCCTGGTGCGGGGGATCGGCGGCAACCAGGTCGCGGCACGGGCGATTCTGGATGAGCTGAGTGTTGGCCCGATCCGGGAGCAGGTTGTGTCGGCCCACATTATCACCGATCAGTCACCGGCTTACCGTGGGCTGATCGGTATGGATATCCTCTCCGGCTACACCCTGACGATCGATTCTGTCAGGCGCTGCCTTGTTGCGAAAAAGCTCGAGTACTCTCCAGATCGTCCGGGAGGGCATGACCGTCTCCGGTGGAGTCGGAATTTCCGTGAACTGAATGCCTACATCAGCTATTGGGAAGCCCAGTCCGTCGATATCGGCAGTGGCAGTTCGAAATATTCAAGTTTGTCGAGCCGTTTTCAGAACGTTTAGGACTTCATTGAGTCCCAGCTGGTCGAGTCGCGCAAGCTCTACGAGCGTCTCGATCGCCACGCGCGGGACAACAGTGTCCCGCGCCATTGGCGTGAGTAGTGACGAACAGGTATACTTGTAGCTGATGTTACGGGTCTTTGTGCTCGGAATTTTACTTATGCTGCCGCTTCAAATGACAATGGCCTGCTCCCCTGGCTCTGCAGCTGAGATCAGGCTGTCTCGGTTATCGAAGGCGGATTTTACAGATCGGGCAACTTGAGATCACATGAAGGAGACAGCAATGAACTCCCTCCGCTTCACCCTTGTTGGGGTCTTTCTGGCAGTCCTGGTTTTTATCCTGAACCTGGCGTTTGATCTCGATTTATTTGAGATACTGATCGGCCTGCTACAGCGATCGGAGTCTTTCGAGCTGGACGAACTCCTGCTCGTTCTTGTCGTGCTTTTGCCCTTTGTCGTTGTTGATCTTATCCGTTACAGACTGAGGCTTCGCAAGCAGAAAGACAGAATCCAGCTTCATCAGGCTATGATGTTTGCCGTTCATCACACCCAGAACAACTTTCTGAACCAGATGCAGTATTTCAGGATGATTGCCGAGGAAAATTCGCGTTTCGATCCTGATGTTATCGCTCTCTTCGATGAGGTTATCCGTGACGCCCATGAACAGATACGCGCCCTGGGCGAGATTGAGACGATCGATGAGGATGCGATAAAAACAGCAGTTCTGCCGAAATAGCAAGCCAGGATATTGGCTTCGTTCCACTGCGAGTCGTCTACCTGGCTCAGCGTTTGCCGTAGATATATTTCCCACCGAGGCGGTAGCTGAAATAGGCCATGATCTTCAGCTGCTCGTGGGGATAGTGGCTGGTCAGTTCGCCGAACGGAGCGGCCCGGTAGACGGCCTGAATGGCTTCATAGTCGAGGATGTCCGAACCGCTGCTCTTGCGTGGCAGGACATCGATCAGTTCTCCCCTCTTGTCGACGATGATTTCCAGCAGCAGGGTTCCTTGCTCGTTTTTTTCCAGCGCTTCGGGCGGGTAGTTCCAGACCATTTCAATCTGAGTGTGGAAACGCCGGAAAAAAGAGACGAGCAGATCGTTCTGCAGGTTGAGCCAGACGGTGTCGCCAATCTCGACATCGTCGCGCTGCTTGACCCGGTCTGTTTCACTGCCTGAGCCCTGGACGATCCGGCTGAGGGTCTCCTGCGAGGGGAGCAACTGTTCCGTCGTCAGTTCCGGCAGGATCGGCTTGTCACCCGGTTCTGCAGTTTTGGCCAGTGGTTCGGGCTGTGTTTGCGGCGCAGGTCTGTCGACTCTTTGCTGAGATGGTGATTGTTCCGGCCGCGCCTTGGGTGTGGCGGTCGGTGACGGCAGCTTCTCCTGTTGGACAGCCGCTTTAGACTGATCGCGGACATCTTCGCCTTTGAGTGTCGTTTCCTTTTCAACCTGTTGGTCGAAAGCCGCTTTGCGTTGCGATTCAACCGGAGTCAGCGGTTTCTCAGCCGGCGGTGTCTGGTCGATTTCGTACTCAGCCGGTTTGTCCTGCCTGTTGTCAGGCCTGATAACAGGCAGATCCTTGAGGTCAACCAGCTTGACGATCGTCGGCTGCCGGTTGGAATCAACCGGTCTGTCCGGAACCAGGGGCAGCAGCAAGACGACAGCGACGTGCAGCAGGACCGAGAACAGGATACTGAGTGCAAAACAGCGTGATGATCTGCCGGGTCGGGAAGGTGTGATTAAGTTGATGTGGCTCATAAAGACCGATTATAGACAGGGCCGATCAGACTTGCCAGCAAGTTATTGCAGCTCTTTGTTATAAAAATATAAAACCATTGACCCTTGCTTTTCCCATTAGGTATAAACGTTCATCTGTCTTCTAATATTTGATCATATTTAGAGAACCCAAAAATAGTTTCACAGGAGGAAACAATGCATCTTGTTGATCAAATCAAATCCAGTGCCCGTGCCAACGTGCAGACCGTTGTTCTGCCGGAAGGTTATGACGATCGTATGGTCCAGGCCGCCGGCCAGATTGTCGCGGACAAGCTGGCGAACGTTGTTCTGCTCGGCAACCCGGAAACCCTGAAGGCCAAAGCTGCTGAGCTTGGCGCTTCCCTTGAGGGTGTCACCCTGATCGAGCCGAAATCTTCCGATCTGCTTGACTCCTACATCGATGAGCTGGTCGAACTGCGCAAGAAGAAAGGGCTGACCCGTGAGCAGGCCGAGTCGATGCTGACAGCTGACGACAACCTGTTCTTCGGTTGCATGATGGTTCGCCGCGGTGATGCTGGTGGCGCTGTTGCCGGTGCTTACAACACAACTGGCGACGTTTTGCGCGCAGCCTTTCAGGTTATCGGCACCGCTCCTGGCATCAAGACTGTTTCCTCGCTGTTCCTGATGATCACCAAAACTCCGGAATTCGGTGAGAACGGAACCCTCTGTTTCGCGGACTGTGCTGTTAACCCGAACCCTGATGCGCAGGCCCTGGCTGAAATCGCCGTAACCACTGCGACCAGCTGCAAGAGCTTCCTCGGTGTAGATGCCCGCATCGCCATGCTGAACTTCTCGACCAAAGGCAGTGCCAGCCACGCTGATGTCGACAAGGTCGTCAAGGCTCTCGAAATCGCCAAGGAAATGGCTCCTGAGCTGGCGATCGACGGTGAACTTCAGGCTGATGCTGCTCTGGTTCCTTCTGTTGCTGACAAAAAAGCTCCAGGTTCTACCGTTGCCGGTAAGGCCAACGTTCTGGTTTTCCCTGACCTGGATGCCGGTAACATCGGCTACAAACTGGTTCAGCGTTTCGCTGGTGCCGAGGCGCTTGGTCCGATCATTCAGGGTCTCGCCAAGCCAGTCAACGACCTGTCCCGTGGCTGCTCCGTTGAAGATATCATCAACGTTGCCGCTATTACTGCGGTTCAGGCTCAGGGCTAATCAAGCCGAAACTCTCTCTTAACTGGCCGACACGGACGCTATGATACAGCTCTATAACGTCACCAAGAGGTTCAGCGCTGATTCTGTTGCTGTGAAAGATCTGACACTGCAGATCGGTAAGGGGGAGTTTGTCTACGTCACTGGAGCATCCGGAGCAGGGAAGACAACCTTTCTCCGGATGCTCTATGCTGCCGAAAAGCCAACCAAGGGACAGATCCTGATCGAAGGGCAGAATATTACCCGCTACCGCAGTCATCAGATCCCTTTTTTGCGCCGCAAAATCGGTGTCGTATTTCAGGATTTCAAACTTCTGAACAGCCGAAGCGTCTATGAGAACGTTGCTTTTGCCCTTGAGGCCCAGGGGAAAAAGCGCTATGAGGTCAGTAAAAAGGTGTATCAGGCCCTGAAAGAGGTCGGTCTGGAACACCGTCTGCAGCGGAAACCGATGGAGCTTTCGGGTGGCGAGCAGCAGCGTATTGCCATCGCCAGGGCGCTGGTTGTCGATCCGCTGATTCTGATTGCCGATGAACCGAGCGGAAACCTCGACCAGGATGTCACGCTGGAGATCATGGAGCTGTTCAAACGGGCCAACGCCCGGGGCACCACCGTGCTGCTGGCAACCCACGATCACAGTCTGAATGAGCGTTTTCCGCGCCGTATCATCACTCTGGACAAGGGGAAACTGATAGGGGATCAGCAGCCTCTTCAGATGTAATCTCGGTTTTGAGATATTCACTCACCAATCGGAGGTTCCAGCAGTGCTGGAAAGAGTTCGCTATTTCATCTTCAGGGCTCTGCGCAATATGCGCCAGTGGCCTTTTCTCTGTACCGCATCTATTCTGACAATGGCTGTCGCACTGGCGACCGTTGCCAGCTTTTTCCTGGTGGTCGTCAATATCGAACAGCTTGCCCAGCGCTGGACCAAAGAAATCCAGATCGTCGCTTACCTGGACAAGCCGGTTCCCACCCAGCAGATCGCTGCAATAACCCGGCAGTTGAAGGATCTGCCGGAGGTCGAGGCGGTCGAGTATGTCTCTCCTCGCCAGGCCATGGAGCGTTTCAAACAGCGCCTGCATAACGACACCAGCCTGCTCGAAGGGGTTTCCGATGACCTGCTTCCTGCGTCTTTCGAGTTGGGACTCAAGGCCCCCTTCCGTAATCAGCAGGGGGTTGAAGCGGTCAGCGAGAAGGTTGATAACCTTCTTGACCTCGATGAGGTCCGTTACGGTCAGAACTGGCTGGAACGCTTCAACAGCTTTGTCAGAATGCTGCATTTCGTCGGTGTCGTTCTCGGTGCCTTTCTGCTTCTTGCCGCACTGTTTATTGTTTCCAACACCATCAAGCTGACCCTTTTTGCCCGGCGTGACGAACTGGAGATCATGTCCCTGGTCGGTGCGACGATGCCTTTTATCAAGGTTCCGTTTATCCTTGAAGGCGCTGTTCAGGGCCTGATTGGCGGTTTTTTGTCGCTGATTTTCCTGCTTTTTTCCTTTCACTTTGTCATCGCTCACGGCCTTGCCTCTTTCTGGCTGACCCCGGCGGATTTTGAGCTGCTGTTTCTGTCCGGTTCGCAGCAGCTTCTGCTTATTTTTGCCGGTGTGGTCCTCGGTGTCCTAGGCAGTTTCTCCTCCTTGCGACGTTTTGTGCGAATCTAGAGACATGCGTACCTGCACTGCACTCCTATGTCTGCTCAGCATTGTCTTTTGTCTCGGGAGCGCTTTTGCCGCTGAGGTTGATGATAACCTCAAACAGCTCGAGCTGATCCGCAGTCGTATCCAGCAGGCGGAAACCAGCCTGGATAAGAAGCAGAAATCAGAGGTCAAGATCTCCCGCGAACTGGCGCTTCTGCAGCGAACCGTCAAGCAGATCGATACTGCGATCAGTGACTTAAGCCGCCAGCAGAGATCTCTCCAGCAGGATATCGGTAAACAGGAGGCTGCGATAAGGCAGGGGGAGCGTAGTATCTCCAGTGTCGGTCAGCGCCTGCGCCATCGTCTTGTTGCTCTTTACAAAGAAGGGGATGCCGGGATTCTGAAAATTATCTTTTCCTCGGAATCACCGACGGAGATGATTCAACAGTATCAATACCTGACCCGGATTATGGAACATGATCAGCAGTTGCTTGCTGACTATCGCACTGTTGTCGAAGAGCAGCAGAGCCGGTTGGCTGTTTTACGCGATCTGGAAAAACAGAAGACCGGCCTGCTGGAACGTCAGCAGGGAGAGAGAAAAAACGCCAGCAGCGCCCAGGATCTCAAGGCGCGCCTGCTCAAGCAGGCCAGGTCACAACAGCAGCAGCTGAAAAGCGAAATCGCTCAGTTGAATGAAGATGCGCAACAGCTGAAAAAGCTGATTGCTGATCTGAAAAGCAAACAACAGGAGCCGGTACTGCCCGGCGCTGTGGATTTCGCCAAGCTCAAAGGGAAGCTCGAGTGGCCATTGGTCGGTCGTGTTCTGATCGGGTTTGGCACCCAGCGCGATGACACCCTCGGGACTCTCTATGAAAGTAACGGCATTGAAATAGCAACAAAAAGCGGACAACAGATTCGATCGGTCGCCGCCGGCAAGGTCGTCTTTGCCGATTACTTCAAAAATTACGGCAATCTATTGATTGTCAGCCACCCCGGAGGTTTCCACACCCTGTACGCCCAGACGGACAGGATTCAGAAGAAAGTTGGCGAGCCTGTGTCTGCCGGTGATATTCTCGGCTATAGTGGCTACAGTGGCCGGGAAAGTATCTATTTTGAAATCCGTGCCGCCGGAGCGCCGGTCAATCCGCTAAGCTGGTTGAAGAAACTTTGAGTCGGAAGGTATTTCAGCTTATGAAGTCCATGAATAAATTGCTGCTGGTGATTTTCTTGGTTATGGCAGGGCTCTGTACAACGGTGCAGGCCCAGGGAAACACAGAGGAGGATTATCGGCAGCTGGAAATCTTCACCGATGTATTAAGTCTCATTCGCAGCGGTTATGTGGAAGAGGCTGATACTCAGGAGTTGATCTACGGGGCGATTGACGGGATGCTCGCCACCCTCGATCCGCACAGCAGCTTCCTCACACCTGAGATGTATCTTGATATGCAGGCTGAGACCCAGGGGCAGTTTGGCGGGCTCGGTATCGAAGTGACAACAAGGGACAACCGTCTGATTATTGTCACGCCAATCGAGGATACCCCGGCCTATTTTGCCGGAATCAAGGCCGGTGATGAGATCATTGCCATCGATGGCGAATCGACCGATGGCATGGGGATCATGGAGGCGATCCGTCGTCTGCGAGGAGAAAAAGGGGAGCCGGTTGGCTTGCTCATCAAGCGAGACGGGAACCCGGAGCCCCTGACCTTCAGTATCGTCCGTGATATCATTCATACCGCGAGTGTTAAAAGTCGTCGCCTGGGGCAGGGCTACGCTTACATCAGGTTGTTGCAGTTTCAGGAGGGAACGGGCACTGAATTGAAGAGACATCTGGACGCGCTGCATGCCGAACTGGCCGAATTCGGGGGGCTGATCCTTGACCTGCGCAACAATCCGGGAGGCCTGCTCGAACAGGCCGTGGCAACAGCAGATCTCTTTCTTGATCAGGGTCTGATCGTCTATACCGAAGGGCGTGATGAGGACGCGCGTCTCGAGTTCGCCGCCCAACCGCAGGATACGGAGCCCGATTATCCGCTGATTGTCCTGGTCAATGGCGGCAGTGCCAGCGCTGCCGAGATTCTTGCCGGGGCATTGCAGGATTATGGCCGGGCCATTATCATGGGGGAACAGAGTTTCGGCAAAGGTTCGGTGCAGACGATTATTCCTCTTGACGATCAGTCTGCTTTACGCTTGACTACGGCGCGATATTTTACCCCGCTGGGGCGTTCGATTCAGGCCAAGGGGATTACTCCGGATATCCTTGTTCCCCAGCTGCAGGTCAATCCTGTTGCACAGCCGGCAGGTACGCGGGAATCTGACCTGACCAATCATTTTCTCCAGCTTCCGGATGCTGATGAAAATAAGCCCGGGTTGAAGGTTGATATGAATGCCAGTGATGTCCAGGATTATCAGCTGCAGCGTGCCCTGGATCTGTTGAAGGGGCTGGAGATATTGTCACATCGTTAAGGTTGCTTTCGTCCGCGACTGACGAAAATTCGAGATTGAAAATACAATGGCCGCAAGTAAAAGCAAAAAAACCGTTAAGAAAAAAACGCCTGGTAAAAAGAATAAAAAGATGTCCCAGGGGATGCGGGTTCTGCTCGCATCCATTCTTTTGGGGCTTATTGTTATTGTCTGTGTCGGCGTCCTTTTTGTTCTGCGTGAAAAATTCGCTCACAACGATGAAGTCTCATTTGTCTACGAGGAGACTGTCGAGCAGATGTCGCCGAAACCGGCTGCCATGACCTATGCCGATATCCATCAATTGCTTGACAATCAGCTTATCAATGGGCCCGATTCAATGGGCTGGAAACGACTCGATTCGCGCAACGGTACCGAGGTGCGCAAGATTTTCGGTGCCTTCCCCTCACAGCCCTATCTTGCAGAACTGGCGAGACATATTGATCAGACTGGAGCCCCCGCCCAGTTGAAGGTCAGCAGGGATAAGGGGGTGATTCATCTCTACTGGCAGGGGCAGTTACGGTTTGAACTGCTCTATGAAGTACCTGAGGTTGTCACCAAACCTGAAGTGAAAGGTCCCAGGATTTCCCTGATCATGGACGATATGGGTGGTTCGATGAGTGCGATCAGAAGTCTGGTCGAGTATGGGATACCGATAACTCCGGCTATCCTGCCCGGAATCAGCAATGCCAAAGCCACCGCAGCTTTCCTGCGGCAGCAGAACCGTGAATACATGATTCATATTCCGATGGAACCTGTAAGTTACCCGCGGATCAGTCCGGGGGAGAATGCGCTGCTGGTCAGCCTCCCCGAGGAGGAGATGCGTGCCCGTGTTCGTTCCTATATTCGTGAGCTTCCTGATGCGGTCGGCGGCAACAACCACATGGGTTCGCGGTTTACCGAGTCGACAGAAGCGATGCGGGTTGTGCTTGATGAATTGAAGGCTCATCAGCTCTTCTTCATCGACAGTCGGACAATCAGCGATTCGGTCGCTTTTCCCGAAGCGAGAAAAATGGGGCTCAAAACAGCGACGCGCAACATCTTTCTCGATGATACCGTTGATGTGACCCAAATTCGTGGTCAGATTCATAAAATGATCAAACTGGCTGGGGGGGATCGTGAAATTATCGCTATCTGTCATCCTCACCGGGAAACCTTCGAAGCTTTAAAACTCGAATTCGACTGGCTGAAACAGCAGCCGGTCTCCTTTGTTTATGCCTCCGAAGTTGTTCATCGTTACTGAGATTTATCTGCCGGCAGCAGGCTGATTACACATTTTTGTGAAAAGGTTTTTTCGTGAATAACTCTGCAGATGTTATTTCCGTATCGGCGTTGATCGGTTGTCTTCAGGATCTGGTTGAAGACAATTTTGTCGACGTTCTGGTTCGAGGTGAAATCAGTAATTTTTCCGAGGCTTCTTCCGGCCATTGTTATTTCACACTCAAGGACGACCGTTCCCAGTTGCGTTGCGCCATGTTCCGCGGGCAGGCCAGGGCGCTGCGTTTTGCGCCGGAAAACGGCATGGCAGTCATCTGCCGCGGACGGGTGTCGGTCTATCCGCAACGTGGTGATCTGCAGCTGATCGTTGAAGGCATGGAGCCGGAAGGTGTCGGTGGTCTGCAGCTGGCCTTTGAACAGCTCAAGGAAAAGCTGCACAAGGAAGGGCTGTTCGACGCTGTCCACAAGCAGCCACTTCCCGAGTATCCCAAGGTGATTGGTGTTGTCACTTCGGCGACAGGCGCCGCCATTCAGGATATCCTCAATGTCCTCAAACGCAGATCTGCGGGGCTCAATGTGCTGCTGCGACCATCGCTGGTACAGGGGGATACGGCGGCACAGGAGATTGCCCGGGCGATCGAGGAGCTGAACGAAGAAGGGAGCGCGGAGGTCCTGATCGTCGGCCGGGGAGGCGGGTCGCAGGAAGATCTCTGGGCTTTCAACGAGGAGGTTGTCGCCAGGGCGATATTTCATTCGCGTATTCCGGTTATCTCCGCTGTCGGACATGAAACCGATTTTTCGATCTCCGACTTTGTCGCCGATCTCCGTTCTCCGACCCCGAGCGCGGCCGCGGAGCTGGTCGTCAAGAACCGTCTGGACCTCGAACGTCATCTTGATCAGCTTTCCCTGCGTCTGGCCAGCCTGATGAAAAATCGTCTGACCCAGGTTCAGGACCGTCTTTTCAGCCTTGAAAAGCGTCTGCGTTCTCCTCTGGATCTGATACGCTTTCAGAAGCTGAGACTGCAGAAAGCCGAGTCTGAACTGCGCCGCGCGATGGTCCTCTATTTGGAAAAGCGCAATCAGGCACTGTGCAGCCTGATGGGGCGACTTGACACCCTTTCCCCGCTGGCAGTTCTGGCCCGGGGGTATGCGGTTGTCAGGGACAGGCAAACCGGGGCTGTAATAACCGATGCGGCGCAGCTGCGTAGCGGCGCTGAACTGGAAGTACTGCTCGCAAAAGGGCGGGCTACGGCAGAAATTATTGAAGTTTTTCCCGATAATGCAGAATAATAACAGTCCACACTCTTGACCTTGAAGCTCAAGGCTCATGATAATTTACTGAACGACTTTATGACTGGTATGGTTTATGGCAACAGCTAAAAATTTTGAATCGGCTCTGAAAAAACTCGAAGAGGCGGTCGCTCAACTCGAAAGCGGCGAGCTGTCCCTGGAGGACGCGCTCAAGGTCTTTGCCACAGGGGTGAAGCAGGCTGAATACTGCCGGTCTTCGTTGAAAGAAGTAGAACTCAAGGTCGAGGTGCTGACCAAACAGGGCGAGTCCTGGCAGAAAGAGTCTTTCGATGATGAGTGAACCATGGTCGCTTGCCGCTTACCTGGAAACCCAGACGCGGCGCGTTGACGCGGCACTTGATGCCTATTTGCCGCAGGGCGATACCTTGCCGCAACGCCTGCATGAAGCGACGCGCTATTCGGTCTTCGCCGGTGGCAAGAGGATTCGACCGATTCTGCTGCTGGCGGCCTGTGAAGCGCTCGGTGCCAACAGTGAAGAGGCGTTACCGGCGGCCTGTGCGGTTGAAATGATTCATACCTATTCATTGATCCATGACGATCTGCCGGCCATGGATGATGATGATCTGCGCCGCGGCAAGCCGACAAATCATAAGGTTTTCGGCGAAGCGATAGCGATACTTGCCGGAGATGCGCTGTTGACCGAAGCTTTTCTGTTGCTCAGCAACCCGTTGGTGCTGACCGGGATCTCCCAGGATGAGCGCCGCCGTTTGATCCATATTCTGGCCAAAAACGCCGGATCGCGGGGGATGGTCGGCGGCCAGGTCGTCGATATGGAGTCGGAGCAGCAGGCAATCGATCTGCCGACACTCGAATATATCCACACTCACAAGACCGGGGCTCTGATCCTGGGCGCGGTTCAGATGGGAGCGATCCTTGGCGGTGCTGATGAACAGCAGTTCCGCAGCCTGAAGCGTTTCGGTGAAACGATCGGCCTGGCCTTCCAGATTGCCGATGATATTCTCGATATCGTCGCCGATGAGAAGATGCTCGGCAAGGATGTTGGCAGTGATCAGCAACGGGGCAAGGCGACTTACCCCTCATTGCTCGGCCTTACTGCGGCCCGACAGCGCAAGGATGAACTATTCAGCATAGCTACGCAGAGTCTGGAACCTTTCGGGGCTCTTGCCAGACCGCTGCGCGATATTGCCGAGTTTATCGTCAATAGAGATCATTGATCGGTGCAGACGTCAGGAAACAGCGCAGATTTTACGGGAGATGGCATGAAGACACCCCTTCTCGAACAGATAGAATCACCAGAGGCCGTAAGAAAACTCAGTTCTGCCCAGCTTGGCCAGTTGGCGGCGGAGTTGCGCCAGGTGATTGTCGAGACTGTTTCGGTCAACGGGGGACACCTCGGCAGTTCTCTGGGGGTTGTTGAGTTGACGATTGCCCTGCACCGGGTTTTTCACACACCAGCCGATCAGATCATCTGGGATGTCGGTCACCAGTCCTATGCCCATAAACTGCTGACCGGGCGGCGGGAACAGTTTGCTTCGCTGCGCCAATATAAGGGGTTGAGTGGTTTTCCCAAGCGCAAGGAAAGTGTTCACGATGCTTTTGATGTCGGACATTCAAGTACCTCGATTTCTGCCGCATTGGGGATGGCCGCCGCGCGCGATATTCTGAACGACGACGCTAAGGTGGTCGCCGTCATCGGTGACGGTTCCCTGACAGCGGGAATGGCCTTCGAAGCCCTGAATCATGCCGGTCATCTGAAAAAGCGTCTGGTCGTCATTCTCAACGACAACGATATGTCGATCTCTCCGAATGTCGGCGCCTTGTCCTCTTTTCTGAGCCGCAAGATGAGTACTGACAAGTTCATCCGCTTCAAAAAGGAAACGGAGAACATCCTCAGACTCGTGCCCGGTATCGGCAAGGACCTTGTCTATCTGGCGAAAAGAGCTGAAGAATCCCTGAAGAGTTTCATGACGCCGGGGATGCTGTTTGAGGGGTTTGGTTTCGATTATTTCGGGCCGCTGGACGGACACAATCTTACCGAGCTGATCGAAACCATGAACAATGTCGCCCGTATCGATGGCCCGGTCCTGTTACATGTGCTGACCCAAAAAGGCAAGGGCTTCACTCCTGCCGAGCAGAATCCGCCAAAGTTCCACGGTATCGGTCCCTTTGATGTGAAAACCGGGGAAACGCCCCCGGCCAAAGTGTCGGCACCCAGATCTTATACCTCCGTTTTCGGCGACACTCTGCTCAAGCTTGCCGCTGATGACCAGCGCATCATCGCAATCACTGCGGCAATGACAGAAGGAACCGGTTTGAAGCAGTTCTCCGAGGTCTTCCCGGCACGCTTTTTCGATGTCGGTATCGCCGAACAGCACGCGGTTACCTTCGCTGCCGGGCTCGCCTGTCGTGGTCTGCGACCGGTGGTGGCCATTTATTCGACCTTTCTCCAGCGTGCCTATGACCAGGTACTGCACGATGTCTGTCTGCAAAACCTGCCGGTCACCTTTGCCATGGACCGGGGGGGGCTGGTCGGCGCCGATGGGCCGACCCATCATGGTGTCTTCGATTATTCCTTCCTGCGCCATATGCCGAACATGACGTTTGCCGTTCCGCGTGACGAACGTATGCTGCAGCGTATCATGCTGACTGCAAGCCAGGCAGAAGGTCCCTTTGCCTATCGCTATCCAAGGGGGACAGGCCTGGGGCTCGATCTGGCGGAGAAGGTCACCGGGCTCTTGCCGATTGCCGGTGGCGAATTGCTGCGTGAAGGAACTGCCGGGCTGCTTGTGGCCCTCGGCTCTATGGTTGAACCGGCACTCAAGGCCGCCTCTCTGCTGGCTGCTGAAGGTATTGAGCTGACTGTCATAGATGCTGTGTTTCTCAAGCCACTCGATCAGGCGTTGCTTTTAGGTCGTGCACAAGCGGCCCCCTTTGTCATAACTCTTGAAGAGAACGCTCTGCAGGGTGGGTTTGGTTCAGCGCTCCTTGAATTGTTCGCTGATCATGGCTTGACTGTTCCGCTGGCCAGGCTGGGGATTCCTGACCATTTTGTCGAGCAGGGAACTCAACAGCAATTAAGGGATGAATTGGATCTGTCGGTAGCCGGGATTGTCGATAAGGTGAAGCAGTTTCAGCGCACTTCAGTAACGGCAGTCAAAGGAATTTAAATCTTTTATTGTTATTCAGATGGTACTTCTGTATTTCATGTCTTCAGTTATTTTTCGGTCAGATTTGAGCGCGTACCTGCAAAGACGCAGTACTGGCACTTCCGGCTGTTTTCTATCTGAGATATTTGTGTTAAGATTGCCTAACATGACTTCGGTATCGAGTTCAAAGGAGCTGCAGCGATGGCGCGCAAGATCTTTATAGCGGCTACGGGTATGAATAGCGGCAAGACGACAACCAGTCTTTCGCTGATGCATATGGCCCGAAAAAAATATGGAAAGGTTGGCTTCATTAAGCCGATTGGCCCTAAAATTGTCGAGCATGAGGGGATCTTCGTCGATAAGGATGCGCTGTTGGTTGCCGAATATTTTG
This sequence comes from Geopsychrobacteraceae bacterium, assembly GCA_963676795.2. Classification (GTDB taxonomy): domain Bacteria; phylum Desulfobacterota; class Desulfuromonadia; order Desulfuromonadales; family Geopsychrobacteraceae. The sequence continues at coordinate 1,908,660 of CAXXTB010000002.1, read as the reverse complement.
GCCTTATGGATGATCTGCCGCTGATGTCTCCATTCGTTCTCAAGCAGGGGGATACGCGCCGTTTCATGGACGGAGAAATCGACCGGATCTCGATCCGGCGCAGGATCTTCTCGGCACTTGAAGCTTTGGACGCCAAGAACGATTTTCTTATCATCGAAGGGGCCGGGCATACCGGTGTCGGGACTATCTTCGGCTGTAACAACGCCTGTATCGCCCGCGACGCCGGCGCGACGGTGATGCTGGTTACGGGTGGCGGTCTGGGCAATGTTGTCGATATGGCGGGAATGAACCTTGCCCTTTTTCAAAAGGAACGGGCGGATGTCAAAGCTATTCTGGTCAACAAGATTGTCGCTTCCAAACGTGAACGCACGCTGGGCTATCTGAGAACAGCTTTTGAGCCGGAACATATAGAGGTTATCGGCGGATTCAATTATCAGCCGATTCTTGCCAATCCGACCCTGCGGAGAATCGCCAAGGTCCTGGACCTTGATTTGCGGGCGACCGAAGAGGAGGCCCAGCGCATCGTCCATAATATCCAGATCGGGGCCGCATCATCGCAGCGGGTCGTCGAGCTTCTCAAGGATTCTTCGCTGATTATCGTCAACAGCAGTCGTGATGAACTGCTGGTGACCATAGCGACTCTCTACCGTCTGCCTGAATACCGGCAGAAGATTGCGGGTATTGTCATTCCCGGTGTCTGTGATATCAGTCATGTCACCCAAAAGATCGTCGATAACAGTGGTATTCCATATATCCGCTGCAGCCTGACATCCTCCAACGTTTTTGAGATTCTCAAGGACGATGTTTCAAAAATTTCGGCCGAAGATACGCACAAGATTCAGTTGATAACCGACCTTGCTGAGCGGCATTTCAATTTCGATGAGATCGACGCCCTTATTTCGAGCTGATTGTTCGGGGGACTTATGTTGATACGTGTACGTTATAAAGACGGCCGGATTGACCTCGTGCCGTCACGCAAGCTGGACGAGCTGATCCTGATGAGTGAAATCGAACAGTTTGAGCGTTCCACCGGTTGGGTCACGCTCGGCAAGGATCCGGTCAGGAGTACGCTGCGTGGATATTACTCCGGCCCCGAGCGCAGGTGTCGCTAGCCGTTTTGTCGTGTCAGCGGTTTCTTGGTCTCGTTTTCTTTGTCCTGTCTGTGTTATGATACAAAGAAAACGAGGTGTTGTTATGCGGGAAATATCGGTGGTCTATGCTGACGGGATGATGGATATGGTCCCAGCCTCTCAGCTTCAGTCGTTGATCGATGGTGAAGGTATTATCAAGTTTCAAAGGCAGGATGGTTGGGTCTATTTAGGTGTCGACCCGGTTCGGATCCGCCCGGCAGTCAGCTACCGGGGGCCTGAACGACGATTTAACTGATTTCTGATCCGATTTGTTCTTTCAGTGATAAAACAGCCCTGTCCGGAATCCGGACAGGGCTGTTTTTTGCTCAGGGAGCCAGGTTGGTCAGTTCCAGGCGATAGCGCCTGAGAATCTCTACGGCTTCGAGGCGTTGGGCACGCCCCATGCGCATCAGGCATTTCTGGCCGGCGGACAGGTTTTCCAGGTACTGGTCCTTATAGGTGTAGAGTACGACCGGTTGTTCAACGGCAATAGGCTCTTCGGGGTCCGGAGTCTGGATCAGATGGTCGAGAACGAAAACCAGTCGATCGTTGAAATAGGCGTTCTGATAGCCGAGCTGCCGGTAGGCTTCCTGAAAAAGCGGATAGAAGTGAACGTAAGCCTTGAGGACCAGGTCCTCAGGCGTATACTTGAGGATCTTCAGATAGGCTTCATAGCGTTTTGCATTGGCCGGGGAAATAAACAGCTGCCCCTGCTTGTCTTCGTCTACCGTGAACTTTCCTTCGGGGGGATAGGCCGGAAGATTCTGCCTGGGCAGACGTTTTTCCGGCAGTCTGTCGATAGTCGAGACCAGCCGCTGAACAAAATTATCCAGGCGCAGAACTTTGAGCAGTTGTGCGTCAGGGATCAGTCCTTTTAAGGCCTGGCTGATGGTCTCGTCACTCTGCTGAACCTGGGGCAGTTTCTCTTCAGATGCGGAATGCTGAGCTGCTTGAGTTTCTTCCGGCTGAGCGCTGTCAGCCTGAGCAGGCAATGCTTCGGTCTCCGGAACCGGGTAATGAACAATCGGTAATCTGACCGGTTCCGGTGGTGGACTTTGCACCGTTTCGACCGGTTGTGGTTCGGTCTCTTGCTTTTTCAGCAGGGTCAGAGAACCGAGAAGGACAGCGAGAACCACAAGTATGCAGATCAGTAGGGTCGAATTTTTCATGCAAGAGCTCCTTGATTAAACGATTTCCTATTATGGACAGATATTCCGCTTTTTTCCAGTGGATCTTCCTGTTTATACAATTTAAGGGCACGATGGATACATTAATCAGCGTTATAAAAAGTAAAGAATTTCACAGAGGCGAATGTTCCCGGCTGTTCCATGGGCGGGGACGGACCTATCCGGGGTATGAACACATCAATATCGACTGGTATCCGCCCGTCCTGCTTGTCACTCTCTATGAGTCACGCGATCAGGACTGGCTCGCCGTTTTGGCGCACAGGCTCCGGCAGCTGTATCCCGAAGCGCAGTCAATCGCTGTACAGCTGCGTCAACGGGGCGAGGCTCAGTGGCAGGTGATTCACGGTACTCTGCCGGAGACACTGACGGTCAGAGAGGGGGGGCTGGACTACGCGATCCGGCTGGGCGACGCCCAGAATATCGGATTTTTTCCTGATATGGCCTGTGGCAGGCGCTGGGTCCGGGAGGTTGCCCGAAATAAAAAGGTTCTGAACCTGTTCTCCTACAGTTGCAGCTTTTCGGTAGCGGCGCTGGCTGGTGGTGCAGCTCAGGTCGTCAATCTGGATATGAGCCGTGGGGCGCTGGAACTGGGGCGTCTGAATCACCGGCTCAACGGCTTTGATACGCGAAAATGCAGCTTTCTCTGTCTGGAGCTGTTTCGCAGTTTCAGTAAATTGAAGAGGCTTTCGCCCTTTGACCTGATCATCTGCGATCCGCCCCTGGCGCAGGGGAAAAGTTTTCAGGCCCAGCGTGACTGGCCAAAATTGATCCGGCGTTTTGCCGGGCTGCTGGCATCCGACGGTGTCGTCCTTTGCTGTACCAGCTCTCCTGAGTTCAATCTTCCCGAGCTTGATCGGCTATTTAACGAATATGCGCCCGAGGCGCGGCTTGTGGAGCGCCTTTGTGATGCTGATAATTATCCGGATATCGATCCGCTAAGAGGAACCAATCTGTCTGTTTACAGCTATTCTTGAGAATGAATCGCTCCTCGGGGTACTGAAAAACCGTCAGCCGGCTGTACAAGTTTTTTGCTGAGTTGTAGTATGAACGGGTGACCTTTTGCAGAGAGACGACGCTGCTTATACCAGATTAACAATTTTACACGACATTTCAGTGCAAATCCGATGGAAAGGAGAATAGTGCTATGCCAGTAGTAACTGTGCGTACGGTGGAAGGGGTCAGCAAAGAGAAAAAACGGGAGCTTGTCGACCGGATAACCGTTGTCATGAAAGAGGTGCTGGGTAAGAATCCTGAGGCGACTCACGTGATTATCGAAGAGTATCCGGCTGAAAACTGGGGGATCAGAGGCAAGACAATAGAAGAAATCAGGGGTGGAAACTAGTCTGCACACTCAAAAAAACAAAGCGGCCATCTCTTGCCGGGCCGCTTTGTTTTCAGGTGACTCAGATCAGCAGGGCGGATGTTCGAATATTGCGCTGACGATACGTATCGCTTCCGGAGAGGTCACCTGGTAGAACACTTCGACTCCTTCACGGCGCCCGGAGATGATCCCTTTGTTCTTGAGCAGCGCCAGATGTTGTGAGACTGTCGCTTGCGGCAGGGACAGGCATTCCCAGATTTTTTTGACATTACAGGATTGAGACATGAGACCGGCAACAATTTTCAAACGAATCGGATGTCCCAGAACTTTTAGAATCTCTGATTCCCGGTGGTAATCCTGTGTCGTATCGAAAGGGACTTTACTTTCAATGTTGGTCATATTATCTCTCCACGTTATTTTAATATATGAATCTTAATTGCAGGAGACGATAAGGTCAAGAAATGAATATGCAATTTTGAAGGCAGGTTAGATTTTCAACCTGATCAGTGAGTGATTCAGGTTTAATTGAAAAGCGAGGCTCTATTGAAACGATTCATATCCCCCATACTGCTCCTTATTCTTTTCCTGATCCCCGTTTCCCCGCTCTGTGCCACAACCGGTGGCGTCGCTTCTTTTGTTGGCGAGCACCTTGAATATGACATCTCTTTTCTCTGGTTTGAGCGTCTTGCCGTCGGGGAAATTTCACTCGAAAGGTCAGCGGAGGATAACACCTATCTGATCGTCATGCAGGCCAGAACTCTGGGCGTCGCTGCCTTTTTTACCCGTGACCGGGTCGAAAGGTACGAAACCCTGGTTCGGGTCGCAGCGGATGGTTTTCTTGAGCCGCTCTGGTATCAGTCTCACACCATCCATGGCAGCGGCAAGTCGCGTCGTGAAAAGACCAAGCGCTATATCTTTGAGTACGACAATCGCCAGGTTCGTTACCAGAGGCTCAAAAATGGCGAGGTCTACAAGGAAACGTTCTTTCCGATGGATCCTGATAGACGCTTGTGTGATATCCTCTCCGCTCTGTATAACTTGCGACTCGGCTATTTTGGTGTCATCGGCACCGAGAAGATCAGGGTTCCGACCTTTCATCATGAGGGTGAGCAGGATATTGTCATCGAACCACTCGGCCAGGTTGATGCCGATGACCAGGATTTCCTGTCCGCAAGTCCTTTCAGATTCCGGGTCCTTGTCGATCCGGAGGTTTTCGGCACCAACGGTCGCGACCTGTATGTCGGCCTCGACAAACAGTTTCGTCCAAACCTTGGTATTATCAAAAATGTTATCGGTCTTGGCGATGTCCGTGGCCGTTTGCGTTAACTCTGTGTGAGAGCAGAAGGAGTCTCTACCGCATGTCTTCCAGTCAAAAAACCTATGTTGTCGGGCATCGAAATCCCGATTCTGATTCAATATGCAGCGCGCTTGCCTATGCGGAACTCAGGCGGCGTCAGGGCCTCGCCAATGTTGTCGCGGCCAGGGCCGGCAACCTCAATCAGCAGACCCAGTTTATCCTCGATGCCCTGGGCGTCGCTCCTCCGGAACTGTTGCTTGACGTCTATCCGCGGATCAGTGATGTCCTGACCGAAAAGGTTGTCACGATTGACAGCTCTGAACCCTTGTCCAAGGCGATAGAGCTGTATCACAAGCATCATATCCGGCTGCTTCCCGTTGTCGATGACCTGTCCCGGGCGACGGGACTGTTGTTGCTCAAAGCAGCGACTGAAGCCTTTCTGGTGCCGGCGGAGCCGGAACAGATGCGCCGCATTCGTACCTCGCTGAGCGCTATTCAGCGCAGCCTCAACGGCGATGTTTATCATTTTGTCGATCCTGAGCCGGTCGAAGATTTCAACCTCTATGTCGGGGCCCGTCGTGAAGAGACCTTCAGCCGCTGGATCAGCCAGAGCGAACCGCGCAAGATCATTCTGATTACCGGTGACCGGCCGGGAGTGCAGAGGATGGCGGTCGAGGCCGGGGTGCGCCTGCTGATCATCTCCGGAAACTCTCAGGTCGACAGGGATCTGCTCGAGTTAGCCGTACAAAATGATGTCTCGATCCTGGTCAGCCGCTATGACACGGCGAATTCCGTTTGGTTGACGCGCATGGCGACTCCGGTTGGAGAGCTTGCTGAGAAGAACTTTCTGAAGATCAAACCGGGGGAGCTGCTCGAGGATCTTCGCCTGAAGCTGACCCATGGCAACCAGGCCGGGGCCATCGTGACCGATAAGCTGGACAAGGTCATCGGTATTGCGACCAAGAGCCACCTGATCCGTAATTCGCCAACCAAGCTGATTCTTGTCGATCACAATGAACTGACCCAGGCGGTTCCCGGCGCCGACAAGGTTGAGATCGTCGAGGTCATCGATCATCACCGGCTCGGAAACTTTCATACCGACCTGCCGATCCGTTTTATCAATCAGCCGTTGGGGAGCACCTGCTCGCTGGTTGCCTCCCTTTACAGACAGGCCGGGATCGATCCGGATCCCAAGGTTGCCGGGTTGATGCTTGCCGGACTGTTGTCCGATACGGTTATTCTCAAATCACCGACCTGTACCGAGGTTGATCGCCAACTGGTCCCGTGGCTTGAAGAACTGTCCGGTCTCAATCACGAGGAATTTGGTAGCCAGCTGTTTGCCGCCGGCAGCCCGATGGCCAGCGGTGCGCCGGTCCGGGATCTGATTCTGACCGATTTCAAGGAGTACAAGGCGGGGGATTATCTGCTGGGCCTCGGCCAGGTTGAGGTCGTCAACTTTCACAGTTTCCATAAGCGCTACGAAGAGTTGCAGAGCGAGCTGATAAAAATTCGCGATGAAAGACGCTATGAGCTGGCCGCCTTGCTGGTGACCGATATTGTTATGGAGACCAGCCTGTTGCTGACGGCAGGGCCAGCGGAACTGCCTTATGTTATCGGCTATCCTCAGGAGGCGGAGAACCTGTTCCGTCTGGATGGTGTCCTGTCGCGTAAAAAGCAGCTTGTGCCCCACCTGATGAAAGTCTTCAAACCACTGTAGCGAGCAGTCTTTTCAGTTGTTCAGGGCTCTGGACCGGTTCAAAGCATTCTTGGCCGGTACAGAGCCAGGCTGTCGTTCTGCCATTGATTGCCGATTTCTCGACCATCATCGGGATAAGGTCCTCCAGCTCCTGCGGCCGGTCGGTTACGACATGAAGCAGTCTGTGCTGCTCCTGAATAAGCAGCCCTAGCCAGTCGCTGTCGATCTCAGCTCCGTCAGGCAGGATCAGGGCGAGGAACAGCCGGTCCTGAAGATAGCGATCCACGCCCTGCAGCAGGCAGGCAAAGGCCGTCGGATACTCTTCAATCTGATCGATCGTAACCTTGAGCCGGTGTTCGGCCTTCTCCTGCCAGTCCGGACGATCACAGAGCCTGGCCAGGTGAATGAGGTTCAGAATTGTTATGGAATTGGCTGCAGGCAGGGCACCGTCCTGGCGGTTCTGCTCCCTGGGCATCCCCTGGAGGAATGGCTGAGAGCTGTCTGAAAACGATGTGTCGCTGTTGACAAAGGTCTCATCCAGGACGCCTTGCAGATGAATTGCCCTGGCCAGATAGTGAGGCTCCGCTGTCGCGTGAAAGAGGGCCAGGGTGCCATGAATAAGATAGGCATAGTCCTCATGGAAGGCCTCGATGTAAGCCTCGCCCCGGCAGTAGCAACGTTTCAAGCGCTTATCGGCGGTCATTTCATCGGTGATAAATGTCCAGGCCCGCCTGGCAGCGGCCAGATAATCGTCTCTGTTCAATAACCCCCCTGCTTTGGCCAGGGTGCAGATCATCAGGCCGTTCCAGCCGGCAATAAGCTTGTCGTCAAGCTGTGGCCTTGCCCTCTTTGCCCTGGCCCTGAGGAGTTTGCAGCGCATTCCATTGAGGCGCTCTGTCACCTGTTGTTCCGTCAGATCACATTCCTGTGCCACGCTGGAAACGCTTCCAGCCTGAGAAAGGATATTTGCCCCGGAGAAGTTGCCGTGAGGGGAGAGTTGATAGATTTTTTTAAACAGTGGAAAATCTGTCTGCAGCAGTTCGTGCAACTCCGAGTATGTCCAGCTGTAGAAGCTACCTTCCTCACCTTCCGTATCGGCATCTTCTCCACAGCAAAATCCGCCTGTTTCATGCTGAAGGCGGGTCAGGCAATAATCGAGAACCGCCTCGGCTGCGTTGCGGTATTCGTGAGATCCGCATTGTGCCCAGGCGTACAGATAGGCTTCGGTAATCAGCGCCTGGTCATAGAGCATTTTTTCGAAATGGGGAATAAGCCAGCCGCCGTCAACCGCGTAGCGGTGAATACCGCCGCCGAGTTGATCGCTTATGCCACCCCGTGATATCCGGGACAGCGTGTGCAAAGCCATCTGCAAGAGTTCAGGGTCTTTAAATCTACTCTGGAGCCTGAGGAGCAGGGTGAGGATATGCGGCTGGGGAAATTTGGGTGCCTGGCCAAATCCGCCATAGCGGCTGTCGTACAGCTGCTTGAGGTTGTCGGCGGCGCTGCTCAGGATCATCGTTCTTATCTCCTCCTGTTCCGGTTTGGCCACCTTGTTGAGCGTATGGACAAGCTGTTCGGCAGCGCGGAGGATATTGTCTGGGTGGGTTTGCCAGAGTTCGGCAATCTTTTCGGTCAGCGGCAGAAAGCCTGTTTGCCGGTTCGCTGTGGATTTCGGCAGATAGGTCAGGGCATAGAAGGGGTGTCCTGCCGGAGTCAGGAACAGGTTCAGCGGCCAGCCGTCATGGCCGATCAGGCTCTGGCAGGCCTGCATATAACTGGCATCGATATCCGGGCGTTCTTCGCGGTCGACTTTGATGCAGACAAAATGACTGTTTAGACACTGCGCAACCTGATCATCGGAAAAGGATTCTCTGGCCATGACATGGCACCAGTGGCAGGTCGAGTAACCGATCGAGATAAAAATAGGTTTATTCTGGTCGCGGGCGCTCTGCAGGGCCGTGTCGCTCCAGGGGACCCAGTTGACCGGATTGTTTGCGTGTTGTCGCAGGTAGGGGCTGTTTTCTCCACTGAGAAGATTCATAGGCAACTCCACATCGGTCAGGTTTCATGTCATTATCGAGCGGTTGCCGAGTGAGAGGCAAGGGGAGGGCAAAAAAATACCCCGTGTCAGGAGGGAGAACACGGGGTTAAATTTTCTAGAGAGGTTGATTTCTGATTTCTATTATAGATAAGCTTTGGTTAATGTCAAGCGATGATTGGTGAAAATTAATCACTTTTTGTGGATTTTTTCTGAAAAGTGATAGAAATGGTTGTAAATATTAAACTTACGAAAAAACAGCCAGTTAAGTTTTTTGATTGAAAGTTGTTTCTCAATCAGTTGAGAGGCGGCATGTGCAGACTGTCAACTCCATCTCCCGGTCACTGAAGTGTCCAGGGGGCGGACATGAGGGGCTGTGGTTTCCAATATTTACCTGACTGAGCGGCTCTGTTAGACTTGGCGAAACCTGAAACATGAAATGACCATCACATGGATGAATCGATAAACAATGTTGTTTCAATAGATGGTGACGCCATCCGGCGGATCCGCGAAGAGAAGCGCCTGACGCAACTTTATGTGGCAAAAGTTGTCGGCGTGACAACTGACACCGTATCCCGTTGGGAAAACAATCGTTATCCCAGTATCCGCCGGGACAATGCTGTCCGGTTGGCAGAGGCCCTCGAGGTTGAAGTCGAGCAGATCCTCAAAAATGAGGTCGCAAGCGAAGCGCTGCAAACTCAGCCGTTGGCCGTTCGTTTCAGATTTCTGTTTATCCCGCTCGCTGTGCTCCTCTTGGCCTGTATCTGTGCTCTCGTCTGGTTTTTTGTTGTGCTGCCCGCTAAAAAAATGGAAGTCGTGCGTATTCTTCCCGCTTATGCGGCACCTGAATCCCGCATTCTGATCCAGGTTCATCTTGTCGCTGAGGAGCAGATCAAGGGCTTGATCCTCAAAGAGTCCTTTCCCGATGGCTGGCAGCTGATCGATGCCTCGCCCAAAGTGTCGGCCATCGATAGCGATACAAATACTGCGCGCTGGATTTTCAGGAACGCGGCTGATGAGTTTCATGTCTATTACCTGGTCCAGCTCCCCGCTGATATGGGCTCGGTCAGTGACTCGATAACCGGTTCGGTCGTCCTCAGTTCTGATCAGCGCCACCGTTCCCAAGCCGTCAAGCAGGTTGGTACAATGAGCCTTGCGCCGTTGCTCTGGATCGATGGTGATGGCAACTCGATCATCGATGATATGGAGATTCTCGATCTCTCGGTATTGTCAGAGGAGGCTGTCGGCCTTGATCTGGACTGGGAGCGTATCGAAGCTTTCTGGCAGGCGGGTGGCTATCACTGGAGCCCTGCCGAGCACCGGTTCGTGGCGGGCCGTCCGGCGTCCGCCGTAGATTCACAAAATAAGCACAGTCATTGAATCGGGAAAAACCTTTGACATGTCTAACGCCGGTTCCTAGAATGGCGCGGTTCGATTGTTTTTGACCTGGATACTGACCAAATCAGGATTCTCAAGGATATAAAGTTTATGGAAGCAGTTGTTGCATTGCTGAAACAGGATATGCTGGATGTCGAAGATCAGTTCCGCAGGAATCTGGCCACTGACGTCGATCTGATCAACAAGGTTGGAGACTATGTCCTGTCCAGCGGTGGCAAACGTTTTCGCCCCATGCTGTTGCTCTTAAGTGCGAAGCTCTGCAACTATTCCGGCGATAAACATATCGAGCTCGCTGCTGTTGTCGAGTTTATTCATACCGCGACCCTGCTCCATGACGATGTCGTGGACAGCGCCAGTCTGCGCCGTGGCAACCGTTCGGCTAATTCAATCTGGGGGAATCAGACCTCTGTGCTGGTCGGCGATTTTCTGTTCAGCAAGTCGTTTTCGATGATGGTCAACTGCGGCGACCTCAGGGTTCTCAAGGTCCTCGCCGATACGACGACGCAGATCACCGAGGGTGAAATCCAGCAGCTGATTAATACCTGCGATATCGAGATCTGTGAAGAGCAGTACCTGCAGGTGGTTCGTGACAAGACCGCCATCCTGATTGCCGCATCCTGTCAGATCGGTGCTCTTATCTCGGCCGCTGATGAATCTCGGGAAGCTGCCCTCAAAGAGTTCGGCATCGAGATCGGGACCGCTTTTCAGCTGATGGATGACGCTCTCGATTATGTTGCAGAAGAAGAGGCCTTTGGCAAGGAGCGCGGCCATGATCTGTTTGAGGGGAAGATGACACTGCCTCTTATCCATACCTACGCTCAGGCCAGTGCCGATGAACGCAGTGAGATTGCCAGGATTGTTTCTGACACAGAGCTGTCAGCGCAAGATCTTGACTACATCTGTCGGCTTATCGACAAGCGGGGCGGAATCGAATACACCCGGAACAAGGCTGCCGAACGTATCGCAACGGCCAAGCAGTTGCTCGCTATTTTTCCGGACTGTGCAGCGCGCCAGGCTCTTTTTGATCTGGCCGACTACGTTGTCTCGCGCAACAAATAGCCTCCTGGTGCCGATCTGTCAGGCCCCCGCGTTCGTGGCGCATGGGGGCTGATATGACTTTTCATATACCCCTTTGGGTTTTTCTTCTATAATCGCCAACATGTTGCGTGTCAGTCTACTCACCAAAGTCCTGGGGGCCATGCTGCTGCTTTCCCTGCTGCCGCTGGGGCTGCTGCTCTTCAATTCCGAACACAGCCTGCAGAAAGTCGAACAGCTTCTGACCAGTCAGACAACCCAGGCGCTGGATCATCAGGCGCGCCAGGCTTTGCAGAAGCGTTCGGAAATGGTCGCCCGCCAGATCGCTGATTTTCTTGCGCAGGTTGAAGGGGATCTGCATGATCTTGCTCTGCTGCCCGCGGATGCAGAGCTCTACCGACGTTTTTCCCGAAACCATCAACGCCTCGTCTGGTCGCGCAGCGGTACCAATACTCAGACCAGTGAAACACGCGAGAGCGTACCGCTCTACAGTGAGATCAGCTATGTCGATGCTGCAGGTTTTGAGCGCATCCGCATAGTCGATGGGGTGTCTTCCTCGTTGCTGCGTCGGGTTGCCGACCCGGCCCAGACGACCTACAGGACAGAGGATTACTTTGCCCGGACGCTTGAGCTGGCCGCTGGCGATATCTGGGTGACCCATCTGCTCGGCTGGCATGTCAGCCGAGCAGAGCAGCTGCGTGGGGCAGAAAATTCCTTCGCCGCCGTAGAGGGGCGCCGTTACGAAGGCGTGATCCGTTTTTCAACCCCGCTCTACAGCCACGGGCAGTTTTCCGGGATGGTCGTTCTGTCTCTCGACCATCGGCACCTGATGGAATTTTCGCAGCACATCAACCCCGTTGGCAGTGAAGACGTCGTCTTCCCCTCCTACGAAAGCGGAAATTATGCGTTTATTTTTGACGATGAAGGCTGGGCGATCACCCATCCGAATCTCTGGGATATTCGCGGTCTGGATCCGCAGGGTAAACTGGTGCCGGCCTATACGGCAGATACGCCGGATGCGGATCTCTCGGCCGGACGAACCCCCTTTAATCTGCTCAGCGCTGAATTCATCCATCCGCATTACCCGCTTGTCGCCAGGGCGATTCTCGATGGTCGTGCGGGGGTGCTTGATACGACCAATATCGGTGGCTCGGCGAAGATCATGGCTTTTGCCCCCATCCGCTATAGCCATGGCGTCTATCAGAAGACCGGTTATTTCGGCGCCGTGACCATCGGTGCAGAACTGTCCGGTTTTCATCAGCCGGCAGAGTCTCTGGCCGGACTGATCCGCCATGAAATCGATAAGCATCTGGTTGAGTCCTGGCTGGTTATCGCTCTGACGGTAGCCGTCATTGTGGTCGTTGCCTACCTCTTTGCCAACAGTATCGTTCTGCCGCTCAGGTCGCTGACTAATACGACCAGGCGCATGATTGCCGGGCAACATACGGAGCTGGCCTGCTTGCCTGAGCAGACGCATGACGAGGTTGCCGTCCTGGCCGATTCGTTCAACCAGATGATCAGGGAGCTCAACGGGCGGCGCGAGCGGTTGCTGAAAACTTTGCGGGAACTGCGCAAATCCCGGCGCGAGCTGTTGCGTGAGCGGAATTTCAAAAATACCGTCTTTGAAAATATCGAAAGTGGTATTCTGACCTTCGATTCAGCCTGTAACCTGACCTGGACTAACGGCCCTGCCTGTCAGATCCTGAATATCTCAGAGCCAGACCGGCCTGTCGCCTGGCATGAAGTGTTCAGGTCCTGGCCTGAAATCTCACAGGTGCTTGGTCTCTGGTTCACACAGGCACCCGCAGGCGCGCATGAGTCATTCCGGGTCTATGTTCCCCTGGTGCGACAGAATCGCAAGCTGACTTATCGTCTGGCGCTGTTTCCGCTCAGTTTCAGGGCGCAGATCGGCTGGCTGTTGACGGTTGAAGATCTGACCGAGCGTGTCAACATGCGCCAGCAGATGGCACGTATGGATCGCCTGGCGTCGCTCGGGCGCATGTCGGCGGGGATTGCCCATGAAATCAGGAATCCGTTAACCGGGGTCAGTCTGCTGCTCGATGAGCTGCATGACCGTTTGCTTGGCAGTAAAGACGATCAGTTGTTGATCCGCAAAGCTCTTGAAGAGATCGAGCGGCTGGATGGTCTGGTCAATGAGATGTTACGTTTTGCCACCTTGCCTGAGCCGCAGTTGCAAGAAGCCCAGTTGGGTGAGGTTGTGCGTGACTCAATCTTTCTGCTCCATAAGCAGTTTCAGAAACAGCAGATCGAGTTGATCGAGGAGATTTCCGCCGATTTGCCGGATATCCGGATCGATAACGACCGGCTCAAGCAGGTATTGCTGAACCTGTTCAATAACGCGCTGGATGCGATGCCGCATGGTGGCAGGCTGAGGGTGGCCCTGGCCCGTAAGGATGACTGGCTGGAGCTGGAGATTGCAGATAACGGGGCCGGGATCGGGGAAGCAAGCCTGCCGCTTGTCTTTGAGCCTTTTTACACCAGCAAGGGGCAGGGGACCGGGCTGGGGCTGGCAATCAGTTACAATATCATTTCGGATCATGGCGGCGATATCGCCATTGACAGTGCTGCCGGTCGCGGGACCAGAGTGACCGTGCGCTTGCCAGTCGGATGATCAGAAAAGTCGTTATTGGTATGCCCGAGTGTCCTTGCGCAGCCGTCCCTGCAGATGGAGAAACTGATGGATAAAATTCTGATTGTCGACGACGAGGCATTCATCCGCGAAAACCTGGAACGCATTCTCGCCGAGGACGGTTACGGAACGATTTCAACCGATACCGCGGAGGATGCGATTCGTCTGGTTGCGGAAGAAGAGATCAGTCTGGTTCTGCTCGATCTCAACCTCGGGGCAGGCAGCGGGCTTGATGTGCTGCGGGCGATGCGTGAGATCAATCCGGAACTGCTGGTCATCATTATTACCGGTTACGGTACTGTCGAGAGCGCCGTCGAAGCCCTGAAAATAGGCGCCTATGATTATATCAAGAAGCCATTCAAGGCCGATGCTATTCATCTGATCGTCAAGCTGGCGCTGGAAACCCAATCGCTAAGACGCAAGGTCAAGCAGCTGACAAAAGAGGAGGCCGGCATCAATATGGTCGGTAACAGCCCGGCCCTGCTCAGCATCTTTCATCAGATCAGGGAGGTTGCCAAGCATGAGACCGCAACGGTCCTGGTTACCGGAGAGAGCGGTACCGGCAAAGAGCTGGTCGCCAGAGCGATTCACAATCTGTCGCCACGTGCAGGTCGGCCTTTTGTCGAGATCAACTGCGGATCTCTGCCCTACAATCTGCTTGAAACCGAACTGTTCGGTCACGAGCGGGGGGCCTTCACCGATGCCAAGCTGAGGAAGATCGGTCTTTTTGAAGAAGCGAACGGGGGGACTGTGTTTCTCGACGAGATCGGCGAAATGGATCTCAGCCTGCAGGTCAAACTGTTACGGGTTCTTGAAGACCGTAAAATCAGGCGTCTTGGGGGGAACCGGAATATTGATATCAATGTCCGGATCATCGCTGCGACCAATGCGGATCTGAAGCAGGCTATCGATCATAAGGAGTTTCGCGAGGACCTCTACTACCGGTTGAATGTCTTCCCGATCCAGATCCCCCCATTGCGTGAGCGTCAGGAGGATATCCCCATCCTTCTCGATGCATTTCTGCAACGTTTCAGTAAGGAATTCAACAAGAAGATGGCGTGTTTCGGCAGGGATGCGCTCGATCTGCTGGCGCGTTATCACTGGCCGGGCAATGTCAGGGAATTGCGCAATATCGTCGAGCGGATCTGTATCATGTATGACGTCGCTGAAATTCAGCCGGGGCACCTGCCGCAGGAAATCTGGGGGCGTGAGCCAAGGGCGGAGATCGGTCTGAACCTGGAGATTCCGCCGCAGGGGGTTGTTCTTGACGAGATAGTCGCTCAGGTCGAAAAGGAACTGATCGCCAAGGCGATCAAAATTACCGGTGGAAATATTGCCAGGACCTCAAGGCTCCTCAATCTGCCACGCGGCACCCTGCGTTACAAGCTCGAAAAGTACAACCTCGATTGAGGTGTGAACCCTCAGTGAGGGATGGCGAAAAGTCGCCAATTTTGGTTAAACTTAACACTTGTTTTCTCCTGCTGCGCCTTGTAAAGTCACAAGCGTTGTGATAACGGAGTGCCATAGTGCATTTCGTTTGCAACGCAAACTCTCTCTGTAGTCCAGTCATGGACTTCGCCCCGTTCCGGCCTCCTCCGGAACGGGGCATTTTTTTATTTCTGCAGCGAGTTCTGTCCTGAGCAGGGGCATCCGGCGCAGCCGCCTGAAGAACAACCCGTTTTGCTGTGTTTGAAAACGCGATAGATGCCGTAGGCTGAGTAGATAGCTGTTATCAGCACGATGGTTAAAGCGATACTCAGATCCAGAGCCTGATACATAATCAATTCCTAGCTGTTAGAGAAAAAGTCTGGTTCCGACCTGGTAGACCAGGGTTGCCAGGACAAAACCAAGCACAGTATTGAAACTTGTCGCAAAAAGCGCCCAGCGCCAACTCGATTCCTTCGCCATGGTAACGACCGTGACAAAGCATGGCGCATAGAGCATGACAAAGATGATCATCGCCAGAGCGGTAAAACGGTTCCAGTCGGGAGAATTGGCCAGTCGTTCGGACAGGGTCTCTGCATCTTCAGGGTCGACATCACCCAGCGAGTAAGCTGTGCCAAAGGTCGAAACGATAACCTCCTTGGCGGCAAAACCACCGACCAGGGCGATATTGGTTCTCCAGTCGAAACCGGCCATCTGACTGACAGGTTCGAGCAGGGAACCGACCCGACCGGCAATCGAGTGGCGCAGGGCGGTCTGGCCTTCACGATTATCGATATCACTCAAGGTTGCTTCCAGAAGTGTCGCGTCAGTTATCGCTGTTTCAGCTGCGCTGCGTTGAGCCGCAAATTGGGCGGTCTGGCTCTCCGGCAGACCGGGGAAGGTCATCGCGGCCCAGAGCAGGATCGATACGGCCAGGATGACCGTCCCTGCCTTACGGATGTAGTGCCAGGTTCGTTCCCAGGTGTGCATCAGGATCCCGCGCAGGGTCGGCATGCGGTAGGGCGGAAGCTCCATGACGAAAGGTGTCGATTCCCCCTTGATGACCGTGGAGCGGACAAATTTGGCGACCAGCAGGGCCATCAGCCAGGCCACCAGGGTGATCATGAACATCATCTGGGCTTGACTGTGCGGGAAAAAGGCCGCGACCAGCAGCAGGAAGACCGGCAGCTTGGCACCGCAGGACATGAAGGGGGCGGTGAGCAGGGTCGCCAGCTTTTCCTTCGGACTTCTTAAGGTTCTGGTCGCCATGATGCCCGGAACAGCGCAACCTCCGGCGATACCCCCGGAAATGATAAAGGGCATTGCCGAGTAACCGTGCAGGCCGAAAATGCGCAGGACCCGGTCGAGCATGTAAGCGACCCGGGCCATATAGCCGGAGTCTTCCAGAAACGAGATCATCAGGAACATGATGAAGATCAGGGGAACGAAGCCCATGACGCCGCCGACACCGTCGATGATGCCAGAAACGACCAGCGACTGAACGAAGCCATCAGGGATCACTGCGGTCGCAGTCTCCGAGAGAAAGCCGAAGAAGCTTTCCAGCCAACCCATGGGGATCTCGCCGAGGGTGAAGGTGACCTGAAACATCAGGTAGAGAATGGCGATCATGATCACCGGACCGAACATCCGGTTGACCAGGATGCGATCGATGGCGGCCGTGGTGTCGATCCGCTGCTCCTGAGTCTTTGTTTCAGTCAGGACCCCCTGGCGCAGGATCGAATTGATCATGCCATAGCGGTAGTCGGCAATGATCGCCTCTGGGGTCATGTTCAGGGTCGCCAGACAGTGTTCTTTTGTTTTGAGGGCCTGGCGCTCGAGCCGTTCAGCGATCTCGTTGTTGCTGCGGCCGATACGGATGATTTCCTCGTCGTTCTCAAGGTACTTCAGGGCGACCCAGCGGGCCGGATAGGTGTCGGTCAGATGCTGCCCATCGTTGATGATGCAGGTCATCAGGTCGATGGCCTGGTCGATGTCCGCTCCGTAGGAGATCTGCAGCGGCTGCCACAGGCCGTCTCTGGCCCTGGCCTGTTTGAGTGCTTCAGTCAGCAGCTCTTCCTTTCCGGCACCGGTACGGCCGATGGTTTCTACAACCGGACAGTTCAGCAGCGCCGAAAGTTTCTCCCTGTCGATGTTCAGCCCCTGTTTGCGGACAGCATCCATCATGTTCAGAGCCAGGACTAAGGGGATACCCAGCTCAAAGAACTGGATCGCCAGGTAGAGGTGGCGCTCAAGGGTCGTTGCGTCGACGATGTCGACAACGATATCGGGCCGTTCACCAACCAGGACATTGCGCGCGACAAGCTCTTCCTGAGAATAGGCGGATAATGAATAGGCCCCGGGCAGATCGATCAGTTTGACCTGCTGACCCTGATGGTTCAGTGTGCCTTCCTTTCTTTCGACGGTAATCCCGGGATAGTTGCCGACGTGCTGACGGGCTCCGGTAATAGAATTGAAGAGGGTCGTTTTCCCTGAGTTGGGGTTGCCCGCCAGGGCGATTGTCGTGGCGTGACTCATGATTCATTCTCCAGCTTTTCAACAAAAATATAATCTGCTTCGTTGTTGCGCAGCGTCAGGGTGAAGTTTCGCAGCCGTATTGCAACCGGATCTTTCAGCGGCGCACGACCGACGATCGTCAGTTCTGTCCCTGGCGAAAGACCCATGTCACGCAGGCGCCGGCCGATCTCTCCTTCTGCGGTGACTGCCGTGATGCGGCCACGCTCTTCCTTGTTTAGATGACGTAATGATAACGACATAGGGGGTATCTCCTTGTTCAGTACTGTTTGAAATGACATCTTTGGCAGGACAGTACGGGTTGAGCTTTCGAAAAGCGAAATGAAAACCAATTTCAGGAAGAATAGGTAAGAAAACAGGGATGGTCAAGAAAAAAACGGTGTCGAAAACAAAATTCGATACCGTGGTTTGGTTATTTGTAACAAGGAAGGTCAGGAGGGCTCATTCTGATCTTGCGGGCTCCCTGGGCGTGCCTCCTTGAAGGAAAACTTATGGGTATACATCTGGTTGTCGGCAACGGACAACAGCTCTTTCATGCTCAGCGCATCCGTAGGATATTGTGCGACCCCGATGGCCGCGTGGTAGGTTTCCTTTTCAGTCGTGATCGACAGCAGCGGGGCTGCCAGGGCTCTGTCCAGCTGTTGGATGATCGGATCAAGCTCGGCTGAAGAGCGGATCTCTTTCAGAATGAAAACGAACTCATCGCCGCCCAGGCGAGCGACCAGGTCGCCCGAGCGGGTGTTTGAGCGCAATCTCTGGGCAAACTCGATCAGGGCCTGATCGCCTGTTTCATGCCCATAGCGATCATTGATCTGTTTGAAGTCATTGATGTCGACGAACATGACAGCGAAAGGTTTTTGCTCACTCTGATAGCTTTCGATCATGGCCGTCAGGCTCTGTTCAAAGGCGTAACGGTTGGGCAGGCCTGTCAGGTGATCGGTCTTCAGGCGATGCTGCATGGCTCTGAAACTGTCGGCCAGGGTACCGATGGCGTCGTTGCGATGAATCTCGATCGGTTCCTCAAGGCGACCACTGCAGACGTTGTTGACGGCAACGGCCAGCTTGGTCAGATCTTTCGACAGCCAGTTGAAGATACTCAGGCCGATAACAACAACAAGGCAGGTTGCCAGAATGGCGATGAAGATTGTTCTCAGTACGTTTTTACTGATATCACCAAGAAAATCGTTGTCAGGCAGGGCGACGACATTGATCCAGTTCAACCCCGCCTTGTCGCGGAAGATTTCAAATGCGACGCTGATATTCTGATCATGACTGTTTTTGAAAAAGAAGGTGCGCGGCACATTGTCATCGATCTCTTTGAGCAGCGGCTTGAGGCGCATGTAAACCTCGTTGAGCAGAAAATTGCCGCTGTCCGCCGCGTTGATGCGGACATTCTGTCCATCCGCTGTCTGTTTGATATTCGGACTGCATGAGGAGGCGATCAGATCGCCGTTCGGCTCGATGATAAAGGCGATGCCGTTGGCGGAAATCTGCAGGTTGCTGACGAAGGTGTTGAGGTTTTTCAGCGGCATGTCGGTGGCGACGACGCCCTGTAGCTCACCATGGCTGCCGAGGACTCGTCTGGCGCGTGTTGCGACCAGGTCATAGGTGCCGAAATCGATGTAAACGGAGGTCCAGATATCCTTCTGGCTGGTTTGGGCCACCTTGAACCAGGGGCGGGTTCTGGGGTCAAACAGTTTTTCTTCCGTCGACATGTATTGTGGACTGGCGTTTATCCCGTCAATGTTGAACTTTTTTCGATGCTCCCTGGCGTCGAACTTGACGCGCAGTTCGCCCGCATTGATGGAATGGCGATAAAGGCCGAACGCCTGCCCCTTGATGTTGCCGTAATAGACGTAATTATTGGGATCGATATGCAGAGAAGTCGCGATCCAGAAGCGGGTTTGCATTGCCTCGATGTCCGTTTCAATCGACTCCGGGGCGGCCATCCCATCAGGAAATGCCGTTTCAAGCGTTGCGACCGAGCCGACGACGTGACGGTCTACCGCCTGGCTGATACGGCTGACGATCTCTTTGAGCATATGCTCTGTGACTGTTGTTACGGCATGCTGCCCGGTCCGGTAGGAAAGAGCTCCGACAGCTACGGCAAGAATAATAACAAGTGAAATGTACGGATATATCAAGGCTGAGCGTAAGGTTGGTTTGCGCATCAGCTCCCCTCCTGAAGACAGAATAGTCTGTCACATGCAGTTTGTGAAAAAAACGCAAGAACTATAACAAATAATCAGAAATCAGAAAAAGGAAGTTTTTATTTGTCGCTGACAGTTCAATCAGCAACTGAATAAGAACAGGCAGTTGTCATGTCTGTATGCGAAGAGGGGGACTGGAGATCTCCTGTTATTTTTTTGGTGCTGTCCCTGTGCCTTTCTGTTTCTTGTTCAGCCTGATCAGAAAACCGCCCAGTGCAAAGCAGACAAAGGCGAAAACGGTCATGTCACGGCTCATCAGCCAGAGTCCGCCGACCAGCAGGGCAATTGTCACGATTGTCCGAATGAAAAAAAGGGCATTTAGGTTCATGGTGATACGTCCTGTCTGGTCGTTTGGGTTAACGGCTGGGCCGTTAGAGTTCGTCCAGTCTCTGAGCTCGGCGGGAATGCCAAGCTCTTCAATGAAGGTGCTGCAGTCCGGTGCTATGGTACGTCCGGCGGCCAGCTCCTCGGCGGCCTGCTCGAGGCTGGCATATTCTCCGAGGCTTTCACCGTAGAGCAGCGGGTGGTATCTTCCATCTTCACTCTGGCCGAGATAGAATTCTCCGCCCTTGGTTCGGTAGACGTAGAGCAGTTTCATGCTTGCCCTCTTAAGTCATGGGCCGTTCTGAACAATTATCTTCAGACGTCTTTCAGAACGGCCCGTCTGTTGCGCTGATCAGCCGAGCAGGTCGACAATGCGGCTGGCGATTCCGGTATAGCTGGCCGGGGTCATGTCGAGCAGGCGCTGCTTGTCGGCACTGTCGAGATCGAGCCCCTCGACGAACTGGCGGATGGTCTCCCGATCGATGACGTTGCCGCGGGTCAACTCCTTGAGCTTCTCGTAAGGTTTTTCGATGCCGGCTTTGCGCATGACCGTCTGAATCGGTTCGGCCATGACCTCCCAGGCGTTGTTCAGATCGTCCGCCAGGCGCTGTTCGTTGAGCTTCAGCTTGCTGATTCCTTTCAGGGTCGATTTGTAAGCGATAATGCTGTAGCCGAAACCGACCCCCATGTTGCGCAGGACCGTCGAGTCGGTCAGGTCGCGCTGCAACCTGGAGATCGGCAGCTTTCCGGACAGATGCTGGAAGATGGCGTTGGCCAGCCCGCAGTTGCCTTCCGAGTTCTCAAAATCGATCGGGTTGACCTTGTGTGGCATGGTTGAGGAGCCGACTTCGCCTTTGATGGTTTTCTGACCGAAATAGGCCATCGAGATGTAGGTCCAGATGTCGCGGTTGAAATCGATCAGAATGGTGTTCCAGCGCACCAGGGCGTCGAACAGCTCGGCCATGTAGTCATGCGGCTCGATCTGGGTGGTGAACAGGTTCTGCTTGAGCCCCAGCTCCTCTTCGATAACGCTCCTGGTCAGCGCGATCCAGTCGACCTCCGGGTAGGCGGACATATGGGCGTTGAAGTGCCCGACGGCACCGTTCAACTTGCCGAGTAGCTCGACCTGAGCGATTTTTTCGCTCTGCTTGGCCAGACGCTGGGCAAAGACCGCCAGTTCTTTGCCGATCGTTGTCGGCGAAGCGGTCTGGCCGTGGGTCCGGGCGAGCATGGCAACATCCTTGAATTCGCGCGCCAGTTGACTGATTCTGGCGATGATCTCCTGTTGTTGGGGAACCGTCACTGCCAGCCCGTCCTTGAGCATCAGTGCATGCGACAGATTGTTGATGTCCTCGGAGGTACAGGCGAAATGGATGAATTCGCTCAACTCTTCGAGGCTGGTGCCGGCAATTCTGTCTTTCAGATAGTATTCAACAGCTTTGACATCGTGATTGGTCACGGCTTCGATCTTTTTGACCTTCTCCGCTTCTTCCGGGGTGAAGTCAGCAATGATCTGACGGAGCTGCTGTTCTTCCACTGCGGTCAGGTTGCGACACTCGCTGATTCCTGTTTCCCGGCACAGAGCGATAAGCCACATGACCTCAACCTTGATGCGGTTTTTGAGCAGGGCGTATTCAGAGAAACAGTCTTCGAGTTCGTTGACTTTGGAAGAGTAGCGACCATCAATCGGTGAAATTGCTGTAATCATTGTATGCTCCTTCTTGAGATTTCGAATCGGCACTATAGCCGCGGAGAATGCCTGATCGCAACTTTTTTCTTGATAAATCAGCTCATTTGCCGCATCAGTTAATGATCGGCAGCTGTCGGTTCAAGACTTGTCGCTATCAGCATATCATCTGAACTCAAGGATCATACAATGGCAGGTGAGAAATCAATTTCTCTCGTCCTTGGCAGTGGGGGCGCACGCGGACTGGTTCATATCGGGGTTATCCAGGTGCTGGAAGAGCAGGGTTACCGGATAAAAGCTATCTCCGGATCGTCGATGGGGGCGCTGGTCGGGGGGATCTATGCGACCGGTAAACTCGATGTTTTCCGGGACTGGGTCTGTGCTCTTGACAGGATCGACGTTATTCGTTTGCTCGATCTCTCCTTCAGTGGCACCGCTCTGTTCAAGGGGGAGAAGGTCATAGCAACCCTGCGCCGCCTGATCGGAGATCTGAATATCGAGGATCTGCCCGTTGCCTTTACCGCCGTCGCCTCCGATCTCGATGCCAACAAGGAGGTCTGGCTGTCAACGGGTCCGTTGTTCGACGCGATCAGGGCTTCGATCGCTTTTCCGACTGTCATCGCCGCCTTCAATTATCAGGGGCGAAATCTGGTCGATGGTGGTCTGCTCAACCCGGTTCCGATTGCCCCGACCATGCGTGATCTGACCGATGTGACCGTGGCTGTCAGTCTCAACGGCAAGCGCAGCAGGCCGCCAGGCGGGCAGGGTGCTTCACCAGAACCCGCCGCCGAGCGCACCCCCTACCATCAGAAGCTGATCGAATTCATCGACAGCCTGCCGTGGAACAACGGTGCTGGTGCGGAGGATGAAAGTGGCCTGTTCGATGTGCTTTCCAAGAGTATCGACGCCATGCAGACGACCATCGCCAATTTCAAACTGGCCGGCTACCCGCCGGACGTTCTCATCGAACTGCCGAAGGATATCTGTTCGATCTATGAGTTCCACCGTGCCGAAGAGATGATCGCGATCGGGCGCCGGGCCGCGGAAGCAGCTCTTGGCGATCTCGAACGCTTCCTGTAGCTCACCGGTTCAGATCGAGAGCCTGTTCGCCAGTTGGGTGAAAACCGGATCGATCGCCCGGCTGTCGCTGCTGGTGACCTTTTCCAGCTCGGTCAGGGTCATTTCTTCACATTGCAAGCCGACCATGACGCCGCTTCGGCCCTGGAGCAGGGCATCGACGGCCGCCTGGCCGAAACGCGCCGCGAGCAGACGGTCAAAAGCGCTCGGAGAACCTCCCCGCTGATAGTGGCCCAGGACGGTGATCCTGGTTTCGAAACCGATGCTGTCCTTGACCTGGTTGGCGATCTCCTCCGCTTTGCCGGCCCCTTCTGCGACGATAATAACGGAGTTGGTGCGTCCTTCACGGTAGCGATTGCGCAGCTCACTGCAGACTTGGGCGATATCGTAGGGCTGTTCCGGGATCAGGCAGAATTCGGCTCCGGTCGCAATGGCCGAGATGGCCGCCAGGTATCCGCAGTTTCTACCCATGGTTTCTACGACGAACGTTCTGTTATGTGAGGATGCGGTGTCCTTGAGGTTGTCGACGGCGCGAATGATGTTGTTCAGGGCGGTATCGACGCCGAGCGACATAGAGGTATAGGGGATGTCGTTGTCGATTGAAGCGGGGATACCGATGACCGCGATCCCCTGTTGTGAAATCGCCTGGGCGCCACGTAATGAGCCGTCCCCCCCGATCACGACCAGTCCTTCGATGCCCAGCCCTTTGATATTATCGCAGGCCAGCCTCAATCCGGGTTCCGTACGCATCTCCTTGCATCTGGCGCTCTGCAGAAAGGTGCCGCCGCGCTGCAGGACATTGCTCACGGAGCGGGTGTCCATCCGTTCGTAAAGTCGGTCGATCACCCCCTGGTAGCCCTTGTGGAAGCCGATGACTTCAAGACCGCTTGCCACACCGGCACGGACAACAGCGCGTACCGTCGCATTCATGCCGGAACAATCACCACCGCTGGTCAGAACAGCAATTCGTTTCATATTCGTGGAATCCTCATTTGTGACTAATAGATTTGTTGTAATAGTGAACTCTTTACAATCCCGCACTTGTGATCTTGTCTGTGGCACATTAGAGTGTGGACCATGTCGAATTATACTGCAAAACTATCACTGCCGCTGGTGGTGTCGGGCAAAATTCCGCTGCTGGTCGCTGGGGAGGTGGATTCCGGGTTCATTTTTGCTATAGACTGGAATGAATGGCACAGAATTCAGATAGATGGGTGAATATATGGTTTTCAGATTATTTCTCGTGGTGCTGACAGTCCTTTTCTCCGTTCCGGCTGTGGCAGCCGCCTCCCTCGCGGACAGGGTTCAGGAACACCGCCTGGCAAACGGGGCGACCGTTCTCTTTGTCGAGCGTCATGGTTCTCCGACCGTTTCGGCCTATATCAGTTTCAAGGTCGGATCGGTCAACGAGACGAGTGAGCAGCGCGGCGCGGCGCATCTGCTCGAGCATATGCTGTTCAAGGGAACCAGGGTTCTCGGCACGAAAAATTATGCCGAAGAGAAGCCGCTGCTCGACAGGATCGAGACTGTCGGTGGTAAGATCGACCGGCTGAAAAATCTGCCGGAGAGCGACCCGGTTGCTCTAGAAAAAATGCGGGCTGAGCTGAAGGCCCTGCAGAAGGAGCATAAGCAGCTTGTCGTCAAGGATGAATTCTCGAAGATCTATGCCGAAAATGGCGGTGTCGGCTTCAACGCCTTCACCGGCAAGGACCAGACGACCTACCTGATCAACCTGCCTGCCAACAAACTCGAACTCTGGGCTGCCATTGAGTCCGATCGGCTGGCCAACGCGGTCTTCCGCGAATTCTATACCGAGCGGGATGTCGTTTACGAGGAGCGCAGGCGCTCCTATGAAAGCAATCCAAACGGACTTCTCTATGAATCTTTGCTGGCGACGGCATTCAAGGTTCATCCATACCGTGAGCCGACCATCGGCTGGGGATCGGATATCGCGAATCTGACCCCGGATGATATCAGGTCGCTTTATTCCCGCTACTACACGCCGGCCAACATGGTCATCACTCTGGTTGGCGATTTTCATGGCGATAACGCGCTGGCCTTGATCAAGCGTTACTTCGGCAAGCTGCCCTCCGGAGAACAGGTTCCGCCGGTGACGGCGGTCGAGCCGACCCAGCAGGGCGAACGGCGTATCAAGGTCCGTTTTGATGCCGAGCCGGGGTTGATGATCGCCTATCACAAGCCGGCCGCCCCGCAGCGTGAGGATTATGTCTTCGATCTGTTGATGGAGATTCTCGGCGCAGGGAGAACCTCGCGTCTTTATCGCGCGCTTGTTCTCGACAAGCAGCTGGCCACGGATGTCGGTGTCTTTTCCGCCCCCGGTTCACGTTATCCCAACCTGATGATTGTCAGTGCGACCCCGCGTCAGGGGGTGGCAGTCTCAGCCATCGAGGAGGCGATCTATCGGGAACTTGACTTGCTGAGGCAGGGCGTCACAGCTGCGGAGCTTGACAAGGCGCGGCGTCAGATCACCATGTCGCTGCTCAGGAGAATGCAGAGCAACAGCGGCCTGGCCAGGACCCTGTCATCCTTTGAAGCCCTCGGCGGCTGGCGCTATCTGGAAGATTACCAGCAGCAGATCGAGTCCGTGTCCGCCGAAGAACTGGCCCGGGTCGCGCAACGTTACCTGACGGCGGATAACAGGACCGTTGCACTTGTCGGTCGGGAAGGGGGCTGATCATGTTGCGTATCGTCATAACGACTTTTCTTGTTTTTCTGCTTGCCGGTTGTCAGGTCCCAGTCAACCTGGGCGGACAGCTAAGGCCTGATCAGCTGAGCTTTCCCGCATTGAATTTCGCGCTCCCTGAAGTGACCCGCTATCGCCTCGAAAACGGCATGCAGGTCTATCTGAACGAGAATCATGAACTGCCGCTGGTCAATATCAGTGTCACCCTGGCCGGAGGTAGTCTTTACGATCCCCAAGAGCTGACCGGTCTGTCAGAACTGTTTGCCGCAACCCTCGAAAGTGGCGGTTTTGGCGATCTGACTCCTGAGCAGGTTGATACTGAACTCGAATCGAGGGCGATCGAACTGTCCGTCGGGGCGACAGATTACAGCTACCAGATCGACCTGTCGCTGCATCGCCGGGATCTCGCATTGGGGCTGCGGTTACTGGCCGATCTGCTGCGCAGGCCGCAGTTTGATGCTGAACGCTTTGAACTGGTCCGTCACCAGATGCTCGAAGCCATTTATCGCAGGAATGACAATCCGGCCGGAATCGCAGCCCGCTTGCTGGCGGAAGAGACGGCTCCCGGACACCCGTTCGGCCGCCAGGCCAGGGTTGAGACCGTCAATGCCATCAGCAGGCAGGACCTGGTCGCTCTTCATTCACGCTGTTTCCGCGCGGGTAACATCTGGCTGGCCGTGTCCGGCGACCTGACCCGGGGGGAGCTGGATCAACTGCTTGACAGCCAGTTTGCCGACTGGCCGGCAGGGGTGCCCGCCACGCCGGCGCTGCCGCCGCTGCCGGAGGAGTCCGAGGCCCGGATCCTTGTTGCCGACAAGGACCTGCCCCAGACCACCATTCTGATGGGGCAGCGCGGAATCAGCAAGGACAACCCCGATATGTACGCCCTGCAGGTGGCCAATTATATCCTCGGTGGCGGCGGCTTCAATTCGCGGCTGATGCGCGAGATCCGCTCCAACCGGGGCCTGGCTTATTCGGTCTATTCTTATTTCAATATCGGCAGGAGACTGCCGCAGTTGTTTGTCGCCGCTGCGGAGACCAAAAGCGCATCGACAGCCGAGGTTGTGCGTCTGATGCTGGAGCAGCTCCAGGCGCTGCTCGACGCCCCTGTCGCCGAGCAGGAGCTGAGTCTGGCCAAGGAAAGCCTGATCAATTCCTTTGTCTTTGCTTTTGATAACTGCCATGCCGTGGTGGCGCGACAGGTGAGGCTCGATTTCTACGACTATCCGCAGGGTTATCTGGAAGATTACCGGCGCAATATTGCCGCGGTGACGGTTGAGGATGTGCGCCGGGCTGCAGAAAAATACCTGAAACCTGACCATCTGCAGATTATACTTGTTGGCAAAAGCGAACTCTTTGTTGATTCGTTGCAACAGTTCGGGCTGCCCGTCAAACAGGTTGACCTGTAACAGATCTCACATATGCACGGGGTATGATGACTGACGAACAATCACAACTTGAGCGTTTCCGGCAGGCTGTCGATAACTGGCTGTGGGGGCGCAATCCACGAGAGCTGACCTTTCTGCAGCGCATCCTGTTGCGCCAGTTGCAGACCGTCGTTCTGGTGTTCCGGGATTTTTCCCATAATCAGTGCATGATGCGCGCTTCATCGCTGACCTACTACACTATGCTCTCCCTGGTTCCTCTGCTGGCTCTGGTCTTTACCCTGCTTAAGGCCTTCGGTGTGCAGAATCTTATTCAGCCGCTGATCGTTGAAAAACTCAATGTCGGGGATGGGCGGGTTGTCGATGCGATTCTCGCATATATCAACAACACTCAGGTTGCGCAGCTCGGTGTCTTTGGGCTGATTTTTCTGGTAATTGCTGTTGTCTCACTGTTGACCAATGTCGAGAAGAATTTCAACGATATCTGGGGGGTCAAAGACGTCCGGCCGGTACTGCGGCGTTTCGCCGATTATCTGACGATTGTCCTGGTCGGTCCCGTGCTGCTGATTGCCGCGATATCCAGCACCTCGACGCTGCTGAGCAACCGGATGCTGCAGAAGCTGTTCGAGATGCAGTGGGTCGGGGATCTTCTCGTGCTGCTGCTCAAGGTTTCGCCCTTTGTTTTCATGTGGCTGGCTTTCACCGCACTCTATGTCTTCATGTCGAATATTCGCGTCGACTGGCGCGCCGCTTTTTTCGGGGGCGTTGTTGGCGGAACTCTCTGGCAACTGGCCCAGCTGGGTTATGTTCATTTTCAGCTCGGCGTCGGTCGCTATAACGCTATCTATGGAACCATGGCAGCGGTTCCTGTCTTCATGGTCTGGCTCTACCTGTCCTGGGTGATCGTCCTGTTTGGCCTCGGGGTCTGTTACGTCAAGCAGAACCTGCGTACCAGCGGACGCGATCTGCGCAGTTCAGAGATCAGCCGCAGAGATTTTGTCCAGGTGGCTCTGATCCTGCTGATGACCCTGGCGCAGCGCTTTCAGTCAGGCCAGGCGCCATTGAGCCTGGAGGAGCTGTCGCGGCTGCTCTATCTGCCACCGCGCCTGTGCCGGTCGATCATGGGGGTGCTGCAGAAGGTCGGGTTTGTTACGGAACTGACAAGTCGCAGCGGCCGCTGTCGCTATCAGCTGGGGCGTTCGGCTGAGAACCTGAGCGTCGCCGCTATCTATGACGCTCTGGACAATCATGGTGAGTCGTTGCTGCACCTCTATCCGCATCCGCAGACCCGTATCGCTCACGAACTGGCTGGACAGGTCGCTGTGGCCGTTGGTGAGGCCGCAGGGCAGGCGACTCTACGTGATCTTGTCGCGTCGCTTGGAGATCAGAATCTGATGAGCGATACTCAGGAATGAGCAGGGGAGTAGCTTTTCAGCTCAAACCGACCGTCGAGAATTTCCAGGTATGAGAACTGGTGGATCCAGTCCCCCAGAGCGACAATCCTGACCGATTGGTACTCGGTTGCAAGCGGATAATGGTAGTGGCCGCAGATCAGCGCCTGAATTCTGCCCTGCTGTTTTTTGGCTTCCGCAGTCAGATGAGGGGTCGGATCGTAATGGGTTCGGTCTGCTTTATGTTTGTCGCTTTTATTGCTCAGCCAGATGCCGAAACGCCAGACGAGGTCCGGTGACACCAGCCAGGACAGCCATTTCAGTGGATGGGAGCGCCAGAACGCCCGGAGGAGAGCATAGAAAGGGTCTCTTTTGAGCTGGTCGCCGTGGCAGAGCAGCATGGTCAGCCCATCCCACTCGATGATGCCCGGTTCCGTCATGATCCGGCAGTTCAGCTCCTGGGAAAAATAGGGGCCGATGTTGAAATCGTGATTCCCCTCGACAAAGACGATCCGGGTTCCGGCTGCGGAGAGGCGCCGCAGAGTTTCAAGGATCGGGACATAGGCTGAAAAGACGACATTTTCATAGCCGTACCAGAATTCGAAGATATCTCCCAGCAGAAAAAGGGCGTCAAGATCCTTTTGCTGGTTGAGAAACTCGAGCAATACTTGATAGTTTGTATCCTGCACATTGCGCAGGTGGGCATCTGCCAGGAATATCGCTTTCATGCTGGCGACTATAATGAGCCCCTGTGTGCAAGTCAATTTTTCCATCGACATGGAGGACAAAATAATGAATTATCCTATGATCCACGTCTGTTATCGGGTTATCAACCTAGAGGCCTCAGAGTGTTTTTACTCAGAAGCTTTCGGCTTTGAAATCTCTCGTAAAAAAGATTTTCCGGACGCCGGATTTACTCTGAGCTATCTGACGTCACCCGGCTTGCCTTTTGAAATCGAGCTGACCTTCAATTATGATCAGAAGGAGCCTTATGTTATCGGTAATGGCTATTCTCATCTGGCGGTCGGGGTTGCTGATCTTGAAGCGTCCCATCAGCGCCATACGGAAATGGGTTTGAACCCGACTCCGTTAAAAGGATTGAGTGACGGCGAGTCGATGTTTTATTTTTTAACCGATCCGGACGGTTACCGGATTGAGGTTGTTCGTCAGCGTTCTTGAACAGGAGGAGACCATGGAGCTGGATGATCTGATCGATCAGGGGATCAGGAATCTCGAAGAGGGGAATGCCAAAGCGGCCGAGAAGCTTTTCGCTCAGGCGGCCGGGACCGAAAAGTCCCTGCAGACCCTGACCTTGCTGGCCGAAGCGCAGATCGAACTGGGTATGCTGAAAAAAGCCCATGACAATCTGTCTCTGGCTCTTGATATCGATGCTGAAGATCTCGATCTGCTCTATCTGCTCGGTGATCTTTACCTGGAAGAAAACCGCAACGCTGAGGCGATTGCGACCTACCAGAAAATCATCGATCTGGATGGTCAGGACATCGATGCCTGGGTCAGCAAGGCGATGGCCTATGTCAATATCGACGATCTGGAGGCGGCTGAGGATGCCTGTCGCAAAGCGCTGAAAATCGATCCTGAGTCGGCCTATGCCTGCAATGCCCTCGGCGATATCTGCGTCGCGATGGGGAAAAAGGAAGAGGCCAAGCTCAGTTATCAGCATGCCCTGGAGATCGATAACAGCGATCCGCAGCCCTATGTTAATCTGGCCGAACTTTACTATGAAGATGAGGTGCTGGAACAGGCTGAGGAATACTGTCTCAAGGGGTTAAGCGTGGACGCCGGTTACGCACCCGGTTACCTGACCCTGGGCTATGTCTGTCTCGACCTGGATCGCAGTGAAGAGGCGGTTGAGCATTTTCAGCAATTCCTGCGGCTTGAACAGGATCCGGCGGCCAAGCAGCTTAAAGAAGAGGTCTCGGCCGTGATTGAGGGCCTCAAGTAGACTGCTATGCGGTTAGCTGCAGAGTTACGCAACCTGTTCTTTCTGGTGATCGGCTCGGCCCTGCTTGCCGTCGGGGTCGCGCTGTTCCTGGCACCCAATAAAATCGCCTCGGGCGGAACGCCGGGGATGGCGATCCTGCTCAATTACCTGCTCGGCCTGCCGATCGGCCTGCTGATGGTGATCGTCAACATTCCGCTGCTGCTGGCCGGCTGGAAGATCCTTGGCCGTGGCTTTGCTTTGAGGTCGCTCGGTGCGATTATCCTCAGCTTTGTTCTCGTCGATCTGATGAGAGAGATCCTGAAGCTCGAGGCTTTGAGTCACGAACCGCTGCTGGCCGCCCTCTACGGCGGTGTCTTTATTGGCGCCGGAGTAGGCCTGGTGCTCAAGGGGCAGGGATCGGCCGGGGGGACGACGATCATTGCCAGGTTGATTGCCGCCAGGAGCCGTTTCTCTTCCGGGCAGGTTCTGCTCGCCTTCGATTTCTTCATTATTGCAGCATCGGCCATCGTTTTTCAGCAGATCGACAGGGCGCTCTGGAGTCTGATTACCATCTATGTCACCGCCCGCGCGGTCGACCTGATTCTGACCGGCGGGGCGGTGAGCGAGAAGATTGTGCATATCACTTCGAACCAGGCGGATCTGCTCAAGGAGCGGATTGTCGAGCAGCTAGGCCAGTACGGAACGATTCTGCAGGGCGAAGGGTTGTTGGGCGAAAATAAGAAGCTGATTTTTCTGACTGTTGACGCACGCAGGATCGCTTTGCTTAAGGAGATCGTCAGGCAGACTGACAGGGAGGCGTTTATGGTTGTCATGAATGCGACTGAGCTGCTCGGTCGCGGTCACGGCTTATAGCGATGGAGGTTACCGTCTGATGGGGGGGACTGCCGATATCATTGTCATCGTCTCTGCCGCACTGATCGGCGCACTGATTGCACAGAAACTCAGGCAGCCCCTGATCCTCGGCTATATTCTGGTTGGCGTTGCCATCGGCCCATATGCCATAGGGCTGGTCAATGATGTTCATATGGTCGAGCAACTCTCCGAGATCGGGGTTGCCCTGCTGTTGTTTGCCCTGGGGCTGGAATTCTCCCTCAAAAAACTCAGGCCGGTCAGGTATGTCGCCCTGATCGGGGCTCCGCTACAGATTCTTCTGACTATCGCCTACGGCTACTGGATCGGTTCGCTGCTCGGTTGGGAGCACGGTCCTTCTTTGTGGCTCGGCGGCATCGCCGCTCTGTCCAGCACCATGGTCATCCTCAAGACCCTGATGGCCCATGGCCTGCTCGGTGCTCTGTCAAGCCGGGTCATGATCGGGATTCTGATCGTTCAGGATCTGGCCGTTGTTCCACTGCTCATCGTCCTGCCCCAGATCACCAATCCGCAAGCCGGTCTGCCTCTGCTCGCAGTCGCCATCGTCAAGTCGGTGGCCTTTCTGCTGGTCATGTTGTTACTCGGGACACGCCTGCTGCCGAGGGCACTTGCCATCGTCGCACGCTGGAACTCGCGTGAACTGTTTCTGCTGACGGTCACGACCTTCGGGCTGGGGATCGGCTATGCAACTTACCTTTCCGGCCTCTCTTTTGCGTTCGGTGCGTTTGTCGCCGGCATGGTCCTGAGCGAGTCCGATTTCGGTCACCAGGCCCTGAGCGACATCATTCCGCTGCGCGACCTGTTCGGTCTGCTTTTTTTTACCTCAGTGGGGATGCTCCTCGATCCGTTGTTTCTGGTCGCCCATCTGCCCGCGGTGCTGGAGCTGGTCGGCCTGATCGTCGTTGGCAAAGCCCTGATTCTGGCTGTGAGCGTCCGGGCCTTTGGCTACGGGAACGTGATTCCGCTGGCGGTCGGCCTGACCATGTTTCAGATCGGAGAGTTCTCCTTCGTCATCGGTCAGACCGGTTATGCCGGCGGCTTCCTGACGGCGGAACAGTATTCCTACATCCTTTCGGCGACCATTATCAGTATGTTGCTGACGCCGCTGTTGTCCGGTTTTACCGGCTCGCTCTATAGGTTGAAGCAGCGTTTTTTCAAGCGCGAACAGTTGGAAACGATCAACCTGCCGAAAGAGGGCCTGCATCAGCATGTCATCATTGCCGGGGGAGGGCAGACGGGACGCTATATCGCCCGGATTCTGCGTCAGCTCGAGGTCGAATTTGTCATTATCGAACTCAATCACCAGTCTGTTGAAGACTGCAAAGCCGCAGGATATCCTGTCATCTACGGTGATGCGAGCCAGACAACGGTTCTGGACGCGGCGAATCCTGCAGAAGCCCTGCAGCTGCTGATTACCCTGCCACATATCACTACGACGGAAACCCTGGTCCGCCATGCCCATCGCCTGTATCCCCGTCTGTCGATTGTCGCCCGCTCGGCAGGGGCGCAGCAGATGGATGCGCTCTATGAGGATGGCGCAGAAATGGTCATCCTGCCGCAGCTTGAAGCCGGTATGGAGATGGCCAGGCAGGCCCTCTTGCGGCTGCACATGCCGGTGACCCGGATCCAGAAGTTTACCGATGCCGTCAGACGTGACCACTATCGAAGCCCGATGAACAGTCGTGAAGCAGGCGGGACCTTCGACATCCTGAAAAATTCACGGGATCTGCTCGAACTTGACTGGCAGGAACTGTCCGAGCAGAGTGTCCTGACCGGGCGCAGTCTGCGTGATCTCAACATCCGCCAGTTGACCGGTCAGTCGGTTGTCGGCGTTTTGCGCCAGGGAGAGTTTCTGGCCAACCCTTCAGCGGATTTTGTATTTGCAGCCGGGGATCTGGTGGCGCTGATCGGTTTGAGACAGGAGCCTAAATAAAAAGGGCTGCCGGATGTTCGGCAGCCCTTTTCAGAAGCAGTAAGTAGCCAAGAAGGATTATTTCTTCTTACCTGCAGCGGCACGCTTGGCAGCTTTAAGCGGGTTGACGCGAACATCAATAGTCTTGATGTCAACCTTCTTGTGAGTTGCGAAGTTGCACAGGCCTGTGGCCCATTTTGCAGCAGGGTTAGGATAGCTGGTGCAGACCTTGCCGATAGTTCCTTCGGCAATACGCTCACAACCTTCACATTCTGCTACGATGGTCTGGCAGCTGCCGTTTTCGGCGCTGCAACCGGATTTTTTCCAAAAGTTACATTCAGTTCCTGCAAGAACAGTTTGGCACTGCATTATCTCTTCCTCCCAGCGTTATTGCTATGGTCCGTTTACAGAACGCTTACTAATAGCGAATTTGATTTTATGAGTCAATATTTTTTTAGTGGTTGCTGAAAATGAGCACTAAACAGCATGGCCTCCTGTGATTGCTTGCACAACAGGCATTCTTATGACAAAGATAGGGCTGCTGCATAACCGTATTTTCTT
Source organism: Geopsychrobacteraceae bacterium (assembly GCA_963676795.2). Classification (GTDB taxonomy): domain Bacteria; phylum Desulfobacterota; class Desulfuromonadia; order Desulfuromonadales; family Geopsychrobacteraceae. Next base: position 1,874,867 of record CAXXTB010000002.1, on the reverse strand, counting down.
TGATGTGAGACGAATACCTTGATAAAAAAGCTGCATGATATTGAAGCTGGAAGTCCCGCCTGGGAAGAGATCTGCGAACGCTGTGGTCGCTGCTGTTATGAAAAGTATGAATACCGTGACAAGATCCTTTATACCAGAACACCCTGCCAGTATCTTGATTTGAAAACAAAGGCCTGTACGGTGTACCACGACAGGTCAAAGCGCCATCCGGAATGCGTCAGCCTGACCCACGAATTTGTCGAGGCGGGCATCCTGCCGGACGATTGCCCTTACGTGAAGTTACTGCGAGACTCTGGTCCTTCCAGGGGGGAATGATGATCTTTCTGACTGCATGACTTCTGGTCAGCGCAGGCGACGATACTGTGATAAGCTTCTTACTTGTATAATCTGTTCTTCTACAACCACAGGAGATCTATCCATGACACATATCAAGTTTGGCACTTCCGGTTGGCGCGGGATTCTTTGTGAGGATTTCACCCTGAGTAACGTACGTGTCGTTTCTCAGGCGATCGCCGATCATCTCCGTCAGGAGGGTATCGCGGACAAGGGCGTTGTGGTCGGTTACGATGCCCGCTTCATGGGCGCTGATTTTGCCCGGGAGACAGCTAAAATTCTGGCAGGGGCGGGGATCAAGGTCTTCCTTTGTCAGCGTGATACACCGACACCGGTCATTTCGCACGAACTGCTGCGCCGTCAGGCGGCCGGTGCGATCAATTTTACCGCCAGTCATAATCCCTACAATTATAACGGGATCAAATTTTCCCCGGCCTGGGGTGGGCCGGCTTTGCCGGAAACAACCAAGGACATTGAAAACCGTGCCAATACAATGCTCGACGAGATTGTCTATAAAGAGATCGATCTGACCGAGGCCACGGAAATGGGACTGTTTGAAGAGATCGATCCGCGTGAAAACTATTTCGCAACCCTCAGGAAACTGATCGATTTCAAGGCTATTGCGGCTTCCGGTCTGAAAATCGCCGTCAATCCCCTCTATGGTTCCGGGCGGGGCTATCTCGACAGAATCCTCGAAGAATCGGGCGTTTCCATCGTTAAGATCAATGATCATCTCGACCCTTACTTCGGCGGAGAACCGCCGGAACCGGCTGAAGCCCATATCGAGGATTTTATCAATCTGGTCCGCCATGATGACTCGATCGGCCTGGGACTGGCGACCGATGGAGATGCCGATCGTTTCGGCATCGTCGATTCCGACGGCGGCTTTATTGAGCCGAATTACATCCTGGCCCTGTTGTTCGATTATCTGATCCGGCGCAAAGGGCAGCGCGGGAATGCGGCCCGTAGTGTTGCAACCTCGCAGCTGGTCGACAAGGTTGCCAGGTATCACGGGGTCGAGGTGCTGGAGACGCCGGTCGGATTTAAATACATCGGCGAGTACATCAGCCAGGAGAAGATCCTGATCGGTGGGGAGGAAAGTGCCGGATTGAGTATCAAGGGGCATGTGCCGGAAAAGGACGGGATTCTGGCCTGCCTGCTTGTGGCGGAGATGGTGGCTGTCGAGCAGCGCTCACTTAAAGAGCTGCTTGCCGACCTTTATGCACGGGTTGGCGAACTCTACACCAAGCGGATCAATATCCGTCTCTCGTCCCAGCTTGAGGAGGCGCTCCCGAAAAAACACGAACGCGAGCTGACGGCCTTTGGCGATTGTGAAATTGAACGGATCATCCGGATTGACGGGAACAAGTACCTGTTTAAGGACGGGTCCTGGCTGTTGTTCCGCAAGTCGGGAACCGAGCCGGTGGTCAGGCTGTACGCCGAAGCGGCATCGCTGGCAGCTCTGAATCACCTGATCGGGTTGGGGCGTGATTTTATTCTTGAATAATTGATGCCGGACAGCTGACAGAGTCAGCTTCCGGCAAGCAATAGTTTGGTTTTGCCCGTTAGATGAACGCAGCTCATCGTTGGGCGTCTTCCATTTAGCTGGTGTGAGCCGTTGCTTAAGTGACATGAGCAGCTTACGTCAGTATATAAAGAGTTTCCATTGCTGATTTTCCTTTGCGATCAAAGGAAAGTCAGTCGTCTGGCGGGACAAGACCCGCCGGTTCTGCATTTGATTTTCAGGATTTTAACAGTCAAAACCGCGGGGTCTCGGCCCCGCACGCCGCCTTGCTTTTTGGCCAGGGCCCCAAAAAGCAAGAACAAAAACGCCCTTTTAAATTGTTGTATTCTCTCCTTCATTTCTTCGTTGGTTCGCACCAGCACCCGACAAAGCGCCCAGCGCTGAGCAGGCTCAGCACAAGGGCAGAACCGCAAAAATTCCACAGAGTGGAGTTTTGATAAAATCAGTTGAAACAAACTACGCTTTCCTGTTCAGGAGTTATCAATAGCCTGAGGGAAACTCGTGTCTCCCTTTTCACTCGCCCGCTATTTCCCGGCTCAGTTTCGCGCAGAAATTATTGACCGACCTGTTCAGCCCCGCGACATAGTCCTGATAGCGAGTGCCAATTTTCTGTTTGTCTAAAAATCGGCCATGATGAATAACCTGGTTGCCGGATCTGAGCTGCCAGCTCAGTTCGACAACCGTCTCTGTGCCGAGGGAGCCGATGAACTGATTGACCCAGATCTGCAGTTGTTTCGAGTCATCAGCCAATTTGTGCCATATCCCGGCGTTGACGGTCGCGTTCGGAAAGTGGCGCTGCAGGTTACTTCGAATGACGGCCTGTATATTCTCCGCCAGCGGCTCGGCCCAGCGTTCGGTATTGATGATCCGCACCATGTTGGCCTGATCCTTGAGCAGCAGCTGCTGGCGATCGAGGCTTTCCGGGAAACCCACAAGCCGGACATTGATGACGTCATGATTCTCAGCATAGCTCAGAGTGATACTGTCGTCGGCCTCAAGCAGATAGTAGTGGGTCTGAGGTGGTTCATTGAAGCTGATGCAGGCTGACAGTAACAAAAGTGGCAGCAGCAAAAGAAGTCCTCTGATCATTGGTTATCTCCCTGGATGTGTCCTCTGAGCAGTATCTGGGGGTCCTGTTCAAGTTCTTTGGCGAAGTAGCGCAGGGAACGTGAGGTGTCGTGAAGATCTTTGAGGGTGGTATTGAGCCGTTGCAGGGTTGCTGAATCATCTGAGGTCAGGTCTTTCAGCTGCTGTGCCGCTTCACTTGTGGTGTTTGCCGCCGCCTTCACGGCACCGAGACTCTCTTCCAGCTGCATGCTGGCCGGATCGATCTTTGCGTCGAGCTTGCTGATCGTCTGGCGTGTTTCGAGAATCAGCGGGGTCAGGTTGCGGTCGAGATTGGTTATGGTTTGCTGGGCCCGGGCCATGGTGGTCTGCAGACTGTCGGTCACTGGACCGATGTTGCTATTGAGGGTGGTCAGGACGCTGTTGATCAACAGGGTTGTTTCATCGAGCCTGCGGATCGCCCGGTGTAGTTCCTGCGAGTTGATGAGTTTCTCGAACCCTTCAGCCGATTTGATCAGTTTTTCCGCAAGTTCGTTGAGCGGGATATCCTCGATGGTCTGGGTCAGCTCCTCGAAGCTGGAGTTGACGGAGGGGAGCTCGGGATAATCGTTGAGATGGCCGGTCAACTGGATGGGGGTATCAGGCAGCATATCCATGTTGACGAACAGCTGGCCGGTGACAAGGCTGTCCAGCTGGAGCTGGACACGCAACCCCTTTTCGACCAGTGAGAGCATCGGGTCGCGCCCTTTGAACGGAGTTTTGAGCGCATCAAAAAGCCCCTCCTGACTCCCTTCGGCACGAATCCGGGAGGGGAGGATCTCAATGACAACCGGAATGTGAAACTGGAATGTCGAGGGCTTGACACGAATATTGATATCGCTGACCTGGCCGACCTTGACGCCACGAAAGCGAACCGGCGAGCCGACGTTGAGACCCTTTACCGAGCTGTCAAAATAGACAACATACTTTCTGGTCTCGGAGAACAGGCCTCCTGGTCCGAAGAAGATGAGACCGGCAACGACGAGTATTACTGCGCCGATGACAAAGCTGCCGATGACTCTTGGATCGATACGTTTTCGCATAGTGTGTCGCTTTCCCGTCTGTCAGGCTGTTGAGCGTTGCAGAAAGTTCAGAACCCGAGGATCGTCGGAGCTTTTCAGCAGTTCCCTGGGAGGTCCGGAAGCAATCATGGTTTTCGCGTCACTGTCAAGAAACACCGAATTGTCGGCAATCTCGAAGATACTGGCCAGTTCGTGGGTGACAATGACAACTGTTGCGCCGAGGCTGTCCCTGAGTTGAATGATCAGGTCATCGAGGCGCTTTGAACTGACCGGATCGAGCCCCGCCGAGGGCTCGTCAAAGAACAGAATTTCGGGATCCAGGGCTATGGCACGCGCCAGACCGGCGCGTTTCTGCATGCCGCCGCTGATCTCGGACGGATAGTAGTCCTCGAACCCCGCCAGGCCGACCAGTGACAGTTTGTAGCTGGCCAGAGCCGAGATCTCCTTGGCGGAGAGCTTCGAATATTCCTGCAGCGGCAGGGAGATGTTTTCGCGCAGGGTCAGAGAGCTCCACAGAGCCCCCCCCTGATAGAGAACCCCGGAACGACTGATCAGACTCAGCCTGGTCTGTTCATCAGTGTTCCAGATATCGATACCGTCGAGCAGAATTTCTCCGGAAGCCGGTGGCACCAGGCCGATCAGATGGCGCAGCAGGGTACTTTTGCCACAGCCGCTGCCGCCCATGATCGCCATGACTTCGCCGCGTGCCACCGAAAAATTGAGATCCTTCTGTATGATCGTCTGGCCATAGCTCATGGTCAGGTCACGTATCACCAGGTGGGCTGCGGTGCTCATCTCAGACCCCCAGCAGCTGGCAGACGACGGTCATGACCGCATCGGCGACAATAATCAGCACGATCGAGGTGACCACCGCACTGGTCGTGGCAAAACCGACGGCCGAAGCGGTCCGCCCGCACTGCAGGCCACGAAAGCAGCCCGCTGTGGCGACAAGGATTCCGAAAACGGTCGCCTTGGCAATGCCCACGATGAAGTGATTGAGGGTCACAAAATCCTGAATTTGCAGATAATACTGATTGAACGAGATGTCCATCATCGTGGCACTGATGAATGCACCGCCGAGGATGCCCATGAAATCCGCATAGACGCAGAGTAGCGGCATGGTCAGGCAGAGGGCGAGCAGGCGCGGCAGAACAAGATAGTCGATCGGCGAGATGCCCATCGTCCGCAGGGCGTCGATCTCCTCGTTGGTCTGCATGGTGCCAAGCTGAGCTGCGTAGGCCGCACCGGTTCGGCCGGCCATAATGACAGCCGTCATCATGGCGCCCATCTCGCGGGCCATGCCAAGGCCGACGAGGTTGGCAATGAAGATTTCCGCACCGAACATCTTGAGCTGAACAGCACCGACAAAGGCGAGGATCATGCCGACCAGCAGACTGATCAGGGTGACGATGAACAGGGCCGCCGGCCCGGCAGATTCGATCTGAAAGAGGAGGTCCGAATAGCGAAAGCGTGCTTTGCCTGTGACAAATTTCGTCAGGGAGATAAAGGTCTCGCCGAGAAAACTGAGCAGCTCATTCCAATTTCTATGGGCTTCGATGGTGATGTTGCCGATCTTGGCGATGATCGGTTGGCCGAGGTTGGTCCGCCTCGGCATTGAGCGCTCAGGAACTGCCAGGGCCAGGGTCAGAAGTTTTTGGGCTCCGGGGGGCAGACTGTCGGTTTCAAAGGCGAGGGCAAACTCCTTGCCGAGATTCACCAGGGTCATCAGAAAGACCATCAGGCCACTGTCCCAACTCTGAAGCGCGTCGCAGCGGAAGCTGAGCGTCGCCGGTCGCTGATCACGCAATTCCGCGATGAGCGCCGCCGCATCGGGGATGCCGTTCGAGTACTCCCAGGCCCCGGTCAGGGTCAGTGTCGCTGCATTATCGACGACCGAAAGCTGGTATTTCGCGTTGATCGATTTCATGAGTTCGGGTGACCGTCAGAGTAGTGGACCAGGATAAATTATCATGCTCTATAGCGAGATGCCAGTATTGAGTGACGGTCAGGCGTTGGCAGCGAGAGTTTCAAGGGCGATCGAGGTGATCTGGTTGCGGCCGTTCTGTTTGGACTGGTAGAGACCTTTGTCGGCGGCACAGATGAGCTCTTCTTTGCTGATTTTCCCCTGTTCCTGGCTGACGGTACAGACACCGATGCTGATTGTCACGTAGAGGAGTTGTTTGTCGACCTCGGTCGCTATCCCTTCAACGCAGCGTCTGAGCCGCGAGGCAAAAACCTTTGCACCCGCTTCGTTGGTTTCGGGAAGAATCACGGCAAACTCGTCTCCACCGTGACGTGAGACGATGTCACTTGGGCGCACGGCAAGACGCACGGCATTGGCGATATTGACCAGGATCTGATCGCCGGCCTGATGGCCGAGAGAGTCGTTTATCCCTTTGAAGTGATCGATGTCGAAGAGGATCAGCGACAGCGATGAATGATACCGGGTCGCCCGGGCCAGCTCATTGGTCAGTGACTCCTGAAAATACCTGTGATTATAGAGGCAGGTCAGGCCATCCTTGTATGCGAGATTTTTCAGTTTCGCGTTGGCCTTTTTCAGCTGCAGTGTCAGTTGCTCTGCCTTCACCCGCGCTTCTTTCATCTCCAGCACGAGCTGCGCCTGGCTCAGGTTCATGGTTGCCAGCTCTCGGTTCGCTTCTTCGATCAGGCTGGAGTAGGGGCGTGTTTCGGCGTCGTCAAATTCGAAACTGCGCAGTAATTCCGCACTGTTCTCAGCAACCAGGTCATAGAGTTCTCCTGCAGTCTGCTCATCGATTGACAGCTCGTCTTTCATGAGAACCGAGAGCTGTCTGGCCTTCTCGGCGATTGAGCTATCCAGGCAGATGCTGGCGATCTGTTCAGCGCAACGTACAATCGTAAGTGATTTTTTCAGTTCCGCAGGTATCGATTGTTCGGGATGGAAGAGAAGCAGTTCGGCGATGTCGTCAGCGATGTTCCACTTCTTTAAAAGAGCATAGGCGACCTGGAAATGGCTGTAACCGAAGCTTTCCATCTCCAGTTGGGCCAGGTCGTCGGCATATTTTTCCGCTTCACTGATCAGGGTTTTGTACTCGCTGCCCTTGGTCTGGGCGACGACCAGCATACCCAGGTGTAGCAACAGGGCGGCAATGAAGATCGACTCATCCTTGTGAAAACAGGTATTGCGCAACTGTTCCGCAGCGATAGCGGTGACGAATGACCGTTTCCAGAACAGCTTCAGGTCGAGCGGGGAGTTTTCCGCATCACTGAACTGCTCGGAAATGACAAAGGAAAGAGCAACGTTCTTGATCAGGTTGGTACCAAGATGGGTCAGCGCCCGGTCGATGGTCTTGATCGGCCCGTTTGCTCTGAAGGCGACCGAATTGGCGAGTTTGAGCAGCTTTGCGGTCAGGGATGGATCTGTGGCAATGACCTCGCCGAGGCTGGTCAGGGCATCCTTGTCCTGGTTGACGGCGTTGAGGATTTTCACCGCAACCAGTGACGGAGATGGCAGCTCAAGGTCCTGTGAAATAAGATCGATAATCTTTTTGTGATTCAGTTGCGTTTGCATTTATTCATCCTGGTCCGGTCTGATTCATCCGGGCACGTTGTCGATAGCCAGTATAGTGACCTGATTGCGGCCGTTACCTTTTGACATATAGAGTCCCCGGTCGGCAGTGTCGATCAGTTGCTCCTTGTTGATGCTGGTCTGGTCTGGACTGAAGGTCGTTCCTCCGACGCTGATGGTGACGAGGATCTCATGGCCTTCGTATCTGGTGACAATCTGTTCGACGGCGCGGCGCAGCCGGGTCGCAAAGGTACTTAAGCCCCCCAGATCGGTCTGGGGGAGAATGATAGCGAACTCTTCGCCTCCGTAGCGGGCAACCATGTCACTGGGGCGCACGATCTGTCCTACCGTCCGGGCAATGGCGACCAGGACGTTGTCACCGGCGAGGTGGCCGAATCTGTCATTGACAGATTTGAAATAATCGATATCGAACAGCACCAGGGAGACGGGAAAGCCATAGCGTGTACCACGGGCGATTTCCGTGTTGAGTTGCTGCTGGAAATAACGATGGTTGTAGAGACCGGTCAGCGAGTCGGTATAGGCCAGATTGCTCAGGCGCTCGTTGGCCACCTTCAACGCGTTAGCCAGCCGGTCTGATTTTTCTTTGGCCTCTTTAAGCTCAATAACCAGTTGTTCGTAGGACAGGTTCAGGCGTCCAAGCTGCTGGTTGGCTTCCTGAAGCATCTGCGAGTAGGGCTTGATATCTCCGGCATCGATTTCGAAGGCTTTGAGGATTTCGACACTTCTTTCTGCGATCTCATCAAGCAGTTCTATCGAGGAATTTTTATCAAAAGAATAGTGGCGGGCGAGGGCGGCCTGAAGGGCGTGAGCTGTCGTGCCACTTTCAGGATCACTGTAGATCGCTGAAATCTGGTCGGCCAGATTGAGAATCAGGGCGATATCGCGGTAGCCGGCAGGGGCCTCATCCGGCATATGGTGATAACGGATTGGCAGGTAGACGGTTTCCGGCAGCCCCCACTGGCGAATCAACAGCGCGCCAATCTCCTGGTGGGTTGTTCCGAATTGAGACTTTTCCAGCTCGGTTGGCGATTCCTGCGACAGGACAATTCTATCGAGTAGCCCCCTCATTTCGTCCGGGCGTTGCATGTATATGATCAGTGTACCAATATTGTGCAGCAGTCCGCAGACAAAGATGTCCTCATCCTGCCTGGCGAGTTTCTGGGTGAGCAGTTCAGCGGCAACGGCTGCCGTCACGGACCGTTTCCAGTAGCTCTCAATCTGGAGGTCCGCTTTTCTGTACTCCGGGTCATTGGCAATAATAAACGACAGCGCAATGTTCTTGACCAGATTGGTTCCCAGGATTGTTATCGCACGCTGAATATTTGTCACCTTGTTTGGCAGCGAGTAGAAGCTCGAGTTGGCCAGCTTGAGAGTTTTACCGGCCAGGGCGGGATCCGCAGAAATGATTTCCGACAGCTCCGCGATCGGATTGTCTGAATTCTGCAATGCCGAGAGAACGCGGACTGCAACCTGGGGGGAAGAGGGGAGGATCAATTCCCCTTCCGGCAAGCTGATTTCTGACGTTGTATCTGTCTTTATTTTAATTTGTGATATCATATTAAAAATACTTTACACTAGGATGGCAATTTTGCACCCATTAAATGTCCACCAGAATCTGTTTCTGAACGATCATCTCCTGCAGGACCTCTGCCGGAACCGCCGGGCTGAACAGATACCCCTGGCCGTAATCGCAACCGATCTCCCTGAGTAACCGGTACTGCTCAAGCTCTTCGATTCCTTCGGCGATAACTTTCATTTCCATACTGTGGGCCAGTGCGACAATGGCTTTGACGATGGCCGAGTCCTGTTTGCTGGTCAGGATGTCCTTCACGAAGAAACGGTCTATTTTCACGATGTCGATAGGAAAGCTCTTCAGGTAGACCAGGCTCGAATAACCGGTACCAAAATCATCGACCGAGATGGCCAGCCCCAGCTCTTTGAGTGAACTGAGAATCGCAAGGGTATCCGCATTCTGCTCGGCCAGAACACTCTCCGTCAATTCAAGTTCAATCAGATCGCCGTCAAGCTTGTGCTGTTCGAGCAGTGTCGAGATTTTATCCGGAATCTGCTGGTGCATGAACTGCTTGCTCGAGACATTCAGGGCGATACGAATCAGCTCGACACCCTTGTCGCGCCATCCCGACAGTTGTTTTCCGGCCTGTCTGATCACCCAGTCGGTGAACAGGGTGATCAGGCCGAGATCCTCAATCGCCGGAATGAACTGGCCCGGAGAGATGGGGCCGTGCTGCTGGTGGACCCAGCGGGTGAGTGCTTCGGCGGCGATAATGCGGCCCGTCTGCATATCGATCTGTGGTTGGAAGTGCAGGACAAATTCTTCGTTCTGTACTGCTTTCCTGACATCATTCTCAAATTCGAGCCGTTCGACCGCTTTGATGTTCAGCTGCTTTTTGTAAAACTGAAAGCCGTTTTTGCCCCGTTCTTTGGCGTGATACATCGCAAGGTCAGCGTGCTTCATCAGATCTTCGGCATTTGTCCCGTCCAGCGGATAGATACTGATACCGATGCTGGTTGAGATGAAAAGTTCGCTGCCGTCGATGACAAAGGGGGCACTGAGGCTCTCGTTGAGCCGTCTGGCTATCAGGGCCACGTTGTCGGGATCCTTGAGCTCCGGAACCATGATGGTAAATTCGTCACCGCCGAGCCGGGAGATATAATTTCTGGTCTGGCGATTATTGAAGCGTCCGATGGCGTCTGAACCGCGGACACAGGAACTGATCCGGTCTGAGACATGCTTGAGAAGCATGTCGCCGACATGATGTCCGAGGGTATCGTTAATGGTCTTGAAGCGGTCGAGATCCATGAACATGACGGCCAGCATCAGGTCGGTCTTTTCGCAATCGCTCAGGGCGTTCTCCAGGGTCTCCTTGAACATGGTACGGTTGGCCAGTCCGGTCAAGTGATCGAAAAATGCCAGTTCCTGTATCTGCCGCTGTTTGTCAATAACATCATTGAAGGCCGTGCTGGCCCGCAGCATATACTTGACCCGGTAATTCAGGATGGCCCAGTTGATCGGTTTGGTAATGAAATCGGTCGCTCCGGAATCGTAGCAGCGGTGAATGGCCTCGATATCCTCCAGCCCTGTGACCATGAGAATCGGGATGTGCTCGCCCCCCTTGATCTTGCGGATCTCCCGGCAGGTGTCGAAGCCATCGAGTTTCGGCATCATGACATCCATCAGGATGGCATCAGGCGACATCTGCTTGTAGACGTCGAGTGCTACCAGGCCGTTCTCCGCTTCAGTGACCTGAAATCCCGATTTTTCCAGGCTTGCGCGCATCAGCAGACGCGTTGCCAGATCATCGTCAACGATCAGGATCAGTGCTTTTTTTCTATTGTTCTCTGTCATCGGCTCCTCGCCTGTTGTTCTTTGAGGAATTCTACGAGTCCGCTTTTTTGAGTTCATTCAACAACATGGGTTTAAGCTTGGCAAATTCTTTTTCTGTTTCCTCTAGCAGCTGGCTTGCCTGGGTCAGATCCTGGGCCTTGCCCGCCATTTCTATCTGTCTGAACAGGCCGGAGAGTCTGATGGCGCCGACGTTCGCGCTGCTCGATTTCATACCGTGGGCTATGGCATGAACCTGATCGCAATCAGCATTTTTGAGGGCCTCTGACAGTTGGCCGGTCTTCTCCGGGGTGTCCTGCAGGTAGAGACCGATAATCGTGCCCAGGATATCGTCCTCTCCTGATTGCAGGGCGCGAATATTGTCCAGAACCGTTCTGTTGAGGGTCTCCTCGTCAACGGTCAGTGACGGCAGATTGATGCTCCGCAGCGGAGCTGGCTTCTCAACGACCGCGCTGATGCTGTCCGGCAACCAGGATTCGAGGATTTTATGGATGCTGTTCTGGCTGAACGGCTTGCTGATATAGTCATCCATTCCGGCTTTCAGGCATTTTTCCCGGTCACCGCTCAAGGCGTTTGCGGTCAGCGCGATGACTGGCGTGCGGCGCTGATCAGGGGATTTTTTTTCGATCTGCCTGATCAATTCTGTCGCTTTGTAGCCATCGATCTCGGGCATCTGGCAGTCCATGAAGATCAGGTCGTATGACTGTCTCTTGTAGAGGGTCAGGGCTTCTGCACCATTGATGGCCAGGTCGACATGACAGCCGAGTTTCTTGAGGACCCCTTTGGCGACCTGCTGGTTGACCAGGTTGTCCTCTGCCAGCAGGATCTGCGCATCGAAGCGCATCTGCTCCTTGGGCAGATCGGTCAGGGGCGGTTGTTCGACGCCGGCCGGACCCCGTTTGAGCTGGGCGACCAGACAGTTGTAGAGATCCAGCTGGCGGACCGGTTTGGTCAGGTAGACACCGATCCCAGCCTGGCGGGCCTGGATCGCATCGCCGCGGATTCCCACCGAGGTCAGCATGACCATGGTCGGGCTCCTGAGGTCTGGATCCTTGTTCACCAGGCGCGCTACTTCAATGCCGTCCATGTGGGGCATATGCATGTCGAGAATGATCAGCTCGAAAGGTTGACCCGCGGTCACCGCCTTGTGCAGGGCACTCAGGCCGGCGATCCCGCTTTCGACGATTTCGACCAGCATTCCCCAATTTTTCAGCTGCTGTTTGAGCAGGTTGCGATTTGTCTCGTTGTCGTCGATGACGAGAACCTTGATTCCCTTGAGCTCATCGGCAGGAGCCTTGGCAACGGCATGGTCCGTGGGGGCTTTGGAGAGTTCGATGTCGAACCAGAAATCCGCCCCTGCGCCAAACTCCGTTTCGCAGTTGATGCTGCCACCCAACAGCTCTGTCAGCTGTTGCGAGATGGCCAGACCGAGCCCGGTGCCGCCGTACTTTCTGGTGGTCGATTCATCGGCCTGAGTGAAGGGCTGGAAGAGTCTGTTGCGTTCTTCTGCGGTCATGCCGATTCCGGTATCCTTGACTTTGAAGCGAACCAGTTGGGTTGTCTCGTTCTGCTGTAAGACCTGAGCCTGGACCAGAACCTCGCCCTGGGGTGTGAACTTGATTGCGTTGGAGAGCAGATTGGTGACGATCTGACGGATCCTGCTCGGGTCGGAACAGACATCACTGTGCAGCTCCTCGGGGATATCGACGATCAGCTCCAGCCCCTTGGCATGAGCCCGGTGGGCGAGCAGTTGGGCGACATCCTCAAGCAGGGTGTAGAGATTGAAATTGATCATTTCGATCTCAAGTTTTCCTGCTTCTATTTTTGAAAAATCGAGAATGTCGTTGATGATGCTCAACAGGGATTCTCCGGACGAGCGAATCGTTTCGATAGCATGTCGCTGTTCACCGCTCAGGTTGCTTTCCAGGACCAGCTCAGCCATCCCCAGAACGCCATTCATCGGTGTTCTGATCTCGTGGCTCATGTTGGCCAGAAACAGGGATTTAGCCTGGCTGGCGGCTTCAGCCTCCTTGGCCAGGACAATTGCCTGATCCATGGAGTTTTTAAGCTGCGCGGTGCGTTCCCTGACCAGTTCCTCCAGATGTTCATCACGCTGCTGGATCTGTGACAGCATGTCATTCAGTCCGTTGGAGAGTATGCCGAGCTCGTCTTTGCTGGTGACCGGGGAGCGCAGGCTGTAATCGTTGTTTAGGCCAACTCTTGTAATGACATCGGTGAGAGCCTGCAGCGGCAGGGTGATAATCCGCTGCAGACGGTTGGTCAGGACCAGCGCGATCAGGAACCCACCGATAATGATCGCCAGAGAAAAGATCAGGGTGTTGAGCAGATTGTTGTCCAGATCCGCCATGTTCGATTCGATGTACAGGCTGCCAAGTTGCTCTCTGTCGAGGACGATGGGATGCAGCAGGACGATCCTGTCGTCCTGGAAGCTCGTATGCGCCCTGAGTATCTCGGGAATATCCTGCAGATTCGAATATTTCGGCTGCTTGCCGCTGCGGCTGTATTGAGCCAGCAGTTGGCCGCTTTCCAGGTAGAAGGCAGCTTGCAGGATGGTTGGTTTCTGAGCCAGCGACTTGAGGTTGCGATCCAGGGCATTGTTATCCTGAAACAGAATGGCCGCCGTACTGTTTTCACTGACCACCTTGGCCAGGGTTTCGAGTTCGACCAGTGCGTTCTGGCGATAGATGTACCATTGGTTGAACAGCATGATGCTGAAGGTCAACAGCAGGACGAAGGCGCTGGTTCCGAGAATGATCGCGGTGAGTTTCTTTCTGACCGACAGGCATTTGAAAAAGCACTGTTTCATTTTCTCACCTCAATGACTTCAAGGGCCAGGGCCAGAAGCTGTGAATCGATGCTGATCTGTTGCCTCTTGGCGACATCAAGATTGACGATAAATCGCAAGCGCCCGCGAATGGTCACAAATTGCAGAATACCACCCTCCCTGGCAAAAGATTTGTCATCACCTATTGTCAGAATAGCCCTGTTTCCGACCTTGTCAAACAGGCTGTCGGGCGTTATCCGGGACTGGTCACTGAGATAGATGATGTGGCAGCCCGTGACGGAATTCAGGGACGACAGGTCCCTGATCTCTATCGGGTGCTGACGAATCTTCTTATCTTGCAGGACTGAGAGGGATGCGGCCAGTTCCGGCTGTTCGACAATGCCGATAACCAGGGGGGCAGAGTCATTGTCGAAACTGTTCTCCGGCCAGGAGATGAACTTGGCGACATTGAACAGGTATGCCGTCCTGACCTGGTTGATATCAGGAAGGTTGTTGCTGTGTGCCGGAGCAAATCCGAGCAGTGCCAGCAGGACTATGCAAATGAAAATTTTCTTCATCAGTTTGTGTCGCGTATCCTTCTAAATCCGCAATCAGTATTTAAAGTTCAGCTGGGCGTAGACACTGCGGCCGACTTCAGTCGGCTGGGTAAAGTATTCGTTGACAAATTCCAGATGCTCCGGGTCTGTCAGGTTCTGTCCGGCGATCTTCAGGCTCAGGTTCTCGTTGACCTGCCAGAGAATGCTGGCATCAAGGGCAAAGTAGGCATCGACTCCGGATGCCGTAGAGGGGCTCGACTGTTTGATTTCGTCAACATAGCGACCGAACAGGTTCAGTTGCAGGTTTTCGAGCAGAGAGATCCCTGTTCTTAGCGACACCTGATGCTTGGGGCTTGAATATGACAGTACCGTGGCGTTGGTACTGTACCTCGGGTCGAGGGCAATTGAGTCTGAGGTGATGTCCAGGTCGATGTAGCTATAGTTCAGCGCCGTCTTGAGCCAGCCTGTCGGCTTCCATTCGAAAGCCATTTCGAGGCCGTTGCTGGATCCTTTGCCACCGTTGTCGACCTGAGATCCCGTGCTGGTGAAATAGTACTCACGCAGGTCTTTATACTCATTGTGGAAAAGAGTCAGATCGAAAGTGAAGTTCTCATTCAGTCCAAGTCGATAACCTGCTTCATAAGCGATGACATTTTCGGAACCGAACTCGTTGTTGCCCTGCATGTAGACGGGGATGACGAATGGAGGGAATTCGTAGCGTGACATAACTACAGAAATGGCCGTTTCAAACCGTGACGGGGTGCGGACCGCTTTTGAAACTGAGGTCCAGACACTTTGGTTTTTCGTCGGTTTCCAGAGAAGCCGGACGCTCGGTTGCAACTCTTCGTCTGTGTAGTCGTTATGCTCGTACTTGGTGCCGAGCGTCAGCAGCAGCCTATCTCTGATCAGGCTGATTTCATCCTGGACAAAGGCACTGTAGAGATCAACGGTTTCACGTGCCGGATCGATGGTCAGGATATTGCTGCCGTTGAATTCATCCTCGATATTGCGATAACCCAGTCCCCAGACGATATCGTTTCTGTCAAACAGCTGAAAGCGATGCTGCAGGTCGATGTCAAAGGTCTTGTAGCTCTGGTCGATGTAGCTCTCTTTGCGTTCTGAATAGTCGTAGTAGGCCTGCAGGGCCCACTCGCCGGTTTCTGAAACATGCTGTTGCCAGCGGCCCAGAATGTTGTAGCCATTGACTTTAATGACATCGTCCCGCAGCGATTGAGCGGCAACTGTCTCATCCCAGTAGGCATATGTCTGTTGGTTTTCTTCGCCTGAATAGATATCGCCTTGCAGGGTCCAGCTTTGCTTGAGGCTGATGTCACCATCGAAACGGAATCCGCCATTGAGCATTTCCCAGCTGTCATTTGCGTCATTCTCAGCATTGATTTCAGCTTTGTCAGACGGTGCGTAGCTAAAGTCACTGCGTTTGTGAAATTCAAAATAGCCCTTGCCATAAATACTGGTGCCGAACTGTTGCCCATAACGCAGCGAACCTGCGGCCTGCTCAAGGTTTCCTGATGCTGTACTGGCGTAGATGCCGGTCGAGTCAGACGCGGCATTGGTGATGATGTTGATGATGCCATTGACCGCATTGGCTCCCCACAGGGTCGCTCCGGGACCGCGAATGACCTCGATCCGTTCGATCTCTTCCAGCATGACCGTCTGCATATCCCAGTAAACGCCGGAAAAGGCCGGGGTGTAAACGCTTCTGCCGTCAATCTGAACCAGCAGTTCAGAAGAAAAGGTCCCGTTGAAGCCTCTTGACGCCACGGCCCATTTACTTGAACCGATTCTTGCGACCTGCAGACCGGGTACCATGCGCAGTAATTCAGGCAGTGAGGTTGCGGCAGAAGTTGCGATGTCTTCAGCCGTAATGACGTAGACCGCTGCAGGGACATCGGAGAGGCTCTGTTCCTTGCGGCCGGCCGAGGTGATCTGGATCTGCATCAGGTCGGTCAGATCGAGGTTGAGCAGCCCATTGTTTTCAGCATGAGCGCATAACGGCCAGATAAGCAGGCCAAGGCCGAGGATCTGAAATATTTTTTTGATCTTGAAGGGCAGGGCCATTCTTCCTCCAGCTTGATTGAGGTCAACCTGTAACATTCGTAAAGATGGAGTGTTTACATTTAAAGCGATGATTTAAATATGTTAATGAGTGATTGTATATAAAAATGTAAAAAAAAGAAACATGTAATCAGAATAATGTGGGGAGTTTTTATTGCAGACAGGCGGCTTATCTGATGCCGCGCTTGAGCAGCTCTTTCTCGATAAGATTTTTGCGTGAAGGATGCTGGCGAAAGTGGCCGAGCAGTTGCCTGAGGTTGACAAGGTTCTGCTGGGGCAGCCAGAGGGTGTACCAGATCTCAGGTGTTTTGCGGTTTTTCAGGATGGTGAGGCGCAGGTTGGGACGCATCTTCCAGCGCTCATGGCGGGCGATCATCGAAATTCCCTCGGCGCAGGCGCGGCTGCTACGCAGGTATTGAAAGATGGCGGCTTCCTTGAGGTGGGGGTTTGTCAGACAGGCGTCCATCAGTTGGGCCTGTGCTTCTTTGATGATCTCGCCGACGATGTTGGAGGTCCCGCGCCGGGCCAGGGTGATCTTGTTGCCAAGCGGGGTTGTCGGCAGCCGCTGGATGATCAGTCTCTCCGCGGCGATTTTCTGGTCGGCCGTACCTCCCGGGATGAAGCAGATGTCGAGCAGTTCGAACAGGCGCAGCTGCTGGAGCAGGGTGCGCAGTAGGTGTGACGGGCAGCTCGGATTTCTGGCGATGGCGAGTTGGGTGCAATGACTGGGCGAGCTTTTCTGCCGTCTGTAGATCTGTTCGATAAACTCTTCGTTGAGATCGCGTCTTTTCAGCAGTGCCAGCAGGTGGTCTTCGTTGAACCGGGGATTTTTCAACAGGGTCTGCAGTACCGTCTGCTGGGGCGACAGCAGCAACTGGAAGATCTCTTCCTGGCTGGCGGTCTGGCTCTTGCGCAGCAGGGTGACAAGTTCCGGTGTCAGTTGGTCCGTTTGTTTGTCCATATCAGGTTTCGATGATCTTGTTTCTGAGTATGAGCAGGTTAAAGGCCAGTTCCATTTTGCGGGCAATCGTCAGCAGATTGTTTTGCTCGGTCTGCAGCTTGTTCAGTTCATCCTGGGCATAGAAGACGCAGACGATACGATCACGCACGGTCAGGGGGATGACCAGGGCGTGGGGGGCTGCCGCAGTGAAATAGTTGGCCAGGCGGCGGTTCTCGGTAATCTGGTCGAGAGGGCCCAGCTGATTTTCACCGCTGATGACGGCCGTCCCAAGCAATGACTGGTGGTCGAGCGGAAAACTCAGTTCTTCGAACCCACTGCTGTTCAGGCTGTTTTTCCAACCGATGATTTTCTGTTCACGGATGACCCACAGGGCACTGACGGCCGGATTCTGGCGCAGGTAGTTGAACAGGATCTCGGCGATCTGTTCCCGACTTTGAATATTGGCCAGGCGCTTGAGGAACTCGCCCCGCTCCATCGGTCTGGCGGGCTGGTCGGCCTGGTAGGATGCCGGGAGAAGCTCTTCGATTTCCCCGGGGTTCTCCTGGTCGCCGAGCATGGGCCAGGATGCCGTATCGACCTGGTTGTCGTTTTCTTCTGTTTCCGGCTGGACCGGCGAGGGAGAGGGACTTGTCTGCTTCTGTACGCCCGCCTTACCTGAAAGGAACTGGTGCTTGTCGATGCGCGCCGCCAGTGACTCAAAGCGCGAAGGGAGGGGCATGGCGTAATATTTCTTCAGCGCCAGCTTGATCCTGATTTCCGGCATCGCCATCGGAATGACAGTGTGGCGTGTGGCTCTGGTCAGGGCATCGATCACCTGCTGATTGGTCGACTCGCTGATGGCAATGAACAGACGGCTTTTGTCAACCCGGTAGGGGACGGCCTGGTATTTGACGGCAACCTCAGCCGGCAGCAGATCGATGATCTGTTGCGGGACATTCATCAGCTCATGGGGTTCAACGTAGTCGAGGTTGTGGTATTTGCTCAGGGTTTTGGCGAACTGCCATTCGTCAATGAAGCCGAGCTCAACAAGGCAGGTGCCAAGCTTGCCGCCATAGATGCACTGGTATTCGATGGCTTCGTCGAGCTGGCGTTGATCGATCAGCTTGCCATTGATCAGGAACTCGCCGATGCGAAGTTTTTTACGGGAAAATGTTGAAGAGTTGTGCAGATACATAAATGCCCCTTGAGTTGTTCATGAACGGATTCTAGCAAATTCTTTTGATTGGTCAAAATTGTTTTTATCCATATATACTGGACAGTTCCGGCCATACTGTTCTATCGTGTCGAGTTCTATGGTTTTGTTATGCCTGAATCGGTGGCTGGCTCGGCACTCCTGGTGCAAGTCTGTTGCCGGTTCTGGTTTTACTCACAGATTTTTTTCAGTCAGGGTTAGCACATGAGTTTTAGCGAAAATCCGCTGCTTATCTTTGATGGGGCATGCGGGACAAATCTGCAGACAATGGACATCACTGAGCAGGATTGGGCCGGTTGCGAAGGCTGCAACGAGATCCTCAACCTCTCGGCACCTCAGCATATCATCCGCCTGCATGAGTCGATGCTCGATGCCGGTGCCATGGTGATCGAAACCGATTCTTTCGGTGCTTCTAGTGTCGTTCTCGCCGAATACGGTTTGCAGGACAAGGTCCGAGAAATCAACTTCGCTGCAGTTGAAAACGCGCGCAAGGCGATCGCCGGCAGAAGTGGCAGATACATCGCCGGTTCGATCGGGCCGGGGACGAAGCTGCCCTCGCTGGATCATATCGAGGTCAAGGAGCTGGCGGCATCGACCCGTGAACAGGTGATCGCCCTGCTTGAGGCCGGGGTCGACTGTTTCATGGTTGAGACCTGTCAGGACCTGCTTCAGGTCAAGACGGCGCTGGTCGAGGTTTTTGATGTTCTGCAGACAGCCGGCAAGGATATCCCGGTCCTCTCTTCGGTGACGATCGAGCAGCAGGGGACCATGCTCGTCGGTTCCGACATCGCTGCCGTTGTTGCGACCCTGGAACCTTTTCCGCTCTTTTCCCTTGGTCTGAACTGTGCGACAGGTCCGAAGGACATGATGTCGCACGTCACCTACCTGAGCCAGCACTGGCCCAAACGGATCTCCGTCATTCCCAACCAGGGGCTGCCCGAGGTTGTCGACGGCAAGACCCATTATCCGTTAAGCCCTGAGGATTACGCAGAACAGATGTATAACTTTGTCACCAAACTGGGGGTCAGCATTGTCGGCGGTTGCTGCGGGACCAGCCCGGCCCATATCGCCGCACTGTCGAAACGTCTGGCCGGCGTTGTGCCGGGGAAACGGGAGGTGTCGGCATGAAGCCTTCTGTCGCAAGTCTCTATCAGTCTGTCGAACTAAATCAGGAAATCCCGCCGCTGTTGATCGGTGAACGCTGCAACCCGAACGGTTCCAAAGCGTTCCGTGAAGCGCTGCTCGCCGAGGACTGGGATGCCTGTCTCAAAATCGCTATTGAGCAGGAAGCGCGCGGCGCCCAGGTGATCGATCTCTGTGTCGCCTACGCCGGTCGTGATGAAGTGTCCGACATGATCACCCTGGCCAAACTGTTTGCCGGGTCGTGCAAGGCGCCGTTGATGTTCGACTCGACCAGCCCGGACACCCTGGCCCAGGTGCTTCCGCTCTACCCCGGTCGGGCGATTATCAACTCGATCAACCTGGAGGATGGCGGTGATAACCTGGCCCAGGTCTGCACCCTGGCCAAGAAGTACGGCGCGGCTGTTGTCGCCCTGACCATCGATACCGACGGCATGGCTCTGACCTGTGAGCGCAAGGTGGCGATCGCCAAACAGATTCACGATCTGGCAGTCAACAAATTTGGCCTGCGGTCGCAGGATATTCTCTTCGATCTGCTGACCTTTACCGTCGGTTCCGGTGACGAGAGTATGCGCGATGCGGCGATCGAAACCCTCAATGCGATCCGTCAGGTCAGACAGGAGCTGCCGGGCGTCGGCTTCACCCTCGGCGTCAGTAACATCAGCTTTGGCCTGAGACCGGCGGCGCGCAAGGTCCTCAACTCGATCTTCCTCCATGAAGCTGTCCAGCTGGGCTTAAATACGGCGATTGTCGATGCGGCCAAGGTTCTCCCCTATGCCGCGATCAGCGAAGAGGACCGGACCATCTGTCTTGATCTGCTCTACAACAAGAGCGACGACGCGCTGATGACATTCATTGACCACTTCGAGCAGGCGGTCGATAGTGATGACGACCAGAATCAGACCTCAGTGCGTCCGGAGGAGGAGTTGCGCCAGAAGATTCTCAAGGGGGACAAGGATGGCCTTGAGGATCTGCTGACCACCCTGCGTGGCCGCTGGCAGCCGCTCGATATCATCAACGGGCTGCTGGTGCCGGCGATGCGTGAAGTCGGGGAGCTGTTCGGCCGTGGAGACCTGCTGCTGCCGTTCGTTCTGCAGTCGGCGGAAGTCATGAAACAGAGCGTTGCCCTGCTCGAGCCCTATATGGAAAAGCTCGAAGATGATGGGCAGACGACCATCCTGCTGGCGACTGTGGCCGGCGATGTCCACGATATCGGTAAAAATCTGGTCGATATCATCCTCAGTAACAACGGCTACAAGGTTTACAATATCGGCATCAAAGTCCCGGCCGAGGAGATCATCGCCAAGGCCAGCGAACTCAAGCCGGATGTCATCGGTCTGTCCGGTCTGCTGGTCAAGTCGGCGCTGTTGATGAAAGAGAATATGAGTCAGTTTGAAGCGGCGGGTCTCAGTCAGCCGATCCTGCTCGGCGGGGCAGCGCTGACCCGCAAGTTTGTCGCTCTGGATTGCGTGCCGAACTATGGGGCGCCGGTTGTCTACTGTGCCGATGCCTTTGCCGGACTCAAGGCGATTCGTGAATTTGAAGAGGGCAAGCTGCAGGCGACCAGCTGGGAAGCCACCAGTGTCGTCAGTAACAAGCCCGGTCCCAAGGTCGAAGGGCTGGATCGCAGCCATCAGCCGCCAGCGGTTCCTTTCGTCGGACGCAAGTTGGTCAGGGATATCGATCCGCAGATCCTTTTCAACTATCTCAACGAAGCGGCGCTGTTCCGCGGTCGCTGGGGTTATCGACGCGGTAAGATGTCGAAGGACGAGTATGAAGAGCTGAATGCGAATACTGTTGTGCCGTTGTTTGAACGTCTCAAAAAGCAGGCCCTGGAAGAAGGCTGGTTACAACCTCAGGTTGTCTATGGTTATTTCGACTGCTTCAGCAGGGAGGATGAGCTGATCGTCGTTGCTGAAGATGGCGACAGGAGTTTCAGCTTTCCGCGCCAGGGGCAGGCACCGTTCCTCTGTATCTCCGATTATTTCCGCAATGTCGAAGAGGGGCGCGACAAGGTCGGCTTCTTTGTCGTCACCATCGGTGACAAACTGGCGCAGATCACCCAGGAGCTGTACGCCAACGACAGTTATCACGACTACCTGATGCTGCACGGCCTCGGGGTCGAGCTGACAGACGCCCTGGCTGAGTATTGGCACGAAGTGATGCGTGTCGAGATGGGCATTCAGGAGGGGCAGGTCGACATGCAGGCCTATGTTGCCCAGGGCTACCAGGGTTCACGCTTCGGTTTCGGTTATCCGTCCTGTCCGGATCTCGGTGCTCATCTGCCGGTCTTCGAGCTGCTGAAGCCGGAAGAGATCGGGGTTACCCTGACGGAGTCGTTCGAGATGGTGCCGGAAATGACCACCTCGGCTATTGTTTCACATCATCCTCAGGCCAAGTATTTTGCGGTTTAGTGCCTGAAAAAAAGGAGAGACCATGCGTTATATCTGTACCTGCTGCGGTTATATCTATGACCCTGAAAAGGGGGACGAGATGAATGGTGTCGCTCCGGGAGTGGCCTTTGAGGATCTGCCGGAAGAGTGGGTCTGCCCGCTCTGTTACGCCGGAACAGACAAGTTCGATCCGCTCGACTGACAAAAAGCCCCTCACGCCTGATGCGTGAGGGGCTTTTTGTCGTTTTAGATCTGAAATTTCAAATAACGGCATCATCTGACGGCATCAGATGATGCCGTCAAGATAGGCCTTGATGTCGGTGCGGATCGGCATGAAGTAGACGTTGCCGCCGTTCGCCCGGGCAAACTCCATGGTCTTTCTGGCGAATTCGCGGTTCCATTCCATAGTCGGCTCAAAGTCCGGCGGAAATATGGCGTTGTTTCTGTTTTCCCAGTAGCTCTGGCTGTTCAGGGTCAAAACCGGCGAGACCCCCCAGTAGACGTTGTAGCCCTTGAGCAGTCCCTGGTAGATTTCCATCAGGCGCAGGTCGAAAAACGGCTGGGTAAAGAAGGCTTCAGCTCCGGCATCGTGTTTGGCCCTGACGTAATCGATCTCTTCCTTGATGCCACTGCGATACTGGTCGAGCCCGGCATAGACCTTGATTTGCGGAAGCTCCCTTTTCAAACGGCGGATCATCTCCAGGCAGTTGGTGCGGTAGACCCGGTGGCTCATGTCCTGGGGTGGATCGCCGTTGACGATCAGGACCGCCTCGACCGATTCGCAGGTGAGCTTGTCGATGATCTTCAGCGGCGCGTCGGGGTCGAAATCGATGGCCCGCAGGTGGGGGATCGTTTTGCTGAAAAACTCGCTGGCAATCTCGCAGCCGGTCCAGCTGCGCATGTCGAAGCGCAGGATGTCCGGGATGTTGATCCGTTCAATGGCGGGAAACTGATCCTTGACAAGCTGCAGTTCCTCGCGCAGAGCCTTCTCTGTTCTTGGGACAAGTTCTATTGAAACTTCAGTCATTTGTACTGCCTTTGTTGATAAATTAGTTGAATTGACCTTCGTTGAGGATCTGGCCGCTGAAAATATAGATATCAGCCTCCTGGTCCCGCCAGGCATCCATCTTCAGCCCGGCCTTGATACAGGTCTGGGCGAGAAATGTCTCACGATCCCAGCCGTATTCGCTGGCAACCTGGGGAAGCAGGACGCCACGATGAAAGCTCTTTTCAATATAAAGGCCATGACGGCCGATTTCAATCTGCTTGATGTCCTCGATCTTTTTCAGCGCGGTCAGGACGGTGATCTCAAGTTCAGCTGCGTCCAGCTCTTCTATGCTCATCGGGTTGAAGCGCGGATCGCCGGTCGCTGCAGCTGCGGCCATCTGGGCGACTTCGCGGTAGAGCGGAATGCTCGATTGGAAATTGCCGATGCAGCCGCGCAACTGGCCATGCTTCTTGATGGTGACGAAACAGCCCGCGCGTCTATTGAGGGCTTTCCCCTCCTGCGCAGGCGGGAGGTACTCCTGATGTCTGCAGGCGCTTCTGATGGCTTCGCGGGCTATCCTGAAGAGGATTTTTGCATCTTCGTCGTTGAGCATGTTGGCTCCGGAATCATGGTAAGTAAAGGCTGCCTGGCTGATCTTGTCTTTCTTATAGTAGCTGATATTTTCTTGCGCAACCGTTTTAAGAAAAAAATGTGTTATGGTTGCTCTTTCTCATCACCTGGAGAGAGGAAACCATAAATGAAATTGCGTCTGTTGCTGATTGTTCTGATCCTTCTGCTGGCCAGTTGCAGCCCGAAGCCCGCACCTGTTTCGCCGCCCCGTGTTATGGACTCGCCTGATCATGGGCAGGACCGTCTTCTGGGCGGCGAACTGTTTGATCTCGTTGTGCAGAAAAGGGGTGGACTCTATTCCGATGCCCAGTTGCAGAGCTACGTCGGTCAGGTCGGCAGCAGTCTGGCAGATAGTGCTCGTGTCGAAAGTATGGTCTTCGCCGTTGTCAATGATTCTGCTCCCACTGTTCAGGCTTTGCCCGGTGGTTATGTCATTGTATCGCGCGGCCTGTTGTCAGTCCTTGACGATGAGGCTCAGCTGGCCGCGGTTCTGGCGCATGCGATCAGCCATCTGGCGGAACGCCATGCTATCGATCTGTTTGCCCCGCTGGAAAAAGGCCCATTTGTCAGCGACGGTCCAGCTGCGCGGTCCGAATTTTATCTGCAGACCCTTGCCCGCCTGCAGCTGGAGGAGCTGGCAGATCAGTTGCAGCAGCATGAATATACGCAAGGGCAGCAAATGGCCGCAGATCATGCGGCAGTTGCTATGTTGACCCGCGCCGGGTACCCAGAGGACGGAGTCATTGAGCTGCTGAAGCTCAGCCATGATCTGCTGCGGCAAGATATTGAGAAACCGGAGTGTGCCGCCAGGACGCCTGGAGCTTTGGCTGCATTGCGGGAGCGAACGGCGGCCCTTGGCGATTCCACTGAGGAAAACAATCCGCAGGGACAGAAATCGCAGCACTATCTTGAACGGATTGCAGCGTTGAAAGAGACAGAAGCAGCTTATGCGCTTTACGACCAGGCCCGATCCGTCGAGTTTGCCGGTCACAATGCAGAGGCGATTGAGATCTATCACAGGGCGATGCAGCAGGCTCCGGCGCAGGGGTTGCTGCACTGCGCTCTGGGAATGGCTTATCTGCGTATCGATGATGTCGTACCGGCGAAACGTTACCTGCTCAAGGCAGTCGCCGCCGATCCACAATTCTATCGGTCCCGGTCCGGCTTGGGATACCTTTATCTGAACTCCGGGGAATATCAGGAGGCCTCCGAGCAGCTGCAGCTGGCGATCAGTCTGCGGGTAACGCCGGAGGGATTGTTTCTGCTCGGGCAGGCCGAAGAATCGCTCGAACATACTGAGCGGGCCATTGAGCTCTACGGCCTGGTAACCCGTTTTGCCCCATCGTCCCGACTTGGCCACAGCGCGGCTGAACGGCTCAAGGTTCTTGGCCGATGAAGCAGACGCCAGAATGGTCGCTGGACACCGGCGAGGTCCTGCTCTGGCAGGGACGCCCGGCTCCGCGCTGCTATGTATTTAGCCACTGGTTCCGATCGCTGCTCGGTTGCCTGCTTTTTCTGGCTGCGTCTTTCTGGACGATCCTTGGCTGGCAACTATTGCAGGCGGGTGAACTGCCGTTCTGGGTGGTTTTGCTGCCCTGCGTCATTACCTTGGGCGCTTTTCTTGTCGGTCCATGTGCCCTCATATACAGGCGCTGGCGTTGGGAAGGGATATTCTATCTTCTGACCACTCGCCGGTTGCTGATCAGATCCGGTCGGAGCAGGCTCCTGACTTTTGATCTGGAACAGTACGAGGGAGTGCAGAAGAAGACGTACGGTGAACATCTCGCCAGTCTGAAGCTCTGTTTTTCTCAGGACCGATCGGTTATTCTTGAATGTCTCGAGCATCCCGAACTGTTGGTCGAGACATTGCCGAGTAAAAGACTCTGAATTGCGGAGAAGTTTTGACTTTGATGAGTCATACCCGCTAAGATGCGCGCTTCGAAAAAATTTTTAGCAGTGATGGTGGTCAATGAGTAAAGCGTTTTTTCTTGAAACTTTTGGTTGTCAAATGAATGTCGTCGATTCCGAACAGATCGCGGATCTGCTCCAGGGGATCGGCTATCAGCAGGTTGGCAGTGCCGAGCAGGCGGACCTGGTTCTGCTCAATACCTGCTCGGTCCGTGATAAGGCGGAGCGCCGGGTCTACGGTCATCTCGGCCGTTTCAAGCCGATCAAGGACCAGCGCCCCGATCTGATTATCGGGGTTGGCGGCTGTGTCGCCCAGCAGGAAGGGGAGCGTATGCTCGACAAGGTTCCCTATCTGGACCTGGTCTTCGGTACCCACAATATTCATAAGCTGCCCGAGCTGGTGGCCCAGGTTGAACAGCGCCGCAAGCGTGGCAGCGAGACCGAGTTTCTCGATCGGGAGACCCGCCTGCAGCTGTTCCCGGAGCGTTCTCTGCGCAGTGGCGTAACCCGCTTCGTGACAGTCATGCAGGGCTGCGACAACTTCTGTTCCTACTGTATTGTTCCGCATGTCCGTGGTCGTGAAATCAGCCGCCCCAGCGGCGAGATCCTTACCGAGATTGAGAGGCTGGTCGAACAGGGAATACGGGAAATTACCCTGCTGGGGCAGAACGTTAATTCCTACGGCCTTAAAGAACAGGATGAGATCTCTTTTGCCGAGCTGCTGCACAGGGTCAATCAGGTTGCAGGGCTGGAGCGGATCCGCTTCGCCACGTCGCACCCCAAGGATCTGACCGATGAGCTGATAGGGAGCTTCGGGACCCTGGACAAGCTGTGCAAACACGTCCATCTGCCGTTTCAAAGCGGCTCCGATCGGATTCTCAAGCTGATGAACCGCGGTTACAGTGCGGCGGATTACCTGCACAAGGTCGAAAAGCTCAAAGCGGTCTGTCCGGAGATCCGCCTGACCACCGATATTATCGTCGGCTTTCCTGGTGAGAACGAAGAGGACTTCCTCGAAACTCTGCAATTGGTCGATCATGTCGGTTACTGTGATGCCTATACCTTCCTCTATTCGCCGCGCGTTGAAACCGCCGCGGCGAAGATGGCCGATCCCGAGTCGGCCCAGAGCAAGCAGGAGCGTTTTGACCGTCTGCTCGAACTGCAGCAGAGCCACAGCGACAGGATCTGGCGCAGTGATGCCGGCCAGGTTCAGGAGGTTCTGGTCGAAGGCGTCAGCAAGCAGGGGGCTGGCCAGTTGTTCGGCCGGACCACCTGGAACCGGATCGTCAATTTCAGCGGTGCTGAAAATCTGATCGGGACGACCCAGAGGGTCAAGATTGTCGATGTCTTCCGTAATTCTCATCTGGGCGAGCTTATTCCTCGCGACTGATTTGGAGGTGCACCAAAAATGATAGACCTGCATACCCATACTTTTTTCAGCGACGGTGAGCTTGTTCCGGCGGAACTGATCCGGCGCGCCTCGGTTGCCGGTTATTCAGCCATGGCGATAACCGACCATGCCGACAGCAGTAACACCAGGTGGTTACTTAGTCAGATCGTTGATGTCGTCGATGAGCTCGGGGCCGCCAACAATATGCAGGTTCTGGCCGGGGTCGAACTGACCCACGTTCCGCCAGCAGCGATTGCCGCCGTGGCCGGTATGGCCCGTGATCATGGTGCCGAGATTGTCGTCGTGCATGGTGAGACGATTGTCGAGCCGGTTATCCCCGGGACCAATCTGGCGGCCATTCAGGCCGGTGTCGATGTGCTCGCTCACCCGGGGCTGATCACTGAGGAGGAGGTGCGTCTTGCGGCCGAGAAAGGGGTCTGTCTCGAACTGACGACGCGAAAAGGTCATTCGCTGACCAATGGCCACGTTGCCCGCCTCGCTCTGCAGTACGGTGCGAAACTGGTCATCAACAATGATGCCCACGCGCCGGGGGATCTGGTCTCTGCGGAGATGGCCCGCAAGATCGCTTATGGTGCCGGCTTGAGTGAAGAACAGTACCTGGCGACACTGGAAAATTCACGCCAACTGGTCGCCAGGGCTAAGGGGTAGAGTGATGGATAAGCAGGAATTCGATTTTCTTCAGCGCCTGGTTGAAACCGCCAGCCCGTCAGGTTATGAGCAGCCCGCCCAGCGTCTGATCCGGGAACATCTGCGGCACGATGCCGATGAGATCAGTACCGATGTCATGGGTAATCAGATCGCCCTGTTGCGCGGTAGCGGTGGCCCTAAGGTCATGCTGGCCGGGCACTGTGACGAAATCGGTTTCATGGTTCAGTATGTCGACGATAACGGTTTTATCTATTTTGCCGCGATCGGCGGTGTTGATCCTCACCTGTCGCCGGGGCAGCGCGTCTCTATCCACACGGAGAACGGCCCGGTTGGTGGCGTGATCGGCAAGAAGGCGATTCACCTGATCGAGCCACAGGACCGCAACAATGTCATCAAGCTGCAGAAGCAGTTTATCGACATCGGCTGCAGTAGCCGTGAAGAGGTCGAGGCACTGATCCGGATCGGCGATCCGGTGACCTTCTCTGTCGGTGTGCAGCGTCTGCAAGGGGAGCGGGTCACGTCGCGTGCTTTCGATGACAAGGTCGGGGCTTTCATCGTCGCCGAAACTCTCAGGCGAGTCAAATCTCTCGGTCCCGTTGCCGCTGATCTTTATGCGGTCTCGACCGTTCAGGAAGAGATCGGACTGCGTGGTAGCACCACCAGCAGTTATGGAGTCAATCCGGATGTCGGTATCGTTATTGAAGTCACCCACGCAACCGATTATCCCGACGTCGAAGCGACTTCGATCGGCCGGGTTACCATTGGCAAAGGGCCGGTTCTGCCACGCGGTGCCAATGTCAACCCTGTCCTGTTCAAGCTGCTGCTTGACACCGCCAGGGAGGAGAATATTCCGGTCCAGCTGGTCGGTCTGCCCAGGGCCGCCGGTAACGATGCCAACGTGATGCAACTGTCACGCGGAGGGATTGCGACCGGTCTGGTGACGATTCCGCTGCGCTACATGCATACGCCGGTCGAGACCCTGGATCTTGCCGATCTGGAAAATGCCATCAGGTTGTTGACGGCAACGATCGGGAAAATCGATGCGTCAGTCTCATTTGTTCCACAATGAGTAACTGGGTTGCGTTTTTACTCATAGAGACTTGACAGCCAGTATTTTTTGTCGTAACCCTCTGTACGGATCTTTTGTGAGAGACATGTTTTTTATTGGTTAATTTTGTTATTTCAGGTCGCTGTTCCCAGGTCTGTACTTATCTATCTCGGGCCTGGTTGCATCTTGGTCGGGAGGCAGTATGTCAGCAAATGAATTTAAAAAACAGATTGAAACGATGCTTGAATCGGCGGATGTCCTCATTGGCGGCAGTCGTCCCTGGGATATTCAGGTTAAAAACAACGAGCTGTATAAGCGGGTTATGGCTCAGGGATCGCTCGGCTTTGGCGAAGCCTATATGGACGGCTGGTGGGACTGCGAAGCGCTGGATCAGTTGATCGATCGCCTGTTGCGTTCCAAACTGGACGAAAATTTCAAAACCGTAGTTTTGGTTATCGCAGCGCTTAAAGCCAAGCTGATGAATCGTCAGTCGATAAAGCGCGCATATCAGGTTGGAGAGCAGCACTACAATGCCGGTAACGACCTCTATCGTCTGATGCTTGACGAGCGGATGATCTACAGCTGTGCTTACTGGAAGAATGCCGGTAATCTCAACGAAGCCCAGGAACATAAGCTCGATCTGACCTGTCGTAAGCTGAGACTGGAGAAAGGGCAGAAAGTTCTCGATATCGGTTGTGGCTGGGGCGGAACAGCCAGGTTTATGGCTGAACGCTATGGTGTTGAGGTTGTCGGTGTGACCATCTCGACCGAGCAGGCGAAGCTGGCTAAGGAAAACTGCGCCGGTCTGCCGGTCGATATCCGTGTCCAGGATTACCGGACCCTGGACGGAAAGTTCGACCGTATCGTGTCGATCGGCATGTTCGAGCACGTCGGTTACAAAAATTATCAGACCTATTTCAGTAAAGTGGCTGAACTGCTGGATGACGAGGGGATTTTCCTGCTCCACACCATCGGCGGCAATCGCCCGACGACCAAGACCGATCCATGGATTGACAAATATATCTTCCGCAACGGCATGCTGCCGTCAACCAGTCAGATCTGTGATGCCTATGAAGGTCTGTTTGTCATGGAGGACTGGCACAACTTCGGGCCCGATTACGATCGGACCCTGATGGCCTGGTATGAAAACTTCACCGCTGCCTGGCCACAGCTGAGCGGGGCATATAATGAACGTTTCCGCCGCATGTGGGACTTCTATCTGCTCTCCTGTGCCGGGTCTTTCCGCTCCAGAATCAACCAGCTGTGGCAGATCGTCCTCACCAAGAACGGTCTCGTTGGTGGTTACGACTGCCCGCGCTGATATCTTTCTTGCGTGTTACTTTTTTGGCCCTTTGCGCTGTTTCGGTGCAAAGGGCTTTTTGCTTCTGGGGCCTCTGTCGCCGTCGAACTTTTTCTTGGCAAAAGGTTTTTTCTTGCCGTCCCGTTCCGGAGCGCCGCTGTCGACGCTGATCTGCAGCTGTTCGTCGCAGACAGTAATCTTGCGCATCTTGTGCAGCTGGTCAGGAGTGATTCCCTCAGGGAGATCGATCAGGGTAAAGTTGTCAAAGATATTGATCCGGCCGATACTGCGGGCATCGATCTTCCCTTCATTACTCAGGGCGCCGACCAGATTGCCCGGATTGACCCCGTGGACACGACCGACTTCAACCCGGTAGGAGACCAGTCCGCTGGTGCTGCGCGGAGCTGATGGTCTTCTGCGTTCCGGCTTTTCTTCGACAATCTCTTCCTCTGCAAAAGACTCATCCAGTTGCAGCGGACGTTCCTTCTGGAGCAGGTAGGTCAGGGCTGCAGCAATTTTTCTATGGCCGATATCGAAGCTGCTCTGCAGGTCGTCGACCAGTTCTTCGAAGAATTCAAGTTCCTGAGATTCCAGGATTTCTGAGACCTGTTCCTTGAACTGGTTGATCCGGCGGCTGGTGATATCGTTACGGCTGGGCAGGGCCATCGCCTTGATCGGTTGTTTGGTGGCCCGTTCGATAGCGCTGAGCATCCGTTTTTCGCGTGGCGCGACGAAGAGAATCGCTTTTCCTTCACGACCGGCCCGGCCGGTCCGGCCGATACGATGGATGTAGGATTCGATATCGTGTGGAATATCATAGTTAACAACATGGCTGATACGCGGCACATCGAGGCCGCGGGCCACAACGTCGGTGGCGACGACGATATCGAGGGAGCCGTCCTTGAGTCGCTCGATGGTTTTTTCCCTGAGCATCTGGGTCATGTCGCCGTTCAACGGAGCACTGGAGAAACCACGGGCTTCGAGCTTTTCCGAGAGTTCAACGGTGGCGACCTTGGTGCGGACGAAGATGATCATGGCATCGATTTCTTCGGCTTCAAGGATACGGGTCAGGGCGTCGAGTTTGTGAAGCCCCTTGACCTGCCAGAAACGCTGGGTGATTTTCTCGACCGTCGAAGTTTTGCTCTTGATGCGGATGTCGACCGGGTTCTTGAGGTGCTTGTGGGCGACGCTCAGGATCTCTTTCGGCATGGTAGCTGAAAAGAGGGCGGTCTGGCGATCCTCTGGTGCGCTCTGCAGTATCTCTTCAACGTCGTCGATGAAGCCCATCTTGAGCATTTCATCAGCTTCGTCGATGACGACGGCGCGAATCCGGTCGAGGCGCAGGGTGCCACGCTGGAGGTGATCCTTGATCCGTCCGGGGGTGCCGACGACGACCTGGACGCCGCGTTTGAGCTGACGCAACTGTTGTCCCATGTTCTGGCCGCCGTAGATCGGCAGGACGTGGCAGCCTTTGAGATGGCGGCTGTAGGTCTGGATTGCCTCGGCGACCTGTAGGGCCAGCTCGCGGGTCGGGGTCAGGATTAACAGCTGGGGATGTTCGTTGCGGATCGAGATGCGGCTGAGCAGAGGCAGTGAGAACGCCGCAGTCTTTCCTGTACCGGTCTGCGCCTGGCCGAGCAGGTCGCAACCCGCCAGCAGAGGTGGAATGCTCTGCTGCTGGATTGGGGTCGGTGTTTCATAACCGATCTCGTTGACAACTTTAAGGATTTTAGGATCAAGTTCGAGATCTGAAAAGGAAATGGTGCGTTCTTCTGCCATGGAATTGTCCGTTTTGCTAAGAGTTTTTACAAAAGACGCGCACCATATCCTGTTTGGCTGGGAAAGGCTAGCGTTTTTAGCTATTTTTTACCAGTTTAGCACTTTTTTCTGTCCACAGGAGCAAAAGCGTCGGCAGCAGGGTCAGGTTGGCCAGCATGGCGACCAGCATTGCCATTCCGGTAAAGAGCCCGAAGTAGATGGTCGGATTGAAGCTGGAGAAGCCGAGAATCGAAAAGCCGATGATTATGGTGATCGAGGTGTAGAACATCGCCCGGCCGACGCTGTGATGGGCTTGGTGCATTGCTTTTAGGTCTTCATAGCCTTCGGCACGTTCCTCCCTGAAGCGGTGGATGTAGTGAATCGTATCGTCGACCGCGATGCCGATGGTGATCGCCGCAATGGTGATGGTCATGATATCGAGCGGAATATGCAGCAGTCCCATCAAGCCCAGAACGGTTGCCGCCGAGATCAGGTTGGGGATGATTGCGATGATCGCCAGACGCAGGTTCCTGAACTGCAGCAGGAACATGAGCATAATGACCAGAAAGACGACACCGATGGTCATGATCTGGGATTCGAACAGGCTCTGCAGGACGTTGTTGTAGAGGACGAACATACCGGTCAGGTGGACCTGTTCTGGCTTGAGGTCGAATTTGCCGATCAGATCTGCCTTAACCTTTTTCAGAAAGGCGTCGCGGCGCAGACTCGGTTCCGAATCGATGATCCTGAGCGAGAAGCGCACCTGATTACCGTCTTCTGCCATGTAGGGGCGGAACAGGGCGTCATTGATGACCTCTGGCAGTTTCTTGTGGATGACAGCCAGGGAGATGTTGTCGAGTGGCTTGTCCTCGTTAACCATCTTCATCAGGCTGAAGGTTGTTGCCATGGAGAGGACTTTGCCGGTCTCCTTCAACTCTTCCAGATAGCTCTGAATCTGCTCGAGCCTGTCGATCTGGTAGCTGTTGTACCAGTAGCTGCTGCCGGAGAGCCCTTCATCGCTCTGCTCCTCTTCGAAAAAGTCGTCGGCAAAGGGGTCGTCCGTCGTCGCTGCCTGCTGGTCCCTGGCAGCAAAGAACTCGGGATCCGCGTCGAGGATGATATCGAGCGGGGTCGTGCCGCCGAGCTGGCGATCGATCAGCTCCATTCCCTGGTAGATTTCTGTAGTCGGTTTGAAGTAATCGATAAAGCGGTTCTCCACCGTGAGAATCGACATGCCGTAAAGACTGGTGGCCGTGATCAGGATAAATATCGTCAGGGTCAGTCCCTTGCGCTTTTCGACCCAGGACGCGCAGGTCCTGGTGATGGCGCCGGTGATGTCGAAGCGTGAAGTGAAGCGGGTCGGTGCTTTGAGCATCAGCAGGCCGGCCGGAAAGAGAATGAAGCTGATGATCAGGGCAAAGCTGATGCCGATCGCCATCATCCAGCCGAAATCGATGACCGGACGGATATCGCTGGTGATCAGCGAGACGAAAGCGACAATGGTGGTCAGGGCGGTGAAGATACTCGGTACCGCTTTGCTGAAGACCATTTCCCTGACCTTTTCGAAGTGGCTAGTACCCGGTTTCTCCTCGAACAGTTCGTTGTAGCGGACGATCAGGTGGACACAGAGCGAGAGGGTTATGATCAGTAGTAGCGAAGTGAAGTTGGATGAGACGACCGTAACCTTCCAGCCGATCCAGCCGAGAAAGCCGAACATGAACAGTACCGACATAAAGCAGCAGACCATTGGCAGGACGATCCACTGCCAGCGCCGGAAGATGACAATCAGCATGCCGACCAGGAAGACCAGAACGCCGACCCCGAAAGAAGCCAGGTCGTGTTTGATGAAGGCGATCATATCGGCGACGATCATCGGCACACCACCTAAGAACAGGGTTGCATCGCTACGATGCTCATCCATAATCCGGCGGATCCGCTCGACATCTTGTGCTTCTCTTCCGCTGAACAGTCGGCTGTATTGGTCAAATTCCGCTGTGGCTTTTTGGAGTTGGGCTTCTTCTTCAGTTGTCAGCTTGTTCGTGTAGGATTTTTCCCGCAGGCTGTTGCGCGCGTTGAGCAGCCGGTGGTAGGTGTCGTCCTTTTTGAAGCTGACCATCAGCGCTGTTGTTCTGGCATCGGGGCTGACCAGCATGTCACTGTACAGGGGGCTTGTTTGAAATTCCCTGAGCGCCAGCTCGGGGTCGACAGCCGAGTCGCCGAGGGTGTGTATCCCCTGGCTCAGTTCGCTCAGGGTCATGCGCGGGCTGTTGATCAGCGGGACATTGAGGATGCTGGTCACAGAAGCGACGCGCTCCAGTCTCTCCAGGCTGGCGGTGAGGCTGGCAAGGTCCTTGAGGGTGGCGTCATCGGTCAGCTCCCCTTGCGGTGAATAACTGATGACGACGAAATCGGTTGTGCCGTAACGCGCGTTGATCGAGCGGAAATATTTCAGGTCCTGGTCGTTTTCGAGCAGCAGGGAATCGGCAGAGGCATCGAGGCGAAACCTGCTGGCCGCCGAGCCGACGGCGATAATGATCAGAATCAGAACGACAGTAGCGACCAGCGGGCGTTTCAGCACCACAGCTTCGTAAAACCTAGAGAACTTTGACAGCATGACAATTGACCCGGAAAAAGTTAATGGACTGACCTTTATTTTGTTGTATTAAATCAGTTTGTAGCCTGTCAGGTCAAAACAAAAGCCCCATCATTTCTGATGAGGCTCTGTCTGGTTTCTGTAATGTTACTGTTACAGGCCGAGTTGCTTGAAGAAATCGTTCCCCTTGTTGTCGACCAGGATAAAGGCCGGGAAATCGATAACTTCAATTTTCCAGACAGCCTCCATGCCCAGTTCCGGAAAGTCGATACATTCGACCTTTTTGATGTTTTCTTCAGCCAGGACGGCCGCCGGTCCGCCGATCGAACCGAGATAAAAGCCACCATGCTTGGCGCAGGCGTCGGTGACCTGCTGACTGCGGTTGCCCTTGGCGATCATGACCATGGAGCCGCCATTGCTCTGCAGCAGGTCGACATAGCTGTCCATGCGTCCGGCCGTGGTCGGGCCGAAGGATCCGGAAGGTTTCCCTTCAGGTTTTTTCGCCGGGCCGGCGTAGTAGATCGGGTGCTGCTTGAGGTAATCAGGCAGCGGCTTACCGCTGTCGAGGATCTCTTTGAATTTGGCATGGGCGATGTCGCGGCCAACGACGATGGTGCCATCAAGCAGCAGCGGGGCGCCGACTTCGAGTTTGGTCAGATCGGCCAGAACTTCAGCCATGGGGCGATCCAGGTTGATTTTGGTGCCATGGCTGTGCTTGCCGGTCCGGTATCTTTCCGGAATCAGACGGCCCGGGTTGCGGTCGAGTTGCTCGACGAAGAGGCCGTCGCGGGTGATCTTGGCCTTGATGTTGCGGTCCGCCGAACAGGAGACCGCCATGCCGACAGGGCAGGATGCGCCATGGCGGGGCAGGCGGATGACGCGCACGTCGTGGGCGAAGTATTTTCCTCCGAACTGAGCGCCGATGCCGAGTTCCTGGGCGGCCTTGAGTAGCTTGGCTTCGAGCTCCAGGTCGCGGAAGGCCTGGCCATGCTCATTCCCTTCGGTCGGTAATCCGTCGAGATAGCGGGCGGTCGCCAGTTTGACGGTTTTCATGCAGGCGTCGGCCGAGGTGCCGCCGATGACGAAGGCCAGGTGATAAGGGGGGCAGGCGGCCGTGCCGATGGTTTTCATCTTGGCAATCAGGAACTTCTCAAGCGTCTCCGGGTTGAGCAGTGCCTTGGTTTCCTGGTAGAGCATGGACTTGTTGGCCGAGCCTCCGCCTTTGGCGATAAACAGGAACTTGTAGGCATCGCCTTCGGTGGCATAGAGATCGATCTGGGCCGGCAGGTTGGTACCGGTATTCTTCTCCCGGTACATGTCGAGGGCGACGGTCTGGCTGTAGCGCAGGTTCTCTTCGGTGTAGGTGCGAAAGACCCCGGCTGAGATCTTTTCTGCGTCGTTGGCCCCGGTCCAGATCTGTTCCCCCTTTTTGCCGATGACCGTTGCGGTGCCGGTATCCTGGCAAAGCGGCAGTTCAAAGCTGGCGGAAATTTCGGCATTGCGTAAAAAGGCCATGGCGACGCCGCGATCGTTGCTTGATGCGTCCGGGTCGGCAAGGATGCTGGCGACCTGCTCATTGTGTTCGGTGCGCAGCAGGAAGGAAACATCGCGCATCGCGGTATTGGCCAGGACAGTCAGCGCCTCGGGGGCGACCTTGACAATTTCGCGGCCATCGAACTCTACGCTGCTGACGTAGCTTTCTGAGCCTTCGATTTTGTAGTATTGAGTCTGGTCCGCACTCAGCGGCAGCGGGTCCTGATATCTGAATTCAGGCATGGTATGTCTCTCCTTGATCATGGATTTCATTCGAGCTCTGACCTGTTTTTCAGGCATAAAGCGTTATTGTAGAGAAAATTACATCTATTGTCGAACATTAAGCCGACGGTTATTAAATCACTTTTTTTGCTGTTATGAATACCTGACTAAAATGTTTTAAAAAAATTGACAGTTTTACTAAGGTATGATAGTCCTGACCATGCCTGATGTGATCGGCATCACTTAATGATCAGTCAGGTACTTTATTTTTTGAGAGATAATCAGGTCGGAGCTGTGCAGATGTTTAGCATGTTGAAAGAAGATATGAAAGTCGTTTTTGAACGCGATCCTGCGGTCAGAAATGTCTTTGAAATTATCTTCTGCTATCCCGGATTCCACGCTATCTTCTTCTATCGTATTTCCCATTGGTTATGGATGAGGAAATGCAAATTCCTCGGTCGCTTTCTCTCTCACGTCAGCCGTTTTCTCACCGGTATCGAAATACACCCGGGCGCCAAGATCGGTCACCGGTTGTTCATTGATCACGGCATGGGTGTGGTTATCGGCGAGACGGCAGTCGTCGGTGATGACTGTACCCTTTATCATGGCGTAACTCTGGGAGGAACCTCCTGGGCGAAGGAGAAACGCCATCCGACACTCGGCAACAACGTTATTGTCGGTGCCGGAGCCAAGATCCTCGGCCCGTTCAAGGTTGGCGACCACAGCAAGATCGGTTCGAATTCTGTGGTTGTCAAGGAAGTGCCCGCTCATGCGACGGTTGTCGGTATACCCGGTCGGGTTGTTCTCTCTTCGGAAAAACGCCAGGGGATCGATCTGCAGCATGATCAGCTGCCCGATCCGGTGGCCAAGGCGGTCAGCTGTGTCTTCGATCAGATCCGTCGTCTCGAGAAGCAGTTCGATGCACTGCAGGAGCAGGTTCAGCTGCAGGACGATAACCGCGAAGAGGATCGTCAACACGAGGAAGTGAACTGATATGAGAATGTCGACCAAAGCTCAGTATGCTGTACGCGCTCTGGTCAGTCTGAATCTGACCAGCGACGGTTATCCGGTGACGATCAAGGAGATTGCCGAGCGCGAGAAGATCTCTCTCAACTACCTGGAGCAGTTATTCGTCAAATTGCGGCGTGGCAATATTGTCCAGAGTGTCAGGGGCCCCGGTGGCGGTTACGTGTTGGCAAGAGCGGCAGATCAGATCCGAATTGATGAAATAATAGACACCGTTGAAGAAACCCTGGTGCCACTTTCATGTATGAATGATGACGGAAGCTGCAGTTGTGACACGGAATGCACGACCCAATCGGTTTGGCACGGTCTTGGCAATCAGATACGTCAATTCCTCGCGTCAATGACTCTGGAGGATTTGACCAGGGACGGACGGCGCCGTATGCAGGCCAGGGTTCTTAGCTAGTAATATATTTGGAGGACAGTGTGAAAAAGATTTACATGGACAACAACGCAACGACTGCGGTCAAACCTGAGGTTCTGGAGGCGATGTTGCCATTTTTCCGTGAACAGTTCGGCAATCCGTCAAGCGTTCACTGGGCTGGCCGGATGGTCAGCGGGGCGATTGAAAACGCCCGGGCTCAAGTTGCCAGTCTGCTCAATTGTTCAGCGGCAGAGGTTGTTTTTCTCTCTTGCGGCAGTGAAGGGGACAACTATGCCATCAAGGGAACCTGTGATGTCCTGAAGGATAAGGGGAATCATATCATCACCACAGCTGTTGAGCACCCTGCGGTTCTTGAAACCTGCCAGTATCTGGAAACCCAGGGCTTCGAGGTCACTTACCTCGGGGTTGATGGAAATGGTTCACTCGATCTTGCCGAGCTTGAAGCTGCGATCACTGACAAAACCATCCTGATTTCGGTGATGTGGGCCAACAACGAAACCGGCAACATCTTCCCGATCGAGGAGATCGGCGAGATTGCCAAGAAACATAAAGTTCGTTTCCATACCGATGCTGTTCAGGCTGCCGGCAAGCTGCCGATCGACGTACGTAAGGCCAATGTCGATATGGCTGTTATCTCCGGACACAAGATCGGCGCTCCGAAGGGGATCGGCGCCATGTATCTGAAGCGCGGAACCCGGATCGGCAAGTTCATGCATGGTGGTCACCAGGAGCGTAATCGTCGCGCCGGAACCCACAACGTCGCCGGTATCGTCGGGCTCGGGGTGGCCTGTGAGCTGGCCAGCCAGAACATGGAACGAGATTATGCCTATGTGCGTAAATTACGTGACAAACTGGAGACGGGAATCCTGGAAACCATTCCCGAGGTCAAGCTGAACGGTCACCCGAATGCGGACCTGCGCCTGCCGAACACACTGAATATCAGCTTCAATTATATCGAAGGGGAATCGTTGCTGCTCTTCTTCGATATGAAGGGGATCGCGGCTTCCTCCGGTTCGGCCTGTACCTCCGGGTCTCTCGAACCATCGCACGTCATGGGCGCTATGGGGGTCGATGTGGTCCTGGCTCATTCCAGTACCCGTTTCAGTCTCAGTGCCGATAACAGCGAAGAAGAGATCGATTATGTCCTCGCCGAACTTCCGCCGATCGTCCAGCGCCTGCGCGATATGAGTCCGCTCTATCAGCGCGAAAGCGAGGTGCCGGTCAAATGCGACGAGTGTCGTATGGTCAAGCAGGCGTGTAACAGTTACGCAGATTGATAGCCAGATAGAGTCTTAGGAGACAGCTTATGTACACAGAAAAAGTTATGGATCACTTCAGCAACCCACGTAACGTCGGTGAGATTGAAAATGCCGACGGTGTCGGCGAAGTCGGCAACGCATCCTGCGGTGACATCATGAAGATCTTCCTCAAGGTCGAAGACGGTATCATCAAGGACGTCAAATTCAAGACCTTCGGTTGCGGGGCTGCCATTGCGACATCTTCGATGGTCACCGAAATGGCCATCGGTAAGACCCTTGATGAGGCCCTGGTGCTGACCAATCAGGCCGTTGCCGAGGCTTTGGATGGACTTCCTCCGGCAAAGATGCATTGTTCCAACCTTGCCGCTGATGCCCTGCATGAAGCGATCAAGGATTACAAGGAAAAGCACGGAAACGCTGCCTGAGCGATCAAGCGTCCGTATTGGTAAATCAGGGGCGTCGCGTGCAGCGGCGCCCCTTTGTCTTTTGCCTGGGTCCGGCGAGCTGAGAAGCGGCTCAGGTTTTACAGGATGAGTGTGAAGAAAAAAGTCGTTGTTGCGATGAGTGGCGGTGTCGATTCCTCGGTGACGGCCGCACTGCTGGTAAAGCAGGGCTATGAGGTTGTCGGCCTGACCATGCGCCTGGGGCTCGACTCTCTGTCTGTGCCAGAGTTGAAGACAGATCCCGCTGTTGACGCGGCCAGAGTCGCCGAACAGTTGGGAATCGAGCATCATGTCATTGATTTTGGTGAGTTTTTCCATCAGCAGGTGATTACCCCGTTCTGCCAGGAATATCAGGATGGCAGAACGCCGAACCCCTGCATCAACTGCAATAAAAAGCTCAAGTTCGGCAAGTTGCTGGATAAGGCGCAGGAACTCGGCGGCGAATACCTGGCGACCGGCCACTATGTGCGAATTAGCGAGCAGCCGGGGCGGCTCTATATCCGCAAAGCGATCGATCCCAAAAAGGATCAGAGCTATTTTCTTTTCGCCCTCGATCAGCAGCAGCTCTCCCGCTGTCTGTTCCCCCTGGGTGAACTGACCAAGGAGCAGGTCCGTGAAATTGCCGCCGAGCTGGGCCTGGTTGTGGCACAGAAGGGGGAAAGTCAGGATATTTGCTTCATCCCGGATGGCAACTACATCGAATTTCTCGAACAGAACGGTATCGTAAGAAGCGGCGGCGAGATCGTCCATGTCTCCGGCCAGGTTCTCGGCCAGCACCTAGGTGTTCACCGCTACACGATCGGTCAGCGCAAGGGGCTGGGGATCGGCTGGACGGAGCCGCTTTATGTCATCGCTCTGGATGTGCCGGGTAAAAAGGTGATTGTCGGTGAGAAGGATTATCTGAGCAGCGATTCGCTGAAAGTTTCGACCTGCAACTGGAGTATTCCAGTTCCTCAATCCGCGCTCTTATGTCGTTGCCGGATCCGTTATCGTCATCAGGAAACCCCGGCGCGTGTTGAACCGCTGGCTGATGGTGGTGCGTTTGTGCGTTTTGACGAAGCGCAAAGCGGGGTCACTCCCGGACAGGCCGCCGTCTTTTACGATGGCGATCTGGTTATCGGTGGCGGGTGGATCCGATGAGTCAGAGCCTGTCTATCGTAACGCTTGGCTGCAAGACCAATCAGTTTGAATCGGCGGCCATGGCCGAACAGTTGCAACAGGCCGGTTATCTCCAGGTCGATTTTGAAGCCGGGGCTGATCTGGTGCTGATCAATACCTGTACCGTAACAGCGGCGACCGATTCCCAGTCGCGCAATCTGATCCGCCGGGCACGCAGGCTGAACCCCGGTGCGCGGATTATTGTCACCGGCTGTTACGCTCAGATCGATCCGCAGAGTCTCAGTGGCTTGCCGGGGGTCAGTCTGGTGATCGGAAACCAGGAAAAGTCACAGCTGCTGGAATTGTTGCTCAGGGATGATCGTCTGCAGAAGGTTCATGTCGGCGATATCCGTGCTCAGGAAAGTTTTGAGCCGCTGTCGATCAATACTTTCGAACAGCGCAGCCGGGCCTTTGTCCAGATTCAGAACGGTTGCGACGCGTTCTGTGCCTATTGCATCATCCCCTATGCGCGAGGTCGCAGCCGCTCGGTGTCCGTTGCCGAGGTTGTCGGCCAGGTTGAGCGCCTCTCGGCAGCTGGTTACCCTGAGCTGGTTCTGACCGGTATCCATATTGGTCAGTATGGTCTCGACCTGCAGCCGGCGACAGATCTGCTCGGGCTGTTGCGCGCCATAGAGGCGTCGGCGTTTCGCGGGCGCCTGCGTCTTGGATCGATTGAACCGAATGAATTGAATGATGAACTGTTGCGCTATATAGCAACTGCAGACTGGATCTGCCCGCATTTTCACATCCCCCTGCAGGCGGGGGAGGACAGCGTTCTGCAGCGGATGAACCGGCATTATTCCTGCGGCGATTATGCCGCTCTGCTCGACCGGGTTCATGAGCTGATCCCGGGTGCAGCGGTCGGCCTCGATATCATCGCCGGATTTCCCGGTGAGACGGATGAGCAGTTTGAAAGCTCGGTGGCATTTCTCAGACAGCTGAATTTTTCCCATCTCCATGCGTTTCCCTTCAGCAAGCGGCAGGGGACGCCAGCAGCACAGATGGACGGGCAGTTGACCGGCGATGTCATCAAGGAGCGTGCCGCGCGTCTGCGTGAACTGGGTGAGGAGAAGAATCAGCGCTACCGGAACTCATTTGTCGGTCGTATCCTTGAGCTGGTTATTGAAGGCGGCGGCAGGGACGGGTTGCAAAAGGGGCTGGCCGAGAATTATCTACCGGTCTGGATCAGTGCTGCAGACTACAGCCAGGGGCAGGTTGTTGAGGCTCGTGTAACCGCTCTGTTCAAGGATGGCCTCAAGGCCGAGCCGGTCTAGCTTTTCACCAGCTGTCAGCGCAGGTCGAGGTAGAAAGTTTTTTGAGGGGCAATGAAGTTCTCCCTTGCAACAGCACGATAGCCGCGACCCAGGCGTTGCGCTGGGGCGAGGGCTGCTGGTGCGGATCGAGCATTGGCTCGTCCCAGTTGCAGGCCCGCATCAGGGCCGCCATGTTGACGCCGACGGCAGAGAGCGAGGGGCGTGCCAGCTCCGGAAACAGGCAGTCATGCCCCTTGGTGATAACGACACATGAAGGAAGCTGGCCACAGAAGATTCTTTTGCAGGATCCTCCGGCAAAGGCTTCGGCGCGGCTGTAGCCAAGCTGGAGCGCCGTTTTCTCCAGATGGGCCGCCAAGGATTGCAGGTTGCGCATGATGAGCAGGTTCTTTTTGCCGCGCAGGTCCTGTTCCGACGCCCAGATCCGAAATACCAGTGTTTGAGAATAAGAATCCCGTTTTCTGATGAATCCGTCCGGGCCCAGACCGTGTGGGGGGCAGCCGGGTGCGCGGCCGAAATCGGGGCAGCCGGGAGTTTTGCAGAGCTTGACCAGCTCAGGATTGACGGGAATCCATGAGGCGGGAATGATGCAGGCCTCGTCAGCTCCGGCATTCAGGGTCTGTAGAATCAGTTCATTCATGAAAAGGACTCTTTCTCCCGAGCAATGCGAAAATCACATTTTCCGGAAGAAAGAGTTTCCTGTCAAACCAAAATTTCCAGCCTCTATTTCTCCAGCCAGACCTCGACGCGGCGATTCTTCTCACGTTCTGAGGCGGTCAGGTTCGATGCAGCCGGCATGTCATCGCAGAAACCCTGAACAGTGCCGACTATGATTCCGTAGGCCGAGAGCTGATCGGCAACCTGTTGCGCCCTGACTTCCGACAGGCGACAATCGACATCTCTTGCACCGATGTTATCGGCAAAGCCGAACAGCTTGTCCATGAAACTGGACCGCTTATGAATTTGATTTGTGTTTGGAGCTTAAAGGTTAAAAGTATTGCAGGTTGTTATTCAATTGCTAATGAAGTCAACAGGTTAAAAAAATGGCCCCGATTGCTCAAGGCCCAAATGAAAGAGAGGTGTTTGGGAGATGGGTGAAGGATGCTGATGTCATCCTTCCGGGTTGAGTAACGAACTTCATGCTGTTGATGAACTTCGTTGGCTTGTCTGTTTGTCTTTCTTTGTATCAAGTCTTGTGCCAGGTCCAGTGATTATTTATCATGTTTTGAAATAGTGCTTAACATCAGCAGGTTATGGGTTGCTTTTAGTATTTATTTAGATTTTTAGTTATAGATGCCCCTCGCTGAGCGCCTGTGCAACGTCGCACTGCGACGTTGTCTGCGGCGTTGCAGGACCGGCCCGGGTGAAACTGGAGGGATTGGCAATGAAAAGCCCCTTCGCTCATGGAGCGAAGGGGCTTTTGGGGACGGCATCATTCCGGCTTTTTCAGAAACTGGCGATAGGCGCAGTCTTCAGGAAGCCAGTCAAAATCCGGAACGTTCTCCGGCGTCAGTTTGATGCAGTCTTCTTCGTGTGCAAAGCGATCAGGGTAGACCCTGCAGCGGCGGGTATGGATATCCAGAAAACGGCAGGGGATCGAGGTGGTCAGAATCCGCCCTTTGCGATCGATGCGTTTTTCAAAGCAACATTCCCCGCATTGTTTGCACAGCGCTTCCCAGTTTTCGGGAAAGGCTATTTGTTCGTCATCAGTGGGCATGGTCAGGCTTTTTTGACGAATTCCGACTTGAGTTTCATCGGGCCGAAACCATCGATTTTGCAGTCGATGTTGTGGTCTCCCTCGCAGAGGCGGATGTTGCGGACCTTGGTGCCAACCTTGAGAGGTGTGGACGCTCCCTTGACCTTGAGGTCCTTGATGACGGTGACATCATCCCCATCGGCCAGTTGGGTTCCGTGAGCATCCTTGACGACCAGACTATCCTCTTCAACGCCGGTCGCGTCGTTGGCGGTCCACTCAAAGGCACATTCCGGACAGATATAAAGACCACGGTCTTCATAGGTATAGACGGACTGACATTGCGGGCAGGCGGGATATTCGCTCATTGATTCCTCTTTTCTGCTGCTGGTTTGGATATGAATAACTATGACTGTATCAGGCGACAAAAAAAGGGCAGCCTAAGCTGCCCTTGATTGATTGAACAGTCTCTGCGGCGATCAGCCGCAGGCGCCTATATAACCACATGCGGTACAGAAATCGCAACCGTCACGGCGTATCACCGACATAGTTTTGCATTCCTTGCAGATTTTTCCGGCAACGCGCATGTTGACAACCTTCTCATCCTTGGCCACCGGTTCTTCCTGCTGCAGCTTGAGCATGCCGAGCTCGTTGACCGGATAGCCATTTTCGTCAAGCAGACCGAGCATGTTGTAGCGGTGGATCAGCAGGCGCGCAACATAGGCGATGGTGCTCGGCTGGTTGGCCTGTTTTTCCGAACCGGGAACGCGGGCAAAGAAGTCGCCCTGTGACTTCGGCAGATCCTTCAGGCCGCGCAGTTTCTTGCTGATCCAGGCCGGGTCAAGCACGCGCATGTCAAGGCTCAGGCTCTTGGTGACTCCGTCGAAATCGATCGGGTATTCACCCGAGAACCAGACACTGTAAGGTCTGTGGGTGCCATCCGGCAGGATACATTCCTTGACGAACATGGCGAAGTCGTCACCGGTCGACGGGTTGCGGATGTCGACGGTCCAGGACAGGGTTCCGTCGGTTCCCGATTTTGGTTCCTTGCGGCTGAACATTGCGTCGACCAGAGGGGTTGGCTGGCTCTCAGCGAAAATACCCAGTTCTTCACAGCGATGGGCGATCAGCTGGGCAAAGGCGCTGACGCTGCCCGGTACGATCTTCTTGACGCCGTTCGGCATGGTCATCTCGAAGGGGACGGTGGTGGTTTTCGACAGGGAGTCGAGCTTGATCTTCAGCCACTCGCGATCTTCGCTGCGCATATCCATCGAGATGTTCTTGGCCAGGGCCTGCAGGCCATGTGGGACGTCCTGGCCGTTGACCCAGACTTCGAACGGATGCGGCTTGCCGTTTTCCATGTGGCTGATGAAGACGGCAAAGCGATGATCCTCGTTGTCGATGAGATAGGTCACCGATGGCGTGCCGCCTGCGACGAACGGGCGATGCACCCAGCGCAAGGAGGCGAGGGCGATGTTCGGGGTATCGGTGATCACCATCTTTCTGTCCGGATCGGATTGATCCAGGTCGTTGATCTTGCCAGTTTCGTTATCGGCCAGCGAAAGGACACTGCCGAGAATCTCGTTCGGACGGTAGGTGGTGATCCCCTTCAGGCCATTTTTCCAGGCGTTGACATAGAGATCCTTGAACTGGGTAAAGGGGTACTCAGCCGGGACGTTGA
Source organism: Geopsychrobacteraceae bacterium (assembly GCA_963676795.2). Taxonomy (GTDB): domain Bacteria; phylum Desulfobacterota; class Desulfuromonadia; order Desulfuromonadales; family Geopsychrobacteraceae. Next base: position 1,829,895 of record CAXXTB010000002.1, on the reverse strand, counting down.
CCGTTTTAGAAATCGAGGCGCAGATGTAGGGCTGAATAGCTGCCTGCATCAACATATGGTCGTTGGCGCTGATTTCCAGGGCGCTGACGAAGGCTTCCGGCAGCTCCTTGGTGTCACCACCCTGTTCACGATAGACGCGATAGGCGTGATCCTCGACCAGGTACTCTTTCTGGGTACCGTCGGCCTCGTTCTTCTTTCTGGTGTAGAACCAGGAGAAGGCCGGCTCCAGACCGTTGGAACAGTTGTCACCGAAGGCCAGGGAGATGGTCCCGGTCGGTGCGATACTGAGCAGGTGGCTGTTGCGGATACCGTGTTTTTTGATCGCGTCACGAATCTCTTTGGGCAGGCGCTTGGCCATACCGCTGTTCAGGAAGGCCTCTCTGTCCAGTTTGGGGAACGGCCCTTTTTCCTTGGCCAGTTCGACTGAAGACAGGTATGCGGCGTCGCGCATGCGGCGGGTCAGGTCAGCGGCAAAATCACGGCCCTGCTGACTGTCGTATTTCAGGTCGAGCATGATCAGGGCATCACCCAGGCCGGTGAAGCCGAGGCCGACGCGCCGCTTGTCGCTGGCTTCCTTGGCCTGTTGCTCCAGTGGCCAGGCCGTTGTGTCGAGGACGTTGTCGAGCATGCGCACGGCGGTTGCGACCGTTTCGGCGAAAGACTCGAAATTGAATGCGGCATCAGCGGAGAAGGGCGCTTCGATAAAGTTGCACAGGTTGATACTGCCGAGGCAGCAGCAGCCGTAATCCGGAATCGGGATCTCGCCGCACGGATTGGTCGCCTCGATTTTTTCACAGTAGTGAAGATTGTTTTCCTGGTTGATCCGGTCGAGGAACAAAACACCCGGCTCTGCAGCGTTGTAGGTGCTTTCCATGATCTTGTCCCAGATCTCTTTGGGATTGACTCTATTGTAGACCCACATCCCGTCTTCGCGCTGATAGGCACCAGCCGCCTTGACCGAATTGCTCGGTTCGGACTTGTGGACCAGTTCGAACGGGGTCTCGTTGACGACCGCATTCATGAACTCATCGGTGATGCCGACGGAAATGTTGAAGTTGTTGAGTTTTCCCGATTGGGATTTGGCCTGAATGAACTGGACAATATCCGGGTGATCACAGCGCAGAACACCCATCTGGGCACCGCGCCTGGAACCGGCGGATTCGACTGTCGAGCAGGATTGATCGAAGACGTGCATATAGGAGACCGGCCCTGATGCCGAACTTGCCGTACCGATGACCTTGGCGCCGGCTGGTCTGATCGAGCTGAAGTCATAGCCGACGCCGCCACCGCGACGCATGGTCTCTGCGGCCTCGAGCAGGGCGTGATAGATGCCGACCTTGCCGTCAACAGTGCTGGAGATGCTGTCGCCGACCGGCTGGACGAAGCAGTTGATCAGGGTGACGTTCTTGATGTTGGCACCGGCTGCGCTGTTGATCCGGCCGCCGGGGATAAAGCCGCTCTCCAGGGTTTTCAGGAAGAGACTTTCGAACTTGGCAGGATCGCTTTCCTGTTTGGCCAGTGCCGCAGCGACACGTTGCCGGATCGACAGGACCATCGCTTCGCCAGCGAGATTCTGTTCATCGCCTTTTGCGTACTTTTCACGCAAAACATCGAGACTTACGCTTTGCCACTCGCGTTCGTGCATGGCTACTCCTTGTTGCTCCAAGTTCGTCTTTGAATCCATTTTATCACCCTTATTTTTTGTTGTGTGCCATCGTGCAGTTATTACGGCGGGCATAAAAAGGCAATGCGCTGCACGTGCTCCCCGATAGAAAACCGAATAAAATTTCAACTATGTGAAAAATAATAATAAATGGCAGTTGGCACAATATCTTTGCCAAGGATGAATATAGACCACTATATGTAGTGTCTGTCAAGAGAGGATGAACGAGATCATGGAAAATTAATCTTTTCAGGAGGATTCTATTGAGCCGCTAATTTTTCCGCTCGCAGGATGCAGTGAGCAACTCGTCGGTGCCGGCTAAGACAAAGGCTTGTCGTCTTGGTTAATATTGAGTATTCTGCTGGATCAATATTATCAACGATTGTGGAACTGATGAGCGAAACCCTTTACCTCGATAATGCAGCAACGTCCCACCCCAAACCGGAAGCCGTTTACCTGGCCGTTGACCGTTATCTGCGTAGCGGCGGCAGCATCGGCCGGGGCAGCCACAGCCAGACGATGAATGCCGACAGGCTCATCTTCGAGACGCGCGAAAAACTGGCCGAACTGTTTGACGTCGCTGATTCGGAAAATTTCATTATCACCTCAAACGCGACACATGCGATAAACCTGGCCCTCTTCGGTTTGCTCCAGCCGGGAGACCGGGTTGTGACCTCGATGCTCGAACACAATGCCGTGATCAGGCCGCTGCGTGAACTTCAGGACCGCGCTGTCGAGGTTGTCAAGGTCGCAGCCGATCCATACACCAGCCAGATCGCCAGTGAGCAGTTGAAGCAGGCATGTCTTGACAAGCCGACCCGATTACTGATAGTGACCCAATGCTCAAATGTCAGTGGCGCGATTCAGCATCTCGATGGACTTGGCGCCTGGTGCCGTCAGCAGGGGATACTGTTTATGGTAGACGGTTCCCAGGTGGCCGGCACAATGCCGATCAGCATCGCCGAACTTCAGGCCGACCTCTATGCGGCTCCGGGGCATAAGGGGCTGCTCGGCCCCCAGGGGACCGGGTTTCTCTACTGCGCAGAGGGGATCGATCCGCGTCCGCTTATTTTTGGTGGGACCGGTAACAATTCCGATTCCGATCGTCAGCCGCAGCACAGGCCGGAGCGTTACGAGAGTGGTACCCACAACCTGCCGGCCCTGGCCGGTCTGAACGCTGCTCTTGATTTTCTGCTTGAGACCGGCCTGGCGACGGTCAGAGCCAGAGAGCTGGAATACATTGAACGATTGTATAGTGGCCTGGCGGGGATCACCGGTATTGAACTTTACGGTCCTGTTGCCCCGTCTGAGCGTGGTGCAGTCATCTCTTTCAACCTGACGGACCGTGACCCAGCGGAGATCGGCTTTCTGCTCAACCAGCAGAGAATCGCGGTCCGGATCGGCCTGCATTGTGCAGCCGATGCGCACCGGACGATCGGAACTTTTCCGCGAGGAACAGTGCGGATCAGTCCCGGATTCTTTACCACACCAGCAGAACTGGACCGTTTTTTTGCGGCGCTGCGCGCCATTTTGTAATTGCCTGCAATCGCGGGCTGAAGCAATGGAGGAAATTGGGAAGATATGAAGAAGACTTACGTCCTTGATACCAACGTGCTGTTGCACGATCCGCAGGCATTTCTGAAGTTTTCCGATAATACGGTCATCGTTCCGCTGACTGTCATCGAAGAGATCGACCGGTTTAAAAAGGAGCAGAGCGAGACGGGACGCAATGCCCGGCAGATTTCCCGGATGATCGATGAGTTCCGCCTGACGGCGAAGCTGGTTGAAGGTGTCCCCCTGGAGAATGGCGGACTCCTCAAGGTGGCTATCTATAACACCGCTTTGCTCCAGAAACTGCCGCCGGAATTACGCGCCGAGCGTGGTGACAACTGTATCCTGGCTGTTGCCAAGGGGCTGCAGGATGATATGCCCGATGAACGGGTGATCTTTGTCACCAAGGATATCAACCTGCGCATCAAGGCCGATACCATCGGCATGCGTGCTGAAGATTACCAGAACGACAAGGTGTCGCTTGAAGATCTCTACACCGGCTCGACTGAACTGCTGGTTGACAAGGAACATGTCGATCTTTTCTATTCTCAAGGCTATCTCGATACAGATGTGGAGCTGTTCGCCAATCAGGGGGTGACCCTGGTCAACGAAGCGAATCCGTCTCAAACCGCACTCGGCCGCTACGATGCCGTGCGCAGGCAGCTTGTTCCCCTGATCAAGATTCCCAAAGAAGGGGTCTGGGGTATCATCCCGCGTAACCGTGAACAGCACTTCGCTCTCGATCTGCTGCTCAATGACGAGATTCAACTGGTTTCCCTGGTCGGCAAGGCCGGAACCGGTAAAACCCTGCTGGCCATCGCCGCCGGTCTGCTCAAGACGGCTGATGAGAACGCCTATCACCGTTTGCTGGTCTCCAGGCCGGTCTTCCCGATGGGGCGTGATCTCGGCTTCCTGCCCGGTGATGTCGAAGAAAAACTGGCGCCTTGGATGCAGCCGATTTTTGACAACGTCGAGCTGCTGCTGTCAAGCTATGACGAAGTGGGCAAGCGCAAGCGTGGTTATCGCGAGCTGATCGATATGGGCCTGATGGAGATCGAGCCTTTGACCTATATCCGCGGGCGCTCCATCCCGAAGCAGTACATGATTGTCGACGAGGCGCAGAACCTGACCCCCCATGAGATCAAAACGATCATTACCCGGGCCGGCGAGGGGACCAAGATTGTCCTGACCGGTGACCCGCAGCAGATCGACAACCCCTATGTTGATTCGGCAAGTAACGGTCTGTCCTATTCCGTCGAGCGACTCAAGGGGCAGGAGATCGCGGGGCATAGCACGCTCAGCAGGGGAGAACGTTCTCCTCTGGCGGAGCTGGCGGCAAACCTCCTGTAACTGTGATAACGAACTGGATAGCTGTTTATGCTGGTGCTGGCAATAGAAAGTTCCTGTGATGAAACCTCCGCGGCTGTCGTGCGCGACGGCCGTGAGGTCTTGTCCAACCTGATCGCTTCGCAGGTCGAGCTGCACGCAGTCTATGGTGGGGTCGTCCCCGAGCTGGCGTCGCGGCGTCATCTTGAGGTGATCGGTCCACTGGTGGCTCAGGCCCTTGCCGAGGCCGGGGTTGCCAAGGAGGATCTCGAAGGTGTCGTCGTGACCCGAGGCCCGGGGCTGATCGGTGCACTGCTGGTCGGTCTGTCCTTCGCCAAGGCCTATGCCTATGCGCTGGGTATCCCGCTGGTCGGTGCCCATCATATCGAAGGGCATATCCTGGCAATTCAGCTCGAACAGCGGGTTGAATACCCCTTTCTGGCGCTGGCTGTTTCCGGCGGCCATACGCACATCTACCGGGTCGACGGCATCGGTCGTTACCAGTTGCTCGGGCGAACCGTCGATGATGCCGCCGGAGAAGCTTTCGACAAGGTGGCCAAGATGCTTGGCCTCGGCTACCCGGGCGGCCCGCTCATCGATAAGCTGGCGCAGCAGGGGGATGACGGCGGTCTCAAATTCCCCCGTCCATTGCTGAAGAAGGATACCTACGATTTCAGTTTTTCCGGTGTCAAGACCGCGGTGCTCAACCATCTGCAGCGTCTCAAGTCCGCCCCGGATGAAACGCAGGTCGCTCAGATCGCCTGCGCTTTTCAGGCGGCTGTGGTTGATGTTATCACCCAGAAGGTCTTGCGAGCAGCTGATGAGCACAAGCTGGGGCGCATTGTCGTCGCCGGCGGGGTCGCCTGTAATTCCGGCTTGCGCAAGGCTTTCGCCGAGCTGACCGCGGGGACAGGCCGTAGTGTCCATTTCCCTTCGCCGAAGCTCTGTGCTGACAACTCCGCGATGCTCGCTGTTGCGGGCGATTATTATCTGAACGCCGGGCGGCGTGAGGCACTTGACCTCAATGCCGTTTCAAGCTGGCCGCTTGAACAGTTGGTGCCCTGAATCATGTGGCGGCGTTGGGGGCTGTTCCGGCAGTTCAAGTTGAACGTCATCCGTCTGGCGCGCATTCAGTCGCACACGGATGCCGTGGCACGCGGACTGGCGCTGGGTGTCTTCATCGGTTTTTCGCCGACCTTAGGCATTCAGTTGATACTGGCGATTGTCTTGGCGATGCTGCTGCGCCAGAACAAGCTGGCAACCTTCATCGGGGTTTGGGTGACCAACCCGCTGACGGCTCCGTTTATCTACGGGCTTGAGTACGAAGTGGGACGCTTGCTGCTGAGAATGCCGCCGATCTATTCGAAGCATTTCTTCGATCTTCACTTGAGTTGGCACATGGGCGCCAAGGTTATCCTGCCGCTCTGCCTCGGCAGCCTGGTGCTTGGTATTCCTGCCGCAATTATCACCTATGCGCTGGGTGTTCGTTTTGTTCCGGTTTTGAGAACCTGGAAGATTCCGCGCTGGCCGCGGCGCAGATAGTTTTCAGCTGGAAACGGCCCTTTTTCGCAATCTCGGCGTCAACCTTCACCCTTGCTTGTGCGGCGTAAAGTGCTTCGCCTCCGCGCAATGGCTCGATTTCCTTGATCTTGCAAAAAATTGCTCGTTTCCAATCTGAAAACTCACAGGGTGGCTTTCGGAGTTTCCGACAGGCAACTAGATCACATAAAAAGGATGGCAATGGCTTATCAAACCAAGAAACGTTTCGGACAGCACTTTCTGCATGATCACGGGGTGATCGACAAGATCATGGCGGCTGCGGAACTGACCAGAGAAAAGTCCGTCGTTGAGATCGGTCCCGGTCTTGGCGTGCTGACGGACGAACTGCTCAACGCTGTCGAGCATGTCGAGGTCATGGAGATCGACCGTGACCTGATCGAGCGTCTTGAGCAGCGCAATGAACCGCGTCTGACGATCCATGCCGGTGATGTCCTGAAGGGCAACTGGAGGAGCCAGCTGGTTCGTGCGCCTTACGTTCTGGTGGCCAATCTGCCCTATAATATCTCCAGCCAGATCGTCTTCAAGCTGCTGGAAAACCGCGATCTCTTCAGTCGCATGGTGCTGATGTTCCAGCGCGAGGTCGGCGAACGCCTGCTCGCTGAACCAGGCAGCAAGGCTTACGGAATTCTTTCGGTTCTCTGTCAGCTCTGGTACGAGATGCGCAATGTGACCATCGTCAAGCCTGGTGCGTTCAACCCACCGCCCAAGGTTGACTCGATCGTGCTGAAGTTTGTCCTGCGCGCTACCCCGCGCGTCGATCCTGTCGATGAGGCCTTTTTTGTCCGGGTCGTCAAGGGGGCCTTTACCCAGCGGCGCAAGACGCTGCGCAACAGTTTGCTGGCCTCCGGTTTCACTGCCGAGCAGATCGATTCCGCTCTGAAGACTGCCGGGATCGATCCCGGGCGGCGTGGTGAGACTCTCGATCTGGATGATTTCTCACGGCTCGCGGCGGCTTTCCTGCAGAATCATAGGAGTTGATCAAGCCTTAGCTTGCTAAGCTCGAGTTGCTCGTTTATGATCTTTCTAGCGAACCTATCTCAATGGATTGATTCAACTTTTCAATTCGCGGATGAGGAGTGACGGGATGAAGGTAAGGGTCGTAAGGCACGGGAACAAGGCGCAGCAGTCCGGACAGCCGTTCAGCCGTGAGGCACTGCAGCAGGAGTTGACCAGGCAGGGGGAGGTGGATCCGGATGGCCTGCTGCTCGATCTGGCGCTGATCCTCCAGTATGAAATACCCCGTACGTTACAGATCCAGTTGTCGTTGGAAAACCAGGTCCGGAACCTCGTCAAGGTCGGTCATTTTCTCAAGGAACGCAGGGAGACCATTCAGGTCGGGCTGATTCCGCTGGCCACTCCCGGCAGCTATGATCTGCTCATCAACAGTCCCGATGCCAATCATATTTTCTTCAGTATCCAGGAATACCTGCACCGCAAGGGTTATCACTTCCGCGTGATCTGCCATCCCATACTGTCGGTTGAGCGTCAGAACGGAACCCTGCTGCGCGCCTGTGAGGGGCAAGCGGAAATGGCTCAGGAGTCGTTCGTCTGGCTCGAACTGGAACGTCTGGCGGATGAGGATCTGACGGTCCTGGAGCAGGCGATGCGGACGATTGTTGAAGCCGCGCTCTGTATTTACGCAGATCGCCAGGCGATCTTCTCCCGTTATGCCGAACTCGCCCGGATTGAAGGGCTGTCCCGCTTCGAAGACCTCTACCGATGGCTGCAGGGGGACAGTTTCGTCGCCGTGGCATACCGCAGCTATGTCTATCCTGCCGCGGCCAAGGTCAGCGAATTCGTCGAGGATGAGAGTGCCCGGCTGGGGCTCACCGATTTCACCGATCAGCCGTACTATCGTAAGACCAAGACCCTTCAGCTGACCCCGGACCTGGTTTTTACCTATCTTGGCCATGGCAAGAATGTCGACCTGGAAAAGACCGAGTTGCGCTGTCCCTTGCATCGCTTTGAGCGTCTGACCTACCTTGGTTTTCGCGAGTCGCTGGATGATAACCGTTTTCGCGAGCACTGTTTCTGGGGCTTTTATACCCAGAAGAGTATTGATGAGAATGCCTATTCCATCGAGCCCCTGCGGCGGCGGATCGAAGCGGCCCAGCAGCAGCTGAAGATTTCACACGACAGCCATAATTATCGGAAAACTGTGCAGATCATCAACAGCTTTCCCAAGATTGAGCTGTTTCTGATGGGGGATGACGAACTGCGCCGCATGCTGCGGTCCTTTACCCTGATGCACCGTCAGGCCGGGGTCAAGGTGGTTGTCGCGCCGGGAGCCTCCGAGCAGGGGTTGACCCTGCTGCTGATCATGCCGAACGAATATTATTTGCCGGAGAATATCGAGCGTATGGAGGCCTACCTGCGCCGCTACTTCAAGGCGCTGACAGTTGAAACCAGGCTGATCCATCTGGCCAGTGACTATCTGAGCCTGCACGCCAATATGATCCTTAAGGGCAAGGAGGTGGAGATTGACATCCTCCAGCTGGAGACCGGACTGACCCGACTGGCAATGCCCTGGAAACAGAAATTCAGGCGTCTGCTGGAGAAATCTCTGCCCGACTCTGGTGAGAAGGTCTGGGCTGATTACAGGGATGCTTTTGATCAGGATTACCGGGCCCGTACGCATCCGCGTTTCGCGGTCCGGGATGTTGTCAATCTCGAAACCCTGCGCAGCCTCGAAGTGGATATCTTCGATCTCTGGGGACCTTTTCATGATCAGGGGGATTACTACCGCCTGCAGTATTACAGTTTTGACAGGCATTTTCTCAACGACCTGATGCCATTCCTGCAGAATCTCAGCCTCAGGGTTCTCTACGAGGTCGATACCGATCTGACCGTCGGCGGCAAAGCCGTCTATATCAAGAGCTTTGCCATCAACTATCAGTCCGAACTGGACTATGCCCGGCTCAAGCCGCTGCTTATCGATACCCTGACGGCCCTCTGCAGCGGCCGGGTCGAGAACGATCTGCTCCACCAGTTGCTGCTGTTGACCGGCCTGACCTGGCATGAGATCGATGTGTTCCGTGCCTACCGTAATTATTATTTTCAGCTGGGCTGTCCCTTTACCAAAAAACGGATTGATGATGCGCTGATCGACAATCCTGGTGTCAGCATTTTGCTGTTCCGTTATTTCGAAGGGCGTTTCAAGCCAGTTGCCGACTGGGCGGATCCACTGACCCGCGAGATCGATGTTCTCGGACCGATCCGCCAGGATCTTGTCAATGCGCTGGAACAGGTCAGTGATCCGAACGAAGACAGGATCCTGCGCACCCTGTTCAACCTGATCGATTCGACGATCCGCACCAACTTTTATCTGCGCTATGGCCAGGAGGATTACTTCCTGTCGTTCAAGGTGAGTTCCCTAGGGGTTATGGATATGCCTGCTCCGCGGCCGCTCTACGAGGTCTATGTTCACTCGTCAACCATGGAAGGGATTCACCTGCGCGGTGGCAAGGTGGCTAGAGGCGGGATCCGCTGGTCGGACCGGCCGGACGATTTCCGAACCGAGGTGCTTGGCCTGGTTAAGGCCCAGATGACCAAGAATGCCGTGATCGTTCCGGAAGGCTCGAAGGGCGGGTTTATTACCAAGCGCAGCAGCGCTGACCGGGAAGAGCAGGGGCGCTATGTCAAAGAAGCCTACCAGACACTGATGCGCGGGTTGCTCGACCTGACCGACAATCGCCACGGCGACGAGGTCGTCAGGCCGCAAGGGGTTGTTGTCTATGATGACAAGGATCCCTATCTGGTTGTCGCTGCTGACAAGGGGACAGCACATCTCTCCGATACGGCAAATGCGATCAGCAAGGATTACGGCTTCTGGCTCGGTGATGCCTTTGCCAGTGGCGGATCGCACGGCTATGACCATAAAAAGCTGGGGATTACCGCGCGTGGCGCCTGGGAGTGCGTCAAGCGCTCGTTCCGCGAGCTGGGAACCGATATCCAGAATGAACCGTTTAGCGTGGTCGGTATCGGTGATATGAGTGGCGACGTCTTCGGCAACGGCATGCTGCTGTCGAAGCAGATTCGCCTGCTGGCCGCTTTCAACCATCGTCATATCTTTCTCGATCCTGATCCGGATCCGCAAATTTCCTGGCAGGAACGCAGCCGGCTGTTCCAGCTGCCGCGCTCGGGATGGGACGATTACAACCCTCAACTGATTTCTAAAGGTGGCGGGGTATATTCCCGACAATCAAAGGAGATTCCGGTTTCTAAGGAGGTCGCGGCCTGGCTTGGTATCAGGCCCGGTTCGCTCGAGGCCAACGAGCTGATCCGACTGTTGTTGAAGGCGAAAGTAGATCTGATCTGGAACGGTGGAATCGGCACCTATGTCAAGGCGTCTGTGCAGACTCATGAGCAGGTTGGCGACAAGGGGAATGATCCGTTGCGGGTCGACGGTTGCGAACTGCGCTGCAGGGTTTTCGGAGAAGGGGGCAACCTGGGGATGACCCAGCTGGGGCGTATTGAATTCGCACTGAACGGTGGCCTGCTCAATACCGATTCCATCGACAACTCAGGGGGGGTCGATAGCTCCGACCATGAGGTCAACCTGAAAATCCTGCTCCAGGTGCTTCGCCGCCGGGGAGTGCTCGCCGACGATCAGCATGGCTATGAGCTGCTGGAACAGATTGAGGAGGATGTCTGCCAGTCGGTTCTGGCCAATAACTACATGCAGAGCCTGGCGATTTCTCTCGACAGTTTACGCTGCCGCAAGGATGTCGAACCCTTCATGGATCAGATCGAGCGTCTGAGCCGGGCCGGTCTGCTCGACCGGCAGGGCGAATTCCTGCCGAATCGCAAGGATGTCGCGCTGCGCCAGCCCAATCATCTGACCCGCCCTGAGCTATCGGTGCTGCTGGCCTACAGCAAGATGTTCCTGTTCCGTAATCTGCTCGACTTCGAATGGCCGGAGAATCCCGCCGTCAGCAATCTTCTTTTCGATTATTTCCCGGATCAGATCCAGGCTCAGTACCGGGAATTGCTGCCAACCCACCCGCTGGCCCGTGAGATCACGGCAACGGTGCTGACCAACCGGGTTATCGGCCAGTCGGGCTGTGCTTTTGTGCAGGATTGCAGCCGCATGACCGGTCGTTCTCAGGCTGAGGTGGCCTGCGCCTATCTGCTGTTCGATGTTCTGCTCGACGGGCCGGAACTGCGCAGGGCGATCTTTGCTCTGGATAACCGGATGCCGGCGGAGCGGCAGTATGAGCTGTTGCACCGGCTCGAAGATCTGCTCGGAACCTTCTGCACCTATGCTCTTGCCTACGATATGGCGATCCCCAAGACCCCGGCCGAGTTCGAGCATATTGCAAGGCAGCTCAAGGATTACGCCCGGATGTTGCCGCGGGTTCTGCCGGAGGACCGCTGGGCCGTCTGTCTCGACGAGAGGAAACGCCTGATCAGCGAAGGGGTCGCGCAATTGACCGCCTACAAGCTGTCGGTTCTCGACAGTCTTTTCGATTTCCTGCCGTTGATCTGCATGAGTGACACCCTGGCCCTTGAGCTGGAGAGGCTGGCGAGAATCCATGTGCTGGTGCAAAAGACTGTCGGTCTCGATGCGGTCCTTGACCAGCTGAACAGGGTCAGCACCCGTAACAGCTGGGATCGCCGCGCGCGTGAAGCACTGCTCAGCTCGCTGCATACGGTCACTGTCCGCCTTGTTCAGCAGGTGGCCGGGCAGAATGCCGATCAGCCGGAAAGGTATTTCCGCGAGCGGCGCCAGCGGCTGCGTAATTATGAGACCCTCAAACAGGCGCTGATGACGGAAGTACCGCAAAACTACCATCCGTTTACTGTTCTGCTGCGTGCCCTGGAAGCTTTGTTGACCAGTGGCTGAGGGTTTGGTCCGGCGGATAGCCAAGTGTGGCCTGTTTTTTCTGGATCTTGACCGGGCTGTATGTTATATGGGGCAGCGACCTGCTTGAACCACCACGGCCCGGGACTCGTACCGGAGCTGATTGCTTAAGTGGTGCGGGCCGGAAAAATACCGCTTGGATCGTTATCGACCGGGACGGAAAGGGCATTTTGAATCTTCAACGGGATATCTGCGTCCTGTTCAAACCTTTCGTTTCGGCGAAAGGTTTTTTTGTTGAAAGGACGTCGCATGAAAGCTCGCAAATCGGTTCTCGATATCTCCCGCATGAAGGAACAGGGAGAAAAGATCACTGTTCTCACCGCTTATGACTATGCCTTCGCCCGTTTGATGGACAACCAGGGGATCGATGTCATCCTGGTCGGCGATTCGGCCGGGACTGTTTTCTCAGGTTATGACAATACCCTGCCGGTGACCATGGACGAGATGGTCTACCACACCCGGGCCGTGGCGCGCGGCTCTCAGCAGGCGCTGATTGTCGCCGACATGCCGTTCATGTCCTACCAGACCGATATCCGCGATGCGCGAATCAACGCCGGCCGTCTCCTCAAGGAGGGCGGAGCCCACTCCGTCAAGCTTGAAGGTGGCGAGCATATGGCGGAGACCATCAAATCTCTGGTTGATATCGATATCCCGGTCATGGCCCACATCGGTCTGACACCACAGTCGATACACCGCATGGGCGGCTTCAAGGTTCAGGGGCGCCAGGAAGAGCAGGCTCGCCAGATCCTGGCTGACGCCAAAGCGGTTGAACAGGCCGGAGCCTTCTCGGTTGTCATGGAAGGGGTCCCACGCGATCTGGCCCAACGGATCACTTCAGAACTGACGATCCCGACCATCGGCATCGGCGCAGGTAGCGACTGTGACGGCCAGGTGCTGGTCATTCACGATATCCTTGGCCTGTGCGACAAGTATTCACCCAAATTCGTCAAACGCTTTGCCGATATTTCCGACACCGTCAGCAAGGGGATCGCTGACTACATCAGTGAAGTCAAAAGCGGTGCCTTTCCAACCATCGATCATTCGTTCAAGTAGTCATCATGAAAATTATCAGTACTGCCGGTGAGATGCAGCAGTTTGCGCTTGAGGCGCGGGCTGCAGGGAAAACAATTGCCTTTGTGCCGACCATGGGCTTTTTGCACGAGGGGCACCTCTCGTTGCTCAAGGAAGGGCGCAAGCGGGGAGATATCCTGGTCCTGTCGATCTTTGTCAATCCGACCCAGTTCGGTGAGGGGGAGGATTTCGATGCCTATCCGCGTGACCATGAGCGCGATTGCCGGCTGGCCGAAGAGGTCGGCACCGATGTCGTCTACCTGCCGACCCCGGAGCAGATGTATCCGCAGGGCTACCTGACCTATGTCGAGGTGGAAGGGATCACCGAAGACCTGTGCGGCGCCAGCCGTCCCGGTCATTTCCGCGGTGTGACCACGGTTGTCACCAAACTTTTCAATATCGTCCAGCCGAACGTCGCTCTGTTTGGGGCCAAAGACTTCCAGCAGCTGGCCGTTATACGGCGCATGGTGCTCGATCTCAACATGCCGATCGAGATTGTCGGCATGCCGATCTTCCGTGAGGCTGACGGGCTGGCGATGAGTTCGCGCAATGTCTATCTGGACGAATCGGAACGCCGGCAGGCGCTGGTCCTCTCTCAGGCGCTGGGGCGCGGCCGTGAGCTGGTCGCAGGCGGTGAAACCGACAGTGCAAAGCTGCTCGCAGAGCTTGAGGCACTGATCGAAGCGCAGCCCGCTGCGCGCATCGATTACCTGAGCATCTGCCACGATCTGCAACTGACCGATCAGACGACTGTCGATGACCATGCGGTATTGCTGATGGCCGTCTATGTCGGTAAGACCCGCCTGCTCGACAACGGCTACCTGGTGGGTTGAGCGATGACTGAAGCGGCACTGGCCAATCTGCAGAACCTGTACCGGATTTTTACCGTTCCTGTCGCTCCTGACTCCACTCTGGGGCGTATCGATCAGGCGATCGGTGAAAATGTTGCCGATTTCCTGCAGAAGCACGTTGTTGCCACGGAGCAGAGTCTCGACGAGATTGAACAGCAGTTTTCCGCGGCATCCGTCCCCGAAGAACCGATGTTCGTCTCCGACTATACCGAGTTTATCCGGGAAAACCTGGTCGCCCATTCGGTGCATACCGCAGCCCCCGGTTTCGTCGGCCACATGACCTCGGCGCTGCCTTATTTCATGCTGCCGCTGTCGCGCCTGATGACGGCGCTCAATCAGAACCTGGTCAAGGTCGAAACCTCCAAGGCCTTTACGCCGCTGGAACGTCAGGTGCTGGCCATGCTTCACCGGCTGATTTACACCCGGAATGATGAATTCTACCGGCGCTGGATCCACGACAGTGCTCATGCACTGGGAGCATTCTGCTCCGGCGGAACCGTCGCCAACATGACCGCCCTGTGGGTGGCGCGCAATCATCTCTGCCGTCCGCAGGGGGAATTCCGCGGCATTTGTAAAGAGGGACTGTTTCAGTCGCTCAAGTTCCTTGGCTGTGAAGGGCTGGCGGTCATGGTTTCACGGCGCGGCCACTATTCGCTCGGTAAAGCTGCCGACCTGCTCGGCATCGGCCGCGATAACCTAGTCCTGGTTGATACCGATGAGAACAACCGCATCGATATGGGCGATCTGCGCCAGCGTTATCAGCAGCTCAAAGAGCGCAATATCCGGGTCATGGCGATCGTCGGTATCGCCGGCACGACCGAAACCGGTCATGTCGATCCGCTTGAGGATCTGGCCGACTTTGCGATCGAAATCGGTTGTCACTTCCATGTCGATTCAGCCTGGGGTGGCCCAACCCTCTTCTCCGACCGGCACCGTCACCTCCTCAAGGGGATCGAACGCGCCGATTCCGTAACGATCGATGCTCACAAGCAGCTCTACGTCCCGATGGGTGCTGGGATGGTCCTTTTTAAGGATCCGCGCAGCCTCTCGGCGATCGAGCATCATGCCAAGTACATCATCCGCCACGGGTCCAAGGATCTGGGGAGTCATACCCTCGAAGGCTCACGCCCCGGGATGGCGATGCTCGTTCATGCCGGTCTGTCGATCATCGGTCGCAAAGGCTACGAACTGCTGATCGATATGGGGATTGAGCGGGCACGACTGTTTGCCGATATGGTCCAGGCTGCGGAGGATTTCGAACTGGTGACGGCTCCGGAACTGAATATCCTGACCTACCGATATGTGCCCGCCTGGCTGCAGACGCTGCTGCCGAGCCTCGCAGTGAACACCAGAACGGAAGTGAACGCACTGCTCGACTTGGTGACCATCGAAGTTCAGAAACGTCAGCGCGAAGCCGGTAAGACCTTTGTCTCCAGAACTAGTCTGAGCTCGGCCCGTTATCAGGGGCAGATGATCACCGTTTTCAGGGTCGTGCTGGCCAATCCGTTGTCGACCAAAGATGTCTTGCAGTCTGTCCTGGATGAACAGCTGGAGATCATTGCCGATCGGTCGTTCCGGGAGATTTTCGAGCGGATCAGAACCCTGACCTCCAGCGTTGCCGTCGGGTAGCCCGGACGTGACGATCTATACGGCCAAATACCTCGTTTTCCGCAGCGGAAGCGTCAGTGACGGCGGGGCACTGCTGGTTGACCGGGGGCGCATCCTGCGCGTCGATTCACTGGCCCGGCTTGTGGCTGAGGCACCGTCTGCCGAGATCCGTGATTACGGCCATGCCGTTATCCTGCCGAGCTTTGCCAATGTCCACACCCACCTTGAGCTCAGTCTGTTTGGCGACTGGACGCGATCTTACAACGTCAGCTTCAGTGAAGAGGACAGCTTCGTCGACTGGATGATCAAGCTGGTCAAGATCAAAAGGCAACTGGAGCCGGGCCAGGTTTCAGCAGCCATTGCTCACGGTATGGCACTGTCGGTCAAATCAGGAACGCTGCTTGTCGGCGACGTTCTCTCCTATCTTGATCAGCGCAGCCATTACCGGCGGGGTCCCCTCGAGGGAATCTGTTATCTGGAAACCCTCGGGCGCAATCCGCAGCTGACGGACAAAGCCGCAAAGCGCATGCAGGAGGAGCTGGCGCTCGAGGATAGCGGTCCCTTTACGACCGGTGTCTCGCCGCATTCTCCCTATACGATCAGTGCTGACTATCTGGCCCATAACTTTTCCTGGTGCCGGAACCAACGACTGAAATGTACGACCCATATCGCCGAAGCGGGGTGCGAGGTCGATTTCGTCCGTGACGGGGCAGGGGAGCTGATCGACAAGCTCTACCCCTTCGTCGGCTGGAATGACTTTGTTCCAAAGGGAACGGGACTGTCGCCGATGGCGTATCTGGACAAGCAGGGCGGCTTGTTTCCGGACAACCTGTTGGTCCACGGCGTCCAGCTCAGCGACGCCGATATTGAACTGCTGGCCGACAGACGCATGGCCCTGGCGCTCTGTCCGCGTTCCAATCAACTGCTCAGGGTCGGTAAAGCTCCGGTCGAGAAGCTGCGCAGGGCCGGGGTTAAGCTGGTGCTTGGCACCGATGGCCTGTCGAGTAACAGTTCACTGTCGATCTGGGATGAAATGGCCTTTGCCCATCGCTGGTTTGACGGCCAGCTGGATCCGCTGACCCTGTTCTCCATGGCGACCCAAGAGGGGGCCGATATCCTCGGTTACGGACAGCAGTTCGGTTCGCTGGATGAGGGGAAGGCGGCCAGCTTTCAGGTGGTGAACCTGCCCCAGGGGGTTGCGGCAAACGAGCTTTTCGATTATTTTGTCGATCCTGGCTGTGACAAACCGATCGAACAGGTGTATCATCGGGGTCTGGCGCTTTTGCCACCGGTCGGACGTGAAAGACAGTAACAGATGATAGAAGAATACGGGACGGTTATCGAATTGACAGGCGAAGGGATCGCTTTGGTTGAATGCGCCAAGAACAGCGCCTGCCAGCACTGCGCTGCAGCGGACAGCTGTAATATGGGGTCCTGCGAAGAAGGGCAGATGGTCCGGGTCGAGGTGATCAACGCTCTGGGGGCCGAAGTCAATGACAAGGTCAAGGTCGTTACCACCACGAAGAACTTTCTTCAGTCGTCGCTGATGCTCTATATCGTCCCGGTAATCAGTCTGGTTGTCGGTGCCGGTATCGGTCAACTGATCGGTGAACAGACCCCTTATGATGCTTCGCTTGTCTCAGCACTGCTCGGTGTCGTTTTTCTGGTTCTGACCTTTCTGGGGATCCGGGCCTTGACAAGAAACTGGCAACGTGAACGCTTCATGCCGAAGATCGTCTCGATTGTAAATCAATATTGAATTGAAAGACTACCAACGCTATGGGAATCAAGGTTATTGCCTCAAATAAAAAGGCATTTCACGATTACTTCATTGATGAAACCTTTGAAGCCGGAATCGTCCTGACCGGGACCGAGGTCAAGTCGCTTCGTGCCGGTAAGGTCAACCTCAAGGAGTCGTTCTGTCGGATCAAGGATGGTGAGGTTTTCATCAACAACATGAATATCTCGGAATACTCATTCGGTAACCGGGAGAACCATGAGCCGACCCGCATGAGAAAACTCTTGCTTCATCACACGGAAATCGATAAGTTGATCCGCCTCACGGAGCAGAAGGGGTTGGCACTGGTGCCGACCAAGATCTACTTCAAGAACAACTACGTCAAGCTGGAACTCGGTGTCGGGCGCGGTAAGAAACTGCATGACAAGCGTGAGACCTTGAAGCGTAAAGAGGCCGATCGGGAAATGGCCAAGGTGATGAAAAGTGCTCACAGATAAATTTCATCAAAGCACTATGCAGATCGTTTCAGATGTGAGATAATACTTTACAGGTCACAGCTTAAGATGTTGAAAAACAACAATTTTGAATGGGGGTGTCAAGGTTTCGACGGGGGAAGGAAACGAAGTGTTGCATGCCGGAGTGGGCTGGCTCCGTACAAAAGCCCAACTTAACTAAACGCAGACTCTGACGTTAGTTACGCACTGGCCGCTTAATTAAGCGACCACGTTTCATGACTCATCGCCCATGTGGGACATGAAACGTAAAGCAGTGGGATAGTCTGATAGCAAGTCTTTGGTTATCAGGCGAAACTCTAAAAAGACTCGCTGATTGAAGATCCTGTCTGTGGGAGCTTCCATCAGTTAAATTAAAATACAGACTAAGCATGTAGAGACCTTACGCGGAGAGCTTTCGGACGCGGGTTCGATTCCCGCCACCTCCACCATTTAAAAAAGGTCGTCCAATTTATAATTGGGCGGCCTTTTTTAATGGCGTGACGCTGTCGCGGGAATCGAAGCGCAGCGAGCGCTGACTGAATGTCAGAAAAGTGGCCACGGACGGCCGCGTTAGCGAGCGTAGGGGAGCCTACGCAGTGAAGGCCAGGATGGCCGAAACGGAGTAGGCGATTCCCGCCACTGGCACCGTAGGTGCCATCGATTTCCTGTGGTGTAACTTAAGCTGATTGCTTTTATTATAGAAGTTAATGGCCCCTGACATTTGCGGTTCCGGAGGCTGTTGTAATTCTTAACAACAATCGACATGAACAAACATCAGAATCAACCCCGGCGGGTCTCGTCCCGCCAGACGCCATCCTTTTTCCAGCGTTGAAAAGGGATGCAAAAAAACTTTTAAAAATCACTTACGTCAACCGTTCATGCAGCTCGGCAACGGCTCATGCCAGCAATACGGAATGTGCCCGACGAGGAGCAAGCTAATCAAACGGTCAGAATCGAATTATGGTTTTCCAGAAGCTGACTTTGTCAGCAATCCGAGGCGGTCTAATTATAAATTGGACGGCCTTTTTAAATAGTGTGACGCTGTTGCGGGAAGCTAAGAATCGACTCATTGTCTTTTTTTACAGGAGCTCTGGTTTGTCGCTGGATAAAATAAACCTGTCATATTGAAAAACTTGAAATTTTCTTCAGTGCTTCAGTCTCTTCCTGACCCGGATTGACGTAATGCCACTCTCACGAATATCAACAGCACGAACAACAAAATTGCAAAGTAACCAACAAACCAGGGAAGTGAGTTTATAAATACCTGGTTTTTTAGCGCTGCTTCAACAAGGCCGGGGTCAGTCAGCGTTGCTTGTTTGCGTAAAAAAACAAGCAACAGCGCATACATTAGACCTATTGCACCATAACCCAGATTGAGGAACAGGCCCTTGAAGCTGAGAACCGTGGCGCGTTGCTCCGAGCTGGTGGCCTGGTTAAGGTAATGGCTGAGGAAAAAACCTATCATGTACATGCAGCTGAAGAGGAGCATTGCTGGCAGCAGCCCGACCCAGGACCAGAAGAAACACATCCCGCTCAAACCGAGCAGGATCAATGTTGAAGTGAATACAAGGTTGAATAGGGGAGTCCGTTTTTCAGCCAAATGACGCGCCAGGCCCGGCATTACAAAGCCGCCCATGGCCAGCAGTGATCCGAAAACTCCGAACAGCGCTTCAGGAATTTCTATCAGTCGGTAATACTGGCTCGCCATCGTCAGCAGCATGCGAATTACGCTGTCTCCCAGCAGGCCGCATAGCAGCAAGATCACCACAAAAGGGGTGCGATAAATCCAGCAACCAGCTTGCCAGACCAGTCTGACGGCCTGACGGCTGGATTCATTGCCACTGCCTGATATTGATTTCTCCGTTGGCACTTCCCGCATCATTAAGGTGGTTAGCAGGGTCAGCACCGCAGTGCCCAGTGTGAAGTAGATCGGCAGGCGCAGCGTGACGTCTGTGGTGATGGCTAGGGGGAGTCCAAGAAGGTTGATCAAGCGTTGCAACATAACCGGGTCGTAAAGCAGCCCGCCGAGGGTCATTGCGATAATAAAGCCTACCGACTGAAGCTGGATCTGTCGTTCAAGGACTCGCCCCCAGTCATCGCAATTGCCTTGGTGTTTCAAGCTGTCGTAGGCCAGGGCTTCGTCGGCACCGCTGGCTGCTGCCTCAGCCATGCCACTGAGAATCCTATTGAGGACAAAAACCCAAAACATCAAATTCAGGTTGCTACGCGGCACAAAGGCCCAAAGGGCAATCTCAACCACCATAAGGCTGCCAGCAAAGACCAACAGGTTGCGACGGCCAATACTGTCGGCCAAAGCCCCGGAGGGGACTTCGCAAATCACAATGGTTGCCGCCCATACCGCATTCAGGATGGCAAATTGTGAGAGGGTTAAGCCAAAATCAAGGAGCAGGATCGAGAAGACCGGGTAGTAGAAGCGTGCATTGAACAAGACCCGGAAGATAATGAACAATCGGACGTTGGTTATCTGAAAAGGTGAGGTGACGGTCGGACACATCATCTTATCGATCCATGACTGGCATAAAGTTGTCGAGCTTTACCAACTACACATACATGTTAGCTGATTTTGCTGATGC
This sequence comes from Geopsychrobacteraceae bacterium, assembly GCA_963676795.2. GTDB lineage: Bacteria > Desulfobacterota > Desulfuromonadia > Desulfuromonadales > Geopsychrobacteraceae. The sequence continues at coordinate 1,809,576 of CAXXTB010000002.1, read as the reverse complement.
AGAGTTAAATTTTCACACATTATATCTTCGCAGCTTGCGAACCCATTCAGATCTTCAATAATCGTCTGTGGTTTTGATATAATGAGAAATCTACAGGGTCATGAGCAGACAAAGGAAATGCTATGGAACTTCGTAAAACTCAGACCATTGTTCTCAATGAAGGAGCAGTCGAGGATAAACGGAACGAAATCCGTGATTATTTTCACAAGTCTTTCACTATCGATGAGCAGCTTTACGACACTCTGGCTCATGATGATGCGTTCTATCTGCGCCCAGAACCGTTGCGTCACCCGCTGATTTTCTATTTGGGCCATACGGCTGTTTTTTACGTTAACAAGCTGGTTGTCGCCAAGATTATTGATGAGCGCATCAACCCACATTACGAGGCGATGTTTGCCATCGGTGTTGACGAGATGTCGTGGGACGATCTGAATGATGAAAACTACGATTGGCCAAGTGTCGCTGATGTCAAGGCCTACCGTGACCAGGTGCGTGCCCTTGTGGATCAACTGATCGAGACTCTGCCGCTCACACTGCCTGTCGATTGGGAGAACCCGTTCTGGGCCATCATGATGGGGATCGAACATTCGCGCATTCACCTGGAAACATCATCTGTGATTATTCGTCGTTTGCCGCTCGATCAGGTGCGTCAGCTGCCGCTCTGGGAGATTTGCGAAGAAACCGGGCCGGCGCCATCCAATCAACTGCTGTCGGTTGCCGGGGGCGATGTCATTCTTGGCAAAAGGAAAGATCATCCCCTTTACGGCTGGGATAATGAGTATGGTCATCACCAGTTTCATGTCGATGATTTTCAGGCCGCCAAATATCTGGTTTCAAATCAGGAATTCATGCAGTTTGTCGAGGCTGGCGGTTACCGAAGTAAGGGCTGGTGGACTGCTGAAGGGCAGCGTTGGCTGGAGTTCAGCAAGGCAGAGCAGCCACTATTTTGGATCAAAGATGGCTTTGGTTATCGCTTGCGAACCATGGCCCGGGAAATCCCCATGCCCTGGGACTGGCCGGTTGAGGTGAACTACCTCGAAGCCAAAGCGTTCTGTAACTGGAAGGCCAATGGGAGTGGTCTGCCGATCCGTTTGCCGACCGAAGACGAATGGTACAGATTGCACGATTTGCATGACATTCCCGATCAGCCCTACTGGGAACGCGCTCCGGGCAATATTAACCTCGAATACTGGGCCTCTTCCTGTCCGGTCAACCGTTTTCCTTTTGGTGATTTCTTCGATCTGATCGGTAATGTCTGGCAGTGGACCGAAACGCCGATCTGCGGTTTCACTGGCTTCGAAGTGCACCCATGCTACGACGATTTTTCAACGCCGACGTTTGATACTCAGCATAATCTGATCAAGGGTGGCTCGTGGATTTCCACCGGCAACGAGGCCACCAGAGATTCACGTTACGCGTTTCGCAGGCACTTCTTCCAGCATGCAGGTTTTCGCTATGTTGCTGCAGAACAGGAATTGGAAACTGTTGAAGCGATGTATGAAACTGACGATTCCGTGGCCCAGTATTGTGACGCCCATTTTGGCCCGGATAAATTCGGTGTAGCAAACTTTCCGGCACAGGTGGTGAGAATCTGTCTTGGTGCCGTGGCAGAGCGGCCTAAACAACGCGCACTTGATCTTGGTTGCGCGGTCGGCCGTGCCAGTTTCGAGTTGGCCAAACATTTTGATTTTGTCACAGGCATCGATTTCTCGGCACGTTTTATCCGTATTGCTCACCAGTTGCAAGAAAAGGGTGTCACCCATTACCAGCTGCCCGAAGAGGGTGAGATTGTCTCTTTTCATGAGGTCGGCCTGAGTGAGTTGGGTTTGGCTGACCATGCCGGCAAGATAGAGTTTTTACAAGGGGATGCGCACAACCTGAAGCCGCAGTTTACCGACTACGATCTGGTTCTGGCAGCGAACCTGCTTGATCGTCTCTATGATCCGGCGCAGTTTTTAACGACTATTCATGACCGTGTGCGTCCTGGCGGGCTGCTGGTCATCGCTTCGCCCTACACCTGGCTGGAAGAGTTTACCCGAAAGGAGAATTGGATCGGCGGACTCCGTATCGCCGGTGAACCGTTCACGACCCTGGACGGCCTCAAGGAGCAGCTCTGCAGTCAATTCCGCTTGCTCGCACAACCACGCGATGTGGAATTTGTGATCCGTGAAACGGCGCGTAAGTTTCAGCATACTGTCTCACAGGTCACCATCTGGGAGAGACTGTCTTGATGCGGCCATTTGATGTTGCGCGTGCTCGGCGCGAAACACGTGGTTGTGAAGAGCGTATCCATTTCAACAACGCCGGTGCCTCCTTGACCCCAGCTCCGGTGGCGGATGCTTTCTACAATTATTTACACGAGGAAGAAGAGCAGGGCGGTTACGAAGTCATGGCTCGGCGAGCAGCAGAGCTGGAACATTTTTATGCTGCTGCGGCACAGCTTTTGAACTGTACCAGTGACGAAATCGCTTTTACTGACAGTGCTACGCGAGCATGGAACGCCGCCTTTTATGCCTTCGATTTTCGTCCTGGAGACCGGATTCTCGCTAGTAGGGCAGAATATGGAAGCAGCCTGGTCGCCATGTTGCACCAAGCCAAACGTGTCGGGGTTGAAATCACCTTAGTGGCCGATGACCCGTCAGGCAAGATCGATATCAAACAGCTAAAAAATCGGATCGATAGTCGCGTTAAGCTGATCTGCCTTACTCAGGTTCCTTCTGGTGGCGGCCTGGTCAATCCTGCTGCCGAGGTTGGTAAGGTCACAAATGAAGCTGGTATTCCATATCTGCTGGATGCCTGTCAGGCCCTTGGCCAGATGCCGGTCGATGTTGAACAGATTGGCTGCGACCTCTTGTGTGGCACCGGTCGCAAATTCTTACGCGGACCGCGAGGTACTGGTTTGCTCTATGTTCGTCGTACGCTGCTCGAGCAACTGGAACCAAGCCAGCTCAACCATCACGCGGCACAATTGCTTTCGGCCCAAAGCTACCAGTTACGAAGCGATGCAAAACGTTTTGAGTGCTGGGAGCGTAACTATGCTGCACAGCTGGCTTTGGGGGTTGCCATCGACTATGCCCTCGCTTGGGGGCTTGAACAAATCAGCGAGCGGATCAGGATGCTTGCGTCGACATTGCGTCAGGAATTAGTCAGGATCGACGGCGTAACAGTGACGGATCGGGGGGGGGAGCAGTGTGGCATAGTCACATTTTTTTGTGACCAGCTGTCTGCGGATCAGTTGCAACAGCAGTTTGCTCGCCGGAAAATTAATACTTCGACCGTATCGTTCTCTGCGAACCCGGTCAGTTTTGAGATTCATCAGTCTCCAATTTTATTGCGAGCTTCACCGCATTATTACAATACTTTTGAAGAGATAGATCAGTTTATTGCTGTATTGAAGCAGCTTTTGTGAACAGAGTCTGGGCTTTTTTAGTCAATAGATGTTGTCTATCCCAGATTTTGAAGAGCTGAGTGCCAAATTAATTTAGCTCCTTCCAAACTGGTCAAAGTGCCACTTAATCCATTCAGCAGGTGGCAGACTCTTATTATTTCCATGCCGCAGAATGCGATCTCAAGACATTTCGATGCTATTGAAGATCTCTGGCCGGGCCGCTTCTCCGTCACCAGCATCTAAGGTGGCAGCGGTTTTATAGCTTATGGTATAAGCCAGGAATGTGCTAAAAATACTCTCCCCAAAGCTCTAGTCATAAAATATTAAGCATGGTGTGTTTCAATTGAGCAAAAAAAAACGAATTTTCATAACGGGTATAGCAGGCTTTTTAGGCAGCCATATCGCCGACAGGTGTCTGGCTGAAGGGTACCGGGTCGCCGGCTGTGACAATCTGAAGGGTGGCTACCCGGACAATGTTCCGACTGGTGCTGAGTTTCATCAGATCGACTGCAATGATTTTGCGCGTCTTGCCCCGGTGATGAAAGGCGTCGATATCGTTTATCACTGTGCGGCCACAGCCTATGAAGGTCTCTCGGTTTTCAGCCCGCATCTGGTCTCTCAGAATGTTGTCACGGCAACCACCGGTGTTGTGTCCGCGGCCGCGGCCGCAGGGGTTAAGCGCTTCGTGCTCTGTTCGTCGATGGCCAGGTACGGCACCAATGAGGTTCCGTTTCGGGAGGAGATGGTGCCGGCTCCTCAGGATCCCTATGGCATCGCCAAATGGAGTGCCGAACGGCTGCTGGCCAATATTGCCGAAACCCACGGGATGGAGTGGGTGGTGGCGGTTCCGCACAACATCATCGGCCCGCGCCAGCGCTACGATGATCCTTATCGCAACGTGGCCGCTATCTTCATCAATATGATGCTGCAGGGGCGTCAGCCCTATGTCTACGGCGACGGGAATCAGAAGCGCTGTTTCAGTTTCGTCTCCGATGTGGTCGATCCGCTACTGCGTATGGCGACAGACGAGTGCTGCGCCTCGGAAGTGATCAATATCGGTCCCGACGATGAGTTTGTCACCATCAACGAGCTGGCCGTCATGATCGCCCGGCTCCTAGATTTTGATCTGCAGCCGCAACGCATCGCTGGACGACCCCAGGAGGTCTACTTTGCCAACTGCAGTGCTGACAAAGCGCGGCGACTGCTCGATTACCAGCCGCAGGTGAAGCTCGAAGAAGGCTTGGCCGTGATGATCGACTGGATCAAATCCCGCGGCCCCCGTCCATTTCTACATAATGTGGAATTGGAGATAGACGGGCCGACCGCGCCGAAAACCTGGTCGAAGAAGATCCTGTGACATTACGTCCTGAAGAATCCGGTGGCGGAGGGCTCGTACAAGAGGCCGCTACACTGCTGACTGAGGCCACAGCATTGCAGGGAACGCTGCATCTGTCCGGTGTGCGTGATGACTATCGCTCGCGGCTGGAACAGGTTGTGCTGCTGGCCACAAGGGCATTAGATAACGTGGTGGATAGGCAGGAGCTCGGGCTACTCCTCGGGCTGTTGGTTCAGGCTCAGGCCGCAAGGGCGGAGGATGCGCGCTATGGTGCCGGGCAGCTCTCGCGCGGATCTCAGCGGGCGCCCACCCTGGCCGATTGCGAAGACGGCTGGCAGCGCGTTGAGGAGATTGTTGCCGCTGCAGAAGAGGCCGCAGCGCAGGTCGCACGTTTCGCCCAGATGCTTGATACGGCCAAAGCCAGAGCACTTGCTCACAGGGCTGAAGTTGCCGCACAAGCCGCCAGGACAATCGTCACAGAGCGCAACAGTGCCTACACCTTTCATGCCGATCCCGGTTTTTCCTTTGGTGAAGGCTGGTATCTGGCCGCTGCGGCCCTGTTTGCCGGGCTTTCCATTCAGATCCGTCCCGGTGCTGTCCAGCAAGAGCAGGCCAGACGCTTCCTCTGTGATGCCGGGTTGGCAGGGGCCTTGCGTCCGTATCGGTCGCGTCCGGCCAGTCCCAAGCATCTGACCCATATCATTGCGGAGGCGTTTCACGCCGATGCTTTAAAAGCGCAGCGCACCCTGCGCGCAGCGTTTTTAGGAGGTGAAGCGCCATCACTTTCCTTGAGATCATGGATCGACAGCAAGGTTGGAAGACAGCCACAACAGAAAGTGTTGCTTTGGGTCCGGTCAGGTGATCACGATGCCGGTCGCAATACCTGTTTCGCTGAACTGCGCCAGCTTGCTGAACTGGTCATTGCTGCCGGGCTCACTCCCGTCTTTTTTGGCGATGCTGTTCCCGCAGATATCGTCCTGCCAAATGCAGTCAACCTGACCCTGTGCTGGAAGGAGCCACTGTTCCAGGGGCCGGACATGCGCCGGGCGCAGCTGCAACTGTTTGAAGAGCTGAGGCTCCACCATGGCCTGGTTGGCCAGATTGGCGTGACTACGGCCGGTATGGACGGCCCGGCGCTGATGGGTTTGCCCACCCTTTATCTCACTCAGAAACCCAACGTTCGATTAGGCAAGTGGGTAGGAGCTGTTCCGGGATATCGAGAAGTCGTTCGTGCTCCGGGCCATTTCGGGATTATTGGTAATGTTTTGCAGGAGTGGCAGAAGGAAAATAAAGATCAAGTTTGATTGATAAAGCCAAGAGAAGACTTGACCCCTATAGGATCTTGACCCCTATAGGATCTTCTGCCCTGGTGCAGCAAGGGAGCCCGGTCAGCGCTGCCCAGCTTAAAGGGGAGTTTAAAAACGCCGCGAAGCCAAAATCAGTGAAATCCTGGCCGCCCTGGTCGCCCTCGAACAGGCACGGATGGCTGCCGATGGCCTGTATTCGGGCTGAGGGAGGGACGCGTGCAGACATACGCACAGACCCTAAGCCGGCGAACCCTTAAAAATTTCGCCTGCGGCGCGGCGACCGGCAAAAGCATAACGTCTTGCGTTATGATCAGGCGCTTGTTACACTCAAGAACATGATCAAGTCATTCAATTGCAAAGAAACCAGCTCGATATGGGACGGCCGGCGATCCAGACGCTTGCCGCAGGATATTCAGAATAACGCACGACGCAAGCTGAGAATGATCAACAACGCACAATCTCTGGACGATCTTCGCATTCCTCCAGCCAACCGACTGGAAACGTTAAAAGGAGATCGCGCTGGGCAATACAGCATCCGTATTAACGCCCAATATCGCATCTGTTTTAGCTGGCACGAAGGCAATGCATTTGCGCTGGAAATCGTTGATTATCATTAAGGAGAAGAAAAATGCTGACCAATATCCATCCGGGTGAAATTCTTTTGGAGGAGTTCATAAAACCGCTGGGTCTCAGCCAGAATGCAGTTGCCAAGGCCGTCAACGTGCCGCCACGACGTATCAACGAAATTGTTCTGGGAAAACGAGCCATAACCGCTGACACAGCAGTACGCCTGGGGCAGTATTTCGGAACAAGCGCCAAATTCTGGCTGGGTTTACAGGATGACTATGATCTGGAAGAAGCCCGTAAAAAAATTGATACCGATCTGATCAGAAAGCATGACGCAGCCTGAGGAGTGATTCTGTCCTTGGCTTTTTGAAACAGGTTGTCGTAGAACCAGCTGTCTTTGACGCTATCGCAAATAATTTTCGAATCGTCTCGGTGGTTGGTTCTTAGACTGAGCCGCCCCGGGCGACGGGCGCAGAGGAATTATCGCGTGAACCATCTTCATACCAGCAAAACCTTCGCAGATGACCTGAACAAAGCAGGCTACGACTTTCCCTTTTCCGACAAGAGTGAAAACCCATGGCACTGGTACGCCCATCGTATCACCCTGCTACGCAAGAAATGCGTCATCGTCATGGAAGAACAGAGCCGCTACGCCCTGATCTTTTTCGGGCTGAAAAAGCCGGACTTCTCCCAGTTTGACAAGGTGCTGACCTCGCGCATCATCGCCGAAGCCAGCTGGTTGTGCGATCTTCCTCATCCGGGGCCGAATGAAAAACTTATTGCTGCCGTCGAACAACGCTGCTCCATAATCAATGTCGCGCAAGGCTTGGACCGCAGCGTTCAGGCCCACATCCGTCAGGTCGGTGAAGAAATGGAGATTATGGTCAAATACCACGATGGCCGTCTGCCTGAAACCGCCGCAGAAGAATTTGCCCTGGGGCAGAAGATCAACGGCATGCTGCGTAAACGCGGTGGCGATAAAGATTATTTCTATCCGCGGGAAAAATGGCGGAAGTCATTGCTGGCGCTGGTTTCCGGCGATCGGTCGAAGGTGGTGAATATAGCCGACCACAGAACGGGGCGGGGGAATCACAGATGAGGTGATGACCTGCCTTTGCGCCCTGTCTTTTTCTGGGATGATTATGCTACATCCAGTTTGCAGCCCAGCGCCTTAACGACTTTGCTGATGGTTATGTAACTGGGGATGCCCCCTTCAGACAGGGATTTATACAGGCTGGACCGGGTTACTCCGGCGGCCCTGGCGACTTCGCTCATCAGTACAGATTATGACCCTGTAATTCTACCTGGATCGTCAGGCCTTTTCCACTTGGACTTTTGCAATAACCCTAGCAATTCAAAGGATCTGTTGACTGTAAATTACGCAACATCACGAACATGGCGGCGGAGTATTGCCGACGCTTTTCTTCTTCAAGGGGTTTGAAATCAATCGAATTCCTCCTCAGCGTTCAGCCAGGCTTCAAAGCGCTCCCGAGCACTTCGCGAAATAATGCGCTGAAAAGAACTTGGATTATGGAGATACAGGCAATGACGAATTGCCGTATAAGGGCTGAAGCTGCGTTCAGGGTTTGCTGCAAGAAATTCGGCTTGATATTCACGAACCGTCTTCAGATTTTCGACCAAGCACTGGTGGAGATCACCCTTTTCAAAGGTCTTGTTCAATTTCAGGATATCTTGGACGAAGCCATCAACTTTGAAGTCTTCAAAATTGAAGTCACGGAAAAAGTGTCCGGCGACACGCAGGAAATTGAAGGCGTTGATTTCCTTATCGCTGCTTGATGCGGCCTCTGTAGTTCCTTCGTCTGTATCGTTGATCGGTGCGACTGTCGCTTTCTCTAAAAGTTCCTCCGTGGCATTACGGATTTCCTTGAATTCGCGATCTGCTAATTCAAACAGAGCTGACAGAACGTTGATTCGGCGACGCAAATCGTTGGGAATGGATTTCTTATATTTGATCTTGTGATCCAGAACGCTCCAGGCATCCTGGATCAATGTGCGAATCTGCAGTTCGAACGGCAACTCAATGAACTGGTGGTATTTTTTTTGCGTGGCCAACTCATTGCTCAGGGCCAAATCCATATGTAGACCTTTGTAGCCGAAAAAGTCTTCGGTACTTTCAACCGCAGAAATTTTGTCGGTGACATCAATAATCCGAAAATGTTGCTTTAACACCTCTGCCACCTGAGCAATCTGATCTTCATAAAGGCAGATGATACGAATACCGATCAGATCGGAAATATAGTCCTGAATCCGGTAGACTTTCTCTTCCGCTTCAAGCTTGCTTTGATATTTGCGATGGAACTTTTTGATACATTCGTTCTTGTTTTTTATCCGCCCTTCGATTTTTGTGACTTCACCAACCTTTGATTGTTTAAGCAACAAAGCGATGGTGCTGATGAAAGCGTTTTTAGCTTCTTCGAACAGCTGTCGGTTGTCGTCGTAATATTGGAGAAAAATTCGACGCTCCTGTTCAAAATCAAGCGATGGCACAGGCAGCTCCTTTTCTGAGGGAAAATTCATAACGTAATAATATCACATGATTATAGAGGGGTTCTATAACATTGACTAACGGATATAGTTTATATTTAATGACCTCTTCCTGGGCTGTCTTGACGAAGCAAGGTCTGAACCAAGGGAATCTGTCCAAGTAGGGCCGACGATCTTTTTCAGCCTTCACATAAGATACACTGATATATGCATAAAGATTTTCCTGACATCATCAAACAGGCAACCGACGCAACGCAGATTGAACTGATTGAAATCATTCAGGAGTTGTGGAGCGGCTATGGAGCGATCATGCGCTATCGCCTGACCGGGGCTGTCCGGCCTTCGGTGGTTGTGAAGCATGTGCGTCTGCAGGACGACACAGGTCACCCGCGGGGCTGGAATACCGATCGCTCACATCAGCGCAAGATTCATTCGTACCAGGTGAAAATCGCCTGGTACAGGTCGTTTGCCAACCTCTGTGTTGATTTGTGCCCTGTTCCACACTGTCTGGCGGTGGCGCAGCGCGGCGAAGAAACCCTGATAGTGCTGGAGGATCTGGATACGGCAGGCTTATCCGCTTAGACTGGACGAAGTGGTTAGGGGGGAGATCGTCGCCTGTCTGAAATGGCTGGCGCACTTTCATGCAACCTTCATGGGGACCGCCTCGGACGGACTCTGGGCACTAGGAACCTACTGGCATCTGGAGACCCACCCCGATGAACTTGAAGCGCTTACAGATCTGTCTTTGAAGGCTGCGGCACCGCTGATCGACCGGACGTTGAAAGAGGCACGTTTTCAGACCCTTGTTCATGGCGATGCCAAGCTGGCAAACTTCTGTTTTTCGGCCGATGGCCGGTAGGTGGCGGCGGTCGATTTTCAGTATGTGGGCGGGGGCTGTGGCATGAAGGATGTGGCCTATTTCATCGGCAGTTGTCTCTCTGAAACCGACTGTGAACAGCTGGAAGGCTGGTTGCTTGACACCTACTTTAGTGAATTGCGGGTTGCTCTGGAAAAACGTCAGCAGCATATCGACGCAGCCGAGGTCGAAGGGGAATGGTGCCAGCTTTTTCCGCTGGCCTGGACCGATTTTCACCGTTTTCTCAAAGGCTGGAGCCCCGGCCATTGGAAGATCAATGATTATAGCGAGCGCCTTACACGACAGGTGGTCAAGGATCTGACAAGGTATTGAAGAAAAGAACGTACGGGTAAGGACAGATTTAGCCCCATCCATCGACATGACACTCCCATGAACCCGACACAATAAAGGGTTCATGGGAGCGAAGTTTTAAAAGAGGTATTTGATGCCGATAGATGGGGAAAAAGCATTCAGCTTGGTTGAATGAATATCATCGTAGCCAGCCCCTTTGAAGCCTATATCCGTTTTAGACCAAACGTATTTAAGATCCAAATTCATGGCGATCTTTTCAGTGATTAAGTAATCTAATCCAAGAGCAACATGGTAGCCGAAAGCATCATCGGCAACAGCTTTAACGCCATCCGGTGCCCCATCAAAGAAAGCCTCGTCGCTATCATTCCGGTCCATTGAATTGAGGTAGTAACCGATACCTGCGCCGATATAAGGTGCAACTTTATTAAGATCAAAACGATACAGGGCGGTTAGTTGCAAAGGAATTTGTTGTAGTTCAGCGTATCCGCCAGTGAAAATCCCTTCACTGACTTCCATGTCAGTTTTGAGATATCCAATTCCTAGTCCAAGAGAAAATGCTTTAGTGAAGCTGTAGATAAAGTCGACCATTAAGCCAGTAGTACTATCAAATTCTGTATCAAAATCTGTGTTAAAAAGATTGACGGAATCATCCTGAAATTGTGTGTGGGTGATATGCATTCCAATCGAAATTTTATTATCTGAAGCGAATGCAGATTGAGTTGTGAAGGAGAGAATGATTAGGATAAGAAGTGTGCTTTTCAGATTTTTGAGTTTCATGTGGCCTCCATTGTAGTTATAGAAATTAAATTGATGAAGATTTTATAGTGGTCTTTACGGTCGGTGTCAATTTTCTTTTAATCTTTATAAAAGGTAGAGTTATTTATTTTCAATAGGTTGAAAAGTTCAGAGCTTGGCATCAGGAAGGGCTCGCTGATCAGCGAGCCCTTCTTAAATTAGCATCCGTGCGAGGTTTGGAGGACTTGGTTCTTCTCCGAATCCATAAAATCGGGCAGCGTTGAATCTATGGGGGGCAAGCCTTGCAACGCGGCATGGTTTCAATCAGATCAATTTCACCGTTTTCTCAAAGGCTGGAACCCCGGTCATTGAAAATCATTGATTACTGCGAGCACCTGGCACGCCAGGTGGTCACGAATCTAATAGGGTAGAGTGTTTTCAGAAGCAGATTTTTTGTCTGTGTCAGGATTGTCGTGTCTCTATCAGTTCACTGGTCACCAATCCCAGAATCTCGCAGGAGACATCCAGGATTTCATTGCTACTGAAACCGTTTCTTTTCATTTCCTGATAAAACGATTTCGCTACAAAGCGTGAAGAACCGGTGACTTTTGTTCTGTTGGTTGGAGACGCCTGATTCTGCCAGCTGTGAGCTTCGCTGTTTTGACTCGCCATGTTGTCCTCCTTCCGGGAATGTCCTGATGATCAAGACAATTTATAGAGCAAGGCGTGTGCCAGTTTGCAAGGCATTTTCTTATAGTTGTCCATCTGCCTGAATTTACAGAAAAGATTTGTAAGATTAGCCAAGGTCCTGTTTTTTAGGTTGATTTCCGTGACTATTTTGCCTGGAGCTGATGATGAAATTTGCCCACAGATGTTGCAATCTTCCTGCAACAACCTGAAGAATAAAAGGAAAGGCAGGTCAGGGTGGAGGTGTGAGACGAACCTGTAACGTGGAGTGGTTATGCAAAAAGACCTCAAATTATCCAGACGTACTCTTTTGACCGCGGCAGGCGGTGCAATTATCAGTATCGGGCTGCCCGGTTCTTTCATCAAGCTCTCAGAGGCCAGGCAGGTGGCTCTGGCAAGTGATGTCAGGCCTGACGGTCGTCCCCGTCTTCCCCCGGGGCAGGTTGCCGTTGAAAGACTTCCCGACATGGGCGGTGTCCCGGGAACTGCGACGACCTCCGACTGGAGTTTGCGGATTTATGGCGATGTGGAGAGGTCCCTTGTTCTTTCCTATCCTCAGTTGCTCAGCCTGGGACAGGTGGATATTGTCTGCGATGTCCACTGTGTGACCGGCTGGACCCTGCTCGATTCCCGGTGGCGTGGCGTCCGCCTTGCGACAATCATAGATATGGCCAGGCCTCGACACGCAGACGGTTTCGTTATTCTTGAAGCGGCCGAAGGCTACTCAAGCAATATTCCCATCACGGAGGCCCGCAAGGAGAACGTGATCCTGGCGCACAGCTTCTTCGGCGAAAGACTGGCGCATGCACATGGGGCTCCTGTGCGTGGGCTGATCCCGGATCGTTATTTCTATAAAAGCGCCAAATGGCTTGAAGCCGTCAGGGTCAGTGTCCACGATGAGCCGGGTTTTTGGGAGACTCGTGGCTTCAGCAACTCTGCTGATCCGTGGAAGGAAGAACGTCATTGATGATATATCCCGGCACCTTGTTATGGATTGATCTGCAACCACCAGCCGGAAGAAACTCCCTGCCCATCAGATAAAGCCCGGAAATGCAGTTATGGATGATGATTTCAATCTGGCTGAAGCTGATGAGATGTGTATAATGAGCCCTTCGTTTTGCGGTCATGTCTCTAATGGTAATCTCGGCTGAGTTTTTTCTACTTAAACGGACATACATGGATCTCGATCTACTTACAGAAAACTTCTTTCGTCCCGGTGTGTTGCCAGAGGACCTGCCTGCACTGTTTCCGCTGTTACAGGCTCAAGAGTCGCTGGCGGCTTTTACCGCGCTGTTCCACGGTGGCGAGGAGGAGGTACTGGTGCGTCTGCTGGTGCTGCGTGAAATCGGCAATCGCGGTGAGGCTCCGCACTGGAGCATGCAGCAGTTAAGAAGCCATTTCGCTTACCTGGACGAAACCAAACTTAATACCGTTCTGCACCGTTTGCGCGCTAAGAACCTGCTGGTCTGGGACAGCGAATCGTCTCATTATCAGATCAGTTCGGAAGGGCGGATGGCGCTGTCCGCACTGTCGACCCTGCTTAAATTCGGTGCCGATGAGGGCGGTGAGATCGGTTATATCAACTCGCAGCTGGCTGCCGGGCAGGCGGTCGGGATGGTCGCCGAAGAGGATCTGCAGCATCTGCTTTCACGTCTCAATGAACTGCAGGATGAATTCAATAAGGCGGTTGTCTCGGCCTCGGTCAGCCGGATCGAGAAGGCTGAAGCGAAGCTCAACTCAGTGCTCGCCTGGGTGGAAAAGGGGACGGAGATCATCCGTCTGATCACTGCCGACCAGCAGCATGTCGACCTGGCGACCCACCGGGTGGCGCAGAAGATCGGTCAGGTGCAGAGCCGCATGCTGCGCATGTCGTCGGTTTTTCAGCGCACCCTCAACCAGATGGAACGGCAGAAGGTTCATCTTGGCGCAAGTGGGCTTTCGTCGGCTGATATCAACCGCTGGCTGAGGGGGAAGTCGACAGATCAACTGGCACATATGCTCTCCGGTAGTGCGCGGATCGCTCAGAAGAAGGGCTTTGTGCTCGGAGATATCTGTCTCGATGTGGCTGAATACGAGCTGGTTGAGCGGGTGCGCAGCGCTGAAGAGGAATCGACTCTGCCGCCTCAGCACAGTGCCCCCCTGGTGCAGGACATTTCCGATCAGCCCGATGACTACCGTCATCTTGAAGACCTGCAGCAGAGGCTGGATCTGATTGCTGCAGAGGCATTCCTGACGGATGTGATTCCGCTTGAGACCTTCGAGCAGGCCTGTTATCGGCTGTCGATGGTCTCTCTGCTTGGGGATGAAAATCCCGCCAGGCTGGCCGGGCCTATCGGTGAATTTATCCGGAATGGCTTGCGTCTGCAGATCTCTGCACAGCCTGTGACCCTAGATCAGCATGGAATTAAAGATATGAGTGACGGCCGTCTGTTACGGACAAGAGCCGTTAAGGAGGAAAAAGGTGGAGACTGAACTGCGTACCCTGACGGCCAGGCTGATGGCAAATCAGGCCCTGCGCCGCGACGATGCGTTGGTTGTCCGCGCCCTGACGGACGAAGCGTTCCGTCAGGAACTGGAGCAACGGCTCAAAATGAGTGGTTTGAAATTTCTTGAAAATCCCTATTGTGACCATGTCTGCCTGGTGCTTGACCGTGACATGGAGCAGCCGGTGATGGGCAGCGGCGATGCCTGGCTGTCTAATACCCTGGGATTGGGGCGCGATGGCATTGCCCTGCTGATGGTACTCTGGGCTCTGATTATTCTGCCAAAGCGACAGCGCCAGATCGAGCGCAAGACGGTGGACGAGAATCAGGACGAGCTGTTTGCCGATGAAAAGCCGCTGGAGACGGGAAGCAGCGTTTCCGCGCCGGTCAGCCGCAACGCCCTGATCGCCGATTTCGGCGAACTGCTCGGCCGTAAAACCCGGATCGACGGCAACCTGAGTCTGCTCGCCCGCAACGGTTTTATCGTCCGCCAGCGCGAGATGATCTATGAAGGGCCGCTACTCGACCTGGTGCTCGACTACAACCAGCTGGCTGAACGGGTCCTTGGCGGGGCTCTTCAGGATCTGCTCGGCAGGGATCTGGCCGCCAGCCTGAACACCGAAGAGGCCAATCCGGACGAGGAGGATCTCGATGTTTAAGTTCCGTTCACTGGAAGTGGTGCACTGGGATTTCTGGGAACGCTTCACCCTGCCGTTCGATGCCGATGTTGTCACTATCGTCGGCCCCAACGGCAGCGGCAAGACGACCCTGCTCGACGCGCTGCGGACCTTGCTGGCCGTCGACTGTTCTTCGGGGCGAAATTTCAAACGCTACGTGCGGCGTAACGACAAGCCCTTCTCCTGGCTGCGCGCTGTGGTCAGCAACGAACGCTCCGACAGCGGACGGCTGCCGTTTTTTCCGGCCATGGCGGAAAACATTACCCTGGCCTGCCGGATACAGAAAAACGGCGGTGACTGGAACCGTCAGTATGTTGTTGCTGAAGGGGATGTTTCGATCGAGGAGCTGAGTCAAGAGGGTGCCCGGTTTCTCGGTGTGCGCGATTATCAGCTGCGTCTGGCCAATGCCGGGGTGACCGCTGCGATCCGCCGGGTGCTGGCCCTGGAGCAGGGGGCAACCGACAAACTCTGTGATTATTCCCCGAAGCAGCTGCTCGATCTGGTTTTCGATTCCTTCGGTGATGGCGAGGTCCTGGAGAATTACCGTCTGGCGAAGAATGAGCTGGCCGAAACCAAACAGGAGCTCGACAGCCTGGAAACCGATCTGGCCTCACTCGGGGTGCGCCTCAACGATATGCGCGGACGGGTCAACAGTCTGCGTGAATGGCAGAATCGTAAGCAGGAGCTGAACTATTTCGAATTTGAAATCCTGCCGTGCGCCGAACTGGCCGAACTCAGGGAACAGATCTGTATTGGCCGGGAAAAAATCGTCAAACTGAACTCCTCTCTTCAGCGCAAGCAACAGGAGATCGGCAGTATAACGGCAGACCGCAATGCGCTGGCGGCACAGCTTCAGCGCTTCAGTGCCGAGCAGGCAGACTGTCAGCAGAAGTTAAGTGTTCTGACACCTGAATTTGAAAGTCTTACGCGCAGGGCCTGGGAGCTGGAAACCGTTCTGAAAAGAAAGGCTGAGCTGTTGGCCCTGACCGAGGAACGGGCACAGGGGATCGACAGTCTGCAGCTGGCTGAGGAGAAGGCGCAGCTGCTGCGGCGCATGGCGACACTTGAACATGACGCGGCAACGGTCAAAACAGAGCTGGCCAAGCTGCAGAAGGCGCTGCAGGAGCGCCGCACCGGCAAGACGACAGCGCCCTATTTTGTCGAAAAGTTCCGTCAGGCTCTTGAAGACAGTCAGATTGCTCATTGTCTGCTGACCGAGATTGTCGAGGTCCTTGATCCGGCCTGGCAAGCCGCGGTCGAAGGGGTTCTCAAGCCGTTTGCCTTTGTCGTACTGCTGGAGAACGCAGCCGACAAACAGCAGGCGTGGAGCCTGGGGCAGAAGCACAGATACCGCCATTTTGTCGTGCCTGATCGTCTGCCTGCAGGGAAGGGGCGCAGTGATTCGCTGCTCGAGATTGTCGCTTTCAAGCAGGCTCCCCCCAGCTGGCTGCCGCGTCTGCTCGACAGGATCGAGCGGGTTGTCGATGTGACGCAAGGCAATCGCCTGCCCGCCGGGCAGGACTGGATCACTTCGGAAGGCTATCACCGCGAACAGCGCGGCGGCCGCTATATCGGTGTTGAGCAGCAGGAGTTTCAGTTTGGTGAGATCGCCCGCCAGGAGCAGCTTAAGGCACTGGAGACGGCGATTCAGGAGTTGCGTGATCGGCAGAAACACCAGTCCTCTGAGCTTCAGCAGGCAGAGCAACGCTGTCAGCATATCGACAGTCTGCTTCAGGGGGTTGATGCCGACAAGCAGTTGCTTGCCGAGGCGAACAGCTTTGCCAACGCCGAACGGCAATGGCCCGATGTGCAGGAGCAGGTTGGGCAGTTGGCTCAGAGTCTGGCCGACTTGCAGGGGCGTACGGCCGAACTGACCCGGATCGTCGGTCAGTTCCGCGCCGATATCGCCGCTAAGGAGAAAGAGGCCGAGGTCGAGCAGCGTTACCTGGACAGCAGTCTGACAGAGATCACCGCTCTTCAGCAGCAACAGCTGCAGCGGTTGAAAAACTATCGGCAGAACGGGCGCAAGATGCCGTCGGCCTGGCGCGAGAAGCAGGCGCTGGAAGAGATTGTTGCCAGATACGGTAAGGCGGTCAACGTGCGCAAGGAGATCGAACTGATCGGCAAGTCGCTTGATGAAGGGAGCTGGGAGACCGATGAAACGGTTGAAGCGATCCATGCCAAGATGGAACAGGATCACAGCACCCGTGAAGAGGTTATTAAGGCGCGCCGGGTTCATTATGCGATGCACCTGGAAGCGACCAACAATGCCCGCGAGCAGTATATCAACGTCTTGAAAGGGACGGTCCGGCTCTACTCGGCCAACATCCGTAAGCTCGGCAAGTTGGCCGATGTCGAGATCAGCGTCACGCCGCCGCATCTGGAGAACGACGATATCAGCCTGACCCGGGCCGGGCTGGAGGTCGCTTTCCGCTTTGACCAGAAAAGTTCCGACGAGGCCAGTGGCGGACAGCAGGTCATGAAGTCGCTGATCCTGCTGATCGGCCTGCTGATGGAGAAGGAAGAGGGGGGCGGTTTCGTCTTTGTCGACGAGCCTTTCGCTCATCTGGATATCCTCAACATCGACCGGGTCAGCAACTTCCTGCTGGAAAGTGGCGCCCAGTACGTGCTGACCACACCCAACACCCAGAATATGAACGTTTTCAAACCGAGTGATCTGACCCTGGTGACCCAGAAACGCCGTCATCCCGATCTCTGGGCACCGCCGATCGCATTTATCAGGCGCGGGCGGGACGATGGCCGCTGAGGATAGTCAGCAGCTTTGGTCTGCTCCGGACGTGCTGGGGATCGTTTGTCGGCATTTGGATGTTGGCGCGGTCACTACGGCGCGTGGCAAGCGCAGGCGCAGGGCGCTGAACAGGCGTGAGGCGGATATCGAGCTATGGCTGCCCGCGCAGAAACAGCTGCTGCGCGACTGGCTCAAGGGAAAGAACGCCGTGCGGCGCTGGACCGCATTGTTGAAGCTGGCCGGTTCGGATCGGTTCACTACAGCCAATGCGCTGGTTCAGGACCTGCTGGCCACAGGCTGGATCGAGGTTGAAGAGCAGCGCAGGCGCGGGGTGTGGGAGCTCACCCAGATCGAATTTTTCGCCCTTGAGGAGCTGCGCGAACGACTTGGTCTGAAGAATCGAGACAAACTCGCTATTAAACATCAGCAGCTCAGCAGCTCAGCAGAATATTCCGACCCGCAACTTGCCCGCTTAAGTCAGGATCTGGGAACTATGCCTGCCGAACGGGCGATTCAGCGTCACCAGCTTCTGCAGGCGCTGGAGCAGTGGCAGGGACAGCAACTGTTCGGAACCCGCCGCGATTTTTCCCAGTTTGCCCGTGGCAACACCAAGGCGCTCAGCAGCAGCGAATGGCAGTGGCTGAGTGACGGGCTCGATCTTGAAGAATGGAACATCGGCCGCCATACCGCCACCCTTTATCTGCGTGCCCCGATACGCCTACAGCTGCCGGATGGCGAGCTGAATCTGAAGGTTGTCCCCGATTTTATCGCCCTGACCCCGGAGACGATTGCCTCCGTAGCTGCAATAAAGGGCAGAGTGCAGCGCTGGCAGGTGGTGGAGAATCAGACCTGCTTTGAAAAGCTCGCCCGCCAGTCAGGTGAGGGGGATGCGGTTCTCTGGGTGCCGGGACAGCCGCCGTCCTGGTGGCAAACCGCAGTTGCTCACTTGCTGACACTCTGTCCCGCTCCGGCGCAAATTGCCTGCGATCCCGATCCGGCCGGAATCCGGATTGCGCTGACGGTCGGTCAGCTCTGGCAGGCTTGCGGAATAGATTGGGCCCCCTGGAAGATGACAGCCGACGACCTCGCTCGCTTGAAACATCCTCTCCCGCTGAGTGATAAGGATAAGGCTTTACTTGAAGGATTGATAGCTAATGATCAGTTAATACCCTTCTTTTTTCTGGCATCCGCCATGCTCAGGCTGGGGATCAAGGGGGAGCAGGAAGAGCTGTTTTTATGAGCATGATTTAGCGACTCTGATTCAGGCAGGCCCTGCCTCTTGTCTTTATGATATAGCCATCTGTACGGAAAATCGGGTCGGCCTCAGTTCAATCACCACGGCTCCTAAGTATCAGACATTGATTCGCGTTCTTTGAGTAATTCCATTTCCTTCATGATCATGGTTTCAAGTTCTGAAATCATTTTTTTGATTTCCTGTTCATTGGGAGTGTTTGTCACGCCCATGTTGATCAATATTTCACACAGGTTTTTAAGTCTGATAACAGTATTTTGCATCTGGATTCTCCTTCCGCAGCGCTGGGATGTCGTGCTCTTTAGAGTTTAGCATTTTTCAGCGTGGTTATAGCTATTTCCCTCATCCGGTATTTCTGCAGTTTACCGCTTACGGTCATCGGGAACTCATCGACAATCCGGATCTGTTTGGGGATTTTGAAATGGGCGATCCGGTTGCGACAGAAGTCCTTAAGCTCCTGTTCCGTCGACCTTTGACCGGGCTTCAGTCTGATCCAGGCCATGATCTCCTCACCGAAGTAGTTATCCGGGATACCGAAGACGGCAACCTCTGCCACCTGCGGATGACTTAAGAGACACTGTTCAATCTGCCAGGGAGAGATGTTTTCGCCGCCGCGGATGATGATCTCTTTCTTGCGCCCGGTGATCCGGACATAGCCTTGCTCATCCATGACGCCCAGATCCCCTGAATGCAGCCAGCCGTTTGCGTCGATCGCTTCTCTGGTTGCCTGCTCATCCCCGTAGTAGCCTTTGGCGATATGGTAACCGCGAAAGCAGATCTCACCGCTTTGGCCAATGGCTTTCGTTTTGCCACTCTCCGGATCGATGATCTTGACCTCCTGATGCGGCAGATTCCTGCCTACAGTTTCCAGACGGATCTCCATGGGATCTTCCGGCGCGGTCAGGTGGGTGAGGGGGGAGGCTTCGGTCATGCCGTAGCCGATCAGGATGTCAGGGCAGGGCATCTCCTCGATGACTCTTCTGACCAGGTCGGGCGGGCAGGGGGCTCCGGCCATGATCCCGGTGCGCAGAGAACTTAAGTCAAAGTCTTTGAACTCTTGATGTTCCAGTTCGGCGACGAACATGGTCGGGACCCCGTGAAGCGCTGTACATTGTTCCACCTCTACAGCCTGCAGCACCTTGAGTGGGTTAAAATATTCGTCAGGCAGTATCAGGCAGGCTCCGGTCGTGAGGCAGAGCAGGTTGGCCAGCACCATGCCGAAACAATGGTAGAAGGGTACGGGAACGCAGAGCCGGTCCTGTTCATCAAAGTACATCCTCATCGCGGTAAAACGGGCGTTGTTGAGCAGGTTATGATGGGAGAGAACCGCTGTCTTCGGGAAACCGAAGGTCCCGGAGGTGTAGAGCAGGCCGACCGGATCGTCCGGGTCGAGGTCAGCTGTCAGCAGATCCAGCCCGGCCTGTGCAACTGTCGCAGCGGCTTCTAGCAGTTCGGACCAGAGGGTAAAGCCCGGCTGTGGTGGACGGGTCTGTTCGGGGTCCAGCGGATCAAAAAGGATCACCCGGCGCAAACAGGGGAAGTCAGTTGCTGACAGGCTCTTTCCCTCCTGCTTGAGTTGCGGCACCAGCTCAGTGAGCATGCTGACATAATCACTGGAGCGAAAAGAGGGGATGGTGACCAGGGCGTGCAGCTCCGATCGTTGCAGGGCGTGGGCCAGTTCTTCACGACGGTAAGCCGGATTGATACAGACCAGCACGGCACCGATGCGGACAGTTGCCATCTGGACCAGCAGCCATTCGATGTTGTTGGTTGACCAGATGCCGATGCGATCCCCGCGCCTGAAACCCAGGCCGAGCAGTCCGCGGGCGATCTCGTCAATGGCGCTGGAGAGCTGGGTATAGTTCAGGTTCCTGTGCTGATGGCGAGAGACAATGGCCTGTCGGTTCGGGAATAATTTGACGATATCGGCAAAGTGTTGCGGGAGCGTCTGGCCGGAAAGGGGGATTGTGGCTCCTCGGTGATAATAGCTTGTTGTCAAACTGCGCATCGTTGTACCCCCTCTACTCTTTACGCATTCGAGAAGTCAGTCCGTAACGCTTTGCCAGTAGGCATCAATCTGCTCCTGAATTTCGCTGATCGTCTCCTGCTGGTGATGCGGTGAGAACAGGTGGCTGAAGCGGCCCTGGCGTTGCAGGTAGTCCGAGGCCGGCAGACGCTTTCGTGGAATATGGGTGTGGGCGACTGTGCCATTTAGGTATTCCTTGAGCGGCCAGATCCCGGTGTTGATGGCCAGCTTGCCGATTTCGACCGTCTGCTGCGGATCGTAGCCCCAGCCGGTGGGGCAGGGCGCCAGGGCAATGATCAGACGCGGGCCTTGCAAGTGCACGGCCTTTTCCAGTTTTCGCGCCAGATCGAGGGGCTCGCAGCCAGCCACAGTGGCAACATAGGTCGGACGGTGAGCGACCCAGATTGCAAATAGATCCTTTTTCCTGCCGCTGACGCCATGTTGCGCTGCGCAGGTTGCCGTTTTTGCCCCATGGGGGGTGGCGGCCGAGGTCTGGTGGCCGGTATTGCCATATCCTTCGTTGTCGTAGCAGATGTAGATGAAATCGAGACCGCGTTCGATGGCGGCTGAGGTGGCTGACAGTCCCATGCCGTAAGCAGAGCCGTCACCGGTCAGGACGACGGTCTGCAGATCGTCGGCGCTGTCCAGCTGGCCTTTACGTAGCCGGATATCGAGGGCATCTCTGACCCCCTGGGCGCCGGCTGGAGCCGAGGCCATGGCGGTGTAGAGCCAGGAGCCACGGAAGGGGGTGAAGGGATAGACCGACAGCAGGGTCATGCAGCCGGCGGCGTTGATAACGACGGTCTTTTCACCGAGGATATCGTAGATGTGCTGGAGTGCTTCGAGTCCGCCACAGCCGGCACACGTGGCGGTACCGGCTCCCAACAGGTGGGAGGTCGGCAGGTCCTTCAGGCTTCGGTATTTCGTTTCGCTCATAACATCCCCGCAATCTGTTGCATCTTCCTGAGTTCCTGCAATTCTTCCTTGCAGTAGAGTAGCCGTGGTGGCGGTGTACAAACCTCAGCAACAGCTTTGCGCGTCACGGCAACCATCTCGGCAAATTCCTCCAGGTTGATGTCGCGGCCACCGAGCCCGCCGATGAAGCTGGTCAGAATCGGGGGCGCACCCGTTTGGCCATAAAGGGCGGCCGCCAGTTCCCCATGCAGGATGCCGCCTCCCCCCAGTGAAATGTTCTGATCGATGACCGCAACACCTGCCTTCCCTGCCAGCAGGCGTGCCAGTGTCGAAGCCGGGAAGGGGCGCAGCAGCCGTGGCCGCAGCAGTCCGACCCTCTGGCCATCTTCACGCAAGCGGTCTACGGCCGCTCTGGCCTTGCTGGCAAAGGAGCCGATCATGACCAGGGCGATATCGGCATCGCTGCAGCGATAGGCTTCAACCGCACCATAGTTGCGACCAAAAATATCACCAAATTCCGAGCCGATAGAGTTGAAAACTTCAAGTGCATTCTGCGCCGCCAGGTGGCACTGGTAGCGGAAATAGGAGTAGGCTCCGCCACCCAGCACGGCGACGGCGTGACTGGCGGGAGCACTGGCGCTGAAGAGCAGATTCTGTGGATCGTAGGGAGGGAGGAATCTGGCCACAGCTTCAGCTGTCGGGATACTCACCGGTTCCCTGGTGAAGGACAGGTAGAAGCCGTCCAGGTTGACAATGACCGGCAGCCGGACACGGCTGTCTTCCGCCAGACGGTAGGCGAGCAGGATGCTGTCGAGAACCTCCTGACAGCTGGCACAGTGCAGCTGGAGAAAACCGCTGTCGCGGGCCGCTAAAATATCGTTGTGATCCGGTTCCAGGGTGATCGGCGACGAGAGGCCGCGCGAGACGTTGACCAGCACCAGGGGAGCACGCCAGCCGGCAACTGTGTAGAGCATCTCCATGGCGTAAAGCAGCCCCTGGCTCGATGTCGCACTGAAAACCCGGACCCCGGTCGCCGCGGCCGCACCGGCCGCCGTGAGCATGGAATGCTCGGATTCCAGAGTGACCATGCGACAGTCGACCTCTCCGCTTGCGATCCACCTGGCGATCGTCTCAATGATCTCGGTCTGCGGGGTGATGGGGAAGGCGGGCAGATAATCTGCCTTGGCCAGCCGCATGCCCCAGGCTGCCGCGCCATTGCCTGTCAGCAGTGTCCGTTTCATGGCCCACCTCCCGTTCGACTCTCTGGCTGTCCTTCCGCAACGGCGATTATCGCTTTGGCCGGGCACTGTTCCTGGCAGATCAGGCAGCCCTTGCAGTGTTCATAGTCGATTTCGGGCCAGCCCTGCGGATCAAGATGGATGGCGCCTTCAGGGCAGAGCTGACAACACAGGCTGCAACGACGGCAGCTGTGCCGGTCGATGACCGGCCGCAGACTGCGCCATAGTCCGGTTTTGACCTTTTCGCTGGTCAGTGTGGTATGGATGGCTGGTGCTGCCAGACGCGCTTCGTCAAAGGGCAGATTGATCCAGTCTGGTTTTTTCAGGGGGTAGTTGCCCACGGAATCTGCTACCACCATCCCGCTGTCGCTGGCCAGCTGAGCGTAGCCAGCCGTGGCCATGGCGATGTTGTCTGTGACTGCAATCTGGCCGTGATCGGACAGTTCCTGACGGATAGCCTCTTTGAGGCTTTCCTCGCTAATGACACCGGTCAGCCGTGCTGCACCACCGGCACAGGCCACGCCGGCAAGGGTGCTGTGTGACTGGGTAGCATGCGCGGGCAGAAGTGTGACAACCTTTCCTGGCAGGGGATAGCGGTCTATAAGGGCTTCTGCTGGCTGATTGCTGGCGATAAGGATGACGCTGTTCTGCGCGATGCCCTGCAGCACACCGGCTGCCGGAATGCCGAGCAGGGTTTCATCGGCAACAACGACCAGGTCGGGCGAATGAATGATGCCACGCTCATTGATTTGACGATGATCGGCGCGGACATAGGCGAAGATCGGTGCGCCACGGCGCTCGGCTCCGTAACGGGGCGCATCCTGCACCTCGAAACCTTCGAGGAAAAAGGCTGTTCCAAGGATGCGGCTCGCTGTCTTTATCCCCTGGCCGCCCCGGCCGTGAAAGCGGATACGATACATGCAGCCTCCAGTACGCAAAACTGGCTAAAAGATTCCCCAGCGTTTGAACGACATCGCTCTTGTGATCCGCGCCAGAGCCAACTCTTCGGCTGCCTGGCGAGGCGGGATCCCTCTGGTGCTGACCTCCTTCATGATCAATTCGGTGTTGCGCCGGACTTTCTCCGCGATCGCCTGCATGGCTGTCGATTCACAGGCCCCCTGATATTCCATGGCGGCGCAGATGACTCCCCCCGCATTGGCGATAAAATCGGGGATACATAACACCCCTTTTTCATGCAGATAAATTTCTGCATCGCGGGTGATGGGAATGTTGGCCCCCTCGACAATCAGCTTGGTTCGCAGGCGTTCAACATTGTCCATATGGATGATGTCCGGGCGGGCAGCCGGGATCCAGATGTCACAGTCGATATCGATCAGTGCATCGCTGCCCAGTTTCTGGCCGTCAGGGGAATCGGAGACACTTTTCCCCTCGTCTTTGAGGGCAATCAGAGTGGCTATCTCAAGTCCTGCGGGGTTGTAAAGCGCTCCTCCGGAATCGGAAACACCAATGAGAACGGCCCCCTTTTCAGTGAGAAAGCGCGCCGTGTGTTTACCGACGGCACCGAACCCCTGGATAACCAGGCGGGCCCCCTTGAGTTCAAAATGACAATACTTCAGGGCGATCTCCGTCGCGTTATCGACTCCCCAGGCGGTTGCCCCGATTTCGTCAAGCGGGATACCGCCAATTTCCCGTGGCAGTCCAACGGCACGGACGATTTCATCCTTGATCATGGCCATACATTCTTCATCGGTCCCCATATCCGGACCGGGGATGTAATCCTTGCAATCGCGCAGCGCCTGAGCCAATCCCCGGATCAGGACTTCCTTCTTGGTGCGAGGCATCTTAGGGTCGCCATAGACGACAGTTTTACCGCCACCATGGGTGAGCCCGGCGGCGGCGTTTTTCATGGTCATGGCCCGTGCCAGTCTGAAGCATTCCTCCGTGCTGACATCGGCCGCTATGCGGATGCCACCTATTGACGGCCCGCAGGCGACATTGTCAATGACCAGTACCGCTTTAAGTTGAATCGCAGGTTGATAAATATGGATGATCTTGGCAGGGCCGATATTGTCGGTAAATCTGAAGATATCCTCCATCCGAGGCCTCCTTTGCAGGAAAGGCAGGTATTTCATTTGTTGCCATCCAGAGTTTCCGGACGGTAACTAGTTAAAGTCTAGCATTTTAGCCGCTGTCTTCAATGGCTGGTGAGTCATGGGTTACGTCCTGATTTGCGCGAAAACGGGCCGTATTACGCGACTTAGGTTTTGTTTTCAGAAAGCCTGTCTTTGAGATAGGTCACAAGGTCATTCAGGCTGATCAGGCGTTCGTAATCCTGTTCCGGGATCTCTATGCTGAGCTGTTCACTCAGGGCAATCAGCAGCTTCAGAAAATCGAAGGAGTCGATATCCAGTTCCTCGCGCAGGTTCTCGGTCGCTGAGATATCGGCGGAATCGATTTCTGGGGCGATCTGGACAATTATTTCGAAAATGAGGGTTCTGATATCTGCCTCGGTCATAGTTTTTCAGGCTCCTGTAGAAGTTTATCCAGGGTGTCGAGAAACCTCGCCCCCAGGTGGCCATCACTGGCCCGGTGATCCGCCGCGAGGGTCGCGGTCAAAATCGGACGGGCGCTGATGGCGCCATTTTCGGCCCAGGGGCGTTCGCTGATGCGGCCGAACCCGACCAGGGCGACCTGGGGTGGATAGATGACGCCAAAGACGCTGCGGACACCGAGATCGCCGAGGCTGGTCACCGTGATGCCGGCGCTGGTCAGCTCGGATGCGCGTAGTTTTCCGGCGCGGGTGCGGCTGATCAGATCGCTCATGGCGCTCATCAGCTGGGCAAGGCTTAAGCGATCGACGTTGGCCAGAGCCGGTGTGATCAGTCCGCCGCCGCGTAAAGCGACGGCAAAGCCGATATTTACTTCGGGTCTGATGACAGGCTTGCCATCGACCCAATAAGCGTTGAGCTCCGGAATCCTGGTTAACGCCAGTGCTGTCGCTTTCAAAAGCAACACGACCGGCAGCAGGCGCTCGCTGATAGGATGCTGGCGGTTGTATTCTTCCTGCCAGGCCAGCGCGCGGCTCATGTCGATTTCCGTGGCCAGGTAGTAGTGGGGGATCTCGCGATTGGCCAGGCTCATGGCTGCGGCGATCGCTTTGCGCAGCCCCTCTGCGGACGCTTTTGGCCGCTCCGGTGGTGCTGACGGCGGGTTGATCTGCTCTTGTGTGGCGGTCTTGATCGCCGTCTCGATGTCTGCCAGGGTGATTGCTCCGCCCGCACCGCTCGCGCTGACCCTGCTCAGATCGATCTGGTGTTCGGCCGCTAGTTTTCTGGCTGCGGGGGAGGCTTTGATGCGGCGCTCGGTTGACTGGGCTGGTGCAAAGGTTGGTTGTTCTGTTGCTGAAGCGATGGTCGCCAGCACGGTCCCGACCGGGATTTTGTCTCCTCCGGGTTCAACCAGCAGGCGGTCGATGACGCCGTCGCTATAGACCTCGACTTCAAAAACCCCCTTGTCGGTTTCGATATCGGCGATAATATCGCCACGCTTGACTTGATCGCCGGGTTTGACCCGCCAGTCGACCAGAATTCCGTTTTTCATGTCGGCGCCCAGGCTGGGCATGACGAATTCAGCCACGCACCATCCTCCTTGCTGTTTTGACGATCTCTTCCACCTGGGGCAGGGCCGCCTCCTCCATATGTTTGGCGTAGGGCATCGGCACCTCGGCACTGCAGATCCGTTCGACAGGCGCATCGAGGTTGTAAAAGGCCTGCTCCATGATCCGGGCGCTGATTTCGGCGGCAAGACTGCCACTGCGCCAGCCTTCGTCAACGATCAGGGCACGGTGGGTCTTTTCGACCGAGGTCAGGAATGTCTGCTCGTCGAGCGGACGCAGGACACGCAGGTCGATCAGTTCGGTCTCAATCCCTTCAGCGGCCAGAGTGTCAGCTGCATCCAGGCATTTGTACAGGCAGCTGCCATAGCTGATCAAGGTCAGGTCTTTGCCCTGGCGATGGAGTCTGGCCCGGTCGATAGCGACTGCGCCGGCGTCGGCCGCCAATTCCCCCTCCATGGGGTAGAGAACCGAGGGCTCGAAGATCAACACCGGGTCGGGATCCTGCAGGGCGCTCCAGAGCATTCCCCGGGCATCTTCCAGGGTTGCTGCACAGAGAATTTTGATGCCGGGGATATGTGCATACAAACCTTCCAGACTGTGAGAATGCTGGGCGGCAAGCTGTTTGCCGCCGCCGGTCGCCATGCGGATGACCAGCTGTACGTTAAACTGTCCGCCCGACATATGCAGATAGGTCGCCGCGTTGTTGACGATCTGATCAAGGGCCAACAGGCTGAAATTGACTGTCATAATTTCAACGATTGGGCGCATTCCCCCCAGGGCGGCGCCGATCCCTGCCCCGGTGAAGGTCGATTCGGACAGTGGCGTATCGCGAATCCGCTCCGGACCGAATTCGTCCAGCAACCCCTTGCTGGCGGCAAAACAGCCGCCGTAGCAGCCGACATCCTCGCCCATCAGGAAGACCCGCTCGTCGCGCAACAGTGCATCGCGTAAACCAGAGCGAACGGCTTCCCGATAGGTTGTTTTCAGGCGTTGCTCACCCATCATTGCGCCTCCGGATCGGAATAGACAAAGCGGGTCAGTTCGCTGACCGCTTCCCAGTCGCTTTGTTCGGAGAAGTCAACCGCTTCGGCGATTTCAGCCGCGATTTCTGCCTCCAACTGGTTCAGCTTTTGTTCAGTGATCCAGCCATGCTCTTTGAGTTTGTCGCTGAGTGTCTGGATCGGGTCATGTTGTCTCCATTGGTCGACCTCTTGCTGGGAGCGGTAAAGTTCCGGGTCAAACATTGAATGGGGTCGGAAACGATAGGTTTTGCATTCCAGGAAAAAGGGCATCCCGGTCGTGATGATCTGCTCTCTGGCGGCACGGGCCGCATTTGCAACGGCGAGCACATCCATACCGTCGACCGATGCCGCTGTCATTCCGTAGGCGTCTGCCTTGCGGGTCAGTTCGATCATCGATTCGGAACGGATCAGCGCGGTGCCCATGGCGTAGAGATTGTTTTCGCAGACAAACAGGACCGGAAGTTGCCAGAGGGCCGCAAGATTCATCGCTTCATGAAACTCTCCTTCGGCCACGGCACCTTCGCCAAAACAACAGCAGGTCACCTGGTTTCGCTGCTGCATCCGGTCAGCCAGGGCCAGGCCGACCGCTATCGGCAGGCCGCCGCCAACGATGGCGTTGCCGCCATAGAGCCGATGCTGAGCATCGAACAGATGCATGGAACCGCCGCGGCCCCTGCAGCAGCCCGTGACCTTGCCGTACATCTCGGCCATTGCCGGTCCCATGGCCATGCCGCGGGCAATCGCATGGCCATGCTCACGGTAGGTTGCAACTAAAGCATCTGCGGCTGAAAGCGCTTCGCTGATTCCAACCGCGACTGCCTCCTCACCGATGTAGAGGTGCAGAAAGCCCCTGATTTTCGTCAGGCTGTAGAGCTCCGCCGATTTTTCCTCGAAGCGGCGAATGCGCAGCATCTGCCTGAGCAGGTGGAGCTGGTATTCCTGTTCATTCATGGATGCTCTCCTTCCAGGGTTGAGGTGTCCCCTTCGGGGAGACCCAGCTCACGGGCTTTGAGCAAGCGGCGCATGATCTTGCCGCTGCGGGTTTTGGGCAAGCTGGACGCGAATTCAATCTCTTTGGGTGCTACCGCCGAACCCAGTTTCTTGCGGGTAAAACCGATGAGTTCCAGCCGCAGCTCGTCACTTGGCTGAACCCCGGGTTTGAGAGCCACAAAGGCTTTGACCAGTTCACCGATCGTCGGCTCCGGTTTGCCGATGACTCCTGCTTCTGCGACCGCCGGATGCTCCATCAGGGCACTTTCAACTTCAAACGGGCCGACCATGTGACCGGATGTCTTGATGATGTCGTCGGCGCGGCCGACAAACCAGAAATAGCCGTCGGCGTCACGTCTGGCCAGGTCTCCGGTGATATACCAGTCGCCGGCAAAACAGTTGCGGTAGCGCTCGTCTTCATGCAGGTAGCCGCGAAACATCGAAGGCCAGCCGGAGCGCAGGGCCAGTTCTCCTTCGCTATCGGGCTGATCTTCAATGACGACTTGAGATGAGTCCGTTCGATGAACGATTGCGGCTTCGATTCCGGGCAGTGGCCGGCCCATGGATCCCGGGCGGATCTCCATGGCGGCGTAGTTGGCGATCATGATACCGCCCGTTTCTGTCTGCCACCAGTTGTCGTGGATCGGAATGCCGAGGGCTTCAATCCCCCAGACCACAGCTTCAGGGTTGAGTGGTTCGCCAACGCTGTGGACCAGGCGCAAGGCGGAAAGGTCGTAGTGTTCGCGGGGTTTGATGCCGCTGCGCATCAGCATGCGGATCGCCGTTGGTGCCGTGTACCAGACGTTGACGCGTTCAGCGGCGAGGGTCCGGCACCAGCGGTCGGTGTCGAAATCGGCCTCGTCGACGATGTTAGTGATACCGTGGAGTAACGGCGATATGATGCCGTAAGAGGTGCCGGTAACCCAGCCACAATCCGCTGTGCACCAGAAGATATCGTCGGGGTGAAGATCGAGAACATAGCTGCCGGTCAGGTAGTGAGTCAGGGCTGCATTATGGACATGGATCGCGCCCTTGGGCTTGCCGGTGGTTCCGCTGGTGAAATGGAGCAGTGCCATGTCATCGGGGGCCGTCACTGGAATGCTGAACTTCGAGTCCGCCTGCGCCATAAGCCGGGGCAGGGAGAGGGTCTGCTCATCCAGGTCCTGATCACTGTCGACAAGCAGAACATAGCGGAGGGCAGGCAGGACAGGGCGCAGCTCAGCGATCTTCTTGCGATACAGGCGCTGGGATGTGACCAGCACTTTTCCGTCGCCGATCTGCAGACGCTGAGCGATCGGCTCAGGACCAAAGGCCGAAAAAAGCGGACAGAAGACGCTGGTGTTTTTCAGGGTTCCCAGCGCAGCAAAATAGAGCTCAGGAATCCGGCCGCAGAGACTGAAAACCCTTTCGCCTTTCATGATTTCAAGGCTATTCAATATATTGGCAAAGCGGTTGGACTGATCTTTCAGTTCAGAGTAGCTGATGTCGATCCGTTCCTCGTTTTTGCCCAGCCAGCGCAGTGCTACCTTGCTTTTCAGAGGTCCCTCAGCATGACGATCGACAGCTTCGTGAGCAATGTTCAGCCCCCGGCCAGCGGGCAAACCGTCGAGGTGATTCCGGACAGATTCCCAGGAGAATCCGGCGCAAGCCTGTTGGTAGTCGGTCAGATTCGGCTGCACTGGTATGAGCGACAGGTCTTTTACGATTGGGGGCCAGTCCATAGCGTAAACCTCCATAATGTGCGTTCAGTGCACAATGTCGGTTGGGCCGTTTGTTCCCCTGCTCACTGGGCAGAATTCAAGACCGGAAATTTGCAAAGGGACTAAAAAAAGTATATCAGCAGCATGAGGGGAAACAACTGTACGTGGCGGCTTAGCCTGGACTTGTCAGTTCCCGTAAAAAAAAGCGAGATATTTATATGTGGATATATCAAAAAAAACAGGAGTTTGACTGATGGCCATCATCTGGACAGGCCACAAAAAATGCTGACCTGAGTGAAAAACTCTCTTCAACTGTTATACTGAAAGTCCTGTCGCGCAATTTCTCATGACTCATCAAACAGCAAGGAGAGGTATCATGCACTATATTGTTTTATGCCCTGAATGTGGTCGGGCAGTGCTCGATGATCATGACCTTTGTCCGGGGTGCTCTTATCCGATCACCAGGGGGAAGTCGCAACCGAAAAATCATAGGGAAAACGTTATTACTGGCAAAAAACATAACCCGAACCAATCAGCTGGCAAATGACCTGAATTATTGAATAATAAGAAATGATAGACAGTCTCGAGTTTCAAATCAGAACGCCCCAGTCAAACTGACTGGGGCGTTCTGATTTATTGTGATTTCTGAAAATACAGAGCCTGCCTGTTCGCTTGAAAGTGCACGCATAGCGTATATAATTAAAAATAAAAAGACAGGGGGTGATGCTATGAAAAACACCACCAGAACAGTCAGAGTTGATGTCAGGGTTTACGAGAATCTCTGCAGCGTTTTTGAGGCCAGTAGCAAGTTTATCTGGTGCGATAACGATTATAACTTCCAAGCTCTTGAAAGGGCTCTGAAAAAAGCCAATAAAGCCGGATTATGAAAAATACCGAACTCAGAGCCTACCGGATCAGCACTGGTTTTAATGTCAAGCAGATGGCCAAGATACTTAATACTCCGTATCGCACTTATCAGGATTGGGAATTGGGCAACAGGAAGATCCCCGGTATTGTTGATGTCGTTATTTCGGAATTGAAGAAGGGGCGACTGTCCCATTGAAAGCCATGTTCATGCCTGCCTGAACCCCTCCGTATCCTGTTCAGCGTCGCTTGGGACGCTTCCGTTTCTTCCCACTCCCCCCTTAAAGTCTGTCGCATGGTCGATCTAGCTGAATCGACGATTATTGGCCTTTACACTTATCTAACTATCTTCTGTTTGCACAGATTGGCGAAGCCAAGTAATCTAACAGGCTGATATGACAGTTATCCCGGGATAAGGTTATTTATGCAGCCACAAAAAAAACTGACCATTGCTTCTGTCGCACAGCTCTTAAAACGGCGCAACCTCCTCAGTGAAGAACAGTTGGAGATGGTCCTGCACCAGGGGGAGCGGCAGTATGAACGGTTGCACAAGCAGTCGGGCGGGCGCAGCAAAGGGCAGGGACTCCATGCCGAGAGCCTGTCCCCGGCCGAGGTCATCAGTTCTTTCAATCTGGAAATCCCCGACAGCCGTAAACTGCTCAGCGAGGACCGGATTACCGAGATCATCGCCCGTGCCGTTGGTATGCGCTATCTGAAAATCGACCCTTTGAAGCTGGATCTGGAGATTGTTACCAGCCATGTTTCACGGGCATTTGCCCTGAAGAATATGCTGGTGCCTGTGGATCTTCTCGACGGAGCGCTGATTATCGCGGTTGCAGATCCGTTTGACAGCTATGCGATAGACGAGCTGCAGAGAACACTCAGGATCAATGTGGAACGGGTGCTGTCTTCCCGTTCTGATATCCTCAAGGTTCTGGGGGAATTCTTCGGCTTCAGAGCATCCGTCGTGGCGGCTGAATCTGAAACGATTCAGGGGACCGACATCTCCAACCTCGAAATGCACTTCCAGATGCATACCCCGCACCTGGAGGAGAACGGCACCGACAAACACGTTATTGCAGCCGTCGATTTTCTCTTGCAGTATGCCTTCGACCAGCGCGCCAGCGATATCCATATCGAGCCTAAACGGGACAGGTCGATGATCCGGCTGCGCGTTGACGGGGTTCTGCACAACATCCATAACGTTCCCAAAAAGCTGCATCCGGCCATCGTTTCGCGGATTAAGCTGCTGGCGCGACTCGATCTGTCGGAAAAGCGCCGCCCGCAGGACGGCCGGATCAAGACCAGCCACAAGAACAAGGAGATCGAGCTGCGGGTTTCAACCCTGCCGGTCGCCTTTGGTGAGAAGGTGGTCATCCGGATTTTCGACCCTGATATCCTCATGCAGGATCTGGAGAACCTCGGTTTCGAGCCGCGAGAGTACCAGCTGTTCAATTCGTTCATTCACCAGCCGAACGGCATCATCCTGGTCACCGGACCGACCGGGAGCGGTAAAACCACAACCCTCTATTCGTCGTTGCGCGCGCTAGCGTCGCCGGAGGTGAATATTGTCACGGTCGAAGATCCGATCGAGATGGTTCTAGAGGAGTTCAATCAGGTCGGGGTGCAGACCGCTATCGATGTCACCTTTTCCACGGTGCTGCGCAACATCCTGCGTCAGGATCCGGACATCATCATGATCGGTGAGATCCGTGACAAGGAGACCGCCGACAATGCTGTTCAGGCGGCGCTGACCGGGCACCTGGTGCTGTCGACCCTGCACACTAACGATGCGCCGTCATCGATCATCCGCCTGCTCGAGCTCGGGGTGCCTTATTTCCTGCTCTCGTCGACACTGATCGGCATCAATGCCCAGCGTCTGATCCGAACCATCTGTCGTGAATGCAAACAGGAGAGACTGCTCAACGAGGCGGAACGCAAACATCTCGGTTTCGGTGAGGAGGATGTCATCGTCTGGGAGGGGGCGGGGTGCAGCTCCTGTCGCGGGACCGGTTACAAAGGGCGGATCGGGATCTTTGAGATTCTGGATGTCAACAGCCGGATCAAGGCGGCGATCAATGCGGAGTCGGATCTGGCGCTGCTTGGTGCCATCGCTCGGGAAGGCGGGATGACAACGCTGCGCGAATCGGCAATCCGCAAGATGCTGCTTGGTGAGACGACCTTTGAAGAGGTGGTGGCAGTAACCGGCTGAACCTGTTTGAAATTCCGAGTCTTTAAAAGAGGACGGGCACTGCCTGTCCTTTTTTTTATTTGTGACTTAAAAGATTGCCGGATATCGATGAAATAATTTCATTTAAAAAATGAAATTGCCTCATCAAAACGTTTACTTTGAACAGGTCATACGATACTATCCGGTAAAAAATATCATAAAGGAGTTTCCGCTTTGAACAAGACCATTGAAATTCGCTGGCACGGTCGTGGCGGGCAGGGGGCTAAAACAGCTGCTCTGCTGCTGGCCGATGTGGCGTTCAAGACAGGCAAGTTTGTTCAGGGATTTCCTGAATATGGCCCTGAGCGGATGGGTGCCCCGATCACAGCTTTTAACCGGATCAGTAGTCGTGCAATTCGTGTTCATTCGCATATCTATCATCCGGATTTTGTTGTCGTGGTCGATGAGACGCTGCTCGAGTCGGTTGATGTGACGGCCGGGTTGAGTGCGGACGGAGCCATCATCATCAATACGGCGAGACCACTGGACGCAATCGTTCCCCTGCTCAAGGGGTATCAGGGGGCCATCTATAGCGTCGATGCCCGGCGCATCTCGCTGGCAACCCTCGGCAGGTATTTTCCCAACTCACCGATGCTCGCAGCAGCAGTTGCCGTCAGTGGCATCATGAACCGCGATCAGTTTCTCGATGAGATGGAAACCTCTTACCGCCACAAGTTTGCGACCAAGCCCGAGGTTGTCGAAGGCAACATGAACGCACTGATGATGACCTTTGATGAGGTCGCGCCGCGCGTCCTGGAGGTCGCTTAAGGTGAGTACCGATATCAGTAAGATCAACCCCGCTACGCCGTACCATCAGCTGACCGAGGCCCTGACCGTTGTCGGCGGCGGAACCTCCCGTCAGTTTCATACCGGTGAATGGCGCACCTCGACACCGCTGTTTATTGTCGAAAACTGCAAGCAATGCCTGCTCTGTACGCCAACCTGTCCAGATAGCTGTATCCCTGTTGTTGAGGGGAAACGCCAAGAGTTTGAGCTGGATTACTGCAAGGGGTGCGGAATCTGCGCCAATGTCTGTCCCTTCAGTGCGATTGAGATGAAAGAAGGGTTTTAAGACCATGGCAATACGTGAACGCATGTCCGGAAACGAAGCCGTGGCACATGCTATCAAGCAGATCAACCCCGATGTTCTGCCGGCTTTTCCGATTACCCCATCAACAGAAATCCCCGAGTACGTCGCAACCTATATCGCCAATGGCGAGATCGATACCGAATTTATTCCGGTCGAGAGCGAACATTCCTCGATGAGCGCCGCTGTCGGTGCTTCCGCTGCCGGGGCCAGAACCCTGACTGCAACCTCGTCCTGCGGCTTGGCACTGATGTGGGAGGAGCTCTATATCGCAGCTTCGAACCGGCTGCCGATCGCCCTGGCGCTGGTCAACAGGACCCTCTCCGGGCCGATCAATATCAACTGCGATCACACTGACAGTATGGGGGCACGCGATTCCGGCTGGATTCAGATCTACGCGGAAAATAACCAGGAGGCCTACGACAATTTCGTTCAGGCTTACCGAATCGCCGAGCATCAGGATGTGCGCCTGCCGATCATGATCTGTCAGGACGGCTTCATTACCAGTCATGCGGTTGAAAATATCGAGCTGCTCGAGGACGATCTGGTCAAGGCGTTTGTCGGTGACTACGCGCCTGCGGAATACCTGCTCAATGCTGCCCGGCCGCTCGCTGTCGGTCCCTACGCGATCTCCGATTACGGCATGGAGGCAAGAAAGAACCAGGAAGAGGCGATGGAACGCTCCCGCCAGGTGATTCTCGATGTGGCCGCTGATTTTGCCAAGGTTGCAGGCCGCTCCTACGCTTATTTCGAGGAATATCGGCTGGAGGATGCCGAGTACGCCATGCTGATGATCGGCTCGGCCGCAGGAACCGCCAAGGATGCCATCGATGAGCTGCGTGAGCAGGGTATGATGGTCGGCCTGCTCAAACTGCGTGTTTACCGTCCTTTTCCTGAACGGGAGATCGCCGAGGCGCTGCGCCATGTCAAGGCGGTGGCAATCATGGATCGTGCCGAAAGTTACCGCGGCGGTGGCGGTCCCTTGGGGATGGAGGTCAACGCGGCGCTGTTCAAGTACAAGGCGTTTATTGAGTCGCGCAATTACATTTATGGCCTGGCCGGACGTGACTTTACCACCGATCTGGCGCAACAGATCTTTGCCGAACTGGAAAGCCTGGTTGTCGAAGGTCAGCAGATTCCCGATTATCAGTACATCGGTTTGAGAAAATAGACGATTTATGAGTGCATATAACTATAAAGAAATCATGTCCCGCCCCGAACGCCTCAATCCCGGGCACCGCATGTGCGCCGGTTGCGGGGCGACCATCGCCGTACGCGCGGTGCTGCGGGCGATGAATCCGGATGACCGGGCTGTCATCGGCAACGCGACCGGCTGTCTCGAGGTTTCGACCTTCATGTATCCTTACACCGCCTGGAACGACAGCTACGTTCATAACGCCTTTGAAAATGCCGGGGCGACCTTAAGCGGTGTCGAAGCGGCCTACAAGGCGCTGCACAAGCGCGGCAAGGTCAAGGAGAACTTCAAGTTCATCACCTTCGGCGGCGACGGCGGAACCTACGATATCGGCTTTCAGTCGCTCTCCGGCGCGATGGAGCGCAATCATGACATGGTCTACGTCTGTTATGACAACGGCGCTTACATGAATACCGGTGTTCAGCGTTCTTCGGCAACCCCGGCCTACACCGACACGACGACCACCCCGGTCGGCAACCTCTCCGCGGGCAAGCCGCAGAACCGCAAGGATCTTTCGGCCATCATTGCCGATCACAATGTCCCGTATGTGGCCCAGACCATTCCGATGGGCAACTTCAAGGATATCCATCAGAAGTCGGAAAAGGCGATCTACACACCTGGTGCGGCATTTCTCAATGTTTTGACTCCCTGTCCGCGCGGCTGGCGCTACGATACGGCACAGATCATGGAAATCTGCAAACTTGCGGTGGAAACCTGCTATTGGCCGCTCTTTGAGGTCGAAGAAGGGCGTTGGCGCTTGAGCTACGAGCCGAAGAATAAACGGCCTGTTGAAGATTTTCTCAAGCCCCAGGGACGCTTTAAGCACCTCTTTAAAAAAGGGAATGAGGAGTTGCTCGCCCAGTTTCAGGCCGAGGTCGATCGCCGCTGGGACGATCTGCTCTTCAAGTGTTCGCGTAGCTGATTCGATGGCCAGGCAGGCAAGGATGACATTACTGGCCTATCAGGTTTTCAAGACCGTGGTTGAGCAGGGCAGCTACCAGTCGGCAGCTAAACTGCTCAACCTCACTCCCTCCGCTGTCAGTCATGCCATCTCCTCGATGGAGAAGGAGCTCGGCTCACGGTTGCTGATCCGCAACAAGAGCGGTGTTTCGCTGACCAGCTTCGGTGAGCAACTGCTCCCCTATATCAATTCAGTTCTCAACAGCGAAGAGCAGCTCCAGCAGGTGATTGCCGAGTACAATGGTTTGAGCCGCGGTACGGTCAAGCTGGGTTGTTTCTCCAGCGTCTGTGTCAACTGGGTTCCCGATATCGTCCATGGCTTCAAGTCCAGATTTCCGCAGATTGATATCGAGGTATTTCAGGGCACCTATGATGATGTTGCCGGCTGGCTGAAAAACGGTGTTGTCGATCTCGGTTTTCTGTCGGCATCGAGCAGTGCCGGGTTGTCCATGGTTTCTCTCTATCGCGATCCGCTGGTATGCGTCGGTCCCAAAGGTTTTCGTGGCGACCGGCAGCTCGAGGTTGTCTCGCTGGAAGAGCTGCAGAGCTATTCCTTTGTTTCCCAGCGGGAAAGTTGTGACGCAGACATCCAGAACTTCATGACCAAATATCAGATTGAGGTCTATTCCAATTGTCATGTTGTCGACGATCTGTCGACTATCGCCATGGTCGCCGGTGGCATGGGGGTCTGCATCATGCCTGAACTGGTGATGAAGGGAGCCCAGTATCCGGTTGAGATCTGTGCTATCGAGCCCTGCGAATACAGGACGATCGGTCTGTCGGTTCTCAATGCCAGAACTATGGGTCCCGCCGTGCAGATGCTGCACCAGTATATCGTTGAAACATATGGAAGTTGTTGACCTTTAAGTTTTCTCTCGCCTGTCTTATTTTGCTGGTATCTATGAGGTAACAACCAGCTACTGAAGTAATCCAGACCAAAAAGGTAGAAATATCTCTCCTCCAGCTGCATCCGTTTGAATTACGGTTATAATTTGAAAAGTTAGGAAATTTCCTTCTGGACAGGGAGAAGAGTTATGAAAAAAGAACAAGATCCCACGAATCCCCAGACCGATCATTCTGAACCAGCCGAAAACAATCAAGGTGTAAGCAGACGTTCATTCATTCGAACAACCAGCGTTACGGCCATGGCCGCAGCTGTAGGGCTGCAGATTCCTTTCAGCAAGTTCCTTCCTGAGGGGATGCAGCTCGTTGGCGAGGCCAATGCTGCAGAGATGCCGAAAATCGAAGGGAAGATCCCTGAAATGATTGTCCTGAACGACAAACCTCTCAATGCGGAACCGCCGCCTCATTTTCTCGACGAGAGTATCACCCCCTATGAAAAGATGTTTGTCCGTAACAACGGGCTGGTACCGACCATGTTGGATGCCAAAAACTGGACCCTGACTATTGAGGGGGAATCCGCACAACGTTCGGTGACCTTTACCATCGATGAGTTGAAAACGCGCTTCGAGACCTTCACCTATCAGATTCAACTGGAGTGCGGTGGCAATGGCCGCTCGGAATTCAATCCACCCGCCACGGGGAACCAGTGGAAGGTGGGCGCTATTTCCTGTGCTGAATGGACAGGTGTGCGGCTGCGCGACGTGCTTGAATATGTCGGGGTTAAAAAAGACGCGGTCTATATCGGTTATTACGGCGCAGATATCCACCTCAGCGGCGATCCGAAAAAGGTCGTCATTTCCCGCGGTGTTCCTATCGCTAAAGCCATGGAACATGAATCGCTCATCGCCTGGGCGATGAACGGCGAAGATATCCCGGTTCTGCATGGCTATCCGCTGCGCCTGATTACCGGAGGCTGGCCGGCTTCAACCAGTGGCAAGTGGCTGAATCGCATCGTTATCCGCAATGTCGAGCATGACGGCCCCAAAATGACCGGTATGTCCTACCGTGTTCCTGCTTATCCGGTCGCTCCCGGAACCAAGGTGCCGGAATCCGATATGAAGATTATCGAATCGATGCCGGTCAAATCGATCATTACCTTCCCGCGCTCTGGCAGCCTTGCACCGATGGGACAGGATATCGAAGTGCGCGGCCATGCCTGGGCTGGCGATCTGGCAGTCAAAACGATGGAAATCTCTATCGACTTCGGTGCAACCTGGCAATCCTGTTCGTTAAAAGCACCACGTAACCGTCTGGCCTGGCAGGACTGGTCGGCCAGGGCCCGCTTCCCGCAGGCGGGTTACTATGAAATCTGGGCCAGGGCAACAGATGAAACAGGGACGATGCAGCCGATGGTCGTTCCGGGTTGGAATCCGCGGGGTTACCTGAACAACGCCTGTCACCGGATCGCTGTGAAAGCTCTATAACACAAGGAGGAGATATGCGAAGAGGACCCTTGGGACTTTTGATAGCCTTGATCCTTCTGATGGGGCTGGTCAGTTTTGCTGTCGGGGCTGAGGTTGACAAGGAGACCGGGTTGACTATCGCCCCCGGCTTTGACGAGGTCAAACAAACCTGTACCGTCTGTCATTCAGCGATGCTGATCACGCAGAACAAGGCCGATCGTGATGGTTGGCTGGAGATGATCCGCTGGATGCAGAGCAAGCAGGGGCTCTGGGATCTGGAGCCTCAGTTGGAGAATACCATCCTCGATTATCTGGAAGCGAACTATGGACCTTCCGCAGGATCGAGGCGGGCTCCGCTTGATGTTCAATTCAACTAGAATATAAATGGCTTAATAGGTCAGGGTGAAGCGACGATAACCACGTCACCCTGACCTTGACGTTTATCTATTCAGCTTTTTCGGCTTTTTTTGCATCTCTGAGAGATTTCGGTCCTCTCCAGATAAATCCCATAAAGACGATGAAAATTGCGATCCCCACGTACATCATGACATGTTCAAGATCCATAAACTTCCCTTCCTTTGAAATGAAAATAGCAGGGTGCTGAAAACACTGTCGCGGCAGCAAGTGCAATGCAGATAGAATTTCAACAGCCTGATAGCGGCAGATCTGTCTATTGTATTGAGATCGGGTAAAATTTCCAGTTTTTATTTCTCTGCTCTTCGCTATGGCAGAAACAGACACTGATTGTCCATTTTCCAGGGGCGGGTGTTGTAGCAGCAACCTGATGGTCAGGCAAACCAGGTCAGCTCAGGTCTGAAGCTAAAAGCAGGGGAGCTGGAGGGATTTTCACGATAACCAGGCTGATGTCATCGTTGAGTTGTTGGTTGGCAGTAAAGCTCTGAACCCTGGCAAGCATCTGGGTACAGATCTCCGCCGCTGTTTTATGGTGCCAGGTCGCCAGAAGTTGACGGAAACGTTCGATAGAGAACATTTCTCCCTGGCTATTGCGAGCTTCCCAAAGACCGTCGGTTCCGACAATCAGGATATCTTCGGGCGCCAAACGTTTTGACCTCGAACTGTAGGCATCGTCGGGGAGGACGCCGAGCGGGGTGCCGGTACTGTCGAGCTCTTCAAAATACTGCTCCTGCGGATGATAGACATAGACGGGCCCCTGACCGGCTGAGCACCAGTTCAGTTCCATCGCCCGGACATCCAGGCGGGCCAGGAAAAGTGTCATGAACATTCCTTCTGATCCCGTATCCTGATAGAAAAAGCGGTTCAAGCGCCTCAGAACTTCGACGAGATTATCCGGAGAGTGTTCGATTTCGGCCTGTAGTGCGCCCTTGGCCATGGCCATCAGTAGCGCTGCTGCCGTTCCATGGCCCGAGACATCCCCCACGGCAAGTCGCAGAATCTTCTCTTTCTGTCCAGGCAGTGAAAAGAAATCATAATAGTCTCCTCCCAGATCTTCACAATAGTGAGTGCGGGCACAGATATCCAGATCGTCTGTGAGAGCAGCATCGCAGGGTAATAAGCGTTTTTGGACATGCTGGGCCAGCTCCAGGGAGGTTTTGAGTTTCTCGTAGCGCTGGGCTGTTTCATGCAGGGTCAGCTTGAATGACATCTGGTGACTCAGGTCGCGGGAAATGAATGACGCGCCGACAATCTGTTCTGCGCTGTTAATGATCGGTGAGATCGAGAGGGAGACAGGGACGGATGTTCCGCTTTTATTCAGGTGGATGGTCTGGAAGTGGCGGACCCTTTCACCGTTGAGAATCCGGTTGAGGATCAGCGGTATTTCGTCAGCCCGCTCCGGCAGGGACAGACAGGTTACAGATCGACCGATGAGCTCCTGGCCCGAATATCCATAGATGGCTTCCACTGCCGGGTTGCAATAGGCAATGTGGCCATCCGGGGTCAGGGCGATGATAGCATCTGCTGAGGATTCTACGGCAGACAGCAGAAATGAGTTATGCTCTGTCATGCTCCTCCCGGGGACTGATGGTGTCAGTGAAAGTATTTCATCGATTACCAGTTTTACAAGTGGATGGGGTCCCTGAATCGTATAGTCGAATGTCAGGTTCAGGAGCATCGTTTATCATACTCTTCCCAGCGGTGGCTCTAATCCCTCCGGTCGGGTTGCCTTCCCGACCCGCAGTTTTGCGGATTAGCTGTCGTCCTGCCTGGACTTTTGTAATGACTTCCGGGTTTTGGCCGTGGCCTGGGCGTTCCAGGGATCTTCCGGCCAGGGGTGCTTGGGATAACGGCCGCGCATCTCTTTGCGAATTTCCGGGTAGACGTGATCCCAGAAGTGACGCAGATCCTGGGTTACCGCCAGAGGCCGACCCGCCGGGGAGAGGAGGTGGATCAGTAATGGTATCCGACCATCCAGAACTGTCGGGGACTGTTGCAGACCGAACAGTTCCTGGAGCTTGGCGGCCAGGAGTGGAGGACCTTCGACACTGTAGTCGATGCGGATGCGCGATCCGCTCGGGATTTCGATCCGTTCAGGGGTCAACTTATCGAGCCGCGCCTGGAGTTCCCATGGGAGCAGATTTACTAATGTCCTGTGTGGGTCAAAACGTTCCAGGTCTGCCCGGGTGGTGATACCTGTCAGATAATGGCCCAGCCATTCATCAAGCTGTATGGTTAATGCGGAGAAACTCAGGTCGGGCCAGCCGTCCAGGGGATAGATGGTGGCGCAGCGGGCGACCCTGGCGCGCAGTTGCAGAGCTTCAGGGGACCAGTTCAGTCGCTCGAGACCGATCTCTCTGAGCCCCTCCAGGGCGCCCTGAAGCTGTTCGTCCTGTGTCGCCTTGACCGGGCGTTCACTCAGAACAAGTGAACCCAGGGCAACCACCTCGCTGGCGATGACGCGTTCCTCGCGCCTGTCCCAGCGGACCTGACGGCGTGGTTGTAACCTGGCGGCAAATATCTCTTCCAGTAATGAGCGTTCCAGGGTCGATGCGACAATGATTTCGGTCTGATCGTTACGCTGGCTCATTTCAAGTGCGACCAGGAACGCTGGTCGCTGCAGGCCGCTACGAGCTGACAATACCGCTCCGCATCCGGAGCTTAGCAGATAGCGATCTGAACCGGCATCGCGCTGGCGGCCGATGCGGTCGGGCCAGGCAAGGGCCAGCCAGCGTTGAACCATGCTGTGATTTGTCGGCCAGGCTGTTGCTGTTGCACCTGCGCTCATGCTGCGGCGCAGATCTTCTGCAACGCGCAGGACTGCTCTGGCGCCATCCGCCAGAGGCTGGCGCTGTAACAGTCGCCAACAGGTTTCGAGGTCGCAGTCCGTGGTTGCCGGCACTGTGGAGCTCGGCACCAGATCCCGTTCACTGAGCAGGGCCGCGAGCTCACATCCCAGCGCTGCTGAATGATCCTCTTCAGCGGCCAGAACCAGGCGGGCCAGGCGTGGCGACAGTGGCATGCGAACCATCCGCTGTCCCAGTCTGGTTGGTTTTCCTCCTTCGTCCAGTGCGGTTAATTCCTGGAGTAGCTCTCTGGCCTGGCGCAGATGAGCGGGAGAGGGCGGGTCGAGCCAGGTC
The DNA here is from genome assembly GCA_963676795.2 of Geopsychrobacteraceae bacterium. Lineage (GTDB taxonomy): Bacteria > Desulfobacterota > Desulfuromonadia > Desulfuromonadales > Geopsychrobacteraceae. Next base: position 1,767,058 of record CAXXTB010000002.1, on the reverse strand, counting down.
AGGCGTTCCGGGACAGTTTCGCCCCAACAGGCCAGTTCAAGCAGCAGCGCTGCCAGATCGGCACTGCGAATCTCTGGAGGGGCCTGGGGCAGGAGTTCGGCCTGTTGCCCTTCACTCCACAGCCGGTAGCAGGTTCCGGGGCGCAGACGACCGGCGCGCCCCTGGCGCTGAGTGGCACTGGCGACGGAAATCCGTTTCAGCTCAAGCCGGGTCAGACCGCTGCCGACATCGAAGCGGGGGCGGCGTTCCCAGCCACTGTCGATGACCGTGGTGATTCCCTCGATTGTCAGGCTGGTTTCAGCGATATTGGTGGCGAGCACGACGCGCCGGTTATTACCGGGTTCTATGGCCAGCCGCTGCTCGGCGAAGGGCATGCCACCAAACAAGGGACGGATATCAACGCCGGTCAGCCCTGACAGCAGCCCGGCACAGCGGTGAATTTCTCCGGCTCCGGGTAAAAAGGCCAGAACGTCTCCGTCACTCTCTGTCAATGCCGTTCTGACAGCGGCGGCAACGCTCTCAGCGCTGCTGCGCCCGGTTGGTTGCGGAAGGTAACGGGTTTCCACCGGAAAAGAGCGACCTGGGCTGGTCAGGACCGGACAATGATTGAGCAGCGCCGAGAGCGGCCCGGCATCAAGGGTTGCCGACATGACTAGCAGCTTGAGATCCTCGCGCAGGGCGAGCTGGGCGTCCCGGCAGAGGGCCAGGGCCAGATCGGAGTTGATATTGCGTTCATGGAACTCGTCAAAGATCACCAAACCGACGCCAGATAATACCGGATCGGATTGCAGACGCCGGGTCAGGATCCCCTCGGTCACGATCTCTATCCTGGTTTCCTGCGAACTCTTGCGTTCAAAGCGGATGCTGTAGCCGATTCTCTTGCCGACCTTTTCCCCCAGCTGCGCCGCCATGTATTCAGCCGCGTGGCGGGCTGCCAGGCGCCTCGGTTGCAGCATCAAAACAGTTTTGCCGGCAAGCCAGGGTTGTTCGAGCAGGACCAGCGGAACCCGCGTGGTCTTACCGGCTCCGGGGGATGCCTGAAGAACAACGGCGCTATGCTGTGACAGGGCGTGACACAGATCCGGCAGGATTTGATCGATGGGCAGTGTACTCATGGCCAGAAGGTAAATCAGTCGTGCTAATGCTGCAAGAGGAAAGGTCGAGGCCTTTGCTAAGGTTTCGACAGTGAGCCAATTGTTTTATGGTACCGATGTGATAAAATTTTCAACAATCCGACATCTATTTATTTAGTGCCTGTGCGTAGAAAATCCGAAAAATTGTGCTTTTACTGACCTGCACTTGGTTTTGGCAGCACCAGGTTGGTGTTGCCTTTTATGAGCATTCTTTATCTCGACGAAAAAGGAGAAAAAGGGATGGATAAAGAGATTACCCCGGAAGAGAAAGCAGGAGAGCAATACACTGCCAATGTGCTGCAAAACGGATTTTCAAGGCGAAGTTTTCTATCGCGGGCCGTGGTAGGGACTGCCGGTGTCGGCGCCATGGTGCTGAGCGGCATGGGCGGCACAGGTAAAAAAGCTGAAGCGGCCGAGCCAGCCAGGTGCACCGCCTACGCAAAAAGTTCTGACGGTGGTGCAACCCTTGAATTCATGCCCAAACCGGAAGTGATTGCAGAAAAGGATATCTCGGCGACAAAGACTTTTGATGTCCTTGTTGTCGGCGCTGGCGCCTCAGGGGTTCCTGCCGCTCTTTCCGCAGCGGAGAATGGTGCCAAGGTCGCTGTCATCCAGAAGCATCCGACCATCGTTTCTCAGGGGAATACCGGTTCCGGCATTGATCTGGCCACCAGTGACAAGGCCGGTGTCGAAGCCCTGGTTTCGCTCCTCAATAATGACAATAACCATCGCTGTAACCCGGCGCTGCTCAGATCCTGGGCTTACAATTCGGGAGAGGCCGTGAAATGGGTCATCGACCGGGCCAAAAAGGGGGGCGCGACTGTCGTCGACCAGGGGAGTGGACCACAGTTTGCCATACGCAATGTCAACGGCTATACGCTCAATTATGTCACCTCCTTTTTCGGGCCGAAGCCCTATACCACTGGCGATGGCATGCGCGCACTGGGAAATACGGCGGTCAAAGCAGGGGTGCAGTTCTTCTTCAATATGCCAGCCAGTCAGCTGGTGCAGGATAGTCGCGGGCAGGTTATCGGTGTCATTGCCAAAGGCAGGGATGGTAAGTACGTCAAGTTCATGGCTAAGAAAGGGGTCATCCTGGCGACTGGCGATTACCAGAACAACGAAGCGATGTGTAACTTTTTCATCCCCGACCTGAGGAACTTTGGGCGTAAACAGATGGATCGGACCGGGATGGATTTGCCATGGCCTATTGGGCCGGAGGCGTTATTGAACCGCTAGGTCATACCAAGATGCTGCATGACTTCGATGCCGGTCCGGCCTCGATGTGCGACATGCCATTTTTGGCTGTCAATCGCAAGGGGGAGCGTTTCGTCAACGAGACTGTTGCCATGTCATTGCTGAACAACTATCTGCGTGATGCCGAAAACGCCGGTCACTATTCACAGATTTTCGATGCAGACTATATGACGACGGCCGCAAAGTGGCCGGGCAAGCTTATCCCGCCTGAGGGATTGAAAAATTACATGCCGGATGACCCGTCACCCAAGCATGGCGTCTACCCGTCTCAGACCAATACCCACGTTGCAGATAGCCTGGAGGAGCTGGCCAGAAAGCTGCAGTGTGATCCAAAAACCTTCGTCGCAAGCGTCAAGCGCTACAATGAACTCTGTAAATCGGGCAAGGATGACGATTTCGGCAAGCCCGCTGATAAAATGGTTCCGGTTGAAAAAGCACCCTTTTACGGGATACACCGCAGAGTGCGAATTTCAACGCTGTGTTCCGGGATGCTGGTCAACGAGCACCATCAGGCCCTGGATGCCGACGGTCAGCCCATCAAGGGCTTGTATATTGTCGGCAATCTCGGTGGCGGTTTCTATGGGGGGGTCGATTACCCACTGACCGTTTTCGGCTTGTCGCTGGGAAGATGCTACACCTTTGGCTATATGACCGGTAAGCGTGTGGCTAAGCTTTAAACAACCCGGAAAGAGATTGTTAACGATGAGACGCTCGAGACCGTTTCACTACGCTATTTATGATGGGAGACATAATGAAAACGAAAACTTTGCACATGCCTAAGTTCTTGTTTGCTATGGCATTGACCATCTTTCTGGGCGCCAGTACGGCAAGTGCCGTTATGGCTGCTGATCAACAGTTGGATGCCATACATGCCGACAACGAAGTAACCTGCGACGATTGTCATGCGGGTACCGATCAAAGGTCGGCAGTACCCATGATCAAATGCCTGGAATGTCATGATACGGCCGCATTGGCTGAAGAGACAGCCGATCTCAAACCGACCAATCCGCACAAGAATCGCCACTACTCAACCGAGACCGATTGTAATCTCTGTCATCATCAGCATCAGAAGTCAGAGAACTTCTGTCTGCCCTGTCATGTCAGATTTGATTTCAACGTGCCGTGAGCTTGGCGTTGCCGATGACTAACCAGCTGGAATTACAAACTGGAGCCGAAGACGGATAGCGCTGAATTCTGTTTATTCGCTTAGCGGAGCAAAACAAGGCCACCGGCAATGCCGGTGGCCTTGTTCATTGTACGGTTTTATTTGTTGCGGAAAAATTGGTTAGATATCGCTGGTCATGACAAAGAGGGGTTGCCGTAAAAATGATTCATAGATCGGCCGCAACCTCTTGGTGTTGTAATACTTGCCGACATCAACCATTTTTTTTCTGCCCGTCACAACATCGATCGGCACATTGTCGTAGCAGCCGTTACGCAAACTGACCAGACGGCCGGACGCTCCCTGGAGGATCAGGTCGAGGGCCAGATTGCCGAAGGCCATCGGTACGATCGAATCCATGGCGTCCGGGTCGCCGCAGCGGACCAGATAGCCGAGACGCTGGTTGACAACATTGATCTGTCGCCCGGCGTTATACTTAGGTGACAGTTCTTTTAACTGTCTGGCAACCTGATCGCCGATCCCCCCTAGCTTTTTATGGCCAAATTGATCCGCTTCCTCCCCCTCAAACAACATCCCTTCATGGTGGGTCATGGTCGCCCCTTCAGAAACCAGTACGACCGAATACTTGCTTGGGTGTTTTATCCGGTCTTCACTGAGAAGCTTCACCAGGTGATTGATTTCAAAAGGGTATTCAGGAATGACACAGCGGTCGGCGGCGCCAGCCATGGTTGGCAGCAGGGCTGAATAGCCGGCATAACGGCCAAAGACCTCGAGGACCAGGAAACGTTCATGGGATCCGGCACTGGTTCGCAGGCGGTGGGTCAATTCGATGGTGCGGGTAACGCAGGTCGAAAAGCCGATGCAGTAATCCGTACCCGGGACATCGTTGTCCATGGTCTTGGGGATGGCGATAACCTTGATCCCCTCCTTGTGCAGGCGCAGCCCGTAGCTCAAGGTATCATCGCCACCGATCGGGATCAGGGTGTCTATGCCGAGAAAACCGAGGTTCTTCAGCACATCCGGGGTCACGTCATTGATCTTGTCCTTGTAAAGATCACTCAGATGCGCTGGGACGTTGCTGTGCGGAAGGTGGCTGGGACGGGTACGCGAGGTGTGAAGAAAGGTCCCTCCGGTGCGCCCGGCGCGGTTGACCAGTTCCTCCGTCAGTTCCTGGACGTTATTACTGTTATCTGCCTTGCGGTCGGGGATGAGATCTACCAATCCCGCCCAGCCACGCCGTATCCCGATGACCCGGTAGCCCTCGCGCAGGGCGCGAACGGTGATGGCGCGAATTGCCGGGTTCAAGCCTGGAACATCTCCACCTCCGGTGAGAATGCCGATCGTACCTATATATTTTCTCATGACAGCCGCCTCCTGTGATTAGATGTTGACACATTCAATGCTATCCAATGCTTGCTGTTTAGCAAGTACGCCCGGTGGAGATTTAACTGGTTGCCGGCTCTTGATGTTGTTTATTGATTTTTTGACATGAGTAATGGCAGGGGATTGCACTGAATGTTAATCATGGTCGATAATTTGTCATGAATCGGCCCTGTTGGACGGTTGAAAGGAGACTTGCCATGTCACTCTATCAGCATGAACCGCTGCATCGCTCCGCGCTCAAAGAAAGTCCTGTTGAACAGTTCCGTCTCTGGTTTGAAGATACCCAGCGGACAGATCTGAAGTTGCCGATGGCGATGAGCGTCTCGACGGTCGGTGGGCAGGGCAGGGTCTCTTCACGGGTTGTCCTGCTGCGTGGCTACGGTGAGCGTGGCTTCGTCTTCTTTACCAATTATCAAAGCCGCAAAGCGCAGGATCTGGATTGCCATCCCTTTGCGGCACTGCTGTTCTATTGGGAAGTTCTGGGACGACAGGTCAGGATAGAAGGGCGGGCCGAACGTTTGTCGGCTGAAGAGTCCGATGCCTATTTTGCCTCACGTCCACGTGGCAACCAGCTGTCCGCCTACGCCTCATACCAGAGCCAGGTAATCAGCAGTCGCGACGAACTGGTGGCTGAGTTTGAGCAGTTATGCGAGAAGTTTGATCAGGAGGATGTGCCGCGCCCGGGGCACTGGGGAGGCTATCGCGTTGTCCCTGATCTGTTTGAATTCTGGCAGGATGGAGAGCATCGCCTCCATGATCGGTTGCGCTACACTCTGCTCGACCACCGGGAATGGAAGATCGAGCGGTTGGCCCCCTGAACTCTGTCTGAAGTTCAGTTTGGAGATTGTCGGGGCGAGGCAGGTCAGGTCTGATTGAGGTCCAGAAAGGCGCAGGCAAAGGTCTTGGTCAACTCTTCAATAGCCCGGTCCTGATCGCTCGCGGAGGTCGATCCGTTGGTCAGTGACTCGATCCGCTCGCCATTGACCAGGGTGTAATAGAGCGAACCGAGCAGGAAATGGCTTCGCCAGATGATCGACTCCCGATCTGCGTTCGGCAGGCATTCAACAAAGGCGTCGATAAAGGCGTTACGGATCTCGTCGAACTGTTTGGCGATAACGCCCTTGATCTCTTTGGTGCCCTGCATCGACAGCATGGCCCGAATCCGGGTGAAACGCGCCCCGCCTGAAATATTATCGGCTTTTGAAGAGAAGGTCGGAATGATATAGGCGCGGACGATAGCCTGCAGTTTCTCCTGCTGATTGCTGATGCGCAAGGCTTCGGCGAGCAGATCCATGCGGCGCTGGTTCATCGGCTGGGTATAGCGATCGTAGATAGCGGTCAGCAGCTTCTCTTTTGTTTCGAAGTAGTAGGTGACGCTGCCCAGGCTGACTTCGGCTTTTTTCGCGATTTCTCGTAGGGAAACACCGTCATAGCCACGAAGTGAGATTAGCTCCTCCGCAGCATCGAGAATATCCATGGCGGTGTTTCTTGAGGCTCTCGAAGTTTTCAGCAGTGGTCTGGCCATTGTCCTTCTTTCATTGAAAAACAGGGGCGTGAAGCCGCCCCTGCGATAAGCCCTCAGTCGATGAAAACCTCTCCATCCATCAACTTGCGCGCGGTGCGCAGGATTGCCGAACGTTCTACCTGGCCGCTCTTATCGAGGTTGATAATGACGGTCATCTCGCCGGTCGGATGCTCAATCGATAGTGACCGCTCCTGTCCTGCTGTCGGTCTGGCCAGTTCGAAAGCTGGACTGTCTTCCAGCAGACAGGCCGTTGCGACACTGACAGCTCCGAGAACGCCGATCGTTTTGTGACAGCGATGTGGAATGAAGGTGCGTGTCGAGATAATGCCGTCATGTTTTGCTCTGCTGACCAGGGTCATTTTGGGTACTGACTTTTCAGTGACGTCGCCAAGGTTCATCTGTGGCCCACACTCTAACCTGATCTTTTCGACTTTGTCACGCAGAGTTTGATTGTTTTCCAGTTCCTCAGGTGATTCATCTCCACTGATGCCGAAATCCTCGGCACGCATAATAACGCAGGGCATGCCGTTGTCTATCATCGTCACGTTGACGCCCCGGACCAGATCCACAGCATGGCCGGTTGGCAGCAGCTGTCCGCAGGAGGAGCCTGCAGTATCCTTGAACTCGATCGGAATCGCCGCCGAACTTCCCGGAACGCCGTCGATACGGACGTCACCCTGGTAACTCACAGTTCCGTCCGGGGTTTGCACCCTGGCGACAGCAACCTGGCCGGTGTTTTCCATGTAGATGGAGACTTCAGTGACATCTCCTTCAGGAGTGATCAGGCCGCGTTCGATGGCAAAAGGAGCGATGCCGGCAAGGATGTTGCCACAGTTCTGCGCGTCGGTGACTATGGCCTGATCGACAAAAACCTGCAGGAACAGGTAGTCGACATCGATACCGTCGCGTTGCGACTTTTTGACGACGGCAACCTTTGAGGTCAGCGGGTCGGAACCGCCCATACCGTCAATCTGGCGCGGATCGGGTGAGCCCATGATGCGTAACAATGCCCTGTCACGTTCCGCAGAATCCTGCGGCAGGTCCTCAACCAGGAAATAGCCGCCTTTGGAGGTGCCGCCGCGCATCCACATGCAGCGAATACCTTTAGACATATTTCAACCCTTCTTTTTCCAGTCGTTCGCGCATCTGGTAGATATCAAGGCCAAGTTCACCGGCAGCGAGGCGCTTGCGTTTTTCTTCCTCTTTGGTCATCCGTTCCCGCGCCTTGACCAGAACCTCAGCCGCTTCTTCCCGGCGCACGACGCAGACGCCGTCATCATCGGCGACGATGACATCGCCCGGGTTTATCAGGGCCCCGGCGCAGACGATCGGGACATTGACATCACCGAGGGTGGCCTTGACGGTCCCTTGAGCATGAACAGCCTTTGACCAGACCGGGAAGTTCATCGCCCGCAGATCCTTGATATCACGGACTCCGGCATCGATAATCAGACCGACACCGCCTCTCGCCTGCATCGAGGTAGCCAGCAGGTCACCGAAATAACCGGCATCGGACGGGGAGGTTGTGGCCAGGACCAGAACGTCACCGGCCTGGACCTGCTCAACAGCGACATGAACCATCCAGTTATCGCACGGGGGGGCCAGGATAGTGACGGCCGAAGCGCCGATCTGTGCTCCTTCAATAATCGGCCGCATGTAGCTGGCGAGCAGTCCTTTACGTCCCTGGGCTTCATGAACCGTGGCTACACCGCATTCACCAAGGCCCTTGACAATTTCAGCTGCTGCGCGCTCAATTTTGGTGACAACCTGAGGCATGGGCAAACTCCTTCCTTAAAGCTCGTCGACAGTGCGCGGGAAGACCGATTGAAATCCCTCGGCGTATCTGGCGTCCCGTCCACCTGACTGCCCGCCGGAGTTGCGGCGGAAGTGATTCCCCCTGTTTTCTGCGACATTGGTGTAGTAGTGCCAGAGATGTTCCTGCCCCTGCATGCACTCGATGGCTGCCTTCTTGTTCTCCCAGACACTGGTGATGTCGAGAAAGGTATCCGGTTTCCAGCCCATCTGTTCGGTCTGGTGCGGTTCAAAAAGGTAAAGCTGCGGAGCGCCGAGGACCTTTTCGCCGGGGTTGTGCCCCCAGGCCTGGGCGACCATGCGGCATTCCAGCGCAATCTTGGTTGCATAGGCATGATCGGTGTTATACGGATCATACTGGGAGTGGCTGAGCATGAACTGTGGCTGGACTGTGCGGATCACGTCGACAAGCTTGTATTTGGCCTCTCTGTCGAGCTCGAGAGGATAATCGCCGAGATCAAAAAACTGAATGTCGTGGACATTGAGTGCTTTTGCCGCCGCTTCAGCTTCCTTGCGGCGCGCCACTTTGACCTTCTCCAGGGTCATTCCGGGTTCTTTCCAGAGCTTGGCGCTTTCGCCGCGTTCGCCGAAGCTGAGGCAGACAACGGTGACATCGTAGCCTTTCTGGGCATGCAGCGCGATCGCACCGCCTGCGCGCCAGACAAAATCAGCAGAATGTGCGCTGATGACAAGTGCGTTTTTTTTTGTATCAGACATAAAACAACTCCATTCGATCTAGTTTGCAGTCAAGCCCGACTGGTTATCTGTTCCAGTAGAGTTTGTTCGGATTATCAATCAGCATTTTCTGCTGCTGTACAATATCCGGGCAGATTGTTACAAGACGATCAACAAGCAGGCCATCATCAGGGATATGGCTCTTCATATTGGGGTGTGGCCAGTCAGTGCCCCACAGGACACGATCCGGAACCAGGCGAATCAGTTCCTTGGAGACTTCGTCGACGTCGCTGTAGGGCGGACCCTGTTTTGAAAGCCTCTCCGGGCAGGTGACTTTGACCCAGAACTTGTCATCTCTGAGCAGGTCAGCGAGTTCTTCAAATTCCGGGCTGTTTACCCCTTTTTCGACCGGGACCCGACCCATATGATCGATGATGACCGGTGTTTCTAACTGCTTCAGGAAATTTTTGATCTCACTCAGATCTTCTGGCTCAAAATAGACAACGGTGTGCCAGGAGAACTTGGCAATTTTTTCAATAATCTGTTTCTGGTTCTCTTCAGACTGACGTGCTTTGAGACGCTTGACAAAGTTGAAACGGACGCCCCGAACGCCTTGCACATCCATCATCGCCAATTCGTCATGGCTGATATCCGGCTTCACGATGGCGATGCCACGATAATCATCGCCACCAGCGATCAGGGCATCGATCATGGCCCGGTTATCAGTCCCGTGACAGCTGGCCTGAACGATAACGGCGCGATCAAAGCCGAGAAACCTGTGTCTTTGAAACAGGATCTCTTTCGGTGCATCGACCGGAATATAGCTGCTTTGTGGTGAATAGGGGAAGGTATCCCCGGGACCAAAAACATGACAATGTGAATCGCACGCGCCGCGCGGAAGTGTTATATCCGGTTTTTTTGGATTCGGATGAAATGCTAAATATCCCGGGGTTACCATGGGTTGCTCCTTAATTCTTCAATAGTTGCTTGATGTTTGATCAGTTTCCTACCTTGATACCCGCTTCCTGGTAATACTTCAGAGCACCAGGATGGTAAGGCACAGGTGTGGCTGGCGCCATGGCCTCGAGTTCAGCGCGTTTAAAGGCACCAAACGACTGACCGAGTTTTTCGTTGTTTTCAGCGATGACTTTGATCATGCGGTAGACCAGATCATCCGAGGTGTCTTTGCTGGTAAACAGAACCCATGGAATCTTGATCAGGTTGGCATCGTTCTGCATGCCTGGAATGCTGTCGTTGGCTTTGACCGTTGTCAAAGAGGCCGACGGCATGAAATCTTTAAGGCGTTTTTCACCCTCTGGGGAGTTGTCGAGAGAAATGTAACGCAGACCGCCGGACATGGTTGCGTTGGCCTTTTTGCCGGCCCCCGAGTTCAGACTGACCAGTGCGACGTCGACCATACCGTCACCGACCGCTTCAATCCCTTTGACGAAGTTTGAGACAGGAACCTGTTTGAAATCGTCATAGGTCAGGCCGCCGGTGGCGAGAGCGCCCATGATGTAATAGCGGATTGTTGTATCAGCGGTATATTCGGAGGCAATCTTCAGACCTGAGGCCTTGGCTTTCAGGTCATCAATGGTCATGATGTCCATCTTGGCCGGGGCCATGATGCCGGTAATCAACGGGAACATGACGCCGACCATACGCAGGTTGTCGCTTTTTCTGCCTTCCCAGTTGCCGGTACCGGTGTAGGCGTAGTCAAGTTCGACGCCATTGACGAAGCCGAACTGGAGTTCTCCTCTGTTGATCAGCGGAATGTAGGCAGCGGTACCGGCCAGCGGCTGGGTCCGGGCGATAATCTTGGCTTCCTGATTGGCGAGTTTGGCTACCGCCTGTGCGGTGTTGTAGCCGAGGCTGCCGGGTTGGCCGGAAGCGACGCCGACAATCTCAACGGCGATAGCGTTTGTGGTCAACAAAAATGCCGAAATGATGGCCAGTAAAAAGATTTTTCTCATTGTTTTCATCCTCATGACTCCTTTTGCTCGGGTTAAATGAAATTCAGTTTTTCTCCCTTGAACTGAATAAGAAAGATAAAGAGTATTGCCAGAACCGCGGCAATATAAGAAGGGTAAAGCATAAAGTGCAGTGCTTCAAAAAATGGCATACCGAAGAAACCCAGGACGGCCAGCAGAACGCGTGTTGAGACTTTGAGCTTTTTGCCGATGAAGCCAACAACGGCTATTGAGCCTGCAGCGATGCCGATTGCCGCCTGCAGGGTATCGACGATGGTGATCCAGAAACTGCCTTCAAGAAGCAGTTCCGGCGCAACAACGAAAGCAAAGGGGATCAGGTAAGACGCCCAGCCAATACGCATCGACGACCAGCCGGTCTCTACCGGGTTTGTTTTGGTGATTGCCGCAGCGGCGAAAGCGGCGAGGGCGATCGGCGGTGTGATCATCGACATCATGCCGAAGTAGAGAATGAACATGTGGGCACTGATCGGGGTGATACCGGCTTCGACCATCGACGGAACGATCAGCGCAGCGAGCAGAACGTAGACACCCGAAGTCGGCATGCCCATCCCCAGCAGAGTCGAGATCAGGGCGGCAACGATAAGTATGACAAACTGGTTTCCACCAACACTGTCGACCAGGAACAGGGTCAGGGCGAAACCGAGGCCGGTGACGTTGAGGATGCCGATAACGAAGCCGGCCGCCGTTACAATGAGAATCAGATCAACCAGGCTGGTTCCGGTCGATACAAAGGCGTCTATGATACTTGAAAAGTTGATCCGGTAGCCTTTGTAGCTTTTCAACGCACCGACAACGATGACTGATACTGCTGAAACCAGGGCCGATTTTTCAGGATCAATCTGAAAGCCAAAGAGGGCGACAAACAGGACAACAAAAGGAATGATCAGGTGCCAGCCTTTTTTTAGCACCTCTTTTGCGCTCTGTCGTTCATCTCCTGATTTGATGTTGTCTCTGGCGGCAATCAGGTCAACCTGAACGAAAACACTGAAGTAATAGAGCAACGCCGGAATGATGGCTGCGAGAGCAACCGTCATATAGGATATCTCCAGAAACTCAGCCATAAGAAAGGCTGCTGCGCCCATGATCGGCGGAGTCAGCTGACCACCGGTGGAGGCGATCGCCTCAATGGCTCCGGCGTCTCTGTCGGAATAGCCGCTTTTCCTCATCATCGGAATGGTAATGATTCCGGTCGTAACAACGTTTGATACTGCGCTGCCTGAGATCGAACCAAACAGCGCTGAAGCGACGATCGAAATCTTAGCACTCCCGCCACGGGTCCGGCCTGTCAGTGCTGTTGCCAGATCGGTAAAGAATTCACCGCCACCGGCGAGAAACAGCAATTTGCCAAAGAAGACGAAGAGAATGACGATGACCGAGGCAACCGTCAGAGGCAGACCAAAAGCAGCACTTGGATCGAAGCCAACATATTGCAGCAGGGGCACGATGTCCATTTTCCGGCCGACAAACATGCCAGGCATTTTATGGGCGAGAAGGGCGTAGAGAATGAACAGCGCGACAATAATAAACAGAGAGAGTCCGGCTTTTCTTCTGACCCCTTCAGTGACGCAGAAAATAACGACAAAACCGATTATTGTCAGTGACATCGGTCTGTACGCCTGCTCAGACAGGAGGTCTAGGTAATTGAAGCTCGTATAGAGCAGGGTGCATAGACCGATCAGGGCAATAATCCCGCCCAGGATGCTGGTTTTTGTCAGGTTCTTTTTTCGGAAACTGCTGGTGAGATAGACAATGAAGATTGCCATTCCGAGCTGGAAGGCCAGGTATTGTTCCGTCAGGATCGGAATACCCAGGTGAGTGTGGACATCGAGATTCCAGAGGATGCAGACCAGAGTCATCAGGCCGCCGCAGATTGAAATCGGTAGTTTGGCTGTAAAAATTTCGGATACCTTAAACGCCATTGTTCCTCCCCATAGTCGGGTTACTGTTCTACTCAAGCTAAGATGAAATATAACAATGTATTAGCGGTGTACATGTAAACTATATATTTGTACGGTCGTACGATGTCAAGCATTATGTTCCTTTCCGCCGGGCCCTGAAAGTTGTTATTGTGAACCAATGAACATTATTTGACAGTTTAGCAGATTGATTACAAAAGGTTGAAACTGAGGCAGATAATTCTTTCGATAATATGCACGAGTTTATAGATGATTGTTGGGTTCTCTTGTATAGAAGGCTGGGCGAGATACCACTGTTTCTGGAGCTGTTTTATGCATGCAAAATGCATAAATTTACCATCCCTGCAGCAACCGGGTTTGTGGTCCTGACAGGAGCAGGCAGTTTTCAGGCTGTATAGAAAAATTGAGAGGGCGCTGCCTTTACGCAGCGCCCTCCTGAACATCAAGCGTCATTAAGTTGAAGGTAGACCAGTGTTTGGTTCAATAGTTGGTAGGCGATCTCGCCGAAAGTGACCGGACCGACGAACTGTTCTGTTTTGTTTCCTTTCAGATCAGAGTAAAGATAATTCAGGATGCAGTTGCAGGAGAAGAGGATCTGTTGTTCCTGCAGGCCACTCATAACGAGTTGTTTGCTGAATTCTTCCGGGTAATTTTCGATCGGTCTGGCGATTTTGTAACGGATGCCACTGAACACTGGGGCATAGAGCTTGACTGGCTCATTCCTGTTAAGGCTCTGGAAACTGATGTTTATCATCGTGCCGTAATAGTCAGCAACCAGGGGCAGTTTGGTGTCTATATTGTTTTTGGTCAGATATTCATAAAAGTTTTCTTTGATGCCGTTGACATTGACATCTGTGCTTTCAAAGCCATCTTTTTCAAATGTCAGTATCTCCCCATTGCCTTGTTCAAACAAGTTGACAATGCCGACATCGACAGTTTTTCCTGCGACGAGATCAACATGCATCACTATTGCTTGATCAGTCAGCATTTCACCGGTTTCTCCGTTGACGACAATCGGTTTTTTTATGGCAAGTTCGTCCAGGTGAACTCCTGAGATCCACCCAACCAGTGGCTGGCTGCCAAAATCCTTATAATTGGGGGCATTAACTGAAAAGGTTGCGTGAACCTTGCTGGCGGCAGGGATGATGATAATGCTGAATCCGTTACTTCCGGCATCCGTGTATATGGAACCTATTGTTGTTGCGGTGTATGTATGAATTCTGCACTTGTCGACTATCTCGGAAATGTCAGTTACGAAGACCTTGTCCTGGGACTGGGTTCCTCCAAGGCCAGGCGTGATGAAGTAGGGAATAGAGCCGCCGATCCACCTCCCTTGGGGGAGTTGAGCCAAAAGATTTTCTTCGCCTGCTATGAGCAGCTGTTTTCCTGCGCTTATCAATTCAGAGGCTGCGCTGATATCGAGTAGATCCTGTTGCATCGCTATCTCCTATCCGAAAATTGTTTGGATATCGGTCTGAGCTGACGGGACATTGATATTTGCGCTATAGAGACTGTAAAGTTCATTCACGGAAGCTGAAATATTTTCAGGTGTCGGATTTGCCCCGGTCGTACGCATAATTCTGGATAACATGATCTTCGCGGCGAGAAATTTAAGAGGGTAGTTCTTCTTGCCGGTTACGATTTCGGCCCATTTGGGATTGGTTTTGTCAGGGACATTCATCGATTTTACCTCCGCACTTTCCCCGCTGAGCGGGTCTCACCATTGATTTGAAGTGGGTTGAGATAAATTGTTGCAAGTATTGTTGATTTTCAAGTGGTGTGGCTGAAAGCAGATTAAGTTTTCTGAATAGTAATATATCAATAGTTAAGTTTGAAAAAAATAATAATTTTAATTTTATAATTGTCTGGATGAGTTGGTCGAATGGGAAAATAAAAACCCGGTTACTTGAGAAGTAACCGGGTTGTTTATTTTTTGGTGCCGAAAGAGAGACTCGAACTCTCACGGGAATACTCCCACCACCCCCTCAAGATGGCGTGTCTACCAATTCCACCATTTCGGCAATGCGGACGTCTTTATACTGAATCATGATCTCGTCGTCAATAAGAAAATGACTAATTATTTTTTGGCATATCATTATCTGCCGGAAGTGAGCTCTGGGCAGGGCTCACGACAGAAGGCATGACTGTTTTTGAACTGTCTGAACCATAAAAATAGGCAAGAGTGAGGCTGGTCAGCATGAAGATTATTGCTGCAGCTGCAGTGATCTTGCTCATGAAATTGCCACCTGTTGAACCGAACATGGCCTGGCTGCCACCAGCACCGAAAGAAGCACCAGCTTGCGCTCCCTTTCCCATCTGGAGCAGGACGATGACAATCAGGGCAATGGATACGATGACATGTAATATAATCAGCAATGTGCTCATCAATGGACTCCTTTTATCCGTTAAGCCGCAGAAAACTATCACAGATTGACCCTTTTGCAAAGAGCTTTTTAGGGGTTATCTGTCATTTGCCTTCAGAGACCGAGCAGGAACAAAACCTGAATAACACTTGATTCATAGAAAACTTTTGTTAAATTGCAATGAGTGCATAACCTCTTTAATGAGTTTCGTTCGCATAAGGTTAACTATGGTCGCTGAGCTTTCCAAAGATGGCTATTTTTTAAAACTTTTCAATGGTATTGCAGATGCTGTTTTTATTTCGGAGCGCCTCTCTGATGGGCGCCCGGGGCGCTATGTTGAGGTCAATGATGTTGCCTGCGAATTGTTGGGCTATACCCGGCAAGACCTGCTGTTATTGGGGCCAGGTCAGCTTAATCGTATCGCTCTGGAGGATGAGCCGCTTTTTTCGTCGGTTCTTGCAGAGGTTCAGACACGTGGCAAGGTTCTTTTCAAGACAGCTCTGCTGACCCGGGATGGACGCTGGATACCTGTTGAAATCGGAACCCAGCTTTTTGAGCTAGGCGGAAAGGATGTTTTTCTTTCGGTTGCGCGTGATATTACTCTGAGAGAGAAATACGAAAGTTCAATCCGCACCTTGGTTCGCAGTACTGTCGGGCTGACAGGTCAGGAGTGTCTTGAGGAGATCGTCTGTAACCTCGTTGATTGGCTCGAGGTTGAAGGTGCCTGCGTCGGACTTCTTCAGGGTGACCTTCTTGAAATCAGGGCCAGCTTTCGCGAAGGTGTGCATCTGCCTGCGTGTAAGCTTTCGGTCAATTTTGTACCTTTTCTCAAGGTTCTGCAGGAGCAGTTTTGTATCATTCCTGAAGGCGCGGGCGAGATGTTTCATGCTACCGGTGTTTTGGGTCTGGAGTCGACCAGTTGTTTTATCGGCAGTCCGATGGTTGGACATGAGGGGCAGATTCTCGGCCTTGTATTTGCTTACTCGCGTCAGCCGATTCAGCCTGTTCCTCATATCGAAGAGCTTTTTTCCGTCATCGCTGCGCGTGCTGCTGCAGAATGCGAGCGGATGCACTATGTCAAAGAGCTTTCCCGGCGCGAAGAGATGTTGTCTACGCTGCTCAGCTCAACCGCAGAAGCGATTATCGGTATCGACCTGAACGGTGATATCGTTTTTTGTAACGCATCCTCGGTCAAGATCCTTGGCTATGACAGCGAGCGCGATCTTGTCGGCCGGAATTTCTGTCAGTCGATTGTCGGGGCATCGTTCTCCGACGGTGAGCTCTGTTCCAGCCAGCTGGTTGGTGCGGTTATGCGTGGAGAGAAAGTCACGCATGACGATAGCTTTTTTCGGTGCGTGGATGGGCGTTCTGTCTCAGTCGAGTGCTGGGGGCATCCGATGTATCAGGACAGCAAACTCATTGGCGGCGTTATTACCTTTATTGATATATCGCGCAGAAAGCTGCTTGAAAAGCAGCTTCAGCATTCGCAGAAAATGGAAGCTATCGGAACTTTGACGGGTGGTATCGCTCACGATTTCAACAATATACTGACCGTGATTTCCGGTTACGTCGGTCTTCTCAAAGGGGTGCTCGCCAATCAGCCCAAGCTTTTGGCAAAAATCAATAAGATAGGTGAGGCAGCAGAACGTGGGTCGAGTCTGACTCATGGCTTGCTCGCCTACAGCCGGAAAAAATCAGGCGTTTCTGCCCCGATTGATCTGAATCGCCTGGTTCTCAAGGTGCAGGATATTTTCGGTCAGATTATTGGAGGGGGGATCCAGCAGTGTCTGCAACTGGCAGGCGAGCAGTTGATTGTCATGGCTGATCCGACTCAGATCGAGCAGGTGCTCGTTAACATGGCAACCAATGCCCGTGATGCCATGCGAGGACGGGGGATTTTAACGATCCGGACGTCCCGCACCTTGATCGACAGGGAGTTCTGCAGAGTTCACGGCTATGGGGAGCCAGGTGAATATGCTGTTGTTACTGTCGAGGATACCGGGGTTGGGATTCCCAAAGAGATCGAGCAGAAGATATTCGATCCCTTTTTTACGACCAAGGATACGGGGAAGGGGACAGGGTTGGGCCTGGCGACGGCCTGGGGGATTGTAAAGCAGCATCGCGGCTACATCCTGGTCGAAAGTAGGCTGAGCCAGGGCTCCTGTTTTCATATCTATCTGCCTTTGATTGCCGCCCGGGCAGAGGTGCAGGTCGAGCCGGCAGATGATCAGCTGATTGGAGGCGAAGAATCGATCCTTCTGGTTGAGGATGATCCGCTCGTTCGAGAGTCAACCTCCAGCATTCTGACCTCTGTCGGTTATCGTGTTGAGGTCTGTGACTGCGCTGAGGCTGCACTTCGGTCGCTAGACAGGGCCGGGACGCCTTTTGATCTGATTCTGTCGGATGTGGTTATGCCGGGAATGAAGGGTTCCGATTTTTATGAAGAATTGAGGAGCAGGACGAGCGTTCCTGTCATTTTTATCAGTGGTTATACCTTTGATTGGTTGATCGAACAGGGACTTGTTGAAGCGGATTATCTTCTACTCTATAAGCCAATAAAAACCGCTCGCTTACTGCAGCAGATAAGGAATGTCATAGATAACGGCAAGCTGGAAAGTGTAGGCTGAATGTAGTTCCCGGTTTTTTTTCGAGTATTTATTTGCCCATTGAATACCTTATGTGATAAAAAGAAGCACAAAAGATAGATAAAACTATTTATTGATAATTATTGAGCTATTTGATAGTGACAAGATAGAAAGTTGAAAAATATATGCTAACTGGCTGAATTGAATAGATCATTTATAACTACCTGACTGGTAAGTATTTTTTCACATAGTTGTATTACCATTTAGTATTCCCCCTGTATCATATTGTGTTGACTCCTTTTGAAAGTCGATGATAGAACGATCTTCTATTTACGAATGGGGAGTATGGGGAGAGGTACATGCTAAAAAAACTTATCGGTCGCAAACTGAAATATTCGCGATTGAAGCGGGACCGGACGATCCAGGAGCTTGCCAAACTCTCTGGTGTTTCGTCAAATATGATTTCCCGTATCGAGCGCGGATTAACAATTCCTTCTGTTGAATTGTTAATGAAACTTGCTGATGCCCTAGGTGTGAGTATCAGCTATTTTGTTGAAGAAGCTGAAAAAGGAAGTAGCGTCATACATACCCTTGCCGGACGAGGGGAACCGATTTTCTTTTTTGAAGACAAGCATCAGATAACCAGCCTGACACAGGGGCTCAGGGATTCCGGGTTTTCTGTTTTTGTTGATACTCTCGAGCCATTTTGTAATAGTGGTGAGGGAGAGATGGTTCATACTGGTGAAGAATTTGCCATGGTTCTTGAGGGTGCAATCTCCTTTACCATAGAGGGGGAGGACTTCTTGCTGAATAAAGGCGACTCCGTTGCCTTTAAGGCCTCAGTTCCCCACAGTTGGAAAAATCCAACGGCTTCGCAGGCCAGTATCCTCTGGGTCGTATCGCCGCCTCCAAACGTTTAGCTACTTTCTCTGACGGGAGTTCGCCATGCAGGTGAAAAAGATTGTAGGGAAAAAACTGAAGGAGATTCGTCTCAAGAATGATATGACCATTCAGATTCTGGCGGACAGATCTCAGGTTTCGTCGAATATGATATCGAGAATAGAGCGTGGGCTGACCATCCCCTCGGTCGAAATCCTGATGCGCCTGGCGACAGTTTTTGACAAGAGCATCAATTATTTTGTTGAGGACGTCGCATCCTCTCATGAGGTTGTTTATACCCGTCCTGGCCAGCGGGACATGACTGTCTATGATGACGAAAACAACCTTCATACCGAGTCCTTCACCTCCGGTCTGCGTGACCCGCAGTTCATGTCCTTTTATGGCACAATCGAAAAGGGCGGGGTCAGTGGTGACAAGAATATGTATCACCCCGGCGATGAGCTTATCTATGTTCTCGAAGGGCGGATTCGCATGGTGATTGTCGATGAGGAGTTTGTCCTTGAGGGAGGAGACAGCCTCTGTTTCAAGTCCCATCTGCCGCACCGCTGGGAGAATATCGGGGATAAGGACGCAAGAGTGATCTGGACCCTGTCTCCCTTTACCGTTATCTAGACTTATTCGGTTCTGTTTTCTAAATATGCGAAATTTATGCGCATCTGGTTGACATGGGTAAGGCTTGTTGTATAGTCTCTCTAAAATGATTACGAAATCTGCTAACCCTATAAACTGAAGGGGGGCTTATGAATAAGTCTGAACTGGTAGAAGAGCTATCGCAACGCAAGAATCTCACCTATAAAAAAGCTGAGCAGATTGTCAACCTGATCTTTGACTCTATGTCACAAGCCCTGATCGACAATGACCGTATCGAGATACGCGGCTTCGGAAGTTTTCTGGTCAAGGATTATAAGGCTTATATGGGACGTAATCCGAAAACCGGTGAGGTTATTGAAGTTAACGAGAAAAAACTTCCATTCTTCAAGGTTGGTAAGGAATTGAAAGAGCGTGTTGATTCCTGATAGCTACAAAACCATTCGGGGCCCTCTTCTGTATAGGAGTGGGCCTTTTTTATTGTGAACGAAAGGGACCCTTATGCTGTTGCCGTTTCAGGGAGTCAGGCCTGTCCTTGACGATTCTGTTTTTATGGCCGACTCCTGTGATATTATTGGTGATGTCTCTCTGGGGGCGGGTTGCAGTGTCTGGTTCCGTGTCGTTATCCGCGGTGATGTCAACTATATCCGTATCGGCAGCAGGACCAATATCCAGGACGGAACCGTGATCCATGTCACGAACAAAACGCATCCGACAATTATCGGTGATGATGTCACGATCGGCCATAACGTTACCATTCATGGTTGTACGATCGGGGATCGTTGCCTGATCGGCATGGGGGCAATTATCCTTGACGGTGCGGTCGTGGAGAGTGGTTCGATGATCGCGGCGGGCGCTCTGGTGGCTCCGGGAACCGTCGTCAGATCTGGATCTTTGTATGTTGGTTCCCCGGCAAGATACAAGCGTGGTTTGACCCGGGTAGAGATGGATTTTCTTGCCCAATCTGCGCAAAACTATCTGGACTATGTTGCACTGTACCGTTCTTGAAATGTCATGGCCGGTGAGGAGAGAGTATGCCGCAGGTAAATCTGCTTGGTCTGGCAGAGAGTCCTCTTTTTAAGGGACTTGCCCAGAAGGAAATAGAACTGTTAGGAGCTGTTTTTACTGAGCGCAGGGTCGCGGAAGGGAAGACGGTTTTTATTGAAAATATGCCAGGCGAATCGCTCTATCTCGTCAAGGAGGGGACGGTTCGCATATCGCAGATGCTGGCTGAAGGGGATGAGCAGATCCTGGTTGTCCTTGGAACCGGCGATGTTTTTGGTGAAATGGCCATTGTGGACAGCGGTCCTCGATCCTCTTCGGCGCGTATTGCAGAAGATGCAATCCTCTATTCTCTTTCCACGAGGGATTTTGAAAAGCTTGCCGCATCCAACCCACGTCTGGGTATGCAACTTTTGTTGAACATTGTCAGGATTTTTACCGGGAGGTTACGCTCTGCAAAGCGGGATTATCGTAAAATGCTGACGACCATTCTTGGACGCAAGTAGTAGTAAGTTTAGTAAGTTATTGACGGTCGGATTAAATCCGGCCATTTTTTATTGAGAAAATGGTCTATGCGTTATAGTATTCGCGCCGAAAATAAGCCGCGCTAGCATTGTAAAGTTTGATCGTTAGTCGATTGTTAGCATTATGTTATCTGTTAAAAAAATCGACAGGAGTTGAGTGATCCCATGTCTGCACTACTGAACCAAAGCCTTATTTTCGGATTGATTGGTGGTCTGGGTATGTTCCTTTTTGGCATGAAGATCATGTCCGAAGGACTACAGAAAATCGCCGGCGAACGAATGAGAAAGATTCTCGCCGCTCTGACCAACAATCGAATTGTGGGCGCATTGGTCGGTTTGGCAGTCACGGCGATTATTCAATCATCAAGTGCCACGACTGTCATGGTCGTCGGTTTTGTCAATGCCGGTCTTCTTTCGCTGGTCCAGTCGATCGGTGTTGTTCTTGGTGCGAATATCGGTACGACTATCACAGCGCAGCTGATCGCCTTCAAGATCACCAAGTTCGCTCTTCCTGCCATTGGTATCGGTGTTGGTCTCAAACTGTTCAGTCGTAACAAAAAATACGTTTACATTGGCGAAATCCTGCTCGGTTTTGGCCTGTTGTTTTATGGCTTGTCGACAATGGAAGGGGCTTTTAAGCCGCTGCGAACCAACGCCGAATTCCGGGATATTTTTCTTCTGGTAGGTGATTACAAGCTTCTCGGGGTTCTTATCGGCGCATTGTTGACGGTTATCGTGCAAAGTAGCAGTGCGACGATTGGTATTACCTTGGCTTTGGCGACTTCCGGACTTGTTTCCTTCGAGGGGAGTGTCGCGCTGATTCTCGGTGAGAATATCGGGACGACGATTACAGCCAATCTGGCTGCTATCGGGACAAATGTAGCCGCACGCAGGACAGCGTTTTCTCACTTCCTGTTCAATGTTCTCGGCGTTATCTATATGCTGATTTTCTTTTCCTTGTTTATAAAATTCATTAACTATATAACGCCTGGTGACGCAGATTTTGTCATTCAAACTCAGGCTCAGGCGGATACCTTCTCTGCTGCCATCGGTGACAAGCCGTACATAGCACGGCATATTGCCAATACCCACACCATGTTCAATATCATCAATACCCTCGTCTTCCTGCCGTTGATCGGCGTACTGGCAAAGCTCTCGACCATGTTCATTCGTGGTAAGGAGACGGGGGAGATGATGCAGGTCAAGTATATTGATGACCGGGTGCTCAATACGCCTCCGGTTGCTGTTGGCCAGGCGCGTCGTGAAGCCAAGAGAATGGCCCTGATTGCTCAGGAAATGGCCGAAGAAACGATTTCTTTTCTGAAATCGGGAGACATGAAAGTTGTCAAGGGGTTAGAACAGAAGGAAGAGCTGGTCGATGTTCTGCAAAAAGAGATTCATGCCTTTCTTGTTAAGTTGTCGCAGTGTTCAATTTCTGCAGAAACCTCGGCTTCTATTGGTTCGATCATGAATATGGCCAACGATCTTGAACGTATCGGAGATCATTGTGAAAATCTGTGGGAACTTGGTGTTCGTCGGGTTGAGGAAAAGATTCCCTTCTCTGATACAGCTATGTCTGAGATCGAGGAGATTTCACAAAAGACCCTCGATTTCCTCAAGCATGTCATCAAATCCATGGATAACCCGGACAAGAGTTTTGAGCGGGTCTCTCTCGATTTTGAAGATTCGATCGATCTGATGGAAGAAACGATGCGTCAGAACCATATCGCGCGTCTGAACACAGGAGACTGCGCGGTCACTCCTGGACTTGTCTTTATCGATATGATTCACAGCTTTGAGAAGATAGGTGATCATACTTTCAATGTGACAGAGGCCGTTCTGGGTCAGAAATAAACTATATGCTTGCTGCAATCGATATTGGCAGTAACACATTGAGAATGCTTCTGGGACGCTGTGGTTCAACGGGAATCGAGCCACAGCGTTATTTGCGTCAGATTGCCAGATTGTCAGGGCGGTTTGATGCAGAGAAAGGCCTGCACGCCGAAAGTATGCAGCGTGCTATCACTGTTCTGAGATGGTTTGTTCAGCAGGCTGAAGAGCAGCAGGTGGCCCGGATCCGTGCCGTAGCGACGGAGGCTGTGCGCCGGGCGGCAAATCGTCAGGAGTTTATCGATTCAGTCCTGTCTGAGACCGGCATCGAGATAGAGGTGATTGACGGCAACCTCGAAGCGGCCCTGACAACCACTGGTGTCATGTCGGTTATAGAGCCCCCACCGGAGCGGGCTATCATCATGGATATCGGTGGCGGGAGTACCGAGTTGATCTGTCTGCGTGACCAGTCGGTGGCTTTTCAGAAGAGCTACCCCTTGGGTGTTGTCCGGCTTGAGGAGGAATGTCACAACGATATGGAACGGCAGTCCGCCATCGATGCCGTTTTTACTGATCTGCGCAGCCAGCTTGAGAAAGCAGGATTGCTGGGCAGCGATTACTGCCTGGTCGGTACGGCAGGGACAGTGACAACCCTTGCAGCCATGAATCTCGAACTTGCTGACTATCAACCGGCACTGATCAACAACCACATCATCCCCTTGGCGTGGATGGAGAGGACCTTTGAGCAGATTCTACCACTTTCAAAGGCCGAGCGCGAAGCGATTGTTGGTATGGAGCCGGGACGCGGCGATCTGATTGCTCATGGTCTGCGAATTTCAATGGCATTTTGTCAATCATTTCAGCAGGATCAAATAAAAGTTTCAGATTCCGGACTGCTGGAAGGTCTGCTGCTGGAGATGTGTAGCACACGTTGACAGAAGACCAGTGATTGCCTATGATTGCCCATCTTTTCTTCAATCAAATTCAATAATTTCTAAGGGCTTTTATGAACAAAGTACTGCTTTCAGGGAACGAAGCTATAGCGCGTGGTGCCTTTGAAGCTGGTGTTCTTGTTGCCAGTGCCTACCCGGGGACCCCAAGCACCGAGATTCTGGAAAATATAACCAGATATACAGAGATCAACGCGTCATGGGCGCCAAATGAAAAGGTGGCTCTTGAGGTCGGTATCGGGGCCTGCTTCGGTGGCGCACGATCGATCGTGACGATGAAGCATGTCGGTGTCAATGTCGCCGCAGATCCTCTATTTACCCTGTCGTACACCGGCGTAAACGGTGGCCTGGTTCTAGTCACGGCTGACGATCCGGAATTACATTCCTCTCAGAATGAACAGGATAACCGCAACTATGCCAAGTTTGCCAAGATACCGATGTTTGAACCTGCAGACAGTCAGGAAGCTCTCGATTTCACCAAGGCTGCTTTCGAGCTGAGTGAAATGTTCGATACTCCCGTACTGCTGCGTACTACGACACGTATCTCGCATTCGAAATCGATCGTTCAGCTCGGTGAGCGCCCTGAGCAGATCAAAGCGCCCGTCCTTGATCGCAACCCGCAGAAACTGGTCATGTTGCCCGGCAATGCCCGGCGCCGCCACTTTGATGTCGAAAAGCGGATTACAGATCTTGAGTCCTGGGCCTGCAGCCAATCCTTTAACAGAATAGAAGACGCATCAGGTGATGTCGGAGTCATTACCTCCGGTGTTTCCTATCAGTATGTCAAAGAGGTTCTGCCGAACGCCGCAGTGCTTAAGCTGGGGCTGGTTTATCCTCTGGCGAAATCACTGATTCGTGATTTTGCCGCCCGCTATAAGACCCTGTATGTCGTCGAAGAGCTGGATCCTTTCATTGAAGATCAGGTCCGGGCCATGGGGATCGAGGTCATCGGCAAGGACAAGTTGCCGCTTTGCGGTGAGCTGACTCCCGGGCGTCTGCAGCAGGCGCTCTTCGGCACCGATGTTCCCGTTGAAGATGCCTCGCCCGAACTTCCGCAACGTCCACCAAACATGTGCCCCGGCTGTCCGCACCGCGGTATTTTTATGGAACTGAACCGTGCCAAGGCCTATGTCTCGGGCGATATCGGCTGTTACACCCTGGGTTTTATGCCGCCGCTGTCGGCCATGGATACCTGTGTCTGCATGGGGGCGAGTATCGGTATGGCCACCGGGATCAGCAAGGTACTCAGTGATGAGGATCAGCGCAAGGTTGTTGCGGTTATCGGTGACTCGACTTTCCTCCATACCGGCATCAACGGCCTGATGGACATGGTTTATAATAAATCCGCTTCGACAGTCATTATTCTGGATAACCGCATTACCGCAATGACCGGCCGTCAGGAGAACCCGACATCAGGCTACACCCTGACCGAGGATCAGACCTACCGTGTCAACCTGGAGCAGCTCTGCAGGGCTGTTGGTGTCAAGCATATCGCAGTGATCGACCCTTATGATATCGCCCTGACGCGTAAGACCCTCCGTGAGGAGATGGCCCGCGATGAGGTCTCGGTCATCATTACCACACGCCCCTGTATGCTTGTTCCCCGTGACAACAGGGAAAAGCGCAAGCCGCTTTATGTCGATCACAGCGTCTGCGTCGGTTGTAAGGCCTGTCTTAAGCTCGGTTGTCCGGCAATTACCTGGGACGATGAGAAGAAAAAGTCGAATATCGACCCCATCATCTGTGTCGGCTGTAAGGTTTGCCAGCAGACCTGTGGTTTTGGCGCATTCAAGGAGTGTGAATAATCATGAGTCAGATTACCAATATCCTCTTGGCTGGTGTCGGTGGACAGGGGATTCTGTTAGCCAGTGAGGTGCTTTCCGAAGTGGTCATGATGGCTGGCCTTGATGTCAAAAAGAATGAGATCCATGGCATGTCGCAACGTGGCGGCAGTGTTGTTTCGCACGTCCGTTACGGTGACAAGGTTTATTCCTCAATCATCCCGGAAGGAGAGGTTGATATCCTGTTCAGCTTCGAGATGCTTGAAACCTGTCGTTATCTGCCGCTGCTGAAAGAGAATGGCAGGGTCGTGGTCAACGACTGGAAGATTGCGCCTCCTGCAGTTGCGCTAGGCAAGATGGCCTATCCACAGAACCTCGCCGAAGAGCTACGTGTGAAGTTTCCGGCCACGACGGTCGTCAGTGGCCTGGATCTTGCGCTTCAGGCGGGTAATTCCAAGACCGTCAATACTGTTCTGCTCGGAGCATTGTCCAACATCCTTGATTTTGATAAAAACATCTGGCTTGAAGCATTGAAAAAAATGATTCCCGAGCGGCTTCTGGAGATCAATCTGAAGGCATTTGAGCTGGGTTGTCAGGTGAAATAATTTTTACAGGAGGTCCCGTGATCTGGAATGACGAATTTGAGACACTGCCACGAGAAGCGCTTGAATCGATACAGCTCAAACGTCTGCAACAGACTGTTGCCCGGGTTTACGCATCAGTCCCTTTTTATCAGCAGAGTTTCAGGCAGCACGGTGTAACGCCGGAGCATATTCAGTCCCTGGCTGATCTGCAGAAGCTGCCCTTTACTTTGAAGCAGGATATGCGCGCCAATTACCCCTATGGGCTGTTTGCAGCTCCGTTAGAGGAAATTGTCCGTATTCATGCTTCATCGGGAACAACCGGGAAGCCGACCGTTGTCGGCTACACCAAAAAGGATATCGAGACCTGGAGTGAACTGATGGCCCGTTCCTTCGCTGCGGCCGGCGCAGGTAAACAGGATATCATTCACAACGCCTACGGCTACGGGCTTTTTACCGGCGGCCTGGGTGCCCATTACGGAGCCGAGCGACTTGGGGCCTCCGTTATTCCGATTTCCGGTGGCAATACCAAGAAGCAGCTGATGATCATGCAGGATTTCGGCTCGACCGTGCTGACCTGTACGCCGTCTTACAGCCTTTTCCTGGCGGAGGTTGCCAGGGAAGAGGGGATAGATATCAGGAATCTTAAACTCAAGGTCGGCATTCTGGGGGCTGAGCCCTGGAGTGAAAAGATGCGCCGTGAAATTGAGGAGAAACTCAATATCAAGGCGATCGATATCTATGGTCTTTCCGAGATCATGGGTCCGGGGGTCGCAATAGAGTGCTACGAGGCCCAGAACGGGCTGCATATCTGGGAGGACCATTTCATTCCGGAAATCATCGATCCTGAAACGGGTGAAGTCCTGCCTCCGGGTGAAAAAGGTGAACTGGTTATCACGACCATCACCAAGGAGGGGATTCCGCTGATTCGTTACCGGACCCGGGATATCACCCGCCTCATCACTGAGCCCTGCGTCTGCGGGCGGACCCACCTGCGTATCGAGCGACTCAGCGGCCGCAGTGACGATATGCTGATCATTCGTGGTGTCAATGTCTTCCCGAGCCAGATCGAGTCGGTTCTCTTCAATATCGAAGGGATAGAGCCCCACTATCAGTTGATTGTCGAACGTGACGGAAACCTCGATACCCTGGAGGTTCAGGTTGAAGTCAATGAACAGACCTTTTCTGATGAGGTGAAGGTGTTGCAGGGTCTAAGCGCCAAGGTCAAGAAAGATATCAAGGATCTGCTCGGCGTCACCTGCAAGGTCCGGCTGGTAGAGCCCAAAACCATCGCACGAAGCGAAGGCAAGGCACAGCGCGTTATCGATAAGCGGAATCAGAATTCCTGATATTCTACCAAGGAGCCTGTTATGAAAGTCGAACAGATATCGATATTTATAGAAAATAAATCGGGTCGTCTTGCAGAAGTTTCCGGAATCCTTGGAGCTTCCGGAGTAAATATTCGCGCCCTGTCGCTCGCGGACACCTCCGATTTTGGTATCTTGCGCCTGATTGTCGATGACAGCGAAAAGGCCTTAACGGTTCTGCGCGATCATCATTTCACCGTCAACAAGACTGAGGTTATTGGTGTCGAGGTTCCCGATAGTCCCGGTGGTCTGTCTTCTATCCTGCAGATTCTCGACTGGAACCAAATCAACGTCGAATATATGTACGCCTTTGTCGAACGTTCCGGCGGGAATGCCGTTATCATCTTCCGTTTTGACAACGTCGATGAGGCTATCCAGGTGTTGCGCGATAACGGGGTTAATATTCTCAAGGGTGAGAAGCTGACATCTATCTAGATTCAGTGACTTATCAATAATACTTAAAGTTATTTATTATGTCGGTGGCGATCAATATCTGGAACCGGGAAGCGGAGTGCATGGCGCGTGAGCAGTTACGCGATTTGCAGTTGGAACGTCTGAAGTCGACACTCACGCGGGTGGCGGAAAATGTGCCCTGCTACCAGGAAAAATTCAGGCAATGTTCCTTCTGTCCTGATGACCTGAGAACTCTTGAGGATTTAAGACATCTGCCGTTTACCACCAAGGCCGACCTGCGGCTCAACTATCCATATGGGATGTTTGCCGTACCGATGCGCGATGTGGTGCGCATTCATTCCTCTTCGGGAACAACCGGCAAGCCGACCGTTGTCGGCTATACCAGACAGGATATTCAGACCTGGTCCGAACTTGTCTCCCGCTTTATGACCGCCGCCGGGGTGACCGAAGAGGATATCGTCCATATCGCCTTTGGTTACGGCCTTTTTACCGGGGCCTTCGGTCTGCATTACGGCTCGGAGCTGATCGGCGCTTCGGTCATTCCGATGTCGGGAGGAAATACCGACAAGCAGATCATGATCATGCAGGATTACCGCTCGACCGTGCTGGTCTGTACACCGTCCTATGCGCTGACCATTGCCGACCGGATGGAAAAGCAGGGGATTGATCCGGCATCACTCGCTCTGAAGATCGGTCTTTTCGGGGCTGAGCCCTGGAGTGAGCAGATGCGTAGCGAGCTTGAACAGCGGCTCGGGATTATTGCTACCGACAATTTTGGTTTGTCAGAAATTATGGGGCCGGGGGTTGCCGGAGACTGTATCTTCAAGCGGGGGATGCATATTGCTGAAGATCACTTTCTTGCCGAAATTATCGATCCCGATACAGGTGAGGTCCTGCCCGAAGGTTCGGTCGGTGAGCTGGTCATCACCAGTCTGACCAAGCAGGCCTTTCCGATGATCCGCTACCGGACCCGGGATATCACCCGCCTGCACTATGAGCGCTGCGACTGTGGCCGGACTCTGGCCCGGATGGAGAAGACCCGTGGTCGCAGTGACGATATGCTGATCATCAAAGGGGTGAATGTCTTTCCGACCCAGATTGAAGAGGTCCTGTTTCAGATTGAAGGGTGCGAACCTCACTATCAGCTGATTGTCGATCGGGTCAACAACTCAGATACATTAGAGATTCTGGTCGAGGTCAACGAACGGATTTTCTTTGATGAAATGAAGCAGCAGCGCATGTTTATCGATCGGGCCGAAAAGAGGCTGGCCTCGGCCCTGGGCATCAGTGCCAGGGTCAAACTGGTTGAACCTTCATCAATCACTCGTCATGAAGGGAAAGCCTGCCGGATTATCGATCGGAGAAAGCTTTAAAGGAGAGCCATTTTTCTTGACAAGTCTTTGAGAATACAAGATACTTCGCAAATTCAAAAACGGGATGTGGCGCAGCCTGGTAGCGCACTTGTCTGGGGGACAAGGGGCCGCTGGTTCAAATCCAGTCATCCCGACCAATAAAATCAAAGGGTTAGCGGTTTTTCGCTAACCCTTTTTTTGTGTCTAAACTATCTAGTCACTCTCTATATTGTCAAGTGTCTGTTGGGTAAATTTAATTAAATACCGATTTATCGATAGTAGATAGTATCCAGTATGCTAACTATTTGAACTTATTGAGTAGTGGCTTGAAGCCATATTACTGGGGGACAAGGGGCCGCTGGTTCAAATCCAGTCATCCCGACCAAAATATCAAGCCAGCGTTCAGCTGGCTTTTTTTATTCCTAATCTCAATTTTATCACTTCACTTTTTCTTCATGATCTTTTTCAAATATTTCAATAATTAGATGTCTAACTTATTGTTTCTACTTAGAATGTTGTTTTTTTGTAAACAATTAATTTTAGCTCATAAAAAATTTGACAGCTGGAAAATGGGTGGTATAGGTATTGTGTGTGAAAAAATACCAGACACAATAAATGACTAACAAATGGAGATGTCGGACGATGAAACTTACACTTGCACGTCAGTTAACACTCGGTTTTGCTAGTATCCTGGTCCTCCTGACAATCGTGGGTATCCTTGCCTACAATTCACTTCATCACATTTCCCAGGGGGTTACGTCCTACCGGCATATGGCCCGCGAATCGAACGCGGCCAGCGATATTGAGTCGATGATGCTCATGACTCGGCTCAATGCCAAAAGTTACATCACCAGTGAAGCTCAAAGAGAGCTTGATGGCTTCAATAAATACTTCGGCATGACACAGGAGGCGGTCAATGTGGCGAGTGCTGAGATTGTTGAGCCAGAAAGGGGCAAATCCCTCAACAAAATCAAACAGTCCCTACAGACCTACAATCAAAGCTTCAATGAAATGAAAGCTCTCAAGAACCAGCGTGCTGGTATCTTTTCCAATAAACTGGTTCCCAGTGGTGGCGTCGTGGTTGATGGGCTGGATTCATTGAATCACAGCTTAAGGGAAAGAGGCGATTCTGAGGGAGCCTATCTGACCTCTATGGCTCTTCGTCATCTGTTGCTCGGACGTCTTTATGTGCAGAAATATACCGATACAGATGATCCGGCCATGTATACAACCGCGACCGTTGAGTTGGCGAAGTTAAAGTCTTTCGTCGGTAAGCTGGATGGCCACATGAATGGCGCAGGGCAGGCGACATTGCTCGAGAAGGTTGTGGATAGTGTCGATGTTTACCTCTCCTCTCTTGCTGATATAAAAATGATTTCTGAAAAACATGATGCTATCGTTGTCAATTCTCTGGATGTGCTGGGTCCTGAAATTGCCGCAGCAACGGCTGAGATTACCGAAAATATTCACTCCGTCAGTGAGGCCCTTGGCCCTCAACTTCAGAAAACCAGCAGCCGGGCCACAACCAGTATTGTTTCTCTGAATATCATTGCTATTGTCCTGGGTGCTTTTGCTGCGCTGATCACGACGCGGATGATTATGCAGATGATGGGTGGTGAACCTGCCCAGGTTGTCGAGATTGCCAAGCGTGTTGCTGCCGGTGAGCTGGATATTCACATGGCCGACAATCGTGAAAAACCGACCAGTCTCTATGCGGCGATTCGTAACATGATCGAAAAGCTTAAGGAAAAAGCTTATATCGCCGAATTGATTTCTGAGGGAGACCTGACCTGTGATGTAAAGCTGGCTTCCGATAAGGATTGTCTTGGCAATTCTCTGGACAGAATGGTGAACAGTTTGCGTCGCGTGCTCAATCAGACTCAGGTGGCAGCAGAACAGATTTCGGCCGGCGCGTCCCAGGTTGCAGCAACGAGCGAAGAATTGTCAGACGGCGCAACGCAATCGGCCAGCTCTTTTGAAGAAGTTACTGCATCCATGAATGTAATGAGCAGTCAGGTCACGACCAACGCTCAAAATGCCAGCACGGCCAACCGCTTGTCGAATGAATCGAAGATTTCTGCCGAGAAGGGTGACAAGCAGATGTCTGAAATGGTTTCGGCGATGAATGAGATTACTCAGGCCAGCCAGGATATCAGCAAGATCATCAAGGTTATCGATGAGATCGCTTTCCAGACGAATCTTCTTGCCCTGAATGCCGCTGTCGAAGCTGCCCGTGCCGGTCAGCACGGGAAGGGGTTCGCCGTGGTTGCCGAAGAGGTCAGGAATCTTGCCGCCCGCAGCTCCAAGGCCGCCGAAGAGACGGCGTCACTGATTGAAGGATCGGTGGTATTGACCCAGCGAGGTGCGGTTATCGCAGAGCAGACAGCCGTGGCGCTCAAAGAGATAATGACGAGTACCAACAAGGTCAACGATCTGCTCGAAGAAATTGCAGCCGCATCAAATGAACAGTCGCAGGGGATCAGCCAGATGACAGAAGGGCTGAACCAGATCGATATCGTCACGCAGCGAAATTCCGCGAGCGCCGTTGAAAGTGCAACTGCAGCAGAAGAGCTCTCGGAGCAGGCGGAAGAGCTCCATCAGCTGCTGCAGGGCTTCAAACTGACCGGTAAAACAGCCGTCAACGCTCTGAATTACTCCTGCGTCAAGGCTGCTGTATCAGAGGTCAGCGGGTTGAATCTTGGATCGATGGAGATGACCCCGCAACTGGCGATGAGGAATCAGCTACCGTAGATCTGTTTGAAGTTTGTTGCAACGGCCTGTACCAAAAGGCCCGGGCCGCTAGCTTTGTGTCGATGCAGATTATTGATTGACTGTCATAGCTCTTTTTTGTTAAATGGCGGCACATAGTCAGTAAGGTGTCATCAGGTCCTGTGCCTGATGGTGAAAAGGGAATGCGGTGAAAGTCCGCAACGTAGGGCCAGCGCTGTAAGCGGGGACGAAGGTTGCAATGTGTCACTGAGCGTACCGATTTCGGAACGCACGGGAAGACGTAGCCGGAGGATGATCCGTAAGTCAGAAGACCTGCCTCAACTGATCAAAGCTTTGTAGTCCAAATTAAGCTCACGGGTGAAAAATTCACCCGTGAGCTTTTTTGTTGCCCGCAGACTGCATCAAATTTCACAGGAGAAAAGATGAAGACACAAATCGAGTTGGCCAGAGAGGGTGTTGTCACTGAGGCAATGCAGTTCGTTGCTGCTGATGAAATGATCGCTGCTGAAGTTATCAGACAACGGGTTGCAGACGGGCAGATCGTTATCCCCCTGAATCCGTTGCGTAAACAGCAAAAAATCTGTGCTATCGGCAAAGGGCTGCGGACCAAGGTCAACGCTTCCATCGGAACATCTTCGGATATCTTCGACATCGAGCTTGAAGTCAAGAAGGCAAAAATCGCTGAACAGGAGAAAGCAGATACGCTGATGGAACTCTCAACGGGAGGAGATCTCGATCGAATCCGTCGTGAAGTTCTTGCCAACTGCAATCTGCCTGTTGGCAATGTCCCGTTGTATCAGGCGTTTGCGGAAGCCAGCGCGAAATATAAGAATCCCAACAATCTGGACCCGGAATACCTCTTCGACCTGATCGAAAAACAGTTGGCTGATGGTCTGTCCTTCATGGCCATTCATTGCGGAATTAACCGTTTTTCCATTGAACGTTTGAGAAAGCAGGGCTATCGCTACGGCGGGCTGGTTTCAAAAGGGGGAACCTTCATGGTCTCCTGGATGGAATACAATAATAAGGAGAACCCTCTTTATGAACAGTTCGATCGTGTCTGTGGCTTGATGAAGAAATATGACGCGGTTCTTTCTCTTGGCAACGGGATTCGCGCCGGTGCGATTCATGACAGCCATGACCGGGCTCAGATGGCTGAGATGATCATCAATTGCGAGCTTGCTGAACTGGGCCGTGATATGGGCTGCCAGATGATGGTCGAAGGCCCTGGACACGTGCCGCTCGATGAAATAGCCGGAAATATCATGCTTGAAAAGGCGATGAGCGGCGGTGCGCCATATTATGTTCTCGGCCCGCTGCCAGCTGATTCCGGTGCCGGTTATGACCATATCACATCGGCGATCGGTGCCGCGCAGTCGGCCTGGCACGGTGCCGATCTGATCTGTTACATCACCCCCGCAGAACACCTTGCCCTGCCGAACGAGGATGATGTCCGTGAAGGTGTCCGTGCCACCCGTCTTGCCGCGCGTATCGGTGATATTGCCAAGTATCCGGATCGCAGGGAAGGGGAGAAGAGGGTCGCCCTGGCCAGACGGGACACCGAGTGGAAAGAGCATTTTGAAATGCTGATGTTCCCGCAAAAAGCTGAAGAGATCAGAAAAAGCCGAACGCCTGAAAATCAGAGTACCTGCACAATGTGTGGCGATTTTTGTGCCATGGAGCGGGGGATCAGCCTGTTTGAAAAGGATATCGCTAAACATAAATGTCGTCAGTCAGAGGTTGTCGGCTGAAATGTTAAGAGTTGCCATTTGGCAACTCTTTTTATATCAATAGTAAGTAGGCTAACAGATCGAGGCGTTTTTTTTGTGGACCAGACTTTCTCGCTAAAGAAATGTGTTGCATCAAATCTCTTAACCTTATATAGTCTTATATAAGACTTGGGAGGGAGCTTAGTTTATAACCTTAGAATGGAGAAAATGATGACTGGAAAAGAACTGATTGAGAAGGTATTGCGTAACGAAGAGGTCGAGAGAGTACCTTGGGTCCCCTATGCAGGGGTGCATGCAGGCAAGTTGTTAGGTTATAAAACCGGCGAGGTCTACACCGATGAAGACAAACTGGTAGAATCTCTGCTCGAAGTTAATAAGCTCTACAAGCCTGATGGTCAGCCGGTCATGTTCGACCTGCAGATTGAAGCCGAGATTCTAGGCTGTAAACTGGTCTGGAAAGATGGTGCACCACCAGCAGTCGGCAGCCATCCGCTGTCCGCGACTGACGAAATTCCAACTCACATTCCAGGCCCTGATGAAGGCCGTATGCCGATGGCTCTGAATGCAACCCGTCGGCTGAAGGAAGCTGTCGGCGATACAACCGCTCTTTACGGTCTCTTCTGTGGTCCTTTTACCCTGGCTTCTCACCTGCGCGGTACCAAGTTCTTCCGCGATATGACCAAGAACCCGGAATACGCCAGCCAGTTGCTTGAATATACCACCAAAATCGGCAAGGCGATGGTTGATTACTATGTCGAGGCAGGTGCCGATGTCATTTCGGTTGTCGACCCTCTGGTCTCCCAGATTTCTCCGAAGCATTTTGCCAAGCTGATGCACGGTCCGTTCAAGGCCATTTTCGACTATATCCGTGAAAAGGGTCGCTTCTCAGCCTTCTTTGTCTGTGGTAACGCGACCTTCAATATTGATGAGATGTGCAAGACCGGTCCTGACAGCATTGGTCTTGACGAGAACTGCTCGATGATCGAGTGTAAAAAGATCTCCGATGCTCACAATATCGTTATTGCCGGTAACCTGCCACTGACCACGGTCATGCTCTACGGTAATCAGCAGGACAACATGAAGGCCGTCATCGATCTGCTCGATTCGTTGGATCATAAGAACCTGATCATCGCCCCTGGTTGTGATATGGCTTACGATACGCCGATCGAAAACACCACCGCAGCTCAGCAGGCTGTCTTCAATCCTGAGGCTGCACGTCAGATGCTCGCTAACTACCAGGCCGAAGCGATTGAGTTCGAAGGTGAGCTGCCTGACTACGCAAACCTCGAGAAGCCACTCATCGAGGCCTTTACCCTCGATTCCGATTCCTGTGCCGCCTGTACCTACATGTGGGCTGCCGTCAAAGATGCGCAGGCACACTACGGTGACAAGATCGAAACCATTGAATATAAATACAATGATCCACAGAATATTGCGCGCATGCACAAGATTGGTGTCAAGCAATTGCCAAGTATCTATATCAATGGTGAGCTCAAGTACTCGTCCATCATTCCGAGCCAGGATGAGTTCTTTGCTGAAATTGACAAGGCTTTGTAATATACCTTGCTGTTGATTGATGGAATCAGCCTTGATAGAGACCTATTTTCAAGGCTGATTCCACTCTTCTGTCATATGTCACTATTGATTCAGCTGAAACGGATCTGAAAAATGCATGACTCCACGAAAAAAGTCATACCCGTCTATATCTTGACAGGTTTTCTCGGGGCTGGAAAAACAACTTTGATCAACCGTCTGATCGATCTGTTACCCGGGGCTAAGCTGGGCATTCTGATCAATGATTTTGGCGATCTTGATGTCGATGCATGTCTGTTGAAAGAAGCCGACGGTATTATGACTGCCGAACTGAACGGTGGTCAGATTTTCTGCAGCTGCCTGTCCGGATCTTTTGTTGATTCACTCTGCTCGTTTGCCGACAAGGAAATCGATTATTTCTTCGTAGAATGCTCTGGTCTGGCAAAACCGACACCGATTATGGATATTCTTTCGGAAGCTTTTGCCAAGGCTCCGGGAGCATTTGAATATAAAGGCATGATCTGTGTTATCGATGCCGATACATATGAAGATCTGAGTTCAGTCCTGAGCGCCGTTGATGAACAGATCGAATTCAGCGATGTCTTTTTAATAAATAAAATGGATCTGGTTTCCGAGGACCAGTTGGCGCGCATCGAAGACAAACTCAGCGCGATGAGGCCCGGTGCTGCAATCCTGAGAACCAGTTACTGTGAAATTGACATGGGCCTGTTGAGTTTGCCGAGAGTTTCACCCTCATTGACGGATGAAGATCTGGCTCGTTATGCAGGTTGGGGAGAGCAGGGACGGCCTGTCTCATTTACCTTGCCTGCCAAATGGATCCATTCTCGTGAGAAGTTGTTGAGTTTTTTACATCAGGTTGCCCCGGATACCTACCGAATCAAGGGGATTGTTGCCGTTGATAGCGAGCTTTTACAGATCGACTGTGTCGGCAACCGAGTGCATGTTCACAGATATGTCGGATCAAAACCTGCCCTCGGAATATTCCTGGTTTCGAAAATTGGCGCTGTTCTGGACAGGAAAATATCCGAACTTCTGAGCAGCCTTTGATGGAATGGAGGCGGAAATGCAGTGGCTATCCTCCAAAGAGTTGATAGGTGAGGCCCTTGGAACCTTTCTGCTTGTTCTGTTCGGCTGCGGTTCGGTAGCGGTCTCGGTACTATTTCATGCTCATCAGAGCCTATTGCAGGTCGCGCTGGTCTGGGGAGTCGGGGTGACCCTGGCTATCTACCTGACGCGTCATCTGTCCTGTGCTCACCTGAATCCTGCGGTCAGCATCGCCATGGTCCTGGCGAAGCGAATGATCTGGCAGAAACTGCCAGTTTATCTCGTTGCGCAATTTGTTGGTGCTCTTCTGGCCGGGTTTATTCTCTATCTGTTTTTTGCGGATTCCATAGCAGCTTATGAACTGTCTCAGGGCATCGTGCGCGGCGCGCCGGACTCTGTCAAAACGGCGATGATCTTTGGCGAGTATTACCCGAATCCCAGCTACAATGCGGTGGTCTCCCTGCCTCTAGCTTTAGCTGCCGAGGCGTTTGGTACCTTCTTTCTCGTCCTGTTGATTTTTGCCCTGACGGAAGGATGCAATGTCGGACGGCCGGATGTCGCCCTTGCTCCAGTCTTCATCGGTCTCACGGTAACCTCACTCATCTGTTTGATTGCCCCTTTGACTCAGGCCGGTTTGAATCCAGCCCGTGATTTTGGTCCGCGGCTTGTCGCCTGTGTCATGGGCTGGGACAGTGCCGCCTTCCCTGACTCTTCAGGCGGCTTCTTCTATGTATATATTCTTGGCCCGTTAGTGGGTGGCGCTGCTGCCTCTGCTTTCTTCCTATCAATTATCGAGCCTGCCATGAAACGTATGCAGAAATGTTCTTGTGCTCAAATGAAAAAACAGATTTAGCCGTCTACTCACAATACGCAAGTAATCCCTTTTAAAATTGAATATTTGCGTGCTGTCAATTTTGATTTTCTTTACAACGGAGTATGCCATGCGCCTGCTTGCTGAGTTTTTCCCGGAATTTGCTGAAGAATTTGACAAGATAGACAAACTGTACAAAGATAAGCGGTCCATAGACGAAAAGACTTATCAATTTATCTGTTTCGCTCTCTCCATAAAGAACCGATCAAAGCCGTGTCTGATCAAGCACTATCTTGGAGCTCTGGATGCAGGAGCCACGGAGACGGAGCTTGCATATATCATGGCATTGACTTTCAGAGAGAGTGCAGGCGGCGATGACTGCTGGACTCACGATGCTCTTGGGGACTATAAGCAGCTCGCTTCGGGCGGCCTGAAAAGCAGAGACTGCTGTTCAAAATAAGGCGTGTCATGGCAGACAGAACAACAGGTGGCAGCATGATAAAGAGCTCTCTACGCAAGCACAGCGAGCTGATTTATGTATTTGCAGCAGCATTTCTTGTGCTGATCCTCTGGTTTTTTGTTGCCTCTGTCGTCACCTGGCTCCGAGATGTTCCATTCCCCACACCGCTGTCAACTTTGCGCAGACTGTTTATTCTGCTGAATGGTGAACTGCTTCTTGAACACAGCCTTTACCTGCATACCTTTAACAGTCTGCTTCGCTGGTTGATCGGATTTGTTATCGCTTCATTCTCTGGCCTGATATTTGGTCTTGTTGCCGGCTGGTGGAAACCTTTGGCCCGTATTAGTATGCCGACGGTTCATGTGCTGCAAATGATTCCTGGCTTGGCCTGGATTCCGGTGGCGCTTTTGTTGTTTGGGGTTGGAGAAGCGTCGACTGTGTTCATGATCACCATGACCGCTTTCGCTCCTGTTGTTATCAATGTTGTCGCCGGTGTCAGGCAAATTGACGAAACCTATATTCGGGCGGCCAGAATGCTTGGCCTGAATCGTTATATGTTTTTTTCCATGGTTCTGCTGCCGGGAGCTCTGCCGCAGATACTCAGTGGGTTGCGTATCGGGCTGGGTAATGGCTGGAGAGTGCTGGTTGCTGCTGAGATGATCGTCGGTAGTGGCTCGGGGCTCGGCTATGCGATTATTCAGTCACGCTGGACACTCGATTTTACCAGTGCCTTTTCTTGCCTGGTCATTATCTGCCTGATCGGTCTTGCCGTCG
Organism: Geopsychrobacteraceae bacterium; assembly: GCA_963676795.2. Classification (GTDB taxonomy): domain Bacteria; phylum Desulfobacterota; class Desulfuromonadia; order Desulfuromonadales; family Geopsychrobacteraceae. Next base: position 1,728,903 of record CAXXTB010000002.1, on the reverse strand, counting down.
AACGTCTGATATTTTTGCCATTGGAACGCAGGACAATCGAGGTTTGGGGGCTACAGAGGGAACAGTGACGGCGATTTCCTACCAACAGGTCAGTAAGGCCTTTGTTAATCATCAGCAGGGTTCTGTGGTACAGGCGCTCAGCAACATTTCACTTGATATTGCTGAGAATGAATTTGTCTGCCTGCTTGGTCCCAGTGGTTGTGGAAAATCCACCCTGTTGAATCTTCTGGCTGGTTTTCTCAAGCCGGATACCGGAACAATAGACTTTTTCGGTCAGCCGATTTCAGGACCATCTCCTGATCGGGGTGTCGTTTTTCAGGAGGCCACACTTTTCCCCTGGTTCACGGCTGCAAAAAATATCGATCTGGGTTTGGAAGCGAAAAAGCTACCAACCGCTGAACGACAACGGATTGTCGAGGAGATTCTTGCCCTTGTCGGTTTGCCAGGCAAGGGGCATCACTACCCTCATGAACTGTCCGGAGGAATGCGTCAGCGTGTGGCTCTGGCCAGGGTTCTGGCTTTAGGGCCAAGAGCCTTGTTGATGGATGAGCCTTTCAGCGCTCTTGATAACAACACCAGGGAACGACTACAGGATGAATTGCTGCGCATCTGGTCAATGGATAAAAAAACAGTACTGTTTGTCACTCACAATGTTGAAGAGGCCGTTTATCTCGCCGATCGCATTGTCGTCATAGGGCCGTCCCCAGAATCGATTAGAACCGAAATTAAACTGGATGGCACCCGTCCGCGCAGCCGGACTGACGAAAGTATTCGGCGTACGTCAGAACAGTTGCGCCAGTTGTTGATGGATCTTCCTTGCTGTCTCGCTCCTGCTTTGCACCAAAAAGGTCAAAATGATGAACATTAAATGTACGTTCCTGCCTGTTTTGCTTCTTGTTTTGGTTTCCTCGTTCAGTTGTGCTGATGAGATCCGTTTTGCTTATCAGGACCGGGTTGCCGATGCTGCCAGCATCGTCGCCCTGGAAGAGGGGATCTTTTCGGCTGCCGGTTTGCAGATCAAACGGATGCGATTCTCCAGTGGCCCCGCGACCTCCGAGGCGCTCTATACCGGTGCTGCAGACATCGGCACTATGGGGGATGCTGCAGTGGTCATCTCCTGCGCCCGGAATGCCGGACTGGTTGTTCTGGCCAGTTATGGTGGCGGTGAATACCGCCATCGTATGATCAGTCGCAAGGGGCTTGAGCTTAAGGTTCCTTCTGATCTGAAGGGAAAAACCATAGCCGTAAAGAAAGGCACATCAACCTACGGAGGCTTACTCGCCTGGCTGGCCAGAAACAACATGAGTCGCAGCGATATCAACCTGGTTGATATGCGGCCGGGTGACATGATTGAAGCGTTGAGTGCTGGATCGATAGACGTCCTCTGCGCCAGTGAACCGACACCAACCTTGGCAGAGGTCAGGGGAGGGCACTCTTTCGGCGACCTTTCGGGGCTGGGGAACAACTACCCGATTCTCCTGGTGGCCAGAAAAAAGTATGTTGAGGGGCATGAAGAGCAGGTCGTGCAATTTCTGAGGGCGATGGCTCAGGCAGTCGACAGGGTAAATCGCAGTCCGGAGGAGGTCAGCCTCCTTTTGAGTCGGGTGACCGGTATGGCTGTCGAGCTGAGCCGCCAAAGTCTCGCCAATCATCAATTTGCCATGACCCTGAATGATGCAACGCTTAACAGCCTGAATCAGACAGGAGCTGCGCTGGCTGATTTTGGTGCGATCTCTAGCGCACCAGACATCAGGGACTCTATCCGTACTGACCTGCTCGAAAAGGCTTTGGTGCAGTAACTGAAGACCTGTTTAACCGTGAGGAATTGGTTTTTCGTGAGGGGCTGTCCATGGCTTTTGGTTTTCCAGGACAGCCCTTTGTTTTTGTGAGAGCTGAAATCAGGAATTGGCGATATCCAAAACCTGATCGCTGCTTTCTTCAACTTCTCCAGCGAGTGGCGGAAAGTTCAGATTTGCTAAAAACGCTTTTTGGAACGCCGCGTTGCGGAATAGATCTATGGTTCGGGTTTTTTCGGCGATGTCGAGAAGTGATTGTCTGATTGATTCATCGCAGACAGCCATGACGGCACCGGCACCGGCTGCATTGCCTACCGATTCAATTGTCTGGGCCTCGGTAATCATCCCCAGACGCAGCATGTCGTCCACCTTGACATGGCTACCAAAAGCTCCGGCGATAAGAATTTTGGTTGGGAGCTCAAGGCCCGCTTCTTTTAGGAGCATTTCGATCCCGGTGATCAGAGCGCCTTTGCCCAGCTGAATGGCACGGATGTCCTTGGCACTGATGAATACGGCATCGGACTGTTCTGTGCTCGTGGGTTCGGTCAGGTTGAAGTGTTTCTGTCTTTCCGCGAAGGCTCCGGTCTTGGTGATGATTCCTTTGTCATACATTTCGGCAATGGCACTGATAATGCCAGGGCCGCAGAGACCAACAGGTCTGAGATGGGCAATTTTATCCGGATTGATCATCGACAATGATTCGACCTGCTGGTTGTCATTGATCTGTACCTCGTTGATGGCACCAGGTATTGCCTGAACTCCGCATTCGATTTCAGCGCCTTCGAAGGCAGGACCAGTGGCGCAGGACGCAGCAAGGAGGCCGTCTTTGTGCTTGAGCAGAAGTTCGCCATTTGTGCCGAGGTCGATGAGCAGGGTGCCATCCGGCTGATTGAGCAGATCAACCGCCAATCCCGCTGCCAGCACGTCACTGCCGATGAAGCCGGAGACTTGCGGCATGGTCTGAATCTTCGCGCAGGAGATATTGATGGCAAGCTCATCCGGGCGGAACTGTTTCGATTCATAGAAAGCTGGCAGGTAAGGCGCTGTTCCGATTGATTTGGGGTCAGTTCCGCTGACAATATGAATCATGGTCGGGTTGCCGACAATGAGTATAGTGTCGATATTAATATTGTCCTGAGGAGCCTTGGCGACCAGGGAATTGATGCCCCATTCGATCCCTTTTATGACGAGCTGCTGCAGCCTGACAAGAAGCGCCGGCTGTTTGATGATGGCGTTGATTCTACTGATGACATCTGCGCCAAAAGGGAACTGGGGGTTCTTGAGCGAAGTTGAGGCAACGACCTCGCGGCTGTTGCGATGACAGAGATAGATGGCAATCGTTGTTGTCCCAAGATCGATGGCGATATCATAGATCTCGTCATTCTGGGCTGCCGGGAGAGTATCATGCTTGAAATATTCGGGGAACTCAAGGGGGGCCTTGGTCAGAATAAACGGCGACGCCAGGGATTTCTGGGGGATATTGACGGTCAGATCTCCGTCGATATTGGTAACGCAGGCCAGGATTTCAACCTTACTGTCAGCTGTAGTCTCTTCAACTCGGCATTTTCCGCAAGTTCCTCTGCCACCGCAATCTGAGCGAACGAAAATACCGTTCTCGCTGAGGGCTTCAAGGAGATTCGTTCCAGATGGAACGCTAAGCTCTGTATTGTTATGAGAAATTAAACGTACAGTTTTGTTGTTGGCCATGATTTTTATCCAGTTCCGTTAAAAAATTCCTCGAGCCTTGCAAGAAAAACACGACAACTCTGTTACCCAGACCCTGGTTAGAGTTGTGCCTGCCCAGTACCTATGCTTTTACGTTGTTTTTACAGAAATCAACTGCCAGAAATGCGTCTGTGAACCAGTTGTCGGCCCCAACGAAATTATTGATAACTTCATCAACGCAAGCGCCGCCAATCAGGACAATAGGTTTGCTAGCCAGTGGAATGTTTTTAATATCCTTTACCGCTTTATGCAGTTGGTCAACACATTGCGTCAAGATGCAGCTGATGGCGACAAAATCGGGCTTAATTTCTAATGTTTTTTCAACGAAGGTTTCAACTGACACATCGATGCCCAGGTCAATAACCTGAAAGCCGTTGTTGATCAGCAGGTTTTTTAGGATATTTTTGCCCAGGTCGTGAATATCGCCTTCAATTGTTCCGAGCAGAACGGTTCCCAGTACATGATCTTCTCTCGCAGCGGGAAGATAGCTGTTCAGGTATTCGGAGACCTGCCGCATAATTTCACCAGCCATGACGAGCGCGGAAATATAGTAACGACCACTTTCAAACTGGAGTCCAACTCTTCTTACTCCCTCGATGCAGAGTTCGAACAGCTCGGTTGGGTCTGCTCCCTGATCATGCAATTTCCGAAGAAGGGCAATGCTTTCGCGCTCCTTCAGACCTGCAATCAGTTCGCAAAGTTCTTCCTGTTGCTCACTAGATACTGCTTGTTTGGGCTTCAACTTCGTGATCATTCCATACTCCAACTTTGCTACTAAGGGGCAGTTGATCCTGAGGAATTATGAACCAACCGTAATTGCTTGGCCTGTCAGTGAAATCGTAATAGGTATATTCGAGCTTGAAGGCACCACGGTCTTCGCTTAATGCGAGCATCGCCATCTCAGTAGGGCTCAGGTGCCAAGGGAACAGATTGATGATCCCCTTCTTGTATCCGGCATGGTTTTCCGCATGAAAAAAGCCACAGAGTCCTGTTGTTTCGAGCATGTTTTCAATGACAGGTTCATTCGGATCAAACGGCAGATATGAGGTCTGGATGGAAAATGGCTTGTCCTTGTGGATGATAAGACGGGACGCACATATAACCGGAGTTGATTCGTCAAGATGTAAGGCATGGCGAATCTCGTTTGAGACTTTTACTATCGAAGATTGTAAAATACGAACCTTCAAATTCTTTGTGTCAAAAAGAATATGGTCGAGAACGTCCAACCCAAAGGATGTCGTACCGACATCAATTTTTTTGACAAATGTCCCACTGCCATGGATGCGGTTGACCAGTTCTTCTTCAACCAGTACGTTGACCGCCTGGCGTGCTGTCATGGGACTGACGCCGAATTCCTTGGCCAGATTGGATTCTGAAGGGATCCGTTCACCGGGCTTGAGCTTGCCGGTTGCAATGCCATTTTTTATGATGTTTGCAAGCTGGGCATACGCAGGTGTCGCCCCTTTTTTTCTGTTGACTTGTTCTTTCACTATAGTCTCTTTCTCTCAAGTTCTCATTCGGTTGTGTGGCTCATGAGAAGATCCTATACCTCTGTATTGAAATTACAATATCTTGCTGATTGCATAACATGTGCAATTGTAGCTAAAAATGATATAGAAGTATAGAGGAATGTGATATTCTGAACCTGTTTTAGTTTGTTCTATTTGATCGTTATATGGGCAAAGTTATGGTTGCGTTAAAGGCAAAATTGATCTGTTGTCATGCGCTCAAGCATCTCATAATGCTTCATAATACAACAGAATTTTCAGAGATTGTCACTCTGGATGTTCAGTTGCACCTGAATCCGGACAATTTAAGGGCTCACTTGCAGCATGAAATCGACCGGCTTGAAGAAGATGGCTGTGATATCGTTCTTGCATATGGTCTTTGTGGCCGGTCTGTCGAACGGCTGAAATCTAAAATAAGTCGTCTGATTATTCCGAAGGTCGATGACTGTGTCGGGCTGTTACTGGGCTCGCGTGAGCGACATAGAGAGATCCAGGCAGAGAACCCTGGAAGCTTTTTTCTGGAACCTGACTGGATCGGCACGGAGATGGATATTTTCTGTCAATGCAAAAAGGGGCTGGATGGTTTTTCGGAGGAGCAGAGAGAGAGAATTGTTCGGCTTGCTCTGAAGCATTATTCGACACTTGGCTTGATTGAACATGTTGAACGATCGGAGGTTCTCTCCGAGTGCAAGCTGTTGGCTAAGAGCCACGGCCTTGATTTTAAAAAATTCATTTCCGATTTGACCCTGTTGGCTGATTTGCTCAGTGGTAACTGGGATAACGAACGTTTTGTGATCTGCCAACCTGGCGAGTCGGTTCCGTTATTTTGAATGGAGCTTCGGGCTCCTGTAACTTTGTCGTATCTGGGATTGAAAAAAAAACGGCGCGTGCCTCCCGAAGGCATGCGCCGTTTCTGTGTTTGATGGCAAAGATGGTTTATTTTCTGCCGCACTTCAAGAATGCATGAACATTTTCAACTTCCGCATCGTCAATAACCGCACCCGGTGCGACAAAGAAGCCCCCCCCCGGTGCGCAGGTTTCAATCAGGTTCTTGCAGTAGTTTGTCATGTCCTGGGCGCTGGCCTGCTTGAAAAGCGAGGCAGGAACGTTGCCACCAAAACAGGCCCATGGACCGATTTTCTCTTTGACGGCTTTCATGTCGGTGCGGTCAAAGAGCCAGATTGACTTTCCAGCTGGCAGTGGATCTTCGGCCATAATGTCCAAGCGCTGGTTGTAAGCACCTTCAACAAAGGCAAAAGGAATGACACCATTTTCAATCATGCCGAGGAAGGACTGTTTTACAGCCGGCCAGTAGATTTCCTTGAACTGCTTGTTCGACATGAAACCGTCAGCACCTTTGTGCAGCGGAATGAACATGAACGGGTTTCTTGTCACTTCGGCCTGTTGCACCGCCATCTGGACACTCATGGGGACGAGCGCTTCGCAGGCTCTTTTGACCAGGTCAGGGTGGCGAATCAGGTCTTTCATCATCCCCATGGTGCAGCGCATGGTATCGCCGATCATATCGTACGGGGTAAAGGCCGCGCCTCCAGTAATGGCTGGAGCCCCGTAGGTACCGGCGATATCCATGTTGGCACCGATGAACTTAAGCATGACTTCGGTACTTTCATCGGCGGCCTTGAGGAGAGTCTCCAGGGCCTGCCTGGCTGGTGAGCCCTGACCCAATCCGAGCAGGGTGCCGGTGATGCAGGCCGATTCGACAACGTTGAACAGGTTTGGAACAGCGGCCAGTCCAGCCAGTTTCGTGCAGGTCCGCGGAATGAATTTGCGCAGAATGAAGCCTTCAGGATTGTTGATCAACTCCTCGTACTCCGAGGCGTGCATGAACTCACCTTCGGCGTATTGGAAGTTGACATTGTCCGGAAGCCGGCGGGCCTCAAGCCTGCTGCCTGGCCACTTCATCAATTTTACATCCAGGGTGTCCATGGCCTGGCCCGACATGATCATGCTCAGGGCGCTGTAGTCCAGGTCGAAATCCACGTGCATGTTTTTCGCGGCATCCAGATACTTGTCAGTCTCGTAAAAATAGTCAGACGCCTTGAGACCGTTGTGCTTGTGAATGAAGCCATCGTGAAAGAAGTAGACCGGGACTTCATCACTTTCCTTGAGCTTTACAGCGTTGAGGAAGCGTTGCGCGTGTTTCTCGTATTTTTGCGCTGCTTCCGGTGAGGCAAATTGCTTCCCTTCAGCTGAAGCCCAGCCGCTGGTGTAGTATTCAAATTTTTCATCACCGGTCATGGTGCACCAGTTCTCCGGCAATGGTGGTGGTCCCCCCTGTGGCGTGGTACCTGACTCTTCCATCTTTTTCTCCTTCAAGAATACATGGTTAACATTGTTTGTTGATTGTTGCCAGTTCGGCTCTTTGACGATCAGGGCGCATAGTGCAGCCATGAACGACTTGTTCGTGCCTTGAGATAGTTCGTGTACTTACTATAGTCTTATATAGGACTAAATGGAAGGCAAAAATATTTAATGCGCCTGCGAGGGAAGGGAAGTAAAAAAGGCCATACCGGGATGCTGTTCCGGTATGGCCTTGGGAGGTGCTAATTAATATTTAATATTTACCGTATTCTTTACCGACCTGAATGAAGCGCTTGAGGGTGTCTTCCTTCGCCTCATCCATCGCACAGCCGATACCGAGGATGTATCCGCCGTCTCCGGCTGCGGTATCCAGCAGTTCCTTGGTGCCTCTCTCGACCTCGTCGGGCGTTCCCTTGAGGATCTGTGAGATCGGGAAACCACCACCGATACACGCTTTGCCTTCGAGTTTTTTGCGAGCTTCGGCCATGTTTGTTTTGTCGAAGTAGTATGCGACTTTACCTTTTGGGAAGTCACCCAGGTAGTCGAGACGCTCATTGTAGCCGCCTTCAACAAAGCAGCAAGGGACGCAGCCGCCTTCAATCAGTCCATCCATGACGGTTTTCAGACCAGGCCAGTAGAACTTCTGGAACTGTTTGTCGGACATGAAGCCGTCCGCACCTTTGTGAAGCGGAATGAAGACAATCGGGTTACCGTTGGCTTTGGCCTCTGCAATGCCGTTCTTGATCATGATCGGGGTCAGTCTTTCGCAGGCGGCAAGAACCTTCTCTGGACGACGGTACATATCCATCATCAGGGCTGTGGTACCACGGAGAGTGTCACCCAGGTAGTCGAACGGAGCTTTTGTAGCGCCACCAGCAAACATCGGAAAGCCCGAAGAGACGATCTTGCCCATGTAAGGCAGCAGTTTGCAGATCCAGTCAAAGTTCGTTTTGCCCGCCTGCTTCAGGGCTTCCAGCGCTTCCTGCATCGGTGGGGTGCCGACGGAGCAGAGGAAGGAGTTGACCAGGGTGATCTCTACGGAACCGTATAGGGGAGCCATGTCAGCAAAGGGCTCCAGTGCGCCGAAGGCCCGGCCAAGGTATTTACGCCAGAAGAAATCGGACGGATCATCGATCAGATGATCGTAGTCTTCAACCTTCATATATTCGTCCTCGACGTACTGATAAGTCAGGTCGTCACGCAGACCGCCGCCTGGCCACTTATACATTTTGTATTTCAATATGTCGAAGGTTGGGCCGTGGCTGATCATCGGCGGAATGCCAGTTGCGTCTGGAGCGTAATCGATAGAATAGTCAACGAAGGCCTGCCCCAGTACGTCGGTATCGTACATGGCGTCTTTGGGAGTGATGTTGTAAAGGTCGATCGGCGCCCAGAATGCCAGTGGCATGACAGGTACACGATCCGGAGTCTTTTTGAGCTGAATTGCGTCTTTGATCAGATTCGTACGATATTGGTAAGCAGCTTTTACTTCGTCGTTCTCAAATTCAATACCAGCACCTGATGCCCATTCTTCAAGAAACTTATCCTGCTTGTCTTCCATTCTTACCCCCTACAAGTATGTGTTAAGTTTATTTGACGAACTAAATGTATTACGCTTCAAGCCAGCCCTTGCAGATATTGACGCCGACGACTGCATCGGTGGAATATCCGTCAGCGCCGATAAAGTCACAAACCGTCTGGTCGAATTGACCGCCACCGACCATGACTTTAACGGAATCACGCAGTCCTTTTTCCTTCAGCTTGTCGACAACGGCTTTCATAGGGTCAAAGGCCAGGGTCAACAGGCCGCTCATGCCGATCAGTTCCGGCTTCACTTCCTCAACTTTGGCAATGATGGTATCGACCGGTACGTCAACGCCAAGGTCGATGACTTCAAAGCCGCTCAGTTCCATCATCATTCCGTAGATGTTCTTGCCGATATCGTGGATATCGCCCTCGATGGTGGCCAAAACCATGGTGCCGATGCTTGTTTTTTCGGCCTGGGCATCCTCATCAAGGTAGGGTTTGATCAACTCGGCGCCATCGTTCATCATCTCGCCAGCCATGATCAGCTCAGGGATGAAGAATTCGTTCTGTTCAAAACGTCTGCCGATTTCGGCCATCCCTTCCTGATAGGCGCGGAAGATTGCGTTCGGGTCTTCGCCCTTTTCTAGCAGTTCTTTGGTCAGGCTGAGGAATTTATCCTCTTCCATCTCAACCATGGCATTAATCAGTTCTTGCATAACTTACCTCCTTTTTTGTTTACCCCTGTTAATTGTTTCATATAGAGAAACCCTGTTCGGTGCGGTAAAACAATAGCCTATAGTCTTATAGAAGACAATGGTAAAATTGATGATTTTTTGCAAATTCAATATGTTGTTTTATTTTTAGTTGACGTATTTTCTATGGGTTAGATGATTTTTTCTATAAGGGATGTTTTTTAAGACCACGAGACTTCTATAGGAATTAGCTGGGTATTCGATCAGAAGATAGCTGGATGATTCGTAAATAATCTTCTGTAGGGGAGGTCGGCGTGCAGTTTTTTTGACTTGCCAAGAAAAAATCGACTGCCTTCTCAAGCCATTGCAATCAAACCCCGCAATATTCTGCGGGGTTTGATTGTTGTTTTCTTTCAGATATTTCAGTACCGACCGTAATCCCGACCGGTTTTGACAAATGCTTTCAGTGTTTCATCCTTGGCTTCATCCATGGAGCAGCCGATCCCCAGGATATAGCCACCGTCTCCGGCGGCTTCATCAAGGAGCTTTTTCGTTGAATCGGCAACCAGCTCAGGAGTTCCGGTCAGGATCTTGGAAACTGGGAAGCCCCCACCGATACAGGCGATGTCGTTTAGTTTCTTTCTGGCCATAGACATGTCGGTCTTATCGAAATAGAAAACGCATTTACCCTTAGGGAGATCGGTCAGATAGTCGAGCCTTTCATTGTAGGACCCTTCGACGAAACAGACCGGCACGCAGCCTTCGTCAATCAGACCGAGCATCACTGCTTTCATGTTCGGCCAGTAGAATTTTTCAAACTGGGCACTGGACATGAAGCCATCCGCTCCTTTGTGGAGTGGGATGAAGACCAGCGGGTTTCCGTTGGCATGAGCATCGGCTGCACCCATCTTGACCATGTGTGGAACGAGGCGCTCACAGGCTTCAAGTACTTTTTCCGGCCGGCGATACATATCCATCATCAGCTGGGTTGTTCCGCGTAAGCTGTCGCCCAGAAAATCAAAAGGAACCTTTGCCGCCCCGCCAGAGCCGAACGGGTAGCCACTGCTCATGGTTTTGAGGATGTGCGGAACGAGCTTGTTGATCCAGTCGAAATGATGTCTGCTGGCTTCAAGCAGGGCCATGAATGCTTCCTGGACGTCCGGTGCCCCAAGCGAAATAAGCAGGCTGTTTGACAGCCCTATTTCATGTAAACCGTAAAAGGTTCCGATTTTACTGAAGGGTTTAAGGTTGCCGGCAATGCGACTCATGAAGACCTTGAGCATGAAGTCGGTCGGATCCTGAATCAGGTGATCGTACTCTTCTACCTTCATGTACTCCTTTTCGACAAACTGGTAAGCCGTGTTGTCTGGAAGGCCGTCACCGGGCCATTTGTAGAGCAGATATTTAAGTGCATCCAGGGTCGGACCGTGGCTGCACAACACCGGCGTGTTCGCAGCATCGAGGTCATATTTTACTGTAAAGTCGTAATAGGTTTTGCCCAGAACATTGGCGTCATACATGGCGTCTTTATGTTTGACGTTGAGAACATACATGGGGGCAAAGGTGACAATTGAATAGATGGGGACCCTGTCGGGTGTTTTCTTGAGCTCGATGGCATCCTTGAAGAGGTTGGCTCGATAGAGATAGGCTTCTTTTGCTGCGTCATTGTCAAATTCTACATTTTTTGCTGAGGCCCAATCTTCGAGAAATTTGCTTTGCTTGTCTTCCATAACGACCTCCATCATCAAAGAAATAAGTTGGATAACGAACAAAAAAATATCAGCTTATGCTTTCATCCAATCTTTGCAGATATTGACGCCGACAATAGCGTCCGTCGCAAATCCGTCTGCTCCAACAAAGTTGCAGACGGTCTGGTCGAACTGCCCACCGCCGACCAGGATCTTTGTGGAATCTCGCAAGCCTTTTTCTTTTAGCTTCTCGACAACCTCCTTCATCGGATCGAAGGCGAGGGTCAGCAGGCCACTCATGCCCAATAAATCTGGTTTAATCTCTTCGATTTTGGAGATGATGGTATTTACCGGCACATCGACACCCAGATCGATGATTTCAAAGCCGCTCAGTTCCATCATCATGCCGTAGATGTTCTTGCCGATATCGTGGATATCGCCTTCAATGGTTGCAAGAACCATGGAACCAATCGTTTTTGTTACAGTTTTGGCATCCTCGTCGAGATAGGGTTTGATCAGTTCGGCGCCGTCATTCATCATTTCGCCGGCCATGATCAGCTCAGGAATGAAGAATTCATTCTGTTCAAAACGTCTGCCTATTTCAGCCATGCCTTCCTGGTAGGCGCGGAAAATAGCATTCGGATCCTCGCCTGATGCCAACAATTCTTTGGTCAAATCCAGGAATCTGTCTTCCTCCATTTCGACCATTGCATTAATCAGTTCTTGCATAGCGTTCCTCCCGGTTGTTTGTTGTTTATTGGAGCCTGCCTGCACAAATGAAAAGCTGATACGCTTACAGAAGATATGCCAAATTTATACCTCAGTCTTATAGAAGAGCAAGGTTGAAATAGAAATTCAAAGATACGCGATGAGTTATAGCAGTTTGCTATGTTTTGTTATGAAGGGGATAGCGCGAGAGTAACAGTTTTAAAATGAGTTGTAACTTTATAAGAAAAGGCAGCGACTGACAACTCTCAACCTGTCTACCAGCGCTTGCAATAAGCTAAATGTTTATGTTTTTAAAAAAACTATCGGGGCTGTCTGCCGTTCAGCAGTAGAATGATGAATGCCAAAACGGCAACCAGGCACATGGTAATCGTCATAGGGTAGGCCGTTCCGTTGTGGACCCATCCAACCAGAGCACTGATAAATCCGGCTATGATGTATTGAGTGACCCCGACCAGCGATGATGCCGTTCCGGCATTTTTGCCGCAGGCTGACATGGCAATAGCTGTTGAGTTGGCGGCAGTGATCGGAACTGTAGCAATGCAGAAAAACAGGACAATGATAAAGGCGCTAAGTTCACCTGTTGTGGTTACGGCAATCAGTAGGGCAGACATGATGATCAGGAAAATCAGGGTCACACGAAGGATTGCCAAGGGGGAGAAGCGCTTGAGCAGCATGGTGTTGATCTGGGCGGCCACCAGCATGCCGCAGGCGCAGATGCCGAAGATCCAGGTGTAGTGCTCTTTGCTGACCTTGTGCAGGACCATAAAGACAAAGGGGGAGGCACTGATAAAAATAAAGATCGTTGCCAGGGCCATGCTGCCGGAAAGCAGGGGAACCAGAAAACTCCGATTGGAAAGAACCTGGGTAAAATTGCCCAGTATCTGCTTCGGATTGATTGGCCGAGGGGTGTCAAGGGTTTCGGGGACATATCTCAAGGTTGCTAACAGGCAGCAGATACCAAACAGGGTCAGGAAGACAAAGACAGCTTTCCAGCCAAAGAAGCTATAGATGTAGCCCCCCATAACCGGAGCCGCAACAGGCCCGATTCCCTGAACCATCATCATCATCGAAAGTGCACGAGCCGCTTCGTTGGTGTTGAACAGATCCTGGATGATGGCGCGACTGATGATCATTCCGGAACAGCCGCCAACGGCCTGAACGACTCGTAGCGCGTTGAATGCGCCGATAGTTGGTGAAAAGATCGCGGAAAAAGCGCCAATCGTGAAGAACATTATGCCTATGAGCAAGGGCAGGCGGCGGCCGAATCGATCGATAAGGGGACCGTAGAGTAGCTGTCCAACAGCAATGCCGATAAAGAACGTGGATACGCTGTACTGAACTTCCGCGATTGAGGAATGCAGGCTGTCGGCAATGCTTGGAAAGCTCGACAGATACATATCAGTCGCAAAGGGTGCAAAGGCATTCAGCAGGCCAAAGGTCAGGACCAGTGCAACTTTGTTAATTTTATTATGCTTAATCTGTATGGCTGCAGGCATCGGGCTGTTTTCTTTATATTGAGGCTCAAGGATGGCAAAAAGTGCCCCTGATTTCGTCAGGGGCCATTAAAACCAAAGTCAAACGTCCTGGTCAAGGATTGTCCTTGACTGATTGACTTGACTTCGGGTTGGGGAGTCTGGCTCGTTACTATGTGAATATGTATGGTTCTTGAGAGCAAATTGCTCAAAATGATCCTTCACACTGATGATCCGGGCATCAGTGTGAAGGAGTCTTGTGCTTTTAGAATGTCATTTCGAATTGGAACCAGATCTTTTCACCTGAGATATAGCCCTGGTAAATGCCAAGGGGCAGTGATGCTTTTGATCTGATTTACGCGGCATTAGCTTGCGATTCGGTTTGATCTGGCGCGCAATCACTCTTTTTCTCTGGGATGATCTTGTTGACTATGATCGCTGTCAAAGCACCAACACAGATTGCATTGCCAAGCAGATAGCTGAGCAATGGTGGCATGCTTTGAATAAGTGGCATTGGCAGAAGGCTTGCACCAATAGTCGTCAAGATCGAAATGCCGAATACCAGATTATTGCGTTCTGTGAACGGATACTGCTTAACGCAGGCTAAGCCGCTCATCATGATTGCAATTGCGATGACTCCGTAAATTCCCCAGATGACGGAACCGGGAATTACAGCAATGAGGAACATAAGCTTCGGGCAAATGGCCATGACTATGGCGATAACACCTGCTGCAAGAGCTGCATATCTACTGAACACCTTTGTAACTGCCAAGACACCAGTGTTTGATGCATAGCTGGTGACTGGTAATCCGCCGAGAAATGTTCCGATCAGGCAGCCAAGGCCTTCTCCGATAACACCCTGGTCAATTCTTTTCTGGTCAAGATCGTCACCAGACATTTCAGAAATAGTGAACCAGGTACCAACTGACTCAACCATGACAATGATCAAAATTATAGTCATGACAACAATGGCACTAAGGTCAAACTTTGGTGCGCCGAAAGGAAGGATCTTGGGAACTGCTAACCAGGGGGCGCTACTGACTGGGCTCAGGTCCACGTGACCAAAGAGGGCAGCAACTACAGTTCCGATGACGATTGCGTAAATAACGGAACCAAGAGAGAGGATTCTGCCGATCTTGTTACGAATGCTCCCGAGTCTCATCAGAACAAGCATGGACACGAATGTTACACCTGCTTCAAGAAAATTGATAGATGGGCTTCCGGGGATACGAAGAAGAGAATTGACAGTTATCGGCATCAAGGCAACACCAATGACAACAATAACAGTCCCTGCAACAAGCCCGGGAATCAGCGCTTTTACTATTTTACTAAAGATTTTAAGGTAGCCGATTACGATCAGTAAAACCGAGGCAATCATTAAGGCACCAAAAACTGTTGCGAAGTCTTGTTTCATTGCAATTGCAATGACAGCACCAAGTGTCGCAAAAGACATTCCCTGAATAACCTGGTATTTAAGAAAAAATCCAGATTGAATAAGAGTCGCAATTCCGCAAGCCAGGAAGGTGTACGCAATAAGTGCGGCAGCTGCGGAAACATTCATCTGCATTACGCCGATGATAACAATTGGTCCTAAAAATAAGTTGCAGGCGAGAATTGATTGAAAGCCGTAGAAGAATGATCGCTTTACGCCAATCTTTTCTTCCGATTTCTGCGGTGTTCCTTGGTTTTCCCTCATTTTTGTCTCCTTTTAAAAGTTACGTTCATTCTGAACATCCCCACAAATATATGCAGAACACAGCCTTTTGAAATGATCAAAAGGCTGGTTCTTCAAAGACAAATAGTTCTTTAAATTAATATTTTCCGTACTCTTTACCTGTCTTTATAAAAGATTTCAGGGTTTCATCTTTAGCTTCGTCCATGGAGCAGCCGATGCCAAGGATGTAGCCGCCATCGCCGGCAGCGTCATCGAGCAATTTCTTGGTGCCGTCAGCAACCGATTGGGCGTTGCCGGTCAGAATCTGGGATACCGGGAAGCCACCACCGATGCAGGCGATGCCGTCGAGGGTTTTTCTGGCTTTGGCCATATCGGTTTTGTCGAAGTAGAAGACGCTCTTGCCTTTTGGAATGTCGGTCAGGTATTCGAGCCTGTCATTGTAGGCACCTTCAACGAAGCAGACCGGCACGCAGCCTTCTGCGATAAGACCATTCATCAGGGCCTTAAGGTTCGGCCAGTAGAATTTCTGGAATTGTGCGTCTGACATGAAACCATCGGCACCCTTGTGCAGTGGGATGAAGATCAACGGATTTTTGTTGGCGTGTGCAGCGCTGGCACCCATTCTGACCATGTGTGGAACAAGGCGTTCACAGGCTTCGAGGACCTTTTCCGGCCGACGATACATGTCCATCATCAGCTGGGTTGTGCCTCTCAGGGTGTCGCCAAGGAAGTCAAACGGGACCTTGGTTGCGCCGCCAGAACCAAAAGGATAACCGGTACCGGTGATCTTGTTCAGGTAAGGGGCGAGCTTGTTGATCCAGTCGAAGTGTGACTTGCCAGCTTTCATCAGAGCATGGAGAGCTTCCTGGACATCAGGTGCACCCAGTGAAATGAACAGGCCGTTGGCCAGGGTGATTTCCTGCAGTCCGAAGAAGTCACTGACATTGCCAAGTGGCTTGAGGGCTTTGGCAATGCGGCCCATATAAACCCGGATCATGAAGTCGGTCGGATCCTGGATCAGATGGTCGTATTCCTCGACTTTCATATACTCTTTTTCAACGAACTGATAGGCGGTGTTGTCCGGCAGGCCATGTCCGGCCCACTTGTACATGTCGTAATCGATGGCTTCGAGGGTTGGTCCGTGATTACAGAGAACAGGGGTATTGGCAGCATCTACATCGTATTCGGCGGTGAAATCGTAGTAGACTTTACCGAGAACATCCGCATCATACATCGCATCTTTATGCTTGACGTTCATGACATACATTGGTGCAAAGGTAACTATCGGGTATATAGGTACCCGGTCGGGAGCCTTTTGCAGCTGAATTGCATCTTTGAACAAACTGGTGCGGTACAGATAGGCGTCTTTTGCGGCATCGTTTTCGAATTCGATACCTTCGCCCGATGCCCATTCTTCAAGGAATCTTGTCTGCTTGTCTTCCACTATAACCTCCATCTTAGTGCTTGAACCCTGGTTTTCTCAGCTTATTAAGCTGCCATCCAGTTTTTACAGATGTTGACACCGACAACGGCATCAGTCGAGAATCCGTCGGCCCCGACGAAATCGCAAACGGTCTGATCGAATTGTCCTCCACCGACCATGACTTTGACGGAGTCACGCAGCCCTTTTTCCGTGAGCTTGTCGACAACGGCTTTCATCGGATCGAAAGCGAGGGTCAGTAAACCGCTCATGCCAACCAGGTCCGGTTTGAGTTCTTCGACCTTGGCAATGATGGTATCTACTGGGACGTCAACGCCCAGATCGATGACTTCAAAGCCACTCAGTTCCATCATCATGCCGTAGATGTTTTTGCCGATGTCGTGAATATCGCCTTCGATAGTGGCCAGAACCATGGTGCCGAGAGTCGATTTTTTGGCTTGTTCTTCTTCGCCAAGATAAGGTTTGATCAATTCAGCGCCATCGTTCATCATTTCGCCAGCCATGATCAGTTCAGGGATAAAGAATTCATTTTGCTCAAAGCGTCTGCCGATCTCGGCCATGCCGTCCTGGTAGGCGCGGAAGATAGCGTTTGGATCTTCTCCTTTTTCCAGCAGTTCCTTGGTCAAACTGAGGAATGTCTCTTCTTCCATCTCAACCATTGCATTGATTAGTTCCTGCATGTCATTGCTCCTAACTTTTGTATTGGTTTTGCGTTGCTGATCCGACAGTAGATCTGACGTCAATCTATTAGTTAGCCTATATACTATAGTCATATAGAGGAGTAAAGAAAAGTTTGGTAAACAAGTGATTTTTTCCTTGTTTTTGTCGTCTGGTTAGTTCTGTACGATAAGGAGGCAGGGAAATCTTCATCTAGTTTTACTATATTGAATTGTGTTGCAATTTCTGTAACGGCAATTTATCTCATAAATCTTATAAAAAACAACGTTCTAGGATTTTTTAAACTTTTGCCTCGCAAAGATTTCTTTCCGTGTGCCTGATCGTCAAGTGTCAGCTTAATCGTCAGGATTGTGCTGTCTGTAGGGGATGGGGTCGCCTTCAGTCTTGCGTACTTAATCTCTTGAATGATCTTATTCTTATAGATGACTTTGTCTGTTTCTGGCTTGTGCGAATAGTGCGGGAGAGAATTTTTGAGGTGAATGTCGGGGCGAGGTTATTGCACAATTCGCTGCGGAGTCAGTGAGCGGAAGAGGGGATACCAAATCCGAAATTGACCGTCTCCGCAGTCTGGAGGTCCTGCTGATTGCGTACAGCTGAAATGTCAAGGAGCATATCTGGCTTAATGGCCGTGTCAGGGCTCGTTTGGTCTATCCTTTGGTCAGGGCGATAGAGACATCGGCCGGAAGGGCGAGTCCCGCTTCTACTTCCAGGGCTTTGATGATACCGGCAGGAACTGGGCAGGCCGCGTGAAAACAGTACTTCATACCGAGTTCGATAATCTGCGGTGTGTTTCTTTTGAATGAAATCTCATTGACCGGCTTGACAGGGGAGAGTTCGGCGGCAAGTTGCTGTATCGCTTCACAGTCACATTTGATCTCAATCGAGCACATGCGTCCTTCCATAACAGCGGAAACTTCTGCGTTGAAACCGCAAATGCCTGGGTTGATTTCTGCTTTTGTCATACGGCCTCCTGGTCTTCTTGAACGGTTTGGTTTGAAATATCAAATTAACTGGCTAACTTGTCTTTTTTGTAGGTTTCACAAAGCGCATCGTAGGGCATTGGGCAGAGCAGTTTTTCGGATATCCTTTTTGCCGTAAGTTTTATCAGCTCAATGTTTACATCGTTCCTGATCTGTTTTTTTCTCAGGCTTGGAACGACAATGACAACGCTCGCTATTGCACGACCTGAGTTGTCAAAGACAGGTGCGGCAATTGAAAAAATATTCAGATTATGATTGCCGTCATCTATGGCATAGCCATTCTCATTGATCTCGGCGTATTCTTTCATCAGGACTTCGGAATCGATAGCAGTATTGTGAAATATTTCCGGTGGTGGATTCTGTAGCCAGTAGTCGACAAGGCGTGGATGGGTGTAGGCCGCAATGCATTTTGCTCCCGAATGGACCTGAGGATAGACGCGATCACCGGGGTCAATGGCTACCGAAATAGGATTTCTGCAGCGTGCGGTATAGGCCAGGTAGATATTGTTTCCCGACAGGATCTCGAAATGAACTGTCTCGGAGACCGCATCGCGCAGGGAGTCGCAATAAGGTTGGGCGATTATTGATGTCTGATTATCCAGGCTTTTGGTAATTGATTTGCTCAGGCTTGAAATCATTGGTCCCAGACAGTACTCCTTGGTGAGAGGGTCCTGATCTAGGTAACCTTCTTTCTGAAGCGTCTTCACGATCCTGCTGGTCGTTGCCTTGTTGATGTTGAGGGCTTTTGCCAGATCGTTGTTCCTGATTGGACTGTTGCTCTTGGCAAAATGGGACAGGACAAGGAGCGTTTTTTCTATGGCGTTGTATTTGTCCTGGCCTTGTTGGGGGCCATTCATGTTGGTTGTCATTTCTCGTTTGCCTTGAATTAATAACATATGGATATTGTGGCAGACATTGATTTTGTCTTGGGGTAAAGAGTTGCGTTGCAGCGCGCTTCTCACTGTTGTCCTCGCCCCGGTATTATGTGCAAAAGTTCTTTATGGTCCTAAAAACCGCTAGATTTTGTAAATCATGACCTTGAGGAAAGGGCGATTTTTAGGACCATAAATTCATAAACCTGCAGCTGTATTTACACAGCACCATCAGTTTGTATTTTCATCATACGCTCAAAGGAGACAGCTTCTCCCGGGTCAAAAACGGCAATATTTGCATCAAAGTTACCGGCCAACATCATTCGGACTAATTGGTCGGTCCCTTCGATTTCAAGATATTCAAGATTGAACTGGTCAGCCTTGGCTTTTGCGTAGCTCCGGTCTGATTCGACATTGTCATCATCGGGCAGGGCTATATAGACAAGCCTATTGTAGTGAGCGAGCATTTTTTTCATGAGGCGATCCGCACGTTGCTGGCCATATTTAACGACCATTTCGGCATATTCATCGAAAATAGTGCCGTTGCCATCCCCGATGAATCCCTTGGAGAGAAAGTAGCTGCCCGGGTGACAGGTGGCATATTGGCGCTGTTTGTCCCGATCGCCCATGAAAATGCCAATGCAGTCATCTGTTGTGAAGAGGATGATGCGTGACTGCTTTGCCTTGAGGCCAACCACGGTCTGGGCGCATATGGCGTAGCCTAGATAGATATCGTCGTATCTGCCATCTGCTTTGTCTATCGCCCGCTGTAGCTCTATCCGTAGACGATCGGGTTTGACATGCAGGCTTATGTCATAGGCTTCTATCTCAGTTTCAGCGCTTGCATGTGCTTTGTAGAGGTTTTCGAGAGCCTTGCAGGTTATTATTTTTGTCGTTTTCTTGTTGACCATCTCTAGCCTTCCCCAAAATTCACTAATGGATTGAAATGTGAACAGGGTAGTTAGTGTGCTTACTGTAGACCTGTATAGGACTTTTTGCAACAGTGAAGATGTTTTTGTTTCATTTATGGAAACATTACTGGGCAGCTTTATAGCTATGCTGACCAGAAACCGAGAGTACCGGATGAAGATTAACTACATCACCAAAAACGAGAATTGCAGGTCGTTCAGCATTTTCTGCCGCATTCGGCAGGTTTTTGAGGTCTGTGATTATGACCCGCTGATTCTCTCTGGATGCATTGGAAATAATGGCGACCGGCAGGGTTTCGGCAATGCCGATCTCGAGGGCCTTTTCACTGATTTGCTCCGCAAAGCTCACGCCCATAAGTACAACCGTTGTGTGATTGGGGATCTTGAGCAGAGGAAACCATTCGTTGTTGAAGTGGTTGCCGGCCAAATGAGCTGAGACAATGGACAGGTGGGTCGCATAGCCCCTGGCTGTTGCCGGGATATGTGCACAGGCCGGTCCGGCGATTGCTGAGCTGATGCCACTGATGACCTCAACCTGAATGTCTCTTTGAATGAGATATTCCGCTTCTTCCGAGCCACGACCAAAGATGTAGGGGTCGCCGCATTTAAGCCTGCCGATCGAATGTCCCTGAAGAGCTTTCTGATAGAGCAGTTCGTTGATCTCTTCCTGCTTGTAGCTGTGGCAGCCCTTCTGTTTGCCGACAGCGATCTTTTCGGTCGTATCCGGAATCAGGGCCAGGATTTCATCTGTCAACAGGTGGTCATAAAGAACGACATCGACCTGCTTGATCAGTTTGTAGGCTTTCAGTGTCAGCAGATCCGGATCTCCCGGGCCGCAGCCGATCAGATAGACCTGGGAGTTTGGCTTGCTACATTCAATTTCTAACGTCTTCATACTCAATTATCCCTTCAAACTTAATAGGCATATTTGATTACATGCTTTTTTACCTGTGGCAGCGTCAGCAGCAAGCTTGTCATGGCGATTTATGATGGCTTGCTGTATTATCTCGTGCACTTTAGTCTTATATAAGACTTCATGCAACTCTAAATTTTCGATAAATCGATATTCTTTTCAAGAGTCAGGGTGAGCATAAGGGCAGCTCTATGGCTGATCCTGTCTGACGGATAACCTTTTTTCATTCAGATCGATAGCAGTGTGTCTCTAATCATCCTCTGTTTTTTTGTCGTTTGACGATAGCGATCTGCTGTGGCAGGAGCACCAACTCTCACTCTTTTATATAGCGGCTTTTGAAAACACCTTTTTGATAATCCTCAAGACGTTTGTTGACGTAATTGACAACCTCCTGACCCGGCAGGCCCATGCATAAGGTTCTGTCTATGTAATTCTGAACGACAGGTTGCAGGGCTTTTGTGAGGAAGGGTATTTCCTTGTCGGGAACTGAGATAAGGGTATTTCCGAGGGTTTTGCTGTAAGCGAGACCTTGAAGCGCAGCTGAATCCCATGCCTGTCCATGCTGAATGGCCCATTCTGTGCTGAGCTGGTCGAATATCTTCTGAATGTCCGGACTGAGTCTGTTCCAGCTGTTCTTGTTCATGATGACATAGAGGCCGGCCGATTGTGCGAGCTGTGGGCAGATGATATCGTATTTGGCTATTTCAGCGAACTTCCAGTTCTGCCCGGCGGCAAAATCCCAGTAACCAGCGACGACATTATTTTCAAGCAAAGCGTTATAGAGTTTTCCCATGGGGAGTGACACAGGGATTCCTCCCAGAGATGTGACTATCTGGTCGGCATAACCACTGTAATGAACCTTCATGTCATGCAGATCCAAGGCGAATTGGTCTGGTTTGATCATGCTGTGCAGATAATGCGGCCCCGTTGCCATAAGGTACAGGACTTTGATTTTATTGAATTCTTCTGGGTAAAATTTTTCATAGACTTCATTGATGATTGCCGTGTTGATTTGGCCATTTTCAAATCCTAAGGGCAGGTCGATGAACTCCATCAACGGGAAGCGACCGCGGGTATATTCTATGACAGAAAACCCGATATCAACATATCCATGCTGGACAGCATTATATGTCTGTGGGCCACTGACTTTTGATTCCCCTGGATAAAAACTAATCTTGACTTCATTGTTGGTCAGCGTTTCAACTTTGTTTATCCATTCTTTGATCAATTTGCAGTGAACATCAGATTCCACATGGTGCGCAACATAGCTTAGCTCGATAGGGGCTGCTGAAACATAATTAGTAGAAAACGTTAGAGACAGTAGTGTGATAAAGAAAAAGAGCACCTTTGGTCGCATATTTACCTCCTCCCAATCATGGCAAAGTGTCTGGATCGACTGTTGATATATGTTCAATGAAATGAAAATGTTCTCTTTAGGCTGATGTTGGACTATGCCTGTAGAGATTCAGGATCATTTTGATACATGTGGCAGATTTCTTCGTAGGGATGCGGACAGAGAAGCTTTTCTGATATCTGTTTCGCTGCAGATTTTATTTTGTGTACTGTCGCCAGATTCTGGAGGCGGTGTTTTCTGATATAAGGTGCAACGACTACGACACTGGCAATAGCGCGGCCATTGTTGTCGAAGACAGGAGCTGCGATAGAGAACAGGTTTTTGTCATGATGACCATCGTCTATAGCGAAGCCGTTACAGATGATTTCGTCATATTCTTTTTTAAGATCACTGAGATTGTAGCGAATGTGAGCATATCTGGCGGACGGTGCAACTTTGAACCAATGATTGACCAGTCGCGGATGTGTATAAGCTGCTATGCACTTGGCTCCGGCATGAATCTGCGGGTAAACCCTCTCGCCGGTTGCAATGGAAACGGAAATTGAATTTCTGCAGCGTGAAGCATAAGCCAGAAAGAAGTGGTTTCCGGATAATGTCTCAAAATGGACCGTCTCAGAAAGTTCGTCGCGCAACCTGTCACAGAAGGTATGGGCTATGATTGCTGTTTGATCATTGAGGTTCTTGGTGATTGTCTGACTTAAGACAGAAATCATCGGTCCCAGTTGATACTGTTTGGTCAGCGGATCCTGATTGAGATAGCTTTCTCTTCGCAGGGTCGTCAGTATTCTGCTTATCGTTGCTTTGTTGAAATTGAGATTGCAGGCCAATTCACTTGAGGTAGGCTGGAAAAAGTGGACACCAATCTGATAGCCTGCGAGGCTCAAGGAGGTGTCTATTGGAACGCATACCGAGGCAGTTTTTCACATTGGAATTCAAGGAGGAGGCCGTCAGCCTAGTCATCGATGGCGGCTTGACGGTTGCCGAAGTTGGGCGGCGTTTGAGCGTATCGCAGCAGACGCTGCGCAACTGGATCAAGAAGCATGGCACCACCGGCCTAAAGGCCCACGGCAGCCATAACGTATCTGAGTTGGAGGCCGAGGTCTCCCGGTTGCGGAAAGAGCTGGCCGAAGCCCGGCTGGAGAAGGAAATCCTAAAAAAGGCTATGGCGTACCTTGCAAAGGAGCCGTGGGGAGGTACGCGATGATCGACGAGCTGCGCAAGGAGCAGGGTTTCTCCGTCGATCCGATGTGCCGGACACTCGGCGTATCGAAAAGCGGCTACTATGCCTGGAAGAATCGCAAGCCGTCAGCCCGCAAGCAGGAGGACGAACGACTCAAAGTGGCGATCAAGGCGGCCCATGAGCGGGGCCGAGGCGCCTACGGGCCGGAGAAGATTCAGGATGAACTGCTTGACGTCGAGAAGGTCGAGGTCGGGCTGAACCGGATCAAGCGCCTGCGCCGCCAAATGGACCTGCGATGCAAGCAGGTTAAGAAGTACAAGTCAACCACCGACTCGAACCACAAGCTGCCGGTTGCTCCGAATCTGCTGAACCAGGATTTCGCAGTATCAGGGCCGAACAAGGCCTGGGTGGCGGATATCACCTATGTCGCCACCGAAGAAGGCTGGCTTTACCTGGCGGCGATCAAGGACCTCTGGAACCGGGAAATCGTCGGCTACGCCATGAGCCATAGGATGACGCAAGACCTGGTTGGCCGCGCCCTCTTCCGCGCCGTTGCTGCCCGGCGGCCACCGAAAGGGTTGATCCACCATTCGGATCGCGGCAGCCAGTATTGCTCGCGCCGCTACCAGAAGCTGATGAAGCAATTCGAGATGAAGCCGTCGATGAGCCGCAAGGGGAACTGCTGGGACAACGCCTCGATGGAGAGCTTCTTCGGCACGCTCAAACGGGAACTGGTCCACCACCGGAAGTATCGCACCCGGCAGCAAGCTGTCATTGAGATCAGAGAGTATATCGAGATGTTCTACAATCGGCAGAGACGACATGCCAGCTTGGGCAATCTCTCCCCGGCGGCATACTGGAAGAAATTCATCAGGCAGCAAGGGGCTGCCTGACTATAACATGGTGTCCACTATTGCGGACCGACCTCAACTTGTGCCGATCGGTTTGTTGTTTTTTGCGAAATACGACAGGATGGCAAGAACCTTTTCAATAGCATTGAATTTTTCCTGTCCGCTTTCACTGATCTCTTTCAACGGCATTACCGTTTCGGTACCAAACATGATTCATCCTGTCGCTTGTCTAATGTCTCATCTGCCATCGTATTTCATCGACTGTTTCCAAGGCTTCGCAGATGAAATGCTGACAGAGTAAGGTAAGGCGAGACAGCTAAGTTGTCTCGCCTTGATGGGCCTTAAGGGCAGCTTAAGCGCCTTTTTTTGCCAAGATCCTTGGAGCAGTCTCCTTGACAAGCAAGGAAAGAACAATGCCGACTACCGGTCCAATCAGGCAGATGATGAAAATGCTTGGCAGGCCGAAGCTCTTGGCAACGAAACCGCCGATGATCGGGATACAACCGCCGCCGAAGATCTCACCGATACCGATGGTGACACCGGTAGAAGAAGCCATCAGGGTTGGTGGTACAGACTCGGCTGCCATTGGACCAACAGTCAGGCCGATCAGTCCCTGGCTGAAGAAGGTCAGCATGAACAGGATTCCGAAGAGGGCACCCGGGTTAGGGCCGGCTGTTTTCAACAGGTAGGTGAAGACCAACAGTAATACGCCGCCAATAAGTGCCATTTTTTTGCGGCCGATAAAGTCGGATACACCAGGCAGAACAACGGTACCCAGGGCTGCGCCAAAACCGAATGCTGTGAGGACAAAAATCATCTGACCTTTGGTCAGACCGAGAACATCGATCAGGTAGCTTGGCAGCAGGATTGCCAGGGTGATTTCACAGGCAAGCCAGCCCATGACGATCAGAATATTCAGCGGAACATTTTTGTATTTGAAGACATCGGTAAACTTGTGTTTTTTGACGTCGTGGTCAGCTGTATGTGCTGCCAATTCCTGAGGTTTAACGTCACGCAGGACCTTGGCCATGAACAGGGCGACGATAATGCCCGGGATGGTAACCAGAGCAAAAGCCCAGCGCCAGTGCAGGCCCATGCTCAACAGCCAGCCGACAAAGATTGGAGCCAGTCCCATCCCCAGAAGTGGCATAGCCATCTGCTGCAAGCCGATGTTGAGACCCTGGCGGGAAGGTTTAGAGGCTTCAACAGTTGCAATGATCCCCGCCGGAGTAAATGCGCCTTCGGAAACACCGATCAAAGCACGGATCATGACCAGGCTGATCATGCTGTGGGCCAGGCCACTGACACCGGCCAGAAGACTGAAAACAATGATTGAAGGGATAATGACTTTTTTACGGCCGACTTTGTCAGCCAAGCCACCGGTAAAGAACGAAGACAGGCCCCATGCTAAAGAGAGTGCACCGCCAATGATGCCGATAGCCCCATAATCAAGGCCGAGTTCTTCCGCCATGAGCGGGAAGATCGGCATGATCATGAAGCGGTCTACACCGACGAATCCGAATGCCAGCGCTAAGAGTAGAATGGCCTTCCACTCGTATTTTGTGTCCCACTTCTGTGTCGGTAAAGATGAATTGTCCTTTTTAACTGCGGCGACGCCACCAGCCATAATGGTTCTCCTTTTCTAAACAAAATCTGTTAGTTGAATAAAAATAATGCGTTGAAATGTCGTGGCAGAACAGAAATGCCGATTGTTGAGCTCTGTTTCCTCCTTTCAGTCTTTTGTCGATAAGAGTGAACACTTAGTCATTTAAGTAAACGTTCATTTTAAATTCAGGCCAAATGGATCCCTGCTGAAGAGAACACCGACAGGCTCTTTTCTATAATTTGTCTGTCCAGGTTGTGGCCGATGAATACGAGCCTGTTCGTCTGGTCGTTATCCGGCCATTCGTCAAGTTCTACGAATGGATGAAAAATGTTCTGAACGCCGTGAACGAGTACAGGGTTGGGATTGTCTTCAATTCTGACAATCCCTTTGATTCGAAGGATGTTGTCCCCGGTGTCGAAGACCAGGTCTTCAAGGGTTTCGAGCAGCGATTCGACGCTATTTACCTGCTCTGGGTAAATTGTCAGACTGCTGATATCGGCGTCGTGTCCGGTCTGTACGTGATTATGGTGACAGTCACAGTCGTGGTGGTGTTCATGGGAGCAGTGGTAGTCGTCTTCAGGCTGCTCAATCTCGGTGCATCGTGCTTTATCAAAATCCTGGTTGTGGCCCTGGAGATCTGTAAAGCCCAGGCTCAGCTGGCGTGAGGTTGAGGGGTGCTCGGAAGCGATATAAAGATCTTCTGGGCCACAAATTTGAGCTGCCTGTAATTGTCTGGCGTGGGAATTTAGTTTTTTGAGCTGAGATTTGAGTACTGCTGAGCTTTTGTCATCAGTCAGATCCTGTTTGGTGAGGACCAGCAGGTCTGCCAACAGGACCTGCTTTTGCCAGATAGCATTGCTGTCGCTGGTTTTCTGGCCAAGAACAGAATCGACCAGGCAGATCACTCCGTTCAGGTAGAATTCCTCCATGACCAGTTTGTCGGTCATTAGAATCTGAGCGATAGGTGCAGGATCAGCCAGGCCAGTTGTCTCAATAATGATATGATCGAATGGAGGTATCACCTCTGCATCGCGTTGGGCATAAAGGTCCAGGAGCGTAACCTGAAATTCTCCTCTTAAGGTGCAGCAGACGCAGCCTGACTCCAGGAGCACGACATCATCAGTTAACTGTTGGGTGATGAGATGATCAATGGCCACGTCACCATATTCGTTGATGAGCACCAGACAATTTTCCATCTGGCCGGTTTTCAGGAGTTTGTTCAGCAGTGTCGTTTTGCCACTGCCAAGAAAGCCGGTAATAATTGTGACCGGAATTTTGTCGCTGAAGTATGACATCAGTTAAGCCCTGTCCCTTTCTGAGTTGCTAAGATTCGTTTCAGTGAAATCGGTTCTGCGGGTTCAGTTACCACCATGTTGCGTTTCATGCGTTCTGGCATCATGACGCCGAAAAAATGCTCCAGTACCATGCTGGCAATGATGTTTGATGATCTGTTGTTCATTGCGCACCTGGTTGAAATTGATTGCAGCGAATAAAGGTTTTCTGAAATCCGGGCTGTGAGGCCAGTTCGACATATTCAATGTTCTGCGACAGGGTTTCGAAGCCTTTACGCAGGAGGTGGCTGGTAAGCAGGCGGGCAATACCGTGCTGCGCTGCGTTGCCTATCTGGTGAATCTTTGAGTGTTCCATGTCGGGCAGCATGCCGATGTCTATCGCTTCGTCCAGATCGATAAATACGCCAAATGTTCCGGCGATATAGAGTGCATCGAGTTGTCCAGTTTCAATTCCGGCTTTCTCCAGCAGTAGACTCAGTCCTGTCATAATGGCTCCTTTCGCCAGTTGCACAGCTCTGACATCTCGCTGAGAGAACACCACGGGCAGGGATTCTTGTTGCTGGTCATAGAGGACAAATTCGCGACTGCTTGCCGTTTCACGAATATGGGCTGATTTCAGTTGCAGCCGGCCTCTTTTGTCAATCAGACCGTTGCGACTGAGATTGGCTGTTATCGAGATGATCCCTGAACCGCACAGGCCAATAGGCCGCTGGTCATCGATTGTTGACAGTGACAGGGATTCATCCTGCAGCAGGACATGCTCAATGGCTCCAGCCTTCGCCCGCATGCCGCAGCTGATATGGCCCCCTTCGAGAGCTGGACCAGAGGCGCAGGACGCACTGTAAATCTTGCCATCGAGATAAAGGGCGATTTCACTGTTGGTGCCGATGTCGATCATCGCCCAGCAAGATTCGCGGGTCTTTGACATGACATCGCACAGGGCCGCTATGTGATCGCCACCGACAAAGCCGGCGACATTTGGCGGTGTGTAGATAGTTGCGTCAGGAGCAAAATGAAGCCCGAGCTTTTCTGCCGGAATTTCCAGTGAGCGAGTCACCTCGGGAGTGTAGGGAGCGCAGGCGAGTTTTTCGATCGACAAACCATGAAGCAGATGGTGCATGACCGTATTGCCAGCCACGGCAATGGCGCAGATATCCTCCTGGCGATCACCAGCCAGAGCTCTGGCCATTTTGTCGATTGCACTGACTACGGCATCCTGTAGCTGAAAGATGCCATCCTCATGACTCTTGGCAAAGTCCATACGGCTGATGACATCGGCGCCGTAATAGACCTGCGGGTTGGTTAGCCCTGACTTGCCGATGATCATGCCTGTGGCAAGGTCTATCAACATCATCGACAGATTGGTCGTTCCCAGATCAAGGGCGATTCCTAGCGGTGCTGACTTTTTATTCGAATAGACCCGGCCACTGACATCCACCCAGCCTTGCAGCTGCTGGTCCCATGAGACTAGTTGGTCCATGATGGCGGTCAGGTCTGAGGGCGACTGCTCCTGATGGCTCTTTTCCGGGTTTTGGTTGTGGCATGGCAGTAGCACGGTGCAGGCGCGGGTCATTATCGTTGAGCAAGATCTTCTCCAGCCCTGCTGCAGTTCTTCTTCGCTTAAGTCGCGCTTTTCACTGGCGGATGGCTCAGGTGCGTCATCACCGCAGACCTTGACCAGACAGGATCGACAGCGTCCTGATCCGCCACAGGCTGACTCAAGCCACAGTCCGTTGTCTCTGGCCAGGGCCATCAGTGTGCGACCGGGATCGGTTTCTACACTGATCCCGGACGGTAAGAAGGTTATGAGTTCTTTGTCGCTCATTTACCGATCCGCGTTGAATTTATCCAGCTCAGCAAAAAAACGATCGATGTTCTCAATGGGAGATTTCGGTGGAATGTCGCAGCCGGATGACAGAATGAAGTTTGGGTAATCCTTCATTTCATCGAGCAGTTTAGCCGTTGCTTCACCAACCATATCCGGAGTTCCGACATTAAACAGGCCGGCAGGGTCGATGTTGCCGGCAACCAGGATATGCTTTGGAACCTGGGGCATGATATCGGTCATTTTGACGATGTTGCCGATATGCAGCATAAAGGCGCCGGTTTTCAGCATCGATTCGATCTGCTTGACGGTGTTTCCGCAGTTGTGAAGGATGATGCCGAAATTTTCATCCTGGAATTCTTCAACCAGCTCGGTGACGTAAGGTGTTGAAAATTCTTCGATGCTGGCTGGTGAGAGCAACCCGGCCAACGGTTCGGCCATGACGACACCGGCTATCCCCGTTTCCTTGATCGCCCCTATGTAGACTTTCAGGAATTCATTGGCTTTTTTAAGTACGGCATGGACAACCTCAGGGCGCCGCCGCGTCGCCATCAGGGCCTTGTTGATGTCGAGCAGGCGCCCGGCCAGTGAGAAAGAACCGATACAGCCGCCAAAAACGGGACGATCTGGAACCGCCTCTTTGGCCAGTTGCATCCCTTTGACATATTCTGCACACCGGGTTCCTACGACTTTGGGAACGCAGAGGGCTTCTGCTGATTCAAGGTCGGTGACCAGGGCGCCAATTGCCGCAGGGATCTCGTCTTCCGGGAAGATGATCTTGGCGCCAAAAGCTTCGGCTTCAACTGACAGATCCATCAGGGTGACCGAGCCGAGGGCCTTGTATTTTTTAGCCAGCGCTGAAATCATTTCTGCCTGGGGCTCAGCCTTGGTCACGACGTCATGCAGTTTGATCCCGGTCAGATCGAGGCCCGGGTAGGTCATAACCGGCAAGGCTTGAACTTTGGGGTTGTTGAGAATCTGTTGTGTGAATTCTGAAACGTTCATTATTGAAGTCCTTTTCGTGCCATGTGTTTTGCATGCCCATTCCCCGTAAGCGGGGAATGGGCTCATGTCAATAAAAGCGGGTCAGGACCCGAATTCGTGCGTTGCCAGGACGTATGCTTCAGCATTCGCTTTTGGCGTGTTAAATGGCATATCGCAGCCGGTATTCATGATCAGACCGTCTTTGCCCAGATCGTTGATCAGGTTTTTGACATAGTTGCGGACGTCTTGCGGAGTGCCCATGGCGAGAACTGAGGCCGGGACATCGCCCATGAAGGCAAGATGATCGCCAATTTTTTCGCGGGCCTTGCGGATGTCGGTCTGACCATCGGTTGAAACGATACAGCTGTGTTTCGGGAATTCGAGGAAACGATGAATTTCACGATCCCAGTTGGCGTCAACGTGAAGCACGCAGGTGACTCCGGCAGCTGAAACCCGCTCGATCAGTTGCTTGTAAAGAGGCCAGGCGAACTCGTTGAACAGTTTGGGATTGCAGAACGATGGGGCAATGCGCCATCCACCGGCCCAGACACCCGGGATACCGGTGATTTCAGGGATCTGGGTGCCGATGTTGACCCAGTAGTCCATGCCCATCTCAAGAACTTTTTTGACTTTTTCCGGCATCTTGTAGCAGTCGCGGAAAAATTTGCTCATTGAGCGACCACCTGAGACCGCTTCGAAGGGATGTTCGGTGACGGCACAGCAGACCGCGTAGTAACCGCGTTCCTGATAGCGCTGCTTGAGGGTCGGTACGTTTTTCTGCATCCATTCCTGGTGAATGGTCCAGAGCTCCTGGTTGTGAATCTGTGGACGGATTTTCTCAACAAAGGCCTCCCAGCCGTTTTCGATGATGAAATCATAATCTTCGACCTTCATGATTTCTTCTTCTTTGACCTGATAGAGCTCATCTTCCGGCAGCTCATAGCCTGGAACCGATACCTTGCTCCAGAACTGCTCGGTGAGCAGGCAGGGGAAGCAGCCAGCCTGGGTCGTGTTGATGCCATCGACCTCTGCTACAGCATTGAGTGCATCCATCGCATCAAGCGATGCCTTCAGGGCTGCATCCGGGTTGCAGCAGAATTGGGCCTGGGACAGCCCCTGAGATTTCGGAGCATAGCCTGGACCGGAAAACAGGAAGGGGACACGATCATTCTTTTCAAATTTGATGGCCTGTTGAATGCGCTGAGCGCGTTCAGCATAAAGCTGTTCTTTGTTTTTAGACATTTGGACCTCCTCGGTGACAGGCGCTTAAGCAGCCCATTTCTTGGCAAATTCAACAGGCTTCTGTGCGTTGGTCGACCAGTCGTCAGCACCAACCAGATTGCAGACATTGGCATCGACCGGACCTCCTCCGATCATGACCTTGACACTTTCACGCAGACCTTCCTGCTTCAGGAGCTCAATTGTTTCTTTCATGGAGTCGAAGGCGAGGGTGAGCAGACCTGACATGCCAACGATCGTGGCACCAGATTCCCTGACAGCATCGATAAACTTCTGTGGTGGAACATCGACGCCAAGATCGATGACTTCAAAGTTTGCAGCTCTGAGCATATTGACAACGATATCTTTGCCGATATCGTGGATATCGCCTTTGACGGTGCCCATGACAATGGTTCCTGCCTTGGTAGAACCTTCGGCCGCCGGAAATGCTTCTTCCAGGATGGCGCAGATGTCGGTGAAGATTTCACCGGACATCATAAGGTCGGATACATAGTATTCCTCGCGGGTATAGCGATTACCGACTTCTTCCATCGCAGCCTGGCAGTACTCGAGAATTTCAACTCCAGAGACGCCAGCTTCGATCATGCTTTTGACTTGTTCGATTGCGACCTCATCATCCAGGTCGGCAATTGCATCAATCAGGGTTTGCTTGTCCATCGTTTCTCCTTTCTTTCAGCCATATTCCATGGCCGTTCATTCCAGGGGTAAGTGACGAAAACGAAATTCAATCGTATCCGGGTAGCGAACACAAGTCTTAAGTAAACGTTGTGCGACATAAGCGAACGTTCTCTTAACTGAGTGAACGTTCAGCAAAGTAAACATGTGTTCATTTTAAAAATCAAGAAAAAAATTTTGAAGGATATCGTATTGATTTAATGTGACTTAGCCGATAAAAGAAGTAGGGAAATGGGTGCGTATAATTTCGCAATATGGGTAGTGAAAATGATCTTATGCGTCAGGAGTCGTTGTGTGGTGTGGTGGGTCTGGTTTGGAAAAATTAGAGACTCATGCAGATTTTGATACAAGTATACTTCAAGACTTGGAGTGCTTCAGGAGATTGGCGAAGTTTATGGATGAGGGGCTGTGATGAGTCTCTGCAGGGTATGAAAGGAATAACAAAAAGCCGTAAGACTTCGTAGTTTGTCTTGCGGCTTTTGGGCATAAAACTATATGAAGCTGCCGGAGAATTAATAGCGCAGGAAGCGTATATTTTTTTCAGTCGGCTCTTTGGGGCCAAAGATTTCGTTCAGTAGGTTGTTGAGGGCTTCTGAGTGAGCATACTTCTTGACAGCTTCATCGGTTAGTCCGGTGCCACGAAGTACATAGGTCACCATCGAATCGATCAGGGAACTCTCATCTCCGGCGTAATTGAACAGCTTGACTCCGGCCATGTGCAGAATGCGGATGGCCATTGCCAGATGGTGGGTGAACCAGAGTTTATTGCCTGGGAAGACCAGTTGTTCATGCAGGTCACCAGCTTCATAGGCTTTTTCGTAGCAGGCATTCCATATCGGCAGCAGGTCGGTTTCATATTTATGGAAGGTTGCCTGGGCAAAATCTGCATTTTCAAGAAGACTGTAGGTGAGCAGCCTCTCGAAGATCTTCTGATCATCTGAATGACCTGGAACTTCTGTCAGGATCATTAAAGACAACGAGTAGATGATTTTAACCAGGGTTTCGGTCGATGGTTCAAGGCTGCCGAGGAATTCACAGAGAGCATCAACCTGGTCGTCCAGATAAAAATATGCTTCCTTGTAGAGTTCTTCCTTATTGGTGAAATGCTGGTAGATCAGAGATTCTGAAATCTGAGCCGCGCGGGCAATATCGCGCATCGAAGCGCCATAGTAGCCTTTCATGGAAAATTCACGGCGGGCTGCCTCTTTGATGGCCTGCTTTCTCTCCTCGCCGTTCATCCTTCTTTTTATTGCCATTTAAATTCTTCCGTAAAGTTTAGTGTGTCATACATGTTAACACTAGATCATATAATTAAGCTAGTGTTAACAAATACTATCCACATTTTGGAGTTTAGGCAAGGTTGTTTCGTATGAGGAGATGTGGTTGTAGATATTGCAACCACATCTCCTTGATGGTTGTTAGCAGGTCATAGTGCCTGCCGGTAGGTTGTTTGACCGGAGGCCGATAGGATCTGGTGAAGATTGACAACGTTACCAAAGATCAATATCGCCGGGCGCTCGGCATTTTCAGCTGCGATTGGCAGATTGAGCAGATCGGTCACTATGACTTTTTGATCTGGTCGCGACGCGTTCGAGACAATTGCTACCGGTAGCGTTGGTGATATGCCGGATTTCAGGGCTGCAATGCTGATCTCACGGGCAAAGCTCAGCCCCATAAGCACGACTGTCGTGTGGTTTTGGATCTTGAGCAGGGGGAACCATTCCTCGTTAAAGTGATTGCCTGCCAGGTGGGCTGAGACGATAGACAGGTGAGTTGCATAGCCGCGTGCCGTTGCAGGGATTCCGGCACAGGCCGGGCCGGCGATTGCCGAGCTGATACCACTGACAACCTCGACACGAATATCACGTTGAGTGAGATATTCCGCTTCTTCCGAACCGCGGCCAAAGATGTAGGGGTCGCCGCACTTGAGGCGGCCGATTGTATGGCCCTGCAAGACTTTCTGATAGAGGAGTTCGTTGATGTCGTCCTGTTTGTAACTATGGCAACCTTTTTGTTTGCCGACGGGTATCTTTTCCGTTGATTCAGGGATCAGCTCCAGGATTTCATCGGTCAGCAAGTGATCGTACAGAACAATATCAACCTGTTTGATCAGCTTGTAGGCTTTCAGGGTGAGCAGGTCAGGATCTCCGGGGCCACAACCGATCAGGTAGACCTGCGGGAAGGCTTTTTGGCATTCCTGTTCTGTTTCCTGCACATCGATGCGTCCGTCCAGGCGATCAGCGTTTTTCTCGTCGGTCAGAAATTCGATCTCGGCAGGGATGAATCTGGCGATTTTATCTCGTACCAGTCTGCTGATGGTTGGACTACTGCCGCATGTTGAAATTGAAATCTTCAGATCGCCTACATTGGTTTGTGCACAAAGATAGAAATCGCTAGCCTGTCTGTTTGAGCAGCAGTTAAGCAGGAACTGGTGGTCTTGTTTTGCGCCCAAGAGTTGTTGCAGGACATGATTGTTTCCGGTTGCATCAATGACCAGGTCCACGTTTTGTAGATCCTCTGTCGTGAAATTCCGTTCGTCAATTCTGGTGGCAATTGAGCGCAGTTCGTCACAAACGTCAGGTGCAACGATATTGATTTTCAGAGAATTTTTCTGTAGAGCCTGTGCTTTGAGTAGTGCTGTCTTTGATCCGCCAATGATCAGTACATTGGGGTTCGTCAAAAGGACGGGCAGTGATTTGTTGTTCATTTCTTCGCCTTAATAAAGGCAGGGTCAGGCTCGTATGGTAGGTTGCAGAATGTCGTATTTCGGAGTTTTCTGAACCTAGCTTTCGCTGCATAAATCCCCTGCGAGAGAAAGTTAAGCAGTACAGCAGGTTCCTGGCTTCTGAAGATAAGATACCGGATCTATTGCTTATCTTCAGCTACAGTGGTGGGTCCGCCCTTGACTTTCACAAGGTTCCCTTTGAATCCAGACGGAACTGTACGGCTTCGTTAAGCTACACTTTTTCAAACGGAGAAACAATATCTAAAAGTCTTATAGATGTCTATAGTAAATTTTCTATTTACTTTTGATCTAAAGTTTGCTTAATTTCATTCAGGTGTTGCCAGTTTTAACAGCATACCATAAGCTTTAGCGATTGGCTGTGTGAGGAAGGCGGTGAGAATCCGCCACGGTCCCGCCACTGTAACCAGGTCACTGGAAGTCAGACACTCACCGTTCAATTCATTGTGATCGATACTTCGCGGATCGAGATTAAGGTCACATTCAGACATAAGAGCAGCTGGGTTAAAAACGGAATCCTGTCGCCTCTAAGGGCGCAGGATTTTTTTATTTTAGGTGTCTTTGATTGCGCCTTCCGGAGGACTTGATGATTTATGTCAGTGGTGGTTGTCGCAGTGGTAAAAGTTCCTTTGCCCAGGAACTGGCGGAATCAAGCGAGGGCTCCAGGGTTTATGTGGCGACCTGTCCACGTATAGATGGAGAAATGGATCAGAGGATCCTGAAGCATCAGCAGGATCGTAAAGGCGCAAACTGGTCAACAGTTGAGGAACCTTATGATCTTGCCCATGCTGTCAGTACGGTTTGTGACTTTGATGTTGTTCTGATCGATTGTCTCACACTGTGGGTGAATAATCTCCAGTATCGGGCGGAGCAGCAGGGCTCTGAACTGACGGAAACAGGGGTGGCTGAGGAGTGTGACAAGGTAATAGCTGAGTGTCGTAAGCATAGCGGCAAGATCATTCTGGTCAGCAATGAAGTCGGGATGGGACTTGTTCCGGAAAGCGCACTGGCACGCCGTTACCGTGATTTGATAGGACGTTGTAATCAGAAGTTTGCTCGTGCTGCAGATGAAGCCATCTTCGTTGTTTCCGGCCTGCCGCTCAAGCTGAAATAGAGTTTTAAACAACGAGAAAGCAAGGGGTTGTATGTCGTTACTTCAAAAGACAGTTGAACAAATCTTACCGCAAAATGAAGAGGCTCGTAGTCAGGCCAAGGCTCGTCTTGACCAGTTGATTATGCCGCATTGGGCACTTGGCAGGCTCATGGATATGGCACTCGATCTGGCCGGCATGACCGGCTCGATGAAGCCACCGGTTGCCCGCAAGAAGATTGTCGCCATGGCGGGAGATCACGGTATTGCTAAAAGCGGAGTCAGTCTGTTTCCTCAGGAAGTCACCGTTCAGATGGCTCAGGGTTTTATCGCCGGTGTTGCCGGTGTCAGCGTGCTGGCCCGTCAGGCCGGTGCCGAGGTTGTTCTTGTTGATATGGGGATCGCCGGTGATCTTGATGAAAAGACAGCCGCTGCCATCGTTGATCGCAAAGTGGCCCGGGGAACGAACAATTTTGCTGAAGGTCCGGCGATGACCCGTGAGCAGGCCATACAGGCCCTCGAAGCCGGAATAGAAGTTGCCCTTGAACTGGCCGATGCCACCGACGTTTTTGGTACCGGCGAGCTGGGAATCGGAAATACCTCTCCAAGCAGCGCCATCGTTTCCACGCTCTGTAACATTTCGGTGGCTGATGCCGTTGGTCGTGGAACCGGTCTGGATGATGAGCAGATGAAACATAAAATCCAGGTCATTGAAAAGGGCATCAAGCTGAATAATTCGGACCCGAACGATCCGATCGATGTGCTGGCCAAGGTCGGCGGCTTTGAGATTGCCGGTATCGCCGGATTGATTCTTGGCGCCGCTCTGAAGAAGAAACCGGTTATTGTTGATGGCTTTATCTCGACTGCTGGTGCGTTGATCGCCGGAAAAATCTGTCCGACCGCCTGTCAGTACATGTTCAGTGCTCATCGCAGCGTTGAAAAAGGGCAGGCCGCAGCACTTCAGGCGCTTGGCAAGGAACCCTTGCTCGACCTCAATTTCCGCCTTGGAGAGGGGACGGGGGCTGCGGTTGCCATGAACCTTGTCGAGGGTGCCGTTGCCATACTGACAGAAATGGCAACTTTTGAAGAAGCTGCTGTATCTAAAGCTTAGGTAGGGATGCCGATGATCCGCAGTTTTCAGCCAATATTCTCCGCTTTGCGCTTTCTGACCATCCTGCCTGTGCCTGAGAGTTGGTGTGGTGATATTGACAGCTTCAAGAAGAGTGCGAACTGGTATCCCGTTGCAGGACTGGTCCTGGGGATACTGGCTGCATGCTGCGATTATTTGCTGCGTTTTGTCCTGCCGGTTTCTGTCGCGTCTTTTTTCACCCTGGTGTTTATCGTCGCTCTGACTGGGGCCTTGCATCTCGACGGACTTGCAGACAGCGCTGATGCTTTTTTCAGCGGTCGTGACCGGGCGCGCATGCTTGAAATCATGAAAGACAGCAGTTCCGGTCCGATGGGCGTTATCAGCCTGGTCCTGCTGCTGCTCGGTAAATATGTTTTGCTGATTTCGCTACCAGGTGCACTTCGTTTTCAGGCGCTGATCATGATGCCTGTCTGTGGCCGTTGCGCTGTCGCCTTTATCAGCGCGCGTCTGACCTATAGCAGGGTCGAAGGCGGAACCGGGGCTTTTGCCCAGGACAAGAATGACCCCTCACGGATGACTGTCGCCTGGCTTGCGTTGATCGTTTTATCGCTGCTGCTGTTCGGTCTGGGTACGGGAGTCATCACAATCATTGCCGTGCTTGCAGTTTCTTTCCTGCTGGGACGTTATTATCTGCGTAAAATCGGTGGGTATACGGGAGATATTCTTGGAGCAACAACTGAAATTGTTGAACTTGTTCCAGCGATCCTCGTCATTATGCTGAAACACCTGGGGGGTATGTAATGGAACGACACGGTGGGAATCTCTTATCGGCAGCGCAGCAGGCTGGCTGCCAGGTTGGTGAGCTTCTCGATTTCTCTGCCAATATTAATCCTCTTGGTTTTCCTGAGTGGTTACGTCCGCTGATCAGTTCCCAGATCGAGATGATCTATCATTACCCTGAGCCGGGTGCCACAAGCCTGGTTCGGGCCATTGCCAGGGCGAACGGACTCCCTGTAGACAAGATTATTGCAGGCAATGGTGCAAGCGAACTTCTGAATCTGTTGCCAGCTGTGCTTGATTGCCGCCGCGCTGTAATTCCGGTTCCCAGCTACGTCGATTATCAGCAAGCTGCAGAACTTGCAGGCCTGGACATTGTTCCGCTGCCGTCATCCGAAGAAACAGGGTTTGCGCTTGATCTTGCCAGGCTTGATTCAGTTCTTGAGGCTGGGGATCTGGTCATTATTGGCCAGCCAAACAACCCGACCGGGAAAGTTACGGCACCTGAGTCACTTCTTGAGCTCATCAGCAGCCATACTGACGTGTGGTTTGTTCTTGATGAATCCTTTATCGATTTCTGTCAGTGGGTTGATTTGTCTTTGCGTGAGAAGATGCCGAAGAACCTTGTTATCGTCCAGTCGATGACCAAATCCTGGGGGATTCCCGGCCTGCGTCTCGGTTATGCGATTGCTGAACCTCAGGTAATAGAAGCTCTTAGACCTTTTTTGTCGCCCTGGACCGTTAATTCTCTGTCTCAGGCTGTTGGCATCAAAGCGATGGAGGATAGCGATTTTCTCGTCCAGACGAGAACGGAGGTTGCCAGGCTGCGCCAGCAACTGATGCAGCGTTTGAGCACAATTGCCGGTTTGAAAGTTTTTCCCGGTGAAGCAAATTTTCTGCTTTTGAAACTGGAGAAAGCGGGCCTGACAGGAGAGTCTTTGTCACAGCAGATGCTTAACCGGGGCATCATGATCAGGCGCTGCTGCAATTTTGAGGGGCTTGATGACAGTTTTATCCGAATTGCGGTTCGTACAGAAGTCGAGAATGAACGGTTGTGTCAGGCCTTCGAGCAGCTCTTTGGTTTGCCGAAACCTGATGGCATTGTGCGTAAAAAGCCGGCTCTGATGTTTCAGGGCACCGGATCGAACGCAGGGAAAAGTATTCTGACTGCGGCTTTGTGCCGGATTCTGCAACAGGACGGGGTCAGTGTTGCGCCTTTCAAGGCTCAGAACATGTCGCTCAACTCCTGTGTCACCTTTGCTGGCGGAGAAATGGGGCGTGCCCAGGTTCTGCAGGCTCAGGCCAGTCGTCTCGACCCTGACGTCCGGATGAATCCGGTGCTCCTCAAGCCGAGTAGTGCGA
The DNA here is from genome assembly GCA_963676795.2 of Geopsychrobacteraceae bacterium. Classification (GTDB taxonomy): domain Bacteria; phylum Desulfobacterota; class Desulfuromonadia; order Desulfuromonadales; family Geopsychrobacteraceae. The sequence goes on along the minus strand of CAXXTB010000002.1, from coordinate 1,689,888 downwards.
CAGGTTCCCAGGTCATTCTCCAGGGAAAAGTTTACGAGACCATGGATTTTCGTGACTATGCGCTACGTCGTGAACAGATCTTTGCCGAGGTCAAGAATTGTTACGACAGCCTTTCCTCTGAACATCAGGTCATGGTTCTTGAAGGGGCCGGCAGCCCTGCTGAAATCAACCTGAAAAAGCGCGATATCGTCAATATGAACATGGCGCGTTACGCCGACGCCAAGGTTCTTCTGGTCGGGGATATCGATCGCGGCGGCGTGTTTGCCTCATTTGTCGGTTCGATGGAACTGCTCAGCGAATGGGAACGCAAACTGGTCGCCGGTTTCGTCATCAACCGTTTCCGCGGTGATGCCACGCTTCTTGATGAGGCTCTGGTCAAAACGACGGCTCACAGCGGCAAGCCGTTCTTCGGTGTCATTCCCTACCTGACCAAGCTGGGCTTACCGGAAGAGGATTCCGTCGACTACAAGGATGGCCGTCTCGAAACGGCAAGGCCGGCAGGCGAGGTTCTTGACATCGCCCTGATCGACCTGCCGCATATATCCAACTTCACTGACTTTGATGCCTTACGAATTGAAGATGATGTTCATCTGCGCAAGGTGACTACGGTTGCTGAGCTAGGGACCCCCGATGCCATCATTCTGCCGGGCAGCAAGAATGTTATCAATGATCTTGCCTATCTGAATGAAACCGGGCTGGCGGTGGCGATTCAGCGTCTGGCCGCTTTTCAAGCGATAGAGATCGTCGGGGTCTGTGGGGGCTACCAGCTGTTGGGCAGGAGAATTCACGATCCCCATGGTATTGAATCGACCGGACTTGACTGCCCGGGCCTTGGCCTGCTTGACCTGGAGACAGAACTGGCGCCACAGAAAACGACGACCAGCTGCCTGGCACGCCATCTGCTCTCCGGACAGGAGTTGCGCGGGTATGAAATTCACCATGGGGTGAGCATGGGAAATGCTGTAACTCCGCTGGTAGAACGTCAGGACGGCGTGGTGCTGGGACATGCCAATGGTCAGAATGAGAGGATCTGGGGAACCTATCTGCATGGTGTTTTCGACGCTGACGGGTTCAGGAGATGGTTCCTTGATCGCCTGCGTGAACGACGTGGCTGGCAGCCGATCAAAGAGGTCAGGGCGGTGTACGATCTGGAACCGGCTCTCGACAGGTTGGCCGATCATGTCCGCAGTCACATCGACATGGATCGAATCTACCGGCTCCTGAATCTATGATTCCATTGTCGCTGCAAATCATTCTGGCTCTGCTCCTTGATCTGCTGCTTGGAGATCCACGCTGGCTTCCCCACCCGGTCTGTGCTCTTGGCTGGTTGGCACAACGCCTTGAGGAGCCACTGAAAAGTCGTTTGCCGCTGCGCCAGGCGGGTATTGCAGCGGTTGTGCTGGTTGTTGTGGCCAGTGTTGTTTGTGTACTTGCTGTTCAGACTGTCGCGACCCGGATCAATCCCCTGCTGGGGGATCTGGTCAGTATCGCACTGCTTTACAGCTGCTTTGCCATGCAGAGTCTCAGAAAGCATGCTCTGGCCGTGTTCCGGCCGCTGCAGCGAGGAGACCTGGTCGAGGCACGCCAGAAGGTCAGCTGGCTGGTCGGCCGAGATACCGATCAGCTTGACGAAGTTGAGGTCACTCGTGCTGCGGTAGAGAGTGTTGCTGAAAACACCGTCGACGGTGTGACCGCGCCATTGATCTTTGCCCTGATTGCCGGTGTGCCGGGGGCATTCTTCTACAAAGCGGTCAATACACTCGATTCGAATTTTGGCTACAAGAACGAACGTTATCTCGAGTTCGGCTGGGCGGCAGCCCGTTTTGACGATCTGGTCAACTTTATTCCTGCCAGGATCTCGGCTCTGCTGGTGGTTCCGGCCGCGCTGCTCTGTCATCTGGACTGGCGGGGCAGCTGGAGAATCTTTCGCCGTGATCGACACAATCATCCGAGCCCCAACGGCGGTCAGATCGAAGCGGCTATGGCCGGTGCGCTCGGGATCAGGCTCGGCGGAGAAAACAGTTACTTTGGTAAGAAGTCATTCCGTCCCTATATGGGGGATGGCACAAAACCGCTGAATAGATCGCATATTCAACTGACGATTCGTCTGATGGTCATGACGACTTTACTTGTTGCAGTTTGCGGACTGGTTATTCGCTGGCTGCTCTAAGGGGTTCTTCAAGCTATGGCAAAAAATATCCTCATCTTCACCGGCAAGGGCAAGGGCAAGTCAACAGCGGCTTTCGGCATGGCAATTCGCGCTTTTGGTCACGGGCAAAAGGTCAGAGTCCTGCAATTCATGAAAGCGGATTCGGGTACCGGTGAAGTCGTAACCCTGGGAGATAAGCTCGGTATTGAGATCAGGCAGCTTGGACTTGGCTTTGTGCCCAAGCCAGATCATTCCGCTTACCCGGACCACCAGGCTGCTGCTCAGCAAGGATTGGATCTTGCCAGCCAGGAGATGGCGACGGGGGATTGCGATCTGCTGATTCTGGATGAAATCTGCGGGACAATTGCCGCCGGTCTGCTGGATGAGGAGGAGGTTATCGCTGCAGTCAAGCAGTCGCGTGACGATCTGAATATTGTTCTGACCGGCCGTCATGCCAGTGAACGGCTGATCGCAATGGCCGACACTGTGACAGAAATGGTTCCCCACAAGCACGCGCTGCAAAATGGCATACCTGCGCGCGAAGGGGTCGAATACTGATGGCTGGACAGGTTCCCTGCATCCTGATTGCCGGCACCCAGAGCGGGGTCGGCAAATCAACGATCAGCCTGGCCTTGGTTGCAGCGCTGCGGCGACGCGGACTCAAGGTCCAGACCTTCAAGGTCGGTCCCGATTACCTTGATCCCGGTCATCTGACCAGGGTTTCAGATCGGCCATGCTACAACCTTGACAGTTGGATCTGTGATCCCGGCTATCTGCGTCAGCTCTTCGCCGATGCGACAGCGGATTGTGATTTTGCCTTGGTCGAGGGCGTCATGGGACTCTTTGACGGCAGTAGCGCGTCAAGTCTTTCCGGCAGCAGCGCCGAAGTTGCTGCATTGCTAGATATCCCGGTTCTGCTGGTGGTCAATAGCCATGGCATGGCCCGCAGTCTGGCCGCCCTGGTTCAGGGCTATAACGGTTTCGATCCGGCGGTGCGTTTGGCCGGAGTGCTGGCTAACCGCTGTGGTTCAACGCGGCATGCCGAACTGCTGCGCGAAGCACTTGAAACCAGTGGCCAGCCAACATTACTGGGGACGATTCCGCGTGATGCCTTTCCACAGTTGCAGAGCCGTCATTTGGGACTGGTCTCCGCGGTCGAGCAGATCCTCAGCGAACAGATGATCGATCAGCTTGCAGATGTCGCTGAACAGCATATTGAGATCGATTTGCTGCTGAAACAGCAAGGGAGAGAAGCGCATGATTCCCGGGAAACCAGATCCGTATTCACTGCGGATAGCGGCACCGGGGTGCGACTCGGTGTCGCCTGGGATGAAGCTTTTCAGTTTTATTATCCTGACCTGTTCCCGGCTCTAGAAGTCCGCGGTTGTCATCTTCAGTTTTTTTCACCCCTGCATGACGACCGGCTGCCGGACGACCTGGACGGCGTCTACTTCGGCGGCGGTTACCCGGAGGTTTACGCTCAGGCGTTGTCAGCGAACAGTTCTATGCTACGGGCTGTTCAGGTCTTTTGTCAGAGTGGCCGTCCGGTCTATGCGGAATGTGGTGGTTTGATCTATCTGAGCCGCGGACTGGAAAACGACGGAGAATTGGTTCCGCTGGTTGGCCATCTCCCGGTTGCGACCCGCATGCTCGACAAGCGTAAGGCTCTGGGCTATGTCACTGCGACACTGACGTCCGATTCGTTGTTCGGTTGTTCCGGAAGCGCTTTTCGCGGGCATGAATTTCACTATTCTGAACTGACGAGCGATCCGGTGGGCAGAGATGGCTGGATGGCGGTTTATCAACTCAAGCAGAACCGCACGGGCGAAGTTTTCGCTGAAGGCTATCAGAAGGGATCGGTGCTGGCCAGCTATGCACATCTGCATCTGGCTTCGCAGCCATGCGCACTTGATCGCTTCGTCGCTATGATGAAATCAATGAACCAAATAACAGGGGAGTTTTGATGAAAGAGGAAAACCATAAAGCATTGATACACCAGCTGCTCGAAAATCCGATCAGCGGGCCTGAGATTGAAACCAAATCATTTGCCCAGATTGACAGTGAAGCCGGACCTCATGGTCACAGTGCCGATCAATGGCAGGTTGTCAGACGCTTGATTCATACCAGTGCCGATTTTGCCATGAGCGACCTGATCGCCTTCAGCGACGATGCGATCAGCAGCGGTATCGCCGCTCTGAAAAAAGGCATGCCGATCTTCGCCGACAGCAATATGATCCGTTCCGGTCTGTCAACGGCGCGCCTGCAGAAATTGAATCCAAGCTACAGTCGTGACTCGATCTTCTGTCATGTGGCTGATGAAGATGTTGCAGAACAGGCGAAGCAGAGTGGCTTGCCCCGTTCTTACTTTGCCGTCCGCAAAGCCAGGGAGCGTCTTGATGGCGGTATCGTGTTGATCGGCAATGCGCCTGTTGCTCTGCTTGAGCTGAACAGAATGGCTCTGGAGGACAACATTCGTCCGGCTCTGGTTATCGGCATGCCGGTCGGCTTTGTTCATGTTGTGGAAAGCAAGGAAGAGCTCGAAATGACCGGGCTTCCATATGTTGTTTTACGTGGCCGCCGTGGTGGCAGCCCGCTTGCCGTAGCTGCTCTCCATGCAATTTGCGAGCTGGCAAACGTGCAGGGATAGTAACTATATATTAATGGTTTAAGGAGGAAGAGTTGAGAAAGGGAATGAAGTTAATCATGATGCTGACACTCTTGTCTTTGGCAACAGCTTTTAGTGCAGCTGCATCAACTCCGGTGAGCAAGCCGACGATTGTTCTGGTCGCTTTCGGTACATCGGTCGATGAGGCCCGCAAGGTCTTTGATCATATCGATCAGCAGGCAAAAGAGCGCTATCCGGGTTACGATATTGAGTGGGCTTTTACCTCGCAGATCATTATCGACAAGTTGAAAAAAGAAGGCGTTGTTACCCGCAACGTTGAAGAGGTTGTCAGTTCCTTACGTCAACGCGGGGTCAAAGAGGTTGTGTTCCAGAGCCTCCATGTTGTCCCTGGTCAGGAATATACCGATGTCACCAAGGTCGACATGAGCGGCCTCAAGGTCGAATTCGGTGATGCGTTGCTGACGACTGATGGCGATATCGACGAAGTCGTAACCGCCCTGGGTCCTCAGATTGATGAGCAGCAACCGACTGTCATGATTGCTCATGGTAATGATCACCATCCAGAGTTTAATCGTCAGCTCGTCCGTTTTGCCGAAATTATTGAAAGCAAGTATTCAAATCTCGTTGTTGCCAGTGTTGAAGGGCAGCCGGGAACTGATTCTTTACAGAAAGCTGCGGCTATGAGTGCCAAGCAGGGTTCGGTTCGCTTTGTGCCTCTGATGATCGTTGCCGGCGACCATGTCATGAATGATGTCATGGGGGAAGAAGAGGACAGCTGGAAAAACATCATTTCCGCACCCAAGAGTGAATGTATGAAGCCTTTAGGCTGGAACGATGTGGTTCTTGAAGTCTACTTCAAGCATCTGGATCAGGCTATGCTGCGTCTGAAAAACAGCTAGGAAAGATGCTCGGTTCCATATGAAGTTTCGTTCACTGACAATAGTCCTGATATTGCTCAGTTGTCTCTACAGCGGGGGGCTTTATGCGCAAAGCCCTCCGCAGCAAGCTACGGAGACAGTCCAGTCTTCTCAGGGCACGTCTGTCGAAAGCCCGCAGAAACGTTTCAAACCGGAAGGGAAGACCGGGCAGGCCCTGGAGGCTGAGAAAAAGAAGCACAGCAGTTTCTCTTCGTTCGAACGTTGGAAGATGAAGCTATCGTTCTGGCCGCGCAAGGGGATGTTACTGCTGGAACTGGCGATCATCATCAGTATCGGGATCCTGATTGGCCAGATCCTCGAGGTCTCAGGAACCATGCGCCTGCTGGCGATCTTCACCCGTCCTCTGACCTGGATGGGACGTCTGAACCGCGAAGCAGGTCCTGCCTTTCTGATGGCCTTTCAGTCCGGTGCTGTTGCCAACAGCATGCTGATCGGTCAACGTGACAGTGGCAGTATCAATAACCGCGAACTCTACACTTCGGTTTATGTGGTTTCGGCACTGTCCCTGTTTGCCCACCTGCCGACCTTCGTCGTGCCGATCGGTGTCGCATTCGGTTGGGAGGCAACTGCAGCCCTGTTCGGTGTACGTGTTTTGGCGATTGTCCTGCAGATTGTCATTACCCTACTTGTTTCACGCTTCTGTCTGGCACGCTTCTGGACCGGTGGAGTCACACCGGTCGGGGTAGCCGGGCAGGGTGTTAAGTCAAGAAAACAGAGCAAAAATGGTTTCTGGCGCACCGTGTGGGTTCGTTCACGAAAAACCCTGAAACGTCTGCTCAGCTACCTGTTGCCGACCTTCATTTTTATGGCGTTTCTTGAATATTATGGTTTTTTCGAGTGGCTGGGCAGCACAATGCCGGGATTGTTTACCTTCGAGTTTCTGCCACCGGAGTCGCTGGTCATTATACCGGCACAGGCGTTAAGCCTCTACAACGGCGCGATAGCTGCAGCCAACTTTATTGATGTCGGGCAGATAACCGCCCGCCAGGCCGTCATTGTGATTCTGTTCGGTTCGATGGTGACGGCTCCGGTCAGGACTTTTCGTCATGCACTGCCGACCTATATTGCCATCCTTGGCGCCAGGCCCGGCGTGATCGTGTCGATTTCCACTCAGGTTATCAGGATGCTGTTTTTGCTTCTCTGTACCCTGGGACTGATGGCCTGGTGGCACTGATATTACGAGTTGATTAACAAGAAAGAAGGGTATGATGAAACAAGTGAATAAGGGCGAAGCTCAGGCCGGACATTTTTACGCCGTCGGGGTTGGCCCGGGTGATCCCGATCTGTTGACACTGCGTGCGGCACGCCTGATTGCCAGTGCCAATGTCATTATTACGCCGCAGTCCAATCGTTCCGGGGAAAGTATCGCACTACGCGCGGTCAGCGATTTTATCGACAAGCAGCAGATCATCGTCAATCAGTATCCGATGACCCGGGAAAACGACAAGACCCGTTCGCGCTGGAAAGAACTGGCTGAGCAGGCCGAGGCCCTATGTCGTGAAGGGAAGGCCGTTGTCCAGATTACCCTGGGTGATCCGTTGATCTATGCGACCAGTTCCTATCTGCTTGAAGCCTTAAGCGAGATGCTCGATGCGGATCGTCTTCACCTGGTGCCCGGTATCAGTGCGTTCCAGATGGTTGCCAGTCATTTCGGCCGGCCACTGACTCTGCAGGAGGATCGATTGCTGATTATGTCCGGTGCCGATCTTGAAGCTGTCGAAGAAGCTCTCGAACACTGTGAAACCCTTGTTCTGTTCAAAGCCGCCAGCCATTTTGACGACCTCTATCAACTGCTCGAGCGTAAAGAGCTTTTGGCCAAGGCCTGCTTCGTCAGTGCCGGTGGGCAGGGTGATCATGAGAAGGTCGTCCGAGATTTAAGCCAGTGGCAGCCTGAGGATCTTGGCTATATGACAACGATGATCATTCATCTGGGTTCCCGCGCCTGGCAAGAAGTCTAGAGTCATGCGTAACGGTCTGACAACAGGGACCTGTGCCGCTCTTGCGGCCAAGGCAGCAGCCCTCTATCTGCTTGAGGGTATTCCTCCGTTGAGTGTAGAGGTCGCACTGCCGGATGGGGAGCGAATCTCATATCCCGTTGGACAGTTCCGGCACGGCAAGACCTGGACCTCGGCTGCGGTCATGAAGGATGCTGGCGACGATCCTGATGTCACCGACAAGGCCATTCTTGTTGTCAGAGTCTCTATGAACAACAGGCATGAAATCAGTTTTTTTGCCGGCGAGGGGGTCGGTACCGTGACCCGGCCCGGTCTGGCTATTCCCCCCGGGGAACCGGCCATAAATCCGGTACCGCGCCGTCAGATTGCGGCGGCCCTGAAGGAAGTTTCTGATTGTGGTTTTGATGTCACGATCAGCGTGCCCGGAGGAAAGGAGCTTGCGGCCAAGACCTTTAATCCGCGGCTTGGCATTGATGGTGGCATTTCCATTCTCGGCACCAACGGCAGGGTTCGTCCCTTCAGCTCTCCGGCGCTGAAGGCCGCACTTAAATGTGCTCTCGATGTCGCGGTGGCCGGCCAGTGTCGGGACCTGGTCCTGGTGCCGGGGCATATGGGCAACCGGGCTGCCAGGAAACATTTCTGCTGCAGCGATGAGCAGATCATCGATGTCAGTAACGAATGGGGCTTCGTTCTGGATGAAATGCAGGCTCTCAAGTTGAACCGCCTGTTGCTGCTGGGGCATCCAGGAAAATTGGCGAAGCTGCCCTGCGGGCATTTCCAGACTCATTCATCGCAGTCACCGAGCCCTCTGCCGTTTCTTATCGGACTTGCGCAGGAGCTGACGGGCCGCGCACCAGAGATCGAATTGAATACGGTCGAGGAGTTTTTCATGCAGTGGCTTGCCGCTGACCAGCGCCAGATTGTTGCTGATGCTCTTGCCGAGAAGATCAGGGATAGAGTTTCTCAGGAATTCAATATCAGCGCCGAGATCGCAGTTGCCCTGATCGATCTTAAGGGGGATCTATTGGGACAGACAGACAAATGTGCTACCTGGTTGCACGGAACAGGGTCTTTTTGATGAAGCGTCAACCTATTGTCATAGTCGGCTGCGGTCCGGGACATCCCGATTACCTCTTCCCAACTGCTCAGCGAGAGATCGAGCAGGCTGAGGTGCTAGTTGGTGCTCCTCATCTGCTACAGCTGTTTCCTGCCGTTGGCCAGTTGCGCATAGCAGCGAAAGGGGTCATGACCGAGGCCCTGGATCAGATGGAGGATCTCACAAGCCGACGTATCGTCGTCCTGGTCAGCGGAGATTCAGGGTTCTACAGCCTTGCCCGTATGGTTATTGCCCGCTTTGGTCGCGGCAACTGCCGGGTTATCCCTGGTATCAGCTCTCTGCAGCTGGCTTTTTCCCGGTTGGCGCTGGAGTGGAGTGATGCGCTGACCCTGAGTGCTCACGGCCGGATCCCGCAGGTTGCGGATGAGGTCCTCGACCATTTCGACAAGATTGCCGTGCTGGCCGGAACCCGTGAGGCGATTGAGTGGTGTGCCGACCTGCTGAACCGCCGCGGTCCGGATTATCTGCTGGTTGCCTGTGAGGATCTGACCCTCGATTCTGAACGGATTCGTCACTTTGTCAGCGCGGATGCACTGCTGGCGACGGAGTTTGCCTCGCGAACGATTCTGATTCTGCTGAAGAAAGACCACTTGTTATGACCATAGCTAACTTGTCCATCGTCGGTGTCGGTCCGGGAGACCCCGAGTTGCTGACGCTCAAGGCCGCCAGGGTTCTGTCGACTGCAAGCCTGATCTACGTTCCGGCTTCGCATCTGAGCCGGGAAACCTGGTTACGCGACGTCGTTGATCAACATGCGTCAGACAAAGCACGGATCCGTGAGGTGAGCTTTTCGGCGGATCGCAATCCTGTCCAACGCAAGCTGCATTGGCAGACAACGGCACAAGAAATCTGCGATCAGCTCAAAGGTGGTGAAAGTATCGCCTTTGTCACCCTGGGGGATCCGCAACTTTACTCAACATCTTACTATCTGCTGCAGGCACTCAAGGATCTCTGGTCCGATGTCCCTGTCGAGATCATCCCGGGGATCAGTTCCGTTTCTCATGCCGCGGCGCTGACCCATTTCGCTCTGGGAACCACAACCAGACCTTTGACCATAATCCCCTCGGTCAAGGTTGTGGATGATGTCCGTAAGGCCTTCAGCTCGGGAGGCACCCTGGTGCTGATGAAAATTGGCAAGTTCTTGCCTGATCTGATTGAGCTGCTGGAACAGGAAGATCTGATCGATCATGCGGTTTTTATTGCCCGTGCCGGTTTGCCTGGCCAGCGCATTGAAACAGATTTACGCAGGTTGCGTGGTGAAGGCCCAGAAACAGGCAACCTGGCAGTTATTCTCATTCAAACGGAAGGAAAGTCATGAAGGTATTTTTTGTCGGTGCCGGACCGGGAGATCCGGAACTGTTGACCCTTAAGGCCCAGCGTCTGCTGAAAAGCTGCACCTACTGCATCTATGCCGGTTCTCTGGTTAGCCCTGATGTCGTCGCCCAGTGTGGAGAAGGAACAAAACTCTACGATTCCGCGGGCATGACTCTTGAGGATATGGAAGTGGTCTTTGCCCAGGCCAGGGATGAAGGGGAGGACCTGGTCCGTCTGCATACCGGGGATCCTTCCATCTATGGCGCGATCCGTGAACAGATGAACAGCCTCGACGAGCTCGGTATTGAATATGAGGTCGTGCCGGGGGTCAGCTCTTTCCAGGCAGCAGCCGCGGCTCTGAACACCGAACTGACAGCACCTGAGGTTTCGCAGACCATCATCCTCAGCCGGACTTCCGGGCGGACACCGATGCCGGAAAAGGAAGAACTTGATATTCTGGCGCAAAGCCGTTCTACCCTGTGCCTGTTTCTGTCGGTACATAAAATCGATGAAGTGGCGAAGGAACTGGCCCGTTTTTATGGCAGCGACTGTCCAATAGCCGTTGTTTTCCATGCCTCCTGGCCGGATCAGCAGATTATCCGCGGCACCCTCGAGGATATCGCCACTAAGGTTGAATCGGCGGATATCCGTAAGACGGCAATGATCGTTGTCGGCCAGGCTCTGTCACGCGATATTCCGGTTTCCAAACTCTACCATCGTCAGTTCACCCATGGTTACCGTCAGGGAGAGAACCCATGAGACTGGCGGCCGTCACCTTTTCTGAACAGGGGCTGAAAGTCTGCCGCCAGATTCAGCAGGGGCTTCCTGACCTGAAAATCTACCTTCACGAAGCTGTGGTCGCTGAAGGGGTGACGCATTTCGCCCGGGTTCTGGAATTGACGCCGCAGCTGTTCCCGCATTTCGACGGTCTGATCTATGTCGCGCCCTGCGGTGTGGTTGTCCGCTCTCTGGCGGGCTGTCCCAGCAGTAAATACAAGGATCCGGCGGTGGTCGTTGCCGATGTCGGCGGGCGCCATGTGGTCAGCTTGCTCAGCGGTCATGAAGGCGGCGCTAATGACCTGGCAGTTCAGGTTGCCAACCTGATCGATGGGGAACCGGTTATTTCAACGACCACAGAAGCGGTCAAAGACCTGATTGTCGGCGTCGGCTGCCGGCGTGGCAAGGGAACCGAAGAGATCGTTGCGGCCATTCGCCAGGTTCTGGACGATCATCTCCTGGCGCTCGACCAGGTTCGTTACATCGCATCGGCCGGGATCAAGGCCGATGAGGTCGGTTTGATAGAAGCAGCAAAGCAGCTTGATATTCCGCTACGGATCATTGCCGATGAGAGCATCCGCAATTGTCCCAACGCATTTGAAACTTCAGAATTTGTCAGTGCCAGAGTCGCATTGCCGGCGGTTGCCGAGCCAGCGGCTTTATTGGCCGGAAGGAGGACGTCATTAATCGTCAGGAAACAAGCACTGGACGGGATAACCGTAGCAGTAGCAAAGGAAAATTGTTCGTCGTTGGCATAGGGCCAGGCAATCCGCTGGACAGAACTGTGCGGGCTGAAAATGCCATTCGCAGCAGCTCGCTGATCGTTGGTTACACCCCCTATATTGAACAGATTCAGGATCTGCTCGATGGGCAGGAAACCATTTCGACTGGTATGATGAAGGAGTCAGAACGCTGTAAGGCCGCCCTGGAAGCGGCAGAGGCCGGTCAGATCGTCTCCCTGATCTCCTCCGGTGATGCCGGGATTTACGGGATGGCCGGCCTGGCCATGGAAATGGCTGCTGCGGAAAAACATACAGTCGAGATCGAAGCGGTTCCAGGAGTCAGCGCTGCCAATGCCGCCGCTGCACAACTGGGCGCGCCGTTGATGCTCGATTCGGCGATTATCAGTTTAAGTGACCTGCTTGTTCCCTGGGAGCAGATCGTTAACCGGCTCAAGGCGATTGCTCAGGCCGATATGGTCGTTTCTCTCTATAATCCTCGCAGCAAAAAGCGGATCAAGCATCTCGATGAAGCTGCCGCTATTTTCGGAGAACAGAGACCGCCCACAACCCCGGTCGGAATCGTCACGGCGGCAAGCCGGGAGGAACAGCAGGTCGTCATCTCCGATCTGGAGCATTTTCTGGATGAAGAGATCGGCATGAATTCGATTGTGATCATCGGCAGCAGTACCACCGAGATCATTGAAGGCAGAATGGTGACCCCAAGGGGCTATTATAAATAATTCAGTCTTCGTGCGGCACAGTTGAGGAATGACTGTGCTGCACGGCTGGTTTTTAAGTTGCCCAGGATTTACTTAAGTTCATGGAAATTGTCGTCGTAGGACTCAGTCATAAAACGGCTCCGGTCGAAATCAGGGAGAAAGTCGCTTTTGACCCAAGCCGGATAGAGCAGTCGTTGCAGGAGCTATTGGCTCTGCCAGCGGTCAGCGAGGGATTGATTGTCTCAACCTGTAATCGTGTCGAGTTGTATGCGGTCTGTCCGCAGGCTGATGTCGGCATCTACGCATTGCGGCACTATCTGGCGGACTGTCATCATCTCCCTTTTGCCGATCTGGCCCCCCATCTCTATGACCTGAGTGGTGAAGAGGCCGTTCGCCATCTGCTGCGTGTCGCTTCAAGCCTTGATTCGATGGTCATCGGTGAGCCGCAGATTCTCGGTCAGATCAAGAGCGCTTATGGTCATGCCTGTGAGACCAAAAGCACCGGGCCTATTCTGAATCGTCTTCTCCATAAGACCTTTTCAGTTGCCAAGCGGGTCCGCAGTGAGACAGCGATTGCCAGTCATGCCGTATCAATATCCTTTGCTGCCGTTGAACTGGCGCGCAAGGTTTTTGAGTCCTTTGCTGGCAGACATGTTCTGTTGATCGGTGCCGGGGAAATGTGTGAGCTGGCCGCCAGGCATTTTATCTCGCATGGGGTCTCCGAGGTTTCGGTCATCAACCGAACATTCAGCCGGGCACAGAAGCTGGCGGACAGTTTTAACGCCAGCGCCGTTCCTTTCGATCATCTGGAAACGGCGTTGGCCAGTGCGGACATCGTTCTGTCGTCTACCGGCTCACCGGATTATATCGTGACTGAAAAAATGCTCAGGGAGATCGCTCGCAAGCGACGCTATAGCCCGATCTTTATCATCGATATTGCCGTGCCCAGGGATGTCGAGCCTGGGGTCAACAGCCTGAACCATGTTTATCTTTACGATGTCGATGATCTGAACGGTGTCGTTCAGGCTAATCTGTTGGAACGTCAGAAGGAGGCACTTCGGGCCGAGGAAATCATCTCGGCTGAAGTCGTTCAGTTTACGGCCTGGCTGGCCTCCCTGGAGGTCAAGCCGACGATTGTAGCGCTGCGTTCTCACCTTGAAGAGCTCGGTCGTCAGGAAGTTGCCAGAACCCTGGCCCAGATCGGTTCGCTCGGCGAAGCTGATAGGCAGACCATAGAAGAAAGAACCACTGCCCTGATCAATAAGATTCTGCATCATCCGACACGTATTCTCAAGCAGATGAGTATGGATCCAGACCGCAGTCTGTATATTGATACGGTAAATACATTGTTCGGTCTTCAAGGTGAATAGGGGCGTAGCCGATGTTTTTTCACTTATATCTCAACGGGATGCTGCGATGATCCTGCTCTTTGGCGGAACCTCTGAAACGGCAGCACTTGCCACAGCACTCGCTCAGGCAGGACATAAGGTTCTTGTATCAACTGCGACCGATGCAGAGCTTGACGTTGGCTATCACCCGTTGATTCGGCGGCGTTGCGGTCGTCTGGATGTTGCCGCCATCAAACGCCTGGCTGGAGAAAATAATGTTCGCCTGGTGATCGATGCCAGTCATCCTTTTGCATCGCAGCTGCATGAAACCCTGGTGACAGTGATTCGTGAGACAGGTCTTGCATTTATCCGTTTTCAACGGCAATTTGGAGACTATCATGAGGCGCGGAATCTGTTCGAAGTTGACAGTCACGAAGAGGCGGCCGCTCTGCTCGAAAAGTTGGCTCTGCCCGTTTTGCTAACAACCGGTTCTCGCCATCTGGAACCCTATGTAGCAATGGCCCGGAAGACCGGCCTTCCAATTTATGCGCGGATCCTGCCGCATTCGGAATCGCTTGAAGCTTGTGACGCGGCCGGACTTGAAGACCGTTATCGGATCGCAGAGCGTGGTCCATTTACAATCGAACAGAATCGGTCGCTGATAAAAAAGTTTGGCATTAAGGTGATGGTGACCAAGGACAGCGGAACGCGTGGTGGAGTTGACGAAAAACTTGAAGCCGCCAGGCTCGAATCCTGCCAGGTTGTGTTGATAAGGCGTCCTGCCGTTTATACGCAGCAACATCTGATCTGTTCAGATGTCGCTGCTGTTGTCAGGGCCGTAGCGAGTCTGGATCGGTGATAGCACATGGATCACTGAAACCTCAACTGGCTATACAGCTCATGCAAAACATTAACAACCGTCTGTAGGCTGCTGTAATGCATAATATTTATCTTTTAAGGCATGGTAAGACAGAAGGCCCTCCGGCATTGAACGGCTCGACGGATGTGCCGGTGTCCATAGCGGTTCAGGAAGAAATCGCTGAGCGGTTATCCCGTTGCGATTTCTCATATTCCCGAATCATTACCTCGCCGCTGCAGCGTTGTCGGCAACTGGCTGACATGTTGGCAACGCGCAATCCTGCTCTTAAGGTTGATCTTGAGCCGGATCTCAGGGAGCTTCATTTCGGTCTCTATGACGGCAGCCCCTTTGACCAGCTGGTGGAGCAGAGAGAGGTTTTAGATGCCTTCTGGGAGAACCCGGTTGAAAATCCTCTCCCCGACGCCGAGCCTCTCGACCAAGCTTATCGGAGGGTGGCGTCGGCCTGGGATAGATGCCTGGAATCTGTGGACCAGGATACGCTGATTGTCTTGCACGGTGGAACCATCCGTCTGTTGATCGCTCATATCCTGAATATCGGCTGGGAGAATCCGTATCTCTTCTATCGCTTGTCGATCGGTTACCAGTCTTTGACCCATGTGAATTTTTATAAAAATGAGAAGCTCTGCGTGCTGAAGAGCATCGGAGTAGAACTCTAATTCGTCGTGCCAGTCAAATACTGGTAGCAAAGTGAGCACTAACGATGTCTATTAAAGCCAATATCCTGCAGGAAATCGAAAATCTGCCGATTCATGAATATGCCTTTCTTGAGCCTTCAGCTGTGACCTTTCTCGAAGAGGTTCGCTCAATGTGCCAACAGAACAAATGTGGCAAATACGGGGTGTCATGGGCCTGTCAACCGGCATCAGGAAGCCTTGAGGACTGTAAAAATAAATGCCTGGCTTACGATCAGATGTTTGTCTTCTCTACTGTAGCACAGCTGAAAAAGACCTATGATATGGACGGTTGGGCCACGGCGGCCAAGGAACATGAAAAGGTGACGGATCAGATCGCAACGCTTTTCAGGGCGCAGAATCCTGAAGCCCTTGTCCTTTCTGCAGGTGCTTGTGAAATCTGTGAATCATGCACCTATCCTGACGCTCCATGCCGCTTTCCTGAACGGATGTACCCGGCCGCGGAAGGGTACGGTATCCTGGTGATGCGCGTGGCCAAGGAGTGTCAGATCAAGTACTATAACGGTCCAAAAACCGTCACCTATTTCAGTATGGTCTTTTTTTGACAGGACACGATCAGTCGATAAAACCCACAATATCTCACAATATATGTGAAAATAAAAAATGACTATTGACTCTTATATAAGAGTGATATATCTTGCGCATACTTTTTAGGTCATTCATAGGATTACGAGTATAAATTTGCCAGAGATGTCAGGCCAATAAGGGGTATTTGAGAAATATATAAAACTATCAAACGATTCTGGTGCTCATTTGAGCTTAAAAGGGAACCCTGTGCAAATCGGGGACGGGCCCGCCGCTGTAACCGGGGACGAAAACCGCAAAAAAACCACTGTTCGTTAGAACGGGAAGGTGCGGTGATTAGGCTGATCCGGAAGTCAGAAGACCTGCCTGAATCAATATTGTTACCGGACTTCTGGCAATGAGTACGGTATTTAAGTCACTTGAGGATAAACAGGGAATCCCCAGGTCGTTATTGCGATCTGGGGATTTTTTTTTCTGACTGCAGACAGAATAGCACAAGACACAACTATATAACTAAATATTGGTTTCAGGTGCTCATACGAGCTTGATAGGGAACCCCGTGTAAATCGGGGACGGGCCCGCCGCTGTAACCGGGGACGAAAACCGCGATATAAACCACTGTTCAGATTGAACGGGAAGGTGCGGTGACTAGATTGATCCGGAAGTCAGAAGACCTGCCTGAAACATTGACCGTACCTTCGGCAAAGGTCCGGCATTAATCACTTGAGGATAACAGGGCATCCCCAGGTCGCTATTGCGATCTGGGGATTTTTTGTGATGCTGAAACGAGTTAGGAATGAGCATGAATGCCAAAGCCACTTGGAAAAATCGATTACTAATTATGACCCTTCTTTTTATGGCGTTACCGGGTTGGGCTGTATCTGCAGTTGCAGACAGCAGCCGTAAGATAGAGGACCCCGTACGGCAGTCGATCAAAACACAGAAGAATACGCAGAAACAGGAGGAGGAGTGGCGACAGGAAAGGGACAAGCTCATCTCCAGGTACGAAAGTCTGCAGCAGGAGAGTTCTGGCAAGCAGGAGGACGTCGAACAATTAAAACATCAGCTTGAGTCTGCCCGCTTGAGAGTTGTTGCCAAGGAAAAGCAGTTAGCTGATATCGAACAGATTAGCGAGCAGATCGATCCTTTTCTCAAGGGACTGGTCATTGAAATCAAAGAGCTTGTCGATAATGATCTGCCGTTTCTGACGACTGAACGGAGTCAACGGATAGAGCGGCTGGTCGAGCTGGTGAATGATTCCGCAGTGGCTGTCAGTGAAAAATATCGCAAGGTGATGGAGGCCCTGCAGATTGAAGCCGAGTATGGCTTCAGCATCGAAACCTATCAAGAGACGGTAACCCTGAATCAGCAGACATTGCTGGTTGACCTTTTCCGCCTCGGACGCCTTGGCCTTTTCTGTCTGAGCCTGGATGGGCGATATGCTGGATTTTTCAACACGGCCGAAATGGCGTGGCAGACATTACCCTCGACCTATAATCAGGCCTTGCAGACGGCGATCGAAATTGCTGCCAAACGGCGTCCGGTCGAACTTTTATCCCTGCCGTTGGGAAGGCTGGTGGTCCGATGAATACTCCTGTCTTTAAGTCGCTATTTATCCTGTTGTTTCTCAGTCTTGTTGCTCTTCCTCTGCACGCAGAAGACATGCGTGAAGTCCAGCTTGAAGCGAGACTTGCCAAAGAGGAGCTGATTCAGCAGGCCATCGCTGAAAAGGAGGCTGCCGAGCGCGCAGCAAATGAAAGCCAACAGCAAATCCTGACAGATCGCACGGCATTGAAAAAGGCCATCTCTGATCTGGAAACAGCTGTTGCTAAGCTGGATAAGCAGATCGCTGATTTCAACCACCAGCATCAACAGCTGGAGCGTAAAGAGTCGGCGCTGACTGAAAAACTGGCTAAAACTGACAGTATGGTCAACGAATTGGTTGGAGTCATCCGTGTTAATGCCAAAGATCTCGATTCTTTGATCGCCCAAAATTTACAGGGGGCGGTTAATGGGCGTGCTGACTCATTTCTGGAGCCGATTGCAGTTGATTCAACATTTCCCGGTATGACCGATATTCAGTCCATCGCCAGCGCCTGGCTTGATCAGATCAAAACGACAGGTGAGGTATCACTTGGCCGCGGACATGTGACCGATCGCAGTGGCAGGGAAGTGGAGGCCGATATCCTGACAATCGGACCGTTTACAGCAACATACCATTTCGATCAGGAAACCGGTTTTTGCAACTATTCCTCAGCAGGAAACAGGTTGTATGCACTTTCCCGCCTGCCGTCATCCAGACTTCAAAAGCAGATCGCCAGCTATATGAACGGCCAGAATGATGCCGTACCTGTAGACATATCCCGGGGCGGGGCTTTGCGGCAATTGACGCATGAATTAAGTCTTTGGGAACAAATACCGGATGGAGGGCCGATTGTCTGGCCAATTCTGCTCATTCTTGGCATCGGGGTGCTCATTGTTCTGGAAAGAATATTTTTCCTGATCCGTCAGCGTTTCAATGCTGACGGACTGATGCAAAAAATTGAGACGTTTGGAGCTGACAATGATTGGTCCTCCTGCATCAAAATCTGTGAAGAGCATCCTCATGTTCCGGTGAGCAGAGTGTTGAAGACCGGATTGCAATGCTGTGATTTGCAGCGTGAAGAGATGGAAAATGCACTGCAAGAAGGGATTCTCAGGGAAATTCCGCCCATGGAGCGATTCTTGTCTGCCCTGGGTATGCTCGCGGCCATCGCACCATTACTCGGTCTGCTGGGGACTGTTACCGGGATGATCAACACCTTTCACGTTATCACCCTCCACGGAACAGGAGATCCGCGCCTGATGTCCGGCGGTATTTCAGAGGCTCTGGTCACGACGATGCTTGGTCTTGCTGTTGCCATCCCACTGATGTTGGCCCAGACCCTGCTTAATCGCACGGTCGATAACCGCATCAGTGAAATGGAAGAAAAGGCTGTTGCCACGGTCAATATCGTTCACAAATACCGGAGGGCTTCGTGATCGATGCCCTGGTCACCCAATATCTGCGCATGGAAGCCTTTTTCTATTCCGGAGGGGTGGTTATGGTCCCGCTGGCCCTGGTCAGTCTGGTGATGTGGGGACTGATTGTTGACCGGATGCTGTTTTATAAAACGCTTTATCGCAGAAATATGGATCTGGGAACCGCGCTGGAGCATATTCGGGGAACACATATGCCTGATCCTTCCAGATATCGTGGTGTCATATCGCTGTTGGTCGCACGCTTTCAGCAACGCCGTAGCGGGCAGTCTCAACTCGATAAATTTATTCTGGATGAAACCGTTGTCAGTCTCAACCGTTCTCTGGATTCCCAACTTGCCATCATCGGTGTTCTGGCCGCAGTCGCTCCTCTGCTCGGCCTGTTGGGGACAGTTATCGGCATGATCGGTACTTTTGACGTTCTTGCGGTCTTCGGTACCGGTAATACACGCGGTATGTCCAGTGGTATTTCTGAAGCCCTGATCAGTACCCAGACCGGTTTGTTCGTCGCGATCCCCGGATTGTGGATGAAGGGTTTTCTCGATCGCCGGGCACGTAGCCTTAAGCAGCGTGTTGCTCATGCCGGATTCTACCTGAGGCGACAACTTTGATCCTGTTGAGTTGAAAAGGAAACGAGACGATGCTGAATATCAGCGCTTCAAGACGAAAAAACCGCACTGCCACGGAACTGAACATAGCGCCGCTTATAGATATGGTGTTTATCCTGCTGATCTTTTTTCTGGTGAATACCAGCTTCGTCAAAGAAAGCGGCATAGACGTCAATCGGCCTGCAGCCTCAACTGCGGCGCCAAAAGCGAATGCAACGATCATGATCGCGGTGGATCAGAATAACCGAATTTTCATGGATCGCAGAGAGATAGACATCCGTGTTGTCCGCGCAAACGTAGAACGTGCCCTGGCGGAGAATCCGGAAGGGGCTGTCGTTGTTGTCGCCGATAAGGCCAGTAACACCGGTATTGCCGTTCAGGTCATGGACGGCTGCCGTATGGCGGGAGCGACCAACGTCGCTCTCGCGGCCAGTCTCCCTAACGGAGGACAGTAGCAGTGGCCGAGGGACGTCCAGAAGGTGAAAAAATGATGGGATATTACCACCAACGCGGGGAGTCAGGGCATTCCGCAAGCTACTTCAACGCATTCATGCGGCGCAGCTGGTGGACATGGTTTTGGGCCGGTCTTATTGCCGTCAGCCTGAACCTGTTGCTGTTTATGATTATGCCGCATCTGATGGTTCCGGCCCCCGCGCGAACCGATCTGGAAGCTTTGATTCCACAGGTTGCCGTGGTTCCGGTAACACAGCCAAATACGAAGATAGAGCGAAAGGTCGTGGAACCTGAACAAAAAGCCAAACCGGTTGAAAAGCCGCAAGCAACTCCGAGGCAGCCGGTAAAAGCGAGATTGTCTCTGCCTTTCGAAATTAATCCGCGACTGCCGGCAACACCAGATTCTCTGCCTATGCCAGACATCGAAGAATTGCCGCTGATTTCTGACCTCGACCTGCCGGATATATTCGACTCCAGCCAGCTGGATGCACCGATTTCCGAGCGGGTTCGTATTCCTCCTGATTATCCGCTCATTGCCCGACGCCGGGGAATTGAAGGCTGGGTCAGGGTTCAGTTGATCGTCGATAAGTCCGGGCATGTTGACAATGTTGAGGTTCTGGCGGCCGAACCTCCCGGAATTTTTGATGAGAGCGTGCGTCGCTGTGTGCTTGCCTGGCAGTTTCAACCAGGTACGGTCGAAGGTGTGCCCGTGCGTTCGAAGGTTGAGACGACTGTAAGGTTTACGCTGGAGTGAGGTGATGTTGTTGCTGCGAAAAATGCTTAGTTATCGGGCTGTTGTCATTGTTGTTCTGGTGCTGATCTCAAGCCCCGGATTCGCCCTGTCGGAACTGAATCTGCCGTTACGTGTCCGGACGGTGCTGGTACAGGCCAATGCGCTGCTGAAAAATAAAGAATTTGCGGCGGCAGTAGATACCCTGACGGCCTTTCAGCAAAAAGGCGAAGCGATGGCTCAGGCTGAGGCAGAGTCAAAAGGCTATTCACACCCGGAAATTTTCAATGTGCTGGGTAACTGTTACCTGCTGCAGAAAAATTACGGGTTGGCGGCAGAAGCCTATCAACGGGTGATTCAGCGTGTTACTGACCATGCCGAGGCATGGCTCAATCTTGCCAGGGCCAATTATGAGCTGAAGCAGTATGCCGAGGCTGGCCGCTGTTTTGGTCAGGCTTATGCGCTGGCCAGTGATAAAAAACCTGACCACCTCTATTACAGCGCAGTGTCCTATTTAATGGCAGAGAACTATCAGCAATCGATAGAGGTATTTGATCAGCTGTTTTTGAAACATCCGGACGCCATCGTCCCACAGTGGCAGGAGTACTTGGTCAGTTCACTGCTGGCAATTGGCAAGTCTCAGCGCGCGTTGCCATATATACGCGAACTGGCTCAAACATATACCGGCAGTAAGCAGATCCAGTGGCAGGAAATTCTGCTCTATCAGTATCTTCAGCTCGGAATGAATGACGATGCGTTGTCCTTTGCCCGCAGATTAACAGAACAGGCACCGACGCTGGCCAAATGGTGGAAAGCCCTGACCCATGTTCAGCTGGAGCGAGGGCGTCAGGATGATGCTCTGACAGCACTGACTATTTATGCTTTTCTAACCCCACTGACACTCGAAGAAAAAAAGCTATTGGCAGACCTTAGGTTACAAGCCGGGATTCCGTGCAGGGCAGTGCCGGTTTATGAAAACTGTCTTAGAGACGTTGAAGACAAGGCTGTGCTGAGGAGGTTGATAATCGCCTATCAGCAACTGGGAAAGAATGATGTCGCGCTGCAGCGACTTGAAGAATTTAACCTGGAACCCGATGACGAAGACATGCTGATGCTCAAGGCCGAGCTGCTCTACTCTCTGGAAAAATATGATCAAGCCGCAATTGTCTTCAGACGCGTAGCCGAAAGAGAAGGACGGTTTGCAGGACGTGCCTGGTTGATGGCTGGTTACTCCGCCTGGCAGCTGGACGATTTTAAAAACAGCAAGGTCGATTTTGTCCATGCTGCGAAATATGAAGGTACCAAGAAGTCTGCGCTGCAGGCATTGAAAAATATTTGATAGCCATTTGAACCGTTGGTTTGCCGAGCTTTATTTAATGGAGGGTAGGGTTATGCGTCGTTTGAAGGTGAATATATTCGGGGGGCTGCTGCTTATGTTTCTGCTGTTTTCGGGCAACCTTTACGCTGAGTCTGTGTGGACCGATGCCTTCGGTCATGAAGTGACATTTAAACGCAGCCCGCAGCGGGTTGTATCACTCGTCCCGACTGTCACTGAAATGTTGCTGCGACTCGGGGTGAGTGAATCTTTGCTCGCGGTGACTTATCACAGTAATTATCCGCGTGAGGTCGCAGGAAAAGAACGTATTGGTGGTTTCTTTGCCCCTGATCTTGACCGGGTCGCTGCTTTACATCCTGAAGTGGTGTTTTTTTCGCAGATTCAACAGGACGTTACAGAGCGTTTTGCGAACAGCGATACGATTCTGATCGAGATCGATACAGATTCCATCGAAAGGTCTTTTCAGAGTCTGCTCAAGTTGGGAGAACTCTTTGACCGGCAACAACAGGCAGAAGAGCTTGTCGCATTGAACCGCCAGCAGCTCGATCTGATCAAACGCAAGGTGGCCCGTATCCCTGTTGAAAAACGTAAACGGGTGATGCGACTGATGGGGCGCAACCAGATTATGACTCCCGGCGCGGATTCCTTCCAGAATGAATTGATCCGTGCCGCGGGAGGGGTCACTCCAGATTTTACCGAAGCCGGGTCGATAGTGCCGGTTTCTCTGGAACAATGGCAGCAGTTTGATCCTCAAGTTCTCTATGGCTGCGGTGATGATAACCGTGCCCTGGAACCGATCCTCTCCCGGGATGGTTGGCAGGATGTTGCTGCAATACAGGATGGCAATATTTTTCATTACGCCTGTGATCTGACCTGTCGCGCAGGAACCAATATCGGATATTTCGTGAACTGGCTGGCCGCAGATATCTACCAGGAAGAGTTTTCCAAAGAGGAAAATACTGTAGAAGCAGACGCAATCGTCGCCGAGCGTGTCCTGGAGTTGCCACTGTCATATATCAAACAGGCTCGTGTCGTACACAGCCGGATCGACGATTTTGTCTATAAAACGCTGCAAGTCGATCTTGAGCACCCGATGACAGTGGTCTCAACATTGGAAGGCCAGCGTCAGGGGATCAGTGTTGTCGGTAACAGTTACTCTCCGCCACCGACCTGGAGGATGCTGCACTATAAAGGCCTGGCTGCCGGTCGTGCTGAACTCTTTCGCTCTCTGGATCTCTCACCAGAAAATTCCAGCCTATTGTTTACCGGCGCAGATATGGACAACCTGGCCATTGTTCGCACCAGCTACCGCGATATGGAAGTTTTCGCTGTGGTGACAGCCGGTGTGAAAAGCAATGCCGTGCGCATGTCTAAAGACGTTGGCGAATTTTATGAACCCGGGACGATCAATATGCTGTTGTTCAGTAACATGCGTCTATCCCCCCGCGCCATGACCCGGGCAATAATTTCTGCAACCGAGGCAAAAACTGCAGCTATGCAAGATCTTGATATCCGCAGCACCTATTCTGCAGAGCTGCATCAGGCTACCGGAACAGGGACCGACAACATTATCGTCATCGAAGGGGAGGGCTTTGCCATAGATAATGCCGGTGGTCACACCAAGCTTGGAGAGCTCATCGCTAAAGCCGTGTATCAGGCTGTCAGGGAAGCCGTTTATCAGCAGAACGGAGTCGTTGCTAAAAGAAATATTTTTGCTCGGCTAAAAGATCGGGGCTATTCCGTACGCGGGCTGATTAATCCTCAGAATGTTACAGACCGTCAGCAGTTCAATTCACTGGCCGCTGACCTGGAATCACTGTTGCTCAACGAGCGTTATGCGGGGTTTGTTGCCGCGGCCCTGTCAATAAGTGATCAATACGAGAACGGACTGCTGACTGACCTCGATGCCTTTGACAGCTGGTGTCTGCAGCTTTCCCGTGAAATTTCAGCTAAAGACCCGATCAGCCTGTCTGCAGATTACACGATCGATGGACTTCCACAAGTGATCAAGCTGGCTTTTAATGCCCTGTTGAATGGTCTCGCTGCTCAGGAGTCACTCTGATGCGTCTGTTGTGCCTTCTTTTGCTCTTGCTGATCACAACTCCCGTATATGCAGGAAAACTCGCTTTGCTCGTCATTGACGGCGACAGTACCGTTGCCTATCAAGGGGTCGCCGATCTGGATCTCGGCTCAGAGCATCAGATCCGTTCTCTGACGCTTGAGGAGCTGGAACAGCAGTCTGATGCTGCTGAATTTGTTGCTGCAGCTGATGTCATTCTCGTTGATGTCATGAGTCCGGAGTTAAGTGCCTACCTGCTCGAGCATGATCTGGTTAAGGCGAAGACGGTCTACGCTCTACGCGGTTCACGCGACGATGAGAGTCTCAGACAGCAGGGTTTTGTCTTTGACGAAGCGCTTGGCGGATATTTCAGCGAACTGTCGCGTCAGAATGCCGCCGGCATGATCAGGCGGGCAATCCATCAAACGATAGACAACTCGGTCACTTATCCTCAGCTGAAAAGTCTTCCTGAGGCAGCTATTCATCATCCTGCCAGCGAACAGTTGTTTGACAGCGTTGAGGTATACAAAGACTGGTACGCACAGCGCTATCCGGATAGCGCAAGTCGCCCATGGGTTGCTCTGACCTTTTATATCACCACGCTGCGTGACGGTCAGGTCGAGGCTGCCGACGCACTGATCACCAGGCTCGAAGAGGCCGGTTTCAATCCTCTGCCATGCTTTGGACGTCCTGATCTGACCTTGCAGAAATTTTTATATCGTCGTCATGAGCAAGCTCCGGCGGACCTGTTGCTGAGTTTCACCCTGAAATTGTGGTCGGCATTGAATGAGAACGTCAAACAGGCGATCAATAGCCTCGATATCCCGGTCTTTAACCTGGTTCGTCTTTATGGCTCAGAGCTGGAGGAGTGGCGTACAAGCCCTGTTGGAATCGCTCCGCTGGAGGTTGCCTGGGCGATTGCCAACCCTGAAACGACAGGCGCTATCGAACCGACAGTATTAAGTGCCAAGCGCAAAAAATATATCGATGGCAGTGATAAACCACTCTATTACTACGATCTGGTTGATGAGAATGTCGATCAGCTACTGGCGCGCTTAAAAGCCTGGTCGCAACTGCAGCGGAAAGCGAATAAAGACAAAAAAGTTGCACTGCTCTATTACAACCACAGCCAGGGCAAGCAGAATATCGGTGCCAGTTATCTGAACGTGTTCCGCAGCGTTGACGCAATTGCACAGCGGATGAAATCTGAAGGCTACCTGATTTCCGCTGATACTGAACTCAGTGAAGAACAGGTGCGTCAAATGATCATGCGTACCGGTCGCAATATCGGTTCATGGGCCCCCGGTGAACTGGATGCCATGCTCGCCAGCGATGAAGTCGAATTATTGCCGATAGCCACTTATCGGCGCTGGTTTGATGCTCTTCCTGAGGATTTCACCAGGCCTGTTCTTGAACAGTGGGGAGAGCCGGAAGAGAGCGATATCATGGTCAAGGATGGCAATTTTGTCATTCCCATGGTGCGTCTAGGGAATCTGGTCCTGCTTCCGGAGCCTTCACGTGGCTGGAGCGATGATCCGATGAAGCTCTACCATGATCCCACGGTTTATCCCCATCATCAGTACATTGCCGCCTACCTGTGGGTGCAGCATCAGTTCGCTGCCGACGCAATGATCCATCTTGGCACTCATGCGACCTACGAATGGTTACCCGGAAAGCAAGCGGGTTTGCTCTCATCTGATCCGCCGGAGATCATGACCGGCCATATTCCCAATATCTATCCATACATCGTTGATGATGTCGGCGAGGGGATTCAGGCCAAACGGCGCGGACGTGGGGTGATTATCGACCACCTGACTCCGGCACTTAAGGACGTTGAGCTTCACGATGAGTTGAGTGAGCTTCATGATCTGCTCAGTCAATATGAAATAAATGCAGGTATCGGCGGAGCAACGGCAGCTGAATATCTGAGCCAGATTGCAACCCTGTTGAAAGAGACTGGTATCGCGGAATCCTTGGAGATAGACAGCTTTACCGCCGAGGATGTTGAAAAGGTTGATCTTTATCTGCACGAAGTTGATACCGGAGTTATCCCTTTTGGTCTGCACACCTTCGGCACAGCATATTCACAAAATGGCATGGACAGCACCCTCGACGTGATCAGCTCTGCCCATCCCGACCTGGACAGACAGCAGTTGGAGATAAATCTAGGCAACTCGGCAAAGCGGGAAATGGATCACCTGATCAAGGCGCTTGCAGGAGGTTATATTCCCGCCGGTGAAGGGAACGATCCGCTCAGAAATCCTTATGCTCTGCCGACCGGTAAAAATTTTTACGCTTTTTCAGCGGCTCACCTGCCGAGTAAGGCCGCATGGAAACTCGGCCAGCAGGCTGCAGACGAGTTGATTGCAGAAAAGCGTGCCGAGGAGGGCAGCTATCCGCAGAAGGTCGCAGTGGTGCTCTGGGCGGTCGAGAGTATTCGCAATGAGGGGGTCAACGAAAGCACCATCCTCGCCCTGCTCGGGATGGAGCCGGTCTGGGACAGCTCCGGCCGGGTCACCGGAACCCGGCCGATTCCAGGCAAGCGGCTCGGCCGGCCGCGCATCGATGTGCTGGTCAATCCGTCCGGACTCTACCGCGACCTGTTTCCTGACAAGCTGCTTTGGCTTGATGAGGCCATTCAAAAGGCCGCACTGCAGACTGATATCGAAAACATCATCGCCGACAACAATCGCAAGGTAGAAAAGGCTCTGCTTGCACAGGGGATGAGTCCCGAGCAGGCCAGATCACAATCACGGCTGCGCATCTTTACCGAAAAGCCCGGCTCTTACGGTAATGGCGTCTCCGAGCTGACCGGAGCCTCAGGGTTCTGGGAGTCTGACGAAGAAATAGCCGGGGTCTTTATCAAGCGCAGCAGCTTCGCCATCGGCAACGGTCAATGGGGCATACCAGTGACCCAGGCGCTGCGTGAAAACCTCAAGGGGGTTGATACCGCTGTCCATTCAATCTCCTCGAATATCTATTCGACCATGGATAACGATGACATGTTTCAGTACCTGGGTGGCTTGTCCCTGGCGGTACGTAATGTCCGCGGGGAGGCACCAAAAACACGGGTGACCCTGCAGAAAATGCCGGGTGAGGTCAAGGTTGCAACGCTGAAGCGGGTTATTGGCCAGGAACTGCAGCAACGTTATCTGAATCCTCAGTGGATTGAAGGGATGAAGCGGGACAACTATGCCGGAGCCCATGAGATGGCCAAGTTTGTCGAATACCTCTGGGGCTGGCAGGTGACGACTCCGGATGATGTGTCGGAGATCTACTGGAAACAGGTCAGCGAGGTCTATGTTGATGACAAGTATCAGCAGAACCTCAAGGAGTTCTTCAACAAGAATAATCCCTGGGCCTATCAGTCGATGACGGCACGCATGCTTGAAGCTGTACGTAAGGGCTACTGGCAGGCGAGTGATCAGCTGCAGCAGAAACTGGCAAGAGAGTATGTGAACAATGTTCTGGAGCAGGGGGTGGCCTGTTGCGATCACACCTGTAACAACCCGGCGTTGAATCATATGGTTATTGCCATTGCATCACTGCCAGGGGTGATGAGCCCGGAACTGGTCGAGCAATTCAAGGTCGCTATTGAAAAAATGGCCAAAAAAACTCTTGAAGAGCAGCTTGACCGGCGCCAGGAACTTCAGCAGCAGCTGACAGCGGGATTAGAAAATCAACCAGCAGCACAGACAGAGCAGCCAAGTGAAGCCAGCGCCGAACAGCCTGCGGAACAGTCCGGAGCGGAGGCTGAGGATGTCAGCGGTTACAAGATGGAAAAAGTGACTAATGAAGAGGAGACGACCGAGCTGACCTCTTCGGGAGTCCAGTGGCTGGCATCTCTCTGTGTCTTCCTGGTTCTTGCCGTTGTTGCCGGAGGAATCTGGTGGCAGAGGCGGCAGCGCTTATGAACTTTTGATAAAGAGGTGAAAATATGTGAGGTCAGATCGTTAACCTGGAACTTGTAGTGTCTTCAGGGAGGCGGTGACACCCACTGAACTGAAGTTTCAAAAGTATTTTAATAACATTCAGGTGCTCATTTTGAGCCAAAAGGGAACCCCGTGCAAATCGGGGACGGGCCCGCCGCTGTAACCGGGGACGAAAACCGCACAGAAAAATGCCACTGTTAACCGCAAGGTCAATGGGAAGGCGCGGTGATTAGGATGAACCGGAAGTCAGAAGACCTGCCTGAATGTCAATGACGCGTGCATGCTTCTCTACGGTAGGGCATGGACATCTGACTGGAGGTGTAACAGGGCTTCCTCAGGTCGTTATTTGACGGGTAAAACCCGCATTATCAGGAGGAGTAAGTGAAGCTCAATCGTTATCTGTTGTATCTGTTACTCGCTGTGTTGGCTTGTCCCGTGACATCGTTCGCTATCGATGAGGTCACAAATCTCGATCAGGTTGTCGTCACTGCCAGCCGGATCGAAGAACTAAAAGCGGATCAGACGATGAATATTACCGTCTTGAGCGAGGAACAGATCAAGGAGTCCTCGGCCAAGGATCTGCGTGATCTGCTCTCTACCCAAGGGTTTAAGGTCCGTGAATATCCGAACTCTCTGAGTGCTGTCCAGATTCGTGGTTTTGCGACAGACACTCATGGTCAGGTCGTTTCAAGCTACGTGACTATTCTGATAAATGGCCGCCGCATCAATACGTCCAATCTGGCTACGATTCTGATGGACAACGTTGAGAGGGTCGAGATTATCCGCGGACCAGGTTCCGTGCAGTACGGATCGTCGGCTATCGGTGGTGTTGTCAATGTCATCACCAAAAAAGGCGATACCAAACCTTCATTTTTCATCGATCAGACTGTTGGTAGCTGGAATTACAGGAAAACAGCGGCGGGTGTTTCCGGACTGGTCAAGAATTTCGACTATTCCTTGAGTGCTTCGCGAGCAGCCCAATCATCTTACAATACCGGTGGCGGCGATAAATACGACAATACCGGCTTTGACAGCAAAGATAGATTGAGTGCCAATCTCGGTTATACCTTTCTGACAAATCAGCGGGTTGGAGTGACCTATACCAGTTATGTCTCTGATGATATCGGTAGCCCTGATCAGCTGACGACACCAGATCCTGAAGCAACTGTTGGCAATGCTAATCGTCAGTACGATGTCGTCTATGATGGCCAGACAGCAGATGATTTTCTCTTGTGGAGCCTGCGCTATTTCAGCGGTATCGAAGAGTACGAAAACTTTGATGCAGGTGTACGGAGTTATTTTCGTGATACCGAGCAGCAGGGTGCGAATGCTCAGCTGACCGCCAAGTGGGACATGGTTCAGCTGACTGCAGGTGTTGACTGGATTAATTATGCGATTTCTACCTCCAACATGGACCCGGGCAAAGAGAACACCTACGATAATCCTGCCCTGTTCTCAATGGCGAAAGTCAAGCTTCTCGATGATAAGCTGATCCTCTCGGCCGGTGGTCGCTACGACAGTTTTGATATCGAAGGCGACACCGGCGACAGTACCGATGCCACCAATCTGAGTAAAAACTTCGGTGCGGCATATAAGATCAGTCCGATGGTCAAGATCAGAGCCAACTATGCTGAAGGCTTTAAAATGCCGACCCCAAGCCAGCTGTTCATGTATACCGATTATAGTGCCTGGGGCTATGGAATCTGGTCCGGTAATCCGGATCTCGACCCGGAAAAAAGTGCCACCTATGAGGTCGGAGTTGACGTTGTCAAAAACAGCTTCAATGCGAGCCTGACCTATTTCCATACCGATTTCGAAAATAGCATCGGTTACTCCTACAATGCCGCTGACGGAGTCACCTACTATGAAAATACCGGTGAGGCGACGGTTTCAGGCTATGAAGGTTCTTTGCAGTTTGACATCGGTGCATTGATGGGCTGGAGCAGCGAGCTTATCCCTTATGTTTCCTTCACTTATCTGGATACCTATGAAAATGAAGAAACCGGTGAAGATCGCACCTATACCTCTGCGTTGACTGCTTCCTATGGCTTGACCTTCAGGAATCAA
Source organism: Geopsychrobacteraceae bacterium (assembly GCA_963676795.2). Classification (GTDB taxonomy): domain Bacteria; phylum Desulfobacterota; class Desulfuromonadia; order Desulfuromonadales; family Geopsychrobacteraceae. The sequence continues at coordinate 1,659,943 of CAXXTB010000002.1, read as the reverse complement.
GAGAGTGGTTTGACCGCTAACCTTAACTTTACCCATACCGGTGAGCAGGATATCAACTCGTCAGAAACTCTTGACAGCGTTACCCTGACCGACTTTTCAGTCTCCAAAAAGCTTTACGATTTTGAGAAGTACGGCGATGTCACCCTCAAAGCGGATATTCGTAACCTTACGGATGAAGACTACGCTTACAATGCGGGCTACCCGATGCCTGGCCGTAGTTTCTACCTCAGCTTGAAGTATCGCTATTGATGCAAGTTACCCCGCCGGGCTCTGTGCCTGGCGGGGATATTCGGCATAACAGGCATAATTATGAGACATAAAACAATAATGCTGGCAGTTAGTGCTTTGATAGCGCTGGCCCTTCAGTCGCCCTGGACCCTTATGGCTGCTGATTTTCCGCTCGATATCACTGATGGAAGAAATATCAGGGTCCGCATTAACCAACCTCCACAGCGTGTCGTCTGCCTGGTGCCAGCTATCACCGAGACGATCGTTCGTCTTGGGCAGGAGGATGTCCTGGTCGGGACGACGCTGGAAGATCTCAAGCTTGAACCACAGCTGCGCATAGCAGATATCGGCAGTTATTTTCATCCTGTGCTTGATCAGATCCTAAGCCTGAAACCTGATTTGGTCATTGCTGCACCAGGTCAGCGGGAGGTCATTGAGCACTTTGCCACGGAACCGGAAGGTCTGCTGGTGCTTGATGCCCGCCGACTGGAGGATGGTTATGCCCAGATCAGGCTTATCGGAAAGCTGTTGAACCGGTCGCAGAGTGCAGAAAAGATCATTCGTCATAACCGTGAACAACTTGAGCTGATAAAACAACGCCTCGGAATGATTCCTGAGGACAAGCGTAAACGGGTCATAAGGGTTGTTGCCGGTTCTATATTTTACGCACCTGGCGATGATTCATTTCAGAACCAGCTGATTGAGGCTGCCGGTGGAATTCCTCCTGAACTTGCTTCGGACGGCAGTTTTGTGCCGCTGTCACTGCAGCAATGGCAAAACTTCGATCCTCAGATGGTCTATGGCTGTAACGATAATGCCGACGCTGTCAGGGCGTATCTGCAGCAGCCTCAATGGCGAGACGTGACGGCGATACGCAACGGACAGCTGATGATGTTCCCCTGCGCCTTGACCTGTCAGCTTGGCACTCATATGGGAGATTTCGCTCTGTGGCTGGCTGCTGTCCTCTATCCTCAGGAGATGGCAGATCCTGATCTGGCGACAGCAGAAGACCAGATTCTCGAAGAGCGTCCACTGGAGTTTGAGTTTGCCTATGTGAAAGAGGCACGGATTGTCAACCATCGCGTCAATGATGTGGTTTACCGATCACTGGACGTACACTTCAACAAACCTCAAACAATCCTTTCGACCTTTGAAGGTCTGCGCAGCCAAATCGCCGGCGTGGGTAACACCTATGTTCCGATGGGGGCCAGCCTGGGGCATATGACTTTTGGGCCTCACCGGGCCAAGGCCGCCATCGCTGCTAATCTCGGTTATGAAAAGATGGATTTCAGCGGCATGATGACCGGTGCTGATTTGAACAATCTGGCCCAGAGAACGGAAGTCTACAAGGATCTTGAGGTGACTGCACTTGCCACTGCGGGGGTGCGCGGCAACGCCATGCGCATGTCACGTGATACAGGCTTTTACAGTAGTCACGGCACCATCAATGTCCTGGTAATGACCAACCGTAAGCTGAGTGAAAACGCCATGGCGCGCTCTATTATCACCGCGACAGAGGCAAAATCAGCGGCATTGCTTGACCTGGATATCCGCAGTTCATATTCCGGGCTGGATTACCGGGCCACCGGAACCGGAACGGACAATGTCATTATTGTCCAGGGGGACGGCCCTGAAGCACTCTACACTGGTGGGCACACCAAAATCGGTGAATTGATCGCCAAGGCGGTTCATGGTGCAGTTACTGATGCGATTTCACGTCAGAACGGGTTACTCGCCAGACGGCCGGTCAGCCAACGCTTGTATGAGCGGGGGCTGAGCTTAAAGCAGGTTGCTGCCACGTTTCCGGAGCTGGAACAAACTGCTGCGACGGAAAAATTGGCCACACTGCTCAAGGATCCATACTACGCAGCCTTTCTTGAAACGGCATTGGCGGTCAGTGACGATCTGAAAAAAGGACTCATCGGCAGCGATCTTGTCTTTAATCAACTCTGTATTCAGGTTGCTTCCAGAATATCGGACGAGCGGGATGTTTCCATGACTGATTTTCCTGGCAATAAAGAGCTCCCCCCCATTTTGGCTCGGGCATTCGGGGCTCTGTTATACGCGTCGCCTGAGAAGGATTAACCATGTTCAAAAAGCTATGTGGACAGCTGTCCTCTTTGTTCTCTGTCGGCCTGGTTTGCCTGTTGCTGGTTGCTGATTTACCTTGCGTTGCCAGTGCCGAAACGGCCGAGCGGGTCGCTATCCTGGAAATTGATATCAACAGTTACCAGCTGCATCTGGCCTTGAGCCAGCTCGATCTGCCGGAAAACATCAGCGTGCGCTACTTTACCCTGGCCGATCTGGAACAGGATCCGCAAGCCGGGGAATTTATTGCTGAAGCGTCTGTGGTGCTGGTTAATGTCATGATGCCGCAGTTGCCTGACTATCTGGAAGAGCATGATCTTATTCGGGGCCGCAAGGTTTATGCCCTGAACGATGCCGGGGATCCAGACCAACTGGCTGCCAGGGGAATCCTCCTTGATAACCAGTTGATCAGCTATTACAACAACCGCAGTGTCGTCAATATGGTCAACCTGATCCGCCTGGTGGTACAACGGCATATCGATGGAACTGTCAGTTACCGGCAGGTCAGGGTCATTCCGGCAGCCAGCCTTCATCACCCTGAGGCTGACAGCTATTTTGTCGCTCTTGAGGACTATCAGCAATGGTATCGAAGCCGCAGCGGTTATCACCCTGATGGCGCCTGGGTCGGCATCATGGATTTTGCCAACAGCCTCAAGGAAGGGCAGGTTGAGGCGATGGATGAGCTGATCGTCCGTCTCGAAACGGCGGGGTTTAACGTGCTGCCCTGTTTCGGTCCGGTTGATGTGGTTATGCAGCGTTTCGTTAAGCCTCGCAATGGCCAGCGCCCGGTTGATCTGTTGCTGGCGTTCAGCCTTAAATTTGCATCTTCCCTTAATGACGATATCCGTCAGACCCTGATCGATCTGAATGTTCCAGTGTTCAATGTCATCCGTCCTTATGCTGAAAGTATTGATGAGTGGCGCGGAAGTAGCGTCGGGCTGGGACCACTGGAAACTGGCTGGGCGGTGGCGACCCCGGAATTGTCCGGAGCGATTGAACCGACGGTCCTGATCGGCAGAAAAGATCTGATTGACGCTCAGACGGGACGTAAATTCTCTGTCTATGAAACCATCGACGAGACCCTGGATTTTCTGATTCCGCGGCTTAAAAAATGGGCTGCACTGCAGCGCATGGACAACAGCGAAAAGAAGGTTGCCATTCTCTATTACAACCACAGTCAGGGGAAACAGAATATTGCTGCAGCCTATATGAACGTTTTTCGCAGTCTGGAAGTGATTCTGGCGCGGCTGAAAGAGGATGGCTACCAGGTGGCCAATGCAGCTCAGCTCAGCGAAGCCAGACTGCAGGAGATGATCCTGGCCGGTGGGCGTAATGTCGGCAGTTGGGCTCCGGGAGAGCTGGATGCTCTGATCGACAGTGGCCAGGTCGAACAGGTCCCCCTCTCTGAGTATCGGCGGTGGTTCGCCAGGTTACCGGAAGCCTTCAAAGAACCGGTTCTCAAGCAATGGGGGCCCCCTGAAGAGAGCGCCATCATGACCCGTGGTGGAGAGCTGATTTTTCCCATGGTCAAGCTTGGCAACATTGTCCTGTTGCCGGAACCGGCGCGGGGCTGGTCTGATGATCCGCTGAAAATGTACCACGACACCACCCTTTATCCGCACCATCAATACATTGCCGCCTACCTGTGGTTGAAGGAGCGCTTTCAGGCCGATGCCATGGTCCACCTGGGGACTCATGCCACTTATGAGTGGCTGCCGGGCAAACAGGCAGGATTGGCACCGTCCGATCCGCCGGAGGTGATGCTTGGCGATATCCCGAATATCTATCCTTACATCGTCGACGATATAGGTGAGGGGATCGAGGCCAAACGGCGCGGACGCGGCGTTGTCATCGATTACCTGACGCCGCCTATGCGCAAGGCCGACCTCTACAACGAATACGCCGAGCTGCACGATCTGCATCACAAGTATGAATATGCCCAGGCCAATGGCAGCGAAACCGCACAGGAGTATCGTCGCCAGATGGCCGAACAGATCAAAGTCCTGGGGATCGACAAGGATCTTAAGATCGATGAACTGGATGAGGAGGCGATCGAAAAGGTTCATCTCTACCTGCACGAGATCGATCAGAATTCTTTGCCTTACGGGTTGCACACCTTCGGCAAGGCCGATGCTGCGGAGTCCGAAGCGGAGACAGTTACCCTGATCATGGACCAGAACCCCGACGCTGACCCTGACAAGGTGCTGCATGATCTGCATCGTTCGGCGGCCAATGAGCTGAACACCTTCATGCATGCCCTGGACGGTGAATATGTGGAGCCGGGTGAGGGGAACGATCCGCTGCGCAACCTGGCCGCGCTGCCGACCGGGCGCAATTTTTATGGTTTCTCGCCAGAAAAGGTGCCTTCCAAAGCAGCCTGGGCCATCGGTAAAAGAGCTGCCGAACAGATCATCGCCGAAAAACTGAAAAAGGAAGGCAAATATCCGCAAAAAGTCGGAGTTGTTTTGTGGGCCTTTGAAACCTGTCGTAACGAAGGGGGCAACGAAGCGACAATTCTCTATCTGATGGGGGTCGAACCGGTATGGGACAAGACAGACAAGGTGCGTGGTATGCGCATCATTCCCGGACAGGAACTGGGGCGACCGCGTATTGATGTGCTGATCAACCCCTCAGGGCTGTATCGTGACATGTTTCCCGATAAGCTGCTGTACCTTGATGACGCCGTACAGAAGGTTTTGCTTCAGACTGATGTTGAAAACTTCATCGCCAAGAATAGTCGCACCATCAAAGAGCGTCTGATGCACCAGGGGATGAGTGCCGAAGAGGCAGATCTGCAGTCGCGCTTTCGAATTTTCACCGAAGAGGTCGGGTCTTACGGTAACGGGGTAGAAGAGATGGTTGGCTCCTCCGGTTTCTGGGAATCCGATGAGGAGATCAGCAACGTATACCTGAACCGGGCTCAGTTTGCCGTCGGGCAGGGGCAGTGGGCAGTTCCCGTCAAGGAGACTTTTAAGGAAAACCTGCGCCATGTCGATGTTGCTGTTCATTCCCGATCGAGCAATGTGATCGGCATTATCGATACCGATGATTTCTTTTCCTACCTGGGAGGGATGTCGTTGGCGGTCAAAAATATCCGAGGAGAAGCCCCGGACACCATGGTCACCCTGAACCGGCGCCGCGATGAATCTCAGGTTGAGGACGTGACCAAGACCATCGGCCGTGAACTGCGGACCCGTTACCTGAATCCCAAGTGGATCGAAGGGATGAGACAGGAAAATTATGCCGGCGCCCGGCAGATGGCCGATTTTGCCGAAAACCTCTGGGGCTGGCAGGTGACTGTGCCCTCAGCTGTCAGTGCCGACAAGTGGCAACAGGTTTACGAGGTCTATGTTGAAGACAAGTATGACCAGGATCTGAAAGAATTCTTTGCCAAGAACAGCCCCTGGGCCTACCAGTCGATGACCGCGCGTATTCTGGAAACTGTGCGTAAAGGTTATTGGCAGACTTCGGACGAGGTGAAACAGACGCTGGCCAAGGAGTATGTCAATAACGTTCTGAAGCACGGGGTGGCCTGCTGTGACCATACCTGCAACAACCCGGCCCTCAACCAGATGGTTATCAATATCGCTTCACTGCCTGGGGTGATGAGTCCTGAACTGGTGGAGCAGTTCAAGGTTGCCATCGAGAAGATGGCAAAGAAATCTCTGGAGGAACAGCTCGACCAACGACAGCAGTTGCAACAGCAGCTGGTTGCCGGTTTCGAGAAGAATCAGGCGCGCGATGAGCAGCAGCTCTCTGACAATCCTGAGCAGCAACTTGAGGGGCAAACAGGGGAAAAAAGCGAGGATGTGACTGGCTACAAAATGGAGGAGGTCACGACTGAGGACAAAACGACGGAGTTGACGTCATCTGGTGTTCAATGGCTGGCGTCAGTGTGCGTGTTGTTGATTTTGATCATTGTCAGTGGCGGAGTCTGGTGGCGTCGCCGGCGACAGGATTGGTAAGGGGAAAGTGATGGAGTTAAAAAGTCTGATTCTCGGGCTGATTTTCGGGCTCGGCGTCTTTGCGCTGAAAAGTGGTGTGGGACTCGGTTACCTGTTGACGACCGTCAGCGGTACAAAACGCAGATGGTTGATTGGCGGTGTTCATGTTCTTGCTTATCTTTGCCTGTTTCTGATCTGCGGTTTATTGCTCAGTCAGGTCTCATTATTGGATTATTTTCCTCAGTTGCAGAAGCTGTTTGCTGCCGGGATGACCTTGCATCTGATCAGTGCCATCCTTCTCGGAGGATGGGGCTTTTTGCTGCTGAAAAAACGCCCGGAAGATTCTGGTAAATGGAAAAACAGAGGCTGGCTGTTACTGAGTCTGCCCTGTCCGGTGTGTGCTTCGGTCATATTGCTGGAAACCGCCTTTATGATGAACCTTTACCCGGACCATAAGCTGGTCGCCCTGGTGAGTATGGCTGCCGGTTTTTCAGTGATTCAGCTGCTCAGTGGCATGATCCTGCTCTGGCAGAGCACAGCAGGTTCCAAAGACGCCAACCAGTCCCTGGGAGTGTTGATGTGTCTGCTGGCAGCATATTTTTTGCTGGCACTTTGTATTGTTCCGCAGTTTGCACAAATCGACAGGATTTACCGCCTGTCTCAGGGGAGGGGTGAGCCCGTAAACCCTGAGTTCGTAATCATGATTCTGATACTTATAGCTGTTGTTTTAGGCGGTTATCTGCTTCGACGCCGCAATCTTAAAAGGAGTTTCTTATGATTTTTGCTTTTCTAAAAACCTATATCTATCTGATTTCAGCCGCGTTATTTACGCCGGTTGTTGTTCTGCTTGCCGGATTGTCGGTCTGGGTACTGGTTATGCTCGGAATATTTTGTGCTGACGGCTTTGAACGTCTGCGTTTGAAGCCTATCAAAAACCAGCTGGAGAAATTGACCGATCCTGAGTTTATTAAAAAATCCTGCAGTCACCCGGTGCGTGCATATTATCATGATTTGAAGCGGTTACTGGTTACCACCGAGACCACACGTGACATCAAAATTGAAAACTTATTGCAGCATCATCGACTGCAACTGGGCAAAAAACTGGATCGTTTGATGATTCTGGTGCGGACCGGACCAGGACTCGGACTGATCGGAACACTCATCCCCATGGGAACGGGTCTCGCTGCTTTAGGGCAGGGGGATATGACCCGCCTGTCCGCCGATCTGGTTATTGCCTTTACCACAACGGTCGTGGGCATGGCCATCGGACTTATTGCCTTTGTCCTCTACACGGTTCTGAAACGTTGGAAGCAGGAAGATTTGCGCTACATGGAGTGTATGACCGAATTTGTCATGCTCAATGTTGATAAGGGTGAAGGTTCAACAGAGGGATGTGACAGGGAGACAAGAGCGGCATGAAATACCTGCGCAGTCAACGTCAGTTTCTGTCTGGTCAAAGCACTCTTCATGAGGATGGTGACCCGCTTTCCGGTGTCGCCAACCTTTTCGATGTCGGTCTTGTTTTCATCGTCGCACTGATTATCGCCGTTTTTTCGGCTTACCACATGGAAGATCTCTTTGATCAGGACAGTGAAGTCACGATTGTTAAAAAAACAGCCGATGGCATGATGGAAATCATCAGTAAGAAAGGTCGTGAAATCGAAGTCTTACGCTCGACTCCACAACAGGCAAGCGGTCAGGGGGAAAGGCTGGGAACGGCATATCGTCTCAAAGATGGCTCTGTTGTTTATGTCCCTGAGTAGTTCGCGAGTTAAGAGTCAGAAGTTTCATTATGTCATTGAATGGTGATCTATATCGCTAGCTTTAAATCGTGGAGGAACAATGTCAACATTGGGAAAAATTTGTATTCAGGTTTCGTTTGCTGTCGCCCTTTTGGTTTGTAGTACCCATCTGTTTGCTGCAGATGATTCTGCTTCAGCAAGCACGACACTCTATGAAATTTATGTAACAGCGGAGCGGGTTCAGGAATATATCCGTAATCACCCGCAGTTAGCAGAAACTGTCGGCTATCGGGAAATTTACCAGAGAAGGCTTTCAAGCGTTGAGGAAGTGCTGAAAATCATGCCGGGGGTCGAGGTCTATCAGTCTTCCGGAACAGGTTCACGTGTATCTATTCGCGGGTCAGGACGCTCAACCGGTGTGCTTGTCCTTCTCAATGGCCGTCCTCTCAATTCAAACCAATATGGCAATCTGGATCTGAATACGGTGCCGGTTGATCTGATAGAGTCAGTGACTGTTTTCAAGCCGCCAGTCCCCGTCTGGCTGGGGCCGGGGGGGAGTGACGGGGCCATCAACATCGTGACTCGCTCCCCGGTCGCAAAGTCCAAAGGCAAGGATGCCAGTAACACGACTGTCAAGTTGAATGGCGGCTCCTTTGGCTATGCGGACGGAAGCCTGAGCCAGACCCTCGGCCTGTTTTCCGGAACCGCACAAATTACCGCCTCAGCCACCCACAAGGATGGCAAAAGAGCCAACAGTGACAGGGATATGGGTTCTGTCGCCTTGAACTGGAGTCGTGAAGGTGCAAATGGCTCCCGCTTTGCGGTGAACGGGCGATACTATGATTCTGAATACGGTTCGGCCGGCCCCTCAGACAATCCGACACCTGATGCACGGCAACATTATCATAAGGGATCAGTGGATCTAAAACATTCCAGCATGTTAGGTAGTTACAGCTCTCTGGATGTTTCTTTGTTCGGGGATAGTACGTCTCTGCGGGACCGTTCCCAGACCGGATTCACAGCCACGCTGGACGAACAGAAAGCGGGCCTCAAACTCGATGTTACACGCGTGGCCGTTGATGAGTCCTGGGAGGGCAGACTTGCCTGGCTGACTGAATGGGATGGAATTGATCACACTTTGAGCGGTAACCACGAAAGATACAGTAATAGTCTCAGCGGGCAGTATGATCGCCGTTTCGGCCCGGTAACAACGACCCTTGGCCTTAGAGGGGATGTGACCAGTGATTATGATGTTCAGCCCGGCTTTACCGCCGGGGTCGGTTGGGGAATCAGCGACAAGCTACTCTTAAAAGCCAAAGGTGGTTATACGGTTAATGTTCCTTCCTTCGGACAACTTTATCAGACAGCTCACGGTTCCATCGACCAGACCCGGGGGAATCCGGATCTTGAAGAAGAACGCGTCTGGTCTTATGACCTGGGAATTGAGTATCGCCCCTCCAAGGCCAACATGCTGCAACTGACCTTTTTCAGGACTGACACATATGATCTGATCAGCTATCAACGCGGAACGGATCTTATCTACAGACCGGTCAATATTGATAATGCCATGCGTGAGGGAGCTGAATTTACTGTTAAATATGCACTGTTTGGAGGGCTCATATCGGAAAGCAATTTAATTGTCCAGCATTCCAGCAACAGCGAGACCGATAAGCAGCTTCCGTACACTCCGCAGCTGAAAATCAAGCAGGCCTTTCAGTATACGCTGCCGACTGTAAAAACCCGTCTTGAAGGGGCAATCCGCTATGAGGGACGCAGATACAGCCAGGTCGAGAACTTATCATCACAAGAGCTGGGTGAATTTGTCACTGTTGATCTGAAAGTTGCTCAACCATTTACGTTCAGTCGTGCAAAATGCGACTGGTATCTCAAAGTGGACAACCTTTTCGATCGTCAATATCAGGTTCATTTGGGCTACCCGGACGATGGCATACGCTTCTCTACCGGAGTACAGGCGAGATTTTAATGGTTCCTGGACTCCTTGCAGCTTGCCTGGAAGGAGTCCAGGGTTCTTTTTCTTTCATCAGATACCTTGCAAAAGGATAGGTTAAACTATGAGAGCGATGAATCACTCTGCAGCAAAGCGTAAAGCAACCATTGTCCTTGTTGCTTTCGGAACCTCCGTTGACTCTGCACGGATGGTCTTTGAGCATATCGACAAACAGGTCCGTAAGCGTTATCCGGACCACGATATTCACTGGGGGTTTACCTCTCAGACCATCATTAGAAAGCTCAAAGAGCGCGGTATCGAAACCCGTTATATAGCTGAGGTCGTTGAAGATTTACGCAATAATGGCATCACTGATATCGTTTTTCAGAGTTTGCATATTGTCCCAGGGCAAGAATATATGCGTGTCAAGAGCATCGATATGACAGGTTTGAACGTTGCCTACGGTGATGCATTAATGACAACGGATGAGGATATCGAGGCCGTTATTGCGGCTTTGGACAAAAAAATCAAGGCCAATCAAGCAACTGTTATCGTTGCCCACGGTAATGAAAATCGACCGGAGTTCAATGAACGTTTGCTTGTCCTGACGGATAAGATAGAATCTCGCTACCCTCATCTTGTTGTTGCAAGTGTTGAAGGAACCCCTGGGACTGAACCTTTAGAGAGAATCAGAACTCAGTCGGGAGCTATAGGTTCGGTCCACTTTGTGCCACTGATGATTGTTGCTGGGGATCATGTCCTTAACGATGTCATGGGGGATGATGAGGACAGTTGGAAGAATATTGTTAATGCTGAACGTTCGGAATGTTCTCAATCTCTGGGATGGGATGATGACATACTTGATATTTACTGTAAACATCTTGACAAGGCGCTGAAGACGTTGGCTTCTTAAACAGATGTCTTGCTTAACCACAAATTGTTTATCCCTCCTCCTGAAGACAAATTATTGTTCTTGAGTGGAGGGTCTGAGAAGAATATGGAACTCCCTGCTTAAGCGGTATCCGCAAAGTGTATTTTCTGCCATTCATTCATTTCTCTTTATCCAAGCCCGGTTGGAGCCGATCATATTGAGGGTCATTGAAATGCCGAACCAACACATTGATTGCGCTATTCCTCACTTTGGGATCTTGATCCCGCGAGCAAATTAATGGTCCTGCGGAACAAGAGCCTTTATCTCATGTAGCCACATTATGTGCAGAACGGTTCTGTTTTGCGCAAATTGCACAGCGCTGTTGTTGTGGTAAAATTGTAGCCTCGAAAAGAGGCTGTTTTTCAACTGACAAGGAGGTAGCGTTATGTTCTGCAGTCTGTCAACCAATCTTAGCAAGGAAGACTTGTCTTTAATCAATTCTCTTGAAGCTGAATTGGGTGCAACGCTTCTGGCATATTCATGTCATGAGGGTGAACCTGCTGATATCTCAGAAGACAAGGTCAAAAAAATTCAGATGCTTGAACGTAAATTAGGGGTCAGCCTGGTAGCGGTCTAGTTTTATATTGATTCCAGAAAATTCTTTAATGCAAAGCCCTCTTTGGTGAGGGCTTTTTCTTTTCTGTGAGGGAAGAATGACAACAAGGAGATCCGCTTATTGCCAGATCTCCTTGTATATATTCGTAGCTGTCCAGATTATTGGAATACGCTTGTTCTGTTTGGATGTTTCTCAAATTTAAGCATAACTCAGTGAGGTTAACTCCGAGGTCGGGTATAATATGTTAGTGCATCATTGTTTCTGTAAATTTCATTCGGCCTGACAAAGAGACGGGCCACGGTTATCCTCTTTGGTGAATCGCCAAACCCAACCAGAGAGGAAAGAAACCATGACCCGTCCGGCAGATTATAACGCGATTGAGGATGTTGTAAAACTATTAGCTGATGATGGCTTCGATGCTCTCGGAGAGGCGATCCGCAGAGTTATCAATGAGGCTATGCGCCTTGAACGCCAGCACCATCTTGGTGTTGGTCCCTACGAGCGCAGCAATGCCCGTCGCGGCCATGCTAACGGGTATAAGCCAAAGACCGTTCAGACTCGAGTTGGCTCTCTTGACGTTGATGTTCTCCAAGTTCGGGATAGCAGCTTTTATCCCTCTAGCCTGGAGAATGGATTACGTTCGGAGCGGGCCCTGAAGGTGGCCTTGGCTGAGATGTATGTTCAGGGCGTTTCGACTCGCAAGGTTGCTAAAATTACAGAGCAGCTGTGTGGCTGCGAGGTCACATCGAGCCAGGTGAGCCGTGCAGCAAAGGAGCTCGACGATATTCTTGACCAATGGCGTAAACGTCCCCTTGGCGCGTTTCCCTACGTCTATCTCGACGCTCGCTATGAAAAGGTACGGCATAACGGCTCAGTGATCGATGTTGCCGTTCTGGTGGCCATCGGTGTCTCCGAGGATGGCAAACGTCAGATTCTGGGAACCTCCGTAGCTCTGTCAGAGCAGGAAGCCCATTGGCGAGACTTTCTACGCAGCTTGCAAGAGCGTAAATTACACGGGGTAAAGCTGTTTATCAGTGATGCCCATGAGGGGCTCAAGGCCGCCCGCAAGGCAGTCTTTCCCAGTGTCCCCTGGCAACGCTGCCAGTTTCATCTCCAGCAAAATGCCCAGGCCTACGTGCCAAAGAAGGAGATGAAGAAAGGGGTTGCGTCCGCTATCAGGAATATCTTGCAGGCACCCGATGAAGCAGAAGCGAAAAGACAACTGGGGCTGTTTGTTGAACGTTATGGATCATCGGCCCCCCAATTAACCAAATGGGCAGAACAAAACCTTGAAGAAGGCCTGACGATTCTCCAGTTTCCAGAGGAACACAGGAAGAGAATCAGAACCAGCAATGTTCTGGAACGTGTCAACAAAGAGATCCTGCGTCGTACCAGAGTTGCAACCCTGTTTCCCAACGAAGACTCCTGCTTAAGGCTCGTCAGTGCCGTTTTGATGGAAATATCAGAAGAGTGGGAAACGGGCAGAAATTATTTAACGTTCAAAGATCAATAGAGAGCCCAAGAGGAAACCACTTTTACAGAAAAAATGTTGCTTTATCGCCTCATATTCTCAAAGTGGATATGCTGTCAGACATGTAAATATTAACTGGTCCTGCCAAGAAAGGGAAAAAGTTCAATGGAGTCTTTTGAACCTAAAAAAATGGTCAGTTTTAAAACCCACCTTGTCCCCGATCCAACCTATTATTTCGGCAATGACATCATTCACGAATTGAGTCCGCTGCTGAAGCAATATGTGTTTGACCGGGTTTACTTTGTGACCAATCCACTGCTTCTCGATCTTTACGGACTGGAAATCCTCTCCCTGTTCGAAAAAAACAATATTATTTATGAAACGGTCACAATCAAAGATTCTGAAAACGATAAAACCTTCAGCAACCTTGAATACCTCTGTGAAGAACTGGTTGCCCGTGGCATCACCAAGGGATCGATCATTGTTGGCTTCGGCGGTGGCTGTCTGACCAATATCGTCGGTCTCGCTGCCGGGATGATCTATCGCGGCATCCGCTATGTCGAGATGCCAACCACCTATATGGGGATCACTGATAGTACCCTGAGTAACAAGCAGGCCGTCAACGGCAAGCAGGGGAAGAACCAGTACGGTATCTATTACGCACCGATCTTTATTTTCGGTGACACCAAGTACCTACGCAGTGAAAGTTTGATCGGCAGAAAATCGGCCATTGCTGAAGGGATCAAAAATGCCCTGATCAACGAGGTTGAACTGCTCGATTTCTATGAGACCGTTCTCGATAAGGATCTGGATAACCTGGATGATCAGACCCTGACCGAACTGGCCTACCGGATCATTCAGTCCAAACTGAAGATTCTTGCCGCCGACCCGAGCGAGAAGGGGTTTGGCATGGCCCTCGAGTATGGTCATACCTTCGGTCATGCCATGGAGTTTTTCTCCGACGGCCAGATCCCGCATGGTGTCGCGGTTGCCAAGGGGATGTGCATTGCTGCCGAACTGTCCCATGAACTGGGTTACCTGACCCGCGAGGAAGTTGACAAGCATTACTACTATTTCGGCAAGAAACTCGGGCTTGACCTGCATATTCCCGAGTACATCACTGTCGATAATATCATGTCGACAATCCTGGCCGACAATAAAAAGACCGTCAAAGGTGTCAAATACGTCATGCTCGAGAAACTTGGCCAGTGCCTTAACCCGGATGGAGACTGGCAGGTTTCGGTCGACCCGGAAATCGTCAGGAAGGTCCTGACCGCTTACAAGAAAAACGTCCAACCGGCGTCCCTGGCCGAATCCTGGGATCATGGCAACATGGTGACCTTTGCAACCATGGTCTTCAAGTGTTTCGCTGAAGGGGATGTCGCTTTGAGTGCTGATGTACTGGCGACCAGACTTGATACCAACAAGGCGACAATCGGTCGCGTGCTGACCACCCTGAACAAGAACGGTTTTCTTGAACAGGATCCGAAAACCCGCGAGTACCGCTTCGGGCCGGCCATGGTTGAAATGGCCCGTTCGGTTTTCAAATCCCTGGAAGGGGCTGTCACTTCGCTTGCCGCTCCATTCGCTGTTTCATTGAGGGATAAGATCAGTGAACGGATCCATATCGAGGTCATGTCAGGTAACAACTGCTATCTGGCTTATCTGGCGGATTCCAAAGAACCGATTGGCCTGAAAATCGAGATCGGTGACAAAGTCATGCCGCACGCTCATGCCGGGGCCAAAGCTGTTATCGCATTCAGTCAGCCCGATGTCATTGACTACTGGTTGGGGCAGGAGCTGACGGCTTACACAAAGAACACCGAAACTGATCCAGACCTGCTCCGTAAACGCTTTGCTGAGATCAGGGAGACTGGCGTAGCCTATGACTTTGGTGAATATATTGAAGAAGTAAGAGCTATCGGCGCGCCGATTTTTAACCACAAGAATGAACCTGTTGCCGCGGTCGTCATCGTCGTCCCGTCTTATCGTTTAGGCGATGAGTGGAGCGCCGAATATATTACCCAACTGAAAGAGACGGCTAACGCGATTTCTGAACAGTTGCACAGTACACGTAAGATTTAACTGGATTGATCTGGCACTAGATAAAATTATCTAGTGCCAGATCCTATAGCCTCAGCCGTTTAATTGCTTTTTGAAAAAATCCAGAGTTCGCTTCCAGGCCAGTTCGGCTGTTGCTTCATCGTATCTTTCGGTAGAATCGTTATGAAAACCGTGATTGACACCAGGATAAACAAACGCCTCGTACGGGACATTGTTGGTTTTCAGTACGCTTTCATAATCCGGCCAGCTTGCGTTGACGCGGCTGTCCAGTTCAGCAAAATGGATCAGTAACGGACCTTTGACCTTGCCTCGCAACGATTCCGTGGCAGGGGTGCCGTAAAACGGGACTCCGGCGTCAAGCTTTTCTGGAATGGTCGCCGCCAGCATATTGACGACATAGCCACCGAAACAGAAACCTCCTGGGTAGGGGGTGTTGGAGGAATATGCCCTAACTGAAGTATACACCATGCTGCGGAATGGCTGATAGGAGGTTCTGATTGGCTCAGGAAGAGCCTCAAACACCTCGTGCGCAATTGCGTTTAGGTTTGCCACTGCGAATCTGTTGAAATAGAAATACAATTCTGTGTTTCAAAATAGCACTATAATGATTTCATTAGAATCTTTCGCGGTAACTTGCGGGTGTTACTCCTGTCAGCTTTTTAAACATCGCGATAAAAGCAGATGCACTGGAATAACCGAATTCTGATGCAATGGATTCAACACTCTTGCCTTCTTTGATCATCGCTATCGCGTTAACAATACGCATGCGGTTTCGCCACTCCGTGAGCGGTAAACCCAAATCCTGCCTGCATTTCCTTGCAAGTGTTCTCTCCGTTATTTTGGCTTCGTGGGCCAATTCAGCGACAGAACGGTTATCTTCCGGATGGCTTTCCAGATAATGGAGGATTTCCGCCAAAACTGCATCCTCAGAAGCCGGAAGAAACGTCCCGGTTCGCGGTGTTTCCGCTAGTTCATCCAAAAAAACAGTGAGTAGACGTAAGTGTCTTGGGCTTTTATAGTCCAAGGCTCTTTCACGAGCGTGATCTAAAAGTGATCGCATAAAAGGCGACATCATCAGAGCCTGCGG
Organism: Geopsychrobacteraceae bacterium; assembly: GCA_963676795.2. Lineage (GTDB taxonomy): Bacteria > Desulfobacterota > Desulfuromonadia > Desulfuromonadales > Geopsychrobacteraceae. Next base: position 1,643,884 of record CAXXTB010000002.1, on the reverse strand, counting down.
CTTTGTCGGCAACGCACCGCATAGCTCGCTCGCAACATACAAGGACGATTGCAATACTTCCCGGCGATTCAATCCCAAATGCTGCATATTCGGGGGAAGCCAAATCCCGTATTGCGGTGGTACGAGATACCGCTCTTGCTCAACCATAACCTGAACCACACCGTTATGGGAGTACACGAACTCCCCCCACGAATGGATATGCGACGGAAATATCGCATCATTTGGCATAAGAGTGGTGCGAAGAAACAGCGGTACAGGAAGAGTCTCAGTGAATGGCACTTGCAGAGAATGCTTCATTGTGTCTCCTGTTCAACACTTGATGTCTGAAAATCATTATATACTTTTTTTCTGACTTTTGTAAAGTTATCGCATTCGGAGGTACAAGGAATGAGTATTCGTAAGGTGTTGGATGGAAAGGCTGTAGGCCTCATGATCTTTTTTTGCGCTATTTTGGGAATGCAGCAGATAGCTGTCAAGGCGGCAGCGCCTGATATGGCTCCTGTTCTGCAAATAGCGATACGGTCCGGTATAGCATCTCTTATAATCGGCTTTTACATGCGCATGAAAGATTTGCCGCTTCTGCCCGGCAATGGCAAATGGCTTCCGGGGCTTGCCGCAGGATTATTGTTTACGTTGGAATACCTTTTTGTTGCGGAAGGACTACGGTTTACCAATGCCTCACATATGGTCACCATGCTCTACACAGCTCCAGCTTTCGCCGCGCTCGGACTGCATTTTCTCATACCGGAAGAGCGTCTGCTGCCAATGCAATGGGGTGGCATGGCCTTGGCTTTTTGCGGCGTCGCCGTAGCGTTTTATGATAAGGGTGATCCTCTTGCGATCTCGTCTGGATCAATGCTTTTCGGCGATTTTATGGGATTGCTGGCAGGTATATCATGGGGAGCCACAACCGTAGTCATTCGGATAAAATTATATAAAATTCCTGCTACCCAGACAGCATTCATCCAACTTCTTACCTGTTTCTGCATTTTGCTTCCAGGAGCAGCGCTCACCGGCCAATTCAATTTGTCTATAACGAACATTGTCGTGGCCAGTCTGGTTTTCCAAATTCTGATCGTCTGCGTGGTCGGCATGCTGCTCTGGTTCTGGCTGCTCACCGTCTACCCGGCTTCCCAGTTGGGTGCTCTTTCTTTCCTTACACCGGTTTTCGGCATCGTTTTCGGAGTAGTGCTGCTGGGTGAGCCCGTGGAACCGAAATTTATCCTTGGCGCGACCTTAGTGCTTGCGGGCATCGCCCTTGTCAGCGGATGGCAGTGGTTTGCTCAAATTGCCTTTCCACATAAGGCGGATTGCCAAGGCATGAAACCCGAGAACCGTTTGGCAGACGAGCAGAGATGACCATTCACCGAAATCGCTGCCAATTAACATAAATTTATTCTGTGCTCACAAAAGGAGACGATATGATCGTCAAATCAGATGACTCGAAAAACAGGCAATTTCTTGGGGTTGATTTCTTGTTGTTATCACATGGCCCTGAATCGATGATAGCCAAGATGCTTTATAAAAAAGCAGATAATGTGCCATTCCATAAACATCCAAATGAACAGAGCGGTTATGTTATCTCTGGCAAGTATAGACTTGTATTCGGCAATAATTATCAGGTAATAGGCCCAGGCGATTCTTACACTATTCCTCGCGATGTCGAACATCGTATTGAAACAATTGATCCAGGGGAAGTATTGGATGTTTTCAGTCCGCCAAGAAAGGACTATTTGTAATCCAATAAAAAATTTTTCCGAATGGATATCTCATGAAAGCACATATTGTCATTGCGCATCCTGAACCCAAATCATTCAACCATCACTTGGCAGATGTGGCCAGAAAAGAACTGGAGCAGCAGGGGTGGTTTGTTTCGACTACGGACCTTTACCAAAAAGGCTTTGATCCCTGTGAGAGGACTAGTCATTACGCTAATCCTATGAATCATGACAGGTTCAATGTCCAGGCGGAACAACGGTACGCCTGTGAGCATGGGCTGATTCCTCCTGACGTTAAAGAGGAAATAGCGCTTCTCGATGCCGCCGATCTGCTTATCCTACAGTACCCGATGTGGTGGCATCTCCCGCCTGCCATGCTTAAAGGATGGTTTGACCGTGTCTTTATTTATGGTGAAGTGTACAAAAGCAATAAAAGATTTGAAAATGGTCGATACATAGGCAAACACGCAATGCTTTCGGTAACAGTTGGCACCAGTCGTGAAACATATGCCTATAATGGCAGAAGCGGTGACATTGACCTGCTGCTGTGGCCAGTAAATTTCAATCTGGCCTATGTTGGGTATACGGTTCTGGAGCCTTTTGTCGCGTACGGAGTGGAAGCTGGGATACAGTATTCCGACAATGAGATCATTGAACAGCGTCTGAAGAAAATCCCTGAAGAACTGATATCCTGCCTGCGTGAAAGAGAAAGGGCAAAACCTCTTTATTTCAACACGATGTGAGATTGGGATGCAAATGGTCGCATCAAGGCTTCTGCTAAAGCTCACAATCCATTTGTCCGCCATAAAAAGGATATTGATTTAGGGTGAGGCTACCCATGTCCGATGTTTGATCGTGAAGTAATGTTTTTGAGTCGTTGCCCGAAAACTTTTGTTTTTGGAACCACTACTGTCCGGTTAATAGCTGAATAAATCCAGCTGGTTACTGTCGGGAAGGTCTTGAATTTGCTTGAGGGCATCAGCAACCAGTGAATAAATGGGCTTTTTCTCAAACAAATTGACCTCAAGGATCTGTAAAAAAGTGTAGAGCTCGCATGGGATTTTGAGCTTTTTCTTCGCAATGACAACCAGAAGATAAATGCTCAGTGCGACCCAGATCTGGCTCTTCACAGCGTTGATCGATGTCCCGTGAAACGATTTGATCCGCAGGTGTTGCTTGACCCACTTGTAAAATAGTTCCACCTGCCAGCGCTGTTTATAGACTTCGGCAACAGTCGCTGCTGAAATCGCAAAATTGTTGGTCAAAAAGACCAGATGTTTATTTCGATCTTTGTCAACATAACTGATCCGACGGAGCTTTTCCGGATAGTCCTTTTTCGATTTAGGAGTGACAAGGACTATCGTCTGGTCTGCTTTGATCCCGGCGGACTTGTCTTTGTCTGCGGAATAAATCCGTCTGTAACGCAAATTATCTTTTGCCCTGATGACGAAGAAGCCTCTTTGCTGATGTAGCGCATAAAGTCGCGAGAAATCGGTATAGACCTTGTCCATGGTGTAGAATATGGGGAGATACCATCCATTAACGCAGGAGGTATCGATGAATTCAGGTCAAACCGTTTTCAGGCAACTGCTGCAGTTTCTTCCACGTCACGATTTCAATCTGTGCGTTCGCCGCTACCGTGGTGATTATCGGGCCAGAAAAATTATATCTTGTTCATGAGAGTGCGATCTTCATCCTGCGAGCAAATCGACTTTCTCCCTCAATCCTTTCCGATTTATGCAATCAAAGATGTGACAAGGCAATGTCAACAGGCTGTGGCATACGCTGGATTAATATGTTTCCTGAGCATCCGATATAGGCTACTTTGCTGATATTACAATATAATAGCTCAGGAGAAGACATCGTGCGCTTGATCTTGCCAGCACATATATCAAGTCGGCTTTTGACCACTCCACGAACGACTTTGCCGTCCAATGTGACGGTTGAGTTGCCTTTTGGGTTAAAACCAAATTCCTGTGGTGGGTTATGTACCTTTATTTAGAGAAACCCATCATTGCCCGGATACCCTCCAATCGGGTGCAGAGCGTCCGGAGCAAAAGCCAGGAATCCCTCTCGGGCGACATCTTTGATATAGAGATTGAGGCCTCGGTTTTCATGAATGACCAGTACTGCTGGAAGGGCAGCACTGCTATTTGTCGGTGTGACCAGATACCCTCGACCTTCACCGTGCCTCAGCGGTGAATCAAACAGGCTGTAGTTCGCCTTGATATCCGAGTCGTTAAAACTGACCTGTTCAGCCAACGCGTAGTTGGGCATCAGGACTGAGGTATTTAGCGGGGGCGTGTTACAAGACGTCCCCTGAAGGGTAGGCGCATCCATGACTGGCCGGCCACCGTCTCCACGCGCCGCCATCATGGTTCGTTTCTCCGAGAGGAAGGACGACCAACACGACCAGAGCGGCCAGCTTCAATAAGGGATTTGCGCACAAGATCGACACCGGCCCAAGGATGTTTCTCTTTGCTCAGGTCGGCAGAGATCCGCCTAATAGCATCGGTGCGAGAGAGGCCCGAAGCTGTATAGTCATCGTAGGACTTGACCAGTCGTTTGTGATAGTCAGCTTTGGAGAGAACGGCCTTAACGGAGAGATCCGCAGCAGCCCTAAGACGCTGATGGTGTTTCTCATGATTGATATGACTGACAAAACCGATCAGGGATTCAAGGAGTGACTGATAGCTATTAAGCAGATCAGACGGAAGAACGACAGTGACCTGGACCTGGTCATTATCGAGAGGGGTTATCTCAAGCGACTGGTGGAGGGAGGTTATCAGTGAAGTCACTGATTGACCCCACTACGACGTGTTAAATGTTCAACGTCGCATAATTTGTATTATGTAAACTAGAAAATGTGAACCTGCGACTTCCTTGGTGTGTGTTCGTCATCTTTTTTGATATTTCTGGATCTTTAAACATAAAGTTCAATTACTGAATTTAACAATTTCACTGAATTTCATGAAAAAAGTCGAGCTCCATATTTAACTTCTAAGCGACGATCTCTTGGTGGCCCTGCTGGGTATGCCCTGAGAATGTCGAGTTATGGCATCATGATAATTTTTCCATTGTTGCCGGGCTGCATGACCTGGTGATGGGCTTGTGCTGCTTCTGCCAGGGAGTATGCTTTGCTGATCACTGGTTTGAATCGACCATCTGTCAAACCGGCATGCAGCAGAGCGTGAATCTCGCCAAGCTGTTGCGATGTTGCGTTCATAACGGCCAGTCCAATGATCGACGTATTTTTGCCCATGGTGTCGCGTGGGTTGATTTCAATCGTACCACGATTGCCGATGATGACAACGCGGCCAGAGTGAGCCAGCATTTTGAGATCTTTATCCAGATTGACGTTAGCGAGCATTTCAAGGATCAGATCGACGCCGCGGCCACCGGTTGCCATCATGATTGCTTCGCAATAATCTGAATCATGATGGTTTGCAACATGATCGCAGCCATGATCCTGTAAAAACTTGATTCCCGCCTCGGTTCCCGCGGTTGCGATAACGGTCATGCCAAGCTGTTTGGCATATTGAATAGCCGCAAGGCCGACGGTTCCGCTGCCGCCATGGACCAGGACGGTTTCTCCGGGACGTGCACAGCCGCGATGCATCATGGCAAAAAACGCTGTTGAATAAGCGACTCCAAGAGCGGCCCCCAGATCAAAACCGATGTCTTCGGGGAGTAAAAAAGCCTGGTCTTCATGACAGACCATGGCCTGCGCGTAGCTGCCACTGACAGTCCGGTAAGAATAGACACGATCGCCGACCTTGAACTTGGTTACCGCGCGTCCGACTTTTGTGACGATTCCAGCCGCATCGTGACCAGGTGTATATGGCAATGCTGGCTTAGCTGGATAGGTTCCAGAACGGATATAGGTATCAACCGGATTCACTCCGATCGCTTTGACGTCGATATAGATCTGCTGATCCTGAATCGCTGGTTCCTGCACCTCTTCAAGTTGCATGACCGCCGGTTCACCAAACTCATTGACCCTGATTGCTTTCATAACCGCTCCGTTGCTACAGGCTGTTGAAAAACTAGGTTTACTCATTTGGTTATCATATCAGCCTATCGATGCAAGTTCCAGTCGCCCTCCCCAGCGACGAATTAATTCTTCCCTGACGGCGACAGCGTCCTCTGTTTGTAACTGGTTCGTCTGGTTGACATAATCAAAGGCATCCTGCCGTGCCAATTCCAGAAGTCTCTGATCTTTCAGGATATTGGCGACACGAAAATCAGGAAGTCCAGCCTGGCGGGTACCAAGAAAATCACCCGGTCCACGGATTTCAAGATCCGCTTCGGCGAGGCGAAATCCATCTTCAGTATCGACCATAACCTGCAGACGTCTGCCAGCATCTTCACTGTAGTTTTCAGAAGGGATCAACAGGCAGTAACTTTTATCCGCCCCTCTGCCGACGCGTCCCCTGAGCTGATGAAGCTGCGACAGACCGAACCGCTCGGCATGTTCAATCAGCATGACCGTTGCATTGGGCACATCCACTCCAACTTCAATGACGGTGGTTGCCACCAGCAACTGCACCTCGTTAGCCCTGAATTTCTGCATGATTGCATCTTTTTCGGCACTTTTCATCTGTCCGTGCAGCAAGCCGATGCGAAACTCGGAGAACACCTCGTTAGCCAGTATTTCTGCCGCGACCGTTGCGGCCTGAAGATCCGATTTTTCTGATTCCTCAACGAGTGGGTAAACAACATAGGCCTGACGCCCTGCCCTCAACTCGTTGCGGATCAGATCGTAGGCTCTTTCCCGATGTCTTGAGCGAAACAGCCTGGTCGTCACTGGTTTTCTGCCAGGGGGCAACTGATCGATAACCGATACTGCCAGGTCTCCATAGAGTGTCATTGACAGGGTGCGGGGAATTGGTGTCGCCGTCATGACCAGAATGTCAGGGTTTTCCCCTTTGTGTTTGAGTATACTGCGCTGGCGGACCCCGAATCTGTGTTGTTCATCTATGATGCCAAGGCCGAGATGTTTAAATTCAACCCCGTGCTGCAGGACGGCGTGGGTCCCGACAATCAGATCGATTTCTCCGGATGAGATCTGTGCATAGAGCTGCTTCTTAGCTGCAGCCGTCATGCTCCCTTGCAACAGACCGGCTTTAAGCTCCAGTTTTTCCAGCCAGGTTGAGAAGAATTTATAGTGCTGTTCCGCCAATATCTCGGTGGGGGCAATAACGGCTACCTGAGCGCTGTTTTCTATGGCGATCAGTGCGGACATCAAGGCGACCAGCGTTTTGCCGCTGCCGACATCCCCCTGAAGAAGGCGGTGCATCGGTGTCGCTCCCATCATGTCACGCTTGATTTCACCCAGAACACGTCGCTGAGCGTCGGTCAATTTAAAGGGAAGTATCTTGCTGAGTGGCAATGTGTATTTGTGGTCAAATGAAAATGCAATCCCCTGCTCCAGTTCGACCCCTGCCCTTTTCAAGGCCAGGCCGAGTTCGAGGAAAAAGAATTCATCATAAACCAGCGATTGTCGTGCCAGGTCCTGGCCCCTATTGAGCGTGTCGATGCTGACCTGGTTATCCGGCCAATGGATCTGCTCTAGGGCCTTGGACATTGAAAGAAATCGGTAACGTCTAAGAATGGCGGGCGGGACAAAGCTGGGAAGCAGCTCAGCATATTGCTGAACAAGTGGAAACCAGATCTTTCTCACCTGCTTCTGTGACAAGCCTTCGGTTAATGGGTATACAGGCAGGATTCGGCCAAAGTTCACGGAATCATTGGCCAGCAGACTGTCGGCATCTGTCTCCTTATCAATCCGTTCTACCTCAGGATGATGGATCTCGCGAATTCCGGAAAAACGTTTCACCTCACCAATGATGAGCAGTTTCTGGCCTACAGGAAATTGCTTCTGCAGCCAGAGCTTACGGTAGCGAAACCATTTGAGTGAAACTTTTCCGCTTGGATCTCCGACGATGACTTCATAGAGTTTACGCCGACTGCGCGAGGTACATGTTTCGCCGGCAGCCAGAACGGTAGCGACGAAAACCTCCTGAATTCCGGTGACCAGTTGACCGATCGGTTTGAGCTGACGGCGATCTTCGTAGCGGGTGGGTAAATGATAGAGTGCATCTTCAATGGTGGCGATCCCCAGTTTGCCCAATTTGGGGAGCATGCGGGGACCGACACCTTTGATGGTACTGATGCTTTGTTGCAGTTGCCTGGCGGTTGGGTGCGGGGCAGCAGCTGACATCTGCTGTCGCTAGTCTTCCACGGCAGCGTTCAATGCTGCGAGAACTTCGTCAGCATTCAGTCCGTGAGCCCGGGCTCCGTCCGCAATAGATTCGGTCATGGCTCCCATGCATCCGGCACAATCCAGATTAAAGCGCTCAAGGACTTCAGCCGTCTCGGGAAAATGCTCAAGAATATAATTAAAGGTCATTTCTCTGGAAATTTTTTGCCCCATAACATCCTCCAACATAATCTACACTGAAAACTCTGCAACAGATCGAACAAGAAATCAAGTGACTCCACACGGCGTATTATGCAAGTCAGCTATACACGATATCTGTGACTTCGTAGACCTTCATACCGGATGGAACTATGATTCTGACCTCTTCATCGACACGATGGCCGATCAGGGCCTTACCGACTGGAGAGGTAATCGAAATCTTGCCGACCTTGATATCGGCCTCATCCTCACCGACGATCTGATAGCTGACTTCCTTTTCGGTATCGATATCAAACAGGGTCACCTTGGCACCAAAAACAATCTTGTCACTGTTGATGGTCTTCGGGTCGATGACCTGGGCCATCGCGATCTTGTTGTTCAGCTCCTGGATACGTCCTTCGATAAAACCCTGACGATCTTTCGCTGCGTCGTATTCGGCGTTTTCAGACAGATCACCATGGCTGCGAGCTTCGGCGATATCCTGAACGACCTTGGGGCGTTCAACACGAATAAGATGTTTCAGCTCATCCTGTAAGCGCTGATAACCTTCAGCGGTCATTGGGACCGATCCACTCATTTGTATAACTCCTCAAAAAAACAGCGGGCGGGAAAAACCCGCCCACTGGCAATGTTCTATGAATTTGCTAATTCAAGTATGATACTCTTGCAACGGCTTAACGTCAAGATTTTCTCTCAACATGGCCAAAATACCGTCGGTTACCGCATCGATTCCGGCGACGGTGGTGAAGTAGGCGACTTCGTTCATCAGCGCAGAACGGCGGATCGAATAGGAATCGGTGACCGACTGTGCACCCAGAGTCGTATTGAAAACCATTGCGATTTCACGGCTCTTTATGGCATCAACACAATGAGGACGGCCTTCCTTGACCTTGTTGATCCGTTCCGCTGCAACACCGTTTTCATTGAGGTAGGTCGCAGTACCGCCGGTGGCGACGATGGTGAAACCGGCCTTGACCAGTTTCCTGGTCGACTCGAGAATTTCTTCCTTGTCGGCGTCTTTGACACTGACAAAGATCTTTCCGGAGATCGGCAACTTGACCCCGGCACCCTGCTGGGCTTTGGCAAAGGCCTTGCCGAAATCATAGTCGATCCCCATGACTTCCCCAGTCGATTTCATTTCCGGTCCGAGCAGCGTGTCGACGCCCGGGAATTTAACAAACGGGAAGACCGCTTCCTTGACGGAGATATATTCCGGGATGATATCCCCCTCAATTCCCTGCTCCGACAGGCTCATACCGGCCATGACCTTGGCCGCAATCTGAGCCAGTGGGCGTCCGGTTGCCTTGGAAACAAACGGCACAGTACGGCTGGCACGTGGATTGACTTCGATGAGGAAGATGGTTCCGTCTTTGACAGCATACTGGATGTTCATCAACCCGACAACCTGCAGCTCCAGTGCCAGGGCGATGGTCTGACGCCGGATCTCGGCAATGATCTCCTGCGGCAATGAGTAAGGAGGCAACGAGCAGGCCGAGTCACCGGAGTGGATGCCGGCTTCTTCAATATGCTGCATGATCCCGCCGATGACGACATCCTTGCCATCGCACAGGGCATCGACATCAACCTCAATGGCGTGCTGCAGGAACTTGTCGATCAGGATCGGGTGCTCCGGCGAGGCGTCAACGGCAAACTTCATGTAGTTGCGCAGACGCTCAACATCGTAGACAATCTCCATGGCCCGGCCACCAAGCACGTACGAAGGCCGCACAACAACCGGATAACCAATTCGCTCGGCAATGACTTCCGCTTCCTCAAAGGAACGTGCGATACCGTTATCCGGCTGGATCAGGTTCAACTTGTTGAGCAGCGCCTGGAAGCGCTCACGGTCTTCGGCCCGGTCGATGGCATCCGGAGAGGTGCCGATAATCGGTACTCCGGCCTTTTCCAGGGCAACCGCCAGTTTCAGCGGGGTCTGACCACCGTACTGGACGATGACGCCCTCCGGTTTTTCAACGGCGACGATCGAGAGCACGTCTTCCAGGGTCAGTGGCTCGAAGTAGAGACGATCCGAAGTGTCGTAATCGGTTGAAACCGTTTCCGGGTTACAGTTGACCATGATGGTTTCAAAGCCGGAGTCAGACAGTGAGAAGGCACCGTGAACACAGCAGTAATCGAACTCGATCCCCTGGCCGATCCGGTTCGGACCGCCACCCAGGATCATGATCTTGCGCTTGTCGGTCGGCTCAGCTTCACATTCGCTTTCATAGGTCGAGTAGAGGTATGGCGTAAAGGCCTCAAACTCGGCGGCGCAGGTGTCGACGCGCTTGTAGACCGGCAGAACCTTCAGTTCGTGACGCAGTTCACGGACGGCATCTTCCTTCATCCCCCACAACAGGGCCAGGCGCTTGTCGGAAAAACCGAACTGCTTGGCCTCACGCAGGAACTCTTCAGCTGTTGCATCTTTGGCAATAAGCTTGCCTTTGCCAGCAACGAGGCTCTTCTCGATCTCGACCAGTTGGGCAATGTGCGAAAGGAACCAGGGGTCAACCTTGCAGAGGTTATGCACCTCCTCCACGCTGAATCCGGCACGGAAGGCATCGGCGATGTACCAGATGCGGTCCCAGCCCGGGACGCGCAGACTGTGGCTGATCTTGTCGCGTTCCGCTTCGCTGATTTCGCGGTCGTAGCCGTCAGGCTCACTGAAGATCCGGCTCTCAAAACCGTGTGAACCGATCTCGAGGGAACGCAGGGCTTTCTGCAGGCTCTCTTTAAAGGTCCGGCCGATTGCCATCGCCTCACCGACCGATTTCATCTGGGTTGTCAGGGTCGCGTCAGCCTGCGGGAATTTCTCAAAGGTAAAGCGCGGCACCTTGGTGACAACATAGTCGATGGTCGGCTCGAAGGAGGCCAGGGTCTCGCGGGTGATGTCGTTCTGAATCTCATCCAGACGGTAACCAACCGACAGCTTGGCGGCGATCTTGGCGATCGGGAAGCCGGTCGCCTTGGAGGCCAGTGCCGAAGAACGGGAAACCCTTGGGTTCATCTCGATGACGACCATCCGGCCGTTGGCCGGGTTGATACCAAACTGGATATTGGAACCACCGGTATCGACACCGATCTCGCGGATGATCTTGAGCGCCGCATCACGCAGCAGCTGGTATTCCTTATCGGTCAGGGTCTGGGCCGGAGCGATGGTGATCGAGTCACCGGTATGGACGCCCATAGCATCGAAGTTTTCGATGGAACAGATGATAACAACGTTATCAGCCGTATCGCGCATGACTTCGAGCTCATACTCTTTCCAGCCGATGACCGACTCCTCGACGAGAATTTCATCGGTTGGCGATGCATCGATACCGGCCAGGGCCATCTGCTCGTACTCTTCGAGATTATAGGCGATTCCACCACCGGTTCCGCCCAGGGTGAAGGACGGGCGGATAATCGCGGGAAAGCCGATGTATTCGATGATCTCCATCGCTTCCTGATGGTTGTGAGCCAGGCCGGAACGCGGGACGGCTACGCCGATCTTTTCCATCGCCTGCTTGAACAGGGTGCGGTCTTCAGCCTTTTTGATCGGACCGAGTTTGGCACCGATCAGTTCGACACCAAACTTGTCGAGGACACCGGCCTCAGCAACGGCCACAGCTGTGTTCAGCGCGGTCTGGCCACCGAGGGTCGGCAGCACGGCACAGGGGCGCTCTTTCTCGATGATCTTGGCCAGAACTTCCGGGGTAACCGGTTCTATATAGGTCCGGTCGGCAAAATCCGGATCGGTCATAATGGTTGCCGGGTTGGAGTTCAGTAGAACGACTTCGTACCCCTCTTCCTTCAGGGCCTTGCAGGCCTGGGTGCCGGAGTAATCGAATTCGCAGGCCTGTCCGATGATGATAGGACCGGCTCCGATAATCAGGATTTTCTTTAAATCATGACGTTTTGGCATGTTTTCGTTCTCTCTATATTTTAAGCTTTATTCTTTTTGATCATCTCGATGAAACGCTCGAACAGGTAGTGCGCGTCATGCGGTCCCGGAGACGCTTCCGGATGATACTGAACCGAGAACGCCGGCAGGCTGCAGTGCTGGACCCCCTCAACGGTATTGTCGTTCAGGTTCATATGGGTCACCTTGACCTTGTCGTTGTCAAGGGTGGTCTGATCGACCGCAAAGCCGTGATTCTGCGAGGTAATCTCAACCTGCTGACGAGCATAATCGAGCACCGGTTGGTTGCCACCACGGTGACCGAACTTGAGCTTGTAGGTCTTGCCGCCAAGGGCGATCGACAGCAGTTGGTGGCCCAGGCAGATGCCGAAAACAGGAATTTTCTTTTCAAGCAGCTTGCGGATGTTGTCCTGAGCGTAATGGAGTGGTTCCGGATCACCAGGGCCATTACTCAGGAAGATACCGTCAGGATTCATCGCCAGAACCTCTTCGGCGCTGGTGGTTGCCGGCACCACAGTGACGTCGCAACCGGCCGAGTTGAGGTTACGCAGGATGTTGCGTTTGATACCGAAGTCGTAAGCAACAACTTTGTACGGACGGTTCTCGGCGAGTTTCGCGTAACCGTCTTCCAGCGACCAGACTCCCTCTTCAAAGCGATAGGGTTCGCTGCAGGTGACTTCCCTGACCAGGTCCCGGCCAACCAGCCCGGGAGCCTGTTTAGCCTTTTCGATCAGGCTCTGCGGATCGGTGTCGGTTGACGAGATGATTCCGACCTGGGCTCCCCTGGTACGGATATGCTTGACCAGAGCACGGGTGTCGATCCCTTCAATGGCAACGATGTTGTTCATCTTCAGGTACTCATCAAGGCTCATCTCAGAACGGAAGTTGCTCGGAACCGGGCAGGATTCCTTGACAACAAAACCGGACAGGAACGGTTTGCACGATTCGACATCTTCAGAGTTAATACCGTAGTTGCCGATCTGCGGGTAGGTCATGGTGACGATCTCACCATGATAGGACGGATCGGTCAGAATCTCCTGATAGCCGGTCAGACTGGTATTGAAGACAACCTCTCCGGTCACTTCACCAACTGCGCCAAGCGCTTTTCCAATAAAATACCTGCCGTCTGCAAGTGCTAGTACTGCTTTCATTTAGCCCTCAATTCTTAAGATTCTACTTTAAGTGTTGCCTGTGCGTTCATTTTCTTTCAAAAACCGTTTTTCCGGCGACCAGGGTGCGCGCCGCGACCCCTTTCAGGCGGCAGCCGATAAAAGGCGTATTTTTACTTTTTGAAAATAAGTCCTCCGCAAAGACCGTCCAGTCACGTTCCGGATCGACAATAGTGATATCCGCCGGTCTGCCGATGCCGAGGGTGCCACGGTCGATGCCGATGATTGCTGCCGGCTGACAGGTCATCATGGCCACTGCCTGTTTGAGGCTGATGTCCTTGTCCCGGACCAGTTGCAGGGTCAGTGGCAGCAGAGTTTCAAGACCGATCATACCGTTCAGGGCGATCGGAAACTCGACATTCTTTTCATCGATATGATGTGGCGCGTGATCGGTGGCAATCGCATCGATAGTGCCGTCTTTGAGGCCTTCCTTGATGGCTTCAATATCTTCCTGGGTCCGCAGCGGCGGGTTCATCTTGGCGTTGGTGTTGTAACCACGGACAGCCTCTTCGCTTAAGGTAAAATGATGCGGTGACACCTCGCAAGTCACCCGGGCACCGCGCGCCTTGGCCTGACGCACCAGCTCAACACTGCCCCTGGTTGACACATGGGCGATGTGCAGCCTTGCACCGGTAAATTCGGCCAGCATGATTTCACGGGCTGTGGCCGCATCTTCAGCAACCCAGGGAATCCCCTTGAGACCGAGCTCGGTGGCCACCACACCATCGTTCATGCACCCTTCGCCGACCAGAGAAAGGTCCTCGGCATGGGAGATGATCGGCATGTCAAAGGTATCAGCATACTCCAGTGCGCGGCGCATCAGCTCACTGCTTTTGACCGGCTTGCCATCGTCCGAAAAAGCGACACAGCCAGCTGACTTGAGATCGCCCATTTCAGAGAGGATTTCTCCATCCATGCCATGGCTGATCGCCCCGACCGGGAAAACGTTGGCGACCCCCTGGCTTTTGGCCTTTTCAATGATAAAGCGGGTGACCGCCTGGTTATCGTTGACCGGGCTGGTGTTCGGCATACAAGCCAGCGAGGTGACGCCACCGGCCACGGCTGCCCTGGTACCACTGATCAGGTCTTCCTTGTACTCCTGACCGGGATCGCGCATATGGGTGTGGATATCGACAAGACCAGGGATGACCAGCATATCGCAGGCCTGAATGATTTCGGCATCGCTCTCGTCGATCGATGAATCGATTCGGGAAATCAGACCGTCTTCAATGAGGATATCGAAGATCCCGTCGATATCATTGGCCGGATCAAGAACATGTCCCCCTTTGATGATAATTTTCATACTCATAGCCTCTTTCAATCAGGAGTCCTTAAGTTTTTCGCCACCGGCAACCAGATATAGCAGCGCCATCCTGACGGCGACACCATTCTCCACCTGATCAAGAATAACACTCCGCTTACCGTCAGCAACAACTGAAGAGATCTCTACGCCGCGGTTCATCGGACCTGGGTGAAGGATGATCGCATCGTCCTTGGTCAACTGGATATTACGATCATTCAGACCATAGAAACGGGCATATTCACGCAGTGAAGGAAGCAGGGTCTTGCCCTGGCGTTCGCGTTGGATGCGCAGCATCATAACACAATCTACGCCGCTGATTGCCTTTTCCAGGTCGGTATAAACCTCACAACCCAGTCGTTCGATACCGGGAGGCATCATCGTTTTGGGTCCGACGAGGCGGACCTTGGCGCCCAGTTTGGTCAAACAGTAGATGTTCGATCTTACCACCCGGCTGTGAGTGACATCGCCGGCAATGGTAACCGTCAAGCCTTCAATCCGTCCTTTGTGTTCGCGAATGGTGAAGGCGTCGAGCAATGCCTGACTCGGATGCTCATGGGCTCCGTCACCAGCATTGACGATAGAACACTTCAGCCGCTGGGCCAGATATTCGCAGGCCCCCGACGCGCTGTGGCGCATGACGATGATATCTGGATGCATCGCCTCGATATTACGGGCGGTATCTTCCAGGGTTTCCCCTTTGACCACCGACGAGGCCGAGGCAGTGATGTTGATCGTATCGGCAGATAAGCGTTTTCCGGCGATCTCGAACGAGGTGCGAGTCCGGGTACTGGCTTCGAAAAACAGGTTGATAATGGTTTTACCGCGCAGGATCGGAACCTTCTTGATATCACGGCTGTTGATCTCTTTGAAGCTCGCCGCTGTATCGAGAATGAAGGTCAACTCTTCTGCACTTAAGTTTTTGATACCGAGAATATGCTTTGGATTGAATGTCATCGATTAGTGCCTCCGCCTTTAGCGTCTAATCAGGGATACGGCCCGTGGTGAGTGCTGCTCGTCGAAGACGACTTCGATGCGTTCACTTCGGGCTGTCGGCAGGTTGCGGCCGATATAGTCAGGCCTGATCGGCAATTCCCTGTGTCCCCGGTCGATCAGAATGGCCAGCTGAATGTTCTGCGGACGGCCAAGGTCCATAATGGCATCCATTGCTGCGCGGATCGTTCTACCGGTAAACAGGACATCATCGACCAGGACGATCTTCTTATCTGTCAGGGAAAAAAGAATGTCGGTCTGACCAACGGACAGGTTATTGCGGGAACCGAGATCGTCACGATACATGCTGATATCGATATTGCCGAGAGGGACATCAGCCTGTTCGATCTCAGCAATTTTACGTTTGAGTTCAGCCGCAAGAAAGGACCCACCGGTGCGGATACCGACCAGAACAAGGTCATCGACCCCCTTGTTCTTTTCCAGAATCTCATGGGCAATTCGGGTTAAGGCCCGGTTCACGCCTTCAAAATCAAGAATTTCAATGGTTTCCGTTGCCATATGGACCTCCGGACTGAGGTTTCGTTACAAAAAAACACCCATGCAGTAAATGGCATGGGTGTTCTGATTCATAGGGGCAGCTATATTGATGCACAGTTTCTCTCCCTTGCTGATCTCTCGGATCAGTTTAAAGGGTTAAAATTGACGCGGACAAAATTTCTGAGAAGTTAACAATCTCCGCCAGTTTAGTCAATGCCAGAATCATTAATTCCGACTATTTTATCAGCCGCCCTATCCTGCCAAAGCGAATCTTGTGCAACAGGTCTGCTTCTGAATCCCAGGACCAGTATTTGATCAAAGCCTTGCCCTTGATTTTCGAATAATTGACAAAGCCCCAGAAGCGGCTGTCGTAGGAATAGTCGCGATTATCACCCATGACAAAATAGTTGTTTTCCGGGACCCTGACCGGCCCCATGAAATCCCTTGGGCTGGCGACCGAAGGAATCATGTCGCTATCC
This sequence comes from Geopsychrobacteraceae bacterium, assembly GCA_963676795.2. Taxonomy (GTDB): domain Bacteria; phylum Desulfobacterota; class Desulfuromonadia; order Desulfuromonadales; family Geopsychrobacteraceae. The sequence goes on along the minus strand of CAXXTB010000002.1, from coordinate 1,627,408 downwards.
TTATGGACCTCCTGCGGGAAACTGAACGGCTTGCCGTTGATATAGACCTGTTTCGCCTTGATTTCAACAACATCGCCCGGAACGCCGACAACACGCTTGATGAAGTCACGTCGCTTGAAGAACGACTTGTCTGCGTCTTCGGGAAATTCAAAAACAATCACATCTCCGCGTTGCGGGGTGCTGATGGTCAGAAAACGCCCATCTACAAAAGGGAGCTTGGTGCCATAGATGAACTTGTTGACGAGCAGATGGTCACCGATCAGCAGAGTGTCGAGCATCGACCCTGAAGGGATCTTGAACGCCTGCAGCAGGAAGGTCCTGATAATCAGCGCCAGAACGACAGCGACGATCAGTGCCTCAGACCATTCGCGATACCAGGCCTTTTTGATGGCTTTTCCCTCCAGCAGCGTAGATTTCTTCTTAAATAACGGCATTTGTCTACTCTTTGACTTTAAGGATTGCAAGAAAAGCTTCCTGAGGCAGCTCAACGCTACCAATCTGCTTCATCCGTTTCTTACCTGCCTTCTGCTTTTCAAGAAGCTTGCGTTTACGGGTAATATCACCACCATAACACTTCGCGGTAACGTCTTTTCTTAAGGCCTTGACGGTCGAACGGGCGATGACCTTGTTGCCGATAGCGGCCTGAATAGCCACCTCGTACTGCTGGCGCGGAATGAATTCCTTCATCTTTTCGACCAGCTCGCGACCACGGAACTGAGCTTTATCCTGATGAACGATCAGCGACAGCGCGTCGACGACATCCCCATTGATCAGAACATTGAGGCGCACCAGCTTGCTGATCCTGAAATCGAGGTGCTCATAATCAAAGGAGGCATAGCCGCGGGTGATCGACTTGAGCCGGTCAAAGAAGTCGAGAACGATTTCATTGAGCGGCAACTCGTAGAGAACCATGACCCGCTGCGCGGTCAGGTATTTGATCTCCCGCTGCAAGCCACGTTTTTCGATACACAGACTCAGGACAGCGCCGACGAATTCGTTCGGTACGTGAATCGAGGCCAAAACGAAAGGTTCTTCAATTTTTTCAATAAGTTGCGCATCAGGTAGCATGTTGGCGCTCTCAACTTTGAGCAGTGCGCCCTTGGTTGTCGTCACATGATAGACAACCGTTGGTGCCGTGGTGATCAGTTCAATGTTGAACTCGCGCTCGAGGCGTTCCTGAATGATCTCCATATGCAAAAGACCAAGGAAGCCGCAACGGAAACCAAAACCCAGGGCCAGCGAATTCTCCGGTTCAAAGGAGAAAGCTGCATCATTGAGGCGCAGTTTTTCCAGAGCATCGCGCAGGGCGTCGTAATCGGCCGAATCAATCGGATAGAGCCCGGAAAAGACCATCGGCTTGACTTCCTGGTAGCCAGGAAGTGCCTTCGCGGCAGGATTGTGCAGCAGGGTGATGGTATCACCGACCTTGGCATCCTCAACGACCTTGATACCGGCAATGATAAAACCGACCTCTCCGGCACTCAGTTCCGGCAACTCCACCGGATGGGGAGAATAGGCGCCGACCTTCTGAACTTCATAGACCCCACCGGTCGCCATCAGCTTGATCTTGTCCCCTTTTTTGACGCAACCGTCAACGATACGGACCAGGATAATGACCCCCTGGTAGGAGTCATACCAGGAATCGAAGGTCAGGGCTTTCAGCGGAGCGGAGGCGTCCCCCTTCGGCGCGGGAATCTTGGCGACGATGGTTTCCAGGATATCGTTGATGCCGATACCAGCCTTGGCGCTGGCCAGGATCGCATCGCCGGCATCAAGGCCGATAATCTCCTCGATCTCTTCTTTGACGCGTTCAGGTTCGGCGCTAGGCAGGTCGATCTTGTTCAGAACCGGAAAGATCTCCAGATCCTGATCCAGGGCCATATAGACGTTGGCCAGAGTCTGGGCCTCAACCCCCTGGGCGGCATCAACAACCAGCATAGCACCCTCGCAGGCCGACAGCGAGCGACTGACTTCATACGAAAAGTCGACATGCCCCGGGGTGTCAATGAGATTCAGGATGTAATCCTGACCGTCCTTCGCTTTGTAGTTCAGGCGTACGGCCTGGGCCTTGATGGTAATGCCGCGCTCTTTTTCAAGCTCCATCTTATCGAGGAACTGATCGGTCTTTTCGCGATCACTTAAAGCACCGGTCGCTTCAAGAAGACGGTCGGCCAGGGTTGATTTACCGTGGTCTATGTGGGCAATAATCGAGAAATTTCTTATATTTTCGCGTTTCATGTAGATCCGTGCTCAAGTGGTTTTCCAGATAATTAACCGCCAATATTAAGCTTTAGAATCCTGGAAAGTAAAGATATATTATGGAAGTGGGCACCTGTAAAAACGTCCTATCTCTGCACTTGAGGCAGCTACAACCTTATGCTATAAGCAAGAGATTGTATTATAAATGTTTGTTTTGTATGAAGGAGATGGCGTATTTCATGGAAAATCACGATCGTTCCAGAAAAGAACCCGTCGAAGTCATCTGTCCGCGTTGCCGCTATACAGAGATCATCTATCTTCCCGTTGAAGATCTGCCGTTATGTCCCAAATGCAATATACGCATGTCAATTTCCGAACTGTTAGATGAAGGAAAATCCTATTGAACCCGAAATCTGCACACCAAGCAGGCCCACACAGAAACCTGAGGAGGTTGAGGATGAGAAAGTTTAAATTTGTGTTGTTATGTCTTTTCGCTGCGACCCTGTTATTGCCGAGTTTTGCTTCGGCTGACGCCCTTGACGACATCGTCGCGCGCGGCACCCTGCGGGTCGGAATGGAACCAGGCTATATGCCGTTTGAAATGACCAATCAGAAAGGTGAAATCATCGGCTTTGACGTTGACATCGCCAAGCGCATGGCTAAAGCCATGGGCGTCAAACTGGAACTGGTCAGTACTGCATGGGATGGCATCATCCCGGGGCTGATTACCGACAAGTACGACATCATCATGAGCGGCATGACCCTGACCCAGGAACGTAATCTGAAGGTTGCCTTTGCCAGCCCATATATCGTTGTCGGCCAGAGCATCCTGGTCAAAAAAGAATATGCCAACGAGGTCAAGACCTATCGCGACCTCAACGATCCAAAGTACAAGGTTGCGTCCAAGCTGGGAACCACTGGCGAGCAGGCCACCAAACGCATGATCCCGAAAGCAAGCTATATCTCCTTTGAAACCGAGCAGGAAGGTGTCATGGATCTGGTCAACGGCAAGATCGACGCCTTTGTCTACGACCTGCCCTACATGGCCATCGCCAATGCCGAGAAAAATAACGGCAAACTGGTTTTTCTCGATCAGCCTTTCACTTACGAGCCACTGGCCTGGGCGGTGCGCAAAGGCAATCCTGATTATCTGAACTGGCTCAACAACTTTATGAGCCAGATCAAGAGCGATGGCACCTACGACAAAATCTATGAAAAATGGTTCAAGAGTGACGCCTGGCTAAAGCAGATCCAGGAATAATCCAGGGCCGCGAGCACAGGAAAGAAGATGGGGAGATGGCCATGGCCGTTTCCCCATCGTTTTGAATCCCCCTCAAAGTCAGGACCTAGAGAAGGTGAATAATAATTCGAAAAATATGAGTTGGCAGCTGCTGACTCTGGTCATCCTGGTCGCGCTGGGCGCCGGGCTCTATGTGGCTACGAAAAAGATCGATTACACCTGGAACTGGAACCGGGTGCCCCAGTACTTTATCTATCATCATGAAGTTGAACACAGGGTTGCTGCAGATGGACGGGTCGAGTCGATTGCGACCTCGGGTAAAAAATCTGTTGTCACCTACGTCAACGAGTTCGATGAAACCAGTATGTTTACCGTAGACACGGAACATCTGAATGTCGATGAGGGTGAAGACTTGTTTGCCGGTGACCGTGTCGGTTCAAGCTTCAGCTGGATGGCAGGCCCGCTCCTGAAAGGCCTCTGGACAACGCTCTGGATCTCTGCCGTATCCAGCGTCTTTGGCATTCTCATCGGCCTGATCACCGGCCTGTGCCGGATTGCTAAAAATCCGACCCTGCGCAGCCTGTCGATCATCTATATCGAAATCATTCGTGGCACGCCTCTGCTCGTTCAGATTTTCATCGCTTACTTCTTCATCGGCACCGTTTTCAATATCGACCGTCTGGTTGCGGGTGTTGCGGCCTTGTCGGTCTTTGCCGGAGCCTACGTCGCGGAGATCATCCGCGCCGGTATTCAGTCGATCCCCCGTGGTCAGATGGAAGCGGCTCGCTCGCTGGGCATGAACTCGGCGCAGGCGATGATTTACATCATTCTTCCGCAGGCCTTCAAGCGCACCCTGCCGCCTCTGGCCGGACAGTTTATCAGCCTGATCAAGGATTCCTCATTGCTTTCGATCATCGCCATTACTGAACTGTCAAAGAGCGGACGGGAAGTCATTACCTCGACATTCGCCACCTTTGAGATCTGGTTTGTCGTTGCATTGCTCTATCTCATAATGACCCTTTCCCTGTCGCAGGTTATTGCATGGGTTGAACGGAGGCTCGCCGTCAGTGATTAAGACAGTTGATTTAAAGAAAAGTTTCGTAGGCCGCGGGCAGACCGTCTATGCAGTCGACGGTATTACAGCGCACATCCAGACTGGCGAAGTCGTTGTCATTATCGGACCTTCAGGATCGGGCAAATCGACCTACCTGCGCTGCCTGAACGGCCTTGAAACACTCAGCTCCGGACATATCTATGTCGACGGAGTCGATCTGGCCGCTAAAACGACCGATCTCAACAAGGTGCGTCGCGAAGTCGGCATGGTCTTTCAGCAGTTCAACCTGTTCCCGCATAAGACCGTACTGGAAAACCTGGTTCTCGCCCAGCAGGTCGTCCGCAAACGCAGCCGCAGCGAGGCTGAAGCCAAGGGACGAGAACTTTTGAAGAAGGTCGGCATTGCCGAAAAGGAAAAGGAATATCCAAACCGTCTGTCGGGTGGCCAGCAGCAACGTGTTGCCATAGCCAGGGCCCTGGCTATGGACCCCAAGGTCATGCTTTTCGACGAGCCGACCAGCGCACTCGACCCTGAGATGGTTGGCGAGGTTCTTGAGGTTATGAAACAACTGGCCCGTGAGGGAATGACCATGGTTGTGGTCACCCACGAAATGGGCTTTGCCCGGGAGGTTGCTGACCGCGTCCTGTTCATGGATCAGGGCAAGCTGGTCGAAGAAGGAACCCCTGAGCACTTTTTTACCGAGCCAAAAGAAGAAAGAGCCAAGGCATTCCTTAAGCAAGTGCTTTAATATCAACTTATAATTGGTTCATAAACAGCAGGGGTATCCAATGGAACCCTGCTGTTTTTTTGTGTCCGTACCTTTCTGCTTCAATTGCACCTTGTCTTTCTTTTTGTAAGGTTTATTCTTGCGCCTATGAATGGAAACCTTCGAGTGCATAAGATCATCAGGCAGGGTTCACTTGCCGCCTGGCCAATCTGCCTGGGCTATATTCCCGTTGGGTTGGCTCTCGGGGTTCTTGCTCAACAGGCCGGTCTGCCCTGGTGGGCTGTAGGCATGATGTCCCTGCTGGTCTTTGCCGGCAGCGCACAATTCATCTGTGTCGCCATGCTGGCAGCTGCAGCATCGCCGTCAGCTATTATACTGACCACCTTCATGGTCAACCTGCGTCACCTGCTGATGAGTTCTGCCATGGCCGTTTATCTGAGCGGCGTAAAAAGAAGCTTTCTGCTGCTTTTTTCATACGGACTGACTGACGAAAGCTTTGCCGTCAATATGACCCGCTTTCGCAGTGGGCAGTGGGACCGATGTCGTGCCCTTGTCGTCAATCACTTGGCCAATCTGGTCTGGCTTGTTTCAACTATCGTCGGTGTTCTTGTTGGCCAGTTCATCCCCCAGGGCGCCTTCGGCATCGATTACGCTCTGATCGGCATGTTTATCTGCCTGCTGGTCTTTCAGCTCAATGGTTCGATTTACGTTATCACCGCAATCACCGCCCTGATTGTTTCCGTTGTCTGGTATCTGCTGGTCCCCGGCAACTCCTATATCATTGTGGCATCGGTCACAAGTGCGACAATCGGCTACCTGATCAAGAGGAGGAACAGTAAAAAAGATGAAATTTGCTGATTACCTCTATTTATTTATTGGCATGGGACTGGTAACATACCTTCCTCGCGCGGTTCCCCTGACCTATCTGGCTCACAAAAAGCTGCCTCAATGGCTGATCGACTGGTTGAGTCTCATTCCGGTTGCCATCTTAAGCGCGCTGCTTGCGCCGATTCTCTTTGCAGATACGGTTCACAGAACATTTTCATTCGGCAAGACAGAGCTGCTGGTTGCTATACCGACGCTGCTGTTTGCGCTGAAAACAAGAAGTCTCGGCGGGACAGTCATTCTCGGAATGTTTCTCTACTGGCTTGCCGGTTTGTTTCTATAACAACTTACGGAGTACGTATGTCATTAACTGGAAAGCAGGTTCGTTACCTGCGTGGTTTGGGCCATCATCTGCAACCGGTCGTCATGATCGGCAAAGAAGAAATCAATGAAGCCGTCGTTGCGGCGACTGACGAAGCGTTGACAGCCCATGAATTGATCAAGGTCAGGATTCAGGAAGGTTGCATCTCGGATCGTAAAGATGTTGCTGCTGAACTTGCGGAAGCGACTCAGGCCGATATTGCCCAGATTCTGGGACGCATCATTTTACTTTATCGTCCCAGCGAAGAACAGAAGATCGTTTTACCGAAATAATAGCAGAGTCCAGTCGCAGCATGTTCCAGTTCAATATTCTCAACGAGCCGCCAACGGCGGCTCAGCTCAGGCAAATCAAGTCCGAACTGCTTGCTAAACGCCGAGCTCTTCTCAAGTATGCAGGGCTGTCCGATTGCCTGCATCTGGTCGTCTTTTGCGCCCTTTATTTTTTCGGTCTACTTTCCGGGCGGGGAGTTCTGGGAGTCGCTGTCAGCAGTATCGTCGTTGCTCTGCTGCTGGCCGCCAGACAGGACCCATCCTCGAAGCGTTTTAAAATTCCGCTGCTTGTCATCGTCACGGGTATTATGATGCTGGCCAGTTACTGTTTTCTCGTCTACGGCATGCACCAGCCGCTGGCCGGCGCTCTGATCGCAGCCGTTGCTTGCGGATCGGTCGTCACCCTGGGAACCCTGTTGGGGGGACAGGTCAAAACTGTGTTCAGGATGCTTGAGGAGATGCAGCCGATGGTCGACGATCATCGGGCTCAGCGGGAACTCCAGTTGCTCAGTCATCTATTTGCCGAAATCAGAACCTACCGCCAACAAGCGAGCGAGATCCTCAGGCCGAATCTGACCTATGCAGAGCTGACGGCGATGAAGACATGGGTCAAAGCGTCCGGTTACACTCTCAAAAAGGGGCAACATCACAAAAAAGGCTACTGAGGTCAATCAAGCGGCAGGTAAGCGACCTCGATCACCTCATACTCTTCCAGACCGCCGGGCGTATTAACACTGACCAGATCCCCTTCCCGGTGTCCGAGTAAGGCACGCCCGATGGGCGATGTCCAACTGATATGCCCCCGCTCCAGATCGATTTCATCAGCCCCGACAATCGAAAAGCGCCGCTCCTCGCCATCTTCATTTTCAACGGTTACGCTACAACCGAACAGAATCCGCCCCTTGGCAATTGCCCCCTGCTGAACCGGATCGACAACATCCGCCTTTTCGAGTTTTTTCTGCAGATGATGAATTCTGCCGTCGATCTGGCGCAGGCGCCTCTTGCCGTACTGATAATCGGCATTTTCTGAGCGATCGCCGTTGGAGGCGGCCCAGGCGACGGTTTCGACCATTTTGGGCCGCTCATCATACAGCAGGGTTTTGATTTCCTGGCGATATTTTTCAGCACAGGCCGGGGTCAGGTATATTTTTTCAGACATAAATGATGCTTTCGCAAATTGTATCAAAATGGATGGCTAAGCAAAAAACAGCAAATGCAAGGCGCGTAATGATTGAGCAATGAGGCGTACTTACGTACGTCGAAGCTGCGATATCATTGCTGCAACACAGCAGTTGATGAGTTTTTGCGACGTCATGCACGTTCAAAAGGTTCATAGAGCCGCTTGTACTCATCCTGAGCAAAGCGATCGGTCATACTGGCGATGTAATCACAAATGACACGTTCGGTTCCAACGTTTTCAAACCGAGACTGCTGCCGTTCCGGTAACAGTGACGGGTTTTTCAGGTAATTCTCAAACAGCAGGGTCAGAAATCTCTCTGCTTTGACCCGCATCAGCTCAACCTTGTGATGGCGGTAAAGCCGTTTGTAAAGAAAGGCCTTGAGCTGTTTGTTCAGGCCACGCATCTCCGCACTGAAGCTGACCAGGTTGCTGGCATGGACTCTGACATCAGCCAGAGACCCTATGCGCTCCCGATTCAGATTCTCCTGGGTTGTCGCAACAAGATCCTTGATCAGCGTGCCGATCAGGAAACTGATCGTCTGCAGAACGTGACGTTTTTCGTCAAGTTCCGGAAACTTCTGACCGACAGCACTAAAGGTTTTCTGCCAGAGCTCAACCGCTTCGAGTTCCTTGAGCTTTATATAGCCGGACTTCAAACCATCGTCAATATCGTGATTATTATAGGCGATCTCATCGGCAAGGTCGATAATCTGTGCCTCCAGGGTCGGCCTCAATTCGGGGTGAAACGGAGCTACCGCCCTATGGGTCGCTCTGTCGTAGTCGGATGAATGCTTGATGATTCCTTCACGGGTTTCCCAGCTCAGGTTGAGACCGTCAAAGCCCGGATAGCGCTGTTCCAGGACTTCCACGATACGCAGAGACTGCTGATTGTGCTCAAAACCACCAAAATCGGCCATTAAGCGATTCAGTACCGTCTCCCCGGTATGACCGAATGGCGTATGGCCAAGATCATGAGAAAGAGACAATGCCTCGACCAGATCTTCGTTGAGATGCAGGTTCCTGGCGATACCCCGGGCGATCTGGGCGACCTCGAGAGAGTGAGTCAAACGTGTGCGGTAGTAATCCCCCTCATGATTGACAAATACCTGGGTTTTGTATTCAAGGCGGCGAAATGCGGCACAATGAATAATACGATCTCGATCACGCTCAAAAGCAAGGCGCTCATCCTTGTAGGGTTCTTCATACTGGCGGCCCCGACTCTGCGAACTGTGGGCCGCATAGGGGGCCAGGTTGGTTTCCCGCATAGTTCCTCCGTCTGCGTTATAATACAGTCATAAATAACCTGCCAGTGTGTCACAATATGTCGCATGACTGTTTTTCTTCTGTTTTTACTTGCCAGCCCCTGCCCAGTCGGTTTAGTAACGACACGGATAAAAGGAAGGGACTAATGCGTATTATCAGTGGAACAGTTCGCGGTAAACAGCTTGCCGGGTTCGAAGGTAAAAATATCAGACCGACCCCGGATCGGGTTCGAGAGGCTCTGTTCAGCATCCTAACCAGTCGTCTGGGGAGTTTCAGCAACATCAGGGTCCTTGAGCTGTTTGCCGGCAGTGGAGCCCAATCCCTTGAAGCGCTCAGTCGTGGCGCCGAGAGCGCGGTCCTGATCGACAACGGTCCCGATGCAGCCCGGGTGATTCGGGACAACATTGTCCGTTGTCGCATGGAGAACCAGGTCCGCTTCATACAGGGAGACGTTTATAGCTGCCTGGCAAAAACAGTGGAAACCGGCCCCTATGATCTGATTCTGCTCGACCCCCCCTACAACAAAGATCTGATTCCGGAAGTCTTGAGGCTGATCGAAACCTTGAATCTGCTTGCAGAAAATGGAATAATCTGCGCCGAGTCTTCCCGTAAAGAATTAATTGACTATCAGGGCGAATTTTCGTTGCTGGATGATCGGAATTATGGCCAGACCCGTATCCGCCTGTATGGCAAAGCTTAAGGAACCAGAATGAAACGACACGCAGCTATTTACCCGGGCTCTTTTGATCCTTTCACCAACGGCCATCTCGATATCGTTCGCCGCGGGCTTGAGATTTTTGATTCCGTTATTATTGCTGTTGCGACAAACGGCGAAAAAAAAGGCAGTCTTTTCTCCATTGATGAGCGGATTGATATGATCAGGCGCCTGACCAAAGACGACCCGCGCCTGAGCGTCGAAACCTTTGATGGCCTGCTCGTCGATTACGTTATCTCCAAAGGAGCCAGAGTCATTCTTCGGGGTTTGCGGGCCGTGACCGATTTCGAATTCGAATTCCAGCTGGCCCAGATGAACCACACGGTCTGCGAGCAGGTAGAGACCCTGTTTATGATGACCTCACCGGAGTGCGCCTATTTAAGTTCGTCGATCGTCAAGGAGGTCGGACGACTCAAGGGCGATATCAGCAAGTTCGTCCCGCCACTGGTCAAAGAGGAAGTGCTCAAGAAATTCGGTCACATCTGATTCTGGCAGGCAGCGCTTCACAAGCATTTATGGCCCGGCAGGGTGGATCTATTCCTGCCAGGCTTTAAAGAAATCGATAAATTCGACGAGTTTTTCAATAACCAGGCTCTCAATCTGGGCCCCCTTCTCGGCGCTGGCCCTAGTCGGATCCCCCCAGACGCCACCCGGCCAGAATTTTCTCTTGTTCCGCACCAGGATTCCCGCAGGAAAGCTGGGATATTCAGCAGCAGCCGCCCCTTTGACGAGGTGCGGATGGGAATGCAGGATGCGCGAGGTCTCGATCTCGCCGGCGTGAGAATCTCCTGCGGTTTCGATCAGATGGCGACCGCTTTCAGCGGCCAGCAGATATTCAGTCAGAACCGCAACCTTGATATCCGGAAATTCCCTGAGTAACTCCTCCCCGGCATCGGTCAGTCCCGCCATGTGAGTCCCTCCGGCGTGTCCACTGAGAAAAATAAAGTGACGTAAACCTTGCCGGTAGAGCGCCCTGGAAATATCCAGGGTCAGGGCCTTGAGAGTCGCGGTGGTAATACTCAGGGTGCCACTGTGATCATGACTCGAACGGCAGACGCCGTAGTGAACCGGGGGCGCCACAAACAATGGCCGCAGTGCAGATGCTTTACGGCCAACGCTTATTGCCTGAAGGGTATCGGTATCTAGCGGTAAATGCCGGCCATGTTCTTCCGTCGAACCGAAAGGAATGAGGACGGTCAGGGTTTTCCCCAGACCGTCCTCAAATTCCTGCATCGTCATTTCAGATATGATCATCTTCACAATGCTCCGAGAAAGACATGCGTCTGCGGAATAACTCTGACATGCGGATGAATCTCGCACATCAGCGCCTGCATCTGCAGAAGGCGTTTCACCTTGATACCGACCTGATTCTCCCTGGTGACCGGTTGGATAATAATAGGGATCGAGCTATCGACGGTACTGACCAGGTCAGCACTGAGCTGCAGTTCAAGATCCGTCGTCTCCGGACCGACAACAACTTTGACATAGCTGTTGACCCGATTGGCAATCTGAAGGAACTCGCGATGTGCCTGCCAGTCAGAACGTTCGCCGGTTTGGGAATGAAGCTTGATATCCATCGATACCCAATCGAGCAGATCGATGATTTTTTCAAGTTCTGCGGCCATGATACCATTGGTCTCCAGGTAGACCGGCAAGACCTTCACCAGATCGGGCAGCCATTCCTGGAGCAGATCGGCATGCAGCAGGGGTTCGCCGCCAGTAATGCTGATCGAATGATGGGTCCCAGGCAGCCGCTTTGTCCAGCGCTTCAACAGGTCAACAACCCGGGCCAGGGCAACAGGATTCTCCCATTCAACCAGCTCACCACTGCCGGGATCTTTTTCGACCTGGCAGGTTGCAGATCGCTGAAAGTTGGTATCGCAGTAATTGCAGTGCAGGTTGCAATCAGGGAAACGTATGAAAACCTGTCTCAACCCGACGTGCAGCCCCTCCCCCTGAATTGAAGAAAAAATTTCAATCAGGTCAGTCGGCGGTATAAGTGGCATAAGCGTTATCTGACTCCCAAACGGTAACTTTTTCCATTTTTGCCGAATAATCTGCCAGACTGGTTTCCAGTCTTTCGTAGATAAATTTTGCTATTCGCTCAGAGGATGGGCTCAGACCTTTAAAGGCATCAAGATCATTCAGATACTTGTGATCAAGATAGTCCATTACCTCATTTGAATGCTTTTTCAATATCTTGAAATCGATACCAAGGCCGGCATCATCGAGCTCAGTCGCAGTAACCGTCACTTCAACACGCCAGTTATGCCCGTGAAGATTTTCACAGTCTCCCTGATAATTCAAAAGATTATGCGCTGCTGCGAAATGAGTCAGTATTGTCAAATGGTACATCTATTACTCCTGTGTAATAACGGGACTCAAAAATATGAATCCTCGTTTTCTTTGCTCGGCGCCTGGCCGCCATCAATTGCGTAACTTTCTTCTGCCCAATGACCAAGGTCTATCTGTCGACATTTTTCGCTGCAAAAAGGACGAGACGGATTGTTCTGCCAAGCGCTCTTGATCCCACAACGAGGGCATTTGATTTGTAAATCGGACATAAAACAATATTTCTGTTATCTTGATATCGAGTTTTCCGGTTATCTGCTTGGCTCCAGTGTCTGTTCAACTTGAACGAATCGGATAACCAGATCAAATTTATTGCTGTTTGTTAAAAAACAGTGTCAACGGCAACAGACCAACCGTTGCCCGGCCCGTTCGTCAAAGAGTAAACCCGTGAATTACCACGTTTACTCAAAACCATGGGTAAATTTGTCATAAAAACACTCAAGGAATCAAGCGATGAAACAAAATCGTATAATTTTTGCTATAATTTTTGGCCTTGCTCTCTTTGTGCACATCTTATCAGGTCTCACACTGGCTCAGGAACAGATGACATCAGGTGTCATCAGGCAGGGCATCCGTTCTGTTCAGCTTCATCCGGGCAGCGATAATCAGATCAGGGTTTTCAGGGGTGATTATATCCGCCCCCTACTGAAGGGAACGGATAGCTTTGTGATTTCCATGCCAGACCTGGATATCAAAAAATCTTTTCCAGTCCCAGAACCTGAAGCGAATTACATCAAGCTCAAAAATACCGGCCGCTTTCCCTTCACGGCTGGCGATGCATCGGGAACCTTTGAAGTCATCGATTACAGCTCTCCATCCTATACTGAACTTGATGCTGCGTCGGCCTATCATCTTCTGCAGAATACCAGGCCGTTGATCCTTGACGTCAGAACAAGAATGGAATTCGCTCGCGGCCATATCAAGGATGCGGTCCTGATCCCTGTTCAAGAACTGGAATCCAGACTCACGGAACTTGATGAGTTCAAACACCAGGATGTTTTTGTCTACTGCGCTTCCGGGAATCGCAGTACTGTTGCCGCCCGAATCATGATTAACAGCGGATTTAAGCGTATCTACAATCTTCGTTACGGGATTTACGACTGGCTAAATCACAGGTATGAGATAAGTAAATAATTGTTTTCACATAAGAACTTATGATTGACAACTCATAGAACACAGGTTAATAAACAGACAGTAATGCCATTAACGCAAATCAACACATAAAACTGGTTTAATCTATATGAAATATGACATCGATGAGTCATTTCCAATGCTGATGGCAACATGTGTAAAGTGTATGCGTGAAAGCCTTAACGCTACTTTTAGCATGGCCGGATTCGATGTCACTCAGGAACAATGGAATATTCTTGTCCATCTTGCCCATCAAGATGGCATCTCCCAGCAGGATCTGGCTGATCGTTATGGTCGCAGTAAGGTATCGACCATGAATTTACTCAAAAAACTGGAAAAACGTGGCCTCGTCTATCGCGAAACCAACCCGTTGGATGGACGCTATAATTGCGTTTATCTGACAGAAGAAGGACGTAAGCTCCAGCAAGACCTGATCCCTTTTGCCAAGGCTAATATAGGCCGGATGAGTAACGGCATCGATAATAGTGATCTCGAAGCGCTTAAAAAAATTATTCGTGAGATCACGAAAAATCTGAATCAATAGATTGATAATAATCGCCGCCCTTCATCTACACCTTAAAAAAAACAGCGACTTATTCGCTAAATGATTGCCCTGCCTCCAACTCGTCTCGCATCTCCAATTCAACTTTTTTGCGCTGGTTACCCCATGATTCTAGCGACCAACAACAATTTGTGGGCATGTCATAACAAGCAGTTAATCACCTTGTATTAATTGAGATAAAGCACTCTTTTGCAAATGAAGAAAAATGCTATCATTTAATGCAAGTGAGTAGTTGCATTCGTTTAAAAACTTTGATATGTTTCTTTTATCACAACAATATTTCTCTTAAAGAAACACAGGAGGAGAATTATGACACTGAATAGAGTATTTTCCGGCCTAATTTCACTTGCCACTATTTTTTCATTCCATATTGCATTTCGAATCTGGTCTATGACAGCTTCATCGTTGCTACGCACAAACAAAAGATGAATTTGTAACAATTCCATGAAGTAATCTGTTACTTGCATTCATATAATAAAAGCCGTCTTTGACAGTTCTGATTGCTGACAAAATCCCCGCCATTTAGGCGGGGATTTTCTGTTTTTACTGACCAAAATCCAGCTTGCTGCCGTTATGCTTAGAGTTGATGACAACAAGCAAATCGGACTTGAATTCGTCAGTATCGAAGAACTTGTTCCTACCGATCATCTACAGCGCAAATTGATAGCGTGATGGATCTAGACTTCTCTGCGACAAGGTCAAAGACCTGTACTGCCCCGTCAACGGTCGTCAGAAATCGATCCGCTGGTTCTGTTGAGTGTGATTTTCCTTGGTGCCCTAGTCTTTTATCCCCATCTATTTCGTTAATCGACAAACAATCTCAGCTATCGAACGAATATGAACCGATCTAGTCATCAAATTTCCATTGATCGAACACTGGTGTCATATATTGAAACTCAGGCAACTCATAGAAAGATCTAGTACTTTTCTAACCAAGAACGGAAAACAAAACCTATCTTAACAACAAAAAAAACGTTGACAGTATACCGATCGATAGTTAACCTATTTACGGTTATATGGCTTACTCAATTTTGACATGATTGTTTTTTAATTATAAAAGTCGGCTCTGAGTTAGTGCCGTTTGCTGGTTTAAGCATTTTGAGACGGAAACAATGTCAGGTAATTAGCCTATCTGACAATGGAGGATACCTATGCTAGAGAAAACGAAATTGTCCATTATGCTCTACGGAATGGAGAAAACCATCCGTTTGGCAAGTAAATTTTCACCGGAATTCAAGCGGCGTCTGTCTGAGAAGAGTACATCCGTTCAGCTCAAACTGCGTGACAACAGTCAGGGGCGGACCTTCTACTTCAACAATGGCAAGCTCAGATCCAAGTCGGGGATCGACAAAAAAGCTGAACTGGTCATGTCCTTTGAAGATGCGGCAACAGCAGCTCGCATGCTTTCACCAAACCTGAACAAACTCGATTTTGTCAGTGCCGCCAAGCAGTTTCAGATCGAAGTCAGCGGCCCGGACGAGATCGTCGTCTGGCTCTCTGAAACCCTGAACAGCATGCTCGAACTGCGCAACGAGTTCGGTGCCGATATGGGCAAGGGGGTCAAGCGTTACACGAATAACACCAATGGCGGTCCGGTTTTTGTCTATGTCAAAAACGGTAAGATCCTCCGCATTACTCCTATCGAGTTCGACAGCGAAGATGCCGATCCATGGGTTATCACCGCCCGCGGCAAAAAATTCAGTCCGCCTAAAAAAGGAACCTGTAGTCCATACGGTCTGGCCTGGAAGTCGATGATCTATTCCAAGGATCGTCTGCTCTATCCGATGAAGCGTGTCGACTTCGATCCGAACGGCGACCGCAACCCGCAGAACCGCGGGATCTCCGGTTACGAGAGGATCAGCTGGGATGAGGCTCTTGACCTGGTGGCCAGTGAGATCACCCGTGCCAAGCAGAAGCATGGTCCTGGTGCCATCCTCAACGGCAGCGGTTCCCACCACACCTGGGGTGCCCTGGGTTACTGGCTGAGCGCCCGTCTGCGTTTTTTCAACTCCATCGGTTTTACCCCGGTCATGCACAACCCGGACTCCTGGGAAGGCTGGTTCTGGGGCGCAACCCACCACTGGGGCCATTCCACCCGTAACGGTGGCAGCGAAGGCTTCAATACCGTTGAGGATTGCCTGAAGAACTGTGAGATGGTGGTTTTCTGGTCGAGTGATCCGGAAGCGACCAGCGGCGTCTATGCCGCCGGTGACGGCACCATCCGTCGTCAGTGGCTCAAAGATCTGGGGATCAAGGTTGTCCATATTGACCCTTACCTGAATCACACGGCAGCCCGCTTTCCGGGTAAGTGGCTCTCCCCTCGCCCGGGTACCGACAATGCGTTGATTCACGCCCTGGCCTATGTCTGGATCACGGAAGATCTGTACGACAAGGACTATGTCGCGAAGCGCACCACCGGCTTTGAAAAATGGGCTGAGCATGTTCTCGGTGAGGATGACGGAATACCGAAGACTCCGGAATGGCAGGAAGCTGAAACCGGCATTCCGGCCAAGGACGTTCGCGCCCTGGCCCGTGAATGGGGCAAGAAGAAGACCTACCTGAATGCCGGTGGTATCGTTGGTTTCGGTGGCGCCTGCCGGACCGCGACCGGTCTCGACTGGGCGCGCGGCATGGTCTACCTGATGGCGATGCAGGGCTTGGGTAAGCCTGGTGTCAATATGGGCGGCCTGCAGATGGGTACCCCGGTTGACACCCGCTTCTTCTTCCCGGGTTACTCCGAGGGTGGTTTCTCTGGTGACATCAATGGCACGGCTGCTGCGGTCAATATGTATCAGCGCATGCCGCACCTGTTGACCATGAATACGGTTCAGCAGGCGATTCCGCGCCTTAAGATTCCGGAAGCGATCCTGGATGGGCACTGTGAAGGCTATCCGACAGATCCTAAGACCATCGAGGGGCAGTTTATGCGCATGGAGTACCCGGCCCCGGGCTATTCACCGATCTCGCTCTACTACAAGTACGGCGGCTCCCACTTCGGCACCATGGTCGACAGTAACCGTTACGCTAAAATGTACCGGTCCGAGACCCTGGAGTGTGTCGTCAACCAGTCGATCTGGTTCGAAGGTGAAGCCAAGTTCGCCGACATCATCCTGCCGGCCTGCACTAACTTCGAACGCTGGGATATCGGCGAGTACGCCAACTGCGGTGGTTACATCAACCACTCCTTCATTCAGAATAATCACCGGATCGCTGTTCTCCAGCACAAGTGTATCGAGCCGCTGGGGGAATCCAAGTCGGACTTCCAGATCTTCCTGGAGCTTGCAGAACGCCTGGGCCTGGGCAGCGTCTTCAGCGAAGGCAGTGACGAACTGCAATGGTGCAAGCGCTACTTTGAGGGGACTGACCTGCCCAAAGCGACCTCCTGGAAGAAGTTCATGAAGAAGGGCTACTACGTCATTCCGCCACTGCCGGAAGATCGTCGCGATCCGGTCGCCTACAACTGGTTCTATGAGGGCCGTCCCAAGGATACCCCTGATCCGACTCCACTGCCTGGCGATTACGCCAACGGTTTCCGCAACGGCCTGCAGACCCAGAGTGGCAAGATCGAGTTTGAATCCTCAAGCCTCAAACGTTTTGCCCCGGATGATGAAGAACGTCTGCCGGTCATGAAGTATCGCCGTTCCTGGGAGGGTCCGGGCAGCTCGGAGAAATACCCGCTGCAGATGATCTCTCCGCATCCGAAGTTCAGCTTCCACACAATGGGCGACGGCAAGGATTCGGTCATCAACGACATCAAGGATCACCGGGTTCTGGTCAACGGCTGGTACTACTGGGTCGCACGGATTAATCCGGTCGACGCAGTAGCCCGCGGGATCAAGCACAACGACCTGATCAAGCTCTACAACGATCGTGGCGCCGTTATCTGCGCCGCCCAGGTCTCCGAACGGATCCGCCCGGGAACCATCCATTCCTACGAATCATGCGCCGTTTATGATTCCAAGAATGAAAACAACCAGAATATCGATCGTGGTGGCTGCGTCAACACCCTGACCCCGAGCCGCATGATCATAAAGAAATCACACAGCATGGCCGGCAACTCCTGCATGATCGAAGTTTGCAAGCATGTCGAAGAGGAGGCCGTAGCATGAAACAGATCTTTACCATTATCGATGTCTCACGCTGCATCGACTGCAACAACTGCTTCGTGGCCTGCAAGGATGAACATGTCGACAACGACTGGCCGGGCTATACCCTCTCCCAGCCTCGCCACGGTCATCGCTGGATGAACATCCACCGCCATGAACGCGGCACCTACCCTCTGATCGACGTCGCCTACCGGCCGGCCCCCTGCATGCATTGTGCAGAACCGGCCTGTGCCAAGGCGGCTCCTGACTGCATCAGCATCCGCCCTGACGGGATCGTGCTGATCAACCCGGACAAAGCCAAGGGGCGCAAGGACATTGTCTCCTCCTGTCCTTACGGTGCGATCTACTGGAACGAGGAACTGGAGCAGCCGCAGAAATGTACCATGTGTGCTCATCTGATCGATGAAGGCTGGGCGCAACCCCGCTGTGCCCAGGCCTGCTTTGCCGAAGCACTCGTGACTGTCCGCCTGACCCAGGAAGAGATGGAGCGCAAGGCAAAGGCTGAAAACCTGCGCCAGGTTCATCCGGAAAAAGGCACCAAACCGAGGGTTTACTACAAGAACCTGCACATGATCGATAAAGCGTTTATTGCCGGAAGTCTTGAGGTTGAAGTTGACGGTATCACCGATTGCGCCGACAACATCGCAATTGAACTTTTTTATGACGAAAAACTGGTCGCAAAAGTAGTAACAGACGCTTTTGGTGACTTTAAATTTGATGGTCTTGATTGCGGCAACAAAGCCTATACGCTCTATATCAACTCAGCATCAGGCTCTGCACAAAAGCTGGAAGTTAAACTCGAAAAGAGCATAAATCTCGGCAATATCATGCTGAATAACGGAAGTAATGCAAAAGTTGCCTAATGTTTTACATTGTTGATGAACTGATTACATTGTTGATGAACTGATTACATTGTGATGTATTAACTTATTCTTTTGCAACAAACTTTGTAATTTCAGATACGCAAGACAGCGGACTCTTATGTGAAGAAATAAGAGTCCGCTGCACAAGCGATATCACCTGATACACATCACAATTCGTCACTATAGCCAAATTTTATTGTATCGATAAATAAAGATAAGCATGGTTGGTGGCATGTGATCCTGCCAATGATGTTAGTGTCACTCTACGCAAATTCTGCCAAGTGTCTCGCGTCATCATCACTTAAGTTCATAATTTATAAAAATCTCCGTACACCGCCTTAACAGGCAATTTATATTATTTAAATTCTTAGTTAACCTCCTAACTAAATGCGATGAAAGGGCTGTTTTGAAAATGAATAATGACAATAACGGTCAAGAGAGAAAAGAAATACGAGGGATAAACCGCCGGGACTTCATGAAGTACTGCTCTGTTCTGGCGGCCTCAATGGCTCTGCCTACCACATTGGCGCCCAAAATTGCCGAAGCCATCACATCTCCTCAGCGACCACCTGTTATCTGGCTGCATGGATCTGAGTGTACCGGCTGCTCTATGTCACTGCTGCGCGCTGAGCATCCAAGCATAGAATCACTGATTTTTGATCAGATTTCTCTCGATTTCCATGAAACACTCTCCGCTGGCGCAGGACATCAGGCCGAGCATGCTTTACAAAAAGCTATTCAAGACCATCAAGGCAAGTTTGTCCTGGTTGTTGAAGGCGCAATCCCGACTAAAAATGACGGAATATACTGCAAAATCGCCGGACAGAATTTTGTTAATATGGTCAAAGAGGTCGCCAGTAAAGCCGGAGCCGTCATCGCCATGGGCTCTTGTGCCTCATGGGGCGGTGTCGCGGCAATGGGGCCGAACCCGACCGGTTGCGTCGGTGTTCCTGACATTGTTACCGACAAACCAGTCGTTACAATTCCGGGCTGTCCACCCAACCCCTACAACCTGTTGTCGACAATCGTTCACTATCTGACCTTCAACAAATTACCTGCCCTTGATGACAAAAATCGTCCCAAGTTTGCCTATGGCAGGCTGATCCACGAGCATTGTGAGCGTCGCCCTCATTTCGATAACGGTCGTTTTGCCAGGGCATTCGGCGATGACAGCCATCGTCAGGGACACTGCCTTTACTACCTGGGCTGTAAAGGTCCAGTGACCCATGCCAACTGCTCGACCCTTCAATTCGGCGATGCCGGTTCCGGGTGCTGGCCGGTCGCCATCGGTCACCCCTGCTATGGCTGTACGGAACAGGGGGTTGGCTTCCATATGCCGCAGTTTGATACGGCGCCGATTCTGCATGCGACTCCTGCGGCTTCACACGCCCCAATCACTCTGGAGCGTGGCGAAGGCGTGTCTGTGGCCTCTGCCTCTGTGATGGCCGGTGTGGTCGGTGCTGCTGTTGGTGCGGGGGCGGTTTTTGCCTCCAAACTCAGCGGAAAGGAGCGCACGAATGACGATGAAAAGGCGTGATTTCCTAAAGGTTTCGGCCGGGAGTCTGGCCCTTCTGGGGGTTGATGGCAAGCATGTTGATGCCCGGACCATTCAGGCTCTGCCTCCCAAGGCCCTCGGCATCCTCTACGATTCCACCCTCTGCGTTGGTTGTAACGCCTGTATGGTTGCCTGCAAGGCAGCCAATGGCAAAGATGCGGAGATGAAGAGTGGTCAGCAAACATGGGATAAGCCTGATGACTTGAGTTCTGAAACATTAAATATCATCAAATGCTATAGCAACGGGACCGCAGAACATAAGGACCAGGTTGAAGACGGCTATGCCTTTATCAAACGTCAGTGTCTGCACTGTGTTGATCCGTCTTGCGTCACTGCATGCCCGGCATCGGCCCTGACCAAAGATCAGGACACCGGGATTGTCACCTATAACAAGGATGCCTGTATCGGCTGTCGTTATTGTCAGGTTGCCTGCCCTTACAATATTCCCAAGTTTGAGTGGGATGATCCTTATCCGGAAATTGTCAAATGCCAACTGTGCAATCACCTGATTGAAGGCGGCAGTTATTCCGCCTGTTGCAGCGCTTGTCCGACCGGAGCCTCACTCTTTGGCCCGGTCGAAAAGCTCCGCGATGAAACCAATCGACGCCTGCAGATGAAACCAGGCTCCATGCAAAAATTTCCGGTAGGCCATATCCAGTCTGCACAGAGCCAAAGTCATGTTGTCGCCACCTATGAGCGTCATGTCTATGGCCGTCAGGAACTTGGCGGCACCCAGGTCGTCTATATGGCGGGTGTCCCCTTTGAACATCTTGGTCTGCCCAGTTTCCCGGAAGAATCGTTCGTCTCAAAAGCGTCAGGGATTCAGTACGCCATCTATAAAGGGATGGTTTATCCCCTGGTTGTTCTGTTTGGACTGCTGTTTATGGTCAAGAGGAATAAGCGGCTTGTCGCTGAAGAGCAAACCCAGACGCAAGAAGAAACCAACGGCAATAATGAGGGAGGGATGTCATGAGCCATGATCACGCACAGCCTCTGGGTGGAAAAATTTTCACCCATGCCTTCTGCTTTTTCTTGTTGATCGCTTTTATTGGCCTGGTTCTGGTCGGGAAACGCTTTATTTTGGGCATCGGCTCGGTCACCAATCTCAACGATGGATTTCCCTGGGGACTATGGATCTCCTACGATGTTGTCGTCGGCACCGCATTGGCCTGCGGTGGTTACGTGATGGCTCTGCTGGTCTATGTCCTCAATAAGGGCGAATTCCACCCACTGGTCCGTCCGGCACTGCTGGCATCGATGTTCGGCTATGCCCTTGGCGGGGCGTCGGTCTTTATGGATATCGGCCGCTATCTGAATGCTTACAACCTTTACCTGCCATGGCAAATGAACTTCCATTCGGTTCTTTTCGAGGTGGCAATGTGCATCGGGACCTATATCTTCGTTCTGTTTCTGGAATTTTCGCCGGCCTTTGTTGTGCGCTTCAAGCTCAAACGCATCGGCAAGATTCTGGATAAAACCATTTTTGCCCTGATCGCCTTAGGCGTACTGCTGCCGACCATGCATCAATCTTCCTTGGGAACCATGATGCTTATGGCCGGTTACAAGCTCTCGCCGCTCTGGCATACCAGTATGCTGCCACTGCTCTTTTTGCTGACCGCCGTATTCATGGGATTTGCCATTGTTATCTTCGAAGCGAGCATTACCTCACGGGTCTACCACCTGGGTGACGAGACTTCGATGTTGGCTAAGATCGCCCGAATCATGGTCTGGGTCCTCGGTTTCTATCTGATCGTTCGTTTGCACAATGTCTTTATGCGCGGTGAATTAAGCGAAGCCTTTTCCGGCAGTTTCTTAGGCAACATGTTTCTGCTGGAGAACCTCGCGTTGATCATTGGCCTGGTGATTCTGGCGAGTGCAAAAAACAGAATGAGACCGCGCATGCTGTTTCTCGGGGCGGTTGCCATTCTGGTCGGCGGTGGTCTGTTTCGATTCAATACCTACATCATCGGTTTTGATCCAGGAACGGGGTGGAAATACTTTCCATCGGTACAGGAACAACTGATCACCTATGGACTGATTGCCTTTGAAATTGCCGCCTATATCCTGTTCGTCAAACTGTTCCCGGTTTTTACGGTTCACAGCCATGACCCAGAGCCTAAGGAAACAGAAGCAGCGATTTCCAATGTTTGCGTCATAACTGACTTAAATAAATCGATTTCTACTAAATAAAGATAACCAGAGTAGTTCATCCTGGCTAGCTCGTCTGGAGAGAGAATATGTCGAAGAAAATTGTCGTAGATCCGGTGACCCGTATTGAAGGACACCTGCGTATTGAGTGTGATATTGAAAACGGAATGATTACCGATGCCCGTTCAATCGGGACCATGTGGCGAGGTATTGAGACCATCTTGAAAGGCCGCGACCCTCGGGAAGCCTGGCTGATCACCCAGCGGATCTGTGGTGTCTGTACCACCGTCCATGCCATGGCATCTGTGCGCAGCGTGGAAAATGCCCTGGGGCTCGAAGTACCGGTCAACGCGCAGTATATCCGCAACATGATTGTCGGGGCTCACTGCCTGGCGGACCATATCATCCACTTCTATATCCTCTCGGCTGTCGACTGGGTCGATATCGCCTCCGCTGCCCTGAAGGCAGATCCGAAATCAGCCGCAGCTCTAGCTCAGAAGCTCTCCCCCTGGAAACGCAACTCGGCCCAGGAGTTCAAGGAAGTTCAGGATAAGCTGAAAAAGCTGATCGAGAGCGGGCAGCTTGGACCCTTCTCCAGCGGTTACTGGGGGCACAAGGAGATGAAGCTGCCCCCTGATGTCAATCTGATCGCTGCAGTCCATTATTTCCAGGCCCTGGAATACCAAAGGAAAATCAACAAGGTCGTCACCATCCTGGGAGCCAAGACACCGCATATCCAGAACCTGGCCGTTGGCGGTGTCGCGAATCCGATTAATCTGGACAGCCCGGCAACCCTGACCATGGAGCGCCTCTCTTATGTAGTCAGCCTGATGCATGAAGTTAAAGATTTCATCCATCAGGTCTATATGGCGGATGTCGCTGCTATCGGAGCTTTTTATCCGGAATGGTGCAAATACGGCAAAGGTGACGGTACCTATCTGTCGGTTCCTGAGATGCCGCTGGATAGTGCCGGCAAGAGCTTTGCGTTGCCGGGCGGTTATATCACAGACAGCGATCTCAGCACCTTGCGCCAGATCAGTTCTTTTGGCGACCCCTTCTTTACCGAGAACGTCAAGGAAAGCATCAAACACTCTTTTTACAAAGGGGATTGGAATCGTCACCCATACGTCGAAGAAACCGAACCGAAATATCCAGGTGCTGAAGGCGAAGACAAATACTCCTGGGTCAAAGCTCCGAGTTTCATGAACAAACCCGCCGAGGTCGGTCCGGTCGCCAACGTATTGGCCATGTACGCCGCCAAGCATGCGCCAACGGTGAAGTATGCCAACCAGATGCTCGATTCCATTAATTCAATCGGCCGGACCCGTCATGGCCTCGATATTCTGCCATCGACCATGGGACGTCACGTTGCTCGTTGCATCAGAGCCGCAGTTGTCCAGGAGGCCATGCTCGATCAATGGGATAGTCTGATTCACAATATCAACAGTGGTGACTTCACGACCTTCAATCAACCGGTTTTCCCGGAAGGTGAAATCCGCGGTGTCGGCTTCCATGAAGCTCCGCGCGGAACGCTGTCTCATTGGATTGTCATTGAAAACGGCAAGATCAGAAACTACCAGGCGGTTGTCCCCTCAACCTGGCTGTCATGCCCACGCGGTGCCAATGAAGAACCAGGCTATTATGAACATTGCCTGATCGGTACTCCTGTTGCCAATCCGGAACAGCCGCTTGAGCTTCTACGCACGATCCACTCCTTCGACCCCTGTATGGCTTGTGCCGTTCATATGATTAATCCGCAGGGAAAAGAAATTTCCCGTATCAAGGTTGGATAAGGGTTGCAAAAGCAGGTTTCTGAGAAATCAAAAGCCTGCTTTTACACGTGAAGGAGTAAAATTATGATGCAAAGTGAAAGATTAAAACCAATCATCGGTATTCTCGGTGTTGGGAACGTTCTGCTCAGCGATGAAGGCTTCGGTATCCATTTTGTCAATCTGCTGCAGCAGCAGTACCAGTTCCCTGACAATGTTCTTCTCCATGATGGAGGAACTGCAGGTATCATGCTGAGCTCTTTTGTTGAACAGTGCGACATTCTATTAGTCGTTGATGTGATCGACTGTGATGATGCACCCGGAACGATTCATTTCCACAGCAAAGAAGACCTGCAGGCTGGAATCATTCAGACAAGGATGTCTCCTCATCAAGTCGGTTTGCTGGAAATTATAGATATCGGTGGACTCTCCGGCAGAACGCCTGAGTTTATTGAACTTCTGTCTGTTACGCCTGAAAGCCTTGAAACAGGTCTGGAGTTGACGCCAACCTTATCTGCCAAGATGACTGAGATGCTTAAGCTGCTGGCATCACGTTTAAGCTATTACAAGATCAACATGGAACCACAAAAACCATCACGATCAACACCCGCTACCTTACCACTTGGCTGTATTTAACAGATTAATCACCCCTCTAAACCTAATCATCACCTTGTAAGCTCCCAAGTATCTTACAAGGTGATGATCTCATCTGCAGTGATCTCGCATCACGATAAGACAGTGTCTGTTGCTGCCCAGGAGACTGTCGGGCTTTGCGGATCGTTGCGTAAAATCAGCTGGTTGAGGTCAGACTTTCGACCGTTTGAGAGCAAATAGCCGTAGCTATTTGTCGAAAAGGGTCGGAAATATGGACCAATCAGATAATTTTGCAGCAGATTCATGTAAAGTCCGACAGCCTCCTAGTTCATTAAAATTTAAGTGCAAACAAAGATTTAGCCCAAAAAGATGTAGACTTATATAGGACGTCAAAATAGCTGGACAGGCATCTAAATGGTTCTGAGCTCGGCATATTTCAAGAAATTTTCCCATATTTGTTTCTTTATAAGAAATTGCATTTCACTATGTAATGTTATAATTGACAGAAATAGTGGTTTATGAGTTAATCAGCTCATTGTTTACAGTTCCATTAAAGAAAATTTAAGAAGGTTGACGTGACAAAATACGATATTGAAGAATCATTGCCCATGTTGATGGCCAATTGTGTCAAGTTCATGCGTGAAAGCCTGAACGCCACTTTCTTGAATGCCGGGTTCGACATTACCCAGGAACAGTGGAATATCCTGGTTTACCTCGGACATGAAGACGGCATTTCCCAGCAGGTTCTTGCAGATCGTTATGGCCGAAGTAAAGTATCGACCATGAACCTTCTTAAAAAGCTTGAAAAACAAGGGCTTGTCTTACGTGAAACCCATCCGACTGATGCGCGCTATAATTGCGTTTATCTGACCGTTGCAGGCAGAATGCTGCAGAAGACACTCATCCCCCTGGCCAAGGGAAATATCCAGAGAATGAGCAAGGGGATCTCCGATGACGAGATTGAACTGCTGAAGACGCTTGTCAGAAAAATATCCAAAAACCTGAATCAGCCGGGTTGATCAACGACTCTTTCTCAACATCAGGGCTGCAGGCAGGTAACAGCAGACCTGATGTTAACCTGTGTACTGTAGTAAGAGGTACCACTCCCGATCGTACTGGTCAGAGGCAGACAAAGTTGGTTGACGCCATGCCCGGCCTTTATCCAGCCACCGCGTTCACAAACCAGACAATCTCGACGAACAGCGGAATCGACCTTGAGACTCATTGCCAATTCCCCTTGAATACTTGCCACATATACCTCCTGACCGTTTTGTAATCCTAGCTCAGTAGCCTGCAGATCGTTCATTCTGACTTCAGGAAGCGATGCGTGCTCTTTGAGAGACCTTTCGGAGCAGATATGATCATGAGGAGCAATAGTCAGAAAAGTGAAAGGATAACAATGGTCTATTGTTCCATACTCCTCCCCCGGGCCGCTACGTAAAAATTCAAAATGACCCGATTCAGTCGGAAAGGCACGATCCAGATAAGGAGCCAGCGGCTGCGGCATGCGATAAGGCCCCTGTCTGAGCTGTTCAAGACTGCACCCGGCCTGTTTAATCGGCGCACAGATCCGGTCCAGCCAGGCCTCAGCAGCAAGGCAGTACTGGTCGGCAAAATCAAAGTGCTTTGCCAGGTCGGCGAAAACCTCGAAATCGCTTTTACACTCGCCTATCGGCTCAATTGCCCGATTGACGGGTCCAACGTAATTGTGGCCGTAGCTGGCCATGACATCGTTTTCTTCGAGAAAGGTTGTCGCTGGCAGGAAAAAATCTGCGACATCAGCTGTATCATCCAGAAAATGTCCGCAATAGATGACACATTCCAGCTGTTTCAACGCCGCAGCAACGGCAACAGAATCCGGAGCCATGCAGACCGGGTTGCCTGCACTGATCATCGCCATGCGGATTTTAGGATTCAGCGCACTCGACAGCTCCCGGGCCAGTTCGGACATTAACAATGTCCTGCGTGGACCATTGAGCTGATCCCCCCAGTATTGCGGGGCATAGGGTCCATACTCTTCAAACCCCTGACTGACACCACCTCCAGCAACGCCGATATTGCCACTTAAAGCGCTTATTGCATCGATGGCACGGATGCCGAAATGGGCATTGACATGGCGATGCAAACCCCAACCAAGCAGGATTGAGGTTGGCCGATCCTCAACCAGCAAAGATGCCAGAAGTTCAGCATCTCGCAAAGGGACATCAGCCCTGCGGCACAGTTCATCGCTGGTGTAACGGTCCAGAAGAGTCAAAAAGTCAGCAAAACCACTGGTGTGATTTTCGATAAATCGGCGGTCTTCCTTGCCGCTGGCCATGATAAGTTTTGCGACAGCAAGAGACAGATAAAAGTCCTGACCGGGAGCCGGTGAGATATGATGCGTAGCGAGCTTTGCCGATCTGGTCTTCACCGGATCGACGACTATGACCTGCCCACCGTTTTCTTTGATCAGTTGGATGATCGGCACCAGCGAGATATTTGTCGATGCGGGATTGCGCCCCCAGAGAATCATATTCTGAGAGTTATAATGATCGAGCGGATCGTGGGAAATACGTGAGCCGAAATCCAGATTCTGGGCAGCCTGCCCTGTCCCGCCGCACAGAGAGCCGCGCAGGGTTGTGACTCCGCCATAGAGATTAAAGAAATATCGATTGAGCAACTTCAGGGCTGTCCGCTCGCCATAACCCTGATAATAGAGAACAGCTTCCGGACCATCCTCTTCTTTAACCTGCTTCAACTTCTGGGCAATTGCCTTCAGAGCTGCGTCCCAGGTCACCCTTTCCCAGTTTTCACCGTTACGCTTTAGCGGGTAGATGACACGCTCTTCGCTGTAGACACGCTCGATATATCTCGTCGTTTTATGACAGGCAAGTCCACGGGTCAGCGGATGGGCTGCTGAGCCTTTGAGAGAGACCAGTCGCCCGTTATTGACTGTTGCGATCAGCCCGCATGTATTGGGGCAATCCCGGGTGCAGGTGGTAACAATTTTTTGAGTCTGGTGCATGGTAGATGGCTTTCGGAAATTAGCTGAAAGCTTTGGATGAAGTCTGACAGCTTTTGGGACAAAAATGCAGACTTCATTGTGTGCGGTCTCAAAAGATTAGCGCATTCCTTGTTTACGAGTCCAGATTAATGACAAATGCACAAAAAATATGTTTGGGCTCCGGGATTGTCATGAACCATGCCCACCGGCTAATTTATAAACAATCAGGTAATTATATAATTCCGATCAGATCTCTGGAGGCAGCATGAAATCGACAGACAGATCATCAACGCCAAAAGTCGTTATTGTTGGAGGTGGTTTTGCGGGCCTGGCCTGCGCACACGGCCTGAAGCGAAGCGTCGCAGACATTACTCTTGCTGATCGAAATAACTATCACCTGTTTCAACCTCTCCTTTATCAGGTCGCCACAGCTGTTCTGTCGCCAGCGGATATTGCAGCGCCGATACGGCGCATCTTGCGCCATCAGGATAACACAACCGTAGTTCTGGATGCATTGGTCGCGGTCGATCTGGACAACAAGCTTGCCCGTTTTAAAAACGATACCGTTGCCTACGATTACCTATCAGTAAAAACTGCCGTTTGATTACCGGTCAGCCAGAAATGAAGGTCAAGCAGGTCCTGAAAAAGAATCCACCAATCAACATGAAACTCATTGAGCGTCAGACAAAGTCTTTCAATATGGATGATAAAAGAAAAGTGCCTGAACTGAGCAGGCTGGTTCAAAGATAAAGGGTCCCAAATATTTTTTTCCAGATTCACATACCAGTGTTTTCGATTACTTACATGGGTCTAGTGAGAGAAAAGGGTTATCATAATTCCTTTGTGACCTACTTAATATGGTATTTGCTTTGAATTGAATTTACAGCCGAGCCGAAAATACATATCAGGGCTTATCAGTGTACTGATTAAAATAAATCAAAGAGGATAAATGAATGCAATAACGGTGATTTACAGAACTTTAGCCATAGTTGTTTGGAAATAAGGAGCGCAACTTCATGTACAAGAGCGTCTCCCCTACGACGCTGAACGACTCTACTGCATGTCACATGGGCTGTGGACTGAAGTCATCCGTTAACTGCATTATCAAGAAATCCTGGTCCTGTTGTTTCTATCTGCAAACATACTAACTTTTCGGCATTTTATGCATCATCGCATTTCCGCCGCCGCCGTTCATCGAGAGTACGTCATATTGTTCTTCCGCATTAAGAAGACATATATCAGCACAAGCGCAATTACCACATCTGGTTTATAGATTCTCAAATTTTTAATGTTAAATCATTAGCGACGACACATATATTTGTTCTTGACTCTTTATGGGCCTCTTACCATATGATACACACGCATCATCGATAGGGCTAAATTTTAATGAGTAAGAATGGTTCGCTCTCAGATATCTTGTACTTCCAGCTCTTTCATGAGCTTTAAATTAGTCCAGAATATTGTCTGGGTTGATTCGTTAAATTTTTAGCAAAGTACTATATACGGCGCTTCGGAGGGGAAATGTCGCTGAACAATGCTTTATCAGATTCAATCGAAAAACAGTCGAAAACCATATCTGGTATCAGGGAGAGTTCGCCAAAGGTTATTTTCAACGGCCTGGTTAAGCTCATTGAAGCACAGAAACGCTTTTCAAAAGAGTTTGGCCTCCCCCATGACTATGTGTTTAGTCACGGGGGCGAGCTTCTTAAGCAAGGCAGTAGTGAGTTGGTACTGAGGCGCCTGCTTAAAAATGGCGAGCATGGCACAGAACAGCTGACATTGATCGTCACTGACATTCTTGAACACCATCTGACGCTTTATAAAGCGCTGGACGAAATCGCCTGTGAAGCCTTGCGCCAGATAGATCCACAAAATCTGCGTAAAAAAAGTTACAGGATATTTTTTTGGCGCCCATTCAGCTGGTTTCCGTTTAAGAAAAAGCACAAAGCACTGATGACCAATCCTTATTTACGTCACCATGAAGTTGTCGTTTCAGGGCTGTGTCATGGTTATGTCAGAAATAAATCAGTGAACAGTTAATATAGTAGTTTTCTTGTCAAACAATTGATCTACAGAGGTGATTTAATGGAAGTTATTGTCAAAAGTATTACAGTTTATTTGTCTGCTATTTTAGTAATCTTAACTATGAGCGCTTGTTCAGCACCTCAGGTTAAGATTGATATGACATCAACTGCTTCTTTAAATATTGACAGCAATAATCAACCCTTACCTGTAGTCATAAAACTATATCAGCTTTCAGATAAGAAATCTTTTGACAAGGCGACTTTTGAAGATCTTTGGAAGAACGATATGGTTATCCTGAGTGACGGTCTACTGGAGAAGCAGATGTTTACTCTCGACCCAGCATCCCGCCATAAAGTTACTTTTGAAAAAAATGATGAGGCAAAATTTCTCGGTATCATGGCTGCCTTTCATGACCAGAAAGACAACACCTGGAAGCTTACTAAAAAAATCGATAAATCCTTTCTAGGGATCGATCTTTCTTCAAAAATCAAAGTCCTGCTGAAAGATAACAGCGTAGAAATCAAAGAGTAAGACCCGGCAACACCCCTATAAATGAAAACAACTATGGACCTTGCGTCCTGAACCTAAATGGAATTGTTGAAAAATGAATAGAGTTGTTTGGGCCGAAGGAACTTTCCTTGGGCAACAACATCTGCAGTCTTGGGACCAGCATCTGGAAAATTCCCTCACTTTACGACAAAAGCTCGTAAATCCATATAGTTGGGGAATTATATCGATTTCTGTCGATCATCAGTCGTTGGCTTACGGTCGCTTTCAACTGACTCAGGTCAGCCTGATCTTTCAGGATGGTCGTTATGTCAACTTTCGTTCTTCCGATGAAGATCAGTTGACATGTGACCTGGACTCACCAGGCGGTGAAGTCCTGTCAGTCTTTCTGGCTGTTCCGGCCAACAACAATGTTGCCGGCATTTCGGGCTATCAGCAACGCGGTCAGCTCAGTGGCTGGATTGCTGATTACAACGAAATCGAAGATCTCTACGACTCCAGAAGAACAGTTGAAGTCCTGCAGGCAAAACCGAATCTGATGTTATTGACCGACAAGGCTGCCCTGGCCTCGTTCAACTACATAAAAGTTGCCGAGGTCGTCAATACGGGGGACAATCATTACCAGTTGGTTCCGCACTATGTTCCGCCTGTGTGCAGGCTGGCTGCGTCTGCGACATTGCTACGTCAGCTTGACCGCGTCATTGAAACACTGAATATCAAACGCAAACAGATCGAGGCAGCCCGTTCGGATTGTGATGGCGGAGTTGCAGAATTTGCCAAGCAAGATCCCGGTTATCACGCCCTGTTGAGAAACCTCAATACTCTGATCCCGCAACTCAGGCATTTGAGAAATTCTACCGACCTCCATCCCGAGTTGCTTTATCGCGAACTCTGCCAGGTTGCAGGAGCCTTTTGTACCTTTCAAGACCAGGCAACCATAGACGATATCCCGGCATATAATCACGAGGAACTCACGGACGTATTTTCTCGTTTGGAAAAAATGCTGGCTCTGCTTCTTGAGCTCAAAACAACGGTAAAAACGCCAACGATCGAACTTCGCCTCGACGATACCAATATCCTCTTCTGTACAGAAGTTGCCGTTGAGCGTCTGCGTAAAGACACTCTGTTCCTTGAGATCCTCCACGATAGCGACGGCCCCGACTGGATTACCGATTTTGCCCGTCAGGTCAAGGTCACGGCATACAGTAAAATCGCCCTGGTCGTGGCCTCGGCTCTGCCCGGTGTCCGGCTCATTCACACGCAAAGACCCCCGGCAAAGCTCTCAACACGCAGTGGTTGCGAATATTTCCGCCTGGAACCCCGGGGTGATTTCTGGAACGGGATCATCGAGGAAAAATCGATCGCAATCTACCGACCGTCAGCCTTCAGTGCAGCTGAAATCAAGCTGGTCACAGTTGAGGAATAGCCAATGGCCAAGATAAACAAAAGAAGCTATATCAATCCCTTGCTGAACTGCAGTGAAGGTCTCTTCAATCAGCTCTCCGCCCTCAAAGATGAGATCAGAGCACAACGGATCGATGCAGACTTCCGCGAAACGCTGATCAATGAATTTACGATCATGGAGAAGAAAGCCATCGATATGCAGATTCCCATGATCGAATTCAAGGATGCGAAGTACGCGTTAACCGCATTCATTGACGAGTTGGTTCTGAACTCGTCATGGTCAGGGCGTGATCAGTGGATGACCCGGCCACTGCAGCTTGACTTTTTTGGTGAGCACACCGCGGGTGAAGGCTTCTTCACGCGTCTTGCGACCCTGCGCCAGGGTGCTGAAGATAATGTCGATCTCCTTGAGCTCTACTACTACTGCATGCAAATGGGCTTCGAAGGCATCTACAAAATCAAGGGGCTCGAACATCTGATGGCGTTGCAGGTCGATTTGCGCGCGCAAATCGATTCCTACCGGGGACCGGTTGAATCGGTACTCGCCCCGCCGGGCCTGCCTGGTCATGCGTTGATCAACAAGGTCAGACGCCAGGTTCCGTACTGGGTCATCATTGTTGTCACCATTGCAGCAGTGTTTTTCACATATCTTGGCTATTCCGCGACGGCGAACAATCTGGCAGAGGCTAATTTCTCTGCCATCCAGTTGGAACAAAGCTTGATCCTCAAGGGCAACGCGCCAAAATACTAAACAACACATAACCTTATAGAAACGCAGGTTTTTCAGTTATGCAGAATATTATTATTTTTGTGCAGGCATATCTTTTGGGGCGGATCGGATCGCGACTGATTGGTCTGATGTTGATCCTTTCACTGATCTGGTGGGCAGGTCCCTACCTCGGCTTAACCGGAAGCCATGTGCGGATCTACACCATTTTCGGCGTACTGGTCGTGTCCGCCCTGATCTGGTTGGCGAAGATTCTCCTGGTGAAAAGGAGATCAAAGAAATTTCGCCAGGATCTTGATAGCCATTCGACGACGCAGGATCATTCTCGCCAAGCTGAAATTGCCGAATTGAAAACCAAAATGAACGATGCCATCACGTCGCTGAAAAGCTCCGAACTTGGCGTCCAGAACCGGGGGAATGCAGCCCTTTATGCCCTCCCTTGGTTCATGATTATCGGCCCTTCCGCTGCCGGTAAAACGACATTGCTGAGGAATTCAGGCCTGAATTTTCCCTATGCACATGACAGCGATATCGACATTCGCGGTTTTGGCGGGACCCGCAATTGCGACTGGTGGTTTTCCAATGACGCGGTCCTGCTCGACACGGCGGGACGTTATACAACCGAGCAGGATGATCACCACGAGTGGCTCGAATTCCTCGCTTTGTTGCGCAAGCATCGACGCCGTCAGCCACTCAACGGGGCGATTGTTGCAATCAGTATCTCTGAGCTGCTGACCGCAGATTCCAAGGAAATTGAACGACATGTAAAAATCATCCGCGATCGGATCGATGAGCTAACCACCGAACTGGCCTGCGTCTTCCCAATCTATATCGTGTTTACCAAATGTGACCTGCTCTACGGCTTCTCCTCATTTTTCGCCGATCTGGACGAGCAGGAAAGAGAACAGGTCTGGGGGGTCTGGCTCGGCCATCACAACACGCCCGATATCAGCAACGGCTTTGCCCTGGGGATCGACAAGCTTTACCTGCGACTTTGCGAATTGCGGATCAACAAGATATCGATGGTCAGAAAAAAAGAACTGAAAAGCGAGCTTTTCGGTTTCCCGAACCAGTTTGAAGCGGGTAAGGAAATTCTCGTTGATTTTATTGCCCGACTGACCAAGGAAAACCCCTATCAGGATACACCAAACTTCTGCGGTATCTATCTGACCAGTGCAACCCAGGAAGGAACCCCGATTCAAAAAATTGTCGGGAAAATGCGTCAGGCATTCGGTTACGTGGATGAGGACCTGCCAACAGCCTTGCCGGAACCAGTCAGCTTCTTCGTAAAAAACGTCTTTAAACAGGTTGTTTTCCCGAATTCACAGGACGTCAGCCGTTCGAAAAAAGCTGGATTCATAAATCGAACCCTTAAAACGGCCTGCATTCTCTGCTGTGCGGCCACTGTCATTGTTAGTTTCCTGGTTTTGAGCACCAGCCTGACCATGAATTCCTTGCTGCTCAAAAACGGGACAAATGCCGTGCAGGAACTGTCTGCACTGGTCAAAAGCAATGAACAGAATCCACGAACAAGAATTGCGGCATTTGCAGCGGCCTTGACTCATTACGACAAACTGATCAGCTACCAGGACAAGCGTCCCCTCCAATTGGTCATTGGCGTTTATGAAGGGAACAAGCAGCTGCCATATATAAAATCAGTTTTACTCGATGCCTTTGAGCAACTGATCTTTAAACCGCTCTATCTTGACCTGGAAAAGTCATTGTCGGACAAGACGCACGCCTGGGCAGCCTCTCACGTCAAAGACCAGGACCGGATGCGGGATGACTATTATCGTCTGCTGAAAACCTACCTGATGCTGGCGAAACCAGAATATCTTGACGGCAAGTATGTGGATATGACTTTTCAGACCTTGTTCAGCCAGCGATGTCATTCCTTCGGTCTGACTGAGTCCTTGAGCAGTCAGGAGCAAGAGAACGTCTCCAAGCTACTCAAGCTCTACCTTGAGCAGGTTAAGAACTCACACACTGACCTACTTTTCAGTGCGGACGAACAACTGATCACGAAAGCACAGAAAAACCTCGTTAACGAACCGGACGCCGAACGGATCTATGCCCAACTGCGAAATATCGGTGCCGAAGCGCATAAGGACCTCGCTCTTGTCGATTTGCTGAAAGGTCCAGACAAAGGGCTGATCACATCTCAGTATCACATCCCTTATATCTATACCGCGACAGGTTGGTACGACTACGTCACTGCGCAGCTTGAGAAAACCATTAAAACGGCCTGCCTTGGTGATTGGGTCACCGGTTATCAGCAACAGAAAAGCACTGCTGATGAGCAGGTAGACGCGAAACTGGTCAGCAAAATTTCGGCCGAGGTGCGCGAACTGTACTTCAAGGACTATGCGGACACCTGGCTGAAGGTCGTTGAAAATATCAGATTCAAGCCTTTTCAGGATATCAAGGACAGCAGTGACAAACTGCTGGTTCTGGCTGGTTTAGACGGTCCGATCGCCGAGCTGTTCCAGGTTATTGCCGAGAACATTGAGCTTTACGAATACAGGAACGAATCGCCTCTGTCGGCAACGGGAACAGCACCAGAACAAATCTCTGCTTTGCAGGGCAACAGTGAAAGAAAGCGGATCGCCGAGCTTGAAACAGCGCTCCACGACCTGCGGAAGTTTGCTATCCCAGGAGACAAAATGTCAACCAGACTGCTGGTGAACCAATACCTGCTGGCGCTCGGTTCGGCGCAGAGCGAATTTGATCAGCTTGCAGCGGCGGTCGATCTGTCCCAGGAATCTTATGATTATACGGCGATGATCTTAAGCGGCGACGGCGCATCGCAGTCCGAGCTTTACAAGAGCTGGTTGACAACCAAAAGCATTACCAACGGTATCGGAGCGCGCACCCGCAAGGCCGCAGAAAATCTATTCTCGCAACCTCTCAGCCTCGCCTGGGGCACGACTCTCGCTGAGGCCCGTAGCTTTCTCCAGAATCAGTGGAAAACAGCGGTCTATGCAAACTACAAAAAGAAGATCGCCGGAAAATATCCCTTCAAGAAAGGCGGTAGCGACGCCTCGCTGGCCGACATTACGGACTTTTTCCGCGATGACGACGGTCTGATCTGGTCATATACCAACACCCAGCTCAAACCTTTCTTGCGTAAGCGCAGAACCGGCTGGACGAATAAAACCTGGCTGGATCAAGGCGTGAATATCTCTGCGTCCTTTCTTAACGCTCTGCCGAGGGCTGCGGAAATCAGCGAAGGACTTCTTAGACGTGGCCAGCCTGATGTTCATTACGCGATTTATCCGATACCAAGCAGCGGACTGAGAGTTGTGAGCTTCAACAGCAATGGTCAGAAAATGATCTATCAGAATGAACCCCAGGAATGGAAATCGTTCAGCTGGCCAGGTGATATCAGTGAAACCTCTGCCTCTATCAGCTGTATTCCTATCGGCGATCAGGCACAGACCAAGCTTGATTTTTCCGGAGAATGGAGCCTCTTCCATCTTCTCGAAGAAGCCCAGATGACACCGGAAAACGGCCAGTATCTGGTCACCTGGACCCTTCCGACCGAATACCATCAGGACGCGGTCATCCGCTTTAAATTGCGTCCGGACAGACACACGAATGCATTTTCCAGGAATCTGTTCAGCACCTTCAGCCTGCCTGAGAAAATTTTTTAGGACTGCTTATGTTCAAGTTTTTCGAGCGTCAGACGAATCAGTACGATTCGGCAAAAATTGTTCATCCAAGTGGTTTCGGCAAAATTCCGCACTACAACGAATTTTTCCGTCATAACGTCAGACAGCGCGAGGTCGTCGCTTTTGAACACTGGTTGCAGGAAGGTGTTGGCTGTATCGCCCGCAGATACCCGAAAAACACCCCAGATTTCTTTCGCACCTTCCCCTGTCATCATTTCGTCAGGACAGGTTCGGATCAGGAGCACAACCTGTTCGGCTCCCTGGTTGGCAGTCAGGACAAGAGCGGACGGGTCTACCCGTTTGCGCTCATGTACCTCAACAACAACCAGGTATTTGCGAGTCACAGGGCGGCTGTCGCCGTGACCTATGCCAAACGCTTTCTCCTCACCGAAGGGATCCTGGAGACTCTCGCTGACCATCGCACCTCGCAGGAGCTAGCCAACAGACTGGAGCTGCTGGCCTATCAGGATGACATGCAGGAAACCAGGACAATTCTGAGTGAGCAGATCAGGCTGCTGAGAGATATCCCGTCAGCGCTGTACTGGGACAGACTGGCTGCGCCCATGACAGATGAGCTGAAGGAACGTTTTCTGTTTACCTTCTTTGATTTCCTTAAAACCGTCATCAAAAGAGGGCCATCGAAATGCGTCTGGGGAATCCGTATCCCTTTGCCCAACTGCGAGGATCCAACTCCCTTCGTCGTTTTTTGGGTGCAGATGATCGAAGCCATCCTTGAAGACCGCTTCTGGCGGGCACACTATTTCTGGAATAAGTCATCTGCAGAGTACACCAGCAGTCTGACCCTGTTTTTCCGCGAGTTGCCACCCTCGCACCTGCTGCCTCTGATAAACCACAAATGCAAGGACAATGTCATATATGACGTCCTTGACGAAACGTATGAGATTCCGAACTTTGTCAGCAGAATCGATCGGAAACGCCTGCTTATGGAAGCGGACACCTCGCTGCTTGACCTGCTCTATCGTCTTGGCCGCCGAGAGATAGTCCTATGAAGCAAACCAGACTCCCGGAATGGCTTACGGCTGTTTCAACACCCGTAACAACAGAAAATCCCTGTGGAGAAGATCCTCGCTATCTCGATAGCTTTCTTCTCATCAAGGAAGAGATCGAAAAACTCAGCGGCACAGATTACGAAAGGGTCATCAACGATTCGCGCGAACTGCTCTGCTCAACGACAAAAGACCTGCGTATCGCCGCTTTTCTCCTGCTTGCTTCAACCTTCGTCGATGGCTGGCCTGGACTCTATCATGGACTCTGCTGTTACCGAATTTTGAGCGAAGAATTCTGGGATCAGTGCCATCCACAAAAGGAAAATCAACGTCAAGCGGCACTGATGTTGCTGAACAATCCGCGCCTGACTGCCTTTGCAGAAAACTCGCATGCTGTCGAGGACCACGAATTGACCGAAGCCATCAGCCAGGAAATTGTCCGTATCAATGCATTCCTGGTCGAGAAATTAGGTGGCGATGTTCCGCGCTTGTCTGGGCTGGCACAGTGGTTTGGCAAAAAAACGAAAGAGGCTACCCCTAAGCCGGCACATGAAGAAAACAGGTCTCAGGCAACAGCCGTGCCAACGACAGCCCATGCTCCGGTCAGTGGAGAAAACTCTGCAGCACCAGGCTCTGAGCGGGAGTTCGAAAACGAAGCGCGCAAGCTGCATAAATATCTCAGTGAAAAAGGCGATGACTATCGGGCAATCGCCCTCTCGAGAGCTCTGTTCTGGAGCACCAACAGCGTTCCTCCGAACGAACAAGGGCACACGAAAGTCCCGGCACCGAGAGCAAGTGGCTGGGCCGAACTGAACAAC
This sequence comes from Geopsychrobacteraceae bacterium, assembly GCA_963676795.2. Lineage (GTDB taxonomy): Bacteria > Desulfobacterota > Desulfuromonadia > Desulfuromonadales > Geopsychrobacteraceae. Next base: position 1,589,332 of record CAXXTB010000002.1, on the reverse strand, counting down.
CTGACCTCAGCTGGGAACAAGCTTGAAACAATCCGTTTTTGCGAAAAGCTCTTCATGGAAACCGGTTACCGCTATGCCATGAAGCTCCAGTACATCCTCTGGCAACAGGCCAAAACAGGAAAGCTTGAACAGCTTCAGCGCCTGATCGAAGCCCAGGTTTGCCAATGGAGCAGTGCGGTACCGGAAATCCTTCAGCTTTATTTTGCCGATGCGAGTCCATTCTGTGATGGGGAAACCCTGATGTGGATTGAAACCCTGGTCCAGCAATCAGCACCAGCAGGCTCTGAATCCCCGTCTGAATATGATTTTACTGCTTCTCTCGAAGAGGCGATGGACGCCGCTACCACGCTGGCTGGTGAGAAGCAATTAGCCAAGGCCATCGCGCATTTGCGCCAGGTGAATTGCCAGTCTGAATTGGAGCGTCTGCAGAAACAGTTATGCGAAGCGCGCCTCTGCCTGGTTGCCGGTAAGCCCCAGATGGCTGAATCTGTTCTCAGACAGCTGCACTCCCAGGCGCAGGGTAAAAAGCTTGGTGTCTGGCATCCGCAACTGGCGATTGAAATCATTCAACTGCGCTGTAAAGCACTGCAGTCGCTCAACACCAGCGACAAACTTGAAAAAACTCAGATTGCCCAGGAGATTCAGCAACTACACAGCGATGCCTGTCTGATCGATCTCTCCCTGGCGGCAAATCTCACCTAAACGGTTAACGTAATTTTTTAACTATGAATTCTAACAAAGGAGAATTGTTATGAAAGGTAGCTTCCAGAAAGAGATTCCTAAGGCACGTATCAACCTGTCGCTGAATGTCGAAACCGGCGGGCAGCGTAAGAAGGTCGAGCTGCCGCTGAAGATGCTTGTTATGGGCGATTTCAGCAATAACCAGACAAAAGAGAAAATTGCCGACCGGGCGCGGATCAACATCAATAAGAACAACTTCGAATCGGTCATGAAGGAACTGAAACCGACGACCCGCTTCGAAGTTCAGAATGAGCTGGCCAAGGACGGTTCCGATATGAGCGTCGACTTATCCTTTGAATCGATCAACGATTTTCGCCCGGATCGCGTGGCTCAGCAGATTCCTGAACTGCACAGCCTGATGGCGATGCGCAACCTTCTCAAGGATCTCAAATCGAACCTGCTCGACAATGCCAAATTCCGCAAGGAACTTGAGGCGATCGTCGCAGACCAGCCTCAGCTCGATGGGTTGAGAAAACAGCTTGAATCACTTCTTTCTGATGACAGCCAGCGCTGAAATCAAGCCAGCGATACAGGAGGACACTTATGAGTAGCCATACAACCAACGCCAAACAGGCCGCCGCACAGAACATCACGGAAAGCCTGGATTCATATTCAAGACTCTGTCAGCTGGTCGATATCACCCCGGTGACGAAAACCATCGAATTGAATCACTTCGCCGATGCTCAACAGATGGCGACAAGCACCCTGGGAGAACGCCTGACGGCCGGAATCCAGGTTTTTCTCGACCTGACCAGCGAGAACCAGTCGCAGGTCGAGAAGATCGATAAAACCCTGCTCGATCAGTACATTGCCCAGATCGATCAAACGATCAGTAGGCAGCTCGATGCGGTGCTTCATCACCCATCTTTCAAAAGCATCGAGAGCACCTGGCGCGGCCTCAAGTTCATGATCGATCGCTGTGATTTCCGCCGCAACATCAAGGTCGAAATTCTTGATTGCACCAAAAACGATCTGATCGATGACTTTGAAGACGCACCGGAAACTATCCAGACCGGCCTTTACAAACATGTTTACGTCGACGAATACGACACCCCTGGCGGTGAGCCGTTCGCGACGATCATCGGCAACTACGAATTTGATAACTCCGCCCAGGACATCTCGCTGCTGAGGGATCTGTCCAAGGTATCGGCCAGCAGCCATTGCCCATTCCTCGCCTCGGTCGGAGCGCGCTTCTTCGGCAAGAAGGACGCCGAGGAAATCAGCCAGATCAACGACCTGACCAACTATATGGAAAAAGCGGAATATACTCGCTGGAAATCTTTCCGGGAGACCGAGGATTCCAGGTACATCGGGCTGTTGACGCCGCGCTTTCTGTTGCGTCTGCCCTACGGCCAGGACAGCACTCCGGTCAGAACCTTCAATTACGAAGAGGATGTCCAGCTTGATAACCATGACAACTACCTGTTCGGCAACCCGGTCTTCGCCTTTGCCGGCAACATTGCTAAAAGCTTTGCCGACAACGGCTGGGCCGTCAACATCCGCGGCCCTGAAGCAGGCGGCAAGGTCGACAACCTGCCCCTTCACCTGCAGGACAACGGCAAGGGGTACGAAAAGAAGATGCCGACTGAAATGCTCATTTCCGAGACGCGTGAACTGGAGATGGCAAATCATGGCTTCATTCCGCTGAGCTATTACAAGAACAGCGACTATGCCTGCTTCTTCTCGGCCAACTCGGTTCAGAAGCCGCATGAATACGCAGATGCCGGTGCCAATGCCAACAGCATGATCAATGCACGTCTGCCGTACATCTTCCTTGTTTCCCGATTAGCGCACTATCTCAAGGTGCTGCAACGGGAAAATATCGGAACCACCAAAAGCCGTCAAAGGCTGGAAAACGAACTGAACGAATGGCTGCAGACGCTGGTCACCAAAATGAAGGATCCGGAACCGGAACTGATCGCCACTCATCCGTTACGCGATGGCAAGGTTTCCGTTTACGAAATCCCCGAAAACCCAGGCTATTACCGGGTCGATCTTGCCGCTCAACCGCACTTCCAGATTGAGGGGGTCGATGTACAGCTCAAGCTGGTTGCCCAAATGCCTCGCGACAATGGCTAATAGGAGCCCGCGAGTTTCAACCTGTGTCGATGACACACTATAACTACCGCTAAAGGAGTGGGAAAAATGGCAATACCTGGCTACATGACAATCTACGACGATCAAGGCTCAAAAATCGACGGTCCGGTTACTGTGTCCGGACGCGAAGGAACTCTTGAAATCCTTGGCTTCGATCATGAATTGCGGATTCCGACTGACAGTGACACCGGAAGCCTGACTGGCACCCGAAAACACGAGCCTTTCGTTTTCCTGAAAGCTTTCGACAACGCGACCCCTTACCTCTACAAGGCGTGCAGCAACGGTCAGACTCTCAAGAAAATCGAGTTGAGATGGTACCGTATCAACGATACCGGTGCAGAGGAAGAGTATTTCTCTCACATTCTCGAAGACGTCAAGATTACCTCGGTCAAACCGACCATGCACAACGTCAAAGACCTTGACAAAGAGCGTTATCCTCACCTCGAGGAAGTTGCCTGCCGCTATGCCAAAATCACCTGGACATACACCGACGGCAACATCTCTTTCTCAGATTCCTGGGTAGAGAATCGCTAAACACCATGCTCCGGAGGTTTTTCCTCCGGAGCAGTCTATTGCATTTGAATGTGACGATACATGGCCGAAACAGTTTTTGACATTCTGACCAGCAGCGCAAGCAGCGACGACATCGCCTATACCGGTGCCCGGCAACGCCTGAAAAACAGTATCTGCGAACACCTGCAGCGGCTACTGAACAGCCGCCGCGATTCACTACGCCATCTGCCCGACTTCGGTATGCCCGATATAGCCGCTCTCTATCTCGATCTGCCCTACACCAGAGAACTGATCATCAACGGCATTCTCTATGCGGTCCAGACCAACGAACCGCGTCTGCTCTGGCCGAGGGTTCAGGCTTTCGAGATCAAGCCAGGACGCAGCATGACCCATTTTCAGCTGATCGGCAAAGACCTTGGCGGCAATAGTCTGCGTTTTACCGTCACCCTGTGCCGGACCGGTCAGATTAACGTCAGAAACAGCGAGGATTATACTCCCGATGAGTAACTACTTTGACACGGAAATGCGCCTGCTTCAGGAAGAGGCTCAGGAGTTTGCCAGAGCCTTTCCGGAAAAAGCGCGGCATCTGAACCTTCAGGACGTCAAAGACCGGGATCCTTACGTGGAACGCCTGCTCGAGGGGATGGCGTTTTTGACCGGCGAGGTCAAAAGACGTATCGATGACGATATCCCGGAATTTTCTGAAGCCCTGCTGAATCATATCCGCCCCTATTTTCTTCGTCCGTTTCCTTCCTGCACGATCATGCAGTTCAATCCGCGGCCGGGGCAGATGAAGGAGACAACCTGTATTCCCAAAGGGACCCTGACCTTCAGCGACGGCATCAATCTTCCGAAAAGCAAACTGATTCCATTTTCAGAATGGGTCAGCTGCCGCTTCAGAACAACCGGCGACACCATTCTCCAGCCGCTCAGTCTGGCCGGGGTGGAGCTGGATAACAGCATGCTCAAAGGACAGCTGCTCAAACTCAGGTTTCAGTTTGATCACGACATCAATGCTCAACAGCTGGATCTTAAGAACCTGAAAATTTATCTGCACGGCGATACGATGACCACCCTTGAGCTTTACCGGGCACTGACAGCGCAGGTCTCTCAGGTACAGATCGCATTTCCGGCACTGGCGGTCCGTCCCCAGCGTCTCGGCCGGCAGAACAGCCTGCTTCCCTGTCACCTCACGGGAAACGACTTGCTGCTACCGACTGACGGACGCGGATTTGTCGGTTTCCATCTGCTTCATGACTACTTCTGCTTCCGCGAAAAGTACCAGTTTGTCTCCATTGAACAGCTCGATTGCGTCAACTGGCCGGAACGCTGCAGCGAATTTGAAATCCGCATCGAACTCAAAGAGCCGCTCGACGCAGATCTGCGCCTCACGACCGAAAACTTCAAGCTGCATTGCGTGCCAGCGATCAATCTCTATGAAAAGACAGGAGAACCGATCCGTGTCGATAAGCGTCGCAGCGAATATCATGTTGTCGCCGACAACAACCTGCCCAGAGCGATTCAGGTCTACAGTGTCGATGAAGTTTGCGGTGCCAAACGGGATGACGGCATGCTCCCCGTTTACAACCCGCTTCACCGCTACAACTACCAGGACAAAAAGCAAAGGTACTATCAGGTCAGTCACCGTCTTCGCGAAGAACTCGGCCCGATGACCTACCTGCGGATCGGTGGAGCACTCAGCGACCAGGACGATATCATCAGCTGCGCCATCACGGCCTATAACGGCGATATTCCCCGTAATCATCTGAAAGTAGACAGCATCAAGTCACCGGCGAGCGGCTTTCCGAGCCATATCACCGCGACCAATATTACCCGGCCGAGCAAGATGCACCTGCCGCCGCAACGCAGCGACTACCGGCTGGCGCTGATCGCCCATCTGTCGGTCAGCCATAACAGCATCGCTTCAGTCGAACAGCTGCAGCAGCTGTTGTCGCTCTACGACTGGAGCGATCAGCTGCAGTCGGAAAAACGTATTCAGTCGCTCAAGGCTGTCACCATGCAGCCGCTGTCAAAGATTCACCGTGGCGCCATGCTAAAAGGGGTAGATATCGGGCTGACGCTCGATGAGAAGATGTTCTTATCGGAAGCTGACAGCTACCTGTTTGGCACAGTGCTTCACCACTTTTTCAGCATGTATGTGGCTATCAACACCTTCGTACAGAGCCGCATTCAGTTTTTAACTTCAAGGACAAGCTATCAATGGGATCCATTACTCGGGGAAAATTTCCTCATATAATCGATGCTCTTTACAGCGGCTGCAGTCACTTTGAGGCCTTTCAGGCGCTTTACCTGCTGGAACAGAGTTTTGAATGCCTCGATGCGGAACAAGAACTGAGCAGCATGCTCGATCTGGCGCCCGCCGCCGAACTGACCTTTCCGGCTGGGCAGCTCCGGCATCTGAGCGTTCAGAATAACGGCAGGCTACGCCTTGAATTCAATGACCTCGGGCTCTACGGGGTGAGTTCTCCGCTGCCCCAGTTTTTCAACGACATCGCCAGCAGAGACAGCTTCGGCAGCCAGGAATTGCGCGCGTTTCTCGACATGTTCAACCGACGCTTATACCTGCTTGCCTATCTGAGCTGGAAGAAACTCAACCGGGCAGAAAGCAGCAAGGAGTGCAAGAGCCTGCTCTACCGCTATCTGAATGCGATCTCAGGATTCGCCGAACATAAAGGGCGCAATGATTACAGCGGCATTCTCGGTGGACGGATCAAAGGAGCACAGGCCCTGACCGACCTGCTTCAGGACTTTCTCGGCCACCCGGTCAGGGTTCAGCAGAATGTTCCGCAGTGGATCAGGGTCGATGAGCGCAACGGACTCGGCAACGGCCTGTGCCTCGGTGACAACAGCCTGATCGGCAGCCAGATTCTCGATGTCGTCAGCCAGATCAGGATAGAGATCGGACCGATCAACATGAGCGCAGCGGAGCCATTTTTTCCACAGCGCGAAAAAGCGGCAGAAATCAACGAACTGATCGGCAAATATATCGATCCGGCCATCGACATCAAGCTGATTCTGCTGATACAGCCTGAAGCTGGTCAGCACAGGCAGCTTGGTGCGAAAAACAGCCTGCTGGGCTGGACAACCTGTGTCGGTAACTGTAGCGGAAAAATCCACCGACTGAATCTGAACATCCGCCAACAGACCGACAATCAAGCAAAAACGCCACAAACCGATAACCTGATTGAAAAAATCATGGCCAGCGCGGCCTGATCACATGGAGGGAAGCTTTGAGTCCGACACACATCAAAATGCTGCTTGAAAAACTCAATGAATATTGCATTGACACCCTTGAAAGTGCCGCCGCTTTTGCCGGCACACGGGGGCATTACGATATCACCATCGAACATATGGTCCTCAAATTCCTCGAAAAGGGGGACTGCGACTTCGATCTGCTGCTGCGTCATTTCAAAGTCAATCTCGATCAGTTCTGGCAGGAGCTGCTTGATCAGCTGAGTGGGCTGCGTTCAGACAATCAGCATAAGCCATCGTTATCCCTGCAGCTTGTCCAGTGGTTAGAACGCGCTTGGACCATCAGTTCACTGCGCAACGGCGATGAGCAGATGCGTTCCGGCGTACTGCTCGAAGCCCTGCTGGAGAAGGCACCGAGGCTGCCGGGCAAAGGCTGGCAGCTGCTCAATGGCATCAGCTCAGAGGAAATCATCCGGAGCTATCCTGAACTGAACCGGTTGTCACAGGAAGGCGGCGGACCGGCTGCCGCCACTGTCAGTACCGCACCTGGAGCTGGAAACAAAGCAGCAGAGCAAAGCCCAGCTCCCAACCTCGACGCCTACACAAGCGATTTTACCGCCCGTGCCCGCGGCGGCGATATTGACCCGGTGCTCGGGCGCAACGATGAAATCCGCCAGATGATCGATATTCTGACCCGCCGGCGCAAGAACAATCCGATCATGGTCGGTGAACCAGGGGTCGGCAAGACAGCCGTTGTCGAAGGACTGGCGCTACGGATTGTTGAAGGAAACGTTCCTGACTGCCTCAAAGATATCCGTCTGATCTGTCTCGACCTTGGCTTGCTTCAGGCCGGAGCCGGGGTCAAGGGAGAATTTGAAAAGCGCCTGAAGGCGGTTATCGATGAAATCCGTAACAGCGCAGTACCAATTATTCTCTTCATCGATGAAGCCCACACCCTGATCGGTGCCGGAGGGGATGCCGGACAGGGGGATGCAGCCAACCTGCTCAAACCGACACTGGCCCGCGGTGAGCTGCGGACTCTGGCTGCGACGACCTGGTGCGAATACAAAAAATATTTTGAACGCGATGCCGCACTGGATCGTCGCTTCCAGATGGTCAAGGTCGACGAACCGTCGCTCGAGACTGCCAAGCTGATGCTCGGAGGCCTCAAGGAGCGCTATCAGAAACATCATCAGGTCCTGATCACTGAAGCCGCCGTCGAGGCTGCTGTCGAACTGTCAAGCCGCTATATCAGCGGCCGCTTTCTGCCGGACAAAGCAATTGACCTGCTCGATACGGCTGCGGCAAGAGTCGGCATGGGACAGGCGGCAACCCCGGCGGCTGTCGATACGATCCGCGAACAGCTCGAATTCGTTGAGCGCCGGCTGAAGCACCTGCAAAGCGAACAGGACCAGGGACTTGCTGTCGAGGACAAAGTTATTGCCCGGCTCAAAGACCAGCAACGCCAGATTCTCGCCGCAAAGGTCGACCTTGAACTGCGCTGGCAAAGCGAGGTCAGACTGGTCGAAAAGCTCAAGCAGCTGCGCAGCTCTGGTGCCGCACCACACCAGAGGGAGCAGGTTCTGGCACAGCTCGAAGCACTACAGGAGAAAGCACCGCTGGTCCAGCCTGAAGTCTCCGCGGAGACCGTGGCCCAGGTTGTCGCCGACTGGACAGGTATTCCGCTCGGACGGATGGTTAAAAACGAACTCAGCAACCTGCTCGATTTCGAGGAAAAACTCAGCGAACGGATCATCGGGCAGTATCCGTCGCTCAGTGCCGTAGGGCAGACTCTGCGCAGCAGCAAATCCGGACTTGGTGAGGGGGGCGGGCCGGTCGGAGTTTTTATGCTGACCGGCCCGAGCGGTGTCGGTAAAACCGAGACCGCCCGGGCGATCGGGGACATGCTGTTTGGCGGTGAACGCTTCATGGTCACCATCAATATGAGCGAATATCAGGAAGCCCATTCTGTGTCCCAGCTCAAAGGTTCACCTCCAGGCTATGTCGGTTACGGTGAAGGCGGCATCCTCACCGAGGCGGTCCGTCAGCGCCCCTACTGCGTGATCCTTCTCGATGAGGTCGAAAAAGCCCATCCGGACGTGCTGAACATGTTCTATCAGGTCTTTGACCGCGGACTGATGCGCGACGGCGAAGGACGGGAAATCGACTTCAAAAACACTGTCATCATCATGACCAGCAACCTTGGCGCTGACGAACTCCTTGACCTCTTCAGTGCTGCAGAGAGCGCAGAAGAAGCGGAAGAAAAAATTCCGGACTACGTCACCATGTACAACACCGTCATGCCAGCTCTGCAGCAGCATTTTCCGGCCGCCCTGCTGGCGCGTATCCAGGTAGTTCCAATGGCCCCCTTACAACAGGACAGCCTGCGAACGATTATCATGAAGCGTCTCGATCAGGTCGCCGAGTGCCTCAATGCGGCCCACGCCATCGAGATGAGTTGTCAGCCGGAGGTTGTCGAACACCTGATTTTCCGCTGCCAGCGGCCGGAGACCGGTGCGCGGATGATCCACACCCTGATCGAGCAGCAGCTTCTCCCCGGCATTTCGCGCAGTCTGCTGCAGTTCATGGCCGATGATGATATGCCGCAGTTGATTCGTCTCGAACTGAACGACCAGGGAGAACTCAGTTGTATTTTCAGTGATCTGATCGCAGACGAAACGGCCGCAGAAAACCGCGTAGCCGCCGTCGCCTGTCTGTGAATGAGAAACAGAGGGGATAACTCATGCAAGCAATTACAGCGCTGAAACACCAGGCGAATACCAGTCATTATAAATTGCTGATCCGCACAGTTCCGGACAACAGCTTCAGTGTCACCGCATTTACCGGCAGTCACTACGGCATATCGCGAGATTACAGCTTCAGTGTCGATGTCACAGCCAATAGCATTCTCAATACCGGCACTGTCATCGGCAACTGTGCTACACTTGAAATCTATTGGGGAGGCACGGTAATCAACGTCAACGGCCTGGTAACCCGGTTTTTCCATATCGGTCAGACCCCCGGAGATATGGCCTACCGCACGGTTATCAGTTCACCTCTTGCCCCATTGAAGAACAGCAAAAGAAACCGTGTCTTTGTCAATAAATCGACGCCGGATATCATCAAAGAGATCTTTGCCACGGCCAACTTCGGCAGTAGAAGTTTCCGTCTTGACCTGACTGCCGAATACCCGGAACACCCGTTCATTGTTCAGTACGCTGAGAGCGATTTTGATTTTCTGCAGCGCCTGATCGCCCGTGCCGGAATCTTCTTCTGCTTTGAAGCAGAAGAAGATCAGACTCAGGTTGTCTTCTGCGATGACAGCAGCACACGTCCCGCCATGCCGGAAATCGACAGCCTGATCTACCGGCCGCAGACCGGTGCGGCACGTACCATCGAAACGGTCTATCAGCTGTCGCCGGCCGCGACCTTATTGCCCGGTCTGGTTGAGCTCAATGATTACAACGATCAGGACCCCTCACTGTTCCTGAACAGTGTATCCAGCTCGGAAAACGCCTACTGCTGCGGAGTTCAGGGTGTCTACGGTGATCATTTCACAACCACCGAGGAGGGAGAAACGGTCGCTCAGCTGCGTGTCGAAGCACTCGATGTCAGGCGGGCAACCGTTATGGCGGTCACTGACTGCAAAGGGATCAGACCCGGCTACATGCTGACCATCAGGGAACACCCCTGTACAGATCTGAACGGCAGGTACCTGATCATCTCAGTCGATTTTCGCGCTGATCAGGCCACCTCGCAGGCCTACGGCAGCAGCTCGAAGGCAGCGACCTTTACAGCCACCATGCAAATGATCAAGGCCGGAACTCCCTATCGCTCTGATCTGCTGCCGACCCCTCAGGTACTCGGCCTGTTCAGCGCCAGAATCGAGAGCAAGGATAGCCAATATGCCTTTCTCGATGACCAGGGACGTTATCATATTCGCACCGATTTCGACCGTAGCAATACGGCAGAGGCCGAAGCCAGCCACCCAGTGCGCCTGGTTCAGCCTTACGGTGGTCAGGATTACGGCATGCACTTCCCTCTGCACGGCGGTACCGATGTGGTTGTCTCCTGCCTCAACGGCGACCTCAACCGCCCGGTCGTTGTCGGCGCCCTGTCCACCGACATGATGCCAAGCATCGTTACCAGTGACAACAACACGCAGAATATCATCCGCACCGCATCAGGAAACGAACTCTGCATGGACGACCGGATCGATCAGGAAAAAATCGATCTATTCACCGCCGAGCGGAAGAATATCCTGACCCTGGACGCAACCAGAGATGCCCACAAGATCCGACTGGCCACAGAGGAAGGTAAGCTGGAGATCTTCGCCAAGAAGACCATGCTGATCGAGTCGGGCGACAGCCAGACGGTTCAGGTCGGCAAGGATCACCTCGTCACTGTCGAAAACGCCCAGCAGTTGATGACCCGCAACCAGGAAATCAGCATGCAGGCGGCAACTGACATCCGCCTCAAAGCGAAAGAGAACATCCAGTTCGACGCGGAGAATGAAAATATCGAAATGACGGTCGGCCAGGACATGGTTGTCGACATCAACAACAACCTGTCCATCGAAGTACGCAATGAAGACATGCAGGTCAAGGTCAACAGCGGGGCGTTAAGTATCTCGGCAGCCAGAAATATCAGCCTACTGGGAGACGGAGGCGGACCGGTCACAATCAAACAAGGGAGCGGCACCATTCAGGTGTCAACCGATGGCAACCTCACTCTGAAGGGGCCGATGGTCAATATCTATGGAAACTCGATCAACCTGAAAGGGAGCAGCATCGGCGGTAACTAGCGGAAGCCCGGCTGCCCGAAAACCAAATGAGAAGAAGATAAAATGACAAGTGAAACGGATTTGAATGAAAGCAAAGAGCTGCTTATCGAACTGCTGGTTATGAAAATATTGCTGAACCTCAACAAGGTCAGAACCTGGCAGCACGCCCAGCTTTTTTGCAACGCAACCTACAACAGACAACTGACGCAACCGCTTTTGAGCGAAATACTCGAGGCCGAAGACACGCGTCTACTTATCCAGCGGCAACTGGAGCATTATTTCACCGAGCTGATGCTGCAGATCCGCGATGAACTCTGTCTGCTCTGTTCTGAAACCGGACGGATCCGTTTTGTGACGGACGTCAATCAGAAGCTGCGCGCTATCATCTGCAGAATCGTTCAGCGACAAAACGGACTGATCAACGGGATATCCTGAAAGGACACAGATGCATATGAAAGCAAAACTCTATACCTATCAGCAACCCCGGACGACAGCGGTAACGCAGCTTGCCTGCGTCTGCAGCGTCGTGAACGGACGAGCCCGGAGCGTCCTGCTGGAGGGTTGTGAGATTCCGGTCGTTGCACAGCTCGATCAAGTCAGCAGAGTGAACTTCGGTGATCAGGTACTGGTCTGCGAAACTCCATCCGGACTGGTTGTCAGCGGCAGAATCGCAGCCCCGGACGAAGCCCCGGCGCCGCGCTTTGAACTGATTGAAGGGGTCTGCACCATAAGCTGCGAAAGTGACCTCTGTCTTAAAACAGCACATGGCAGTGTCCGTATAAATGCCGATGGTCAGATTTTTATCGACGGCAAACAGATCATCAATCAGGCCAGTGGCCCCGTAAGGCTGCAGGGATCGGTCATCGAGCTTAACTGATGTCAACACGTTCTCTCAAACATCATGCCCAGCGTGCGGGTCTGCTCTATGAGCAGCGCTGTCAACTTCAGCAACAACCACTGATTTCCGCCAAGGCTCTTGAGCACACTGAAGATCATCTGATGATCCATCTTCATGTGCTCTCTTTTGCTCCAGAGCTCTGTCCCAAGGATCAGGATCGCAGCGGCTGCTTTGTGAATCTGAATCTCAACTTCCTGGCGGGCAATGAAATCAGTGCAGAGTGCATACGCTGCTATCTGGGTAAAGAAGAGACCCGCCAGGGAGCAATCGACGCACTCTGTGTCACTCCGCAGCTCTGTTCTTTCGATGATCTGCAACGACTATATCAGCAGGACGAAGGATTGAGAGCTGTCCTTTTCAATCTCTGGCGGCTGCGCCGCGACAAGGTGCCAGCCGGGCTGATTTCCGCAGCTGAATTGCAACGGCAACAGACTGAGTTGCAGGTTGCAGCGCTGGATTACGCCACCAGCTGGGATGTCTTTAGTGGAGAACTGTTCAAAAAATACTATCAGGGCTTAGGTTCCGGCCAGTTATCCAATCGCCCTGCGGGCAAGCTGCTTGTCTGTGCGTTTCGTGGCATGCTGCTGCGCGGCAGTGATGATTTTATCAAGCCGCTCTGGCGAGCCATTGAAACCGAAGATGATCCGGAGACATTGATCCAGCTACTGGAGATTGGTGCCATTGCCGGGGTTTACGGTATCGAAGATCTGATCGCGCAGAAATCGGCGCAACATCCGGACGTCGCTGCCAGGTTGTTGGCAATTCACGGAAGCAAAGCGGCAATCGACAAATTGCTGCAACTGCCCCACCGCGAGGAACACGAAGTGCAACTCGAAGCCGCCTGGCAATGGCTCAGCGGCAAGCATCTGAAAATTGATCCGCATCTGCGTCTGGTCCAGCCAGAGTCTGCAGAACAGAGCGGATCCTCACGACACTGGTGGTATGCCATACGCCCGACCCTGGAGGATGGACAACGGCTGATTTTCGGCCAGGTCATGACGGCCAAGCTGGTTGAATCAGCGATTATCAACTGGACAGGTCAATTCAGCACCAGCTTGATTCCGCTGCTGTCCTGGTTGCAGAAGCGACCGGTGAATCTCAGCGCGCAAAGTTTGTTGCGAACCAAACGTGTCATGCTGGTCGTAAACGGAGGATCAGCATGATCCAGCTTGACAATAAGACCGGAGTCTCAGCTGAACTTTTTCCTGGCTGGAGCCGCACCGGCCAGCGGCAACAGACGCTGGTGGTCAAGAGCGGGTTCAAGTTCGATGAGAAAGGGAAACTGAGGCCGACGACACTGCCGATTATCGACGCCGACGAATATCGTGATGATCCTGAAAATTCAAGCTTATGCGCCGCGGGAGAAATCATGCCGTATAAACAGGGGGCTGAGCTCTATCTGTATGGCAGCGCCCAGCCGACAGCCGAGCGCTTTGGCAGCCGGGGCATCGCTGTCAGCCTGCAGCAGGAGCAACAGCACTGGCACAAGGAGCTGCAGATCTTCGGTATCCGGCACTGGCAAAAGAAACTGCTGACCGCCATCCCCGCCAAACCGCAGGCCCTGGATAGCGAGCTCGAACTCGGCTACGAAAAAGCCTATGGGGGTTTCGATCCGCATAATAAGGATGCATATTGTGCCGCCAACCCTGCCGGTTGCGGCTACAGCCTGCGTGGTTTGCGCACCTCGGGGCTGACCTTACCGCAGATCGAATACTGCAATCCGCAGATCTGCGCTCCGGGCGACCGTGTCCAGCCCGCGGGGTTTGGACCGCTGGCTCCGCACTGGGAACTACGTAGTCAACTCAAGTACAGCATCGACGAGCAGGCGGTCAGCCAGGGACTCTACCCTTTCGCGTCAACGCCGCCTGAAGAGCTGTTCAATGTTGCGCCTCTCGACCAGCGCTTCAAAATGCCATTTGCATCAGAACTGACCCTGAAGCTGAGCGGACTGATCCGGGGTGCCAATGTGCTTCAGCTTGAAATTGTCAGAGAGATCCCAAACATTCGTGTCGAGGGGATCGGCCCAGTACATCAGCTCCAGGCCAAGTGTGACACAATGGTTATCGACTGCCATCAACAGACCATCGCTTTTATTCAGCGCGCAGCCATTGTGCTTGATGAAAGCAATCCGGACCCACAGGGTTGGATCACCTTAACCGAACCTCAAATGCAAAGAGACCGCCAGGTCGAACAGGAGCGCGTATGAACCAGAACAACCAAACTCTGCAGAAAAAACGCATCGCAATCACCGCAAGTTCCATCAGCTGCGCCTACGGAGAACTCCCCGCAGCACTGTTCGGCGGCGTCGCCACCAACCTGAGCTGCCGCACCGCGGTTCCCAACCTGAAACTCAGAACCTTTGATAACCAGATGGAGCAGCCGTTCTGGGCGCCCTATGAAAGCTATTCGGAAAATTTCACCAGCGATCTGCGCACCCTGCTGTTACTGCAGAATGCGCTGCAAGAACTTCCTCAGCTTCAAATCAGCGAAAAAACCCTGATCCTGATCTGCCTTCCTGAGGTTCAGACCCAGATCACTGCGGAGCTGATTCAGGAAACATTGCGCGAGATCCGTTCTGAATTCCAAACGGCAACCATCCTGATTGAAAATGCCGAAAACGGCGTTATTCCACTGCTCAGCAGCACTCTGGAAAAATTGTCACAAGGTGTCTACGACAAGGTCATCTTCGGCTCTGCCGACAGTCATATCGATCGCTATGTGCTGATGGGTCTCGTTCAGGATCAACGTTGCTGCAGCGATAAAAATCCCGACCGCATGCTCCCCGGTGAAGGTGCCGCCTTTGTCGTTTTTAAAGCGCTGGAGTCCCAACAAACCGGCCAGGTCTACTTAACCGGCATGGCTTTTGAGACGGAAGAAAACGTCGGTAAAGCCGCAACAAAAGCAACCGGAGCGCTCGCTCGCTCAATCCGTTCCAGTCTCGACCAGAGCGGCGCGGACATCAACCAGCTCGGCAGCATTATCACCGGCTATGTGCCTGATAAGAGCGGCACCCTGGAATGGCATCAGTGCCAACGTGAACTTTGGAAAGAGAACGGTCGCCTACCTGAACATACGCATGAACTGAACCCACATCTCAGCATCGGTCACTGCGGCTCAGCATCTCTGCCGATGGCCCTGGTCCTTGCCCTCGCACGCTTTCAATACAAGTTTGACCCCATAGCCTTGGCGGTCGTCTGTGAGATAGGCCAAGAGGCCCAGCGCGGCGCACTCTGTCTGCAAAAATACAGTGAAAATCAAATGACAAAAGGAGCCGCCTGATGGCTAAAAAAGAAAACGCTCTGATCAACGGTCGCACGGCCGTTCATAAAGGTAGCGGCGGGGTTCTTACCACGGTTGATGTCTGCAACACCAAGATCGGCAAATCAACAGTGCCGATTCCCTATACCAACGTGGCCCGTAGCGAAGATGCCGCCAACACCGCCAGTACCGTTTTTATCAATGGCCATCCGGTTTGCCATATCGATTCGATCTTCGCCACTAGTACCGGTGATGAGCCGGGCAACCGGATGGGCGTTAAAAGCGGCACTATCAAGGGAAAAGCCGAATTCATCACCGCCTCAAGTAACGTTTTCATCGAAGGTAAACGCGCCGTCCGGGCTGGTGATCTGATGGTCAGCAACAACTGCAATACAGCACCGATGCCGCTCTCGCAACCGGGCGCGCCCAGGCCGAAGCAGACGCAGTTGACTGAGGTGGATAAGCTGGAAGAATCGGAATTGACCGATGCTCTCCCGCTGCAGGCCAGCGGCGATGCGCTCAGCGTCCAGCAGGACATCAATAGTGCCGGTATGGAAGACGATTTCTGTGAAGATGACGACGATCTGGAGGAGGCATGAGCAGCACAACGCAAGAGACTCCTGATCTCGTTTTTGAAGCGATCAAGCCGATTGCCGATCCGTTTCACAAAGGAGCCTCAGACAACAAAGGAACCCGCGAAATCCATCTGATGACCAGATCCGGGGGGCGCAAGACACTCTACCTGACGTTGCAGGGTACGGCAGGCGGAACCTACAGCCCTCTGCTGGGATTTCCCCAAACCTGCAAACGTGACGAACTTCAGGGCAAGATCGACAACTTTGTCGTGCCGGTCATCCCGCGCTGCTACACCACGCCCGACCGCGACCCGGCCAAGGCCGACTATCCGCGTCAAGGCTGGCTCTACATTATTCGTCGCCGCCCGGCCAAAGACAGCGGTATGATCTGTGAACTCTGGCGTGAGCTCAAATCAAACGGCAACGGCACCTTCAGCGATGTCAATCTGAACAGGCTCAGTGCCGATAAAAAGGTCAAACTGAAAAAAGCAGAACACCGACCGGCCACAGTTCAGCCCGGCTTTCGCATCGTTATCCCTTACCAGATCGCCAACACCGCGCATGAGATCTGGATTGCTTTTTCCGAAGTTCAGTGGAGTCAGGAACGCATCCGGCAGATGAAGAAGAACGCCGATCAGCGTGATAAGCGGATGCACAAGCTGGATTTGAGTGATTGTCTGAACAAGTTCAAGAATTGCGTACCTGCTCCAACGGAATCGACTCATAGCAAGTCCTCAAAACAGGTTGCAACAATCAACGATGCTTCAGGTCCGGCGATAATCTACAATCTCAGACAAGCCAATGATGATCACTCGGTCGCCATGCGCGAAGCTGACAAGTTCACCCATGCCGCCGGGGGAAGAAAGGTCAGCCTCATCGAAGATATCCCCGTGGTCTACCTGGACGACCCGGTCGGTATTGCCCGTAATTTGGCTAAACGCTATCAGGCTCAGTGCGGATTGATGATCGACAAGGTGAAAGAACTTGAAAGTCAGAACGGCACGGCAGCCATGAAGGATGGCAAATATTTGCCCGCGCGCTGGCTCAATTCTGCAAAACTGCTCAACAACATTCTCACAGTACGAACTTCCCGACCTCGTAGCCTGCAAGAGCTTCAGCAAGACGAAGCAAAACTCCGTCAGGAAATCGAAGCCGAACAGAAAAAACGCCGACAACTCACTCAAACTAACCAGGCACCCTTATACCACTACCTCGACCCGGCAGAGCTTGATGACACATGGCGAGATAAAGTCAAGGCACAACAACAGCTGCGTAAAAAGATCGACTCCAAACAAGAACAACTTGACACATTGGAGAAACAGGAAAAAGCTGAACAGAAAAAGCATGATGGCCACCTCAAGGCCATTGTAAAACTGAAAGACAACGTCGATATGAGCCTGCTTGAAGAGGCTCTCGGAAAACAAGCGCGTGAAAAACTGCGCCCCGATCTGATTTCCTGTAAGCAGGCGTTGGTCGATTTTCTCGACAAGGAGTTGCTGGCAACCGGTGAAACACCCCTGCTGCAGGCGCTGGATGACCATTTCAGCCTGACAGCCTTACGTAACTGGGATCTTTATGCCGCTCCGAAACCCAATGAACCCGAAGCGGATGTTCAATGGCCCAGCGCCTATGCAGATGGCTGGAAGGCCGTATCCGACCTGATTCAGCTGCTGGACAAACACCAATACGATTTCGACCTGGATTTTATCGGTGATTTCGACAGCTGGACCCTGCGACGCAAGGATGCCGGCATTGCATTACTGATCAAACTGGCCGACGTACAGACTCCACTGCCGCTACATAGCCGTCTGTTTCCGATAAATAAAGGAGCTGCAACAGACCTGTATCAGTACAATGCTCAAAAGTTTTCCAGTCAGACAGGACGGCATCTCGTCGACAGTGCGACCATTGTCAGCCACTTCTTCAAGCCCTTTGAAGAGGTCATCGCTTTACGCGATCAGTATGACAAAGCATTCGAAGATCAGATCGAACGGGTCAAGGCTCAGCTGGTCGGTTTGGCCGGAAGCGTAGCCGGACTCGATTTTCAGCCGGTCAAAACAAGTTCAGAAGAGCTTCTCACTTATTATCTCGAAGGAAAAGACAGCACCAGCCCCTTGGTTAAAAAAGTACCAATCGCCCTGGTTAAATCGATCCGCAAAGTGCTGCAGGCTAAGAACGAGACCGCAAAAGGGAGCACGACCTATCGCTGCGAAGATGCCGCCGGACATGACCAACTTCTCAAACGTGTCGGTCGCAACCACACCGCCATTCATGCCATCGGCGGACTGTTGGCTATCGTCGAAATCATCAACGGCGTTAACGGTCTACAATCGATTTCCAACAGTCCAAGCAAGACCAAAGACTGGACCACCTACGCCGAATTGCTTGGCGCTCTATGTGGATTGTTTGAAGCTGCGAAAGACGCCCGGGATGCGGCTCATCAGTTGTCAGCTTATGGTTCAAAAGTTCAAGCAAATGCTGTTAGGCAATTTTCAAGACTACATAAGTTTCAATATGGAAAGATTGTCGGGTATATCGGCAACACCGTCGAATATGGTCTAAGCTTCAAAAGCCTGATCGATAATATTGAGCAAGGTGACGATGCGGCCCTAGGTGATGTACTCAAAATGGGAGCCATGCTGATGACTCCGGCAGTTGCATCGGCCACCGCAGGTACAATCGCCTGGGCCACGGGGCTGATCATCGGCTCTGGAGGCACCGCCGTCATTGCCATCGCTTTCGGTGTTCTTGTTGCTGCTATCCGCTATTATGTCTTTCCAGAAAGTACCAATCTAGAGCTTTGGGCCAAGAACGGTCCTTTCGGCAAAGAACTATCGTTCCTAGGACATAAACATGGAACCCAGCCAGATAAAATGACGGCTAAAATCCGCGATATGTCTTCAGGCCAGGAAAAGAACGGAACGGAAATCATAACTGGGTCCGCACTGCGCTATGCCATCTGGTGCGAAACCCCTATCGAAGCCGAAAAAGCATTGATGGATGCCGTCTATCGTCCCACAATCAGCGTCAAGGAAACCTTGCTGAATCAGATCAGCCTGCTGCAAATTCGGGTTGATTTTCCACTGCTTTTGCCCGCCAGCAAGCCGACCATCCAGATTGAGCGCTGCGAATCAGGTTACACCGAATATATCCGAGACAGCTATAACCAGTTACACAAAGGACTTGCACATAAACCAGTTAATGAGACCATCACTTATGAAATGATCGACCCCACTTTGGCAACCGGGACACGACGCCCCTTAAGTGAATGGACACGAGACCAGAACAGTTTCAGCTTGGATCTACAGAATCACCACGAAACCAAACTTACAGTTATGGTCTGTTGCGACATTAATGGGGACAAGAGTCTCGTCATTCCCTATGAACCGGCATTTGGTGATGATACCAAGGCAGATACTGACGATAAAGGTACCGTCACTGCTCTCTGGCTGTTTCACCGCGATCTCTACGATCAGCCTCGTAACAAACGACATGACGGGAATCGTAGAATTATTTATGATGCATCGTCTTACAGTGATTTATAAAAACAACGGGATCTGAAGTTTATGAAGATATTGTCAAAAAATACTGCTCTTGCTTGTCTTGCAATCATAATTATTCTGCTTTCAACGGCCTGCAAGCCAGAGTCTACACAGCACAAAAGCGAAGATCATAAATCCAATTATGACAAAAAATATTCCTCAAAAGAGCAAAAGATTCTTCAACTTAAGTACGAAGTAGTCAATGGGAAGCAGCTGATATTGGCCGACTCTAAGCCACCGCTATATCATGTTGTATTGGAAGAGATTGAAAAACGTGCAGCACAGAACGATCCAGCAGCTCTTTATGAGCTCGGAAGACGGATGACATCTCCTGCCGAACCACCTGCAGATAATCCCCACGAGGCATTTAAGCTTCTTAACCAGGCTGCCAAGCTAAACGACCCTGATGCCCTCGCTGAACTGGCAGGATATTATTCACTTGGGCTTCATGGTGTTGAAGTAAATGAAAAAAAATCAGCTGAACTGTCCCTGAGAGCAGCAGAACTTGGACAAGTAGATGCGCAACTGAATATAGCTAACGATTATGCCTTCGGGACTGGAGTTCCCCAAGACAGTCAAAAAGCGGTTGACTGGTATCGAAAAGCCTCCGATCAGGGGAATCCTGTCGCCATGCATCAACTGGGGTTGTGTTATAGGAACGGTAACGGGGTCCCTGAAGACAAGAAAAAGGCCTTGGAAATATTTGAAAAATTATCAGAAGCGGGTATCGGTCTGGGAGATTTTGAAATCGGAAATATGTACGATTTTGGCGATGGAGTACCCATTGATAAACAAAAAGCTTTTGAGTGGTACCAAAAAGCTGCAGACAAGGGTTATCCGAAGGCACAAAGCTATATCGGACAGATGTATTTTGAAGGCTCTGTTGTTTCGAAAGATTTGTCCAAAGCACTTTTTTGGATAAAAAAAGGTGCAGAAAATGGTGATGTTACAGGGCAATTCTATCTTGGGTTGTTCTATTACCAAGGGACAGGTGTAGAACAAAACCTTGATGCTGCCTATCAATGGACTTACAAAGCGTCACAGCAAGACCATCCTGGAGCACTTGCGAATTTAAGCACTTTGTATATGCAAGGTCTTGGCATATCAGCAAATTATCAAAAAAGTTATGATTTTGCTTCGCGGGCAGCGGCCTTGGGGGATGAGGTTGGCATTTTTAATATTGGTCAATTTTATGAGCACGGCGATGTTGTGACTCAAAGCAACATGTTGGCATACGCACACTATTTAATAACACAACGGTTAGAATCTGCTAAATCAAAACATAGCGATATGACATCAGAGTATCTAGATAGAGTTAGATCCCGCATGTCCTCAGCAGAAATTCAGACCGCAGAAGCCAAGGTTCCAGAACTGATGAAAAAGTATGGACTTAATTGATAACCCACATGAACTGTATGCAAATTTTATCAAAAAGGCATTCCGAGGGTGTAAAATCCTTTGTGTAAATAGACCCAGTCGGTTACAACCCGTAACCACTGGAGGAACCACAGATGTCTATACCTGACGACCTGCTTGAGAGCCTGATGAAAGACTACAAAAACCCTGAAGATCTCATTGGGGAAACCGGGCTGCTGAAACAACTGACAAAAAAACTTTTGGAGCGGGCAATGCAGACCGAGATGACCGATCACCTCGGCTATGAAAAAAACGCTCCGACTACTAATAAATCCGGCAATACCCGCAACGGAAGTTACCAGAAAAAGATCAAGGGTGAGTTTGGAGAACTCGATATTTCTGTTCCCCGAGACCGGGATGCCAGCTTTGAACCAGCTATCCTCCCCAAAGGGCAAAGCCGATTTTCTGGCTTTGATGATAAAATCATCGCTTTGTATGCTCGCGGCATGACCACCCGCGACATCCAGGCACACTTGGAAGAAATCTATGGGGTTGAGATTTCACCGACGCTGGTTTCTCAGGTAACCAAGGCTGTTCAGGAGGAGGTTGTTCTGTGGCAGAATCGCCCCCTTGATGATGTTTGGCCAATCGTCTACCTTGATGCTCTTCGCGTCAAGGTTCGGCAGGATAACCGAGTCATAAATAAAGCTGTCTATCTTGCTGTTGGTGTCAATCTTGACGGCGTGAAAGAGGTTCTAGGCATGTGGACTGCCGAGAATGGAGGAGCCAAATTCTGGCTGCAGGTCGTCACCGAATTGAAGAACCGTGGGGTCAAGGATATCTTCATTGCCTGCGTCGACGGACTGAAGGGATTTCCTGAAGCGATAGAGGCCGTCTTCCCGAAAACGCAGGTTCAGCTCTGCATCGTCCATATGGTTCGGCACAGTCTGAACTACGTCTCTTGGAAACAACGCAAGGAAGTCGCTGCCGACTTAAAAACAATCTATTCAGCGGCGACACTGGAGGAGGCTGGGTACCACCTGGAACTCTTCGGAGATAAATGGGATTCCAGCCATCCTACAATCAGCAAATCATGGCGAAACAACTGGAAGCGGATTACTCCGCTGTTCTCTTATCCGCCAGAGATCCGAAAGGCAATTTACACGACCAACGCCATTGAGTCGATAAATATGTCGCTGAGGAAGGTAATGAAGAACCGAGGTTCGTTCCCCAATGACGAGGCCATGTTTAAGCTGATGTATCTGGCTTTACAGAATATTGCCAAGAAATGGACAATGCCGATCCGCAACTGGCGATCGGCACTGAATCAGTTTTCGATATATTTGAAGGGCGGATGCCACTGCTCTAACCGACGGGGCATTTACACAATCTGCTTTACACCCTCTTTAAAGTAATTTCCATTTTCACTTTTTTGGTTGTGGCCGATTCGCAACCAAAAAGTGAAATGTTCTCCCGGCTGCTGTTGACACACGATAACTTAGAAAGATACATGAAAAGATAAAAAGGGTTGCTGAGTACTTAGCAACCCTTTGATTTTATTGGAGCGGGAAACGGGATTCGAACCCGCGACTTTCAGCTTGGGAAGCTGACACTCTACCAACTGAGTTATTCCCGCTTGAGTGGTCGAAGTATAATGATCTGAGTTCTCATCTGTCAATCGCAATCTGCTGTTTTATCCAGTTTTCGGCATCTTTTCGTGTCGAAATTTCTCCTTCGATCTCTGCCCGCTTGACGGCTTTCAGGAGCGGGCCGATCTGAGCTATTTTTTCATGTCCCAACATAGTACCAAGCGTCTGACCATTGAGAAGATCGGGGACCTTCCCCCCCTGCTCTTCTGCTGTAAATGACCGGCGTAATTCCTGTATCCTCGCCAATGGTAGCGCCTCCGGAAAAAGCCCCCAGCGAACCAATCGTTCAAAAGCACAGGGCTGATACAGCTCATAGAGCAAAGCCTGCCGGCGCATGTTCAGCGCCCCTGTCATTTGCTTAATAACCTGTTCCGGGATTTTCGCCTGCAGCAGCTCGACAAGTCTCTGGTGCTGACGGCTCAGTCGCAGACGATCGTGAAGAAGCGGCCTGAGTGCTGAGATTCCAGCCTGTCTGAGTAACTCGGCCAGCAAGAACGTGCCCCGCTGCTGAAGCGGAAGATCAGAGGATTTTTCCAGATCTCTCAACAGTCGATCCAGACGGTTCAGCTCATCCTTGTGCGGCAGGTTGATATCGATTCCGTCAAACAGCGCGACCAGCAGACCGCTTTCCTGCATAAGAGAAAGCCCGGTGTCCGCATCGGCCTCGAGGATACGACAGAGCTCATCGCGAATCCTCTCTCCCGCCACCTTCCTGATCAACCCGGACTGACTTGCCATGAGACTGAGCGTTGCCGCATTCAGTGCGAATTTCAAATCGACGGCATGACGGATCCCCTTGAGCAGGCGCAGAGGGTCATCACTGAAACTTCGCTCGGAACAGTGTCTCAATTGCCCAAGCATAAGGTCGTTTCGGCCATCGAGCGGATCTATCAGCTCTGCAGCCGAGCTGTTTCGAGAGAAAGGAAGAGCTATGGCGTTTATAGTAAAGTCGCGAAGAGCAAGGTCCTCAATGAGGGAGGGGGCTCGCAGGGGACAGAAATCGGTTAGCAATGAATCAGGGGTAAGCACACGGCTCTGCCTGCGCTGCTCATCCAGCCAGAACCAGCGGCCGCCGATCTGACGTGCCCAACTCCTGGCAAGTCGTGTCGGATCCTGAACAGAGCAGATATCGATATCTGTGGGTATTCTTCCCAGCAACAGATCCCGGACCGACCCTCCGACCAGCCAGCAGTCCAACGACTCGTTTTCACACATCCGTGCAAGAGAGCTCAACTGCGGATAGCTGTCGCAAATATCACTGAAGATAATTGAGTGTGTCATTCCGAGGGTTTTGTCTTTTTGTCTTTCCCTCTCTTAACGAGAAAAAGTATCCCCAAAATGATCGCAAGAGCGATCGCAGTAAACAGAATATCGGCGAAATGAACCGGTTCCATCGAAAATCCTAACTGTAATGTTGTGTTCTATCCGACTTGCCAGAACCTCAGAACGTATTTTTCTTTTATCAATCAACCATAGAGCAAAATAGAGGATCAGGACAGGCTAAATTTCTACGATCTCACCAATTCTGCGCTCAATCTCTTCCGACTTCTGCCCGAGCCCGAGCTTATTCAGACGTTGTTCAAGATATTCCATCCGTAAAAGTAATTCGGGAATGAAATCGTCTCTGATTTTTTCTTTTACAGCGTCTTCTGCAGCACTGTATTCAGCATAAAAATCATCAATGATCTTTTTCAGGCTCTCAACTTCCTCTTGTGTCAGCATTTCATCAGCCAAACTTTCAAGCCTCGAAATCCCTGCGGTGAGGTCTTCCAGTGAATCTTTCAGTTCCGCTTTTAATGAATCACTGTTGTCAGTCAATGCCTGTTGAATGTTTTCCAGTGAACGACTGACTTTTTCCACAACCTGATTCTGGTAGTTCTGGATATCGGAGACCAGCTGATCGAGCAGGCCAAGACGTTCCCCCCTGACGATTGCGCCACTTTTCAAAATAATTCCAGTTTTTTCATCCTGCTTTAAAACAATAGCAGCATGTTCTCGATCCTGAGGATCCGCCATCAGGTAGAAATGCGTCCGACTGGTCGCACAGGTCTGAAAACTGGATTCAATCTGAATCAGCACCCCAAACTCACCCTGATCATCAGTAGCGATCTGTTCAACCCTTCCAACGGGTGCGCCTTTACAGTAGACAAGAGATTGGGGAGTAAGGGTACCGATGGTGTCATACATGACGGTCAGCTCTGTCCCACTATTGCAACCAAAGATAAGCTGAGTGAATACCGCCAGGATAACCCAAAAAAATGATTTCAATATCGTCATAACGTCATGCCCTCACAGTGCGTCGCCATCGACATCAGGCTAAAGCCTATTGATGAGGAAAATGTTTGTTGCTGTCAATACGGTGGAAGAAAAACGGCATAGAAATAAAAAAGGATGAAGTAGTAACTTCATCCTTTTTGTTACCGCCCCTCAGGACAGTGTTATTTTATGTGGCTGGGGCGCCAGGATTCGCCCACTACGTCGTCAACATCCAGTTGACTCCTGCGTAGGCTCCCCTACACTCACTGACGCGGACCTCCTGTCCGCTTTTCTGACATTTAGTCAGCGCTCGTTCCGCTTCGAATCCTGATATTCAGAGCAGGATTAAAAGTGGCTGGGGCGCCAGGATTCGAACCTGGGAATGCCGGAATCAAAATCCGGTGCCTTACCGCTTGGCGACGCCCCAACGAAGTGACGCAGGTTTTAACAAAGATTATTCTGACCGTCAAGCAAAAATATTGTTTTTTTGTGACGGATTTTACTGAGTGCAAGATTGCGCTTAAAAACCAGGAGTTTGTCACGAGTTTTTGACAAACTCCTGAGAATTACACTGCTTCTGATATCACAAAACAGCCTTGATCGATTCACACAGCCTGTCGATGTTGCCGGAAGTGATACCGGCGACATTGATACGACCCGAACCGACAATGTAGATCGAAAATTCATTTTTGAGGCGTTCGACCTGCTCTTTGTTCAAACCGGAGAAGCTGAACATGCCTCGTTGGGTAATGATCGAAGAGAAATCCTGATCAACGCCCATGTCTTTGAGCTTCTGAACGAAAGCGTGACGCATCAGGTTGATCCGGTTACGGATAGCTGCAACCTCTGCGATCCACTGAGCCTTGAGCTCCTTGTCGCTGAGGATAGTAGCAACGATCTGCGCACCGTGAGATGGCGGATTGGAGTAGAGGTAGCGAATCCGCAGCTTGATCTGGCTCATGACGGTAGACGCCTGTTCAGCGGTATCAGCAACAACGGTCAGGGCACCAACCCGCTCACGGTACAGACCGAAGTTTTTCGAATAGCTGGAGCAGATGAACATCTCGCGGACCTTCTTGGCCAACTCGAGCAGTCCCTGACGATCCTCCTCAATACCATCGGCCAGGCCGTGGTAAGCGAAGTCAACAATCGGGATGATACCACCGGCGGCCAACAGGTCACCGATCTCGGCCCACTGCTCCGGGGTCGGATCGATACCGGTCGGATTATGACAACAGCCATGCAGCAAGATAACGTCTCCGGCCGGCATCTGCTTGATGGAAGCTTTCAGCCCTTCAAAATCAAGACCGTTGGTTGCAGCGTCTCGATAGGTGTAAGAATCAACCTTTACACCGGCAGCGGCAAAAATGGTGTTGTGATTCGCCCAGGTCGGATTGCTGACCCAAACCTTGGCTCCTGGATGGATAACAGCCAGGTAATCACCGACGACCCGCAGGGCGCCGGTACCGCCAGGGCACTGAGCAGTTGCCGCCCGCCTGCCGGAAACAACCTCGTGGCCTTCGCCAAAGAGCAGGTCCTGAGTCATCGCACAGTAAACGGCATCACCGGTCATCGGCAGGTAGCCTTTGGAGGTTTCACTGGCAAGAATACGCTTTTCCGCTTCCTTGACACAGTCCATAACCGGTGTCACGCCATTGTCATCCTGATAAACACCGACGGAAAGATTGATCTTGGCCGGATTGGTGTCGGCCTTGAACAATTCACCCAGACCAAGAATCGGATCAGGAGGAGCAATTTGAACCTTCTCAAACATATCAGTGACCTTTCGTATATAGAAGAAATGGATCAAAAGCACCGTTCATCACAGGTCATACAGCATGAGATGCAGAGCTTTTAATCGAAGTGATATCAGAGCAATCTTCTACCTCAAGCCACAGTCCTTGTCAAACTCAAACCCCGTAAAAACCTGATCTTTTTCAAGCCCGAAAGTGTCTTCAGCAAGAAAGGTCATTACACGCGGTTTCTCTTCCAGAAACGACTCCTCGCCGAATCGGCCAGAGAGTACAGAACCGGCACAACAACCAGGGTCAGGATCGTCGCGAAGGCAAGCCCGTAAATGACAGCAACGGCCATTGGTCCCCACCAGTCCGCCGATTCGCCTCCCACCTCAAGAGCCAGATGCTTGAAATCGACACTGACACCGACAGCCATCGGCAGCAATCCGAGAATGGTTGTCACGGCGGTCAGCAGAACAGGTCTGAATCGGACGGTCCCGGCCCTGATCAACGCTTCCCGGGTCTCCATCCCCTCGCGAATCAACTGATTGATGTAATCGATCAGGACAATGGCATTATTGACAACAACTCCGGCCAGGGAAATCACACCGATCCCGGTCATGATGATCCCGAAGGGGGTCGCGGTGATCATCAGGCCAAGAAAAACACCCGTCAGGGACAGGATAACCGAGGTCATGACGATCAGGGTCTGCAGCACCGAGTTGAACTGGGTGATCAGCACCAGCATGATCAGCAGGATGGCACCAATAAAGGCCTTGCTCAGAAACGCGGCCGCTTTCTGCTGTTCTTCCTGTTCACCGGAATAGCGGATCTGATAGCCCGCCGGCAGATCGATTCCGGCCAGAGCGGCCTGAACCTCTTTGAGGACCTCATTGCTGTTGCGCCCGAAGGTATCCGCAGAGACGGTCACCACCCGCTTCTGATCGATATGACGAATCGAACCGAAACCGGTCCCGATACGGATATCGGCAACCGTCGAAAGAGGAATGGGCGGACCGGCTGCAGCCGGGATCAACAGATTCCTGATATCATTGACCGACCTGCGGCGTTCTTCCGGCAGGCGGGCGACGATATCGTATTCATCCTCCCCTTCGCGATAGACACCCAGCTTGGTTCCACCGATCGCCACCTTGACCATCTCGGCAATCTGCGCCGTCGACAAACCGAGCAGGTTGGCTTTTTCCCGGTCGACAACTACCTTGATCTCCGGTTTGGCCTTGGAAAGATCGTCCTTCAGATCGACCAGGCCTTCGATGTTCTTGATCTTTTCCTTGGCCTGAAAAACCAGCAGGTCGAGGATCTCGATATCGTCACCGCTGATTTCAACGCTGACGGGAGGACCGGTTGGTGGCCCCTCTTCCTGTTTTTCGACCTTGAACTCTGCTCCCGGCAGGACACTGACGGCCTTGCGGATACGGGCCAGGACATTGCGTGAATCCCCGTGGCGATCCTGACGCTCGGCAAAATCGAAGGTGATTCGGCTCAGATTGGACTGCACGCTGTCACCGCCGCCCTGATCGCTGGCGGTAGTTCCGACCTCGGCTATATTGAAGCGGATATCTTGCTCCGGCAGGGTGAAGCCCTCGACAATTCTGGCAATCTGATCGCTGGCCTCGAGATTGGTTCCTTCCGGGGCCTTGATCTCAACGTACGCCCGGTTCGGCTCGGTATCCGGAAACAACTCTACGCCATGCCCCATAACCCCGTACAGGGCTCCGATACCAATCAGCAATACCACCGACAATACGACAATCAGCATACGATGGCCGAGTGCAAAGACCAGAATCTTCTGATAGACGTCAATGATATAGGCATTTGATTTGTCAGTCTTCGTCTGTTTTTTCCCTGGATGCATCAGATGTCCACAGATAGTCGGGTTAATAACCAGGGCGACAAACAGAGACGCCGACAATGTTATGATCAGGGTCATCGGCAGGTACTTCATGAACTCGCCCATGATCCCGGGCCAGAACATTAGCGGGAAGAAGGCGCACAGGGTGGTCAGCGTCGAACTGATGACCGGCCAACCGACTTCTGCTGCCGCTATTTTTGCCGCTTCGGTACCCTTATGCCCTTCCTGCATATGCCGGTAGATGTTTTCAACGATGACGATCGCATTATCGACCAGCATACCGAGGGCCAGAATAAGGCTGAACAGGACAACCATGTTGAGGGTAATGCCGAGCAGATGCAGAACCGCAAAAGAGATCAGCATCGAGAACGGAATGGCCAGTGCGACGAAGAATGAATTGCGTAAACCGAGAAACATGAACAGCACCAGCACAACCAGAATCAGGCCGGTGATGATGTTATTTTCCAGCTCAGAGACCATGCGCCGGATATCTTTCGACTGATTCAGGGTGACGGACAGCTCGATACCTTCGGGGATGAGTTTTTCCGCCTGCCCCAGTATGGCAAAAACCTGATCGGCGACCTCAATGATGTTGGCGCCGCTGCGCTTTTTGATTGCCAGCGAGACACTGCGCTTACCATTGACCCTGGCATGACTGGTCCGGTCCTCAAAGGTATCGTAAATCTGGGCAACATCCTTGAAATAGATAATCTTGCCATTGCGCCTGGTCAACACCAGATTGTCGATGATATGCGGATCGTCAAATTCACCCGGCACTCTAAGCAGGTATTTCCCCTGCCCTATATCGATACTGCCACCCGGGATATTGACATTCTCACTGCGGATGGCTGTGATAACCTCCGGCAATGAGATCTGGTAGGCGTAGAGGCGCTCCGGATCGAATTCGATGCGAATCTGGCGTTCCCGCCCACCGCTAAGGACGACATCCAGAACCCCGGGCAGTTCCTCAATATGATCCTGCAGCTCTTCGGCCACAGCTTTGAGGATCGTTTCGTCCCGGTCACCAGAAACCGCAACCATAAGGATCGGAAATTCTGACAGGTTGATCTCCATGATCGACGGGTCACTCTCCAGATCGTTCGGCAGGTCGGCCTTGGCCTGATCGACCTTGTCGCGCACCTTCTGAATGGCGTCATCAATAACGATATCGGGAGTAAATTCGATGGTGATCATCGACGCCCCTTCAGAACTGACCGAACGGATCTCCTCGACATCCTTGAGCCCTTTAAGCTTGCGCTCGATCGGATGGGTTATCAGGCTCTCGATATCGGAGGAAGAAACCCCTTCATAGGGGGTGACAACCAGTACGTAGGGGATAGTGATATCCGGCGTCGATTCGCGCGGCAGGACCATATAGCTGAAAATCCCGACGATCAGAATGATCAGCATCAGGGCAAAAACGGTACTGCGCCGGTTAATTGAAGCGTTCGAAATCAGCATAGCCTAGTCTCCCGTTTCAATCCGGCTGCCATCGACCAGCAATTGCTGACCTTTCACGATCAACTGCTGTCCGAACTCAAGACCGGTTTCGATCAGAATCCGCTCGCCACTGGTTACACCGGTCTTGACCCTGACCATTCTGGCCGTATTGCCATCCGCGACAAACACGATTTTTCCCCCCTCGCGGTCAAGAACCGCGTAAAGGGGCACTGTCATTACGTTTTCCAGCTGTTGACGCACGAAACGAACCCGGACAATCATTCCCGGACGCAACAGCCCGGCATCGTTACTGACTGAAAGCTTGGTCCGGTAGGTCCGGCTCGCTTCATCTGCGGCATAGGCAATATAATCTATTGTCCCGCTGTACGGCTCGCTTCTGGAATCGAAGCTGGACGGAACAAGTTCCGCTGCCTGGCCTGGTGCAAGAAAGTGCACATCTTTTTCCGGTACATCCGCAATCGCCTTGAGCCTTTCAACCTGTAGAAGTCGGATCAACGGCTTGCCGGGATCGACATATTCTCCACGATCGACAAAGATATGATCGACTATTCCTGCAATAGGAGCGCTCGGCATGGTCTTGTCAATCTGCAGACGCATCGCCTTCAACGCAGCCTGAGCGCTGACCAGCCCGTTATTCAGGTCATCCACGTCCTGCCGGCTGACCAGCCCCTCACTTTCCAGCTGGCGGTAACGCTCAAGTTTATTACTGAGCACACTGACATTCTCTTCCTCACGCGCAAGATTGCTTTTCAGGGTTGCAGAATCGATATTCAGCAGCCTTGCTCCCGCTTTGACTCTGTCCCCTTCTTCAACCGGAATACTCAGGATCAGCCCCGGATACTCGGCAGCAATGGTCAGATCCTCCCAGGCTTCGAGCTTTGCCGGCAGGGAAAAGGTTTCTGTCAACGCTTGAGGGCGTATCTGTTCCACAGCAACCCTGATGATCTTTTCCGGAGCTGAGCTTGGCGTTTCTGCCTGCTCCTTTTTACAGGCACCAAGAAACAGACAGGTGCTCAGTACAACCACGACAGTGACAAGGGATCTATAATTTTTCAATTTCAAGCTCCTGATTGTTCGCAGTAAGGTGGATGTCGTGCCGCTCAAAAATTTCACCACGCAAAAAGGCCATGCGTGCAACCGCAACCTGATACTGGGTTGCCGCATTGATTCTGTTGACCTTGGCACTGATCATCTTGTTCTGAAACGAAATCATGCGAAAGGTATCGGACAACCCCTCTTCAAGTTTGCGTTCTTCCTGATGCAGGGATTTCTCAGCAATAGCTTCGAAATCCCTGGCCAGCTGAAGCTGTTCATAGGACCTGGCCAGATTGATCTGCTGCTGGCTTAATTCATCTTCGATCTGCAGGCGTATATCGTCCACCAGGGTTCGCTGCTTGCGTTCTTCGAGATCCGCCTGTAGCAGTCGGGCTTTTGCCGCCCTGTTCCCCAGCGGCAGCGAAAATGTCAGCCCGGCGCCCCACTGAACGCCATCGGCTGACGTCATACTGGTTAATGAATCTGACCAACTCCCGGAATAAGCGGAACCGGGGACAGTGCCGCGATCCGTACCGGACAAGCCATTGACACCTGCTCTCAGGCTGAGATCCAGTTGCGGACGCAATTGATTGACATAAAGGCTTTTCTGCACCCCGGTCATCTTGAGTCCGATCTTTACCATCCGCGCATCGAGCCGTCTGGCAACGACGGAATCTAGCTCAGCCCCAGAGATACCTGCCGTATCGAGGGGCCGCTGAGGAGCTGAAAGTTGCAGAGCCATCGGATTGAAATCATCGGGCAGTGGCGAACCAAGCAGCCGATTCAGCGACTGACAGACCAGCTCCTGCTGCTGCAAAGCCAGTGACAGTTGCAAGCGGCGATCAGCCTGTGCCGTTTCCGCCTCCTGAACCTCGGTTATCGGAGCCAGGCCGGAAGAATATCTCTTCCTGTTGGCATCATAGAGATCATCGGCCAGCTGCAAGGCGAGCCTCTGCAGTTCACTGATCCGGTAATCCGCATGGAGTTGCAGTACCATAGTTTCCAACTGAAGGATCAGGGTTTGAGCCTGAAGGAGATAGGACAGGCTTGTCTGTTCAGCCTGCCCCTTTGCCAGGGTTATTCCGGTCTGGTTGACTGTCCGGCCGAACCCTTTCAGCAATGGCTGCGTCAGCTCCAGCTGCAGAACGGTCTGATAGCGCGGATTGAGATCGTTACTCAGATCGTCATCATCGGTCTTTTTGCTGATCAGTGAGGTTGTCGCGACCAAACCGCTGAAAAATCGCTTATTGGCACCGGCCTGAAATTGCAGGGTATCGCTTTCGTACTCGCCACTGAAGCCGGTTCCTTCATAGGGCGTCGAGGATTGCTCAATATCAAGGCTGGAAAAAAGCTGACTGTCGAAGGCCGCTTCCTCTGTTGTGATACCGGCTTCGGTCTGCTGACGCTGTAACTTTTCAATCTGCAGCCCCAGGTTATTTTTCAACCCCAGAATGATCAGATCGTTCATGTTCAGCTCTCCGGCTGTAGCGGTTGACAGACCGCAGCCCAAAACGACAAAGCAGCATAGTAAGAGACGAGAGACAATTTTCATGGACGTACTCCATCAAGTGCCTGCCGGAACAAGGCAGAGAGTCTTTGTTCAAATTCCTCAGAGGAATTGACGAATCCGCGGAACCAGCCAACAAGAACCCCGAGATAGAGAGAAAAGAAGTGTATAGCAGTCAGAAACACATCGTGCCGCGGGTCGATTTCACCTGTTTCCTGACCATGACAAATAATAGAATCGAGAATCCCGAGGTAACGTTGATCATGTTCTCGCGTCGTCTCATTCATCTCCTGAGGGAAAGCCATTTCGCGCAGAAAGTGGCTGGCAAATTCCCGATTGTTCTCAAAAAACAGAAAATCATGGGCAAAATAGCCAACCAGAATTTCAAGGATCGGCTTGTTATCCGTTTTATTGATCTCCAGTTTTTCCAGCGACCTGTCCAGTTCTTCATCACAGAAGGCAATAAATATTTCCTGTTTGTTTTTGAAGTAACCGTAGATCGTCGCTTTGCCGATCTCTGCCTCACGGGCAATCTCTTCCATGCTGGTCTGCTCATACCCCTTTTCCGAGAACAGCTTCATCGCAGCCTCCGAAATGGCCTTGCGCGTTTCCTGCTTTTTAGTTTCCCTGATTCCTGCCATCATCACTCTCATCTTGTCTAGCTAGTTTTCATCCGGAAGCTGCGGATGAAAACTTACGCGTTGCCCTCCGCAGCTTCCGGATGGCAACTGGCTGGTAACATACGAATATTCTTATCTACTCAGCGTAATCTGAATAAATTTTAAAGTCGAAGCAAAAATTAAAAGTCGAATTGAGTCGAGAATAAGTCACAATCCGATGACTTTCAACAAAAAACCGACCGCGTTCGATTTTTCACCCAATCCTTACAAAATAAATGCTCATTCATTCAAAGGGTGCTAAACTGAACAAATTAAAAACAGACGGATCAGGAGCTTTAAATGAACGACACGAACGATCGGATTCAGGGTGATGCACGAAAAAACCTACGGGCCCCTCTTATTATTCAGAAGGTTCATCTCAACAACGACCGGACTGCTTTTTTCGGATATATGAAGAATATCAGCCGGAGCGGGATTTTCATTGCCACAACCAATGCGATAGAACCGGGAGAGCAGATCAACCTCGAGTTTCAGCTCCCGGCCCCACTCAAAGGTTCCGTTCGCTGCCGCTGTGAGGTTGTCTGGAAAAGACCTATCGGCTCTCATCTTCCTTTTGAGCCGGGAATGGGGATGAAGTTTCTCGATATGCCGGAAGAAACAAGTAACCAGATTGAAGAATGGGTCAGAAAGAGTCAGTAATAAAAAAAAGCCCTGGTACTTGCGCCAGGGCTTTAAAGATTTCGTTATCCCCGAGTGACTGTACGGGAATCCACGGACATTAAACCAGCGCTTGCTGCGCAGCCTTGATTCTCCGCAAAGAACGATCCTTGCCGAGAACCTCGAGTACCTCATAGATACTTGGACTTGCCGTCACTCCGGTCAATGCGACACGCAGCGGCTGGGCAACCTTGCCGAACTTGAGTCCGGTCTTTTCCATGACAACGGCAAACGCTCTGTCCAGGCCGTCATGGTTGAACTGATCGCAGGCTTCGAGCTGTTCGACGACAACGGCAAAAAGATCCGCCTGATCGGCCGTAAGAAACTTTTCCCTGGCCTTCTCATCGTATTCGATTGTCTCAGCAAAATAGAATGCCGCCCCGTCAGCCATTTCGATGAGCGTTGAGGAACGCTCCTGCAGAGTTTTCACCACCGCCGCCATATCAGGGCCATTGCTGAAATCAACCCCTTTTGCAGTGAGGAACGGCTTGAGCAGTTCTGCCAGACGAGAGACATCACCGGTCTTGATATAGTGACTGTTCAGCCAGTTCAGTTTTTCCGGGTTGAAAACCCCGGCTGCCCTTCCGACGTTCTCGAGGCTGAACTTCTCGATCAGGTCAGCCATGCTGAAGATCTCTTCGTCGCCACAGGACCAGCCGAGACGGGCCAGATAGTTGATCAGGGCCTCAGGCAGAATGCCCATCTCCTGGTAGGCCATGACCGAGGTCGCACCATGACGCTTCGACAGACGCTTCTTGTCGGAACCGAGGATCATCGGCACATGGGCGAATTCCGGGACTGCATAACCCATGGCTTCATAGAGCAGGATCTGACGCGGGGTGTTATTGACGTGATCGTCACCACGAATGATCAGATTGATATCCATCTCGGCGTCGTCAATGACAACGACAAAGTTGTAGGTCGGCGTCCCGTCGCTACGCTGAATGATCAGATCGTCAAGCTCTTCATGACGGAAGGTGATCGGCCCCTTGATCCTGTCATTGAAGGTTGTCTCCTCCTTGTCTTCCGGCAGTTTGAAACGCACGACAAAGGGAGCATCAGGCTGATCAGTGCGGTTACGGCAGGTGCCGTCGTACTTCGGCTTGCGTCCTTCGGCCATCGCCTTCTCGCGCTTGGCTTCCAGTTCCTCAGGGGTGCAGTAACAGCGATAGGCCTTGCCGTTATCGAGCATCTCCTGGACCTTCTGCTTGTACAGGTCGAAGCGCTCGGTCTGGTAGAACGGACCTTCGTCATAGGACAGGCCGAGCCAGTCCATGGCAAAAAGGATGGCATCAACCGATTCCTGGGTTGAGCGTTCCACGTCTGTATCTTCGATACGCAGGACAAAGGTCCCGTTGTTTTTCTTGGCCAGCAGATAATTGAACAAAGCCGTTCTGGCTCCGCCGATGTGCAGATAACCGGTCGGGCTCGGAGCGAAGCGAACACGCAAATCAGACATGGAAACTCCTTTTGGCAACATAAAATTACGAATTAGTTGCTATCCGAAGACTCAGGAAGGCAACGCGTCAGTTTCTGATTTGGAAACGAGCAATTTTTTCCGTGGCAAGAAATATCAAGGGCTTATGCGGAGGCGTAGTGCTTTACGCCGCACAAATAAGCGCGCAGATTGACGACGCCACGGCGGAAAAGGGCCGTTTCCGGACAGAAACGAATTATTCAATGGTCAAACCGGCATATCCGACGACACGACTGTTGTCGCCGTTTACCTGCCCGGAATGACCGTATTTGACCAGCTCACAGGTTGATGCGCCGAGGCGCCTTGCCGCCCGCATGACGGCAATGACCGGCAGCACGCCACACATCGTTATCCGGTTATCCCTGACAACCTGATAAAGCCGCTCCGGAGCGTAGTCCTCCATCGCCGCGATGGCCAGATGATCGAGGCGCTCCGTTTCTGCGGCGCTCTCGAAATGGTTCATATCACTGCTGGCCAGCAGCAGAACCTCTTCCTCTTCGCGCGCCAGTACCTTAGCCAGTTCATCGCCAAGGGTCAAGGCGTCATTGAGGCCAAGTCCGCCGAGGATAATCGGAACGATTTCGACATCGCTACGCATGCGCAGCAAAAACGGCAGCATGACCTCCAGCGAATGTTCATAGTGATGGGCCAGAAGATCTGCTTCCAGCACCGGGATCGACTCAAGCAGCCGCTGCCTCAAACCGGCCGCGACCGTCACCGGACCGAAAGGGGTCGCCCAGTGATCCGAACTGCAGACCGAGCAGGCAGGCCCCACTCCGGTATGGTTCGGCCCGATCAGTATGATCCGGCGAGGAATTTCAATTCGGGAAAAAACGGCACCGGCAATCGCTCCGGAATAGACGTAACCGGCGTGCGGGACAACGATCGCACGGACCTTCCTGCGCGCTTCATGGCTGTCCAGCAAGCTATCGAGTTGGGCACCGAGAGCACCCGGATCTGCCGGATAGAAACTTCCTGCAACTGCCGTCTGACGGATCATAGCTCACTCCTGTCGCGCTGTTAGCCCTGCAGGAGTATTTTTGCTCCGACAAGGATCAGCAGAATGGCGAAAATCTTGACCAGTTTCGCCTGACTCGTCTTAGCAGCCAACCTGACCCCGTATCGAGCGGCGAGAATACTGACCGGAGCGACAATAACAGCAACCAGCAGATTGACATAGCCAAGCGAGAAATCAGGCAGATCAGGCTGACCCCATCCATAATAAATATAACAGCAAACAGCCGCGAAGGAGGAGACGACGATCAAGGCACTGGAGTTCCCAACGGCAAGATGGATCGGCAGGCGCAGCAGCATAAGCATCAGCGGAACGGCAACAACCCCGCCACCGATACCGAAAAATGCTGAAGCGAAGCCACCGATCAGACCGACAACCATCAACGGGACAGGCTTTACGGCCAGTGAGGCTACGGCTTCATCCTGTTTCTGACGTTTGAGGAGCAGATTGATGCCGATTGCAATCATCAGCAGGGCAAAGGCGAGCTTGAGCTGCCCGCCGGGCATCACCGCCGCGGCTGATGATCCGCCAAAGGAGCCGGCGACACCGCCGGCAATCAGGTAACCGACCATCCCCCAGACCACGTTCCCCTTGAGCCTGTGGGCATGAGCGCTGCTTATGGCCGTCGGAAAGATAATCGCCAGACTGGTTGCAAAAGCGATGTGGACAATCTGCTCAGAGGGAAATCCGGCAAGCGGAAATAGCCAGAGGAACAGAGGCACAAGGATCACCCCCCCGCCGATTCCCAACAGTCCGGCAAGAAATCCGGCAAGAGCACCGACAATCACAATAAGCGATATGATCTGAGGAGAAATGAGATCCATAGCCTTGAAAAGCAAAAGAGTGTCAACCGCTAGCAGCTGACACTCTGACTTGTTTTGTGGAGGCCCCGCCCAGATTCGAACTGGGGATAAAGGTGTTGCAGACCTCTGCCTTACCACTTGGCGACGGGGCCGAACTGTACGTCGTTTCAACGTGGGCAATGAAGTACCAGATCGATTCTGGAGAGTCAAGGAGAAATTTTACAAAAAAATAAGAATGACTCACTTTAAGTTCTGACGAATAGAGGTTCAGCCATGACAAGCCATCATAACGCAGACTCCTGGAGCCAATGAATCCGGTAGATAACTCCGGACTTTTCATCGCTCATATACAGGTTGCCATCCGGCCCGACCTGAAGATCCGCCGGAGCACCCCACTCAACGTCGTTGACACGCCAGCCGGAGAGGAAATCCCGGCCGAAATCCTCCAGCCGCCCCTGTTGATAATCGATCCGAACAACCTGAGGCTGAAGACTTTCGTTCCCCCGCATGATGACGAATAGACTGTCTCGATATTCCTGGGGGGCATTCAGACCGTCACCAAAGGCGATTCCGGCGACCCCGGAGCGAGGCGGCAGATCGACCGCACTCGGCTCGCTGTTACGGCAGGACACTGTCTGTTCAATTCTTGTCTCCGGCTGCTGTTGAGCGTAACAATGTGGCCAGCCAAAGTTTTTTCCCTGAGAAATTCGATTGATTTCGTCCGGCCGGACATCTCTCCCCTCCCCTTGCGTACCGTTCTCGGCGGCCCAGAGCTGCTGGGTATCGGGAGCTGTTGCCAGCCCGGTCGTATTACGCAAGCCGCTTGCATAGGGGGTCAAGGTACCACTGGCCAAGGTGAGCCGCTGAATCGTAGCGCGCAGAGAGTCTTTTTCATCACAGAGATTACAGCGGGAACCGATGGAAAGATAGAGGGCATCTGAACTTCCGGCAACCAAGCCGCGTTGCCAGTAGCCACCGTCATCTGGCAGCCCGGAGACCAGAGACTGGGTCTCATCGGCAACCGAGTCGCCATCCAGATCGGTAAGCTCCAGCACCTGTGCTGGCGTCGCAACATAGAGTTTACCCTGATGCCAGGTCAGGCCGGTCGGACGATCCAGACCGTATTGGTAGAGGACCTGACCATCGGCAAAATCGTCCTGATCGGCGTTTCTCAACTGATAGATCGCACCCAGTTCCGGAATGCTGACATAAAGATTGCCCTGATCATCAAATGCCAGATTACGGCCGGCGGCCGGCAGCCGGGCAAAGACACTGACTACGATCTTTGCTGGCGACTTCAGGACCTGTTGTCCAAGCTCTGGAGCCTGTTCCAGAACCTGCGGTGAAACAAGCAGAGGGATGTCATTGAGCGAGGCTTTTTTGATGCGCTGTTGAAATTCGGAGAAACTGATCGGGCGCTGCGGTTCGAACCTGTTATAGAGGGCAATGGCCAACACCGCTGAAAAAGCGAGGCTGACGACCATGATCTTGCCACTGGCGACCTTGCGGATCAACCCCATGCCGATCCCCAGCAGAAAAGCAGGAATCAGATAGTAGGCCGTCGAATCAGGGTTTGCCCCGTTCAGCCAGAAAGCACTCAGCCACCCGGAAAACAACAGTACCCAGCCCGCCCCCAGAAAGATCTGTCTCCTCATAACGGCTCTCCGTAAAGATGATAAAGCAATAATATCACAGATCTTTCAATCGATAGCGAACAATTCCTGAAGGCCTTATATCACAGGCGCAAGTGCAGACATAGCCGGGAGCGATATAGATCTGTCTCTGCCAATGCGGGTCAGAAACCTTGCAACCCAGACCTGCCCCTGTGCACTTGAGACTGGCTTCTTTGGCCGTCCAGATCCGGTAGAACCGTCGCTGGCGCCTTGTTGGTGAGACTGAAAGCAAAAGATGATTTTCTTCCGGACTCAGATAACGCTGGGCCACCCCCTGCCAGTCAAAATTTCTGTCTATTTTTTCGACGTCAACGCCGATCTCCCCAACTGAACTTATGGCAAGAACAACCAGATCATCGGAATGAGACAGATTGAAAGACAGCTGCACACCGTCTCCTCCAGCAAGATACGGCTTACCGAACTCAGAATAACGAAAAGCAACCATCTCTGGTGAGCAGTTCAGATAACTGGCAAGAACAGTGCGCAGAAAATATCGGGAATAGATCAACTGGTGACGCTTTTCCCTGATAATCAGCCGCTGCGCCTTTGCGATCTCATCAGCAGCAAGAACACTGCGTATCAGATCGGTCGATTTATCAGTCTTGAGAGGGCAGAACCAGAGATGAACGTCCCGGTCATGAATGGTCCCGGGATAGTAAAGAGCAGAGGTTTTTTCAATATCAAGTAAAGGATTAACTTTTATCACTTAACCACCTGGAAAGATGCTTCAACCCCTCATCGACTGACACCAGTGAACGATAGTTCAAATCTCTTTTCGCTGCAGCCAGATCGAACCAGTGGGCCGTCGACAATTCCCTGGCAACGAAGCGGGTCATGCGTGGTTCACCTGACAACTTCAGCAGGGTATAGGCCTTTTCCAGCAGCCACCCGGCAGCATAGGCAACCTGAGGCGAAACGGATCTGGTCACGGGAGCAACCCCGCCGGCGGCCAGGATCCGGTTGATCATCTCCCAGAGCGGCAGCGGCTCGTCGTTGGCAATAAAATAGGCCTTACCGGCAATGGCAGCACCGGGCACAATCCGTTCACCGGCCAGGATATGCGCCTCTGCAGCGTTATCAATATAAACCGTATCGACCAGGCAAGGCCTATCACCGATCCGCCGCAAAGCTCCGCTCCTGCCCCGTTCAAGAATGCGCGGAACCAGGTGATTGTCCCCCGGACCCCAGATCAGGTGCGGTCGCAACGCGACAGTTGCCAGCTCCGGCCCATTGGCCTTAAGAACATACTGCTCGGCTTGCGCCTTGGTCTGGGGATAAAAGGAATGATAGTGATCCGGGTAAGGCAGTGACTCATTTTCCCCTTCCATATCGGAACCATCGAAGACGACGCTCGGTGAACTGGTATAGACAAGTTTGTTGACGCCGTTCTGCAGGCAGGCCTCGACAACATTTTGAGTCCCCACGACATTGGCCTGGTAGTAGTCCTGGTAAGCGCCCCAGACGCCGGCCTTGGCCGCCACATGATAGACCAGGTCGCACCCCTCGACCGCCCCGAACACGGCCCCGGCATCGCTCAATGGAGCACAGATCTGCTCGACGCCCAGGGCGTCCAGCTCCGGGTAACGATTGCGGGTCAGGGAACGGATCCTGTCACCCCGTTCGACCAGTCTGCGCACGATCGCACGTCCCAGAAAACCGCCGCCACCGGTCACCAGCACTTTCATGACAGCTGCTCCCGGGCCCAGGCCGCAAGCTTTTCGCGGAAGATCTTGGCGTTATGGCGGATATCGACCGGAAATTGGGGGTGGATCAGGATATCTGCAATCGGCCGCGTCAGCTCATGCTGAGCAGCAAGGACACGCAGCTCAGCGATAAGCCCTTCCTGGCTTTGTGCCGCGCCACTCTCCTGCAGCTCGACACAGATCACCGGCAGGGTTCTGCCGTCCACGACAACAGCCACCAATGCCGAACGGAAGACCGCCGGATGGGTATTGAAGATCGCTTCACAGGGAATGGTATAAAAACTCCGGGTTCCGGTCTCAACCCGGTGCGCCTTGCGGCCGCAGAACCAGATCCGCCCATCCGCATCGCGATAGCCGAGGTCTCCCATACGATGAAAGAAACTGCCGTCAGCGCACTGGATCTTGGCCAGAGCCGTCGATTCGGGTCGGTTGAAATAGCTGCGCGTCACCTGCTCTCCGCGCACGCAGATTTCACCGATCTCACCATCCTCAAGAACCAGATCAGCGCTCCATTTGCCGATCGGTCGATCATCGATACGGATAATCTTCAAATCGATGGAAGGGACCGGTTGGCCGATGCAGATCCCCTGCCCCAGATCGGTCTTGCCCCTGGTTTCGTCTAGAATCTCCCGGCTGCCGATGGAACAGACCGGCAGCGACTCGGTCGCGCCGTAGGGAGTGAAGATCTCAACGCCGTCAGCAAGCAGCTTAGAAAAGGAGTCCAGGGTTGCGGCCGGAACCGGCGCTCCGGCCGAGATCACCCGCTTCAGCGACGGCATCAAGACCTGATGTTCTTCGCCATAGTGAGCAACCCGACGGATCAGAGCCGGCGAGCCGAACATGGTTGTCGCCTGAAACCTTTTGATCGGCCCGATGATCTGCTGCGGATCGACAGAACCAGGCCGGGTGAAATCCATCAGCGGGATCACCGAGGTCATCCCCAGTGCCGGAGCAAACAGGGCAAAGAGAGGAAAGGTCGGCAGGTCGATTTCACCCGGTTCAATCTGGTAGACCTGCTTTAAGGCCTCCACCTGGGCAACAAAATTGCCATGGCTATACAAGGCCCCCTTGGGCACACCGGTGCTGCCACTGGTAAACAGAATGGCAGCGGTATCGTCCTTGCCCCGCGGCAGGCAGGCATAGGAATCACTATGCTGCTTTTTCAGCAACCGACTGAGACAATAGCCTCCACCGGGCATAACACCGAGCGAAACGAAGGTCTTGAGCGTCTTGCGCCCCCAGCCGAACAGCAACCGGGCCAGATGCGCCTTGGGAATACCGATAAAGGCTTCAGGTTCGGCTTCGGCAAGGCAGGTTTTCAGATTTTTGATCCCCAGACCGGGATCGATAAAGACCGGTACGGCGCCGACCTTGAACAGGGCGAAGGTCAGGGCAAAGAATTCCAGTCCCGGTTTGACCATCAGCACGGTTTTCACCCCTGCCGAAATGCCGATCGCTTCAAGCGCAGCCGCCATCCGGTTGCTTGTGCGATCAAGCTCCCTGTAACTGTAACTGGCGTAGCTCAGTCGCTCCGCTGAAGTGCCCTTGAGCGGAATATGGATTGCGATCCGGTCTGGCTGAGTGGCGGCCATGAGGGGCAGATGGGCGGCGATATTGTAATCAACGGACACGCCTTTCCCCCTTACAACGGATGGCGATGCAGGAAATCGCGGATCAGCGGGATAACCTCGTCCCGCGCATCTTCCAGAATATAGTGTCCGCAGTCAGGGAAGGAATGGACTTCAGCCTGGGCAAACTTCTGCCGCCAGACCGCGAGAAAATTCCGGTCGAAGACAAAATCGAGTTCACCCCAGCAGATCAGCATCGGCAGTGAGGCAAAGCGCTGCAGGCTTTCCTCGGTCGCACAGATCAGTTCGAAGCCGGGATCCCCTTTCTGCAGGGGAATATCCTGAACGAAACGCAGGGTCGCCACCCGGTTGTGCCAGCTGTCATAGGGGCTGCAGTAGAGATTGCGTAACGGCTTGGCCATCCGCTTGCGTTTACAGCCGACCCAGGCAGCACCTCGGGCAAAAGCGTTACAGCCCTGAATCAGAAAAGCTCCGAGTTGGGTATTGCGACAGATCTTCAGCGCCAGCGGCAGTTTTTTGGACGTTGGCAGCGGAAAGGCCGCAGTATTGAGTATCACCAGCCGGGCGATCCGTTCCGGATGACGTGCTGCCCAGCTCATGCCGATCATGCCGCCCCAGTCATGGACGATCAGGGTGATCTTTTGATCGATATCCAGATGGGCGATCAAGGCATCGAGGTCGGCAACCCGTTGTTCTAGCCGGTATGAATACTGAGAATCGGCAGGTTTATCCGACAGCCCGCAACCGATATGATCAGGCACGATCAGCCGGTAGCAGCCGGACAGCTCCTTGACCAGGTTGCGGTAATAGAACGACCAGGACGGATTGCCGTGCAGCAGCACCAGCGGCTCCCCGCTCCCCTCATCGAGATAATGATAGTTGAGTCCGTTCAGGTTCAGAACCTGGCCTTTGAACGGATACTCCTGCTGGAAAAGAACCTCGTCCCTTACCATTGGATCGCCATCATCAGACAGTTCAGACCGCTGCCGATGCCCAGGAACCCGACCAGATCACCGGCGCGTAGCTCGTCGCGCTCCTTGGCGATCGCCGCGGTGATCGGCAGGGAAACAGTCCCCATGTTGCCGAGAAATTCAAAGGTGGTGAAATCCTTGTCCGGATTGAGACCAATCGTCTGCAGAATCAGCTTCTGATGCGCCTCACCGACCTGATGGCAGATAACCTTGTCGATACTCTCTGCTGTCAGCTCCAGCTCGCGGGAAAAGGCATCCCAGGTGCGCTTGCCGAGTTCGACACCGTGCCTCATGACGGCAACGGCATCGGTGCGCATATAGGGTTTGTGCTGCTCCCCCTCCTTACGCACCCCCCAACGACACAGCTGATTGAACTGTGGTTCGGCCAGGTTGACTCCCCCAAGCAGGCGCGGACGCCTCTTCGGCGAAAAGGAACCATCGGTCAGCAGCACAGCCGCCGCACCGGATCCGCCAGTCAGAGTGGCCAGCGACTTGCTGAAAAATTCCATCGACGACTTCTCCAGCATCTCGGCGATCATCACCTCGACAATTTCCCGCGAACTCTCACAGGCAACAACAAGCCCGGCACGGATCTGTCCCAGTTCGATCCGGTTGGCCACATCAAGAACTCCGTTAAGGACACCGAGACAGGCATTTGAGATGTCGTAGACAGCCGCATTCCCCTGCACACCGAGGGCAGCGGCAATGTTGCAGGCGGTCGCCGGCTCGTAATCTTCGCGGCAGACCCCTGTATAGACAACAGCGCCCAGATCTTCGGCTGTCACTTCGCGCTCGGCCAGCGCTTTGCGTGCAGCGGCGATCGCCCCTTCAGATATCGGCGTTCCCGGCCGCCACCAGCGTCGTTCCCGGA
The DNA here is from genome assembly GCA_963676795.2 of Geopsychrobacteraceae bacterium. Classification (GTDB taxonomy): domain Bacteria; phylum Desulfobacterota; class Desulfuromonadia; order Desulfuromonadales; family Geopsychrobacteraceae. The sequence goes on along the minus strand of CAXXTB010000002.1, from coordinate 1,545,400 downwards.
TACCGGTCAGCGCTTCAAGCTGGCCCGGTGATATATGTAGTTTCTGATAAAGCGGCTCAAGACGCTTCTCCAGCTCAGCGGAGGTCACCACCACCGGCCCTAGTTCATAACCGACCGCTTCGATATAGACTCGTGAATATTTCATACCCATCTTTTCTAATCAGTTCATGGTGTAAATAAAAATACCAAAACATCCCCTCTCCCTCGGGGGATAGGGTTGGGGTGAGGGCTTCTCACTCAAAATCTCCCCTCATCCGCCCCTGCGGGCACCTTCTCCTTTATGCCCGCAGCTTGGGTACTCATGGAGAAGGAATAAAATTGAGACAGTTTTAGCATAGCCAGCTGCTATCTGAAACGCTGAAGGACAATGGACATGTTTCAGATTGACAACGCCACAGTGAAAAAAGACCGCCTCAGGATGAAAACCAGCTAATCCAGCCTCAGACTGAAATCCTTCAGCTGATAGATGACCTTGCCGTCGACTGCCAGGTAACCGTCGGCCCGGATCAGCCGCTGCTCATCGTCGATAGCCGTGATCGTCGCCTCAATGACAACCTGATCATTGCTCGGAACGATCTGGCCGCGGTAGTTCCAGCAGTGCTTGACATCGATAGCGACGGTTTCAAACTGGCTGGACTGATCCGCTCCCCAACGTCTGGCGGCAAAGACCTTGAGCAACTGCAGATAGGATTCCAGCCCCAACGAACCCGGACAGACCGGATCCTGATAGAAGTGGGCCTTGAAGAACCACTCCTCGGGATCGACCTGTTTCAGGCCACGGATGAAACCAAGACCGTGGCTACCGCCAAAGGGGTCATAATGATCGATCTGATCGACCATGCGCAGCTGCTGCTCCGGATAAGGCACGCCTTGCGGATAGGCGAAACTTTGCGCCCGTGCGTTTTCCTCGGCACTCGGTTGATAAAGTGCTGCACCGCGGACACCGACCTGCTGGGCCAGCGAAGCCTGCGAAAAGAAGCCGAACACGGTATCGCCGCTATAAACCAACCCTGCACTGTCGTACACAGCAAAATCATAGTTCTGAATGATCATGCCGGCACTGCTCGAGACCCGGGTCATCGTCACCTTGATGGTCAGGGTTCCGCTCTCTGCAGTGACTGGTCGGTGCTGCACGGCATGACCGTCCAGATTACGGAACGACAGATCGATCTCGCTGGTCAGCGCCGAACCCAGGTAGGCCGCAAGCCACCCGCAGGGCTGCAGACCGATTTCGAGTAATACGGCAAAAGGCATGGTCGACTGACCACCCGCAGCAAAATACCAGCCAGCGGCCGGCACATCGTACTCCGCCTCAACAGTCGCCCCGGCCTTAAGCAGCCAGGGTTCGCCGCTTACAGCGACAATCCGGTCGATAAACTGAAATGGCGGACCAGGCAGGCGGGCAATACGCCGCTGTTTGTCGAAGATGCGGTACTTCTCGCCAAAGGCGTAGGACGGGTCGCCGATGGCAAAAGCCGTGATCCTGTCGCGGTCATAAAGGACCTGTTTGGCCGGCACTGTTTGCGCAGTAGGGAGTGGGCCCCACAGGGCGTCGATCATGTCACGATTGAGTCCGGCCAGCTGCACCGACATCGAAGGGATCTCGACGATCGCCTTGCCATCAGCGTACATCAGGGCATCGACAATGGCGTAAGGTTCCGGCCGGTAGCCCAGTTCCTTGATACTGACCTGGTAAGTAACCGTCTTCGTCTCCTCGGTAACCTGGCCTCGGCACTTCAACCCGCTGGCCACCCCGGGAACCGGTTCGCACCAGGTTGTCCCCTCTTCCCCGACCCAACCGAGCCGCAGCAGGAAGATGCGCAGGGTATGCATGCAGCATTCGTACATCAGGGTCCCCGGCATGACCCGGTCATCGACGAAATGACAGGTCAGGAACCAGTCGCCTGGATCGATATCCATCTCGGCACGGATCTGCCCCAGCCCGTAGCGCCCGCCACGCGGATCGAGCTTCGTCACCCGATCAACGAGCTTGAGTTTGCCCCCCGGCAGCGTGTAAGGACGCTGCAGTGGCAAACGATCAAAAGGAGCACCGAAACAGGTCGCCAGCTCGCCCCGGTAGAGCGCATCGATCTGGGCGGCGGAATAGCTCTCCTCTTTCAGGACCACCGGCTCGCGCCAGTCGTCAGGCAACTTGCCCGGCTGCGGCAGCAGATCGAGCCTGGTGTGGACGATTCCCTTACCGGCTGCCAGTTCTTCCGCCGTAAAGAACCCGGCACAACCGTCACGCATCGACAACAGCGGTTCACCGTTGACAGTCCCCTCAAAATTGAACTTGAACAGATAGGTCTGATCCTGACGGAAGAAGCGTTCGATTTTGATATCATAACGGATCACGTCCCCCGGCACCGGCAGACTGCGATGGAACGTCACCACGGCATCGAGCAGGCGGTAAACTGCTTTGCCTTTGCTGATAAAGTCGATTCCCAGATAACCGGAAAGGAACAGATCAGCCTGTCCCGCTTCGACGGCAACGCAGGTCGGAATCCGCCCACCGTCAAGATACCAGCGATCCGCAGTGACATCGTGCTCTGTGACCACCCGGCCGTGACTCAGCGACCTGGCTTCCCCTTCGAGGGCGACAATCCGGTCGACCAGCATCAGCGGCTCATCCGGCAGGCGTACGCGGGTCGGATAGCTGTCGACCTCGGCGAACTCGGGGCCGAGCATCCTGGCAACCGACCCTGTGGCAAACTCAAGACACATGGCACGGTCAAAAACGACCTGGGGCTTCTGCTGAACAGGCACCTGAACAGAAGTTGCAGCTAGAGGCTGGTCGACAGCAATAGCGACGCCCTGCTGCTGCATCTGCCGGAGCAGCTGCATCTGCAGGGCGATATTCTTCTCAACCGCCGTTTCAAGCTGACGCGAGAAATTGAGGTAGGTTTCATGCGCATGAGCCTGCTGATTCAGCAGATTTTCGTAATGAACAAACAGCTGAACAGGGCTGTTCACGTCACCTGAGGCAGCAGCCAGTGGAGAAACTTGCGCGGGAACAGGCTGCTCAGCAGACGGAACCCGAAAAGCTTCAACCGATGGTTGAATATCAGTCTCCTTAACAGCCGTTTTTACGCTCTTATTTTTACCCGCAAGCCTATTCAAAAGAAATGCTTTTCCACCGGTTATCAGGGTGATTTTACCGACCGGCTCATCACTCTGGACAAGCTGTTCTGATTCCGTTTCGTCGCAGAAAAGAGAGTCCAGTTGCAGCTTGACCCCTTGAGCGAAACAGCGACCCAGCAGAGCAAGAATCTGCAGAGCTGCGTCCTGCCCCTGCACGCAGGTTGACACGGCCAGATGCTCACGCCCCTCAAGAATGCTATCGATCATCCGTGAACAGGAATTACCGGGCCCCACTTCAATAAAGATCCGCGCCCCATCGGCATAGAGCTTTTCAACGACGCGGGGATAGTCGATGCTGTTCTGAGCCTGAGCAAGAATCACGTCGGCGGCATGGCTGCTGGTCAACGGATACTTCTTGCCGAGAGCGCAACTGTAGTAGTCGATCCCCTGGGGCGGATAGACCTGGAACATGTGCAACGAACGGTAGGCATCGGCCACGGCGTTGACCACCTCGCAATGCACGGTCGTTACCCCGGTCAGCGGAATGAAATGACAGCCCAGCTCGCCGACCAGTGCTTCGACCTGCGACCGGTTGCCGCCGATCACCACCTCACGGTAGCTGTTGACGATCAGCAGATAGACCTGCTCCTTCCCCTGCAGGGCTTCGCGCACCTTTGCCTCGGGCAGGTTGACAATGCCCAGATGCCAGTCGATCGCTATCTCCTTGGGCAGGTTCCAGATCCGTCTGGCCGCCTTGCAAGGCCCACCCAGTTCGTCGACAAACAGCCGCGAGCTCTCAAGTCTCTGCAACATGGCATCGCGATCACGCCAGGCTCTTGTGGCGAACAGGCCCGAGGATTCCCCCAGGCTGTAACCGCTGACCAGGCGCGGTTCGATACCGAAGGAACGCACCAGGTCCGAGAGCGCCGTACAGAGCGCCACGTGGGAGATCACCAGCGCGTTATGGTTGTCCTCCAGCGAGCCGTCCAACTGTTCACGGCGCAGCAGCCAGGGCAGGTACTGATCGGCCAGCCGCCGGTTCTCGAGCTCCTGGCGGGCATAAACCCCAGGCCACAGTGCCGAAAGCTCACTCCCCATCTCCGCATAGTGATTGCCGGAACCGGGAAAGATAAAGGCAAGCTTACCTTTATCGGCCAGCGCCTCAGGGGCGTAAAAAACCCGCTCCTTGAGGGCCGGACGCAGTTGCCTGTCCTGGCCAAAACCGATTGGCGCTGATGGCTGCTGACTTAAACGCATTTCGACAAAATCGAGCTGCTCCGCAAGCATTCCGGCATCGCTGGCAATCAGACTGAGCCGGACCGGCAGCTCATCACGATCAGCAGAACGCTGACGATACCAGCGGCTTGCGAGCGTCTGCAACGATTGCCCGACAGACGCTGTCAAAAGCTGGCGCAGCGCACCAAGCCCGTCCTGCAGCCCCGCGACATTTTCTGCTTTGAAGACAAACAGCTGTTCCGGGCTCTTGAAAAACGCCGAATCTACCGATCCTTGAGGATCTTCACTCAGCAGAGCATGCGAACAGCTCCCCTCACTCCCCAGAGAGCCAACCAGTGCCCGGCGCACCTGCACCTTGTTGGTCAGCCAGTACTGGGCGACCGAGCTGGTAAAGGTCTGCTCATCTGCAAGATGCTGCAAATGTTCAGATTCGCTCGGCAACAACCTTTTCGCCTTGAGCATCAGCGCCGACTTGACCACGGCGGCAAGGCCGCTGACCGCACCGGCATAACCTGTCGCTGCGGAGATCCAGCCCAGATGAAACGGCGTAGCCAGCTTTTCTTTGAGCTCTACAAGTTCAAGCTCTCTGGCGCTGCCACTATTGGCCGACGCCAGTTCGACGTGAGAGACAGCAGTCCCTGCCGGCAAGCCGCGCAGGGTCCGCTCAAGAGACAGGTTCAACGCATCAGCGACCGGAGTCACCTGCAACGGATCTCCGGCGTTGGCCGATGCCACGTTGTCGAGCAGAGCATAGATGCGGTCACCATCACGCCGGGCGTCATCGAGCCGCTTCAGAACCAGTGCGACAGCCCCTTCACCGACCGGAACCTCATTCTTGTCCTTGATCAGCTGTTGACGGCAAAGGGCGGCGCGCAGTTCACCGGCCAGTTCTACAGAACCGACCAGGGCCCGGTTGATCGACTCCGACTGCAAGGCATGAAAAGCGGTCTCAAGCGCCTTGAGGCCTGAGTTCTCCTCGCTCGACAGGGTGAAACTGGGTCCACCGATATGAAATTCCTTGGCGATCCGGCTGGCGACCGTGCTGCCCAGGGCACCCATCGTCCGGTTGGCCGTCAGTGGCGGACCGGCCTGATCACGCAATTCTTCAAGCCAGGACTGAAAATCGGCAGCGTTCTGAGTAAATCCGAACTGCCCGGCCCAGTCTCTGGCATATCTGCTCAAACCCCAGCGAAAGCTGAAATTGGTCGCATTGAGATCGATCCCACAGCCGATATAGACACCGGTGAACGGATGATCGTCTTTATCGATTCCGGCATCCTTGAGGGCATTGGCGGCAACCTTCAGCATCAGCAGCTGGCGCGGCAGGATCTCACCGACCTCGTTGGGCGGAATACGGAACTCCCCGGGCTGGGCGCTGACCTCAGATATCCGGTAACCTGCAAAGTCAGCAGCAGAGTACCCCAGAGCCTTTAACCAGGAGCTGTTCTCCGCCCCCCACCAGTTATCAGGCGGTTGTGTTGTCGAAGTGCGGCGCTGCATGAGCCGCTCTTCCAGTTCGCCCAGGCTGTCAACGCCACCAAGCTGGACGGCCATGCCGACAATCGCCAGCGGCTTTGGCTTTGGCTGAAAAGCCGGATGGTGGCGCACTGTCCCCTTTTGCGTTTTTTCCGGCATCCATTCTTCGAGCAGCAGGTGAGCATTGATCCCGCCAAAGCCGAAGGCACTGACCGCGGCGCGCCGTGGCGTATCCGGCCTGCGCCGTTCCCAGGGCTGAGACTGAGAAAGGATGCGGAACGGACTGTTTTCAAGTTCGACATCGGCTGCCGGTGAGGAAAAATTGGCCATCTGTGGCAGGGTTTTGTGCTTCAGCGCCAGCAACGTCTTGATCAGAGCGGCAGAACCCGCCGCGGTCAACAGATGGCCGATATTGGCCTTGACCGAGCCGAGCACACAGTGCCCCTTGTGACCGTGCCAGAGCTGACGCAAGCTGGCAAACTCAACGGCATCACCGACCGGTGTTCCGGTAGCGTGACATTCGATATGATCGACGCTATCCGGAGTCCAGCCGGCTTCGCGGTAGGCGGACTGCATCGCGCGCAGCTGCCCTTCACTGGACGGTGCCAACAGGTTGCCGCTGCGATCGTTGGAGAGCCCGGCTCCGCGAATGACAGCATAGATCTGATCACCGTCGCGTAGTGCATCCTCGAGACGCTTCAGCAGTACCAGCCCGCAGCCTTCACCAACGACCAGGCCGTTCCCCTTGGCATCGAAGGGAGAACAGACGCCATCAGGTGACAACGCTCTGAGCTGGGAAAAGCCCATCTGGGTATAGAGGGAATCGGGGCGCGACAGGCCGCCGGCGAGCATAGCGTCCGCCCGGCCACTGAGCAGTTCGTCACAGGCCAGCTTCACCGCATAGAGGGAAGAGGCGCAGGCAGCATCAAGGGTAAAACAGCTCCCGTGAAAGCCGAGCGTCTTGGCCAGCAGACCGGCCGGCAGGCCGGCAACAAAGTGATTGAGCGGATGGGTTGCAGCCTCCGGCCAGGCTGGCGGTACATCCGCCAGTTTCTCGCTGAAGGTTTTGCCAAGAAACTCCCGGGCCAGGGCCGAAGACTTTTCACTCGGCAGCGCCAGGTTACCAATGATGATCCCCGCCCTGCTCCGTTCAAAGGGCTTACTCCTGGCATCCTTCAAGGTCTGATGCCCGACGCGCAAGAGCAGACGGAACATCGGATCGAGCGCTTCAAGAAAATCAGCATCGAGTTCAAGTCCCGGGATGGCACGCTTGTCCACTTCATCGGCCAGGAAACAGGCCTTGCGCGAATAGACATGATCGGCTTTCCCCACTTCCGGGGCATAGACTTCATCGACATCGAGCAGCCAGCGCCCCTCTGGCGGTTCACTGGCGGCACAATGACCGGAGCTGACATTCTCCCAAAACCGGGCCAGGCTGTCGGCACCGGGAAATTCAGCACCGATGGCGACAATGGCAACCGCCTGATGTTTTGCCATATCAGTGGCCTCCGGCCAGTGAGTTGCGCAGGAAGGTCTGGTTCAACGAGCCGTCGATGACACATTCATAGTCATCGATTCTGGCGATCAGGCTGCCGTCTTTCATATCGACGAACTCGATACGTGCCTTGGCCAGACTCCCGGACCGCTCGACGACAGAAACCCGGATTTCGACCTCGTCCTCCGTGCCAAAGGCGCGGTATTGGCGATAACGTCCGGCGGCCACCGGCAGCGAGCCGGCCTGATACTGCTCGAAACTCCAGAGGATGAGCAGCTGGAAGCTGCTGTCGAGAACCAGCGGATCGGCAAACCAGCTGCCACGCAGCGGCTCAGTCATCCAGTCCGATGGTGAGGGTGCATGTAGCGCACGGGCCTGAATCCCTTCGGGCGCGCAACCGGTCACCTGCTTGAGACCGAAGAAGTCGCGACCGTGGAACAGCCGGTTGTCGGTGTAGAGCGTCGCGGGGTCATGGTTCCATGGTTTGAGCACAGCCTGCTGTGCCAGGGCCGGGGCCTCGGGCAGCCTGCTGCCGAGCAGGATGCGTGCCCGGGCATGGGCGACAGGGCGACCCTGAGCATCGACACCTGAGATTTCAACAGGAACGACATGAACACCGTCACTCTTGATCGCCTTACCGGTCAAAAGCTGCAGCCCATAGCTGCTCTCTGCGTCCAGCTTCACACCGTTCAACACGCGCAGGTCGTTAAAGCCCTGAAACTTGAGACCCGGGTTGTTGTGCAGGGCGGCGTGGGCCATCCATTCGACCATCATCGCCACCGGCAACACCGCTTTGCCGCCGATAACATGGGATTTCAGAAACGGAAAGCGGGCAACACTCAGATCGAGGTCAAAGGCCTTGGAGATATAGACATTCTGACTGGTCTCCTCAACAACTGCGTCTTCCTGATCTTTGCCACCCAGAATGACGACCTCAACCGCCCCTCCGGACGGTGTCGACAGTTCCTGCATCAGGTATGACGATCCGGCCAGCAGATCGATCACCTCGATCCCCTCACTGGCGAAGACCTTTTTCAGGCCAGCGTTGACCATACCGCCATCCCACGGTCCCCAGTTCGGCGAGACCACACGGCAGCCAGGATTGAGCCGGGCCTGCTGCAGGGCGATCTTGTTGAGCACCTCATTGGCAACCGCATAATCGACCTGACCAATGCGCCCGAAGCGCCCGGTCGAGGATGAAAACATCACCAGAATCTTGAGCTGAGCCGGATCAACAGATGCATAGAGGTTACGGAAGCCGTTAATCTTGGTCGCATAGACCTTTTCAAACTGGTCGGCGGTCTTTTCACGGATCAGTTTATCGGCAAGCACCCCGGCACCATGAATCAAACCCTTGACCTGGCCATGCTGGGCGACACAACTGCCAACGACCGTCTTCAGCCCTGCAGCATCGCGCAGATCGGCACAGCGGTAGATGGCGCGCCCGCCGGCCTTGAGGATCCGCTCAAGGGTCGCCCTGATCTCCCGGTTGGCACAGATCCTCCGGTATTCACGTTCGACCTCGACCGGTTTCAAAACTGCTTGCGCATGAGCGAGGATCGCCTTTTTGATCTGTTGCTCATCGCTCAAGCCCTGCAGCCAGGCCGCTTCATCCTGCGGCTCTTCACTACGCCCGAGCAGCAGCAGGGTCGCCTTGGTGCTCCGCGCCAAGGCGACTGCGACCTCGGCGGTTACACCGCGCGCGCCGCCACTGACGACAACCAGATCCCCCTCAACAAGAGGAACCGCTGTTTCCATCTCTGGCAAAGAGACTGTTTTCAATTCGAGAGCGACCCGCCCCCTGCCATTGATAGCGACTTCCAGAGGTGCCTCGGTGAAGATTTCATCAACCAGGGCAGCTGCCGTTGCCTCGATCTCCAGTTCGGAAGCCAGATCGATCGACTTGCAATGGAGAGCCGGGTATTCTAGGGCAGCGGTTTTGACCAGACCTGCCAGGCCACCTGACAGCGGATCCTTGATCGCTGCGCCGCTATTGAGGCCGAAGTGACCGTTCAGCCGCGAGACGGTGACAAAAAAGCCGCTGCCGCTGATGGCCGCCTTGTTGAGGGCCTCAGCCAGCCGCTTGAAGGCGAGGAACGAATCGCGCAGATAGGTATCGCTGGTCCCCTTTAACGGCGCCAGAATGACCAGGCCGGCGACCTGAACCCCGGGCGACATGTCGGCAACTTTGGCGATATCGATACGCCGTGGAATCAACTGTTTAGAGATAAACCTCTGACACACAGCATCAACCAATTTCGAGCCGTCGTCGCTGATCCAGACCTCTTTACCCGGACTCGCCTGAAAGTCAAAAGCGGCGCGCTGTTGAGCCAATGGAACAGTTTCAGGCACCTGCCGCACTATCCCGGCAGCCGCAGGTGGCGCATCATCAATAACCAGTGGGACGGAGCTGTCGCCACCGCTGAGCGTCGTCAGAAATTCCACAATCTGCTTGACCGTCTGCAGGGTTCCCAGATGTTCCGGCTTGATCGCTGGAGCTGTGGGCAACTGCTCCTGCAGTGCGGAGAGGATCTCAACCCGCTTGATCGAGTCGATCCCCAGATCGCTGTCGAGGCTCATGCCGAGTTCCAGCATCTCGACCGGATAGCCGGTCTTGTCGGCGATAACCGTCAGCAGGGTGTTGGCCACCAGGTTCTGATCCAGCCTATCTGACTTAACCGCGACGGCGGGGCTCTCGACTGTTGAAACGGACCCCTGTTCCAGATGTTCAACGATCTGTTTCAAGGTCTGCAGCACAGCGAGATCTTCAGGTTTGACCGCCGGCAGTTCCGGCAAGGCCTCCTGCAGAGCAGAGAGAATCTCCACCCGCTTGATCGAATCGATCCCCAGATCGCTGTCGAGCGCCATATCGAGCTCGAGCATATCGATCGGGTAGCCGGTCTTGTCAGCAACGACAGCAAGCAGGGTTGAGGCTACCGGGATCGATACAGCGACGACCGGTGCCACTGCGCTAACGGCTGTCGTGACGCCACCAGCCTGAGCCAGAAGATGTGCGACAATCTGGCCAAGGGTCTGCAAAACACCCAAGTCCTCCGGCTTGACGGCAGGGAGCTGCGGCAGGGCCTCCTGCAGGGCGGAAAGGATCTCGACCCGCTTGATCGAATCGATGCCCAGGTCGGAATCGAGGTTCATCTCAAGCTCAAGCATCCCGACCGGATATCCGGTTTTTTCAGCGACAACCTTGAGCAGGGTCTGTTCAACTTCTGACGCGGCCAGGTTGGACGCCGCAGCTGAAGCCGGCGCAGCAGTCACTGACGCGTCTGAATTGTTACCCAGGTAGGCAACGATCTCGCCGAGCGTCTGCAGACGGCCAAGATCATCAGGGCTGATCGAAGCACTTCCCGGCAGGGCCTCCTGCAGGGCGGAAAGGATCTCGACCCGCTTGATCGAATCGATCCCCAGATCGGAATCGAGGTTCATCTCAAGTTCGAGCATCTCAGCCGGATAGCCGGTCTTTTCCGCAACGATCGCCAGCAGGGTCGGAGCTATCTGCTGACCGGTGCTGCTTTCTTGTGGCGACGCAATCTGAACCGGGACAGGATCAACACGCGGTTGCTGTGGTTGCGGGACAGCTGGAGCGGCGACTGGAGTCGCTTGAACCGGTGCAACGGCAACGGGAGCCTGAACGCTTTGCGGTAAAACTGTAGTCTGCTGAGCAACAACAGGTGCGACAGCCAACGGCTGTCCATTGAGCAGCGCATTCTGCTGCTCGATCAGGCGCATAAAGGTCCGGGTTGCCGCCTGCTGCCCTTCGAGAAACTGCTGATGCAGTCTGGCCGTCTGGGCCTGCAGGTTCTGTAATGTCGCCAGGCTCTGCTGGGTTACCTGCAGGGCCTGGTGCAGATCGTGCGGAGCAGGACGCTGCGTCTGGGGTTGTGCCGTTTCGGCGGCAGTCTGAACTCGTCTATCGATATCCGTGTTCTGTTGCGACACAGGAGCCTTCTTTCTGACTAATGGTGGGCGTTTTTCTTTTTTCCTGAACTGATTGGCGCCGGTCAGCTCAACGACCAGCCCCCCCTTCTTCTCGGGTTCTGCGGGTAAAGCGAAATCGGCATCCCAGGCTGACAGGGTCAGCGGCAGACCAAGGGCTGCACACTGAGCCAGCAACCGCGCCAGATCCACGATCCCCGAACGTTTACCTGCGGATGAATCAAGGGCCAGTGCATGGTAGGACTGCTTGCCCAGGATCGCCTTGACCATCGATGACAGACGCGCGCCGGGACCGACTTCGACAAAGACCCGCGCTCCCTGACGGTAAAGGTTCTCGATTTCAGCGACAAAGTTTACCGGCCGGGCCAACTGCTGGGCGAGCAGCTGTTTAATGTTCTCTTCGCCGTAAGGGTACTGCACACCGGTCGTATTGGCGTAAACCTTCAACTGCGGGGCAGCCAGCTTCATTTCACCCAGACGTTTGGAAAGCGGAACAATGGCCGAAGCGACGAGTTCGCTGTGAAATGCTGCTGCAACGTTCAGACGGGTTGTCGTGATCCCCTCGCCGCTGAGTCGTTGAGCGGCCTTTTCGATCTCATCCGATGCGCCGGAAAGGACTCCCTGAGTCGGGGTATTGCGATTGGCCAGCACCAGCTTGAGCCCTGAGCCGCGCAGGAAGCTTTCGATTGTTTCAAGCGGCGCAGATACGGCCAGCATGCTCCCGCGATCGCCCTCTCCTGCGGCCATCGCTTCGCCGCGCAGCCGGGAAAGCTCAAACAGCTGTTCGGCGCTCATCACGCCTGCGCAGGCAAGAGCAACCAGCTCGCCGTAGCTGTGCCCGGCTACAGCCTGGGGGACAACCCCGAAACGCTGCAGGACCTGGGTAGCAGCATAACTGACAGTACCGATCGCCGGCTGGGCATTTTCGGTTTGGCGCAGCGCCTCATTGTCCCGGGTTCTCTCTTCACCGCTGAAGCGCGGCGGCGGGTAGATAAGATCGGCGAAACGACCTGAACACTGTTCTGTCAAAGCGGCGAACTGGCCGTCAAAGTGAACCAGAGTTGTGAAGAATTCGGGAAACTGTACGACCAGATCAGCGAGCATATCCGGATACTGAGTCCCCTGGCCGGGGAACAGGAAAGCGAGCTCACCATCGATTTTGCTTTGTGAAAAATAGAGGCCTTCCGGCGCCTCCAGATAGTCTTTCTCTCCGGCCTGCGCGCAGAGACGTCTGAGTTTTTCAGCCAAATCAGCAGCAGAGAAGGAATGCTTCTCGACGACCGCGACCAGCCGCTTGTCCGCATCTGTCAAAAAAACTTGCCGCTGAGCGGCGGCAAAGCACCGCAGGCCGTGCCAGTCGGACACCTGCTCAAGAGAACCAAGCTGGGCATCGAGCGTTTCCGCATCGCTCCAGCACAGCGGCAGGATCTGAACGGCAGCGTTCCAATCAACGGCCAGCTTCTCGGCACGATACTCTTCGAGCAGGCAATGAAAGTTACTCCCGCCGAAACCGAGCGCACTGACGCCGGCGCGGCGCGGCTGACCGGTTCTGGAGAGCCAGGGGCGGGTCTTGCTGTTCAGGTAAAATGGAGAGCCGGCATCGAGCAGGATCTGCTGTGGCTGCTCGGCCTTGATCGACTGCGGCAACACCTTGTGATAGAGCGCCAAGGCCGCTTTGATGATGCCAGCCGAGCCGGCAGCGGCCTTGGTATGGCCGATCTGCGATTTGACCGAGCCCAGAGCACACCATGGTTTGTCGGCCGCGCCGAACACCTGCTTGAGGGCGGAGACCTCGATGGCATCGCCGACCCTGGTCCCGGTACCGTGTCCTTCTATCAGCTCGACCGAATCCGGCTCAATCCCGGCTTGCTGATAGGCACGCCGCAGGGCCTTGGTCTGGCCGTTGGCATTCGGTTCATAGATCGCTCCACCGCGTCCGTCACTCGACGACCCGATCCCCTTGATGACCGCGTAGATTTTGTCGCCATCCCGCTCGGCATCGGCCAGACGCTTGAGGACCACCACGCCGAGCCCTTCACCAAGGGTCGTCCCGTCGGCGTTATCGGCGTAAGGCCTCGCATGCCCCGAAGGGGAAAGCGCCGGAGTCTTACTGAAACAGGTATACATGAAGACGTCGTTGAAGGTGTCAATGCCGCCGGTGACGACCATATCGGCCTTGCCGGAGGAGAGCTCAAGGGCCGCCAGATTGATCGCGCTGAGCGAACTGCCGCAGGCGGCGTCGACGACACAGTTGGTACCGCCGAAATTGAAATGCTTGCTGATCCGCCCGGCGACGACGTTGCCGAGCAACCCGGGGAACGAGTTTTCCTGCCAGGGCACGTAGGAATCACTAAGCCGCTGCATGATATCCGTGACCAGCTCTTCATCGACCCCGGCGTCCTCTAAAGCTTCGCGCCACTTGGGATGGCTGAGCCGTGCCCCGAGCGGAATGACCAGTTCCAGGGTGCCGGTGACACCGAGGATGACGCTGACCTGGTCGCGGTCGAATTCGCGTTCGGCCGTATAGCCGGCATCCCTGAGCGCCTGTTCGACGGCCAGCAGGCCGAGCAGTTGTGAGGTATCAATCGCCTCCAGGGCGTTCGGCAGGATACCGTAATCCATCGGGTTGAATTTGACCGGCGACAGGAAACCGCCCATCTTGGCGTAGACGTGATCCGGGCACTTCGGATCACTGTCGTAATAGTCACTCGCCTTCCAGTGGGTTTCAGGGACTTCGCTGATACAGTCGACACCGGTTTTGATATTGGTCCAGAAAGCGCCCGGGTTATCCGCCTGAGGAAAGATACAACCTATCCCGACGATCGCCAGCGGGACATTCGGCACGGTTTCGTTTCGTTGCTGCATGGACTTTGTCATTTCAGAAACTCCTCAATCTGCTCAAGCGGCAATGGCGAAACCGCAAAAGAGCTGGCAGCCCGCCCGCCCTGCATTTTCAGTTGGTTGGCACGCTGCATAACCGCAGCACCATAGAGGATATTATAGGCGACCGTCACAACACGGCGCTGAGCCGGATCTTCGAGAAAACTGCCGCGCGCCCATTCATTGAAGGCGCCCATGGCGGGTCCGCACCAGATCTGATAATCGATTTTGCGCTCAGGATTGCCGCTGTTGGCCCAGACCGGCGACTGACCAAGGTACCAGCGAAAGACCAGGGCCATTTTGTATTTCGGATCGGACTCGGCCTTGACGACCTGACGCGGATCGCGAATATTGAAATAGCCTTTGGTCTGTTGCCAGATTTCTTCCAGAGGGGCCATGAAAAAGGTCTTTTCGAGCTTGGCGCGTTCATCGGCGGGCAGACTGTCGATACCGCCATAGGTCCGGTAAAGCTCATACAGTTTATGGGCGCGGACCGCAAACATGGTACCGCGCTTGACCACCTGGACCTTGACCCCCAGTTCAAACATATCGCCCGATGGAGCCATGGTAATGTCGGCCTGGCGGGTTTCAGCGAGCAGTTTGCGCACATCGTCACAGGTGCCTGATTCGACGCAGGCCTGATTGACCGTGCCGGTCACCAGGTAGGCAGCACCCATTGTAAAGGCAGCCAGTGCCGCAGAGGGAGTGGCGATCCCGCCACCGAGGCCGACGCGCAGGCGCTGGCGATAGTTGTACTTTTTCTGGAACTGCTCTTTCTGGGCCAGCAGAGTCGGCAACAGAGCCAGAGCCGGTCGATTGTCGGTATGTCCACCCGAATCAGCTTCTGCCGTTACGTCCTGCGCCATCGGAATCTCTGCGGCCATAAGCGCCTGATCTTCGCTCAGATCACCCTGCGTAACCAGTTCACGCAGCATCTTTTCCGGCGGCGGCGCAAAAAACTGGGCGGCGACCTCCTCACGCGAAACCTTGGCGATCAGGCGGTTCGGCGTAACAACCTGCCCCTGCGTATCGCGATAGATACCCTGAGTCCGGAAGCGCACGACCGGCAGGGTCAGGGCCAGAAAAGCTGAAGCTTCAAGCAGGCGCACACCCCGGCGCAGATAAAGATCGACCAGCGAGCGCTCGAGTTCAGGCTCTGTCGGGCTGTGAATCAGGTTACAGCCAAACGGCATATCAGGCTCCTGCTGCAACTGATCCAGCGCACCTTCTACCTGCTCAAGACTCAGTCCGGCAGAGCCGAAGAAACCGAGCATACCGGCTCGGCCCAGGGCACTGACCAAGGCAACCGAGCTGATCCCCTTGGCCATGGAGCCACCGACATAAGCGTAACGCAGCCGATGGTCCGCGACAAATGAGCTGTCACCGAATGTGGATAACGGAACTGGCAGGACCACCCCGACACTCTTGTCCCCCTGGGCGTCGGCATAGTCGGCACCTAGCACAAGCGGACGGTTGATCTGGTGTAATTTAGTGAAAAGCCCGTCCGGATCCGAACAGGTTTCAGCGAAGGCCAGCGACTGGCCTGATAGATTTACAGCGTCTTTCTGCAAACTGATTTACCCCTGAAGAGAATTCAATAACTGCTCGATTTCATCAATAATCTGCTTGGGCGTCGAAGCCCCCGCGGTCAGACCGATCCGTTGATACTGCTTCAGCTCAGCGACAGACAGTTCGGCTGCCGTTTCAACGTGAATCGCTTTTGTCCCCTGCGCTTCAATGACCTCGGCCAGGCGTCTGGTATTACTGCTGTTATATCCTCCTGCAACAATAAACAGGTCAACCTCTCTGGCAAGCTCAACCGCTTCACCCTGACGCCTACGGGTCGCATCACAGATCGTATTCTGAATGGTCATATCCAGATCATCCCGTGCCTGCAAACGAGCCACGGTCTGTTCAAAAAGCGCCCGGTCCTGAGTTGTCTGGGCAGCCAGGCAGTATTTTTTAGCTGAATCGAGAGATTCAACATGCAGTTGATCCGGGCTGTCAAACACGCAAGCCTCCCCCTGAGCGTAACTGAGAAGGCATTTCACCTCGGGGTGGGCAGACTCACCATAAAGAAGGAGGATCCGTCCGCCCTCGGTACATTTTTCGATCTTCAGGCAGGCAGCCTTCACCTTGGGACAGGTCGCATCGATGATCTCAACGCCACGCTCCACCAGTGCCGCCTCAACCTGGCGGGTAATACCATGAGCCCGGACAACGACCGTTGCACCCGGCGGTATCTCTTCCGGTTGCCGCACCGTCCGAACCCCCTTGGCGGCATAATCACTGACAACCTGGGGATTATGAATAATCGAACCCAGGATATAGATATTCTCAGTATCAGACTGCTGAGCGATCTTTTCATCCAACTTGCGCAGCGCAAGACTGACCCCCATACAGAAGCCTGCGCTCGTGGCACGTACAATGTGCATTGTCACCCCTGAACCGGAAGAGCTATACAAAACAAGGCCTGAGATAATGTCATTTATTAACCGAATCCGCAAGCCCCGAGGAAAACAAATGGCCTGCTTCTAACAATATCAGAAAACATCGGAAACGACACGCCCGGCTGTCAACCGAACCGCAGACTGGCGCCCACCCAATCTCATGACAACAACAAGTCAAAGCAGGCATATTTCCCAATCCCTGCTAGACTGATCAGAGAACAGAGTGACACAATCAGGACAGGATAAAAAATGAAAATCGACTACGACCAATTCATCTATGCCCTTTCAGACTCTCTCGACCTGGTAGGCATCGATGACTTCAACCATGGCAAAAGAGTCGGCTATATGGCGACAGAATGCGCCAGAGCACTGGGCGTGTCAGAGGATCAACAAAAATTCATCTACCGGGCCGGGCTGATCCACGACTGCGGCGTATCCTCAACCAAAGTCCACAAAAAACTGGTCGATGAGCTCGACTGGAGCGAGTCCAATCAGCACTGCGTCACCGGTGCAAATCGACTGAGCCAGTTTCCGCCCCTGCATCGCTACGTCGACATCATCCGCCACCACCACAGTCGCTGGGAAGATCTGACCGAAACCGATCTCGCCCCCTCCACAAAAACAATCAGCAACCTGATCTTTCTGACCGACCGCATAGACGCGTTGACAGCCTATTATAATAGAACGAGCAGACTGGCGGCGCGCGAAACCATCTGCAACAAAATCGCCAAACTGAGGAACAGCTATTTTTCACCCGAGCTCGTTGATGCGCTACTCAGTGTTGCTGACCAGGAAGCGTTCTGGATCTCACAGGAGGATCACTACCTGCAGGCATCTCTGCAATTCCGCCCGCCGACATCCACCTTTGAAGAACTGGATAGCAATCAACTGTTTGCCATGGGTCGCCTGTTCGCCGAAATCGTCGATGCCAAAAGCCCCTACACCGCTGAACACTCGTTCGGCGTTGCCGGGCTATCGCGTTATCTGGCAACACGCTGCCAACTTGACAAAGAGACAGTCAACAAAATTGAACTGGCAGCCCTCCTCCACGATCTCGGCAAACTCAATGTTGCCGACGATATCCTCGAGAGTAAAAACAGCCTTGAAGGCGACAGTCTCGCAGCCATGCGTCATCACAGTTATATTACCTACAGAATTCTGGGCCGGATCGGCGGACTTGAGGAGATTTCCCGCTGGGCGTCAGATCATCATGAAAAACTCGATGGCAGCGGCTATCCGTTCAAGAAGAGCGCCGGTGAAATTGGTATCGAATCAAGAATTGTCATGCTCGCCGACATCTTCCAGGCGCTGGCCCAGAACAGACCCTACAGAAAGGCCCTGATACCTGAGGAAATCAGTGATATCATCAAAATACAGGTCAATGCAAAGAAACTGGATAGTGAAATTTTCAGGATTATCGAGCTTGAATTGAAGCAATGCCACACTGCTGCAACATTAACCGACGAAAAAGAAGCGAGGAACAAGTAAAACGACAAAAAAAGACCAGCTGAGGCTGGTCTTTTTTTGAATATGGAGCGGGAAACGGGATTTGAACCCGCGACTTCAACCTTGGCAAGGTTGCACTCTACCACTGAGTTATTCCCGCAGAGTGTTAGCGCAAAAGCATCTAGCCTAGATCGTAATGAAATGGAGCGGGAAACGGGATTTGAACCCGCGACTTCAACCTTGGCAAGGTTGCACTCTACCACTGAGTTATTCCCGCTTAAATTTCACTACGGAGCTTTTCAGCCAGATTGATCGAGACAGATATATTTAAATGGAGCGGGAAACGGGATTTGAACCCGCGACTTCAACCTTGGCAAGGTTGCACTCTACCACTGAGTTATTCCCGCTCAACGACCTGTCGTCGAAGCGGGTGTATGTATAGCAAAACGCTTCGAAGAGTGTCAATAAAAATTTATTCTTTTTTCAAGTTTTAAAATCTCAATAAAATCAACAAGTTGATTAACGAGCAAAGACTTTGAAAAACTTGAAGAAGTAATCAGCCCCCGACCAGATTGTCAGAATCAGCGAGATATAAAAGAGAAAGATCCCGGTATTGTGCAGAGATGGATAGAGCAGATCCGACTGGACCCCAAAGAACCAGTAGTAGCGGTAATGCAGCAAAAGAGCAATGATTGCAACCATCTGGAAGGTGGTCTTATATTTCCCAAGATCACTCGCCGCAATAACAACCCCCTCGGCCGAGGCGATGGAACGAATTCCGGTGACCGTAATTTCTCGTGCCAGAATAACAAAGACCGCCCAGGCCGGAACCCGGTCGAGAGGAATCAACATGATCAGCGCCGCCATGACAATCAGTTTATCGGCCAACGGATCGAGAAACTTGCCGAGGACCGTGACGATCCCCATCCGCCTGGCCAGGAAGCCATCAAGCCAATCGGTAATGGCTGCCAGGGTAAAGATAACCGCGGCCCACAGACAGGTTGTTTTGGATTCAAACTGAAGCAGCAGAACAACGACCGGAATTGCGGCCAAACGCGATAAAGTCAGGATATTCGGAAGGTTCAGCAGGTTTGACTGGGACATCAGATTGAATCCTTTTGACGACTGTAATAATCAAAATAATGCCGAACCTTTTTAACATAATTCTGTGTTTCCTGATACGGTGGAATTCCACCGTATTTACGCACAGCATTCGGCCCCGCATTATAAGCAGCCAAAGCATAATCAAGGTTTGAATCGAAAGAATCAAGCATTTTGCGTAAATACTTCGATCCTCCGTGAATCGCTTCCGACGGGTCAAAAGGATCAAGGACACCGACCTCGCGGGCCGTCTCCGGCATCAATTGCATCAACCCCCTCGCCCCCTTGCTGGAGATAACACTGGGATCAAAATCGCTTTCCACCTTGATAACCGCCCTGATCAGGGCCGAGTCGAGCCGAAAACGCCGGGCGCTGACCTCTATCAGTCTGTCGATCGATGGCACAGGAAGATTATCTGAATCCTGCTTCTCACCGATGTAATACTTGAATTTACTGGAGGTTGGCACGTTGGTGAAATGAACAGACCCCTGCTCATCGATATAGCGATAGATCGCTGCGGACAGATCCTGGACAGCGGCCATAAGCAAGACAATGACGATAAGTACAATACTATATTTGAGAGATCTAATCATGAGAGTTTTATAACTCCAGAACCAATCCCTGTCAAGTCTGCACATTTCCCGACAGTTGCTTGACATTCAGCCATCCGGAACCGATAATGCCGACCACTTATTTTTCCTCGTTGATACAGCAGGATATCCATACCATGAAGATTTCCACCGACTTTTTGGTCATCGGCAGCGGCATCGCCGGTCTCTCCTACGCCCTGAAGGTCGCCGACCAGGGCACCGTCGCCCTGATCACAAAACGCGACATCGACGTGACCGCAACCCAACTCGCCCAGGGTGGCATCGCCACGGTCTTCTCCGCAGAGGACAGCTTCGAATCACATGTCGAAGACACCATGGTCGCCGGAGCCCACCTCCCCCACCGGGAGATTGTCGAGAAGGTTGTCAAGGCAGGTCCGGAAGCGATTCACAACCTGATCGACTGGGGAGTCCAGTTCAGCCGCAATGAGGATAATAAATATTCCCTGACCCGGGAAGGCGGTCACAGCCACAGGCGGATTCTTCACGCCAAGGACGCAACCGGCCGCGAAATCGAACGGGCACTGGTTGAAGCGGCTTCTGCTCATCCAAACATCACTCTCTATGAAGACCATATTGCAGTCGACCTGATTACCGAAGCGAAACTGCGCAGGAAAAACCTGGAGCAGAACCGCTGCCTGGGGGCCTATATCCTGGACAAACAGACTGGCCAGGTCGATACTTTTGGTGCCCGCTTCACCATCCTGGCAACCGGAGGCGCAGGCAAGGTTTATCTCTTTACCTGCAATCCCGATATCGCAACCGGAGACGGCGTCGCCATTGGCTGGCGGGCCGGAGCCGATGTGGCCAATATGGAGTTCATGCAGTTCCACCCGACAACCCTCTTTCACCCACATGCCAAGTCATTCCTGATTTCAGAGGCGGTGCGCGGTGAAGGTGGAATCCTGCGCCGGGCTGACGGCCAGGCTTTCATGGACAAGTATCACCAGCTCAAGGATCTCGCTCCGCGTGACATCGTAGCCAGGGCGATCGACAGCGAGATGAAGAAGTATGGCGAGGACTGCATGTTCCTCGACATCACCCACAAAGGTGCCGATTTCATCAAAGATCACTTTCCAACAATCTACGAGACCTGCCTGAGCTTTGGCATCGACATGACAAAAGAGGCGATCCCGGTTGTCCCTGCTGCCCACTATCTCTGTGGCGGACTCAAAACCGACAGTAACGGAGAAACCAACATCCGCAACCTGTTTGCCATCGGCGAGGTTGCCTGCACCGGCCTGCATGGCGCCAACCGCCTGGCCAGTAACAGTCTGCTCGAAGGAATTGTCTTTGCCAAGTGGGCCGCCCAGACCTGCCTGGCCAGAATTGAGCTGGATCCGTCACCCGAGGCGCTAAACCTGCCGATACCGATCTGGGACAGCGGTAAAGCGACCAACAGCGATGAAGAGGTTGTCGTCGCCCACAACTGGGACGAGATCCGCCGCTGCATGTGGAATTATGTCGGCATTGTCCGCTCGACCAAACGCCTGCAGCGGGCCTTAAGCCGCATCAACCTGGTTCAGCATGAAATCGACGAATATTACTGGAACTTCCTGTTGACCTCCGATCTGATCGAACTGCGCAACATCACCACTGTCGCTAAGCTGATTGTCGAAAGTGCCCTGCAGCGCCACGAGAGCCGCGGACTGCACTACACCATCGATTATCTGGAAAAAGATGATGACAACTTCCTCAGCGACACGCTGATTCCAGGACGCAAGAAATCATATAGTTAAATGACGGAGCTGGCGAAGTCAGAATTTGATTGATTTTAATTCGGTGTTGCCCGTTTGAGGAGCCTGCTCCTCATCGGGCGCTTTCCGTTTCGCTGGTATGAACTATTAGTGAACGGTATGAACGACTTACGTCAGTATTAGAGAAGAGCTTTTTTGCATACTTTTTTGACGATTCAAAAAAGTATGTCGCCAGCCGGTGCGAGAACCGGCGAATTTGATTTTATGAATTATCCAACAGGCAAAAATCAAGGGCCCGGTGTCGCGCCCCCGGACGGCGCCCTCCTTTTGTCCAGAGCGACAAAAGGAGGCAAAAACGCTCTTTTACATTGTCGCTATCCAGCCTTCATCTCTTCGTAGTATCACACCAGCAATTGACAGCGCGCCCCACGGTGAGCCTGCTCACCTGATGGGCAGAATCGGAAAAACTCCGTGTTCCGGAGTTTTGATAAAAACCAGATGAAACGAACTGAGGCCGGCAGAGATAACTCTGCCGGCCATTTTTTAATACATATCCAGATAGGCTTTTGTCGGCTTAGGCGCCGACGATTTCACTCTTGGTGAAAACAGCGCGCAGCACCTGGCCTGCCCCTTCAATCGCTTCACGTGCCCCCTCTTCGCGATCGACCAGGGTGACAATGGCGACGACTTCGAGCCCTTCTTCCTTGGCACGCTCGACAGCCTTCATCGAAGAACCACCGGTGGTGGTGACGTCCTCAACGATGACAACCCTGGATCCGGGCGGCAGGTTCTTGCGCCCCTCGAGCCACTGACCGGTACCGTGCCCTTTTGGCTCCTTGCGGATAATAAAGGCATGCACATCCTGCCCTTCAAGTTGCGCAGCAATCGAGGTTGCGGTCGCCAGAGGATCAGCGCCAAGGGTCAGGCCACCGACACCGTCGATCTGGACACCCAGTTCCTTGATAACACTCCAGAAGGCTTTACCAACCAGCAGGCCGCCACGCGCGTTCAGCGCAGTCTGCTTACCGTCGAAATAGAAGTTACTCTTACGTCCCGAGGCCAGAGTGACCTCGCGCTCTTCGTAAGAAAGTTCCTTGATAATCGCTTTCAGTTCTTCTTTAATCTGCATGTCAAACCTCGAAATAACTTTAAGATTTCAACCTAACTATCTAATATCAAAACAACCCGAGCTGATTGTCATCCTTCAGTCGCGGAAATTTCACCGGATACTTGCCACTGAAGCAGGCATCACAGAAGGAAACCTTCTCGGCACCAAAGCGCTGGACAGCCCGATGCATACCCTCGTTCTCTAGGTAGCAAAGCGAATCAGCAGTAATATAGCGGGCAATCTCATCAACCGTATGCGATGCCGAAATCAACTCTTTACGTGACGGGGTGTCGATGCCGTAGAAGCAGGGAAAACTGGTCGGCGGACTGGAAATCCGCACATGAACCTCTTTGGCGCCGGCATTACGGATCATCTTGACGATCTTGCGCGATGTCGTTCCGCGGACAATCGAGTCATCGACAACGACAACACGTTTGCCCTGGATGATCTCACGTACCGGGTTGAGCTTCAACTTGACACCGAAGTGACGGATCGACTGCTGCGGCTCGATAAAGGTCCGCCCGACATAGTGGTTGCGGATCAGGCCCAGTTCGAACGGCAGGCCGGATTCTTCCGCATAGCCCATCGCCGCCGGCACACCTGAGTCAGGAACCGCCATGACCAGGTCGGCGTCAACCGGGAACTGACGGGCCAGCTCGCGACCGAACTCCTTGCGGACCGGGTAGACCATGCGGTCGTAGATGCGGCTGTCCGGACGTGCAAAGTAGATGTATTCGAAGATACATGGGGTCGGCTGAATTTCCTTGCTGAACGGGAAATAGGACTTCATGCCGTCCTTGTCGACGACGATCATCTCACCCGGCTCAACCTCACGAATATATTCGGCCTCGATCAGGTCGAAAGCGCAGGACTCGGAGGCGACGACGATGGCACCGTCGACCTTGCCGAGACTCAACGGACGGAAACCGTTAGGATCGCGTACGGCAACCATACGGGTCTCGGTCAGAAAGACCAGACTGTAGGCACCGCGGATCTGATTCAGCGATTCGGAAATCCGCTCAACCAGAGAATCGGACTGGGTGCGCGCGATCAGGTGAATGATCGTCTCGGTATCGGCAGTGGTCGAAAAGATCGAACCGGTCTGCTCGAGAGCGTTGCGGATCTCCTGAGCGTTGACCAAGTTGCCGTTGTGAGCGACCGCGATACTGCCACGGGAATAATTGACCATGATCGGCTGGCAGTTCTGCAGGCCGTTACCGCCGGCTGTCGAATAGCGAACGTGACCGATAGCCGACTTTCCCGGCAGTCCTTCGAAGATGTCGTCACTCTTGAAGACATCGGCCACCAGCCCCATCCCCAGGTGGGATTTCAGGCGACAGCCGTCGGAGGCTACGATGCCGCAGCTCTCCTGGCCGCGATGCTGCAGGGCATAGAGACCGAGGTAAGTCAGGTTGGCAGCTTCCGGATGACCGAAGATACCAAAAACGCCACATTCTTCATGCAATTTATCAAACATTGACAATCAACTCCTAGAGCAGTTCAGCTTCAATGAAACGGACGGCATTCTGATAGAGCCACAACCCCATCCCCTCTTCCGGCAGTTCCTCGCGGGTCCAGCGCGGATGATGGGTACGGTGGATGTAGGCTTCCGGGTGCGGCATCAGACCAAAAATCCGTCCGCTCGGGTCGCAGATCCCTGCGATGGCAGCAACACTGCCGTTCGGGTTGGCCGGGTAATCATGGGTGATTTCCCCGGTTGGTGTCGCATACTTGACGACGGTCATGTGCTGAGCTTCAAGCGCTGCGAGGGTCTCTTCGCTGTCAACGACAAATTTTCCTTCGCCGTGACGGACCGGCAGGTAGAGCTTGTCGAGCCCCTTGGTGTAAACACAGGGAGAGGCATCATCGACCTTCAGCCAGCACCAGCGGTCTTCGAAACGACCGCCGTCGTTGTGTGTCAGGGTACAAGTTTGCTGCAGACTACCGCCCAGAGCAGGCAGCAGGCCCATCTTGACCAGCAGCTGAAAACCGTTACAGACGCCCATAACCAGCTTGCCGTCGGCCACAAACTGCTTCAGCTGATCGGCCAGGGACTGACCACCGACGACCGAGGCATAAAGCAGGCGGTTGGCACCGGCCTTGGCACTGCCCAGGTCATCGCCGTCGAGAAAACCACCGGCAAGATTGAGAAAGTGGTAATCGGCAAGCTTGACCCGCCCGGCCAGCAGCTCGGCGATATGCACGATATCGGCCTTGGCACCGGCCAGCTCGCAGGCGTAGGCGACCTCGCGCTCACAGTTGGTGCCGTTACCGGCAATGACAATCGCTTTTACTGTCTTGGACATATCACATCTCCCGCAACGGCGCTTGCCACGCCTCTTTCAGATCTTCAATCCGGGTCGAGATAATCGCTTCGCCCTGAGCATTATTGACCACGAAGGTCGGATCTTCGGTGATTTCACCGATCAGCGCACAGCTTTGGCCGGCAAACAGGACCTCGAACACAGCACGATTATCCGGACGGACGGTCACCAGCAGACGGCTCTGCGATTCTGAGAACAGCAGTGTATCGGCACGCAAGGTTCCTTCGGTATCGACCTTGGCCAGCTCGATGCGCATGCCGTAGCCGCCGGCAAAGGCGGTTTCTGCCGCGGCGACGCCGAGACCACCATCGGACAGGTCGTGACAGGAGGCAAGCAAGCCGTCGCGCTGAGCCTGATTGACTGTGCGGTAGCGCTGCAGCGCCGTTGCCGAATCGACCTTCGGCACGTTGCAGCCGAGTTCGCCGCGCGACGAGTAATACTCGGAACCGCCCAGTTCATCGTAGGTCTTGCCAAGCAGGTAGACCAGATCACCCGGTTTCTTGGCGTCCATAGAGACCGCCTTGCGGCTGTCATCGATCTTGCCGATGACCGAAAAGAGCACGGTCGGCGGTATCGAAATCTTGGTGTCGCCGATCTGGTAATCGTTCTTCATCGAATCCTTACCGGAGATCAGCGGCACACCGAAAGCGACGCAGTAATCGTAGAGTGCCTGGTTGGCACGCACCAACTGGGCCGCCTTGTAAGGGCCGTCAGGAGTTTTCTCGCTGAGGACCGGGTCACACCAGCAGAAGTTGTCGAGACCGGCAACATGATCGATGTTACCACCGACGGCGACATAGTTACGCAGCCCCTCGTCGATAGCGCTGGCCATCATGTGATAGGTATCGATATCGCTGTAGTTCGGGCAGATCCCGTGGGAGACGACCACCCCTTCGAAAGAGTCGAGCAGAGGGCGGAAGACTGCAGCGTCGGAAGGCCCGTCGTTGGCGACCCCGATCAGCGGCTTGATAACGGTACCGGCCTGAACTTCGTGGTCATAGCGGCGAACGACCGACTCCTTGGAACAGATATTGAGTCTGGCCAACAGCGCCTGCAGCTGAACGCTGTAGTCGCCCGGCTCAGCCAGTTGCGGTTCGCTGACTTGCGGCGGCTCCCACTTGGCTTGCAGTTTCATCTGCGGCACGCCTGCATGGAGGAATTCCATATCCAGGTAAGCAACCGTCTCCCCTTCATAGAGGCAGTGGAAATAACCGCTGTCGGTAAAGATCCCCAGGTCGGTCGCCTCGACATCCATTTCGTTGGCCAGGGAGATAAATTCGGCAAGCCTGGCTGGCGGAACGGCTAAGGTCATCCGCTCCTGCGCTTCGGAAATCAGGATTTCCCAGGGGCGCAGGCCAGAGTACTTGAGCGGAGCCCGGTCGAGGTGCATCTCAAAGCCACCGGTATCTTCAGCCATTTCACCAACCGACGAAGACAACCCGCCGGCCCCGTTGTCGGTAAACGAGCTGTACAGGCCGCGATCCCGGGCGACAGCGAGAAAATCGAACATCTTGCGCTGGGTGATCGGGTCACCGATCTGGACAGCGGTGACCGGAGACCCTTCATGCAACTCTTCGGATGAGAAGGTCGCACCGTGGATGCCGTCCTTGCCGATCCGGCCGCCGGTCATGACGATATGATCGCCGACCTGAACCTTCTTCTCATGGCAAGGTTTACCATGCAGGTTACGCGGCATGATTGAAGCTGTACCGCAGTAAACCAGCGGCTTGCCGGCGAAGCGCTCGTCAAAGACGATCGAACCGTTGACGGTCGGGATACCGCTCTTGTTACCGCCGTGCTCAACCCCTTCGACAACACCTTCAAATATGCGGCGCGGATGAAGCAGCCGTGGTGGCAGCGGCTTGTCGTAGAACGGCGAAGCGAAACAGAAGACGTCGGTATTGAAGATCAGACGGGCACCCATACCTGTACCAACGCCGTCACGGTTAACCCCGACGATACCGGTCAGAGCGCCGCCGTAAGGGTCGAGGGCGCTCGGTGAGTTGTGGGTCTCGACCTTGAAAACCACGCTCCAGTCAGCGTTGAACTCGATGACACCGGCGTTGTCCTTGAAGACCGACAGACAGAAGTCATTGTCGCCAAGATTCTCACGAATCTTTTTGGTCGCGCCGACGATATAGGTCTTAAACAACGAATCGATCTGTTGCTTGTTCCCCTGCTCATCCTCATAGTCAACTAAAGCGGAGAAGATCTTGTGCTTGCAGTGCTCGCTCCAGGTCTGAGCCAGAGCTTCCAGTTCGACGTCGGTCAGGGCATCGCCCAGCCCCATCTTCTGGCGCTTGGCAATAACAGCCGGGTCAGCAACATGGGCCTTGATCTTGAGCATCTCTTCCAGGTTCAGGGCGAGCATCCCCTGGCGGCTGATCTCCATCAGCGCTTCGTCGCTGATATCGAGATTCATCACCTTGACCTCAGGAGTCGTATCACTGACGACCCTGGGAACCGTCACCGGCACACCGGTCTGCGGATCGAGTTCAGAGGCACTCAGAACAGTCCAGCGCTGGATCAGGCCGTTAGCGAGAAAATCCCTGGCGACGATTTCAGCCGTCTTTTTGTCCTTCAGGCCGCAGAACAGATACTGGGTTGAGGTATAGACACCTTCACTGGCCGTAAACTTCTTGCCGGTCTGGTACTGAATCGCCTCTTTGGCTGTGCGTCCCGTATTATCGGTGACCCCCGGACGGAAACCGACTTCAATCAGCATATCGAAGTCTTTTGCCAGCGGTTTATTGATGGTGTAATCCTGAATAACCGGGTCCGAGAATGGTCCCGCAGCGGCTTCTTCGATCTGCGCATCGGTCAGATCGGCATCAACAGTATAGACGTCAAGAGTCCGTACAGACTCAACCTCCAGCCCCAGGTGCTCTTTCAGTTCACGCTGTACGCGCGCGCCGCGAGAGTCTTTGACATGAGGTTTCAGTCCTACGACAATTCTCCAGGCCATAGTCTTTTACTCCAGAGTTTGTGATAGTGAACAGGCCGATGGCATATCGGACTGAAAGCAATGGCTCGCTTCAGCCTGACGACCGACCACGATAGTCGTGTTAAATCCGAAAGCATCGAGGGTTTCCCGAAAAACCCTGCCAGCCAGTTCAGGACAGTTGTTTTCTTCGCTCAAATGGGCCAGGAACAGGGCATCGAGCCCGGGCCAGCAGAGCTCTTCCAGCATCCGCCGGGTATCGTTGTTGGACAGATGTCCATGCCGCCCGCGGATGCGCTGTTTCAGCTCCCAGGGATATGGCCCGTCCTGCAGCATCTGCTCATCATGATTCGCTTCCAGCACCAGCACCCTACACTGTTTCAGATGTTCTGTCACCAACCGTGTCGGCATCCCCAGATCTGTTGCGAAGCCAATTTTTCCTTCGGCTGATTCTATAGAATACCCGACAGGATTAACAGCGTCATGCGTTGTGGAAAAAGATGAAATTTTCAGGTCCTGAAAATGAAAAGAATCTCCGGCGGAAAACAGACGAAGATCCTCAATTCGACCCAACTTCGGCAGTGCCGTGTGGGTCTTGTGATCGATATAGACAGGAAGCTGATAGCGGCGTGCCAGTGGCCCTATTCCGCCGACATGATCGTGATGCTCGTGGGTGACCAGAATCGCATCCAGCTGCTCGGCCGACATGTCGATAGACTGCAGACGACGGTGAACTTCAATGGCCGAAAGACCAGCATCGATCAGAACGCGCTGTCCATCCGCTTCAATAACCGCGCTATTTCCCCGACTGCCGCTGGCCAGTAAACATACCCGCACTTGGAACTGATCCTTTCATCCCCGATGAGCGATGACCTTATACCTAAAATCCGCCCCTGCTGCAAGTACAAAAACCGCAAGAGAAATGGCTACTTAGTCGGGGGAAAATAGTTTTGCAAAACAATCTTTTTAATGTACCCTGCGAATCGCTGGCAAATGAGGTTATAATGTTCAGATGAACACGGGCGAAGAGCCTGAAAAAATCACTTCTAAAATTGCAGACTCAGGAGGAAATCAATGTCTACCAGAATCGCTATCAATGGATTCGGCCGCATCGGCCGCAATGTAATGCGCGTAGCAAGTCAATCATCGGAAATCGAAGTTGTTGCCATCAACGACCTGACCGACGTTGAAACACTGGGACACCTCTTCAAGTATGATTCTGTTCACGGCATTTTCCCCGGCGATGTCGAAGTCAAGGGCGATGACCTGATCATCAACGGCAAAGCCGTCAAGATTTTTGCCCAGCGCGACCCGGCTCAGCTCCCCTGGAAAGATCTCGGCATCGATATCGTCATCGAGTCGACCGGCATCTTCACCGACCGCGACAAGGCCGCCATCCATCTTGAAGCCGGTGCCAAGCGCGTCATCATCAGTGCCCCGGGCAAAAATGCCGACATCACCATCTGCATGGGTATCAACAATAAAGACTACGATCCTGCCAAACATCAGATTATCTCCAACGCTTCCTGTACCACCAACTGCCTGGCCCCGGTCGCCAAGGTCCTCCTTGAAGAGTTCGGTATCGTCCGCGGTATGATGACCACGATCCACTCCTATACCAACGATCAGCGCATACTTGACCTGCCGCACAAGGATCTGCGCCGCGCCCGTGCTGCCGCGGTCTCGATGATCCCGACCACCACCGGTGCGGCAAAGGCGATGTCACTGGTCATTCCGGAGCTCAAAGGCAAACTGGACGGCATGGCGATCCGCGTCCCGACCCCGAACGTCTCGCTGGTCGACCTGGTCGTCGAAACAGAAAAACCAACCAGTATCGAAGAGGTCAACGCCGCCATGAAGAAGGCCTCTGAAACCACCCTCAAAGGGGTTCTCGACTACACCGAACTGTTGCTGGTCTCCAGGGACTTCAACGGCTCACCAGCTTCATCGACCCTCGACGCCGACAGCACCAACGTCATCGGCGGCAACATGGTCAAGGTTCTCTCCTGGTACGACAACGAATGGGGTTATTCCAACCGCGTCTTTGACCTGGCCTGCTATATCGCCGGCAAGTAAGCAACGGAGCTCAAGTACATGTTCAACAAGCTAACTATTGAAGACATCAGTGTCAGCGGCAAGCGCGTTTTCTGCCGTGTCGATTTCAACGTCCCGATCAACGCCGATGGCATGATCACCGACGATACGCGTATCCAGGCCGCCCTGCCGACTATTCGCCATCTGCTCGGTCAGGGCGCACGCCTGATCCTCGCCTCCCACCTGGGACGTCCGAAAGGTGCGCCGGATCCGGCCTACAGCCTTAAGCCGGTCGCCGAACACCTTGGCAAACTGCTGGACCAGTCGGTCAGCATGGCCGATGACTGTATCGGTGAAGCGGTTACCGCTCAAGCCGCGGCATTGAAAGATGGCGAGGTTCTCCTGCTCGAAAACGTCCGATTTCACAAGGGGGAAACCGACAACGATCCGGCGTTTGCCAAGCAGCTTGCTGCACTGGCTGAAGTTTACGTCAACGATGCCTTCGGTACTGCTCACCGCGCCCATTCGTCGACCGAAGGGGTTGCGCGCCTGCTCAAACCGGCTGTCGCCGGTTTCCTGATGCAGAAGGAACTGCAGTATCTCGGTAGCGCACTGGCCAGCCCACAGCGGCCATTCATCGCCATCATCGGCGGGGCCAAGGTCAGCGACAAAATCCTGGTCATTGAAAGCCTGCTCGAAAAGGTCGATACCATCCTGATCGGCGGCGGCATGGCCTACACCTTCCTCAAGGCCCAAGGGTTCGAGATCGGCAAATCACTGGTTGAGGAAGACCGCCTGGCTATGGCCAGAGACCTGCTCGAAAAGGCCAAGGCTAAAGGGGTTGAGTTCCTGCTCCCATCTGATCACAACGTCGCGGAAACCTTTGCCGCAGACAGCCCTGCCCTGATCGCCATCAACGGTTCGTTCCCGGCAACAGGGATGGGCCTTGATATCGGCCCTGAGTCGATCAAAACCTATCAGGACAAGATCAGAGCGGCGAAGACCGTACTCTGGAACGGTCCGATGGGCGTCTTCGAATTCGATGCCTTTGCCAAGGGAACCTTCGCCATTGCTGAAGCGCTGGCGGAAACCGATTGTCTGTCGATCATCGGCGGCGGTGACTCTGTCGCCGCTGTCAACAAGTCGAACCTGCAGGACAAGATGACCCACATCTCGACCGGCGGCGGTGCCTCCCTGGAATTCCTTGAAGGTAAAGCACTGCCGGGCGTTGTCGCCCTGAACGATAAATAAAGGAGAAGCAATGCGCAAACCAGTCATTGCCGGCAACTGGAAACTGAATAAAAAACTTGGCGAAGCCAGACAACTGGCTCAGGAACTGGTCGACGGCCTGAAGGACGTGACCGATCGCGAGATCATTATCGCTCCTGTTTTCACAGCCCTTTCCTCCGTTGCCGAGATTGTCAAATCCAGCAACATCGGGCTCGCAGCCCAGAATTGCTACCCGAGCGGCAGCGGCGCCTTCACCGGTGAGATATCTCCGGAGATGCTTGAAGACTGCGGCTGCAACTATGTGATTCTCGGACATTCTGAACGCAGACAGCTTTTGGCGGAATCGGACGAGTTCATCAATCAGAAGGTCCACAAGGCTCTCGAATCAAGCCTTCAGGTCATTCTCTGTATCGGCGAAACCCTCGAAGAGCGCGAATCGGGACAGATGCTTGATGTCCTGACCAACCAGGTCACTGGTGGACTCAAAGATATCAGCCCGGATCTGATGAACAGGGTCATCATCGCCTACGAACCGGTCTGGGCTATCGGCACAGGCGTAACCGCAAGCGACGAACAGGCCCAGGAAGCCCATTCCTTCGTGCGCGGCCTGATCCAGGGACTATACTCCCCGGAGATCGCCGCAGCGACAAGAATCCTCTACGGCGGCAGCGTCAAACCGAGCAACGTCGACGGCCTGATGGCGATGGATGATATCGACGGCGCTCTGGTTGGAGGTGCCAGCCTCAAGGCTGAGGATTTCATCCGAATTGTTAAATTCCAGTAGCTCCGAATAACAAAAAGGCTCCCAACTCGGGAGCCTTTTTCATTCCGATGTCCACGAAAGACACGAAAATATCGAAAAAAATCTACAGCCTCGCGCCCTCTCGCTGCGCTCGTTCAAGACACAAAGGACAACCTGGAACCTGATATTTGCCACAGACACACACTGACAAAAACAGACTTAAAATACTAATCCCATCAAATGTAGAGGTATCCGGTTAGTTGTCTTCCCTGTGTCTTTGTGCGAAATAGATTTTGCTACAAATTTTCGGGCTTTTCGTGTCTTTCGTGGACAAAAAGAACTCACCCCAAAGAATCAATAAACGCCAGCAGCTCCGCCGTCTTACCCTCCATCAATGACTGATCCCCACGAGATTCGACATTCAGGCGAATGACCGGTTCGGTGTTTGACTGACGCAGATTGAAACGCCACTGTCCCATGTCGAGACTCAAACCGTCGGTAAAATCTATTCCAATCGATTCAGACTGGTAACGTTTCTGTACCTCCGCCAGCACAACCGACGAATCTTTGACTGTCCTGTTGATCTCACCACTGGCCGGATAGGCCGCCATCATTTCATCGACCAGCGCAGATAACGGCTTCCCATCAACCGACATCAATTCGACAACCTTGAGCCAGGGGATCATGCCACTGTCGCAGTAGGCAAAATCACGGAAATAATGGTGGGCGCTCATCTCACCACCGTAGATTGCATTCTCGGCGCGCATTCGCTCCTTGATAAAGGCATGCCCGGTTTTACTTTGAACGGGAATGCCGCCTGAGCTCTCAACAACATCTACCGTATTCCAGGACAAACGCGGATCGTGGATGATCTTCTCACCCGGCTGTACGGCCAGAAAAGCCCTGGCAAGCAAGCCGACAATATAATAGCCCTCAATAAATCCGCCTTTTTCATCGAAGAGAAAGCAACGGTCAAAATCGCCATCCCAGGCGATGCCCAGATCAGCATTGTTTTCCAGCACAGCATCGCGGGTCAATGAACGGTTTTCCGGCAGCAGCGGATTGGGGATGCCATTGGGAAATGTGCCGTCAGGCTCATGACAGATGCGGATGAATTCGACCGGCAGAAACTCTTCCAGGGCATCAATGACCGGGCCGGCACATCCGTTACCGGCATTGACAACAACCTTCAGGGGCTTAAGCTTGTCTATCTCGACATAACCCAGCAGATGCTGAATATATTCACTTCGAATTGAACATTGCTCAATATTCCCGCACTGTGCCGCATCATTAAAATCACCCGCTTCAGCCAGTTCCTGAATACGCCCCAGGCCGGAATCGCCGCTGATCGGCCTTGCCCCCTCACGGACAAGCTTCATACCGTTGTAATCGATCGGATTATGGCTGGCCGTAACCATGATCCCGCCATCGAGCTGCTGACTGAAGGTCGCGTGGTAAACCTCTTCAGTCCCGCACATGCCAATGTCCAGAACATCGGCACCGCCCTCGGTCAGACCTTTCATCAGAGCAGCCGCAAGGGATTCACTGGACAGCCGGACATCCCGCCCGACAGCGACTTTTTCAGGAGACAGTTCCTGCGCGTAAGCCCGGCCGATCCGCCAGGCAATCTCCTCATTCAACTGGTCCGGCAAGCGACCGCGGATGTCATAGGCCTTGAAACAAGTAATCTTCATATGTCCCTCATGTATATAAAAAAGCTAAAAGCAATCGTCCACGAAAGGCACGAAAATCTCGAAATAACCACAAACAGACACGCCAGAAACCAGCCTCACGCCCGTTCGCTGCGCTCTCTCAAGCCGACAAGACATGAAGAGAACCTTAATCTGTTTTTTGCCACAGACGCACACAGACAAAGGCAGATAAAAAAACTGGTGACTTAAGAAAATAATGATTTCGATTAAGGCTTTTTTCTGCGATCACTGGATCTCTGTACGAAGAGATTTTAGTCTTAATTTCCGTGTCTTCTGTGTTTTCCGTGGACAACAAAAGGTTTACTTCGGTTCACGCCCGTAAACATCATCAAAGCGAACGATATCATCCTCACCAAGGTAACTCCCTGACTGAACCTCGATCATTTCGAGCATGATTTTCCCCGGATTTTCCAGCCGATGCACTTCGCCGAGCGGGATATAAGTCGACTGGTTCTCCGCCAGGAGCAAGGTCTTTTCTCCGCAGGTGACCTTCGCGGTGCCCCGCACAACAATCCAGTGCTCTGCCCGGTGATGATGCTTCTGCAAGGACAGGCTGGCTCCGGGATTGACGCAGATCCGCTTGACCTGAAAGCGATCACCCGCATCGATTCCTTCGTAGGTTCCCCAGGGGCGATTGACCCGGCTATGCAGCAACGCTTCGCCACGCTCCTGCTTTTTGAGCTGCTCGACGATCTTCTTGACGTCCTGCACCTGGTTGCGATCGGCAACGAGGACGGCATCGGCGGTTTCAACAACGACCAGATCCCTCAGGCCGACAGCAGCAATCATGCGCTTGGTCGCATGCAGATAGCAATCGGCTGTATTTTCCAGCAGCACATCCCCCTGAATGACATTTCCTGCAGCGTCTTTTCCCTTCACATCCCACAGCGCCGACCAGGCCCCGATATCATTCCATCCCGCATCAAGAGGATAGACTACAGCATCAGCCGTTTTCTCCATAACGGCATAATCGATCGAATCTGAGGGGCAGGTCTGGAAAAGGTCCTTATCAAGCCGCAAAAAGTCGAGGTCAGACGCCAAAGATTCAAAGGTCCGCTCGCAAGCCTCAACGATGTCAGGCCGGAAGGCTTTCAGTTCCTCAAGGTAGCGACTGGCCCTGAACATGAACATCCCGCTATTCCAGAAATAGTCACCACTTTTCAGATAAGATTCAGCCGTAACCAGATCCGGCTTTTCGACAAACTCGGCAACCGG
Source organism: Geopsychrobacteraceae bacterium (assembly GCA_963676795.2). Lineage (GTDB taxonomy): Bacteria > Desulfobacterota > Desulfuromonadia > Desulfuromonadales > Geopsychrobacteraceae. The sequence goes on along the minus strand of CAXXTB010000002.1, from coordinate 1,510,673 downwards.
ATAGAGAGCAGACGAGACACTGCCCTTGTCGGCCCGGATATAACCATACCCCGTTTCCGGTCGGTCAGGAACGATGCCGAATGTGACCAGTTGCCCGGCTTCAGCAGCAGCAACTGCCGCAGCAACAGCCGTCTGAAAATTTTCAGTATCTTTGATCAGGTGGTCTGCAGGCAATACCAGCAGCAGCGGATCAAGATCATTCTGAAGTGCATACAGGGCCGCAATGGCAACCGCCGGTGCAGTATTCCGGCCACAGGGTTCAAGGATAATGGCTTCAGGCGACACAGCCATCTGACGCATCTGTTCAGCCACCATAAACCGATGAGCTTCGTTACAGACAAGCACAGGTTGACCGAGATCAGCTATCCCATGCAGACGCATGACAGTCTCCTGAATCATTGTCTGTTTGGAAGCAAGCGGCAGCAACTGCTTCGGATAGAGTTCGCGCGATAAAGGCCAAAGCCTCGTTCCAGCTCCACCTGAAAGAATGACTGGCAAAATCATATTGGCTCCGTGGAATAATTTACAAAAAAGGCAGATTTAACTTTACGTTAAATCTGCCTGATATTAATAAGTTTTTTCCTAGTGATACAATTAATCTTCTTTAAGCATGTAACCTGCGCCACGAACGGTATGGATCAACTTCTTTTCAAAGTTGCGATCGATCTTGTTACGCAGGTAGTTGACGTAAACATCGATGATATTGGTAAAGGAATCGAAGTTGTAGTCCCAGACATTTTCCGCGATCATCGCCCGGGTCAGGACCTTGTTCGGATTACGCATGAAATATTCCATCAAGGCATATTCCTTGGTCGTCAGTTCGATCTCCTGATCACTGCGCCAGACCTTGTGGGCAACCGGATCCAGTTTCAGATCGGCGAAATAGATTTCCGCACCACGATCAGTCGAACCACGGCGGATCAGAGCACGACACCGGGCCACCAGTTCAGCAAAAGCGAATGGCTTGGCCAGGTAATCATCGGCACCGATATTCAGACCAGCGACTTTGTCATCAACAGTGTCACGCGCAGTCAGACAAAGGACAGGGGTCTTAAGCTGTTTTTCACGAATTTCCCTGATAGCGGCAATGCCATCCATTTTCGGCAGCATGACATCCATCAGGATCAGATCAAACGTGCTGCTTTCAGCCTTGGCGACACCCTCTTCACCATCATAGGCGACCTCGACCTCAAACCCTTCTTCGGTCAGGCCACGCTCAATGAAGCTGGCAACTTTTTTCTCATCTTCAACAACCAGAATACGCATTCGCAGTCTCCTTCAAAATGCAATTACCCAAAATTTCGATAACAATTAACTTCACATTTAGATTGCGAACTAAGCGCCTTCAGAATGTTGGCAAAGTTATCAACGCCGCAATTGCAACGCAGATAGTTTTCCAGCAGCCTGATATATAACAGAAAACTTATTAGTGGACCCTAGCAGAGTTAATTAATTAACTCAAGATAAAAGGCAGCCATTCATTACCAAATGCAGATATTTAGTTTTCATACGGAAACGGCCCTTTTCCGCTGTGGCGGCGTCAATCTGCGGACTTGCTTGTGCGACGTAAAGGACTACGTCTCCGCACAAGTTCTTGATTTCCTAACCACAACGAAAAATTTCTCGTTTCCAATCTGGCAACTCATTTAGAAGAAAAAATGCCAAAGCAGATCCAAACGCCCTCTCAAAATGAGGCCACTGCCGGAAAATCGCATAATTTCACGGACCTTCTCACGATAATCAGATCGGTAGCAATGGATCCGGCAATGTTTACAGGCAGGTTTGACGCTCAGCGGACAGCGGATTCGACGTTCAATCGCATACTCCAGGAACTGTCTACATGATTCACAGCAGGAGTATTTTTCCAGCATCTTCAATGAATCGGGCAATCCGGAAATGGAAAAGCAAGCCGCATCGGCGTGCTTTTTGCCACAATAGTAAGCCGTAAACAGGGCAAGAATCTTAAGATCATGCACTTCCCTACGAGTCAAAATCTGCGTCATATTCTTTTACCCACGTCCTTTCATTGCAGAAAATAACATGTCAGACGTGAGCAGAAATTGATCAATATCAAATTCCTAAGCCGTACTCTCCCGGCTCGATAACTCATAGAGCCCGTCGCAGTCAAGAATTTCGATATTTTTTCCCTGCACCCGCAAAAGCCCTTCATCTGTCAACTTCCGCAGCGTCCGCGAAAGAGTCTCGCTCGTTGTACCCAGGTTGGAAGCCAGTTGTGATTTTGCAATCGGCAATGTAATTGAGCGTCTCTCTTCCGCACCGAGACTGATAAGATACCTGGCCAGCCTGGAAGGAACATCCCGAAAGGTCAGATCTTCTATCTGCACAGTGAACTGGCGCAAATACCTGGACAAGCCTGCAATCATGTTTATAGACAACTGAGAATCAGCATGCAGAAGCTGCAAAAACTCCCGTTTCGGGAAAAATACCAGTTCAGAAGGCACAAGGGTTTCAGCGAAGGCGGGATAGCAGCCATCATCAAAAATAGCCGCATCCGCAAAGCTCTGACAGGGTAAAACGATATGAAGTATACGCTCTTTTCCTTCGGCAGACAGCTTGAATATCTTGACCCTGCCTTCCCTGACAACAAAAAAACCGCTTGCTGTTTCCCCTTCTTCAAAAAGTATCTCGCCTTTCCCGTATGCTTTCAGCTTCATAATCGGCAGCAGCAGTTCTATATCATGGTTCGACAGCCCGCTGAACAAGGGCAGCTTCAGCAGAAAATCAAATGACGGAGACTCAAATTTGACCATATTTCACACCGTTAATCCAACTACAAGCACTAGGTTTTTCTAATATTAGGACAAAAAACAACTACAATCGTTCAGGTTGATATGTTATATAAACGCAATAAAAATTAAATGAAAAGGATCGAACAATGACACCTGTAAAAATTCTCAAGTTTTTTCTCACAGCCTGCCTGATATTTCTCCCGGCAACAGCCTTTTCTCTCGATATCACACTTTCATGGGACGCAAGCCCGAGCAACTCTGTTACAGGGTACTACGTTTACTATCAACAAGGCAGCAGCATCCTGCCCCTTTCCGGAACAGATGCGGATCAGGGGGCATCACCTGTCGACGTAGGCAGCAACCTCTCAGTGACGCTGACCGGCCTTGAAGATGACGCCATCTACTACTTCACCGTGACCGCCTACGATTCCGGGGGGAATGAAAGCAGCTATTCCAATATTGTCTCCAACGCGCCAACGGTTGTCAGCACCCCGGAGCTCCTTTTCCCGGAGAACAACACAACCAACGAACCCGTTTCCACCTCCTTTGAATGGGAGGGACTGGATTCCAGCTATGACGTGTCCTACCGGCTTGTCTACGGAACCAACAGCAGTGAAGTCAGTGCCGCGGGCTCCATACCCAGCTTCCCGGGCAATCCACTCAACACACCATCGCTACTGATCTTTCTCTTCGGCCTGGGCCTGGTTTTCGTGCCATCACTTAAGAGCAAGCTTAAAACCAAGCACTGGCTCGCAGCGTCAATCTGCTCTGCGTTACTACTCTCGGCCTGTGGTGGCGGAGGTGGTGGCGGAAGCTCATCGGCGAGCAAGACGGTAACGACATCATCCAGTGACGATTCTATACTCGTCAGTGTGGATACAGGTTCCGATCTTTATTACTACGTCGACAATCTGAGCAACTCAACAACCTACTACTGGAAGGTCATCGCCATCGATAACAGTGATCCAACTGTCTTCTACGAAAGCGATGTCTATCAGTTCACGACTGAGTCTCAAGAATAAAGGCAAAAGCAGGCGAATTGGTCCACGAATGACACGAAATAGCCACAGTCAACTACGTACAAAGCCATTTTTTGCCACAGACTCACACAGACAACTACAGACAAATTCTTCTAAATCTTTTTAACAGGGATTCAGGGGATGTTGGGGATTATGGGCATACCTAAAAACAAGAACCTGTTTGTTCTGTATTCATCAATCCAGCCACATTGCCTTTGACTTCATCCTGTTTATCCCTTTCATCCCTGTTGAATTAAGCCATTTTCCGTGTCTTCCGTGATTTCCGTGGACAAAGCAATTTTAAGCCACAGACTCACACAGACAAATGCAGACAAAGGCGAACCTGTTCACGAATCACCCCCCTGCTCGCGCTACTCCCTTCCCCCCTATTTCATAGGGGGGATTGAGGGGGGGCGTTTTTTTCGAGCCTTTCGTGAATTTCGTGGACAAGTTTTTAGCCTTTCATAGACAGGCACTGCCTATTTCAGATTAATTTCCTCATCGATGATATACAGAGGCCGTTTCTTGATCTCCTCATAAATCCGGCCGATATATTCACCCAGCACGCCGAGACAGATCAACTGAACCCCACCAATAAATAAAACGGCAGAGAACAGCGACGCCCAGCCCGGAATGACATGCCCAGGAAAGAAAGACTTCATCACCAGGCCGTAAATCATGAACACAAAGCTCACCAGCGCACAGATCAAACCCAGAGCAGATGAAAGTTTCAATGGAACCTGGGAGAAAGACAGCATCCCGTCAATGGCGAACTTGAGCATTTTTTTGAATGGGTACTTGGTTTCACCGGCAAAACGTTCATGACGAACGTAGCTGACTTCGCCCTGACGAAAACCAACCCAACTTATCATCCCGCGTACAAAGCGGGCCTGTTCCCTCATCTGGTTGAATTCACGCAACACCTTACGGTCAATAAGCCTGAAATCACCCGTATCAACGGGAATATGAACCGATGTGAGCTTTTTCAAGATGCGGTAAAACGCCTTAGCTGTAAAAAGCTTGAACCAGCTTTCGCCCTGACGCTCAGCTCTGACGCCATAGACGACATCAAACCCCTCTTTCCATTTCTTCATCATCTCCGGAATAACCTCAGGCGGATCCTGCAAATCGGCATCGATGACAACGACGGCCTCTCCCGACGCATGATCCATCCCTGCGGTGATCGCAATCTGATGGCCAAAATTCCGGGAAAAGCTGAGTAATTTGACCCTGGAGTCACGCTTGCAGATCTCTTTGGCCATCGGCAGAGTCTGATCCCGGCTGCCATCGTTGACCATGATAATCTCGTAGTTGTCCGAGCAATCACTCATCACCCCGGTCAGCCGTTGATACATTTCATGGATGACCAGTTCTTCGTTATATAAAGGAACAACAACACTAATTTCAGTATTCACACTGACCTCCGGAAGAGATTTTATACAATTGACCTTCTCACAGCAAAATAGACCTGTATCAGACCGGGTAAGTATGGCCTGAAGTCGGTATCCGAAAAGCATCAGCGAGGGTCATATCTAAACAGACAAAAGGTGTGCAGGTTGATAGAAATGCAATAGTGCGACAATAAGTCATTCGATCTGAAACAAACCATGCTTTTTCAAAAGATCATAAAAAGTCGGTCGACTGACCGACAAGGCTTCCGCAGCACGCTGAACATTCCCCTCCTGCTCTTCCATAACTTGTTGCAGCATCGCATGTTCGAGTTGATAGCGCGCTTCTTTCAGGGTCATGCCCTGGAACTGCATCCCGGCTTGTGACTGCACATCTGCGCCGGGCTGAGCGTCTACCATACATTTTTCCGTAAAGCCAAGATCCCATGCTTCAATGATCGGATTTTCAGCCATGACAATTGCCCGTTTGACCTTGTTTTCAAGTTCACGGACGTTACCAGGCCATGAATGATCACGCAGATAGCGCAACGACTCCAGACTGAATCCCCTGGTCTTTTTGCCGAATTCCTGGCTGTAGCGCTGCAGAAACAGGTTTGCCAACAACTCAATATCGTCCCCACGCTCGCGCAAGGGCGGCAGCTCAAGAGATATAACACCCAGACGGTAATACAGGTCCTCCCTGAATGATCCCGTTTTGATCGCCGCTTCTATATCGATATTTGTCGCCGCAACAACACGCACGTCAACGGGGATATCCTCCCGACCTCCGACGCGCTGGATCGTCTTCTCCTGCAGAAAACGCAGCAGTTTGACCTGCAACAGCGGGGGCATCTCCCCTATCTCATCGAGAAACAGGGTACCACCCGCCGCATACTCAACCTTCCCCTGAACCCGGTTCTGCGCCCCGGTAAAGGCCCCCTTCTCATGACCGAACAGTTCAGATTCAAGCAGATTCTCAGGGATCGCTCCGCAATTGATCGCAACGAAGTTGCCTTCAGACCTGATACCGCGATTGTGAATTGCCCTGGCAACAACCTCTTTGCCGGTGCCACTCTCACCAAGAATCAGGACAGGGACATCGATAGACGCAACCTTCTTGATCGTAGAAAAAACCGCTTGCATCTGATGACACTGACCAAAGATATCGGAAAAACCGGCAGGGGTGGCTTTTTCAGCCTGTAACTTCTGATTTTCGGCTTCAAGTTCCGAAACATGGAAAGCGCGCGACAGGATGATCTTCAGCTCATCGAGGTTGATCGGCTTGTGATAGTAGTCGTAGGCGCCCATGCCGACGGCAGTAATGGCATTTGAGTGATCCTCATTACCGGAGAGGACAATCACCTTTGTCGCTGGACGCTGCTGCAGAATATGTTCAAGACAACGCAACCCCTCGGTCGCCCCGTCGATATCAGGTGGCAAGCCGAGATCGAGAGTGACAACATCCGGAGTATGCTGAGAGAATAGATCCATCGCCTCGGCAACCGACTCCGCCAACAGGATACGGTAATCTTTGGCCAGTCCCCATTTCAGCTGTTTACGGATTTCATGGTTGTCATCAACAATCAGTAGTTTCTTCACACCCGCTCCAATTCGTCACCGAAAAAACACATAAGCATTATATCTATAGAAAACACGGAAATCACGGAAGATCAACTTTATCAGTCCACGAAAAACACGAAAAGCGCGAAATGACCACAGAACAAAACCAATTTCGAGCCCGTTCACTGCGCTCTCTCAAGACACAAAGAGACAAAGAAAAACCAGGACCTGTATTTTTACAGGCAAAGGATGACGTAATGGTTTATTTCATATGATTAAGAACTTATTGCTTTCCTCTGTTTCTCTGTGCCTTTGTGCGAAGAGATTTTAGTCTTAATTTCCGCGTCTTCCGTGTTTTCCGTGGACCCGATTGTGCCTTTTACATATTTATCGTAAACCCGCACTTAAGACTTTCAATCTGCAACTGGCAACAGAATCCGGAAGGTACTCCCCTTGCCAACTTCACTGACAACATCGATCTCCCCACCATGCGACTCAATAATCTGACGGCATTGATAGAGTCCGATACCAAAACCATGCTTCTTGGTTGTCAGAAAAGGAGTAAACAGCTTCTCATCAATAAACTCCTGCGCCATACCGCACCCGGAATCTGTCACGGTCACGAAGGCCTTGTCGCCCTCAAGACCGTAGCAGACATGGATACAGGAGCCGGCAGGTGAAGCTTCAACGGCATTGACCAACAGGTTCATCAGCACCTTATAGATCTCCTCATTGTCTGCCGCAATACTCACCGGATCACCCGACAGTTCAATATTCCCCCTGACCGTATCGACGGCATCACTGACAACAGCCCCCAGCTGAACACGCTCTATGGCCAGGCTCGGCTTTTCCTTGAGGTTCTTCAAACGGGCAATCAGGCCATTCATATTTCTGACGGTATTGCCGATCGTCTCAAGCATATCCTCCTGAAATTCCGGATCATCAATATAATCCCTGGCGTTGTCGAGCATCAGCGACAGTCCGGACACCTGATTCTTCAGGTCGTGCAGGACAAAGGTTGAAACCTTACCGATTGCTGCCATCTCCCGGCTGGCGGTCAACTGTTCAGACAATCTCAGACCGTGAATGATCGCAATCGATTGGCGGGACAGCATCTTGAGCAGATCATAATCCTCATAGGTCAGGTTCTCCCGGTTAATCTGATCGGCCAACACAACAAAACCATAGAGCTCTTCATCAAAGAACATAGGAACAATCAGAAACACTCCCGTATCCCTGAAGGTATGGATCATCGAATCCTCAAGGGGCTGATTCTCATCACGCAGATTAATAATCCAGCTGCGTTCCTGCAGTTGACGGATCAGCGGATCCTCTGCAGCAAAAGGACGCCAGTCACGCGGAAAATTGAAAGCATCCACATGAAGATAGTCCGCAGATTCAAAATCACGCAGATAGAGCGCCGAGCCCTTACAGGCGAGAGGGTCGCAAAAAAGTTCCAGAATCGCCTTCTGCACCTCAGGTAAGGAGCTGCCTTCGCCGACCTTGGCCGCAAATTTCTGCCACTCCTGACGATAATCATATTTTGCCTGGAAAAAATTCTTGTGAAAGGTAACCTTCAGCTTCCGTCTGAGCTGCTCTGAGAGAGAAACAGCACAGAGTCCGGCGGCACCGACCAGCAGAAGAACGTATATGACCGACTTGTAATCCGCAACCTGCAGGTAGCGCAGTCCCTCGCCGAGAATACCAAGTAAGATGAGATAACTGCCGACGATCAGCAGAACAAAAGAACGTTGCGCGATCCCCCGCGAGATGGAAAAACGTGATGCAGACCGGTCACGAAAAAACCGCGAATAGAAAATCAATGCACAGGCGACGATAACAAAGAAAGAGCGGAAACCACTATGCTCAAGGTTCAATGACCGGTAGAGCAGGCTCTGGCTGAAATAGAGCGCAAATGTCACGCCCAGAAGCCCCGAGCCGACAACCTCCGTTTTGATACTCCAGCGCTGGAGCGGATGAATCGAAGCATAGCTTCTTTCCAGCTGAACAAGTCCGGCAATGAAATAAACCATCAGCAGGACATAAAAGTAAAAACCATAAGCCGTCAAAAACAGGGTCTTTTCAGTGAGGATATCTGGTGAAAAAACAAATGCGCTGACCGGCACTGAAAAAGAGACAACCAGCAGCAGAAGAGAAACAACCACCGCCCCCCAGAACCCCGGTCCGCGATAGATCTCAGAGTTATCCCTGAAGGTGGTCTTGGTATAAAAATAAAAACAGATGGCGATAAACGCTTCAAGGATCTGGGCAGTTTTTCGCAAAGGCCAGATCTCTGAAAAATTCTGGAATGTCAGATAATCTGCTACGCCCAAAGCAGTGACAAAAATCAGTGCGGAGCACAGCAACAGTGTTGAGACAAGATACTTCCGTCGCAACAGAACCGCCACGCCACTAAACAGGGCGGCCAGAGATGCAAGCCAGATCAGGATATTCAGAATCATAGGCACCAGATAATCAGCAATTAAATATCCACGAACTCAGTGAAATCACAGTCACAAATCTATTATATCCACGAAAAACACGAAAAGCTCGAAATTGTAAAAGCCTTAAAATCTGCTTTTTTATCACAGACCCACACAGACAAATCCTGACAAATCAACAAACATTGATCAAATGGATGAAATTGATCATTGAACAACATATCCACGGAAGACACGGAAATCACGGAATTATTATCAAAAAACATTTTTTTAAACAAAACACGCAGAAAAAAATTTGCAAACGATTCAACAGGGATACTGGAGAAGAATGAGATAATGGGAAACCTAAAACAAGAACTTGGCTGTTCTGTATTTTATCAATCAAGTCATATTGCTCCTGACTTCATCCTGTTTATCCCTTTCATCCCTGTTGAATTAAGGCATTTTCCGTGTCTTCCGTGTTTTCAGTGGACAAAAATTGATTTTGATTACTCTACCACTGTAACAACCCTAGATCATAGAGGAATCTCGATATCAATCCCTTCACCAAGTCGCAACAATTGATCCTTCAAGGCTGCTTTGGCAGGTGCTTCACCATGAACCAGGTAGATTTTTTGCGGCTTTACGCGCATGCGTCTGACGAAATTGACCAGGTTCTGTTGATCGGCGTGCGCCGAATAACCGTGAATTGTATGAACCTTGGCAGCGATAGTGTAACGCCGGCCATCCAGCACGACATAACCACCCTTTGGACCATAGGTCTGGATATCGCGTCCGGGGGTACCTGCAGCCTGATAACCGACAAACAGGACATCGGTCCTGGTATCAGCCAATAAAGCCTTCAGATAATTGACAATCCTTCCCCCGTTACACATCCCGCTTCCAGCAATGACGATACAGGGCCGGGCCGTTTTCTTGAGATATTCAACCGTCTGCAGATGCTCTTCATGAGAACCGATGGTGGTCATCTGCTCAAAAGAGAGCGGATGCCGCCCCTGGCGAAGCCGCTGTTTGGCCTCGGCATCCCAGCAGGACTGCAACTGCCGGTAAGCGTCGGTAAATTCCGTGGCCAGCGGCGAATCGACGACAATTTCCAGTTCATCCCAGGGCAAACCATCAGCAGCGTACTGCTGACGCAAAGCAAAAATCAGCCCTTCAAGTTCGTAAAGAAGCTCCTGTGTCCTGCCGATGCTGAATGCCGGAATAAGGATTACGCCACGGTTCTGAAGAGAAGCTTCAATGATTTTTCGCAATTGTTCACGGCGTTGGCGCCGCCCGTCATGACCCCTGTCGCCATAGGTGCTTTCAAGCACCAGAACATCAGCCCGGTAAGGAGCTTGAGGTGCAGGCAACAATGGCGCATAGGGCGCACCCAGGTCACCGGAAAAGACAAACCGTTTACCTGCGACATCACACTCAACATAGGCCGACCCCAGGATATGCCCGGCCGGTTGCATTTTTATGCGTATTTCTTTACGGCCAAGGGGCAGAGAAACCCACGTTTTATAAGGCACGGGAACAATCAGTTCATTGATTTTGTGGACAAATTGATCAATCAGCGAAGGGTTGCGGGTAAAACCGATGCGCACCGCATCTTCCAGCATCAACGGCAAGAGCAGAGCTGATGCCTCTGAACAGTAGATCGGGCCATTGAAACCAGCGGCCAGAAGGTAGGGAATCCGTCCGACATGGTCGATATGGACGTGGGTAATGATAAGGGCGCGGATATACTCAACAGGGAAATCGATCTCAGCAGATGTCTGTTCCCCTTCCTGCGAAATACCGCAGTCGATCAGAATGGAATTCCGCGAATCGACGCACAGTTCATGGCAAGAGCCGGTTACACCACGGGTGGCCCCGTGAAAAACGATATCAGGATAATTCAAACGCTCCCCCTCCCCTGTTCAAGCGTGAATCACAGACTCATCCGAAATTGCAATTAATCCATCTATACAAAATAGCGGAATTCCACGGAATACTGTGACCTGAGCCTATCTATCTAAAAAAAGGTCCACATAACTTTTGGGGGTTATGACGGAACGCTGTGGAGGTGGATTTTCATACAGGAGTCGATCTCCAGTAATCAGAATGGCACTTTGCTCAATTTCAAGGAATGCCCAGAGATGGTCATCACCCGGGTCCGGTGCATGCGCATTCTCATTATCAACCAGTTCATGCCAGATCGCATTCGCGGTTATCTCTGTCAGAATAGCGTCGATATCTTCTTCATAAAGACCGTGCAATGAAATTAATTTAGGGCGCAAAAGAACAGAACGGTATTCATTCAGAAGTTGAGGAGTGAGTAGAAAAATCAGTCGACCATCCAGCATTGCGTCGACAATTCTAACTGTCGGACTGTCTGGCTGAGATGAAAGTAAACCGGCGATCAGTACGTTTGTGTCAACTATAAACACGCGCGGTGTTTTCACGAACGTACCCGTCGGGTTTCCTCAAGACTAACAGCAAGACTGTCCTCCTCCGTCAAGGCCGCATTCTTCCTCGCCCTATTAACGAGTCTGCGAGCCCCGGACAAAGGCTTTATTCCGCGCAAAATCAGCCCCTCCTCAATAATTTTACCGATAGGCCGACCCTGACGCACTGCCGTCTCTTTCAATGCCTGATGCAGTTCATCGTCTAAAGTAATTGTCAAGCGGCTCATAAACGCTCCTTAAAGCTGATGAGTTATCACAATATCACCAAAACACCACCCGGGCAAGATCACATAAAGATTCGGCATCGAGCCGATGCGTGTTAATCCACTGAAATACCGGACAATCACCTACCCCAACTGATCGCAAATAAGTTAAGCAGCACGCCCTTCAGATTGATACAAACGGCGTGCCGGTCCGACCCCATGAAGATAGCAACTACCCCGTATTCCTGCCAGATCACTCAGTTTATCAGGGGCGCCGACGGCGAAAGCAAATGGCTTCAATACAGAATCGGCATAAGCAAAGAAGCACGCAGCGTCAAGCCCCATCCGGATTAGGATTGCAGGTGCCATATCCGGGATATATCCCCTCTTCTGCGGATGAACGGCCCGCCCCAAAGCATCGATCAATTCCAGATAATCGTCAAACCGAAACGGAACAGATGCCGTCAATGTTTCAGTGGCATCAAATGGCAACAAAGGAGCTACCGGCAATTGACACAGACCTGACTCGCTCCTTACATTCAGCATACTAACGACATTCGAGGTTTCCGCAGATGCAGATTCCGACACAGGTTGATTTGATATCTGGGCGCGATCAGATGTCTTGATCTCGTGGATTCTTTGATGAATCGAGGTATGAGTGCTTTCTTCAGGAGTATCAGCAATCCCGGCCCGCACGGGATTCAAATCAACATAACTCATCGCCAGCAGAACCGCTTGGTCATCGAGTAACGCCTGGCTCTTAAAACGACCTTCCCAAAACCGGCCGGTGCATTGATCCTCAGCATTCGCCTTACGGGCAATGGTTTCATTCAAAACACGCATATACCAGGAGAGGTCACACAACCGCTGCCGATAGACGTTGACCCATCGACTGACCAGATCAAGTTCCGAGTCACTCAACTCAGCGCGTTCCTTGTCATTCATATAGCGCCGCACAAAGAGTGGGCCGGAGAATATCCGGGTCCAGCGCTGCAAAACTTCGTCATCAGTCCAATTCTCCACCCGCCCAGTATCAATACGGACAACCACATGATAATGATTACTCATGACAGCATAAGAAGCCACATCAATGGCGAATACTGAAGACAATTGACCAATACGCTGTTCGATCCAATCACGTCGATGCTCAAAGCTCTGCCCAGTCACAGAATCTTCACCGCAAAGAAATGCACGACGAACGCAACGGCAAATAACATGATACCAAGGTGTATCTTCAACAGAAATTTGAGAATATCGGGGCATAGTCATGGGGCAAATACCTTCTTGATGTTTTGGCAATGTTAAGACATGTGTGTATTGCATCCAACAGCTTTGTGGGTGTCCTATAGTAAGCATCGATCACTGAGCCGTTATGCCGTACCTTTTCATAGCGAGCGTCGAGATAGACGTAGGGAAACGCGCCAAGGGGACGTTTACGCCATTGGTCAAGAATATCGTCGAGCTCCTTTGCTGCACGGCTCACCTGGCTCGATGTGACCTCGCAGCCACACAGCTGCTCTGTAATTTTAGCAACCTTGCGAGTCGAAACGCCCTGAACATACATCTCAGCCAAGGCCACCTTCAGGGCCCGCTCCGAACGTAATCCCTTCTCCAGGCTAGAGGGATAAAAGCTGCTATCCCGAACTTGGGGAACATCAACGTCAAGAGAGCCAACTCGAGTCTGAACGGTCTTTGGCTTATACCCGTTAGCATGGCCGCGACGGGCATTGCTGCGCTCGTAGGGACCAACACCAAGATGGTGCTGGCGTTCAAGGCGCATAGCCTCATTGATAACTCTGCGGATCGCCTCTCCGAGAGCATCGAAGCCATCATCAGCTAATAGTTTTACAACATCCTCAATCGCGTTATAATCTGCCGGACGGGTCATGGTTTCTTTCCTCTCTGGTTGGGTTTGGCGATTCACCAAAGAGGATAACCGTGGCCCGTCTCTTTGTCAGGCCGAATGAAATTTACAGAAACAATGATGCACTAACTGACTTACATACTAACAACCTGACTTATAAATATTTCTTGAAATATTTGAAAGATAAAACATTTTACTTCTAATCAAAGAAGTAATGCTATTTGCCATCATGGTAAACGGAAGTGACAAAAAGGATGTAATCACAAGTGTTAATAATATTTTAACAATAATTTTCGCAATACTATCTGACACGTCAACAAGTCCAAAATACTTTTCAAGAAAGAAAACAACAAATGAGTGTAGAATATAAACAGAATATGAATTTTTACTCATAAACAAAAAAAACTTCTTCAAGAGAGTCAAATATTTAAAAACGCATAGCAAAAATTCTTTCATGTAAAGCATGAACAATATAGCGGCAAAAGAGCAAGAAATGTAATAAAAGTCTGGGGAATAGGAATGATCTCTGATATCAACAGATATACCAGTAATCCTAAAGAATAAATAAGAGATCAAAATAAAGAATAAAGTTGAAACGAGCAAACTTTTCCTCGTTAGATACTCTCTATACTTTATATAAAATGACCCAAATATAAAGAACAAAGAATTACTTAAAGGCTGATAAAAGTTATGACCAGCAATATACAATAAGCTACTAAAGTTGTAAAAGCACTGAACTACAGAAATAACAAAAATTAGAATAACAAAAAAGAACAATGCACTTTTCTTATTATTTATCATAAAAAAAATAGCTGGAGAAAATATTGCCATTATTATCAATGAATGAATAAACCAAACCTGTCCCAAAGGAAAAGGCATCGTAGATTGTACCGCCATTGGGTTAAAGGTTAACCAATTAAATATCAAATTAAAGACCCCAACTTGATAATTAAACTCATTCAATACAAAAATATAAAAGAAAACTACCAGAACTATTAAATAGTAAGGAACAGCCACTGAAGAAATTCTCTTGACATAATAAGTTACTATACTTCCATATCGACAATAGCTGAGATAAGAAACGGCCCCACTGACAAAAAACAAAACTGGCAGGAAGACACCTATGTATGTTGAATAAGGAGGATAAAACCAGGTCAGCCCCAAATGTGCGAGAACGACGCGAAATATTGAAATTCCACGCAGCATGTCCATAAACTCACGATCTCTTGCGCTCAGCTCAATATCCATCTATATTACTTCTACCCCTTCTTTTGGTACAGCACTCACCTAGGGAAACAATAAACATACATGCTCACAAAATATCGCGCAGGACATTTCATTTACTCAATAAACTATATCAGCAACTACAACATCCCCCCACCCTCACACACAAAGGCGCCAGATAGTGCAGACATTTACGAGACATGCTTGGCGATAATCTGCATCTAGAACTAGTCTTTATTAATTTCACAGCAGCCACATCTCTCCTAAAAGCACTGCCGCAGCAAAAAAACATTGCAGCATCCTGCTACGGCAAGAATCAATAATATATGTGTGCAAGCGGTAACGCTTATAGCCAAAGGACTGACACTTCCTTGCCGATATCAACGATTAGGGTTTCGCAAAATACAAAACAATGATCAGCTAAAACGCCTCATTAAATTAAGCAATTCCATCTGACGCAACGCCAGAAAGAACGACTTATATGTTTTAGACACGGAGATAAAGACAAGAGTGGTATTCCGATACAAAAGGCTGCAAGTAGCCGTTAAGACATGTAGAACGCCCTTCGTTATATTGCTATACCATTCCAATACAACCTGAACCGAGCCGCCATGTCAAAATGTATATATCAACGCAAATTTCCTGCAAAAATCTCAATTCAGTCGCAAATTCGGCGGCGGGGCCATACTTCCAGTACCCAAGATAGTTACCGTTGCGGACACATTATCACCCAAAATCGCGCCACCACCTACATTAGAAAGACTAACATTAAAAACACGATCATCTGATGCATTATTCTGAATTAACTCAATAGCTATCTGTTTAGAAGTTTCCCCTTGGGCGAAATATATCGACTGGTTATCTGCACCGTAATAATCAACATCATGCAGCGCAGTCAGGCCATTGCTCGACCACTGCACAGAAACAGCACCATCACTCCCATTAAGGCGACTAACTGTTAAGTAGACATATCCTGCAGATCGCTCAACAGTATAACTCGATTGCTGTAAAGAGATTTCACCGTAATCATATGAAGCAGCAGAGTCCACTGAATCAGCCTGAGACTCACCCATAACAACGGGCGAAGCAGCACCATGGACAATTCCACCATCATCTACTACATACAAATAAGCCGTCTCTCCAGTGGCAAATGCGCCAGTATTAACTGTTACAGAAATGGAGGAGTCAGACCAAAAAGTTGGAATCTGAATCTCACATTGCCCCTTATCCGCCCATGTTGATCCCTCACATACCTCAACTCGATTCCATGATGTATCCACATAGACATCATCCATATAAAAATCGTTTGGCGCCTGAGACCCCGCCGAATCACTACCAGCAGACCATGAATTATAAAAACCAATAATATATGGACGCTTATAAGATCCGTCTGTTCTACCAACAAAGCCAGACATATCCATAACCTGACGACCATCCAACCAGACACGAAATTCTCCGTCTGAACTACCAGCAGAGCTTGAGTCCTGAAATTCAAACTGGAGCTGATGCCAAACACCCTTGGTCATGGAATTTTTTGTCAAACCATTAGTTGACACAGAAGTCTGACCGGCAACATTTTCAGGGACAGCAAAAACTTCAGAGCCCAAAGGATAACGTGTAGCCATTACAAAATTCTCGGAAGTACTTCCAGGGCTCCACAAACGAAAAATCTTGACGTTTGCGAGAAACTGATCACCAGCACCATAAGCAGAAGTTCCCCAATCAAAATTTGGGTCAAGATAAAACCAATATTGAACAAACCATTTCTGAGATACTGGTGACGAATTACCCCTAAAACCAGCAGTAGCCTCAGAAACGAAGTTATGATGTGCCGAATAGTTCGATGATGGATGTCTTTGTTGAGCCGTTGAAATCCCTAGCGAATTTACACTAGCCCACCCCCCAATAGACGCAGAAGTATTTGACAGCCCATCCTCCAAATCATCCCAAACAACAGGAGCAGGCTGAGCTTTCTGACCGAAACCAAATCCATCAATAATTACAGTTCCGCCAGAATCCCAGACACCTCGAACATCGGTAATTTCCGCATAAGAAACAGTTGAAAGAAGAAACACAAACCAAAATAAGAAAAATCTTTTCATTTGACCACCTCATTTCATTATGCCGTTATCAATTTGCCCTACATAGAGAATACAAGATTTTATCTAAATTTTCACCTCTGTCGAAAAAAGTCTTTTCTTAATTTTTTTTATCGTCCGCATACGATAAGCATCAATCTCCCTCAACGTGACAACCAAAGCTGACGCGACTACTATCCTATTTCGATAATGAAACCGGACCCCCTTAATTGCGTCGACAACCCCTCTCAACCAATATTTAAAAAAACCATCTCGTATCGAGTAGATAAGCATAGCAGTCAAGCCGACCGATACTTTTTTTACGCCATACACAAAAGGCATATTCCGCACAGCAACCCAAAGCAGGTTCCTCGTATCATAATAATAACGCCTCCAATTAGACCGAGAAAGAAGCTCATATCCATGAATCACTTCAATTTTGGGGGAATAAATAACTTTCCAACCGGCATTAATAAGCCTCAGCGAGAGGTCCAACCCTTCGTGACTAATAAAAAACTCATAGGGGTAAAGACCAACATCTGATAAAGCACGCGATCTAAAAGCGACAGCCCCCTCACTTATTTCGTAAGTAACAAATTGACATTCAGAATATATGTCACTGTCTCGAGGATGGCACCAGTTTATCAACCGTCCAGTCCCCTCTTCCAAAACTTTAAAGTTGACTGCACCAATTGCCTTATCAGAAAAACAGTCTAAAATATGGCCTATATCAGCATCTGTAAGACCATAAACATCATCGTCAAGCGTTACTAATATTTTTCCGCTTGCCGCCTTAATTCCCTCATTGCGACCTACCGCACCCAAATTTTCTTCGTTTCTAACACAGAACAACCTCTTATCTTCAGGCAAAATCTCAGAAACAAGAAAATCAGAACAATTATCAACAACAACAATTTCTAATCTTCCATATGACAAAGATAGCAATTCCTTGACCTGCCTTTGGATTCTATCCTTCCTATTGTATGTCAATACAATTATAGAAACTTTCTCCATCAGCAAACTCCACTCAGTCTACAAATTTCATCGGTCTTTCTAGATGAATCTCCATATATATTAAAAATAGCAATTGCGAGACCAGCACCTACCCACCAATAAATTTCATACAAATCCTGTCCAAACAAACCCAATATAAGGCGAACTGATATATAAACAAAAACAGCATTTGAAGTAGCTTTTAACAATTCCAAATCTTTAATATGTCTGTTATATTTCATCATGATTTTATGGTCATCAATAGTCACGGCAAAATTAACTGCATCAAGCCTATAAAGATCATTGTCAATCTTTCTACTCAACAAAATAAGAGTTTTAAGAATCTTGTAAACAAATACTATAAAGACAATAAATCCCTGAATTCCAAGGTTTGTAGCAACTTCCAAATATAAACAGTGAATATCTTGAAACCTACCAAATCTGTCAATTCTGACTGCCGGGAAAGCACCCACACCAACACCAAAAGGGTTTTCAACAAAAACATCCCAAGCGTCTTGCATAATCTGAAGCCTTGTTCCAGATGAATTACCAGCAGCCTCTTTTCCCGTAAAGATCGACTCAAATCTCCCCTTATACTGTGCATCAGTAAAATTAACAGTTATCAAAACTAGAGTTAAGCCGACGAAAAACAGTTTAAATTTATTTTTTGATCTAAAAAAAACAAGTAGTAACAAACCAATAAAAGCAACATAACCGGTACGAGATCCTGTGTGTAAAATTATATTTATTGAGCTAATAACCATGAATATAAAGAATATTTTAATAGACAAGGGAACCTTATCATAAAGATAGATAATGAAAGGCAATGTCCCTATAGCCATACCACTAAAAGAGTTTGGGTGCATATACAACGAAGTACTCCCATGAAGCCTCATAATTCCTTGATTTTCCCAAACCATACTGCCAGTAATCTGGCCCACCAATCCTTCCTGCCCCATCTTCGCGCATGCCAACATAAAAGCAGCAAGAAAGAATATTAACCCACGCGGGCTTTTTACAAATATGACAATAAAAAATGCCATAAAAGAGAACTTAATTACTCTATTATAGAAAATATCCCATGAATGAGACGGAACATATGAAAGAGGTATCTGAATAATCATCAAGACAATCAAAACAATAACAACATAAAATATTGGATTATTTGCCAACCTGAGTTTAAGACCACTTATCAAAGATATTAATATCAACAAAATTGCACACAAAAATTCTATTCTTATACTGCCGAGAAAATCAATTCTGTTACCAACTTGCAAAAACCAAGTCAATACATAGCAACAAAACATCAAAGTTGCCGCCAATGGAACGGCGTCATACCCTTCTTCTTTTTCGTATAAAAAATCAAATATCTTCACAATGAGATCACACCCTACAGATAGAAAAGCGGTATTTACCCGACTTTTCAGATGGTATGCGTTCAACATAATTCAATTCAATCAACGCATTGCTGGAAAATATATTTTCAAAATATTTCTTTAAAGAATCTGCCGTTTTTTCTGTATAATCTTCACTACGAACTATGTTCAAATCGACCCGGTCAAGGGCATTCTGTACAATCTGCATCTGAACAATGCCTGCAAAATGTGTCAGAGTATTCTCAATCAAGGAAACACCAGCAACTTTAGACCCATCCGGCTTCACAAGAAAATCGGCTACGCGCCCGGTGACATGCTCCATCAGCGGCAGCCCTCGACCGCACGAACAGACCCGATCACTTGGAACGCCAACATCTTCAACCTGATAACGGATAAATGGCATAGCCATATTCATCAAATCTGTTACCACAATCTTTCCAGGCCCCCCCGGACTCGCAGGAGTTCCGTCTTCACGCAGAAATTCAATTACAAGATGTTCTATATTCAGGTGCATCCCCTGGTGCTGTTCGCACTCACTGGCTATGAGGCTCACCTCTTCGCACCCATAACGGTCGGTCACCTTGACACCAAAGACATCCTCAATAATCTTGCGCTCTGAAGGAATCAACATCATAGAGGTTGACAATATCCCCGTGAGCCTTGGTGCCTGTAACCCATATTGTCTGATTGACTGTGCCAGCAGATAGAGAGAGTGGGCATGCCCATAGAGCAACGTCGGCTTCACCTTACGCCACTGGCTCAGAAAATCTTCAACCGAGGCCTTATCCACATGCATGGTATCCAGAAAGATATAAGGCTGCAGCAATGCGAATTTCAGCTTCTCCTTCAGAGTCTTGGGAAACTTTGGATTGCCCCAGCATGCGGCTATCGGCTCGCCGGGCTGCCACCCTGACCAGCAATCATGGCGTCTGGCACAGGCATTACGCAACTCGCTACACTCTTCAGTAAAATACAGATTCAGCGACTTCCCTGTTGAGCCTCCAGTTTTTGCCGCCTGCAACAACTTCATATCAAAACCATGACTGATCATTTGAGCAGTATTCTGACGGACATCTTCCTTTGTCAATATAGGCAATTTTACCAGATCTTCGGCCGTGCTTATGTCGGAGGGACAGATACCTGCCTGATCAAACCTATCACGATAAAATACATTATTGTTGTAAACATATCTCAACAACTCTCCAAGCCTTTGCGCCTGAATCTCAAG
The DNA here is from genome assembly GCA_963676795.2 of Geopsychrobacteraceae bacterium. GTDB lineage: Bacteria > Desulfobacterota > Desulfuromonadia > Desulfuromonadales > Geopsychrobacteraceae. Next base: position 1,490,117 of record CAXXTB010000002.1, on the reverse strand, counting down.
CAACTCGGCATATGGCAGAAATTGTGTTTTATTTAACTTGTTATAGTATGTCAATCTCGGGCTACCGGACCACCTGCAATAGGCCCGCTCGACCAACCGCCTCAATGCGTCCATTTCAGTCCCCACCTCCCATCAAAGTGTCATAAACATCACTGTACTTAGGTGCAATAACAGTCATACTGAATTCTTTATCAACCTTTGCAATTGAATTTTTTGACATTTTTGAATAAGTGCATTTATCGCTTAACAATAAGGAAACTTTATCGGACAGATCACTTTCTCCACTGACTATGTAGCCATTGAAGCCATTTTCGACAGTTTCTAAAGCGACACCGTCCATATAAGTAACCACAGGAGGAACACCGCAAGCCATTGCTTCTAGAATTACATTTCCAAAGCCCTCCTTACGAGAAGGAAGAACAAAGACATCTGACATTTTCAGCAGAAGATCAACCTGGTCGCTCCTCCCGACAAGAACAACCTTAAGATCGTCCTTTCTGATCTTGCCAATGATACTCTCAACATAAACCGAGAGTGTCGAACAATTCTTGTCTTCATCGCCAAATTCATAGGGGCCAACCAGCAGCAATACAGCATTATCGACCCTGGACTGAATCTCTTTCCAAGCATCAACAAGTACGTCGACCCCCTTCCTTTCAATGATAGCTCCGACAAAAGTTACAATCCGATCTTCATCAGTGAAACCAAAGTCTCTTCTCAGACGCGATCTTTCATCAAGGGTCGGTGGAGAAAATTTCAAATTGTTAACACCCTGAGGTATCAAAATCACTTTGTTCTCAGGAATGCCCGCATCGAGGCAGGCCTGAACCAAAGGACTGGAAATACAGATAAACTTATCCATAAGTTTAAACAGTGGAAATCTTGCCCACATCAGTTTGTAGGATTTTTTAATTGTCAACGGATCGTCTGACCCCATAAGGACCATCTGCATGACAATCTTTTTATTGTATAGCTTACAAAACAGCGCTATCAGTCCATAGAGGTCAACGTGCCCGTGCAAATGCAGAACATCGAATGTATGGCGATACTTAAACAGTGATAACAGAAGGGCAAGTGACTGCCGCATGTCTGAGAACTTGCCACCAGGGGAAAACGGCACTCTATATATGTCTATGTCGTTGAATTTTTCATAGGAGATATACTTATTAAAACTCAAAGACAATATGGAATTTTTTACACCCTTATCCAAAAATTTGAACAACTGAGTCAGATACAAACCATGCCCGGTAAAGACTGGATAAAATTCGAGAATACAATGTAACACCCTTATCTCTTTACGCATTTGATTTACCTAATTCAGATTTAATGATTTTAGACACATCTAGATATCTCTTCCTCCAGCTGTTTTCTTTGGCGATCATAATTCGGCTTTCACCCGCACCACTTTCATCAAGCGATCTTGAAATGTGCTCGGAAAATTGAGTGTGAGTGTCTGCGATATAGATACTGTTAAGCAGGTATTCAGTGCCGGCAGTGCGTGTACTGACGACAGGTTTGCCACTCGCCAGGTAGTCAAACAATTTTATAGGGTCATTCCCAGATGTATGCTCATTGATCTTATTTGGAAGGATACACACGTCGAAGCGCGATATAACCTGGGGAGTCTTCGAGTAAGAAACAGGTGGAAATATACGAATATTTCTGAATTTGTCGGTTAATATATCAAGAGCCCCTTTATGACTTTTAGGCCCCACAAATACAAAATTGCAATCACTATGAACCTTGGCCAGATACTCCAGAAGATCAAGATCAAGTCGTTCTTCATTTATCCAACCGAAATAACCGATGATCGGGCCATCCAGTGATTCAAAAATATTTTTACTGTCTACGGCATCACTAAATTCAAAATAATTTGTTGCATTTTTTATCAAATAGCTATTTTCATTAATTTGTTTAGCCCTCTCAAGTAGGCTATCATTAACACAAAGTACAATATCTGCACTGCGGATATTGTTTTCCACGACACTCCTGATTGCATGCCTTTGACTGCTATCACTGGTGAATTTTTCAAAATCATCAGACCAATCGAAGATAATGAGATCTGAAAAAATGTACTTTTTAATAAAATCAAGAGGAAATTTACTCGGAGTGTTGATTAAACAAATGTTATGTGTTGAAGAAATCTTTCTTGCTATGGAAGCAAGCAAAAAACCATTAATTTTTGTAATGGGATAAAAAGAATCTTTCAAAGGCAGATTAAGCGGGGTAAATACCTTACCATTGAAATATTTTGTTTTTCTCGGAAAAACACTAGACCAGTTATTCAACTTGGGACGCTTTAACTCACCAAAGGGATCCCTAAAAATATCAAATAACCATACTGGCTGGTTAATAAAGTATGATTTATCAACAAAACGTTCCTTCGACAAATAGCAGAATATTGTCTGATTTCTCTTCCAGAAATTACTCCAAGGGTTATATCCAAAATTTATTATGTTATATCTTTTCATATAAACACTTAGTTTCATTTACTAAATTTTCAATTGACAATTGCTCGCGCACTTTATTTAAACTTTTGACACTAAAATCACTCTTCATCATATCATCGCTAAGCAACTCTATAATCCTGGAACAGAGAAGATCAACATTACCCATATCAACAAGAAATCCGTTTTCTTCATCCTCAACAAGCTCAGGATTACCACCAGTATTTGTCGCTACAACGGGCACACCACAAGCCATGTACTCCAGGATGGCATTACAGAATCCTTCTGTTTCAGACGTTATCACCCCTACTGTGAATTGCCTGATGTAATCGAGTGGATTTGGCACATTTCCAACAAATTCAACGTACTCACGAATACCCAAAGTGGCACACAGCGTCTCTAGTTCTGGTCTTAAATTTCCATCTCCAACAACCTGAAACCTGACATCTGGCCATTGTTTATGGACCAGCGCAGCAGCCCTGATAAAGTCATCAACGCGTTTGACCCGGCGATTGCAATTCGCCACGATGCCGACTATCGGCATGCTTTCTCTGTCCCTACATGGCAATTGAGAAACGGACTTTAGGTTTATTCCATTATAAATGACTTTAATCTTCTCTTCGGCAATGCCATCAGTCTCTACAAAGTGTCTTTTAACGGCCTGAGAATTGGCAATAAAACCTGCGAAAAAGGGATAAGAGAGACGCATTTTCAACGTTTCGCTCCGCGTCCGCCAAAAACCGAGGTCCCGAAAAGAGCCGACAAGCTTTGCCTTATGGAAAGGTTTGCTTAAAGCGGCCAGAAGAAAGGGATCCTGAAAAAAAGTTTGAACAATATCTATATTGTTTTCTCTGATAAATGCGCAGAGTTTTTTCAGGACAAGAAATACAGAGGGGTGCAAGAAGCTCTTGTATGGCAGCTGCAAAACAGGCACTTCAATTTCATCAACTATCCGACCAGACGGCTTCAGCGTACAGACATAGGGGCAGAATTCAGACCTGTCCAGACCATTGATCAGCTCGAACAATTGCTTTTCAGTGCCCCCGTATTGCAGGCTGTCTATCATATAAAGAATATTGATTGGCATAACCCTACCCGGCTGACCCAAATAGTCTTTTGGGATTTTTCAATTTTCTGATACTGAACAACATCTTCACTTTGTCTGAAGGTATGATCTTCAAAAAAATGAGTCCGATTATAAACAAACATGAATAGAGCAACATCAGGATACCATCGATAACGGTTGGCAAACTGCCGGTTAAATAGGCCATCAGTTTTCCGTTTTTGACATGATCCAGATAAAGCAGTTGCCCCAGCGAATCGATAAGCGGAACCACGTGTCGGTTGGCAAACAGTTCCAGAGGCGTCCCCGAAACGGTAAAATCCTTACCAAGGATATACAAAGCCGTCATCAATATTGCCATCTTGACAATACTATTCCACTGAAACGGAACATAATAGTACGGTCGGGCCATTCTGTAACCCAGAAGACATTGGATAAGCGCAGACGCGGTAGCCGCCAGCACGGCCCCCATCAGACCGAATTGCCAGACCAGTGGAATGGTCATGCCGAGGCTGATAACCGCCGTCAACATCTGTATCTGGGAGACCTTGAATGTTTTCTTCGCATACATCAATCCGAAAAAGAGGTGATAGTAAGACGCCAACAATATCCGTGAGATCACCGCAAAATAGACGACAAACCCACTGATCCAGAATGTTTCAGGGGTCAGCAGTCTGACGACAAGAGGAATTTCCAGTGAAAGAATCAGACCAAGAAAAAGAAGTATGGCCAGGTAATAGGTATAGGTCTGAGCCAGAATCTGCGGGCCGTCTTCCTGCTCACAGACCTCAAAACGTTTAACGCTCCAGATTTTGGAAAAGGGTTCAACGACAAAAAATCCTATCAGCGTGGCAAACTTGAAGAGAACTTCGAAGACACCGACCTGTGACAAGCCCATAAAGGTTCTCAACAGCACCCGGTCTGCATTGTTGCGGACAAACATGGCAACGTAGCCCGGCAACAACGGCAGGCTGAATCCGAGAACATTACGGGCGATAGTCCTATCGAAGGACAAGCCAACTGAGCGCAGGGCGATGACATGCATAAAAACCGAATAAAGTACCCCGTCAATCAAAGATGCGTACAGATAACCAAGAACTCCTAGCTTCAAATAGACAATAAAGTAGATATTCAGGGACAGGCTGATCACCAGGCGGCACAGAGCAATCGATGACATGAACAAAGACCGCTGTAGAATATAGATATAATTCTCGGCATTCTTCGCTGTCATCGTTGCCATAAAAGCAAGTACGGCCAGGGTAATGTAAGACTGCCAGTCGGAGCGGCCAAAAGCCAGCCAGGCGACCTGTTTGGAAAACAACAACGCCGGGCTTGTGACTATAAGAACCAGTGCGAACATCAGAAGAATTGTCGTCGATACAATTTTTCTGCGTTGTTCAGCGTCATTGGTTTCATAATAAAAGCGACTCATGGCGCCGGAAATCCCGTAACCGATCAACAATGTCATGACCGACAAAACGGTGTCGATCATCCCGATAACCCCATAACCTTCAGCCTGGAGATGATGGGAATAGATTGGCAGCATGATAAAGCCGATAGCCTTACCGATAATACCGGCACTGCTGTATATAAGTGCATGCTTGAAGGTTGATTTAATATGTGAAGCCGCTGCCAATGTGAGTACCCTTACAACGAATTAACAAACTAGTTTTCATCCGGAAACGGCTCTTTTCCGCCATAGCGGCGTCAATCTACGGACTTACTTGTGCGGCGTAAAGCACTACGCCTCCGCGTAACTCCTTGATTTCCTTGCCATGACGAAAAAATACTCGTTTCCAATCTGAAAACTTACGCGTTGCCCTCCGGAGTTTCCGGATGGCAACAAACTAGAAGATGTTACCGAGTATTTGTCCGAACTTTTCCGATACAGACATCTGACTGAGCCAATTGCATTTATGGACAATCCTCCTGAAATGGGCTTGTTTTATATCTGCACCTATTCCCCACCGGCCCAGCTGACTGATCTCAGAACATGTTGTTACATACTCAGGTTCTGTGGTCAGAAGCACATCAAAACCATGATGTTGCAACATCTCCTTATGATCCGGCAGAAAATCACTGAACCTTCCATTCGGATAGGCCCAGAGGTTGGTCCGCTGAGGTAAATTTTCATCAAGATGCCCGCGGCAGCCAGACACTTCAGACTGCGCCTCGTCCTCATTTAAACGCGACATTATACAGTGATTGACTGTGTGCCCGCCAAAACTGATCAAACCACTATCGTGCATCTCACGAATCTGCAGCCAGTTCAGCGGGCCTAATTCCGCATAAAGCGGATCCTCGGCGTTCAATTGAATGCCAAGAACCTGTTCCATATCCCGCAAAAACAACTCAATCTCTTTTGGATGCTGAGCTTTCAAATGATCACGTATGAAAATAAAGGCTTTCTTCTTCAAAGACGGCGAGTTCAGCGGAAAGGAACCAAAACTGACCACCAGTTCTTTTCGCGTTGTTTTCATAAGCAAGTAGGCAAGGTGCTCGGGCCAAAACAAGGTTCCCTGATCAACATGGCCTGTTGCCAGAAAAATTGTTGCCGGAAGGTTGAATTTCTTCAGCACAGGATAAGCATGGTGGTAATTATTAGCAAAGCCGTCATCAAAGGTCAAACAGACGGCATTTTCAGGAACCGAGTTTCCTGAAATCCCTTCCGTCAGCTGCTGAAGGGAAATAACCCTGAAATGCTGTCTAAGATAGTCCATTTGGCATTCAAAGTTCGGCAAGGGCAGCTGCGTCCACATGTCAAACTCAAGAGAAGATGAAATAACGCCGTGATAGATGAGAATCAACGCCTTACGACGAGTCAGATATGAATGAATCCTTTCCTTAAAGTGTTCAATATTCATATCAATCACTAATACCTGTCGGTATCTCCAAGGCTAAAGGTCCAGGCATTCCCATCGACGATCTCGGCAAGATCAGCGTTGCGCTTGTCAAAATGCACCATCATTCCCAGTTGGCTTTGGGTCAGGGAGAAACCGCTTTTTTCCAGGCTTCCTGCAATCCCGGGGGCCATAAGATGAGTTTCACAAAGCTGACAGCCCTGATCACAGAAGTGGTCCAAAGTTGCGGCAAGGAGTTTTCGCGCGGGCACCTGGGAATCCGCAGGAAGAATCAGGTCATGAATGACGCCCCTGCGCAGTCCTTGTTCCTCGTTGATGGTGACAACCGCGAGTCCTTCAATCAAGGCGCCATGCACCAGACTGACAAACCGATACTTGACAGTCGGGCATTGTTCGTAACGCCACTTCATATAGGCCAGATTTTTGTTTACCCCAATGCGGCATGTCGACTTCACCCGTTCCCACAAATCAGCGTAGGCAGGCGGCAGTTGATCGTCAACCAGAAGGCTATCAGGCGCCGCCCGGTATTTTCGTCTGACACGCCTGTAATATGTACGTTTCAGTTTGGACCTAAGCCTGTCCTTTTTACCTGGCAACGGCTTTAAATAGGTTACGGCGTGGTTTAAAAAAGAACTCAGATCAACATAACCCAGTTTCGGGAACAGATTTCGCGCGGAGTCGGATAGGTTGGTAACAACATGAACTCCAGCGAAGGCTTGACTGGTTTTCAGCAATTTCAAGGCAGGCAACCCCTTGAACCCTTCATCAACAAAATAATCGACACCAAAACCTGCCGTCAGCTGAGCCCCTGAACAAATAAATTCACAGGGAATACAGCTCGATGAACCGACGATATTCCCATTGGTCCTGAGCACCCAGGTGGTTAGCTCACCATTATTGCAGGGGTTGTCTCTCAGCAACCAGAGCCACCGTTTTCTATCTGCCTGTTTACTATTGTCCGGAAGAACTCTTTTACGAAAATCAAAGAGCAAATCAATCTCATTGATGGTCATCAGGTCGATCGAATAATTCGCAGTCATCATGAATTCTCCTCTATCAGGGAACCAAAAACGTCACGCAGCCTGCGCCCCTCAGTATGGCAATTGAACAATTCGGCAACCCTTGCCCTGTTGCGCTGGGCAAGGCGCTGCTTTTCATTGACCGGCATAGCCTGAACCTGAACAATGGCGTCAGCCAGTGCAAGAGGATTGCCGGGTTCTACGAGGACACCATTTTCTCCCTTTCGGACAAGCTCCGCAACACCACCGACATCTGTCGCGACCACGGGCAGACCGACGGCCATGGCCTCCATCAAGCTCACAGGAACACCTTCCGAGTGACTAGGCAGGACAAAGATATTATGACGGGTCAATATTCCCGGAAGTTCATGGTTCGCAACGCTTCCGGGCAGATCAACAGACGCGGCCAGGCCATATTGATCTATCAGCTCTTCCAGTTTCTGGCGCTCATCCCCCTCCCCTGCAATTGTACAGTGAAAAACGACACCCTGCTCTTTCAGTAAGCGACAGGCTTCGACGAGGTCACCAAGCCCCTTTACAGGGTGCAACCTCGCAACTGTCAGAATGTTAAGGTCCCCTTCAAAAGCAGCCTTCTGCTGAAATTGCTGCGGATCAATGCCGCAGCGAATCACTACGGTTTTATCGGCACTCACCCCGTATCGATTGATCACAATATCCTGAATTTGTCGGGACACACATACGATCATCGCAGAAGACTTGAGGACATCACCCAGGGATTCATAAGGGCTGACCAGGATGTCACTGCCATGGAGCGTCACTGAAAAAGGCACACCGGACAACTTATTGAGCATCCATCCGGTAAGCATCCCTACCCAGCCGAAATGGCAGTGAATGTGATCGATTTGCTCCTTTTTCATAAGGTCGCGAAAAAGAGGCAGCTGCCGGAACAGAAAGGTGCGCGACGGTAGCCCGGCCGGACTTCTGGAGGCCTGAAAGGCAGAAAAATAGCGCAGCGGCGAAGAAGCAAGGGATGATAAATGTTGAAATCCTTTATTAATCTTGTTGACGGACAAATCTTCGGAATAATAGATCTTCGCCTTGATTGTTTGATTGATTCTATGGAGACAGTGCTCAGCGGATGGCTTCTGCAAGGACAGGATAGTGACATTTTCCCCCAACTCTTCCAGAACCCTTATTTCGCGCGAAATAAAGATCTGAGAAACACTGGGAAACATGTCAACAATATACAACAGATTCATAGCGTCACCAGCACAGGCCCATCAAGAGATCTTTTCAGATACAACATTAATTTTATGCTTTTCAAGTATCCAGGGTCCATGCTTGGCCGTTTCTCTGAGAAATTTATAAAACGGCCCATTCCTGTCATCCGGATTGTTCAGCTGCTTGATTGCAACACCCGCGACCTCAACGGCGTCTTCGGGAGTATTCGGATAGAGGATCTCCTTTGCGGCAATATAGTCCAGGGCAACCGGATCCTGGCTGGCCAAAACAGCCTTGGGACGAAATGCCATTTCCAGCTTTCTGCGATCTCCCCATCCGACCAGGTCCGCGGCAATGATATTCAAATCCGGCGGTCTGATATTGGCCATGAAATAGCCCAAAGCTCCGCCAGTGTGGTGAAAATCCCTGTAGCAGAAATCTTCAAACATATAACGCAACCTCCCCTTGTACTTACGAATCCGCCAATGGCCATGATGAAGCCAATGGATTTTTCTGGAAACGCCGATATGATGCGTATTGAAGGTATCATTCAGCCAGTCGCCCGGAAAACCACAGGTCATATCAACAACGCCCATCAGGTTTTTCACACTGGCCGAAACGCCGGCATAGCGACCATGATGATTCAACGCTGAAAAATTGATGAATTTCACTTTACGATCGGTGAGGTACGTCCCATTCTGCCACGCACCATTTTTCAGATCGATCCGGATTCCGCTATACTCCGAGGTAAATACCGGGTAGGTCATGACGCATTTTCTTCCCGAGGGGGACAGATAAGCACACTCTTCCAGCCAGACGTAGCCGTCCCCTTGTTCAGGACCCGTTACACGCCGGTCCCCCTGGCCATTACCCTGCAAAGGATATGTGCATGGCCCTGCGACATGCCAGTGATACTTTGTGACGTTGGCAATGCCATTTTTCTGATAGTGTTCGACAAGTTCATAAAGATTAAACTGACCGTTTCTGTTTTCTGTGGTCCAGCCGCAACAGGCGTCGTCCTGATATTGGTGATTTTCGGCAATAATGATTTCACCGGAAAACCCCTCTATCGCCAGGACCAGATCAATAAAACCCTTGATGGCGTCAGTGTTTGTCATCCCCTGGTTATATCGCTGAGCATTGGGTTTGATGACGACGATGTCATTCTTATCGATAAACGCCCCAATTCCGCCCATCATATGCAATATTTTTTTAATATTTTCTTCAGGAGACCCATTACTCACAACATAGACTTTTGAGTTCCCACGTGTATTATCAACCGAAGATACGGCCGGCGCTCCGGCTGCAGATTGCACAGCTTCCGTCTTTTTGGAAAAGACGCCTAAAGAAATAAAGTTTAAAACCAAAGCAAGGCTTAAAGAGACTTTCAAAAAAAATCTTCGCGTCATGGCATCACCCGCCGAAAGGAAAAGTGCCGACCTAGAGCCTTGTAAATTTTCTCGTATTTAACTGCCATGGCATGACTTGTATACTTGGCCAAAAATATCTCCCGGGCACTTTCAATCATCACCTGGTTCCGACTGTCGCAATTCAGCACAAAGCTGATCCCATCGGCCAAAGACTCGACAGATTGAGGCTCAACAAGAATACTGCTTTCCACATCCGATAAAACATCCGGGATTCCCCCAACACTGGTCGCAACGACAGGGACTTTCTCCCTCATAGCCTCAAGCAGGGTTATCGGCAACCCTTCAGTCAGGCTTGAAATAACCAGTGCCGAGCAGCTGATCAAATACCGGCTGGCCCCAGTTCGATATCCCGCCAGCATTACGGAGCCCGTTAATGCAAGCTCATCGACGAGCCTTTCCAGGTATTCCCTCTGCCTCCCCTCACCGATAATCAGTAGTTGAATATCAGGCTCCACTGCTCTTATCTTGGCAAAAGCCCTTAACAAATTATCAAACCCTTTTTCTGGTGAGAGCCTACCGATAGCACAGATGGTTCTTGCCTTTTTGCAGAACTGAAGAACATCAAGATCCGGTTTATCGTCGGCATAATCCTTTTCGGCGGGAATGCCGTTATCAATAACCTGGCAATGATTTAAAAACCCGGCCACTCTGGGATCAGCGAGCATTCTCTTGTTGACCAACACCGCCTGATCCACAAATCTCAAACTCTGGCGATCCAACCATTCATAAACACGCATCCTGTCGAAACGGCCGGTATTGGTCCAACCATGAATGGTAGCTACGATCGGCAGCTTACGAACAAATCGTGGCATAAACCCAAACAGGATATTCCCCTTGTAACCATGGGTATGAAGAAGTTGAACCTGCTCTGCCTCGGCAAAGTTTAGAGCCTGAAGCGCTCCTTTAAAATTTAATCCAGAGCGAAACCGAAAGACCTGTAACGGCAGATCCCTCCTTTTTGCTTCAATCTCCAAGGGCTTTTCGCCATCCAAGATGTCGCCAATGCTTGCAATAATAGGATGGAGACCGAGCTTCTGTTGTTCGGCAACCAGATTCAGAAGCATAATTTCAGCACCATAGAGGCCGCCACTGTCGATTACGTGGAGGACTTTCATCTCAACCCTTCCTCGGTGTCCACAGCACCTGCTTCTGACCACGGACAAATTTATAGGTCGCATGTGCGCAGGCAATATTCAGCAGGGCGAAATACCTGGAGAATGTGACTATTTTCAGTTTATAGCCTTTGCTTTCCAGGAAAGGAGCAACAATCACCATCAGGTAAAACAGGCACTGGAGCAGAAACAGCAACGCATAACCGCCCCCCTGATTCAGTAGGGCCAGGTTCGACAGAAACAGAGCGCCAAGGAAAACAAAACATATGTATCTGAGCAATTTGTGTGAAATGAGCTGCCACGAAAAAATCCGGTTTTGCGGCAACCACATAAGCTGCCTCATATCGTACAGCGCCCAGAGTGCCCGCAAGGATACCCTGACCCGCATCCGGTACTCGTCCGCCGAACTTTTGAGGGAATGCTCTTTGAGCAGGGCTTCAGGTTCGTAAACGACGCGATAGCCCTGCGCTACAACTTTCAGCGGTTGAACAAAGTCAGGCAACTGATCTGCATTCATCGGTTGGTACAGATCTCTGCGCATGGCGTCAATTCCGCCGTCGACACCCACCACGGAACCGACTCTAGTCTCGACGGAACGCAGGACATTTTCGTACTTCATGTAGGCGGAACAACCATCACCGATGATGGTACCGTCTTCATCGGTATAAACCATCTTGCCTGTGACATAACCCACCGAAGGGTCGGAAAAATTGGCCACAAGAGCACGCAGAGCACCTGGATCGTAAAGAGAATTTGCATCTGAAAAAACGACAATATCTCCCTTGAGCTGAGGGATGGCCAGATTCAGTGCTGATGTCTTGCCGGCCCTGGGCTCCTGCCTCAGCAAGCGGACATTCGCCTCTTCAAATTGAGAGACCAGCGCATCGGTTTGATCGGTTGAGCCATCGGAGATCACGACAATTTCCAGCTTCTCCGATGGATAGTCCAGAGCAAGTTTGTTGCGAACCGTTTCAGCGATGGCATCTTCCTCATTGTACGCTGCGATAACGACGCTGACCATCGGCACCCAGACATTCTTTTCAACGGCCCGGGAACGATAGCGCGAGAATATAAAAGCAATGATCGGATAACCGACATAGACATAAAAGACCATGAACAAAGAAAGAAAAAAAATCACAAACGTCATTGAATATCCCTGAACACCATAAAGGTCATTCGGTTATATGATCTAAAAACATCGGATAAAAACTCTCTATGAAATCAGAGAGCAATATCCGAGATTGATGATCCGAACCGTTCTCCAGCCTGGTACTGATCCGAACAAATGCATTCCTCTCACCGCCACCGAAAACTTTATTCTGAATCAGAAACAACTTCTGTCTGAAGGTATCCGGAGCGGTCTTTTCTGCGACCTGAAACCAGTAGAAGATCTCATCCTTCTGACCATTGAGTTCAGCGAGAATACGGGAATAGCTGATTGTGTCGTAGCCGTCGATCCGTTGCTCCTGCCTTTCTTTTCCGGAAAGTTTCCAGCCTTGACCGGGGTAACAGACCTGTGGATCGTGAGCGGCACCAACCTTTTTGCCGCTGAAGTAATAACCGATATAGAGGACGATTCTGTCATTCCCTTTTTGATAGGTCTGGAAGATATAATCATCAAGCTCCAGGGAATCTACGATAGCAGACGAAAGTCTGCTGTTTTCAACAAGAGACCAGGAACCGATGCGATGAATGGAATCAGCCAGCAAGGTAGGATTCGGATTGACCTGCCCCTGAGGACGAGCCAGGACGCCCCCACCGGTTATGAGCAGACAGACGACCAGAGCGATGACATGTTGCCATTTTATTTTTCGCACAAGCTCAATCCTTTGCGTATAGCCAGGAAAATCAGAACGGCCAGAACAAACACCCCGACCCCAAAATAGGTATGGACAGCGCCATGAGTGAGATCCTTGTCAAAGTAGTAAAACGCCAGAACCATGGCCAAAACTCGAACAATGTTGACGAATACGGCGACCGGTATGGCCGACACGAAAAGCAACCAGCGCAGTGGATTGGATTTTAAACCGAAATAACCGATCACAGCACCCAGCGTCAGCAGTGACATGATCGAGCGCAATCCGCTACAGGCATCGACAACCTGAAGGGTGTACTCAGGCAGATGAAGGACATTTCCTTCACGGAGTATGGGGATGTGAAGAGCAGAGACGATTGCTGCGGTCATCTTTGTCACGAACAGTTGCAGCGGAATAGTCAGTGAAGCGTAAATCTGCCCCGGGACAGGAATCATGAAAAGCAGAAGGGCCAACGGAAAAATACTGCCTTTAAAAACCTGCCAGCCGAGCAAGTACAAAACTGCTGCCGCGACATAACCAACCATGGCCAGCGACGCCAGCGTCTTTATTTCTCCAAATTGACCGATCAGATAAAGCAGAAGGGACAGAACTACGAGAGGAAATGCGATCCAGTTTGAGTGACATTCGATGGCACGTAAGTCTCGGCGCTTCTGCCAAACGATATACAGCGCCAAAGGAACGATTAAAAAACCGTGAGAATAGTCATCCGATCCGGCCCAGGCGGAAATCAGGCTGGCCCACACAGGGAGGAAGACAACGACGGAGATAAGGACCAGGCTACAGAAGACGATGTATGATTTATAATTTTCTTTCACGAAAAGAACCAATTCTCCCACATTCATTAGATGATAATTTTGGCTCAAGATATCATTTCTGCTCTTTGCAGCGTATCGATTAATTCAATATTCAAACCTTGGGTTGCATAAACAAACGCAATATCATGGTTCTCAAATGCTTCTCCAGGTTCCGGTCCGGAGAGAGTCCTGAGTCCGATGTCGTTCAACTCGACCAGCTTTTCTTTAAGATCGGGACAAATAAAACAGAGATGGTGCAACCCTCCGCCGCGCATGGAAAATTTATATATTGGAGAATCCACTCCAACAGGTTCAATTAATTTGATATCTATGGAACCTTCTTTTTCAAGAAAAACTACCCGCACTTTCTGACGCGAATTGACAACGGGCTGGGTTTTCTGTTTGTAGCCGAAGGTTTCTGTCCAAAGGGTTATGCCCTTTTCAATTGATTTCGTTGCGATTCCTATGTGATCAATATTCATTTAGTGCCTCGATTTGTTGGCCACAGACAACTGCGGACAAAAGCTGACATAACCTTACTTACTATTTATCGATACCTAAAACCTTCTTTAACAGGCATTCATGTGATGGTGGGGATAAGTATCCGTCCCTCAAGAGGAAGAAGCTCTTGCCTTTATCCCGGCTATCCTTTTCATCCCTGTAAAATTAAGCCTTTTTCGGAACTTTCGTGTTTTTCGTGGACAATGCCTTTATCTCACGCCCGTTCGCCTTGCTCACTCAAGCCGCCAAGAGCACAAAGAGAAGACTGAAACCTATTTTTCAGCCGCGGATACAATCTGACAAATGCGGATAAAGGCATAAACCATCAGATTTAAAGGTTTAAAAATCAGCTCCTATCAGACCTTATCTGCGGCAAAAAACTGCTTTTTTGTTCCTTTCGGCTTTGCGCGAGATCTACTTCAGTCTTTCTGATAGAGCACCTTCCCGACTCGATCTATATGATCCTTCAAACCATCATGATTCAAGAGGTCATAGACAGACAAATCAATCATGTATGGCAGCAACAGGTCGTCAAGTGCCTCTTCAATATCGCTGCATTGCTTTTGATCCAGATTGTCACCAAACAAAGTCAGATCGATATCGGACCCTTGACGGTAGTTCCCTTTCGCCCTCGATCCATAGACTACAGCTTTATCGACAGTCGGATATGCCGCCAGCACCTGCCTGATTTTATTCAGGGTCACATCGTTCAGACCAAATTCCATGCTGTTCAGGAATCCTTTTCCATAAGCAGCAAAAATAAGCTCTCCATTGCACCAAAAGCCGGATAAAACAGCTCCAGAATCTCCCTGGAAATCGATTCCGCAAGTTCCATATTGTATGTATGAGATGTTTGGTTGCGTGCCTTAATCATCTCCATCCAGACTTCACCTTCTGAGATAAGGTTATTGTTGAAAGCCAGACGTGTTGCATTTTTAGATCCGACAATCCCGGAGAACCCCTGTTCCTCCAGGTAATCTTTCAAAACATTCCAGGCGAGTTCGTGGGTAAATTCAAACCCCTGAATCAACCCCTGCTGCTCCAGCTTCGTCAGCGGGCGGCTCTTTTCCAACTCAACGGCCTCGGTCAGCGTCTCAAGGGCTTTACGATAATTTTCAAATCGTTGCTTCCAACGGATGTCTTCAATCGTCATCTTTTCAACCATTCTTCAGCCACAGACTCACTCTGATGATCTCTGATTAACCAACCTATGTTTGACTGGATCAACCAGATACGATCTGATCATTAAAAAAAACATCCACGGACGACACAGAACTCACTGAACTATAATCAGAAAATCACAACCATTATAAAATCTTAAACCCAGAAAATTAATTTTGCCACAGACAACTGTGGACAAATTCTTCAAAAACTTTTTAACAGGGATACAGGGGATGCATGGGATTAAGGACAAACCTAAAAACAAGAACTTGTTTGTTCTGTATTTTATCAATCAAACCCATTGCATCTGACTTCGTCCTGCCTATCCCTTTCATCCCTGTAAAATTAAGCCTTTTTCGGAACTTTCGTGTTTTTCGTGGACAATGCCTTTATCTCACGCCCGTTCGCCTTGCTCACTCAAGCCGCCAAGAGCACAAAGAGAAGACTGAAACCTATTTTTCAGCCGCGGATACAATCTGACAAATGCGGATAAAGACATAAACCATTAGATTTAAAGGTTTAAAAATCAGCTCTTATCAGACCTTATCTGCGGCTAACAATCTTTAATTAGTTCCTCACAGCGTTGTCGATCCACTTTGCCACTGGCGCTTTTGGGGATACTGTCAACGAATACAAATCGCTGCGGAACCTTGTATGAGGCCAGGTGCTTATTGCAATACACGGCAAGGTCCTTTTCCGACAAATCGCTGGATGTCATCACCAGCGCAATCAAGCGATTCTCCTGAAGATCGTCCGGAATACCGATAACCGCAGTTTCCATGATATGATCAGCAGCAAGCAACAGATCCTCTATTTCCTGGGTATTAACCTTGTGACCACTGACCTTCAATTGATGATCCTTGCGTCCGACGACAAAGAAATACCCATCTTCATCCTGGTATCCCAGATCACCGGTATGATAGCCGTAGTCATCAAGGACCCTGCTTGTAGCTTCTGAATCTTGCCAGTAACCACTGGTGATGTTAGCACCCGACGCTACGATTTCACCAATCTCTCCGACCGGCAGTTGCTGTCCATCGGCACTGATAATCCGCAAAGAGACACCCGGGATCGGCTTGCCGATAGATTCGAGCTTTTCGCTCAACATTTCCGGTTCAACGTAAGCCAACCGCGCCGAGGCTTCGGTTGCACCGTACATAACAAAAAGCCTTGTCTGTTCAGGCAGTATGTCCGAAAGTTTAAGCTTTATCGAGCCGGCCATATGGCCACCGGCCTGGGAACAGTAGCGCAGCGACGTTAAACGGTCACTTGATGCCGCCAGAGGCGACTGATGCAGCAAATGCGCATAGGTTGACGGAACCCCGGAGAAGCCGGTGACCTGTTCATCGATCATCTGCTGGATGACCGTTGCCGGGTAAGCGAATTTGTTATTGATAACAACCCTGCCCCCGACCGCAAAGTGCGTATTCAACAGCGACTTGCCCATGACATAAAAGAACGGCTGAACGACCATCTGGATATCATCTTCGGTCAGCTCAAGGTACTGGCAGATCGAATCGACATTGGTCACGATATTTTTGTGCGACAGCATCACACCTTTGGGCTTTCCTGTCGAGCCCGAGGTGTAGACAATGCTCGCCAGCTGCTCAGGCAGAATTGCAATATCAGGATTTTGCGTAGCGCTATCCGCACCAATTTGTTTCCAGTCAATAACCTTCAGATTCTCAGATAAAGAAAGTTTTGGATCTTTGATGATGACAGTTTTGACTGCCGTTGTTTCAAAGTTCACCTGACGCAGCATGCGTTCGTACTTGCGCTGCGTGATCAGAATTTCCGCGTCCAGTTCAGTGAGTAAGATTCCTATAGTTTCGGCCTTGAGTTCCGTGTTGATAGGGGCAGCAACAGCGCCGGCTTTCAGAATCCCATAGTAAGCAACGACATATTCCATGCTGTTTTCTAACAGCATCGCAACGCGATCACCTGACTTGACACCTGACGTCAACAGATAATGGGCCAACTGGTTGGCCAGTTCATTGATCTGAGCGTAGGTTGCGCGTACCCCTTCGTGAACAAGGGCAACCTTATCAGGTAAGCGCCTGGCGCTGTTCTCCAGGAAATGATGTATTAAAGTACCTTCAACCAAAATCAAAACCTTATCTCACGCCCGTTCGCTGCTCACACAAATCCTAACATGCCAAGAAACCTTAAACCGATTTGTTTAGCCACAGACCTTAAATCTATCTTTCAGCCGCGGATACCATCTGATAAAGGCGGATAAAAGACTAAATACTAAAATCATTTCAAGGTTTTAACATCAGCTTTTATCAGACTTTATCAGCGGCAATAATGCCTTTGACCTCAAACTACCTTTCGGCCGCGGATACCATCTGATGAAGGCGGATAAAAGACTAAATACTAAAATCATTTCAAGGTTTTAACATCAGCTTTTATCAGACTTTATCAGCGGCAATAATGCCTTTGACCTCAAACTACCTTTCGGCCGCGGATACCATCTGATGAAGGCGGATAAAAGACTAAATACTAAAATCATTTCAAGGTTTTAACATCAGCTTTTATCAGACTTTATCAGCGGCAATAATGCCTTTGACCTCAAACTACCTTTCGGCCGCGGATACCATCTGATGAAGGCGGATAAAAGATTAAAAGCTTAAACCATATCGTAGTTTTATATCTGTAAAAACATTAAACGCCATTAGTTACTCGTCTGACCTCTACTTTTTCATTACCAAAATTAATAACAAGTCCTAGTTTTATACCTGTTGCCTTCAGATAATTCTGGCATTGTGCAAAGTGAATATTTTTAAGGGATGTCACCGCCTTCAGCTCAATAATAAGATCATCTTCAATGATAAAATCAGCGACATAATCACCTACGACAACACCACAGTAAAAAACGGATACAGCCTTTTGTGTTTCTACAGTCAGTCCAGATTTCCGAAGCTCTAAAGCCAGTGCATTTTCATAAACCTTCTCCAAGAACCCGTGTCCCAAGGTATTACCTACAAGAAACGCACATCCGATGACTTGTTCTGTCAAGCTATCGTAATAAGATTTATCCTTGATCAAAATGCCTCACAAAGTCATGTCTATTCTTTGGCCGCTGATACAATCTGATTATAGCGAATAAAAGACCAAATACTAAAATCATTTCCAGGTTTTAACATCACCCTTATCAAACTTTATCTGCGGCAATAATGCCTTTGACCAAAACTACCTTTCGGCCGCTGATGCAATCTGATTAAAGCGGATAAAAGACCAAATACTAAAATCATTTCAAGGTTTCAACATCAGCTTTTATCAAACTTTATCTGCGGCAATAATGCCTTTGACCAAAACTACCCTTTCGGCCGCTGATGCAATCTGATAAAGCGGATAAAAGACCAAATACTAAAATCATTTCAAGGTTTCAACATCAGCTTTTATCAAACTTTATCTGCGGCAATAATGCCTTTGACCAAAACTACCCTTTCGGCCGCTGATGCAATCTGATAAAGGCGGATAAAAGACCAAATACTAAAATCATTTCAAGGTTTCAACATCAGCTTTTATCAAACTTTATCTGCGGCAATAATGCCTTTGACCAAAACTACCTTTCGGCCGCTGATGCAATCTGATAAAGCGGATAAAAACATAATCCACTTGGCACAAAGATTAAAACATCAGCTTCTATCAGATTGTATCCGCGGCAAAAAGCCTTTAATTACTTTAAGCAGCTGTTGTCCCTTGACCTTTTTTGCGCCCTATAAACGCTGTGACATTGTCAATCGAATCAAGATTCTCTGGTATCAGTTCTTCATCTTCGACAGTGATTTCAAATTCTTCACTGATGAATTCAATCAGTTCCAGGATACCGGTAGAATCAACAATCCCCTCATCAAGAAAAGAGGTGCCGCTTTCCAGCCCTTCGTCATCACCGAAGAGAAAGTTATCGACAATGAAGCTTCTGATTTTATTTTGAACATCGGACATAATTAACAATCTCCTATCTCAATTTATTCGTATTTTAAAAAAGCAAATCAACAGGGATACACAGGATAATCTGGATAAAAACCAGAGGTCCTTGATCTTGAATTAATCCCCAACATCCCCTTCATCCCTGTTAGAATAATTTTGAACCTTATGTCTTTACTCAATATTAACGTTTAATCTCCGGTACATCATCAATCAACTGCGCGGAAAGATGCAGGTAGCGTGTTGTGCTGCGTTTATTGTCTATGTCGTCATAGACACGCTGAACCTGCTGAGGTGTTATCTCCAGGACCTCGGCAACCTCTTCTACGGGATAACCGTTATTCTTGCCGTACAGGCACAGATCCATCTCGTCATGCGGCAGAGAGAAATAGAACTCGTCCTGCCCCTGCGGCAGTGAGTAGGTATCTGTGGTTGGAGGTCTGTTACAGATATCAGCAGGCACACCAAGATGAGCGGCAAGTTGATAAACCTGGGTTTTGTACAGGTGAGCAATCGGCTTGATATCGGCGGCACCATCACCCAGTTTGACGAAAAAGCCCTGATCGTATTCAAGACGATTCGGGGTTCCGGCAACTGCAAAATTGAGGCGGTCAGCGTGGTGATATTCGAGCATCTTACGGATGCGCTGTTTGAAGTTGGTTGCGGCCAGGATCTCAAGATAAGCTTTCAGCGGCAAGCGTACTTTTTTTGTCTCACCCTCCGGACTCTGGGCAACGATGGAAAACAACGAGAACTCATTGGTTTCGATGACATTGGGAATGACGATCTTGGATTTCCAGCCTTCCGCGTATTCCGGAATAACGCTTCTTACCGCATCATCATAGCGGCGATAAAAGCCGACAGCTTCAAGAATGCTGGAAATATCCTCATGGGTGGACTCAATCCCGAAGCGGTCGGAGACACTGGTACTGAGCGTCAAGGTTTCATCCGATGAGTGGCGCTCCGGCATATGCAGGCCGAAGACCTTATCAGGGCCAAAGGCTTTGACCGACAGGGCACAGGTGGTACTGCTGTCGATGCCACCGGAGAGTCCCAGGACAATTCCACGCCGCTTGATCTCCGTGCGCATCAGGGTACGCATGGCTTTGGTGATTTTTTCGACTTCCTGCTCTGCGTCGAGAACAAGAAGATCTTTCGAGAATGCTGGTTTTGTCATTCCAATCCCTCCCCAGTGATTAATTGACGACAACAACTACTGATTGACAGAATAATCTAACTTCTTAACTCACACCCGTTCTCTCCGCTCTCTAAGCCGCGAAGACGCGAAGAAAAACTTCAAAATCTTTCTTACAGGGATACAGCGGATGCATGGGATTAAACCTAAAGACAAGAACCTGCATATTCTTTATTTTAATTATCCGGCCAGAATGCTTCTGACTTCATCCTGACTATCCCTTTCATCCCTGTAAAATTTTGTCTTATTTTTTTGGGTCTTTCGTGTCTTTCGTGGACTGAGTTATTAAGCCTTTGTCTGTGTGTGTCTGTGGCTAGAAATGCCTTGTAATTCGCTTATCCGGGTTCGCCGGTTCTATCTTTACCGGATCAAAATCCTCGATGAACTGCTGATGCAAGAGCTGTGTTGTCAGGATTCCCATCAGGGCCATATTTTGCACCTCATTGGCTGATTGTTGCGCGCCTTGACTAAAACGTTTTTTCAACAGATTGACTTTTTTCACATCGAAATAACCGTTCTCAAACACCTTAGCATCAGATAGCTGCTCAGCGATATAGCTGCCCGGCTCATCGACCGGAAAGGCCTCTCTAATTGGGGCACGATACGGCTGTTTCGGTCTTTTCGAGATGGAGGCTGGCAACAGCTGCTTATAGGCCTCTTTCAACAGGTATTTCTCGTTTAATCCTTTGATTTTCCAGTGCGCAGGCAACCGGGCGGCAAAATCGATCACTCGATAATCGAGAAATGGCAGACGCAGTTCAATCGAGTTGCCCATGCCAACGCGGTCCCCCTGCGAGGAAAGCAGGTAGTTGGAAAGGAATATCTCCATTTCCAGCAGTTGAGCCTTTGAAAAGGTGTCCCGCTGTGAAAAACCATCCGGAAGCAGTGAGCGCAGCTCATCTAAGTCGTTATTTTGTTTAATCTGAGACTGAACATGGCTGGTAAAGAACGTGGAATTTTTCCCGCTGTTGCGCCAGCGCACCTGGTGGGAAAAGAACGGGTCAGTCAAATCGTCCGCAGATACGGCAAAAAACTGCTGGAGAAAGGCCCTGGCACGGGCCGGATCTTTGAATATGTACGGATAGAGCCTCTCAACGAGCAGTGGCCTCCACTTTGACTCAGGCTGCCGTCCCCAGAACGCCCGGAGCTTGGCCTCTTTGAAAATATTGTATCCGCCAAAGACCTCATCAGCCCCCTCACCTGTCAGCACGACCTTGAAATTGTTCTCCCGGACCAACCTTGATAACGAAAACAACGGTACCGGTCCGGTCCTGACCAGAGGCTTTTCACATTGCCAGACGACCTGTGGCAGATTATCCCTGATGGCGGAATTGGCGACTTTTATCTCGCTGTGTTCGGTTCCAAGCTGCCGGACCAGCTCGGCCTGATAGGCCGATTCGTCGAACGGGTTCTCTTCGAAGGCGAGGGAGAAAGTCCTCAGGTGATTATTGAAGTTTTTAGCAATAACCGAAGTAATAATTGAGGAATCGAGTCCGCCACTTAAATAGGCACCAACCGGAACATCGGCCCTTAAGCGCAGCGCGATGGCATCATTCAAAATGCCAACGAGTTCCTCTTTGGCTTCATCAAAAGTCCCTCGCCAACGTTCTGACGGCTGATAGTACGGTATCGACCAATAGGGTTGGGGCGCTTGAATACCACCATCGGACACAACCATATAGTTGCCGGGCGGAAGCTCTTTGATACCCGCAAAGACAGTCCTGGAAGACAAGGTCGTCCAGAAGGTGAATATCTGATTCAGGGAGACCGGATCCAGCGACCGGGCTATCCCTGGATCGGCAAAAATCGCTTTAATTTCCGAGGCAAAGTGAAAAGAATTTTCGCTTTGATAATAATAGAGCGGTCTGATGCCGACACGATCCCTGGCCAGAAACAGCTGGCGCTTTCTGACATCCCAGATGGCGAAAGCAAACTGACCGTTGAGCAGACTCAGACAATCTGAACCGTACTCTTCATAACAGGCGAGCAGAACCTCGGTATCGGAATCGGTACGGAAACGATAGCCTTTTTGAATCAGTTCCGCTTTCAGCTCAATGTAATTGAAAATCTCGCCGTTGAAGACAATCCACAGGCTTTCATCCACATTGGCCAGAGGCTGCTGACCGGTCGAAAGACCGATAATGCTGAGGCGGGTGTGGCCAAGGCAGGCCTGCTGATCGCGATAGAGACCACACTCATCCGGACCGCGATGACGCAGCAGGGTCATCATCCGCCTGACGGTTGTTTCATCCGCATCCCGAATCCGCTCAAAATTTATCAGCCCTGCTATCCCACACATTGAATCAGTCCCTCATAGGCTAAAAATCAGCGGTCCACGAAAAACACGAAAATATCGAAAAAAATACTAGAAACCTCTCACCCACTCGCTGTGCTCGTTCAAGACACAAGAAAAAACCTGAAACCTGATTTTTTTGCCACAGACACACACAGACAAGTGCGGACAAAGGCTGATTTAAAGGCCTGTTGCCTTGAGAAACAAATATTTACGGTTATTGCTTTTCTCTGTGTCCTCTGCGTCTCTGCGCGAGGCTGATTTTGATTTATTTCGAGCCTTTCGTGATTTCCGTGGACAAAACATTATCTCACGCCCGTTCGTTTCACTCACTCAAGCCGCGAAGCCGCGAAGAAAGACTGAAACCTGTTTTTTTGCCACAGACACACACGGACAAAAGCTGACAAAGCGAACACACAGCTATTTACCCCCCTGCTCGCTTCGCTCACTTCCCCCCTATTTCATAGGGGGGATTGAGGGGGGTCATTTTCGTGCCTTTCGTGTTTTTCGTGAACCAGACTGTGCCTTATTCCGTGGACAATATTGTCTTCAGTGGCACAAAATCAAAATCGCTCAGCAGTTTCCTGAACCGCCCTTCCGTTTTATTCAGATTCAGATAGTGCCTGAATCGGCTCTTTCGCCCGGCACCTGCCATGCGTGGCTGCTCAGGGTCAAATTCCCAGGGGTGCAGATAGAAAACGAACGGCTGATTTTCCTTCTGATTGACGCACTTCAGCCCCCATCTGGTCACCGGATACGGCAACAAGCGAAAATATCCTCCTCCGGCGATCGGCAGGTTTCGCTGACCCATTTTTACTGTTGTGATCGGTATCTCCCGAATGGCCTTTCCGTCAGAAGGCATTTGATCGTCAGCGACCCAGGCTCCATTCTGTGCGACGGCGTAGCCGGAGAAACGCGGCCAGTCGGGAATACCGTAGAAGTCGTGCTTCATCGGGAAGATACTTGAGTCGTATTTGAACCCCGCTGCAATCAACTCTTCAAAAGCCCAATCTGTCTGACGGGTAATCGAATAGCTCGGGGCTCGATAACCGAGCACTTCCTGCCCGGACTGATCTTCAAGAATGGCCTTTGCCCTTCGGATATCATCTTTGTAGGTTGCCCTATCCTGTGTAGAAACACGCTGGTGCAGATAACCATGGCAGGCAATCTCATGGCCCTGAGCGACAATCTTTCTGGCAAGTTGCGGATAGTGCTCTGCAACCCAGCCGAGAATAAAAAAAGTAGCTTTGACATTGTGTTGCGCCATGATTTCGAGAACAAGGTCAGTATTGCGCTCAACACGACATTCCCTGCCCGACCAACTCGACGGTGGCGACAATGATTCAAATGCCGAGACGTGAAAGTAGTCTTCGACGTCTATTGTCATGTAGTTTTTAATCATTTTCTGTCCACAGAAAACACTGAATCCACGGAAATAAAGTCAAAATACAATTCGATCAACCGTTGCCTTTGGAAAACTTCCAAAATTAATCAATAGACCTACTTTCATATCCGTAGCTTTAAGATAATTCATAACTTGCGCTTTATGTTCACCTGTAATTTTAGAAAGTGCCTTTATTTCAACAATAATTTTATCAAAACAAACAAAATCAGGCCTATAGGTTTGAGTTAGACGATGGCCTTTGTAATACAAATCAAGCTTGTGCTGCGCAACATAGGGTATGCCTTTTTCTGCAAACTCTATCTCAAAACATTCTTGATAAACAGATTCTAAAAAGCCACAACCAATCGTACGATAAACTTCATAAACAGCTCCTCGTACTGCATAGGTTTCTGCACCCATATAAAACTTTTTTGAATCTAAAAATTCCGTGTTTTCTGTGTCTTCAGTGGACATATATTACAATGACCAATAACTCATACCCGCAGATTCGACCTCTTCCCGGTTCAGAACGGATTTAACATCGATGATAGATCCTGATGAGGAACCATTGCTGGTCATTTTTTTCAGATCATTGATATTCAGGTTTTGATAGGCCTTATGGCTGACGGCATAGACGATGGTGTCAACAGGCTCGAGATTGTCCAGCGAGCAGAGAGAAAGACCATATTCGTGCATCGCCTCGGCGCTGTCTGCAAGCGGATCGTTGACCAGGACATTGACGCCGTAATCTTCAAGCTCACGGACGATGTCGATGACCTTGGTATTGCGGATGTCGGGGACATCCTCCTTGAAGGTCAGACCGAGGACCAGAACCCGTGCTCCCTTGATCACCTTACCCGACTGGATCATCTGCTTGATGGTGTTTTCTGCAACGTATTTGCCCATTCCATCGTTGATTCTGCGACCGGCCAGAATGACCTGCGGATTATAACCGATCTCCTCAGCCTTGTGGGTCAGATAGTAGGGGTCGACACCGATGCAGTGACCACCGACCAGGCCAGGAGTAAATTTAAGGAAGTTCCACTTGGTTCCGGCAGCGGCAAGCACGTCCTGGGTCGGAATACCCAGTTTGTTGAAGATCAGCGCAAGCTCGTTGATCAGGGCGATATTGAGGTCGCGCTGGGTATTTTCAATAACCTTGGCCGCTTCGGCCACCTTGATGCTGGAGGCACGGTGAACACCGGCGGTAACAATCAGTTCATAGACGGAAGCGATGGTTTCGAGGCTGCCTTCATCCATACCGGAAACAACCTTGATGATCTTGTCGACGGTGTGAACCTTATCACCCGGATTGATCCGCTCCGGTGAATAGCCGACCTTGAAATCGCTTCCACATTTCAGGCCCGACTGAGCTTCGAGAATCGGCACACAGATATCTTCCGTCACGCCCGGATAGACGGTTGACTCGTAGACGATAATGGCGCCTTTTTTCAGATTCTGACCGATGGTCGTCGATGCTTTTTCAACCGGAGTCAGGTCCGGATTGTTGTTCCTGTCGATCGGGGTTGGTACAGTGACGATGATAAAATCAGCCTGTTTCAGAGCAGAAGGATCGGTTGTATAGTCGATCTTTGTTGATTTCAGGTCATCAGAAGTCAGTTCCCCCGTGACATCAATACAACTTTTCAATTGTTCAATTTTGGCGGCATGAATATCAAAACCGATGACATCCAATTTACGACCAAATGCAGCGGCAAGAGGCAGACCGACATAGCCTAGACCTACAACGGCAATTTTAGCCTGGCGATTGATGAGTTGCTGCAGAGAAACCATGATTCACTCCTGATTGAATAAAAAATACAAATCAAATTATATATCCACGAAAAACACGAAATTCGCGAAATAAAACTTTAAAACCTTTATATTGCCACAGACCCACACGGACAAAGTCTGACAAAACCAACAAGCCAATATTTGACATGATCAACAGGACAAAATCTGATCTTTTATAAACATGTTCACGGAAGACACAGAAATCACTGAATTATATACACTTTCAAATCTACAAACAGATGCAGGAAAAAACTAACTGCAATAAATTTACGTTTATTTACCCCCCTGCTCGCTTTGCTCACTTCCCCCCTATTTTATAGGGGGGATTGAGGGGGGTCTTTTCGTGCCCTTTTGTGTCTTTCATGGACCAGATTTTTATCGAATATCTTTCTTGATCGTCGCATCAAAAACCAGTGAAGAAGGCTGATCAACCCTTGCCCCGTTGGCAAGAACAGCGTGGCGGAGACGATCGATCTGAGCTGATATCTTTTTCAGCTGTTCCTCGAACTGTGCAAACTGATTCTGCTGCTGATTAATCAGATATTCGAGAATACTCCCCTGGCTCGACAGCCGTTCAAGGATCGCTTCTTTTTCTGCCCGACTGGCGACAACCTTGGTATAGTTCTCTTCAATCTTACCCAGGCGTTCATCAATCGCGGTCAGCAGCCCATTGGCCGAGATCGATCCAGACTGATCAGAACCCTCGTAAGCCAGGTCTGGTTCGGGAGCATCAAAAGACAGCTCTTCAATCGACTCCTTGATCAGTTGCAGGTCGATATCTCTGGTCTCTTCGACAAAAGCGGATAGAAAGACAAAATCGCAGAGCAGATTGATCAAGCGGGGGATTCCGCCACTGAAACGATAGATTTCATCAAAAGTGCCTTCGAGAAAATTGACGCAATCACGATTACCGACAGTAGCGAGACGATGATAGATATATTCTTCCAGTTCTTCACGGCTCAAGGGATGCAGGTGACAACTGATGCTGATCCTCTGGCGCAACTGGCGCAAGGACGGTTTGGCAATCAGTTGACGAAGCTCTGGCTGACCGACAAAAACGATCTGAACCAGCTTAAAGCTGTCAGCTTCAAGGTTGGAAAGCAGACGGATTTCTTCGAGGGAATCTTCAGACAGGTTCTGAGCTTCATCGATGATGATAATCGGCCTGTGCCCCTGCTGACATTCATTCAACAGGAAATCATTCAGCTCACGCAGCAACTGAACCTTCTCTTTTCCGTCAACCTTGAGACCAAAGTCCTCATTGATCATGGAAATAAGCTGATGGGAATCAACACGGGTATTGAACACCATCGCCAGAGTGACGTCAGACTCGACCTTATTGATGATATCGCGCAACAGCGTCGTCTTACCGGAGCCGACCTCACCGGTGAGCAGGGTAAACCCTGCCCGTTCCTGAATACCGTACTGCAGATAGCTCAAAGCTTTCCTGTGACCGCTGCTCAGGTAGAGAAAACGTGGATTAGGCAGTAACTCAAACGGCTTGGCCGTTAACCCGAAAAACTCTGTATACATAACTAAAACCGAACTGATCCATTCAAGTAAATAATATTATTAACGTAATCGTTTGAATCAACTTCGGAATCATTCACACGATAGCGATATCCAGTTTCTAGAACAAACCGCCTGTAATCAAAAGACAATGAAAGCTCCGCAATATAGCGGTTAACATCTTCAACATAAACTTCTTCAAATCGGGCATTTTCATATGTAGCTTGCAGATTCAGGGCGTATGCCCGACTTAACGGTTTAGACATACCAACATCAAATCCGAAGATTTCATCGTTACGATCTTGCCTTACATAGTCAATATCCCGCCAAAAACCACGCACGTTTGCTGTCATTGAATCTCTACTATACTCTGTACCAGCTGAAAATTCCTGACGCTGCGCCAGCCCTTCAGTCGCTGTCACGGTAAAGTCCTGAGCGTAACGAACAAAATAGCTCAACGCTTCAGATGTTGCGTAGGTCAGATCGAGCAAATAATTTGTCGCGTCGGTGGTATATCCACTTTCGTACTCGATTTCAGAATACCCCCCTTCCGCATTGAGGTGAGTTCTTGAACCAAGCTGATAAGTTAAGCCCAGATTATAATCCTGACGGGTCAACTCTTCAGCATCATCATCCGAATCAAGATAGCTGTAAACATAGGCCAGATAAAGATCCAGACGTGAGCTGATCGATTTGTCCAGTGTCAGGCGGCCGATATGTTCCTGAGTATCAATGCCCTCTGGTTCTACATATACTATCAGATTGTAAGTATATGCCGCAGTTGAAGAGAAGGTCGGTGTGAGCTGATAACGATAAGCCGGCGTTACGCTGGTGCGATAGACGGTAGAACGCTCTTCAAGATCATTGAAATCGGCGATATCATCCCGTTCATCCAATACTTCTCTGGCAATTGTCTGAGTCGCTGACAGAGTAAAAGGTCGGCCGGAAAAAAACTCAGCCGTTGCTTCGGCCCTTTGAACATCTTCAAAACGATCTTCATTTTCCTGATCGTTATTTTTGTAGAAGCGGTACAGCAGGGAATATGTCGCCGTAATATCAACAGACCGGTTTGAAAACAGCAGGCTGATCCCGGGCTGAATCGTCGTGATCCAGTCCTCTTCCTCATCCTGATCGGCCAGGTAAATATTATCATTGTACTCCTCCCCGACCATCACTGAGGGATGAAACTCAACCGCAGCATAAGCAGACAGCGAGGAGAGCAGCATGACAAAAGTCAAAGTACATACAATGATTTTATGGGACATAAGCGCTGAAACCTCCCTGTCAATAATAGTAGTAGTCCTGTTTCTTCATAAACTGGTAGGCGTCATTGTAGACTACCCCGAGTAAATTGTGCGCCTGCATGTCTTCCAGAACCTTTAACAGATCAGCCTTGTTCGCTTTGCCTTCCCTGACGACAAAAAGAACAGAATCGACGATTGAAGCAAGGATACCGGCATCAGCAAATGGATGTGCCGGAGGCGTATCAAAAATGACGTAACGCTCGGGATAACGCTCTTTCAACTCGTTGACTATTTTCTTCATACGGTTGGATGAGAGCAAATCAACAGGATCGCGTGATGGCTTCCCGGCCGGCAAAACCACCAATTTTCCGATTCCTGTCTTGATCAGTACCTTCTCTATGGGATAGTTGTCACGTAAACAATCAATCAGTCCATACTCGGGGTCAACGCCCAGGTAGCGATGAATTGAAGGCCTGCGCAGATCGGCATCAACCAGCAGAACCGTATGATCCTGCTCCTTGGCCATTGATATAGCCAGATTCAGGGCAGTCAATGACTTGCCTTCTTCGCTGGCTGTGCTTGTAATCAGCAATGTGTTGAGAAACTCATTCCCACGGGTTAAAGAAATAACGGTCGACCTCAGCTTATTATACTCTTCCACAATAAGAGATTTATCATCACTAGCCGTAGCAAGAAGAACATTCTCAACCCGTATCGGATCAACTTCAAGCAAAGCCGAAGACCGGGGTTCAGCGTCGGACGTAGACTGAGAACGATTCCATTCTGGGAGAAAATCAGCAGAAGGAACCTCTGGCGTCATTTTGGTTTCTGTTTTTTGCTCAGCAGCTTTTCTCAGGGCTTTTTCGATACGACTCATAGAACGATACCTAGTTCAAAAAGAGGACATAGCCGAAAACTCCGGCAAAACAGACAAAATAGATCCCACCACATGAATACAACAACAGATCTTTAAATCTTTGCTTCTTCATCTTTTCCGGTTCAACAATATGCGGAATGATGGCCAGAACTTCAAATCCACCCGTTTCAAGATCGGATACATCCCGGACACGACCATCCATTGTTTCCAGCAGGTAAACAACACCGACGCCGCAAGCAATGCCGCCGACCACGGCAAGCAGAAACATCTTTAAAAGATTTGGAGAAACAGGGGTTTTGGGCAAAACGGCCGGATCGACGATCCTGAAGGTTGCGGCCTTGTTGCCGATTTCCATCTGTTTGGAAACTTCAGATTGACTCATGCGCCCAAGTAGTTCGTTATAGACATTGCGGATTGAATCTCGCTCCTGAACCAGAATCCTGAGCTCTTTTTGCGCCTCAGGAACTTCACGTAATTCTTGTTCACGTTTCGCTATGGTCTTCTCAAGGTTCAATTTTCTCGCTGACAATGAAGAAAGTTCAGCATCGATTTCAAAAATCTGCGATTGAAGCTCCTGATGCAAAGGATTCAGTGAGGTCAGACGTGTCCGATCAGCGGACTCAGCCCCGACGTCTCCTTGAGTTTTCAATGTTTTTTTCAGGCTTTCAATTTCAGCTTTTAGTCTGACAACTTCGGGGTAATTTTCAGTGTATTGCAACAGCAAATTTGCCAAGCGAACTTCCATCTCGGGAAGTCTGCTATTTTCAGCCCCTTCACTGACCATGTCGATTGTTTTTGGCGTTTCATTCAACTGTTGCTGAATCTGTCTTTTTCTTGCAGTGAAGGTGTCCTGCGATAATGTTATCTCTTCTATCTGGGTCTCTAACTGACGAATATTTGCAAGAGTTGTCGCCTCATCAATTGAAAAATAGATTCCGTTATTTTTTCGGAATTCGATAATTTTGTCTTCAGCGGCTTCCAATTTGTCCTTGAAAATTTCAATCTGCTCAGACAAAAAGCGATTAGCACCATAGGTTTCATCACGTTTTGCAGACAAGTTCTCTTCTACATATTCACTGACTAAAGTATTGACATAATCTTGGGCGAATTTAGGATCAGCAGAAGTGATTGACACAATGAATAACTCCTGCCCCCTGACACTTAAATTAGTCTTGGCTATCAAGTTAGATATGTATGATTGCTGCTCTGCCTCTGATTTTGTAAAAACATCTGATCCAATCTTTTCGAGAACCTTTGTCACAAGCTCTCGACTTAAAAGAGCATAACGCAATACTCGAATTCTATCGTCAATACTGGGAGAAATGGCAATACCTTCAACCAGATTATCTATGACATTTCGTTCAATAAAGACCGTCGTATCGGCACTGTATATCTTGGGCAAAGTAAAACTGTAGGCACCTATTAACGACATTACAACAAGACTGACGATAACGAAGAGGACACGATAACGAAAAAGAGCCCTGATATAGCGAAATATTTCCTTGAAGTTATCCATTCTCTTTCATCCCTAAAAAAGGCTCTCTTCTACAATCACATAATCACCAGGGTGGAGCAAAACATTGGCATCCAGGTCTTTGCCTTTTATCAGGCTCTTCAGATCGACTTTGGCTTTCTTCTTGTTTTCATCCATCACATAAACGACATCTTCTTTGGCAAATTCAGTAAAACCACCGGCCGCCAGAACGGCATCCAGGACTCGCATCCCTTCATAAAACTGGAGGTTCTGGGGATTCACGACAGCTCCCAGGACATAGACAAGGTTATTACGATTACTCGGCAGGAAGATAATATCCTCAGACTGCAAGTTTACATCTTCGTTGACATTCCCGGAATAATAGAGACTGTAAAAATCAGACTTGATCTTGTCTTCTCCACGCAGCAGATAAGCCTTTCTCAAATCAACTGACGAAAGGTCCCCCAACTCGCTGAGAAGCCTGAGCAGCGAGGTTTCCTTGGTCATATCAACAGCACGAGAGAGCTCACCTCCCGTGATATAAATACGGTTATTGATAATCTGCTGCACAGAAACCGTAACAATCGGCTCCTTGACATATGTTTTCATCTGAGCGGCAATGACGTGGCTTAACTCCTCCGGCTCAAGACGATCTGCCATGATGTCCCCTACAGCGGGTAAGGTAATCTTGCCATCTGGCCGCACGGTTACGGATCGACTCATTTCCGGCACTCCCCAGACGGAAACTTCAAGAACATCCCCCTTTCCAATCTTGTAATTGGCAGCCCACAATGTATTGATCAGCAAACAAGGCAAAACCAGTAACAGTATAATAATTCTGCAAACCATAGACTATCTCCCGCCAAATCCGGAAACAACGACACGAATCGTATCAATAACAATCTTGAAATCGAGTAAAACGGAATAATTTTTTATGTAATACAGATCATACCTGAGCTTCTCAAGAGCATCTTCATCTGAAGCTCCATAAGGATAACACACCTGCGCCCATCCGGTTACACCGGGCTTAACAAAGTGACGTGTTGAATAAAACGGTATCGTTTCCTTCAACCGTTCAACAAAGGCCATCCGCTCAGGGCGAGGACCGATAAAACTCATATCCCCTTTGAGCACATTGTAAAGCTGCGGAATCTCATCTATACGCGTTTTGCGCATAAACTTGCCGATACGAGTAACCCTGGGATCATTTTTCTGGGCCCAGACAGCCCCCGTTTGCTTTTCTGCGTCCTCGGCCATTGTCCTGAACTTGTAGACAAAGAACTCAATCTCCCCTTCTCCGACTCTCAACTGTTTGAAGAAAACCGGACCAGAAGAGTCCAGCTTGATCAGAACAGCAATAACCGGGAACAGTGGGGAAGAAAGGGTCAAACCTATTGATGAAAATATTATGTCATTGACGCGTTTCAAGCTGCGCATAAAACGAGTCATGCGAAACCGGTGAGTGTAAACGAATTCACTCGGTTGCATATTCTCAACCAGCAGTGCACCCTTTTGCTCCTCAAAAAAAGCGGTGGCATCGATGACCTCAACTCCACGCAGTTTGATGTGCATGAATTCTTTCAACGGCAGATTTCCTCTGCGCTCTTCGAGGGCGGTGACAATTTTCTGCGGTCGATAATCCTGTATCAATGTATTGAGATCACTGATATTGCCGATAACCAACTCAGGATCAACGATTAACTCTTTCTCCGTCGTACTGATAAAACGAACGAAACTATGAACATTGCTATCGGAAGGCAGTGCCAAGTACATCTTCTGAGCAAGGTGCCCGGCACCGATAATCACGATGCGATTGGCAAAACGCGCATTATTGCTGAACCTGAGCATCACCAACCTGCTCAGGTATTGAAATGCAAAAAACAGCACCAATGAAATCAGCAACAACCCTCTCCCGAACTGCACGGCAGGGATAAAATAGAAGAGAAAAGAGAGTGAGATCAGTGAAGCAAGAAAAACGACGACGGTATTGAATTTAACAATCTTTCGATCGTAAAAACTCTTGAGATCGAAAAGCTCAAAAAAATAACAGAAAAAGAGCAATACCAGCAGGTAGACCAGAAGGCGCAGATAGCCACCAGAAAAAAAGATCTCAGTATGATTCGCAAACCCAAAACGGACGAAATGAGCTAAAGCAAAAGACACAATTGCCAGCAAGGCATCCAGGCAAAAAATCAGAAATTTAGGCCTTATCATGCAATCTTCCTACAATGACTCAAGAATCTCTTGCGCCTGTTGTCGAAGCTGAGCATCTGAATGATTACGAATTTCATTCAGCAATAGTTTCGCAGCATCAACCTCACCAGTATCCGCTTTAGCCATGGCAAGGTGAAGACTGACCGCAGGTTCGCCAGGCAATAATTCATGAGCTTTTTCGAGAAGCTTTAGAGCATCAGCCGAACGTTTGTTTTTTATGAGCAGATAACCAAGGGTATCCATAATTCTGGGATCATTAGGCTGAATACGGTAGGCTTTCATAGCCAGGTCGAGCGACTCTTCCACTTCACCAAAATTATCCGCAAGCAGGTAGGCCAGGTTATTCAATGCGGAGACATTGTTCGCATCGTATTTGATTGCCGCTCGATAATTATCCCGCGCAGAAGCTTTGTTGCCCTGTTGTTCATCCAAATAACCGAGAGCAACATAAGCTGGAGCAAAACGGTTATTCTTGTTTCTAAGGGCGAGATAAATTTTCCTGGCATCAGGCGCATCGCCAGTTATTTCGTAAATCCTGGCCAGTTGCATCTGTAAGCGCTCAGAGGATTTAACTCTTTCCATCCCCCTGTTCAGAATCTCCCTCGCAGCAGGATAGTCCTTCTCACTCATATTCAGAGATGAAGCAAACAGGTAAGGAAAATCAGAATCAGCATGATCCTGCAATAAAGAATCAATCAGAACTGACGCCTTATCCCGGTCCCCCTTGGTCAGATAAAGACGCAGCAACGAGCCGTACCCCTGCTCCGGAGCAATTCCGGAAAGTTTCGTATAAATTGCCTCTGCCTGCACCAGATCCTTTTTCTGCAGATAAATACCGGCCTGAAGATTGAGCAAAGGAACCGAAGAGCTGAAAGACTGCAGTCCCTTTTCAATAATCCTGATAGCCTCGCCAGAATCACCAGACCTAAGCAGATATTGAGCAGCAACAAAATAACCCTGCTCGGTATCAGTATCTACAATCCGTGTGTAGAGTGCAGACAGCTCATCCTCTTTACCCATCATCCGATACAGACCAGACATCGACATCAAGGCACGGAGGTTCTTTTCATCCTGAGCCAGAATAGACTGATACTCATCCAACGCCTGCTGATAACTGGATTGAGACGCATAATAAGACGCAAGGTTAAAATAAGGCGTCAAGTACGCGGAATTGACCTTTTTAGCCGACTCAAGTGCGGAAACAGCCAGCTTGTTGTTTTTCTGCGAGAAATAGGCAGCCGCAAGGTAGTTATAGAGCAGAGCGTCACTCTTTTCACCGGTCAAACCCGACTTAAGCGTATCGATAGCCGCTGAGTAATTCTGTTTCTGCAGATAATAACTGACCAGCATAAGACGGCTGTTCAAAACTTCCGGCGCCGCCTGCACCGCACTGATCAGATCGGCTTCGCCACGGGTGCTGTCGCCTTGAGACAAATGGAACAATCCCTGCTTCAAATGAGCATCAGCGAGGCCGGGATCCAGTTCGGTTGCGAGATCAAGTTCAGCCATCCCCTTGTCATATTCCCCTGAAGCGAGATAGGCGCTGCCCAAAATGTTGTGAGCATAGGCATTCTGTGGATTAGTCCTTAGAACCTTCTGGATCTCGATAATAGCGTCATCAACCCTCTTCTGCTTGAGGAGCGTCGTAGCAACAAGTATCCTTGCACGTTCAAAGTCTGGATTGATGTCAAGAGCACGCTGGAACTGATTCAGGGCAAGTTCGTATTGATTCAGACCGTAGTAGGACAGGCCAAGAAACAGATAACCAAGTGGATGTGCATCTTTCGCCAAAGAAGCCTCAAGAATCGTCTTGGACTGGTCATAATTGCCCTGCCGATAGTTCAATATGCCTGTTAAGCGCGACACCTCGGCACGATCAGGGTACACTGACGCAAACTGACCGATCGTCTTTGATGCTGCATCCAGAGCCCCCATATCCATCTGTAACACAGCAGCCATATAATAGGCGACAACCTGTCGTGAACTCACTTCGTATATATCCTGATAAGTCTGAAGAGCCTCCTCACGGCTCCCTTCACGCAAGAGGATATTGGCGAGCAGATACCTGGCATCGATATTCTGTGCATCCAGAGCTACGATCTCATCAAGATATGTCTTTGCCTTTTGATAATCCCGCTCCTGCACTGCAACACGAGCAAGAAACATACGTGGCTCAATAGCGTCAGAATCAAGCTGCAGCGCCTTGGCAAACATTGACTTGGCGGATTGCAGATCTCCGGCAACACCATAGGAACGACCATAAAGAACAAGAGACTCGACCGTTTCGGTATGAACTTTCAGGTAGGCATCAAGCTGCAAAAGAGCTCTTTGTGAATCGTTCTGATTGATATATGCCGTGGCAATTTTCAGATAGGCTTCAGAATATGACGGATTCTGTAGAAGAACTTTTTGGAACTCACTGACCGCCTGGGAAAAGTTTCCATTCTCCAGGTAAGCATCAGCAAGCGCAACACGTGCATCCAGGTGATTAGGATCCTTTTCGAGAGCGTTTTTATAAAAAACAATCGCACCACGATAATTCCCCTGCGAGACAAGATTACGCCCCTGCGCCGTCATTTCATCAGCGGACTGTCCACCACATGAAGAAATCAAGAACACAATAATCGTCAGAAACAAGAACTGTTTCATAAAACTCCCCCGTAAACCAGAAATGAGGCCAGAAATATATTACAAATATAATTCAAAACAGATTCGCAGTATACCGCTACAAAGTGAGAAATTGCAAATGAGATTACAATTCTTTCATAAAAAAAAGGGCCTCTCACAGCGAAGAGGCCCTCAATATTACTATATTTATATAGACTTACCTGCGGCTACGACGCTTGAAGTAAGCAAGGCCAACAAGGCCAGTACCCAGGAGCACCAGAGTGGCTGGCTCCGGAACTGGAGCAGGTGCGATATCAGAAACGCCAACAACCATGTCATTATAGTCAAAATCAGCATTGACCAGATCTTCCATGGCTAAAACAACATCACTACCCAACAGCGAACCAGCGACATTGTCGCTTGTATCAAAAGAAAGGAAATAATCCACACCGTTGTTCAACGCACTCACCGAGTAGAAAGTCCCATCTACACCAGTGATATAAAAACCAAAGTAGCCGGTATCGGTGATTGAAACTCCGTCAAGTGTAATTGAGTCATTTTCAAACTTCAACGTTGCAGATGTTACCGAGCTATCAGAACCAGAAAAAATTTCCAGCGTCTCCAAAAGAGCGTAGGTATCCAAAACGTCGTCATGGGAGTATGTAAAAAGCCCAAACGCATTTCTATTGGCGTTACCAGCCAACTCCAACAAAAGAAATGCTGTCGCATCGTCATTGGTACCATCGTTATCGGTTAGATAAAAAGTTCCGGCTCCAGTGTCAGTGTAGCTATAACCATCAACGTTGAGGACGTTTCCGTCAATCGACAATGCAAAAGAAGTGGTTGTCACCAATCCCAGACACATAATTGTCAAAAATAGTTTTTTGATCATTTTTTCCTCCAGCTTGTAGTTTTTAGTAATTTTAGTTCACAGCCAACTATGAGCACGAAACATGCCAATGGCGCAACAAGCTGTTTTTACATATTTTCGTACAAGCTTCACAAATAATTGCGGCTTAACTGTAAATAAATTCGACATAATCCCGATTATATAAAATCGACAATTTTTAAAATCAATTCATACTATCGAACATAAGGAATTTCTGATAAATTTTAAAACTATCAACTGTTTCCAAAGAAAGGTCAAAAAATGCCTCTCACCGGCGAGTTGGAACACCTTCCAATAGTCGACGTCATTCAACTGATTCACTCCACCCGCAAATCGGGTACGTTGAATGTCTACAGTCGCAAGGGCGAAGGCAAGCTTGTCTTCAATGACGGCTATATCATCAGCGCGACGCATTCTCAGGAGAAAATCAGGATTGGCTCAATCCTGATTGAAAATGAGATCATCAGCCAGGCAGACCTGAACAAGGCACTGGGCCTGCAGAGCAATGATCCCGATGAGCACAAACCGCTTCTGGCCATTATCATAGAGACCTGTCCCGTTTCAAAGGAGCTAGTATTTAAAGCCCTGGAAACCCTGATTGAAATGACCATTGTCGAGATGATCAGCTGGACACGGGGGGTCTTCACCTTTGATGTCGATGCGGTTTCTATTGTTGACGAATACCGCTATCTGCCCCAGGCACTTCAGGATCTTTCACTGAATACCCAGATGGTTCTGATGGACGCCCTGCGGATCTTCGATGAAAAGGTCCATGCGGGTGAAATAGAATTTTCCGACGAGCCGCTGGAGGAGGATCCACGGATCGGCGTTTTTGAAAACAACAACCATCAGACAGAAGAATCCAGCGATATTATATCCGAAGACATCCTCGGCCTGGCGGACCTGGACAAGGTCGAACGGAAGATTCCACAGGTTTTCAATGGCCTCGAGTCGTTTGACGCCGACAACCTGAGACGCGAAATCAGTGCCAAGGCAACGGAATCGCTCAGTGATGAGAACCAGAAGAAACTTGCCGATTTTCTTGATAACCTGTCTGCAACACAGCCCAAGACCCTGTTCTCCAGCTCAAACCAGGCATTGATCCTCTTTGCCAACGATCCACTCATCGAGCAGTCGATCATGGCCGTCTGCAAGCACGAAGGCCGCTTCGTCTTCAATGCTCAATCTGAGGACGACCTCTACAGGCTGATCGAACAGTCGATCATCCGCCAGATGAAACCACTGGTCATCCTTAACGCACCAGATGAAGAAGAGATAGAAAAACTGGAAAATATCCGCATCAACATCCAGAACAACTACCTCAATGTCGGCATTGCACAACTGGCCTATCCGGCCCAGCTGAACTTCCAACTCAAAGCCATCAAAACCGGCGTCAGGATCGTACTGCCGATTCCACAGGTCAGTACCGATGCGAGCTATGCTGACGACATGATTACATTTCTGGAGACTTTTCAGTCCTATCTCTCCGACCAGCGCCAGAATACCGGCCTCTTTGACCTCAGAACCCTGCAGCAAAACCTGGTTCATCTGAAACAGTACAGGAAAGTCGCCGATGTTTCTGCAGAGATCATGCGTTTTGTAAATAGCTATTTTTCCAGGGCCATAACCTTCGTTGTCAATAAAAACGAACTCATAGCAGAACGAAGTGTCGGAATTCTTAACAAAGACAAGCAACTGTCGGAAATCTTAAAATGGAGATTTCCCCTCGCTGAGGATTCAAGGATTTTCCAGCTCTTCAATCTCGGGGAATCCTTTTGCGGAAGCATTCCCGACCCGGACTTCCAACGCATGCTTTACGGGAAAATCACTTCTCCCAAAACAGACAGCTCATTACTATTACCTATCAGGTGCAACAACAAGACCGTTATGCTGATCTATGCAGACAACGGAAACGATGAGGCTCAGCAGGTTGACAGCAACTTTTTCAATTATTTCATAAGCCAGGCCAGCCTGATCATGGAAAATGCCCTGTTCCGCAAACAACTTCTGTCTTAACAGATTGAGATTGATTATAAGGAGTACAAACCATGGATATAAAGATGCTCAATCAGATTCTAGAAATCGCTTTTGCCAAGCGTGTATCTGATATCCATTTTGAAGTCGACAACCCACCATTCTTCAGAGCCCATGGACAACTGCTCAGATCCAAACTACCCAACCTGAAACCTGAAGACACCGCCTTTGTCGCCAAGATCATCATGGCCAAAAACCTGCGGGAACTCCCTGAAGATTTCACCGAATTTGACGCGTCATACGCCCTCAACAATGGCGGAAGGTTCAGGGCCAGTATTTTCAAGCAACGTGGCCATATCGGCATCGTCATGCGGGTCATACCACCTGAAATCGGAAACTTTGAGCAGTTGAAGCTCCCAGCAGTCCTGTCAGAAATCGTCAAGGCGCCTAACGGACTGATCCTGGTCACAGGCCCGACCGGCAACGGCAAGTCGACGACACTGGCCTCGATGATTGACTACATCAACGATAAATACGCCTTCAACATCATCACCATTGAAGATCCTGTCGAGTTTCTTTTCACCTCTAAAAGAAGCTGTGTCATTCAACGTGAAGTGCATATCGATACCGAAAGCTTCAGTGCTGCACTCAAAGCCTCTCTGCGCATGGACCCGGACGTCATCATGGTCGGAGAGCTGCGCGATCTGGAGACGATAGACGCCTGCATCAAGGCCTCGGAAACGGGCCACCTGGTCTTTTCCACGCTGCACACTCAAGGAGCCGTATCGACAATCAACCGCATTATCGGTCACTATCCACCGGAATCGCAGGAAATCATGCGTCAGCGCCTGGCGGATGCCCTGGTGGCGATTGTCTCGCTGCGGCTTATTGAAGATAAAACGGGAGAGCAGATCCTCCCGGTCGTCGAAATCATGCGCTCAACGACGACCATTCAGGCCTGTATCCGTGACGGGAAGCTGAACGAAATCGAGGGCCTTATCGAAAAAGGCCAGGCACAGTACCAGATGCAGACCATGGATCAGCACCTGATCCAGCTCTGCAAGAATGACCGGATTTCCATCAACGATGCGAAACGGATCTCCAAGTCGATGGATCTGGAAAGGAAGATGACATTCAGTTGAGAACCATCGGCATTTTTGCCGACGGTTCTCAATAAGTCTGTTTCTGGCCTTTCCATAATTCGATTCTGCCCGATCATGAACAACAAGAAGGACTTACGCCAGTTTCATGCAATTAAGCCGGGAACACTGGCGTTCTCTGGTGGCAGAAGTCGGGCAATGATGCTCGCCTTCAAATCTTCAGGATATTGACTCATTTCGGTCTCACTTTCAGCCCCTCGGGTTTACTCAAAGAATATCAAAGAGAGGCGACATCTATCCTGACACAGGGGGGGAAGAGCACCAGCAACAAACTACGTCAGTGTTTTTATAGAGTTTCTTTTTCCACCCTTTTTCTTAGCGATCAAAGAAAAAGGGTGACGTCTGCCGGTACGGGAACCGGCGGTTCAGATCTTGATTTTCAGGAACTTGACGGTCAAAAGCACGGGCTCGCGCGCCCGTACGGCGCCCTACTTTTTTACAGGCTGAAAAAAGTAGGCAAAAAGCAGCCTTCCAATACTGGCGAAAGTTGGCGGGATTCTCATTACAAGACTGGTAGCAGCTACTGACAGCGCGCCCTGTGATGAGCGAGCTCATCAAACGGGCAGAATCGAAAAACTCCGCATCGCGGAGTTTGATTTTAGCTGACAACAAACCTAATCGATCCAGGAGGTATCCCCACTCCCTTGACGCAGTATCTCAATCTGATCATCGAGCAGGCTGATGACGGTGGATGCATCACTGACCATGATACCACCATCGATGACGTAGTCGACCTGATTACCAAGGATCTGATTGATCTCGTAGGGATCTTCGGGGGTTTCTTCTCCGGAGATATTGGCGCTGGTGGTCACCAGC
Source organism: Geopsychrobacteraceae bacterium (assembly GCA_963676795.2). Classification (GTDB taxonomy): domain Bacteria; phylum Desulfobacterota; class Desulfuromonadia; order Desulfuromonadales; family Geopsychrobacteraceae. Next base: position 1,449,367 of record CAXXTB010000002.1, on the reverse strand, counting down.
GGATGCCCAAGTTCCTCAACGATCGCCCGACAGATCGCGTTATCCGGAATGCGGATCCCGACCGTTTTCTGTTTAGTGCTGAGTGAATCGGGGACAATCTTCGTCGCTTCAAGAACGAAGGTATAGGCACCGGGCAGATGGCGCTTCATGATCTTGAATGCGAAGTTGCTGACCCGGGCGTATGTCGAAATATCGGACAGATCGTTACAGATGAAGGAAAAGGGTTTGTTCTTATCCCGCTGCTTGATCTGAAAAATCCGTTTGACCGCCTTGGCGTTGAAAATGTCGCAGCCCAGACCATAGGTCGTATCGGTCGGATAGACGATGACACCACCGTTTTTCAGACATTCGACAATCTGCTTCACCAGCCTTGGCTGGGGATTATAGGGGTTGATCTCTAGCAACATCGCTCGACCACATATTCAGGGTTCAGGTTAGAGTAAGAACTTCAGCTCATCGATTTTTTTCAGTTCAGCATAAATACTAGTCAATTGCTCATAGTTATGCAAGGTGACCAGCACCGACACGGACTGATAGGTTCCCTTGCCGCTCGGCCTGCTGCGCAGAGCATCGCGGGAAACCTGGACATGGCTCTCAACAGCGGAAAAGACAGCCTGCTCGAAAGCCTCTCCCGCCAGCCCAACAGCCTTGAACTGGTAGTGACAGGGAAACTCGAGCAGATCTCTCGGATCGCTACAATCACACATGATCAACTCTTTCCGGTATGGCCGAAGCCACCGGCACCCCGAGCAGTTTCACAAAGCTCGTCAACCTCTACAAGCTCTGCCTGACAGACCTGGGCGACAACCAGTTGAGCAATACGCTCCCCCGGATTAATCACAAAAGCCTCCTGGCCGTGATTGATCATGATGACCCCGATCTCACCCCGATAGTCGGCGTCGATCGTTCCCGGCGAATTGACCAGCGAGATGCCGTGCTTGATCGCCAACCCTGAACGCGGCCGGACCTGCACCTCGTAGCCGGCCGGTATGGCCATAGCCAACCCGGTCGGGACCAGGCAACGCTGACCAGGTTCCAGACAGATCGGCTGTTCCGGGGTGGCACAGACATCCAGACCGGCGGCGAGTTCCGTCATGTATTTCGGAACAATCGCCTGCGGATGAAGCTTTTTAATACGGATTACGGGTGATTGCATAATAAATCCTCAAAAAAAGATACGGTTTCAAAATTTCTATAACACATCCCCTCTCCCCGAGGGAGAGGGCCAGGGTGAGGGGAATACGCCGCAGTACAAGGTCCCCACTCATCCGCCCTTCGGACACCTTCTCCCTCATGGAGAAGGAAGAAACAAAAAACCGGTACGGGAGACCCCGTACCGGCATTATTATACTGAAGTCTCAAAAAAAAGACTAATCCTCTTCAGGAAGTTCCAGGCCAAGGGCAGCCTTGCGGGACAGTTTGATCTTGCCCTGACGATCGACGCCGATACACTTGACCAGGACCTGATCCCCTTCGTTGAGAACGTCGGTCACGTTCTTGACGCGCTCATTGGCGAGCTCAGAAACGTGAACCAGACCGTCGGTACCGGAGAAGATTTCAACAAAGGCACCGAATTCCATGATCTTCTTGACGGTACCCATGTAGAGCTTGTCGACTTCCGGCTCCTGGGTCAGTTCGCGGATCATCTTGATCGCCTTCTTGGCGGCTACGCCGTCAGCGGATGCGATATTGATGGTGCCGTCGTCCTGAATGTCGATGGCGCAACCGGTCGCATCGATGATGCCGCGGACGTTCTTGCCACCGGAACCGATGACGGTACGGACCTGATCGGACTTGACCTTGATGGTGGTGATACGCGGAGCGTACTGGGAAAGATCATCACGGGAGGCATCGATCGCCTTGGCCATCTCACCGAGGATATGGATACGGCCGGCACGGGCCTGATCCAGAGCGTTCTGCATGATCTCCTTGGTCACGCCGGTGATCTTGATATCCATCTGCAGCGCGGTAATACCGTTGGCCGTACCGGTGACCTTGAAGTCCATGTCACCCAGGTGATCCTCATCACCGAGGATGTCAGAGAGAATCGCGTAGTCATCACCTTCCTTGATCAGACCCATGGCGATACCGGCAATCGGTTCCTTGACAGGAACACCGGCGTCCATCAGTGACAGCGAAGCGCCACAGACCGAAGCCATGGAAGAGGAACCGTTCGACTCGAGGACATCGGAAACGATACGGATGGTGTACGGGAACTGCTCCTGAGTCGGCAGGATCTGGGCAGCACTGCGCTCTGCCAGCATACCATGACCAATTTCACGGCGGCCCGGGAACAGACGCATGCTGGTTTCACCAACACAGAATGGAGGGAAGTTGTAGTGGAGCATGAACTTCTTGAACTCCATCCCCTGCACGTTGTCGATGCGTTGCTCATCGCTGGCGGTGCCAAGCGTGGTGGTGACCAGGGCCTGGGTTTCACCGCGGGTAAACAGGGCACTACCGTGAGCGCGCGGCAGAACACCGACTTCACAGGTGATCGGACGGATCTCGTCCATCTTGCGGCCGTCGATACGGATCTTGTCGCGGGCGACCATCTGACGGACAACGGTTTTCTCTACGCTGCCGAGAGCTGCGGAGATCTCTTCTTCACGCCCTTCGTAAACTTCAGCCAGCTCTTCCTTGACTGCGCTACGGATATCGGCAAGAGCAGCGTAGCGCTCCTGCTTGGAGCTGATCTTGACTGCCTCGACAACCTTGGCCTCGGCAAGGCTTACGACCTTGGCGACCAGTTCTTCATCCTTCACCGGAGCGGCAAACTCGCGAGGCTCCTTGTTGACCAGCTTGGCCAGCTCTTCCTGCAGGGCGATCAGCGGCTGAATCGCGGCATGGCCGAAGAAGATAGCGTCAAGCATTTCTGCTTCAGAGAGGAACTTGGCTTCCCCCTCAACCATCATGACGGCATCCTTGGAACCGGACATGACGATCTCGACGTCGCTCTGCTCCATCTGCTCACGAGTCGGGTTGGCGACGAACTGACCATCGATACGGCCGACACGGACACCGGCGATCGGACCTGCGAACGGAATGCCGGAAACACTCAGACAGGCAGATGCAGCAACCATGGCCAGGGTATCCGGATCGTTGACCATATCAGCCGAGATAACGGTCGGCATGATCTGGGTTTCGAACATGTAGCCTTTCGGGAACAGCGGACGCAGTGGACGGTCGATCAGACGACAGATGAGGGTTTCACGCTCAGTAGCACCACGCTCACGACGGAAGAAAGAACCCGGGATCTTGCCGCTGGCGTAAAATTTTTCCTGGTAGTTGACAGTCAGCGGGAAGAAATCCTGCCCTTCACGCATTTTCTTGGCGGAAACAACGGTACAAAGGACCTTGGTCTCGCCATAAGTGACGATAACTGCACCGTCGGCCTGACGAGCGACTTTACCGGTTTCGATTGTCAGTGGTTGACCATTGAATTCTACCTGAACCTTTTGATAGGCCATAATTTATTACTCCTCTTTTTGTATTACTGCCATCAGCAATACGGGTTAAAAGCATCAGGAGGATGGCCTGAGACAATTACCAATCGCATTGGAAACTCTCTCCGGACAGCCTCCCTCAAACTACTCAGGCTGTTGAAAAACTATCTGCGTTGCAATTGCGGCGTTAAAAATTGCCTCAAAATGCTCATTTACTGGTGTAAACTGCGCTTATTCGGCAATTTTCGCCTTGCACTTGCTGCCTCGAAAACGTTTCACAACACCCTGTCATGTACATAGATACGAAAGCAGCATGCCCCACAAGGAGACATGCTGCTTCATTTTTTTAGCGGCGAAGACCCAGTTCCTGAATGATCGTCCGATAACGCTCGACATCCTGTTTGATCAGGTAGTCGAGCAGTCGGCGGCGCTGGCCGACCATCTTCAGCAGACCACGACGGGAGTGGTGATCTTTCTTGTGGGTTTTGAAGTGGTCAGTCAGGTAGTTGATTCTTTCGGTCAGCAGAGCGATCTGCACTTCCGGGGAACCGGTATCACCTTCGTGACGCTTGAATTTTTCGATAATTTCCTGTTTGCGTTCTGTGACGAGCACGTCATTCTCCTTTTGCGTTATCTGTATAGCCAGTGGCGTGGCTGTTTGTCATTTGTTGTCAAGACTGCGATTACTACCATGTTTTCACAAGTTCTGTAAAGGCTAATCTCTACTTTATCAACGGGTAAAAACTCGGATAAGCTCAAAATCACCCCGCTTTTCCTGTTCCCGATGCGGAGCGTAACGAGCCATCGCCCAGAGTCGCCCCTGATGCATCAGCCTGACCAGCGAACCAGACGGTATCGAGTCATCAACAATAACCTCGGCCAGGGTCGGTGGCACTCCACAATTCAAGCGTTCCACCGCAACCTCAGCAACCTCAACAGAAGGACATTCACGCACAGCCTCTTCGACCGGCAGCAGACAGTCCTGGGGGGTTGCCATCTGCTTCAGATCTTCCAGTCCGACACATTCGTCAATCCGGAAGCCCGCGCTGGCCGTCCTGCGCAGAGCGGTCATATGAGCACCACACCCAAGTGCCTCACCGATGTCGTAGATCAGACTGCGGATATAGGTTCCCTTGGAACAGCAAACGTTGATCGTCGCCCTATCCCCGGCCAGGGCGACGATATCAAGTTGATAGATCGTTACCGGACGGGCTTCACGCTCTATGACCTCACCTTTACGCGCCAGCTTGTAGAGCGGCACACCATCCTTCTTGAGCGCGGAGTACATGGGCGGAATCTGGAGAATATCACCGCGGAAGGCTTCACAGACCTGATCGAGGTGCTCGAAAGTCAGCTCGGGAACAGGCCGCTCTGTCAGCACCGTTCCTTCGGAATCGTAGGTATCTGTGGTTTGACCGAACTTCAGCTCAGCCCGGTATGCCTTGCGGTCATTGAGAAGAAACTGGAGAATCTTGGTCCCGTCACCGACGGCAACAGGCAGAACCCCCGTCGCCATAGGGTCGAGGGTTCCGGCATGACCGACCTTGCGGGTCTTGAACAGGCGGCGCACATCGCGCACCACATCGGTGGACGATATACCCGCAGGCTTATCGATAAGAAGCAGACCGTGCACGTAATTATTTCAGTAATTGATCGATAAGTTTATAGACGGTCGATCTGACCTGATCAAGATCACCGGTCAGCTTGGCACCGGCAGCATTATGATGACCACCGCCCCCCAGCTCGCGGGACAGAGTACCGACATCGACTGCACCGCGGGAACGGAAGCTGACCTTGAACAGCGACTCTTCAATCTGACTGAAGAACAGAGCGACCTCGACACCGCGAACGGCCCGGGCATAGTTAACAAATCCGTCAGCATGCTCCTCACAGGCCCCGACGGCCTGTAAATCGGCCTTGAGCATACTCAACGAGGCATAACGGCCACAGGCGGAGACATGCAGTGTCGGCAGAACCCGCCCCAACAGCTTCATTCTTTCAACCGGATAACTCTCGTAGAGGGTACTTGCGATGTTCCAGGGATCCACACCCAGAGCGACAAGCTCGCCGGCAACCCTGAACGCCTCACCGTTGGCGCTTGAATAGCGGAACGAACCGGTATCGGCCAGCAGACCCAGATAAAGGGAATTGGCAACGTCCAGACTGACCGGATAACGGCAGGCCTGGAGTAAACGGTAGATCAGGACAGCCGTTGCGCTGGCGGTCGTATCCAGATAACAGATATCACCGAAATCGGAATGCGGGTGATGGTCGATATTGACCAGAGTCTGAGACATGGTCTCAACCGCTAGCCTTACCCTGCTCAGCTCACCAGCATCCAGAACAAAAGCCACATCGAACTGACGGCCGGGTTCAACACTGGAAACGAGCATTTCACTGCCGGACAAAAAGCCCATCATCTGAGGGACGCCATCTACATTGTAGGCAACCACCTCTTTGCCGTTTTCACGCAGCGCCATCGCCAGCCCCAGGGTCGAGCCGATAGCATCGCCGTCAGGCCCCTCATGAGCGAGAACGATAAAAGAGTTGCTGCGCTCAACAAGTTCAGCTATCTGCTGAAGAATCATCCAAATCGTCCTTGACCTGATGGAGAAGTTCATCGATACGCTGGCCGTAGCTGACAGAGGAATCGTAAACAAAACGGATCGCTGGCATGAAACGCAGGCTCATCACCTGGCTCAATTGTTTGCGGATATAAGGAGTAACACTTTTGAGCCCCTGCTCCGCTTCTTTGCGCTCAGCCGCATCCCCCGACAGGGTATAAAAGATCTTCGCCACGCTAATATCTCGCGAAACCTCGACACCGGTCAGGGTAACCGCTGCAACGCGAGGATCCTTGATCGAAAACATCAGCAGTTCTGACGCTTCCTTAAGAATCTGTTCACCTACTTTTTCAGGACGATAACCGCTCAATTGTCCACATCTCCGTACTGGATATATTCTGTATCAGTAGTGATGATAACACTACTGCCTTCTTTTTCGATATCGGCCTCCAGTGAAGCGAAGACCTTTCTGATGATCGCTTCATCGGCAGCTGTCATCGAACCGCCGATAATCGCCCGCTGGTGCATATCAAGCAGACCAACTTCAGCGAGAGACACAGGATATCTGCTCCGCAGGCGGCTGAGCAAACGGGCAACCCGGGAGCGTTTATCCTTGAGACTATGGGTGTGGTAAAAGCGCAGATCCAGTCTGATGACACCGACAACCATAGTCCACCCTCACCTAAAGAGAGGTCTTGACCTCTTCCATCTCAAAGACTTCAAGGATGTCACCGACCTTGATGTCGTTGTAGTTTTCCAGACCGATACCACATTCGTAACCGCTGGCGACCTCACGGACATCATCCTTGAAGCGCTTGAGCGAGTTGAGTTTGCCTTCCCAGACAACAACGTTGTCACGAACCAGGCGGGTCTGGGCGTTACGCAGGATCTTACCATCCAGAACATAACAACCGGCGATGGTGCCAACCCGAGAGACATGGAAGGTCTCACGGATTTCAACCCGGCCGAGCTCTTTCTCTTTGAGAGTCGGTGCCAGCAGGCCTTCCATCGCATCACGTACATCGTTTACAGCATCATAGATAACGCTGTAGAGACGGATATCGACCTTCTCGTTTTCAGCCAGAGTCTTGGCCTTGGCTTCCGGACGAACATTGAAACCAAGAATAATCGCATTCGAGGCGGTCGCCAGAGTAACGTCACTTTCAGAGACGCCACCGACACCGGTATGAATGACGTTCAGGCGACATGCAGCGGTCGAGAGTTTCTCGAGAGCGTCACGAACAGCCTCAACGGAACCCTGAACGTCAGCCTTGATAATAACCGGCAGTTCCTCAACGACACCTTCCTGCATACGGGCAAAGAGCTGATCCAGAGAGACCTTGCTGCTCTTGGCCAAGTCGATCTCGCGCTGCTTCGACTGACGGTGCTGAGCAACGTCCTTGGCGGCCTTTTCGTTCTCAACCGCATGGAAGGTGTCACCGGCGTCCGGTACTCCGCCAAGACCGGTGACCTCAACCGGGAAGGAAGGTCCTGCCTCCTTGACCTGTTTACCGTTGGCAGCGGTCATGGAACGGACACGGCCGAAATGCTGTCCCGCAACAATGGAATCGCCGATCTTCAGCGTACCGTCCTGAACCAGAACGGTGGCAACTGGGCCGCGCCCCTTATCAAGACGAGCTTCGACGATGGAGCCCTTGGCACGCTTGGTCGGATTGGCCTTGAGCTCAAGGACCTCGGCCTGCAACAGGATCATTTCCAGCAGGGTGTCAAGATTGAGCTTCTGCTTGGCCGAAACCTCGACATAGATCGTATCGCCACCCCAATCTTCCGGAACCAGTTCAAACTCGGTCAGCTCCTGCTTGACCCGATCAGGGTTGGCCTCAGGCTTGTCGATCTTGTTGATGGCAACAATGATCGGTACACCAGCGGCCTTGGAGTGGTTGATCGCTTCCTTGGTCTGCGGCATGACACCGTCGTCTGCAGCAACAACCAGGATAACGATGTCGGTCACACCGGCGCCACGTGCACGCATTGCAGTAAATGCTTCGTGACCCGGGGTGTCGAGGAAGGTGATCTTGCCACCGTCGATCTCGACATCATAAGCACCGATATGCTGGGTAATACCGCCAGCCTCACCTTCGGTGACGTTAGCGGCACGAATCGCATCGAGCAGACTGGTCTTACCGTGGTCAACATGACCCATGATGGTTACAACCGGCGGGCGGATCTCGCGATCTTCGCTGCTTTCCTCATCGCCGCTGGCCTGTACCACCTCAAGAATCGACTCCTCATCAAAGGCTATGTTCTCGACCTCGTAATGAAACTCTGCAGCAAGAATTGCAGCAGATTCATAATCGAGCGGATGGTTGATGGTCACCATCGAACCCTGACGCATCAACTCGGCGATCAGTTCGTTGGCCTTGACACCCATCCGCTTGGCCAATTCACCAACGGTGATCGAATCGCTGATGCGGATAACCCGCTTGATCGCCTTACTGATGGTAACTTCGGTCTGACGTAGCTGTTTGCCCTGTTTGCCACGCTTTTTCTTGCCAGCCAGGCGGCCAGGCTCAAAGACCTCAACCCTGCGCCCGCGGCGTGATACGCGGCCGTCCGACTCGTCGAAATCTCCTTCATCGCGACGTCCCTTCTTACGCTTCTTATTGGTCCGTGCCCCCTCTTTTTCAGGCAGAGGCTGGTCCATCGGTGGCGGAAAACCGGTGACATCGACCCGCTTACGCGGTGCTGCAGATGGATTGGCATTACGGTCAACACCTCTGTCCGGGCGATCGGTACGTTCCGGGCGCCCTACTGGACGTTCCGGGCGCCCTGCTGGACGTTCCGTACGTCCTGCTGGACGTTCAGGACGCCCCCCGGGACGAGCCGGGCGCGACTGACGGTCTCCGCCTCTGGCTCCGGGAGGGGCCATGACCTGAGAAAGATCGACACGGCCAAGAATCTTGGCCTGATCTCCGGATGGACGATCCACGGTCTTGTGTTCCTTTTTCGGCTTTTCGGCCCTGACCGTAGCCTGAACTGCCGTAGCCTGTTCGGCGACCGGGACGGCCTTTGGCTTGGACTCTGCCTTGAGCTCGGCAACCGGTTCAGCAACAGCTTGCGCTTTTACTTCAGGTTGCGCGGCTGGTTTCCCTGCGACTGGAGCAGCCACTTCGACCGGAGGTTTCTCTGCAGGAGCAGCAACCTCGGGAGCAGCAGGCTCTACGACGGCACGAGCGACCGGCTCGGAAGGTTTTACAGACGCTTTTCCCTCAGGCTGAGCCACAACCTCAGCAACCGGCGATTCTGCTACCGCGGGTTGATCCACTTCGTCATGATCAGCTTCAGCATCCGCAGACTCGTCCGCCTCACGAACAACCGTCTTCCTTCTACGGATCAAGCCTGGCTTGATGCGCGCCTCTTCAATCTTCTCACCGGAAGCCTTCTGCTGTGCTTCAAACTTCTGAACATCGTCTTCCGACAGGATACTGTTTTGTGACGCTGCGTCGATACCGGCATCTGCCAATTTGGCCAGCAGTTCCTTATTTTCCAGGCCCATCTTTTTAGCGAGCTCTTGTACTTTCATTTTGCTCATCAATTCTCCCTTACCAGTTGTTCGTGGCGGCACAATTCTTTCGAAATCAATTCACTCAGGTCGTCATTGACAAATGCGACGCAGCTAACATCGCTTTTCCCCAAATACTGTCCGATCTCCTGTTTTGTAAACAGGCGATGGATCTCAACTCCGGACGCGGCTGCTGACTGAGTGACTTTATCGGCCACACCCGTAGAGATATCTTCAGCAAGCAACAACAGACACAATGACCTGCCACCCTTCAGGGCATCTAGAGCTGCGTTACTCCCGGCTATCAGTTTGCCGGACTTGCGGCAGATGCCGAGAAGATTGACAATTTTCTGCCGGACTTCCTGCTTCAGCTGCGCAATCAGCTGAGCGGCGTCTGGGGCTTCACAACGACCGCGAAAGGCTCTTTTAAAACCGCCTTTTTTGACCGCATTCCTGAGACAATCAAGATCGACACAGGTATAGGCACCACGACCCGGCAATCTTTGCCGATAATCGACCAGCAAAGAACCATCCGGAGCGACAACATAACGTATCAGCGCCTGTTTGTCCAACCGGCTGCGGCACGACAGACAGGTTCTTTCAGGCCCTCTGGCAGAATCAGCCATACAGTAAATGTCGACTCCGTTATTCCTCAGAGCTGTTCGGCTCAGAAGAGGTAATTTCGGAAAAAAGCTCCTCAGCCAGTTCTTTCTGAGTTTTTTCCGGTGCAGACGGGGTCTTGCCGTCTTCGGAATCCTCTTCCTGGGCGCGGCTTTCGCTCTTGATGTCGATCTTCCAGCCGGTCAGCTTGGCAGCGAGACGGACGTTCTGCCCTTTCTTGCCAATAGCCAAGGACAACTGGTCATCAGGAACGATGATTTCCATCGCCTGGTCTTCATCGTCGATATAGACACGGGACACTTCGGCTGGCGCCAGCGCGGCACAGGCGAATCGAGCAGGGTCCTGAGTCCATGGGATAATATCGATCCGCTCACCACGCAGTTCGGTGACGACGTTCTGAACCCGGGACCCGCGCATACCGACGCAGGCACCGATCGGATCGACATCAGGATCATGCGAAACAACGGCGATCTTGGCCCGGCTGCCCGGCTCGCGCGCAGCGCCCTTGATCTCCACGATACCTTCGGCGATTTCAGGAACCTCGGCAGCAAAGAGGGAGATCAGCAGGCCCGGATGGGTACGGGACAGAATGATCTGGGGTCCCTTCGCCGACATCTTGACTTCAGAGATGTAGGCACGGACACGATCGGACTGACGGTAGTTTTCACGCGGTACCTGCTCACGGTTAGGCAGCAGGGCTTCGGCACGGCCGAGATCGACTATCAGGTCGCCGCGCTCGTAGCGGCGGACGATACCATTGACAACCTCACCGATGCGATCCTTGAATTCGCTGTAAACACCTTCGCGCTCAGCTTCACGGACCTTCTGGATAATGACCTGCTTGGCGGTTTGGGCGGCAATCCGACTGAAGCTGCCGGCCTCGAGCATCATACCCAGCGAATCGCCGACCTCAACATCCGGATCGACTTCGCGGGCCTCTTCGATATCGATCTCTTTGTAGGAATCGACAACCTCCTCAACAACAGTGACGAACTCAAAAACTTCAACCTCACCGATCTCGTCGTTATAATGAGCTTCGAGATCACGGGTGTTTCTGAACTTCTTGTTTGCTGCTGAAAGAACTGCTGATTCAAGAGCATCAATTAAGATATCGCGGTCGATTCCCTTATCTTTGACGACCTGATCGATGATGTGATTGAGATTGCCCACCATCCTGTTAATCCCCTTTTAAGTGAGTTTGAGCTGCCCCCGTCCGGGAACAGCTGTCAATTTTCTGCGCGAAGCAAACCGGTTAAAACTGAAAGTCCAGATTTGCTTTTTCAATCTGATCAAAGGGGATGACCGCCCTTGGCGCTGCCTTCCCCTGCAGGACCACAATGACATTCTGCCCCTCGACCCCCTCAAGCGTCCCGGCAAAAGTCTTGCGGTTACGGCCACTCTGATCCGGATCGATCCCGGAGAAGGTCTTGATCTTGACCAGCTGACCGGCAAAACGTTCAAAATCCTGCAATTTCTTCAACGGCCTGTCGATACCAGGCGATGAAACCTCCAGGTTGTAGGCTGTATCGATAATATCTTCTACATCGAGCAGCGAGCTGATCTCACGACTGGCATCCGCACAATCGTCGAGGGTTATGCCGCCCGGCTTGTCGAGGAAAAAGCGCAAGATCCAGCCTCGCCCTTCCCGCTTGTACTCAAGGTCGACAAGCTCCAGCCCGAGGTCTTCAACAACCGGGGTCACAAGTTCTACTATCTGTTCGTTAAGCTGTGCCACACCTGTATCCTTCATGCCTGAAATGCCAGATTCAGAGCTATTCCTGCGTGACAGGACACCAGCTCCAGGCAATAAAAAAAGCGAGTCTTTAATGACTCACTTTCAGAAAGGTAACCAAGAAACGCGTATATGCTTATCACTTGCGCCGCCAAAAGGCAAGCACTAAATCAGTAGCGGCTCACGGGACGCCGCTTTTCAGCCTGACGCTTGTGCCAGAGGCGTTCGGCGAATCCGTCGCTCAACAGGTACTGCCTGGCATGGCGGACAAAATCATCGAACAGTTCATTACGGACCCTCTCGACATCCTGGCCGGCAACCGCCATCTGCTCAAGCACCTTGAGCAGTTCAACCGACAGCTCCTCCTGCTGCGCAGAAATGGACTCAGGCAGTGGCCAGATAACGCTCACCACCAACCGGACCCGGTGATAGTCACCGAAATAGCGATTCGTCTCATCCCTGGCAACAAGGCAGACACCACGGCCCAGTTCCAGAATTTTCCAGGGCTCAGCCATGATCTTCCTCATCCGTCTGGCGCGGCCCCTTGAGCCCGCTATAGACATCGATCTGGTTGAACAGGCCGCGCAGCACGCCGACCTCACGCTCATCCAGAGCGGCGCGCCCCAGAATGCGCCGGTAGCTGCGCAGGATATGGTCCGGGTTCTGCGGGTTCAGGTAGCCTATATTCGCCAGAGAACTTCGCATATGCTGATACAGCCCTTCCAGCTGCTCACCCGTTGCCAGCTTCTTGCGGCCATGCGTCTTCCCCTCCAGCTCGCCACACACCCGATTGACCTCGTAGAGATGCAGAACGACGGACTGAGCCAGATTCATCGAAGGAAGTTCGGGGCTGGTCGGGATGGTGATAAAATTCTGACACAGATCGAGCTCAGTCATCAGCAGGCCGTTGTCCTCGCGACCAAAAACCAGGGCGACCCGCCCCTCGTCACAGACCGGGATCAATTGTTGTGCCGCTTCATCAGGATGCAGCAGGCCGGTCCGATAGCGGCCAAAACGACGGGTCGTGCCGAAGGTCATGACGCAATCCGCCAGAGCCTCTTCGAGACTGCCAAACAGCTTGGCAGCATCGAGGAGATGACCGGCCTTGACCGCCATCTGACGAGCTTCGTGGGACAGATGATCGGCCTGCGGATTGACCAGGCGCAGATCGGTAAAACCAAAATTCAGCATCGCCCGACAGACGGAGCCGATATTGAGAGCTCCCTGCGATTCAACCAGAACGACACACAGATTATCTTTATTCAAACAGTCACTCCAGTCCTATATCTCGAGCATTTCCGGGTTCAGGCCATGATCACGGAACACCCGGAAACGCTGACGCGCATGCTGAACCAGCCCGGCATCGTAGACCTCGGCAAAATCGACAGCCAACCTGAACTTTTTGACGAAATCGAGCGAACAGGGCCTCCCCATGATCAGCATGGCCGCAGCGTTGCAGTTATCCTCACGGGTCGATATGACAATCGGCTCCTGACAGCATTCGACCGCACCGTTGTCATAGACGTGCGGCAAAAATGCCCCCTTGTCCCAGGTCCAGAGATACTGATCGAGAGCCAGGGCCTGAGCCTCGTCTTCGACCAGAATGAGGATCGGCTCTTTCGCCTCAAGCTCCTGAAAGAACCGCTCGGTCAGATGACAGATCAGTTGGATCCGGTCCGGTTGCTCCTGCTTGATGAACTTGACCTGAGCCACCTGCAATTATCCGAGCATCTGGCTGAGCAGCTGATGGCCGATGACATTATCACCGGTCGCACCTGCCTCATCTTCGCTGTAGGCAGACGCTCCCGAAACAACGTCGCGGGTCGAATCAAACAGGATAAAAGGGACAGGTTCGGCGGTATGAGTCCGCTTGGCGACCGGGGTTGGGTGATCCGGCATGATCAATATCCGGCAATCGCCGATCTGATCGAGGTTCTCAACGACAGTACCGACAACATCGCGGTCAAAGTCCTCGATCGCTGTAATCTTTTCTCTGAGCAGTCCGGCGTGAGCTGCCTCATCGGGAGCCTCGACGTGAACGTAGACAAAATCGCGCTCTTTAAGCGATTCGATGGCATACTCAGCTTTGCCACGGTAATTGGTGTCGATGTAACCGGTCGCCCCGGGCACCTCGATAACATCCAGCCCCGCATAAGTACCGATCCCCTTGATCAGATCAACGGCCGAGATGACCGACCCGCGCAAGCCGTAGCGCTGCTGATAGGTCTGCATTGTCGGCTTGCGTCCCTCACCCCAGAGCCAGATCGAATTGGCCGGCACCTTCCCCGCAGCAACCCTGGTATTGTTTACCGGATGATCGTGCAGAATCATCTGGGCGGAATTGGCCAGCTCCTGTAAAACCTCGGCCCCCTCCCCCTTGGGCAGATAGTCCTCGATGCTCAGAGTCGAAATATCATGAGGCGGGGTGAAGCGGATCTGATCCCTGCCGTTCTTCCAGACCAGCAGGTGACGATAGGAAACACCGGGGTAGAAATTGAATTCGCCGCCACCGAGCTCCTTCTGCAGGTCGACGATCAATTGCTTCGATTCTTCTGTTGTGATATGCCCAGCGGAAAAATCGCCCATATAGAGTTTGCCGTAATGCGCTTCCAGCCAGACGAAATTGAGGCGGAATGACACATCACTCGGCTCCAGTTCAACCCCCATGCTTGCCGCCTCCAGGGGAGAGCGCCCCGAATAGCACTCACTCGGGTCGTAACCGAACACAGCGAGATTGGCCACGTCACTGCCAGGGTGGTAGCCGGCCGGCACCGTCGATGCCAGGCCAACCCTGCTGCGCCGGCAGAGCTGGTCCATATAGGGGGTTGCCGCAACCTGGAGCGGCGTCTTGCCGCCAAGTTCCGCATTCGGCTCATCGGACATGCCATCACCCAATAAAACAATGTACTTCATGAATCAATCCTCTGTTGTCATCCACGTGGATGAAATTGTTGATGAATCTGTTTCAAGCGCTCCTGCACCACGTGGGTATAGATCTGTGTGGTCGAGATATCCGCATGTCCCAGCATGGTCTGCACAGCACGCAGATCCGCACCATTCTCGAGCAGGTGCGTTGCGAAGGAATGTCGCAACATGTGAGGATAAACGGCTTTGCTGATCCCCGCTTTGAGCGCATAATTCTTAAGATTTTTCCAGAAGCCCTGACGGGTCATCGGCTGACCGCGACGATTGACGAAGACCTCGCCAACCGCTTGCTCCCGGACCAGTTGCCCCCTCGAATATTCCAGATATTCGGTCAGGGCGTCAAGTGCCGGTTCGCCCAGAGGGACCAGGCGCTGCTTCGCCCCCTTGCCAAAAGCGTTCAGACAACCGATATCCAGTTTCAGGTCAACCAGCCGCAAGCCGACCAGTTCAGAGACGCGCAAACCGGTGGCATAGAGGACTTCAAGCATTGCCCTGTCACGCACGGCGATGGCGTCTTCCCCACCAACGGCTGCCAGCAAGCGGTCGACCTCAGTCATCGACAGCAGCTCAGGCAGTGAGCGCAAGGTGCGGGGCGACTCGATCAGCGCGGTCGGATCCAGCTCGGCATAGTGCTCGCGGACCAGAAAACGATGAAAGCCGCGCAGAGAGCTGAGTATCCGCGCACGACTGCGGGCAGAGAGCCCCTCCTGCTTGAGCCGGGTCAGATAGTCGATCAGCAGCAACGGGTCAACCTGAGCCCATTCGGTACAGTTGCGGTCCTGCAGGAAAGCGGCATAACCGGCCAGATCCCGGCTATAGGCCATTAAAGTATTTTCTGCAAGACCTTTTTCAACAACCAGATAATTCAGAAAAATATCTATATTGCGGTCGAGGTCGTTCACCCTGTTTCAGCCCAGTCTTTCCAGCATCGTCTGACGGATCTCTTCGATCTTTTCCGGGTTGGTGATCTTCTGACCGAAGATATCATTGACATAGAAGACGTCAGCAATCTGATCAACCTTGGTCGAAATCTTGGAAACGGCGATGTACAGTCCGAGCTCATTGAAGGTCCGGGTGATGTCATAAAGCAGGCCGACCTTATCGGTCGCGAAGATATCGATGACCGTATACTTGACCGAAACCTCGTTGTCGAACTCGACCCGGTTTGGCCGCTTGGGCCGCTTCTTATTGGCGGCCATGAAACTCGGCTGCTGGCACTTGGCGACCAGATCACTGACCCGTACGCGCCCTTCGATCACCTTGCACAGGTCCTCCTCGACACGCTGCCACTTCTGCTCGTTGTCAACGATCTCACCAACAGCGTTGGTAACCTGGAGGATATCCAGCACGGCACCGGTCTTGCGGGTATGGATCTGAGCACCCAGGATATTGATCGAATTGGCGGCCAGGACACCGGCGATATAAGAGAACAGTCCCGGACAATCGACCGTCGCCAGAGTCAGCTCGGTGTAGCCCAGGCGCCGGTCGTGCTCGACCTGCATATTGACGGTCTTCTTGCCGCGATTAAGAGCCAGCCTCAGGTGCGGAAGGATCTGTTCTGCGCCATAACTGAGCAGATAGTGATTATTCAGACTATTGACCACTCTGGTCACCTGATGCTCCGAGTATTCACCAAGCAGCTCTTCACGCAGCTTGCGCTTGAGCTTGCGGATCCGTTCGGAGCGCTGTTCATGATAAAAGCCCTGCTTTTCGAGGACATCATAGGCCTTCTCATAAAGCTCGCGAAGCAGGTTGCCCTTCCAGTCGGTCCAGACATCGGGGCCGACCGCCCGGATGTCAGCAAAGGTCAGCAGATAGAGCATCATCAGATTTTCGCTCATCTCCATCAGTTCGGCGAACTGGGCAATCATGCGCATATCCTGCAGGTCACGCCGCTGGGAGATATGCGCCATCTGCAGGTGATGAAGGACAAGGAACTGCAAGCGCTGGCTGTCCTCGCGATTCAGGCGCATTCGTCGGGCGATGGTCGGAATCATCTCGGCACCGCGTTGGCTGTGATCCTTACCACTTCCCTTGCCGATATCATGAAACAGGATCGACAGCAGCAGCAGTTCCCGCTTTTCGATCCGGTTGGCAACCTCAGTCAAACGCGGGCGCTCTTCGGCATACTCACCGGCCCAGAGTTTCTCGATCTCCTCTACAGCGAACAGGGAATGAATATCGACCGTATAGATATGATAGAGATCGAACTGAACCTTGCAGTAGATTTTCTTGAATTCAGGGATAAAGGCATTGAGAAACTTCAGGTAATGCATGCGCCGCAGAATCTTGCCGACCCCTTTGGAATAGCGCAGAATCGCCATAAAGGAATCGTTGACCAGCTTTGATCTGCGCACCCTGTCGTTGAACAGGTGAAGGTTTTCCCGGATCAACAGTTCAAGCTCGTGACTCATCGGGGCTTCCTGTTTCTGTGACAGCTCAAAAGCGATCATCATCAGTTCCGGCTGTTGCAGAATCAGCTCTTCATCCTTGATACGCAATTCGCCACGGATAACATAGAAGCCGTGCTCGAGGTTACGCCGCCCCAAAAAAGTAAACAGCCCCTGGCTCTGGCTGCGCGTCGCCTTATTGATGATCTTGGAGGCCAGGTGTTCGTACTCGATGGCCCGGGTATAATAATCCTGCATAAACTGCTCAACGGCCGAACCGGTGGACGATTTGACATAGCCGAGAAAACCGGCGATCTGTTCCTGCAGTTCGAAGGTGAGCTGATCGCCCTTGCGCTGGCTCGCATTGAAATGGAGGAAATTACGAATCTTCCACAGGTATTCCTGAGCCGACAGGTAGAGCTCCAGCTCTTCCTCGGTCATCACCCCCTTGATCAGCAGATCACGAAGATTCTCGGCCTTGAATTTGGTCCGTGCGATCCACAGTGCGTCGTGCAGCTCGCGCAAGCCACCTTCCCCCTCTTTGATGTTCGGCTCAAGCAGATATACCGAAGATCCGTACTTCTTTTTACGCTCTTCCCGTTCCAGCATCTTGACCTTGATAAAGGCCTGGGTCTCCTGATTGAGAACAAATTTACCGACCTGAGTGGCAAAGGTGGTGAGCAGATCAGGGTTGCCGGTCAAAAACCGGGCGTCAAGCAGCGAGGTTCTGACCGTAGCGTCCTTCGACTCATCGATACAGTCCTTGGCGGTCCTGACACTGTAACCGACATCGAATCCCATATCCCAGAGCAGGTAAAGCATCCGGTCGGAGAGCGTCTTGACCGTGCTTTCCGCGACCTGATCGTAAAAAAACATCAGGTCCAGGTCCGAACGCGGGTTCATTTCCGCACGGCCATAGCCTCCCAGAGCGAACAGCGCGCAATGATCGACATGGAAGGAATCAAGATCGCAGCTGACACTCCTGTAGATGGCCGTAATCAACTCATCGGTCAAAGCCGTCAGCCGTTCGACAATCTCACGGCCAGAACCACCCTGCTCGCTCAGAATGCGGATGGCGGCCAGACTGGAGTCATAGTGATCCTTGGCCTGAGCCAGCAGATCTGAGCGGATATCGTCATAGGACTGCTGTGCCGTAGCTGACGGCAGAATCAGTTCTACACTTTCTGTGGAGCTGTTCATTTATGGGCAACCTGTTCAAATGATGCTGAATAATGCTTGATTCCGTCGACGATCGCGTCTGCGACACGCTGCTGGTAGGCCTTGCTGGTGAGGCGCTTTTCTTCCCTGTTGTTGCTGATAAATGCCGCTTCGACCAGTACCGAAGGCATGGTCGCCCCGAGCAGAACATGAAAAGGCCCCTGTTTGACGCCAAGGTCCTTGATCTTGCTGTAATGCGGTGACAGACCAGCAACCAGCGACTGCTGTACCTCCGCGGCGAGTCGGCTCGATTCATTGATCTTTGCGTTCGCCATCAGGTCAAAAAGAATCGCTTCCAGGTTACCGACATCCTCGATGTTGGTACCGTTTTCCCGGGCAGCGACCTCTGCCGCCTGACCGTTTTTCGACAGGTTGAGAAAATAACTCTCGACCCCGTAAGCCCCGGAGCTGCGGCTGGCATTGGCATGCAGGGAGATGAAGAGATCGGCATTGACGCGATTGGCGAAAGCGGTACGCTCCCTCAATTCGATAAAACGGTCATCGGAGCGGGTTAGCAGGACCTTGACCCCGAGCCGCTGACGCAAACTGGTTGCCAGGGCCTTGGCCATGGCCAGCGTAACCGTTTTTTCATAGACGCCACCCGGGCCGATGGCGCCCGGATCCTTGCCGCCATGACCGGCATCGACCACGATCGTCCTGATCCCCTCATCGCGCCGCTGCTGCGGGACGTGCAGGGTCTTCTGGTCATCAGGAACAGTGTCGAGAATTCCTGCGATAGAATCGTCGCTGCGCAACGACTTGTCATCCTTGACCGGAGCCGTCAGGACCACCTTTTCCGGAGCCCCCATAACATCGACAACAAGGCGGTGCGGGTTCTGCAGGACCGAAATCTTATAGTCGGCAATACGGTTCAGGTCGATGACGACCCGCGACGTCTGCGGATCGTAAGGGCTGGTACGGACGCCGAGGACCAGGCCATTGCCGATGGTCACGGAAGCAGGCAGGTCGGCGGCCAGTTTCGTATAGCGAAGATCGAAGTAGATCCGCGGTGCATCCCCCTTGAGCAGTTGAGGCGTCGTCGCAACGGGGGCGTTCAGGTCGAGAACGATCCGGGTATATTCAGGGCCGCTCCAGTAGCGGATATTCTCCAGGGTCGGCGCACTGCCCAGGAGCGTATGGCTTGCAGCACCTGAAGAACTGTAAGAGGCCGTCGAGACCGGTTTTTTCAGGCTGACGAAATGGTTTCGCGCATCCCCGGCCATATCGCCATTGTCGTATTCGAGCAATATCCGTTGAAACAGCTGATAAGCGCGGTTGTTGTCCTCAAGCAGATCCTCAGCGATGACGGCGGCTGAAAACAGGGAGTCGTCACTCAAACGGCTGTCCGGATAGAGATCGACAAATTCCGTATAGACCTCAATGGCAATCTGCGCATCGGAGGAGCGCCCCGAGACATGGGCCAGACCGTCCCAGGTCCGGGCCCGCAGAAAGGAGGCATTTTCCAGGTTCTGTTTTGAATCAGAGCGACTGACGAAGGCATTGAAACGCTTGATCAGCCGTTCCCAGCTCAAGCGCTGCTGCTGAAGCGCAGGCGAACTGACCAGCTGCCGATAGTCGCTACGCAGGGTCGCATAATCTTCCGCCCAGACAGAAGATCCGACCGTGATCAGGCAAAAAGTCAAAACCAGTAAAATTACACTATATTTTTTCATTCTCTCACAGCAGTCTTTTAAGCTCGTCAAGGATATTCAGTGCTTCAATCGGTGTCGTTGTCGACAGATCGACCTGTTCGAGGCGATCGCGGATTTGATCGTTTCCTTGCGTCTGGAACAGCGCCATCTGCTGTTCCGGCTTTTTCTGCGGGCGGCTTTTACTCTGCCCGAGCCGGGGCACGCCCGGCCTGGTGAACTCTCCAGCTTCCAGGTTCTTCAGGATCTCCTTGGCCCGCTCGATGACCGGCTCCGGCAATCCGGCCAGACGCCCGACCTGGATACCGTAGGAACGGCTGGCACCCCCCGAGAGGATCTTGCGCAGGAAAATGATCTGGTCGTTCCACTCCTTGACGGCGACGTTGTAGTTCTTGACCCGCTCTCTGGTCAGGGCCAGGTCGGTCAGTTCGTGATAGTGGGTCGCAAACAGGGTTTTCGCCGCAACCTTGTTGTTGTCATGAAGATACTCTGCCACGGCCCAGGCGATACTGACTCCGTCATAGGTCGAGGTACCGCGCCCGATCTCGTCAAGAACGATCAGGCTGTTCTTCGTTGCGTGACGCAGGATATTCGCCGTTTCGTTCATCTCAACCATAAAGGTCGACTCACCTCTTGCCAGATTATCACTAGCGCCAACGCGAGTAAAGATGCGGTCGACGACACCGACCCTGGCTTTTTCCGCCGGAACGAAACTGCCTATCTGGGCCATCAGGGCGATCAGGGCAACCTGGCGCATGAAGGTCGATTTACCGGCCATATTCGGACCGGTAATGATCAGCAGCTGGTTCTTTTCCGTATCGAGCTCGACATCGTTGGGGACGAAGGCCTCCTTGAGCGGCATCCCTTCGACCACCGGATGGCGCCCCGCCTCGATCGACAGCACACCTGAGGTATCGATCAGCGGCCGCACATAGTTGCGATCATGGGCCAGGTCGGCCAGGGCGGTCAGCACATCGATGACCGCCAGCGCTTCGGCGGTGCGCTGGATGCGGGCACCCTGCTCGGCAACCTGCAGCCTGACCTGCTGGAACAGATCGTATTCCAGCTCGACCAGCCGCTCCTCGGCACCCAGGACCTTGGTTTCGTAATCCTTCAGGCCGGGCGTGATATAACGCTCCGCATTGGCCAGTGTCTGCTTGCGCTGATAGTCTTCCGGAATCCGGTCAAGATTGCGGTTAGTCACCTCGATGAAATAGCCGAAGATCTTGTTGAACTTGATCTTCAGCGAAGGGATCCCGGTCCGCTCGCGCTCCTGCTGCTCCAGGGCGGCGATCCAGCCCTTCCCTTCCCGGCTGATGGTGCGCAGTTCATCAAGCTCCGCACTGTAACCGTCACGGATCAGACCACCGTCACGCAGGACAAAGGGGGGATCATCGACGATCGCCGTCTCCAGCAGTTCGACAAGTTCCGGCAGCAGGTCGATCTGCTGACGCAACTCGGCAATCATCGGACAGCTCAGGGAATCGAGCAGATCATCCACCTGCGGCAGCTTCTGCAGAGAAGCGCGCAGCGCACTCAGGTCCTTGGCGTTGGCGCTGGCCATGGAAATCTTGCTGTTGAGTCGCTCCAGATCGTAAACGCCGTCGAGAGCATCGCGCAGATCGAGGCGCGGCAGGCTGTTATCGACCAGCTCGGCAACGGCGTTAAGACGGAAATTGATCTGTTGCGCATCGACCAACGGATAGTGTATCCACTGGCGCAGGGTACGGCCGCCCATGGCGGTCACTGTGCGGTCGAGAACCCCGAGCAGCGAGCCGCGTTTCTTGCCGTCCTGCATGGTCGCCGTCAACTCCAGGTTGCGCCGCGTTG
Source organism: Geopsychrobacteraceae bacterium (assembly GCA_963676795.2). Lineage (GTDB taxonomy): Bacteria > Desulfobacterota > Desulfuromonadia > Desulfuromonadales > Geopsychrobacteraceae. The sequence continues at coordinate 1,427,469 of CAXXTB010000002.1, read as the reverse complement.
AATCGTCGAGCAGCATGTAGTTGCGGATATGATAGGTCTGCAACGGGCGCAGATGGCGCAATTCTTCCTTCTGGGTCTGCTGCAGATAATAGAGTACGGCTCCCGCAGCCGACTGGGCAGCCAGAAGATTGTCGCAGCCGAACGACTGCATCCCGGCGACATTGAAGAAGGAACAGAGCAGCTGAAAACTGTGATCGGCCTGAAAGACCCAGTCGGGAAGCATGTTAATACAGAGATCGACGCACAGAGAGGACAGTTTTTTCTGCAGCTCCCGTCCCGCCTCGTCGTCACAGAAGACCAGCTCCTGCGGCCGCAGGGAGGCTATTTCACTCTTGATCTCTTCAAGGCTCTCCACCTCCGTGGTGCGGAACTGACCGGTGGTGATATCGACATGAGCGATACCGAAGCCGGTCTCTCCCTGAACGACACCGAGCAGATAATTATTGGTCTTGGGGTCGAGGATATCGGTATCGGTGACCAGCCCCGGCGTCACAACCCGGACGACCTCCCGCTTGACGATCCCTTTTGCCGTTTTGGGGTCTTCAACCTGTTCGCAGATCGCCACCTTATAGCCGGCGGAGACCAGCTTGGCGAGATACCCCTGGCTGCTGTGAAACGGGATACCACAGAGCGGAACAGAATCTTCCTCCCCCTTGTTGCGTGAAGTCAGGGTGATACCAAGGATTCGGGATGCGGTGACGGCATCTTCCATGAACATCTCATAGAAGTCCCCCAGGCGGAAAAACAGTATAGCATCCTGATACTGGGACTTGATCTCCAGATACTGACGCATCAATGGTGTTGCCGTCGACATGCTGTAACCCTGAACAATGCATAGAAACAAAAAAGAATAATAGGTCAGAACCTAAACCGCCCTGAAGCAGCAGATACTAACAAAGGAGCCCCGCTAAAGCAAACACAAGATCATGAGTCGACGTCTTGACGTTAAGCGAGCGCCGATGCTAAAAATCAGTCCCCGGCGACTCTTGTCTGATGAATTAAATAGAGACAGTCTTGCCCCCGAAATGATATCTAATGTCATGAAGATAATGACTTAGAAGGACAATATGATCGCCATGACAAACGACATACAAAACAGCCCAGACCTTTTCAATCCATCAAACTATCAGATCAGCAGTCTTGAAGATGAAGTTCGCGCCGATCAGCTGTGCCGTGAGCTGCTGAAAACGTTTCATCAACACCTGCAGCAGGAGGATGAACCGCTGATCGCCGGCAGCAAAGCGGCGGGCGCCGATTATTTCCTGCGTGATTTCATGATCGACAATCAGCGGGCCAACATCTTCAGCCTGAGCGCGGCCAGAGTCAGGGCCTTTGCCGGCAACTGGTATATTATCAGCACTCTTGAAGCCAACATAACAGAGCTGAAAGACATCCTGGCCGGAATAAAAAGTTTCGCCCGATTCTGCGCCTTGAACTCACTGCTGGACGAGGTTAGCTGCACAGAAATCACAGCTGCCTGCAACGATATCCATTACTACCAGCAGCGCATCGAGAGTTTCCTGAATCTTGTCGATGATGGCTACCACGACTGGGAACGGGCCTGCCCGAACGACTAAAGGAAGAAGAGTGCTGTCCAAGAACCCAAAAATCAGAGCGGCAGGATTCTCCGTCGCCGGAGCCCTGACACTGGCGGTCATCAAACTGATCATCGCCGTGATCAGCGGTTCGATGGCGGTTATGGCTTCAGCCATCGATTCTATCCTCGACATCCTGATGTCGGGCGTCAACTTCATGGCCATCCGTCAGGCCGAACAGCCGCCCGACGAATGCCACCCCTTCGGCCACGGCAAATTCGAAACTTTGGCGACGATGTTTCAGGCACTGGTCATCACCCTATCCGGCATCTGGATCATCTATGAAGCCGTTATCAGGCTGACTGAAGGAAGAAGCCTCGAACATGTCAACGAAGGAATCGGCGTGCTCGCGATCAGTGCAGTCATCTCCTGGCTGATCGCACGCTACCTGCGCAAAGTCGCCAGACTGACCGACTCATCTGCGCTGGAAGCGGACTCGCTGCACTTTCGCATGGACATCTATACCAACCTGGGGCTGATGGTAGGACTGCTATTGATCCGCTGGTTCGGAATCCACTGGCTCGATTCAGCCTTATCGATCCTGGTTGCCGTCTACATCCTCCACGAAGCTCTGGAGCTGATCAAACGCAGCCTGTCCGACATGCTCGACCACCAGCTGCCCGAGGAGATCCGCACCAGGATCGACGAACTGATCACCTCTCAGGCCGGCCCTCACACCGGCTATCACGGCCTGAGAACCCGCCGCGCCGGTTCAATGAAGATCATGGATTTTCATCTTGAGCTTTGCAAAAACATGACCGTCGCCGAGGCACATGAAATCGCCGACAACCTGGAGAAAAAGATCGAAGAGGAGATCCCCGGCTCCGACGTCATCATCCACTTCGACCCCTGCTCCAGACAGGACTGTCCCGGACGCGCCAACTGCGAAAAGGAACAGACGCGTATCGAAGTCCGTTCCACGGCAGGGGTCAAAAAAGGCTCCTGATCAACGGCCGACCATAATACCGAGCGCCTCGGCCGTCTCAACCAGCTCCCCCTGCGGATCGACAAGATTCAACTGCGATACGGCGCTTGAGATCTCAACAGAGACAACATTCCTCCCCTTGAGCGCAACCATCTTGCCGTACTCGCCGTTGGCAATCAGCTCAACCGCCTTGACGCCGAAGCGGGTCGCCAGAATCCGGTCAAAAGAACACGGCGTGCCGCCACGCTGGAGATGGCCGAGAATCACGACCCGGGTTTCGATCCGGGCACACTGGGACACCTGGTGAGCAACCCGATAGGCGATGCCGCCAAGACGCTCGACACCGAAGTTATCCGCCGCCGCCTTGAGCACCACCTTGTCGCCGTCGACCGGATGTGCTCCTTCGGCGACGACCACGAGAAAATAGCGGTGGCCGCTATCCTTGCTCTTTTGCATCGCTGTACAGAGCCGTTCCAGAGAAAAGGGGATCTCCGGGATCAGAATCGCGTCGGCGGAACCGGCGATACCGGACTCAAGGGCAATCCAGCCGGCATCACGGCCCATCACCTCGACAAACAGGGCACGATGATGACTTTCCGCTGTTGTGTGCAGTCGATCAAGGGCTTCCGTTACGATACTGACCGCAGTCCGGTAGCCAAAGGTCACATCCGTCGCGCGCAGATCGTTGTCGATCGTCTTCGGCACACCAACCACAGGCAGCCCCTTTTCGAACAACCCCTGGGCGATTTTCAGTGTACCGTCACCGCCAACGGCGATCAGCACATCGATGCCCAGCTGACGCACAGTGTCGACAATATCCTGGGAAATATCCATAAACACCGTTTGCCCGTTTTCTTCCACCGGGTAACGGAACGGATTACCGCGGTTACTGGTGCCGAGTATCGTCCCGCCACGCGGCAGGATCCCCCTGACGCTGTCAAGAGTGAGCTCCCGATAGCGCGGTGTGCCGACCAGCCCGTCAAAACCGTCTTCGATCCCCAGAACGCGCCAACCCCGGTTCTGGACAGCCGCTTTGACAACACCGCGAATAACCGCATTCAACCCTGGGCAATCGCCCCCACCTGTCAAGATTCCAACTGTTTTCGCCATCTAGCTCTCCCCTTACTCAGCTTCGCCATTATCCAGTTTACTATCGGTCGCAATTGCCAGCTGATCGAAACCGGCTGTCCTGGCCAGATCCATCAGCTCAACGACCTGACCATGCCTGGCCGCCTTGTCGGCCATCAGCAGGAAGGTCATCTTCTTGCGCTGGGCCGCAGTGAAAGACTCAAGCCTGAACTGCAGCTGGGCACGATCGACCTGATCACGGTCGAGATAAATATCACCATCGGCTGTCAGGTAGACATGCAGATCCTGCTGCTGTTTGACAGATTCTGCCGCAGAGGTCGGCAGTTCAATGCTCAGCCCCGGCCTTTCGACAAAGGTCGTCGAGATCATAAAAAAAATCAGCAGCAGAAAGACGACATCGATCATCGCCGTCAGTTCGACCCGCGGAGCTTCCGGAGTTTTTCGTCTGAAGCCCATCTCCCTACTCCGCAAACCGGTCGAGAACGTGCGAGGTCACCTCTTCGAGCTCCACGGTCAGCCGCTCGGCCCTGGCACTCAGATAGCGATGAACGAGAATGATCGGGACAGCCACGCTCAAACCGGCTGCAGTGGTGATCAGCGCCTGCGAGATACCTCCCCCCAAGGTCGCCGGCGTACCGACCCCTTCAGCAGCGATAACCCTGAACGCTTCGATCATCCCCAGTACCGTGCCAAGCAGGCCGAGTAACGGGGCGACGTTGGCGATGGTCCCCATCAAACCCAGATAACGCTGCAGACCGATGACCTCACGGCCACCGATTTCATCGGCCAGCAGCTTGATTTCCGCTCTTTTCCTGTGCCGGTTGCGAAACACAACCTGAAGAATCCGCGATAACGGAGAGACTGTCGTACTGCACAGCTGTCCGGCCTGTTCGACCTGCCCTTTCTCCAGCAGCTCGATAACCAGCTGCCCGAGACGTTGGGTGTTACGGCGAATCCGAAAATAGCTGATCACACGCTCCAGAAAAATCGCCCAGGCAATGACGGAGCACAGACCAATCGGGTACATCAGCGGACCACCGCTTCTGATTATCTCAAACATTCACTGACACCTCCCTCAAATACATTCAATCCAGAGCAATGATCTTTCCGCTGATTTCCGCAGCGATCTCGAGAATACCAACCGAATGAAACGGGGCCGACCTGCGATCTGTCGGGCTCCCGGGGTTGAAGAGCAGAACGGATCCTCTGCGCTGACACAGGGGCTTGTGGCTGTGACCAAAGATAATGACATCGACATCGGCGCTGTAAAAGGTTTCCATGACGCGCTGCTCGATGGAATGACCGCCGCCCCAGCCGTGAACGACGCCGATACGCTTACCGGCAAAGGTCAGAATACGACTGATCGGACGCTCGGCACTGACCTTGTCCATGTTCCCGCTGACCGAGTAAAAAGGCAGGGGCGCAAAACAGCAACCCAGATCAGGATGGACGTGATCGCCGGCATGAACAATCGCAGCGACATCGGCGAAAGGTCCGCTGAGCAATTCCTTTGCCAACAGATAGCCGTCTTCAATATCAACAATATGGGTGTCGGAAAGCACACCGATCAACATAAATTATCCTCGAATTCCTACATCGTCAGCGCTGATTTCGCCTGTACTGCTAAAAGGCGAATCGTCTTGACAATTATCGTCCCGACTATAAGATTTAACCTACCGTACATTTATATATCTATTTTTATGACTATTTGTCATCCAGAGGAGAAGAGACCATGTCAAAACGCCAGGAAGCCCTCGATTATCACAGTTCGGGCAGAAAAGGCAAAATCGAAGTTATCACGACCAAGCCCTGTTCGACCAGTCGTGATTTATCCCTCGCCTACAGCCCGGGGGTTGCCGAACCCTGTCTCGAAATCGAGAAGAACCCCGATGATGCTTTCAAATATACCGCAAAAGGCAATCTGGTCGGTGTAATTTCCAACGGAACGGCGGTTTTAGGCCTTGGTGACATCGGCGCCCTGGCAAGCAAACCGGTCATGGAAGGGAAAGGTACCCTGTTCAAAACCTTCGCCGATATCGATGTTTTCGATATCGAAATCGACACCAAGGATCCCGATGAACTGATCCGTACCGTCAAGCTTCTGGAACCGACCTTCGGCGGTATCAACCTCGAAGATATCAAAGGACCGGAATGCTTCTATATCGAGGAAAAGCTCAAGGAGCAGATGAACATTCCGGTTTTTCACGATGATCAGCATGGCACGGCAATTATCGCGGTTGCAGGCATGATGAACGCCCTTGAAGTTGTTGGCAAACAGATAGCGGAGACAAAAATCGTCATCAACGGTGCCGGCGCTGCCGGGATCGCCTGCGCCAACCTGGCCATCAGCATGGGGATCGACAAGGACAAGGTTATCCTCTGCGACAGTAAAGGGGTCATCTACAAAGGGCGTACGGCCGGCATGAACGAATACAAGGAACGCCTTGCCGCACAAACCGACGCACGCAGCCTGGCGGATGCGCTGGTTGATGCCGACATCTTCTTCGGCGTCTCGGTCAAGGGCGCCCTGACACCTGAAATGTTGCGCTCCATGGCCAAGGATCCGATCGTCTTTGCCATGGCCAACCCCGACCCGGAGATTACCCCGGAAGAAGCCAGGGCAGTCCGCGAAGATGTCATCATCGGTTCCGGCCGCTCCGATTATCCGAATCAGGTCAACAATGTTCTCTGCTTTCCGTTCCTGTTCCGTGGCGCCCTCGACACCCATGCCAGAACCATCAACGATGAGATGAAACTGGCCGCAGTCCATGCGCTTGCCGACCTGGCCAAACTCGATGTTCCAGACTCGGTACGCAGAGCCTATGCCGGTGAGGAGATCAAATTCGGGCGTAACTATATCATCCCCAAACCTTTCGATCCGCGTGTGCTCCTGCATGTCGCTCCGGCGGTCGCAAAAGCGGCCATGGATTCCGGCGTCGCCCGTAAGCCGATCGATGACATGGACAAATACGTAGAGGAACTGGAAGCTCTGCAGGGCCGTTCCAAGGAGATCATGCGCAGCATGATCAACAAGGCCAAAGCCAATCCGAAACGGATCGTCCTGCCGGAAGGTGAAGAAGAAAAGATTCTGCGAGCCGCCCAGATTATTGCCGCCGAGAAAATCGCCCAGCCGATCCTGCTCGGCAATCCGGACATCATCAATACAAAGATCTGCGAACTCGGCATAGAGCTTGGCGACACCCTGATTATCGATCCCCTCTCCAGTGAAAAACGCGATGAATACATTGAAAAAATGTACCAGTTGCGACAGCGCAAGGGAGTAACCCTGGCCGGTGCCAAGCGGGTCATGAAAGCCAACAAGAACTACTTCGGCGCCATGATGGTCCGCGAAGGCGATGCCGACGCCATGCTCTCGGGGATCAATCTCCACTACACCGAGACGATCCGCCCCGCCCTTGAGATCATCGGCAAACGTGACGGACTGTCCAAGGTTCATGGCATGTACCTGATGGTGATGAAGAAACGTGTCGTGTTTATCGCCGACGCAACGGTCGATATCGATCCCTCTGCAGAAGAACTGGCCGAAACCGCGATCCTTGCAGCCGAAACGGTCCGTCAGTTCGACATCGTCCCCAAGGTCGCCATGCTCTCCTTCTCCAACTTCGGCAGTTCCAAGCATCCGTATGCGCTGAAAATGAAAAAAGCGACCTCACTGGTCAAGCAGCAGGCCCCGGATCTGATCGTCGATGGCGAGATCCAGGCCAACATGGCTCTCGATCCGGAGCTGATTGCAGACCAGCATCCGTTTTCGCTCCTCAAAGGGGATGCTAACGTGCTGATCTTCCCGGATCTGCAGTCGGGCAATATCAGCTACAAACTCCTCAACAAACTGGGTGGAGCTGAAGCACTCGGACCGATCCTGATGGGCATGAACAAACCCGTTCATGTGCTACAACGCGGTGATGACGTAGCCGATATCGTCAATATGGCTGCGGCCTGTGTCGTTGATGCACAAAATGCCGGTTAACACCCGAATCAATGAACAACAGCATTAGAACCAAGAGCGGAGTCTGATTTTCCAGACTCCGCTTTTTGTTTGAACTGCTTTTCAAGGACTCAAGATACTGCTAATATGCTGGCGGAAATTTTAGTGACAACACATTGACCAGCAACTATCGAAAAGAGTCAGATATGAAATACCGCAGTACCAGAGGACAGGTCAAAGATCTCAATTTTACCCAGGCGGTCCTGATGGGGCTGGCCGACGACGGTGGCCTGCTCCTGCCGCAACAGATCCCGACCCTGAACCGGAACGAGCTGCAGGCGCTGAGCGGCCTGAGCTACCCCGAACTCGCCTTCGAGGTTATCTCACGCTTCGTCGATGACATTCCGCCGGCGGACCTGAAAAAGCTGATTGAAACCTCCTATGCAAGCTTTGAGCATCCCCAGGTCACTCCGGTGGTCAAGCATGACAATGTTCACATCCTGGAGCTGTTCCATGGCCCGACTCTGGCCTTCAAGGATGTCGCCCTGCAGTTTCTCGGCAACCTGTTCGAATATCTGCTGATCAGAGACAAGCGCCACATGAACATCATCGGCGCAACCAGTGGCGACACCGGCAGCGCGGCTATCTACGGTGTTCGTGGCAAGAAGAATATCAACATCTTTATCCTGCATCCCCACGGCCGGGTTTCCCCGGTCCAGGAACTGCAAATGACAACGGTCACCGACGAAAACGTCTTCAATCTGGCTATCGATGGGACCTTTGATGATGCCCAGTCGATCGTCAAGGAGATTTTCGGCGATCTTGAATTCAAGGAAAAGCATGCTTTAGGTGCGGTCAACTCGATCAACTGGGCACGGGTGCTCGCTCAGGTCGTCTACTATTTCTATGCCTGGTTTCAGGTCAGCAAGGAAACCGGCGCAGACAAGATCGACGTATCGGTCCCGACCGGAAATTTCGGCGACATCTTTGCAGGCTACATTGCCAAACAGATGGGCGTTCCTATTCAGCGTCTGATCCTGGCGACCAACGCCAACAACATCCTCAGCCGATTTATCAACGCCGGCGACTACTCCAAGGCCAAAGTCCACCACTCCCTGTCGCCGTCGATGGATATCCAGGTGGCCAGCAATTTCGAGCGCTACCTCTACTACCTGCTCGATTGCGATGCCCAGAAGGTCGTGACAACAATGGCCGATTTTGCCAAAACCGGCGTACTCAAAGTCACCGAGGAGCAACTGCAACAGGTCCAGTCGGAATTCGCCTCCGCTTCGGTCGACGATGAAATGACCCTGGAAATGATCAAGAGCTTCTACCAGCAGACCGGCTACATTCTCGACCCGCACACAGCGGTCGGCGTTGCTGCAGGCCAGCAGCTACAGGACGCAGCGACCCCCCTCGTCTGCCTGGCGACAGCCCACCCGGCCAAGTTCGGTGAGGCCGTCAACCGGGCAACCGGCACCGAACCGGCTCTGCCACCAGCCTACAGTGACCTGAACTTGAGAGAACGCAAAATGGATATCCTTGCTGCCGATATCAACGTCATCAAAGACTATGTCGACAAGCATGCCAAAGCATAATCTCAGCACCGCTTGATTTTAATAAAGACCTGCTAGATAATTCATCTGGCAGGTCTTTTTTTGTCTATTACGTATTCAGGAAAGCATCCGGAATCCGTAAATGCTCGATAGCAAGCCGGATCCAGCCAAATTGAAACGCAGATTTACCCAACCCAAGGAGGTATTATGGAAATTTCCGCCGACAAGATCGTTGAATTGGTACAAACCTATGCCCTGCCCCTGCTCTGGGCGATTGTCATCTTTATCGTCGGTAAGATCATCGCCAAAGCGGTATCTGCCGGTGTCGGCAAGGCGATGCTCAGATCAAAAGTCGATGAAACCCTGATTAAATTCATTCGCAGCCTGGTCTATATCGCCATCATGGTCTTTGTCATCATGGCAGCACTCGCCAGAGTCGGCGTCAACACAACCTCCTTTGCGGCGGTCGTCGCAGCCGCCGGTCTGGCTATCGGCCTGGCTCTCCAAGGCACCCTCGGCAACTTCGCTGCGGGGGTCATGCTGATCCTGTTCCGCCCCTTCAAGGCCGGTGACTTCGTTGAAGCCGGCGGCGTTGCCGGCGTTGTCGAAGAGATTCAGATCTTCAGTACCAAAATGAAATCGGGCGACAACAAGGAGATTATCGTCCCCAACGGCCAGATCATCGGCGGGACAATCGTCAACTACTCCGCAAAAGAGATGCGCCGGATCGATATGGTCATCGGCGTCAGCTACAGCGACGACCTTAAAAAGGTTCGCGCCGTCCTGGAAGAGATCCTCAACGCCGATGAGAGAGTTCTCAAAGATCCGGCCTACACCATCGGGGTCCTTGAACTTGCCGACAGCAGCGTCAACTTCGCGGTTCGGCCCTGGGTCAGAACAGCCGATTACTGGGTAACCCTGTTCGATCTGAATGAGACGATCAAGACCCGCTTTGATGCCGAGGACATCTGCATCCCTTTCCCGCAGCGGGACATCCATATGCATAACGCATAAACATTTCTTTCTTCACAATAAAAAAAAGCCTCCGGAACTTCCGGAGGCTTTTTTTGTTTTGATTAATCCCAAAAAGGAATTAGCAGTCGAAATACAGGGAGAATTCGACTGGAGTTGGGCGCATACGGACCTTGTCAACTTCAGCTTCACGCTTGTAGCTGATCCACATGTCGATAACGTCCTTGGTGAAGACATCGCCCTTGAGCAGGAAGTCATGATCTTGCTCGAGGTTGTTCAGAGCGTCTTCCAGAGAGGTTGCAACGTTAGGGATGTCTTTCAGTTCTTCTGGGGACAGACCGTAGATGTCTTTGTCCAGAGGCTGACCTGGATCGATTTTGTTCTCGATGCCGTCGAGACCAGCCATCAGCTGAGCTGCGAAAGCCAGGTAACCGTTAGCGGAAGCATCCGGTGTACGGTACTCAACGCGCTTGGCTTTTTCGTTGTTGGTAACCGGAATACGCAGGGAAGCGGAACGGTTACGGTTGGAGTAAGCCAGGTTGACCGGAGCTTCAAAGCCTGGAACAAGGCGCTTGTAGGAGTTGGTGGTCGGGTTGGTGAAAGCACACAGGGCTTTAGCGTGCTTCATGATACCGCCGATGTAGTACATAGCAGTTTTGGACAGACCGCCGTAACCGTCGCCAGCGAACAGGTTCTTGCCGTCTTTCCAGATCGACTGGTGGCAGTGCATACCGGAACCGTTGTCGCCGTAGATTGGCTTAGGCATGAAGGTGACGGTTTTGCCGTTGCGGATAGCAACGTTCTTGATGACGTACTTGAACCACTGCAGGTTGTCACCCATGCTCAGCAGGGAGTCAAAACGCATGTCGATCTCGATCTGGCCGCCGGTCGCAACTTCGTGGTGACCACACTCGATGTGCAGACCGACCTGCTGCAGAACCATCATCATCTCGTTACGCAGATCAACAGAGCTGTCGGTCGGAGCACATGGGAAGTAACCTTCCTTGTGACGTGGCTTGTAGCCCAGGTTAGGGAACTCTTCACGGCCGGTGTTCCAGGTACCTTCGATGGAGTCAACGCTGTAGAAAGACTCGTTGGCGGTAGAGTTGTAACGGACATCGTCAAAAACGAAGCACTCTGGCTCTGGACCGAAGTATGCGGTGTCACCGATACCGCTGGCTTTCAGATAAGCTTCAGCCTTGGTTGCAATAAAACGTGGGTCGCGGGTGTAACCTTCACGGGTGATTGGATCGATGATATTACAGATCAGGCTCAGAGTGGTCATCTCTGGGAACGGATCAATCTTAGCAGTCTTAGGATCTGGAATGATCAGCATGTCGGAGTTGTGGATTGGCTGCCAACCGCGGATAGAAGAACCGTCGAAACCGATACCTTCTTCAAAAATATCTTCACTGAACTCGCGAACTGGAGTGGTGAAATGCTGCCAGATACCGACGAAATCGAGAAACTTGTAGTCGACGAACTGAACGTCGTTGTCCTGAGCAAACTTTACTACTTCACTTGGGGTCATCGTTGCTTTCTCCTTTATGGATTGAAATATTTCAGAAAAGTTTCGTTTTCTGAAAGTTTAAATTCTTTAAATTAGAGCGCATCCTCTCCGCGCTCACCGGTTCTGATCCGGACAACCTCATCAACAGGGGTGACAAAGATCTTGCCATCACCGATCCGGCCGGTCTTGGCAGCATCAGCAATCGTATCGACAACCTGGGCGACCTGCTCATCGGCGACGATGATTTCCATCTTGATCTTCGGAATAAAATCGACGACATACTCAGCACCACGGTAAAGTTCGGTATGGCCCTTCTGACGGCCGAAACCCTTAACTTCACTTACCGTAATTCCCTGGATACCTATCTCGTTCAAAGCCTCTTTGACTTCGTCAAGCTTAAAGGGCTTGATGATTGCTTCAACCTTACGCATCAGTCTTACCTCCTCGGAAGCTGCTCAATCGCTTGGCAGTATATTCTGAATGATTAGGGGTGCATACAAGCAAAGACCCTGCCATTGTCAACAGACAAAACAATAAAATAAAATTGCCAATAATTCAAACAGATAGACACTGAAATATTGGAGCAAATTTTATCAGCTTTCTCTGCGCCTTCAACAACTGCACAAAGTTTACACAGAGAAAAACCAGTGTGCACAAATTATATACAGGCCACCCTTTGCAAGAGGGTCAGGCTCTCGCAGTGATACGTCTGCGGGAACATATCAAAAGGCTGACTACTGATCAAGCGCCAGCCATTATTAAGCAGAATGTTCAGATCCCTGGCCAGAGTCTGGGGATCGCAGGAGACATAGACCAACCATTGTGCCGACGCATTGATCAGTTCTCTGACAACCTCGTGAGCTCCGACCCTCGGCGGATCCAGAAAAATAATGTCGGGTTGTGGCCCGGCGGCATGTCGTGCAACATACCCCTGTGCAGGAGCAGCGACAAACGACGCATTCTTCAGACCATTCGCCTGTGCGTTGACCCTGGCCATCCGGATAGAAAGCTCTGATTCTTCGACTCCGAGAACAGTCCCGCCACGCCTTGCTGCCGGAAGGCTGAAATTGCCCATACCGCAGTACAGATCAAGGACAGTTTCTCCGCCCTGCCAGTCGATCAGCTTCATCGCCTCCCGGACCAGAGCACGATTCTGTTCCAGATTGATCTGAGCAAAAGAGCCCGTAGCATAACACAAATTGAGTGCAGGCTCATCAACTTCAATAGCCAGACGGCCATTTCCCTGGAGAGAGATCATGGACGCCTTGCTCCCCAACTGAAGGTGAAGATGCCCGGCCAGTCCCGAGCCGAGCAGCAGCGCCTGTAAACCATCAGCATCGTCACCGAGGTAATGGACAACCACCGATTGTACCCCATCATCACCGACAGCAAGATCCATCTGCGGAATATATCGGGCAAATGAGGTCCCATCGAGCAGACGGCGCAGGACTGACAGGGTATCATTCAGCCTCGTGTCGATGAGAGGACAGCGGTCAACAGCAACAACAAAACGGCTCTTGGGTCGGTAAAAACCGGTCTCAAACCTCTCTGCAGCCTGATGACACTTGACCTGGACCCTGCTCCGGTAATGCCACGGCTGAGGCGAAGACACGATCTCCCTTACGAGCGCAGGATCGACGCCACATTTTCTGACCAAGGTATCACTGAAAAGACCTTCCTTGATTTTGAGCTGTTCAGAATATGGCAGGTGCTGCCACTGGCAGCCTCCGCATTCTCCCGCAACCGGACAATGAGGCACGATCCGTTGCGGTCCAGATTCAAGAATCTCGACCAGCTCCGCTTCGAGAAAGTGTTTTTTGACTTTTGTCACACGACTGACAATCCTGTCACCAACCGCAGTGTGAGGAACGAACACGACCTGCCCCGCGTAGCGGGCCAGGCCAGAACCACCATTGACGATGGTTTCAATTGTCAACGGCGGCAAAATCTGATCAACCTGAGGCTTCAACAAAATACCCTGTCAGGCGGAAGCCGGCTTGAAGGAGTTTTCGGTAAAATTCAGGGTCGCGAAATAGTCTTCAATGGTTTCTTCGCGACGAATCAGTTCGATAGTTCCATCGGCTCGCAGCATCAATTCCTTTGGGCGCAGACGAGCATTGTACTGGAACCCCATGGCGTGGCCATGGGCACCGGTATCGTGGATGACCAGCAGGTCACCGTCTTCGATCTTCGGCAATTCCCTCTGAATCGCAAACTTGTCGTTGTTTTCACACAGCGATCCTGACACATCATAGACATGATCCTTGGGAGCGGTCTCCTTACCGACGACATCGATATGATGATATGAGCCATACAGGGCCGGACGCATCAACGATGACATGCAGGCGTCGACCCCGACGTAGTCACGGTAGATATTCTTGTGATTGATCGCGGTGGTTACCAGGGCACCATGCGGACCGGTCATGTAGCGACCACTCTCCATATACATACGCGGCGCATAGCCGTGCTCGGCCTTGAATTCATCGAACAACGCGGTGATTTCCCTGGCCATCTGCGGGATATTGAGAGCATCCTGCTCCGGCTTGTAAGGGATACCGAAACCACCACCGATGTTGACGAATTCAAACTGAATCCCCAGTTCCTTTTCAACCATGTCAACCAGCGAAAGAACCATCCGCGCAGTTTCTACCATGTAGGTGTAATCCAGTTCGTTCGAAGCGACCATGGTGTGCAGACCGAAACGCTTGGCACCGCGCTCTTTTGCCAGGCGGTAGGCCTCGACAACCTGCTCATGGGTGACGCCGTACTTGGCCTCGACCGGGTTGCCGATAATGATATTACCGGTTCGGCGTGGGCCCGGGTTATAGCGGAAACAGATCAGCTCAGGAAATTCAGGAACCTTCTCGATCAGCGAGATATCATCCAGGTTCAGGACACAACCGCCTTCAGCCGCAGCTGCGTTGAATTCTTCGGTTGTTGTGTTGTTCGAGGTAAACATGATGTCTTCACCGCGCCCTCCGGCATTGCGGCTGAGCACCAGTTCCGCGATCGAACTGCAATCGTAGCCGAAGCCCATCTGCTGCATCAGGTCAAGGATTTTCGGGTTCGGCAGGGCCTTCACAGCATAATATTCCCTAAACCCCTCGATCCCGGAGAAGGCCTGCTTCAGAGACTCGCCGGTCTCCAGAATCCCCGCCTCATCATAGATATGAAATGGAGTCCCATAGTGTTCGGCTATCTGGTCAACAATCGGGAAAAGACGTTCTTTGAAACTTTTGGACATAGGCATGAGCTGTACTCCGTATCTGGTTATATGGTTCTGCTTAAATCTATTTTTCGCGTTTCCTTGACCGTATTCAGAACAATCGTCGTGCGGGTCTGATGAACACCCTGCAGTGCGCCGATCTCTTCAACCAGTATCCGCCCCAGTTCCGCATTGCTGGCAACCCGCAGCTTCAAAAGGTAACCATCCTCTCCGGCAACCTGATGAACATCCTGGACGCCGGATACGGACATCAGGGCGGCAGCGAGATCCGTGTAGCAGGAATGCTCCACGGTGACCTGAACAAAAGCGGTCAGACCCTGGTGAAAAGCATCCGGATTGAGACGAACCTCATAGCCTTCAATAATCCCGCGCTCTTCCAGCTTTCTGATGCGCTCGAGAACAGCCGAAGGAGCCATACCGACCTGGCGGGCAATTTCGGCGTTTGGAATACGCGCCTTCTCCTGAAGGATCGTTAGTATCTGATGGTCGACATCGTCGAAAGTTCTGTCAATATTCATATTTAGAGAATATCATTCAGAAGACAAGCCCATGTCAAGGGGATTGCAAACAATTCTTCAGGCAGGTGTCGTAAACAGACCAAGCACCTGACCAACGAGATAACCATTGTAGGCCAGATAGCAGCAGAGCAGCAACAGACCTTCGAACCGGGTGATTCTCCGCGGCCCGAAAACCCCGAGAGAAATCGGCACCAGAACCAGAGTCATCAGCCCCATAATCAGACAGTCCCGGTAGAGGACGGCGCTGTCAACTGCAAGAGGATGAATAATGCCGGCGATACCGACCACGGCGAGGGTATTGAACAGATTGGAACCAAGGACATTGCCGAGCGCCAGGTCGTGCTCCCCTTTTCGCGTTGCAGCAACAGCGGATGCAAGCTCCGGTAGGGAGGTACCGACGGCAACGACGGTGAGTCCGATGATCAGGTCGCTGACCCCGAAGCTGCGGGCAATTTCAACGGCCCCCCAGACCAGGATCCGCGAACTGACGACCAACAGAACCAGGCCGACAGACAACCAGAGCAATGACGATTTTAAAGGCATCAGATCGGCGGGGACTTCGTTATCCAGATGTTCAGTCCGGTTGTCGTTCCGTTGACGCAGACCACTCCGGATCCACCAACCCATGACGATGACAAACAGCAGCAGCAGGATGATCGCATCCAGGCGCCCCAGATGAAAATCACTCAACAGCCCGGCACTAACAAGCGTCACCAGCAACAGGATCGGCAGTTCACTGCGGACAATCCCCGGCTGAACAAGAATCGGTGAAAGCAGAGCGGTAAAACCCAGGATCAGTCCGATATTGGAGATATTCGAACCGTAAGCATTTCCGAGGGCCAGACCGGGATTCCCCTGAAAGGAGGAGATCGCCGAAACGACCATCTCAGGTGCCGAGGTCCCAAAACCGATAATAACGATCCCGATCAGCAGTGGCGGCACACCCGCATGTCTGGCTGTTGCGGCAGCACCATCAACAAAACGATCGGCGCTCCAGACCAGCAATACAAGCCCGGCAAGAAAGGCAATAGCCGGAGTTAAAAGCGACATAACATCCCTTAAAATAGTTGTCGTTCAAAAAAGGACAGGGATAAAAAGCAAGCTTTTCATCCCCGGCGCAATATGACAATTTTCTTTCTGACAATCAACAACTATCGTGGCTTCTCACGGGAGCCTCGGTTCAGCGCACAACTCTCATAGGCCTGCCGGGCCTTTAAGCTGGCCAATTCAGTCTGGCGCCGTCTTTTCAGAAACAAACGGTCCTGGCTGCGATGGCAATGCTTATAAGTCAAATCGCTACCACACCAGCAGCGCTCCGCTTTGCCAGGCAAAGTCTCCGGTGGTTCGACAAGCTCAGTTGGCTGGTTCTTTCTGAACAATCTCTTCAACACTGACATGGCAATATCCTGCTCCTATGCTGTTTCCCTGCAAAAGCGCAAGGCGGTCTCAAAAAGACTTACGGAACAGGGTTTGATGACACCTGGGACAGGGTGGAATTTTTGCCGTTTTTTTAATATGCAGCTCCTCCTTACAGTTCTTGCAGGTGAGGGTTCCTGGTGTGGTTACCTCGCCGGTCCTGTATTCGAGATTCTGCTCAGACTTTTCTGCCCATTCCGCCAGTTTCTCAGATGTCGTTTGCAACATTCTGGCAAACACGCTCTGTGCTCCGGCCGAAACACGCTGCGGGTCAACAACCCCCTTGAACTCGTCCTTGGCCTTTAAGGCACTGTCAATGGCGTTCTGAGCGTCCCGCCTGACGTAACCGGATATTCTGTCCGCCTGTTCCCTGGTAAATTCTCCTGCGCCGGAGAGTTCGTCACTTGCTTTCCTGAGCGCATCATCCAGGTTTTTCCGCCCGGATTCGAGGATTTCTTCGGTTCTCTTGAGGATTTTTTCATAGAGCCCGACATCCTGTCGGCCCTGATCATCATGCCCCTGTGTCATGGCGACCTCCTTAACGATAAGACGGCTGGTATTGCTTAAATGATAACAGATCGAGACGCAAAGCGTAGAGCCAAGGCCCGAAAAAAACAGGCCTTCCGACTTAGGCCTGCCAGATTTTTCGCGTATACAGATCACAGGCCGTCAAGTTGTAGCCATGCCCCGCTCCGGTATCGAGACAGACTTCCAGCTTTTTGAATTCTGGTTGCGCAACCGGACTATGACCATGCACAACGGTCAGACTCCAGTCCGGATCTTTCAGCCACAACGCACGCCGGGACCAGAGGAAGACGTTCTTTGCCGCCTCAGTGTCGAAGGAAACAGTGGGATCGACTCCCGCATGAACAAAGAAATAATTATCGAAGCGAAAATACAGACAGGTGCGATTTAAAAAATCGAAATGTTCCGGAAGGATGGCATTCCCACCAAAACGAACCGCCTCCGGAAGCCCCTGATAGGAATCGAGGGTCGCGCTGCCACCGTTGAGCAGATAGATCAGGACCTCATCGGAAACCTCGTTCGTCGGCAATTCATCCCAACGAAACCGGTAGTTTCTGGCCAGTGGGCCGAGCTGCGTATAGGCGTCGATCAGCATCTGCTCATGATTCCCCCGGAGAAAAATGCTCCGGGGATACTGCAGCTGGAAAGCGCGCAACAGGTCGATCACCCCTGGAGAGTCTGGCCCCCTGTCGATATAATCGCCAAGAAAAACAAAGAGATCGTCATCCTGAGGTCGAATCCGGGCAATCAACTCAATCAGCTGCCGGGATTGCCCATGGATATCACCGATGGCTATCAGGCGCCTGGGTATAGGCATCGGCGAATCCGTTCACATGCTGTGCGACAGCCTGAAGGTAGCTGTCCAGATCGGCGTCGACAAAGTGCCTGTGACCGGCATTCTGCAGCGCGACCCGCCCCTGGTTGATGACAATGGTATCACTCGAGGTCGCATGGGGCAGATATGATGCAGGAGCAACCTGCAGGGAAGAGCCCATGACAAACAGCAGATCACAGCGACTGATCGTCTGCTCGGCTCGCTCGTAATCGTTGACGGCTTCACCGAAAAAGACGATATCCGGCTTGAGCAGCCCCCGGCACTTAAAGCAGCGGACAACCGGCGCAGAGAGACTTTCGTCAAGAAACTGATCCCACCATGAATAGGTCAGGCTATTCAGTTTTTCTCCACAACTCAAACATCTGGCACTGCCGTAAGAACCATGTACCTCAATAACTTTCGTGGTCCCCGCAGTCTGGTGCAGAAGATCAATGTTCTGGGTAACCACTGCGCTGAGCTTGCCCAATTTTTCCAGAGTCGTCAGAAAATAATGGGTATAGGTCGGCCTGATCTCCTTGACGGCAGAGACAAAATCGCGGGTAAACTGATAGAAATATTCAGGCTCACGCATGAAAGCGGAGATTTCAAAAACCTTGTTCGGGTCGTACTGACGGGTAACGTACAGTCCTCGAGGTCCACGAAAATCAGGGATGCCGGCCGCCGTCGAGATACCGGCACCGGTCAGAACAACGATTTTTTTTGCCCTATTGATCAGCCCTGCACATTGTTCTGGTGTCATATACTGGTCCTGGCTAGGAGGTAAAAGGTTGTAAAATTCCACTGCTACAGGCAAGAGTGGTCTCGACTATGGCTTGACGTGGCCACTGGCTGGCGATTCGTTAAGAAGCCATTCACTGAGGCTACAGTATAGCGACTTAGCGAAGGAGATAACAACAAGAGAAGATTATCTTGTCCGGGAACCGAAAAGTCGCAACGTTGCGAACATCAGCAGAGAGAAGAGAAACAACAGCAGGCAGAGTGCGGAGGCGCGTTCGAAGTCGCCGTCATTGACTGCATTAAAGACTTCGAGGGAGAGGGTATTGGTCTTACCGATGATGTTGCCGCCGAGCATCAGGGTGATACCGACCTCCCCCAGTGAGCGGCCAATCCCCAGAATAAGGGCCTGCAGGATACTGCGTCTGATCAGCGGCAGGGTCACCAGAACAAAGGTGACCAGCCGGCCGCGTCCAAGTATGTACGAGGCCTCGATCAGGTCGCGGCCAAGCTCCTGAATAGCCGCCCTGACCGGTTTGACGATCAGAGGCAGGCCGGCAATAAAGGCGGCAAACACAACCCCGACCTGGGTAAAAACAATCTCCACCGACAAGGAGTGGGAAAAGAAATCCCCCAGCAGACTGAAACGACCAAGGACCACCAGCAGCAGGTAACCGATAGCAATTGGGGGAAAGATCAACGGGAAGGTGATCAGGCTTTCAAGTGCACTGCGCCAGGGGGATGGACGACCGGAAAGATACCAGGCCAGCGGAATCCCGATGAGGATATGCAGGACCAGGGCATAGAAGCAGACCTTGCCGGTCAGCCCCAATGAAAAGACAATCGGCGCAGAACGATAGATCTGCCAATATGCCCCGAAAAAATCCATTACAGCCCTGCCGCAGCGACCTTTTGAGCCATACTGTCCGTATTCAGCTGCCCCAGAAACGCCGTGACGTTGACATCATTCTCACAGCCTGCGACAACCCCTGCGACAATCTCGATCGGCTCAAAACCTTCGGTCAATTCGAGCATACTGCCGAATTTTTCCCGGTTAGCCAGAGCGTAGCTCATGTTGACGAATGCTGCATCAACCTGACCGCTGACTGCATAACCACCACTGCGCGGTACGGTGCCCGCTTCCATGGTTTTTTCCAGCACAGCGGCATAGCCAGTGCTGCCCAGAATCTGTTTCGCGGCCCGACCGTAAATCGCCTTGCTGAAATCAGGAGCGGCAATCTTGGCAAACCTTGCATCCTTCAGATCAGAGAGCCGGACCAGCTCAAGCCCTTTGCGGGTCACCAGGACAGGACGGCCGGTCCCGATTGTGACATAGCGCGCCGCATCAAACTTGTGTGTCGTCAGATAACTCTTGTCGCCTATCACCAGGCAGACCCCGCCGCCATGTTCAGCCTGGGCCAGAATCTGCCCCATATTGCCATAGATGCGTTCAACCTTCTGTTGACTGCTCTGTTCATACTGCTGCGCCCATTGCTCAACAATGGTTTTGTAACCGGCACCGGACGCGGTACGCAGATCTGCAGCAACGGCAGCAGTCGAGATGAATAACAACGGAACCAGCAGAATTAAAGTTAGCTTCTTCATCTTTACCTCTCGTTATTTGTTGGCGAATAACGTTTTGTATAGCGATAGACATAAAAATGTCAAGGAACAAAAAAAAATGCCAGGGATTTCTCCCTGGCAAAACGACACATGGCAAATGAAGATTAGCGTGAAATGGCTGCAGAGATATCGGCTGGTTTGCCGAAATACATCCACGAAGTCGCCAGAAAGTCGACACCCGTGGCGGCATACTGCGCAGCATTATCGGCGTTGACGCCACCAGCGGCCCCAACAACGATCTGTGGAAAATCAGACTTAACCTGTTCGACAATCCGGGCGGTCAGCTCAACGGGGCACTTATCCAGCTGCAGAATATCTGCTCCGTGCCTGGCCATCAGCAGGGCTTCGTCGAGGGTTTCAACCTCAACACCGACCTTGCGTTCACGGGCGTGCTTCTTGATTTCCGGCAGCTTCGCCAGAAAGTTGTCGAGACCGAGTAAATTATAGTGATTCGGGAAGATGAGGATCGTCTCGCCCAGCCCGAGACGGTGCGGGACCCCGCCACCGGCAACCAAGGCCTTCTGCGAGAGTTTACGCCCCCCCGGAAATGCCTTGCGCGTCCCGCAGACGATGGCGTCACCGTTGCTGTTGGCCAGCTTGACGAGCTTGGCTGTCCGCGTTGCAATCCCCGATGCGTACTCCAGAACATTCAAGGCGACACGCCAGCCAGCATGAATCCTCGCGCCGTCACCACGCGCAGAGAGAATCTCATCCCCCTGCTGCAGAACAGCGCCCTCGGACTGGGCAAATTCAACGACCAACCCAAGTTTGGTGAGCATTGCCGAGGCTTCTTCTATGCCGCTGATAGTTGTCTCTGCACGGGCTTTGTAAGAGATATGTCCGTCCAGAGTTTTCATTCCCAGCAGATGGGAAGTGAGATCGATTCCGGGTAAATCTTCTTCGATCCAGCGATCGAGGGTTGAATCAGAAATAAACATAAAGACTCACAGACTTTCGAAGTATACTGATTAAATAAAACACGGCCAGAAGCCGCAAATTACGTTATTCCACGTGATACCACAGACAGCAGAACGAGAAAAGAAGTTTCTAGCATTTGCACAATATAAATTCAGCCCATGCAGCATGTAGTCTGCATGGGCTGTTTGATTCAAAGAAACTAAATTTCATAAAGCGCTATTTTATATTGGGATAACGACTAATCCCCGACCACGTAAAATATACTCCGCAGAAAAAAATCAATAGCCGATTTTGAGCTGAGACTCCGTCCGCCCTCCAGCCTGTGAAACCCTGAATCTTTTGAGCATTTCAAGCAGTTGATTGGCCTGACCGGAAAGCTCCTCAGAAGCGGAAGCACTCTCTTCGGCGCTGGCCGTGTTCTGCTGGGTCACCTGATCGATCTGGCTTAAGCCACTGGTTACCTGATTTATCCCCTCGGACTGCTCTTTGGACGCCGCAGCAATTTCTTCTAGCAAATCGGAAACCTTGTTAGTACCGTCCATAATCTCTTTGAGTGCTGTTGCCGTTTGCTCAGCCATCTGCGCTCCGCGGGCCGTCAGAGCCACTGATCCTTCAATCAGATCTGCGGTCTCTTCTGCGGCTTTGGCACTGCGTGCGGCAAGGTTACGCACCTCCTCGGCGACAACCGCAAACCCCTTGCCATGCTGTCCGGCACGGGCTGCTTCAACAGCGGCGTTGAGTGCAAGAAGATTGGTCTGAAAAGCGATCTCGTCAATCACCTTGATGATCTTGGAAATATTCTGACCGGCCTGATTGATCTCGTCCATTGCCGTGACCATA
Source organism: Geopsychrobacteraceae bacterium (assembly GCA_963676795.2). GTDB lineage: Bacteria > Desulfobacterota > Desulfuromonadia > Desulfuromonadales > Geopsychrobacteraceae. The sequence continues at coordinate 1,405,261 of CAXXTB010000002.1, read as the reverse complement.
TCGTTCATCTGCCTGTCACCTTTCTCAGCGGCAGATTTCGATTCATTCGACAGGCGGTTGGCAGTATCCGCATTATCAGCATTGATCCTGACCTGACCGGCCATCTGGTTCATGGATGCTGTCACCTCTTCGAGGGAACTGGCCGACTCGGTTGCCCCTTGCGAGAGGGTCTGGCTGGTATCGGCGACCTGCACGGCACCGGACGCGATCTGCTCTCCGGCGGTCTGAATATTGCCAACCATGGCACGCAGCCCCTCAAGCATCTCTTTCAGGGCCAGTCCAAGCTGATCGTGCTCAGATGTGACACGGACATCCTGAGTCAGATCTCCGCTGGCGATAGCTTCTGCCAGCTCACTACGCCCTTGCAGGCTTTTGGCCATACCGACCAGAACGGAACCAAGCTCGGTGATTTCGTCGCGCGCCTTGAACGCCTTGCACTGTCGACAATCGCTGTAGGTTCCGCTGACCAGCTTCTTACAGGTCGGAGTCGGACCAAAAGTGCCTGCCTGGACCCAACAGTGGGATTCATTGCCGTAACATTCACAGTCACCGTTGCTACACTGGTTGATGTCGTAACACCTGACTCTGTTGCCCAGATCGAGATTCTGATCCCTGGTATCCCCTTGCGCGTATTGAGAGACAACCGCAAAGGCCCGGGAGAGTGGCCGGGTGATACTGCGGGCAATGAAATAGGCCAGAATCAGGCCGATAACCAGAGCGGCGATGCCGACACCCGACATGGTTGAGCGCGTCGAGACCGCTGCAGAAATCAACTGGTCATCCGAAATCAGGTTGGCAGAAACCGTTTCGATCATCCTGTGCAGCAGCCCCTGCACAGCGGTGAGCGCCTGCTGTCCCTCACCAGCGTAAACCTCGTTGGCCTGCCGGTTTCCTTTCAGCGCCGCCATCGAAACAGCGATAGACTGGTCAAGCAGCCCCATGGTTTTAACCAGAGTCGGCTGCAGCTGTTCAGAAAACAGCTCAGAGGCATTATTCGCCCTGTTCTCCTGCAGATATTCCTCGACCTGACGCCCCTGTTGATGCAGCTGACGATGTGGCTCTTCCAGTGCATCAAGAATCCTGGCCAGTTCAGGGCTGGCGTCTTTGACTGCTTTGATCTCTTCGCCATAGAGGAAAAGGCCCAGGCCACATTTATGCTCATCAAGCTGAACACCGGCCGAGTGCTTATGATCAATGATCGCCCCCTGAACCTTATTGATCCAGACCGCATGATCCAGTTTCTTTTCGGTGAAGAACTGGGCCAGATGGGAATCGAGGGACGAATGCAGCTGCTTGATCTTACCCGCTGATTCGTGCAGGTGACGGTGCGGAACCTCGATTGCTTTCAGATCGGCAGCCAGCCCTGGAATCATGACTTCTGCCCGCTTCCGCTCATCGCTGTTCAGCCATTTACCCAGGGCGCATTGGGTGGGATCCAACTGGACATTCAGCTCCTTGACCTTATCGTCGGTCAGGAAGGCCCCAACGTTGCGTACCCAGATCAGATGATCAACCTCACGCGCCAGCAGTGTGCTCTTCAGACGATTCCCATCGGCCAGTTCCGTACCGTTATGCACAGTTTTAGACAGGCCAAGATAACCGAACACCAGGCAAACAATCAGCAGAACAAGAACCGAACCAACCAGAACAAGCAACTTATGATTGATTTTCATACGCATCAGCATGTTTTCACCAAGGATCCTTTCAAAAGCAAGCGCAAGCTTAACAAAGACTAATGATAGTAGCCTTCTCAAGATTGTCAAGGATCCTAAAAATTAAATTAATAAGCAATCTGGTAGGTTCCAACAAGATAATGAGTATTGAAATAATCAGATTATTCTATTTCGAAGAGGTAAAACAGATCGGCACCACTCTCGGTGCCGATGTTCGACTGAAGTTCCAGCCTGGGAGTCCAGGAATAACGCAAAATCGTTTCATTGGTCTTTTTGAACAGCGAATAGCCAAAGCCCAGATAGAGTTTCGGCGTCAGATATTTACCCGTGGTGATGACCGCCTCACCGATGTCACCGTTTCCGGCGCTGAAATTGAGGACATCCAGCCCCAATTTCCCCTTCAGCTGCTCCTGCAGGGTCGCCGACTCCCCTTGAGATAACAGGGCTCCCGCAGCGGCCGTGAGGATATCAAAGTCGCCACCCTGCTGATCCATGCTGCGGCCCAGAACGATATAGGAAAGCACGTCACTGCTCGACATGGTCGGCTCGGAATAGAGGGTCACTACCGGCTGCCTTGCCAGCCCGGTAATGCGCACCCCCGCCTTGACGTCATCGACAGTCTTCAGCGCCAGGATGTCGAGGCCGGGATTGTCGATTTTCTCCCCGGTAAAGATCAGGTTACCGCGCTCGATATCCAGACTGACACCGTAACTGGAATAGCGCCCTTTATCGACGCTGATTTCACCACGCCCGGATATCGAATCGGTTGAAGTGCCGATCAGCTGAAGACCCCCCTTGAGCTTCGCATCCAGGCCGTTCGCCTTGACCAGGACAGCATCACCCAGCGTCAGCCCCACATCGACAGCAACAGGATAGCTTTTTCGATCTTTCTGCCGGACATCATCAACGATAACCAGGTCTGAGCTGTTTCTGACGGCGGAAACAGCGCTCTGCCCTCGGTAAAGCAGTTCCGGAATCACCACAACGCCGCTCACCGCAACCCCGGACAGATCACCAGCCACCTTGAGTTCCGGGGTGATGGTTGTCTTAAGATCCGGAAGATCGACAAGCTCGACATCCTGCCCGCTGATCCTCAGCCCAAACTCCTGCGCGTCCCAACCGTCCAGTCGCACCTGACCGTCAATCTTCAGCTGACCAGTTCCCGATTGTATCTGCCAGGAATCGAGTGTGATCTGCGACTCGTCGAAGGAGCCGACCAGGGTCGCATTTTTGAGAGTTATGCCGGCAAGAGGGATACTCAGTCGACCATCGGCGAGCTGATAATCACCTGTGAAGAGTGGCCGGTCAACGGTTCCGGACAGGCCAACATGCAGAGCCAGCCGCCCCCTGCTTGAAGCAAGGTATTCAGGCGCAAGAGAAGCCAGCAGACCGTTATCCTTGAGATCTGCAGAAAAACGGGCAGAAACCTCACCTTTCTCGGTGAAAACCGGAACACCCGCCAGCTCGAGAGGCAGACTGAACTGCCCTTCAAGCGAACCATAGTTTTCGAGAACAAGTGAAAGCCCGGCCTTCAGACGCTCTTCCAATTGCCAGTCAAGCTCGGCGGTCTTGACAGCTGTTTTCAGCAGTCCTTCGGCACTGTTCCAGCCAAGGAACCCCTGTTCGAGCACCAGTCGCCCGGCCAGCCTGTTCAGCCCGCCTTCATCCCAGCTGCCATCCCCCGAACAGGAGAAGAGACCTTCAAGGGTTATCTGTCCTGGTAGCCAGGGTTGGACAGCACTCGCAGGAACCTCCTGGCAACTCAGATGCAATGTACCATGGGGCAATACCGAGAAGTCCGCCGCCTGCGAAGAACTGAGCTGCAGATTGAAATAGCCCTGCTCCGCCGTTTCAACAGCGACGGAACCAGCCAGCCCCTGCCCGTCCCAGTTCAGGTCGATATCAGCTTTGCTCAGGTTTATGAGCTGCCCGCCATCCGGACCAAGCTGTCCGTTCAGCCGTGCTGTCAGTCGGGCATGTTTCTCGGCTCGGTTCACCACGCTGAAAGCTCCCTCCGACCTTCCGTCGATCGTCAGCTCTGGAAGCAGCCTATTCAGATAGGCAAGGTTAAATTGACGCCAGTTGCCGGCCAGGGAGAACTCACCTGTCGAGGGCTGGTAGAAGGCGTCCTGAAGAGAGAGTTGTGAGCCACGCTTGTCAGTCAAGGCGAAGCGGTCCAGCATCAGCTCTGCAGCTGAAGCCCTGATCCGGGTTGATCCGCTTTGATACCAGTCGCCGAACTCACTGCTAACCAGTCGCAGTCCGTTAACCTCTCCGGACCAGGAACGATCCTCATGCAGCTGTCCTGCCAGATCCAGGCGCAGCTGATCGGCCTGACGCTTAGCAGTCAACTGCAGGCGATGATCAGTCAGATGGCCTTGCAGATTTGCCGTCACACGTTCCAACTCAACCAGCTTATTGTTCTTATTCGAGAGGCCGGCAGCATCAAGGGTCAGCTGCAGGCGGTCATGCAGGTCTCTGCTCTGCCCCTGCAGGCTGAAGTTATCCAGACTCCAGTCCTGATAGCGGAGATCACGTCCAGAAGCCTGAACACGTCCCCGCAGCGGGCCACTGAACAACGCGACCTCGCCGTTGAGCTGAACACGGCCACGTACGTCTGTCAGCAATCTGTCGAGGTGACCGATATCCGCAGCCACCTGAAGTGATGCGTAAGGGTTGCCGCTGGCGGAAACGTTGAATCCGCTGCCGCTCAACTCCAGATTATCAATGACGGGTTGCCCCTGCTGCAGGTGGGCCTGCAGAGCACCTTTGACGGGAAACTCCTGCAGGATGGAATCCTGAAGGGTCAGGCTGACTGAGCCTGACAAGGAATCGGCAGCGACCTTGCTGAGCTTGCCATCCAGAGCAAAGGTCACCTCCCCCTGCAAGCCGTCATGCACCAGCTGCGGGTCGATTCCGCGTCCCGCAATAGATCCACTCAGATCCAAGCCGTTTTGCCAGTTCAGGACGAGCGCCCCTGACAGCACTCCGTCAAGCCAGCCTCCTGTGAAATCGTCGATCTGCAGCCGGCCTTGATCACCAAGGAAGGAACCGGTCAAATCTGCGCTTAGCAATGGTACCGCCTCTGTCGAAAGACTGAAGGATCCGGCATAATCGTCGGGGTCCCCTTGGGCCCTGATAAGTCCGGAAAGGGTCAGCGGCTGCCCGGTCTCGGAACTGAGATCGAGCTGCTCCAGACGAGCCGTCATTGAAGCGACAGTCACGCTGTTGCCTAAGCTAAGCTGAGCATCCAGCATCAAGGCTCCGCCTCTGCTGCGCTGTTTAACGCGAAGCGCTTCGACTGAAAGCGCCGAGGCGGCAACACTGAGTTTGCCACTGAGATCAACCTGTCCTACCTGTTGCTGATCAAAAACGACAGAAACAGCTCCGGACAGCGGCAATCCTGAATCACCGGCCAGATCAGCGTTGAGAGCCAACCGAACAGCAGGAGCAGTCGGCTGAAAAAAGCTCGCATCCAGAGCGAAAACAAGATGCGGCCGGGTAAAATCGACGGAGACCGCACCATGGCTCTGCAGCTGGCTGGTGACGAGCAGAAAATCCTCAACCTCAAGCTGACCATTATTGAAATAAGCTTTCAGTTCAAGTGACTTAAACAGTTCTTGTTTATTTTCTTTCTTAACCTCTATCAGTGAATCAAGAGCGAGGTTGTCAACGGCAATCGCGACCCACGACAGCAGTTTCGGCAACTGTGGCCAGATCAGCGTGATCCCTTCGGATTCGTTTTTTTCAACAGTCAGTGTTTGGACTCGAACGTTTTTTAACTGCAGGCTGTCATAGCGGATGCGCAACGGGAACAGGCGGATGTCATGACAGCTCGCTTCGAGCTTTTCAATCCTGATAACAATGTCCGCTGTTTCAATTTTCAGACCGCCAATGACCAGATGGTCAAACAGGGACCCTGCAGAGCTTTCGATACTGATCCGGCCCCCTGTCCAGTCTTCAAGATTATCCAGAATCCAGGCGCTACCCGAGTCGGACCGGATAAAATAGGACAATCCGCCTGCCATTGCCACAAACAGCGCGCAAAGTATGACTATGCCGAGGAGAAATCGTTTCACCAGCCAAACCCAACACTGAAATGCAGACGATATTTCACATCCGCTGTAGCCATCTGGCGGGCCAGATCTAGACGAATGGCACCGATCCTCGTGTAGCGGCGCACACCAATTCCTGCCCCCTGTTTCAGTTCATAATTTTCAAACGAATTGAAGGCGTTGCCTGCGTCGTAAAACAACGCCAGGCCCCAGTTATCGGTAACCTTCTTCTCGAATTCCAGGTTGTAGACCAGCATATTCCTGCCGCCGATAACCTCGCCATCGCTGTCGGTCGGACCGAGAGACTGGTAACCATAGCCACGGACGCTCTGATCCCCTCCGGCAAAAAATCTCAGGGAGGCCGGAACCTCGCTGAACGGATCGTCGAAATAGGTCGCTCCTGACTTTAGCCGAACAAACAGCTGTGACTCAAAAGGGAGTGGCTGCAGAACAGAGACATTTGCCAAAATCTGTGCCAGCGAGGTATCTGACAGCAATTCTCTGTCACCGGCGAGCAGTTGCAGTTTCAGCTGAGCACCACGGCTCGGCAGCACCGAATCGTTCAGATAACGCCAGGTCAGGCGGACACCCGGCAGCAGCATCTGGGCAGTGGTTTCCTGATCGGCAATCTCTGAATATTCCTGACTGAAGCGCAGAAAAAAGGAGGTTGAAAACCGGGAAGACAACATGCGCTGATACTCCACCTCAGCGGAGGTCTCGCGGGTCAGATAGGAGTCGGTTTCCTCACGCGTCCAACCGGCCGACACCAGGGTCCGGGTATCGAGTCGCTTCAGATGAGGAATCACGTAGGTATTGGTCACTGCCTGTTTGCGCTCCGCAAGCAACAGGTTCCCCTGCAACTCATGACCGAGCCTGAACAGGTTAAGATTACGGTAGTCGAGGGAAACCCTGGCACCGGTATCCGTGCCGTAGCCGATCCCGGGACGCAGCCGGTGACGTGGCGCCGGTTCGACACTGACATCGATGGGAACCTGTCGGTCGACAGCCTGATCCCGGCGGGGCTCGACAACGACCCTGTCAAACAGTTCGGAATCGACATAGTTCAGATGCGTCCGCGACAGTTTCTCCTGGGAGAAATCCTCTCCGGGCTGATAGGCCAGGTAACGCTTCATGTATTTGACGGGATAATCGCCATATCCGCTGAAACTGGTTTCGCCGAAGACATATTTTCTCCCCGGCACGAGATCGAGAAAGATCTCTGCGGTTTTATCGGTCACGGACACCAAGATCTGGCTACGGCTGAAATGTGCATCCAGGTAGCCCCCTGAAATGAAACTTTCCTTGAGGTGAGCTTTCCCTTCGTCATGGAGATCCTGCCTGAGAACCTGCCCGACAGAGAGTGGATATGCTGAAATGATACGGTTTTTAAGCGAAGAGGAGATCTGTTCTCCGGCGATGGTTATCTTCCGCTTCGTCACCCTGAGCGGAGGGCCCGGGTCGATGGTCAGCAACAACTGCTGACTACCGTCATCATCCGTGATCAGCTGGTCCTGCACGGCTGAGTTAAAATAACCATAGGGCTGCAGGGTTTTGCTGACTCTGCCGGCCAGCTGTCTGCGATAGCGCTCAAGCCAGAGCTGGTTGAGCTGCCCATCCTCAACGATCCCCTCAGGAAGCTGGAGAACGGCATAAAGAACATTGCTCAATTCCTCATCGTCCACTCCGGAGATATGCAGAGACAAAGACTCAGCAGCAGCGGGAAGGGACAACCCGACAAGCAGAAGGCAAAACAGAAGATTGGCGAGAATAAGACGTTTCATGCGGCTCCGGTTTATTTGACTCACTAGGAACCTGTCGGGCTTTGCTAATCGTCGCGAAAAATCAACTGGTTGAGGACAGACTTTCGACCGTTTGAGAGCGAATAGCCGTAGCTATTTGTCGAAAAGGGTCGGAAATATATACCGATCAGATGATTTTGCAGCAGATTCATGTAATGTCCGACAGGTTCCCAGCATAACATGAAACAAGGTTGCCTTGTTAAGCAAGCTGCACGTTCAGCGGTCTTTCGTCATCCTGCGCAACAGTGCGCTGAAGAGGAAAATCAGCAGCGACAGACCAAGTCCCAGATACAACGGCGGAATCCGGTCAAAACCGACCAGCCCGGCAAAAACAACAATCAACGGAGCCAGCAGAATCGACCAGAATCCGGCGCGACGCAGCCCTGCAGCCGGCCAGAACACGGCAAACAACAAAGGAACGCAGAAGGTCGCCCCACGCAGCCCCATCGATAAAAAGCTCCAGTCCATGATCGCCGAACCGAGATTGAGCAGCAGCAGGACATAGGCAGCGACCACCACCAATGTTGTCAGGGCGCGGAAATAGAACAACTGCCTGATCCCCGCCCGCCAATGCCGCAACAGATCGATCCTGAGAGTGGTGGATACGCCAAGGGCCAGGCCGGAGGCGGTCCCGACCGCGGCAATAAGCAGGGTCGCGAAAGCGATTCCGGCTATGGCCGGATGCAGGTGGAGAGAGAGAAATGTCGGCAACGCCAGCGCGCTCTCAAGGTCTGGTTGGGTGCTACGCATATAGAGGCCGACCAGCACACCGAGCAAACCGAGCGGCGGAATCAGAACTGCGCTGTAAACCGCGCCGCGCCGCGCAGTATAGCCATCTGAAGCAGAAAAAACGGCCTGCAGATAGGTCTGGGTTGAGATGACACCAACCAGCATCGACAAAAGATCAGAAATTCCTTTACTCGCCCCGTAACCGAACAGGTTGAACCAGGGAAACGCCGGGAATGACTGAAAAAGACCAGACCAGCCGCCGAATTTGAGATAACAGATAAGTGCGGAAATGACCATGGTCAGGTAAATCAGCACCATCTTGAGCAGACCGATGCGCCCCGCAGCCTTCATCCCCCCGGTAACGGTAAAGAGAATGACCAGCAAGGCCGAGAGAGACGCGCTCCAGACCAGAGGCAGGTGAAACAGAACCGCCAGGATTGCACCGCAGGCAAGCAGCTGGGCAACAATCTGAATAAACATACCAAGGGCGGCAAACAGGCTGGCCAGGATACGCGCCTGGTTTCCGTGATAAATCGCTATATATTCGGGAATCGTCGTCACCTGGCTATGACGCAGAGGTATCGCCATGAACAGTCCGAGGAACAGACAGGCCAGGCCAGACCCCAGAGTGAACCACCAGGCGGAGAGTCCGTAAATAAAGGCCAACTGCACAGTTCCGACGGTCGAGGCCCCGCCGACCAGGGTACCGGTTATCGCCCCAAAAACATGCCAGGAGCCCCCCTTGCGTCCGCCCAGTGAAAAATCGGCGCTGTTCTTCGCTGCCGTTTTTCGTCCGGAAGCAAGGATCAGCATGCCACCAAGCGTCAGGAGAAATGTCAGCAGAAAGTATCCATTGCTCGATATCATCGTGACCTTCATTTACACAATTGAAGATAGCAGTTCATTTTTAGCTCAGCTGCCGAATCGGGTAAATATAATTGCATACTTGCATTCGAGCATAGAAAACTTTTTTCTAAGCCAAAGGCGCTAAATGCACGAATTATTTTTATATTTATAGTATTTTTCAAATAGTCACTTTTCTGCATATATTTATTCTTGACAATTCCGCTCATAACACATAAATTTATGGCATATCGAGTGTTTATCACTCAGTATTGACCCCTGAACAGACTCCCCCCTCCGCTGCTCAGGGGTCTTCTTTTATCCGCACCCCAGCCGCTCCTAAAATCTAGCAAAACATTGATTATCCTTCTATTTCCTGCATAATACGATATTCATCCTCAGCAGTTCTGTAGAGAAACAGTCTTTAGCCACAGCAGAGAGAACATGAATACTCATCACCTTAATTGCTTCATCGCAGTCGCTCAGCATCTCAGTTTCACCAAAGCTGCGAATCATCTGCATATCGTCCAGTCTGCGGTAAGTCACAACATCGCCGAACTGGAAAAGGAGCTGGGCGTTAAACTGTTTTTGCGCACCAAACAATCGGTTACGCTGACAGTCTCCGGTGAAATTCTCTTCAACGAAGCTTTAAAAATCGTCGAGATGTCCCGCAAGGCGATCGCCAAGACCCAGCAATGCTCATCAGGTGGCAGTGGCCGCTTGAACGTCGGCTATGTCTTTGTGCCGATTGTTGCCCGTCTCTCAGAGTCATTCAAAAATTTCAGGCAGAAAAATCCTGCAATCGAATTGCACTTCAATTCCTATGACTCAATCTCAATTCCCCGTATGGTCGAATGCAACCAACTCGATATCGGCTTTGCCCGCCACATCACCATCAATCATGAACGGCTGGCCTGGAAGTCTCTGTATCGCGATGCTCTTTATCTGGTCTGTGCCAAAAACCATCCACTGCTGAAAGGTACCCGGAAGGTCGAAGATTTTCTGTCAACAGAACCTCTGATCCTGATGAACCGCAAGTTCAACCCAGGCATGTTTGATATGGCCATGAAATTATGCCTGAACAGGAAAATCACCCCGAACATCATCGACCATCCACGCGATTACCACACCGTGGAAGTCATGGTCGACCTGGGCATGGGGGTCACCATCCTGCCTGGCAGCTGGGGGAATCACATGTACAACGAACTTGAATTTATTCAGATCGACGGCAAGGATTCGACCCATGAAATCGGCCTTGTCTGGAACAAGGAGAATGACAATCCTGCCATAGAACTGTTCCTGGATGAATTCAGGTTTCTTTCCGAGTAGACGACCACGGCTCTCATCTTGAAATTTTCCATCAATCCTGTTTTGAAACACCCCATCCGATCAGCATAGCCAGAATCACAGCTTTATCTATTTTTTAGATAAAGCCATCAAAATAAGCCATTTTACAACGCCTTACATCTCATCTACATAGATATAGATTAGAATCACCATCCCAGTTCCTGAAATGGAAAGTCCCGGCAGGTCAAGATCCGGACATGGCTTTAAGCTGTTTTTTTATGCGGACAACTGTACTGGCTTCGTGGAGAGGAAGCGGTTCCAACAGTTGTCGATTATTGCGGGATATCGTTAGAAAACTGACACTCAGGGAGGATTGCCGATGGTACCAATTATTATCACTGTTTTGTATTTTGTCTTTTTCAGTGTGTATTTCGGATTAAAAGCGAAGAAAAAGATCTCGACTGGCAAGGACTTTTTCACCGCATCCGGTCAGCTTGGATGGTTTGCCGTCATGTGTTCCTTCACCCTGGCACCGCTCGGGGGCGGGCATACCAGTTCGCTGTGGCAGGCCCAGGCCGGGCTTGGCGTCTCCGTCGCCTGGTGGGGGGTTATCACCGGTGGCATCTTCATTCCGATCTTCCTGCTCTGGTTCGGGCCGATGTTCAGGAAGCTGAAAGTCCAGACCTTTCCCCAGGCGCTGGGCAAAGTCTTCGGCCCGAAGATCAAGATCGTCAACACCTCGATTGCCCCGGCCGGTTGGCTCGGTATCACCATGTCTGAAACACTGGGCATCGCAACCGTCATATACACCTTGAGCGGCGGTAAGCTGCAGTTTGCACCGCACTGCGTGTTGATCGCGGCAGCACTGATCATTATCTACATCATGTTTGGCGGTATGCTGCAGATGGGCTATATGAACGTCCTCAATGCCATCGTCCTCATCGGCGGCAGTTATCTCGCTGTCTGGTATATTGGCACCTGGCTTCCCGAGGGCTATGACGGAGTCGCCAAAACCTACAGCCTGGTTGGCGAAGCCTGGCGAACCGATCTATTCAATTTTTCAACCCCGGCGGTTTTCGGCATCATCATCCCCTGCATCGTTCTCAACATCTTCTCCGTCTCAAGTGAACATGCCATGTACCAACCGATGCTGGCCGCTAAAAGCAATGCGGAAATCCGCAAGGGGGCATTATTGGGCGGCATCATCAACGGAATGGCCGCCATCCCCTGGGTCATTCTCGGCATCACCGGCACCTCTATCGCTGCAATCGCAGCCAAAGAACCACTGCTTGCCGTGCCTCAACTGGCCCTGCAGGCTCTGCCACCGGTGCTGATCGGCGTCCTGATGGTCGCTCTGCTTTGTGCCCTGCTCTCCACTGCCAGCGGCATGGTTCTGGCGATTGCTCATGTTGTCACCGATGACATCATTGAACCTCTGCACAAAGAAAAGTTCAGCGGCAACAAGCAGATCTGGATCGGTCGAATCGTCGTTGTTGGCGTCACCCTGGCCGCGGCATTGCCGGCACTGAAAGTCACCCTGATCATTTCTCTGTTCTTCTGGTGCTTCTCACTGAGTATGCCGATCTTTGTTGCCTATTTCATCGGCATGGTCTGGAAGGTCAATCGTACGGCGGCCTGGATCAACCTGATCGCCTCTCTGGCGGTCAACTGCTGGTGGACCTTCGCTCTGCCGTCCTGGTGCCCGGAAGGTTTCACTTTCGCTTTCTGGCCGGTCTTTGTCACCACCTTTGTCCTGGGCATCGTCCTCAACCTCATCCTGCCCGGTGAGAAAGGGATGCTCAAACAGATCGAGGAACAGAAAAAGTCTACTCTTAAACAGGAGGTCGCGGTATGAGTTGGGCAACCCAGACAATTGTATACTCACTGATTCTCATCATTATTGTAAATATCATCATCATTGGCATCCATAAACTCACTTATAAAGGTGATGACGAATAAGGAGATTTATCATGGGAGGAGTCGATATATTTATAGCCGCATATCTGATCTGCATCATAGTTATCTTGGCAATTTTCTCTACGCTTGCTTACAACAAGCAGGTCAAGAACGGTAAGTTCAAGGATGAATAAGCGCTTAGCGATCTGAACAATCCGGAGTCATCGACGCAAATTCGGTGACTCCGGATTTTCAGTTTTTTCCTGAAAAATCTACAAGTAACAGGCAGTAGTTCTTTAGCAAGAAAAACAACGACAACCAAAAAGGATTAACATGTTAAGCCAAAAAACTATCGTTGTTACCGGGGCCGCCTCTGGAATCGGCGCAGAAACAGCCAAACTCATCCAACAGCAGGGTGGAACGGTCATCGGTATTGATATCAATGAGCCTCAAAACTACGTTGACCGCTTTATTTTTGCCGATCTGGGCAATCAGGATTCTGTCAAAGAAGCCGTTGCCTCCATTCCTGACGGAATCGACGGCTTGTGCAATATCGCCGGATTGCCTCCGACGAAGGCGCCTGGGCTTGTGCTCAAAGTCAACTTTCTTGGACTCAGAGAGCTGACGTTAGGCCTGATTCCCAAAATGGCCGACAGCGCGAGTATCGTCAACCTTGCGTCACTGGCCGGGATGGGCTGGGCAACAGGCAAAGAACAGGTCACCAGACTGCTCGCCATCGAGGGCTACGAGGCCATCGACGACTTCTGCCAGCAATTTGATATGAGCGATGGGCGCTCCTATTTTCTTTCCAAAGAAGCTCTCATCGTCTGGACCATGCAAAACCGCTGGACCTGGCGTGAGCGCGGCATTCGCATGAACTGCGTCAGTCCTGGTCCCGTCGACACCCCGATCCTCAAGGATTTCAACGAAACCCTTGGTGAAAGGGCCAAGGAAGACGAGAGGATCATGGACCGCCCTGGTACGCCGCAGGATATTGCTCCGGTCTGTGCATTTCTGCTTTCAGCAGGGAGTGGATGGATTCGCGGAGCCAACATTGCAACAGACGGAGGGATGTTTGCCCACGTCCAATGCCATTTAGCCGGTTACGAGTAACCCGCCGGGCCGTTCGACTATAAGGAGGAACCATGGATACCTACGACAAACAATATATCAACGGGATATGGAAAACCGGTACCGGTACAGCCCTGCTCCACAACCACGATCCCTATTCCGGTCAATTGCTGTATTCTTACCAGGGCGCCAGCCTGGACGACGTCAACGATGCCTATACAGCCGCAGAAAGCGCGCAACCGGCATGGGCGGCCCTGTTGCCGAATGAGAAACAAAACTATCTGGTCAAACTGTACGAAGCGATTGAATTCTACAAAGATGAGATCTTTGAGCTGCTGGCACGCGAAGCGGGCTGCATTCGTCCTAAAGCTGAGTATGAATATCACACCTGTCTGGACTTTGTCCGTGAGGTGATGAACTATCCGAAAATGCTCGAAGGACAAATCCTACCGTCGACAATCCAGGGCAAGGATAACTATGTCTTCAAGGAGCCTAAAGGTGTTATCGCTGTTATTGCACCATGGAATGTCCCGTTTGTCCTGGCCATGCGCAGCGTCATCCCGGCCATTGCCACGGGCAATACTGTCGTCCTGAAGCCGGCATCCGATACACCCGGATCAGCCTTTCTTATCGCCAAGTTTTTTGAACGAGCCGGGTTCCCTGCCGGAGTTTTCAACGCTATCGCCGGCAAAGGAAGCGATATCGGGGATGCCATGATCACCCATCCGGTTCCATCACTTGTTTCATTCACCGGTTCGACAGAAGTCGGCAGACGTGTCGGACAGCTGGCGGTCAGTCACTTCAAAGACGTTTCCCTCGAACTTGGCGGCAACAACGCCATGATCGTGCTGGATGATGCCGATATCGATAGCGCTGCAGCGGCAGCCGCCTTCGGTGCTTTTTTCAATCAGGGGCAGGTCTGCATGTCAGTCGGCCGGATTGTCGTCATGGAAAGTGTTTATGACCAGTTCATCGGCACCCTGGTTGAAAAAGTAAAAAAGTTTCCGATCGGTGACCCGAGCGACGCGAACACCTTTCTTGGACCGATGATCAACAGTGCACAGGTAAAAGAAGTTGAGAAACTGATCAAAGCAACCATCGCTGCTGGAGCAAAGATAGCGCTCGAAGGATCCTGCGAGGGGAATATCATTACGCCATGGATCTTCCAGGATGTGACGATGGACATGCCTGCAGCTTCCCAGGAGGTCTTCGGTCCTGTCTGCAGTATCATCAAGGCCAAGGAGATCGACGAAGCTGTCAGCATCGCCAATAACACCGAGCATGGTTTAACCGGCAGTATCTTCACCAAGGATCTCTATCGCGGCATGATGATCGCCAAACGGATCAAAACCGGCATGGTCCATATCAATGACCAGACGATCAACGATGAACCCCATGTCATGTTTGGCGGCGAGAAGGCGTCAGGTATCGGGCGTTTCAACGGCAAGTGGGTTATCGATAAATTCACCACAGATCGCTGGATCAGTGTTCAGCGCGAGTACCGCTTCTAATTTTGAGAAAAGAGCTATAGCGATAACTTTTGACATCCGGCAACACCCCGAAATGCCGGGATTCCTCACCTACCCGAAGCTGAATAATGCGCAGCTTCGGGATTTTTTTTCAACAGCGTAAGCTAAAAACCATCCTTTCCGGGCTTGCAGCGGGGTGTGATCTGGTGCCGACCACACCCCGCTGCTCTGATTTGTCCCGTCAACGTCATCCGGCCGGAAGGAAGTCGATCGGATAGCGTATCGTCACCTTCGGCACTCCATCCTTGAGACCGAAATTGAAACGCTTGATCCGCTCGACAATCTGCGCAACCAGTTCATCCGAGGCCAGATCTGTCGACTCGGAGAGGCACATCGAGACACTGCCATCCGGTTCGATGGTCAGCTTGAGGGTGATCCGGCCACGTAGGGTCGGATCCTTGCGCAACTCCCTGTTGTAGATGCGGTAGAGAGCCGCCTTGTAGCGGTCGAAGACGATCTGGATCTCTTCATCGGTTCGCGACGCATCCGCGCTGCTGCTGAGCGGACGTCCGGCCTGTTCGGCCATCCCGGCCATGGCACTCTCCACCTGCCCGGTTCCGACCCCGCCGATCTGCCCGGCATTGCCATAACCGCTGCCGCCCCCCGAACCGCCATTGCCCAGATTGCGGCTGACACCGAAGTTGCTGATCCCGGAACTGCCTCCCGATTTGGCCTGGGTCGAGACCAGTGAACGGCTGGCCCTGGCTTCACCGGGCACCTTGGCGTTGACCTTGTTGACCTTGGCTTCGCTGCCCAGTTTGGCCACCGGCACCTCATCCATCAAATCATCGAAGCTGCTCTTGAAGGCCAGCACGCCGACACTCTGCTTTTTCTTGACGCCTTTGGTTCCGCCGCCGACAGGACGATTGTCGGCCTTTTTCTTCTGTTGCTGCGGTTCGTTCTTGGCGACCTTCTCTTCGGCCTTGGCTTTCTTCGGCTTCTCGGCTTCTGCCACTTCCGGCTTCTGCTTTTCTACAATCTGTGCAGGTTTAGGCGGCACCTTGCGTGGTTCCTCCTTGAGCAGCATGGCCATCCGCGCCGGGATCTCCATAACCACCTGCACCCGGTCCGGAATCGGGACATTGACCAGCGGCGTCAGAACCCCGAGCAGCACGCACCAGAACAGGGCAATCAGCAGAGAATAACGGAAACGCCGCTCAGTTTCAGCCTCAACGCTCCAGGGCATCACTAACTGACGGACCGGCAGCTCACTCATCTCCCGGACGACGGCAAACTCCTCTACCCGCCGCTCTTCCCGTTCCTCGGCCTGCGCCACCTCATCAAAGAGGTACTCCATGACGCTCAAATGCTGATCAATCTTGGCCTGAAGCGCCTGACGCCTGTCGTTCAGCCCCCTGGTCTGCCGGGAAAACGTTTCGATGCGCTCGCGAACCTGACTGGTATGGTCCTGCGGATCGACAGATGCCGCCAGCCCCGACCAGAACAGCTCTGCGACGCCCAGTTCGTTGAGCTTGTCGAGTGCGTTGCAGGCCTCTTCAAGCAGACCGATATTCTGTCGCTCAATGGCGAAGTCATCCAGTTTTGTCTCAACAACCCGCTTTTCATCTTCCAGCTTCACTACGGCCAGCTGAAGCTGTTCGATCTGCGCGTTCAGAGACTCCAGTTCCTGTGAAAATTCTGAACTACTCACGGAATCTCCTTATGTTTGCGTCGCTTTCTGGATCACGGCAAGAGAGATCTTGCCATAGCCCGAAGCGGTGCAGGTTGACATCACCTTCTTCAGGACCCGGAACGGAATCTGCTTGTCGGCGAGGATGGTGATTTCCCTGTTTTCGATCGCCGCCTTGGTGCTGATACCGATCACGTTCTGCTCTAAAAGTCCCAGCTTCTCGCTGATCGCGGGTACCGCCTCATCACCACTGCTGATCAGGTCCGCGGTCGCGATGACCGGTTCCCCCTGGACCAGCACCTGATCGGCACTGACCAGCACCACGATGGTTTCACGCGGCTTGGTTTCAACGATCGAATCAGGCAGCTTGATCTGCTTGGGCGTCGATAGAACCTCGCTTGAAGACGAATTGGCCAGCAGAAAGAAAACCAGGATGGTAAACACGTCCATCAGCGATGTCAGATTCAGGGCACTGACCTTCTTATGGCTGCGCTCCATGCGCCGTAAGCGCCGGCTCTCTCTCATGGTGCATCTCCTATCGATATCTGTGGGAACAGCGCCAGAGTCTGTAGCTCCTCACCCTCTCCGCCCTGATCCGGAATCTGCACCTCGCGGATACTGTCCATTACCTGAATCAGGGTATCGTATTCGATCTCCGGCTCCATCAGGACGGTTGCATCCTCCTTGTCCGGATAGTCGTTCTTCAGCCGGATCAGCATCTGCGACAGGGTATCGAAGTCGTAGTCGTCCGCCTTGTTGGGCATGGCAGCCACGACACTGCGGCCATTGGACAGCTCCAGACCCGCCTTGCGGACCACAACCTCGATGGTGAAATCAGGCTGTCCGGAGGAAGCCCCGCCGGCCCCGGTCGGAACACTGAGCTCGAGAATCGTCACCCGGGAGAAAACGGCACTGATCAGCAGAAACGGCACCAGCACGACCATCAGATTGAGGAAGGTCGTGATATCCAGCTCGGGTGCGCTCTTGCTACTGCGTCTGCGTTTCATTTTCATTCGCGAAGTCATAGGTCAGCCCATCGGAAATTGCCGTTTACTGAAACTGGAGATGCTGTTCAGAGCTTTTACTGAAGCCATCTCCAGGCTGTCGACAATGCTGCCGGTCGTCGAGGTCAGCTTGGCGTGAATCAACAACAGCGGGATGGCTGCCATCAAGCCGAAGGCCGTGGTGTTCATCGCCACCGAGATACTGGCCGAGAGCAGATCGGCCTTTTCCGCCGGATTGGCATTGGCGACCGCGGTAAAAGCTTCGATCAGACCCATGATGGTCCCGAGCAGGCCAAGCAGCGTGGCAATATTGGAGAGCAGACCGATATAGGGGGTCCTTTTTTCCAGCTGGGGGATGATCTCCATCAGGCTTTCTTCCATGGCGATCTCGATATCCTCACGGCGTCTGACGGCCCCCTGACGGGCCAGTCCCATCGACAGCATGCGGGCGATGATCGATTTATCCTTGTCGACAACCTGTCGGGCCTTGTCAAAGTCGCCCTTGTCGAGAATCGGCTGAACCTGCTTCCAGACCTTGCTGTTGTCCTTGCGTGTTTTGGTCAGCTGGATCCAGCGTTCCGCCGAGATTGCGATTCCCACTGCAAAGACCAGCAGAATCGGGTACATGAACGCACCACCCTTTTGAAAAAAACCGATAATTGAGTAAAGCATTTCCATTTCCTGTTACCTCCGTACCTGGATGTTGTGACTGACCTGATAAAACTCGAGCTGTCTGCGAAAGACATCCCTGTCGAGGGGAACGGCATCCTTGTTCGCCAGGCGGTCAAGGCTGGTTTCGACGCCGATTTCCGAACTCTTCCAGGGCACGATATAGAGCGATTTGGGAGCTTCGTCGTTGCCGACGATCGACATGCCGGACAGGGTCTTTTCCTGGGGATCGACCTTGTCGTTCAGAGTAGCTTCTGCGCCAAAGGCAGGAACCGCGATAAGCATGGAGAGCATTAACATTATGGATCTTCTTAACATTTCACACCTCGTTCTCTTCTTTGCATTTAGTTAGTTTTCATCCGGAAACGGCCCTTTTCCGCCGTGGCGGTGTCAATCTGCGGGCTTGCTTGTGCGGCGTATAGCACTACGCCTCCGCTCAATCCCTTGATTTTCTTGCCACAACGAAAAATTGCTCGTTTCCAATCTGAAAACTTACGCGTTACCCTCCGAAGTTTCCGGATGGTAACTAGTTGAGGTCAGCGAAGTTGCAGCTCACTGACCCAGAGTCTGACCTGCTCGTCATCCGGCAGGGCCTGGCTGTAATATGTGAACTGCTCAAGGGCACAGTCCTGATCGTTGAGATAGATGTCACAGAGAATGCCGAGATTCTTTCGGATCGGCAGATAATCCGGATAGTAAGTCAGCGTATCTTCATAGAGGCCTCGCGCTTCTGCAAAGCGCCCGGCGCGGCGCAGCATCACTCCATATTCCTGGCTTGCCAGCGGATGCCCGGGGATGAGCCTGAGGGCGCTTTGCAGAGCCTCTTCAGCTTTCCCTTTCTGCTCAGTCAGCAGGTAAGCCTTGGCCAGATCGACATAGACCGCCGTCACCACATTCTCACTCTGACTGAGCCGTTCCAACAGCGGCAGTGCTGACTCGGCCTGCCCGGCCTTGAGCAGTTCAACCGCGCGCAAAAACTCGTTACGCTCAAGAAGATTCAGCTTATGCGGTTCGGCAACGGCAAAACCACACAGCGCAGGTTCTGAAGGTGCAGGGGCAGACTGAGCTGTCGTCCGAACATCAGCCGGTTCCCCCTTGCCGCTCTGCAACGGTAACTGGACAGCACAGCCGGAGAGGATGACCAGGCACAGGGCCAGCCCCAGGAGTCTGAAATTCGTCAATCCGGTCATTGGGCACCCCCTTGCTGAACATCACCGGCAGAGCCGCCCGAACTCTGCTGCTGTGTATCTTCAGGCAACGCAGACACAGCAGTTTCCGCTTCCTGCGGTTCTACTTCTGCCGAACTATCCTCAGCCGCTTGAAGCGTCGCGTTCTCCGGCTTTTCGGCAAAGTAGAAGGCAAACCCATCCGGCACTTCGACCAGTGGGCAGAGTTCCTCGGATTTCGCGTAGCGCGCCGGAACAAACTGCGCCAGGCGCTCGATACTTTTGTCGATCCAGCTGTTATAGACCCCCGCAGCGATCAGTTCGAGATTGCTCTGATGCACCTCGATCGCTTTTTCCTCAAAGGGATAGGCGTTCTCCTCCAGGGCAAGTTCGTAATCTTCCAGTTCGATATCATCGAGCCCCTTAGGCCGCTCCGACTGCATCAGGGAACGACTGAATTCGGCGTAGATCTCAGCCAGGTACCAGGTCGATGCCGCGGTCACCTCGCCCACCTGATATTCGATCAGATGACTGAATTCCTGGATCAGATCCTTCATCATGGTCTTCTTTTTCTTCAGGCTTTTGTCAAAAGGCTGGACCAGGGTAATGTCGTCAAAACCGGCGTAATGTCGTTCCGCCAACACCAACCCTGCCTTTGCCGCTAGAAATATGGTTCTGGCGGTACGCTGTTCGTCACCTTCGGCATCGACCCGTACGATCCGCTCAAGCATACGGATGTAAGCGTCCTGCTGCCCCTGTTCCTTGAGCAGATCGGCGATCTTCTGGCAGGTTTCAACATTGACATCGAGAGGATCGGGGAACTGCTCGATATAACGCTGATAAACCACGAGAGCCCGCTCCGGCTGTCCGGCTTTCTGGTGCAATTCGGCGGCGCTGAGCAGAGCTTCACTCTTGAGAGCGTCGTCATCGGCCTCCTGCTCGATACGTTCAAACTCATCCGCAGCCAGAGCGTACTCTTCCCCTTCCCGATAGACATAGGCCAGCTTCTTGGTCACCTCATGCTGCAGCTCATGCTCGGGAAAATTGTTGCGGAAGCCGGTGAGAACCTGAGCGGCACGGGTCCAGTCCCTGGCCTGAATATAGGCTGTCGCTGCATCGTATTCGGCGGTCGAGCGCAGTGCCGAGCTTGGCGCCAGCAGTGTCACCCGGATAAAGTGCTCTGCCGCAGCCGGGTAATCTTCAGCGCGATTCGCTTCTTCCCCCTGTCGGTAGATGGCCGCGGCCAGATTGTCGATCAGTCCAGCTCTCCACTTGGCGCCTGTCTCGGTCAGTGACAGAACCCTGAGGTAAGCCTCTTCGGCGTTGGCATAGAATTCAAGTTCATAAGTCGAGTGGCCGACGACCAGCCAGGCGGAACGGGTCACCTGGGTATCGGCCTGCGGAAAGCACTCGATCAGATCAAGCGCCGCGTAGAGCGCATTTTCATAATCGTCAATGGCATAGAGATCATCGGCGGCGGCTCCAAGGACAACAGCAGCTTTTTCATGGCCGGGGAAGAGTTGGGCAAACTTGAGAGAACTGCGCACCACCTCACGCTTGACCTGCAGCTGAAGTTCATCTTCCTGAACTGTCGCCAGCTGCTGACGATAAGCGTAGACGGCTGCATAGCCCGCCTTTGATGAACGTTCGTGAATTGCATAGTCGTAGGCGGTCCTTTCATATTCCACCGCCGCCTCGGCATACGACTTGTTCTCAAGCAGCAGATCGGCAAGCTGATAATTGATCACAGGGGCCTGTGGCTCGCTGCTGAATGAAGCGAGGAATTCCCGGTACCAATGTGTCGCTTCGGAAAAGTTTCCGGCCTGCTTCTTCTTCAGCTTCGGATTCTGATAGAGGGCATGATAGTGATTCGCCAGGTCGGTCAGGTTGGTCTTGAGCCCCGCGATGACTTCCGGCCGTTCGGCAACCTCAAAGTAATTCCAGTACGCGGAACTCAAGGCATAATCGCGGGCGAATTTCTTCTTGGCTTCGACGACCAGACTCGGAAATCCGCCCGCGGTATTGACATCGATGACCTGCTGAGCAAACAGAGGCGCTTTGCGATGATAAGGGTTCAACTCGATGAATTTGGCGTAGCTGGCCACGGCATCGCTGTAGCGCCGCTTACCGAAGTAGTAATCGGCAAGATTCTCATAGATGTTGGCTTCATAATCGCGGGTACCGAACTCGGCAAAATAATCCGCCGTCGCATCAGCACCACCGAGATAGGAAAAACTCAGACTGATGACCCGGAAGGTGTCATCGATCCGTTTCTTCTCCAATGGCTCCTGCTGTTGTTCGAAGTCGTAACCTGTATCGACCTTGCAATCGAGCAGCGCGATATACTTGTGCAGGGCATCTTCGTAGAGTTCCTGCTTATAGTAGGTCCAGCCCAGCTTGTAAAGTGCCAGCTGGTAGAAGTCGGAACCGACCCCCTTGACCACGATACTGCTGTAGGCCTCCTCGGCATCCAGATACTTGCGCCGGGTGAAAAGCGACTCTGCGCGACGGAACTGAACTTCATCAAAATAGCGGGAATCAGGGTACTGACTGATCAGCCGTCCCATGACCAGCATCGCTTCGTCAAGCCGGCCAAGTTCTTCATAGGCCCGCGACATCTGGTAAAGAACCTGATCGTTGTTCGGATAGTAGGGGTACTCGTCAAGCAGGCGCTGATAGAGGGCAATAGCCTCAAGTGGGCCGGCGCGTTCCAGATCATCGAGGCTCGGATCAGCGCTCAAATCGGGGGTCGAACTTGCTGCAACCTGACGCGCCCGGGTCGTGCGTTGTTCAAAGTCGGCATCGCTTTCGGCTTCGCCTTGAAACTCAGGCAGCGCCGCCTGATCAACCGTTTTCATCGCGACACCGGCCGACTCCGGGTCGGCAAGGGTCTCAACTGGCGAGGATTGCTGGCCGACCAGACCATATTCCTTTTCGACCTTCAGGTCAGCCAGGCGGCGGATCGCTTCCGGAGTCAACGCAGAAACGTTGCCGGGATCGCGCAGGAACTGCTCGTAGCTGGCCATCGCCTGCTCAAGCCCGCCCTCGATTTCAACCTCACTCAGGTCAACCTTCTGGTTTCTGATTTGTGAAATCGTGCCGCTGCGGTTGAAGCCGCTGCTGCAACCGACAAGCAGAAAGATCAGGATGATTGCACAGTATTTTGCCATCATTGTTCCTTCTCCTCCCCGGGCTCTGCACTCTCCTCTCCCTTGCGGGCCGCCCGGTCGAAGCTGTCCGCCATGGCAAAACGGGCCTTGACCTGGAACTCCTCAAGACGGTCACGCCGTTCCTGCAGCTCGGCGATCGCCAGTTCTTCGAGCTGATGGCCCTGGCGTTTCATCAACCGGTCGATCGCCGTGCCGGCGGCATCGATGCGGATGCGCTGCAGACGGATCGTCTCATCAAAGCCCTGATAACTCTGGGTCGCCGCCTGACGGATGCGGACAAAAGACTGATAGCGCTGCTGCAAGGCAACAATATGCTCGTTGAGAGCGAACAGGTGTTCAAAGGCATCGGTCTGACGCTGGTCATATTCGAGGCGGATCTGCCAGTCGATGACTCCGTTAAGGCGTCTGACCCGCTGGAGATCGTCCTCTGTGACGGCAGGCTTGATCTGCAGCTGGTAGAGACGCTCTTTGGCAATCCGCTCAGCGGCTGTCATCAACAGTACCGGACGCGGTGCCGTGAGCAGGCCGTTGAGGCGTTGTTCGATGTGATCACGCTGTTCAAGACGCAGACGCATCTGGGAGTCGAGCAGCCGGAACTGGCTGTCGATCTCGGGGAGCAACGGTTCGTAATAGGCCCGCCTGGAGGCGATAATCTCTTCGTAGGCGTCCAGATCGCTTCGCCAGCCACTCAGCCGGTCGCGCAGGGCATCGAGATCGAGGTAATTTTTCAGCCCTTCCTGAAAAGCGTGTGACGCCAGCAGTTCAAGCAGATAATAGGTTTCCGGCGACTGCGGCAACTCACGCAACCTGATGATCCAGGATGAATCGACCTGCAATTCTTCCCGCAGCAGCGCATCGAGAAAACGTCCCTCCCGGATACTGATGATCGACGCGCTCAGCTTGTCGATTTCAGCGGCGAAGACCTGCAGCGCCTTACCGTAGAACAGTGCCGAGCGGCTATAGACACCCAGCTTCCCGTAGGCATAGGGAACCGCCAGCAATGCTTCCTGAACTGACCTGTCGGTCACATCGCGCTGACTGAGCAGGGTCCAGGGCACCAGGGCCCGTTCATAGTCGTCCTGCAGAGCATCGGCCCAGCCGGAGCCGAGCAGAGCCTGGTTGGAAAATGGCCCTTCCAGGCTGACCCGGTCCATCACTGCCTTGGCGAAGGGATACCGCTCTGCACCCAGCAGACGATCCCCCAGAACCAGGTTCGCCTTGTCGCGGATCACCAGTGCCTCGCCACTGTCCACCGCTTTCTGCCCGACCCTGTTGAACTGGTGCAGCGCATCTTCGACCCGCCCTTCACGCAGCAGGGCAATGGCCAGGTTATAACCGGCATAATCTCCGAACGTATCCTTCCCCTGCAAGGTGTCAAGCAGTTCGACGGCAGCAGCGAAATCGCCAGTAACGATCAGCAGTTGAGCACGCAGTTCGGCGACGTTCAGCTCCAGTTCGCGGGATCTGCGCCCCGTCAGCTGACCGAGGGCGTGCAGAGCCTCAAGGGGCTGATTCTTGTAAAAATAGATTCTGGCCAGCCGAAAGAGCGCGGCATTCCTGGTCTGCTCATCAACCTCTCCGTTGATCAGGGCGGAAATGGCCCGGCCGGCCCGCTGATGCATGCGGTAGGCAAGCTCGAAATCGCCGACCGAGAACTCCGCATCGGCCAGCTGACCAAACAAGCTGTCGAGCTGTGGCTCATCGAGGTGATAATGCTGGGCCAGCTCGGCATCAAGGCGGCTGATCGCAGCGAACCAGTTTTCCTGGTAGGCCTGGAAAAGGGCTTCACCGAAGTAGAGGTCGATGCGTTTCGCCTCCGGCTCGTCAGACCACCACCAGGCGTTGGCCAGGTTGGCGCTGTAGAACAGCAGGCAGAATATGAAAAAGGCTCTCTTCATCACTTACCTGTCGCTGTAAACGGCCGTCTGCTGATTCAGAACGATCTCGCCGATGCTCGGTCCGATCCCCTTTTTGAGGCTGAACTGCAGCTCTTTTTCAAAGGGATGACCGGCTTTTGATTCGCCCCGATACAGAACCGTCAGATTGTGTGCCCCGCTTTTGACGTTGCCGGTGTAAATCTTCTGCACGCCGCCGCGCTGCATAGCTTCGAGTTCCTTGAAACTGTAGATATGATCGGCAACCTGATGGCCGTCGAGGAGCAGTGAAACACTGTCGAGACGGAACTCATCCTCAGGCTCTATGGCAAGAAACAGTGCGATCTCGCTGTGAGACGGATAGAGCAGTTTTTCCTCGAGCAGATTCAGTTCCGAGGCGATCGACAGGACATCGCTTTTGATGTCCTGAATCTGCTCATCCAGCCCCTTGACCTGGTCCGCGCCCAGCGGCTCGGCCCTGACACTGAGCCCGAACAGGGAGAAGAACAACAACATGCCGATGAATCTGAGAAGCTTTTCCATTTTTCACCTTCCGTTTTCTGTCGTTTCAAGCCACTGCAGCTAAAACTTGCCGATCAGGTTGACGAACAACCCCTGATGTCTGTAATCAAGCTGGGTCAGGTCATCGGAGAAGTCACTGAAGTTGTAGCCAAGTCCTGCCTTGATGTGATTGCCAAAGTGCCGGTAAACGCCGACCAGAGCTCCGGCACGCCGGTCCTGGGCATCCGGCAGGTCGAGCATCCGTCCCTCGACGAGGGCATCCCAACGGTGCATGAAGTGCCAGTCGGCACGCAGCACAAACAGCTGCGCATTGCTGTCGAAATATTGCGGATTTTCCCGGTCAAGAGCGACCTGGCCAAGCCGGTACGCATATTTGCCACCGATGGTCCAGCGCTGGGTCAGGTCGTACATCAGGTCGACAGCCGCGATATGGCTGCGCTGGATATAGGTGGTCGTTGAAGACGAGCTGTCATCCGTCGCCGGCAGATCGTAAAAATAGGTGTATTTGAACAGCAGATTGAGTCGGTCGTTGTAGACCGGGCGGTAGGCGTAACCGAGCACGGCTTCCGTATAATCCCCGTTGTAAGAGGAACCGAGCGAACTTTCGCTCATCGACATATTGAACTTGCCGAGTATCCGCCAGTTTTCATTGAGCTTGTATTTGAAGCTGTTCTTGAACAGCCAGGTGGTCCTTTTACTGTGGCTGTCATCGCTCTGCTCGGTGTTGTCGACCCGGTATTCAACTCCGCTGGCCAGCGCCACCTTGTCGAAACCGTAGCCGACACTCAAGGCGCCAGCGGTCCGTTCCAGGGTCGCCGAGGTCTCGGGATCCTTGAGGGTTCCGATATCGAGACTGACCTTGAGATTCAGTCGGTCGGTCGGGGCCAGATCGACGCCGGCGGTATGGATCAGACCGGTCGGGGTATCTCCATGGGCATAGGTTTCTTCAAAATAGACGCTGGTCGTGTCGGAATAGCGGGTTCTGAAGCCACTCGCCATATTCCCCTTATTCGACCTGCTGCCGTCGTCACCGCTCTCATTGTCGAGGCTGTAGTTGAGGTACAACGTGGTCCGGTCACTGTACAGGTATTCACTGCCGACAGTCGCGTCGGTTCCCAGATCCCCCTCGGAGACCTCGCCGTGCAGCGAGAAGCGTTCGGTCAGACGCCAACTCCCCCCCAGGCCGAGACGGCTGTTATCTTCGCGACTGTCGGTCGCTTCAATGGTTTCCTGAACAAAGCTGTAGGCACTCCAGGCCTTGCGAGAATTGTAGGAGGCTCTGACCACGACATCGATCAGTTCCCCCTCCTCCTGGGTCGAACTGGTTGTTGTCGCCAGAACGGTTCTGGTGTCCTGGCGAACACCACTGCTCAAGGTCCAGTTGTCAGTGAGGCGGTAATCAAGATTGATCTCGCCTGCTTCTGTTTCGAGCAGTTCCTCTTCACTCTTCTTGTCATATTTAACGCGGGTCGAAAAACGCTGTCCGATCGGCATCCCCAGGCTGAAACCATACTGAGTAAGACCTGTCTCGGTTGACAGACCGGTGACCGAATAGCCCGCGCCGAGATCCTGCAGGTAAAAATGCAGCTGGCCGGGCAGAACCGGGTGGATGTCGGAGAAGGCCAGCGACGCTTCCGCACGGTAGCCACTGGCGCTATTCTCAGCCGAAGTTGTGGTCTCTGTCGAGTAACTATAGCCGCCGTCATCGGAGCTGGACGACAGAACTCCGTCCCCCTCACTCCGGGCATATTCCAGTTTCAGCCAGGATGCGGAAGACTTGCGCAGCACAAGATCGACACCACTGATACGACTCTCGGCATCGGGCTCATCACTCATCGCTCTCGTAGCACCGAATTTGATAAAGTCATTCAACCAGTAGTGGACCCGGGCGCCGCTGACGACCGTATCCGGATCAGAAAAGCCCGGGGTGTATTCGTACTGCACAACCAGATAGACGGGGTTGCCGCTGATCGATGCACTGCTGGTCAGCAGATTATCGTCAGCGGTGGTCGGCAGAACCTCATTGAGAAGGATTCGCCCCTGCAGGTAATCGATATCGTAATCGAGATCGACGCTCAGCAGTTTGCTGGCGATAACCAAGTTAGAATCCTTGTCGCGCACCTCGATGCGCACGCTCTCGGACCCTTCGAGGACATCCTGGAACTTGAGATAATAGAGCGATCCGCCGGTTCCACGCAGATCGTCACGGCCGGAGACTGTGCCCGGATCAGCGATGAAACCATCGGCGAGAAAACGCGTCGCACCGAAACTGGTCGTCTGGGTCGGCTGATAGTGCAGATGGAGACCATAGAGGTTACGTTCAACCGGGGTCAGTTCGGCATCTCGATAACTGAGCTTATAATTGCCCCACAGCGCATAGTTATCGTCACGCTGCATGCGCAGGTAGAACTTGCCACGCGTCGGAGCATCTTCGACGACGGTACTGTCATCGCCCAGGGTCGGATAGTGACGGTCCGGATCCATGCGCCGGAACTGCGCATCACTGGTCTTCTCCATGAAGTTGCTGAAGATCTCATCGAGCGGCCCTTCGCGGGTGTCGGCGCTGGCGGTCAGGGTCCAGCCGTTGGCCAGTCTCCCCTTTGAATAGAAGGCCAGCCGCCCCTGCAGAGAAAAATCCTCACTGTAGCGCGGGTTGTCGGGATCGAGCAGATGGGCCGGTCCGTTGGTTTCATTGGCGGAAGCGGTCAGATCGGCAATCCCGACAGTGAACCAGTCGGAATCTTTAAGCTGCAGATCGCGCAGATATAGATTTCCGTTTCCCTGCGGATCGAGAACCGCGACTTCAACAGTGTGAGCCCCGGACGGAATGATCTCTTCGGCGATAAAACGCCCGCGCCCATCGACCGGAACCGCTTTACCGGCCAGCCAGACAGCATGTTCAGCCGGAATATGCTCACCAATAGCCTGAATGACTCCGCCGCGTAGGGGAATATTACGGAACGCAATCCGGCTGCCGCCATATCCGGCCAGTAGCTCATAGTCCCTGTCCGCAACCAGTGATTCCGGCTCGAGCTGATCTACGATCCACAATTCCTGGGGTCGGGTTTCATCAAAAAGCCCCTCTTCACTGCTGACCCTGAGCAGATATTTGAGCTTGATCCCCGGAGCGCGGTAGTCAGAGAAATCAGCCAGCCAATGGCCGCGCCCCAGATCATCGAGGTCGACGACGACCAAGGGCTCATCCGTCTCAGCCTGTTCCTTCCTGAAGATCCGGACCTCGGCCCGCGAGAAGAAGTTGCGATAGTTGCTGTAGAGCTGAAAATCGATGCGGTTTTCCGGAAAATCGCTGTCGGGGTAATCGGCGAAACGGGCGGCCCGCGGCCATGCATTCACATTCAGGCGCGGCTCCATGGTCAGGCTGTCGTATTTGAACTGGATCCGCGCCGCATCGAGAGCGACGTCGGTACAGCGCTGGACATCGGGAACGCTCTTGCCCGGGTCATCGACCGGCGTGCCATCCACGGAGATACGCATCAGGTTCAGGGCAAAAGGATTTTTCGTTTCAACATTGCGGGTCAGGCGGGTGATCTCAACCCCATCGTAGTCATCGATGATCGCCAGCTCGTCATAAACAGCCTGGACTTCAACACGGGACTGATCAGATTCGATAAAACCGAGATTGACGACATCCTCGCTCTGCACATAGCCGCGGCCGTCAAATTCAGCCTGCTCAGGGCTCAGATCCAGCCGGGCAAGCGCTTCCTCCATGGCCCGTCTGGCGCGGGCCAGCGACAGGCCGATGTCATCTCCGTAAACAGCCGCTGTTCTGCGGTCAAGCCGTTCATTGCTGACGTATCCGACAAAACGCAGACGCGGGTTAGCTTTGCCTGAAATCTCGGCGAGAGCGCGGCGCCAGCTGGACAGAGCCTGATCACTGATCAACGGCTGACCGTTCTCGAACAAGACCGATCCGAGCGCCCCATTCGGTGACTGATAGACACGGGTCACGGTATCTGCCCCCGATTGTTCCGGGCAAAGCTGCGGTTCATCCGGCAATCCCTGCAACGGGTCATCATGCCAGAACTCGACCTCGATCCTGCGATTTCTGGCGCGCCCTTCGACTGTCAGGTTGGTGGCCAGCGGCCGGGTTGCTCCCCGCCCTTCACTGGCGACAGCGGGGTTAGCAAGCTGCAGTGCATCCTGTACGGCCTGCGCCGTGCGCCTGGCAACAGCGCTTGACAACCCGGCATGGTTACCATAGATACGCTGCTGTCTTGCGCTCAAGGCAGTATTATCGGTATAGGCAATGAACTTGAGCTGGACCCGCTGCTTGGTCCGCAGACTCTGGTAAACCTTGAGCAACTGGCGCAGATAGGACTCCGGTACTTCAACCATGCCGTTCTCATAGGCCAGCGGCGGCACCAGGTTTCTCAGCCGGGCACGATGGGCATGCCCTTCTTTGTAACTGAGCTTACAGACGGTTTCCGTCCGGCAGATTTTAACCTGGGTCACATCACGCGGAACCGGTAGCTCTTTCTCGACCGCAACCTCAACAATCCGGTCGTACCAGAGCTCCACCTCGACGCGCCGGTTGCGGGACTGGCCTTGCGGTGTTTCATTTGACGCTACGGGGCGGCTGTCCCCCAGCCCCTCGTAGGAGATCGCTGCGGCCGGCAGATTCAGCTCACGCTGACAGTATTCGGCGACAACTCCGGCCCGCTCGCGTGACAGGCCAAGGTTATCGGTATAGATTTCCTGCAATTCCGGGCTCAAGCGTTGAGAATCGGCATGTCCGACAAAATGCAGGCGCACATTCTTCTTGTCGCGCATCTCGCCAAGGACAACACGCAGCCGGGCCAGGTAGTCATCCGGAATCTCGACATCCCCTTCACCGAAGAGAATTGGCGGAACCAGATCGGTCAACTTGACAGTCTCGACCTGCTCGACGAGAACCCTCTGCGTCTCCATCAGATCGCCCTGATCCGCGGCAAAAACCTGCGGATCGACCAGCCATGGCAGCGACGTCCGGGACCGGCTGTGCTGCTCCGTCGAACTGCCGAGATCTGTGCTGGAGCTGACCTGACTGACTTCAGGCAGAAAGTCCAGGTCAAATGCAGCGCAGGGCTGTCCGGCGAGCAGCAGACACGCCAGGATTATGAGGTTGATAAGTTGTCTTTTCATTTACATTTCGTCTTTGTTATTTACATTTATTGGCCGCACAGCGACCTTGGCAGTTTGTATTTATTTCTAACGACCGACCGGAGCCCCCCTGCGCCAGAAGAATTCCTTTTCGACGTTCAATACATAGTCACGTTTTTCAGCATTCCAGCGTTTTTCAATCTCACGGGAGAAGCTTGCCAGACGTTTTTCAGCCAGCGTCTGGCTCTCGACATCGCCCAGATAGGACAGACGTAAGATTGCCGGTCCCTGTTCCAGGACGGCAAGCAGCTGTTCCAGCTTGTCGCGCCACTGCAGGCGAAGTTTGGTAGTTCCCGGCTCGAAGGCGGCGTCAGCGATATCAATACTGACCGA
The DNA here is from genome assembly GCA_963676795.2 of Geopsychrobacteraceae bacterium. Taxonomy (GTDB): domain Bacteria; phylum Desulfobacterota; class Desulfuromonadia; order Desulfuromonadales; family Geopsychrobacteraceae. Next base: position 1,374,851 of record CAXXTB010000002.1, on the reverse strand, counting down.
GTGATGCAGGGTCGCGCCAAAGTTGAACTTCATCATCTTGCCGCGCGTCGCTCTCTGTACGCGCGGATTTTCGCTGACAACCCGGTAACCGCTCGGCAGACTGCGATCATCCAGCTTCATGATAAAATTACTGCCGATATCCTGATCCGGAACCACCGCGCAAGTGATATGGTAGCGACCGAATTGATCGGTTGTCGCCAGCAGGCCCTGAGCGGTGGCAACCCTGGCACCGGCAAGACCGTTTTCCCCCGGATCCTGGCTACCGTTCATGTTGCGGTCGTCAAACACCTTGCCGATGATGTCAGTACAATCGAAGTCAGGGTCCGGTATGACCCGGACGGTGGCCGTTGCTTCGCCCGACGCAGCGGTGTCGAGCAGGGCGTTGTAGACCTGCGCCCGATTGACATATTCTCCTTCGCCAACCCCCGCCCCGACGATCAGCAGCAGGCGGATGATTATGACCTCATTGACGTCCAGCTCAAGTCCGCTCCAGCTCAGGCTCCGGCCGCTTATTACCGGTTCGGTCTGGACGCCGTCCAAGAGCGCGCTGCCAGCGACATATTTGAAGCCGGCCGGGAAACGGTCGACAATGCGCATATCATCAAGCGGAGCGCCGAAGACATTGTTGACCGTAATCGTATAGGGGACCTGGGTTCCTTTTGTGACGCTGGTGATTTCAGCTTTCTTGGTTATAGCTACGGCGCCGTTCAACTCGGGGTCGATCGGTATCCCGTTGTAGAAAATCTGGCTGTCTTCCGGCATAGCGGCTGAGGCATAGGTCAGGTGCTGATAATAGGTCGTGCCGGCGGAGGCGGCCGCAACGGCAACATCCGGCGCTTCTGCGGAAGCGTTGGCCTGGCAATAGGGAACTGCCGGCAAGGCATCGTTGAGACAATCGGGAACCGAGTAAGACAGGGTTGACGCATCGCTGGCCGGCGGGATGATGACTGAAGGAGGAGCGAAATAGCCACTCGCCGGAGCGACGACATCGATCAGGTATGCGCCGCCGCTCGGACAGGAGGCCTGACTGAAATTGAGATCGAACTTGTAGAAGCCGTTCAGGGTTGTCACCTGTCCCTGTTGATTCGGGTCATCGAAACAGCTGCCCGGCAACAGTGTGCCGGTTGCATTGAGCATGGTCAACGTCGCTCCGGCCACCGGGGTTCTCGCTATCGAGTTGTAAACGACACCGTTCGGCCACAACGGCATGTTCAGGTTCTGCAGGTTACTCGCTTCCGGCAGAGCGATGTCACTGATTGACTGAATGCCGTTGGTGAACTGTGAATCGGCGGTGCCGAGCAGCGCGGTGTCTGAACCGGCCCCGGCGGAAATGAAATGCAGCTCATAGAGCCCTGTTGTATAGGCGCTCGGAACAAGACCGGTCAGCTGATAGCTGCCGTCGCTGTCGGTCACCGTGGTCGCCACCAGGCTGCCGCCGAGGTAGAGTTCGACAGTCCAGTTTACCTGGGCAGCTTCACTGCTGTTATCAAAACTCAAATCGTAGTTGGCATCGTGCCAGACCGTTCCGTTGAGTGCAGCGGCGCCCGGGGTGCCACCGACATCGATGGAAACAGATGCCGTATCGCTCTGCTGCGGGCTGTTCCACAGCACATCGGCGCTGTTGGTAACGGTTGTTCCGTAGGCCAGCGCGCTATCGATCTGAGCGTGAAAGCGGACGACAAAGGAATCACCGGCAGCCAGCTCTCCGTAGTTCGTCGTATAGTCGGCGTTCAGGACATTGCCGGAAAAACTGACTCCGGTCGTCAGACCATCAAGAACACCGCTGCCACTGACATAGCTCAACTGATCTACCAGCGGCGGCGCTGACAGGTCATCAACAACACTGACCAGCGTCGCAGGAAGCAGACCGGCATTTCTGACCCTGATAGTATAGATCAATTCCGACCCGGGCTCGGCGCTGCCACCGCCGACCACCGCGACCTCCTTGACGATCGTCAGCAGCTGGACATCCCCCACGGCAATCAGCGTCGGCTGGTAGCCGTTACCGGGAACACCGTCAGCATCTGTCAGCAGGTCAGCCAGTTCGCTGCTTGAAATCGTCCCCTGGTTCGAGATCAGGGTCCCGGTTGCAACCCCGGCATTGACCCTGACGTTAAACGTGATGACAGCGCTCTCGCCGGTCGAAATGATTCCGGCCCCGGGATTATCACCGGACTGGATACTAAAGCCTGCGACCAGAGGCAGGACTCCTCCGTCGCTCCCCAGGGAGACCCAGTTGAGCGCCGTCGAGTCGGCCACATAGGTCGTGTTGGCCGGGACCGTATCAGTCAGAATGACACCGGTCGCCGGGATCGCCCCGCTATTGGTAACGACGATCTGGTATTCCAGGATATCACCCGGATCAACGATACCGGCCGAGCCGTTATCAACGGCGATCGAAACGGTCTTGAGGGCGTAGAGCAGCGGCAGGTTGCCAACCACATCCCGGGTCGGATCATCGGCTTCCGGAGTATCAGGATCATCCGATGGCTGTTCCGTCTGGACGCCACTACCGGCGCCACTGGCACTGACAAAGGCCTGGTTTTCGATGATCAACCCATCCATGGCATCGCTGTCAACGACGACATCAAAGCTGATCAGCGCGGTATTGTTCGCCGTGGCAGAGCTGTCCGCGGTCATCAATCCGGCGCTGGCATTATCCGGCGAATGAATCAGGAGGCCTGCGTGCAACGGGTTGATCCCGCCGCTGGCATCAGCAACACTTGAGCCGTTAAGGGTGGTACTACCGGCAACATAGCTGGTGCTGGCCGGGGTATCATCCCGCAACAGCACAGCGACTGCATCTTCATCACCGATGTTTCTGACACTGATCGTATAACGGAGCCTGTCGCCGGCCATCAGTACCGCCGGATCAGCGCCAAGGAAAGTTGATGTTTTTTCAACCACGAATTCAGGTGCTGAGCTGATCGTCGTCACGGTCGGATCGCTGGTCCCAGGCAGACTGGAATCGGAACTGTCGCTGAGTTGGAAATACGTTCCGTCGGCAGCCAGACTGGCCTGATTCAGGACATCGGTGCCGCTGGTGATAACAGAAGCCAGTAAAATGGTAAATTCAACTGTGGCGCTGGCCCCGGCGGCGACATCGACAGAGCTGACCTCGACCAGGCCGGTGCCCTTGGCACCACCGCTTGCCGTTGTCGCACTGGCGTCAGAGCCGCTCGGCTGTGCAGTCAGCGTCAGGCTGCCCGGCACAAAATAGACGGGTTCCGAACCATGCAGAGCTTCTAGTTCATCGCTGACCGTCAGAGCGTTCAGATCGGTACTGCCGGTATTGGTCAGGGTCAGGCGATAACGCAACAGATCACCCGGAGCCGCCGTAGCGCCGTCGATCCCCTGGGTCAGATTGTAGACCGACTTTGTGAAATCGATGCCACTCACCCAGATAACAGTCGGGTCATAGGCCGTTGCGGTTGCCGGATCATCGGACGGAATGTTACTGAAACTGCCGCTGCCTTCCCCGTCGCCATCGACATAAGCCTGGTTCGCTATTGCCGTACCAGCCGTCACACTGCCATTGACCACCACGTCAAAACTGATCGTCGCCAGATTATCGGCAGCAGCATCGCTGTCAGCACGCATCGCGCCGGGAGTCGTATCCTCCGGAGCGTTGATCAGCATGCCGGCTTCAAGTGCAGAGATTCCCGCGGCCGGATCGGCAACGATTACTCCATTGAGGGTGGTCGTCCCGCCGACGTAGGTCGTATTGACCGGGATCGCATCACGCAACGTCACATTCAGGGCATTTTCACTGCCGATGTTTTTGACGTTGATGGTATAGCGCAGTTGATCGCCAGGAAGCAGAACAGAAGCAGCCCCGGTCAGATCCTCCACGCTCTTTTCAAACAGCCACTGGGGGGCGGAAATGATAGTCGTCCGGGTCGGATTGTCACTGCCGCTGATATTCGGGTCATCGCTGAGACTTGTTCCGTAACCGAACAGGGTCAGCTCCGCCTGGTTGAGAACCGCTGCGCCATCGGCGATAACCGGAGCCAGCTGCAGGGTAAATTCAACCAGCGCACTCTCCCCGCCGTTGAGGGTCAGATGGCTCAGGTCGATCAGCCCGGTTCCGGCCGCGCCTCCGGTTTGACTGGTATTGTCGGTTCCGCTCGGCACACTGAGCATATGTAATGAGCCGGGAACGAAATAGGCAGAGGCATTGAGCTGATCGATTTCATCCTGAAGCGTATAGGCGGCAGCTGCTGCGCTGATGCTGGTCACCTGAATCCTGTAACGCAGCACGTCGCCAGGACTGGCGGTGACGCCGGGATTCACCCCGGTCGTTTGGTTGATAACCGATTTCTGCAGATCGAGGGCCGGAGCGATGCCGATCGTCGTCGCGTAGACTGGACCGACACAGTAGTCATCCGGGGCGGTGATGGACGGGCAGCCAGCCCCGGTCCGCTCATAAACGGAGACATCGTCAAGGGATGTCCAGTCGCTCCAGACGCCGTTTTCAATCAGGCCACTCGGATCGACAATCAGATTGACTGTGGCATGATAGGTGATGACCAGCATCTGACCGGCCGGCAGATCGAGACTCGCATCGCCGTTATCCCGCCCCCAGGTCATCACGTTGGACGCATCTATTGTCGGAACCGCAACAAAACCACTGACCGGTACGGAATTTATAGTCGCGGTCGGAGTAAAGCTACCATCCAGGACGAGTCCGGCAGGCATGGTATCGACGATATTGATATCCTGCGCCGTTGAATTGGTACTGCCGTTGTTGAGCAGAGTCAACTGATACTCGATCGTATCACCGGCAACCGGAGAGTCTGAAGGGCCCTTACCAAGCGTCACATTGGCCAGGGTCTTGTTCAGGTTCAGGTTTGGCTCGGAGACAGTAACGCTGGCGGTCGTCACGGACAGAGTTTCACTCCCGGCCGTTGCATAATTGAGATAAGACGCGGCAACGTCATTCTGTAGCTGATCACCGGCGTCGGTGACCAGATCGTTATTCACCCGTGCATAGTAATCAATCTGAATCGCTGGCGAGACCGCCGTGACAGAACTGTCATCTTCAGTGAGCGTTGTCACGGTTCCGATATCCCAGATTACAGTTCCGCTGCTGCCATCGGCCGGTGAGTTGTTAAATGCTGCTGGTGTCAGGGTCGTATTGCCGTTGATCGACTGAATTCCGCTAAAGGTATAGCTGATCGGAAAATCGGCATTGTCACTGAACAGGTAGCTGATTCCTGCGGCATCCAGACTGTCGGCCAGAGCAACATCCGCAGTCACCCCTTCAGGCAGGTTCAGCACCAGCCGGAACTGCTTATGCGCCCCGATCGTCGGAATCAGAGCGGGAGACTGATCGGTCTTGGCCACTGAAGGAACGGCGACAGTCAACGCAGCGGTCGCAGTAGTTTCATAGTCATTGATTGGATTTCCGGCGTTCGGCAGGCTACCGGTACGCATGCCATTGATTGTTCCGTCGCTGTCTATGGTTCCGGAGCTGTTGAGGGCCACGGTCTGATCCTGCAATGAGGTCCAGCGCGCCTGCAAGGTTGTCTCCAGAACCTGATGTGGCTGAACATCCGCGGCGACGATCAGATCGAAGGTAAAACTGATTGTATCTCCGACTGCGATGCCATTGGGCGCGTTCCAGCTGAAGATCGGCTGATCGGCACCCAAGCTGACCAGATCGACCTGATCGGGAGGATTTAGACCGCCGCTGGTTCCTGAATAACTGAGGCTTGTAGCGGTCAGGGGGACTAACACCTCAAGATTATAGGCGGCCGCCGTTCCGCTATTGGTCGCAGTCACGGTCACCCTGAGAGTATCGGACGCGTCTGCATCCGCCACGGAAAAGGATTGGGTCAGATCGATCTGCGGTTCAGCAACAGTCACATCAGCCTGGTTGTAATCGTAACTGACCAGCACATTGGTTTCATTCCGATACTGAACGGTCGCCACGGTCGCCGGGTGGCCGTTGGCAAGGAGATCGCCAGCGTTGGTCAGTACACTGTTCTGAACCTGGGCGATGAAACTGATGGCAAAATCAAAACGGTCGCTGCCGTTACCGTTGGTCAGTCGCTGATCACCGAAGACCCATTCAACATAGTCATCGACACAGGTCGGAGTGATCACGCCGCCCGGGTCAAACCCGGCGGCACTGTAGGGGGCGGCGTCAAGATCGACCACCGGCGCGTCGGCACAGCGGAGACCGGCCGGCAGGTTGTCACGAATGACAAATTCACGTAGCTGAGCGACAGGTAGCAGGGTTTCCAGCTGATACTCGAGCTCTTCTCCGGGCACGATATGCTGCGGGGCGGGAACGACCAACGGGGTACTGGCTATGGCGATGACCGTCTTCGGCAGGCTGCCGATCGGCATGATAGTGACATCGGCCTGAGACACGTCGGAGGTGTAAAAGCGCGCGCCCCCAAGGGTACTGTTCGGCTGCGGTGAAACGGTCTGGCTCCCGGAGGCGCTGGTCAGGCTGTCGTAGGTTGCCAATGCGCTGTTGGTAAAGGTCTGCAACGGCGCCGCATCATCGTCATAGTTGACCCGGTAATAGAGATCGACGCTCTGACCGGGATCGATCTGCTGCAAGGCGCTGCTATGGGTGTAGGAGAAGGTCAGCTCGGCGGGGATGGAATTTTTGACCGTATTGTCAGAGATCGTCCCCTCACCACCGGCATCGGCGCCATCGGTCGAAGCATCGCCATCGTTGTTCAGCCCGTCGTTGTTGAAGGGCAGAACGAAAGCCAGGTCGGTCGCATCGAGCTGATCGGTGACAATAACATCATAGGCCGGGGCCCGCTGATACCCGCCGGCTGTCGCTTCGTTGGTCAACCGGATGCGATAGATGTAGGAGGTATAGGCGTCGCCATCTTCAACGACAGAGGTAAAATTGCTGCACGCCGGTCCGTAACCATATAGAGTTTCGTTACAGGCCTCCTTGACCAGGGTCAGCAAAGGCTCGGTCACGCGCAAATCGACCCTGCGCACCTGTTCGATCGGATAACCGACGGTGCTTGGACCAAGGGTGTAATTCTCAATCGAACCGGTGTTGACGTTACTGAAAATTGCGTGGAAGGTCGAGGTCAGGACATTGGCACTGTCTGTCGCGTGCAGGTTTGGCGCCGCCCTGACATCGACCTCCTTGTTGAGCAGTCGTGAGGTGGTATCGACGATGAACCATTCGTCAGCAACCTGGATGCGCTGGCTGTCAGGTACGTTGAAGATCCAGCCGAAATTGCCTTCATCCAGGATCGTCAGACCTGCGGGATCAACACTGATCCCCTGGATAGCTGCAGTTGATGCAGTATAAGGATCACTGCTCGAGATATAAGCCTGGCCATCGGGAAGGTTGTCGACAACCTGGATATCCTGAACAGCTATATAGGCATAACCCGGTGTCTGAAAACCGAACCAGCCACCGGTTTCGATGTTAAACGAGCACTCCTCGCCGATCTGGACCTCTTCAAAACCGGAACCATCGAGGGTTGGCGGATTGTTCTCGTTACAGGTTCCGATCTGGGCCTTCTTCAGGTTAAAGCCAATGACCCTGGCCCAGGTCGCATCGAGAGAGTAATTGTTGGCACGGTCGGTTTCGCCGTCAGCGCGGATTATCGGGGCGGGCCAGGCCAGCAGACTGCCGTCATACAGAGTGATCTCGCCAACAACGTCGGCACGCAGGCTCAGATCATCCAGAGCGATACGCACCGGATCGGTCGTCTTGATGACATCGAAGTTATAGGTCACCGTCTGGTTTGGAGCGATAACCGCCGGCGCGGTACATTCATAGACGGTCGCCGTCTCCGGGATATGAATCGGGTCAAGCCAGACCTTCCAGGGGGCCGGCTGATAATTGCCATCGAGTGAAATCTGACTGCAGCCGGCTGGTGCGCCGATGACGTTCATGGTTGCACCAAAGGTTACGAAGGCATGATAATCCTCCGCGTCATGGCCACCGTTATTGGTCAGCTGAATCGGCAAAGTCAGAACCTGGGTCGGGTCATTGGTCAGAATGAACACAGCCCCACCGACCTGGATATCGAGGTCTTCCGGAAAGGCCGGTATTGCATTTTCCGTACTGCTGTCGTTGCCGTTGCCATCGAGGACGAGCTGATAATGGCCGCCTGCGCCCTGGGACGTACAGAAGACATCAAAGTTCACAGTCAGTTCATTGCTCAATGGGGTCTGATAGGTCGGATCTGTCCCGGGATACACCTCCGGGTTGACGTCCAGATTGGCCTGACGATCATAATAATCGGACTCGATCAAAACCACCCTGAAGCGCACGACAGCGACATCGCCGTTACGCAGCATATTGACCTGATCGGGGTAGAGCGGATGGGCGCTGCTGCTCAACAGATCGATATGCGGATCTTTGGGGCTCAGAGCTTCATTAAGAACAAAATTCCAGGAAGAAGTCGCTGCGTCGACCAGCCCGGGATAGCTGGCCCCATATGCCGGCGTCACGTCGACCTCAAGATCGAAGGTCGTATCAACCACGTATTCCGCAGGAAGAACATTATCGAGCTGGATATTATTGACACTCCCGCCGCTGGTGTTTCGGATGATGATCGTCATCATGCCGCGGCTGCCGACCGGCTGCGAGGTATTGACGCCGGTCAGATGACGTTCAACAGTCAGAATCGGGTGGTCATCGTTATAGCGCGTATAGAGGGTCGCCTGATCGTAAGGGATCGTCCCGCCTGAGGTCTGGGTAATTCCTCCCACCGGCGCCTGAACGTCACAGCCCCATTGAACATCGTCAACGGTGTTGTTCCGGTTCGTCTGGCAGGAGGCTGTTGAGCTGGCTTTGCCAACCAGATAGACCGACAGGCTCCCCCCCTGGGCAATCTGGTTAGCGACGACGTAATCATCGATACTGTTGCTTGCGCTTGTACACCCCGCAGCGGGGCCGGCGCCATTATTGAGCGCTATGCTGTTGGCAGCGCCCTCTGTCGTGCAGACATAATTGACAACCAGGCTGCCCGTATCCATCAGATCGTCAAAGCGCAGGTCCTGCAGCTCGGCATTGCCGATGTTGTCGATCTGAATCCGCCAGACAATGTCATCGTTGTCCATGGCATAGACCGGATCAGATGCACTCCCCTGGTCCTGCCCCGCATCGACATTCCAACCGGTCTTGGTGATTTGCGGAATCGGCTCACGTAGTGGCAGCGTGGCCAGATCGTCCTGCGGAGAGTCGCCACAGTCCAATTCATTATTGGCAGGGACGAGTATGTCGTAATCCGGGTCGGCAGGATCGCGGTAGGTATCGAAACTGATCGTTGTCTCGATCTGACGATCCGCAGAAATAAGCCCTTCAGGGTCGATGCTGCGCGCTACGGCAAATCTGATCGAGATGGTATTGACCTGGGAAGCCCCAGCGTTGGCAGTCAAAGACGCAAGAGCAGGAATCTCTGCAGAGGTGAAGGTCAGGACGCTGCCACTTAGTCCTGTATCGACACCATTTTGCGTAATTCCGCCATTCACCTGATAAGTAATCGGCGTGGGAGCACCTGGAGCAAACTCCAGACCTGAAATCCCGAGATTTTCAACCAGAACGATATCGGTCATCACCGCTCCGGGCACATCCGGATCGGCCGGCAAGGCACCAGCGGTATAACTGTAGGGGTTGCTGATAACGACTGTTACATAACTGTATCCGCACAGTTCACAATAGCTGGATGAGGTGTCATGGTCGACGAACGGAAAACCGGATTTGACATCACAGGGAGCAGAGGATGCCGGAGACGGGGCAATAAGCGTCAGCAGACAGAGAACTGCGAAGAGTGTCAGCCACAATTTCTGGGAACAGTTGCGGCAACTGTCCCTCTGCTCGCGCACAGAGCGGGTATTTACCTTCAGATAACTTTTCATTTACGCAACTTTTCAATTTAAGAATTCAGGAGTCCGGACGAGCAACTCATGGAAACAAAAAAACGCTCTCTTCAACCGAAGATGAGCGTTACTGCTTCATATGAAGCGATCTCACCTCTTCGGCAACCCGGCCATCCAATCTTTGGATCCGTAGGCTTTGCGTCACCAGATTACTCTGATTTTGCCCTTGTCGGAGTCGTTATATTGTTTTTCCTGAAAACATTCTCATGAAGATTAATTCTTTTAATATTCAAAGTCAAGCAAGAAGAGTTTTGTAAACTTACCTCGAACCATATAAGTGAAAAACTTAACAATAAGTGAAAATAAGACAAATTACGATATACAGTATTTCGGTTGGTTATGACAACAATCCTCACATTAAGGATGAACAAAATGCTCTATATCATTGCATCTTGATTGTTAAAAATTAACGTGAAATCGCCTTGACTAGCACTGATCTGCGAGATAAAAAGATTAGAAAATAACGCGTTGTCAAAGATAGTTTTTGTGTTGTGCCGTTTTTATTCTGCCACCCCAACCAAGGAAAGATATCTATGACGGATCTCGCGGTTTTCTTCCTTCATGGCCTCGTCTACGCAGGTCTGCTCTTTCTCATTTCTTCCGGCCTGACGATGGTTTTCGGCATGATGAATGTGCTGAACCTGGCCCACGCATCCTTCTATATGCTCGGGGCCTATCTGTCGTACAGCTTTCTGCAATGGACCGGAAATTTCTACCTGTCATTGATCGTCTGTCCGATCATCCTGTTCGTCATCGGCTCCCTGATCCAGAAGTTCCTGCTGGTAAAAGCCCATAAGTACGGGCATGTCCATGAACTGCTGGTCACCTTCGGGGTCGCCTACGTTATCACCGAACTGGTCAAGTGGATCTGGGGCAACTTCCCCCTGGGCGTCAACCTGGATGGGTTCCTGACCGAGTCAATCACCCTGTTCGGACTACCCTACCCGATCTATCGCCTGTTCATGCTCGGCTGCGCTGTCCTGGTCTGTCTGATCATGGCCTTTCTGCTCTATAAAACCAGGCTTGGCATCATCGTTCGGGCTGCTGTTGACGATCACGGAATGGTCAACGCTCTGGGGATCAATGTCCCACTGGTATTTATGAGCATCTTCGGCCTCGGCGCCGGACTCTCCGGTTTTGCCGGGGTCATCGCCGGGCCGCTGCTGACCACCTACCCGGGCATGGCCGCTGAGATTCTGGTCGACGCCTTTGTCGTTATCGTTATCGGCGGCATGGGCAGCCTCGGCGGCGCGCTGGTCGCCTCACTGATGATCGGAGAACTGCAGTCGTTCGGCGCCCTGTTCTTTCCGAAACTGTCGCTGGCCCTGATGTACCTGCTGATGGCTATAGTGCTTGTCGTCAAACCTTCCGGCCTGTTCGGGGAGGACCTGTAATGCTGAAAAATCGCTCCACGCTGATCAGCGTTGCCGTTATTGCCCTGCTGTTATTTATCCTGCCCGCCTTCACCCACAGGTACTATATCTCACTGCTCAGCGAGATGTTCATCTTCGGCCTTTTTGCCATCAGCTACAACCTGCTGCTCGGCTATGGCGGCCTGCTCTCCTTCGGCCATGCGATGTTCTTCGGCATCGGCTCCTATGCCACAGCCATCTTCATCACCCAGATCGACGGCTTAAGCCTGATCAGTGCGGTCTTCCTCAGTCTGATCGTGACCATCATCGCCGGATTGATCGTCGGTAGCCTGCTGCTGCGTCACAAAGGAACTCCCTTTGCCCTGCTGACACTGGCCTTCAATGCGCTGTTTTTCGCCATCGCGATGAAATGGTACACCATCACCGGCGGAGATGACGGCCTGAGCATCTTCCGCCCACCGATCAATCTGGGCGTAACCAGCGTCGACACCTCAGGGATAACCTTCTTCTACTACCTGGCCCTGATCGTTATCGGCCTGGTGGTCCTGTTCTGCTGGTTTTTCACCAAAACGGCCATGGGCAAAACCGTGGTGCTGATGCGCGAGAATGAAGAACGGATGCGCTTTCTCGGCTACAACACCAATATCAGCCGGCTGATCCTGTTTATCTTTACCGGAGCCCTGGCCGGACTGGCCGGCTCCTTCTATACCCTGTTCTATGAATTCACCTCGATCTCCTCGATCAGCCTCGACATGTCGACCTCGGTCATCCTGATGGTCATCATCGGTGGCAGCCGCTATTTTGCCGGTCCGTTGATCGGTGCCTGCGTCTACATCTACCTGCAGGACTACCTGAGTGACATCACCGATCGCTGGCCGTTGGTCATGGGGCTGATCTTCATCTTCATGATTCTCTACGTCCCCAAAGGGATTTCCGGCCTCGGCGATTTCATTATCGACAAGATCAGGCAACGAAGAACTCCTGACGACAACGACTCCAGCCCCTGCGTAGAGGAGAACTGACCATGCTTGATGTCAATCAGATCAAAAAGAACTTCTCCGGCCTCGAAGTCCTCAAGGAAGTCACCTTCAAGGTTGCCGACAGGGAAAACCACGCGATCATCGGTCCGAACGGCGCCGGCAAGACCACCCTGTTCAACATCATCAGCGGCAAGTTCCGGCCGACTTCGGGACGAGTGACCTTCAAGGACAAGGACATCACCCGCGAGCCGCCGCACATCCGCAACCGCATGAACCTCTCCCGTTCCTTTCAGATCACCAATGTCTTTCAGGAGCTGAGCGTCTTTGACAACGTCATCGCCGGCGTACGCTGCCACCACGGGATGCGTTACAACTTCTTCAAGTCACCGACCAGCAACAAGGAGATCTGCGACAAGACGCGGGCAATCATCGAGGAGGTCGGCCTGGAAAAGGTCACCGATACCACGGCCAGAGAACTCTCCTATGGTCAGCAACGCGCTCTTGAGATCGGTGTGACCCTGTCGACCGAACCGGAGATGATTCTGCTCGATGAACCGACGGCCGGTATGACACGCGAGGAAACAGCTGAAGCGATCGAACTGATCCAGAAGGTCACAGTCGACAAGAGTCTGCTGATCATCGAGCACGACATGGATGTCGTCTTCACCCTGGCCGACACCATTTCCGTGCTCCACTACGGCACCATTCTGGCGTCGGACACCCCCGACAAGATTCGCAACGATCAACGCGTCAAAGATGCTTATCTGGGCGAGGAGGAATAAATGCTGTTACAGGTTGATGACATCCACAGCTACTACGACAAAAGCCACATCCTGCACGGCGTGACCCTTGAGATCAAATCCGGCGAGATGGTCTGCCTGCTGGGGCGTAACGGTGTCGGCAAATCGACAACCCTGAAGAGCATCATGGGCGTGGTCACGCCACGTTCGGGCAAAGTGCTGTTCAAAGGTGCGGATGTTGCCGGCAAGCCCCCCTTTGCCATCGCCCGTCTGGGGATGGGTTTTGTTCCCGAGGAACGCCGCATATTTAAAAGCCTGACCGTCAATGAGAACCTGCAGATCGGTATCAAGAAGGGGATCGGCTCCGGTCCCCAGTGGAACCTGGAACGGATCTACGAAGCTTTCCCGCGCCTCAAGGAACGCTACAAGAACAAGGGTGCCCACCTCTCCGGCGGCGAGCAGCAGATGCTGACTGTCGCGCGCACCCTGATGGGCAACCCGGAACTGATCCTCATCGATGAACCGACCGAGGGGCTGGCGCCACTGATCGTCAAGGACGTTCTTGACATGCTCGCCCACGTTCTTGAGTCGGGTGTCTCGATCCTGATGGTCGAACAAAACTTCAAGGCGGCGATCAAGGTCGCCAGCCGTTTTTATGTCATGGGTAAAGGGAAGATCGTTTTTGAAGGGGATAAAGATGCTCTGCACGCAGCAGAGGATATTCGCAAGACATACCTGGAGGTCTGATTCACACACTTATCAAGGGAGGTAGCAGTATGAAAAAATTGAGTTCCGTCCTGCTTACGGCCACGCTGGCACTGCTAATTGCAGCAGTTCCTGCCTTTGCGGCCAAAACCATCAAGATCGGCATCGTCGAACCACTTTCGGGAACCTTCAAAGACACGGGCGATCGCTACTTTGCCGGTGCCGAATACGCGGCTGAGGTCATCAACGCTCAGGGCGGCCTGCTCGGTAAAAAGATCGAGGTTATTGCCATCGATTCCGAAATGAAACCGGACAGTGCCACCCGGAAAGCCAGCAAGCTCATTCTCAAAGACGACGTCAAATACTTTGCCGGCGGTTCAGGCAGTTCGGTCGGCGCTGCCATGTCAGTCCTCGCTGAGAAAAATGGCGGCATCATGATCTCCTACGGCATGGCCGCAGCCAGCCTGACCGGTGAAAAATGCTCACGCAACTTCTTCCGCACCAGCCTGAACACCGACAACCACTCCTACGCCCTGGCCTATTGGGTCGCTCAAAGCGGAGCGAAAAAGGTCATCGCCATCGGCCAGGACTACTCTTTCGGTCATGAAGCGGTCGCCGCCTTCAACAAGAAGCTGAAGGAACTCAACCCCAATGTCGAAATCATCAACCCGATCTTTCACAAAATCGGCGAAAAGGACTTTGCTCCCTATGTCAGCCAGATCATAGAATCCGGTGCAGAAATGATCTTTTCCCCGAACTGGGGCAACGACCTGACCCTGCTGATCAAACAGGGCAAATCCCTCGGCCTCAAGGCCAAGGTCGTTTCCTACTACCTGAACGATCCGTTCCTGGTCAAAGGGATTGCTGATGACGACGCCATTGCCGGCAACGCAACCGGCGATTCCTACATGATCACCATTCCGACCCCGGAAAACAAAGCTTTTGTCGAGCAGTTCCACAAGGACAAGGGCTATTACCCGACCGGCCTGAACGGCAAATCCTACGCATCGATCATGTTCTGGGCCGAAGCGGTCAAAAAAGCCGGTTCCGATGATGTCGACAAGGTTATTAAAGCCTGGGAAGGGTTGACCTACAAAGGGGTCGGTGGCGAAATGTTCATGCGTGCCGAAGACCACCAGACCATCCAGCCAGCCTGGGTTGCAACCATGGTCAAAGACCAGCCATACTTTGACCATGTCTTCGTTGGTGAAGCTGCAATGGTCCCGGCTGACGTCACTGTTGTTCCGGTTGCCGAAACCGGATGCAGCATGAAATAGTATCCTTCAACAAAAAAAGGAGCAGTCGCTGACTGCTCCTTTTTCATATTTCGGCATTCTGAACCATTTCACTCCTGCCCTCGGTCGAGAAACAACTCCAGCTGCTCTTCGACAAAAGTCAGATGGCGCAACATCCCCTGGCGGGCCCTCTCAGCATCACGCGCTTCGATTGCTTCAAGGATCTCCCGGTGAAATTCGAGCAGGAGCTCGATATACCCTTCCTTGCGGTAGAATTCACCCAGCGCAACCATGATGGTCGTCTTGTAGAGATTCTGCACCGTATCAAGGATATGAACCTGAAGCGTATTGTGCGTGGCAGCCGTTATTGTCAGGTGAAACTGGATATCGACCTCCGGATCCCAGCCACCGTCAACAGCCTGCTTTTCCATCACCGCATAAAGCTTGCGTAAGCGTGCGATGTCATCAACGGTTGCCCGCTTGGCGGCAAGATATGCCGACCAGGCCTCAAGGCCGATGCGGATCTCCGTCAGCGCGAGCAGAGCACGAGGATCCCTGCTCTCAACCATCGACGTCAAGGGATCCGCCAGCGCTGCGTCAGCCATCGACCGGACAAAGGTCCCTCCCCCCTGGCGCGATTCCAGATAGCCCAGTGCCTCAAGAACCATGATCGCTTCGCGGACTGAGGGGCGACTGACCCCCAGCAGAGTGGCGAGCTCGCGTTCCGATGGGATCTTCTCTCCCGGTCCGAGCGAACCGCTGACAATCAGCTCGCGGATCTGATCAACAATCTCTTCCGAGAGTTTTTTGGGCTGAATCGGCTTGAATACTGTGGACATGGACCTCTCCTGTAATTGCAACATGACCTGTTATACATAAACGATAAAGGCAGCACAAGTCACCGAAACAACATGTACTGCCTTTAATTTACGCAAAAGCCAGAAAGAGAAATAATTTCCCTAAGCAATCCAGAGCAGTACGGAACCGACAATACCGGCGATAATTCCATAGATAACCATCGGAATGGCCGTGCGCTTCAGGATAAAGCCTTCTGAATTGGCCAGACCGAGAACAGAACAGACCGCAACGATATTATGGATACAGGTCATATTCCCCATACCGCCGCCGACTGACTGCATCGCCAGGATCGTCAGCTTATCCAGCCCCAACGAAGTGGCGATAGACGCCTGAATGCCGCCAAAGGTCAGGTTTGCTACCGTATTGGAACCGGAAAAGAATGCACCCAGGGCCCCCAGATAAGCAGCCAGGAAAGACCAGGCCCCACCAAAGACATGGGCGAAAGCATTGCCGATGATCAGGGTGTTAGGCTGAATATCTGCGGTACCGAGCTTCAGCAACTGGACAAAAACCAGCGCACCGAGCAGGGCAAGGGTGGGTTTTTTCATCTGCGATACAGATTCACTCGTGACCCGGACAATAACCTGCCCCTTGGCCCTGAAGACGAGAAAGGCAATCACCGAAATCAGGATGAACGGAATCAGACAAGGGACATAGAGTGCCTGGTAGGAAAACTTGACCGAAGTTCCGAAGATCTGACCGACATTGATGACCAATGCCTTGGTCACGCCAAGAGAGCCGAGAGAACCGAGATCGAGATCAAACAGCGGCGAGGTGCTTTTCAGCAGCGGCAGCAGCCCGAATGCCTTGATGCGGGTAACCAGCAACAGCAGGACAGTCCCCCATAGCGGAAAGGAGGCCACAACAACCTTGCCGATGGAAATTTCACTATGGATGGTTTCACCGTCAGATTTATTCAGGCCCCAGCCCATAACGGCAAAGATAATCGACGCCACCGTTCCGATAGCACCGCCGACAATTGAAGGAAATTCAAAGCTGAAGAAAGCCGAAACCAGGTAAGGAACCATGGTCGCGATAATGCTCAGATAGACAAAAACAAGATTACGACGGACAACCTTCCACTCAAGGGCAAAGACCAGAGCAATAACCGGTATAACCAGCGCAGCAGCGGTATGAATAATCGCGGCCTTCTGACCAAGAATCAGCAGTTCAGGATCGGTCAGTTTGGCACCGATACCAAGACCAAACCAACCAGGAGTACCGACCGCACCGAAATGAACAGGAACAGAGTTCATGATCAGGCAGAGGATAGCAACCCGGACCGGTTTAAAACCGAGCCCGACCAGGATCGGAGCCGCAATAGCTGCAGGAGTTCCAAAACCTGACGCCCCCTCTATCAGAAAAGCGAAAGCCCAACCGATAATCATGGCCTGAGCCACCTTATTGGTTGTGATCCCGTTCAGCCAGGTCCTGAGGATGTCCATAGCTCCGGTGTATTCCATGGTCTTAAACAGAAAAACCGCACCAAAAACAATTGTGATCGGTACCCAGGCCGAGAGCAGACCACTGATCACCGTGGCATTGACCAGGTTCGCGTCAAAATCGAAATAAATGAGCTTAACCAGATAGAGCAGCAGAGCAACCAGTGGCAGCGCCCTGAAAGACGGCATGTTGTTCTTTTTTGTCATCAACCAGATCAGCAGAACAATCGGGAAAAGAGACATGATTATAGCCATACATTAACTCCTGTCAGACAGATATACAAACAGGCCGGAAGGCGCGTTCAGTAACTCAAGAACCGGCCAGATAATCGAAACCTAAAAAGCATTCTAAACCTGTAAAAAAACCATGCAAAACGAACAAAATGCACAATTTTGCACACAATTCAGGTCACTTACAACCGACACAGGGTATACACCGGGCAGGTCACAACGGCACAATAACAGATTTTCCGATTGAAGATACACAAAAATAAAATGGCATTACCATTTTATTTATTTCCCAATGAATTACCGCGCAATTTTCCCGGCCAATGACATAATAATGACGATTTATCAGTCTTTTACGTGATGGATACACAGTTTTAAAAATGCTTGACTTCATAGCAGCTCATACATTACACCTATATGTGTTTGGTCTGACCACTTTACCGTCCACCTGAACACTAAATAGACCAGCGGAAGCAAGCCACCGCCAATTTAAGTAGCTCCAAATCCTAACTGCATTATGCAAGTTTACTGGTCGAAAGAGCCTGACTGAGGACAACTCCATAGCGTCCGGTAACATGACAGCAATACACCAAGAAAGGGCAAAAGAATGATTGCCAAATCTGTTCTGAATAGCTTCAAGGCCATTGTCGGCGATAACGACTACTGGGATCAACCGAGCGATCTGGTACTTTACAGCTTTGATTCCTCGGTTGAAGATCCGGTCCTTCCTGACCTGGTCGTGAGGCCGGAAACCACCGAAGAGGTCGCGGCAATCTGCAGGCTCTGCTCGGAACATGACATTCCCCTGATCACCCGTGGTTCCGGCACCAACCTGGCGGGCTCGACAATTCCGGTGGCCGGCGGTTGCATTATCCTGATGACCAGGATGAACAGGATTCTTGAAATCAATACCGACGATATGTATGCCGTCGTCCAGCCAGGTGTCATAACCGCTGAATTTGCCGAGGCAGTTCAACAGGCCGGCCTCTTCTACCCGCCCGATCCGGGCTCACAGAAGATGTCGACCATCGGTGGCAATATCGCCGAGAATGCCGGCGGCCTGCGCGGCCTCAAATACGGCGTTACCAAAGACTACGTTATGGGCGCAACCTTCTGCGACATGGCCGGTAATATCGTCAAGGCGGGGGGGAAAACGGTCAAACTCTGTACCGGATTCAACCTGACGGGACTGCTGTCCCAGTCCGAAGGCCAGCTTGGCGTCATTACCGAGTGTATCCTCAAACTGGTTCCGCCAAGCAAGGCCCACAAAGCGATGCTGGTCTCGTTTGATGATATGATCGACGCCGGCAATACCGTTTCCGGCATCATCCGCAGCCACGTTCTGCCGGCGACCATGGAACTGATGGACAACTTCACGATCAGGACCGTCCATGAAGCAACCGGAGCGGACATGCCGATCGACGCAACCGCACTGCTGCTGCTTGAAGTCGACGGACACCCGGCCGTTGTTGAAGAGGAATACGCCATCGTCCAGCGCATCTGCGCTGAAAACAACGGCAAGATTACTGTCGCCGAGACGGCTGCAGAGCGCGAATCCCTGTGGGAAGGCCGGCGCAAGGCGCTCTCCTCTCTGGCCCGCCTGCGTCCGACCCTGGTCCTCGAGGACGTTACCGTGCCGAGAACCAAGATTCCGGATTTCCTCAAGGCTCTGGATGAAATCAAGACCAGACACGACCTGGTTATCGGCACCTTCGGCCACGCTGGAGACGGCAACCTGCATCCGACCATCCTCTGCGACAAACGGGACGAAGCGGAAATGGAACGTGTACACGCTGCCGTTGCCGACATGTTTGCCGCAGCCCTCGAAATGGGCGGCACCTGCAGTGGCGAGCATGGAATCGGCCTGGCGAAACAGAGCTTCATGGTTGACGAAGTTGGCCAAGGCACCATTAACTACATGAAATCGATCAAGGCTGGCGTCGACCCCAAGAACCTGCTCAACCCGCACAAACAGGCGCTTTAAGGATCTGCTTATGAATCAGAATAATCTGTCGCAATGTATTGCCGACCTCAAAGCCCTGGAAGAGATGCTGATCCAATGCAGCCGCTGTGGAACCTGCCAATCGGTCTGCCCGCTATACAAGAAGGACCTGAACGAATCGACCGTGGCACGCGGCAAGATCTTCCTGATCGAAGCATTGGCCCAGGGCAAACTGGAAAGAGCCGATGAAATCTATGAATATCTCGACTACTGCATTCTCTGTGGACGCTGCAAGACCAACTGTCCATCCGGCGTTGCAACCGACGAGATCTTTCTCAAAAGCAAAGCAATCATCCGCCAGGTCAAAAAATTGCCGCTCTGGCAGAAAGCCATCCTGAAAACGGCCATGGGCAATCCGCAGCTGCTGGCAGCCCTGAGCCCGCTCTTCCATATCGGTCTGCGGCTTGGCAACAAAAAGATCGACGATGGTATTTTCAAAGCCGGAGCGCTACTCTCGCCCATGCTCGGCGACATGGCTGACCGCCACATTGCTGACATGCCATCCAAGGCCCTGACCAAGCTCTACGGCGGATTCAACCAGGCCAAAGACGAAAAACAGCGGGTCATTTTCTATCCCGGCTGCGCAACGACCCTGATCTACGTGCACTGGGGGATCGCCATGATCGAGACCCTGCTCCATTACGGTGTTTCGGTCTATGTTCCAAAGACCAACAACTGCTGCGGCATTCCTTCGGCGACCATGGGCGAGCTGGAGCTCTATCGCGAACAGGTCGGAAAAAACTTCGACTACTTCGATTCGATAGAGGATGCCGATACCATCCTGATGTGCTGCCCGACCTGCGAATATGGTCTGGGGTCCCTGGCTGAAAAAAAGACCGGACGGCAGAAGAACAAGCGGGTCATGGATATCGTCGTTTTTATGGCGGAGGTTCTCAACATTCAGCTTGAACACAAAATCGAACTGACCGGCAGCTCGTCACTCCATGTCCCCTGCCACTACAATGGCGCAAAAGCGCCGATATTGCAGAAGTTTATAGCGAACAACTTCATCACCGACTTCAAGCCGTTAAAGAATCAGAGCTGCTGCGGTTTTGGCGGAACCTTTTCACTGAAGAACTATCCGCACACCCGGGAGCTAGGCAAGAAGAAGGCGACCGAGATCAAGGAGCGCGGCTTCAGTCAACTGTTCACTGCCTGCCCGGGCTGCGCCATGAACCTGACCGACGCCAACCTGACCGCAGGCAACTACCTCAAGGCCACCCACCCGGTCGTCGAGATCTATGAAAAACGGATCAAGCCCCAGCGCAACTGAGTCCTGCTCTCCCGCACCAGGCCAAATACAGCGGCAGTGCTCACGCCATAATGACAAGAGCTCTGCCGCTGTCTCGCTTTTTCCTCTCCGGCATAACCACAAATTGTTCCCAAGCAATGGACACCACAGACGTTTTATGAGATAGAAATGACTGTTGCTTCAAACCAGACTCATGCATGACCGGAAAAATTGACTTCAGCCAAAGAGGCCCCCATGTCAGATTTGACCCGCTTCGGAATCTCCATCAACACCCAGCTCCTGCAGCAGTTTGACGACCTGATTGCCGACAAGGGCTATATGAACCGATCTGAAGCGATCCGCGATCTGATCCGCAAAGCACTGATTGAGGAACAGGCGGGCAAAGACGATGAAGAGATCATCGGCACCATCACCCTGGTCTACAACCACCACACCCGCGAACTGGCCAAGCAGCTGACTCACCATCAGCACAGTCATCACGAATCGGTCCTCTCGTCCCTGCATATCCACCTCGATGCGGAAAACTGTCTTGAGGTCATTGTCGTCAAGGGGCGCAGCCGGACCGTCAGGCAGATGGCTGACGAGATGATCGGCACGCGCGGCGTCAAACACGGCAAACTGGTTATTACATCGAGCGGGGAAAGCCTGGGCTGACCCTGACTGCCTTCCCCCCACAAGCAATTACGACACAGCCCGGTAGCACGTATTTAAATTTCGTATTCACTTTTTGTCACGAATATGCTTTTCTGTCTCACACTCATGAATTGCAAGCAGACAAAAATCTACCGGAGGCTTACATGTTCAAACCTTTCAATCTTCTTATCATCGCAGCCCTGTTCTGTCTGACACAGGCAACTACAGCCTCAGCCCATTTCGGCATGCTGATTCCGTCGGATTCAATGGTCATGCAGAACGATGCCAGAACGGTCCGGATCGAAGCCTCATTTTCACATCCCTTTGAAGGCGCTGGCATGAACCTCGAGCAACCACAGGTCTTCAGCGTCGTCAGCAATGGCCAGACAACTGATCTGCTCAAGAAGCTCAGCGAGGTCAAGATCATGGGCCAGAAAAGCTGGCAACTCGACTACCCGGTTAAGCGCCCGGGCATCTACCAGTTCTATATGCAGCCAAAACCCTACTGGGAACCGGCCGAGGACTGTTTCATCATCCATTACACAAAAACGGTCGTTGCTGCATTCGGTGATGAAGAAGGCTGGGATGCTGAGCTCGGCCTCAAGACTGAAATCGTCCCGCTGACCCGCCCCTTCGGACTCTATGCCGGCAACAGCTTTCAGGGAATTGTCAAACTCGATGGCGAGGTTGTCCCCTTTGCCGAAGTCGAGGTCGAATTCTACAATCGTGACGGTGCGACAGAGGCCCCAACCGAATACATGATCACCCAGGTCGTCAAAGCCGATGCCAACGGGGTCTTTACCTACACTCCGCCCAGGGCGGGCTGGTGGGGTTTTGCCGCTCTGAATACCGCTGACGAGACAATCATCCATGACGGCGTTGAAAAAGATGTGGAACTTGGTGCGGTTCTGTGGGTAGAATTCAGCGATTGGCAAACCAGGTAACAGTTCACATAAACGATCCAATGCCGGATTCTACACCAGGGGATCCGGCATTTTATTAGCAGAAGGCGACAGATGCACATCTCTGAAGGAGTCCTCAATGCTCCGGTGCTTATCGGCGGAGCCGCAATTGCCGTTGCCGGAACGGCGATCGGGCTGAAAAAACTTGATTTCGACCGGACCGGCCAGGCCGGAATTCTTGCCGCCTGTTTCTTTGTCGCGTCCTTGATCCATGTGCCGCTGGGACCATCGAATGTCCATCTGATCATGAACGGCCTGGTTGGTCTGTTGCTCGGCTGGAGCGCCTTCCCCGTGATTCTGGTTGCCCTCCTGCTGCAGGCTGTTCTCTTTCAGTACGGCGGGATCACCACTCTTGGTGTCAATACGGTTGTCATGGCTGTTCCTGCAGTTGTGGCCTGCTACGCTTTCCGTTTCGGCATCAGGCTGAAACCACAGCTGCGCCTGCCTGCGGCCTTTTGCAGCGGACTGCTCGGAGTGTTGCTGGCCGGCCTGCTGGCAGCTATTGCCCTGGTCTTTGCCAATGAGGATTTTTTAGAAGTTGCCCTGTTGCTGGTGACCGCCCATCTGCCAATCATGCTGATCGAAGGAATCATCACGGCGTTCTGCATTGCATTTTTAACCAAGGTCCAGCCGGAAATCTTCACCATTCACAGACAGGAGCAATCAGCTCATGATCGCTAACCGTTTCGAACTCAGGCTCATCACTCCACTGTTCTTGCTGATCTGCCTTGTCCTTCTGCTGCCGCTGCAAGCCCAGGCCCACCGGGTCAATGTTTTCGCCTGGGTTGAAGAGGGGACGGTCCACACCCAGAGCAAATTCGCTGGCGGCACCAAGGTCAACAAGGGCACAATCGAGGTCTACGATGACAACGCCAGATTGCTGCTTAACGGGACAACCAATGAAAACGGTGAATTTTCCTTTACGATCCCTCAAAAAACAGCTCTAAAGGTTGTGCTTATCGCCACCATGGGCCATCGCGCTGAATGGGACATCCCCCTGAGCGAGATCGACGCTGACGCGCTGGAGAGCACTGCCAAGCCAACTAAAAAAGAGACTCCAACTCTCCAGCCGGAGCAAAGGGACAGCTCCCGGATGGATCAAAGGCAGCTCGAAGAGATCGTCGACAGGATCATGGAACGCAAACTCAAACCGGTCAACTCGGCGCTGGCCAACCTGCAACAACCCGGTCCGTCAGTGCACGACATCATCGCCGGTATCGGCTACATCTGCGGACTGATGGGCATTGCCGCCTGGGTCCGCTATCGGCGCAAATAACATGGCACAGAGAATCAACCGCTATGATCAATGAGACTACCATTCTCACCGACAGCTGTCTGGCGCGTATCGACACCCGCCTGAAGGTTATTTTTGTCGTCGTCTTTTCCTTCGCGGTTGCACTCTCCTATCGTTGGAGCAGCCTCTGCTTCGCACTTGTCATCACTCTGACCATGATCAGCCTGACCACTCTCAAGCCGGCCACGGTCCTGAAACGGCTGCTGCCGGCCTGCGGTTTTCTGCTGTTTCTGTGGATTGCCCTCCCCTTCACCATCAAAGGCAGTGCACTGGTCGCTTTGGGCCCGCTACAGCTGACCCTGGAAGGGTTGACCCTGAGCGGCCAGATTTCCATCAAGGCAATAACCCTGCTGTTGCTGTTCATGAGTCTGACTGCAACCACCTCGGTCGCTACTATCGGCTACGCCCTGCAGAAGCTCAAAATTCCGGAAAAACTGGTTTATCTGCTGCTCTTTTGCTATCGTTACATCTTCGTTATTGAGCAGGAATACCGCCGTCTGGAGAACGCGATCAAACTGCGTTGCTTCATTCCCGGCACCAACGTGCATACCTACCGCACCTACGCCTACCTGGTCGGCATGCTCTTTCTGCGTTCTTACCTGCGTGCGGACCAGGTTCACAAGGCAATGATCTGTCGGGGTTTTCAGGGACGCTTTTACAGCCTTGAGCAGCTGGCCCTGCGTCGGCAGGATTGGTATTGGGCCGGCACTTTTGTCATTATTGTATTGCTCATGACTGGTATCGAATGGCAAACACACCTGTTCTGAAATTTTCCGATATTTCCTTTGCCTATCCCGACGGCAGGGTTATCCTCGATGGCCTGAACTTTGAACTGCACAAGGGGGAAACGATCGGCCTGACCGGCCCGAACGGTATCGGCAAGACCACCCTCTTCCATCTCGCCGTCGGCCTGCTCAAAGCCGCCAGCGGCCGGATAGAAGCCTTTGGCAAGCCGTTAAGCAGTGAGAAGGACTTTGTCGGCGCCAGAAGAAAAATCGGCCTGCTGTTTCAAGATGCCGACGATCAGCTGTTCTGCCCGACGGTTCTGGAAGATGTGGCCTTCGGACCGCTCAACCTTGGTTTCAGCCCTGAACAGGCCAGAGAGACGGCCAGGGAAACACTCAAACTGCTTGGTCTGGAGACGTTTGAAGAGCGCCTGACCCATCGCCTCTCCGGCGGCGAGAAGAAACTGGTCTCACTGGCGACCCTGATGGCGATGAAGCCGGAAGTGCTGTTGCTGGATGAGCCGACCAATGGGCTGGATGAAAGAACGCGCGCCAATTTTCAGCACATCCTCTCCGAGCTGAAGATCAGCTACATCATCATCTCGCATGACTTTGACTTTCTCGACCGCGTCACCGAAAAAATCTACGCCCTGAGCAACGGCCGGATCAACACTGACCAGCAGGTATCACTGCATCAGCACACCCATGCCCATATCCACGGCGACGTTCCGCACCAGCATGAGTAAAGATAAGGACTTATCAATCAAAACTCCGCCCCGCGGAGTCTTTCCGGTTCTGCCCATTAGATAA
The DNA here is from genome assembly GCA_963676795.2 of Geopsychrobacteraceae bacterium. Classification (GTDB taxonomy): domain Bacteria; phylum Desulfobacterota; class Desulfuromonadia; order Desulfuromonadales; family Geopsychrobacteraceae. The sequence goes on along the minus strand of CAXXTB010000002.1, from coordinate 1,349,733 downwards.
GCTGCGCTTATCTAATGGGCAGAACCGCATTATGATGAAGCAGTACTGGCTCAGTAATCCTGAGCCTGCCCAAAGATCATTGCCGTAATCTCCCGCGCTGTCTCTTCGACCGACTTGTTTGTCGTATCGACAACATGCCATTTGCGATTTTTCTTGAGCAGCTCGTAAACCATTTCCATCTCGTTAAAAATACGCATCAAATCGGTATAGTTACTTTTGGTCTTGTAGTTCTTGACTCTGGCACTTCTGACTTTCTGCAGGACTTCGGAATCCATCACCAGGCAAACAATCCGGTTCTGGTCCACCTCGAAGATTTCGTTCGGGATCGGGATCTCAGGAACAATCGGGATGTTGACGACTTTATAGCCTTGTTGCGCGAGAAAATAAGACGTAGGAGTCTTGGATGTCCGGGACAGACCAAGGATAATGATGTCCGCTTCAGCGACCTTTTTGGCATCAAGACCGTCATCGTACTTCATCGTAAATTCGATAGCATCGATCCGCTTGAAATAATCACTGTCGACCCGCCGCAGAAGATTGGCGCCTTCCTGGGCAACGCTGCCAAGATAGCTCGAAAGTTTCTCGATCGGCGGACCGAGGATATCATGATGCAACAAACCTTCACGCTCGCAGAGCTGATGGACAAGCTCTCGGTTCTCAGTACTCGCGATCGTGTACGCGACAAAAGCGTCCTTCTCTTTTGCCTTATTGATGATCTCTTTAATCTTTTCCGGATCGGTGACCCTGGAAAAAACCCGCAACATCGAGGCCGAAACATTGAACTGTATCAGACAGGCTTCCATGATGGTCGTTGCACTCTGGCCAATACCATCCGAGATTACATATACACGCTTCCTAGCGAGATCATTCGTCACAGTCGCCATAAGCCGATTCCAATCCTTTGTAAATGAGAAAACGTCAGAGACCGCCGAAAAGCCATCCTGACAACAATCGAAAAGCTGAGGTTGTCATTACTTTTCGGAGATAAACCCGGATATTCCCTCGAAAGCATGACGCAACTCATCAGCAGACCGGGCGGTGGCAGCGACAAAAAAGTCCGGCCGGATCAGGAGATAATCGATCCCCTGCTCATCCATCCAGCCCCCATAGGTATTCTCCAGATCAATAACATCTGAACCACTGCCACGAGGGCCTACTGTAACAACCTGACCGCCGATCAGAGAGAACTTGCGTAACTGCTCATCATTGAACGGCTGTTCTGCGCCGCATTTTACCAGCAGAAACCAGCCGCGTCCGACAGCATCATCAAAAAGTCCCGTCCCCCCCTTATAGGCGACAACACCCTGAATGCTCGGCCGCCCCGATCTTTCGTCCTGACTGTACCAGGTTCCGCTCCCGAGGCGGGCCTGATGCGGGGCAATCGGAGCAGGGCTTTCCGCACGTTCCGCCAGCATCTTACAATCGCGGGCGGAGGCCTCATCCGAGTCGGTCACACAGATAATCCGACCAAGGTTGACGGAAAAATCGATATAATAGCGGACATGATCACGCCGCTCATTCGACCACTCATCAAGCAGTTGAATCTGCGCCTTCTCCTGCAGAACCAGATCGAGACGCCAGACAAGATTGTTGACGTCCCGGACCGCCGCACACATCCCTTCTCCGGCAAAAGGCGGCATCAAATGGGCAGCATCTCCGAGCAACAGGGCCCGACCGGCGCGCCAGTTCTCCAGGTATTTACCCTGAAAACGCCAGGCGACGGCACGATCGAGGCGAGCATTCTCAGGCGTCATAGCGAATGGCTCGAGCATCTTCCAGACATTCTCGGGCTTGGCCAGTTCCTGCGGATCTTCGCCGGGGAGCACCATGAATTCCCAGCGCCGCCGCCCCGGGCCACCGGGAACAACCGAGGTCGGACGCTTAGGATCGCAGACCTGAAAATAGGCCGAACGGTACTCCGGCATGACCTTCGGTGTCACATCGACGACGATCCAGTCGTCATAGAAGTTCAGATCGACATAGTCATAACCGACTGACTTTCGGACAAAACTGTTCGCCCCGTCCGCGCCGATAACATAGCGGCCACGCAGACAGCCCTCACGGCCGTTTTCCAGAATTTCCGTGCGGGTGCCACTCTCATCGACACGCACTTCCTTATAACAGAGGCTGACACCCTCAGCGTCCTGCGTCATCTCCGTCACCTCGTAACCCGGCTTCAGTTCGACATTCGGCAACGAGGTCAGAATACCCCGCAAGCGATCCTCCAGATCCGGCTGATTGAACCAGTAGGTGGTGCGCCAACCATCGGAGGCCCTGGAAAACCAGTCGATATCAAACAGAACATTATCTTCACCGTTGAGCCAGGTGTAAGGTTCGTCGTAATACTCGATGGCCGGATCATCGTTGGCATTGATGCCGATGGAAGAGAGGAAACGAGCGATTTCATGGTCCATGGTCACGGCCCGCGGCAGCGGATAGGGAGCTGGCCAGCGATCAATGCCAACGACCCTGTAACCTTTACGGCCCATCAACAGGCAGCTGAGCAGACCGGCCGGGCCAAGACCGACAACAACGATATCGACCTGTTGCTTACTTTCTTGCGTCATAACAAAACCTCTGGTTATCTATCGGGAAAAAATGCAGATCAGCATCAATACAATTCATGTTCTTGTGATTTATAACATACCGTAACTGTTGTAATAGATGGCAACAGCCGGAGTCAATTAGCGACACAAAAAAAGATCTGATGAATTCAATTTACAGAGGCACTGAACACGACTTGCTGTCAAGCGCTTCGCGTACCTTCTCGGCGAGAGTCCCCAGCGAATAGGGTTTTTGAATAAAGCAGGTATTCTCCTCAAGGATTCCGTTACTGGCGATGATATCGTTTGTGTAACCGGACATAAAGAGAATGCTGATATGCGGATATTTTTCCTTGATCTGCAAAGCCAGCTCACGACCGTTCATTTCCGGCATGATGACATCGGTAATCATCAGCTGAATGTCCCCAGCCAATTGTTCTGCGATCCGCAAGGCTTCTCCGGGTGTCGCCGCGGCGTGGACCTGATATTCGAGAATTTCCAGCATCTCTTTTTCTGTTTCAAGAATCGTCTCGTCATCCTCAACCAGCAGGATCGTCTCCTGGCCACGAGGGATCTGCGCGGCAAATCCGGCTTCCGCCACCGCAACCCTTTCATCGGTGGACCTGGGCAGATAAATACGAAAATGCGAACCATGTCCTGGCTCACTGTAGACATTGATAAAACCGCCGTTTTGTTTAACGATACCGTAAACGGTCGACAGCCCCAATCCGGTCCCCTCCCCCTGCCTCTTGGTTGTATAGAACGGATCAAAAATCCTGTTCAGCTGCTGCGGTGACATTCCGCAGCCGCTGTCACTGACCGATAACTGGACAAAATCACCCGGGGTAAAATCGGCATGAATGCGGGCATATGAGGCATCGATGCTCAGATTACCTGTCTCAATGGTGATCACACCAACCCCGCTGATGGCGTCACGTGCGTTAACACAGAGATTCGCCAGGACCTGATCCAGCTGGGAAGGGTCGATCTTGACCGGCCAAAGCGGCTCGGCGGGCAGCCATTTGAGCGAGATATCCTCGCCAATCAGGCGCCGGAGCATCTTCAGGCTGTTTTCGACCGAACTGTTCAGATCGACGACAACAGGTGAGACGGTCTCCTTTCTTGCAAAAGCGAGCAATTGACGGGTCAGCTCAGCAGAACGTATTGCAGCATTCCTGATCTCCCGGATCGATTCAAGCTGTGGGCTCTCCGCCCCCACTCCGTGCAGTAGCAGATCGGTTCGGCCCAGGATGACCCCGAGCATGTTGTTGAAATCATGGGCAATACCACCGGCCAATTGACCGACAGCTTCCATCTTCTGAGACTGGTAAAGCTGATCTTCCAGAGTCTTCTGATCGGAGATATCATTGATGGTCAGAATATAATGACTTATGACCTGGTCCGCTGGACCGCCGGCATAGATAGGAGATACCTGCAACAATTCCCAGATCTTCCCCTCATCGCGACTGCGTTCCGAACGCCAGATACCCTGGACACGGATAGCCTCTTTGATGCTCCCGAACAGCGCGTCACTGATCTCCAGACCGCTGATCTTCGTAACCGGCCGCCCCACGACATCGGAATAGGGCACAGCATGCAAGTCGGTATACTTCTGATTGACGAATTCGACAACCCCGTCCGGGGTCAGCAGAACAAAGAGAGAGGGGCTTTGCAGGATAGCCTGGGTGAACTTATGAATGGTCTTCTGCGACTCTTTCAGTTCAGTTATGTCCTCGGAGATGCCGAGCAGAAACTCGGGCTGCCCCCGCTTATCGGTAATCGCGATTTTTTTGGTCAGCAGAATACGCTGGCGGTTGCCCCTGTCGGTCATGGCTTCCTCGGACACAGCGACCTTTTGTTGCCCAGTCAGAACCTGCCGATCTATTTGCCTGAAATGTTCAGCCTGCTCTTGCGGGAAGATATCCTGATCATTCTTTCCGAGAATCTCCCCTTCCGCATACCCGAGCAGTTGCTCACCGGCTTTGTTGATCCGGACAAAACGTAACTGCTCTGCGTCCTTGACAAAGAGGGTCAACGGAATGTTGTCGATAATATTGTCGAGGAATTTTTCACTGTTCTGCAGGTTTCGGTAAGTCAGGGTTGCTGTCAGCGCATCACAGAAGCGTTTACCAATCTCATCGAAGAGACGTACTTCGAATTCATTCCAGACACGCGCGGAATCGCACTGATGAAGAACCAGTTTCCAGGGTTCCCCAACCCGCGGATAAAGGCCAACAGCCAGCTCCGAAACCCGATGAACCTGAAACCATTTGGCAGCCAGATCAAGCGGACTGCCACAACCGAAGTGAAGAGGCTTATCCGAAGCGAGCAACAGCTCCGTCATCCTGCGCAGGACATCATCAACAGCGATCGCCTCGCGGGTCAGTTCCTCAACCTTCCGCGCTGCGTTGCAACGCTGCATTTCGATTGTGCAAAAATCGGCATCAGGATCAAGGGGGGAAACAAGAAACGCCCGATCACAGTCGAAGATCCGCAACAGGGCGCCGAGGCCATCGTGCATGACCTGATCGACATCATTCGAATGCTGAACAGAACGGTTGAATCGATCCAGACTCTCAAAGAACAGCAGGTTCTGTTGTCGCTCCAGTTCAGCCCGTTTCTCAACCGTTATGTTTTTGGCAATGGTAAAAACGCCGGACAGTTCTCCGAACATGTTATATTCGGGAACCATCCGGATATGGCGGAACCCTGATTCGTCATCATAGGGCCATTCTTTCTCGAAATCGATAATTTGCCCTGTTTCCATAGTTTCCTTGAGTTTATTTTCGAACTCGACAGCTTCCGGCTTACCGCGCAGAAACTCAATCGGTTTCGTACCGATCAGCTCACTGAGATCGCCACCCCGTCGCATAAGCGATTTTTTCATCGACGGATTGACATAGGTCCTGCGACAGTCCAGATCGAAACAGGCGATTTCTTCCGGCCAGTTATCGGTCAGATTGCGATAATGCATCTCGATCTGTTTCAGCAGCGTGATGTCATGGGCCAGGACAAACACACCTTTGATCTCCCCGTCCCTGTTCTTTTCCGGAACAAGTGTAACTTCATAGATATGCGGCTGATTCTGTGCGTCGGTCCACTTCATTTCAAAGACAGAATTTTCACCTCCAGTCAGGACATTACGAATCCGCTCAGCGTAGGCTTCTGCACTCAGGCTGCCCCGCCACATGGGAAAATGACTGCTGCCGACCAGCTGTTCCTCTGCCAGTCCCATAAACTTGATGAATGCCGGGTTGACATAGGTCCTGCGCCCCTGTTCATCGTAACGGATAACGATATCAGGGGTGTTCTCGACAACGGAAAGAAACATCGACCTCTGATCTTCCAGCTTGCTCTGATACTCAGCGATATGTGTTGCATCGAAAATCACCCCGGCCACCCCGGCAATACTGCCATCCGGGGCTGCCAGCGTCTTTTTGCGCAGCAGAAGATTATAGGTCTCGCCCCCAACTGTCGTCAGATAACTTTCAAAGGTCCTTCCCCCCCCTGAGTCCGGCAGTTGAAAGTCCTGCAGGGCGACAAACTCGGCGTCCTGACGGGAGAGGATGTCTTTAGGCTTTTTTCCGACAATCCGTTCCCGACGGGTCTCAAAGAACTCCTCAAAGGCACGGTTGACATAACCGTAGCGGCCATCGGTCCCTTTGACAAAGACAGGGATAGGCAGGCTCTCCAGCAACACGGAATCCGGCTGGTCGGTGCTGCTCTTCTTGAGTTTTTGACCTAAGGAAAGAACAAGAAAAAAAAGAAACAATGACAGAAGACAGAGAATGACCGCCAGTACGACCAGATAAAGATTGTAATCAGCGCTCATACTCACCCCCGGAGGATTAATTCATCATGAACAATAACCTGCACGGCCCTAGGTAAAGAATACAACATTTCATATATAATATTGCTATATCCAGAATTATCAGGGTAATTTTTCATCCAACAGTCATTGAAAATACAATAAAGAAGCCAAACAAAGCCAATTTAAAGCAACAGCAGATTGAGGATGATGGGATGGCATTTAGACCTGAGTACTTTCGCCACTTAGGACGACGGAAAAGCGGCGCTTCTATTTATCAGACAGGATGCAATTTAGATGCGAAGGAAATTCAGCGCTCGCTGCGCTTCGAGTCTCCGGCAAACTGAATAAAACAAAACCCCCAGTTACCTGAACGTAACTGGGGGTTTTGTTTTATTTGGTGCCGAAGGGGAGACTCGAACTCCCACGTCCCTACGGACACTAGACCCTGAACCTAGCGTGTCTACCAATTCCACCACTTCGGCTTATTCGATTTTTTTAGTGATTCACTGACATTCAAATAGCGTTTCACGCTTCATTCCTCCCCCTAAGGGAAAATAAAAACCCGATTACTGAAGTAACCGGGTTGTTTATTTATTGGTGCCGAAGGGGAGACTCGAACTCCCACGTCCCTACGGACACTAGACCCTGAACCTAGCGTGTCTACCAATTCCACCACTTCGGCTGAAGCGAGAGAACTTATAGCAAAAGGATTTTGCCTTTGCAATAAAAAATTTCACCTTTTAAAAAATTATTCAGGCCTGTACGGCTCGACACAGATACTGGAAAATTCTTTTACGCTCACCATCCCCGGCTTGTACCCTTTTGATTTTTTTACCGATTTGGCTTCAGCTTCAATAACCTCTACCTTTGTATCATTGCGCCCTTTGGAATAGCCGGCTGCGATAGACGCTGCAAACAGGCGATCTGCCTCGGAAAAGGCATTCAGATCCGAAGACTTCAGCACAACATGGCTGCCCGGAATCCCCTTGGCGTGATACCAGAGATCACCCGACTTGAGGATGCGGGTCGTGATCTGGTCATTCTGCCGATTGCTGCGCCCCCAGATGACCCTCAGACCCGATGGCGAGACGGTTTCATTCGGTTTGGTCACTGAGGTTGTCCGCCGCCGGTGAAGAGATGTCTTCTCCCGCAGGACCTTCGCTGCCCGCAACTCCTCGGCAATATCCTCCAGATCGGCTTTTTGCAGGTCCGAGTTCAGTTGATACTCAAGCTGCTCCAGCCATTCCAGTTCGCTTTGCGTCTCCTCATGACGGCGTAGACTGTGTTCAATCCCCCTGGACAGCTTGCGGTGGCGTTTATAATAACGTTCGACGTTCTCCTGCGGGGTCAATACCGGATCGAGTTCGATGCGCAACGCCGCAGCATCCGGGCTGAAATAATCGACAACCTCAATCTCCGTCATGCCACGTTGTAGATACTGCCTGTTGGCCAGCAACAGATCCCCCAACTGCCTATAGGTTTCCGCATTCTCCTGCTGCCCCATCTCCTTTTCAATCTCAGCCAAGCGCCGGATAAGCTTCTTCTTGTACTTGCCGACACTATTTTGCAGCTGCTTATGAAATTCCTGCGGCGATATTTCATCTGTGCCCGCAAGAGTCTCTTCGGCATAACGGCTCCAGCTCTCAAATGTACCGGGTTCGGGGCGAACCGCTTCTCCCGGTCGACTTCCCTTATTTTCCGGAGGAAGATACCTCTGTCCGGACAGGAACTGACGCCCGCCCCTGTCCCGGTGCAGTGCATCGACAATCGATCCATTCGCATCAACCAGAACCATATTGCCCGTCTTGCCGGTCAGCTCAACAATCAGTCGGCACGGGCCGCGATCCCCCAGACAATTCAGCCGAACAATCCGGTCTTCATTGACGAGTTCAATAGATTCGATACGGGCAATACGCGCCCTGAGCAACTGACAGAAGCGGGGCGGCCGGTCCGGATTCAGCCAGTCACGCCAACTCAGATGGATTCGACTATTTGCTGGCTCGACAGAAATCAGCAGACGCAAATTCTGTCGCCCGTTCCAGAGCTTGAAGATCAGCAGGTCCGCATCAGGCTGATAAATTTTAGACACGACGGCAGGAACCAGTTGCTGCTGAAGCTCGCTGACGATATTTTCTAGAAGGACAAAATCCATGGGTAATCAGACCTCAATAAGTATGCTATGACTTTTGATTCAATTCTGATAATATCCGGCAACTTTAGTGGCTTATGCAAGGAGGAATCACATGCAGAAAGACTGGTCTATTGAAACACAGGCCGTTCAGGGGAACTACCGCCCGGGAGCGGCAGAGCCGAGAACAGCTCCGATATGTCAAAGTACTACATTTAAATATGACAGCGCTGAACACATGGCGCAGCTCTTCGATCTGGACAGTTTCGATCCGATGTACACCCGGATCGGCAATCCGACAACCGGTGTCTTTGAAGAAAAGATGGCGCTCCTCGAAGGGGGTGTCGGTGCCCTGGCAACCTCATCCGGCCAGGCCGCTTCTGCACTTTCTATCCTCAACATCTGTCGCAGCGGTCAGCATGTGGTCGCGGCGAGCACCCTGTACGGTGGAACCTTCTCGCTCTTTGCCAACACCCTGCCCAAGCTGGGTGTCGAGGTCAGCTTTATCGACCCGCAGAGCTCCATTGAAGAGATGAAGAAAGCCTTCCGTCCGGAAACCCGCTGCGTTTTTGCCGAAACCATCGGCAATCCAGGACTGAATGTCCTCGACTTTGAAAAGTTCAGCACACTCTGTAAAGAGATGAACGTCCCACTGATCGTCGACAACACCCTGGCTTCCCCCTATCTCTGCCGTCCGCTTGAGCATGGTGCCGATATCGTTATTCATTCCGCGACCAAATACATCGATGGCCACGGCACCTGCGTCGGCGGTGTCATTATCGACGGCGGGAAGTTCAACTGGTCTGCCGAGAAATACCCGGAACTGAACGAACCAGACAGCTCCTATCACGGGCTTATCTATACCAAAAAGTTCGGCCCTATGGCCTACATCATCAAGGCCCGCGTTCAGTACATGCGCGACCTCGGCGTGACACCGGCTCCCCAGAATACCTTCCTGCTGAACCACGGCCTGACGACCCTGCACCTGCGGATGGAACGTCACAGCTCCAACGCCCTGGCCCTGGCCAAGTTCCTCGAGCAGCATGAGGCCGTTTCCTGGGTCAATTACCCGGGTCTTGAGAGCCATTCAAGCTACAAACTGGCACAGAAATACCTGCCCAAAGGAACAAGTGGCGTTCTGACCTTCGGCATCAGGGGCGGCCGCGAGGCAGGAATCAGGTTCATGGAGGCTTGCAAGATCATCGCCATGGTCGTCCATGTCGGCGACGCCCGTTCCTGTGTCCTGCATCCGGCCAGCACAACGCACCGCCAGCTGAGCGAAGAACAGCAGATTGCCTCCGGCGTATCGCCCGACCTGATTCGTCTCTCGGTCGGTATCGAGAGCATTGACGACCTGATCAGGGATGTCGATCAGGCCTTGAATGCAAGTCGCGTCTGATATTTATTTTTTTCGCTAGAATCAAAGGCTGCTCCTGATGGGGGCAGCCTTTTTTTTGTATACTTAGAACCTGAACCAGTACATGGTTCAACAGATACAGGTATAATCAAGACATAATTGGTCGACATTTTTCTTGCAGATCAAAAACGAGACTGCTATAGATAGTTCTTTACCGAACAGGTAGTGTTTTTATGTAAAGATTCAAAAGTCATGAGGTGTATAATGCAGAACAATTCTCAGTTCAAAGATGGAACATTAGCCCTGCACGCTGGTCAGGTTGTCGATCCGACAACAAATTCCCGTGCCGTCCCGATCTACCAGACATCGTCCTATACATTCAATTCGGCTGAGCACGCAGCCAATCTTTTTTCGCTCAAAGAACTCGGTAACATCTACACCCGCCTGATGAATCCAACCACCGATGTTCTCGAAAAGCGCCTTGCGGAACTGGACGGCGGAGTTGGCGCCCTGGCCCTGGCCTCGGGCTCTTCGGCCATCTGCCTGGCGATCATGAATCTGGCCAAGGCGGGTGACAACATCATTTCCAGCAGTTCCCTCTACGGCGGAACCTATAACCTGTTTCAGCATACGTTGAAACGCTTCGGCATCGAGGTCCGTTTCATCGACAGCTCTGAACCAGACAAAATCGCTGAAATCGCTGATGACAATACCAGGGCGGTCTACACCGAAACCATCGGCAATCCGCATAACAACGTCAATGATTTTGCAGCACTGGCCAAGGCCGCCCATGATCACGGTCTGCCGCTGATTGTCGATAATACCGTGGCAACACCGGTACTCTTCAAACCGATTGAGCATGGCGCCGATATCGTCTGCTATTCACTGACCAAATTCATCGGCGGTCACGGAACGAGCATCGGCGGCGCTGTTGTCGACAGTGGCAAGTTCAACTGGGCAAACGGTCGCTTCAGTGAATTCACCACCCCTGACCCGAGCTATCACGGCCTCGTCTACCATGAAGCACTGGGCAACCTGGCCTATATCCTGAAAATGAGATTGACTCTGCTGCGCGATATGGGCCCATGCCTGTCCCCCTTTAACGCCTTCCAGATTCTGCAAGGGATTGAGACCCTGCATGTCAGGATGCCGCGTCACTGCGAAAATGCCCTGCAGGTCGCGCGGTTTCTCCAGGAGCACTCTGATGTTGAGTCGGTCAACTATCCAGGACTGGTCGATCATCCGGATTATGCCAACGCGCAGAAATACCTACCTAAAGGTCAGGGGGCAATTGTCAGCTTCGAACTCAAGGGCGGGCTTGAAGCGGGCAAAAAGTTCATCGACAACGTCAAGCTGGCCAGCCACCTGGCCAACATCGGTGACGTCAAAACCCTGGTCATTCATCCGGCGTCGACCACCCATTCGCAGCTGACACCGGCAGAGCAGCTTGCCGCCGGCGTCACCCCGGGAATGATCAGGATCTCGGTCGGCATCGAGGATATCGATGACATCATCGCCGACATAGACGGAGCGCTTGCCGCCTGCTAAAAAATCACCACAAGGGCAAAGCACTCTGCTATACTCCCGCGCCATGACAACCATTGAACTCAATCAGGTCACGGCCCGCATCCATAAATCGATCTGCCTGGAGGAGATTTCGCTGACCCTCCAGGCAGATCAGTGCTGGGCCTTCATCGGACACAACGGCTGCGGCAAGACCGCGTTCGGGCGCCTGCTATGCTCTCAGCTCGAGCTGCTTTCCGGCACCGCAACCCTGCCGGAAAGCACGGCATTTATCTCCTTTGAACGGGTTACGGAAATCCTCGACCATGAACGCTATATCGATGATTCTGAATTCAAAGGGGGCGCCGACAGTGGCACCGGCGTCAGGGATTTCATCCTGCACGGCCATGAAGACAAGGCTTCGCAACTCGATTGTCTGGCCACCAAGCTGAACTTTTCGACCCTGCTGGATCGTGGTATCAAGTTTCTTTCGACCGGAGAAATGCGTAAGGCGGTCATCTGTCAGGCCCTGATTGAAAAGCCGCAGCTCATCGTTCTGGACGAACCCTTTGACGGACTCGACCGGGCTTCCTGCCAGAATGTTATCGAGATCATTCGCGACCTGCTGCAGCACGGCATTCAGGTCGTCCTGCTCCTCAACCGCTTTGACGAGATCCTTGCCGAGGTCAGCCACATCGGCTATCTGCATCGCTGCAAATTGATTCAATCCGGAGCAAAGAACGAGATTCTGAACTCACCTGAAATCGCCAGGATGCATCACTTTCAGACCAACCTGCCAGACCGGCTGCCACAATTACCTGAACAGAAAATCGAGATTCAGAAGGATCAGCCGTTGGTCCGTATGAGCGATGTCCGGGTCAGCTATCGCGATCAACCCATTCTCAATGGCATCAACTGGCAGGTCATGCCACTTGAACACTGGATTGTCGTCGGTCCGAACGGATCGGGAAAAACAACCCTGCTCAACCTGATCAACGGCGACAACCCGCAAGCCTATGCCAACGATATCCAGATCTTCGGCTACCAGAAAGGTCAGGGAGAAAGTGTCTGGGATCTGAAAAAGGATATCGGCTACATCTCAACATCTTTTCAACGGGAATTCCGGGTCGGCGGGACGGTCATCAGCGTGTTGCTCTCCGGCTTCTTCGACTCGATCGGGGTCTATCGCCCCCCTTCGCTCGATCAGAAAAAAGTCGCCGAAGAATGGCTGAAGATTCTCAAGCTTGAAGCGATGGCCCGCAAGCCGTTTCAGGCGCTGTCATTCGGTGAGCAGCGTATGGTCCTCATCGCCCGCGCGATGATCAAGCACCCACGGCTGCTGATCCTCGATGAACCCTGCCAGGGACTCGACCAGATCAATCTGGACCTGATTCTCAAACTGATCGATTTTATCGGCCATAATGGCAAGACGACCCTGCTGTATGTAACCCACCATCTCGAAGACAGTATCTCCTGTATCCGTAACCGCCTTGAACTGATTCCAAATTCAAAGTGCGGATCCTCCGTTCAGATCTCGGTCCTCCGCTGACCCTTCTGTCAATTTTTCCGACAAAACGCACACCCTCACAACTTCCCATTCTTAAGTCTAGTATTTTTAATTATTTAACTACCGGGTATAAATATTGCTGAGCTAATATGTACCCGAAGATGTAGATTGTAACAAACTCAGAGAGGAGCCCCTTCATGCTGATCCCGGTTGTTTACACAAACGGAAAACACGACCTTGTCAAAGGGTTTATCCTGGACAGACTCATCGAAAACAACAACATTGTCAGGTTCAAACGCAATGACGGATGGGTCAGCATCGACTCGGGAAAACTCCGTAGAAGCAGAATCAACTACAGTTACGACGGACCACGCAGACGCTTCAATGATCAGAATGAAGAGCTTGATCGACTGATCGATAAGATCCTCTGATTATTACCTGAGTCAGTGAATGGTCGCAAAATAGAAGTGCACGTGCTTATATTTGATGATCCATTCACTGGTTCAAGTACAAAACAATACTTTTCAGCTTTGCGACTTTGTGATAAGGTGCCGCGCCATGACGACACCTTTTCCTTTTCATATCGTACTGATCGAGCCCGAAATCCCACCCAACACCGGAAACATCGGACGTTTGTGTGCGGCAACAGGTACTCATCTCCACCTGGTTGGCAAGCTCGGCTTTTCTCTTGATGACAAACAGATGAAGAGAGCGGGCCTTGACTACTGGCCTCAGGTCAAGCTGCATCGCTGGGACTCTTTTGAGCAATTGCGCGCGGAATTTCCCCAGGGACGTTTCTGGTTCGCTTCAAAAAAAGCGCAGAAAATCCACACGGAAATCAGCTACAATGAAGGTGATTTCCTGGTCTTCGGCAAAGAAACGCTGGGCCTGCCCGACGAACTGCTCGAGCAGGAGAAGGATCACTGCCTGCGCATACCGATCTTCTCCCCCGCTGTGCGCAGCCTCAACCTGGCCAACTCAGCTGCGATCATCCTCTACGAAGCCCTGAGACAGACAGGGCGCCTGAGTTAGTTTTCATCCGGAAACGGCCCTTTTCCGCCATAGCGGCGTAAACTACTAAGCCTCCGCGCAACCCCTTGACTTCCTTGCTATATCGAAAAATTTCTCGTTTCCAATCTGAAAACTTACTCGTTGCCCTCCGGAGTTTCCGGATGGCAACGAGTTAAAAGAAGCCGGACATCGCGTCCGGCTTTTTTATTTGCGTATCAGATCAATCCGAGCAACTTGCTGCTTCGCTCGAGGAAGGCGGACATCCTGTCCTTATTCATCGACTGCTGCGAGAGCATCGCCAGATCATAGATCTGCTCCATCAGCATATCAGCCGTCTCCTGGTCACCCTGCTCCGCCAGCTCCAGAGCCTTGGCAACGGCCGGGCTTGCGGTATTGACCAGCAGGGTGTGTTCGGCAAACAAATCACCAGCCTCCGGACTATTGCCCATCATCCGGGTCATCTCCTTGAAACGACGTGACTGCTCGTTGAGCAGAATCATACCGGGGACACTGCCATCCTTGAGAGTCTCGACCCGAATGAACAACCCCTTGATTCCCTCCAGGGCCTTCTTGAAGCTCTCTTCGATGCGGTCTTCCTTGGTTTTGTTGTCAGCCCCCTCGACAATCTTCTTGCTGGCATCCTGATCAAGCAGATTTTCAGTGACGTCTGAATCGACCCGCTCGAACTTGACGTCGGTGTTCTTCGACTCAAGAAACTGGATGAAGTGACTGTCGATCATTGCATCGAGAATCAGCACCTCAAGCCCCTGTGACTTAAACAGCTTGATGTAGGTGGACTGGGCGGCCTCGTTGTTGGCGTAGTAGACCTTGTTTTCATGATTCTCCTTGGCCCGCTCGAGATAATCCGGCAGTGTGGTGAACTTGCTGTCACCGGTCGAGGTATAGATGACATGATCCTTGACCTTGTCGTAGAACTTGTCCTCGCGCATCATGCCGTATTTGACAAAGGTATGGATATCCTCCCAGATCGGTTCAAACGCTTCACCGTCCTTCTTGGCCAGATCGACAATCTTGGCTGCGACACGATTACTGATGACTTCACGGATCTTGCGCACCTGCGGCTCGTTCTGCAGGTAACTGCGCGAAACGTTCAGCGGCAGATCCGGAGCGTCGAGACAGCCCTGCAGCGGCGTCAGGAACTCAGGAATCAGCTCCGGGGTGTTGTCCGAAACAAAAACCTGGCTGCAGTACAGATTGATATGGCTCTTGGTGACGTCAAACTCGTTGTTCAGCCGCGGGAAATAGACGATCCCCTTCAGATTGAACGGATAGTCGATATTCAGATGGATCCAGAACAGGGGTTCATCTGAGAACGGATAGAGCTTGCGGTAAAATTCCTTGTACTCGTCATCACTGATCTCCGAGGCGCTCTTTGTCCAGAGCGGGTTCTTGTCGTTGATCTCCTCCCCTTCCAGAGTGATCGAAACCGGCAGGAAGTTACAAAACTTCTTGACCACTTCCTTGACCTTGGCGGCCTCCAGAAACTCCTTCTCGTCATCGTTCAGCTTGAGAATGACTTCAGTACCACGCCCCTCTTTCTCGATCGGATCGAGGGAGTAGGCGGTTGTTCCTTCGCACTGCCAGTGAACAGCCTGCGCATCCTGCTGATAGGAAAGAGTCTTGATCTCAACCCTGTTGGCGACCATGAAGCTGGAATAAAAGCCGAGACCGAAATGACCGATAATCTGGTTCTTATCCTCCAGATCCTTGAACTTTTCGATAAAGTCTTCAGCTGAGGAAAATGCGACCTGGTTGATGTATTTCTTGACCTCCTCAGCGGTCATGCCAATACCGTTATCAGCAACGGTCAGGGTCCCCGCCTCTTTGTCGATACGGATCTCGACCTTGTATTCGTCGGCAATCTGCAGCCCTTCCATCAGGTTGACATTTTTCAGCTTGCTGATCGCATCAACGGCATTGGAAACCAGTTCACGCAGAAAGATTTCCTTTTCGCTGTAAAGCCACTTCTTGATGATCGGAAAGATATTCTCCGTATGGATTGAAATTGCGCCTTCTTCCCTTGTCACCTTGTCAGACATGTTCAAACTCCTCCTTGAAAATTCGCTCGCTAAATAAGGTTGCAACTGCAACATATAAATAAAAATAAAAACAGGACCTCCCTTTGTCAAGAAGGCCCTGTGTAAAAATCTTCGACAAAAAGCCTCGACATTTCGCCGAGGCTTCTTATATTTTAATTGTCAGTGTCTTTTTCTTCTGTAAACCGCTAAACCCACAAGCCCTGCACCGAGTAAAAGCAGGGTGGCTGGCTCAGGAACCGGAGCAGCTCCGAATTCCGTCACATGACTGACAGTCATATCGTCACCTGAAATATTCATATCCTCAGGAAGATCTCCCACAGAAAATACTGCCCACTCCAATGATGGAAGGTTTTCGAATGCGGCCCAGTAAGTGCTCTTTTTCAATAGAAAATAATCTGAAACCACATCCAGCTTGATGGCAAAAATCCCCTCTCCATCAGTCGCAAAATAAGGGATGTCTTCCTCCATCTTGCCGATGTACGAAGTCGAGACACCATAGGATGTCAGAACCAGATTAACCCATTCCGTTTCAGTCACAGGATCGCTGCTGCCTAATGTTCCTGTGCTATCGAGAAAAATATCAACCCCTCCGACATCAGTTCCGTAGTAATCTCCTGCAGTTGTAATGGTATAAGACCATGCTGTACCTCCCATGAATACAGCAACAAGAAGTGTCAATAGTATCTTTTTCATGTCAGACTCCTTTCACCAGGGCTTTCAAGCATTTTCATTTTAATAACTACCTATGCATAAACCGCTCCAATAAAATGCCATCAATCTTTTCAACATGTTATAGATTTATCGTTATTACCAAATCGTAACACCCAGCTCATGTTAAAAATCCCGACAGAACTCAACCGATAACATCCTGATTTTCCTCAACTCCCCCATTTGCGTTTCATCAAAATACCAAGCTACAGACAAGACATGCACCTGAAATATATTGACCGGAACAATCGAGATACGTTCACGTGCCATTCAACCTTCCAAAATTGACAATCAATCTTTTCAAATTACACTTGATTACAGTTTACTGACGACCTCTCTGGAAATAAAAAATGCTGAAAATGCACACCAGCGACCGTTTCTACCTGAGGAGGTGCCCCATGTGGCAAATGTCCCTTCGCTTGATGCCCGCTTCTATTGCGCTCTTTGGCCTGGTTATCATCAGTAGCTGTGGTGGCGGAGGCGGCGGAGGCGGTTCGATCACCAACAGCAGCAACACGAGCAGCAATCATGGGATCACGATCTTTCGACAAACCGTTACAATGCAGGATACCGATACCTCTGAATATTTCCCCGGACAGCCGAACATCTGGGACATCAGTGATGACTTTTCCTTGAGCGACGGTGGTGATGATCAGTTTGACGGTGCCCTGGTGCTGTCAATCGGCAGTTCATTTCCAAGTCAGACCTACAGTGATCTTAACTTCAGTGCGCCAGCATTCGACTCTACAGATGGCGTCAAAGTCGCTGCCGTGGTTGATGGCGTCACAGGAAACATCAACAATAATGGAGATTATCCGGCGATTGAAGGGCTAAATTCGGCTTACCTCAACGACGTCTATGACGGACGGGTCTCACAAAGCGTCGACTTAGCGGGGGCAGTCTCTCCCGTCACCCTGAGCTGGTCGTGGGAGGCGAATGTTTCTTCCGGAGCTTTCGCAATGCCAGGGACTTATCTGCGAGCAGTGATTCGCAGTGCAACTGACGGATCTCTTCTGGAGACATTGGCCTCAGTGAGTAGCAGCGAATCCGCATCCTATGGGCCGATCAATCTGGATGCCTACATCAATCAAACGATAATCCTTTCATTCGAGATCAGAAGCAGCGGGACCGGCCCGAACCTGATTGATGCAATCACAATCACAGATGGTGCGGCAACTCCCTATATCACCAACGGTGACTTTGAAACAGGCGACCTCACTGGCTGGACAGTTAACGAACCGGCAGAGTATCAGAACTTCACCAGCTCCACAGAGCTCATTGCCGGCCTGACGGTAATCCGCTCATTTTATACCGCCCCCGATAAACTCTGGGGCCGCTGGGTCGATACCTTCACCAACAACACTGGCGCTCAAATCACCGAAACCGTAACCTATGCGACAACGCTAGGTTCCGAAGGCTATGGAATCCTCTACGAAACACCTGGTACTGCCGGTATGGCCTTAACTGGCTGGGATGGAACGGCTGATGCCGGTCTTGACCCGACAGGGTTCAGCAATGATCGAGACTTCGCCCTGGTCTTCGGGGACGTTGCCCCTGCCAACTTGACCTATACAAGCGCCAGCGCTCTCGACACTGCCGACGGCAGCGGTGACATCACTCATGAATATGACATCATTGTCGATCCGGGGGATACGGTCACGATTGTCAACTTCATCGTCATGAACGGCGTCGACACCAACGATACAGCACTCGATGCGACAGCAACGGCGGACGTTATCGACGCAGCGGCACTGGATATCGTTGACAATTTCTGGAACGACGACCAGTATCGCGATGGTATGACCCAGGCGCAGATCAATACGGTCATTAATTTCTTCTGACCATTATCCGGAAAAATACCTCTAAAAACATAGAGAGCTGAGGGGCTTCCCCTCAGCTCTCAGCCGATACTGAAAACTCAGCCAGCCAGGCTCATTCTCCGACAATCTTGACCAACACCCTCTTCCGCCTCCTGCCGTCAAACTCCCCGTAAAAAATCTGTTCCCATGGCCCAAAATCGAGCTGACCGTCTGTCACTGCAACCACGACTTCCCTGCCCATGACACTGCGCTTAAGATGAGCATCGCCGTTATCTTCTCCGGTATTGTTATGCCTATACTGGGTTAAAGGCTCATGAGGCGCCAGTTCCTCCAGCCAACGATCAAAATCCTGATGCAGGCCGGATTCGTCATCATTGATAAAAACGGATGCGGTGATGTGCATGGCATTACAGAGCAACAACCCTTCTTTGATGCTACTCGCCTTCAGACACCTGACCACCTCAGGTGTGATATTGATGTATGCCCTGCGTGTCGGGATATCAAACCAGAGTTCCTCACGATAAGTTTTCATGTTAATTCCTCCTCAGAGTATGGGAATAATTTCCGCGTATTTATCGAGTCAAAATGAACATATAGCGAAAAATCAAGGGGTTATCTTGTATTGACACAACAATGCGATTAATATATAAGGACAAGTCGTTTTAGAACATTGAAAGAATAAAAAAGCATATGAACCATGAAAAATAATAGTAAAATCTACAACATAGCAATCATTGCCATTACGATACTGGGGCTGACCCTGACAAGTTTCAGCACCAGCAATGCCCCCATATACGAAGGTCCGGACATTCAGATCATCGGTGAATCCTTCTACCAGGACCTCGAATTTGAGTACCGGCGCTACAGCTATCAGCTCGATGCGCTTGAGAATGGTGTTCCGCCAATTATCCTGGCAAATCTTCCGGAAGACCTGGCAAATATCAGCAGCACCAGCGAACGCAAAAGGGTTTTCTTCAAGGCTCTTCTGCCGATGATTCTGCTGGCAAATGATGAAATACGTGTCGAACGCAACAAGCTGCTGAAGATTCAGAAAGAACTCAAAACCACCGGCAGGCTGACCAAGCCTCAGAAGAGAGCGCTGACCAGAATCGCCAGCCATTACAAGGTCGAATACAGACCGGAGCAGGAAGAGATCGTTCTGCAGAAGCTGCTCAAAAGAGTGGATATTATTCCTGCAGATCTGGCCCTGGCCCAGGCAGCCAATGAATCGGGCTGGGGAACCTCCCGCTTTACCCAGGTCGCCAATAATATCTTTGGCGAATGGACCTTCAAGAAAGGCGCAGGAATCGTCCCACAGGATCGTCCTGCCGGAGCAACCTACGAAGTTGAGAAGTTTGCAACAGTCTACGATTCCGTTCGCTCATACCTGCACAATCTGAACACCCACAAAGCCTATACAAAATTGCGCCAGATCAGATTTGAAATCAGACAATCCGGCGACAACCTGGACGGCCTGAAACTTGCCGAAGGATTGACCCTCTATTCGATTCGTGGCGAAGACTACGTCAGAGAACTTCAGGCCATGATCCGCAAAAACCGCCTGAGCAGATTTTCTGATGTCAAGCTAAGGACCAGCAGCTGATTCCGACAGGCAAAGTTTTAGTGGAAATAGTCACCCACGATCAGCTCACACGTCAAAGAAATAAGCACATCTCGTCAAATAATTTCCAGGCACAAGGCATTTGCAACAGGACTTAGCCAGTAACTACAATTCTGACAACACCAACAAACGTAACACGGTCCAGCCACACCAGAAGATGTCATTCAGTGACAAAGAACAAGAAACATCAGCAACTAATTTTCCGCAAAACGGGCCGGATTGCTGGCATTGATCCACAAATGACTGTACCAGGCCCATGAACCGTCCTGAGTCTGAACGGTCAAGGTATATTTGTTGCGCCGCCCGCTGAGCGGCTTTTCGGCGGTTATTTCTATCCAGCCGTCCTGACCGGCAACCCTGTTCACACGACAGCTATTGTCGCCCTGGACAAAGCAATTGATCGCGTTCCTGGCCAGAGCAGGATCCTGCAACTTGAGCGTCAGAACGGGAGGATTCTGGCCGACGACAGGATCAGCAGGCTCAACCTCCTGAACCTTCAAAGCCTGCATCTTCAACTTCTGAACAAACCCGGCAAGGGTCGCAAAGGGGCCGCCCATCGGAAAGCGCGGCAGCGCGAAAAGCTCAGACTCGTCATGGATAACACCTGATTGCTGGGCAAATGCTGCTGAAAATCCGGAATCCTTGACCAGCGCCATAACCTCAGCGGAATACTCACCAAAGGTATAGGCAAAAAGTTCGGGAGACAGACCCAACTCCGTCTTGAACTGCTCAGACGCGCGCGACAGTTCGCCCTGCATCCTCTGCTGCCACTGCAGGTCAGACTCGCCCTCTTTCTTTTCGACCAGGTAAGGGTGCGACGCCGTGTGATGACCGATCTCGATCCCGTCAGCCACGACCTCACGGATCTGATCCCAGTTCATGTATCCGGAGGTTGAAACGGCATCGCTATTGATAAACAGAGTCGCTGGATAGCCATACTCACGCAGCAAGGGCATACCGGAGGTATAAAATGAACTAAACGCGTCATCGATAGTCAGTGCAGCCGCACTGTCAGGCAGAGAGTCTCCACTCCGCAAACGCCTGACAACCTCACTGAGCGGGAGAACCTCGATATTGTTCTGCTTCAGATATTCCAGTTGCTCACGAAAGGTATCCGTAGAGATGTTGGTTGACGGATAACGCGTTTCATCAAAACGATGATAAATGAAAACATTGACCTGACCGGCTGAAACAACTCCGCAGAATTGCACCGCCAGCAAACAGAGAAGGATTATAATTTTTGATGTCATGACCGATAACTCACAGGCTGTTAAAAAACTATCTGCGTTGCAATTGCGGCGTTGAGAATTGCCTCAAAATTCTCATTTACTGGTATAAACTGCGCTTTCTCGGCAAATTTCGCCTTGCACTTGCCGCCTCGAAAACGTTTCTCAACACCCTGTCAAACTGATTTGACTTTATTTCTCAGATAACGCCGGATACTGTTGCGTGCTTTGGGAGTGATCGCCCACTCCAGCCACTTCGGCAGGGCTTCTGGCACTGTTGATGTTTCAACCAGAACCTGATCGCCATCCAGCAGGCGGGTTTTCAACTGGCGGGTATTGCCGTTAATAACCCCGCGACGCGCGTGCAGGCCGAGGGAATCGTGAATTTCAAAGGCAAAATCGAGGACACTGCTCCCTTCCGGCAATGTCCTGATATCCCCCTGTGGGGTGTAAACCTGAATCGACGCGGAGGCCAGCTTGAGTGATTCGGTATCGAACGCCGATTCGCCGTCCATGAGCGACTTCATCAGCTCTTTGAAATTTTCATGGCGGAACTGAAAACCGGGAGCCAGCACCCCGGATTCGTTGAAACGAGCCAGCTTGCGCGTCGTTATCTCAATCCTGACCCGTTGCTCACCGGCCTGAACCGACGTCTTCAGAGCCTGATAGCCATGGGGAGAGGTATAGTTGAGATGATCTCTCAGCTTACCCGGGATTGGCGGATAGAGGCCATGCAGAATACCCAGGAAGGTATAGGCGTCCATCATCCGGTCTACCTGAACCTCCAGCGTGTAGAGGGACGGAAAGCCTCTTTGCATGGTCCGTGCTGCGGCGACGGAAAAAGGACGCCAGCGGTCTTTCAGCTGTACAGACAGTTTCTGCTTTTCGCAACTCGTGTGAATCGCACCTTTGATTTTGCGCAGAAAATCGCTGGTTTTCCCCTGCAGGGCCTCAATAGCAGCATTATATCTCTTGGCACGGCGGGGATAGAGCAGCGCATAGGACAAGGACTCAAGCTCTGTCGCGACGTACCCCATACCGAGATGCTGAGCCAGTGGCACGTAGACCATGATGGTCTCTTCGGCGATCAGTTTCTGTTTGTGGGATGGCAGGGCATCAATCGTCAGCAGATTGTCAATCCGGTCCCAGAACTTGAGACAGAGCACGCGAATGTCATCGATAGCGACAAGCAGAGTCTTGCGGTAGGTCTCTTTCTTGAGGTCTTCCCGGCTCATCAGGTCGTCAGTGACCTTTGTCAGACCATCGACAAGATGAGCCACCTCGTCACCGTATTTGAGCCTGACATCCTCAAGAGTCACAGGGGTGTCTTCGACAACATCATGCAGCAATGCCGCCATCACTGAGGGGAAATCCATCCAGTGTCTGGCGGCGAGATGAGTTACACGCAACGGATGAAATATATAGGGTTCCCCGGACTTGCGGCACTGCCCCTTGTGTGAGGTGCGGGCATCTTCCAGTGCCTGCCCAACGCGGGTAATCTCATTGTCCAGCTCGTCTTCCGACAGCTCTGCACCATAATGGGTTACGAGCAGCTCCATGATGTCAGTCATCAATCGCTGCTCAATTTTACTATCGTACGGCAGCATTGACAATCTACCCAGGAGGCCAGTTGAGCTGTCGTCCACCTAGGAGGTGAAAATGAAGATGCCAGACTGTCTGCCCTGCTCCTTCATTGCAGTTATTGACAATACGAAAGCCGTCCTCGGCAAACCCTCTGTCTTCAGCAATATGAGCAGCAACCTGGTAAATATGTCCGATAAGTTCGTTCTCTGAGGGGGTCAGGTCGAGGGTTGTCCCGATGTGCCTCAACGGAACAATCAGGTAATGATGCGGTGCCTGGGGAGCGATATCCGCAAAGGCAATGACCTTATCATCCTCGTAGACTTTATCGGCCGGCAGATCTCCAGCGATAATTTTGCAAAACAAACATTCTGTCGCCATAAATGACTCCTTATCAGGCTGGTGAAAGACTTTCATCTTCACAAACACTCCAACAAAAACGTCTTTCAGCACCCCGCAATATGACTTTTCTCTCCGTCCAATGACGTCAGCAGATACTAGCAGAGTCCGGTGAGAATTTCTAACCCAATCTTGTGCCCTGAATCGGTGAACGGCTGGACAATTACTGGACTTTCTTCAGATGGATAAGAAATTCGCGATTCCCTTTGGCACCGAGAATCGGGCTTTCGATCACCCCACCTACTGAGCAGTTCAGCTCCACAGCAAGGGCACAGATATTCTCGACAACCTGATCCTGCAACTTGCGATCCTTGACTATCCCCCCCTTGCCGACCAGATCCCGACCGACTTCGAATTGCGGCTTGATCAGGGCGATAACACCACCGTCATCAGTCAGCAGACTGAGCGTCGCCGGAAGAACCTTGGCCAGAGAGATAAACGATGCATCGATGACCGCCAGAGAGGGTATTTCATCAAGCTCACCAACTGTCAGATCCTTAATATTGCAGCGCTCCATATTGACAACACGAGGGTCTTCCCGTAACTTCCAGGCCAACTGACCATAACCGACATCGACAGCATAGACCCGGGACACCCCGTTCTGCAGCAGACAGTCAGTAAAACCGCCCGTCGAAGCTCCGACATCAATCGCCACAATCCCCGTCATCTCAGGCTTGAATGCCTGCAGGGCTTTCTCGAGCTTCAGTCCGCCACGGGAAACATAGGGAATATCCTGCCCCTTGACCCTGATGTCCGAGTCAACAGCAACCTGGGTTCCCGCCTTATCGACACGATGATCATCAACAACTACATTTCCTGCAAGAATCAAGGCCCTGGCCCGCTCGCGGGACTGAGCAAAGCCGAGATCAACCAGCAATTTATCAAGACGTTCTTTCATGCCCACATCATAGTCAGATTCAGCCAGAAGACAATAAAAAAGGGAGCCAACGGCTCCCTGTAAGCGAGACAAAACAAACTGTTAGTTTATGAAATAATCACGGTTGTCGTTAAAGACCGCTTCAATTTCCTGCAGCGCCGACTCAACCTCTTCGTTCGACAGGTTCAAAACCTTGACCCCGGGGTTATCTTCAATGACCAGATCGTCCTGCGGTTGACGCTGCCCTATTCCCAACCGGGCACAGATGAAGTCTGACAGGTTAATGGTTGCGGTCAGCTTCAGCATGGCATCAGCCCCCTCTTCATCAGGATCGATCAACAGATCTTCATGATGAAGGGTGCACATCACCAGATTACGATTGAAGTTCCACTTGTCCAGCACCGCAGCTCCAACCACGGCATGCGCATAAGTAAAATACTTGCCTTCGAGGTCCCTGGCACTACCTCCTTCACAATAGAGAGCTTCGACCAAAGCCCGGTAGGCTTCTGGATCACTGTAGTTCATGATGATTTTGCCCAGATGGCGGAACAAACCGGCCAGAAAGGCCTCTTCTGCATCGACAGTGTTAAATTTACGGGCCAGAATCCGGGATCCGATCGCACAGCCCATGGCATCTTCCCAGAGCAATTTTTCGAGCAGCCCGTACGACTTGTTCATCCCCTCGAGGCTTGCCGCCAGAACCAGACTGCGCAATGTCCGCTCACCGACTATCGCGATAGCGTGATCGAGAGTTTTTATCTGCCGCTTCATACTGTAAAAGGCGGAATTGGCAACCTTGAGCAAACGGGCAGAAACGGCAGGATCGCTGGAGATCGTAGCCCCAAGCTTGCCGTAATTGACGTTCGGATCAGCCAAAAGTTCCATAACCTTAACCGCAACAGCCGGCATGGGCGGCAGATCGCGGATTGATTTTACTACAGTCTGAAAATCAGTTGTCATTCATGACTCCCTAGAATCGAATAATAATCTTTAATACTAGCAGACCTAAAAGATTAATTCATTCAAAAAAATACTATAATTTCTTTGGAAAGTAGCTGAATCTTTCACAGAAATGCTGAACGTACAATCGTTTGGCTTCAATCATATCGACCGGACGTCCAAGCTCCGCACTGAGCGACGTGACAACCTCAGCCTGATGGCCACAGGGGATGATCGTTGTGAAGGTCTCGAGGCTGTTGTTCAGGTTGACGGCGGCACCATGACAGGAGATCCACTTTTTCAGCGCGATCCCGAAACTGCAGATTTTTTTGCCGGCGACCCAGACTCCAGGTTCACCCGGTTTCAACACCCCCTGGACGCCGTAATCTGCGAGCAGGTCGATAACCGCGCCGAGCACACCATCGGCGTACCAGCGGATATCCTTCTTTTTCAGGGCAACTATCGGATAGACGACGAGTTGACCCGGCTCATGTGCCGTCGCCATCCCGCCTCTCCTGATCCGCTCCAGGGTAATTCCCCGAGCTGCGAAAAGCGCTTCATCAAGAAGCAGATCTGCGGAACTGCCTCTGCGCCCCAGAGTTACGGTCGCCGGATGCTCAACCAGAACCAGATGATCACCGGTTTGTCCATCAAGGCGCATGGCAAGCAGTTCCATCTGCCTACTGAGAGCCTGTGCATAATCGAGCAAACCCCAGTCGGATATCGTTATCGCTGTCTTATCCTGATTCATCATCACCTGCGATATTCGGCCTGAACGAAAAAAGGCTCCCGGAAGGAGCCTTTTTCATTTTTTTATGGTGGGCGAAGAGGGGCTCGAACCCCCGACATCCTGCTTGTAAGGCAGGCGCTCTCCCAGCTGAGCTATTCGCCCGAAGGGAGCTTGGATATACCAAAGATCCCGAAAGGTTGTCAACGAAAAACCTTACTAAACGTTATAATGAGTCCGGCCAACCCCGAAATACTCGAAACCTTCTTCAGTCATCGTCTCTGGATCGTACTGATTGCGTCCGTCAAAAATGATCTTCTGCTTCATCATGCGCCGCAAAGCTTCCAGATCGGGATTTCTGAACGGCTTCCATTCCGTCACCAGAATCAGAGCATCGGCAGCCTCCAGCGCTTCATACTGATTTTTGGCCAGAGTCAGAGCCCCGGTTTCAAACCACTCAGCCGGCAGCTCCTTTTTGGCAACATCCATGGCGATCGGATCATAGGCTGAAATCGTAGCCCCGGCAGCAATCAAATCGGCTAAAAGAACCTTTGCCGGCGCTTCGCGCATATCGTCCGTACCCGGCTTGAAAGCCAACCCCCAGACCGCGAATTTAAGCCCCGCGAGGTCAGACCCGAAGCGTTTTTCCGTCTGCCTGGTAAACCACTGCTTTTGCAGTTTGTTGCGCGTTTCTACCGAACGTAGAACTTCCGGCTCGAAGTCAAGATCTTCAGCCATGCGCACCAGCGCCTGAACATCCTTGGGAAAACAGGAACCGCCGTAACCACAGCCGGGATAGATAAAGGAAAATCCGATCCGACTGTCTGAGCCGATCCCCCGTCTGACATTTTCGACATCGACATTCATCATCTCACAGAGAGTCGCAATTTCATTGATGAATGAAATCTTCGTCGCCAGCATGGAATTGGCAGCATACTTGGTCATTTCGGCATCGCGAACCCCCATAAAAAGGGTTCTTTCGTGATTCCGGTTGAAGGGAGCATAGAGCTGATGCATGACCCCTTTGGCCTTTTCACTATCCGTACCGACAACAATCCGGTCCGGCTTCATGAAATCATCGATCGCGGCCCCCTCCTTGAGGAATTCCGGATTACTGACGACGTCAAAAGGAATGGCAACACCGCGCTTGTCCAGTTCCTCCTGAATCGCAGCACTGACCTTCTCGGCAGTGCCGACGGGAACCGTCGACTTGTCAACAATGACACAATAGTCCGTCATCAATTGACCGATCTGCCGGGCAACAGCCAGAACATATTTCAGATCAGCTGAACCATCATCGCCCGGAGGGGTCCCGACAGCGATGAAGAGAAGACTCGCCTCTTCCATTGCCTCGCCCAGACTGGTCGTAAAACGCAGCCGCCCTTCTTCAAAATTTCTTTTGACGATCGGCTCAAGACCCGGTTCGTAAATCGGCAGGCGGCCCTGTTGCAAACCGTCAATCTTCGCCTGATCGACATCCACGCAGTAGACGCGATTGCCCATCTCGGCGAAGCAGGCGCCACTGACCAGACCGACGTATCCGGTTCCAACAATTGCTAAGTTCATATGATTTCCTTGAGTATGGCGACCCCGACTGGATTCGAACCAGTGACCCCTTCCTTAGGAGGGAAGTGCTCTATCCAGCTGAGCTACGGAGTCGTATTTAGATGTGGATTAGTTTGTCATCAGAACTTCAAAAGACTGTAAACTTTACCTTCAGGCAGTTTGCTGCGGCCGTTCAGGAACTCAAGTTCGGCCATAAAAGCACATTCATGCAGCTCTGCGCCAGCATTTTTTATCAGATCGACAACTGCAGCCATAGTTCCCCCAGTTGCCAGCAGGTCATCGGCAACAATGACACGGTCTCCCGGCTTAAACGCATCCTCATGAATCTCCAGCGTATCCGACCCGTATTCCAGGTCATAACTGATACTTCTGGTTTTATAAGGCAGCTTACCGGACTTGCGCACCAGGGTGATTCCGGTGCCGAGCTTGTAGGCGAGAGCAGCACCGAGAATGAAACCACGCGCTTCAATGCCGACAACCTGGTCAATTTTTTCGCCGATATAGCGGTGAGCCATCAGATCAACCAGCCGATGAAAGCTTTTTGCATCGGCAAGAAGTGTTGTAATATCCTTGAAAATAATTCCTTTTTTGGGGAAATCGGGGATATCCCGAATGACTTGCTTCAAATCTTCCATTTATCAAACTCCGCTAAATTATTGTGTGCCTTCTTTCGACTGTTGATCTTCAACAGTTTTACGCAATTTTGCCAGACTTTTTGCCTCGATCTGACGGATCCGCTCACGTGTAACTCCGAACTGCTGGCCGATGGTATCGAGAGTCTGAGGCTCACGATCATCAAGACCGAAGCGCAAAGCCAGGATCTCACGCTCGTTTTCGTTCAATCCATCCAGCCAGCTCATGACATGAGCATAGCGGTCAAGATCCTCAATCATGGTTCCCGGATCGACCATATTCTTGTCCTCGATGGTGTCGATCAGGCTGTAGTCCTCGTTGTCTCCGAGCGGATGCTCAATCGAATAGGTCTTTTTCACCAGAACAAGCATCCGCCGGACGTGGTTCGCATCCGCCCCCATGGCCTCAGCAATCTCGTCCGGCTCCGGATCGCGTTTCAGACGGTGAACAAGCTCGCGGCTGACCTTCAGCAGCTTATTGATATCATCAGCGACATGGACCGGCAAACGAATCGTACGACTCTGATTGACCAGCGAACGCTCGATAGACTGACGTATCCACCAGGTCGCATAGGTCGAGAACCGACAGCCTTTGCTCACCTTGAATTTTTCTACGGCCTTGATCAGCCCCATATTGCCTTCCTCGATCAGATCGAGAAACGGCAGTCCCCTGTTCATGTAGCGCTTGGCAATTTTAACGACCAGTCTCAGGTTCGATTCAATCATCCGGGCCCGTGCCTGATCATCACCGACGGCGATTTTCTCCGCCAGCTCACACTCTTCGGCAGCCGTCAGGAGCTTACTCTTCTGAATATCTTTCAGATAGATCTTTATTGCATCAGCAGTACTGGGTTCTTCATCGACCTCGTAGGTTTTATCCTCTTCGGCCGAATCATCTTCGACGTCATCCGCATCGATTTCAGAAAAGCCATCAAAATCTTCCTCAGTACTTTCCTCTTCGAATTCTTCATCAAAATCAGCCATAACTCCCCCTTAACAGATATCAACCAAATGTTAAATTTATGTGTGCGACTCCCCTTAAGGCAAGAACAAAATAGGGTCGACAGGCGTCTTTCCCTGTCTGACCTCAAAATGCAGACGTGGGCTGCCACCACTGGAAGGCACTCCAGAAAGGGCTATCTTCTGTCCCTGCCCGACAAAATCACCCATAGACACCAAATTCTGCTTGTTAAAGCCATAAATTGTAAAAAGATCATCCTTATGTTGGAGAATGATGAGATGACCGTAACCGTTGACCCCATCCCCACTGTAAATGACCTTACCTGCAGCAGCAGCGGAAACATCACTTCCCAGCCTTACACCAATCTCGATGCCACGCCCCCGTCCTGCCTGAGCCTGACTGCTGAAGCTGCTGAGGATCTTCCCACGCAACGGCCAGAGCAGAATCTTCTTTGCCGTCACGGTTTTTACCGACTGTTGCGCGGGCTGCTTGACCGGCAATTGCTTAGGGACTGAAATTTTTGCAGTCGAGGTCTTCTGCTCAGTTGATATTTTAGCAGGAGTTGACTTTTTAGGCACAGAAGGAGTTGCCTTGCTGGCTGAAGATGTTTTGGAAGCAACTGGCACAGGTTGCGTTTTATAGACTGCAACCGGCTTTAACTTTTCAGCTCCTGGAATATAGAGCCTGGTTCCAGCCTTGACGGTCGTCGGATCCGAAATCCCATTGATCCGGGCCAGGTAATGTTCATCGACGTTATAGGTCTTGCCGATGCGGTACAGGGTCTGCCCGGGCTGAACGGTATGGTAGACACCGGCAGAGCACGAACAGAGCATGAAGACAAACAATGTCGACAGCAACACCAGCAGGGCGAAAGCGTGAAGATTGAATCTTGATATTTTCTGTTCAGACAGCTGTGGCATCCCTCAAACCGCAGTTAGTGGTAATACTGATAAAGTACAACACCAAGAGCTATTATGATCAAAAGTAGAAAGGATAGCAAATTAAAATACTTATCGATAAATTCACGGGCTCTGTCGGCGAACAGGTAGAGAATTGCCGCAACCAGAAAAAAGCGCAGGCTGCGGCCGATGATTGAAGCAACAAGAAAAATCAGAAAATGAATCTGAAAAACACCGGCGGCGATGGTAAAAATCTTGTACGGGATCGGGGTAAAGCCTGCGGCAAAAATAACCCAGAAGCCGTACTGGGCGAAGAGCGCCCTGACCTGTTCAAATCCTGCCGCAGAGACCCCCGGTATATAGCTGAAAAAATAGGGAGAAATGATGTCCCAGAGCGCCCAGCCAAGGCAAAAGCCGAGGATTCCCCCCAGCACCGAACCGAGCGACGCGATACAGGCATAACGAAATGAGCGTTGCGGACGGGACAGGGCCAGGGCCATCAACAGCACATCCGGCGGAATGGGAAAAAAACTGGCTTCGGCAAAGGACAGCAGGCCAAGGATTGGCACCGCATAGCGGCTATCGGACCAACTCAAAACCCAATCGTACAGGCGCCTGAAGACTCTCATATCAGATGGAATTCTGCGGCCAGCCCTGTTCGCCGATCAGCGGAACAAAACGACATCCCATCAGAACATCCTTACGGAACTGATCCTCTGCGGTCTTGACCACACGGATCAGAACCTGTTCGTCAATCCCGCCAACCGGCATCACCAGCTTGCCACCGACGACCAGCTGCTCAAGATACCTGAGCGGCACATCGGGAGAACCGGCCGCAACCAGAATTCCGTCAAAAGGCGCCTGATCCTGCCAGCCGATGGTGCCATCACCAACCTTAATATTGACGTTACTGATCTGCAACTGATCAAGGACCTTGCGCGCCCGTGCTGCGAGCGAGGCAATACGCTCCACGGAATAGACACGCTTGGCCAGGCTGGCCAGTATGGCCGTCTGATAACCGGAACCGGTCCCGACCTCAAGGAGGCGTTCATCCCCTTTCAATTCGAGGGCTGCACTCATTGCCGCAACAATATAAGGCTGAGAGATTGTTTGCTTTTCACCGATAGGCAGAGACGAATCGGCATAGGCGTGGCCATGCAGTCCGGGTTCAACAAAAAGGTGGCGAGGAATGCTGGCCATGACCTTGAGGACACGCTGGTCGGTGATTCCGCGGGCCACTATCTGACTTTCAACCATCCGTCTACGGGCTATCGAGAAATCCATTATCGGTTGTACCCTTCCTGCTCCAGCCAGGCATTGAGTTTATTCAGAGAATTTTCATGGGTCATATCCGCGTGCAGCGGCGTCACCGAAATCAGCCCCTGCTCGATGGCCGCACAATCCGAATCGGGGATATCCTCATAGCCGAGATTTTCGCCCCCAAGCCAGTAATATGCCCGGCCACGAGGATCCTGGTTCATGACGATAGCTTCGCCGTAGCGACGGCGTCCCTGCCTGGTCAGCTTCATTCCGGCAGCGCCACCGGAAGGAACATTGACATTGAGGAAAACTCCAGGCTCGAGACCTTCGCTGAGTATCTTCCTGGCAATTATCACTGAAGCCTCACAGGCAACGGCAAGATCCTGGTGATTAAAATTTGCGACATCGAGCGACACGGCAAAGGCGGGCAAGCCCATCAGGTTGGCCTCAAGAGCTGCACTGACAGTCCCGGAATAGGTTATGTCGTCCCCCAGATTACTGCCACGATTGATCCCGGAAACCACCAGGTCCGGCTTGCGCTTCAATAATCCATGAATTCCCAAATTGACACAATCGGTCGGGGTTCCATCAACGGCATAGTGATTTTCTTCGACTAAATCAGCCCTCAATGGTTGATCAAGGGTCAGAGCATGACCGACAGCACTTCGGTTACGATCCGGGGCAACGACAACAACCTCGCCGAGGGTCCCCATCGAATCGGCCAGAGCGAGCAGTCCGGGCGAACGGATACCATCGTCGTTGGTGACAAGGATCAGCATCGATAAATCATTCAACGGGAGAAGATAAAAGACGCTGACGCATCGCCAGCAGCTCTGATTTGACCTGCTCAAGAATTTCTGCCGGTGAGAGCAGATCTGCGACCAACTCTCCGGACAGTTCCCGAGTCAGTTGCTTGCGGGCACCAGTGATAGTAAAGCCCCGTCGATACAGAAGGTCTCTGATCGACAGGGCTATTTCTACGTCCTTACGGCGATATAAGCGCTGATTCGAAGGACTTTTTACCGGTTGCAACTGCCGGAATTCGGTCTCCCAGTAACGCAGGACGTGTGTCTTGACGTCAAGCAGGGCTGCAACCTCACCAATTTTAAAATAGAGTTTTTCCGGAATTTCAACCACCGCGACAACTCAATCAACTATTCATTTTCGTTAATCGAAGCTTTCAGGACCTGGCTTGGTTTAAAAGTCAGGATTTTTCTGGCGGTAATTTCAATTTCACTGCCAGTTTGAGGGTTACGCCCACGACGAGAGGCTTTTTCTTTGACAACGAAGTTGCCAAAGCCAGCAATTTTTATCTTCTCGCCGTTTTCCAGAGTCGATTTCATGATATCAAATACCATTTCGACAATAGCAGCGGATTCTTTTTTAGAAAAACCTGTAGTCAGGTAAACATTTTCGATCAGGTCAGCTTTGGTCATATATCCCTCCCGAGTTTCTGAGAGCCAAAAAAGATTTAGTATCTATCTGATTTTTCAAGACTTATATCACAGCGCCAGTGGCTCTGCAAGCTTCATCAGCGAATTTCTGCCGCCAATTGATGGCAGATCGAATTAATAACTTTATTATGAGCCTTGCTCACCTCTTCTTCGGTCAGCGTCTTGTCGAGATCACGATAGCGGATTCGCAGCGCCAGACTCTTCTTTCCTGCGGGAATACCCTGCCCCGTATAGACATCAAAAATCGTAACACTTTCAATCAGTTTCGCCTTTGAACTGGAAACGATATCGAGAACCTGTGCAGCATCGATAGTGGCATCGAGCAACAACGCACTGTCACGACTCATATCCGGAAATTTAGACAACTGCTTGTATTTCGTTTCATCTGCAGCAAGACCAACGAGCGTTTCGACATCGATCTCCAGCAGATACACGGTCTGATCGATTTCGAAGTTGGCGGTAACCTGCGGATGAACCTCGCCGAAAAATCCGAGTGACTTTTCGCCACTGAACAGTTGACAGGATTTGCCCGGATGCAGATAAGGCTGTGTCGCCTCAGCACTGAATGCAACACCACCGATCTTCAGTTCAGACAGCAGTGTTTCGACGACCCCCTTGATATCGTAAAAATCAACAGCCTCAGAGGATTGGCACCAGCCTTCAGGCTGACGGCGACCAGTCATGACAGCAGAAAGGGTCAGTTTTTCAACGATTGCACCATTTTCGGCGGAGGTAAAGACCGGACGCAACTCGAAAAGACGCAGGTCAAGACTCCGATAATTCAGGTTCCGCGCAACGGTTTCAAGCAGGCTGGGAACATGCGAGGTGCGCATAACCGCCTGATCCTCAGACAGGGGATTCAGAATCCCGATCAGTGACAAGCGTGGATCGCCCTCCGCCAGGCCGATTTTTCTAAGCGCTTCACGGGCGATAAAAGAGTAATTCATCGCTTCAGAGAAACCTGAAGAGGCCATCAGATGACGCAGTGCCTTCTGTACCCGCTGCTTCTTTGGGGGCAACTTTGCGTCAATGGCTCCGCCCGGCATGGTCACCGGAATGCGCGAGTACCCATAGAGCCGTGCAACTTCCTCAATCAGGTCAATTTCTCGCTCGAGATCAGGCCTGAAGCTTGGAACGGTCACCTGCAGACGCTCGGCATCGAGCGTCTCGACAACCAGGCCGATGCCGGTCAGCAAGGCCGCAATCCCCTCAGCATCAAGCTGAATATCGAGCAACTGACAGGTCCTGGCCACACCAAGCGACAGAACCGGTGTCTTCAATGCTGCTGGATAGTTATCGATAACGCCCTGCAGTACGGCCCCACCGGACAACTCTGCAATCAGGCTGGCAGCCCGATCGAGTGCGACCGGAACCATATCGATATCTGCACCGCGCTCAAAGCGGTGAGACGCTTCGGTATGCAGGCCAAAACGCTTGCTGGTGCGCCGGATGCCGGTCGCTTCAAAGTAGGCAGCTTCAAGCAGAATCGTCGCTGTCGTATCCTGAACCTCGGAATTCAGCCCCCCCATGACGCCGGCAAGCGCTACAGGCTTGACACCATCACAGATCATCAGGTCATCTGCGGTCAGAACATGTTCCTGATCGTCCAGAGTCGTGAATTTTGCACCCTGCTGAGCTGATTTAACAACAATTCGACCCTGTTCGAGGTTGGTGAAATCGAAGGCGTGCAGTGGATGTCCCAGTTCCATCATGACGTAGTTGGTGACATCAACAACATTATTGATAGAGCGCATGCCAACAGCGTCAAGACGCCGAACCAGCCAGTCAGGAGACGGGCCAATCCTGACAGCATCGATCATGCGGGCAGCATAACGCGGACAGGCTCGTTCATTCTCGATGAGAATCGAGGTTTTCTCGTCGATTTTGACCCCAGATTCGGCAACAGCAACCTGCGGCAGTTGCACGGGCTTACCGGCAAATGCGGCCACCTCACGCGCAACGCCGACTACACTCAGGCAATCCGGACGATTTGGTGTCAGACCGATTTCGATCTGATAATCCTTGAGCCCCAGCGCTTCAAAGACAGGACGCCCCAGCGGCAGATCAGCGGGGAGAATGAGGATCCCTTCCGACTCCTCGGCAAGTCCGAGCTCCTTTTCGGAGCAGAGCATTCCCGCAGATTCCTGACCGCGGATCTTGGACTTCTTGATCTTGAAGTCGCCCGGCAACAGTGAACCTGGCTGAGCCAGGGCAATCAGATCGCCAGCCTTGTGATTTGTCGCACCACAGACGACCTGAACAACATCCGTACCGTTGTTGACCTGACAGACAGTCAGGCGATCGGCGTCAGGATGGCGCTCAACGGCTTCCAGCTTGGCGACAATGACGCTGTCGAGCCCGCCACCGATTTCAACCATGCTATCGACCTCAAGACCGGCCATGGTCAGTCGGTCGCAGAGCTCCTGCGCAGAAAAGTCAAAATCAACAAATTCTTTCAGCCAGTTATATGTAACAATCATGATTTGAAGACCCTATACCCGTCAAAATTGCTTAAGAAAACGCAGATCGTTTTCGAAAAACAGTCGCAGATCGTTGACCCCGTATTTCAGCATGGCAATCCTCTCAAGTCCCATGCCGAAGGCAAAACCGGAATACTTTTCACTGTCGTAATTCACCGAGGCGAAAACAGCAGGATCGATCATGCCGCAGCCGAGGATTTCCAGCCAACCGGTATTACTGCAAACCCGGCAGCCCTTGCCACCGCAGATCACACAGGCAATATCAACCTCGGCACTCGGTTCGGTAAAGGGAAAGAAAGACGGGCGGAAACGAACGCTTAAACCCTCGCCAAAAAATTCATTGAGAAAGTGGGTCAGAATCCCTTTCAGATCACCGAAAGTGACATTCTCATCAACCAGGAAACCTTCGATCTGATGAAACATCGGGCTGTGGGTCAGGTCGGAATCACGCCGATAAACGGTGCCCGGAGCGATAATCCTGACCGGCGGCGGAGACTTGAGCATAGTCCGGATCTGAACCGGAGAGGTATGGGTTCTCAGCACCAGATCATCACTGATATAAAAGGTATCCTGCATGTCACGGGCCGGATGATCCTTCGGAATATTCAATGCTTCAAAATTGTAGAAGTCCTGCTCAATCTCAGGACCTTCCTCAACTGAAAAGCCGAGGCGCGAGAAGATGTCGGAAATCTCTTCGGTAACCAGTGTCACTGGATGCAGACTGCCCCGGGCTGAACATCTGCCCGGCAGGGTCACGTCGATTTTTTCCGAAGCGAGCTTCACTGCTATCGCTTCCTGCTGCAGCAGCCGTTGACGTTCAGCAAAACTGCGCTCGAATTCTTCCTTGAAGGAATTGACCAGACTGCCGATCTGTGGACGTTCCTCGGGGGAAAGGTCACGCATCCCCTTCATGATCTCTGTCAGAGTGCTCTTTTTGCCCAGGATGGTAACCCGAACATCCTGAAGCTCCTTCAGGGACGCAGCATTTTGCAGGGTCGCCAGCGCATCCCTCTGCAGCTGTTGAATTTTTTCTTTCATTGATCTTTCCGCTATGAACTCACCGCTCCATATACGGAGCGGTTACATGTCATCAGAAACGAATTAAGATTGTATTAGGAGTGAACCGGATAAAGAAAGGGAGACAAAGCCTGTGACCTCATCTCCCCCGTGGTACTGAATACAGACTATTGCAGTTGCGCTTTAGCGGTATCGACGACAGCGGTAAAACCAGCTGGATCATTAACAGCCAGTTCAGCCATAATCTTACGATCCAGTGCAACTTCGGCTTTTTTCAGGCCATGGATCAGACGGCTGTAGGACACGCCATTTTCACGCGCAGCGGCGTTAATTCTGGCAATCCACAGAGCGCGAAAATCACGTTTTTTGACGCGACGGTCACGATATGCGTAGTTGAGTGCACGATCAACCGCTTCAGTTGCTGAGCGGAATAACTTGCTTCTCGCACCACGGTAGCCTTTGGCTAACTTCAATACTTTATTACGACGACGTCTGGCTTTAAAGCCTCTTTTTACTCTTGGCATCTCTCTTGCTCCTTCGTGTGTTGTTGTTTCGGCTTATGCCGTGGTCGGATCTGCAGGGGGAGATAGGTCCCCACAGTTCACAACCTCATTTGCCAACCAGGCAAATCTTACAGGTAAGGGATCAACTGCAGAATATTGCGCTCATCCACTTTAGCGACAATCGCGCCCTGACGCAGGTCACGTTTACGCTTGGTTGTTTTCTTGGTCAGAATGTGGCTGGTGAAAGCCTTGTTCCGACGGATTTTCCCGGTTCCGGTCTTGCGAAAACGCTTGGCCGCACCGCGATTGGTCTTGATCTTTGGCATTGATATTCTCCTAATGTCTTTTGTATTCAGTCTCCGGTTACCCGGTTCACTTCTTGGGACCAACCATCATGGTCATAAAACGACCCATTTTGGATGGCTGGGCTTCCACCTGACCGATATCCTTGAGGGCCTCGATGGCCTTCTCAAGCTGCTGCATTCCCTGTTCAGGGTGAGCATTTTCACGGCCACGGAACATGATGGTCAGCTTGACCTTGTTACCTTCTTCAAGAAAACGGCGAGCGTGTTTCATCTTGAACAGGAAGTCGTGCTCCTCGGTTTTAGGGCGCATTTTTACTTCCTTGATCTCGACCTTAACCTGCTTCTTCTTCGCCTCGGAAGCACGTTTTGCCTGCTGATACTTATATTTGCCGTAGTCCATGATCCGACAGACCGGTGGTTCGGAATTCGGAGAAACTTCGACAAGATCGAGACCATGTTCTTCGGCAAGGCTCAGTGCCTGATCGATTGCCAGAACGCCCAACTGACCACCCTCATCGTCGACAACCCGGACTTGACGAGCGGTGATCGCATCATTGATGTTCGCTTCCTTAGCTATGACTCATCTCCTCTTGAAGAATAACAGTAACTGTAGCCACCCTGAGGACCCAATATCCACAGGTGGATTATTTATAAGCGGCTGTATCAGCCTTGATGAATGCGACAAATTCGTCTACCGACATCGCATTCAGATTCGTTCCGTCACGGAAACGCGGGGCCACAGTCCCCTGTGCCATCTCGTTATCACCGATAACCAGCATGTACGGAGTCTTGGCAACCTGAGCTTCACGAATTTTGAAGCCGAGCTTCTCATTACGCAGATCCAGCTCTACGCGAACACCGGCAGCACGCAACTGCTCAAAGACCTGTTGCGCATAATCAGCCTGGTTGTCGGTGACGTTTAATACCACCGCCTGGACCGGCGACAGCCAGAGAGGGAAAGCACCCGCGTAGTGTTCAATCAGAACACCAATAAAACGTTCAATCGAACCGAGGATAACCCGGTGCAGCATAACCGGGCGATGTTTTTCACCATCGGCACCGACATATGTCAGATCAAAGCGCTCCGGCAGGGTAAAATCGCACTGGATTGTAGCACACTGCCACTCTCTGTCAAGCGCGTCCTTCAGCTTAACATCGATCTTTGGCCCATAAAAAGCGCCATCGCCCTCATTGATCTCATATTCCTGGCCGCTCCCTTCAAGGGCGCTGCGCAAGGCACTGGTCGCACGCTCCCAGTCCTCGTCACTGCCGATCGATTTTTCCGGGCGGGTTGAGAGCTCCATGGTGTACTCAAAACCAAAGATACCTGCGACATCCTGGACAAAGGCCATGATCGCCTTGACCTCGGAATCGATCTGGTCCGGACGGCAAATGATGTGAGCATCATCCTGGGTAAAACCGCGGACGCGCAATAAGCCGTGCAGAACGCCCGACTTCTCGTGACGGTGAACGGTACCCAGCTCAAAGAACCGCACCGGCAGATTGCGATAAGAGCGCGGCTTTGACTTATAGATCAGCATATGAGCCAGACAGTTCATCGGTTTGACACCGTAGCTCTGCCCATCGACCTCGGTGAAGTACATATTTTCGCGATAGTTCTCGTAATGACCGGACATCTTCCACAGGTCTGTCTTGAGAATCTGCGGGCCAACGACAATCTCGTAGCCGCGCCTGAGATGCTCCTTACGCTCAAAGTCCTCGATGACGGTCCGCAGCATGGCCCCTTTCGGGTGCCAGAGCACCAGCCCGCCGCCGGCCTCTTCACTGAAGGAAAAGAGATCCAGCTCACGGCCAAGCTTGCGATGATCGCGCTTTCTTGCTTCCTCAAGGCGCTCAAGATGAGCCTTGAGCTCTTTCTTATCGAGAAAAGCAGTAGCGTAGATACGCTGCAGCATGGCGTTCTTTTCGTCACCACGCCAGTAAGCCCCGGCCAGACTGGTCAGCTTGAAGGCCTTGAAAATTCCGGTATTCGGGACGTGAGGCCCCCGACAGAGGTCAACAAAATCGCCCTGGCGGTAGAGAGAGACAGTCTCCTGATCGAG
Source organism: Geopsychrobacteraceae bacterium (assembly GCA_963676795.2). GTDB lineage: Bacteria > Desulfobacterota > Desulfuromonadia > Desulfuromonadales > Geopsychrobacteraceae. The sequence goes on along the minus strand of CAXXTB010000002.1, from coordinate 1,310,775 downwards.
GCTTTCGATCAGCTCAACCTTGTAAGCCTCTCCCATGCCACGGAACAGCTCAATGGCATCCTGGCGCGACATGACCTCACGGCTGATCGCCAGCTTGGCGTTAGCCAGCTCCTGCATCTTCTTTTCAATAACTGGAAAATCCTCAGGAACGAACTTCTTGGTCGCGCTGTAAAAATCGTAATAGAAACCGTCCTTGATGGCAGGACCGATAGTCACCTGAACCTCATCGCCATAGAGCTCCTTGACGGCCTGAGCCATCAGGTGAGCACAGGAGTGACGGACAATCTCAAGCGCCTCCGGAGAACGGGAGGTAATCAGATCGAGCTTGCCGGAACGCTCAAGCGGACGGGTCACATCGACCAGCTCACCATCAATACGCGCGGCAAGCGCCTGACGCGCCAAGCCTTCGCTGATCGTCATAGCGACATCGTAAGGAGTAGAGCCGGACTCGACTTCTTTACATGCCCCATCAGGTAATACAATCTGCAATAATCCCATTTCGAGCTCCATCAAACAAAAAAAGGCATCCATGTCAGATGCCTCTACGTCAGTACGGTGATTTCAGGTGCCGGTTATGGTAGGCACGGACAGGATTGAACTGTCGACCCCTACCGTGTCAAGGTAGTGCTCTCCCACTGAGCTACGTGCCTGCAACCAACCGGCGTTTCTTGTATCAAATCGCCCCGAATTCTGTCAAGTCATTTTCTGGACTTAGTTCATTTTCCAGAAAAAAACAGTGCCATCGAAACGATTCATTTCAAGCTTGCCTGAAACAGAGGACAAAGCTAGAGTAAACCACCCTTTATGGACAAAAGCAATAGAGCCAAATGCATTAAATTGCGAAGGAGCAATCAATTGGCGCAGACCATTCCGCAGATCATCGAAGCAAGCTGCAAAAAGTTCCCGAACAAGATCGCCATGCAGTACAAATCCGACGGAGCCTGGAAGCCACTGAGCTACGCCAGACTCTGGGAGATCGTCGAAAAATTAGCCGCCGGCCTGCGCCAGCTCGGTATCAAGGAAAATATGCACGTTGCCCTGATCGGACCATCCTCGACACGCTGGGTCATCGCCTATCTGGCGATTCTGCGCGCTGACGGCATCGTTCTGCCGATCGACAAGGAGCTTAAAGCGACTGAACTGCGTCATATTCTCGATGACTCGGATGCCCAGGCAGTGCTGGTTGCACAACCTCAGTTTGAAACCCTGCTCGAAGTCATTGACGACCTGCCATTGCTGGAGAAAATCATCCTCCTCGACTCTCCCCTGCCGGAAGCCCTGGACAGGGATGAAGTTGCTGTACTTGTCGCCAAACTTTCCGGCCTCTGGCGCGAGCTGGTCGTCGATCTGAAGATCCCCGAAGAACGCACCCTGGAGATTGAGGACTGTGCCAACGAAACGCTCAAACTGCTGTCAAAACAACAGCAGAAGCAGAAGGACAAGCAGCAAAAGTATAATCTGCTGGCCGGCACAGAACTGACCCGCCGCAAACTGTTACAGGAAAAGCGCCTCTTCGCCTTCAGGGATATTTCCGAGAGCAACCCACTTCCCCCGTCGCGACGCAGCGCCGACGATTGTGCCATTATTCTCTATACGTCGGGAACAACCGGGCGCTCCAAAGGGGCAATGCTGAGTCATCGCAATATCGTCAGCAACCTCGACGGGGTCAGACAGCACATCAATCTCGACGGCACGATCTCGACCCTCTCCTTCCTGCCGATCAACCATGTCTTTGAGCAGGTCTGCGGTGTCCTCCTGCCGCTCTCCCTGGGCGGGACCGTCACCTTTGCCGAATCGATCAAGAAACTTGGCGACAATCTCAACGAGATCAAGCCGACCTTTCTGCTTGCCGTACCGGCCGTCTACCAGATGCTGCTGGCCCGGATCATGAAAAATATCGAAACAAAACCGTCTTCAAGATTGCTCTACAAATTTGCCCCGACCCGCAAACTCGTGACCGGAAAAATTCAGCAGATCCTTGGCAAGAACACCACTTTTGCCAGCGGAGGAGCGGCCCTTGACCCGGAAATTGCCACCGGCTTCAGAAACCTGGGACTCAACATTATACAGGGCTATGGCATTACTGAAACCGCACCGGTCATCGCCGCCGAGCAACCACACAGAACCAAAGCCGGGACGGTCGGCCTTCCGCTGCCTGATGTTGAAATAAAGATAGCGAATCCGAATAAAGACGGTGAAGGGGAAATCGTCGTCAAGGGCCCCAATGTCATGCTCGGCTACTACAACAATCCCGAGGAGACGCGTGATGCGCTGATCGATGGCTGGTATCACACCGGAGACCTCGGGCGGATCGACACAGACGGCATGCTGGTGATCTGCGGCCGGGTCAAAAACCTGATCGTTACCCCAAACGGTAAGAACGTCTACCCGGAAGAGATTGAAAACGAGCTTCTCAAGAGTCCGTACATCTGTGAAATCATGGTTTACGGCCACAAGCTCAGCGCTACCGCCGAAGAGGTCTACGCTGTCGTCTTCCCCGACCAGGAAGCCCTCTTCAATTACGCCAAGGAGAACAACATCGGCCACCTCTCTGCGGCCCAGATTGAAGCGTTGATCCGCAACGAGATTCTCAGTTTTGGCAAAAACCTGGCAGATTACAAACGGGTCAAGAAATTCACCCTACGCGAAGACGAATTTCCCAAGACAACGACCAGAAAGATCAAACGCTATATCGTCGAACCTGAGATTTCGACCAGCTGATCATGGAGTATTTCCGGGCACAAAAAAAGAGGCGTTCGCCTCTTTTTTTGTGCTTCATAGCTAGGGACCGGATCAATCCAGCTCGTTTTCTACCCGGATCAGGCGGGTCGGTGCGGTGACCACGTCAAGCTCGTCGATCTCAGCCAGAGCCGCGTTGACATCTGCTTCCTGAGCCTGGTGTGTCATCAGAACGATAGGAACCGAGTCGCTGGCGTGCGATTCAGGCTGGATCATCGACTGGATACTGATGTTGTGCTCTCCCAGACAACCGGCAATCTGAGACAAGACCCCCGGACGATCAACGGTAGTAAAACGCAGATAATACTGGCTGGTGATCTCGCTCATTGCCCGAATCGGCAGTTCCGCAATCGCATCGGCACAGTAACCGAGGATCGGAGTCCGCAGCTTCGCACCGGAATTGATGTCTCGGGCAATCGCCATAACATCCCCCATGACCGCACTGGCGGTGGCTTCCATACCGGCACCACGGCCGTAGAACATGGCCGGCCCGACGAAATCGCCGTTGATACGCACCGCATTGAAGACGCCATCGACCTCGGCAAGCTGATAGGTTTTAGGGATCATGGTCGGATGAACACGCACCTCGATCTGATCGCCGTGATTCTTGCCGACCGCCAGCAGCTTGATCTTGTAGCCCATCTGGGTGGCAAAATTGATATCGATCGCATCGATCTTGCTGATCCCTTCGGTGTAAACCTGATCGAAATCGACCTTAGTACCGAAACAGAGGGCCGAAAGCAGAGAAATCTTGTGCGCGGTATCGATCCCTTCGACATCAAAGGTCGGATCAGCTTCAGCATAGCCAAGCTGCTGCGCCTCTTTGAGGACCGGCGCAAAGTCGCTCCCCTCGTCGGTCATCTTGGTCAGAATATAGTTACAGGTGCCGTTGAGAATACCGAGAACGGTATTGAACTGGTTGACACAAAGGTTTTCCTTAATCGCCGAGATCACCGGGATACCACCACCGACGGCAGCCTCGAACATGACCGAGACACCATTCTTGTCGGCAGCGGCTATAATCTCCTGACCGTGCAGAGCCATCAGCGCCTTGTTGGCGGTGACAATGTGCTTTCCGGCCTCAATGGCCTTAAGAATGAAGCTCTTGGCCGGCTCATAACCACCGATCAGCTCGATAACGATATCGATTTCCGGGTTCACCAGGACGTCATTGACATTCGTCGTCAACACTCCATCGGCCAGCTGTACGCCACGATCGGTGGTAATATCCAGATCGGCAATTTTGACCAGTTCAAGCTTACGTCCAAGACGACGCTCAATCAGTTCAGCATTCTTCTGGAAAGCCCGCACAACTCCTGTGCCGATCGTTCCGAACCCAAGCAGACCAACTTTTAACGAACTCATATCAACCTCAATTTCAGGATTTAGAATCAGGGCGTTTAGCGCCCTGGGCAATTTTATCCAACAGTCCATTAACGAATGCGGGAGATTCTTTTGTCCCGTAACGTTTGGCGATTTCAACCGCTTCATTGATAACAACCGGAAGCGGGACATCGTCACGGTAGAGCAGTTCAAATGCGCCGATACGCAGGATAGCCAGATCGACCGGCGCCATCCGCTCCAAAGACCAGTTCTTGGCAACAGCGCTGATCTTCTGATCGATCACAGCCCGGTAGCTGATGACACCCTTGACCACTTCTTCAGCGAAGATCCGGGTTGCGCTGGGCAACGGGGTATCGACCGTCTCAAGCGGCTCCCCCAAAGCGTCATCAGCAAACCTGAAACTGCTCCAGAAATCATCAAGCAATCTGGGGGCATGATCAGCATCAAACCGGTGAGCAAAAAGGACCTTCAGTGCACACTCGCGTGCAACGCGGCGATTGTTCGACATCGTCTTAAAGCGCTCCCAGCAGGTTGACCATTTCGATGGCACTCATGGCCGCTTCGACCCCTTTGTTGCCGGCCTTTGTTCCGGCCCGCTCAATCGCCTGTTCGATGGTATCGGTGGTCAATACACCAAAAGCGACCGGCAGTCCGGAGTCAAGAGAGGCCATGGCAATCCCCTTGGTCATCTCCGAGCAGACATACTCGAAATGGGGAGTTCCACCACGAATAACCGCGCCGAGACAGATGACACCGTCGTATTTTCCCGAATTGGTCATTTTTTTGGTCACCAGCGGAATTTCGAAAGCACCGGGCACCTTGACGATGGTGATCTGCTCCCGATCCGCACCGTGACGCACCAGGGTATCCAGCGCCCCTTCGAGCAGGCGGTCGACAATAAAACTGTTGAAACGGCTGACTACGATACCAAAACGATAGCCCTTCGCTTCAAGATGTCCTTCGATCATTTCAGACATAACCTATCTCCCTTGAACGGACTACTAGAGGTTTTCCAGTATATGGCCGCTCTTATCACGTTTGGTTTTCAGATAATTGATATTCCGGGTCTGAGCAGGCATTTCAATCGGAACCCGTTCAACGATTTCCAGGCCATAACCCTCAAGACCGACAATCTTTTTCGGGTTGTTGGTCATCAGGCGCAGTTTCTTGATGCCAAGATCGGCCAGAATCTGTGCACCCAGACCATAGTCACGCAAATCGTCGGCGAAGCCCAGAGCATGATTCGCTTCGACCGTATCATAGCCCTGATCCTGCAGCGCGTACGCCTTGATTTTATTCACCAGACCAATGCCACGCCCCTCCTGACGCATATAGAGGATGACCCCACTCCCTTCCCGGGAGATGAACTCCATCGAAGCATGCAGCTGTTCGCCGCAATCGCAGCGCTGCGAACCAAAGACATCCCCGGTCAGACACTCGGAATGGACACGCACCAGAACCGGGCTGGTCTTGTCGAGGTCTCCTTTGATCAAGGCGATGTGCTGGGCCTTATCGACATCGTTCTCATAGACGATGGCCCTGAACTCACCACCGAAAGGCGTCGGCAGAGTTGTATCAGCGGCACGCCTGACCAGCAACTCGTTGCGCATGCGGTAGGCGACCAGATCAGCGATGGTGATGATCTTGAGATCGTGTTCCGCGGCAAAAACTTCGAGCTGGGGCATACGGGCCATGGTCCCGTCTTCATTCATGATTTCGCAGATCACACCGGCCGGCTTGAGCCCAGCCAGGCGCGCAAGGTCAACCGATCCTTCGGTCTGACCGGCGCGAACCATGACGCCGCCCTTCTTGGCGCGCAACGGAAAGACATGGCCAGGTCTGGCCAGGTCACGCGCCGTCGTGCTGTCATCGACAGCAACCCTGATGGTATGGGCACGATCAGCTGCCGAGATTCCGGTGGTAACCCCCTGCCGCGCTTCGATCGAGATGGTGAATGCGGTCCCGAAGGATGAACTGTTTTCCGAAACCATCAACGGCAGGTCAAGCTCATCGGCGCGAGCTTCCGTCAGCGACAGACAGATCAGACCGCGTCCGAAACGGGCCATAAAATTAATAATTTCAGGAGTCGTCAACTCAGCGGCGGCAACCAGATCCCCTTCGTTTTCACGGTCCTCGTCATCGACCAGGATGACCATTTTCCCCTGACGGATATCTTCGAGTGCTGCTTCAATCTTTTCTATGGACATCAATCTCATCCTTTAGAGCGATAAACGCGTTTTATCTCACAGAAAGCCATTTTTGGCAAGAAAGTCGAGATTGAGGCCCCCGGATGTCTTGCCATCCTTCTCCGCTCCGGGAAACAGGCGCTCGACATAGCGGCCGATCAGATCTGTTTCGATATTGACCGCACTCCCTTCGCGGCAGAACTGCAGCGTGGTCACCTCCAGTGAGTGCGGGATGATTGCGACCTCAAAGGCACTGGCTGTTACAGCGTTGACCGTCAGACTGATCCCGTCGATCGCGACCGACCCTTTGGCAACGATATAGCGCAGCGCTTCATCCGGGACAGCAACATGGAAGCGGACCGCATTGGCATCCTGAAAACGTTTGATAACACGCCCGACGCAGTCGATATGCCCGCTGACCAGGTGGCCACCGAGACGATCACCAAGACGCAATGCCCGTTCCAGATTGACAGGCTGCCCCGGGGCCAGATCTTTCAGGGTCGTCACATCGAGAGTTTCAGGGGAAACATCAACAGTAAAGCTGACTCTGTCCCATCCGACAACAGTCAGGCAGGCGCCGGAGACGGCGATACTTTCACCCATCTGCAGCTGATCACCAACCATGGCCGCCTCAATTGTCAGCCGTGCCGAATTCGTCTGACGGTCAAGCTTCTTGACTCGACCTATCTCCTGAATCAAACCTGTAAACATCGAGCAATATTCCCAGTGATCAACAGATCGGAATCGACCTGTTCGTATGTGACATCCTGAAGTTCTACCGCCTCTGCCATTTTAGCACAACCCTGTCCCGCAAAGATGCCATAGGAGCTGCGCCCGACCAGAAGTTTAGGGGCGACAAAGATCATCACCTGATCAATCAGCCCTGCAGCAAAAGAGGCACTAGCCAGACCGGCACCACCTTCAAGCAGCAGGCGCTGAACATTCCTGCGCCCCAGTTCGCGCCACAACTCCATCAGCGGCACACGGCCATCGACAGCCGCAAACTGCAGCACCTCAGCACCGGCAGCTTCCAGAGCCGCTATTTTTTGCCGATCGGACGAAACGGTCGCAACCAAAGTATCCGCAGCTGACTGCTGATTCAGCATGCGACAACCAGGATCGATACGCAGCCTGCCATCAACGACGACGCGCAGCGGATCTCGGCCGTCCCCCTCAGGCAGCCTGGTGTTGAGCAACGGATTATCCTTGAGAACGGTCTCGCTGCCGACCATAATGGCTTCGACGCGATCTCGCAGGCGATGGACGCGCTGACGGCTTTTTTCACCTGACACCCACCTCGAGTCGCCCGATTCTGTGGCAATATTGCCGTCGCAGGTCATTGCCGACTTGTATATCGTATAGGGAAGACCGGTCTCGATCTGCTTGCGGAAAGCAGCGAGTAGCGCATCGCATTCTCTATGGAGCAAATCGGTATGAACCACGATCCCGGCAGCACGCAAACGCGCAATGCCGCGCCCAGAAACCTGCGGATTCGGGTCGACAACCCCGACAAAGACCTCTTTAACCCCTGCCGCAATCAGGGCATCGGCACAGGGTGGCGTCTTGCCGAAGTGGCTGCAGGGCTCAAGGGTCACATAGATACTGGCCCCGCGCGCTTTGTCAGCAGCCTGCCTGAGGGCAAAAACCTCGGCATGGGGTTCACCGGCACGCGGGTGATAGCCCTCACCGACGATCTCGCCATCCTTGACAATAACAGCACCAACCGGCGGGTTCGGCGCTGTCCTGCCGACCCCCTTCTCTGCAAGGGCCAAGGCCCAGCGCATATATGTCTCGTGAGCATGCTGCATCGTGATCCCTAAAATAAGAAAACCGAAATAACTTAACAGAAATTCCGGCCGGGTGTCTCAAGATTTACCACTCAATTCGATTTTTTCAGGAGATCATTCAATTCTGACATAAATTCATTGATATCCTTGAATTGGCGGTAGACCGAGGCAAAGCGGACATAGGCAACCTCATCCGCCTGATGCAGCGTGTCCATGACCGCCTCACCAATCAGGCTTGCAGCAATCTCCTTGTCCCCGCATTCCTGAAAACGCCTCTCAAGCTGATCGACCATCTCTTCGATCTGCTCCACGGAGATGGGACGCTTTTCGCACGCGCGCTGCATGCCGGAAATGATCTTGTTGCGATCAAAGGGTTCGCGTCGGCCGTCCTTCTTGATCACCCAGGGCAGGATCTCCTCGACCCGCTCATAAGTGGTAAAACGCCGTCCGCAGCCGGGGCATTCACGTCGCCGGCGGACATTGTTCCCCTCCTTGCCAAGCCGTGAATCGACGACCCGGGTGTCGGCGAATCCGCAGAAAGGGCAGTTCATAGCGCAGATGTCCCGGAAAATTGGTGAAATCTTATCCCCGCTTCGCCAAGCATCTCAAGCGACAATTGATCCGGGTAACCTCGGCCGTAGATAACCTCTTCAACCCCCGCATTGATCAGCATCTTGGAACAGATGATACAGGGAGAATCTGTACAGTAGAGCGTTGCACCGGCAATATTCACACCGTGTCTGGCCGCCTGGATGATGGCGTTCTGCTCAGCGTGAAGACCACGGCACAATTCATGCCGCTCCCCCGAAGGGACCTGCATCTGTTCGCGCAGACAACCGGTCACGTCGCAGTGAGTAATTCCGCTTGGAACGCCATTATAGCCCGTGGCCAGGATACAGCGATCCTTGACCAGCAGAGCTCCGACCTGCCTTCTCAGACAGGTCGAGCGACTGGCCACATGCGCCGTGATCTGCATGAAATATTCATCCCAGCTCGGGCGCTGCATCTGTATTACTTCAGGCGATGGGCATAAAGCGGGAACTTCTTGCACAGTTCCTTGACTTCAGCACGGATTTGAGCAAGCTCTGCGTCGTTGCCGATATTTTTCAGAGCACGGTCGATCCAGCCGGCGACCTGGAGCATTTCGGCTTCTTTCAAGCCACGACTGGTGGTCGCCGGTGTACCGATACGGATACCACTGGTGACAAAAGGGGAACGGGTATCGAAAGGAACAGCGTTCTTGTTGACGGTGATTCCAGCATCCTCAAGAGCCTTTTCGGCGTCCTTACCAGTGATCTCAGTACCGGTAAAGTCAAGCAGCATCAGGTGATTGTCAGTCCCACCGGAAACCAGCTTATAGCCCCTGTCGACCAGCCCTTTGGCCAGAGCCTGGGCATTCTTGACAACCTGCTCGGCATAGGTCTTGAACTCAGGGCTCAAGGCCTCTTTAAATGCGACCGCTTTAGCGGCGATAACATGCATCAGCGGTCCACCCTGAATGCCCGGGAAGATATTGCTGTTGAGCTTCTTGCCCCACTCCTCGGTACACATGATCATACCACCACGTGGCCCACGCAAGGTCTTATGGGTTGTAGTGGTGACAAACTCGGCATAAGGAACCGGGTTAGGATGCACACCTGCAGCGACAAGTCCGGCAATGTGAGCCATATCGACCATGACAACCGCACCCACAGAGTCGGCAATTCTACGGAAAGCCGCAAAATCGATTTCACGCGGATAGGCGCTGGCACCGACGACGATCATCTTCGGCTTGTGCTCCCGAGCCAGACGCTCGACCTCGGCATAGTCAATGCGCTGGGTTTCCGGATCGAGGCCATAGGGAACAATATTGTACAGCTTGCCGGAGAAATTAACCGGGGAGCCATGGGTCAGGTGACCACCATGCGCCAGGTTCATCCCCAGTACGGTATCTCCAGGGTTGCAGACCGCCATATAGACAGCCATATTGGCCTGAGAACCGGAGTGTGGCTGAACATTGACATGCTCGGCACCGAACAGTTCCTTGGCCCTGCTGATCGCCAGATCCTCGGCAATGTCAACAAACTCGCAACCACCGTAGTAGCGTTTTGACGGATAGCCTTCTGCGTATTTGTTTGTCAGGACAGAACCCTGCGCTTCAAGCACGGCCTCACTGACAAAGTTCTCAGAAGCGATAAATTCGAGATTATATTCCTGCCGCTCGGTCTCTTTAACGATAACCTGAGCCAGTTCAGGATCAAAAGAAGTAAGATAACTTTCTGCCATGGGGTCCTCCTGTGACTTGCGACTAACCAGTCATATGAAAAACGGGGCTGCTTCGCCCCGTCCGTTTAACCTGTTTAAGCGAGTGATTTTTCGATCAGCTCGATCTTGTCCAGGCGGTTCTGATGGCGACCGCCCGCAAAACTGCTATCGAGCCAGACTTCGACCAGCTTTTTCCCCTGTTCAACAGAGAGGATTCGCCCCCCCATGACCAGGATATTGGCATTGTTGTGCTCACGGGCCATCTGCGCGGTAAATTCGTCGTGAACCAGTGCAGCGCGGACATGCGGAAACTTATTGGCCGCAATCGACATGCCGATACCGGTTCCACAAATCAGAATCCCCTGCTCAATCTGACCGGCAGAAACGTCCTTGGCAACCTTGAGAGCAAAATCGGGATAATCAACCGAAGTCGCATCCTCAGTCCCATAATCGGCACATTCGACGCCACGCAGACGTAGCAGCTCAACAACTGCGTTTTTCAATTCCAGACCACCGTGATCACTGGCAACTGCTATCATACCCAACCTCTTAGACTCTCTTGAAAACCAGCGACGCGTTGGTGCCACCGAAACCGAAGGAGTTTGACATGACGACATCAACCTTGGCTTCACGCGCGGCATTCGGGACATAGTCAAGATCACATTCAGGATCGGGCTCCTCGTAATTGATCGTCGGCGGGATAACCCCACGGTCAATCGCCAAGGCAGAGAAGACCGCCTCAAGCCCACCAGCAGCGCCAAGGGCATGACCAGTCATACTCTTGGTCGAACTGACCATCAATTTGTAGGCGTGGTCTCCGAAAACAGTCTTGATTGCCATGGTTTCATACATGTCGTTGAAATATGTCGAGGTACCATGAGCGTTGATATAGCCGACGTCTTCAGGGTTCATGGCGGCATTCTTGAGAGCCATCTTGATGCAGCGGGAAGCGCCCTCGCCGCCCGGAGCAGGCTGAGTCAGGTGATGAGCATCACTGGACAGGCCATAGCCGGCAAGTTCACAGTAGATTTTTGCGCCACGCTTGACCGCATGCTCGTATTCTTCGAGAATCAGCACGCCAGAGCCTTCGGCCATGATAAAACCGTCACGGTTTTTCTCGAAAGGACGGCTCGATGCCTGCGGATCGTCATTACGGGTCGACAAGGCCTTCATGACATTGAAGCCAGCGATTCCAAGCGGAGTAATGGTCGATTCAGCGCCACCGGCAAACATGACGTCCGCATCGCCCCGCGCAACCATATGATAGGCGTCGCCGATCGAGTGAGTTCCCGAAGCACAGGCGGTTACAGTAGAGACATTCGGCCCTTTTGCACCAAAACGCATGGAAATCTGTCCTGGCACCAGGTTGATAATGACCATCGGGATGAAGAATGGCGAAACCCGTTTATAACCGCGATCGAGCATCACCTTGTGATACTCCTCGATAGCCGGCAGCCCACCGAGACCGGAGCCGACGGCAACGCCGACCCGCTCCGCATTCTCTTCGGTAATCTGCAGCCCGGAATCCTGGTAGGCCATTTCTGCTGCTGCAACACCATACTGGATGAAGAGATCCATCTTTTTGATCTCTTTCTTCTCAATAAAGTCCTCAGCATTAAAATCTTTGACTTCAGCGGCAATCTGGGTCGGTAATTCCGACGCATCAAAGCGACTGATTTTATCGATGCCCGACTTTCCGCTGGTTAATGCCTGCCAGTTATTTTCAACACCGACTCCCAGAGGGGAGACAACACCAAGGCCGGTAACGACAACTCTGCGCATAGACAATCTCTCTTCGACGATTGAATTAACGATTTTTGCGGCGATGTACTTTAAATCAACAAGTTAACGGTGGTACTCCTGAGAGTACCACCGTTACCGTATTAAGAAAGCTTGCCGATGTAATCAATAGCGTCTTTAACGGTCTGGATCTTTTCAGCGTCTTCATCGGAAATTTCGATGTCGAACTCTTCCTCAAGAGCCATAACCAGTTCAACGGTATCCAGAGAGTCAGCACCAAGATCATCCATAAAAGAAGCGTCTTCGGTGACCTGATCCTCGTCAACACCCAGCTGCTCTGCAACGATCTGCTTTACTCTTTCATCAATAGAAGCCATTTAATTCCTCCTCGTGTGGTTATCCGGGCAATATGCCGCATTCAGTTTTTGTTTTTTTTAAGTTACATGTACATTCCGCCGTTGACGCCCAGGACCTGCCCGGTGACATAACCGGCCTGATCAGAGGCGAAGAAAAGCACGGCGTTGGCGATATCGGCAACTGAACCGAGCCTTTCCAAAGGAATCTGTTGAGCCAACTCCTGACGCTTATCTTCCGACAGAGCATCCGTCATGTCAGTAGCAATAAAGCCAGGAGCAACAGCGTTCACGGTAATATTACGCTTGGCCAGTTCGCGTGCATTCGACATGGTCAGACCAATCAGCCCCGCCTTGCTAGCACAGTAGTTTGCCTGGCCGGGGTTACCCATCTGGCCGACGACAGAAGAGATATTGATAATCCGGCCGGAACGCTGCCGGGTCATCAATTTGGACACAGCGCGAGTACAGAGAAAAGCACCCTTGAGGTTAACGTCCAGCACCGAATCCCAATCAGCATCCTTCATACGCAGCAACAGCCCATCGCAGGTGATACCGGCATTGTTGACCAGGATGTCAACACGACCAAAAGCATCCTTAGCCGCAGTGAAGATCTTATCAACATCCTCAGACAAGGTCACGTTTGCCTGAACGGGAATCGCTTCTCCTCCGGCAGCTTTGATCTCGGCGACAACAGACTCTGTCGCGTCAAGATTGGTACCGACAGCTACGACTTTTGCTCCCTGTGCAGCCAGAGTCAGGGCGATGCCACGGCCGATACCGCGTGAAGCGCCTGTAATAACGGCAACTTTATCCTGAACCATCATCAGTTATCTCCAGTAAAGAACAAATAATTATTGGAAGATCGATCAGGCCGTCAATTTTGCCAGGCTGTCGACCGATTCCATATTTTTCAGTATTGCGTCACGCGCAATCCGTTTAATCAACCCGCAAAGTACCTTGCCCGGACCGATTTCGATATACTCAGTGACCCCCAGCGAGTTCATTTCTTCTACCGACTGGATCCATTGAACCGGAGCGCAGACCTGCTCAACCAGCAGTGGTTTGACACGCTCGGCAGCCTGATACGGCTTCGCTTCAACGTTACTGACCACCGGGCAGGCCAGCTCAGCCACCGCTACACTTTGCAGAGCTGTTTCAAGGCGGAGCGCAGCAGGCTTCATCAAGCTGCTGTGAAAAGGAGCGCTGACAGGTAACAGCAGCGCACGCTTGGCACCCTGCTCTTTTACCAGTTCAAGAGCTCTCTCAACAGCAGCGGCATGACCGGCAATAACGATCTGACCTGCACTGTTGAAATTTGCCGGAGCCACAACCTCACCCTGGGCAGCATCCTGACAGATTTTGACCAGCAGATCGGTCTCAACCCCCATCACGGCAGCCATGGCGCCGACACCAACCGGCACCGCCTCCTGCATGAAAGTTCCACGCTGACGCACTGTCTTAACCGCATCGGCCAAGGTCAAGGCACCAGCAGCTACCAACGCAGAATATTCCCCCAGTGAATGACCGGCGACGTAATTCGCGACAAGACCCGTCTCCTGCTGCATGACCCGCAGCGCAGCGACGCTTGTCGCCAGAATAGCCGGCTGGGTATTCGCTGTCAGCTTGAGATCCTCGTCTGAACCACTGAAACACATCCGGGCCAGGTCAAAACCAAGCGCATCGTTCGCCTCTTCAAAAACCTGCTTTGCTACAGGAAATTGATCGGCAAGATCCTTGCCCATGCCGGAATATTGAGATCCCTGTCCCGGAAATACAAATGCAATCATAATTTCAATCCTGTATGGAAATAAGTACTATTACCAGCGAATCAGAGCCGAGCCCCAGGTGAATCCACCACCGAAGGCAGCCGTCAGAATCAGATCGCCCTGTGCAATCAAGCCACCTCGCACCGCTTCATCCAGAGCGATGGGTATTGTCGCTCCAGAGGTATTACCATACTTATCGACATTGATGAAACACTGATCTTCAGTCAGACCGATACGTCGTGTCGTTGCCTCAAGAATTCTGAGATTCGCCTGGTGAGGAATAAACTGACTCACCTCTGCCGCAGTGACCTGATTCGCAGCCAAAGCCTCCAACGAAACATCCGTCAACGATCGTACCGCAACTTTGAAAACTTCATTACCCTGCATTTTTACGTAAGGAAGACGCTCTTCAAGACCGGCAACAGACGGAACGTGCTTGGTTCCGAAACCTGGCTGACAGAGAAGATTCAGGTAACTGCCATCGGAATGCATATGACATGACAACACACCGGATTCACTCTCCTGAGCTTCCAGAACAACAGCACCAGCCCCGTCGCCAAACAGAACGCAGGTATTCCGGTCGGTCCAGTCGACGATACGACTGAAGGTCTCAGCACCGATAACCAGTGCCCGCCTACCACGGCCGCTTAATATATAGTCATTGGCTGAAGCGAGAGCGTAAAGGAAGCCGCTGCAGGCAGCGGACAGGTCGTAGGCATAAGCATTGGCCGCACCGAGGTTGTTCTGAACAATACAGGCAGTCGCCGGCCAGGGATAATCGCCGGTCACCGTCCCGAGAACGATCAGGTCGATCTCGGCAGCATCGATACCAGCCATATCCAGGGCGCGTTTTGCCGCAGCTGTGGCCAGATCCGAGGTACACTCGTGATCTGCAGCAATGCGCCGTTCCCTGATACCGGTACGCGAGACGATCCATTCATCATTTGTGTCGACCATCTTTTCAAGATCACGATTTGTCAGAATCCGTTCCGGCAAATATGACCCCGTACCGATAATACGTGCTTTCATCCGATCTCCCATATTTCGAATCGTTAAAAGCCGACTTAAAGCAGCGCTGCTAATTTTTCCTCAATCCGCACCTTGGCATACTCACCAGCCTGGCGAATTGCAATACTGATAGCTTTCGGATCGGAACTTCCATGACAGACAATCCCAGTTCCAGCAATCCCAAGCAGCAGAGCCCCACCATAATCGGCTGGATTAATCTTTTTCTTGAAGGCATTAAAAGCAGGACGGCTCAGCAGATAGCCGAGCTTAGCCAAGAACCGACTTTCAATTTCACGCTTGAGCAGCGTAGAAACGGCCATAGCCAAACCTTCAGAAACCTTGAGCAGAACATTGCCTACAAAGCCGTCACAGACAACAACATCGACCCTGCCGTTAAAAACATCACCACCCTCAACGTAGCCAAGATAGTTCAGCCTGGACTGCTTAAACAGAAGGTGAGTTTCACGGGTCAGTTCATTCCCCTTCTTCTCTTCTTCGCCGTTCGACAGCAGACCGACGCGAGGGTTTTTCTTGCCAACCAGATGTTCGACGTAAATACTTCCCATAACGCCAAACTGATAGAGCTGAGAGGGTTTGCAGTCGACATTGGCCCCCATATCGAGGACCATTGTCTGATCGGCAACATTCGGCAACAGAGTCCCGATTGCAGGACGCTCAACGCCCTTGACCCGGCCCAGCACGGCTACCCCGGCAGCCATGGTCGCTCCAGAGTTACCCGCGCTGACAACCGCAGCTGCAACACCCTGCTTAACCAGATCAAAGGCAACCCGGATTGAGGAGTCACGCTTTTTACGAACGGCGTCAGATGCAGCATCATGCATACCAACAACTTCGCTGGCATGATGAATCTCAAGGTTCAGGCCCGCCGTATCATACTTCACCAGCTCGGCATTGATCCTATCGGTATCCCCTACCAGGATGACATGACAACCCCAGTCGCGACACGCGGCAACCGCACCAGCGACTTCTGCCATCGGCATATTGTCGCCACCCATGGCATCAACTGCGATTTTTATAGACATATCAGATCAATCGGGACAGGTCAGATCAGGCTTCGCTACTGATAATTTCTTTACCCTTGTATGTACCACAATTTTCACAGACACGATGTGGCTGCTTAGGCTCCTGACACTGAGGACAGGTTGAAATTCCCGGAGCAGTCAGAAAGTCGTGTGCACGACGCATGTTCTTTTTCGATTTGGAAGTCTTTTTCTTTGGTACAGCCATGATTATCTCCTCGGTTACGAATTGCCACATACAGACTGCGACAATCTATACAATTCACTGTTTCGTGATCAATATTTTCTTAACTACGACTACGACTTATTACTTAACAAGCCAGCCAAAGCACCAAACTTGTTATTAAACGGCTTAGGGCTGCAATCACAGGAACCTTCGTTCAGATTGACACCACACTCCGGACAAAGCCCCCTGCAACCTGAACTGCACACATGAGCAACCGGCAATGCCATAACGGCCTGCTCCTGCAGGCAGGGCCCAAGTTCGAGAGTTTCGTCCTGATAAAGCACCAGTCCGAGTTCGTCAGTTTCAAGCTCAACCTCGTCCTGATCGGCCGCAGCCTCCTCCAGAACCGGAGTAAAGGTAAAAGAGAATCTCTCATCTACCTCTTGCTGATAACGACACAAACAACGCCCGCATTCAAGCTGAACCGTCGCCTGCAACCGTCCGTCAACTTCTACCAACCTACCGGTCCGCTGCAGACGAAGCGTGAAATGAAGCAGGCCCAGATAGTTCCCGGCACCATTCTCTGCCAAAACAGCAAGCTCAGGAAATTCCTCTACAGAGAGAGAGTACTCTTGCTCAAGAACTCCTCCCTTGATATCTTTCAACTCAAGTCGCACATTACCCTCAAGGCGAAAGGGACAGTATAGATAGCAGCCACTCCATGTCAAGCACTAAGACTCAACAGCACAGAATGGCGCACTTTTCTAGCCCATCCATTGACGTTTTGCAAGATTTTTTTTGTTTTTTCATACTCCGTGTTTCAGACTGCCTATTAAGCACAAATATAACGAAAAAATCCATGAATCATTAACGACATCCAGCCAAGGAGACGATTTTGTCAGGCCACGACACAGCAACAGAAATTCTCAGATTGACAGAAATCATGAAGACCCTGCGCTCCCCGGAAGGATGCCCCTGGGATCGCCAGCAGACAGCCGAAAGCCTGAAAAGCTTTATCCTTGAAGAAGCCCACGAACTCCTCGAAGCAATAGATGAAGGGGACCCGCTGCAGATCTGTGATGAGATTGGCGACGTTCTGCTACAGACAGTCTTTCTTTCACAGATCTTTGCCGAAAACGGCCAGTTCAATTTCGCCGATGCCATTTATGCCATCAATGAAAAAATGATCCGCCGCCATCCCCACGTCTTCAGCACAGCAAGCAGCACCGGACACGAAGAGCGCTGGGAAAGAATCAAGCTGGCAGAAAAAAGCGCCAAAGACCCCGGACTGAGTCTCGAAAAACGCATCAGTCGGCAATTGCCCGCCCTGAAACGCGCCTCCAAAGCCATTCAGAAAATCGAGAAAGGGCAGAAAACGGCCACACAGCTACTTGCCAGCCTGGCAGAGCAGATCTCAACCGTCAATGTCGACCAGATAAACGACAGGGAAACCGGAAGCGAATTTCTGAGCGAAACGATCTTCAATATCGTACGCCTGAGCAGCGCCTGCAACCTGGACGCAGAAGAACTGCTCAGAAAAAAAACGACTGAATATATCCGCAACCATGACAATACCAACAACACGAACCGGCAAGAGATCAAAAACCTGTGAAAAACAATAACTTTCACGGACCATCCACACAAGCTGTGGAAATGATGTTTATAACCCTGTTGAAATCCAGGTATCGACGGCAAATACTGGACCAGCCAGCATCTTGCCTATTTTTTAGACAAACATAAAGTCATTATTTTACAGGTACTTAGGAATTTGCTGGACCCAACTCTCAGGGCTGCCCCGTGGCATTGCGAGAACTCCATTAAATGATTCACATAAGGACGATAAATGTTTATAAAACTGATAATTCTTTTCACCCTGGTTCCCGTCATTGAAATCTATGTCCTGATCAGCGCAGGGCAGCAGATCGGGGCACTGCCAACAATTGGCCTCATCATCCTGACCGGAATAGCCGGTGCGGCCATGGCCAGATCACAGGGATTTGCCCTCCTGAACCGCATTCAGAATGAATTAAGTCAGGGAAGATTGCCCCAGGAAGAACTGATCGACGGAGCAATGATTCTCACTGGGGGACTGCTCCTGCTGACACCAGGATTTTGTACTGACCTGTTCGGTTTTTTCCTGCTGACGCCTGTTACGAGGCAACTACTCAAAGGGAGGATCAGAAACTGGCTGCAAAACAGGATCAGAAGCGGTCAGATTCATATCAACCGCTTCTGAATACAGTGTGGAGAGCTATAACAGGGGTGCCGGCAGGCGGCGACTATACCTTCCGTCGCCGCCTGAGCAGCTGAAGCCCCTGCCTGACCTCATTGACCTGAAAACAATAACAGCCCACCAGATAAACGCATACAGACAGACCAACGGTGACCAACAGGATGGCCCCATCGACCATCCTGGAGCCATCAGTGATCCGATCGCCCACCCGCAGGAACAACACCGCAACGCCCCCCATGAGCATGGCCGGGACGACAACCTTCAACAGGGGCAGAACAATCCCCTGCTTGATAAAAGCATCGACCCGGGACCTCAATAACAGCATCAGAGCCAGCGCATTGAATAAAGACGCAATCGTCAAGCCCAGGGCGAGGCCAAGGTGATCAAGCCACAACATGAGGAGATAACCAGCAACGACATTGACAACAAGAGTCCAGAAAGAGACAAGTACCGGGGTCCTGGTATCCTTAAGCGCAAAAAAAGTCTGCGAGGCAATCCGGCTGTAACCGACAAATATCAAACCAGGTGCGTAGCAGACCAGAGCCTCGGCAGTTTTTCGCGTGGCGACAGCGTCAAACTCACCGCCGAGAAAGAACAGGGAATATATCGGACCGGCACAGACAATCAGCCCAACCACGGCAGGCAAAGTAAAGACACTTATCAGCGCAAGCGCAAAACGCAGCGATTCGTTCATCCCCTTCATATCGCCCTCGGCAATCTGCCGGCTCATCATCGGCAATACCGCCTGAGCCAGAGAGACAACAAATATCCCCTGAGGAAACTCAAACAGGCGCTGACCATAATAAAGATAAGACACACTCCCCTGCGGCAGGAACGAAGCCAGCAGACGGGTCACGACAAGATTGATCTGATAGATAGCCACCCCGGCGATACCGGGCAGCATCAGTGAAGCCACCTTCCTGACTGCGGCATCACGCATAAATCCAAAATCGAGGCGCAACCCGAAGCCAAACCTGAGCAACAACGGAATCTGCGCCAACAATTGAACGACACCACCAACGACAACGCCGACAGCAAGGGCAAATACCGGCCGCTCGAAAAAACTGCCCAGACAAAGGGCCGAAAAAATCATGGCCAGATTCAAAAACAGTGGCGACAAAGACGGGATAAAAAAATGACCACGGACATTCAGTATACCTGTGAACAGCGCCAGCAGAGAGACCAGACCGATATAAGGAAACATGACCCGGTTCAACATATCGGTCAGCTCGACCTTCCCCTCGACCTGGGCAAAACCATGGGCAATGACCTGGACAATCCGGGGGGAGAAGAGAATCCCGAGAATGACGACCAGAATCATAGTCATCAGCAACAGGGTCAGACAACGTCGGAAAAACTGCCGGGAACGTTCCTCCCCTTCCGCATGATAAATCTCGGAAAAGGTCGGAACAAAAGCTGCGGTCAGTGAACCTTCACCGAAAAAACGACGTAGCAGGTTCGGTATGGTAAAGGCCATAAAAAAAGCATCAGAGACAAAGCCGGCCCCAAAAACCCGGGCGACAACAATATCACGCACCAACCCCGCGATACGACTGAGGAATGTTGCCAGTGCCATGACCAGAGTGGCGGAGGAAATTTTGCGACGTAGCGTCATTATATATTTTTAATCCCAGAGTCTATTTACGTAATTAATTGAAATTATGCATTTTTTTAAATGCGACTTAGCGCTTTTTAACTTGACAGAAAAACCATCCATCAACTAGTATCAGCGAGCTTTCAGCAGGACCATAAAAAATATTCACAAGGAGAATAAATCGTGGCCAATCATAAATCGGCTCTCAAGCGTATCAAGCAGAACACTGCCCGCAATGCTCGCAACACCCATATTCGCTCCACCATGCGCACCCTGGTAAAAAACGTACGTGAAGCAGTCACTGCCGGCGACAAAGAAGCAGCTGCTGCGGCTCTGGCAAAGGCAGTTCCATATATCGACAAAACTGCAACCAAAGGCGTCATTCACAAAGCGACCGCCAGCCGCAAGATTTCACGCCTGTCCAAACTGGTCAATACTCTTGCATAACAAGATGTAGACATACAAGATACAAGACAAACAAAAAGGCCGCATCTGCGGCCTTTTTGTTTGTCAGCTTAACGCTTACGGGCAGCCAACTGCAAAACCAGGGACTCGAGCAGAGCATCAGCATCTGCACCACTCGACTTCATAGCAAGATCAGTCTCGAGAAACATCTCATAACCCGCCATAAAATCGACCCGCGAAAAACGTTTTCCCTGTTTCAACAGATCACTGACTGCAAAGTACGGAACTCCGGCCATGGCAGGAATCTCCTTTTCCGGGCAACGCTGGACCTGAAGCTCCCTGACCTTCCACATCTGCCTGAAATGTCTGACCAGCAACGTCAGGATCCGCAACGGAGGTTCTCCGCACGAGGTCAGACGAGCCACAACACGCAGGGCCGTAGCAGCATCGCCACGACCGACGGCATGACCTAGTTCAAAAATGTTTTCCGCCCTTCCCCTGGAGACAACGGCCTGCACTTCGGCAATATCGATCAGACGCTTCTCCCCGAGAAAAACGATCAATTTTTCCAGTTCAGAATGAACGTCATGTAGACTGCCGCTGACCATCGAGCAGAACAACACAAGTGCGTCAGAGGTCATGGCAAAATCGTGTTGACGCAGGTATTGGGAAATGTAACCGGGCAGCTCCCGTTCTGCCAGCGGTTTGAACTCAACAAAAGCTGATGCTTTTTTCAGAAGCTGGGTCGACTTGCGTCGACTGTCAAGTTTCTCAGCGGTCAGGAGCAGACAGGTCTCAGGGACAGGCCGTTCAATGTAGCTTAACAGCAGGTCCAGTTCTGCTGCTGGCCACTGGTGAATATCCTTGACGGTCACCAGTCGTCTGACGGCAAAAACCGGCAGCGTAACCGCAGTCTCGATCACGGCTTCGGCGCTCGTACCTTTGGCCTCGAACTGATTGTCATTGAAATCATCTTTGCCGGCGCCAAAGACGGCAGAGCGCACGGCCTTACGGGCACGATCGATCAAAAACGGCTCATTGCCGCTCAGAACAATAACCTCCGGAATCTGGCCCTGCCTGAGCAGGCGGAAGAATTCTTCTGAAGTCATTGCTGAAATCCTTAAAAATCGTCGACTAGCTGATCGTAAAGATCTTCGACCAGCCGCTGCATCAGAACCTTTTTCGCATTCTCTTCACGATCATCCTGAAGCATCTTGTTGGAATCTGCGTAAAAATTCTCGCTCCTGATCAGATCACCCTGCCAGACAATCTGCTTGTCGGCAACATTCATCAGCTCGGCATGCAACGCAATGGTCAGGCGATAAAGAGCAATATTATCAGCAGAATCATAGGCCAAAGCGGAGCGCACGTACCTGCTGACTGAGCCACGCAGGACCATGTCGGATACATCAGAACGCTCAACCAGCCTGACTCTGGAATTTCTTGACAGTTCCTCAGACAGGCAGCTGGTCGCCAACTGCTCGAGCAGAGGCTCAGAGCTACGGTTTTCGAAGAGAGGGAGATAAACTGCCCCCCCCTGCGCAAGGACGCCCCCCTGCCCGGGCAGATGATATCCACAGGAGGCGAGCAGGGTACAAATGACAAACGCAAAGAGTACGCGCCTCATCAGCCAACCACGACATTCACCAGGCGGCCAGGGACGATAATCACCTTGCGAACCTGCTTATCCTCGATGAAGCGCTGAACGTTCGGCTCGGCCAGAGCTGCGGCTTCAATCTCATCCTTGCTGGCATCTACAGCAATGATGAGCTTACCACGAACCTTGCCGTTGACCTGAACAACCACGGTGATTTCATCGGCAATCAGGGCCGATTCATCGTAGGCGGGCCAGCCGGCAACCTCAACACTCTGCTGATGGCCAAGCTGCCGCCACAGCTCCTCACAGATATGGGGAACAAAGGGGTTGAGCAGACGGACGGTCACCTCCAGGGCTTGACGCAGTGCCCCAGGATTTTCCGCGGCGGACTTGAAGGAATAGATCGCGTTGACCAATTCCATAACCGCCGCAATAGCCGTATTGAAATGGAAACGCCCGTCGACATCCTCAGTCACCTTCTTGATGGTCTGGTGGGTCTTGCGATGCAGCTCGGCCGCATCACCAGTGAATTCCTGACCGATGTCCGCACTGGCAATCAAGCCCAGATTTTCCGTTACAGCTCGCCAGACCCGGCCCAGAAAACGGGCGCAGCCCTCAACCCCCTGCTCGTTCCATTCCAGGTCCTTCTCCGGGGGCGCCGCGAACAGCGAAAAGAGCCGCGCAGTGTCTGAACCGTACTGATCGATCAGCTGATTCGGGTCGATGACATTCTTTTTTGACTTGGACATCTTCTCAGTGCGGCCGAACTGAACCGGCTTGCCGCATTCAGTACAGACACCATCCACAACCTGCTCCGGGTAGAGCCAACCGTGCTGAGGGCAGCGCTGAGTCTCCTTGCAGACCATCCCTTGAGTCAGCAGATTGGTGAACGGCTCATCAACATCGACAAAGCCGAGATCACGTAGTACCTTGGTGTAGAACCGGGCATAGAGCAGGTGCATGACGGCATGCTCGATACCGCCGATATATTGGTCAACCGGCATCCAGTAGTTTGCCGCCTGTTTATCGAGTGGACCTTCGGCGTAATCCGGGCAGGCATAGCGGGCAAAATACCAGGAACTCTCGACAAAGGTATCGAAGGTATCACTCTCGCGCCGCGCCGGCATACCACAGATCGGGCAGTCGACCTTCATGAACTCCTGATGGCGGGCCAGCGGAGAACCTCCCTCACCGGTCAGCTCAACATCGGTCGGCAGCTTGACCGGCAGATCCTTCTCAGGAACCGGCACAGTACCGCAGCTGTCACAGTAGATAATCGGGATCGGCGTCCCCCAGTAGCGCTGGCGGGAAACACCCCAGTCGCGCAGACGATAATTGATCGTCTTGCGTCCCTCACCACGGTCATCAAGATAAGCAGCAATCTGCTCCTTGGCCGACTCATTATCAACACCGTCAAACTGCGCGGAATTGACCAGCAGCCCCTGGCCGACAAAGGCCTCTGTCAACTGTTCAGCCGTGAGCACTTCCCCCTCAGGCTGAATGACAACCTGCAGCGGCAGGCGGTACTTGGCGGCAAATTCAAAGTCGCGCTGATCATGGGCCGGAACAGCCATGACGGCCCCGGTGCCGTAGTCCATCAGCACGAAGTTGGCGAGAAAGACCGGTATCTGCCTACCTGTCAACGGATGTACACAGTAAGATCCGGTAAAAACCCCCTTCTTTTCAAGCTCGCCGCTGGAACGATCGACCTTGTCCTGCATCTCAACTTCGGCAATAAAGCTTTCAACCTCAGCCCGCTGTCCATCAGTAATCAACGCAGCGACCTGCGGATGTTCAGGAGCGAGACTCATGAAAGTCACGCCGTAGAGAGTATCCGGACGGGTGGTGAAGACCTTGATCTTTTCAGCGCTATCGGCAACCTGAAACTCGATTTCGCAGCCATAACTTTTGCCGATCCAGTTGCGCTGCATGGCCAGGACGCGTTCCGGCCAGCCCTTGAGCTCATCGGCGCATTCAAGTAGTTCGTCGGCATAGTCGGTAATCTTGAAGAACCACTGCTCCAGCTGTTTCGGCTTAACCTGATTATGGCAGCGCCAGCAGCACCCGTCTTCTACCTGTTCGTTAGCCAGAACGGTCTGACAATCATCACACCAGTTGACCGAGGAGCCTTTCTTGTAAGCAAGCCCCTTTTCGAACATTTTCAGAAAAACCAGCTGCTCCCAGCGATAATACTCTGCGTCACAGGTTGCGAACTCACGCTGCCAGTCATAGGACAGACCAATACGCGCCAGTTGCTTGCGCATGCTGGCAATGTTCTCATAGGTCCATTTGGCCGGATGAGTGCCATGCTCGATAGCCGCATTTTCAGCAGGCATGCCAAAGGCATCCCAGCCCATCGGATGAAGAACGTTAAAGCCCTGCATCCGCTTGAAACGCGCAACGACATCACCGATGGCATAATTACGCACATGCCCCATGTGAATCCGGCCGGATGGGTAGGGGAACATTTCGAGCAGGTAATATTTCTTCTTGTCAGGATCTTCCGTAACCCGGAAGGACTGGTTCTGTTCCCAGAACTGCTGCCAATTGGCCTCAATAGTTCCTGGAATATAAAGATTATCCATATCGCCTCCGCAGTGAGACGCGCACTGCCTTAGAATAGAAAATAAATGAATTATATACACGAAAACCGGCACAGGCCGGTATCGATTTATGACATACAGAAATGATGAGACGAGCTCCTGCTGCTACAAATAGCGGGCAGCAGACTATCTATTTCGCCCGGTAAGTAATCCGTCCGCGAGTCAGGTCATAGGGGGAAAGCTCGACGGTCACGCGATCTCCCGGCAGAATACGGATGTAGTACTTTCTCATTTTTCCGGAAATATGGGCCAGAACAACATGATCGTTGTCGAGTTTGACCCTGAACATGGCGTTGGGCAAGGGCTCAACGACAGTTCCTTCCACTTCAATTGCTTCTTCTTTAGCCAACGTTTCCTCCGCAAAGTCAGAATGAAGACAAAATGAATATCGATGCGTCTTATTACATGTTCGTCCAGAGCTGTCAAGTCCAAGCGACCGAATCAGTGACGCCTATTTTCAGGATCGAGCATTTTCCTCACCGTCTTGACCAGCTTCCCGGTCTGCAGCGGCTTGGTCAGATACTCATCCGCCCCGGCGGCAAGCGCTGCATCACGGCTCGGATCAGCGCCTTCCGTGGTCACAACAACCACCGGCAGATTGCAATACTGAGGATCCTTGCGTACCAGTTCAAGCAGTTTCAGTCCATCAATCTGCGGCATATTGATATCTGTAATCAGAATATCGTACCGACCTGCTGCGAGCATCTTCAGCGCCTGCATTCCATCACCCGCCTGATCGCAGAACAATCCAGGAACGGCGGAAAGAGAGACAGTAACAAACTGTCTCATCATGGCTGAATCATCAACAATCAGTATCCTGTATTTCATGGTTATCTCCGGAATTTCGTTATAAATATAGCGAATATCCGAGATGCTGCAAGGACAAAAACAGAGCATAAAAAATCCCGACAACAGCCGGGATTTTTATAAACACTAAGCTTGTCTATTTCTTGATCAGCCTGTCGATCACATCCATAACCATGGCTGACTTAAAAGGCTTGGTGATATACTGGTCAGCACCGACAGCTTCGCCGCGGGCCAGATCCTCAGGGGTTTTCTTTGCGGTCAGCAGAATCACCGGAATATGAGAGGTTTCAGGATTCTGCTTGATCTTCTCACACACCGAAAAACCATCGAGTCCCGGCAGCATGATGTCAAGCAGGACCAGATCCGGCTTCTCTTCGGCTATAGCTTCAAGAGCTGCCGTACCTGTCGTTGCCCCCCGGACCAGGTAACCTTTTGTTGTCAACAGGATACTTTCCAGTTTCAACAGACTTTCTTCATCTTCAACGATAAGAATCTTTTCCGGCATGCACTGACCTCCTTGCAAATCGCATTGTATTGAGTATAACAGAAGATCCTAAAAATTCTTTATAGTTGTGACTTTCCGTAAAGGGCATGCTCCAGCGCCAGCCCGGCCTGCGAAAGAAAGACCTGAAAAGAATCGAGGACGGCAAACGGCTCATGGTTCGGATGGTTGTCGCCGATAAGAACGGCGATAACCTTGCCATCGTTCAATAAAGGTCCGGCGAAAACTTCGCCAGACGGCTTACCAAGCATCTCCTGCAGTTGCCGCTCTGCGGCAGTATCACCCAACCCGGCGACAAAGCCGCGTCGTTCGCGCATGACACGCTCAAAGAGCGAATCGTTGTCAATCTGCAGGCGCATCATCCGGACCATCTGATCCGCATTGCGATACTGGGCATTGAAACCGAATTGACCAAGTCCGACCAACTGCCTGCCGCGCAGGTCGAAGATGATAGCCCGGCTCATTACTTCGCTGGCATAGCGCAGAATCAGCAGGATGATTCCGCCACCGAACTCAGGATGTTCAAGCTCGGCCAGCATTCCACGCAGCAGACTGACACCCTTGAGATCATAATGCTGCTCACGCCTGACCAACTCTGCCTCCAGACCACGCTCATCCAGTGTTTGCCCGGTGTTATTGGAAAGCTGATTCCCTTTTAACGCCAGCAACTCCGAGCTCAGCCCTTCCGTCAGCATGAAGTCGAGAGGATTGAACTGAGCCGTGCCGAAGGATTCTGGAGTATGCAACGCAAAGGTAAAACGCCCTGTCTGCCAGGCAAAAAAACTGAAAACAATTTTTTCAATCTGGCTGGCGACAATCTTTTCGATAATTGTCGCCGGAATACTGAACTGCTCGGCAAGTATCTTGCCGAGCGGCTGGTGGGATGGCAGTGATTTCTGACAGACCAGAGCCTTGTCGATCTGCTCCTGAGACACGAGCTCGTGTTTTTTCAGCAGCTGTCCGAGTCCTTCCTGATACTGACTGGAAAAAGCACGGATCACCTGCCCGTTATGGAAACAGACCTGCCCCTCAGCGTCACGACTTTTCAGTGACAAAGTCCCCGACTTCTTGCTCAGGCTAAGCAGCTGAAGCAGGTCCTTGATGTTGAGATCTTCCAGATAGCCTTCAAGCGTCATCTCAGCACCCCTCAATTATGTTTTCATTTTTCGGCTTGTTTGCCGCGCCCCTTGAACTGTAAACGAATTGGCACCTGATTAAAATTAAATTTTTCTCTAAAGCAATTGATCAGATAGCGCTGGTACGAAAAATGGATATCGGCCGGCCGGTTGGTAAAAATAACAAAACTCGGCGGCCGGACCGCACCCTGAGCAGCATAATAAAACTTGGTCTGGCGACCGGCAACCATGGCCGGAGCATGTTTGGCGACAAACTCCTCCAGTCCCTGGTTGAGCTGGCCGGTGGTGATCCGGCGATTGAACTCCTCAGCGACTTCTTCGACCTTCGGCATGATCCTGTTGACGCGCTGTCCGGTCAGAGCGGACACGAACAGCAGCGGCGCAAAGGGCAGAAACTTGAAGCGCCTGCGCACCTCTTCGACAAACTTGCCCATGGTCTGGTCATCTTTTTCCGGGATATCCCACTTATTGACGATCAGAATCAGTGCGCGCCCCTTTTCATAGGCATAGCCGGCGACAGCCAGATCCTGATCGGTCACCCCCTCTTCGGCATCAAGGACCATGAGGACCACGTGAGCACGGTCCATCGCTTTGAGCGAGGTGATGGCGCTGTATTTTTCCAGGGCCACTGTCACCTTCCCCTTGCGCCGGATCCCGGCGGTATCAATCAACACATAGCGCTGGCCGTTGTAGGTAAAAGGGGTATCGATACTGTCACGGGTCGTTCCTGCGACCGGGTTGGCGACAACCCTCTCATAACCGAGAAGACGATTGACCAGAGAAGACTTGCCGACATTCGGCCGGCCGATCAGCGCCATGCGCACCTCAGTGACCTGCTCGTCACTGACAGATTCGTCGGGCAATAGCGCCTCCAGGTTTTCAACCAGATCGTTAATGCCGCGGCCGTGTTCAGCGGAAAGGGTCAAAAACTCCTCGATACCGAGGGAATAGAATTCTGTCGCTGCAGTCTCCTGCTTCTCCCCGTCGACCTTGTTGACCAGATAGAGAACCGGCTTATCGACCTTGCGCAGCATCTTGGCGATCTCGACATCGGATGCGGTCAGGCCGTCCTTGACATCCATTACATAGAGGATAATATCCGCCTCTTCAACCGCCAGTTGCGACTGTTCACGCATCTGCGACAGAAGGCGGTCACTGCTGGCCGGCTCGAAACCACCGGTATCGATCAGCAGAAAAGGCTTTTTGAAGCGGGTCACTTCCGCGTAATGACGATCGCGGGTGACACCGGGAAAATCTTCAACGATCGCTTTACGCTGACCAAGCAAACGATTGAAAAGTGTGGACTTGCCGACATTCGGGCGGCCAACGAGAGCGACGGTTTTCACTATTGAATCCTGACGAATTTAAGTTTAACGATCACTGTAGCCAAGCTCTTTGAGCATCCGCTCGTTCTGGCTCCAGTTTTTATCAACACGTACGAACAGTTCCAGGTAGACCCTGGTTCCGAGCAGACGTTCGATATCCTTGCGTGCTTCCTGCCCCAGCGCTTTGATCATCTGACCGCTTTTGCCGACAATAATCTTTTTATGACTGTCGCGCTCAACATGGATGGTCGCGTGGATGACAACAAGATCCTTCTCCGGCTTTTCCTCAAAGAGTTCGACCTTGACACCGACACCATAGGGAATCTCCTCCGAGGTCCTGCGCATGATCTTTTCGCGCACCAGTTCCGCCGCAATGACACGCTCCGGCTGGTCGGTGATCATGTCGTCGGGGTAATATTGCGGCCCCGGCTTGAGATAAGGCTCGATCCCCTTGAGCAACAGTTCGACACCGTCGCCGGTACGCGCCGACAGCGGAATGACCTGTTCAAAATCGAAACGTGCGCTGTAATCCTGGATCATCGCCAGCAGGTTCGGCCGTTCGACCAGGTCGATCTTGTTGATGACCAGAAAAACCGGAACCCGGCTTTTTTCCAGCAGCTGGAGAATATATTCATCACCGCCACCGAGACCGCCGTCCGCTTCGACCAGAAAGAGGATCAGGTCGACGTCGGAACAGGCCGAAACGGCCTGCTCGACCATGAAACGGTTGAGCTTGCCCTTGGCCTTGTGAATGCCCGGGGTATCGACAAACAGCGCCTGGCCGCCCTCGAAATTATGCACGCCGAGAATCCGGTTGCGCGTCGTCTGCGGCTTGTTGGAGGTAATGGCGATCTTCTGCCCCAGAATACGATTGAGCAGGGTCGACTTGCCGACATTAGGTCGTCCAATAATCGAGACAAACCCCGAAACAAAATTTTCTTCACTCATACTTTATGACTCTACAACTCTCTGACAGAGGGATGTTCCAGCGCTGAAGCAGCCGCCTGCTGCTCAGCGCGTTTCTTGCTGGGACCCTTCCCTCTGCCGAGAAGTTTCCCCTGAAATCGGACTTCCACAAAAAACTGCCGGTCATGGTCGGGACCGCTGATCTCGACCATCTCGTAATTGGGCAGTTCGTTAAATCGTGACTGCAGACGCTCCTGAAGGCAGGTCTTGTAATCGCTGCCATAGCGCAACTGGGCAGCTTCTGCAATCGCCCCGGAAAACACCCGGTCGACGACCTGCTGGGCCGCTTCGAGGCCGCTATCCAGATAGACAGCGCCGAGCAGTGCTTCGAAGGCGTCGGAAAGAACACTCGGCTTGTCCTGACCGCCGCTCTTCAGCTCCCCCTTGCCCAACCTCAATTCACCACCGAGATCAAGGCTACGGGCCAGCGCCGAAAGGCCGGCCTCGCTGACCACCTCGGCGCGGATACGAGTCAGACCGCCTTCGGGGATATCGGGATAGCGCTGATAGACCAGATCGCTGACAGCAAGCTCGAGCACCGCGTCCCCGAGGAATTCGAGACGCTCGTTATGATCCACGGATGAACCCTGTTCATTGGCAAAGGATTTATGGGTCAGAGCCTGCAGCGGCAACTCCGGGTTCCTGAAATGATAGCCCAGAGTGTCTTCAAGTCTAGTCAGGTCGCACATGAAAGGTCGCTCTCCTTTGAAATGGCCGGTCAGTATAACGGAACTACCAAAGCAATTCAAATTGTTTCATATTGACCGTCGCCCCTTTAAACTTGATTCAACCCTGCCCCTTTCCCTATAATGCCGCAACTTAATATTCGTCTTCCGTTCTTCTTTTACCCAAAAGACACCATGACATTTGCAGCCATAACCGGCCATGCCCAACAAAAAGACCTGCTTTCCCGCGCCATCAGTAATGAGCGCATTGCCCACGCCTACCTGTTCGAGGGGCCGGACGGGGTCGGCAAGCGCCTGACCGCACTCTCATTCGCCAGAGCCCTGCTCTGCCTCAAGGGCAATGGCTGCGGCTCCTGCAGCGCCTGTCGCAAGGTGGATCACAACAACCACCCCGACGTGCACATTATTGACGCCGACGGAGGTACGATCAAGATCGAGCAGATCCGGGCCCTGCAGCAGCAGCTCTCTTTACGTCCGCTGGAGGGACGTTACCGCTTCTGCCTGATTGACGACGCCGAGCAGCTGACGACCGGTGCCGGCAACGCGCTGCTCAAAACCCTGGAAGAACCACAGCCTCAGACCGTCATCATTCTGATATCCAGTCAGGGGGAAAAATTACTGACGACGATCCGCTCGCGCTGTCAGAAGCTGACCTTTTCGCGCCTCCCGCAGTCTCAGGTTGCCGAGATCCTGCAACAGAAGCTGGAACTGAGCGATACCCAGGCTCAGGTTCTGGCTGCCCTGTCCGGCGGCAGCTTCAAGAAGGGGCTCGGCCAGGACCGCGAACTCTATCTCGAAAAACGCCGGGAGCTGATTCATTCCTTGTCAGCCCTGTCGGCAGGCAGTAATATTCAGACTCTGAACTTTGCCGAAGAACTCTCCTCAAACAAGGAGTTACTGCCTGAAATCCTCGATATCTTTCAGGCCTTCTATCGCGACCTGCTGCTGCTCAAACAGGGGCGTCCGGAACAGGAACTGGTCAATCTCGACCTGCTGGAAACGCTGGACCGGCAGGCTCAGCAACTGACGACAGCCAAGCTGTTAAAAAAACTGGAAGCATTATCCGCTGCACGCTACCATCTGCAACGTAACGTCAACAGGCAACTGGCCCTGGAAGTGATGTTACTGCGGATGACAGCGGCTTAGCATAAGGCAAACATTTATGGACCAACTGAACATAGTCAGCATTTCGTTTCACACGGCAGGCAAGCTGTTTGATTTCGATGCGCGAGATATTGAACTGAAACAGGGGGACAAGGTCATCGTCGAAACCGAAAGAGGCAGGGCCCTGGGCACCGTCATCGCCGGACCGCGGCTGATCCCGGCCTCCGAAGCGCCACCCAAGCTCAAACCAATTCAGCGCAAAGCCAACGAAGATGACCTGAAAATGGCCGACGATAATTCAGAACGGGAGAAGGAAGCCATCAAGTACTGCCAGGGGCGGGTCCAACAGCGCAACCTGGACATGAAGTTGGTCCGCGCTGAATATCTCTACGACGGCTCCAAAATCATCTTCTACTTTACCGCGGACGGACGGATCGATTTCCGTGAACTGGTCCGTGATCTTGCCCAACACTTCCGGACGCGCATCGAAATGCGTCAGATCGGCGTCCGCGACGAGGCCAAACTGGTCGGCGGACTCGGCATTTGCGGCCGCGAACTGTGCTGCAGCAACCACCTGCGCGATTTCGCCCCCGTTTCGGTCAAAATGGCCAAGGCTCAGGGCCTTTCTCTCAACCCGACCAAGATCTCCGGCCAGTGCGGCCGCCTGCTCTGCTGCCTGGCCTATGAATACGAAACCTACCACGACCTGCAGAAAAAACTGCCAAAGTGCGGCAAAAAACTGCAGCTCGAGTCAGGCACGGCAGAGGTTATCGCCCAGGATATCCTGGCCCAGAAGGTGACCCTGGCCTGTGCTAACGGCGACCGCTGCATCAAGCATATCGCGGAGCTCGAGAAAGAGATGGAAGGCGTCAGACAGCAGCCTCAACAAGTCTCACAGCCCCAGCAGGAGCAGCCCAGAAAACAGCGCTCGAGGCCCGCAGAGAAAGACACGGACGGCGCCGGTCCCGGGCAGGAGACCAGTGACGGCAACCAGCCAAAACGAGACCAGCAGAAACGCCGCCGCCCCAGCCGCAGCCGCAAAAAGGAGGGGCAGGAACAGGCCGGCAGACCGGCACAACCCAACGAGCCAAGCGGCAGGCCAGCGCAGGTCAAGGACGCAGGCACCGCTGAAGGCGGTGAGCAGAAACCGCGGCGCAGACGCCGGCCGAGACGCAAGCCGAACCGGCCGAAATCTCCTGAGTCTTCAAAGGATTGATAAAGACATAGCCATCTCAACATGGGAGTTCACAATATGAGTCAAAGTTTTTACGTCACCACCCCGATCTATTACGTCAATGACGTTCCGCATATCGGCCATGCCTACACGACCCTGGCCTGCGACGTCATTGCCCGCTACAAGCGTGCCCGCGGATTCGAGGTCGCCTTTCTGACCGGAACTGACGAGCACGGCCAGAAGGTTGAAACCGCGGCCAAGGCCAACGGCGAAACCCCGCTGGAACTCGCCGACCGGGTGGTCAAACGCTTTCAGGGGTTGTGGGAAAAACTGAACATCTCCAACACCGATTTTATCCGTACCACCCAGGAACGTCATAAGCATGCGGTTCAGGAGCAGTTCAAGGCGATTGAAGCGACCGGTGACATCTACCTCGGCGAATACGAGGACTGGTACTGCACCCCCTGCGAAACCTTCTGGACCGAGACCCAGCTGCTCGACGGCAACTGCCCGGATTGTGGCCGGCCGACCACCAAGTTAAAGGAAGAGTCCTACTTCTTCCGCATGAGCAAATATCAGGACCAGCTGCTCAAGCATATCGAGGAGAACCCGGACTTCATCCAGCCGAAATCCCGGCGTAACGAGATCCTGAGCTTTGTCCGCGAAGGGCTGCGCGACCTGTCGATCTCCCGGACCTCCTTCTCCTGGGGGATCCCGGTGCCCGGCAACGAAAGACATGTCATCTATGTCTGGTTCGACGCGCTGCACAATTATATCTCGGCCCTCGGATTTCCGGCGGACAAGGACGGCGACTACGCGACCTTCTGGCCGGGCAACCACATCATCGGCAAGGACATCCTGCGCTTTCATGCCGTCTACTGGCCGACCTTCCTGATGGCTGCCGGCCTGCCGCTGCCGAAAAAGGTCTTCGCCCATGGCTGGTGGACTGTCGAAGGACAGAAGATGAGCAAGAGCCTGCGCAATGTTGTCGAGCCGAATATGCTGATCGACAAGTACGGCGTCGACGCGATCCGCTACTTCCTGCTGCGCGAAGTTCCCTTCGGACTCGATGGCGACTTCTCGCACAATGCGCTGGTTCACCGCATCAACTCCGATCTGGCCAACGACCTCGGCAATCTGGTCAGCCGCTCAACGGCCATGCTCGGCAAGTATTTCGGCGGCACCTTGCCAGCTCCGGCCGCAACAACCGAGGTTGACGATAACTTCATCGCTCTTTTCAAAGCCAACATCGAGAAGGTCGACGGCCAGATCGACGAGATGGCCTTCAACAAGGCACTGATGAGTATCTGGGAACTGATCTCCGCCGGCAACAAGTACATCGATGAGACAGCGCCATGGGCACTGGCCAAGGATCCGGAACAACAGCAACGCCTCGCCACCGTCATCTACAACCTGCTGGAAGGTATCCGCGTTATCGCCCTGTTGGTCGCTCCCTTCATGCCAGAGACCGGCAGCAAGATCCTGGCGATCCTCGGCTGCGACCCGGAGAATACCAGCCTCGAAGGACAGGATGTCTGGGGCGGCCTGAAACCGGGCAGCGCCATCGAAAAGGCCTCCCCTCTTTTCCCGCGGATCGAAACCGAGTAGACTGAATTCAAGATCAAAAATATATTTACAGGGCGCTTCAGAGCGCCCTGCTTTTTTGGAGCAGCAGATGCAGAACCAAGCCCATTCTCTGGTCGACAGCCACGCCCATCTCGACGGCGGGCAATTCGCCGGAGATCTCGACCAGACCGTCCAAAGAGCCACAGAAAACGGTATCAGCCACATCCTCACCGTCGGTTGCGACCTGGCCAGTTCCCGTGCCAGTATCGCCATCGCGGAGAAGTATGACAACATCTACGCCTCGGTCGGCGTCCATCCCCACGACGCAGCGGAAATCAGTAGAGAGACGCTGGCCGAGCTGAAACAGCTCTGCGCCCATCCCAAGGTCGTCGCCGTCGGTGAAACCGGTCTCGATTTCTACCGTGACCGTGCACCGCGTGATGTTCAGCGCCAGGCCTTTCGCAGCCAGATCCGCCTTGCCCGCGAAGTTGGCAAACCGCTGATCATCCATGACCGTGCTGCCCATGATGAGGTTGTCCAGATACTCAAGGAAGAAAAGGCCTTCGAGATCGGCGGTGTCATCCACTGTTTCAGCGGCGATGCCGAGATGGCGCGAAAGTGCCTGGAGCTCGGTTTTTACATCTCCTTTCCCGGGACGATCACCTACCCGAAAAACGAGGAACTGCTCGAGGTGGTCAAAGGCATCTCGATCGACAAAATCCTGGTCGAAACCGACTGCCCTTACCTCTCCCCGCAGAAATTCAGGGGCAAGCGCAACGAACCGGCCTATGTGCGCTTTACCGCGGATAAGGTCGCTGAAATCAAAGGGCTGACCAGCGAAGATGTGGCTCGCATCACCAGCCGCAACTGCTATGACCTGTTCGGCTTTGGTGAGGTCGATCAGAGGACCAAAATCGCCTACCAGATTCGAGATTCTCTCTACCTCAATATCACCAACCGCTGCACCAACAGCTGTATCTTCTGCGCCAAGTTTGAGGATTTTGTTGTCAAAGGACACGAACTGAAGCTCGATCATGAACCTTCCGTCGATGAGGTCAAACAGGCAATCGGCGACCCGACCCGTTACACGGAAATTGTCTTCTGCGGCTACGGAGAACCGCTGCTGCGCCTCGACCTTATTGTCGAGATTGCGGGATGGCTCAAGAAGCAGGGGGTCAAGATCAGGATCAACAGTGACGGACAGGCGAACCTGGTCCACGGCCGCAACATACTGCCTGAGCTCAAAGGGCTGATCGATGCCATCTCGATCTCGCTGAACGCCTCATCGGCGGAAGAATACCAGTCGCTGTGCCAGTCGGAGTTCGGTGGTCAAAAAGGCTTTGAAGGGGTCAAGGACTTCCTTCGTCAGGCTGGTGACTACATACCGGATGTCACCGCGACCGCCGTGACCTACCCCGGCGTCGATATTGGGGCCTGCGAACAGATCGCTAACGAACTCGGTGTAAAATTCAGACGGCGCGAATACAACGAAGTCGGTTGACCCGCAAAGGAGATAGTCATGAGCAACTACGATTACGATCTATTTGTCATCGGCGCCGGTTCCGGCGGCGTCCGGGCCGCACGGATGGCCGCGGCACAGGGAGTCAGAGTTGCCGTTGCCGAATATGCACGTCCTGGCGGAACCTGCGTCAATTTAGGCTGTGTGCCGAAAAAACTCTTCTCCTATGCGGCCGACTACCACGCCTTCATTGCCCAGGCAGAGCGCTTCGGCTGGAACCTGGCAGTCGACGGTTTCAGCTGGAATGTCCTGCGTGACAATACCGCTACGGTCCTGGAACGCAACAGTAATTTCATCGCCGGCATGGTTGAACAGGCCGGAGCCGAAATCATTCATGGCCACGCCCGCCTGAGCGGAGCGCAGAGTGTCAGCGTTGGCGACAGAACCTACAGCGCCGAACGCATCCTGCTGGCCCCCGGCGGCACACCGCAGTTTCCCGATATTCCCGGCAAGGAATACCTGAAAAGCTCGAACGACATGTTCAGCCTCCCCTCCCTTCCCGGACAGATTCTGATCGTTGGCGGCGGTTATATCGCCTGTGAATTTGCCGGTATTCTCAACGCCCTTGGCGTCAATGTGATTCAGATCTATCGCAAGGAGCTCTTCCTGCGCGGTTTTGATCGCGACGTACGTGAATTTGTCGCCGAAGAAATGCGTCGTTCAGGCGTCGATCTGCGTTTCAACTGCGACCTGACGGCCGTCTCACAGACTACCGAAGGCTACCAGGCTCTCCTCAATGACGGCACCAGCTTCACCACCGAACTGATCCTGGCGGCAACCGGTCGCCGTCCGAACATCGCTGGGCTTGGTCTGGAAGAAAACGGCATTGAAATCACAGCTTCAGGTGCAGTTGCGGTTGACGACTATTTTCAGACCTCCATCCCATCAGTCTACGCCCTTGGCGATGTCATCGACAGGGTCCAGCTCACCCCGGTCGCCCTGGCCGAAGCCATGACCCTGGTGCGTAACCTCTACCAGGGGGCCGCGGACAGGCTCAACTATGATTTAATCCCAAGTGCCGTGTTCTCTCAGCCGAACATCGCGACAGTCGGTCTGAGCGAGGAGCAGGCAATCCAGCAGTTTGAACAGGTCGATATCTACCTGTCGAAATTCACTCCACTGAAACACGCCTTAAGCCGCAGCGGCGACAAATTCATGATGAAACTGGTCGTTGATCACCAGACAGATCGCGTCGTCGGCGCCCATATGGTCGGCGAACACGCCGGAGAAACCATTCAGGGGATTGCCGTTGCGCTCAAGGCCGGTGCCACCAAAAAAATCTTCGACCAGACCATCGGCATCCACCCGACCAGCGCCGAAGAATTTGTCACCATGCGCAGCGTGACGAGACAGCATGGACTTTGACAAAAACGCCGGGACCCGCCGTCTGTAAAATCCGTAGAAAAGCATTAATCATCAATAAGCAGCTGGGGATTCCTTGCCACTGGAAGACTGCTGCATTGCAAGACCCCGGTATTTCATTAGCAAAATAACCCGTATGCAGCATTGTATATGGTTTGTTCCAGCAATATGAACCTCCTACCTTGCATATTGCATAGATTTGGTCATGGTTTCTGGCGCGCCTAGCAATGTCACGCAACTGTCTGAGTAAATAAGATAGGTCCGGCCTGAATCCAGCGCGGCGAGTGCCTTTATGCATTCTGGGCCGACGGCAACAGTTCTCTACGGAGTGACGCCGAAAGCCAGAACAAAAGCCTTTAACAAGCCCAATACTACTGCCTGAACAGTTTGTTCAGGGTCTGATCAAGAAGCTGCTTGACCGGCTCCTGGGTCCCCTGCTCAGCCTCTTTTGGAACGAGTTTCTCAAGCAGTCTCTTCTCGGCCTCCTGTTTCGCTTTCTCAATCGCCTGTTTTTCAAGTGCCGCTGCATCAAAACTGATTTTTGGGCTGGTCAGTGAGCCACCAACCTGTAGAGGAACCTGCCCCCATCCTTCATTATCGACCAGAAAACGATTGACCAGGCTGCTGTCCCCCAAGCGCTTCATCAGCTGAGGCGCAAGTTTGGTATTCAGGCTCAGATCAAGATCGCCATCGACGCCGACGGTCCCTTTCGGTGCCAGTCTGGCCACAGAACTGTTCAGTTCCGTGTTCAGGTAGGTGAGCCCGTTTCTCAGGTTATAGCGACCGTTGAAGCTGTCGTAGCTGAAACTCTTCAGTTCCGGAGCACCGATAAAGCTTGCCAACTGCTCGACAAGGGCAACATTCTGCAGGCTCCCCTGACTCAGTGAGACTTCCCCCTGCATCTGCAACGCGTTGAGAATCCGCTTCGGCAAAGTCCCCTGCCCGGCGAAGCTGTTCTGCCAGGAGATAGCCCCGGTCACTTGCTGCTGAACGCCGGGGAGCAGACCGTTCAACAGGGTCGAGACATCGGGCATCTGCATGTTCATCTGCCCCTGGTATTGCAATCCCTTGACACCCAGATCAACGTTCGAGGAGAGCTTCAGCTCACCACGCCCGACCGAAGAGGACAGGTTGGTGATTTTCAGCTGGTTGTTCTTGAGGGTCATATCAGCGACAACGCGCTCAAGTGGCAGCCGCTTGTAGGTCATTTTATCGATCTTCAGCGTACCCTGCATATCGAGAGGCAGATCAAAGGGACCGAGTTCCTCGGTGACAACAGTCTCATCGGAGCTCCCCCCGGCAACAATTTCCGGCTGCCCCGAAGAGAGCTGCCCGAGCAACTGATTAAGATCCAGTTCCCTGGCTGACAGACCAAATTCGCCCTTGATCACCCTGCTGAAGATATTGGTCGCCGCAAAATCGAGATCGAGGCGCTGATCGCCCAACGCCAGAGCCAGATTATTGCTCCCCAGTGAATTGTTGCGGTAACTGATATCTCCGCTGATTCCGGCCCGCAAGGCCGCGACGCTGGCCTGGACATCCTCAAGACCGATCTCCGCCTGATTGAGCAGTGCGGAACCCCGGCTTAGAGGACCTGCCAACTTAAACCGGGCACTGATCATACCGGCGGGACTGAAATCGGCGACACTGCGCACCAGCGCCTCCGGAACACTCTTGATCGCCTGACGCAGGTCGAGTTTTTCTACAACCAGATTCAGATCGAGCATCGGATCTGAGCTCCCCAGATCGACAGTTCCGTCGACCTCAGCGGAAATTCCATTGAAATTGACCAGTAAAGCTGGGAGTTCAAGGAGCCTGCTGACCGTATTAAAATTGAGCGAATAATCGGTCTGCAGGCTGGCGTGATTCAGAGGAGCATCAGGTAAGGAATCGAGAACAAGGTCCAGATCGTTGAGTATCACCTTTCCCTTGGTCGAAATCGCATTTCCCAGCAGGGTCGCATCGAGGGTCAGGCCCAGCTTCGCACTGCCGAGTTTGCCGGGCAGACTGTCACGATAATAGGGTGCAAACTGAACCAGCTCGAGAGGAGCCAGATCAACATAGATATCGCCGGTTTTCATCGCCAGGTTATAGTGTCCGGAGATCATCAGTTTCGAGCCGTTGATTCCACTCGAAAAATCGAACGGAAACAGTTTATCCAGAGCGATATCACGCGCCGTGAAATTCAACTCGCTGAGAGCATAACGGTAAGGGGATTTGGGATTGGCATACTGATCGACAAACATGATCGTTCCATCACTGATTGTCACCCTGTTCACCACCAGAAAGGAACCAAGAGCCCCGGTCCCTGAATCCTTTTTGCCAGTTTGCGCGGCCGTAGTGGATGCAGAGCCCCCGGTCAGATCATCGAAATTAAAAGAACCGTCCGCCTTTCTGACAATATTGATCTCAGGTTCAACCAGCTCAACCTGATCAATGGCGACCTTCCCCTTCAGAAGCGCCCAAAAACGATAACTGAGGGTCAGTTTTTTCAGACGAATAAACACAGTGTCAGAGTTCTTCTCCCTGATCTCAAAATCTGCAAGCGAGATTCCGCTGAACAGACCGACGCTGATATCGCCGAAATCGATCGTCCGCTGCAGATGCCTTTCGGCCAATGGAGCAACCGTTTCCCTGACTTTTTCCGGGGTCACCTGGGTCTTGACCAGAATTGTCAAGGCGCTAAAGATCACAATGATCAGCCCAACAATAAACAGACCGGTTTTGGCAAGAAACGACATAGAGGCCTCCAGTTGTCAGCGAATTTGGCAGGCAAACCAGAAAATTTGGCGTAACCATGAGAAATTATAACAAAATTGCTGACAAGACAGTTGATTTATTGGATTATATATGTTTGCTCATTATTTTTCGATTTTGCCTAGCATCAGGGTAACATTAGAAACAGAAAAAGGCATTCCAAACTTTTTTACATTAGAACAATTTACTTTTCCCGCAAGTATGGGTAAAGTATCGATATTAGCGGAGACCAATATTGAAAGGGGTAACATCTATGCGTAAAAACAAGAATTCACTCTTGCTCGATATCGGCTGGTGTGAATGGGTTTCCTTTCCGGCACTTAAAATTCCGGCCATCGAAGCCCAGGTCGATACGGAGTCGAAACATTCGATACTCAGCATCTTCGATTTTTCGACGTTCAAAGAGGGTGAAGACCTGATGATCAGCTTTGGCATCCATCCGATTCAGAACAATGTCGACGTCGAAGTTTACTCTGTCGTACCGGTGAAAACCCGCAGACTGGTGACTTTTGACAACGGTGACCGTGAGTGGTGCTATGTCATCGAAACAGAAATGCGTATCGGCTCGCTGAAAAAGAATATCGACCTGACCCTTGTCAACCGTGAAGACAATCAGTTCCGTCTGGTTCTGGCATCACAGAATATCAAGAGCCTCGTTCGCATCAACCCGCAAAAGAGCTACCTGACCGGACAAATTCTTAACAACTTTTGCCCGACACTCTAGAGACGGACTGTTCGCCTCTATCAAATGTAAATTCCCTGCTTAAAAATCTGCATATTCATACCAGGCATCGGCGAGCGGAAAATAAAGCGCTGCGCGCACCTGGATTTGCGGCAACTGTGTCTCGCGTAAGCGGGTATAGGCATAGAGCTGGCTACGATAACGTCCGGCCTCCCGCTGCACAAAGGTCTCAAGCGTCTCGTTGCTGGCCGGTGTGCTGTTTTTGTAGTCGATGATCCAGCAGATCCCATCTGCGATAAAGGTTCTGTCGATGATGGCGTGGACCAGCTGACCGTCAACGACTCCGGAAATCGGCAGCTCACATTGATGATCGGTGTGAGCTGCCAGAATCCAGCGTCCCCGTTCACTCTGAACAATGCGCTCAACGGCCTGGGTCGCCTTTTCCACCCCTTTAGAGAGCTCGCTCCCCGGCGTTCCATAGCCGCTGAGTATCTTTTTCAGACGCTGCTGACGCAGCTTTGGACACTGTTCTGTCCAGGCTTCGCAGCCACGCCGCGCCAGCTGTTCCAGCTGCCAATGGACCAAGGTTCCGACATGCCTGTAGAGCGGCGTTTCCCAGCCGCTGAACAGCTGCCCAGAGTCCAGATCCCCATGGACCGATGCCGTTGTGTTGACCACCTGCTCCGGCAGCTCGACCCCGCTCATGACCGGCGGATGCCAATCGAGAGGCAGGCGTTTGAGGTGCGCCTGAACAGTTTGTAGCGTCTCAGCGACAGGGTCCTCTGACGGCGCAAACTGCATTTTAACGAGAGGCCACAGTTGCTCGAGCAGCGAACCTTTAGCCGGAATAAACTCACCGGCTTTGTTGGCCGTAGCGTGTCCGAGCAGATGCAAACGCTTGATAGCACGGGTTGTCGCGACGTAGAGCAGACGACCATCCTCCAAACGGCCTTTCTGCTGTTCCAGCCTGCCGATCAGCTGATAGAGAGGATCCTTGTCGGCACCACTTGCCGCACGCGGTGCCAGCAGCAGACCGCAGTGCGGATGCTCCAGCCAGCGCAGCAATGGCGACTCGCTGCGCCCTGTCGTTTTCCCCAGTCCGGGGATGATCACCGTATCGAATTCCAGCCCCTTTGATTTATGGATCGTCATGATCTGCAGTCGCGCGTCGGCAGACGCATCGGCCCGGGCGAACAGGCGTCCGACCTCGCGCTCCAGTTGATCAAGGTCCTCCAGCTCGCCACCCTGCTGCAGATCTTCGATCAGCGCGAAAACCAGTTCGGCGTCGGCCAGTCCCTCGCTGTCATAACAGGACGCTGCTCCCAGGGCAAACCAGCAGCGTTCGATCAGATCACGCAGAGGGAAGCGGCCACGCTGATCAAGGGCATTGAGCAGTACCGCAGCCACGGCCTGAAGACGCTGCTGCCCCGCCGGGCTCAAGCCCTGGCGCAGCTTGTCGTCCCGCAGCAAAGCAGGCACGCTGCGACGCGGATGCCCGGCCAGCAGCACGTGCAGATCGTTCAGTGCCAGGCCACTCCAGGGAGCCCGCAAAACGGCGAGCCAGGCGAGGCGATCGCCGCGATGCAGCAGCGCCCGTACCAGGGCCACCAGATCGAGGGCAGCCGGGCGGGCTCCGAGCTGATCGATATCCTGGGCCTGGTAGGAGAGACAATTGGCGCGCAGCAGCGGCAGGATCTCACGCAGATGGGTCCGACCACGGACCAGGATCGCGATCGTCCCCTGCGGATCCCGGATCCGGGTCTCACGAATAATCTCCACAACCTGGCGGGCTTCGGCCTTGTCGTCCTGCACGGAATAGGGATAGAAGCTACAGGCCATACCATCGAGAGGATCATGCACGGCATGGGCACGGGACAGACTGACCGCTCCGCTGTCGATATCCGTGGCAGGGGGGAAAATTTCCTTGAAACTCCTATTGACCCAATCGACGATCCCCTGCTGCGAACGGAAGTTGCATTGCAAGGTCAGAGGCGTGAGTTTAAGACCGTTGGCTCCGAAGTCCCCGCCAAAACTCTGCAGGAAGAGTCCGACCTCGGCTTCCCTGAAGCGATAGATCGACTGCATCGGGTCACCGACCAGAAACAGCGTCCGCCCATCCCCCTGCAGCCAGCCACTGGTCAGGATATTAAGCAGCGAATATTGCAGGCGTGAGGTGTCCTGAAATTCGTCGACCAGGATATGCTGCAGGTCATTGTCAATGCGCAGCAGCAGGTCGCTCGGGTTATCGCTGCGCCCCAGAGCCTGCCCTGCCTTGAGAGCGATTTCGGAGAAGTCGATCTTGGACTGCTGGCGAAAGACCAGCCACAATTCGACCAGCAGCATGGGCAACAGGTCAAGCACCGCCCGCAGTACCTGCCACTGTTCAGAACTGAAGTGTCCCGGCATGGTGCGTACCGCCGCCAGTTGGGTCACGAAATCCCGGCACTCCCCACAGCCGGTGAGCAGTTCCAGCATCCGCTGTTTAGCTGCCTTCCCCTCGTTACCGGCCGGAAAGCCGTTATTCTTGTTAACTGTCTTTCGCACCTCGCCAGAGGCAGTCAGCAGCAACTCGGCAAGTGCCTGCCAGAGAGGCAAGGCCATATAACCGGATGGCAATGGCAGACACAATGCAACGAGAGGTTCGAGATCCGGACAGTTGCGCGCGGCATAGCTGGCACAGAACAGCAGCTCATCAGCCAGAGCCGGAGGAAAACTACGGACCAGAGCCTCGAGCTGCAAGGCACAGAACTGTTCCAGGTTCTCCTGCAACTGCTGATGACTGGTGCCATGCTCGCTCGCCAGGTAGCGCAGCCACTGATCACGCTTGGCCAGCATGCCAACCAGCATCTGCTCAACCTGACCAAGCCGGTTATCGAAGTGACGCAGCAGCGTCCGCAGCGCTTCTCCGGTCTGATCCTGGTTATCGAGCTGGCCCATCAGCTGTTCGACTGCTTTGGAATACAGGGCGCTGGCATCTTCCCGGACCTGCGGCACACCACCGAAACGGGACAGCCAGGGCATCTTGCGCACCAGCGCTGCGTTGAAACTGTCGATGGTCTGAATCGCCAGCTGAGCAGGATTTTTCAGCAACGCCTCACCATGACGCTCGAAAGCAGCTCTGGCCAGTTGCCAGGTCACCGCCTTATGAGCTTCCTCCGGCTTCGGCTCGTCACGCGCCATGACCAGCGCTTCCAACAGCCGCTGGCGCATTTCGGCGGCGGCCTTGTTGGTAAAGGTGATGGCGAGAATCTGCTGCGGCCGCTCGGCGCTGTTCAGCAGCACCAGCAGGCGCTGGATCAGCAGCTCCGTTTTGCCGGAACCGGCTGGGGCCTGGACAATGAAGGAACGGCTCCCGTCGAGGGCCAGACGGCGGGCTTCTGCATCAACGATACGGCTCATTCGCTCTCCTCCAGTTCACCATAGTACTCCTGAATCCGGCAGATTCCGGCCAGATCGCAGTAGTTGCAGCTGCGCTTTGGATCAAAGGGGGCAACCAAAGCCCGGCCGGCGACAAAATCGCCGGCCAGGCCGGCAATCTGTTCTTTCCAGAAGGCCAGCAGCTGATCCCAGTCAGGGTTCGCAAGGTCATGCTTCCCCGCATAAGCGGCATAGTCGTTGACCTTGCCGAGCGCAGCCTCGTTGCGCATAAAGCCGACAAAAGAGCACTCCCCCTGGCGCACCCGGGCAAAGGCGACGCCATCGGCAGGATTTTCACTATCAGCCACGGCGTAGATCGGCAGCTGAGGTTCAATCAGCGGCTCCGACAAGAAGTCCCGGGCATCGATGTCACTGCCGGTTTTGTAGTCGATGACGACCCGCTGACCGTCAGCGA
The DNA here is from genome assembly GCA_963676795.2 of Geopsychrobacteraceae bacterium. Classification (GTDB taxonomy): domain Bacteria; phylum Desulfobacterota; class Desulfuromonadia; order Desulfuromonadales; family Geopsychrobacteraceae. The sequence continues at coordinate 1,266,549 of CAXXTB010000002.1, read as the reverse complement.
GCTGATCGATCCGGTCGACCTTCATACGGATTTTCAGCGGGCCCAGGCTCTCGACATGTTCCATTTCCGATTCAAGAACGACAAAGTCATCGCGCTGTTCCTCGCACTCCAGCCATTCACCGACCAGATTGACCAGCCGCTCCTGCTCGATCTGTAGCAGGGAAGCGGCCAGCAAGCTCCCATCGGCGAAATATTCGGCAATCGCCTCAGCAACCATCTGCGCAATCAGCTGCTTGCGCGGCTCGGGACTGAGGGCTTCGAGAGCAGTACGCCTGCCCAGCTTTTGCCAGATTTTTTCCAGGGCCAGGTGAACAAGATCGCCGCGGCTCATGGCTGAGATTCCCGCCTCGGGACTGTCGAGCTGCGTGCATTTGAGGCGGTGATGAACAAAGGCGCGAAACGGGCAGTGGGCCTGGTCTTTGAGCAGGGTCGTCCCCCCCTCGACCAGTTTATCATTCAGGACCGGTCCCTGGCTGTCGTCGAGAATTTCCAACGCTGGACCCAGAGCCCTGCTCAGGCTGAGCAGATCCTGCGGTGCACTGAATTGCGGGGCCGTATCACAGGTCGCCGCTGGCAAGAGAGGGCTCGGCCGCTGGGGACTGTCGCCGCTGCGGCGGGGGTAACTGAAAACAACCTGTGCTGCGGCCGTCCTGAGCCGGGCGATCACCTGCTCGCCAAACTGCAGCTCGCGTTCGGCGGTGGCATGCGGCATGGCGTGGTCACGCTGCAGCTGGTAGGGGACAAAGGGGTTCGGCTGCGATGCGGCGGGGAGCGCCGTTTCGCTCATCCCCATCACCCACAGATGCTCGAATTCCAGGCCGGAAGATTCCAGCAGACCGACAACCTGAACCGGACTGGGCGGCGCTTCGACCTGAAATTCCAGGGTGCGTGCCAGTTGCTGCAGCAAAGCCAGAGCCCGCCCCCGGGTGATCGCAGGCAGCACCGCATCAAGAGCCGCCAGGCCGTTCAAGACTTTGTCCTGAAAGACCTTAAGAGCCTGATATTCACGACTTGACAGTACCCTGTCACCGGGCCAGCCAAGCGCCTTAAGGTCTTCGCCAAAGCACGCCGCCCACTCGCCGGGCGCTTGTTTCCCCTGCTGGCCGAAGGATTCCAGCTGAGCGAGGATCGCAACTATGCCCCCGGTATCTGAATTCTTCTCCAGTGTTTTTTTCAGAGCAGTCAGGGAAAAACCGGGTTGGCGCCAGGAGCGCAGGCGCCGGTCTAACAGATGCCGCTGGTCGGCCTCGCGGCTACCGCCTCCCAGGTAGGGAGTCCTAAGCAGAAAGGAGACCTCATTGAGGCTGAGCTGACGACCGAGACCAAGCAGTTGCAATGCGGCATGGATAATCCCCTCTTCGGCCAGCGGTCCCCCCAGCGACAGACCGAATACGCTGTCATCCTGCTCAAGGCGGGTCATGGCACAAGGATCGATCTGGCGCAGAAAGCTCCGCTCGATCCGGGCACGACTGGTGGTCAGATCGGGAACGACAATACCGATCGAATGCGCCCCCTGTTCCAAGAGGTTCCGTGTCCAGAGCGCCGCCTTGTCGATTTCATCCTCGCTATCGGTGGCCGGATAGTGCCGCACGACAACATCACGCTCCGAGACCAGCGAAAGTTCCTGGCAGGCTCCCCCCTGGTCGGCGAAAAGCGCACAGAGTTTGACCAACCCCGGTGACAGCTGATCGAAGCCAACCAGAAACAGCTGCCGCGGATAATCAAGCTGGCCGCAGGCAAAGGCTTCGCGGATCAGGGTTGCCAGCTCACTGCGGTCAAGCCAGTCATGCTCGGCGCAGAGATCCCGGTACTGTTGACGCCATAAAGTGAACGCCTGCTGGTCTTCGGTCAGGCAGGCTTCGTCCAGTTCGATTTCGTATTCGTTCAGCAGACGATGCGCCTGCGCTGCTTTTTCCGCGGTCCGGGACACCTGCAACAGCTCGAGGTCGAGCTGGCGCGACGAAGCTTCAACCAACTGCTCCCACAGGCATTGCGCCTGCTGAGGACTCAAGACCCGCCACTGTTCTCCCAGACTGGTCACGACCTGATCGATCCAGCCTTCATAGCTGTAGATGGCAGGAGAAGACCAGACCGTCTCCCCCTGCTCCAGCATCCATTGATCAAAACGGGAACGTAAGAAACGGAACAATCTCTTGTTCGCGGTGAGCACCAGCGCACCTTTGGCGAGATGAGGCAACAGTTCAGAGAGATAGCTGGCAGTCATTGACGTCACTCCGGAAAAAGGAAACAGGCGCATTGTACAATTGTGCTGTTCTAGCACTTTTCAACGAAAACCCAAACCCCGAGTTCGAGCATTTTGGTCTTTTAAAATTATCGCAGGAGAAAGACAGACTATGTCACAACCTCAGGCAATCAGAAGGATTCAACTATTCATATATTATATTGACAGCGACCAGCGGCTCGGGTATGAGTAGCAGCTTCAATCTGCTTCAGTTTTTCTTTGTCACAAAAGGCTTGAATATGAAAACGACCTATAAAACAACCGGCACCTGTGCGCGACTGATCGATATTGAGATGGATGGCCAGGTCATCAAAGATGTCAGCTTTATCGGCGGCTGCAAAGGCAACCTGGAAGGGATCGGCAGACTGGTTCAGGGAATGGATGCCGAACAGGCTATCGCCAAACTGAGCGGGATTCAATGCCGCAACAACACCAGCTGCCCTGACCAGCTGGCCCAGGCCCTGAACCAGCTGATTCTCAGGCAGGCCAGCTGAGGAGCGGACGACAGGAGACACCAGAAAGAGGTTTCACAAGCAATGGAAGCCTCTTCCTGCACCTGCCGGACTACGGATCAAAAAAATCCGTTGGAACATTAATTGCTTCGGAGTTACCCTCAAACCAACGGTATGCCAGACTTGAGAGTAACAATGAAAACCTATAACAAAAAACTGCTCATCCTGATTTTCACCCCCCTGCTGCTGTTCCTGCTGCTGTCCTGGTTCACCTACATTGCAACGCGCAGCATTGCCGAAAAAACCCTCTTCGATCAGCAGCGGACCATTGTCGCCCAGGCCGCCGCGACAACCGATCTGTGGCTGCGCCAGCAGAAAAAAGTCATCGACTCGGTCAGGCAGGAGCTCGAGGGCAGCGACCTGAGCAACGCCGATCTGGCGCTGAACATTCTCAGACAAGCCTTGAATGCCGGTGAATTCAGCGATATCTATATCGGCCTGAACAACGGCCTCATCATCGACGGCACCAGCTGGGTCCCGCCCACTGGCTACGACACGCGCAAACGTCCCTGGTACATCAACGGGATCAGGACAGAGGACATCACCCTCTCCCCCCCCTATATCGACATGACAACCGGCAAGATGGTCATTGCCATGACCACGCCGCTGATCAGCAACCACGAAATCATCGGGGTGTTAAGCGGCGACATCATTCTCGATTCGCTGGTCAGCAATGTCCTCAATGTCAGGGTCGGCAATATCGGCTATTCCTTTATCGTCGCCGAAGACGGTACGATCATGATCCACCCGGATCAGAGCCTGCTGATGACCGCCCGTCTCCAGGATCTCGACCCCAGCCTCAAGCAGATTATCAACGAATTCAGCAGGAACCGGGCGGGAACCTATAAATTCACCCTGAACGACGAGGAAAACATCCTCGCCTATCACACCATAGAGGGGGGGAGCTGGATTCTCTGCACGACCATGACCACCGCAGAGGCCTATCACCTTTCGGACAGAACCTCAGTACTCTCCGCCCTGCAGGCGGTCATCAAACTGCTCGCCGTCGTCGTCATCATCGCCCTGATCATCACCGGCGGTAGTGCTCTGATCCTGTTTATCTACAACAAGCGCTTCAAGTCGACCGTCCAGCAGCATCAGGATGCCCTGAGCGTTATGAATCAGGATCTCAACTGGAACATCACCCGGCGCAAGGCGATGGAAACCCACTACCAGACCCTCTTCCATGTCGCCAACGACGCGATCATGATCTGCAAGGGGCTGGTCATCATCGAATGTAACGAGCGCGCCAGGGAGATGCTCAAGGCCAAACCCCACGGCGTGATCGGCAACTACCTGCTCGATATCTCCGCCAAATATCAGGCCGACGGTCAGGACAGCCTGACCCATCTGCAACAGATGGTCAACGAAGCGACAAAGGGCAAACAGCAGTTTTTCCAATGGACCTTCGTCCGCAATGACGGCAGCGAATTCCCGGCCGAGGTCAGCCTCAAGGAACTGAGCCTCAACAACGAACGGCTGACCCTGATGAGCATCCGCGACATCTCCAAGCGCACGACCGCCGAGCAGCAGCTGCGCCAGGCGCAGAAGATGGCGGCTATGGGGGAAATGCTCGGAGCCATAGCCCATCAGTGGCGTCAGCCGCTGAACATTCTGTCGACCTATATCTCCAGCCTGAAAAGCGCCTACTATAATCAGATGATCAGCCGCGAGTTTGTCGAAAAGCTGGTCAGCAACGCCGACACCCAGATCCAGTTCATGTCGAAGACGATCGACGACTTCCGCCAGTTCTTCAAACCGTCCAAGACCAAGGAACGTTTCTCGCTGATCAAGGCGCTCGAAAACGCCGTCAAGCTGGTCGAACCAAGCTATCGCCAGGCCAACATCAGCATCGACCTCAGGGTCCCCGAGAGCGAGGAGCGGCCCGCAGTATTCGGTTACCAGAGTGAATTTTCTCATGTTATCGTCAACATCCTGGCCAATGCCAGGGACGCAATCGAGGAAGCGATCGCCCAGGACAGGGACAATCCCAGAGAGGTTTCTATCCGCCTCAACGATGCTCAGGATCACTTCAGCATCAGCATCTGCGACAGTGGCACCGGCATGCCGGAACATATTGTCGAGCAGATCTTCACCCCCTATTTCACAACCAAAGGGATTGCTTCAGGGACAGGTTTGGGCTTGTATATGGCCAAGGTTATCGTCGAGAATGAGATGAACGGCACGATCACCGCGAATAACGGCAGAAAAGGCGCCTGCTTCACCATCACACTGCCCAGGACCAACGACCCGAGGAGTACAGATGTTTGATTTCAAAAACGGCCAACCGTCGATCTTGCTTGTCGATGACGAACAGGACGAGCTGGAAGCCTACCGCTTTCTCTTGGAATCGATGGGACTGACCAGGGTCATCACCGTTCAGGACAGCCGGCTGGTCATGGATCAGCTCCAGCAGCTCAGCTCTCCGGTCGTCTTCCTTGACCTGAACATGCCGCACAAGTCCGGCCAGGAGGTCCTCAAGGAGATCAAGGACAAACTGCCTCAGGTCCCCGTGGTGATCTGCACTGCCAACTCGGAGATCGAAACGGCCGTCGAATGCCTGCGCATGGGTGCCCACGATTACCTGGTCAAACCGATCAACGTCAACTCCTTCGGCTCGGCGCTACGCAACGCGGCTGAGATCCAGGCATTGCGCTCGGAGGTCTTTTCCCTCAAAGGGATCGGCCTCGGCGGCGAGCTGCACAAACCCAAGGTTTTCGAACGGATCATCACCCGCAGCCCGCAGATGCTCAACAGCTTTCGCTACATCGAATCGATCGCCACCACCGGCCAGCCGGTACTGATCCTTGGCGAAACAGGCTCCGGCAAGGAGCTGATCGCCAAAGCGATCCACGACGCCAGCGGCCTGGACGGAGAATTTGTCGCCATCGATGTCTCGGGTCTCGACGACATGCTCTTCTCCGATACCCTGTTCGGCCATGTCCGCGGAGCCTATACCGGTGCCGACAACATCCGCCCTGGTCTGATCGAAAAAGCCAAGGGCGGCACCCTGTTCCTCGATGAGATCGGTGACCTGAATGAAGCCTCGCAAGTCAAACTGCTGCGCCTGCTCCAGGAGGGGAGCTACTACCCCTTAGGCAGTGATACGGCCAAGCGCTGCCAGGCGCGGATCGTCACAGCCGCCAACAAGAGCCTTACCGCTCTGACCTCGGGCGAAGACGGCTTCAGGCAGGATCTCTACTACCGGCTCAGCACCCACCTGCTCAAGCTGCCGCCGCTGCGTGAACGCCGCGAGGACATCCCGCTGCTGGCCGAGCAGCTCATTCGCGAAGCGGCCAGCAGCATGGGCCGCGAGATCCCGCAACTGGCTCCGGAAGCGCTGAAACTGCTCCAGGCGCATCACTATCCCGGCAATATCCGCGAACTGAAATCCTATCTCTACGACGGCGTGGCCCGGGTCTTCGACGGAACGATCACTGCTGAGATGCTCAGTGAACGGCTTGGCGGTCAGAACAACAAGAAGGTCTGCCTGCAAAGTGACGACTGCAATCTGGAAGAGCTGTTCGGTCACTTTCCGACCCTGGATGAACTGGGCGAATACGCAGTTGACATGGCGCTGAAGAAAGCGGACAACAACCAGAGTCAGGCGGCTCGGCTGCTGGGGCTGTCGAAACAGGCGCTGCACAAACGACTGCGCAAGCGTCAGGCAGAAGAAGAAGAGGAAGAAGACGAATAACCTCAGCCAGCCGTTCAATCAGCTGTGCAGCTTGCAAGGATAAGTAAACCGGGGGGGTCAACCTGCGCTGACGACGTCAACCTCAGGCAACCCTGAATCGGACGATTTCAGCCAATTTCTTCAGGATTTCCGTCTGGCACTGCATTTGCTCTAGGTCAGCACTGATTTTTCTTTTCTGCACCGGTTCGCGGCTCAGATTCAAGGAGAGCGAACAGACACAAATCCCACAGGAGGACACAAGATGGCCCAATCCTACAAAACCCTGATCGACGGCGAGTGGATCGAAACTGGAAAAACCCTCGACGTCTGTAATAAGTTTACCGGCGAAGTCTTCGCAACCGTTCCGGTCACCGAAAAAGCCCAGACCGAAAAAGCGATCGAAGCCGCCGCACAGGCCTTCAAGACCTTCCGCAAGTACCCGGCCCACAAGCGTGCCGCCATTCTCGAAAAGACCGCACAACTGCTCCAGGAGCGCATGGATGAAGTAGCCGCCGTAATCTGCCAGGAAGTCGGCAAGGCCTGGAAATTTTCCGTCAACGAAGTCCAGCGCAGCGTCGAAACCTTCAAGTTCGCCGCCGAGGAAGCCAAGCGCATCCACGGCGAAACCATTCCGATCGACGCCAGTGCCTTCGGTGAAAACCGCATCGGCTACTACATCAAGGAACCGGTCGGCGTTATCGGCGCCATCACCCCGTTCAACTTCCCGCTCAACCTGATCGCCCACAAGGTCGGGCCGGCCATCGCTGCGGGCAATACCGTGGTCGTCAAGCCGGCATCAAGCACCCCGGTCAGTGCCCTGCTGCTCGCCGAGATCATGGAACAGGCCGGTCTGCCGAAAGGGGTCTTAAATATCGTCATCGGTTCCGGTGCCAGCGTCGGCGATGTCATCGTCATGCATCCCAAGGTCAAGAAGATCTCCTTCACCGGGTCGCCTGCGGTCGGCGACCAGATCATCCGCAAGGCGGGGATCAAGAAGGTCAGCCTGGAACTCGGCAATAACTCGGCGACCATGATCGAACCGGATGCCGACCTGGAAAAAGCCGCCGCCCGCTGTGTGGTCAGCGCTTTCTCCAACTCAGGCCAGGTCTGCATCTCACTGCAGCGCCTCTATGTCCACAAGGACTGCATCGACAGCTTCAGCAAACTGTTCATCGCCAAGACCAAGGCACTGAAGATCGGCGATCCGCTCGAAAAAGATACCGATATCGGGCCGATGATCGACCCGAAGGAGATCGCCCGTATCGATCAGTGGGTTGCAGACGCCAGAGAGGCCGGTGCCGTCGTCGCCTGCGGCGGCAAGGCCGAAGGCAGCGTCTACCTGCCGACCGTGCTGACCAATGTCAGCGCCGATATGAAGGTTGTCTGCCAGGAGACCTTCGCCCCGGTCGTCTCGCTGATCCCTTACGACGATTTCACCGCCACCCTGGAACTGATCAACGATTCAGAACTGGGACTGCAGGCCGGCATCTACACCAACAACATCAACAAGGCCCTGCAGGCAGTTGACGACCTGGAAGTCGGCGGCGTGATGATCAACGACACCGCCACCTACCGCGTCGACCACCTCCCCTACGGCGGCAACAAGCTCTCAGGTCTTGGCCGCGAAGGGGTCAAGTTCACCATCGACGAAATGACCACCATCAAGATGGTCATGATCAACCGCAATTGACGCCTGAACAAAAACAGCCCCTTCAATGTCACTCCTGAAGGGGCTGTCTGATCAAACAAGATAATTTTTTTATTTTTTACCGGCGTTCAGCAGATCCCTGGTCCGCTCGTCAAAGAGACCGGTCACCGGCAATTTGTAGTCACGCTGAAACTGCCTGATTGCCATGCGTGTCCGCTCGCCAGTGTAGCCATCGGGTCGCCCCGGGCTGTAACCGAAGTCGACCAGTTTCCACTGGAGCTTGAGAATCGCCCGATTGCTGAGCGACTTGGCTTTACTGCTGGCACCGGGCTTCTGCTCGGCCAGGCGTTGGTCGAACAGTTGCATGGTTCTGTCGTCAACCTTGCCGGTCGGCGGCAACTGGTTGTCACGTTGAAAATTTTTTATCGCCCTGTCGGTCTGTGGCCCCATCATCCCGTCAGCAACGCCTGGTGCGTAACCCATCCGCTGCAACTTGGTCTGGATCGATGCCAGGGAATCGATCTCAGCCAGAGCGGCCGATGATGACAGCCAGACAAAACCAACGATAAACAAGACAAGCGCTAGCGCCCTTCGCATAAACAGACCTCCAGTTCCACAAAACCTGCCGGCTTAAATCTTTTCAACAAAATACTTTCAGAATAGCTACAGACAACATAGCCTCTGGCTCATGAATACCCTGCAAACCGCCGACCATATTAACAGATATCACATTTAGTCAGCCATTTATTCTCGTTCATTTTTCCCCCACTAAATCCGGGCAACGTCAACCAGCAGCGTCAACCATGGTTGACCCACCCGTTTAAAAAGTATACCGCATACCCGGCAAAAAATATCTTCTTCATATATTCCGGATACTTAAAGACGAATTAAAAACATGGCACAGCCATTGCTCATAGAAGGTGTATCACGTATGTGTTCAGCCTAAATCTGGAGGAAAACGAATGCTCAAGAATAACGAACTGGCAGAGATCTCATCCGCTCCGAGCGAGCGCACCCAAGCTCTGCTGCAAGACAAGGCCAAGTATGTCGCGGCTGGTATCGGCCATGCGGCACCGATTTTCATCAACCAGGCCAAAGGTGCCATTCTCGAAGATATCGACGGGAATCGTTACCTCGACTTCTACAGCGGTATCGGTGTCACCACTGCCGGCCACTGTCCTGATGAGGTTGTCAGTATCGTCAAGGAACAGGCTGAGAAGTTGCTTCATTCCTGTTTCATGGTGACCATGTATGAGCCATACGTTGAGCTGGCCAAGAAACTGACCGAGATCACCCCGGGCGATCACGCCAAAAAAGCGATGTTCGTCAACAGTGGCGCCGAAGCGGTCGAAAACGCAATCAAGATCGCCCGTGCCTACACCGGCCGCAGCGGAATCATCAGCTTTGAATCGGGCTTCCATGGCCGCACCCTGATGACCATGACCCTGACCAGCAAGGTCAAGCCGTACAAGCACGGCTTCGGCCCCTATGCGCCGGATGTCTACAAGGTTCCGTTCCCGAACCTCTACCGCAGCCAGCTGAATGTGTCTGCGCAAGAGAGCTGCCAGGCTTACCTCGACTATTTCGAGCGCTTCTTTATCTCGGAGGTCGACCCGAGCAGCATCGCCGCCATGATCCTCGAGCCGGTGCAGGGCGAAGGAGGTTTCAACATTCCACCGCAGGGCTACTGGCAGGGCTTACGCGAAATCTGTGACAAGCACGGTATTCTGCTGATCGCTGACGAGGTTCAGACCGGTTTCTCGCGAACCGGCAAGATGTTCGCCATCGAGCATTTCGGTGTCATTCCCGACCTGATGACCGTCGCCAAATCGATCGCTTCCGGCATGCCGCTCTCAGCCGTTGTCGGCAAGGCCGAGATCATGGACGCTCCGGGGCCGGGATTCATCGGTGGCACCTACGGCGGCAACCCGCTGGCCTGCCAGGCCGCCCTGGCGACTATCGCCTACATGGAAAAAGAGAACCTGCCGGCCAAGGCCATGGCGCTGGGCGAGACCATCGTCGGTCGCCTGCGCCAGCTGCAGGAAAAGTACCCGCAGATCGGTGACATCAGAAGCTTGGGAGCAATGATCGCTTTCGAGTTTGTCAAAGACCCTGCAACCAAAGAGCCGGACAAGCCAACCGCCGCTGCCGTTATTGCTGAATGTGTCAAGCGCGGCCTGCTGGTGATCAGCGCCGGTATCTACGGTAACGTTATCCGCCTCCTTCCACCACTTGTTTTGACCGATGATCAGCTGGCACAGGCGCTACAGATCATCGAGAACGCCACAGCCGCCGTTCTTCGCAAATAGGAAGCGCCCTTTTTCGCAATCTCTGCGTCAGGCTTCGCCTCTACTTGTGCGACGTAGCTAGCGCTACGCCTCCGCGCAAAGGCTTGCCTTCCTTGACCTTGCGAAAAAAAAACGCTTCTCGACAGGAACTCTGCCTGCCGGAATCATCCGGCAGGCTCATGCTCTTAACTCGAAAAAAGGAGAACGTATGAAAATCACCAAGAAAAGTTTAGCCATCGTCGCTGCCACAGCGGTGACCCTGTTCGCCGGTTCGGCGTTTGCGGCAGAAACCGTCAAGATCGGTAATATCATCCCGCTATCCGGACCTTCTGCTTCGGTCGGTATTCAAGGCAGACAGGCCCGTGAAATGGCCATCGAGGAGATCAACGCAGCTGGCGGCATCAAAGCGCTGGGCGGCGCCAAAATCGATTTGTTCTTCGCTGACAGCAAATCTGATCCGACCACCGGTGTTACCGAAGCCGAGCGTCTGATCAACAACGACAAGGTCGATCTGCTGACCGGCTGCTGGAACTCCGCCGTCACCTACCCGACCACCCAGGTTGCCGAGCGTTACGGCGTGCCGTTCATCGTTCCGGTTTCGGTCCGTGATACCATCACCGAACGCGGCTTCAAGAACGTCTTCCGCCTTGCCGCCAAGGATTCCTGGTGGGCCCGTGACCAGTTCATCTTCCTCTCCGACATGTCGAAAGAATTCAATGTCGAGATCAAGAAGGTCGCCTTCGTCTACGAAAATGGCGACTGGGGTACCGGTTTCGCTGAAAAGTGGCGTCAGATGGCCGAGGAAATGGGCTACAAGGTGGTTCTCGACGAGGCCTATCCAAGCACCGCTTCCGACCTGACCCCGGTCGTCATCAAGCTCAAGCGTTCCAAGCCGGACGTCGTTTTCATGACCTCCAACGCTGCCGATGCCATCCTGCTGACCAACACCATGGCCGAGATGAAGGTCAATGTCAAAGCGATCATCACCTCTGGTGGTGGCCATGCTGACCCATCCTTTTTGGAAGCGGCCGGTAAAAATGCCGACTACATCTTCGACATCGTCGAGTGGGAAACCGACCTCAACCGCGTCGGCCTGAAGGAAACCAACGACAAGTACAAAGCCACCTACGGCCACAACATGACTGGTGAGGCGGTTGACGCCTATGCTTCCATGTACGTCGTCAAGGAGGCTCTGGAAACTGCCGCTTCGACCGATCCTGCCGCAGTCCGCAAGGCACTCAATGAGATGAAATTCTGTGACGGCAAGGCTCAGATGCTGGCCTATGACTGCGTCGAGTTCGATGAGTTCGGCCAGAACAAGAACGCCAGCCTGGTCATCGCCCAGATCCGCAAAACCGATCATGGCATGGACCGCATCACCGTCTGGCCGACCCCGGTCCGCCGCGCAGGCTACACTCCGGTCTTCCCGCAACCAGCAAAGTAACAGTACGTCTGATCAGCCGGAGGGTCACCCCCTCCGGCACCAGGTTCCCGCAACCTGCGGGAGCAGGCACAACTCAGGAGAAAACTATGCTCATCGGTTATATTGAATCTCTGCTTAACGGCATCCTGATGGGGTCGATCTATGGTCTGACCGCCGTCGGCCTGACCCTGATCTTCGGGGTCATGAAGGTCGTCAACTTTGCCCATGGCTCGATCCTCATGGTCGGGATGTTCGCCGCCTACTTCTTCGTCGCCCTGACCGGTCTGAACCCTTATCTGGCTCTGGTCGTCGTCGTTCCGCTGCTGTTTGTCTTTGGCTACGCCATGCAGAAGTTCATTATCAAACCGATCTTCGTTGCAGAAAAAGACGTCCGCGAACCGATCACCGTCATCATCGTCACCACCGGGATCTGGTACATCCTCGACAACCTGGCGCTGATGCTCTTCGGTGCCGAGTTCCGCGTCGCCAAGACCAGCGTCACCGGCAAGATGCTCGAGGTCTTCGACATGTACTTCCTCTGGCCCAAGATCATCGGTGCGGTCATCACCCTGCTGCTCGGCCTCTACCTGTTCTGGTTCCTGCGTCATTCACGGATGGGCAAGGCGGTGCGTGCCACCTCGCTCGACCGTGAAGCGGCGACCCTGATGGGGATCAAGCAGAACCGGATCTACAATATCGTCTTCGGCCTCGGCTGTGCCTGCTGTGGTGTCGCCGCCTGCGTCCTGGTGCCTTTCTACTACGTCTATCCGACGGTCGGTGTGCCTTTCGACATCAAGGCCTTCATCATCGTCGTCCTGGGTGGACTGGGCAGTGTGCCGGGTGCGATCCTCGGCGGAATTCTGATCGGCATCATCGAAACTTTGGGCGCCCAGTTCATGGCCGCTACCTGGACCGAAATGCTTATCTATGTCTTCTTCCTCCTGGTTCTGTTCATCAAACCGGCTGGACTCTTCGGCCTGAAACAGGACTATTAAGGGGATAACCATGAAATTGCTTACTGAACAGTCGAAATTCAACAAGATTCTCACGTTGGTCGTCGTGCTTATCCTGCTGGCGCTGCCACTCTTTATCAGTAACCCGACGGTGCTGCAGATTCTCATTCTGATCATCTTCTACGCCTACCTGACCTCCTGCTGGAATTTCGTCGGCGGCTTTGCCGGGGTTCTGCCACTGGGCCATTCCGCCTTTGTCGGGATCGGTGCCTACGTTTCAACCAGCCTCTACCTGACCTGGGGCCTAAGTCCCTGGATCGGTATGCTGGCCGGTGGGGTCATCGCTGCGCTGATGGGCATTCTGATCGGTCTGCCGACGCTGAAACTACGCGGCGCCTACTTTGCACTGGCGACCATCGCCTTCGGCGAAGCGATGCGCGTGCTGGTTGAGAATATCGAGCATATTGGTCCCTTCCCGGTCCGAGGCCCTAAGGGACTGCTGATCGACCTGGCCGGAAACTCCTTTGCTCACTTTCAGTTCACCAGCAAGGTTCCGTACTACTACATCATTCTGATCATGCTCCTGATCGTCCTGCTGATCACCTTCATCATGATGAATTCGAAGGTCGGCTATTACCTGGCTGCCGGTGGTGAAGAACCGGACGCAGCAGCAGCACTGGGGATCAAGGTATCCAAATACAAGCTGATCGCCATGGCCATCAGCTGTTTCCTGACTGCGCTGGGCGGTACCTTCTATGCCCAGATGTTCCTCTACTTCTATCCGAAGTCGATCTTAGGGCTCGACCTCTCCTACGAGATCGCCTTTATCGCTCTGATCGGCGGCCGCGGCACCATCTTGGGTCCGGTTATCGGTGCCCTGCTGCTGCGCCCGGTCGGTGACCTGACCCGCATCTACCTGTCCGACACACTGCCGGGTCTGCACCTGATCATCTTCGGACTGATCCTGGTCATCGTCATGCGCTATCAGCCCAAAGGGCTGGTTCTGCCGCTCTCCCGGCTGCTGGCCAGAATCAACAACCGCTTCACGAAAAAATCGGGAGAAGAACAGCAAGAGGAGGTCTGCAATGGCGCTTTTGACAGTAAGTAAGGTTATCAAACAGTTTGGCGGACTGACTGCGGTCAACAGCGTCGATCTGAGCGTCGACAAGGGACAGATCGTCGGCGTCATCGGACCCAACGGTGCCGGCAAGACCACCCTGTTCAACTGTATCGCCGGCGCCTTTCCGCCGACCAGCGGCAGCATCATGTTCAACGGTCACGAGATGGCCGGCAAGAAGCCGCATGAGATCTGCAAGCTCGGCATCACCCGCACCTTTCAGGTGGTCAAACCGTTTGCCAGCAAAACGGTACTCTACAACACCATGGTCGGCGCCTTTGCCAATACCAACAAGCTGAGCGAGGCCCGCACAAAAGCGATTGAGGTTCTCAAGATTCTCGATCTCTATGACAAACGCGATGTGGTGTCAAAGAGCCTGACCCTGCCGGAGCGCAAGCGCCTGGAACTGGCTCGCGCCCTGGCCACCGAGCCTCAGCTGCTGCTGCTCGATGAGGTTATGGCGGGCCTGCGCCCGTCCGAGGTCACCGAGATGCTGCCGGTTATCAAGAAGATCAACGAGGTCGGCGTCAGTATCATCATCGTCGAGCATATCATGCAGGCGATCATGAACCTGTCCGACAAGGTCTATGTTATCAACTTCGGAAAGAAGATCGCCGAGGGCGACCCGCACGACGTCATCAACAATGAAGAGGTCATCAAGGCCTACCTGGGAGAAGCTTATGTCGCTAATCAGCATTAACAACATCAACGTCGGCTACGGCGAAATCCAGGTGCTTTTCGATGTTTCACTGGAAGTGCGTGAAGGCGAGGTTTTAAGCATCGTCGGCGCCAACGGTGCCGGCAAATCGACCCTGCTCAAGACCATCTCCGGCCTGCTCACCCCCACCCAGGGGGAAATCATCTACAATGGCCGTAAGATTTCCGGGACTCCGGCCGATGAAATCGTCGCCGGGGGACTGATCCACGTTCCTGAAGGACGGCGCCTGTTCTCGCTGATGACGGTACTGGAGAACCTCGAGCTGGGCGCCTTCAGCCGTAACGGCCGCAAGAACTTCGATAAGAATCTGGCCGAGGTCTACGAACTGTTCCCGCGCCTGGCCGAACGCAAGCACCAGATGTCGGGGACCCTGTCGGGCGGCGAGCAGCAGATGGTCGCTATCGGCCGCGGGATCATGGCCCAGCCCAAGGTGATGATGCTTGATGAGCCGTCACTCGGCCTTGCGCCGGTCCTGAAAAAGGATATTTTCAGCGCGATCCGCAAGATCGCCGAGAACTACGGCGTGACCATCGTCCTGGTCGAACAGGATCTGATGAACTCGATGGCGATCAGCGACCGCGCCTACGTCATGGAACAGGGACAGGTTGTCCTGGAAGGGAGCAGCCAGGACCTGCTCAACGATCCGCACGTCAAAGCCGCTTATTTAGGCGTTTGATAGACAGTACCCGGGTTTGCAACATACAGCCCCTTTTCCGCGCGGATAAGGGGCTGTTTTTCATATCATCTACTACTTACCTTAAAATTACAAGCGAATGACTATTAGCATCTTGCTAAGCCCTCTTATTATTAATGAATACAAAGGTTCAAAACTATCAAGTTTTGAAATTTTACCAATCAGCAATATCGGTTATTCTGATTCAGAGCCAGTATTGACTGGCCCATACTTTCCCTTGGTTTATTCAATTCGCTTTGTTTGAGACTGAGCCAATTCAATGATTGTTTCCAGGCGAATCAAGCGCCGATCATGTTCACGGATCTCTTTTGAAACCTCCGAGAGAGTGGTTCCGGTTTTTTCTACCTTCTCGGTCAGCAACAAAACGTCCTTCATGACTCCAATAACATCTTTCAATGCGCTCACTGTTGGTGCCCCCTGACCTCAGCTAAGGCGGATTCAGCATCAGCTAACCCTTGCTCTAAGGCTTTCTTGGCCCTGGCTGTTGCTTCGCTCACTTCCGCCACCAGCGCAGCTAACAACTCTTCATCCCCGCTAGTGTCCTGCATTAAGCATCTTTGACGCACAAGCTCTGACATGCTAACCCCTTCTTTTTCAGCTTCACTCATCAAAAACTTTTTGAAAGCAGGGGTTCCCAAGATCGTGATTCTCTCTGACTGAACAGACATTCTCTGCCTCCCTTCGGTGTTATCATTAGAATAGTCATTATAACAAATATTGCCCCAGAAACAACGATATTTATGTGACATATGGATTCAACATCTGATCCCGCCATTTCGTTCCTGCCTGTTGCAATAGTTAGGGTTTCACAACTTAGGATTTATAAATGTCCTTAGAGGTAAGCGCCCTTCACTCATTTGTCAAATTTCCTGCCAAATTACCAATGCAAAAGTCCTAAGGATTTTTACATTATTAATTTCTATAGGTACTATGCAGCTTCGAAAACAGGCTTACAAGAATCTGAGACGCCCCATTCACGGCGCGCTGCCCCTGTAAGCGATACAGGTCTGCCTCCATAACAAATAATGGCCAGTTCCTTGAGGAACTGGCCATTATCATTTCAGCTGTCAGAAAGTTGTCGAGGGAGACTTTGACTTACTGACCGGCGGCTTTGCGTTTCTGCAGACGTTTCATCGCCATGCGGATACTGGTGCCGAGGCGGTCGATCGCCACAGCGAGCTGGCCGATTTCATCGTTGCGGCTGATCTCGTCAATCTTGAGATCAAGCTGCCCCTGGCTGTATTTCTCGGCAACAACCGTCAGACTGCGGATCGGTGCGGTAATCCAGCGGGCAATGAAGAAGGAAATGATCAGAACGATGACAACGGTAATACCGAGAATCGTCAGCCCTTTCACCTTGACGGAGTTCAGGACCTGGAAGGCTTCATCGTAGTTTTGCTGGCTGACCATGATCCAGCCCTGATTAGTGTTTTCGACCGAAGCGACAATTTTCTTGCCATGGGAATCGGTGAAGATCGTCGATTTTTCGCCGCGTTTGAAGGCCTGGATCGCTTTATGATCGCCCAGATTGATTCGGCCACGGGTCATGCTGCTATCCGGGTGGGCGATAACGTTGCCATCCTGATCGACGAGGAAGGTAAAACCTGTGCTGCCGATTTTCTTGTTGACGATCGAGCGGGAAAGATCATCAAGACTCATGCCGATGGCCAGTACGCCCTCCGGGGTATTGTCTTTGCCCTTAACAGAGGTTGCCATGATCATGGCCAGGTTACCGGTCGACTTACCGACAACGATCTCGGTACCAAAATCCTTGCCGCGCTGAACCTCTTTGAAATATTGCTGATCCCCGAAGAACTCAAGAACGCCACCGTCGCTTCGAGCAACGTTGTTGCCATCGTTATCGATGGTCATGGCGACATAGGTCCAGTCGTAGATCTTGGGAATCTCACGCAACGCCCCTTCCTGGTTGAAACCGAGCATGTTGCGCATGACATCGCGGCTGGCGTTGAGCTTCAGCATTCTCTGGTTAGCATCTACCCAGTCGTTAACGTGAGCGACAAGATTGCCGTTAATCGCGGTCAATTCATGGTAGGCTTTTTCTTCCGACAGATTGGTGATGTCACGATGGCTTAACTGCCCGATACAGATCATCGGCACCAGTGAGACGATGAGAAGAACCAGCAGCAGTTTTTGCGAGATACCAAATCCAACTTTCTTAGACTGTTTTTCGGCCATTGAAATACTCCCTCCCAAAGCGAGTTGTATTAGAGGTTTGGATCATATCATTAAAAAAAATCTAAAATAAAGTTTTTTTTTTAAAAATACTCTAAGAAATTTGCATAATCCGGAAAACATGCATCCACCAGCGACAATTGACCGATCTCCCCTGAAAATAATCACTCATCAATGCGCCTGAGCAATGTAATTTGCGGCCGTCGCCCCAGTCTCCTAACAGGCGACGATCCGGGTAAAACTGCCGGTACGACTACTCTGAACATCGATCCTCAGCGGGATCTGCTCCTTCAGTTCAGAGACATGGGAGATTACGCCGATTGTCCGACCGCTGCTCTGCAGATCGATCAGCGTGCGGATGGCCAGATCGAGGGCCTCAGGATCGAGGCTGCCAAACCCTTCATCGATAAACAGGGTATCCAGCCTGATCCCTCCGGCGTAGGCCTGCACAACATCGGAAAGTCCCAGGGCCAGAGCCAGGGCGGCCAGAAAGCTTTCACCCCCCGAGAGGGTCGCTACCGGACGCACCATACCGCTGTAACTGTCCTCAACGACAAGCTCCAGCCCAGAAGCCTTGTTCCCTTTGGACCTGTCTTCCTTGCGCAGCAGGTGATAGCGCCCCTTACTCATGATCTCGAGTCGCCGGTTGGCATCGAGCAGTACGTCTTCCAGCAGAACGCTCAGGACAAAGCGCTGGAGGCTGATCTTCATACCGGTCTGGCCGTTGGCGACATCACTCAAGGTTCCGACAACAGCATAGTCCCTGTCGATCTCGGCGAGCTTCTGCGCAGACTGGGCGAGGCGGGTCCGGATCGAAAGCAGAAGCTTCTGACGGGCAGAAAGCGTCTGCCAGGTGGCGGTCGCAGCGTCTTTCTCCCCGACCCGCCTGTTCAGAGCCATTCCAAGCTGATCCAGATCCGGGCGTGACTGTCCAGCCAGGCGCTCCTGCAACTGGGCACTGGCACCTGTCAGCTGCTGAACTTCCGCATCATACTGACGCAATTCCGCTTCCAGCCGCTGCAGATTGTCAGCATCCATCAGTGCCTTGAGGAACGTGTCAAGGTCAGAAAAATCACTCGCGTGCAGGGCCGCATTCCAGCGGGCCTCTGACTCATGGCATTGAACACCTATCTCCTCCTGTTCACGACTCAGATGCTGCTGCTGATCATAGAGGCTTTGCCACCCTTTCTCCGCAGCCAGCAACCTGCGCTGAATATCCTCGCAGCTCTTTTCGAGCTGGCCAACGGCCGTACCGAGTTGCCGTTCTGCCCGGTCAAGGGCACCGCTTTGACGGTATTCGGCGGGAAGAGTCTGCTCAGCCTGGGTGATCATCCCCTGCAGCTCGGAGAGCTCTCTGCGCCGGTTCTGCACCAGCAGATCGAACTCTCCGGGATCAGAGATCTTCATCAATCCAGGCTCGAGGCCCCTGCCGAGCTCCTGTTCCAGCAGGGCGATGCGCTGCGCCAGAGCCGGTGCGTCTTCCAGCTCACTCCCCTGCTGAAGCAGCGTCAAGTCCGCTTGCGCCGCGAGGCTGTCCGCTTTTATATCGAGATAAGTGCGTCGCGCACTTTCCAGTTCATCATGCAGTTCCTGCACCCTGTGCCTGGCTGATTCCAGGTTGTTCTGATCCGGAAGCGCTGCTTCGCTCTGAGCCTTTGCGGGATGGTCCAGGCTGCCGCACACCGGGCAGGGCTGTCCGCTTTCCAGCTGGCTGGCCAGAATCGCCGCCTGCCCGAGATGCCAGACCAGCTCCAGCTGACGGGACCTCTCCCGTGCCAGTTCATACTGCTCTTTCAGCTGTTTGCCACGGGCTTCGCTCTGCTCGAGACGTTGTCGCAAAGCGTCCAGGCGACCTTGCTGTTTTTGCATGTCTAGCGAGCGCTTCAGACGCTGGCGCAGGATGACCAGTTCCTGGCCCTGCTGCGTTGCCTGCAACTGTGACTCGAGTCGCTTTTTCTCCAGCAACTGCCGATCGAGCCGTTCACAGCTTTGACGATGACGCGTCAACTCATTCAACTGATCTCGCAGGGCCGACAACTGCTGCTGTTTTTCCGTCAGACTTGTCTGCTCCTGCCTCGCCGCCTTGAGTTGCCGTTCAGCGGCAGCCAGTTGTTCCCCGGTCGTTTGCAATTTTTCCCGGGTCCTGTTGAGGCTGTCACGCCTCGTGCTGAGGTCGAGGTAAAACTTCTCGATTGCCTGCGCCTGACGCGCCATGACGCCCTGCTGCCGCTGCGCCTCGATCCGCTCCTTCTGCTCTGCCAGCTGGCCCAAGCGCTGCGCCAGCTCAGCCGCCCGATCAAAATCGTTCGCCAGCTGCCCGCCTCGCTGAAACGCCTGCTCGGCCGCAAGCCAGAGTATTTCGCCCTGGTCCTTTGCCTCGTACGCCAGAAGGACTTCATCCTTCAGCCTGTCCAGCTCGCAGGTCAGCTGATCTACAGACTCGATTGCTGCTCCCTCCAGCAGCCCCTGATCCTTTAGCAGCAGAGCTTCTCGCTCGGTGCGGACCTCTCTTGCCCGCTCCCTGAAGCGCTCTTCAAGCTTTTTGTAAAGATGGGTCTGAAACAGCCGGCCGAAGATCTTCTCCCGCTCGGCCGATTCTGCCAGCAACAGCTGACGGAACTGCCCCTGGGGCAGCACCATGACCTGTCGGAACTGCTCGACGTTAAGCCCGGTCAGAATCTCGATCTGCTGCGTCGCATCGCTGACTTTCGACGCAACCAGAAGCTTCACTTGTCCACAGCTGTCGTATTCAAGCAATTGCGCTTCCGGTTTCTGCTCGGTAAAGCCTTCACCGCGAGCTTTAGGCCGTTGCTGCTCCGGAATCCGGCGAATCTGATAACCTCTGTCGCCAAGCCGAAAATCGAAACAGACCTCACAGAGGGTTGCCGGATCAGCTAGATCAGAGCGCATCTGCGAAGCGTCACGCTCGTTGCCGGTTGTTTTGCCATAGAGGGCGAAACAGATCGCATCGAGAATGGTCGTCTTTCCCGCCCCGGTTGGTCCGTTGATCAGAAACAGCGGGTTCTCGCCCAGACGGGTAAAATCGATGACCTCGCTCCCAGGGAAAGGACCGAAGGCTGTCATTGCCAGTTTGACCGGTTGCATCAGCCTTCCCCCTCCTGCAGTTTTTTCAGCTCATCAGCGACAACAGCGCGCTGCTCTGCGTTTAAAGGCTGATCGGTGACCTGTTGAAAAAAATCTTCGAACATCTGCAAGGCGCCGCGATGCAGGTTGTCTCTGGCCGCTACCACGCTGTTCTGACTGATCAGACCGGGACGCTCCAGGTGCAGAACGTTGGGATAGACGGCCCGCAACTTGTTCATCACATCAAGGATGGCGTGCCGGTCATTCAGCCGGATCTGCACATAGTCAGCTGCAGCGGGATCCTCTTTTCCGGCCGCCAGGATAGCATTCAACTCCCCCTCGATCGTCCGCATATCACGCTGCGGAAACAGGGGGATCATCTGGATCTCAACCTGTCCCTGGCTGTCGATATCGACCAGGGTGAAAGATTTCCTGTGCCGCTCTTCCGAAAAGGAATATTTCAAAGGGGTCCCGCTGTAGCGGATGGTTTCCTTATGACGGTACTGCTGACCGTGCAGGTGGCCAAGTGCGGTATAGGAAAAAGCCGCGAACCGCTCCGGCGCCACACACTCGACACCACCTATCGCCAGCGGCCGTTCAGACTCAGAGGCCTCCCCGCCGGCAAGAAAACAGTGGGCAATGGCCACCGCAGGGACAGAGTCATCCCGGACCTGCTTGATCTTCTCCAGCAGGTAGGCCATAGCCTCGTCATGACAGGTCACATCAACCCCGTGCTGATAACGCACGGTCAACGGATCGGCATAGGGGATCGGGTAGAAGGCGACCTGGGTACCGGCCCTGTCGCTCAACAGGATCCGGACCGGCTCCTGCCACAGGGGACCGACGATATGCAGACCGCCGGCAGCCAGTTGTTTGGCAGCAAAGGCAAGGCGCTCGGGACCGTCATGATTGCCACTGATGGCGATCAGCGGCACCCCCAGGCGGTGGCAGATCTCATCGACAACCCAGCTGAGCAGATCGACGGCTGCCGCCGGGGGGACGGAGCGATCATAGATATCGCCGGCGACGATAACCACATCGACCTTCAGTGCCTCAATCTGACCGATCAACTGGTGCAAGACCAGGCGCTGATCGTCAAGCAACGACTGGTTATAAAACTGGCGCCCGAGATGCCAGTCCGAAGTGTGAAGAATTCTCATATGATGTAACTCTCCAAGAGAAAACCGCTGTGCTGTAAACAACAGCAATCAATGCTATGATTGAACGATGAGAGACAAGTGCAAAAGATCAGTCCGGATCGGACTCAGTATCCTGCTCCTGCTACTGTGTGGCTGCGCTGAACTGACCTGGCAGCATCCAGAAAAGCTTGATGCGACAGCGCTGGAAAGAGACCAGCAGGAATGTCACCGGATTGCGGATCAGCTCGTGATGCGCCAGGGCTTTCTGTTCAACCGGTATGACTTCGCCTACTATCCGCACTGGTACTCGCGGCGCGCCCTGGTCCAACCGTTTTTCTACAGTCCCGGGCTGGAAAGCGATGCGATCTACCGGGATTGCATGAGAGCCAAAGGCTGGCAACTGGTTCCGATAGCAAAAGATACGTCGGAAGCCGCTCCCCCCTGACCATCTAAGAAGTTCCTCATCTTAGTACTTGCTCAAAGCAGCTATTTTTCTTATAGTTAGACGATATTCAGACGTTATTGTGTCATCACTGAAGAAGGCATAGAGTGCAGATCAACAGACTCAACAGCCCCTTTGTCAGCGAAATACAGCTGAACAATCACGAGCAGACTGCCCGGCAGCCCCTGAACCAGGGCCGTGCAACGGACAGTTACAGCCGTAACGCCAGATCCGCACAGGTGATTGACGCTGAATATGTTGACATCTACTCGGCACCGAAGCCGGCAGCAACCAGCAGTAGCCAATCCGTCGCAGAGCCGGACAGCCCATCGCTTGAACAGAGCACAATAGAGTCAGCACCGACTGACCAGAGGCTCAATGGCTATCTTAAGGCCCCTGTGAATACTCCCCTGCCCGGATCATTGATAAATTATTACGCCTGAATCAGCTGCGCAGACGTTGCAGCACCTGTTTCATATCCTGCCAGACATCCTTTTTTCCAGCCGGAGAACGCAACAGATAGGCCGGATGATAGGTCGGCATCAGCGAAATCCCCTGGTATTCGGTCCAGGTGCCGCGCAGACGGCTGATCGGCGCATTGTTCTGCAGCAGCGTCTGGGTGGCAAAGCGTCCGAGGGCGACGATCAGGCGCGGTTTGATGATCTCCAGCTGACGTTTGAGAAACGGCTCGCAGGCCGCGATTTCTGCCGTTTCCGGATCACGGTTGTGCGGAGGACGACATTTGAGCAGATTGCAGATATAGACATCGTCACGAGACAGCTGCATGGCAAACAGGATACGTTCCAGCAGGCGGCCGGCCTCTCCGACAAAAGGGAAGCCCTGCAGGTCCTCTTCGCGGCCGGGAGCTTCACCGACCAGGACAAGATCGGCGTTCGGGTTGCCACAGCCGAAGACGATATGATGCCGTTCCTGACACAACGGGCAGAGCGTGCAGCCCTGCAGTGACGCTTCAAGCTCCTCAAGGGTTCGGATCGGTGCTACAGCGGTCTCGCCAGCCCCAGCAGAACGGGATTCGTGCCCCGTGCCAGGCTCGACCGGATCGGCGATCCATTCATAGCCCCAGGAGTGCAGATCCTCCAGGACCATCTTCCCCTGGGCTATCAGCTCGCAACATTCTTTATAAAGTTTATCCGGCATGCATCTCGCCCGTCAGACCATCCGTTTGGCCCGCCACAGATCGGCGATCCGGCTGAGCAGGGTATCAGCCACCTCGACCTTGCTCATCAGCTCCAGCGCTTCGATCTGCCCGTCAGCAGAAAGTATCCTCACTGCGTTGGTATCGACATCAAAACCGGCATCACTGCGACTGACATCGTTGGCGACAATCATATCGAGATTTTTCTTTTTCAGTTTTTCACCGGCATGTTCCAGCAGATTCTCTGTCTCGGCAGCGAAACCGACCAGCAACCGCTCCCCCTTGTTGCGGCCAAGCTCGGCAAGGATATCCGGATTTTTCTCCAGCTCAAGCGTCAGGCTGTCCGCAGTTTTCTTGAGCTTCTGCCCGGCCCGGTCGGCAACTCGATAATCGGCGACAGCCGCCGCCTTGATGACGACATCGATATCGATCAGATTGGCAAAGACAGCCTGGCGCATCTGCTGAGCCGTCTGGACCATAACTGCCCTGACACCGTAGGGGACCGACAGCTGGCTCGGCCCGCTGATCAGCAGGACGTCGGCGCCGCGCCGCGCCGCGACCGCAGCCAGAGCATAGCCCATCTTGCCGGATGAGTAATTGGTCAGATAACGGACCGGATCGATTTCCTCACGGGTCGGGCCGGCGGTAATCATGATGCGACAGCCGTACAGATCCTTCTTGGTCAAAATCGCTTCGGCAGCGGCGAAGATATCGGCGGGATCGGCCAGTTTCCCGTCACCAACCCAGCCGCAGGCGAGTTCCCCGTTGACCGGCGCGATGATCTGATAGCCATACTCGCGCAGCAGGTTCTCATTGCGCTGGTAGAGAGGATTGGAATACATGTTGGTATTCATGGCCGGAGCGATGAGCACCGGCGCCTTGGTCGCCATGATGCTGGTCGTCAGCAGGTCATCGCAAATACCGCCGGCAATCTTGCCGACCAAGTTGGCTGTCGCCGGAGCCAGGATAAACAGATCGGCTTTGTCCGCCAGAGAGATATGGCCGATCTCGTGTTCCTGGTAGAGATTGAACATCTCGGTGTGGACCGGATTGCACGAGAGGGTCTGAAAGGTCAGGGGCGTGACAAACTCACAGGCGTTTCTGGTCATCACGACCTGAACCTCGGCACCGGCCTTGGTCAACAGGCGCAGCAGTTCAACCGCTTTATAGACCGCGATACCACCGCTGACGCCCAGAACGATATGTTTCCCCTTCAGCATAAGGTGATCCTATCTGAGAAATGGATTGAAGGTCTTTTCCCGACCGATGGTCGTCGCCGGACCGTGGCCAGGAAAAACCTGGGTCTCGTCCGGCAGCGGGAAGAGCCGCTCATGAATGCTTGCGATCAGCTGCTCAAAACTGCCACCCGGCAGGTCGGTCCGGCCGATGGAACCGTTGAACAGGGTGTCGCCGACCACCAGATGGCCATCGACCAGCAAACAGACGCCGCCCGGCGTATGCCCCGGGGTGTGGATCACCTTGATGGTCAGTTCGCCGACCTGGATTGTGTCGCCGTCGACCAGCTCACGATCCGGGGCCGGGGAAGGTTCGGCCATGATCCCGAACATTCGGGCATGCTCCGGAACATTGTCGATCAGAAAACGATCGGCAGCGTGGATCAACAGCTTAACACCGCTCTTTTCGATCAACTCCCGGTTGCCGCCGATATGGTCAAAATGACCGTGGGTGTTGATGACGACATCAAGTGTCAGGTTGTGCTTCTCCAGCCGCTTGAGGATCGCCTGGGCATGGCCGCCCGGATCGATCACGGCGGCCTTGCGGGTCTTTTCGCAACCAACGATATAACAATTCACTTCCAATGGGCCTGTTGGCAGACTGTCAAAAATCAAGAGTTTTCCCCTTTATCCTGAATTGCCGAAAACAGATCGAGGTTCTTCCCCTTGAGCTGTTCGGCAAGTGATGCCCCTAATGGCTGGTTGAAGTCCCTGCGCTCTTTGCGCTGTTCTTTCTTTGCTTCGCGTGGAACCGGTCTTTGCTGGGCAACCGGCTGAGGCTGCGGCTCCGGCAAATTACCGCCCTCGACTTCCCTGGCCATGCCAGCGGTATAAAAATAGCGATCGTAGAGACGATGGTAGCTGGTCCAGTTTCCTTCGCGTTCCGGCTCCTTGGCGACATGGCTCAAAACTCCGTTAATCTTGGAATCAAGATCATCGATGAAATTGAGGATCACGGCCTCGAGGAATTTTGGTCGTTTCGGTGAACCGAAATCGTACTGACCATGATGCGAGAGCAGCAGATGCTTGATCATCATCGACAGTTGATCAGGGAATCCCGGAATCCGGCGCACCTGGTCTTCGATCATCTGGACACCGATAATGATGTGGCCGAGCAGCTTCCCCTCGTCGGTATAGTCGAAGGAACGCTGGTAAGAGAGCTCCGAGACCTTGCCCAGATCATGGAGCAGAGCGCCGCAGATCAGCAGGTCGCGATTGACCTCCTTATAGCGGGCGGCAATATCACAGGCCAGAGCGGCAACAGCCAGCGAATGTTCGAGCAGACCACCGAGAAAAACATGATGCATCCCTTTGGCGGCCGGGGCCATGGCATAGCGCTCGAAGAGCACCGGATCGTCAAAAATGCCCCTCAGCAGCGCGCTGATATGCCGATCGGTCAGCGAAGCGAGCAGGCCCTCCAGTTCGGCGCGCATCTCCGCCCGACTGCGCGTGGAGACAGGCAGAAAATCGGCCAGGTCGACATCCCGGTCAGCGACCCGCTCCAACTGCTGGATCACCAGTTGCATCTTGCCCAGATAGACGCTGGCCTTGCCCTGCACCTGGATAAAATCATCCTTGTCAAACTGGGGGGAGAGTTCATCAACCCGGTCCCACAGGCGCCCTTCGACCTCGCCACTGCGATCCATCAGCCTTAAGGTCAGGTAGGGTTTGCCGTTCTTGGCCATGGCCGTAATCTTGTCCTTGACCAGGAACACCTCTCTGAGCTGATCCCGCTCTTTGATATCCGCAACATAGATCTGTTTCAAACCAACCCCTATTTCTCTCTTCGTTGTAAAATCGTTGTAGCGACGCCGATACCATCGACAGCCGCACTCATAATCCCGCCAGCGTAGCCGGCACCTTCTCCGGCCGGGTAAAGACCCTGGTGACTGAGCGACTGCCCGCTTTTGTCACGCAGAATCCGCAGCGGTGCCGAGGTTCTGGTTTCGACACCGATCAGAGTTGCCTCAGGCCCGACGAAACCACGCATCCTGCGATTGAACTGAGGGAGGGCCTTTTTGATGGCCGTCGCGACGAATCCTGGCAGACACTGATTGAGATCCGCGTGAACAACCTGTGGCCGGCACGAGGACTCGGGCAGAGCGGAGTCCCGCCCCTGCAGAAATTCGAGCAGAGACTGGGCAGGAGCCCGCCAGCCCGCCCCACCTGCGGCATAGGCCGCCTGTTCCCAATGACGCTGGAAACGGACCCCGGCGAGCAGGTCTGAAGCACCAAAATCGGCCGGAGAGACCGTCACCACCAGGGCCGAATTCGACCAGGGCTGATCCCGTTTGTAGGGACTCATGCCGTTGACGACAATCCCGCCGGGTTCCGATGCCGCATTGATAACCAGGCCGCCCGGACACATACAGAAGGAGTAGATCCCCCGCCCCGTCTCCGGGTCGTTCCAGGCCAGACGATAGTCGGCGGCCGGCAACAACGGATGCTTTCCCATACCGTACTGAATCTGATTGATCAGTTCAAGGGGATGTTCGACCCGCAGACCGATGGCAAAGGCTTTCTGCTCCATCGCCACGCCCTTGTCAGCCAACATGGCATAAGTATCGCGGGCACTGTGGCCGATGGCGAGAATCAGTTCATCGCACTCGATTCGCCGGTCGCCGTTGACGATCCCCGCGACGATGCGCCCCTGACGGCTTTCAAAACCGCTCAGACAACTGGAGAAACTGATCTCGACACCCAGCTCGAGCAGGTGTTTACGCAGGCGAATCAGGACATTGCGCAAGCGGTCCGATCCGACATGCGGCTTGGCCTGCCAGAGAATCTCCTGAGGAGCACCGAACTCGACAAGTCGCTCAAGCACATAGCGCGTGGCGGGATGACCGATCCGGCTGGTCAGTTTGCCGTCGGAGAAGGTCCCGGCGCCTCCTTCACCGAACTGAATATTGCTTTCAGTGCAGAAAGTGCCGGACTCCCAGAAAGCCCGCACATCACGGATCCGCTCCTGAAGACAGCGTCCTCTTTCGAGCAGATGCACCTGTTTTCCGGTTTCGGCGAGAACCAGAGCAGAGAACAGCCCGGCCGGCCCCATCCCGACGATCAGAACCCGGGAGTCATCAGCGGTCCGCGGAAACTCTAGGGCCGATGGATGTTCAACGACATCCAGGGTACGGCACTGGCGATTCCTGGCAAGCACAGCAGCTTCGTCCGGACATTCGAAATCGACTGTATAGACACGCAGGATGTGCGGCTTTTTGCGCGCATCGATACCTTTGCGCAGGATCTTCCAGGAGAGGACGCTGGCAACAGGAATGTGCAACAGGACAGCTATTTTTTCCGGCAGGCAGGACTCGTCCTCATTGAGGGCCAGGGAAATTTCACGTAATCTTAACGCCATAAATCAGTGGAACGCTCCGTAAATCAACGGGATCTCAATCTTGAACAGGGCACCTTCGCCGGGCACTGACTCTGCTTTGACCCCGCCGCCATAGCTCTTGATGATCCGTTTAACGACCGACAATCCGAACCCGGTTCCCTGTTCACGCGTGGTGAAAAATGGGTCGAAAATCCGGGTCAGATTTTCTGCGGGGATCCCCGGCCCGCTATCGCCAATCTGAATGTAAATCTTTTCCATGTCCGCTTTCAGCACAATTTTGAGTGTTCCGCCATCGGGCATGACCTGCAGCGAATTAGTAATCAGGTTGGAGAAAATCTGTTCCATTTCCAGAGGATCGGCTTTCAATGTCGGCATTTCCTCATCGACATCAAGACTGACATCGACATTCTGGACACAGAGGTGATCGGCATTGACCCGCAACACCTTGTCCAGCAATTTGACAAAACAGACCTGCTCACGTTTTTCCACATGACTCTGGCTGGCAGCCAGCATGCGCACCAGGATTTCGTCGATACGGATGACTTCCTGGGAGATCTTGGTCAGGTAGCTCAACTGTTCTTCATTCATTCCCTCTTCACCATGGAGGATCTGGGCAAACAGGTTGATCGAGTTGAGCGGATTACGAATCTCATGGGCCAGTCCGGCCGTAATATGCCCAAACAGGGCGAGCTTCTCAGCCTGAACGATCTCCTGGTGAGCTCTCTCGAGAGCCTGGGTCTTCTCTTCGACGCGTTTTTCCAGCTCCTGGTTCCAGCGCTGAATCTCCTCCTGCAGTTTCTCCCGTTCCTGCAGCAGACGTTTGTTCTCTATCTCGATCTGACGCAAGGTCAGCACCGCATCAATGCGGTCGAGCAGACTCTGGTTGGCAAAAGGCTTCTGCAGATAATCCGCCGCTCCGGCCTTCATCAACTGAACAGCGACCTCCTCGCTCCCCTTGCCGGTAAACATGAGGACATAGGAATCGGGAAAGCCGGCCCGGATCCAGGTCAGAGCTTCATAACCATTCATGACAGGCATCATGTAATCGAGCAGCACCATCGCCGGATGGTGATCTCTGACCAGTTCGACACATTGCTGCCCGTTTTGAGCGGTAAGAACCTTGAAGCCTCTTTTCTCAAGCAACATGCGTGACAGTTCGACAATCACATACTCATCGTCGGCGATAACAATCGTCTCACCAGCAAACCGACTCAACTGCTGCGCCATAATATCCCCCCTTGGAATATAAATCGATCAATGACTATAGCAGTTTCAGCGATATTAACCCATGAATAATTTTACCCGTTCTCCTCCAGACATAAAAAAACAAGGGGCCAATGACCCCTTGTTTTTCTCGACTCCCTCGTCGTTAAGGCGCATGTCGTTACGCCTGAGAACTGCCTGTTACCCCTCTTCTTCAAGACGCACCGTCAAAACCGGCAACGGCGACTTACGGACAACCTTTTCTGCGGTGCTGCCGAACAGCACATGATCAAGGCCAGCCCGGCCATGGGTGCCCATAACGATCAGATCAGCAGATTTTTCCTCGGCCTGACCGATGATCTGTTCGAAAGGAATCCCGGCGACAATCATACATTCATGATTTGCATAATCGGCAAGATTGCGATGGCAGAAGCTGTCCATCATCTTCTTGGCCCCTTCCATGATTTCCTCTTCGAGCTTTTCAAAAGAGATGTGCGGAACATAAAAACCGCGCAGATCTATAGGCTCGTTGATGACATGCAGCACAATGAGCTTCGCGTCAAATTTTCGGGCCATCGAAAGCGCCATCTGAAAAGCATTATCAGAACTATCCGAGAAATCAATCGCTACGAGTATTGCTTTACAGTCTTTCATCTGTGCCCCCTATTCAGAAATCAGCCCGCAAAAAATGATTAATTGAGTGCCCTTTCGCAGGTGATCCGATCGATGAGTATCTTCAGGTCAGCCAATCTGACCGGTTTGATCAGGTACTCGAAGACACCCAGTCGCTTCGACT
This sequence comes from Geopsychrobacteraceae bacterium, assembly GCA_963676795.2. Lineage (GTDB taxonomy): Bacteria > Desulfobacterota > Desulfuromonadia > Desulfuromonadales > Geopsychrobacteraceae. The sequence continues at coordinate 1,236,693 of CAXXTB010000002.1, read as the reverse complement.
GCAGATAGGAATCGATCTCACCGTAAGCGGTCATCATGATCACCGGAACCGAGGGGAAATGCTGCATCATCTGCTCAAGCAGAATCAGCCCGTTCATTCCCGGCATGCTGATATCGGTAATCACGATATCCGGTTGCTGACGAATCAGTTCGGAAAGGGCTTCCTTTCCATCTGATGCAGCAACAACCTGATGCTGTTGGCCTTCGAGATATTTTTTAAGCCCGATCCGGGCGTTTTCTTCATCATCAACAACAAGAATCTTTGACATACACCACCCACTTTTCATGTTACTGAAAGTTTATCAGCGAAGAAGTGGGAGTCAAGCCGTTGCAGACAAGTACAGCAGAGGAAAAACGTAAAAAACAGAAGAAGATCAGCCCCAGTTGGCAATCAGCCTGCTCAGAACGGTTGGGAATTGCTGAGCAGCACGTGCTCCGACCTGCAGCACATCTTCATGACCGAGGGGCTGCGGACTCAGGCCGGCCCCCAGGTTGGTAATCAGGGACAGGACGGCGACATCGATTCCACAGTAGTGCGCCATGATCGCCTCAGGCACGGTTGACATCCCGACGGCATCTGCGCCAAGGCGCTTGAGGGCGCGAATCTCCGCGGAAGTCTCGTAGCTCGGGCCAAGCATCCAGGCCAGGACGCCCCGATGGAGAGCAATATCCTTAGCTGCGAGCTCCTGAGTTAAATGTTCCGGAAAACGGTGATACAACCTGCCGAGATCGATAAACGCGTCTTGTTGCCCGACCAGAGGACTAAGACCGGTAAAATTCAGATGATCTTCCGCGAGCATATAATCACCGGGCTGCATCGCGGCATTCAGCCCGCCAACGGCATTGGTCAAGAGCAGCCGGGGACAGCGCAGTGCCGCTGCCAGACGGACCAGAGCAGTGACCTGCCACGCCGAGTATCCCTCGTAGCAGTGAAACCGCCCCTGAAAAACCAGCAGATCGAGGCCTGCAAATTTTCCGTAATGCACTAGGCCGGCATGCCCGGCAGCACCGGTCTTGGGCAGTCCGGGCAGCTCCGCGTAGGCCAGGGTCTGACGTTGGGAGAGCTGTTCAGGCAGACTGCTGAGGCCCGAACCAAGAACAATCGCCAACTGGGGTTGCGCGGGCAACCAGCGTTCAAACCGGGCCACTGCTGCGCTTATTTCTGCGGACTCAATCACTTGCTCAGCAACCTGTCGATCCGCGCTGTCAACTCATCCGGCTGAAAGGACTTTGGCATGAAATCATCAGCCCCGGCACGGATGGCGCTCATGGCATCGGTATCCTTGCGATAGACGCCGCTGATACTCAGGATCTTCAGATTCTGCAGCCTGGCGTCCTGGCGTAGTTTGCCGATCAGCTCGAGTCCATTCATGTCCGGCAGATTGATATCGACCATCAGCAGGGCATAGTCTTTCTGATGGAGCTTCTCCCAGGCTTCCCGGGCACTGTCGGCGGTCTCCAGGACCAGCTCGCGCCCGCGCAGCAGATCGATGATCAGCTCTCTGAAGAAACGTGCATCGTCAACGATCAGGATTCTGGGCGGTTCGCTTGAGGCGACAGCAGCATCCTGATCCACAGCCACCAGAAAGCGATGCTGACATTTCGGGCAGGAGGCCTGCAACGGGGTTTTGGCCTGAGCTAAGTGCTTGGTTCGGTAACGCGCTCCACATTGAGGACACTGAATAATCATGGAATCTCACAAACGGACATATGGTTAAAGCGTTTTGAGAATCTTTTTGGCCTTGACTCCCCATTCCGAGTTTTCAGCAAAATTGACAATCAGCTGAAATTCCTTTTTGGCCTCTTCCGGCTTCCCCTGTTCCAGCAGCATCATGCCCAGTTCGTAACGGGCCTGGAGAAACTGAGGGACGATATCGATCGCCTGACGGAGTTCGTATTCGGCCATCTCCGGGTTTTCCATCGCAAGGTAAACACGGCTCTTCAGATAGTGGGCCTCGGCATAACGCGGCGCTAGAGCCAGCGCTTCATCATAGCCTTTTAGGGCGCTGGCATAATCCTCTTTCTTGAACAGGGCATAGGCCTTGCCGGCCGCAGCGACATGGGCATCGACAAAGAGCAGATTCCTGGACGCCTTGTCAAAATAGTCAATCGCCTCATCCCAGCGCTGCAGATCGAGATAGAGGGTCGCCAGATTGTTCTGATAACGCGGATCGTTGTCAGAGAGTTCAAGAGCACGAAGATAGTGGCGTTCAGCCAGGAGATAGGCTTTTTTGCGCTGATAGACCTGCCCCAGGGCGGCATGAATGGCACTGTTCTCGGGGTCGTTGTGGACGGCAGCCAAAAGTTCCTTGAGCGCCAGGGTCGGATTGTTGGCCTGCAGGTGAGCAACCGCCATTTTGTAATGAGAATCGGCCTGTTGCTTGTTATCGGCAACCTTGGTCGCTGTTGCACAACCGGTGAGCATCAGGGCGAAACAGAAACAGAGAACGAGAAACTTCATTCACAACCCCCTTGAGCAATCGAACCATTATAGAGAAGATAAAAAACGCCCAAAACTTTCCAAGCAGCATTCGCGTAAATCCGTGATTTCTTTTTCCAACAGATCATTGCTGCGTCTCTCCGCTGTCGTTTGCTGAGGAGACTGACAGATCGGCAAACCCGCAAGAAACTGCTTGCGGTCGTCAAGGGCTTTAAGATGATAATCGGTCTCGGTCAGGACAAATCCCATCGATTCAACAAAGGACCAACCGTCTTCGTAGGTGGCATCCAGTTTCTCCACTGCCACCTCCCCCTGCTTCGGCACAAAAAAAACCGAGCAGCGGCTCTCCATCAGATAATAGGCGACGACGACCAGCGCCCTGTTATTTCCTTCGATGCTGAGCAGAAACGCCTTGCAAAGCTGCGGAGGGAAACCGGAAAAAGCCAGCTGCACGCTACTTTGGGCCACGTGCAGCCGGGTGATCTTTTCCGCAGCGACATTCAATTGCTTCAGCTGTGGATGCTGGACAAACATGTCACCCCCAATCAGACGCCAGGCGTCATTCGGTGAAAAAATCAGTCGATATCGGAAAATTCGGTCAACAGCTTGATGCGACGATAACGATCGGCAATTTCCTGATGATCAATTTCGCGCAAACGGTCGAGGCTGAACTTTTCGACGGTAAAGGACGCCATTACAGTACCAAAAACAATCGCCTTACGCAGATTTTTTTCATCCAGGTTGCGGGTTGAAGCCAGGTAACCGACAAAACCGCCGGCAAAGGTATCGCCCGCGCCGGTCGGATCAAAAACCTCTTCGAGCGGATAGGCAGGGGCCGCGAAGGTTGAACCCTCGCTGAACATCAGGACACCGTATTCGCCGCGCTTGACGACCAGGGTTTTCGGCCCGAAGCCACGGATGATCTGAGCGGCCTTGATCAGGTTCGGCTCATCTGCCAGTTGACGCGCCTCCCCTTCATTGATGACCAGAATATCGACCTTGGCCAGGGTCTTGATCAACTGCTCCTTTTTGCCGCCGATCCAGAAATTCATGGTATCACAGGCAACCAGTTTCGGGTTGCGCACCTGCTCCAGAACTTCGAGCTGCAGTTCCGGATCGATGTTGGCCAGGAACACATACTCGGCGTCACGATAGGATTCCGGAAGCTGAGGCTTGAAGTTTTCGAAAACATTCAGGTGGGTTTCCAGGGTATGGGCCTCGTTCAGATCGTACTCATAGCTCCCCTTCCAGCGGAAGGTCTGCCCCGGAACCTGCTGCAGGCCGTCGAGATTGACATTGCGGCTGTTAAGGAAATCGATATGCTCCTGGGGGAAATCCTCACCGATAACGGCAACCAGGTTGACATCGGTAAAGAAGCTGGCCGAGGTCGAAAAATAGCAGGCCGAACCGCCCAGGATATCCTCAACCTGACCGAACGGGGTGCTGATGGAATCAAAGGCAACGCTGCCGACAACAAGAATACTCATTATTAACCCTCTTTCAGATAGCGGCCCATCAGTGGTTCCAGGGCCTTCACGGTGTCTTCGGGGATCATGCTCTTATTGGTCATGATGGCATACTTCAATGCCTCGGCGCAGGCACAGTCGCGCTGCGCGCGCTGGCTGACAATACGGCCGACCGCCTCCTTGATGATCGCTTTGGCGGTCGCGACATTCTGATGGATAATCGCGATAACAGCCTCAACCGAAACGTCGTCATGGCCCTCATGCCAGCAGTCGTAGTCAGTCGCCAGGGCGACAGTACCGTAACAGATCTCCGCCTCGCGAGCCAGGCGGGATTCAGGCAGGTTGGTCATGCCGATAATATCGACGCCCCAGCTGCGGAAGATTTTCGATTCGGCGCGAGTTGAGAAGTTCGGTCCCTCGATGCAGATATAGGTCCCTCCCTTGTGTACGGTCGCCCCAACAGAATCTGCAGATGCATAGAGGATCTCAGACAATTCACCACAGACCGGATCGGCAAACTGGACATGACCGACGACGCCGTTGCCGAAGAAGGTCGATGCACGCTTGCCTTGCGTCCGGTCAAAGAACTGATCCGGAATCACGATATGGCCGGGAACGATCTCTTCCTTCATGCTGCCGACAGCCGAAACGGAAATGATCTGCTCGACACCGAGCAGTTTCATCCCGTAGATGTTAGCCCGGTAGTTGACCTCGGAAGGGAGGAAACGATGTCCGCGTCCATGGCGGGGCAGAAAGACCATCTTCGCCCCGTTCAGGGTCCCGGTGATATAGGCATCGGACGGATCGCCGAAGGGGGTTTCAAGCTTTACTTCCTTGACATCGGTCAGCCCTTCGATCTCATAGAGACCGCTACCACCGATAACACCGATAACTGGTTCGTTCATATCAATTGACTCCTGGAAAATATATCCTGACGATTTAAAAGCTAAGCGTTGTCTGTTGCTTTATCCATCTGCCCCTTGAGCTGGCCGCAGGCGGCAGCGATATCCTGCCCCTTGCTGGCCCGCAGCGTCGCCACCAACCCTCTCTGCAGCAGGTAGGACTGAAACTCCTTGACCGATTCCGGACTCGGCGACCTGAACTCCGCCCCCTCATGCTCGTTATAGGCGATCAGGTTCAGCTTGCAGCGCACCCCGTGGACCAGCTTGATCAGCCGTTTTGCATCGGCAATGCTGTCGTTGACCCCGCCAAGCAGGATATACTCGAAGGTCACCCGCTGCTTGGCCAGATTGGCATAATCGCGGCAGGCACTCATCAATTCACTCAGGGGATAACGTCGATTGACCGGCATCAGCTGATTACGCAGTTCATCCGTTGTTGCGTTCAGCGATACGGCCAGATTGACCTTCACCTGCCGGCTCAATTCACGTATCTGCGGAACCAGTCCGCAGGTCGACAGGGTAACCCTGCGGGTGCCGAAGGCAAGCCCCTCATCCAGATAAAGGATCTTCAGGGCGGCAACCACGTTGTCCAGGTTATGCAGCGGCTCACCCATCCCCATAAAAACAATGTTGCCGATCGGCCCATCCTTGAGCGCAGCGCAGACCTGGTTGATAATCTCATCGACACGCAGGTTACGAATCAGGCCAAAGGTCCCGGTCATGCAGAACTGACAGCCCATGGCACACCCGACCTGCGAGGAGATACACAGGGTCGCCCGGTCCTCATCCATCGGTATGCGTACCGCCTCGACAGTTTCACCGTCATCCAGCCTGAACAGATATTTCCTGGTCCCGTCCACGCTGGTCTGAACCGTTTCCGGGACCAGCTCGGAGACGTAGGAGCGCTCCGCCAACTGCTGGCGAAACAGCTTGGCCAGGTCGGTCATCTGTTCAAAGTCGCAGACCTGACGCTGGTAGATCCAGCGCAGAATCTGCTTGGAACGGTACGTTTCCTTACCCAGGTCAGCCAGAAAAGCTTCCAGTTCCGGCAGGGTCAGTCCTTTAAGATCAATCTTGTTCTGATTCAATGAAACCTCTGTATCTACGACAAAAAGCCCTTCGGATTCTAACGAAGGGCCTTTCAAGTGACAAGCTCTTAATCCTGACCTACAGCAGTTCGAGGCCGCTGAAGAAATAATCGAGCTCAAAGGCGGCTGTTTCCGGGGCATCGGAGCCATGGGTTGCGTTGCGGTTGATCGCAGTACCGAACTCTTTGCGCAGGGTTCCTTCAGCCGCGTCAGCCGGGTTGGTGGCACCCATCAGATCGCGCCATTTTTTGATCGCACCTTCGGCTTCGAGAGCCATGACGATACAGGGTCCGCTGGCCATAAAATCGGTCAGCTCGCCGAAGAAAGGACGCTCACTGTGAACGGCATAAAAGCCCTCAGCTTCAACCTTGCTCATGTAAAGTTTCTTCAGGCCAACGACCTTGAACCCCTCGGCATAGATGCGGGCCAGAATCCGGCCGGCATAACCTGCTTCAAAGGCATCGGGCTTGATAATTGCGAATGTTCTTTCCACACGACTCTCCTTATTTCGATTGGTATTTGACGAAATAGCGCACTGCCACCCGACCTTCAGGCTCAGGCGTCCTGTTCTGCCAACTCTTTCAATAACGGCACCACCTTGCGTAGGGCCTGACCACGATGGCTGATACGATTCTTGATCTCGAGCGGAAGCTCTGCGGTTGTCTTTCCGTACTCCGGAACCATGAACAGCGGGTCGTAGCCGAAACCTCCGCCACCCCGTTCACCGCGCATCAGCAAACCGGAAATCTTGCCGTCAAAGGTCTCACAGCGGCCATCCGGCCAGGCCAGTGCCATCACGCAGTGAAAAGCGGCCTGACGTTGTTCATCGACAACATCCTTCATCTTGTCGAGCAGTTTGGCATTATTGGCCGCGTCGTCCCCCTGTTCCCCGGCATAGCGAGCCGAGAATACCCCTGGTTCACCGTGCAGGGCCTCGACACAGAGACCACTGTCGTCGGCAAGAGTCAGCAGACCTGAGAAGGCAGCCATCTCGGCGGCCTTCTTGATAGCATTGGCGGTAAAGGTGTCACCATCCTCGATGACCTCTGGAGCCTGTGGGAACTGATCAAGACCGACAATCTCGATCGGACAGCCTTCCAGCAGATGACGGATCTCCTTGAGCTTCCCCTTATTGCCCGTTGCAACCAGCAGTTTCAACATCTTAAAGCCCCAGGGCCAGCTTCTGCAATTGACAGAGTTCGGCACAGCCATCCATCGCCAGGGAGCGCAAGCTATCGAGTTCTTCCAGCGTAAAAGGCTCTTCTTCAGCGGTCCCCTGAACCTCAACAAACTTGCCGGAACCGGTGATAACGAAGTTCATGTCGACCTCGGCCTTGGAATCCTCGACATAATTCAGATCGAGCAGCGGCGCCTGCCCCAGGATACCGACGCTGATAGCCGCAACGCTGTCCTTGAGCGGAATCGATTTCAGCACGCCTTTGTCGACCAGCCCCCTGAAGGCATCATAGAGAGCGACATAGGCACCGGTGATCGAGGCGGTTCTGGTCCCACCGTCAGCCTGAATAACATCGCAGTCGATCTGAACGGTGATTTCCCCCATCGCTTCAAGGTCGGTGACAGCCCGCAAGGAACGACCGATCAGGCGCTGAATCTCCTGGGTCCGCCCTGAAAGCTTGCCTTTGGCAGCTTCACGCATCATCCGGCTGTGGGTAGAACGCGGCAACATGCTGTACTCAGCAGTCACCCAGCCACGCCCTTCACCACGCATGAATGGCGGTACACGCTCTTCGACCGAAGCATTACAAATAACCTTGGTTTCACCGCAGCAGACCAGCACCGAACCTTCGGCATAGCGGGTAAACTGGCGCTCGAAACTGATCGGCCGCAATTCGTTGTAACAACGGCCGTCAAACCGTTCGATATCAATTTGCTCCATCTCTGTCCTCCTTCACTTTAACTGCAAAACTCTCAATTCCCTGATAGAGGGCAGCGATGAGTTGCTGTTGATAGGTATTGTCCTGTAGTTGTTTCAATTCATCCGGATTGGTCAGATAACCAAGTTCGATCTGTACCGTCGGCAGGTTCCCCCGCCCCAACGACAGGCGAGAGCTCTGATAGACCCCCTGCACAGCGAACTGCCCGTCCCTAAGGGCCTGGGCCAGAGTGTCAGCCAGCAGCAGACTGTCCGCAGCAGGCTGGACCTCGGTCTCTGCGGTACGCGGCCTGGCGAACAGACAGATGCCGTGGCTTTGTGCTGATAGCCCGCCTTGGGCATGGAGCCGGATCCAGATATCGACATCCTCGCGCGTTGCGCTCTGAAGCCGTTTTTCAGCGGTCAATTCATAGTCACCATCCCGGCTGAGGTAAACCGGAATACCGAGTTTCATCTTGATCTGACGGGCCAGCTTTTCAGCATAATCGAGGACAATTTCCTTCTCCTTGGAGCCCTTGACACCGATAACCCCCGTGTCACTGCCACCATGCCCCGGATCGATGGCAATCGCCCTGATCACCGGTCCGTCGGAGCTCGGTTCTTCCTTACGGTTGAGCAGAAACGAGAAGAGACTGTTGAGACGATTCTGTTTTTGAACCTGACCTGTCGACTTCCCCGGTTCCAGATTGACAAAGATCACCTGAGACAAAGTCAGCAGCGGCAGTTGCTGCCGAACAAACTGGTCCGTCACCCGCAGGCGCCCATCGATGAAACGTGGATTTTCCTGCAACGGAGAGAACTCTCCGCCAAGTTTCAGATAACGGCTGCCGGGTGAAACCTCAGCCGTTCCAGCCGGCGAACTGATCTTGTAACTGTGCTTGACACTGTCCCATTGGCCGCGCAAACCCACAGCCTGGAGAAGGTCGTCCAGAGCGATATAAACGGTTCCGTCCTGCTGGTAGACATCTTCGATACGATGTTCCTCACCACCGGGCAGAGCGATGGTGACGGCGGCGGAGACAGCCGTCGCCCAGAGCAAAACAGAAGATAAAAACAGCAGAACGAAACTACGCATGATGCCTCCCTTGGAGAAACTGCAAGGGTTATAGCGCAGCCCCTCTGCCAGTGTCAATCTGAACAGGGGATTGGTGACGCAGGAAACAGCGCGAATCCTTCAGGTTTCTTCATCCCAAGAGCGGAAAACAGGCGTCCGGTCAAGAGGGTTTCCAGTTCGCGCTGTTTTGCCGGATCTGCCGACATCGGCCGGACCTGCCCTCCGGCAACCATCCCGTGACCACCGGCGGACCCCAGGCCGGAAACCATCTTCTGAATGACCTGCCCCAGTTTGGCATCGGGACAAAGAGAGCGCATGGAGAGAATTTCGGTCCCCTCAAACCAGCCCATACCGAGCACATAATTGACCCCCTGCTGACGCAGCAGAAAGTCGGCCAGCTCCGAGACCAGATCGGGATTTTCAACCTTGTAGATATTGAAGACGAGAACCTCACCATAGATATGGGCGTTTTCGATCGCGGTCCTGAAAGCGCAAAAATAATCACTGCCGACTTGCGGATGGATGATATCGAAGAGGATCCGGTTATTGGAAAGTGGCAACAGCTTGAGGTAGGCGTCCCGGTCAGCCCTGGACCATTCACGCCCAAGGTCCTGGGTTTCGGACTTGATAGCATAAAAAAGGATGGTCGCCAGACGGGTATTGATCGACACATCCTGATGGGTCAGGTATTCGTAGAGGATCGTCGCCGCTGCCCCGTAATTTTCCCGCACATCAAGCCACTGAACAGCACTGTGATCACGCTTGGAGCGATGATGATCGATGACGATATCGACCTTACGGTCCTCTGGAATCGAATTGTTGCCGGTGCGTGGCTGAGTGTCTACCATACAGATGACACAGAACTGATCCAGGTCGAGCTCACTGATCGGCACCAGGGGAATCTCGAGCAGATCGACCATCTGGCGGTTTTCACTGCGTCCGATCACCCCGCCGTAGCCGAGGACGGCATCCTGGCCTGTCTTCACCAGGATCAGATGGCGCAAAGCTACGGCCGCAGCTATCGAATCGGGATCGGGATTATCGTGGGAGACGATCAGAATCTTGTTCCTCCCCCGCAGCCATTCGATCATATTGCCGATATTTTCAGTCGACAGAGTAGAAGGACACTGACATTCCGGATCGGACGTTTCAGTCAGAGCTTTCATCGAAACTCCCCCTTAAGCGTAAAAGATCCCGGAATCAGCCGTTCCCGGAGAAACAACCTGACACACAGACCTGCAATATAGGTAAATCACAGCTTGCCCCCGGCGATTTCAGACAGCGTATCACATTCAACCCTGATCGCAATCACAGCCCCTCCAGGTCAGATTCTCTGCAGACGCTGTTTTGCACACCTGAGCAGCAGGCTGTTGGTCACCACAGAGACACTCGAAAAAGCCATGGCCAGTCCGGCATACTCAGGCTTGAGATAAAGCCCGAAGAGCGGATAAAAGAGTCCGGCAGCCAGAGGAATCCCGAGAAGATTATAGAAAAACGCCCAGAACAGGTTCTGTTTGATCTTCCTCAAGGTCAGACGCCCAAGTACGATCCCCCTGACAATGTCGAGCAGATCGTCGCCGACCAGGACCAGATCACCGGTTTCCTTGGCGACATCCATCCCGCTGCCGATGGCGATTCCGACATTCGCCAGGGCCAGAGCCGGAGCGTCATTGATACCATCGCCGACCATTCCGACTGCGTGGTTCCGCAGCTGATATTTCCTGACGGTATCGAGCTTCTGTTCGGGCAGAACCTCCGCCTCAAAACTGACAATTCCGAGCTGGCCTGCAACAGCCTGAGCGACCTGGTAACGATCGCCGCTGATCAGCACGGGTTCCACCTTGAGTCTCTTGAGCTGAGCGACCATCTGCTGTGCATTCTCTTTCAAAGCGTCAGAAAGTGCAAGAGCACCGATCTGCTTGCCGTCAATAGCAACATAGATAAAGGACGGAGCTCCGGCGACACGCTCCAGATGGATCTGAATAGCGGTATTCATTTCGATACCGAAGCGCTCCATCAGCGCTTCATTGCCGCAGAGAATGATTTTATCCGCGACAAAACCACGCAGACCAAAGCCACCGATCTCATCAACGTGGTCTATTTCGGCAGGCTTCAGACCGCGCCGTTCCAGCTCATCGACCACTCCGCGGGCTAACGGGTGCCGGCTGGCACTTTCGACGCCCGCGACAATCTCAAGAAAACTGTCCTCCGTCATGCCACCGCTGACGCAGAGCTGCTCGACGACAAACCGCCCCTGCGTCAGCGTTCCGGTCTTGTCGAGCAACAAGGTTTTCAGCTGGGCAATCCCCTCGAGGGCCGAGGCCTTCTTGAACAGGATTCCCTGCTCAAGCCCGACGGAACTGCCAACCATGATGGCGGTCGGGGTTGCCAGGCCAAGGGCGCAGGGACAGGCGACAACAACGACAGCCACGGCCATCTGGAAGGCAAAAACAAAGGAAGCTCCGGCCAGCAGCCAGCCACACAACGTGACCAGCGAGAGCACCACCACCAGGGGAACGAAAAACGCTGAAATCCGGTCGGCGAGTCGCTGTATCGGCGGCTTGTCCCCCTGTGCTGTTTCGACCATCCTGACGATCTTGGCCAGGACAGCATCCTCTCCGACATGGGTCGCCCGAACCAGCAAGCGTCCGGTCTCGTTGATTGTCGCACCGATAACCTGAGAACCAACCGCCTTGTTCACCGGAACCGACTCTCCGCTGATCATCGCCTCGTTGACCGCCGACTCACCGCTGACGACTTCGCCATCGATCGGAATCTTATCACCGGGCCGCACCAGCACCAGGTCACCCGACCTGACCTGACTGACCGGCACAACCTGTTCCTGCCCGTCAACCAGCAGGGTTGCGCTATCGGCCTGAAGCTTCAATAACGCCTTCAAGGCAGCACCGGCACGCCCTTTGGCCCGCGACTCAAGCCACTTGCCAAAGCGGATAAACAGGATCAGCATGGCGCTGGTTTCAAAGAAGAGTGCAGCATCCGCGCCGAGCACACCACTTAACGACAGCAGCGAATAGCCATAAGCCGCAGTAATGCCGAGAGCCACCAGCACATCCATATTGGCGCTTCTGTTGCGCAACGACTTGAAAGCGCCAAGATAAAAACCAAGCCCGGCAGTCCACTGGACAAGAGTCGCCAGCAGAGCATTGAGATAGATCGTTGCCGATCCGAAAACAGGCCAGAACATCAAAAGCATGATGGGGACGGCTCCCGCCGCCGCAATCATCACCAGGCGCAACTGAGTACGGGATTCGTCGAAATCCTCGTTATCGTCTGCAACCGCCTGAAATCCGGCAGCATCGACGGCAGCATAGACCTGATCCGCAGAAATCCTGTCCGGCTGATAGCCCACCTGGGCAAAGTTTCCGGCCAGGTTGACAACGGCACTCTCAATACCGGGCAAAGCGTTCAACTTGCGCTCTATCGTCGCGGCGCAGGATGCGCAACTCATCCCCCGGATCGAAAACCGCAGCTCCACGACCTCCCCCGCCTGAACCGAAACCGACGGCAGGTTCGCAGTCTCTGCGCTTACATCTTCAGGCAGACCGGAAACAGTCGAAAATCCGGCCTGTGCAAGATCGGCCTTGATGATTTCGAGATTGATCGGGCTGATAACCGGCGAAATTTCGGCGCATTTCTCGTCAAGAGAGACATTCACCCTGTCGACCTCGGGATGAGCGGCGATCAATTGTGTAACTCTGGCAACGCACTTCTGACACGTCATTCCGTATACGGGTAAGCGGAGGGAGGACTCGGAGTCTTTCAACATTGCTCTATTTCGGTATTCAGATCGAGCAGTTCCAGCGCATCGAGCAGCCCCCAGGGGGTATTGTCGATATCGACCACCGGGACCTGAAGGGCCCGGCTGATATCCTCGAGCGTCAGATCATCAAGCAACATCAGGTCACCATCCCGCAGCAGGACATCCGGCACAAGCAGCGCCTGACCAAGCGTCTTGCCCTTGAGCTGGCTGATGATATCTGCCCCGGTGAGCAGTCCGGTCACGGTAATCTGGGGACCGAAAAAATCATTTCGTATCGGCACCAGCTGAATGGTTGTGCCACACCTCAGGCTGAGGCGGTGACAAAACTCCCTGAGTTCCTCACAGAACGACAAGCCGGTTATCAGGGTCACGGTCTTCAGCCCGAGCGGGGCCGCCTCGAACAGCACCTCTTCGGTCTGTGCCCGGAATTGCGCGATCATGCCGACACCGTTTTCGATCTGGGCAAAGTCCTCGTAGGCTTCCAGTTCCGGAAAATCACGCTGAGCACGCAGATAGATCTCATCCGCTGCAAAGACAAAGCGACTGCCACTGCTCTTGAGCAGCTTGTCCTGCCAGCCATGGATCTGATCGAGACAGAGCACTGCATCAGCCTCGTTGAGGCGTTCAAGGACCGGCAACTTTTCGCGAAACTGAGTCAGCCCGACCGGAACGACGGCCAGAGACGCAACCTGCGGGTAGAGGGCCGACAGATCGGCGATGGTCTGGTCGAGGATCTCCTTATCATTGAGCCCGGGGCAGAGCACGACCTGACAATGGAGGCTGATGCCATGGCTGGTCAGCCGTTCAATCAGCGGCAGAACAGCCGGAACTTCCGAGCCGAGCAGTCTGCCCCTGACCTGCGCATCGGTCGCATGAACAGAGACGTACAGCGGGGAAAGCTGCTTCTCGATGATCCTGGTATAGTCCTCTTCACTCAGGTTGGAGAGAGTGATATAGGAACCGTAGAGGTAGGAAAAGCGGTAGTCCTCGTCCTTGACGTAGAGAGTCTTGCGCATCCCCTTTGGTAACTGATGAACAAAACAGAACTGGCACTGGTTGCCGCAGACCCGCGGATCGGGGTGCTCAACCTCGAGGCCCAGATCATCCATGAGCCCCTTTTCGATGTCAAGATCCCAGAGTTCATCGTTGGCGCAGAGGACTTCAAGCTGCAAACGTTCTGTTTCCAGGCTCAGATGGTAGTCGAGAAGGTCATTGACAGGCTGGCTGTTAATGGCGAGCAGACGATCACCGGGCTGCAGCCCGATTTCCTCGGCATAACTGCCGGGCATGATTGATTCAATCTTTAACATTAAACTTAAACTTTCCAGTAGGAGAGATCTTTACAAGGCATTATAACACTGGAAGTGAAATCCGTTGCAAGAGCAGCACGAAACAAACAGGAAAAGGGGGTAAGTCGAAGACGTTACCCCCCTGCAATTCTTTAATTTACAGAAACTGTCAGTCGCGGCCGCCATGGAGACGGAACTTGCCGTCGATGGAGGTGATGGTACCGACAGCATGCTTGTAGATCAGGATATCCCCTTCACTCTCAGCCAGGATACAGAAGCTGTCGAATGACTTGATATACCCCTCCAGGCGCTCACCGGACATCATGTTGATGGCAACCTTGACACGCTCCTTGCGGGCTTGGTTCAGGTACTGATCCTGGATATTAAATGGTGATTTGGGCATGTCCACTCCTTTACTGGGAAATAAAATTATCAATTGATTTTATAACATTACCAGACTGTTTCGAGGAATCAACCCAAATAATTTCATTATCTTTACGAAACCACGTCAACTGCCGTTTTGCGTAATGTCGGGTAAATTTCCGGATATCCTCAAGCATCTGCTCAGCGTTGATCTCACCCTTAAGAAAGCGACAGACCTCACGATAACCAAGCGTTTCGAGCGTTTTCAGATCAAAAGAATACCTTTGAACTAGAGATTCTACCTCGGCAACCAGCCCTTGATCAAGCATCTGTTGAGCTCTGGCATTAATTCGCTGGTAAAGAATGTCGCGCGGATAATCAAGAGCCAGTTTCAGGGCCACATAAGGCTGATCTGCAAAGCGGTGCTGTTCTTTCAGAGATGAGAATGTCCTGCCTGACAGCAGACAGACCTCAAGCGCACGCACCAGACGAATCAGGTTGCGCGGATGGATCTGGGCAGCAGCTGCAGGATCCAGCTCAGCGAGACGACGATGCAGCGTCCCCTCCCCCTGTTCGCGCTCCTGAAGATGAAGATTCTCCCTCAACTGCTCATCGCCGGACGGCAGATCAGCCAGCCCGCCAAGCAATGCCGAAAAATACAGTCCGGTACCACCGACGACGCAGGGCAGACAGCCTCGTGAACAGATATCCTCGATCAGCGGCCGGGCCTGATCGACAAAGTCAGCAACAGAGTAGTCCTGATCAGGGTCGACAACATCGATCAGGTGATGTCTGACGGCAGCCTGTTCAGACCTTGTCGCCTTGGCGGTGCCGATATCCATCTGGCGATAGATCTGACGGGAATCAGCGGAGATGATTTCGACCGGCAATCGCTTGGCGACAGCCATTGCCAGAGCCGTCTTGCCCGACCCGGTCGCACCACAGATAACCAGGATCTTGTGTCTCTTTTTATTCATTACTACTGCCGACGAAACAGTTTTTCAACTTCGGCAAGGGTCAGACGCTGCATGACCGGCCTGCCATGCGGACAGTTCGCCTTGAAATCGATCTGATCCAGCTCCCGGAACAACGCTTTGATCTCTGCGTGAGACAGAGCCTGATTGGCGCGAATAACCGAATGGCAGGCCATCATGATCAGGACCTCATCGATCGACTCACGCAACTGTCCCGTCCGGCCGACCCGGGCCAATTCAAGGGCAACGTCGGTCACCAGTTTGCCGGCAGAGACCTGACCGAGCAGCTGAGGAACCGCCTTCAAGGCGAATGACTTGCCGCCGAACGGCTCCACATCAAAGCCGAGCTCTTCAAGCTGTTCCTGCTGCTGAAGCAAGGCATCCGCACTGTTAAAGTCGAGCTCCAGGATTTCCGGAAAGAGCAGGGTCTGACTCGGGATATGCCCCTCGCCAAACTGACGACGCAACTTCTCAAAGCCGGCCCGCTCATGAGCCGCATGCTGATCGATCAGAACCAGATCATCCCGGTCCTGGCATAACAGGTAACTCTGATGATACTGACCGAGAATCTGCAGCCGGGAAAAGAACCCGTCGGGCTGACTGCCGGGCAGCAGATACTGGTTGTCCTTTTCTATCACTGGCTCCGCCGGCAAAGATGGCGCAGGCATCACCACCGGTGCGGCATGAACTTCTCGAGACGGACCAGACACTGAATAGACCAGCGGCGGCTCCATCACCCGAGACGGTGTCCCACAGGGCTCGACTCCCCCCGTCGCCTCGCATACGGGTAGCGGGCCAGAGACCGGCGGAGCAGTTTCACAAACGGATGGCTGTGGCGATTCAAGCCAGGAACTCGGCTTGAGGGTTTTCTGCAATGCATCCGCAATAAAGTCATGGACAAAGGCCTGTTCCCTGAAGCGCACTTCATGCTTGGTCGGGTGGACATTGACATCAACCAGAGCCGGATCTAGGGTCAGGAACAGCACCACGACCGGATAACGGCCCTTCATCAGCAGGTGCCTGTAGCCCTCCATAACGGCATGCTGGACCACACGATCCCGGATATACCTGCCGTTGATGAAGGTATAGATATGTGCCGCAGAGGAGCGGTTCAACTGGGGTTGAGAAATCAGACCGCCCAGATTCAGCTCCCCTTGCGTCACATCGAGATCGATCAGGTCATTGAGCAGACTACGTCCAAGCAGGGCCGCGACCCGCTCGCGTAACCCCTTCTCACGCCGCAGATCGAGAAGGGTGCGCTCATTATGCTTCAGACAAAAACTGACTTCGGCGTTGGCCAGGGCCTGCTTGGTGACGACATCGGCAGCGTGGCCGAGCTCGGTCTGTTCGGTGCGTAAGAACTTTTTACGCGCCGGCAGGTTAAAAAACAGGTTGCGCACCTCGATGCTGGTGCCGCGCGGCGAACCGACCTCTTCAGCGGTCTTGATTCTGCCCCCTTCGGCGTAGATGCGCTGCCCAAGTCCGCTGTCGTTGTCGCAGGTCTTCAGACTCAGGCGCGACACCGAGGAGATGGAGGCCAGGGCCTCACCGCGAAAACCGAGGGTGTGCAGGGCAAACAGATCCTCATCGGTTGTGATCTTACTTGTCGCATGTCTTTCAAAAGACAAGAAGGCATCCTGCCGGTTCATGCCACAACCGTTGTCGGTGACCCGAATCAGACGTTTCCCTCCCGACTCCAGCTCAACCAGGATATCGCTGGATCCCGCATCCAGGGAATTTTCAACCAGCTCCTTAACCACAGAAGACGGCCGTTCAACAACCTCTCCGGCCGCGATCTTGTTACACAACTCTTCAGGGAGAATATGAATTTTAGGTTCCATGCAGATTATTATGCCGACTCGAACAAAAAAAAGAAAGCGGCCGGCAAAACCGACCGCTCTTGAGAATCATCAGTCAATGATCGCGACTGTTATTTATCATCAAGGGCGTCGAAAATGATGTCCAGCTCGTCGTCATCGTCTCCATCGACTGCGACAGGCTCAACCTCCTCGAAGATCTCATCAAAAGAGACATCCTCTTCTGCCGGCTCCATAGCGGCGTCGATCCGGTGCTCAATCGATAACAGGCCAAGATCTTCGGCGACATCACTGACCAGCTCCGGGCCGATCTTATCCGCTCGGCGCATATAGGCCTCAAACAGGGCGTTGTCACAGATGGTATTGATCAGTCGCGGGACACCACCTGCATACTTGTGAACCGCAGGCAGAGCCTGATCCAGAAACGGTGAGCTGGTACAGTTGATAACCCGCAGTCGGTGGTTGATATATCGGCAGGTCTCATCTTCCGAGAGTGGCTTCAGACGATATTTGAAGGCGACCCGCTGCGCCAGAGGGGCATCCAGCTTCAAGACATCATCCAGTTCAGGTAGACCGAAAAACACGATGTTCAGCAATTTCTTGTCAGGGATCTCAAGGTTCAGCAGACCGCGGAATTCCTCCATCAGCTCTCGAGTATGCAGCATCTGGGCCTCGTCGATCAGGACCACAGCCTTACGCCCTTCCCTGTCGATCTGAATCAGGCGCTCATACAACTGCTTGAGCATCTTCAGCGGACTGATATCCGGGTTGCGCACACCCAGCTGCATGCAGATGCGCGATAGAATCCATTCCGGGGTAATGCCGGAATGGATCATGACCAGCAGCGAGGACTCATATTTTTCAACAGGCAGATCATCGAGCATGCGCCGGGCCAGAGTCGTTTTACCCGTCCCGACCCCGCCGACCAGAACAGCCAGCCCCTTATTTGAATCAACCGAATACTTCAGGCGATGCAGGGCCTGATTGTGCTGCTCACCATCAAAATAAAATTTGTCATTGGGAGCATTGGAGAAGGGTTCGCGCTCGAAATCAAAGTAATCGGTATACCCCATGGCAATTCACCTTTTCAATTCATGGTTATCAAACCTGATGCAGGCTAAAGAAACGAGATCCTCCCGCCCCCCTCGTCTGACGGCATGACGGACTGCTCTTCGACACCGAGTTGGCGCTCGAGGGATGATACCTTGTCAGCGACATCGCGATAATTGACATCCTGCTTGAGAACGGTCCGATAACTCGTCAAGGCATCCCCTGGTCGACCGGCCCGCTCATACAGCAGACCCAGCTCATAGCCAAGGTTAAGGCGCTGAATGTCGTCCAGCAGAGCCGAATCGAGGGCCTGTTGAAAAATCATTTCTGCGTTGTCGTAATCTTCCGTATCCGAATAGCAGAGCCCCTTGAGGGTCATACAGTCAGCATAGCGGGAAGGGTCTTTCAGAGCTTTGTCAAACTCGGTAATGGCATCCTCATAGAGTCCCATCTCCCGATAGGCGATCCCGAGATTGTAATGCGACTCCATATCGTCCGCAGCGATCTGCTCATCGACGTCGGTCCTGAACACCTTTTTGCTCCTGGAATCCTTATCGGGGATGTCGAACGAGCTGTCGAAGTCCAGGTCGCTGAAAGCGTCGGACAGGCTGAATGGGTCAGCGGACTCAACCTCTGGCGCTGACTTTCCACCTGCCTCTTCAGCAAGAGCATTAAGCTCTTCAAGCTTCTGACGACACTCCGCGGAGTCAGGAGCGTAAGCAAGGATTTTCTCATAAGCCGTACGCGCGTCGTCAAACAGGCCCTGTTGCAGATAGAACTCAGCCTCTTCAAGGTCGGCCCGCAGGTCGTGACGCTCTTCAGCAGGGTTCTCGTCGGCACCATCGGAAAGATCAAAATCGAAATCGAGCTCAAGGCTCGCTTCAGATTCAACGTCATCATTGAGATTCAGTTCAATGGTTGCCTCTTCGCCCGGCGCATGATCCACAAGTTCCAGAGACTCAAGCTCAAGGTCAAGGACCTCATCCTCTACCACGTCCTGGGCCGTGTCATCGATGATGCCCAACAGAGAATCCGAAATGGTTTCTTCCACAACGACAACCGGCTCTTCTTCCCGTTCGGAAAGGATATCGAGGACCTTGTCCCCTTCACCAGTCAGAGAGTAGATGGAATCGAGAGTCTGAAGAACCTTCTTCTCCTTCGGCATGCGCGTTTTGAGTGTTTCGTAGTAGTATTTGAGCGATTCCAGACGCCCGGCCTTGCCGAAGGTGTCTTTCCACTCTTCGAGCCCTTCGAGCAGGTCATGAAAGTGACCGCGCGCCATCTGCGTTTTAAACAGCGATTCACGGACATCCAGATCGGTCGGGTCAAGTTCAAGCAGCCTAAGGAAGATATCCTGGGCCCTGTCATGGTTTTCTGCGTCGGCATAGCCACGCCCGATCAGACGCAACAGGTCCGGCTCATTGGGCCTCTCTTTCTGCAGATTCTCGAGAATCGTAACCCCTTTGGTAAACTCCCCCTTTTCATAGAGGGCAAGCGCCAACCCCATCTGCAGTTTTTCATTGTTCGGGTAGAGAGGCAGAAACATCTTGTAGAGGCGCAGGATCTTGTCGAAGTCAGCCTTGTTGCCCAGTGCCTCGAGAACCTCTTCAAGCAGATCGTAACCGTCATCCGCTCGCTCGTTTTTGGCGTAGGTTTCCGCCAGTTTGACTTTGATGTTGAGATTATTGCCATCCAGACCGCTCATCTTTTCGAGCGTCCGGATCTCGTCGGCGATCATGCCGTTACGCGCATAGTATTCGGTCAGATTGCGGTACTCGGCCATGGCATTACCAAGGAGGCCCTGCTTTTCATACAACTCTGCCAACCGGTTGAAGAGCGACACCTGACCAGGGTCCAGACGTTGCATCAGCTTGTAGATGGCAATCGCCTTAAGGTAAAAACCGTTGCTGGCAAAGTACTTGGCAACAGATTCGTACTGCTCGTAAGCCTCCGCTGCCTTGTTGCTGCGCACGTAGAGTTCAGCCAGCTTCTGGCGTGAACGCACATCGGCCGGATCAATATCTACAACCTTGGCGTAATCCTTGATTGCTTTGGCTATCTGCTTTTTCTTGAGACTCTTCTGCGCAGATTCAAGTAATTTTTCTTTGCTCGCTGCCAAAAAAAACTCCCACAGGAAGACGTATTTATTATTTATTAACCCACTTCTCAAACAAACGAAGTGAAATCATAGGATAATTTGCCCGGAGGGGAAGAAACGCCCCCGTTTTTCCAAAGAAAACTGCTTTAAGCGTAACACAAAAGAAGTCCTGTGTTAATAATGAATTATCCCTTATTCATATTCTTCAATTTTTGAATTTCTCCTCTGGTCAACTGACGATAATGTCCTGTCGCCAGCGTCCCCAGATCGAGAAAAGCGAGTCGAATCCGCTTGAGCCTGACCACCGCAAGATCGACAGCTTCACACATCTTCCTGACCTGCCGGTTACGCCCCTCGTGAATGGTGATCTCAAACCAGCTGAACTGCCCGGAAAAACGGACATTTTCAACTTTTGCCGGAGCGGTCGGCCGACCGTCAACTGCAACCCCCTGCTCCAGCTGATGCTTTCTTGCGGCAGAAAGTTCACCTCGCGCCTTCACCAGATAGGTTTTGTCGACATGAGAGCTGGGATGACTCAGCTTGTGCGCCAGAGGACCATCATTGGTCAGCAACAGCAGCCCTTCAGTATTGAAGTCGAGCCTGCCGACCGGATAGAGGCGCTGCGGCAGATCCTTGATCAGGTCGGTCACCAGGGGCCGCCCCTGAGGATCTTTCAGCGTCGATATATAGCCACGGGGCTTGTTCAGCAGGATTGTCACAACCTCTTCGCCAAAACTCAGCGGCCGACCGTCGACCTCGATCCGGTCCTGCCCGGGAGTCGCCTGTTCGCCGAGAGTAGCGACTTTACCGTTCAGCTTCACTCGTCCGTCCTGAATCCAGGTTTCGGCCTCACGCCGCGAAGCCAGACCGGCCTGGGCGATCAATTTCTGTATTCGTTCTTTCGTCATAGTCCTTCCGGCCTCTCCGCTTCAAGCGGGAGGGCTTCTTCCAACTGGGGATCGAGTGCGGCCAATTCCTTCAGGGTCGGCAGTTCACTCAAATCCCGCAGACCGAACAGTTCAAGAAAATGTCGGCTGGTCCCATACATAAGCGGACGCCCTGGGACATCTTTTTTGCCGAGAATTTTCAGCAGGTTCTTCTCAAGCAGAGTCTTCATAACCCCACCGGAATCAACTCCCCGCAGATATTCGATCTCCCCGCGGGTCACCGGTTGCCGATAGGCGATAATTGCCAGGGTTTCGAGGGCCGCCTGAGAAAAACGAAAACTTCTCTCTTTTGCAAGTTTACGCATCTGCTGAGCATATTCAAGTCGGGTCCGGAACTGATAGCCACCGGCAACCTCGGCCAGATAGATCCCCTTCCCCTCCCCGGCGTATTCCGCGACCAGATCATCGAGGATCTCCCTGACCAGACTGCGTGGCTGCTCGAGCAGGAGCTGCAGACGGTCAATGCTCAGCGGAGCATCAGAAGCAAAGATGTAAGCCTCCGTCAGGGCCCTTAAATCCTTATCCATAGCCAAGCGCTGCCTCGTCTGTCATAACGGCCCCCAGAACCTCCGGCGTAACGGCCGGAGAGAGCCAGATATCCCTGAACTCAGCGGTCTGTTCGATATTGATCATGCGCATCTTGACCAGCTCGAGCATCGCCAGAAAGGTCACAACCATCACATCCCTGCTGGTTCCCGCCTGAAAAAACTCGCGGAACGCCACGCGCTCCTGGCGCAGCAGGCGGTCCGCGATACGGCAAACAAACTCGGCCACGGAAAGCGACTCGCGAACAACCTCATGAAAAACCTCGACCGGCATGTTGTTGAGCAGATACTGAAAGGCTTCGGCGAGCTGATAGATCCCGACACTGATTTCATCCTCTTCCGTTTCAAGCTCAAGCCATTCCCCCGCCCTGGCACTGGCAAAAAACAGATCACGGTTCAACTGGGGCAGTTCCTCAAAAACCGCCGCAACCTCTTTGTAACGCTGATATTCGAGCAGCCGCCTGACCAACTCAGTGCGGGGATCGTCACCATCCTCCTCACCCTCCTCCTCAGCGACAGGCAACAGCATCCGCGACTTGATATGAATCAGTGTCGCCGCCATGAGCAGAAATTCACTGGCCAGATCGAGATCGAGCCGTTGCATCTGCTCTATCACCCTCAGGTACTGATCGGTTATCTCGACAATCTGGATATCGTAGATATCCATCGCATTGTCCCTGATCAGCTGCAGCAACAGATCGAGCGGGCCGGAAAAATTATCGAGGACGACATTGATCCCCATCGGTTTCAGTGCCCCAGCAAAAAATGCATCGCCTGCTGAACCAGCAGCACCTGATGACCGGCAAGCAGCTGAACAATGCCATTGATTATCGGAGCCAGCACCAGCGGCCAGAGCCGGGTAAAGAAAACCAGAACAATAATCAGGACAAATCCGAACGGTTCAAGACGACTGACCAGCAGGGCCTGCCGTTTGGGCAGCAGCCCAACCAGTACGCGCCCACCATCGAGCGGAGGCAGAGGAATCAGATTGAAGACCGCGAGCAGAACATTGATATACAGACTGAAAGCCAGCATCATCCTGACCGGCTGCAGAACCTGCAGATAGAGAGTCTGGTCCAGAACGACCTGATTGAGAAAGGCCAGACCGTGCAGTAACAGGGCCGATGCAAAAGCCAGAAGAAAATTAGTCACTGGACCCGCTATGGCAACCCAGACCATATCACGGCGCGGACGTCGGAAGTTGCCGGGGTTGACCGGAACAGGCTTGGCCCAGCCAAAACCAAAAGCAAACAGGGCCAGCACTCCGATCAGATCCAGATGTTTGAACGGGTTCAGATTCAGGCGTCCGAGCAAACGAGCGGTCGGGTCACCAAAACGTTCCGCGACATAACCATGAGCAACCTCATGCATCATGATCGAAAAAAGCGCGGGAACCAGCATTATGGCAATTTTAGAAACCAGAGTTTCCATGAAATTCCAATAGAGTATCCAATCTGATGAGGCATAAATGCCCCGGGCTGTCCGGCATCAGTAAAGGGTTAAAAATCGTCAGCCGGATAAAGCCGTTCAAGTAAAGCGACTTCATCTTCGCGCGTATGAACCAAACCATTCAGGCGCGCGTCCTGCAGGGCACCGAGCAACTCCTGGAAACGCCTGCCGGGCCTATAGCCAAGCTCGATAAGATCCTGCCCCGAAAGCAGCGGGGTGATCCTGCGCAACTCCGTAACGTAGAGAGAAATTCTCTGACGCCACTCCTTATCATCGGTGCGCGCGACAAGATAGAGAAGAGCTTCCAGGTCAAGATCTTCCAGACAGCGGTAGATTTCGCTGTTGAGCACGGCACTTCTTTTCGGCCAGGCCCTGAAACATTTCTGCAGATCCCGGCAGCGCTGGCGCTGCTGAAGCAGCAGTGGAGCGTTCCTGGCCGGGATCATCAACCACTCAACAACCCGCTGTACGGCTTTGTCAGTGAGCGCATCGAAAAGACACAGAAGATAGACCAGCCAGCGCTGATAAGATTCACCGGTAAACAGCAGATCAAACCAGCTACAGGCCTGTTCGGCCCTGCGCAGCAGCTTCCCGCTGTCGTCAGAAAAAAACAGTTTGGAATCGATAAATTTCAGAAGATCAAGGTCCTGCAGTCGCTGCAGAGCGGCAACGACCTCGTCTTCGTTGAGAATCAGACGTAACTCCTGAAGGATCCTGGCGCCCCCGACCTTCTTGACCAGATTCAGGCGTACGGCACTGTGCATCAGTCGTTCAGTCTGACGGCCGATACGAAAACCGAGCCTCTGCTCGAAACGGACCGCACGGAACAGCCGGGTCGGATCCTCGACAAAGCTCAGGTTGTGCAAAATCCGTATTGACCTCTCCTTGAGGTCCCGCTGGCCACCGAAGAAATCGAGCAACTGCCCATAGTTATCCCGATTCAGGGAAATTGTCAAAGTATTGATCGTAAAATCGCGCCGGTAGAGATCGTGCCTGAGCGAGGCGTGCTCAACCCGTGGCAGAGCGGCCGGCCGGTCATAATATTCCAGGCGGGCCGATGCGATATCGATCTTGAAACCATCTTCCATGACGATAACCGCCGTCGCAAACTTGTCATGTTCGCGTACCCGACAGGCATACTTGCCGGCAAAGGCCCGCGCGAAAGCGATTCCGTCACCGACAACGACGATATCGATATCGAGGTTCTCCTTGCGCAGCAACAGGTCGCGCACACAGCCGCCAACCAGGTAGATGCGCAGCCCCGTCTCTTCAGCAACCAGGCTGAACTGCTGGAGGCGCTCTTTGACCTTCTGTGGCAATTGAGTATCCAGCAGTCGGGCCAGCCCCTTGCGCTTGAGCTGAAACCCGGAAAGACCGGCTTGTCCACCGACCTCATCGTTCAACTGGCGCTGACCAAGCAGATGACGTAACAGGTCGGTGCGGGTCACCACCCCGACCAGCCGCCCCGCTTCAACGATCGGGACACAGCGCTGGTTGTGAGCGATGATTCCCTGCTGTAATTCATGCACCTGGGCTTCAGGCGGCGCGATCTCAAAATCGGAATTCATCAGATCGCCGACCGTCATCTTTGACAGCCGGTGATGAGCGGCTTTTTCTGCAACCTGACGGGTCAGGATGCCCGCGACATGACCCGCATGATCGAGAACCGGGATGGCGTTGAAATTGAACCGCGTCATCAATTCACGGGCCGACTCAATATCGGCATCGACCGGCAGGCTCTTGGCCGGGCTGGACATCAGGGTACGCGCGGTATTTTTCGGCTGAACATGTCGATACAGAGCCGCCTCCAGCTGTTCGAGCAGCTGGACAAGAGGCAGGTCCCGGACCGTTCCCGACGCCGCAAAGGCATGCCCACCGCCGCCGAACTCGCGGAACAGTTCACCGACATCCAGTTCCGGCAGGCGCGAACGGCCAACCAGGAAAATCCGGTCCTCCATGCGCACTGCAGCAATCAGAACGTCGAGATTTTCGATATCCTTGAGCTTGTGAACCAGGGTCGAGATATCACCGACATAGAAGCTGATCGACGCCGAGGCGATAGCAACCTCGACACCGTTAACGATCAGCTTCTGACAGGATTTGAGCAGCAGGTTCAGCAACTCGACCTGCTCCGGGGTCAGTTCGCGGATCAGGAAATCGCTGACCGTATTCAGATTGGCCCCATGCTCGAGGAGAAAAGCGGCAGCCTGATAATCCTTGACGGTTGTCGACGAGTAGAGCAGATGACCGGTATCCTCATAGATGCCGAGCATCATCATCGTCGCCTCTTCCGGCGTCGGAACCAGTCCGCGCTGCATGAAGATGTGGGTCAGAATCGTCGTGGTCGCCCCGACCTCTTCGATAACCACCTGATCCCCCCTCAGCGTCCCTCCCGCTTCAGGATGATGATCGTAGATATGAAGTTCGAGATCCTCACGCTCCAGTAGCTCAGCAAGCTGACCGATTCGTGAGGCGTGACTGACATCGACCAGAATCAGGCGCCTGACCAGGGCAAAATCGACATCCCGGACCCGCTTGACATTGTACGCGTAGAGCGAACTTTGCAGCAGGAAGTCACGCAGCCCCCGCTCCTGCCCCCCCGGAAACACCAGAACGGCGTCCGGGTAAAGCCTCTTGGCCGCGATCATCGAGCCCAGGCAATCGAAATCAGCGTTGGCGTGTGTCGCAATCAGATCCATCGATCCCTCAACGACTCCCAGATCAGACCTCCAGAGTCCCGATCAGTTCCTTGATATCGGCAATCCCCTGTTCAATACAGAAATCCTCCAGGCCGGAAACAATTTTCTCCATCGCTGTCGGATCGACGAAATTGGCGGTACCAACCTGCACGGCCGTGGCTCCGACAATCAGAAATTCCAGAGCATCTTCCGCACAGGCGATGCCACCGATACCGATAACCGGAATCTTGACCGCCTGCACAACCTGATGGGTCAGGCGCACAGCAATCGGGCGGATGGCCGGCCCCGACAGGCCACCGATGGTATTGGCCAGTCTCGGCTTACGCTTTCTGATATCCACGGACATACCGGTAATCGTATTGATCAGGCTCAGGGCATCGGCACCGGCGTCCTCAGCCGCCTTGGCCATGACCCGGATATCGGTCACGTTGGGGGTCAGCTTGACAATGACCGGCTTTTTGGTCCGCTTGCGCACCGCACTGATGACATCGGTCGCCGATTGCGGGTCGGTGCCGAAGACGATGCCGCCATGCTTGACGTTCGGACAGGAGATATTCATCTCCAGACCTGCAACCCCCGGAATAGCATCCAGGCGGGCAGCAACTTCAGCATACTCCTCAAGGGTATTGCCGAAAAAATTAACGATGACCGGAGCATTAAACGACTCCAGAAATGGCATCTTGTGCTTGAGAAAAACATCGATACCGACATTCTGCAGACCGATGGCATTGAGCATACCGCTGACCGTTTCACAGATCCGCGGTGTCGGATTCCCCGCCTTCGGATTGAGCGACAGTCCCTTGGTGACAATAGCCCCGAGATTGTTCAGGTCGAGATAGGGGGCATACTCCTCGCCATAGCCGAAGGTCCCCGAAGCCGGCATGACCGGATTCTTCATCTTGATCCCGCAAACCTCAACAGACAGGTCGGGACGGGCTACTTTCTCTCTGCGCTTGATCATTTACAGCCTCCGGTTTCAGTTTTTTCCTTGGCAACAGCTTTACCCCAATCGATCAGATGGGATTTGAAAACCGGGCCTGTCTTACAGGTACAGAGATAACTTGGATTTTCTTCGGTATGTCCCGCGCCCTTGACGACACAGCCGAGACAGGCGCCGACACCACAGGCCATCAACGCCTCCAGGGAGACCTGCAACGGAATCTTGTGGGCCTGGCAGATATGATGAACCGCTTCCAGCATCGGCATCGGGCCGCAGGCAAAGATCGTCGCCTTCGGCTTTTGGGCCAGACGGGTTTCAAGCACCTTGGTAACCAGCCCCTGCTCTCCCAGACTACCGTCTTCGGTCGACACGTAGGTCTCAACACCGAGCCGCTCGAATTCGGTGACGGTGATAATGTCGTCACGGGTCCGTCCGCCCATCAGCAACCTGACCTGTGATTTTTCCACCAGCGACTCGGCCAGCATATAGAGCGGTACCAGCCCGATCCCGCCACCGACAAGGATCTTCTCCTCAGCTGGATCTCCAGCCTCAAAGCCGCGCCCCAGTGGACCGAGCAGTTCGACCTGCGCTCCCTGCTGCAAACCCTGCATAATTTCCGTACCGCTACCGACGACCTTGTAAATAATCTCAACGAACTCCTTCGGCGGCATAGTCTCGCAGTCGGCCGGCATGAAGCCGGTACGGAAAATGCCGAAAGGGCGCCGCAACAGCGGTGGCATAGAACGCTGAACCCGGAACATGACAAACTGACCCGGCTTGGATATCTTCGTATAGTCCGGAGCCAGGATCCGCATCCGGAAATAACCCGGCGAGATCTCCTGGTTCGACAGAACAACGGTTTTAAGATTTTTCATGCACTACTCCCAAATCGTAACATTCCATAAATTGCCTGACCATCAGCAGAGCTGCCTCACCGTCAGGATAGTAGCTTTCGCGACGCCCTTGGACTGTGAATCCAAGCTGCTCATAAAGAGCGATAGCAGCATAATTGTCTTCACGCACTTCCAGCCAGGCACTCTGCAGTTGCGGCCCGGCAAAACGCACGAAAGCATTCTCCAGAAGCTGGGTAGCAAGGCCGAGGCGTCTATAATCATTACGTACGGTAATCCTGAGAATCTCCAGTTCACCGACAACCATCCAGGCACAGAGGTATCCGGCAACCTCATTATCGACGCTACAGAGATCGGTGAAGGACACCTGATTTTCGAGCTCGTTGTAAAATTGCGCTGCGGACCAGGGATGAGAATAGGACATCTGCTCGATCGCTGCAATGGCCGGGACATCCTGCGCGGTTGCCGCTCTTATGCTGGCGTACTTTTTAACCATGTTTTTGAGAACTTCTATAAATTTCGTGCTAGAATAACAGAACCTTTGCCACGGAAATGTTCGCCGAAAATAACACAATTTACCGGCTTGATATAGATAAAGATAACTTTCCCCGATTAATTCATTTTACCTAATTGACATAGATTCTGTGCGATGGTCTAATGCCGTCCATTTTCAGTGGCAAGGAGATCGACTTTGAGCAACGACAAACCAATCACATACAAAGATGCGGGTGTTGATATCGACGCAGGCAATCGCTTCGTTGACATGATCAAACCGCTGGTCAAACAGACATCCAGACCGGAGGTCCTGACCGACATCGGTGGATTCGGGGGGCTGTTTTCCCTGAACAGCAGTAAATACAAGAAACCGACCCTGGTCTCCGCGACCGACGGTGTCGGCACCAAGCTGAAGCTCGCCTTCATGCTCGACAAACATGATACCGTCGGCATCGACCTGGTTGCCATGTGCGTCAACGACATCATCGTCCAGGGCGCTGAACCCCTGTTCTTTCTCGACTACTTTGCCACCGGTAAGCTCAGCCCGGAGAAAGCCGTCGATGTCGTCAAAGGCATCACCGACGGCTGCAAACAGGCCGGCTGCGCCCTGCTGGGCGGCGAGACCGCCGAAATGCCGGGCATGTACTCCGATGGCGAGTATGATCTGGCCGGGTTTGCGGTCGGCGTTGTGGATGACGACCGACTGATCGACGGCTCGACAATTACCAACGGCGACAAGATCATCGGTATCGCCTCGAACGGCCTGCATTCAAACGGCTATTCGCTGGCCCGGAAGATTCTGCTCGAAACCCTGAACCTCGATCTCTCCGCCATTCCGGATGGGCTCGACAAACCGCTCGGCGAGGAGTTGCTTACTCCGACCAGAATCTATGTCAAAAGCGTGCTCAACCTGATGCGTGATTTCAACATCAAGGGGATCGCCCACATTACCGGTGGCGGCGTCCTGGAAAACATTCCCCGCGTCCTGCCCAAGCAGTGCAAGGCCGTTATCGAACGTAACAGCTGGCCAAAACACGCGATCTTCGACCTGATCAGACAGGGGGGCAATATTCCCGAGGAGGAAATGTACCGGACCTTCAACTACGGCATCGGCCTGATCCTGGTTGTCCCGGCCGCAAGCACCGAAGACATCATCAACCGCCTGCACGGCCTCGGCGAAAAAGCCTACGTCATCGGTGAAATCAGCCATTCCGACTCACCAATGGTCGAACTGATCTAACCTCGGGATGAGCATGAAGAAACTACGCATTGCTGTTCTGGCCTCCGGTGGCGGCACAAACCTGCAATCGATCATCGACAACTGCGAAACCGGCCGACTTCACGCCGAAATCGGCCTGGTCCTCTGCAACAATCCGGGAGCAGGCGCCCTGACCAGGGCAGAAGCGCACGGAATTCCTGCGCTCTGCATCGATCATCGCAAGTTTTCCGAGCGCCAGGAGTTTGACCGGACTGTGGTTGCGGCACTACAAGAGGCCGGCACTGAGCTTGTCGTGCTGGCCGGCTTCATGCGCATCATTTCCGATACGTTTCTGAAAGCCTTTCCGCAGAAAATTATCAATATCCACCCGTCGCTGCTTCCGGCTTTTCCCGGCCTCCATGTTCACCGCAAAGCACTCGAATACGGAGCCCGCTTCTCCGGCTGTACGGTTCATTTTGTCGACGGAGGCGTCGACAGCGGTCCGATCATCTGCCAGGCCGCCGTCCCCGTTCTACAGGATGACAATGAAGAATCCCTGGCAACCCGGATCCTGGTCCAGGAGCACATTATCTACTCCCAGTCCATCCAGTGGTTTGCTGAGAACAGGGTAAAACTTGAAGGCCGCAGAGTCATCATCCTGGATGCGCCCGCAGACACGGCAGCCTTGACAAATCCGCCAGCACAACAGGTGCCATCATGCTGAAGGACTGTCCGGTACTCGTCAGCTGCTGTCTGCTTGGCCTCAAAGCCCGCTACGACGCCACAGACAATTACTCGCAGACGGTTATCGACTTTATCAACGACAACAACCTGATTCCAATCCCCGTCTGCCCCGAGCAACTGGCCGGCTTCACGACTCCGCGGCCTAAATGCTGGTTTTCCTGCGGCGACGGGAAAGCCCTCATCAAGGGGCAGGGAGAACTGATCAGCGAAGAAGGCAAAAATGTCGGCACAGCCTTCGTTCATGGGGCCGGAGAAGCACTGAAAATCGCCCGACTGACCGGCTGCAGGCATGCAATCCTGCAACAGCGCAGCCCGTCTTGCGGGACCCTCAGCATCTACCTGAACCAGCAACTGACCGATGGAATGGGCGTCACTGCCGCCCTGCTTGAGCGCGAAGGACTGACCCTCATCGGCGACGATCAATTAAACGACATTATGTAATTATTTCAGATCAATCCGCAAAATGTTTGCATCAACACGTCAAATGTGCTAGTAATGCGCGTTCGAAACTTACAGGAGGAATGAGCAATGTCCAAGCAATGTGAAATCTGTGGAAAAAAACCTGTGTCCGGCAACAATGTCAGCCACGCTCATAATAAGACCAGAACCATCTGGAGCCCGAACCTGCAGAAAGTTCGTGCACGCCACAACGGATCTATCAAGACCATGAAGGTTTGCACCCGCTGCATTCGCGCCAACAAGGTCGACAAAGTCGTCTGAGCCACAGCAGACAGCAAGAATTTAACAAAAAGGGATGACCGTTAGTGGCCATCCCTTTTTGTCGTTCCTGCATACCGCATCTCAGATATCTAACCAAGATATGCAATCATCTCTATCTCAACCAACGCCTCCTTGGGCAGCGCCGCCACCTGAACCGTCGCGCGTGCCGGAGCCGGTTTTCTGAAATACTCGGCATAGATGGCATTGACCACGCTGAAATGAGCGAGGTCGGCGAGAAAAATCGTTGTCTTGGCAACCGCTGAAAAATCTTTACCCGCAGCCGCAAGAACCACCTGAAGATTCTCCAGAACCTGCCTGGTCTGCTCACTGATCCCCCCGGCCACCAACTCTCCGGTTTCTGGATCGAGCGGAATCTGCCCGGAGCAGAACAGATATTCTCCT
This sequence comes from Geopsychrobacteraceae bacterium, assembly GCA_963676795.2. Lineage (GTDB taxonomy): Bacteria > Desulfobacterota > Desulfuromonadia > Desulfuromonadales > Geopsychrobacteraceae. Next base: position 1,205,488 of record CAXXTB010000002.1, on the reverse strand, counting down.
GCCCTTACCGCCTGGGAATACGGGCCAATCGCAGCTGGCGCCGCTTCTGTTGCTATTTCATAGATTGCCATAGTTCATCCTTTCACTCCATTAGCTGCCACGCGAAAACTCCAGAGAGAAGTTTGTAGGTTTTCAGATCGAAAACGAGTAATTTTTCGCTGTGGCAAGGAAATCAAGGGGTCGCGCGGAGGCGTAGTCCTTTACGCCGCACAAGCGAGCCCGCAGATTGACGCCGCCACGGCGAAAAAGGGCCGTTTTCGGATGGAAACTAATTCCGCACCCGGTCAACCCGGATGACCCCTTTGACTTTTTTAATCTCCCGAATAACCCGGTTGAGATGTTCGAGGTTCTCGACATCCACCTCAAACAGGTTCGTCCCCTTCTTGTCACCGCTCGAATGGACCGTGGCACTGGCGATATTGGCATCGGCGTTACTGATCGCCCCCGAAATACCAACCAGCATCCCCTTCTGATCCGCGCAGACCACCTGAATCTTGACCGGACGTGAAGTCTTTTTCTGCATATCCCAGGAGACATCGACACGCCGGTCAGGATCACTGGCCAACACCTGGGGACAGTTTACCGCATGCACCGTCAGGCCTCGCCCACGCGTAATAAAACCGGTGACCGGCTCACCAGGCAGCGGATTGCAGCAATTGGCAAAACGGACCATGACATTGTCGATGCCGCCGATCAGGATGGCACTCTGATTCTTCTTGCGTCCAAACTTCTCCAGAACCTTACCAAAGGTACCGGTCTTAGCCGCCTGCACCTTCATCTCTTCGCGGGGAAGGACATGGGAAACGATCTGCCCGGCCGAAAGCTTGCCGTAACCGACCGCCGCGAAAAGGTCATCTCCCTGGACGAACCCCAGCTCGGAAACGGCCTGATCAAACGAAGCCAGGGCCATGGCCCGCTTCAGACTGTACTGATGCTTGCGCAGCTCTTTTTCGACCAGCTCCCGGCCGATCTCGATACTCTTCTCGCGCTGTTCGGCCTTGATCAGCTGGCGGATCTTGTTCCGTGCCTTGGAGGTTTTAACAAACGACAGCCAGTCCTTGCTCGGCTTCTGTGAGGCCGAGGTCAGAACCTCGACGATATCACCATTCTTCAATTCCGTCCGCAGTGGACAGAGCTTACCGTTGATGCGTGCACCGACGCACTGCCGCCCCAACTCGGTATGGATCGCGTAAGCAAAATCGACGGGCGACGATCCGCTCGGCAGTTCCTTGACGTCGCCACCAGGGGTGAAGACGTAGACCTCTTCGGGAAACAGGTCGATGGTCGAGGACCTGTCGTTGCCGCCGGAACTGACGTCCTGCTGCCACTCCATGACCTGGCGCAGCCAGTTAAAGCGCTGATCATCTCTGCCGCTGACCATCACCGGTCCACCCTCTTTGTATTTCCAGTGAGCAGCAACCCCCTCTTCAGCGATCCTGTGCATCTCAAAGGTCCGGATCTGGACCTCTATCGGCTCGCCAAAGGGGCCTATGACGGTCGTGTGCAGCGACTGGTACATATTCGCCTTGGGCATGGCGATGTAGTCCTTGAAACGTCCCGGGATCGGCTTCCACCTGGCGTGCACCAGACCAAGCACCTCGTAGCACTCACGCACCGAATCGACCAGAACCCGAAACGCCATCAGGTCATAAATCTCATCCAGCCCCGAGCCGGTGCGCTTCATCTTGCGAAAGACCGAGTAGAAGTGCTTGTAACGGCCGGTCACATCCCCCTGAAGCTGATTTTCATTCAAAAGCTCCCGAATCTGCTGAATGACCTTACCGACATACTCGCTGCGCTCTTCGCGCCTGGCTGTGATGCGTCCGGCGAGCTCCGCGTACTTCTCCGGCTCCAGGACTTCCAGGGAGAGGTCTTCCAGCTCGCTCTTTAGCCAGCTCAAACCGAGACGATTGGCCAAAGGGGCATAGATCTCGAGGGTTTCCCTGGAATATGGGCCCCTCTTCTCTTCCTCAAGCGTTGCAATAGCCCGCATTTCGCTTAAACGATCAGCCAGATGGACCAGAATAACCCGCAGATCACGGGCCATGGCGACAAACATCTTGCGGAAGCTCTCGACCTGCTGACGATTGTTCTGACGATAGGGAATACTGCGGATCTTGTTCCCCGTTTCGATCAGATGCAGCACATCAGCACCGAACTCTGCAGAGATCAGCTCAGCGGGCATACCGAACTCTATCGCTTCGTGCAAGAGTCCGACGATGATTGTGGAGGTATCGACTTTCAGGCGCGCCAGAATCGACGCAACCTCAAGTGCGTGAGATATACGCTGCCTGCCCGCATCTGCAGAGCCGGAAAGATACTCGGTACAGAGATCTTCCGCCCTGCGCAGCAGGTCGCTATCATGAGAAGAGAGTTGAGAACCTATCTCATCGTGAATCGAATTGATTGTCATCATGATGGGCCGGACAAGCTCCCGGGATCATATTCCGCAGTCAGTAAAACAAGCTGCCGACTGCGGAATATCAAAACTGATAAACTTAACGGCGACGCTGTGGGATCTCAAAACCGACCTTGTCCGCTGCAATCTCACGCAGGGCGACAACAACCTTCTTGTTTCCGGCCTTATTATCGATCAGCGGTTCTGCGCCCTTGTAGAGCTGCTTGGAACGCTTTGCGGCAACCATCGCCAGCAGAAAACGATTGGGGATAACTTCGAGACAATCTTCAACGGTAACGCGAGCCATACACTATTCTCCTTCGGTAAAATTCTGCAAAATTCTGCGGGAACGCGAGGTACGACAACGCTCCGCGACAATAATAGATTTTATCTCTTCCAAAGCAACCTGAAAATCATCGTTGATGATCAGATAATCATACCAGGACGCTTCTTCGATCTCACCTCTGGCATTATCCAGGCGGCGGACGATGACCTCTTCGCTGTCTGTGCCCCGCCCGTAGAGACGTTTTCTTAAAGTAGCATAATCTGGAGGCAGAATAAATATAAAGACAGCCTTCTGATAATTTCTCTTCAGCTGGGCAGCCCCCTGACAATCGATATCGAGCAGCAGGTCGACACCAGTGGCTTCGGCATCCTCCAGAGTCGACAGTGCAGTTCCGTAAAGATTACCATGCACCTCGGCCCATTCGGCAAACTGATTACACAGCACCATCTCACGAAAAGACTGCTGAGCAACGAAATGATAGTCGACCCCGTCGGTTTCACCATCCCGGATCGCTCGGGTCGCATAGGAGACCGACTGCTTCAGGTTGTCAACCTTGGCGATCAACTCACGGCACAGGGAAGTCTTGCCCGCCCCCGAAGGTGCGGAGACAACGAAAATCACCCCGTCTCTCTGACCTGACTTACTCAATGTTCTGCACCTGTTCCCTGATCTTCTCAAGCTCTGACTTGAGTGCTACAACCTGCCTGGTCAGAGCAGCGTCATTCGACTTGGAGCCCATGGTATTGGCCTCGCGGTTCAGTTCCTGCACCAGAAAATCGAGTTGACGCCCGACCGGCTCCTCCAGCAGCATCAGTTCCCGGAACTGTTGAAGGTGGCTGTCAAATCGGGTCAATTCCTCGCTGATATCACAGCGATCAGCAAAGATGGCGATCTCCTGGGCAATCCGCTGCGGATCACCACCATTGGCGTAGAGGCGATTCAAGCGCTCCTGCAGTTTCTGTTGCCACTCCTTCGGCACCTCCGGAGCGCGCTCACGAATGCCGCCCAGAAGCTCAACCAGCACATTGAAACGCGCCTCGATATCCTGAGCGGTCGCAGCGCCCTCTTTGACACGCATCTCCAGAACAGCATCCAGCGCCCGATCCAAAGCGCTCATCAGGCAGTCAACCAGGTCTTCAGCAGAGAACTCCGCCTCTTTGACGACCAGAACATCTCTCTGCGAAGCCAGAAACTCAAGGCTCAGATCTCCTGTCAGCCCGCTGACCTCTTTAAGGTTTTCAAATACCTCGAGATAGGCTGATACCATTTTTTCATCGACACAGGGCCTGGCGACCAGCTGTGAACTATTATCCTGGCTGATGAAGATATCGATCTTGCCGCGCTTGAGAACAGCGGCGACACGTTTCTTGATATCGTTCTCATAAGCCGAAAGCAGCCTTGGCGACTTGACCGTGACATCGCCATAGCGATGATTCACCGTCTTGATTTCGACAGAAAAGGACAGGCCCTCTGCCGAAGCCTGCCCACGTCCGTAACCGGTCATACTTTTTATCATGATTGCAGATCTTCCTTTAATTTAATCAATAGCGTAATAGGATTTATACCACTGGATAAATTGATCAACCCCCTGTTCTACGGACGTCTCAGGCTTGAAGCCGACATCTTCAATCAAGGCATCGACATTCGCATAGGTTGCAGGAACATCGCCAGGCTGAATCGGCAGCATGTTCTTTTCCGCCTTGATGCCCAGCTTATCCTCAATAACCTCGATAAGATACATCAGCTCAACAGGGTTGTTATTGCCGATATTGTACAGCCGATAAGGTGCAGCACTGGTGCCGGGATCAGGACTATCACCAGACCATCCAGGATTCGCAGGGGCAACATGATCAAGCGTCCGCACAACGCCTTCCACTATATCATCAATATAGGTAAAATCGCGCTTCATTTTACCGTAGTTGAAAACATCAATCGGCTCGCCAGCCAGAATCGCCTTGATGAAAAGAAACATCGCCATATCCGGGCGGCCCCAGGGACCATACACGGTGAAAAAGCGCAGGCCGGTCGTCGGCAGCCCATAGAGATGGCTGTAGGTATGCGCCATCAGTTCATTCGACTTCTTGCTCGCTGCATAGAGAGATACGGGATGATCAACATTGTCATGAACCGAAAACGGCATCGCGGTGTTAGCGCCGTAAACCGAAGAGGATGAAGCATAGACAAGATGCCCAACACCATTGTGCCGACATCCCTCGAGGATGTTGATAAACCCCTGAATATTGCTGTCGATATAGGCGTAAGGATTGATCAGTGAATAGCGAACACCGGCCTGAGCAGCAAGATTGACGACCCGTTCAAACTTTTCAGCTGCAAACAGAGCGGCAATCGCATCCCGATCGGCAAGATCGCCTTTGACAAAGCGAAATCCGCCCATTCCTTCAAGCTGCCGCAAACGCGCGTGTTTCAATGTCACATCGTAATAGTCATTGAGGTTGTCAAAACCAACGACTTCATCACCACGCTGCAAAAGATATTTTGACAGATGAAAACCGATAAAACCTGCGGCACCAGTAACCAAAACTTTCATTAACGACCCACTCCCTCAAATAATTGGAATAGTTCTAAGCAATTCATCGCGGGTAACAGAAAACAAAAAACGGGAGGGCAAAACCCTCCCGCTCAATCTACCAAGGGGGTAAAAAAATAACTAGTTACTTTTTCTTCACTTCCTCGACAGTCACCTGATCCCTCAACTTAGCCAGGGACTTCTCTCCGATCCCCTTGACATTAGCCAACTCATCAACCGATTTAAACTTATGCTGCGTGCGATACTCGACAATCTTCTGAGCTGTTTTTTCTCCGATGCCACTCAACTGGGTCAGCTCAGCAACACCAGCCGTATTCAGATTGATCTTTCCCGCAGCAAAACCATAGGCAGGAACAAACATGACAGACAACATCAACACAGAATACAACACGACCTTTTTCAACGTTTTCATTTCATTCTCCCTTCGATATTATAATACCGTACTGAGCCCCCTCAGAGATCTAATGAATATATCACAACATACTAAGTTTACAACGAAAAGAAAAACAAGACGAACAACACAGGACCAATACGAAAGGAAATTAACGGCGAGAATGACTTTTATCTATACCCCTCAAAATATGCTCGACCCTAGACAACAGCTTATCGGCACGACGATTATTTGACCGCCGGTTATACCATTTGCAATATTCTCGAAGTGAAATCCGCGCCTTGCCACCGATACCATCAATGACAACGAAGCGCTCTTCGATTTCATCCCAGACAAGATTTTTGGTGCCCAAGTCACGAACAATAACCCCAGAGCCCTTAAGCCAATTCAGGAATTCGTCAAGAGCTGCTCGATGATCAGACGAAAATTCGCCACTATTCAACAGATCAGAAAGATTCCTCGCCAAGTCGCCATTTTTTCTTGCAACCTTTCTGACGACGAGACCAACACCAAGATCAGTATCAACAACTCCGACGATTTTCTGAATAAATATGTGCTGATCGTTCCACTCGCGTACACATAAATGTTCCGTAAATTCCTTTAGAATCGCAGAGTACCGCGGAAGCCTCCTGAGCCTTGTAAATATCGGATTCTCCTTGCGGATTTTATAAAAATACTCCTCATGCCATACCTTGATCAGATGCTGAGGCGAATCAGGGTGCTGATAAATACTCTTTTCACTACCAGAAGCAAGAGGCAGCGTATCTTTTAACAGGCAGTCGCAACGTTCGTCCATAACCAAGCCCTAAAGCCATAAACAGGCAAAGTGCAATCTTCTAAAAATCGAAAAACTCGGCACTGGAAAACGCATGCGCTGCAGCATCTTTGGAAGAAAGAACAGGGCTAACACCACAATCCGGCCAATCGATGTTCAGATCGCGATCATTCCAGGAAATTGCCCGTTCATACTCTGGCGCATAATAATCTGTAGTCTTATACAAAAATTCTGCATAATCAGACAGAACCAAAAAGCCGTGAGCAAAACCCGCAGGCACCCAGAACTGACGTTTATTGTCAGCTGAAAGATGAACGCCAACCCACTTTCCAAAGGTTGCAGATGTCTTTCTAAGATCGACTGCGACATCATAAACCTCCCCCACCACGCAACGCACTAGCTTTCCTTGCGGCTGCTGTATCTGGTAGTGCAATCCACGCAATACGCCACGGCATGAACGCGAATGGTTATCCTGAACAAAGCTGACATCAACCCCTGTTAATTCTTGCCATTGACGCAGGTTGAAACTCTCATAAAAAAAACCGCGATCATCACCGAAAACCTTGGGCTCGATAATTTTCACGTCTGGTATAAAGGTATCAATTACGTTCATTAAAAACTCTCACAATCAGCGTCTAAAATTAAAAGAATGCAGCAACGTATTTACTACAAATAATTCTTAAAAAATCTTGACAGATCAGGCTTGACTAATTCAGCACCATATATAGAAAGATGGTTATAATCGAAATAATATGAATGTTTATCTACACCTACAGTACAATTCTCATTGTCACAAAAAGTATCATCGATACTCAGAAGTCGAACATGAGGATCGTTGCTGTATTTGTCGAATATATTTCTATTATATTCCTGAATCATAATGTGCTTATTAAAATTAACAGATATCTTCTTTAAAGTTTCATTATCAATATAACTCTTAGAAAGAGCATAATATATATCTGTTGGAGTTTTATCTTGCTGAGGAACCTGCAAAAGAACAACAACATTCACGCCGATTTCTTCGTATTTAATTATTGTATTACGCAGAGATCTTTCAAAAACCTCACGAGAAGACATAACAGAGAACTTTTTATTTTCTGAATCAATTAAAAAAAAGGCTCTCTTTGGCTTGTCATAATCACCGTCAGTATACAGACTCCACCTTGCCACAAGAACTACATTTTTTATTTGATTCTTCTCAACATAATCATATTGCTTAGCAGCTAGATCTTCACAAAATCCCGGGCTAAAATTCCCCTTTCCGACATCAACACCCAGAAGAGGAGGACAGCCACCAGCCCCCATCCTGACAACAGAAAAACCCTGTTCCTTGCCGATTTCATCAAGAACCGGAGCCAGGACACCTAAATGACTGTCACCAAAAAAAGCAACCTGAGGAGCATTCAAAACCTCACTCCCCCCCACTTTGATATAATAAGTATCTTTCTTTCCCTTCCCAGAAGACGCCACCGTTCTCCTCACATCTGCAGGTGACTTCAGTGAAGCAATTATTTCAGGGGATAACTTATATCTACCTGGAAAGCCGCTGGAATCATGCCCATACAGTCCGCCTGCAACAAACACCATAATTCCGACCAAAGACAAGGCGAATACAAGCCTACGACCAACCCAATTTTTATCCCTGAACGGGCGTTCGATAAATCGCCAACTTATGAAAGCAAGTAGAAGAGAAAGAATAACAAGAATAAGAAACCAGGATACCGGAAGGGCTCCTAAACTAGCATGGCGCGCAAAGGCAAATAAAGGTTGATGCCAGAGATAAGCACTATAACTGATCAAACCAAGACCAACCAAAACCCTGGTACTTAACAATCGCCCAACCAGAGTATAAGGTGAAGCAAAAACAATTATTGCTGCCGCACCCAATGTAGGCACTAAAGCGTAAAAGCCCGGGAATGGGGTCGACTTATCAAAAAAGAAGATAGAAACTACCAACAGACAAAGTCCCAGAAGTGACCCGATCTCTGCAAATACCTTTTTCTGCACTAAACGCTTAAAATGCTCAGGCCATACAAGGCTCCAATAAGCGACCAAGGCACCAACTATGAGCTCCCAGATACGTGATGGAAGCAGATAGAATGCAGCATTGGCATTTACCTGGGATGTAATCTGAGCATAGGCCAAGCTACCCACGCCGAGAAGAACTAGAGCCGGGAGAACCAACCTTTGATTAATCTTCCACAGCAACAACAACAGAAGAGGGAAAAATACATAATACTGCTCCTCAACCGCCAGACTCCAGGTATGAAGCAACGGCTTCAGATCAGACGCAGTTGAAAAGTACCCACTATCCTTGTAAAAGAATATGTTGGACCTAAAAGTGGAAACGAAATTGACACTTTTGCTAAAGCTCCGAAATTCGTTCGGAACCAGCCAAAACCACGCCATAACCACACAAAAAAGAAGGACAACAAACAACGCAGGCAAAATCCGACGCGCCCTTCTTTCATAAAATCTCACCAGAGAAAACTTCTGGTCTGCCAGATCCGAAAGAAGAATTGTAGTAATCAAATAACCACTGATGACAAAAAAGACATCGACACCAACGAACCCACCCCTAAACACCTCAAATCCGGCATGAAACAAAATAACCGGCATGACAGCTATTGCGCGCAAGCCATCTATCTCTCTGCGATACTTCAAAAAATCCTCCGTTTACAATCTTCTAAACGTGCTGCAAACATTCCCTGCGACTATACCCTAGCAAAACAGGACCTAACGAGGGTCAGCATAAGAAAGAAGACGCTCCTCATTCACTAAACGTTCAACCCACTCCTCAATAACAACATCCGGAGTACTCTCTTCCAATAACCGCTTAATCGGGGTATCTTCACCCCAACCGGACCAGACATATCGAGAATAACTGAAACTTTCAGACAGAAATGGAATTAAAGCTTCGGAAAAAGAATCCCTAAAGACCAGTAGGCGTGGAAGGGTACGATCTTCCGCCTGCATCAAAATATCTCTAGGTGGGCCAGGGAAATCAAATTGCTTAGTAGCAGTCATATGAATTGGAACAACTTGAGGTGCCGTCTCACGAACCTCACTCTGAATACCGAGCATCTTTGCCAAATCGCCACCACGCTTTGGGGCGAAAGAAAGGTCAACATCATGATCAGACAACGCATGGCGCGTGAAAGGCAAGCCAAGATGCGCCATTATTTCACGATAGCCCACAAAAGCGCCCATAGAATTCCAATGAGTGTCGGTAGGGTAATACAAAAGAACACCATTATCTTTTTTAGCTAGCAACGAGTCTCTTAAGTCCAGAACATTAAGATCTGTCCTTCTTTTCAAATAAGACAACAACTGATCCAGGGGGGTCTGAGGCGCAACCTTCGTCATCCAGTCAGGCAGATATTCAGGATAAATGCTTGATTTATTAGGAGCAACAACGAAGAGATAATCAACCCCAACAGATTTCAGGTATTCTTGCTTTTTTGTAAGGATAGCTGCCCACTTTTCCAAGTGTTCAGGAGTAAAAGTGCTCAGTCCTCGGTAGTCTTCAACACTATCATTGCCAGTAAAGAACAACCATTCATCTTTTCCGGATAAAACCTTTGCCTTCTCCTCTTTAATCCCAAAAACTTTCCTCTTATATTTTCCATTTAATTTAATAAAAAAGCTTCTAAAACCAAAATGATCATCAAAATAACCTTCAAAAGCTTCAGGATAATCGGTAATTTTATTCAGGTTAAATTTTGGAAAGTCCGCTAACTTGCGATTCTCAAAAAGATCTGTTTTAGGATTTAAATCAGGAAAGACAAGACCAACCAATGGCGCAAGCAATAACAAACAAGAAATATAAAATATCAAGTAATTTACTTTCATAAAAACGACCTATCAAAATCTAAAATATATAAATGGATTGTAGGATCCACTTGAAATGCTCATAATAGAAAGAAGCATGAAAATAAGAGTTATTGAAGCTTTAGAAAACGCATGCAAAAAAACATAGAATCTTCGCTTGCGGCCAACAATCCGGGCATGCATTTTTTTCAGCTGAACACTCAGAAAACCATACAATGGACAGGAAAGAACAAGTCCAACAATAAGAGTAAAAACGACATCATTAGACGCATACATTGAAAGCTGATAAACCTGATGAGTCCCTGCAGTATAGCCAAACATACTAGTCAAAAACGACCATGCCTGTTCGAGGGTTTCAGTTCTGAACAGAACCCAACCAATCAGAACCATCAACAAAACATAGATGTGGCGAAGCAGAGCTGGCAATTTCTCAACGAAACGCAATATGCCGGAACGCTCCAAAACCAGAAACAACCCATGGAAAAGCCCCCACAGGATAAAATTCCACGAAGCGCCGTGCCACAAACCGCAAAGAAAAAACACGAAAAATAGATTAAAATAAACCCGCCACGGAGCAACGCGATTACCGCCCAGAGGGATATAGAGATAATCCCTGAACCAAGTTGAGAGAGACATGTGCCAACGTCGCCAGAACTCCTGAACTGACTTGGAAATATAGGGATAATTGAAATTTTCAGGAAAGGTGAAGCCCAGCATTCGGCCAAGCCCAATAGCCATATCCGAGTAACCCGAAAAATCGAAGTATATCTGCATGGCATAACAAACAATTCCAAACCAAGCCAGAGATGGGGTTAAATCACTCGAAGGAATGGCAAAAATCTTATCAGCAGGAAGAGCAACGGTGTTAGCTATAAGAACTTTCTTGGACAAGCCAAACACAAACCTCAAACAACCGGCCGAAATATTATCAAGAGAAACTTTACGGTCAAACAATTCGGTGGCAACGTCACGATATCGCACAATAGGCCCAGCGACAAGCTGAGGAAACATACTGACAAAGCATGCAAAACTGAAGAAATTGCGTGTTGGCTCTACCTCTCTTCTATAGACATCAATTGTATAACTCATGCTTTGAAATGTATAAAAAGAGATGCCCAACGGCAAAGCTATCTTAAGAGCTCCATCAGCATGCCAACCGGCAAATCCCATTGATCCAGCAAGAGCATTAATAGTATCGAGGCCAAAGTTAAAATACTTAAAGAAGCCGAGAAGACAGAGGTTTGAACAGATTGAAATTGCCAGCAGAGCTTTTCTGAACTGCCGTTTCTCACAAAGCCCCAGAAGCATTCCACACAAATAATCCACAACCGTCGAGGTCAGCATTACAAATATGAGCCAACCCTCTCCCCAGAAATAAAACAACAGACTTGATACGAGTACGAAGAGGTTGCTAAGCCCCAAAAAACACCTTGAAATCAGTCTGTTTTTTATATTTTTCGATGGAAAAATGATCAGGTAGTACAGAATCAGAAAAAGCGGTAAAAATAAAAACAGAAAAATAGGCGAACTGAAGACCATATAAAACCTCTAAAAACACCAATCTCGGGCAAAATCCAACTGACCATGTTACAGATTTTCAAAATTTTCTCAAGAAAACTTTAACCCACGATACAAACACGTTATTTCGACAGCTTAAAGCTCATCAGCAACAAGATTTCATGAATGCCGCTTAGACATTTCTCATCCCCCGATACAAATAGTGACACAGCCTAATACAATAACGACGTCGATCCGCCAACTCGATTTTATTTCAGCACTACAAAAGTTGCAGAAAAAAAGCAATTGATGTAAAAAAACCAGGAAGCCCGGTAAGTTACTAAAAGATTTACGCCGGTTCGGTTTTAAACAACAATAGCCTTATAATGACCTTAAGCCCTTGAAAGAGACACTTCCATCAGATCGAAAAAAATTTCTAAAAATTGTTTGCAAGCATTACTCCCTCAAAAAAACTAAATTATTGGATACGATATAAATATCAACAAAACCATTCCCAATACATACCAAAGGTAATATTCGTGAAAACCGGCCTACTAAACAAGCTATTCATTAAAAGAAAAAATAAAAGATCAAAGTCAAACAATAAAGTGATTTACGAAAAGGGAAAGTGCAATCTTAGCTGCAGAATAACTGGAGAAAACAACGAAGTCACAATAGGTCCGTGTAAAAGAAAAAGCAATTTGTCAATAAGAATAAATGGAAATAATAACAAAATAAACCTAACTGGAATTGCTCATATAAAGAATCTTAGTATCATTATCGGCAGTCAGATCCAGGCAAATGGCACCATTTTGAACATTGGCGACAACTTGACTATCGGTGATGACTGCAAAATACTCTTATACAACACAGGAAATATTTGTCAAATAGGACAAGACTGCATGATTTCCAGCAATATAACCATAAGATGTGGAGAGCTTCCGCACTTATTATTTGACATAGAAAGCGGAGAATACCTAGACAAATCCGACGGTGTATTCATTGGCGATCATGTATGGATTGGAGAGAGAACATATCTTATGAAAAGAGCAAGAATACCAAATGGATGCATAATCGGTTGCTCTAGTATAGTCACAAAAAATTTTGAGGAAGAAAATTGCGTCATAGCTGGAAATCCAGCTAAAATTGTCCGAGAAAATATTATATGGTTCAGAGATCCCAAGCAGCTAAAAAAAGATCCTAGATTTTACCAATCATATCAAAACCATATTGGGAACAAGTAATTTCAGGTCAATCCGCTGACCGCCTTACAACATTAGGTATTTTCATGAGTCTCCCACAGCTCCAAACGATGGCAAAAAACAATACAGCCTGATTGAAATATCAACCGTCAGAAACTATGTGCAGTATCCCCATATTGACCTGACAGTCACCTTCACCAAACAGGAGACTGCCAGGCTCAGATGAGCTATTTCACTCCATATGAATCAAGCACTTAGCTCATCCAAAATCCGAAGTAAGTATTCCCTATAGCTGGAGTTTGGAGTCCTCTCAACAAGGCTACGCATATCACTTTCAGAAACAAAGCCCTTCCGAAAGGCAATTTCTTCAAGACAGGCAATTTTAAGCCCCTGCCTCGCCTCAAGGGTTCCGATAAAATGACTGGCCTCAAGCAAACTCTGATGCGTTCCAGTATCGAGCCAAGCAATACCGCGGCCAAGAGGCTCTACCATAAGTTCCTGGCGGCGCAGATACTCGAGATTAACGTCAGTAATCTCAAGCTCTCCACGCGCGGATGGTTTCATGTTTCTGGCAATCGAGCAAACCTTGTTGTCATAAATATAAAGGCCAGGGACAGCAAAGTGGGATTTAGGCTTAAGCGGCTTTTCCTCAATGCCAATCGCCTTGCCATCCACGTCAAATTCAACAACCCCATACCTTTCAGGGTCATGAACCGGATATCCAAAGACCCGCGCACCGCCTTTAAATTCATTCACGATACGATCTAGGCCAATCTTGCCATAGAACAGATTATCGCCGAGTATCAAACAAACGTTCTCATCAGCAATAAATTCCTCTCCAATCAGAAATGCCTGAGCAATCCCCTTTGGTTCAGGTTGAACAGCATAAGACAGAGATATGCCCCACTGAGAGCCATCACCGAGAAGGGCTTCAAATCGTGGGATATCATGCGGGGTCGAGATAATCAAAATATCACGAATGCCCGCCAACATCAGGGTCGACAACGGGTAATAAATCATCGGCTTATCATAAACCGGTTGCAACTGTTTACTGGCAACCAACGTTAACGGATACAACCGACTCCCTGCCCCACCGGCAAGAACGATCCCCTTTTTTACCATCTAAGTACTCCTCAACTAAGATTGTCTCTGCTCAAAGTAATCGACCAAGGCGGCGTCCCACGATCTGACCATAAGCCCCGTCTGTCGCATAAATTTATCTTTAGAAAAAACGGAATATGCCGGGCGTTTCGCGGGCAACGGATACTCTTCGGTTGTTATTGGCTTCAGATTCTTCACTACCAAGTCAAACCCCCGCCGACGTGCCATTTCAATGATCTCGAGCGCAAATCCGTACCAAGAGCACTCACCACTGTTTGAAAAATGATAAATCCCAAAAGCTGCGGAATCAACCCCATCATCAAGAGAGTGACCGCGAAGCAACGCAAAAATTGCTCGCGCAAGATCTCGTGTATAAGTCGGCGTACCGTGCTGATCATCGACAACACACATCTCTTCACGCTCCTTAGCCAAACGAAGCATGGTTTCAACAAAATTAGGTCCACCCGGTCCATATAGCCAACTGGTTCGTATAATAAAATACTCACTAAGCCCACTATCGATAATGGCACGCTCACCTGCCAGCTTAGTTCGGCCATATGCGGATTGCGGCCCAACAACATCAGCCTCAAGATAAGGTGTCGACTTTGTTCCGTCAAAGACATAGTCCGTCGAGATATGAACAAGTACAGCGTCCACCTCTTTTGCGACATCCGCCAGGTAACCAGGACCGTCACCATTGACAAGCATGGCAGTTCCCTCATCAGCCTCAGCCTTATCAACCTGAGTATATGCCGCACAATTGATGATTACATCAGGACCAAGTTCACCTAAAACGCGATGAACTGACAAACTGTCTGTCATATCCAATTCAGGAAGATCAAATTTAGTAAACTGACAACATTCAGGGGCCTCTGCGAGAACAGCCTGCGCCAACATACCTTTCGCACCTATCAGCGCGATCCTAACTTTAGAGTCAGACATATCTACCCATTCAGACGCTAACGCCCATCTTTACACAGAAAGATGGGCATACTTGATAATCTTACTAATCCGCGATCAACGATCAGAATATTGCTTCTGATAATACTCTCGATACGAACCATCAACAATCTCATTAACCCATTGCCGGTTGTTAAGATACCAGTCGATAGTCAGCCGAATCCCCTGCTCAAAAGTAACTGAAGGCTCCCAACCAAGTTCGGCTTTAATCTTGGATGCATCGATCGCATAACGACGGTCATGCCCGGGCCGATCCTTCACAAAGGTAATAAGGCTACGCCTAGCATCACCTGAAGGCAACAGGCCAATTTTTTCATCCAGCAAATCACAAATAGTCCCAACAATTTCAATATTTTGCTTCTCGTTATTACCACCTATATTGTAGGTTTCCCCAAGTTGCCCTTTCTCCAGAACAGCGAGAATGGCCTCACAGTGATCTTCAACAAATAACCAGTCTCTAACATTTTTACCATCGCCATATACAGGCAATGCTTTCCCCGCAAGAGCATTATTAAAAATAAGAGGAATCAGCTTCTCTGGAAACTGATAAGGACCATAGTTATTTGAACAGTTGGTTGTCAAGACCGGCAAACCATAGGTATGAAAATATGCACTAACCAGATGATCTGAGGAAGCTTTCGAGGCAGAATAAGGAGAGCGCGGATCATATGGAGTCGACTCGGTAAAATAACCTTCTTCTCCTAGAGATCCATAAACCTCATCTGTTGAAACATGTAAAAAACATTTTTTCGAGACAGAATCATCAGACGCTGGTAACCACGAATTGCGAGCAACCTCCAAAAGATTAAATGTCCCCAGTATATTTGTATTAATAAATTCACTTGGCCCATCGATGCTTCGATCAACATGAGACTCAGCCGCAAAGTGAACGACTGTATCAATTGACTCTTCCTGAAAAATACTACTAACAAGATCTCTGTCACAGATATCACCATGAACAAAACGATAGCGTTCATCATTCTCAAATTCGACTAAGTTTTTGGCATTTCCAGCATAAGTAAGGCTGTCAAGATTAACAATTCGAGAAAACAGGTTTTTTCCAAGAACAAGCCTGACAAAGGACGAACCAATAAAACCACAACCACCAGTTACAAGAACATTCATAAATAACACCTAAAAAATCAGTTAATTTTTAAAAAGCCTAAGAAAAGGATGCTTTTTCTTTTTCGACATCTTGGAGGTAACATTCATTCTAAAGATTTCGGAAACAGCGATGTCGATACCTAAAACCTTGAGAAATTTCAGTACATTATCATCGGGGTCATAATCGAAATATGTACACTTATCAAAAACGCCTTCGAGAAGTTGTTTTTTCCTGGGATAGTCAAACAACCAGGAATCATCCTCCAGATAGCGATACGAATCCCTATCATCGGATGGCAAAATACTTTGCTTCATCAATTGTTTTCGATATGAGTTCCTGTAAGAAGCAACGTCCCTAAAGCAGCAAACGATTTCTTGAACATTCGAATAAAGATGAAAAAGATCATATAATCTACGGTATTCTTCCAAAGAATTCAGAAGATACAATCCCTCGTTTGACCAAATCACCTTATTACATTTTTCCCTTAAGGCGTCACAATAAATTCTTCCCACATCAGATTTAAGATTAGTTAAAAGATTATCGATATACGCCTCACCCTGTTCCGCTAAAAGCTTTTCCTTTTTTGAAGAATAGCGGTCCCGATTCAAACAGTGAACGTTTAAAACAAAATGAGAAGGGTCATCAAAACCAGCGATAGTGTCAGGCACATAGATGCCCCGCTTAATCAATTCCAGTCTATTTTTCCTGAGAAATCCCTGAATTGACGTAGTAGCTGTCTTGTGTTGCCCGATGTGTATGATTGTTTGCATTTAAATCCAAATTGTTTCGTTAAATTAGTACAACGTCAAGTCAGCCAGTCACTACAATCCCAGCCAAGTTCGCATTCCAACGCCTTTATCTGATATTCGTAGAGGTTCAGAAGGAATTTTTTATCTTCAGGAGAAATTCTCTCATCATAAGGACGAGAATGCACATCAAGAGAATCAACAGAACCAAACTTCGAAAAACCGACGAAATCAGCTACCATCCCCAGACATTCATCAGGGCGATCCCTGAGGTCCTCATTTTTCAGCACCAAAACCTGGTCTCGAGGAAAAAAAGTCCACAACCGATGTAACTGTTCGAGATAATACCCCCTGTCAACATACGAAAAAACCCTATGTTGCAAAGGCAAGGACTCGCGGCAACGCATTTGCTCAAGTCTTATAGCTTCACTAAAAGACAAGTTATCGGCTCCACGTGATCGTTCCATATTCCAGTGCGAATAAGCTCTTTCGACAGGATTCCTCAAAAGAATGATCAATTTCAACGAAGGATTATAAGACCACATGCGTCGAGGAGCATCATACCAATACATATAGATAGGCGTTGCCTCCCCCCAAAAAAGCTGAGGGTCACAACTATTAAAATATTTATGATATTTACCGTAATCGATCACCCGATGATCGAAAACAGCCTCATTATCAAAAAAATGAACTTCTTTTTCTGAAGCCATACAAACCTCTGGATGCATACGAAGATACGCATCCAATGCAGTTGTACCACCTTTCTGTGTACCGCAAACAATAAAATCAACCAACCTGGATCCAGTTACGGCTACAGGTTTCTCGAAAAATGTTTTCAATATTGAACTCATAGCTCTGCTCATTTGAACCACAATAGGCGAAATCAAAAATATCTAGACCAAAACTATCCTCTCAAAAGTTCGCTGACCATCATAGGCAAAAATTCGATAATCATCTGCATAGAGCCCCTTCAACTTTTCGACCGACTCATCAGACAGGGAAAAATCCTCATCAACTGGATACAACTCTGTCGACGAATTAGTATGCTTGATACGTTTCCGTGTAAATCTATTGGCGACCTTTCGCTTCAACCAAAGCTCTAAGGCATCAAGATCCGATTCCATTCTAAAAACATGACATGGGAAACCGGGAATCATAAATTTATACATTGGCAGAAAGTGATTATCCATATAGCCAATTTCAGACAACTTCTCATCCGTCAATAGAGACACATAGTCATCAATAGTAACATTCAACAACTCGTCAAACTTATTGAAATGCTTATTAAATTTAAAAGCACTAACAAATCTCTTTATCGGATTTCTCACTAAGGTAAACTGCAACTCAAAAAAATCTTCTGCAAACATGCACCCCAGAGACTCACCATCAATATGCTGAGGCGATGTTTTCGCCCAGTAGCTATGTGATTCATGAACTAAATATCTTCGATCAAGAAACGAAACGTTTGAACAGGTTTGAATCAAAAAATCCTCAACAGAGGTTCCAGCACATTTTGGGACATGAGCATAATAAAAAAGTTTTTTTCGATTTTTAATAATCGGCATCAGAATTTATCTTTCAAATTAATTAGCCTAAAAAGTTAGATCTGCTATTTTCTTATTTTAAACAGGAAAGTTTAATAACCAGTAGACAGTAAAAATCATTATTCCCTGCTATGCCTCCACCTATTTATCAAAAAACGCAATGGAAACTTTAACAATTTGACACCCAAAAACCTTATTTCCAAAAAAGTAAAATATTTTCCGCTCATTTCCCTAAGTCTCAGTATTTTTCTGTGAATAATATTTTTCTTAATCAACTTAGGATGAAACAGATTATTTTTAAATCCCGGGCAAACTCGTTCAAGATTGTCTTCAATGAGAATATAAGGATAATTACTGCCAATACTAATCAGAGAATCCTTAAAGTTTTCATATATAAAAGCATCGCCATTTGGATTCTTAGTGAATATTGCTCTCTTTACCAAAGGGAATTTAAACATCTTAGTAAGTGAAAAACTTTCGGAAGTAAAAACTTTATTTGCCTTACCTAAATCTACAAGAGACGAGTAGGAAAATCCTGAACCAACCAACAATGTAGTTAACCCGATCTCATATTTTTTAATTATATCTTTCTTGGCTGATTCTTTCCCTATTGAAAAAATAAAGTTCTTGAAAACTAAGCTTTCAAAAACCTGTTTTTTAAAACAGATAAAATAACTCTGTATATGCTGAATTCCTATTTCACAGTAGTCCGTCAATCCCCAAAAATCACATTTTTCATAAGAGAAACGATCAAATAAATCATCTAGAGATATCAGAGGACCATAACAACTATCATTCACAAAAAGCAATTCATCATAGTCGCATAAGGTTTCGGTACAGTTTTCGAATCCTATTTTATAGCTTCCAAAATCGTATTCACCATGTTTAATGCAAATAGATTTATTTACATAAGGGGTTATTTTTTTTATCTCTTCAAAAGATAAAACCCCATCAGAAACAAATATTATATCAGAATATTTCTTAAGTTCTTTCAAATAATAAAGAACATAGTCATCAATAATACCATCAGGATCCCAGTGAGAGAAAACTGTTAAGCGCCTGCAGAAATTCATAAGAAAATTTCTTGAAATAATTCAAACATTAAATCTCAACCTTATTTTCTTCCTTGTTTTCTGTAGAGGAACAAAACAAATTAAAAATTTAACAAAAAACCTTAGTATGAAAAATTTCCACGAATAGCCCTTACAAAGATACCTAATAATTTTTTCTTCATCCGGAAAAACGGGAAGAAGCTCTTTACTATATCTCCTTAGAAAGGTTTCTAACTTCAGATTATAACCGTAGTCAGAGTTTTCCGTCATTAAGAAGTACAAATCATCAATTATTCTTATGTTTTCCGGAGACGTACATCCTGAATTTCTGAATATCTTCAGAAACTCCAATTTTTCATGGAAAAATTGTTTTCTCCGCTGTCTTTTTGAATGATCTTTCTTAACCTTACGACCAAGAACTACATTATTTTCATGCTTTCGATAATGAGAAAGAACCTCAGGATAATAAACTATGCCAGCCCGGCAGGCAGCAATATACGCAATCCAGTAGTCATGCAACTTCAAATTTTCTGGAAATGGTAAAATATATTGAATCAAGTCTCTATGAAAAAGACAAAGGTGACCGGTCACACAATTTCCAAGCAGCAACCCTAAAGAACAATCTCCTGCAAGCGGATTGCCTTTCAGACCGTCCTTCTCTTCCTTATTTAAGTTGGAATCCACAACACTAGCTTCCGAATAAATAAGACTTGCCTCACCAATGTTCTCAACTAGCTTTCTGACTTTTTCCGGAAACCAGATATCATCCTGATCACATAGAGCAATATATTGGCCTGTACATAAAGATATCGATTTCTCGAAGTTTTTAACAAAGCCAAGATTATCTTGATTCTGAAAAACCCTAACCCGCTGATCCCTCTTTTCATACTCCTGTAAAATTGAAAAAGTTCTATCCTGTGAACGGTCATCTACGATAATGACTTCAAAATTCGGATAATCTTGAGAGAGTAGAGAATCAATCTGCTCTTTTAAATATTGCTCTCCATTATATGTACACATTGCTATTGAGACTAATGGATGGCATTGTGGTGTTTCTTTAAATTCCGACATAAAAGGCCTTTTTAAACACTATAAGGATTATACTCACTGCAAGGGCTCACCTTGGGAGAACCATCCTCTGCAAAAGCAACCTCGCCCGCCCGAAAAGCTCGAATCCCTTCATAGATGGCAGAATACTTGATCTTCTTCTTCCTACCAATGAATGGTTTTAGAGACTTCCACTTATAAAGAAAAAGTCGTCTCTTTAATGATCTGCTGCCCTGATCTAAGCCATGCTTTTGGTAATAGTATGATCGCGACCAGCCGAAGTGCCATTCTTTCATGTACTCGACCGCATCAGAGTGACCTGATGACTTTCCGGCAAGATGTCTGACATAGATATCAGGGAACATGACAATCCGCAATCCAGCCTCTAAGATCCTGATACACAGATCCGTCTCTTCAGAAAAAAGGAAGATTTTTTCATCAAAGAAACCGACTTTACGCAAGTTGTCCATTTGAAACATCATGCATGAACCACTGACTTTATCCTGATCAACAGGTCCTGAATCAAGAAGTTGATGTTTCAGAGATGTCGCCGGCACCAACAGAGCAGCGTCAGAAAATTCCTCAGACTTTTCGATCATCTCCAATACCTGGTCTGCCGTCATTAGAATATCAGGATTTAAAAGCAGAGCATAATCAGTCTTGACATTATTCAAGGCGACGTTAGCGGCACGCCCATAACCCAGATTACGTCCCTGAATCAAAACCTTGGCACAGGGATACCTGGCAATAAGCTTTTCTGCACTACCATCGGTACTGGCATTATCAACGAAATAGACAGGAAAATGCCCGCTGTCTATCAGCCTGGAAAGACACTCCTCTATTATCTGAAAGCTGTTATAACAGACTATAATCAATGATGCTTTTATCAAGGTGTTCTCCCGGCAAACCTTTTCTCTGAAATCACATTCTCTCTGCATGCACTATAACAAAGCCCGGTACAGAGGTCGGGTCAATTTCCTGATAGCTTTATCCCGATCAGGAAATGCGGCAAGCAAACGGTCGCCCGATTGCAGCAGAATCCTCTCAAGCTTCTTATTTGTCAGAAATAACGACGGCGTCAGCACCTCTATTATCTGCTGGATCAAAGCCCTGTCATCCGAACTTATACCCTCAACCTGCATAACAGCAGTTAAAAATTCTTTTCTACTCTGAACCTTGCTCAACGCTTTTGCCCACCTACCCTTGCGTCGCCTCTTGTTACTGAGCAACGCATTATCATCATGTTTTCGATAATAGGACAAAACCCCGTCATGAAAAGAGATACCCTCCTTCGCTGCAGCAACAACAGCCAACCAGTGGTCATGAACCTTGACTGCTTTCGGGAAAGGGAGTGCTCTTTTCAGGACAGACCGATTGAGCATACAGGCGTGACCTGTAACATGGTTCGAAAAAAGCATTTCCATATAACATCGCCCGGAAAGCTTGTTACGGCGGGGGAAGATATCTGCCAACAGGGATCCTTGCTGATCCATGAGCTGAACCGACGAATAAATGAGCCCAGCATCTCCAATTTCACTAACCAGCGCTGAGATTTTTTCAGGCAACCAGATATCGTCCTGATCGCAAAGCGCAATGTAATCTCCTGAGCAGAGTGAAATCGCTTTTTCAAAATTAGCGACAAATCCCAGGTTTGAGGGGTTACGCCAAAGCTTGACATGGGCCAGAGAAGACTCAAACCCCTGCAGGAGTTCATAAGTTCTATCCGTTGAGCAGTCGTCTACTATAATGATTTCAACATTTTCATAGTCCTGGTCAGCAAGCGAGTCAAGCTGCTGTTGTAAAAAGCGCTCTCCGTTGTAGGTGCAGAGGGCAATCGAAACCATTGGTTGAGAGAAGCCAGAAGACATAACAAAGCAAACCTATTGATCTAGCTTTTTAGAAAATTTAGCCTTTTGCCTGGTGTAGATTCCCGGCATCTGGCCAAAATCGATAGCCTGAAAGCCCTCCAAAGCAAGGTCATAGGCCATAACTGTAGCGGTTGGTCCCAGAACGATCAACAGCAGGTAGTCATCCTTCGGATACCGCCTGACATCATCCAAGATTCGCTCATATTCGCTGAAGGCATTTTTTGCGGGGGCGTAAACATAATCGACAGAAGCGACATTATCAAAAAGCTCGTCAACAAACTCAAAACGGCTGTTTTTTCCGACAACAAAAAGAATTTTCCGTCCTTGCCAGAGTTTTTTGATGGCCTCAATTCTATGATTAAAAGCAGCTTCATCTGTTGCCGGAAGTTCACGAAAAACCCCCATTGAATGATAGATCCTCTCTGGATTGAGGAGCTTGAGGACATCTTCACCGATACGGATAATAAACTTACGCCAGATCCGGGTCAGAAGATCATAACTGCGAACCGGGTGGATGCCGATCAGAATATCGGGATGATCGGTGTTCAATACTTCAATCATCCGCTCGTTGAGACGACGATCAACATCCTGAAAAGACTTGTGCCGTTCGCCGACAATCAGCTTGAACTCCCCGTCCCCGAAGCGACAAATGCTCTTCTTCTCATCAACTAAAAGACGTAGGGTCTCTTCCTCTGAAAGAACTTCAGGATAGCGTTCGACAAAGCTTTCAATCTCCGGACGGAACAGACCGATGATCTTGTCATCATACCGCTCCCTGAACGCTTCACGACTTTCTGGTGAAAAGTGAAGGGCAGCTCCGATGATCGCATACTTACGAAGAAAAAAACGGGCAAGCTTCTTAACTCTCATTGACTGCATCGACAAGACCTTTTCTCAGCAAATTAACGCTTCAGGAGAGCCGCATACAGTTCTTCATACTGACGTACAACAACCTGACGACTGTATTTAGACTGATATTCCTGCGCACCACCTTCGGCTAAAGAAGAGGCCAGTTGCGGATTGTGCATAACTGCCAGTATACCTTCAGAAAGAGCGGAAACATCATCGACCGGGGTCAAAATTCCGGTCATACCGTCATCGACCAACTCTCCGGGCCCCTGGGAAGCGGTCGCAACAATTGGACAACCATGCGCCCAGGATTCCATAACGATAGACCCAAGCCCCTCATGACGGGAAGGACAGATAAACATATCAGCGGTCTTCATCAGACTGGTCACATCGCTACGCCAACCCAGGAAGCGGACGCGATGATTAAGGTTCAGATCAGCACAAAGAGCCTTAAGAGAAGACTCTTCCGGACCTGAACCTGCCAGCCACAGGGTCGCATCGGGAATCTGAACCAAGGCTTTAAGCAGCACATCAAATCCCTTGTTGACATGCAATCGACCTGCTGCCAACAGCAACGGACCAGCCGGGGTCTCAAAGCTGTCGCGGGGCAAAGGGCTCACAGGGGTTTCATCGGCGAAATTGGGGATATGAAAAACTTTGGCAGCAGGCATTCCGCCGCTGACCAGATGTTCGCAAATGCCTTTCGATATACCGATCCAGTAATCTGCGTGCCGATAATATTTCAGATTGTAATAATGGCCCAGGCGACTGACCAGAGTATAAGGCCCTTTGGGCGTAAGACCGCTGGCACGATTCATCCACGTCATGACGATCTCAGGTGATAATTCCCTCAACGCCTTGAGATAACGATGTCGATCGAGGAAATTAAGCCGGCGTCCAAAACGAAAACCTCTGACATCTACACCAACAGAACGTAAGGCATCGATACGATGCTGATGTCTGCGAATAAAGGCTGCCTGCTCCCCCCTTCCGGAAGCATGTAGTCCTGAGACCAGACGAACGAAGAAATTCTCCGCACCACCGAACTCTGCACCCGCGAGAACCTGCGCGACTCTGTATTTTGCTATTTCAGACAAGAGTACCCTCAACCATAATATCAGCCGTCAGTTTGACAAAACCTTAACAACAAGGAATCACAAAACCGACATAGACCAATTTTTTCAAACTCATTTTTTTTGACATTCGCTGCCATCATGAATCAATTGCCCATGATAGCCTGGAAACTTAGTCCCATAAGCTCTCTGACGCTGGACAGCAAGCCTGTCAATACGTGCATAAAAGTTCTTCACCTTTCGCTCAACCTTTGCCGTCTGCATTGAAGCGGGCAAACAGGCGAAAGGCACAAGTCCTGAACTACCCAGCCCATCTATTACGACCAGCCGCACTATTCTTTGCGCCTCCATCTGGACAACTATATTGTGAAGCAACAGATCTCTGGAAGGCACCCTGAGCTGCAGCCAGAAGTCGGCCAACTCCTTCGCAGCCGCCATTATCTTATCGTCCTGGCCGTGGTCCCATATATATTTTTTCAGAGTTTGCGAAACCTTTCGATCTTCATCACAAACCAGTTCGGAGACAAGTCCTTTACCCAAATCGGTCTCAACGAAACCGTAACAGCGGCTGACATGGCGGTATATGACATCATCGTAGTTTTTTTTAAAACGACACATGACCCTGTATTCATCCAGATTATCATCAAAGGATGAGAGGGGACGCAAACTCTTAGGAAAACCTTTTTTTCGGCGCAGATCTTCGAGAGTAAAATCCGGGCGGCGTACCTTTACACAAAGGCCAGAATCTTCAGGGTGGATAAAGCAAAGACGGTTGCCCCCCTGGGCAAACGGTTTTTCCAATGACAGCCTGAGCATTATTTCAGCGACCCGTCCTGGTTGATATCCTGCGCCCAGACGTAGTCGGAACTGAAGGGAAGCAGTAATGAAGCCTCCAGAATGTATTGGGCATACAGAGTATTATTCATCTTGGCGTGAAAAAACTCCCGAGCCCTGGCCGCCCAGGCCTGACGCTTATCATCGTCGTGATGAAACTCTCTGATTGAAGCCAGCAATTCGGTCTCATCACTAAAGTATACGATCGATTCGGAAGGGAACAATTCGTCGAAACGGGGACCGCTGTGGCTAAACTGGAGGATCCCATTTCCTCCCAGCTGAGCCATCCGTGCAGAGGAGTACCAATAGTCTCCATCCTGACGATTGAGATTGAGCCCCATCTTGGTCTGCCCAAGTGCACGTTCATAATCACGCCCCCAGACTGGTGGCTCTCCGAAACTGCCGTAGGTTTTGAAATTCATTTCACCGGCAAGTGAATCCTTCAGCCACTTAACCATCTCGAGACGCTTGGTATAGTTGTTACTGTTGCTGCAAAACAACAGATCAATTGGCAGATCAGTGCGGGCTGAATTATCCAGATTTTCAATCGCAGGATCAACAGGATTGGGCATGTGATAGAGACGAGCCCCACAGTCCTTGAATGTTTCAAGCTCGCGCCTTCCTGTCGAGACAAAAACTGCGTCAACGACCTCGGCACGGTACCTGATTCTGTCAGCGTTCTCAGGAACGAAGAGGGGATCATTGTTACAATGGACAATAGCCGCCTGTGGCTTGAGTTGCCGAATCTGCTTCAGGGTTTCATTGGTAATGATGTCGCAATGCCCGGCAATGACCAGATCCGGGTCAAATGCGGCGACTGTCTCCAACAGCTTTTTGTTCGCTTTCCCTTTACCCAGGTCACGAATTCCCAATGGGGCTTCGAATGCCGCAACATCCCGATCGCTGAACACCTGAACAAGATGATCATTCTTGATCAGACCGTTGGTCAGCTTCTGTGCCCAACTGACTCTGGTTTTTCCGTAACGCCTTAACTGCTGGTAAGCTATATGTAAAACACGCATAAATTCCAATCCATTTCTCTCAAATATAAAGGCCTGACATAATAGGACAATTTAAGCGTATAAGCAACGACGTTACGAGTTTATTTCATGAGTACCTTAATATAGGTCTCCCACTCCGCTGAGCACATTTTATCTATGGTGAAATTATCCCAGACCCACGCCCTGGCCTGTTCACCCATTTTTCTGCGCATCAGTTCCGAGCTTAAGGAATCTCTTAATTTATCTGTCAGGTCACCGACATCTCCATTCGCAAACAGCCATCCGGTCACGCCATCTCTGACAGTCTCCAATGCCCCCCCGTGAGCAGATGCTATAACCGGCACTCCCATGGCCTGAGCCTCGACGGCAACGCGCCCGAACGCCTCTGGCTCCAGTGATGCCGAAACAACAACATCAGATATTGCGTAAAAGGGAGCGATATCTTTCTGATTCCCGGTAAAAACAACACGATCAGAGAGCCCGTTTTCAGCAACGAGACGCTTAAGGTCGTCAACATAGGAGCTTTTCTTTGTCGCACCACCGACAATCAGGGCTTGCCAGGAAAGGTCCTTCAGATTTGCCAAAGCACTGAGAAACAGTTCCTGCCCCTTCCAACGAGTCAGGCGCCCCGGCAAACAGATGACAGGAATCTCAGCGGTCAGGGAATAACTGGTCCTTAAATCTCCAAGAACAATAGGGTCGATCAGGTCTCTATTGAAAACCAGCGGATCAAAACCTCTTCGGGCGATATCGATCCGGTCCGCTTCAACCTGATAGTTTTTGACGATATGCTCCTTTATGAATCCACTGATAGCAATGACGCGGATCCCACGGACCATGACTGCGTTATAGAACCTTTTCAGCCCATTCTGAATCCGATGCGTGCCATGAAACGTGGTGACGAACTTCACTCCGGTCATCTTGCTGGCAAGAAACGCCGCCCAGGCCGGGGCTCTGGAACGAGCATGAACAAGATCTATGCCCTCTTTTTGGATAACACGTTTCAAAGCCAACGCAGAATAGAGAATAGCGACAGGATTACGCCGGGCCAGAGGCAAACAGAAATGACTTGTCCCCCCTTGCTCCAGTTCAGCGACAAGACGCCCCCCCTGCGAAGCGACATAACTCGCAGCTCCTTTGGAAACAATAAACGCGGCCATTTCTACCGTTCCACGCTCAACTCCCCCCTGTTCCAATGAGGCTGTAACCTGGAGAACTTTCATTGGGCTATACCTAGCCTATTTACGACAGAGCTTGACTTCAACAATTGGCCAAGCCTGATTTTCCGCCCCCTGTTACCACAATGGCCATCATACATATGCAAACAGGATTGCGCTTCCAGCATATTGATCATCTTCATATATTTCGATTTTTTAGATTTCCCATCAAACAATGTAAGAATCTCGACATTTGCCTGACCAAAACTGACAGCCTCACTGATCATTGATGTCGAATCCTCAGTAATAAAGACATATTCACTATATTCCAGAAAATCACCAATCGGATTTATCTGCCTTTCAGAGTAGAAAACGCTCCACTCAAAGGGAAATTGCCGCAAAACAGCCTCAACCTCGGGAGACGTTCTTCTGGATGTCGTCAGCCAGAATCTGTGTCGAGGGAAGGATGTGAAAATCTCCTCAAGCTGTCGCTTTAACTTTTCCGGACTCAGCTTTCCGACAGAACTGTCCCCGCCGATTATGACAGAGACATAAGCTTGCCCATTGACACCCCTTACATGCCCTTGCGGTTCTGCAAAAGACAGGTTTATAGGAATTTCCAATATGTTTGGTCGATTGGAGGGATAGTCATGACTCTGCGCGACAATCAGATCAAAATTATAGCGATAGCCTCTTGGCAGCATGATTGCTGCAGATCTCACAGAGAACTTTCGGGCAAGGGTTTTATTAGCGTAGTAGGTCCCGGAACCGGCAGAAACGATAAGATCAAAACCTTGTGCCGTAACAGAGCTAGAAAAAAGAAAACGGGAATAAATCCCCACCCTGTCGAAGAGATAAGACAGGATTTTCGCTATCCGACTTTGAAAATCAACTCTTTCAATCTGATAAGAACAGTCAAGATGTCTGGCGAAGGCAATCGACTGATTGACATGCCCTGGCTTGCCGTCGCTTAAGATCAAAACTCTTTTTGTGTCTGTACTCACAGGCATGTCAATAGGCTTCTGCCTCATCAGTCAGCATGATCGGGATATCATCTCGTATTGAAAAACGCAAACGGCAGTGCTCGCAGGTAAGAGCATCTCCTGTTTCATTCAACCTGACACTTCCCTTACAGACGGGACAGGCCAGCAATTTCACCAACTCCGGATCAAACATCAATACTCACCCCACAGACATTTTTGAAGGTTGTCCAAAAGACTCTCGCCTGAACTGACATGCATCTCCAAAGGAACCTGATAGCAGGGGATAGAAAAAAGTTCAGATCTCAATTTCACCGCATCCTTTCCCGTTGTCAACAAAAGATCGGCATCCTCAGAGACCTCATTGAGAGTACAGATAGTCGCTGCATCATACTGCACATGATCAGACAGTGCCAACTTGGCGAAAAGTGGAATTCCGCTTCCCTCAAGGAAGTTAAAAAAATCTTCCGGGTTCGCTATTCCTGCAAAGGCTACAATCTTTTTTTCCATACATTCACGCAGAGGCAATACTTTCCCCTGCAGGGAAATGGCGGTACTGGACAGCCGATGCTGAGAGGTATAGACAGGTTTTCCGAACAGCTGACCACTACTACGCATGCTTTGCGCACGGGTCAACATGAAAAAATCAGCCCGTTTAAGCGCTGAAGAAAACTCACGAAGATTGCCGGCGGGCAGAGGCCAGCCGTTCCCCAGTGGTAACCGTTCATCAAGCAGAACGAGATCAACATCCCGTTTGACAGCGAGGTGTTGAAAGGCGTCGTCCAGAATAACCAGGTCAATGAGACCTAACTCTTCAATCATCCTCAGCCCATCGACACGCTTTCTGGCAATTGCAACAATCAGCCCCGGGTTCTGTTTAGCTATGAGACAGGGCTCATCACCGCACTCGGAAGCCGTCATCAGCAATCTGTGGCCATCTGAAACAAGAGCAGCCCTCCCTCCAAAAGTCCCGCCATAACCACGGCTTAAGACAGCTACCCTTTTCCCCTTCTGCTGAAACCCCTTGACCAGCCAGTCAACGGTCGGTGTTTTACCAGTCCCTCCGGCAGCAAGGTTCCCTACGGACAAGACCGGCAGTGATGACCGGTAGGAGTTAAAAACCTGAAATTGATATAACTTTGCCCGTATCCACCCGATAGCGCCGTAAAGCCAGGCAAAGGGAATCAACAAACAAAAAAACAAAGCTCTCAGCGGATTACTGAAATCACGCTGAACCAGTTTTTTATGTAGCTGTATTAAAGAAAAACTATTCATTACTCTTAAAGCATCTTGACGATATGACGCATTGTTCTTTCAGAGGAGCCTGAGTTTTCCACAATCAGCGCCTGACCGGCCTGCCCCATGATTCTTGCTCTAGATGGTTCTGACAGTAAAAGACGACACTGTTCATACAGGTCATTTTTATCGGCAACCCTGATTCCAGCACCGGCACGGATCATTTTTGCTGAAATTACCTTGAAGTTGTGGGTGTGAGCACCAAACAGCACCGGCTTGCTGACCAGAGAAGCCTCCAGCATATTATGGCCCCCAACCTTGACCAGGCTGCCGCCGACAAAAACAAGGTCGGAGATACTGTAACAATCGATCACCTCTCCAAGGGTATCGACCAACAGAACTTCACCGCTCTGCTGAGAAACTGCCTGACGTTCGGTTTGACTTCTGAGTCGATAGGCAAAGCCACGCTCACGGAGCAGGTCCTGTAATTGTGAGCAACGCTCCGGATGACGGGGAATCAGAATCATAAACAGTTCAGTCATTCCGGATTCCCGCAGCCGGCGATAAACCTCAAGCAACTGTTCCTCTTCGCCTTCATGAGTGCTGCCGGCAACAATGATCCTGGCACTTTCAGGCACCCGATAGCTGGCTTTTTTCTCAGCAGCCTTATCATCTGAAAGGGTCTTCAACTCGTAGTCGTATTTCAGATTGCCGGTGTTTTCTACCTTTTCCCTATCAGCTCCCAGAGCAACGATCCGCTCACTGTCGGTCTGAGACTGCATGCAAAAGACAGAAAACCTCTTCAGCAACTGTAAAAACAGAAACCTGAACTTCCGATAACGTGGATATGAGCGGTCGGAAATTCGCCCGTTAACGAGTGCCAGGGAGATCCCTTCGTCATGGGCATAGCGGATAAAGTTTGGCCACAGTTCGGTTTCGACAATAACGATCATCTCCGGCTTCAGTTGAGAAAAAACTCTGCGGATAACCCATGGAAAATCGAACGGGAAATAGATCGTATGATCAATCCACTGACTGCTGGACGCGATCTGATGACCGGTTTCTGTCACGTTACTGACCAGGATCTTATGATCAGGGTATCGTTTGCGTAACGCCTTGATCAGAGGTATTGCCGCGCGGGTTTCGCCAACCGACACGGCATGCACCCAGATAAAAGGAACTCCTTTCAATGCCAAGAGCAATGACTCCCGATAATGACCGAAGCGCTCAGCAATACCGTCACGGTATTTTCCTCTGCGATAACTTTGCAGAAGATAATATGGCAACATAAAGACGGCTGCCACAACAAGAACTCCGCTATATAGCTGAAAGACCATAAGATTCTAAACGCTCTTTTGCTTTATTGTAATTGGATGACATTGCGGCGCTTAACCGCTGCCGGAAAGACTCGATACTTTCTTTTTCCGCATATGAAACTGGTTCGCCGTATGAATAGACGGCCCGGCAAAAAGGATATGGGCAGAGGAAACGATCCCAGGATGAGAAACGATACCCCTTGCTGCAGACGTAGGTCATCGGGATAATTGGTCGACCGCCCAACCGCGCCAACTGCAGGACGCCATCTTTCAGAACGTGGCGCGGCCCCCTGGGACCATCGGGTGTAATGGCCAGGTCAAGAGGCCGCTTACACAAATTGACCATTTCCCTGAACGCTGACGTCCCGCCACGGCTCGAAGACCCTCGCACAGCATCATATCCCCAGTATTTGACCGTACGGGCAATCAACTCACCATCTTTTGACGAACTGATCAGAATCTGCGCACCATAACCACGATAGGCCATCGGCATCATCAACAGTTCATCATGCCAGCTGACCAGTATAACATTCCTCTTTTCGTTCCAGAACTGAAGGGCGTTTTGCAGCCCCAGGATCTCCGTTTTGGT
This sequence comes from Geopsychrobacteraceae bacterium, assembly GCA_963676795.2. GTDB lineage: Bacteria > Desulfobacterota > Desulfuromonadia > Desulfuromonadales > Geopsychrobacteraceae. Next base: position 1,174,102 of record CAXXTB010000002.1, on the reverse strand, counting down.
CGTCAGATGCAAAATACGGACAAGCCTCGATGCAAGCCACGGAGCCAGGCTCAATAAAAACTGATCACGCAGTTTCATCAACCTCTGTCCTCAAACTGAGCTTCAAACAAGCGCCGATAATAGCCATCGTTTTCCAGCAAATCTTGATGAGTTCCCTCCTCAACAATTTTGCCATGATCCAGAACAAGTATCCTATCGGCATGAACGATCGTTGAAAACCGGTGGGCGATAATAAAGGTGGTACGATCTTTCATCAGATTGATAAGAGCTTTTTGCACCATTGCCTCGCTTTCGTTATCCAGGGCACTGGTCGCTTCATCAAGGAGCAGGAGAGGTGCATTGCGGAGAATCGCTCGGGCAATACAGATTCGTTGCCGTTGTCCACCGGACAGGCGGACACCGCGATCTCCAATAACGGACTCGTAGTTTTCCGGCATCTCCATAATAAAATCATCAGCATAAGCTAGCCGAGCAGCATCACGAACCTCATCATCGCTCGCATCTGGACGGCTATAACGAATATTGTTGATAATCGTATCATTAAACAAAAAGGTCTCCTGATCAACCAGTGCCATATTGGCATGCAGGCTGGTCTGAGTCACATGCTTGATATCGTAACCGTCAATAGTAATCGAACCTGATTGTGGCTCAAAGAACCGATTAAGCAAACCCATGACAGTGGTTTTTCCTGCCCCGCTTGCCCCGACAAAAGCGATGACTTCACCTGCTCGAACCTTGACCGAAAAATCCTCAAGGACAGGAGTTTCATCATAGGCAAATGACACCCTTTCAAAGACGACATCTCCCTTAACCCGGGGCAGTATTAGTGCGTCCTTCTTGTCATTGATCTCTATAGGAGTATCAATCAATTCGAACACCCGTTCAGCAGCACCGAGTGCGCCCTGCAGGGAGTTGTTAACCTTAACCAACCGCTTCAAAGGTCCATACATCATGACAGCCGCAACCATAATGGAGATAAGCTCCCCCTGAGTAATTTCGCCAGATATCACTCGAGAGAAACCGTACCAGAGGGATGCGGCGACTCCGAAGGACGTCAGGATCTCCATAAGAGGTGCGGTTCCGGCTGAATATTTGAAGGTTTTTCTAAACAACAGATACAGGTCCCAGTTTTCTTTTTCGAACTTTCGTATCTCGTCGTCTTCAGTTCCGAAGGCCTTGATAACCTTGATGCCTGAAAAACTCTGCTGCACCCTGGAAGTCAGTACTCCGATTGCAGCCTGACCACGTTTTGAATATTTTTTGATTTTCTTGCCGATAGCCGACGCCGGACCGATAGTTGCGAGAACAACAATGAAAGTCACAAGGGCCATCTTCCAGTCTGTCACAAAGGCATAGACAACGAGACTGATCATAGTCAATGTCTCACGTATCAAGTCTATGACATTGCTGGATATTGCACGTTGAACTACGCCGATGTCATTGAGCAGTCGAGACATCAGAACGCCTGTCTTTTGCTTAGCAAAATAGCGCATCGATAAATACATCGTATGCTTGAAAGATTCGTTGCGTATATCCTGAACTGCCAACTGACCAGCATTCTTTACAAAATATTCCTGAAAGTAACGCGCTGCCCCTTTGACCGTATAGAGAAGAATCACACCGATTGGCAACAACTTCATCAGCGTGACATTCCCTTCCCTGATTACTTTGTCAACAAAGGGTTTGGACACCCATGCAATAGCGACATCAGTTCCGGAAACAGCCAAAGACGCAAAAACAGAGAAAACCAGAAACCATTTATACGGCAATGCGTAGCGAATCAAACGCAGATATGTTTCTTTATTTTTAGAGTTAATCAGCACAAAATTTCCTTCTGACAATCATGCCTTGGCCAACAAGTTACCAATAATTCCCACTACCCGTTCCGAGCACCCAGAACTTCCAAGTAACTGTTTGACTTCATTTAATTTTTCACGCACATCGCTTGAATATGAATCGTCGTCAAGCAAACGGTTTATCTCATCACACATTGCTGAGGGTTCTGCAGCGTCCTGGATAAATTCTCTGACGATTTCACGCCCTGCCACAATATTTGTCAAACCTGCAAAACTGATTTTCACCAAGCGTTTTCCAATTGCGTAACTTAATGGCGATATCTTATAGAGAATTGCCATCGGTGTAGCGACCAGAGCGAGCTGCAAAGTAACAGTCCCGGAAACAGTCAGTACCGCGTCACAGGCTGTAGCGACTTCATAAATATTTTCATCGAGGAGATGAATCGGCAATCCGGTCTGTGCCAATCTTGACTCAAAAACTTCACGCGGCAGAGAAGGAGCGATCGGCAACAGAAATTTGACCTGCGGCTTTCTGCGATGAATCAGTTTCATCGTTTCCACAAGAGAAGAAAAAATATTTTGAACCTCAGAGTTACGACTCCCGGGAAAGATACCGACAACCTGTTCGTCTTTGCCAAAACCAAGTTTATCTCGCAAATCACCTGACGGCTGGTTCTCAACAAATTCATCCAGCAAAGGATTACCAACGTATTCGGCAGCAACTCCCAACGGGCGAAAGATCTCAGGTTCAAATGGAAAAATCAGCGCTAAATGATCTGTATTCTCTGCAATCGTTTTTGCTCTTCCACGCCGCCAGGCCCAAACCTTGGGCGTTATATAATATAAAACCGGAATACCCAAAGACTTGGCAACCTTTGCCAACCTGAGATTAAAATCAGGAAAATCGATCAATACCAGAAGATCAGGCCGAGAGTTACTTCTTAATATTTTCTTTAACTGACGAAAATAACGATAGATACGGGGCAACTGTTTGAGGACCTCAACAACCCCCATCACAGACAACTCATCGGAAGGAATGATAATTCGACAGCCGGCCATCTCCATGCGGGGGCCGCCGACACCGAAGAAGCTCAAATTCGGACAGAGCCTGGCTGCGGCTTTGATAAGATTGCTGCCGTGCAAATCGCCAGAAGATTCTCCGGCAACAATCATGATACGTCTATTCTGTTGTTCCCTGCTGCTCATAGAACCTTCCTAAAAAACAAAAGGCGAGGCACCAATGGCCTCGCAACATTTGCAACAGATATGCTCTTCAGACTCAGCGCGCCAGGCCACGTTCACTCTTGCGTAAAAACTCGACATATCCCCTGACTTCATCTGCCTGAGGATCGCAGTTTTTTTCAATCTCAATGATTGCTTCGTCCAATTTCAGTCCTGATCGGAAGACGAGCTTATACATGTTTTTAATATTCGCCAGCGCCTCTTTGGAAAATCCACGCCGCTTCAAGCCGGTCAGATTGACACCAACCGTCGTCGCGCGGTCTCCCTGAACAATTGAGTAGGGAGCGACATCCTGAGCGATCATCGATCCACCACTGGCCATCACATGGCAGCCGATACGGGTGAACTGATGTACTGCGCTCAAGCCACCCAGAATGGCGAAGTCTCCGACTTCGACATGACCGGCCAGGGTCGCCGCGTTGGCCAGGATCACATGATTGCCGACGATGCAGTCATGAGCGACGTGACTATAGGCCATGAACAGACAATCGTTGCCGACAACAGTTTCGTTGGCGCCGTCGGCTGTACCGAGATGTATCGTAGTAAACTCGCGGATCTTGTTGCGGTCACCGATTTTAAGGGTCGATTCTTCACCTCGAAATTTCAGATCCTGAGGTACGGCTCCGATCGAAGAGAACTGAAAAATCTGATTATCGCAACCGATCTCTGTTCGTCCTTCAATAACGGTATGTGGACCGATGGTTGTACCGGCACCGATCTTGACATGTTCACCAATAACAGCGTAGGGACCGACTGTGACTGTGGAATCCAGATCAGCCCCCGGAGCGATGATTGCGGTTGGATGAATCATAATAGACTGCTTTCTTCTTATTTGTCCGCAAAGGTTGCCTTGAGGTCAGCTTCAGCAACCAGGGTATCACCAACATAGGCTTTGCCGCTGAACATATAGATACCGCGGCGTTTGGAAACCAGTTCCAGCTCCATGCGCAGTACATCTCCAGGCAGCACGGGTTTACGGAAACGTGCATTGTCGATGCCGGCAAAATAGGTGACCTTATCATCTCCGATCTGGTCAAGAACGGAGACATAGGCACCGCCGACCTGGGCCATGGCTTCGATAATCAGCACGCCGGGCATGATCGGATGTTCGGGAAAATGCCCCTGAAAAAACGGCTCATTGATTGTGACGTTCTTATAGCCGTTAGCCTTTTTCCCCTCTTCAACCTCTTCTATCCTGTCAACCAGCAGAAAAGGATATCGATGTGGCAAAATCGCCATAATCTGCTGAATGTTCATTGTAATCATACTTTACTAATCCTCCTTTAAAAGCGCCTCAAGTTCTTCCAGGCGTTTTTTCATTAACTGCATATCTTTACGCATTTCCGGCAACTTGCCAAAGGTCATCGCCGCTTTCTGCCACTGCTTATGCGGCAGCAAAGGCGCTCCGGACATCACCTGATTCGGCTCAACATTTCCCGCCGCACCGCCTCTGGCACCGATCATGACATTTTCACCGATCTTCAAATGACCGGCGATTGCCGTCTGCCCGCCAAAGGTGCAGTGATTGCCGACCTGGGTACTTCCGGCGATGCCGACCTGCGAAACGATGATACAATCTTCACCGATGCGCACATTGTGCGCGATCTGCACCAGGTTATCCAGCTTGGTACCACGTCCGACCAGTGTCTCGCCCATCGCCGCCCGGTCCACACAGGTTGCCGCGCCGATCTCAACATCGTCCTCAAGGACAACGATCCCAACCTGCGGGATCTTATAGTAGGACTGACCATCAGGAGCAAACCCGAAGCCATCAGAACCGATAATTGCACCAGGCTGCAGAATCACCCTGTCCCCTAACCTGCAACGCTCTCTGACTACGGTATTGGCATGCAGAATACACTTCTCACCAATCAGGACATCATCATAGATAACAACCCCCGGATAAAGGGTCGTCCCCGAACCGATCCTGACCCGCTCACCGACGACACAGCCCGGATAAATGGTCACAGATTGATCGATCTGGGCAGAATCCGCAACAGTTGCCCCTGCCAAAATACCCAGTTCTGGCAGATCCGGAACATGCAGATGGGTCAGAATCCGGGCAAATGCCAGGTAGGGGTTCTTGCAGATTATCAGGTTCTCAATAGGACTCTCAATGCCAGGCGCCAGGATGACCGCAGTTGCCTGGCAATCCTGAAGTTTGCTCAGGTATTTGGGATTGGCGACAAAGGTGATTGATCCGGGGCCGGCCTGATCGATCGGAGCGACATGATCGATCTCAACCCCGGGATCACCAGCCAATGTTCCACCAACCAGTTCCGCCAGTACCTGCAAAGTTGCCATACTAATCCCTGTAATCTTATTTTGCGTTATGGGCGTCGACAACGGCCTGGGTCAGGTCCTCGATACTGCCATCAGCATACATGAAGACCCCTTCATTCAGGACCAGGTTATAACCCTTCTTCTTGCTGATTACTTCCAGCTCGGCATAGAGCTCTTCCAGAATTTTATTGGTCAGCTCTTTATCTTTGGCTTTCAGTTCATCCTGGATTTTCTTGCGCAACTGGGTGATCTCGATAACCTTCTGCTGATATTCCTTGGCTTTTTCCTGCTTGGCGCTGTCGGAAAGCACCGCAGCCTCTTTTTCCAGATCCTTCTGCATTGCGGTGATAGCGTCCTGCTTGAGCTTGAAGTCGCCTTCATATTTCTGAACCAGTGCATCGATCTGCTTCTTGGCATCCTTGCCTGCATCACAGGCATTGAGAGCTTTCTGCATATCGACCCGGGCAATCTTGGTTTCCGCCAGAGCAGGAACAGCGAACAGGGAAAGGGCAATAATAGCAATCAAAAGTCTTTTCATCATCATCTCCTGAAATTACGCCTTAAAAGGCTTTTCCGATTGTAAATTCAAATACAGAGCGTTTCTCCCCATCACGTGGATCGAGATTATAACCCCATTCAAAGCGCAGCGGCCCGAGCGGACTCAACCAACGGATACCGGCACCGGCACTGTGGCGCAGATCGGAGAAATAGTCCTCGTCTTCGCCCCAGGCGTTGCCGATATCATAAAACAGTACCCCTTTGAAACCCATATCCTTGGCAATTGGAAAAATATACTCGAAATTGGCATATGCCATCTTCTCGCCGCCGATATAGTCGCCATCTTCCATAGGACCGACCTCTCGGGACTCAAAGCCACGCAGGGTACGGATTCCGCCGAGGAAGAACTTTTCGCTCATCGGGATATCATCATCTGTCCAGGTTTTCATGATATAGCCAATCGAGCCGTGGACGGAGAATACAGTGTCTCCGATCACCGGAAAGAAGTGACGGTGATCAGCAATCCCCTTGAGAAAGTTCTCGGTTCCTCCGAGACCGGCGAACTCGAGGCTCAGCTTGGTAATCCCCCCCTTACTCGGATCCTGATAGTTGTCCGTACTGTTGCGCACCAGATCGGCCGTCAGGGACGACAGGGTCGACTCCCCTTCCGCATCCTTGACCGTTGCAGACGCATCGTCATCGACATCAGAGATCTCCTTCTGCTCAAAGCGGTAGGTCAGATAGAATTTCACGTTCTCCGAAAGAGGGTGCCCCCCTTTGATAGCGCCACCGGTGCGGTAATCATCGTAATCAGAATACTCGTACTCTGATTTATAGATCTCACCACCCAGAAACCAGTCGGTATCGAGAAAGTGCGGGTCCGAAACGGACAGGGTGTAGGTAGTACTCGAGCCGCCGAAGGTGCCACCGATGGAAACATTGACGCCGTAACCCATGAAGTTGTCCTGCGAGACAGACCCCTGAAAGACCGGGCCATCGGCTGAAGAGTACCCAGCGCCGACAGAGAAGGTCCCGGTTGGCTGTTCGGAAACATCGACATCCAGCACCAAACTGTCCGGTTCACTGCCCGGCTTGTTGGTCAGGTTCACCTCCTCGAAGAAACCGAGGTTACGAATTCTCCGGTTCGCTGCCTTGACCTTGGTGGCGTTATACAGCTCACCTTCCAGCAGCGAGATTTCACGTCTGATAACCTTGTCCCGGGTCTTGGTATTGCCGTGGATACGAATCTCAGTGACGTGATACTGGCGGCCCTGCTCGATATTCAGCTCGAAACCGACCAGCAGCTTTTCACTATTCTTGTTGGTGAGAGGGGTGACATTGGCATAGGCATAACCGCTGTCAGCATAGAGGTCGGTCAAACGGACGATACTGTTGCGTAATTCAGAACGACTGAAAACATCACCAGACTTGAGCTTGAGGAGCTCCTTCAACTCGTCTTCAGTCTTCATCATATCACCGGAGATCGTGATATCACCGACATGATACTGCAGCCCCTCTTCAACCTCGATGACAACCTGCAGGTATTTATCATCAACCAGCGTGACATCCGCCGGTTTGACCTTGACATCCTGATAGCCGACATCCTGGTAGGCCATCTTGATGCGCTCGACGTCGAGCTCCATGGCGTCCTTGAGGTAAGCTCCGCGACCGGTCAGCCAGGAAAGAAACCACTTTTCCTTGGTTTCCATCTTCTTGAGCAGTTCTTTCTTTTTGAAGACGGTTGTCCCGACAAAGGTGATGTCACGAATCAGCACCTTGTCGCCTTCGTCAACGTGGAAGATCAGAGTCGCTTCGTTATTGACATCAGTCCGCAACTCGGTGGTGATCTTTACCGCGTGATAACCGTCTTCGATATAGACGTTGCGGAATTCGCTGATACTTTCGTCAATTTTTGCCTTGTTGTAAATCGATGGGATTCTGACCTTGAGCAGAGGAGCGAGCTTGTCCCGCTTGACGTCTTTGATCCCCGCGTATTCTACATTTCTGATAACGGGAAGTTCTTCAACGGAAAAAACCAGAGTCTCAAGGCCATTGACCTCCACAACTTCAGCACCGACATCCTTGAAACTCCCCAGGGCGTAGACATCATGAACAGCTTGGTCAATGTCACCTACGCTGACTGAGTCGCCGGGGCTGATATGTATGACGTTGAAGATAGTCGACTCGGCGACACGACTGTTACCGCTGATCTGAATATCGGATACCGTAAAATCTCCCGCCAAAGCGGTTGCCGCTGACAACAGAATCAAGCATAAAAGGTACAGTCTTTTCAACATCAGGCGTCCTTGCGTGGCAAAAGTAAAAGGTGAATTATAGGGAAAGAGCCCACCGACTTCAATTTAAAAGATCCTCGACCAGAATACCGTCTTCAATTCGTAACACCCGATCCAGGCTGTCCGCCAATGGACGACTGTGGGTCACGATGATCATCGTCAGTCCCCGGGATTGATGCATCTGATTGAGCAGCATCATGATCTCCCCCGAGGTCACCGAGTCGAGATTGCCCGTCGGCTCATCTGCAAGCAGCAGTTTGGGCTCCTTGATCAGGGCTCGGGCAATGGCAACGCGTTGCTGCTCCCCCCCCGACAGCGCTCCGGGTTTGTGGTCGAGCCGGTGCGCAAGGCCAACTTCGCTCAGCAGGTTTGAGGCTCGTTGCTGAGACAGTGAACGTGCCATGCCGCCAATCAGCAACGGCATCATGACATTTTCCAGCGCCGAAAATTCAGGCAGCAGTTGATGAAATTGAAAAACGAAGCCGATACTGGCATTACGGAATGCATCCAGAGCCGTACCACGCAGTGCGAAGAGGTCCTCACCTGCGTAAAGAACCTGGCCGGCACTTGGATGGTCCAGCCCCCCCAGAATATGCATCAGGGTGGTCTTTCCCGCACCGGACGTGCCGACAACAGCGACGCGCTCCCCTGCCCTGATCTCAACATCAATACCGCGCAGGACGTCGACGGTCCCACCTGGCGTTTTAAACGCTTTTTTCAGTCCGGAAACCTTGATCAGTGGCGCATTATTCATAACGCAGCGCCTCGGCAGGATCCATCCGGGAAGCTCTCCAGGCCGGATAAAGTGTTGCCAGCAGAGAGATCAGCATGGCCATGACGACAACGGAGACAACATCCGAAACGACGATTTGCGATGGGAAGTGTTCCATCCCGTAGACGCTCTGATCAAAGATACGGATACCAAAGCTCTGCTCCAGAAACTTGATGATCGGATCGGCGTAGTAGGCCAGGACAACCCCGATCAGGGCTCCGAGCCCGGTTCCGACGGTGCCGATAATCAGCCCTTCAAAGAGAAAGATCTTCATGATGCTGCGGGCGTTCGCACCCATAGCCCGCAATATGGCAATATCCCGGTTCTTCTCCATGACGACCATGATCAGGGTTGTGGCGATATTGAACGCTGCAACCAGGACAATAATCCCGAGAACGATAAACAGCCCCAGTTTTTCCAGTTTGAGGGCTGACAGGAACGAACCGTACATCGCCTGCCAGGAGCGCACCACATAAGGAAAGGGAAACTGCTGAGCCAAAAGACCAGCCACTGCAGGAGCCTGTTCGAACAGGGCAACTTCGATCTCGACACCGCTGACACCATCCATCTCAAAGAAGCTCTGGGCAGTCTGCAGCGGAATATAGGCGTAGAAGCTGTCAATCAGGCTGCTCTGCTTTTCAAAAATGGCCACAACCTGGAATGGTTTCATTTTCGGGACCATGCCGAAAGGGGTAATATTGAAAAGCGGCGGGATGACATTCACCGAATCGCCGACGCTGATCCCCAGCGATGCGGCCGTGTCTGCACCGATGACGATACCGGGACGAACGGCATCGGCGGCGAAGAACGTCTCTGCAGCCGGCTGCCCGTCGAGAGTCAGCAGAGGCTGACTGAAAATCCTGTGCTGCGTGTCGATCCCCTTGATGCTGACGGCTGCGACATTCCCCTTCGACAGCAGCATCGCCTCCTTGGAAACGTAGGGAACGGCGGAACGGACCTGCTCGATCTGCTCCGCCGCAGCAACAATTTCGTCGGCATTGTGGATCGCATCGCCATAATGCTGGACCAGCACATGCGGAACATTCCCCAGGATCTGCTTCCTGACCCCGTCTGTAAAGCCGGTCATGACCGCCAGGACCAGTATCAGCGCCGCAACGCCGAGGGTGACCCCGGCGATGGAGATAAAGGAGATGACTGAGATGAAGGTCTGTTTCCGCTTGGCCCTAAGATAGCGGAGACTGATTAACCATTCGTATCCCATCAATAAGCGCTCAACCGACTTCCGGACGCATCTGCGGGAAGAGCAGCACGTCTCGAATCGACGAGGAATTGGTCAGCAGCATAACCAGGCGGTCGATACCGATCCCCTCACCGGCGGTTGGCGGCAGACCGTATTCGAGAGCACGGATGTAGTCTTCATCCATCTCGTGGGCTTCGTCATCGCCTTTGGCTTTCTCTTCAAGCTGATCCAGGAAACGCGCCTTCTGATCGATCGGGTCATTCAGCTCGGAGAAAGCATTGGCCAGCTCCCGGCCGACAACAAACAGCTCGAAACGGTCGACAATCTCAGGTTTCTCGTCATTCTTACGTGACAGCGGCGATATCTCGGTCGGATACTCGGTGATAAAGGTCGGCTGCCAGAGATGCGGCTCAGCGACCTCTTCAAAAACCTCGGTCAACAGCTTGCCGTGACCGATCTCCCCTTCGATGGCCAGACCAAGCGACTTGGCGTAATTCAGAACCTTGGCGTGATCCTCAAGCTCCTCCAGGGAGATATTGCCGTATTTGACAATCGCCTCACGCATGGTCAGACGCTCCCACGGCGGGGTCAGATCGACATCCTTGTCACCGTAAGGGATGACCATGCTGCCACAGACCTTCTGAGCGATATCACTGATCATCGCCTCGGTGTAGTCCATCAGATCATGATAGGTCGCATAGGCCCGGTAAAACTCCATCATGGTGAATTCCGGGTTGTGACGGATCGAGATCCCTTCGTTGCGGAAACTGCGATTGATCTCGAAGACCCGATCAAAACCGCCGACCACCAGGCGCTTGAGGTACAGCTCAGGGGCAATACGCAGGTAGAGATCCATCTTCAGGGTATTGTGATGGGTGATAAACGGCTTGGCGGTCGCACCACCGGCCACCGGCTGGAGCATCGGTGTTTCGACTTCGAGGTAGTCGTTATTCATCATGTAGGCGCGGATCAGGTTGATGATCTGGCTGCGCTTACGAAAGACATCGCGCACTTCGGGGTTGACGATCAGATCGAGGTAACGCTGACGGTAGCGGGTCTCGACATCGGTCAGCCCGTGCCATTTCTCAGGCAACGGCAGCAGCGACTTGGTCAGCAGCTGCAGCTTGTCGGCGCGCAGCGACAGTTCGTCGGTTTTGGTCCTGAACGGCTGCCCTTCGATACCGATAATATCGCCGATATCGAGCTTCTTGAAGAGCTCAAAGGCCTCTTCACCGATCTGGTTCATGGCCACGTAAACCTGAATCCGGCCACTACCATCCTGAACCTGCAGAAACGCAGCCTTACCGAAGTCACGACGGGCCATAATCCGGCCACCGATCGTGTAACTGACGGTCAGGGTTTCAAGTTTTTCCTTATCATCTTCAGCGTGCAGACTGTGAATCTGCGCTGCGGTGTTTTCAACCTTGAAGTTATTGGCAAAGGGATTGACACCTGCGGCCTCAAAGCTGTCAAGCTTGGCCCGACGCTGCTGCAAAAGCTCGTTTAACTCTTCCATATATCATTCCTTAATTCTTATCCCTGAATCAGGTTCTATTGAGTGCCGCACGATAACCCCGGAGCACCGCTTTCGTCAAGGCACAAACCACTCCGCCGAGAGGCCCGGAACTGGACAATTGAATATCCGCCGGTCGGCTCTCTGTCGCGCTCAGTTTCTTATCGTTGACAGCGCGGACAATAATAGGTTGAACGCTGGCCAAGGCGCAGACTCGTGATCTTCATCGAGCAGGCCGGACAGGGCTGCCCACTGCGACCGTAGACCTGCAACTCCTGGGCAAAATAACCTGGTTTGCCGTCACTCTGTCTGAAATCACTGATCGTCGTCCCACCAGCACTGATCGCTTCGGCAAGCACTCCCTTGATCCTGTCAGCCAGGGCAGCATAGCGTTTGAAACTGACTTTCCCAGCCGGTCGGCGCGGATCGATCCCGGCCCTAAACAGCGCTTCGTTGGCGTAGATATTGCCGACACCGACAACCACGCTCTGATCCATAATGAAGGGTTTTACCGCAACGGTTTTATTGCGTGAGCGCTGGTGGAGATAAGCCCCGTCAAATTCCGCTGCAAGCGGCTCGGGACCGAGTTTGACAAGCAGGGGATGATCTTCGACCGGCTCCTTCGTATACAGAAACATCCCGAAACGGCGTGGATCGCTGAAGCGAAGCATCATCCCATCGCCAAAGATCAGGTCGACATGGTCATGCTTCTGCTCCGTCGTATCGGCGGCAAGAATCCTTAACACCCCCGACATACCAAGGTGCAGAATCAGGGTCCCGTCAGTACATTCGATCAGCAGATATTTGGCACGGCGAGTGACCTTGAGAATGACCTGTCCGGGCAAAACCTGGCAGAGCGCCTTGTCGAGAGGATAGCGCAACTTGTCGGCACGCAGAACCAGCTCGACAATCCGCCGCTGACTGATATGGGGCTCAATCCCGCGCAGGGTGGTTTCGACTTCCGGAAGTTCAGGCATCGCTAGAAACGGACCTTCTGGGCAGCCAGATCGAAGTGGCTGAAATCGAGCCGGCCAGGATGCTCAGTAAACTCCTCAGGGCTGAGCTTCTGGGCGGAATGATACTTCCATCCCTGTGGAGTCTCAAGCAGCAGGGCCAGTTCAAAGAAGAGCTGACGGATACCATCTACTTCAAGCTCCATGACCAGGATGACTTCCACCCCTGCACCGGCCTCACGTTGAGCCAGGCAGCGCCAGCTGACGACCTGGATCCGGGAGAGATGTTCGGAGGCAAAATCGACATAATCAGCCTCCCGGGCAAAATTCTGCACAAAGGGAGCTTCGGAATGGTAGCTCTGATAGACCGCAGCATAATCACCCCGCTGCAGTGCCAGAAAACGTTCTTGGATAAATTGGTCAGGCATCAGTCTTTCAATCTTGGATCGAGGGCGTCGCGAATACCTTCGCCCAGCAGGTTGTAACCTAAAACCGTCAGCAGAATCGCCAGCCCCGGGAAAACCGACAGCCACCAGGCTGTTCCCAGGGTCTGCTTGCCGACAATCAGCATATTGCCCCAGGAGGGGGTCGGTGGCTGAACCCCGATTCCCAGGAAAGAGAGCGCACTTTCAGTCAGTATGGCGCCAGCCACGCCCAGCGTCGCAGAAACCAGCACCGGAGATAAGGAATTCGGCAGAATATGGCGAAAAATCAGCCGTGAATCACTCGCCCCAAGGGAGCGGGCGGCCAGGACAAAATCACGTTGTCGCAGACTCAAAAACTCGGCCCTGACCAGACGGGCGACCCCCATCCAACTGGTCAGCCCGATGACAACCATGATGTTCCAGATCGACGAGTCAAGAAAAGCGATCACCGCCAGGATCAGAAAAAAGGTCGGAAAACAAAGCATGATGTCAACAAAGCGCATCACCAGGGCATCGATCCAGCCTCCGTAAAACCCGGCAAGGGCTCCAATGACAATACCGATCAGGGTCGACAGGCCGACAGCAACGAAACCGACCAGCAGGGAAATCCGCGCGCCATAGAGCATTCTGGCCAGGACACTGCGGCCGAGGTCATCGGTGCCGAGCCAATGCTGCCAGCCCGGCGGCTGAAGGCCCTGGGAAACGTTGATCGCGGCAGGATCAAGAGGCACAAAAGAGGCCGCAGTGGCCAGAACAAACATGACCAGAACGATGACGCCTCCGGCCAGCGCCATGCGGTTGTTACGCAACCTCCGCCAGACAATATCACGCAAAAATCGGCTTCGCATAGGTTCTAATCAACCAAACTTGATCAGTTCGGCTTCCGCAGCCGTCAGCAGCCCTTTTTGCTGCAGGACATCCAGCAGGCGCTGAAAGCGGGGGTCATCATCCGGCAGATCATCGAAACTGACCGCGTTAGGCTCCAGGCCAACCAGCTCATCTACCAGTCCGCTTGCTGGTTCTGGTGGAGCGAAATGTCTCCTGATCGCCTCATCGATCTCCTCTTCACCAGCGAGCACCGGCAGGACCCGGCACCCCGTGCGAAACTGCAGGGTATCGATCTGAGCGATATTGGTCGGATCGGTCATTGCGACGCGCAGGATCTTCTCCCCTTGCGCCCTGCGCAGATCGATCGGAATGACCAGCATTTCAAGCATCTTGTCATAGGGCAGAACCCGTTTGAGCTCGTCTGAAATCTCCAGTTCAGCCAGAGAAACCCGCGCATACTTCGCCTGGGTTTCGATGAATTCCATGATCGTTTCTTCAGGAAGATAGCCCAGTTTCACCAATGCACTGCCGATACGCCCCCCGAGGTTGCGTTGCATCGACAATGCAGATTCAAGCTGAAACTGGTCGATCAGACCGGCATCCAGCAACATTTCACCTAAACGGTTCGTTTCCAAAAAACCTCCTTTGGTACGCGATTATCAGTGACGGAAACTCTGGCCCTGACGAATCCGCGGATCGGCAAGCGCGTAACAGACATCAGCCAGCAGGTTGCCGACCAGGGTCAACACCGCTCCCATCACCAGTATCCCCATAATCAGGGGATAATCTCTCATCATGACACCATCGTAGAACAGTTTGCCCATACCGGGAATAGCGAAAATCGTCTCAAAGATGACACTGCCGCCGATCAGCCCCGGAACCGACAGCCCCAGAATCGTTATAACCGGCAGCAGAGCGTTACGCAGCGCATGTTTGTAAATGACCACCCGCTCTGAGAGTCCCTTGGCCCGTGCCGTCAGGATATAATCCTGACGGATCACCTCAAGCATGTTGGAGCGCATGTAACGCGAAAAGCCGGCAAGCCCGCCGATCGCCGAAATAAAGACCGGCAGAACCAGGTGAGAAATCCGGTCCGCGACCTGTCCGCCTGCGCTCAAATATTCATAGCCCAACGACTTCAGCCCTGAAACCGGCAGCCAGCCGAGCCGGACTCCGAACCAGTCCATCAGCAGCAGGGCCAGCCAGAAGGACGGCATAGCAAATCCGGCAAAGACAAGGATGGTGGTCGTCCGGTCAAAACCACTGTTGCGCCTGATCGCCGACAACACGCCAAGGGGCACGGAGACAACCAGAATCAGGGCAATCGACAACAGATTGAGCAGAATGGTTACCGGCAACCGTTCCAGCACCTTGTCGAGAACCGGCCGATGATCTGTCGCAAAGGAGTCGCCGAAATCGAGCACCAGCAGCCGGCCAAGCCATTTTCCGTATTGAACGTATAGCGGCTGATCCAGACCGTACTGTACACGCAGACGCTCCTGCAGCTCCGGCCCGGCTTGGGGGTTCATCTGGGTCTGCATATCGGTCGGTTCCCCTGGGGCCAGGTGGATGACCACGAACGAGATCAGGGTAATTCCGATCAGCAGAGGGATCAGCATGAGCAGCCGTTTGAGAATATAGTTCAGCATTGTCTACCTTGCATATTTCTGCTCGTCCTGTGGCACGTACCACTTGTCGAAATTGTAGCGAATTCCCGCCGGAGCCGGCTCTATACCACGGAAGCGTCGCGCCACGGCCGGCAACGCTTCCGGTATATAGAGGAAGGTGTAGGGCTGCTCCTCGGCCAGGATCTCCTGAAAACGGTCATAGTAGCTCTTGCGCTGGTCCTGGTCAAAGATCCTGCGCCCCTCTTCCAACAGCTCATCGACCTGCGGATTGACATAACCGATAAAGTTCAGCTGACCGGGAGCAGTCTTGCTCGAATGCCAGATATTATACTGATCCGGCTCCGGTCCGCCACTCCAGCCAAGGATTGTCGCGTCAAATTTACCGGGGTTGATAAACTCCTTGAGAAAGGTCGCCCATTCAACAATCCGCAGTTTGACATCGACGCCGATATCGCGAAAGCGGTGCTGAATGATCTCTCCCGTTTTTGAACGCAGGTCGTTTCCCTGATTGGTAACGATGGTAAAGGCCAGCGGTACACCATCCTTGTCGACGACCCCGTCACCGTCATGATCGCTCCAGCCTGCCTCGGCGAGCAGCGTCCTGGCCCTTTGCGGATCGTAATCGTAGCGCACAACCTGAGCGTTGTAGGCCCAGGTATCCGGCTTGTAGGGACCGGTCGCAATGGCACCGTAGCCAAGCAGTACGCCGTCGATAATCTCCTGCTTGTTGATGGCAAAGGACAAGGCCTGGCGCACCCGCTTATCCTGGAACATCGGCCGTCTCAGGTTATAGCCAAGGTAGGTATAACCAAAATTGAGATAACGATACTTGCTGTAGAGCCGCCGGAATGCCGGGGTATCGGTCTGACGATCGTATTGCAGCGGGGAAAGCCCCATGAAGTCGAGATTCCCGGTTCTCAACTCCAGGAACTGGGTCGTCGGATCAGGAATAATCCGGTAGACAACCCTCTTCAGGTAGGGCTGTCCGTCAAAATAATCGGAATTCGACTCAAGTACGATCTTTTCGCCGGAAACCCACTCAACCAGCTTGTACGGACCGGTTCCCACCGGCTTACGGGCCAGAGGGCTGCGGGTAATATCCTGCCCATCAAGCAGATGGCGCGGATGAACCGGCATTCCCCAGCTCATCAGGGCGGGCGCGTAAGGCTTGGAGTAATGGACGACAACCGTCAAAGGGTCCGGAGTTTCCAGGCCGGTCACCTGCTTGAAGGCCTCGGCGTAGGCGGTCGGGGTCTGCGGATTGATATAGAGTTCATAGTTGAACTTCACGTCAGCCGCTGTAAAGGGAGTGCCATCGTGCCATTTAACCCCGGCGCGCAGATGAAAGGTGATCGTCAGGTTGTCGTCTGAAATCTCCCAGGATTCGGCCAGTTCGCCAACCACCCTGAAATTTTTGTCATAACGGACCAGGCCATTATACACCAGGCCGTTGATATCACTCGAAGCCGAATCTGAGGCCAGGACCGGCAATAGCGTGCTGGCATCGCCGATCGAGCCAACAATAAAAGTGTCGCCGTAAGCAGGTCCTTCTGACGTTGAAGAGCTCGGCACAACTGGTTCAGGATCATGGCGGCAGGAGCAGAGGACGAACAGCAAAAATACTGCGGCGAGCACCCTCTTCATAGAGTTTCCTCGATGACATTGGCCGGTTTTTTGATGCGGAACCTGGTCGCATCGACCAGCGGATTGAGATTCAGCTCGGAAAGCGACAGTCGCATCCGCGTCTCGTCGCCAGGTGCCTCGATGATCATCTCCAGAGGGAACCCTGAAACGTCGAAGTCCTTGTAACTGGTGCGCAGCAGCAGTTGCTGATCGCGCAGATAACTGACCTCAACCGGCTGAAGCTGACTGTTGAAACGAACCTTCTGTTCCTGCCCTGCCCCGCTGAGGGTCAACAGCAGATCGCTGCCGGAAACTGCAACAGCGGCCCGATCGAAGGAAATCAGCGGCGGCGAGTAGAGCACCAGCGCAACCAGATCCTCGACCCGCAACGGAATACGGATAAAGCGCGACAGACTCTCCCGGCTTGCCGGCCCCCTGTAAAATTTCCCCGGGATGCTGGTGTGCAGCAGAACCTCAAGCTCGTCCCCGTCGCTGGCCAGCTGCATGACCAGCTGACCGAATCCGGTCAGAACGTCGGAGCGTAACAGGTTCGGTTTTTCGATCAGGAGAAACTGCTGCGTCGAATAGAAATTTCCGCCACTGGTCAGATTGACCTGCGCCGCCACGTCCAACGCCTGATAGCGTTGCGCACCGGTTCGCAACCGGCTGACCAGCTCCTGCGCCTCGGGGACAACGGTCCAGACCGGAGCACTGGGCCGCAGGCAACCTGAGAGGATCAAGACAATCAACAGTGGCAAAAAACGCATCAGTCTTCTCCCGCCGGGATACTGTCCAGTTTTTCTCTGATCCCGGCAAAATCGGGATTTCTCTCCAGCAGGCTCTGGTAAACCTGCCGGGCCTTGTCCCACAGCTCAAGTGCCCGGTAGACATCGCCAAGGTGATCCAGAACATATGGATCAGCAGGCATCAGGGACACCGCCTCTTCCAACGCACGCCGGCTTTCTTCAAAGCGGCCCATCTTATAGTAGATCCAACCGAGGGTGTCAACCATATGCCCGGGCCGCCCCTGCAGAAGAGCCTTCTTCACCCGACTTAAGCCCAGCTCAAGGTCGATTGAATTCTCGGCCTGGTGATAGGCGAGAAAATTCAGTGCCTCGGCATGATCTGCATCAAGCTCCAGGACATGTTCCATCCAGCGCACGGCATCCTCTCTTTGTCCGCGTTTTTCCTGCAGGATAGCGTACTGGTAAGCCAGACGAGCGGAACCGGGGTTGGCCGCCACAGCGTCCATAGCACAGGCAAATGCACTCTCAAGCCCTTTAACCTCAGAGGTAAAAGCGACCAGATAATAATAGGCATTCTCCTGCTGCGGATCACGGGCAATAATCTGACGCAACACGTCAAGCGCCTTGTCGGGCAGGTCTTTCTGACGATATAGATAGGCCAGGTGCAGAGCCGCATCAAAATACTTCTCGGAAGCACCCGACACCTGCTCCAGGTTGGCGATGGCCTGATCGACCTTTCCCTGTTCTTCCTGGGCTAAGGCAAGGAAATAATAGATCCGCTGGTTACGCATGCCCGAATCGAGCAGCTGCTGAAATATCCGCTCAGCATCCGACCAGGCCCTGAGTTCCAGATAGACAAGGCCAAGCTGGGCAGCAACCTGCAGATCTCTTGGAAACTGGGCACTGACCGCCTCAAGCTGATCCCGGGCTTTTTCGACCTGGCGCTGGTTGAGATAGAGCTGGGCCAAGCGCTGCCTGACCGAGGCAGCCCGGGGGTTAAAAATCACCGCGCTTTCATAGAGCTCGAGAGCAGCCTGAGTATTGTCCTGCTCCAGCAGACGCCCATACTCAACAATCGCCTGCTGCAGGCCAGGATTGTAATCGAGCAACTCCTGGTATTTCTCCAGCGCCTTCGAGCGCTCGCCCAACTCATTGTAGAAACGAGCCAGCGAAAGCTGGGCCAGGCTGGCGTCCGGATGGTCCTCGGCGACCACTTCCAGAATCTCAACCGCATCCTCTTTCGCCCCGGATTGAGACAGGGCCATGGCCAGCCGGATCTGCAATAATTCATTGTCCGGGTCAGTAAGAACCGCTTCCCGAAACTGCTCAACCGCTTCGGGGAAACGCTTCTGATAGCTGTAGACATCGCCCAGGAGAACACGGATTTCCAGATTCCCCGGATCACGACCGAGCAGATCAAGCAACTGATCGATAGCAGTGGCAAGATTCTCCAGATGCAGGTTGGCCTTGGCCAGGTTCAGGCGCAGATAATCGGACTCCGGATCAAAGGCCTGAGCCCGCTGCAATGCGTCAAAGGCTTCATTCCATCGTTCTTCGGCAGCCAGCAGACGAAACTGAGTGAATGCAAACAGGGCTTTGGCCGAGGGATCAGCAAGTTCTGAGTGATAGTGCGGCGCTTCATTGACCTCAATATCAGGCGCAGCAACAGGCGGCAACAGTCCACAGCCCGCCAATGCAACAAAAAATCCCAGTATTATCAGTCTATTCCAGAGGTACAACATACGGAGGTCACAGTCCTCAAAATGACAAAATGATTCACGAGCTGCAAGGATAGCACAGAAATTCCCCAGCGAAAACGCTCCCATTGGTCAATCATGCTCTACGTCTTCTTTGCAAAGCACAAAACAATAAGTTATTATTGTATCCTAATCTCACAGATCCACATCAGCCGCAGGAAGGTTTCTCATGGCCCAGCAAGACAAAAATGCCGAGACCCACGGGAATCAGGTTCATGAAATCTGGGTCATCTGTCTGATTATTGGTCTGATACTGATCAATTATCCATTTATCCAGATCTTCAACAGCCCCCACCTTGTCGTTGGGATTCCCGGTCTGGTTCTCTATTTTTTCATCGGCTGGCCGATCTCTATTCTCGTCATTTACCTCTTCATACACCTGTCAAAACCCAAGAAACAATCAAACAGTTAACGGGAACCCGACATGACAGGCCATGAATCCGTTCAATCAGCAACTTCTATCTCCACCGAAACCGTCCTGCTGGTGACTCTCGGTTATTTCCTGCTGCTCTTTGTCATCGGCTACATCGCCGAACAGTACAGGCGCAGAGGCAAAGGGCTGCAGAACAACGCCCATATCTATGCACTGTCGATGGCTGTCTACTGTACCAGCTGGACCTTCTACGGCAGCATCGGCAACGCGGCCAGAAACGGCCTGGAATTTCTGCCGATCTACCTGGGACCAACCCTGATCGCTTTCGCCTGGTGGTTCCTGCTGCGCAAGATGGTGCGCATCTCCAGAGATCAGAACATTACCAGTATCGCTGACTTCCTTTCGAGCCGCTACAACCGATCGTCGTCTATCGGCACGCTGGTGACCATTTTTGCCATCTTCGGCATCAGCCCCTATATCGCTCTTCAGCTTAAGGCCATTGCTGAAACACTCGACATTCTGTCGATCCCGATGAGTTTCGACCCGCTGGGGGAGATCCACCTGCCGGCCCTGACCATCGAACCCCACCTGGATACCGCCCTGATTGCAGCACTGATTCTGGCCGTCTTCGGGATTATTTTCGGCGCCAGGCATCTCGATTCATCTGAGCATCATGAGGGGCTGGTTGTCGCGGTCGCTTTTGAGTCGCTGATAAAACTGATTGCCTTCCTGGCCGTTGGGCTGTTCATTACCTACGGTATCTTTGATGGTTTCGGCGACGTTTTCCGGACCTTTTATCAGCGCCTCCCTGAAAAACAGCTGCTGTTCACCCTCGGCACCGAGCAGACCCCCTATATCAAATGGTTCTCACTCATCGTGATATCGATGATGGCGGTCATGTTTCTCCCCCGTCAGTTCCATATCATGGTCACGGAAAACGTTGATGAAGAACATATCAGGTACGCCATGTGGCGATTTCCGGCCTACCTCTTTTTGATCAACCTGTTTGTTCTGCCGATCACCATGGCCGGTCTGATCTACAGTGGCGGAGATCCGCATCAGGCCGACTACTACATTCTGACCCTACCCCTGGCCTTTGGCCAGAAAGCCTTGGCTATTCTCGTCTTTGTCGGAGGCCTTTCGGCTGCAGCCGGCATGGTTATGGTCTCCTCCGTCGCCATTGCGACAATGATGCTCAGCCATATTTTTATGCCCCTGATCCTGAAGCTCAAACTGCCGATTCAGAATTATTCCGGGATTCTTATCAATCTGAAAAGATTCAGTATTCTGGCCGTCATCCTGCTCGGCTACTTCTACTTCAGGGTCATCGGCAGCTCTAACACTCTGGCCAATATCGGCCTGATCTCCTTCGTGGCCGCCGCACAGTTTGCTCCGGCCATCATTGCCGGCGTCTACTGGAAAAGAGCTTCACTCAAAGCGGCAGTTTCCGGCCTTTGCGGCGGCTTTATCATCTGGTTTATCACCCTGCTCATTCCGTCTTTTGTTCATTCAGGCTGGCTCTCTCCGGACCTCCTCAGCGATGGGATATTCGGTTTCAAACTGCTTAAACCTCTTGAACTTTTCGGTCTTCGCGGTTTCGATATCTATTCCCACTGCCTGTTCTGGAGTCTGATCTTCAATCTGGGAACCCTTGTCGCAGTCAGCTATCTGTCTTCACACAAACCAGAAGAAGAGCAACAGGCCGTGCGTTTTACCAATATCTTCAATTCCCAGGCCACGGTTCCGCAACGCCTGAAACGGATCAGCAGGGCTCCGACCATCATGGAATTTGTCGAACTGATGTCAAAGTTCATCGGAGAAAAGACCGCCCAAAGTGCCATTACCGAGTACCTCGGCAACCAGGAGATCGACTTCCGCGGCAGCCTCAAGGACTATGAACTGCCTCTGCTCAAAGACTTTACCGAAAAAACCATTTCCGGGTCGGTCGGTGCGGCCCAGGCCCGTATCATCCTGGAAAACTACCTCACGGCCCGCGGCAGTGAAATGGAAGATGTCTTTGATATCTTCGGCACGGTCACCATCAGCCACGCCGCAGGCCAGGAACAGCTCAGTGTGCTTTACGAAGTGGCCCAGGTTGTCTCCCAGGAGGTCAACCTGCAGCAGGTCTTCGACCGCATCACCGAGCTGCTGCGCCAGCAGTTCAAGTTCGACCTGGTCGTTATCCGTATGCTTGAAAAAGAAACCAGCACCCTGCAACTCAGCAGTCTATCCGGCCAGGCACCCCCCGGATTCGGCCAGACCGAGCACAATATCAACCTGGAGACCTACATCGGGCAGTCGTTTATCACCAACAAAACCGTTGTCATCAATGACAGCGACTATCTGGAGAAACCGCTCTCAGCACAACTGGTCAAGGCCGAGGGGATCACCTGTTTTGCCCACACCCCGATTACCTTCGAAGGAGAGCCCGTCGGCATCCTTTCCGCCTTTTCCAAGACGATCAAGGGAGTTTTCACCCCGGCATTCATCGCCCTGTTTGAAAATATCGCGGCACAGCTGAGCATTGCCTGGCGAAACAATCTGCAACTGGTCGAACTTCTGGAAGTCCGCGAGCAGGAGCGGGATCTGGAAATCGCCAAGCAGATCCAGTCCGCCCTGCTGCCATCGGAACTCCCGCGGATTCCCGGAATAGAAGTCGCGGGACTCTGTGTGCCGACCCACCAGGTCGGCGGGGATTATTATGATTTTATCCAGCGTGGTGAAGCCACCTACGACCTGATCGTAGCCGATGTATCGGGGCACAACATCGGCTCCGCCCTGCTCATGACCGAAACCCGGACCTTTATTCACGCCCAGCTTGACAATATCGAGGAAACAGGCCCGATGCTGCAGGCACTGAACAGCTATATCTTTACCGATCTGGATCGTGCCGAACTCTTCGTCACCATGTTCTACCTCAAGTACGATTGCGCCAGCCATCGGCTGACCTATTCCAATGCCGGTCACAACAACCCGTTGATCTGGAGAACGGCAGAGGGGCGCTGTGAAGCCCTCGACGCAGAGGGACTGATTTTTGGTATCATGAAAGAGATAAGCTATGAGGAAAAAGTCACCACACTTCATGCGGGAGACATCCTGCTGCTCTATACCGACGGCATAATAGAAGCCGAAGACCGCAACAATCAACTGTTCGGCATGGAGCGGCTGGCCAGGCTACTTGAAGAAGGCAGCTCATTGCCACCGGCAGAACTGATCGACTTCATCATGAATCAGGTACGAATTTTTACCGGTGTCCGTCATTTCAAAGATGACGTGACGCTACTGACCATGAAAATCAAAATGTAAAAGATATTCACCCTAAACGGGACAAGTCGGTTATAATCGCTGCAGAAAACGCTAACGGCAACCCAAGGAGACCATTTTATGCAATTGGATATGAATGAAAAAGACGACATCGTCGTCATCACCGTCAATGAAGAACGCATGGATGCACATAACAGCGGAGATCTCAAGGAGCGCATGCTGCAGATCTTCGACGAAGGAAAAGCCAATCTGGTGATCGATCTCGGCACTGTTCGCTTTATCGATTCCTCGGGCCTCGGAGCCCTCGTATCCGGCTTTAAAAATGCCAGTGCCCGTGAAGGAAATCTCAAACTCTGCTGCCTTCAGCCTCAGGTCCGGTCGATGTTCGAATTGACCCGCCTGCATCGTGTTTTTGAGATTTTTACCACCGCCGAAGAAGCGCTCGGAAGTTTCTGAAAGCATATGAACGCTCGCAGCGCGCCAAAGATCAGAATCGACATCACCATTCCCAGTGACACCAGGTACCTGGGAATGGTCGGTCGGATGGGTGAAGATCTCGCCAGCTCCCTGATGCCGAAAGGCAAAGAGTGGGCGGACTTTCCCTACAATCTGAATCTGGTGCTGACCGAAGCGATCGCCAACGCGATCGACCACGGCAACAATCGCGATCCGGAAAAAAACGTACGTATTCTTATTACAGCCTCTGATCAGGAACTTGTCATCAAGATCTATGATCAGGGGCATGGATTCGACCTGCATTCTCAGAGTCAGAAGGCCTCCCGCCACAGTGACGAAGGAGGGCGCGGCATCCATCTGATGCGCGAACTGATGGATGAGCTGTACAACCATCGTGAAGACAGTCTCAACGTCATGATTCTGAGTAAAAAACTCAGATAAGTCCAGGGCTGCTAAGACTTCTTCCTGAGAAGTATTTGCTTACGCCACAACTGAACCACAGACAGTTTTCAACGGCCCGCTAAGCGATAAAATCAAACAGACAATTCAGTTTGCGTAACGAGAATTCTTCACCGCAGACAGTACCACCGTAGCTGGCAAAACGAACCCGGGCACCCTGGGCAGCCTGCTGATCCAGTTCGGAATCTCCGATAAACAGGCAATTGCCTGCATCAACCTGCAATTTTTCAACAGCCAGAAGCAACATATCCGGAGCGGGCTTCGGGCGTTTGACATCCTGGCAGCTGACAACCACATCAAAATAGCCGCTCAGCCCGAAGTGCTCCAGGACCAGATCGATACTGCGCCCCCGATTCGTCGCAATTGCCAGGGGATAGTTGCCGTGCAGCCGCTCTAGAACCTCACGCAGCCCCTCTGACGGGAGCATCTCAGGAATGAAGGGTTCATAGTGGAGCGATGTCGCGAAGCTCATCGCCTGCTCAAACTGATCTTCGGCAATCAGCGCCCTGATGACGTCAGCCGAGCTTCCGGTATGACAGAGGTGGGCCCGTTCCTCCTCAGCCATCGATACCGGTTCGTAGCCGAACTCGGTCAGAATCCGATTGTAATAAGCGAGGTTCGCTCCCTTGCTGTCAAACATGACGCCATCACAATCAAATATCACTGCTTGCAGAGTTTTCATTTCTTGCCCTTGTTCAATAGAAGTACGAGACCGCCGAGACCTATGAGGATCATCGGTATGCAGAGGAGCTGCCCCATCGTCGCCCCCCCCCAGAGAAATCCGAGCTGGCTGTCCGGTTGGCGGAAAAATTCAACAAGGAAACGGAACAGGCCGTAGCCAAGCAGAAAAACGAAAACAGGCACCCCAACAGGTGGCTTGGCCCGGTGAAGAAGATACATGACGATCAATAGAATCAGCCCCTCAAGGAGGGCTTCGTAAAGCTGGCTGGGATGGCGAGGCAAAGGGCCCGCAGTGGGAAAAACCATCCCCCAGGGAACATCCGTCACCCGCCCCCACAGCTCGCCGTTGATGAAGTTCCCGAGGCGTCCAAGCCCCAAACCGATGGGGGCGGCGACAACGACCAGATCACCGATCAGCAGCAGGGGCAGATTCTTTCTGCGGCAAAATACGATCAGTGCGATGACCACACCGATAAGCCCGCCATGAAAGCTCATTCCCCCTTCCCAAACATAGAGAATTTCCAGTGGATGACGCAGGTAATATGGGGCATTGTAAAACAGGGTGTAGCCGACGCGACCGCCGAGAATGACACCGACAACAGCATAGAACAACAGATCGGAGATTCCCTGCTTATCAAGAGCAAGGTTGCGTAACCGGGCAACATGCCGAACCATAAACAGCCCGCCGACAAATCCCAACAGATACATCAAGCCGTACCAGCGGATAGCCAAAGGCCCCAAAGAGAAGATGACCGGATCGATGTGCGGATAAGTCATTGTCTTTCCTCGCGTAAAAAGGTGAGAAGGTCCTGCATATCCTCAGGAGGGTCCACCTCAAAGACGAGGGCAGAACCAGTGACCGGATGCTTGAAGCTAAGCCGGGAAGCGTGAAGCATGGGCCTGTTCAGCGCAAAAGAGTCGAGCAACTTAGGACCGCCATACTTGACATCTCCGAGCAGAGGATGGCCCAGCTCTGACATATGAGCGCGGATCTGGTGAGAACGACCGGTCAACAACTCAACCTCAACCAGCGCTGCATCACTGAACTGTTCAACAACCTGATAGCGGGTGATCGCTTCCTTCCCGCCCCTGGCAACAGACTGAACCCTGTTCTGTTGCCGTGAACGCGCCAGAAGACTGCGTATCTCGCCCTGTTGCTCGGAGAAACGCCCTTTGACCAGAGCCAGGTAGCGCTTGTCGACACGATGCTCGACAAACAGCGCCGTCATCTCTTTGTGCGCCCGCTGATGGGTTGAAAATGCGATGATCCCCGAAGTTCCGCGGTCGAGACGCTGAATCATGCCAATCTCCGGCTTCAAACGCGGCCTGAACGGATCCTGAAGATATACCTGCAACGCCTCGTAGAGAGTCCCTTTATACCGGGCATGGGTTGGCTGGGTATCAATATATGGCGGCTTGTTGACTACAATCAGGAATTTATCCTGGTAGAGGATATGATCGGCGCTGAGTCGGAATGGATCAAGCGGATACTGATCGATAAACACCTCGATGGAATCACCGGGAGATACCGCCTGCGAGCAGCTCCTGACCCGCCTGCCGTTCAGGTGAACCCCACCGATATCGATGATTTTTTTCGCCCTGCTACGTGAAATGCCGTGATCAGAAGACGCCAGAAACAGATCGAGGCGATCCGCCCCGACATGTTCCACCGTCAGTTTATGAATTTGCCATTTACTCGACATAAAAACGCGCTATAGTAACACTATTCATAATTTTTTAGAAGATTGAAAAAAGCCGGTAAATTGGTAGCATAGACATACTAGAGTCCGGTTATCTGGGGTGCACGGATTAATTCTGGTCTCGTGACCAACGTTCCTTTTGGCCTGTCATTTCAGTGGTGATGTGGTGTGCCAGCCTGCCCATGAGCAGGACGCCTGAAACATCATCCGTGACTTAAGCGTACAGCTAAGGTCAGACGAACAGAGTTAGTCCGGCATCCTGGAGATCAATCAAAAAAGGCCCTGCTTCACAGGGCCTTTTTAATATCCTTTAGCTACTCGTCAACCCTCTCACGCAACTCCTTGCCCGTCTTGAAAAAAGGAGTCTTTCTGCAGGGAATCTTGACCAGCTCTCCACTTTTGGGATTGCGGGCTTCTCGCGCTTCCCGCTCTCTGACCGAGAAGGAACCGAAACCACGAATCTCGACGCGATCACCCGTGGAAAGAGCCTGCTCGATACCGCCAAAAATCAGATTAACGACCGTTTCTGCTTCTTTCTTATTCAGAAGTTCATGACCATCAGAAAGTTTTTCAATCAATTCGCTTTTAGTCATTATTCCCATCCATGTTTCTCAAAAAGTTATTACATCAAATCGGATTTATCGGCTCCAGATAAACTGAGGGCCAACCGGAGAATTCAGTTTCAGGTCAAAGCCAAGCCGCGTTACCGCAGAATTCAGATAACGCTCCCACAGCCCCGTCGGTTGTTCGTCCGGATAAAGCAGCTCCGGATCGTCACCGGCACCGATCAACTGAGCAGTATACCGCACAGCATCCGGCAGTGAGCCCAATTCATCAATCAGCCCCTCTTCCAGGGCCTGGCGCCCGGTAAAAATACGTCCGTCGACGAGCGGCAGCAATTGCTCGACCGGTAGCTTGCGCCCCGCGCTTACAGCTTCGATAAACTGAAGATGGACATCGTCGATCAACCCCTGCAGCAATGCACGATCTTCAACTGTAAAATCTCGGGTCGATGAGCCAATATCCTTGAAACGACCGCTTTTTACCACTTCCGTTTTGACACCGACCTTACCCATCAATTCCTGATAATCAGGAAAAGACATGATAACACCGATACTGCCGGTAATCGTCCCGGGATTGGCGAAGATACGCTGTGCAGCTACAGCGATATAATAGCCACCCGATGCAGCAACCGAACCCATCGAGACGACGAGAGGTTTTTCGGCAGCCAGTCGTTTGAGCTCCTCATAAATCTCCTGAGAGGGGCCAACCCCGCCACCGGGAGAATCGACACGCAAGATGACAGCCTTGACGGTTTTCTGTTTTCTGAATTGGTCAATCTGCTGGAGCAGGAGCTCCGAGTCGGTGATAGTTCCACGAACTTTGATAATGCCGATCCTGGCACCAGCAGGTACATGAAAGCTGCCTTGGCGGAGCATCCCTGCGGCCAGAATGACCAGCAGAAAAAAAACAAAAACGCCGCCAACGGCACAGGCCGCCACTAAAAAAGGTCGTTTTTTCATCTCAACAATTGATCAGGACCCCGGTAAAAACCGGGGTCCCGTTGGATATGCATTGTAACTTAGTCTTCAGACTTGCTGTCGAGCGCGCCTTTCAGCAGGTCGCCCAGGTTGGACGTTGCGTTCTTGCCAGCGCCCATGAATTCGTTGACTTCAGCTTTTTCTTTCTGCTCGTCAAGGTTCTTGACGGACAGAGCGATCTTGCGATCAACGGTATCAACCTGAAGAACGGCAGCTTCCAGAGTGTCACCAACCTTGGCGAAATCTTTCGGGCTGTCGATTTTTTCTTTGCTCAGTTCGGAAACGTGGATCAGACCTTCAATACCCTCTTCCAGCTCGATGAAGATACCGAAATCGGTGACCGAAGTCACGTTACCGCTGACAATGGTGCCACGGGTATAACGGACAGGCACAGTCTCCCATGGATCCAGGTTGAGCTGCTTGAGGCCGAGAGAGAAACGCTCGTTCTCACGGTCAATGTTCAGAACAACGGCCTTGACCAGGTCACCCTTCTTGTATATTTCGGAAGGATGCTTGATGCGCTTGGTCCAGGACAGGTCAGAGATGTGAACCAGACCGTCGATCCCTTCGTCAACACCGACGAAGATACCGAAGTCAGTGATGTTCTTGACCTGGCCTTCGATGATGGTACCGATCGGGAATTTCTCGCCGATAATGTCCCATGGGTTCGGCTCAATCTGCTTGAGGCCCAGGGAGATACGACGGTTTTCAGAGTCGAGAGCCAGCACAACGGACTCGATATCGTCACCGATATTGAGAACCTTGTTCGGATGCTTGACGCGCTTGGTCCAGCTCATTTCGGAAACGTGGATCAGGCCTTCGACACCCTCTTCCAGCTCGATAAATGCACCGTAATCGGTCAGGCTGACAACCTTGCCGACAACCTTGGCACCGATCGGGTACTTGGCGGTCACGTCGAGCCATGGATCAGGAGCGATCTGCTTGAGACCCAGAGAAACACGTTCTTTGTCCTTGTCGAACTTGAGAACCTTGACGTTGATCTTGTCGCCAACGGCCAGGATATCGGATGGGTGCTTGACGCGGCCCCAGGACATGTCGGTGATGTGGAGCAGACCGTCGATACCGCCGAGGTCAATAAATGCGCCGTAATCGGTGAGGTTCTTGACGATGCCTTCGACAACCTGATTTTCTTCCAGGGTTTTGAGAGTTTCGCCACGCTGAGACTCACGCTCTTTTTCAAGCAGAACACGGCGGGACAGAACGATGTTGCCACGACGCTTGTTGAGCTTGATGATCTTGAAATCAAAAGACTGGCCAATGACCTTGTCCAGGTTACGGACAGGGCGAAGATCGACCTGGGAGCCTGGCAGGAAGGCGTTAACGCCGATATCAACTGACAGGCCACCTTTAATCCGGCTGACGATACGACCTTCAACGACCGCACCCTCTTCCAGAGAGTTCCAGATTTTCTGACGATCTGCTTTTTCCTTGGACAGGACGATCAGACCGCTATCGCTTTCACCGCCACCGAACAGAACGTCGTAAACGTCACCGACCTTGACGTTGATTTCACCGTTTTCGTCGGCGAACTCGCGAATCGGAATCACACCTTCCGATTTGTAACCGACATCGACAACAACCGAATCAGGGTTAACCTGAACAATTGTGCCCTCGACGACGTCATTGCGCTTCAGTTCGAAGCCGCCCTGCTCGTAATCCTTGAGAAGCTCCTCAAAGCTTTCCTCGCCGTCAAGTAGTTCCATTTCGTTTTCGTCAAACATGTCTTTCTCTTCAACCATTGGGATGATACCCCCTTAAGAATTTCCCGGCGCCTGGCGGCGGCGGACTCGCGTAGAGACGCGCAAGATAGCACAGCATCCGCGAAAAAACAAAACTATTTTTCAGGGAGTTATTCTTCCTCGAGCGACCGGATGGTCTTTAACATTGTGTCGAGAACCTCGTCGATTGACATGCTCGTCGTGTCTATAGCCAGGGCATCGTCGGCCTGCATAAGTGGCGAATGTTCACGGGCCGTATCTGCGGCATCACGGGCCTCAACCTCAGCGATGGTCCGGTCCAGATCAACATTCGCCCCTTTGGCCTTGAGCTCCTCATAACGGCGCCGACCCCGTTCGGCTGCTGAAGCCGACAGAAAGAACTTCGCCTCGGCCTGGGGAAAAACAACGGTCCCGATGTCGCGCCCCTCGAGAACGACGCCGCCCTGCTCCCCCATGCACCGCTGCTGGGCCACCATTGCCTCGCGGACCGCTGGACTGGCGGCAACCCTGGCGGTCAGCAGGCTGACCTCGGGAGTTCGAATTGCCTCGCTGACATCCTCCCCGTTGACCAGAACGCGTTCCCTTTCGCCATCCTTGACGAAAGAGATCGTCACCGCACGCGCCAGAGCCCCCAGTCTATCCTGATCGGTGACATCGACCCCGGCAAGCTTTGCCTGCAGGGCGACAGAACGGTACATCGCTCCGGTATCGAGATTGATGTAGCCGAGCTCCCTGGCCAACGCCTTGCTCAGGGTACTTTTACCGGCACCGGATGGACCGTCGATAGCAACAATCAGACGCTTTTTCACATCAACCCCGGATCGATTCGAGCAGTCCCCAGAAACCGGGGAATGATGTTTCAGTACAGGCGGTATCGCTGATCTCGATCTCGCCGTCGGCTGCCAGTGCCGCAACAGCCATGCTCATGGCGATCCGGTGATCACCGAATGAATCGACCTTGCCGCCACTCAAACGGCCGGTCCCGGTAATGACCATCCCGTCGTCACGGGGTTCGATTTTGGCGCCAACCTTGCTGAGGACATCGCACATGGCGGCGATGCGATCGGTCTCCTTGACCCTCAACTCCTCCGCTTCGCGGATGGTTGTGACCCCATCGGCGAAGACGGCAGCCACGCTGACGACCGGCATTTCATCGATTGCCCGTGGAATCAGTTCTCCGGCGATATCGATCCCTTTGAGTTGACTGCTCTTGACCAGCAGATCGGCAACCGGCTCACCGGAAACCTCGCGCGGGTTGCAGAGTTCAATCTGACCACCCATTTGCAGCAGGATATCAATAATCCCGCTGCGGGTCGGATTGACTCCGACGTTGAGCAACATCAGCTCAGTATTCGGGACGATGAGACCAGCCACCAGGTAAAAGGCTGCCGAAGAGATATCGCCCGGCACACTGACATCACGCCCCTGCAGCCGAACCCGCCCCTTGACCCGCGCTCCGCCGTCGAAGGATTCGATCTCGGCGCCGAAATAGCGCAACATCCGCTCGCTGTGATCGCGGGAGAGAAAAGGTTCGGTCACGGTCGTCTCAGCGTCGATCTGCATGCCGGCGAGCAGCACCGCCGACTTGACCTGAGCACTTGAGATCGGCGAGTCATAGGTCGTTGGGATCAGATTGCCACCGATAATCGCCAGGGGCGCCTTGGTATTCTGCTCGCGACCGAGGATCTTCGCGCCCATGGTTCCGAGCGGTTTGATAATCCGCGCCATCGGCCGCCTGCGCAGGTACTGGTCACCGGTCAGCACCGAGAAGAACGGTTGGGCGGAAAGAATCCCGCTCATCAGGCGCATGGTCGTTCCCGAGTTGCCGCAATCGATCACATCGCCCGCTTCCTGCAGACCGTCAAGACCACGGCCATGAATAATCAGCTCATCAGCGCTCTTATCCTCGACCTGGATACCGAGCTGCTGAAAGGCTTTGAGGGTCGACAGACAGTCCTCGCCGCGCAGCAGGCCAGTGACCCGGGTTGTCCCTTCAGCTAAAGAGGCGAACATGATCGAACGGTGTGAGATCGACTTGTCTCCTGGAACGGCGACCTCGCCTGAAAGCCTGGATGCCGGTGCAACGCATCTTGTCTGACTTGGGTGCATATATCTTCCTTTTTATCCTAAAAGTTAAACCTACAAGTAGAACCAGTAAGTTTTCAGATTGGAAACGAGCGATTTTTCGTTGTGGCTAGGAGATCAAGGGGTTGTGCGGAGGCGTAGTGCTTTACGCCACACAATCAACCCCGCAGATTGACACCGCCACAGCGGAAAAGGGCCGTTTCCGGCTGAAAACTATAGAATGGCGTCGCGCAGTTGCTTGGAACGGAAGAAGAACTCAAACAGCTTCTCCCCCTGCCCTGCGGCGATATCCGCCTTGAGTTCGGCAAAAAACATCTCGAACTGCTCCATCATCTCGAGCAGCGCATCGCGGTTGGTCTCGGCAATGTCGCGCCACATGGTCGGATCAGACGATGCAATCCGGGTGAAATCACGGAACCCACCGGCAGAATACTCCAGGATATTTTCCTCGAAATGGTCGTAAGAACCGACAGCATTGACCAGGACATAGGCCACCATGTGCGGCAGGTGACTGATCGCAGCCAGAATCCGGTCATGTTTTTTCAGCGACATACTGATCACCTCGCTGCCCGCCTGCTGCCACATTGCGGTCACCAGCTCAACAGCCTGAGCATCGGTCTTCTCCGTCGGCGTCAGGATGCAGCGCTTGTTTCTATACAGGGTCGCAAAGGCAGCATCGGCACCGCTCTTCTCGGTACCGGAAATCGGGTGTCCCGGAACGAAATGAATCCCTTCCGGCAGCAGTGGTTCTATCTGCAGCGCGACTTCTTCCTTGACACTGCCGCCATCAGTAATGATAGCTCCAGGCTTGAGACCGGGCAGGATCTGCCTGACGACATCGGCCATACTCTTGACCGGAGTCGCCAGAAAAACGACATCGGCACCGGCGACAGCGACGACGGGATCCTGCTCGAACGCATCGACGACACCGAGCTCCAGGGCCTTTTCCAGATTCGGCTTGCCGCGTCCGCAGCCGGTAACCCGGCCGACCGCACCCGCAGCCTTGAGCGCCAGGCTCAAAGAACCGCCGATCAGCCCGACACCGATAACCGTCAGGTGCGGGATAAGGGGTTGATTATCCATCAGCTCTGCCCTCCCTCACGGACCCCTTTTCTGGCAATCGGGTAGGAGCCCAGGACCTTGAGAAAGTGACAATGAGGGCGCAATTCTTCGATGGCCTCTGTAATATCCACATCATCAATATGACCGATCATGTCGAGAAAGAAGATGTATTCCCAGGCACGCTGCTTCATCGGCCGGCTTTCGATCTTGGACAGATTGATCCGGCGAGCGCTGAACGGCTCCAGCATGCGATAGAGGATCCCCGGCTCATCCTTGATACTGAACATGATCGATGTCTTGTCCGCACCACTCTTGTTCGAGGTTGTTTTGCCGATCACCAGAAAGCGCGTGTAGTTGTTCGGATTGTCCTCGATATGCGCCTTGACGGTCTGCAACCCGTAAAGGTCCTGGGCGGCAGCACTAGCGATCGCGGCAACCGAGTCATCTTCGGCCGCCATCTGAGCTGCTGCAGCCGTACTGGAAACGTCGAGCTGCGGGGTATCCGGCATGTTGGTTTCCAGCCAATGACGGCACTGGGCCAATGGCTGCGGATGGGAGACGATCTTGCTGATCCTGTCCACCTGGCCGCTCTTTGACATCAGATTATGGGAAATCTCCAGCATGATCTCTGCGATCACCTGCAGATCGGAATCGATGAACATATCCAGGGTGTGGTTGACCACCCCTTCGGTCGAGTTCTCGACCGGAACCACGCCGTAGTGACTCCTGCCCCGAGCGACATCCTCAAAGACCGCCGGAATGCTTTTGAGCGGCAGCAGCTGGGCAGACAGACCAAACTGCTGGGTCGCCGCCATATGGGTGAAGGTCCCTTGCGGACCTAGGAAAGCGACCTTCATCGGCATTTCCATGTTCAGTGAGGCCGAAATGATCTCACGGAAGACCTTGCAGACACCGTCGTTGGGAAAAGGGCCCGGGTTCTGGGCGGTGAGCCGCTCGTAGATGGCCTTTTCGCGGCTGGGGACGTAAAAAGCCTGTTCGGAACGTCCATGCTTGGCCTTGCCCACCTCAAGAACAACACTGGCCCTGCGGTTGAGGAGATCGAGGATATTGTCGTCAATCTGGTCGATCTGTTCACGCAACCCTTTCAGCTTGTCTTCGCTCATAACCTTTTTTCGCTTTCGTCTGTATAAATGAAATGTGAGTGCAGGACTGTAGCCCAAAGCAGGACAAAAATCAATTTCGGAACACTGTCAAGCATCGGCAAAGCGCACTTGACCGGGATGCCACTGAAGGCTAAACTTCAGCAATTTTCAAATCAATTTCATCTCTTAAATGAAGGATCTAAGCAATGCCGATTTCCAACAAGATCAAAAGCCATATCGAGAAGGCATCCTGGATTCGCAAGATGTTCGAAGAGGGGAACACCCTGCGCCAGCAGTACGGTGCCGAAAACGTCTTCGATTTCACCCTGGGCAACCCGACCATGGAGCCGCCTGAAGAGCTGCATCAGGAGCTGAAGAGGATCGCCGACCAGCCGATTCCCGGCATGCATCGCTATATGAACAACGCCGGTTACGACGAAACACGCACCGCCGTCGCAGAAGCTATTGCCGAGAACTGCGGACTGCCGGTCAATGGCAGCCACATTGTTATGACCTGCGGCGCGGGTGCGGCCCTCAATGTCGTCCTCAAAACCCTACTCAACCCGGGCGACGAGGTTATCATTCTCTCCCCCTACTTTGTCGAATACAAATTCTACATCGACAACCAGGGGGGAATTCCGGTCGAAGTGACCACCGATGAGAACTTCCAGCCAGACCTGGAGGCCATAGCCTCGGCGATCAACGAACGGACCCGTGGCATCATCATCAATTCGCCAAACAACCCGACTGGGGTGATCTATCCACAGGCGATCCTGAAGCAGTTGGGCAAATTGCTCGCAGCCAAGGAGCAGGAGTTCGGCATCACCATCCTGGCCATCTCCGACGAACCCTATGCCAAGATCAGTTTTGGCGAAGAGGTCCCCTGTATCTTCAACTGCATCAGCAATTCGGTTATCGTCACCTCTCACTCCAAGGACCTGGCCCTGCCGGGAGAGCGGATCGGCTACATCGCTGCCAACCCGCAGTTGAACGACGTCAACCTGTTCATGCAGGGGGCTATATTCTGCAACCGCGTACTCGGCTTCGTCAACGCACCGGCGCTGATGCAAAGGCTGGTCACCAGCCTGCAGCGCACCAGTGTGCCGATCGAACCCTATCGCCGTAAACGCGACATGCTCTATAACAAACTGACCGAGCTGGGTTTCGAGGTCGTCAAACCGGGCGGCGGATTCTACCTCTTCCCCAAATCACCGCTGGCCGATGAGATGGAATTTATCAGGAAAGCGACGGAAAACCGGATCCTGCTGGTTCCAGGCAGCGGCTTCGGTGCCCCCGGCTACTTCCGTATCGCGTACTGCATCGATGACGATATCATCGAACGCAGCTTGCCGGTCTGGGAAAAGCTGGCCAAAGAGGTCGGTCTGTAAACCTTGCCGTCAAGAAATTCAAGCGGGTGAGCCGAACAGCTCATCCGCTTTTTTGTGGGCGGGAATCACTTCGCAGGCGGGACTGACGTAGCGGACCTCACAACAGAGATCAAAACCGATCCGCTTACGGACAAGGTCGCGAATACGGGAGATCAGGGCAAGAACATCCCGGGAGCTGGCACCGCCGAGGTTGACAATAAAGTTGGCATGCTTGTGCGAAACCTGGGCCTGACCGCAGCGTTCCCCCTTGAGCCCCGCCTCTTCAATGATCTTACCCGGCGGTCCAAAGCTTGCGTGCATTTCGCTGGTGCTTAAGAAAACCGAACCGCAGTTCGGCTCCTTGCGCGGGAATTTTGAACGCCTGATCCGCAGATCGCTGAGCATCTCTCGGCGAACCTGAGTCACTGCCGCCTGCGGACAGTAGAGCTTTGCGCCAACAACGATCTGTCCGCTCTCCTGTAGAGCACTGTGCCGGTAACCGAAATGACACTGCTCATTGCTGAGCTCGACCACATTCCCATGGCGGTCGACGACGGTCACCCCGACTATATTTTCACCGATAGCATGGCGCTGACTGCCACCGTTCATGGCGACCAAACCACCGACGGTACCCGGAATGCCTATGCAGTGTTCAAGCCCGGCCAAGCCCTGCTTCATCGCCAACCGGGCGAGCTGAGGCACCCAGGCCCCGGCTTGCGCATAAATCTCCTGGCCGTCAAACCTGATAGCCGAAAAGCGCTCTCCCAGTTTCAGGACCACACCGCGAACACCGGCATCATCAAACAGCAGGTTGGTTCCCTGACCGATCACCAGCAGCGGCAGCCCGGAATCACGCACCAGACATACGGCTGCAGCGACCTGCGCTATACTCTCCGGCTCGATCAGCAGGTCAGCCCTGCCACCGATCCTCCAGCTGTTGTGCTCAGCCAGAACGGCACCGATCTCGGTTTTACATGCCAGCCTGTCAGCCAGTTGTTCAACAAGACTCGTTTCTTCCATAGTCAATCCAATCAACGAAAATCCATAACCTGCAGCTGAACCGAGGTTGTTCCGCGCCAGCTATTCAAGCCGGGACGATATAACAGATCGACACAGCCGGCCAGCTCAGCATAGCGTTCGGCCATACCGAAAGCGATGCAATCAACCCGTGATCCCTGTTGTTCGACACTGAATTTAAGATGTTTATCGGCAAGCACCCGGGCGTCAAGGACCCGGCAGCGCTGGCTAACAAACGCGGGCTGAGGATTGCCCGCTCCGCAGGGGTTGAGCAATTCAAGTTCTGCAAGCCATTTCCGGGTGATCTGCTCAAGTTCAACCTCACCATCATGGAGGGCGACCGGAACCAGATCATCCTCCTGCAGCTGGTTGCGACAGGCCAGTTCGAAACTGCTTCTGAATGCGTCGATGGTACATTTCTCCAGGGACATACCGGCAGCCATCTCATGCCCGCCAAAAGCACTCAGCTGCCCGGCACAATCCTGCAAACCACGATGGAGATGAAATCCCTTGATCGAACGGGCTGACCCCTTGGCCTGCTCACCATCAACAGCAAGCATGACAACCGGGCGATGATAGCGTTCTACCAGCCGACTGGCGACGATGCCGATGACGCCGGGGTGCCAGTCGTCACCAGCCAGCACGATACTGTAGCTGTCATCTGAGATTTCGTCTTCGACCTTGCGGCAGGCTTCCTGCAAGGTTTTCTGTTCAAGCAGCTGACGTTCACGGTTAAAACCGTCAAGCAGGCTTGCGAGTCCTGCCAGATCCCCGTCCTCGTTGAGCAGCAGTTGCACTCCCAGGGCGGCATCTTCCAGGCGACCGGCAGCATTGAGCCTCGGGGCCAATCTGAAGCCGACCACCCCGCTGGTCACCTGCTTGACATCGGCAACCTGCTTGAGCGCCGTGAGCCCCGGCCGGCTGTCCCGCTCCATCAGTTGCAGCCCGCTGCGGGTCAGGATCCGGTTCACCCCGCCCAATGGGACAATATCGGCAATCGTACCGAGCGCAACCAGATCGAGGCTCTGACGCAGATCAGGTTCAGGATGACTTTCAAAATAGCCGTTTTCCCGCAACCGGCGACGCAGGCCCGCTAACAGAAAAAATGCAACGCCGACTCCGGAGAGCTCGCGCCAGGGGAAGCGGCAGCCGGACAGATGCGGATTGATCAGTGCCAGACACCTGGGCAACTGGTCCGGGGGCTGATGGTGATCGGTGATAATCAGATCGAGACCAAGCTCGGCGGCAAGCTCCGCTTCAGACACAGCACTGACCCCACAGTCCACCGAGATAGCCAAACTGCAGCCATGCTCAGCGGCCTTACGCAGGGCCTCAGCCGACAGACCGTAGCCGTCGACCAGGCGTAACGGGATATGATAATCGACTTCTGCACCGAGCTTGCGCAGCACCTCGACCAGCAGTGAGCAGCCGCTGATCCCGTCGACATCATAGTCGCCATGGATCGCGATCCGCTCCCCGTGCATCAGAGCCAGCTCGATCCGCTGACAGGCAATTCGCATATCGGGCAGCAGGTCGGGGTCGGGCAGACAGCTCAGGTTAGCGCGCAGAAACTCCTCGCCGCTGGGCACATCGCTGATTCCGCGCAACACCAGAATCTGTGCTGTCAGGGGATTGATATGCAGAAGCCTGGCCAGTTCGCTGACCAGCTCAGGTTGCGGCTTGTTCTGGCGCAGTTGCCAGCGCCTCCGATAAATAGGCTGCATTTGTCTAATCCAAGCAAAAAAGCCGGGCCAAAACCCGGCTTTGATCTTATTGTTGGGGGTGGACCAGCTGCATGTGGGTCTTGAGGAATTCGACTTCAGCCTTCAGCTGAGTCGCATTCGGGCCGTTCGGGTCGAGCTCAAGCAAACGTCCCCAGGCCTGAGCCGCACTGGCAAAATCCTTGAGATCGTAGCGGTAGATGATCCCAAGATTGTAGAGGCTCTGCTGATGATCCGGTTTTAAGTCAGTGGCCCTGATAAAGTTGGCGATCGCCCTGTCATACCAGCCTACCCGGCGAAACATGATCCCCTGGTCGGTCAGGATATCAGGATCGTCGGCGTCAAGTTCAAGCGCCTTGGCGTAGGCATCAATCGCCTTCATCGGCTGCTCGGAGTCAAAGAAGTTATGACCCAGCTGAACCCAGGCATTGCGGTTCTGCGGTTCTTTGGCAACGATCTCCTCAAGCGTGGCGATCCGTTGCTGATGATCGACAATCGCCGCCGATGGTACGACCGGTGACGGCGACGACTGCCGATTATCCTTACGCATGTTAGAAACGATCACACCGATCAGAATTCCGGCGACCAGAACAACAACAACCAGCAGAACCGTTTCTTTTTTCATGACAGCTCCTTTATCAGGACGCAGTAACTTTCTTCACTTTTTTCTGCTGCCAGAAGATCAGAATCGGGCTGGCAACAAAGATCGAGGAGTAGGTCCCGACGATAACCCCGACCAGCATCGCAAAGGCAAAGTTGTGAATAACCCCGCCCCCCAGGGCAAACAGGGCCAGGACAACCAGCAAGGTCGTGCCGGAGGTCAGCAGTGTTCTGGAGAGAGTCTCGTTGATGCTGCGATTGACGATGAACGAGAAGCTCTCCTTGTTGTGCTTGGCCATATTCTCGCGAATCCGGTCATAGACGATGATAGTATCGTTCAGCGAATAACCGATAATCGCCAGAAAAGCCGCGATGATCGGCAGGTCGATCTCCTTGCCGAAGACACTGAACATGCCGAGGGTGATCAGCACGTCATGAACCAGGGCGACGATCGCCCCGATGGCAAAGCGGAACTCGAAACGCCAGGAGATGTAGATCAGAATCCCGATCATGGCATAGAGGATCGCCTGAAGTCC
Organism: Geopsychrobacteraceae bacterium; assembly: GCA_963676795.2. Classification (GTDB taxonomy): domain Bacteria; phylum Desulfobacterota; class Desulfuromonadia; order Desulfuromonadales; family Geopsychrobacteraceae. Next base: position 1,134,839 of record CAXXTB010000002.1, on the reverse strand, counting down.
CTTACTGCGCAGATCCTTACCGACCTGAGGACCGACCATTTCAACCCGGCGAATATCGACCTTACCAGCACCGAAGGTTTTCTCCAGGTCAGCCTGAACCTTCTGGGACAAGCCTTCGAGCTCGGCGGTGGTCTGTTCGACACGAATCAGGTATTCGCTCTGGCTTTCGCCAAAGGTCTGGACAACCGGACTGCCCAGGTTAAGATCGGCAATCGCCGTCTTGATTTCAGCAGGTTCAGTGGCCTGTTCAAACTTGACTTGAATCAGGGTGCCGCCGGCGAAATCGACACCGTAATCGGGGCCGCCCTTGACAATAAGGGAGACGATTCCGATCAAAATCAGGACCACAGAAAGAATGATGGCGGCTTTACGCTTGCCAACAAAATCGAAATTGACATCTGGTTTGATCAACTGCATTTCCGCTCAGCCTCCTTATATACTCAGCCGCTTGACGTCGCGGCCAGACAAGAACAGATCAAAAATTACACGAGAGACAAAGATAGCGGTAAACAGGGACGCAAGAATACCGATCGACAGGGTAACGGCAAAACCGCGGACCGGACCGGTACCGAACTGAAAGAGAACCAGAGCGGCGATCAGGGTGGTAATATTGGCATCGATAATGGTCAAAAACGCCTTACTGTAACCCGAGTCGAGAGCCAGCTTCGGTGCCCGACCAAGACGCAGTTCTTCCCGAACCCGCTCAAAGATCAGCACGTTGGCATCAACAGCCATACCGACGGTCAGAACGATACCAGCCAGGCCCGGCAGGGTCAGGGTCGCACCGAACAGAGACAGCAGCGCCGTGATGAAGACGATATTGAGAACCAGAGCGATAACAGCAACGACACCCGAGAGTTGATAATAGACGAGAATCGCCAGAATAACCAAGATACCACCGACCCAGATCGACTTGATGCCGCGATCGATCGAATCCTGTCCCAGGGATGGTCCGACGGTACGGTTTTCGAGGATCTTGACCGGCGCGGGCAGCGAACCTGCACGCAGGACAATCGCCAGGTCGGTCGCTTCCTGCGAGGTAAAGGAACCGGAGATCTGGGCGCTGCCACCGGAAATCCGCTCACGGATGACCGGAGCCGAATAGACCGTGTCATCGAGGACGATCGCCATCCGCTTGCCGACGTTGGCAGCAGTGATCTGGTCAAAACGCTTAGCACCGACAGCGTTGAAGTCGATGGCGACATAGGGTTCATTGAAACGGGTATCGATACGCACATTGGCGTCGGCGAGCAGGTCACCGGTCAGAGCGGTCTTGTCAAAAACAACCAGAGGGGTCTCGCTCACACCGCCGGTCGCCTTGTTGACGTTACGCTCATAGAGCAGCTGGGTCCCCGGCTTGAGGTTGCCTGCGACAGCGTCCTGAAGGTTGGCGGTCTCATCGACCATCTTGAATTCGAGACGGGCGGTTTTACCGAGCAGGGCGATAGCACGCTCCGGATCTTCGACACCCGGCAGCTGGATCAGAATGCGGTTACCGCTCTGACGCTGCAGGGTCGGCTCACTGACGCCGAACTGATCGACCCGGTTACGCATGGTTTCGAGCGCCTGCCGGACAGCGTAGTCCTTGATATTTTCGATCTCGTTATCGCTCAGACGGTAGTGTTTCTCGACATAGCCGCCAGCACCGGTCAGGGTTTCCCCTTCCATGCTCGGAAACTGGTCCGCCATCAGAGCATCGATCTTGGCGCCTTCCTGATCGTCGTAGACGATAACGGCAAGGCGATCACCCTGACGTTCGATCCGCTTGAAGATGAGATCCTTTTCGCGCAGATCGTTTTCAAGTTGATCGATGACCGTGTCGATCCGGCTCTCGACTGCTTTGTCGGCATCAACCCCAAGGACCAGGTGCATCCCCCCCTGCAGGTCGAGGCCAAGCTGGATCGGCCCGACAGTATTCGTCCACCATTGCGGCAGGCTGCCGCGCATGACAGTAGGCGCTATGGCAAAAATGGCCAGGAGGATACAGAGAACAACCAGTATACCCCTGAGTTTCAGACTGTTAGACATCTAGATCTCCCTGAATGTATCGATGAAGATATAAGTGGAATCGATTATGCGGATCTCTTGACTTCGGAAATCGAGGCACGATTGATTTTGATGACAACGCCGTTGGCGATCTCGACACTGACGACACCATCTTCAACAGCCGTAATCTTGCCATGAAGACCGCCGGCCGTCACGACACTCTCGCCCGGCTGCAGGCTGTTCATCATCTCTTTCTGCTGCTTGGCCCGCTTCTGCTGAGGCCTGATGAGCAGAAAATAGAAAATGGCAAACATCGCCACAAGCATGATGATCGGTTGATAGGGGTTTCCTCCCTGCGCAGCGGCTCCCGCCATTGCAAACGCTTCTGTCGCCATTACATCCTCCTTCATTAGGGTCACGGCTTCAGTGCCGCAACAGTATTAATCTTGTATTTCACGCTTAAGATAGAACTCTTTGCGGAAATTCTCAAAGCTGTTCTGTTCCAACGCTTTGCGCATATCAGCCATCAGCTGCTGATAATAATGCAGATTGTGGTGAGTGTTAAGTACCGATGACAATATTTCACCGCTCATAAACAGATGGCGCAGATAAGCACGACTGTAATTGCGGCAAACATAACACTGACACTCGGGATCGACCGGAGCATCATCTTCGCGATAGCGTGCCTGTTTTATACTGATTTTGCCGAAACTTGTAAACAGAACTCCGTTACGTGCGTTGCGGGTCGGCATGACACAGTCAAACATGTCACAGCCCCTTGCCACCCCCTCAACCAGATTCTCCGGTGTGCCGACCCCCATGACATAGCGCGGCTGATTGGCCGGCAACAACGGCAGACTGAACTCCATCATGTCATACATCAGCGAGGTTTCCTCGCCGACCGACAGACCGCCTAGCGCATAACCTTCGAAACCGATCTCCAGCAGCTGTTCGACACTCATCCGGCGCAGGTCGGTCTCCATTCCACCCTGGACGATGCCGAACAACGCATTGTCGGATCCGGCCGGCAGAACCTCGCGACAACGTTTGGCCCAGCGTGCCGAAAGGTTGGTCGAATCGATGATGTATTTGCGCTCCGATGGATGGGGAATACATTCGTCGAAAACCATGATGATATCTGAATCGAGGGCAAGCTGAACCTCAATGGAAAGTTCCGGGGTCAGGACATGCCTACTGCCGTCGATATGCGACTGAAAGGTCGCACCTTCCTCGGTGATCTTGCGCATCTCGCCGAGACTGAAAACCTGGAAGCCGCCGCTATCGGTCAGAATCGGTTTCTGCCAGTTCATGAACTTGTGCAGCCCACCCAGATTTCTGATCAGCTCATGCCCCGGACGCAGGAAAAGGTGGTAGGTGTTGGCCAGAATAATCTGGGCGCCGATATCGTTAAGAGCCTCAGGCAACATCCCCTTGACGGTACCGAGTGTGCCAACCGGCATGAATACGGGAGTTTCGATAACGCCACGGCGAGTCTCGATACGCCCCCGCCGGGCATTGGTCACACAGTCCTTGTGTAACAAGGTATAGTTGAATTTAGTCACGAAACGTCACTTCCATCAAATTAGATAATCAGCATGCAATCACCATAGCTGAAAAAACGGAAACGCTCTTCAACCGCGCGACGATAGGCCGCCATGATATTGTCTTTTCCGGCCAGCGCCGATACCAGCATCAGCAGGGTCGATTTCGGCAAATGGAAATTTGTCACCAGAGCGTCGACAACCTTGAACTCATAGCCAGGATAGATAAAGATTTCGCTGTCCCCCGAACCGGCCTGCAGCTGACGGTCTTCCGTTGCAGCCGTTTCCATCGCTCTGGCACTGGTTGTCCCCAGCGCGAAAACACGCCCTCCGTTGCGATGCGCCAGATTGACCACCTCAGCGGTCTCAGGCGGGATCGAATAATACTCCGCATGCATCTTGTGCTCAGCCACGTTTTCGACCCTGACCGGCAGGAAGGTCCCCAATCCGACATGCAGGGTCAGGGAGCAGATATGCACTCCACGCTGACGGATCTGGTCGAGAATGGCGGAGGTGAAATGCAAACCGGCCGTCGGCGCAGCAACGGCACCCTTCTCCCGGGCAAAAACCGTCTGATAACGGTTCTGATCCTGCTGATTGTCGTCCCTCTTGATATAAGGCGGCAGCGGCAGATGGCCAATCCTCTCCAGTTCAGTGAACAGGTCACCGCCACATTCAAAACGAACTAGACGGTACGGCGGTTCTGCCTCACCAAGAATCTGCGCCGTAAAATTCTCCGCAAACTCAATCCGAACTCCCGTTTTCAACGGCTTCGAAGATTTGGTCAGGCACAACCAGTCACAGGCATCCCCCCGGCCAGCCTGACGAACCAGCAGTATCTCAACCTTGCCGCCGCTTGGCTTGTTGCCCAGCAGGCGCGCCGGAATCACCATGGTATTATTCAAAACCAGGACATCCCCCTCTTTAAAATAGTCGGGAATGTCTGTAAACTGTCCACATGTGACGAAACCGGTATCACGCTGCAGGCACATGAGTCGCGAAGCGTCTCGTTGCTCAGCAGGAAACTGAGCAATCAGCTCTTCCGGCAGTTCATAGTCGAATTCGTCCAAAAACATAAATATATCCGAATCTGATGCAAATAGCGGTCTAGGGAATCATAGATAAGTTGATTCTGTCAATTTCTTTTCACCCCCTGCCGCCAGCCTCAAGCGCCACTTGAGTGCAGCCGATTCAGGATTGAAGTAAAATTATCTTCAGGAGAACAAGGATGCCCGAGATTACTGCCCAGATGACCCTGCTCGACATTCTCAGTGACTGGCCTGACACCCTCGAGGTTTTTCAGGCCTACGACAAAAAATCAGGGAGCTGCGTCTGCTGCGAAATGCTCTTCGAAAGGCTTGAGGTTGTCGCTGAATACCATGGCTGGGACCTGAATCAGCTGATTCAGGATCTTGAAATCCAGACCTGAACAGGAATCAGGGATCCCCTTCATAGAGAATCTTCCAGTCTTTATCCCGCTTGACCAGATAGAGTTGTTTGGCAACAGTCCCTCTGAAATTGTTCGACCGGTAATTCTGAACAAAACTGACCAGTTTCATCTCAGGATAGTGCTCACTGGCAGGATAACTCAGGATAGAAACATCGTTCAGATCGATCTTCTGATAGGTTTTGCCTGAAAACACCTGTTTTTTATAACGCGCCCAGCTCGTCCGATCGTAGCGGTCAGACCAGAAATCCCTGGCATACTTGGCCAGATAGGCTTCAGCATCGGCCGCTTCCCAGCTCTGGCGCCAGGCTTCCAGAACGGCCTGTATTTCAAAATTCTGCTGCAACCATTCGCTACTGGAAATCCAGGCAACCTGCTCCGAGATGATCACCGGGGTCTTGCCAACCTGAACGTAGGGGATGATGCGCGAAAACTCCTCGTTGGTCAAGACAACACACCCCTCACTGTCGAGAGGCGGTCTGCTGTAAAGCGACTTTTCAGTTCCATGCAGCCAGATGCCACTGCCACTTTTGTTCTGACGGCGATCAAAGGCATTCGGATAATTGGTCGGAAAGGCGCCGCTACCGTAGAGAGGCGGCAGCTTATCATCCGGCAGATAGGAGGTGACGTGATAGACTCCATCGGGGGTTTTCAGATCGCCTTCATGCTGCTTGTTCCCCGGCTTCTTGCCCAAGACGATGTAGAAATCATCAACCAGTTCAGGTGGCAGGCCGGGACCTGCGTTGCAAAAGACGTAAAGCCGGTTTTTGCTCTTGTCGACGATCAGCGCATAGGCGACGGAAGCACTCAGACTGGTCAACGCCTGCGGCACCTCAACCCCTTCGACCAAGGCCAGGTAGCCCTGGATTCTCGCCCGTGCCTCGTTCTGCAACTGCTCGATGCGGATTTCCTGTTGACCGTCAAGTTTGCCGGCCAGCGCCCGGATACCAAAAGAGTCAACCTGGTCGAAACGTGCACTGAGCAGATCACCCAGCACCAGGTGAGCCAGCTGAAACTTGGGAGCCCGCGCAACCAGGCCGCGCAGTTCGGCAATAGCCGACTCAAGCTCTCCACGCTGAAACAGCAGCAAACCGCGGAGCAGGCTCGCCTCATAATCGTCGGGATTCTCCTCAAGACGCCTATCAAGGCGCGTCATCAGCGCAGCTTGACGGGAGGCCTCCTCCTCTAAAGGAGATAACGCCGGGGCAGCGTTGCGGGATAAGCCATGTCCCAGCAGCGCCTGGTCCTGTTGAGGCCAGAGCGCAACAACCTTGGCTCCGGTCAAGCCGAACAGTGCTATCAGAACAATGACAATGAGAGGCAGTCTGACTTTCAACGAATCACCTCAAGAGAATGCTCACGAACGATCTCGAATCCGTCAGGCAACTTGCGTAACTCAAAGCGCTTGCGCGTCAGGTCGGAATAGACATCACTGACATAGACCTGCTCGACGTCAACGGTCAATAGGTCACCTGTTTTTTTAACAAGAGTGAAATTTTCCAGCGTGACCTGAATCGCCGAGGGGTTTGCCAGACGGCTACGGCGTTGCTGCTCCCAACGCTCCCTTGCCACCCCGCTACGCGGAATAAAATCCCCTGCGTAATGAGCAAGATAGGCCTCAACATCCTGACGCGACCAGGCCTCGGCCCAGGAGGCGAGGAATGTCTCAACTGCAGACAGTTCTGCAGACAGCGGCTCATCCCTGAAAGAATCGGAGGACAGCTGCTGAGCCACCTGCTCCGGTTCCGAAGCCACCCTTGGCAGTTCGGCAGATGGCACAACGGAGGTCGCTACCTTTTCGGGCTGAACGACCGGTGGCTTCTCCGGAACGGTTTTCTCAGCCGCAACGACAACAACGGTCTGCGGCTCGCTGACAGGGACAACCTCTGACACGGCAGCTGTGGCGTCAGGGTTGTCCAGCGCGGATCCCGGCAAAACAACAGAGGGGTCATTTGACTGAGGGATAAGCGCAAGAGTGAAGTTCCGTTTTTCATCGCTCAACTGCAGAGCTCTGCCATAAGAGACTCTGGCCATCTCGCTGTAGATGGCAGCCAGATTATTATAGACCGTTGCATAATCACTGCTGGTATTCAGAGCCCGCTCCAGCAGAGCACGAGCCTCTTCGTAGTTCCCCTGGGCGACTCGAATTGCCGCAAGATCATTATAGGCACGCGGATCTTCAGGATAGTCCTGGATCAGACCGAGCAAGCGCACAACGGCAGCTTGCGTCTCCTGATTCCGCCACAGACCAATGGCGTCCTGCAATTCAGAGAGAAGGGGATCCTCAGCTGTAACCGAGCGCCCTCCGGATCCGCTCGGCTGATCGCTGTAGAGAGCATAAACAACGACACCGATAACAACCCCCAACAGCAACAGAAACACGGGCCTCCAGCGTGAGTCTCGCCTCCCGCTCTCCCGGTAACCCAGATTAGCGGAATCGGCCCCCTGTTGAACAAAAGTTGCTTTGTCCGACGCCTCCACCGGAGCAGAGTCCTCTTCCAAGGCCATAAGGCGCGCTTCAATCTTGGCGGCAATATCTGAGCTCAGATACTCATCCACCTCAGCAACGACATCAGTTTCGCGTTGCCCCCCGACTTCGTCGCTGTACACCGTATCCTGTTCAGTTGCAGACCGGACCTCGAACAGTTGATCGATTTCAGCAACGATCTCCGCAGCATCCGGACGCTGTTCTGGGAGCGCAGCAACCATCCTGTCGAGGAGCGACTGACACTGTTGCAGCGAATCTGGCAGCTTGGGAAAATTTTCGTGCAGGCGCTGCACGGCAATATAAAAAGGCTCTTTTTCATTAAAGGGCGGAGTGCCCGTCAACAGGAAATAGAGGATACAACCCAAGGCATAGACATCAGCTGGCTGCCCGTATGCTTCACCGCGGACCTGCTCCGGACTGATACACTGGGGGTCTATCCCGGAATTGAAATCAAGGGGGGCAATTTTACCCAGCGCAAAATCAAAAAGCAGCACATCATGATCCAGCAGGCGGACATTCTGCGGCGACAGGGCACCATGAGTGAAGTCGACAATATGTGGAGCTATCAGTGCCGCTGCAATCTGACGGACCAGAGCAAGAGCCCGGTCCATTGGCAGTGGCAAGTCATCCAGCTCTGACAATGCAGGACCGCTATACTCTGGCCAGAGGCAGACGAAATGATCGCTAACCTCATCTGCACCAAGAGGTAGAGCAATCTGAGCGAAATCCTGTCCTTCGAGCCGGGCCACCAGCGCAGTCGCAGACTGTCTGCGCGACTTCTCTTTCAGATCTTCTGTAAAAAAAAGCAGCAAACGACATCTTGTTCCATCAGCGGCGGTGACGGAATAAGTATCGTAGACAGAATTTGAAGCGACCAGCTCTTCAACCTGACAGCCAAGAACCTGAAGACCGGAGTCCAGCATACGACCTCAACAATAGAAATTGCCAATAAAATTAGCTACAAATACTACCTACTGTACCAGGAAAATGCCAGCAGGATATGCACAAAGCGATGATCAGGGAAATGTCGGAACAATCGCCAGCCCCAGCGATTCCTTGAAACCAAAGAGAACGTTCATGTTCTGTACCGCCTGTCCGGCGGCTCCCTTGACCAGATTATCAATGGCAGAAACGACAATCACCCTGCCGGTCCGCTCGTCACTGACCAGGCCGATATCACAGAAATTGGTTCCGGACAGGTAAGCGACATTTGGCAATTCGCCCCCCGGCATGATACGGACGAAGCTCTCCCCCTGATAAAACTCCCGATAGAGATCCAGCAGTTCGGCAGTCGACGTCTTTTTGGTCAGCTTTGCGTAATTTGTCGACAAGATACCCCGGTTGATCGGCAACAGATGCGGCGTGAAGTTCAGCTCGACCTGAGCACCTGCCAGCAGCGACAACTCCTGTTCGATTTCGGGGGTATGGCGGTGAGCACCGACGGAATAGGCTTTGAATCCTTCATTCACCTCACAGAACAGACTCCCCTGCTTGGCGCTCCGACCGGCCCCGCTGGTTCCTGATTTACTGTCCGCAATCAGGGTGGTGGTGTCGATCAGTCCGTGCTTGAGCAGCGGAGCGAGACCAAGAATGATACTGGTCGGATAGCAACCGGGATTGGCAACCAGAGTCGCCGATTTGACCTGCTCACGATAGAGCTCCGGCAAACCGTAAACAGCCTTGGACAACAATTCCGGACTGCTGTGCTGCTGGTACCACTTTTCGTATACAGCCTGATCTTTTAGCCGATAGTCTGCTGACAGATCGACAACCCTGCAGCCAGCTGCCAGAAAGTCAGGAATAACCGCCATGGCCGACTTGTGCGGCAGAGCAGTAAACACAAGATCGGCGCGCTCGACAATACGGGCAACGTCGAGCGACTCACAGGCCAGATTGCAGAAACCGGTGAGAGACGGGAAGACCTGATTGATAGGCACTCCCTCATGCTGCCGCGAGGTCACACAGACAATCTCGACTTGCGGATGACCGACAAGAATTCTCAACAGCTCAACGCCAGTGTAACCACTGGCCCCAACAACAGCGACCTTGATCATAACCATCTCCTTAACGAAAAAAGGGAAACCCGCAGTGGGCTTCCCTTTTGACAGTATTGCAATCTCCGCGTAAACGACAGATCGATTAACGCTTGGAGAACTGGAAACTCCGGCGAGCAGCAGCGCGACCGTATTTTTTACGTTCTTTCACGCGGCTGTCACGGGTGATGAAACCAGCTTTTTTGAGGACGTCACGCAGGGCAGGATCAACCTCAAGCAGAGCCTTGGTGATGCCGTGCTTGATAGCACCAGCTTGTCCGGAAGCACCACCGCCACAGACGTTGACGCTGATATCGAACTTACCCATGTTCTCGGTCAGTTCAAGCGGCTGACGGACAACCATCTTGGAGGTCTCGCGACCAAAAAAATCATCCAGAGGACGCTTGTTGACGGTGATAACACCGGTTCCCGGCTTCATCCAGACGCGGGCGATCGATGTTTTTCTTTTACCAGTTGCATAAAACTTCTGCTCAGCCATCTAGCTATCTCCCTGGTTAAAACTTCAATTCTTTAGGCTGCTGGGCAGTGTGTGGATGCTCACCACCAGCATAGACCTTGAGTTTACGGAACATTTGGCGGCCGAGTTTGTTCTTCGGCAGCATCCCTTTAACAGCAGCCTGTACGACCATCTCAGGTTTTTTCTGCAGTTGTTTCTCCGCAGTAATCTCTTTCAGACCACCCATGTATCCGGAATAGCTGTAATATTTCTTTGCAGCCAGTTTATTTCCGGTCATTTTGACCTTGTCAGCATTAAGAACAATGACAAAATCGCCAGTGTCAACGCTCGGGCTAAAAATTGCTTTATGCTTTCCGCGCAAAACACGGGCAATCTCGGTAGCTGCACGACCAAGAACAACGTCCTCCAGATCGACAACGTACCACTGTCTCTTTATGTCCTGTTCCTTAGCGACCAGTGTACTCATCGCATTCCTCTCCAAAACTATTTCTCTAAAGGGTTTGTGGGGCTCACAAAGCGGTAAATCTATCCGAGTCCCCCCGACCTGTCAAGTAAATTCTTGAGCATAATTCAGCTCCCGGTTCAGATCAGCAAATGGGCTATTTATCCGATTTCAGTAGCTGACGCTGACAAGACAGAGCCCATGCGCCGGTGCGGTCAGTGCAGGCGGGAATTTTTCAGGTTTTTGCAGCATCCCGGCGACGACTTCAGGAGCGCGCTTACCCCGTCCGATTTCGACCAGGGTTCCGACAATCATGCGCACCATATTCTTCAGAAACCCTGCGCCGCACACATCGATAAGCAGCATGTCTCCCTGCTCGAATATCACGACAGAAAAGATCTCACGGATCGTCGTTTCAGCAGCACAGCCAGTTGTCCGGAAAGCCGCAAAGTCGTGGCGACCGACAAGAGCTTTCGCAGCCTGACGCATCAGGTCAAGGTCCAGCACGGCTTTGACCTGCCAGCTGGTCCGTCGTTCGAGCGGCTGACGGATGGCATCACGCAGGATCGTATAACGATAGTGCTTGCCAACAGCACTGAAACGGGCATGAAATTCAGGGTCGACAAATTCAGCCTCGCGTACCGCGATATCCTGCGGCAGATGACTGTTCAAGCCTTCACGCCAGGCCCTGAGCGGCAGTTGACGTTCGGTCTGAAAATGGCAAACCATACCCAAAGCATGGACACCGGCGTCGGTACGCCCGGAGGAATACACGGCATGCACCCGCCCCGTCAACTTGGCCAGCGCCTGTTCCAGACACTGCTGAACAGCAACACCGTTAGGCTGATACTGCCAACCGACATAGTCGGTGCCGTCATAGGCGACCGTCAACTTAACCTTGATCATCTCACACCATAAACAGAACAGCACAGAAGACCAGTCCGCCGACAGCGGCCAGAGCACTGGTCCGATCAAAAACGAGCGGTCGATCCTGAAGCGTTCCAGCCAAATAATCCTCACCACTGGCAATCTGCCGGGCCAACTGGTCTCCACGGTCGAGCATCCGTCCGATCAGGATTTCCAGCTTCAACTGCCAGCGATCCCAGAGCGAATGAGCCGCGTCACCCGCCTCGGGCTCTTCCCGCTTCAGCCGCTCAACCTCCTGCTGCAATGACGGGATAAAATAGAGCACCAGGGGAACCAGGTCGGCAATCTCCCTGACCGGCACCCTGAGATATTGCAGTGGCGCCAAGAGAGACGCACCGCCCTTGGCCAACTGCACGGGATGAGTTGTCCAGGCCAGAGCAAGAGACAAACCAACGGCCATGATCAGCTGAAAATCGATCAGCACACCCCGCAGCAATCCGTCATAGCTCACCCAACTGCTGCCCAGCAGCGCTCGCCCCGGGGTCAGCAACAGATGAAGCAGCAGGGTAAAAATGAGCAGCCAGCGGAGCAATCTTACAAATTTCCATAACTGCCTGAGCTTGACGGCATTCAGAGAGGAACAAGCAAGCCAGGCCAGAAAGATCAGCAGGGGCCGTACGAAACTGTTCGCCGAGAAGAGCGCAATCATAAGGACCAGGGTCACAACCAGCTTGAGCCGTGGGTCGAGCCGATAATAGAGTCCTTCGCCCGGAATAAAGAGCCCCTCCGTCATTACGCCTCACCAGAAAAAAAACCGCAACAGAACCCGCAAGTCCTGCCGCGGCTCATAGGTGGTTATCAGGCAAGACGGGCAACGATCGCGTCACCCATTTCTACCGTATTAACCTTCTTCTCTTCGGCACCGCCCTGGTAGATATCACCGGTACGGTAGCCGTCATTGAGAACCTTCTCGACAGCGGCATCGATCGAATCAGCAGCCTCGACCATTCCGAAGGAGTAACGCAGCATCATCGATGCGGAGAGAATCTGGGCGATCGGGTTGGCAATCCCCTGGCCGGCGATATCCGGTGCGCTGCCACCTGAAGGCTCAAACATGCCGAAGCGGCCTTCAGCCAGAGAAGCCGATGGCAACATACCGAGAGAACCGGTCAGCATTGCAGCTTCATCGGAGATAATATCACCAAACATGTTGCCGCAGAGCATAACATCGAACTGCTTCGGCCAGCGGACCAGTTGCATGGCAGCGTTATCGACGTACATATGGCTGACCTGAACATCCGGATATTCCTTGGCGACCCGTTCAACGACCTGGCGCCAGACGATGGAAGTCGACAGGACGTTGGCCTTGTCGATAGAGCAGACCTTCTTGTTACGTTTGCGAGCGGCTTCAAAGGCAACATGGGCAATACGCTCGACCTCAGCTTCGCTGTATTTCATGGTATCGAAACCGGTCCGCTCAGCACCTTCCCCCTCGATCCCCTTCGGCTGAGCGAAGTAGATGCCACCGGTCAGCTCACGCACAACCAGGATATCGAAACCGCCTTCGACAACACTCTGCTTGAGGCTGGAAGCACCGGTCAGAGCCGGGAAGATGATCGCCGGACGCAGGTTGCAGAACAGCCCGAAGATCTTACGCAGAGGCAGCAAAGCGCCACGCTCCGGCTGCTCGTCAGGAGGCAGAGTTTCCCACTTCGGGCCACCGACACTGCCGAACAGAATCGCATCAGAGGCTTTACAGATATCGATCGTGGTCTGTGGCAGAGCTTTCCCCTCATTGTCGATACCGGCACCGCCGACATTGGCAAAGGTACGCTCGAAAGTGACGTCATACTTCTTTTCGATAGCGTCGAGAACCTTCAACGCTTCGTTCATAACCTCAGGCCCGATACCATCACCAGGCAGTACTGCAACTTTGTAGTTTGTCGACATGATATTATATCTCCCATTCAGAAAGACCCGAGCCGGAGCCCCGAGTCAAAACGGCTAAAACTATAGAAAGCGGTCATTTTTTTGTCAAACTTTTTTGAACCGTTGCCACCGCAGGGACAACAAAGAAAAAAGGCAGCCGCAGGACGGCTGCCTCAACATTCATGGTAGCTACGTAATACTAATAACGGGAGTCGGCAAATTCAACCCAGCCACCAGCTTCAACCAGGGCTTTATCGAACTGGCTGATCTCGAACTTATAGCTTTTGGTTTCGCTACCGGCCGTTGCCGTAACTGTTTGAGCATCAAGATCGACAGAGATATTCACGGCCCCCCGCTGCTGCAGCGCGACCAGCTCATCGATATCGGCTTTTGGCAGTTCGATGGCGAGCATACCGCAGTTGAACATGTTCTGGCGGAAGATCCGCGCATAGCTTTCGGCGATGATGGTGTGAATGTCATTCACCTCAAAAACCCAGGGAGCATGCTCACGGGATGAACCGCAGCCAAAGTTCTCGCGGGTTACGACAACCTTGGCATCCTTCAGGGCCTCCCCTTTCGGATCGAAACCGTCCAGCTTCAGATCCTCGAGGATAAATGGACGCAGGGCGTCCTTGGTCACTTCGACCAGGTACTTGGCCGGGATAATTTCGTCGGTATTGATATCGGATCGATCAAGAAAGATTGCCGATCCACCAAAAGTCTTCTGCATTGTTTCTCTCCTGATCGATTAAAGGGTTCTGGCGTCGGTAATGACACCGGTCAAGGCTGTCGCAGCGGCAGTTGCCGGGCTCATCAGGTGAACCATACCGCCCTTACCCATCCGGCCGTTGAAGTTACGGTTGCTGGTTGAAGCACAGACCTCGCCCTCGGCAAGAACACCATTACTCATCCCCAGGCAGGCACCACAGGTCGGATTGGTGACACAGAAACCTGCATCCATAAAGATCTGGATCAGCCCTTCAGCCAAAGCATCGCTGTAGATCTTCGGGGTTGCCGGAGAGACGATAGCGCGCACCGAATCAGCGATCCTCTTCCCTTTGAGAACTTCGGCAGCCTGACGCAGATCCTCGATACGACCGTTGGTACAGGTGCCGATGTAGATCTGATCGACCGGAGTTCCGGCCAGCTCCTTGACATCCTTGACGCAATCGGGCTTGTAGTCGTAAGTGACCTTCGGCTCAAGGACGGAAACGTCAATATCGATCACCTTGACATAAGAAGCATCCTCGTCAGAAACCCACTGCTGATAGTCTTCGAGCGCGGCTTCCTTGCTTGAATATTCATCCTTGATGAACGGCCAGAGGTACTCGACGGTAACCATGTCAGGCATACAGACACCGGAGGTACCGCCGGCTTCGATGGCCATGTTACACAGGGTCATACGGGCTTCCATGCTCATCTGATCGACGATCGGACCGCGGAACTCGATAACCTTGTCGGTCGCACCATTGACGCCGAGCAGGGAAATGACATGGAGAATGACATCCTTGGCGTAAACCCCCCTGGACAGCTCACCGTTCAGATTGATGCGAATGGTTTCCGGTTCACGGAACGAACAGACCCCCTTGAGGATACCAACTTCAAGGTCGGTACTGCCGACACCGGCGGCAAAAGCCCCGAAAGCCCCGTGAGTACAGGTATGGCTGTCACCCATGATGACGGTGAAACCCGGACGGATAAAACCCTTCTCAGGAAACAACGCATGGCAGACACCGTTACGGCCGACATCGAAGAAATCGGGAATTTCGTGACGACGGCACCAGTCGCGCAGGATCTTGCCCTGAATCGCGGTTTTGCTGTCCTTGGCCGGGGTTACGTGGTCGATAACGACCTTGATTTTCTCCGGATCGAAAACCCGGTCCTTGTTGCGCCAGACCAGGTCCGACAGGGCAACCGGGGTGGTTATTTCATGACAGAGGACGCGGTCAATATTGAGAACCTTGGCCCCTGGAAACGGCTCATCGCGGAGATGGCTGTCAAATATCTTTTCAGCTAATGTCTTTCCCATGAAAACTCCTTTTCACTCTTCTCTATGTAGTCGCATTTCTAAGGCGTAACCATATCAGTTCGCTGGATACGGTTGGCAATCCTGTTCAATGCATTGATATAGGCCTTGGCACTGGCCACAATGATGTCCGGATGGGCTCCCTGACCGAGCACTTCACTGCCATCCTCACACTGCAGGCGTACGGTACATTCCCCCTGCGCGTCGGTACCGCCGGTGATCGCGCCGACGGTAAAGGTCAGCAACGGCGCGGTACTTTTGGTCAGCTTCTTGATCGCCTTGAAGGTTGCATCGACCGGTCCATCACCCATTACGGCTGTCTTTTTGACCTTGCCACCGATCTCCATCTCAACCGTCGCCGTCGGCGCGGCAAAAGAGCCGGAGCTGACATTCATCTGAATCAGCTTGTAGGTTTCCGGAACCCTCAGCACCTCATCAGCGACGATGGCATCAATATCTTCGTCGTAAATATCCTTCTTGATATCAGCAAGGGACTTGAAACGGACGAAAGCCTTTTCTGTTTCTTCGGCAGACAGGTCATAACCGAGCTGCTTGATTCTGTCAATAAAAGCGTGGCGGCCGGAGTGTTTGCCAAGCACCAGCTTGGTCTGCTGCAGGCCGACCGATTCCGGGGTCATGATCTCGTAGGTCGATTTTTCCATCAGCATCCCGTGCTGATGGATTCCCGACTCGTGAGCGAAGGCGTTGGCACCGACGATCGCCTTATTCGGTTGTACGAGAAGGCCAGTGATGGTCGACAACAACTTGCTCGACGGGGTAATCTGCTCAGTGACGACCCCGGTCGTATAGGGCAGAATATCGTGACGGGTGCGTAAGCCCATGACAATCTCTTCAAGGGAGCAGTTGCCGGCTCGCTCACCGATTCCGTTGATGGTACATTCGACCTGACGCGCTCCAGCCTGAATGGCAGCCAGCGAATTGGCGACAGCCAGTCCGAGGTCGTCGTGACAATGGACCGAGATGATCGCCTTGTCGATATTGCTCACGTTCTGCTTCAGGTAGCTGATAATATTGAAATACTCGGACGGAATCGTATAACCGACGGTATCTGGAATATTGACCGTCGTCGCTCCGGCCTCAATGACCGCTTCGACAATTCTGGCCAGAAACGGCAGGCGAGTGCGGGTCGCATCCTCGGCTGAGAATTCAACATTGTCGGTATAACTTTTCGCTCTTTTCACCGCGGCGATCGCCGTAGAAAAAACCTGCTCCTCGCTCATCTTCAGCTTGTACTGCATATGGATGTCGCTGGTCGCGATGAAGGTATGAATACGACTGCGCTCACCGGCATACTTCAACGCCTGCCAGGCACGATCGATATCCTTTTCGCCGGCCCGGGAAAGTCCGGCGATGACCGGCCCCTTGATCTCCTGGGCAATCCGCCTGACAGCTTCGAAGTCACCATCGGAGGCGATCGGAAAACCGGCCTCAATGACATCGACATTCAGCCGCTCCAGCTGATGAGCAATGCGCAACTTTTCTTCGATATTCATACTGGCGCCCGGAGATTGCTCTCCGTCACGCAAGGTGGTGTCAAAAATAATAACTCTGTCTGTTTGACTCATGTCAGACTCCTTTGTTCAGCAGCCCATCATTTTGTTCGGGGCAGTTCGAGGTTTCTCCACGTTGTTCCGTTTTCTAGCTCACCCAGGTCGGATTCCACTTCAGAACCACCCCCTTTCGTCTTCGAGATAATAAAAAAGCCCTCCCCCTGTCAGACAGGGGCGAGAGCTTCACTTCGCGGTACCACCCTGATTTGTTCGCAGCCTGAGCCGCAAACCTTGTTTAGCCCTTTACGCAGGCTCACGACAGGAACTAACCAAAGGCTTCATTCACTGCTGCTCCAAGGCGAGTTCAGCGGTCTTCCGTACCGGTTTGCAGCAACCACCGGCTCTCTGAAACGGAAGGAAACACCTACTACTCCTCTTCATCGCATTTGCACAACAAAGTGATAGAACCCTAATTCGCCCCGCCAAGTCAAGTCATTTTATCTGGTTGCTGCGCCGCCGACGGCGGTTCCTTATCCGTCGGATCCTTGCGCCTGCGTTGGCGTTTACGCAAATCAAACAGATACATGATCGGCCCCGACACCAGATACGCCATACCGATCAGAAACAGCACCACCTCCGGCTTGGCGACAATTACGATTAGCAGAACGATCGCCAGAACCAGCATAATGAACGGCTGACGCTTGAACAGCTCCGGATCTTTAAGGGAAAAATACTTGACATTGCTGACCATCAGGAAAGCAAGCAGGAAGACCAGCACGACCATCGAGAACTTCTTGATAGTGCCCGTTCCGCCAAGCTCGTAAAACAACAAAACGCAGGTGGCGACAATACAGGCGGCCCCGGGGATCGGCATGCCGACAAAACGCCGCGACTCAACCGTTGCCACCTGGACGTTAAAGCGGGCCAGGCGCAGCGCCCCACAGATAACGTAGATAAAGGCCGCCAGCCAGCCGAGCTTACCGAAGGGGCGCAGAGCCCAGACATAGAGCAGCACACCCGGCGCCACACCAAAGGCAATGACGTCAGCGAGGGAGTCCAGCTCCACACCGAACTTGCTTGAGGTCCCGGTCAGACGGGCAACCTTGCCATCCATGCCATCGAAAATAGCGGCCAGCAGAATAAACCAGGCTGCGCGCAGAAAATTACCGT
This sequence comes from Geopsychrobacteraceae bacterium, assembly GCA_963676795.2. GTDB lineage: Bacteria > Desulfobacterota > Desulfuromonadia > Desulfuromonadales > Geopsychrobacteraceae. The sequence continues at coordinate 1,116,921 of CAXXTB010000002.1, read as the reverse complement.
CCGTCGCGGCAATAATGACATAAAAACCTGAAAACAGGCCGCAGGCAGTAATCAAGTTGGGCAGGATATAGACACCCTTGCGCAAATTTTCGCGTTTTTCAGTTTTCGAAGTATCATCGATCACGATAGCGTCCCTATAACCGTTTCGCCGGCGACAGTATGCTCACCGAGGGTTACGGCAACATCAACGGTCTTGGGGAAATAGAGATCTACGCGCGAGCCGAAACGGATCAGCCCGTAACGCTCACCGCGTTTCAGCAGATCACCGATGACAGGATAGGTGACAATCCGCCGTGCGATCAGGCCGGCGATCTGAACGAAAAGAATCTGCTCTCCGTTCTCAGCTTCGAGCAGGATGCCCGACTGCTCATTGACCTTGCTCGCCTTGTCATAGGAGGCATTGACGAACTGCCCCTTGTTGTAGAACATATCTACAACCTTGCCCGAGCAGGGGACCCGGTTGACGTGAACGTTGAAAACCGACATAAAAATACTGACCTTGGTGACCCGCTCATTGAAGTAGCGATCCTCATCGACCTCACCGACGAAAATCACCTTGCCATCAGCCGGGGCAACGACCAGCTTGTCTCCGGCCGGAACGACGCGCTCCGGGTTGCGGAAAAAGTAGACACTGAACAATGTCAGCGCCAGCAGGAGAATGGTCAGAAGGGTCCATCCCAGCAGTGCAAAAACCAGCGTAATGAAGGCGAACAGGCCGATGAAGGGGTAGCCTTCCAGGGCAATGGGTTGGTTCTGATTTTTCATTGCGGAACTCTTTCGGGTAAAGGTTGCATTAACCAGCGACAGTCTTGGCACGACCGATAGCAATCGGGCCGGAACGAACAATCTCCTTGATTCCCATTGGACGCAGCAGCTCGATAATGCCGTCGACCTTGGCCGGAGCGCCGGTAATCTCGATGGTATAGGACTTCGGTGTCACATCAACGACCTTGGCCCTGAAAATGTCGACAATCCTCAGTGCTTCAGCACGGTTCTCGGCATCTGTCGATACCTTGATCAGCGCCAGCTCCCGTTCGAGGAAATCTTCTCCGGTAAAATCAACAACCTTGATCGTTGAAATCAGCTTGTTGAGCTGCTTGGTGATCTGCTCCAGAATCCGGTCATCCCCCCTGGTGACAATCGTCATGCGGGAGACTTCCGGATCGAGCGTCGGAGCCACGGAGAGACTCTCGATATTGAAGCCCCGCCCGGAAAACAGCCCGGAGATACGTGACAGGGCGCCGAATTCATTTTCAACAAGAACAGAAATCGTGTGTTTCATCTAAATGCCTCCAACCCAACAGCGGGTCGTATTAAAAAGATCAGGATGCCAGAACCATCTCATGAATCGCCTTGCCGGCAGGAACCATCGGCATGACATTTTCATCGCGGGCGACCTTGAAGTTCATCAGTACGGGACCCGGCGTTGCCAGTGCCTTACGGATCACCTCTTCAACCTCTTCGACCTTGGTTGCCTGCAGACCGGTAGCGCCGTAGGCCTCAGCAAGCTTGACGAAATCGATCGGCAGCTCCATCGGAGTCTGACTGTAGCGCTTGTCGAAAAACAACTGCTGCCACTGACGCACCATCCCCAGATAGTTATTATTGAGAATGGCAATCTTGACCGGCAGACCGTACTGAACCAGGGTAGCGAGTTCCTGAGAGTTCATCTGAAACGATCCGTCACCAGAAATATCGATAACCTGCCGCTCCGGATAGGCAGCCTGGGCGCCAAGTGCCGCCGGCAGGCCGAAGCCCATGGTCCCCAGACCACCCGAGGTCAGGAAGGTCCGCGGCTGGCTGAAGCTGAAGAACTGGGCGGTCCACATCTGGTGCTGACCGACCTCTGTGGTTATTATCGCGTCATCATCAGTCAGTTCACGCAGCTTTTCGATAACATACTGCGGCTTAATGATCGACTTGGTCGAACGATAGGACATTGGATGGCTCTCTTTCCACCCTGCGATAGTGGCACGCCAGGTTTCAGTTGTCTGCTGCAGCGCTTCCAACTGATCCGGTGCCTGCTCAAGGCATTGACAAAGCTTGCCGAGCACATCCTTCAGGTCGCCGACGATCGGCAGATCGACTTCGACGTTCTTGCGAATCGTTGTCGGGTCGATATCGACATGAATAATTTTTGCCTTGTCGGCAAAACAGTCAATCCGACCCGTAACACGATCGTCGAAACGGGCGCCGACGGCTATCAGCAGATCACATTCTGTCACCGACATATTGGCATAAAAGGTTCCATGCATACCGAGCATACCAAGCGCCAGTTCGTGCCGCTGGGGAAATGCCGACATCGCCATCAGGGTTGTCGTCACCGGAATTCTGGTCATCTCGGCAAGCCTGCGCAGCTCCTCATTGGCTCCGGACAGGTTGATACCGCCGCCGATATAGAGCACCGGCCGCTGCGCCTGAGCCATCATCCTGGCAGCTTTTTCGATCTGACGCGGATTGCCGCTGTAGGTCGGCTTATAGCCACGCAGGCTGACAGTATCCGGATAAACGAACCTGCACTTGCTGATCTGTACGTCTTTCGGCAGATCGACCAGAACCGGTCCCGGGCGTCCGGTCCGGGCGATATAAAAGGCTTCCTTGATGGTTTTGGCCAGATCGCGCACATCCTTGACCAGGAAGTTGTGCTTGGTGCAGGGACGGGTAATCCCGCACATATCCGCCTCCTGAAAAGCGTCATTGCCAATCAGCGGGGTCGGCACCTGACCGGTAATGATAACCATCGGGATCGAATCCATATAAGCGGTCGCAATACCGGTTACCGTGTTGGTCGCACCAGGGCCGCTGGTCGCAAGAGCGACGCCCACCTTTCCGGTACACCGGGCATAACCGTCTGCAGCATGAACGGCCGCCTGTTCGTGACGGGTCATAATATGATTGATAGAGCAGTCATACAGATCATCGTAGATATTGATGACAGCGCCACCCGGATAGCCGAAAATTGTTTCAACACCTTCACACTTAAGCGCTTCGAGGAGGATCTGGGATCCGGTTAATTCCATCTTGAGTTCCTATATATTTCGTGTGATTGAGTTACCGTTTCAAAGAGTTGCTTACATGCCATCTATCATAAACACCGGCAGACAGTGCTTCGATAGGGACAGAAAGATACAGCAAAGGGTTTAAGCCGCAGCTTAAACCCTTTGCTGTATCTTTCACCCCATGTCAAGACAGGGATCAGGCATGAGCAGATTGCACAATCCTTTCCATCTCGTCACGGCCGGCCAGTTTCAATTTTTTCACTTTAGACACTTCGAGTTCTTCCTGAGGGGAGAGATAGGACTTATTCTCATACGCGTCAAGCTGTTTCTCAAAAATACTGTGTTCTTCGTAAAGCATGCGGAAACGGGGATTTGTTTCGATTAGGTCCTGCAACAGAGACTGTTCAATTTCCATTGGCTCCTCCGCTTTAAGAATGTGTGAAAATGACGCTTTCAATTAACCAAATCGAAGCCGAATTGTCAACTATTAACCCCCTGAAGAACAACTCGCCTTGGCGTGCAAATTCAGCTCGGCATCTGAAGGTCTGACATAGGTCGGAAGCGGAATTTCAATACATTTTCCGCCTCTCTGACCATAATCAAGCAGAGCCAGCCAGGCAGCACTGGCAGCCCGGATCTGATGACTGCAGGAAGGCGGTATCTGAGCCCTCGCGCCAAGCTGTTCGTCGATCAGTGACCGGTAGAGCCGCACCCCATCGCCGACAAGGGCGACGCTGCGCAAATCCAGACTCTCCAGTAAGTCCCGAGGTGGACAGACCGTCGGCTCACCCAAAGCGGTCAGCCGACCCTCCCGCCACTGAAAAAGCTGAGCATAGACCTCTTTTTTGCGGGCATCCAGAAAGACACAGAACGGATCTGCAAGCAACGGCAGATTCATCGCCACCGCCGCCAGCGAGGTCACACCGACAACGGGTCTGCCATGAACCTGGGCCAGGCCATTGACCGTTGCCAGACCGATACGCAGCCCGGTGAAGGAGCCTGGACCCGTAACAACCGCATACAGGTCGATGTCAGCGAGAGTCCAGCCAGCTTCACCCAGCAGCAAGTCGATCTGCTGAAGCAACTTTTCACTGTGAGTGCTGCGCACATTCAACAGCGATTCCGCAACCAGAACATCCCCCTGACAGAGGGCGATACTGCCGGTCAGAGACGAGCTATCAAGGGCCAGAACGCGTAAATCATTCGCCATCATCAACCAAACAGCCTCGAAAAACCGACAATGCGGTCGATATCGTTATAAAAAGCCAGGACCATCAGTAACAGCAGCAGAGCCATGCCGACCTGCTGCGAGATCTCCCTGACCCGGAAGGATACCGGGCGGCGGAAGATGATCTCGATCAGATAGAAGAGGATATGACCGCCATCCAGAATCGGAATTGGCAACAGATTCAGGATGCCCAACTGAATGGAAATAAAGGCCAGGACGGAAAAAATTGCAGAAATCCCGGATTGGGCCGCCTGCCCCGCAACCTGGACAACGGTAATCGGGCCTCCGACGTTCTTGGCGGAAACACTGCCGGTAAACATCTTCTTGACAAAGACGACCGTCAGATCGATCAGCTCCCAGGTTCGCTGAGCACCCTGGCGGATGGCAGCCCCCAGCCCATAACGCTGAGTCACCACCTCGGTCTGGGGACCGATACCGAGCAGATAGTTCCCCTGTCCATCTGACTGAGCCGGCTTGACCTGCACCCTCAGTCGCTGGCCGCTGCGCTCGATCACCACCTCGGTCTCAACCGCGCCGATGTCCTGAATGACCCCGGAGAGTTGATACCAAGACAAGATCTCTTGCCCGCCAACGCTCAGAATAAGATCGCCCGCCTGCAGGCCGGCAATCGAAGCCGGCATCCCCGGAGCCAGGGCACCGACCCTCGGCGCCTGTTCCGGCAACACGCCCAGCGCCTGGAGGCCCTCGAGGCTGTCATTATCCTTGGGAAGGGTCAGCTCAATCCGCTCATCAGCCCGTGCAATACTGAAAATCAGAGCCGAACCGGCTTCGTTGACGAAACTTTTATTGGTCTCGTTCCAGCTGGCAACCGGCTCCTGGTTGACCTGCAGGATCAGGTCGCCTGCCAGAAAACCGTGCACAGCGGCCGGAGACTCAGGAACGACATAGCCGACCATTGCCGGTTTTTCGAGATAGGTCGGCATCTGAACACCGATCATAAAGGAGATCGGCAGAACAATCAGGGGGAAGACAAGATTGGTAATCGGCCCGGCTGCAACAATCGCCAGCCGTCTGGAAAGCGGCTTGTTGGCAAAAGACCTCTGCGCCTCAGCCGCTTCCGGCTCAGAGCCCTCCCCCTGATCGCCGTTCCCCTCGCCGAGCATCTGCACATAGCCGCCAAGCGGAATGACACTGAGCTGATAGGTGGTTTCACCATACTGCTTGGCAACGATCTTCGGTCCGAAACCGAGGGAAAACTTCAGGACCTTGACGCCACACAGCTTGGCAACAACGAAATGCCCCAGTTCGTGAACGAAGACCAGAACACCGAGCATCAGAATGCCGGCAACAACTGTAATCATGCAAAACCTCCCTGGAGCCTGTTCCTGGCTTCAGCACGTGCCCACAAGTCAATCTGCAGAACCTGCTCGACTGTCGTCAATGGCTCAGGCCGGTGAGACTCCAACACTGTTTCAATCAAATGTGGAATCTCGACAAACGATAACTGACTGTTCAAAAAAGCCTCGACGGCAACCTCATTGGCCGCATTGAGGACAGCCGGAGCCGTCCCGCCTTGCCTCAGGGCCTGAAAAGCCAGGTCAAGGCAGGGGAAACGCTGAGTATCCGGATGTGCAAATGATAATTGAGCGGTCTGACACAAATCAAGTGGCGGCAGAGGCAGATCGAGGCGCTCCGGCCAGGATAATGCGTAGGCGATCGGCGTCTTCATATCCGGCGCACCCAGCTGCGCAACGACCGAACCGTCGCGATACTCCACCATCGAATGGACGATACTCTGTGGATGAACCAGAACGTCAATCATATCGCCCGAAAAACCGAACAACCAGAAGGCTTCGATAACCTCCAGCCCCTTGTTCATCATGGTGGCGGAATCGATAGAGATCTTGCGCCCCATATCCCAGTTAGGATGAGCCAGTGCGGCTGCAGGGGTAATGGCATCGAAACGGCTGATATCCCAGTCAAGGAAAGGGCCTCCGGAGGCTGTCAGGATGAGCTTCCGGACATCCTCGCGACGCTGCCCGGCCAGTGCCTGAAAGATCGCCGAATGCTCGCTGTCGATCGGCAACAGCCGCACCTGCCGACTGGCAACTTCGCGCATGACCAACTCACCGGCCATAACCAGGGTTTCCTTGTTGGCCAGAGCAACGTCTTTGCCTGCCCTGATTGCAGCCAAGGTCGGAATCAGGCCGGCGGCACCGACAACTGCAGCAACCAGCATATCCGCGTCAGCCAGTGTCGCACAGCGGACCAAGCCGGCAACTCCGCAGACAATTTCAACAGCCGGATCAGCTATGCGTTCGCGCAGACGCTGCGCATCTGCTTCGTTGAGCACAGCCGCCAGTTGAGGTCGGAACAGTTCGATCTGACGTTGAAGCAGATCGATATTCCGCCCGGCGGTCAGCGCCGCAACGCGATATTTGTCGGGAAAAGCAGCGACGATCTCCAGGGTACTGACCCCGATCGACCCTGTTGAACCAAGGATTGACAGCGTTTTCAAACGACGGCTCAGCCTCCGTAACCGTATTTGACAATGTAGTACATCACCGGGAAGGCAAACAGAAGACTATCGAGACGGTCGAGCAGACCACCGTGGCCAGGAATCATGGTGCCAGAATCCTTGACACCGCAGGCGCGCTTGAGGAGCGACTCAAACAGATCCCCTGACTGTCCGAGCAGACTGACGATTACTCCCATGATTAAACCGTCCAGCCAGCCGATCTGAGGAAGAAACAGAGCCTTGGCGATAAACACCGCAATGACCGAACCAACCAGACCGGCGATACCGCCCTCAACGCTCTTGTTCGGGCTCACCGAGGGGTAGAGCTTGTGACGTCCGATTTTGCGCCCGACAAAATAGGCAAAAGAATCGCAGAACATGACCGTCATCATGGTCAGAAAAATCCACTGCCGCCCGAAGGGCTCCAAGCGCAGCAACAGCAAATGACCGAAAAGAACGGGCAGATAAAACAGACCGAGACAGATCCAGCCGAACTGGTTATGAATCCCTGTCAGGGTTTTGAACCGATAGAGAAAAACCAGGGCCAGCAGCAAAAAGATACAGACAGCCCAGGGAAGAAGCAGAGCCTGCTGATGAAAGTAGAGCAGCGGAACAATGGTTGTTCCGGCAAGCGCAGCGACGATCTGCGGCAGCTGCTGTGCCGCCCCCAGAGACATGCGATTGAATTCAAGCTGACCAAGAAACAGCGCCACGGCGACAACCGCTGCAAAAATCAGTGGCGAACCAAAAACAACCAGAAGTATCAGCAGCGGTACGGCAACGGCTGCTGTCAGAATACGTTGTTTAATGGCATTTCTCCTTTTGTTCGGACGTCAGCTGTTCATCGATCAGGCCGAAACGGCGATTTCTTTGCCGAAAGTCCTGCAGAGCTTTGCTCAGCTCATCGGCATTAAAATCGGGCCATTGTACGTCGGTAAAATAGAGTTCGGTATAGGCGGATTGCCAGAGCAGAAAGTTGCTGATCCTCTTTTCTCCACCAGTCCGGATCAGAAGGTCCGGATCGGGAAGATCGGCGGTGTCCAGATATCCGCAGAGCAACTCAGAGCTTAAGGCATCGATGGAAAGCTCCCCCTGACAGAGTTCAACCGCCATTTTTTTCAGTGCGCGAACAATTTCATCCCGCCCGCCATAGGACAGGGCCAGAGTCAGGGTCAGACACTCCCCTGCAGAGGTTGCAGCCATGGTTTCTTCCAGAGCATCGCGAACGGGGCAACTGAGCTTCGACACATCGCCGATGACCTTGAGACGAATTCCGTTCTCCAGCATCTTGTCACGCTGCAGTCTGACGAAATGCAGCAGCAATTCCATCAAGGCATTGACCTCATCCTGAGGTCGTCCCCAATTTTCAGAACTGAAGGCATAAAGGCTTAGGTAACGTATCCCCTGCTTGAGACATTCTTCGACAACGGCAGTCACAGAATCAACACCGCGCTGGTGCCCCGCAATACGCTCCAGACCCCGGTTTTTAGCCCAACGTCCGTTGCCATCCATGATGATCGCCAGATGCCTCACTACTCTGTTTTTATCTGTGTTAATCTCAGTTACCATTCCAGACGTCCAATATTTTTTTCGCAAGCCGGAAACCTAGCATGTTTCTAACGGCGACTCAAGATTTGACATTCTCGTTAATCCTCATCCAAACTGCAGAGCACGGACAAGCCAATAAAAAAAGGGCGTTTTATTAAAAAACGCCCTTTGCGGATCAGTGGTCAGAAAATATCAGTCAACAATCGCATTCACGGGGCAACTGTCGACGCAACTGCGACACTCAGTACACTCATCGGTAATTTTATAGATATCACCCGACTCGACAATTGCGCTGACCGGACAGGTATCGACACAGGTCCCACAACCGATACACTCGTCTGTAATTTTCAAAGCCATAATTGATCTCCTTATAATGCGCGACAGACGTCGCTTAGATTTCCATGACTTCTCGTTCTTTTTTCTGCACAACAGCATCGATTGTGCTGATGAATTCGTCAGTCAATTGCTGTACATCTTTTTCACTTCGCTTAAGCTCATCTTCGGTAATTTCTTTCTCTTTTTCCAGCATCTTCAGATTTTCATTGGCATCTCGGCGGCTATTCCGCACAGAGACCTTGGCATCTTCAGCCATGCGCTTGATAATCTTGACCATCTCGCGGCGACGCTCTTCGGTCAGCGCCGGAACCGGCAGCCTGATCAGAGTACCATCAGAAGAGGGGGTCAGGCCAAGATCAGCCTTGAACAGCGCTTTTTCAATCTCCGGAAGCAGGTTTTTCTCCCACGGCTGGACCGTGAGAAGACGCGGCTCCGGGGCTGAAAGTGTTGCGACCTGACTGAGCGGTGTCGGTACGCCATAGTATTCGACCCTGACATCATCCAGCAGATTGGTGCTTGCCCGGCCGGTACGAACCTTGGTCATTTCCTTTTTAAGAGCGCCGACAGCCTTATCCATCGACTCGCGCGCTTCGTCTAAAATTTCATTAACCATTAATCGTGCCCTCCTTTGACAATCGTTCCGATATGCTCACCCATGACGACTTTTTTGATATTTCCAGACTTGGTCATATCAAAGATGATCATCGGCAGATCATTATCCATACACAAGGATGTCGCTGTCGCGTCCATCACCTGAAGCCCCTTCTGCAGTACCTCGATATAAGTCAGATTGGGGAGCTTTACGGCAGAGCTGTCTTTTTTCGGATCAGCGGAATAGACACCATCAACCTTGGTCGCCTTGATAATGACCTCGGCATTGATCTCCATCGCCCTGAGACTGGCAGCGGTATCGGTGGTAAAGTATGGATTGCCGGTTCCGGCACTGAAGATAACAACACGCCCCTTCTCCAGGTGGCGGACAGCCCTTCTGCGGATATAGGGCTCAGCAACCTGCTGCATTTCGATCGCGGACTGGACCCGGGTCGAAACACCGTGCTTCTCCAGAGCATCCTGCATCGCCAGGCTGTTCATAACCGTTGCCAGCATGCCCATATAATCGGCGCTGGCGCGATCCATCCCTTTGGACGATGCAGCGAGACCGCGGAAAATATTACCGCCGCCAATAACCAGAGCGACCTGCACACCGAGGTCGACCACCTCTTTGATTTCAGCAGCGATCCCGGTGATGACTTCGGGATCAATCCCGAAGCCTTGTTCACCAGCCAGCGCTTCACCGCTCAGTTTCAACAAAATCCGTTGATACTTGGTTGCAGTCACGACAACTCTTCTCCTGTGTCAGAGATTTACTTGCTAAGGGCAGCAACTTCTGCAGCGAAATCACCTTCTTCTTTTTCAATACCTTCACCAAGCTGATAACGGACAAAGCTGTTCAGCTTGATGGGAGTACCAAGTTCCTTGCCAAGTGCTTCGACAACCTTGCCGACTTTCTGATCAGGATCGATAACAAACGCCTGCTCAAGCAGACAGACCTCGCCGTAATACTTGTTGATCTGGCCGAGGATGATTTTGTCGACGATATTCTCTGGCTTGCCACTTTCGATCGCCTTGACGCGCATGATCTCTTTTTCCTTGTCGACGATGTCGGCAGGAACCTCATCACGCACAAGGTACTGAGGAGCTGCAGCAGCAACGTGCATCGCAATCTGCTTGCCAAGCTCGACAACACGCTCATCAGCAGAAGCGGTTTGCAGCTCAACCAGAACGCCGATCTTACCGGCACCATGAACGTAGGAAGCAACAACACCTTCGCCGGCATCAACGCGGGCAAAACGACGCAGGCTCATGTTTTCGCCGATGGTTGCGATCTGATGAGTCAGCTCTTCTTCAACATTACGGCCGGTTCCCGGGAAAGCGAGAGCCTTGAGAGCCTCAACATCAGCAATTTCGTTTTTCAGAACAACTTCGGTTACGCCACCGACAAAGGACTGGAAAGCATCGTTTTTGGCGACGAAATCGGTCTCTGCGTTGATTTCGACAACAACGCCGACAGTTCCTTCGGAAGCGACTGCGACAGAACCTTCCGCAGCGACACGGCCGGACTTTTTGGCTGCTGCGGCAAGGCCTTTTTTACGCAGAAAATCGACAGCTTCATCCATATTGCCGCCGGTTTCATTCAGAGCCTTTTTACAATCCATCATTCCTGCGCCAGTCTTCTTACGCAATTCGGAAACCATTGCTGCTGTAATACTCACGATTCTATCCTCCACGATATTCATGCGGCATGAAGGCCGCGTTTTCCCTGACAAAGCAACGGCCGGACCATAAAGCCCGGCCGCTGGGCCACTACTTGATTTATTTACAATTCTGAGCTTTGTTACTCTGCGTCTGCAGCGACAACGTCCTCGGCAACAGGGGCTTCTGCGACAGCAGCAGCGTCGTCCTTCCCTTCAGCGGCAATCTGCTGGTTGTCTTTACGGCGCTGACCGCCTTCAACACAGGCTTCAGCCATCTTGGAGGCGAACAGACGGATCGCGCGGATCGCATCGTCATTGCCTGGAATGACGAAATCGATGTTGTCGGGGTCACAGTTGGTATCAACGACAGCAACAACAGGGATACCCAGTTTATTGGCTTCCTGAACGGCAATCGCTTCTTTCTTCGGATCGATGATGAAGATTGCGCCCGGCAGCTTGGTCATATTTTTGATACCACCGAGGTTTTTCTCCAGCTTTTCGCGCTCACGCTCAAGTTGCAGAGCCTCTTTTTTGGTGTACTGCTCGAGAGTCCCGTCAGCTGCCATCGCTTCGATCTTCTTCAGGCGCTCGATGCTCGCCTTGATGGTAGAGAAGTTAGTCAGCATGCCACCCAACCAGCGGTTGTTGACGAAATACTGATCGGCACGCAGCGCCTCTTCCTTGATAGCATCCTGAGCCTGCTTCTTGGTTCCGACGAAAAGAACCTTCTCACCCTTCGCGACAGTCTCCTGAATGAATTCATAGGCGGATTTGAAGTAACGAACGGTTTTCTGCAGGTCAACGATATAGATACCGTTACGTGCACCGAAAATGTACGGTTTCATTTTCGGGTTCCAGCGTTTGGTCTGGTGTCCGAAGTGAACACCGGCTTCGAGCATTTGCTTCATTGAGATTTGTGCCATTTTTGTTTTCTCCTTAACTGGTTTTTTTCCTCCGCTGCGTTCAATTCTGACCGGACCCCAATCATTGTAAGAACAGGAACCTTCCGGACAAATCCCGCAACGTGCGAAATGAATAACTGCGGATGTATAACACTCCCGGCTGCCGCAGGCAAGAAAAAATCTCAGCCGCATGAACTCTAAACCGACCCGGAATCGGCCAGAGCGAAGAATGATTATTTACAGATCCACGGTCGGTGTAATAGTATGGCGCGGCTATGTCACATACTCGTATCCACAAATATATTATTCGAGAAAACTGCGTCCCGGCCTTTCTCAGCCTGGTGATATTCACCTTTATCCTGCTGATGGGCCGGCTCCCCCGGCTGATGGAGCTGGTCGTCAACAAAGGGATCCCTCTGGGCGACATCCTCACGCTGTTTCTCTACCTGATGCCGACATTCTTCATTATCACCTTCCCGCTCGCCTTTCTGCTCGGGATCCTCCTCGCGTTCGGCAGACTCTCTTCCGATAGCGAATTCATCGCCCTGAAATCGACCGGCGTCAGCCTCTACACCCTGATTGCACCGGTCTTTCTGCTGGCGATTCTGTTCAGCGTACTGACCGGACTTATTACCACGATCGTCGAACCGGCCAGCCAGACAGCATTCCGGGCCAAAGTCTTTGAGGTTGTTTCCAGCAGCGCAAGCTTCGACATCAGACCGGACATCTTCTATGACGACCTGCCTGGCATTACCCTCTACACCAAAAGCGTTGACGATCAGACCAACACCATGAGTTCCGTCTTCCTGGCAGACGAGAGAGACGGAGAGGCCCCCGCCCTGATTACCGCGGCCACAGGAACCCTGCTGGCGGACCACAGCAACCAAAAGCTTGTCCTGCGCCTGCGAGACGGCAGCATTCACAGAACGCCGCCGGGAGACAACCTGTACCAGACTATCAGGTTTGCCAACTATGATATCAACATCGATATCCAATCCCAACTGACCGGTAAAAAGCCTGCGTCCAAAAAGGATATCGAACTGTCCTGGCATGAAATACAGACAATTCTGCACCAGAACCCTTCAAAAAAAGACAGGCTGAAACTGGAAGCCCTGTTTTATCAACGTATCGTCATTGCTTTCGCCCCCCTGGCCCTGGTCCTGGTGGGAGCGCCACTCGGCCTGCAGAGCCAACGTTCAGGCAAGGGGGCCGGGTTCGCCATGGCTCTGGTTGTCTTCCTGGTCTATTACGTGCTGCTGAGCATCGCTGGCGCACTTGCCCAGAAAGGACTGATTCACGCTTCGCTTATCTACTGGCTGCCGAACCTGCTGTTCTTCGTCGGAGGGATTTATTTCGTTTACTGTACAGCCAATGAAAAACCACTCGCATTCCTGAGCTGGCCGACGGCCCTCAAAGAAAAACTCGCTCGCACAAGGCCCCGCCCGTGACACTGATTTCCCGCTACATCCTTCGCCATTTCCTGCGCATTCTCGGGCTCTGCCTGGCAACCTTCACCGGCATCTACCTGCTGGTCAATCTGTTCGAACAGGTTGTCGATTTCATCAACAACCACGCGACCACCGGTGATTATTTCAACTATCTGATCAACAGCATTCCACCGATCCTGGTCCAGGTATTTCCATTGGCCGTCCTGACAGCGACGGTTCTGACCATCGGCGGTTTTGGCCGGACCAACGAATCAACTGCAATGAGAGCTTGCGGTATCAGCCTTTGGCGCATCGTCAGGCCCCTGGTCATTTCGGCACTGGCCTGTACAGTCCTGATCTTTCTTTTGAGCGAATACATCTGTCCGGCCAGCGCCCGTCAACTGAACGAACTGATGAACTATAAACTGAAAGGCAGGAGCTCCCTGGCGCTGGTCAACAGCGAGATCTGGTATCGTCAGGATGACCGAATCATCAACATCGTCACAGCGAACCTGGCAAAACAGCAGATCCAGGGACTGACCATCCTCAGGTTCAACGACCAGGAACAGATTATTGAACGGCTCGATGCCCCCCGCTGCATCTTCCAGCAGGACAGCTGGATTGCTCCCGAGATGACAATCCGCACCTTTTCTCCGATAAATGCCGATATCCTGTCTGTCGATCTCCTGAAAAATGAGCCTGTTCCACTCAGTAAAAAACCGGAGGAGCTCGCCGGCCATCAGGATACCAGCACGGAACTCACCTTTTCCCAGCTCCGCGAACTGGTCAACAAGCTCGAGAAGGAAGGGTACAGTGCGACCCGGCAGAGAGTCGACATGCATAACCGCCTGGCTATGCCTTTCACCTGCCTGATCATGGGCCTCCTCGGCGTCCCCTTCGCCCTGCAACGCGGCCGCGGCAGCAATATAGCCCTTGGTATAGGTCTGAGCGTTGCCGTAGGCGCAGTTTACTTCATCGTTCAGTCGATTATCAGTTCATTCGGCTATGCGGGCGCCCTCCCGCCGCTCATCGCCGCCTGGGCAGCTAACATCATCTTCCTGCTCCTGGCGATCTGGCTGCAGCTCAACGTCAGAGAATAGCAGTTCAAGCTTCCCGTTATCCGTGCTGCGATACACTATGGCCGTTTTTTCACCCTCCGGACAATCATCCCCTTGAAACAACTTTACTTTATTGCACATCGGTAATAACGTTCCGTGAGACTTACTGCTTGAAGCCATATCCTGGAGGGAAGGTTTCAAGCTTTCTGTAGTTCCTTCGATTCAGCACATCGACAACTATCAGCATAAAATTTCTCATCAACATCGCCTGAACAACGATGCTGATGACAACGACCCTGAATTGCCGGACCCGAAGACATGCTTAAAACTATTTCAAATTCAGCAACACCGAAGTATCTCGCAGTTCTTGTCGCCATCTGCCTGATCCAGCTTGTGATTGTCTGGCACGCTATCAATTTTTTCAAAATCAGCCTGACCAATGAATTCGTGATGAAAGGCGGAAAAGATCTTGAATTCCTCTCCCAGACCATCAGTAAAAAGCTTAGGGAGGGCAACCTTCTCTCTGTCGCGGATTTCATTCAGAACTGGGGAGAACACAAACTGGGCCGGATCTCCGAGGTGACCCTGACATCAGCCGATGGCGAAATACTCAGTCAATATCTCTCCCCCACCCCATCTCCGGCCAACTACCAGAACCCGCTATCAACGGAACTAACGCTTTCGGACTCTGATCAGGCAAGACTGAAACTGGTCGTTGATACCGGCTTCATCCGGCCGAAGCTTGTTCAGCTCGGCAGTTATTTTGCGGCTATCTGCCTGGTGCTAACAACCCTGCTATCCTTTGTCGCATTCCTCTACTTGCGCAAGCGCAACCTCCTCCAGCAACTTCATCAGCACTCCCTGCAACTCAATAGGACAATCTCGGAACTCCAAATGGAGATGTCAGCCAGATCCAAGGCCGAGCTGGAACTGATTGAAAGCGAGAAAAAGTACCGCACCCTGATGGACAATCAGAGCGATGCCATCTTCCTGCACCGCTTCTGCGCAGACGGCTCGATCAATTTCACCGAGGTCAACCAGAGAGCGACAGAAATTTACGGTTACAGCCGTGATGAATTCCTCAATCTTTCACCGGCGTCGATCACGCCACAAGGCGAGATGAGGCGTCTTGCCGAGGAGATCATTCCGCAGCAACTGGCGAACCATGGCTGGATGTTTTTCAGGAGTGAGCACATCAAAAAATCAGGTGAAACGATCAAGGTTGAAATCAAGGGCACCCTGCTCGACTGGCAGGGAGAAAAGTACATCCTGGCAACGGCCAGGGACCTCACCGAACGGCTGAAAATAGAACAGAAGCAGGAGCAGCTCGAACAGAGGATACTCCATGCCCAGAAGCTGGAAAGCCTTGGCGTCCTCGCCGGCGGCATAGCCCACGATTTCAACAATATCCTGATGATCATTCTCGGACATAGCGAGCTGGCACAACGTAAGCTGAACGACAGCGCCCCGGCTCGTGAACATATCGAACAGGTTAAACTTGCCGCCAGAAGGGCCGCTGATCTGTCCAACCAGATGCTCGCCTATTCGGGACGGGGGACATTTGTCGTTGGCGCCCTGGACCTGTCACGGCTGATCAGCGAGATGGAACACATGCTATCGGTCTCTGTCTCAAAAAAAGCAGTCCTGCGCTACGATCTGCACCCGCAACTGCCTAGCATTGAGGGTGACCCAACCCAGATCAGGCAGATCATCATGAATCTGGTGATCAACGCTTCTGACGCAATCGGCAACAAAAGCGGGGTTATCGCCATTTCAAGCGGTTGCATGGACTGCGATCAGAATTATCTCAAGGAAACCTGGATCGATGAAACCCTGGATGAGGGGATGTACGTTTTCCTCGAAGTTGCCGACACAGGCTGCGGCATGGACAAGGAAACGATCAACAAGATATTCGACCCCTTCTACACGACAAAATTCACCGGCCGGGGGCTGGGGATGTCATCCGTGCTCGGCATCATCCGCGGCCATAGTGGGGCCATCAAGATCTACAGCGAAGTCGGCAAGGGCACAACAATCAAAGCCCTGTTTCCAGCGTCGAACCTGTCACTGTCACTTGATGACAAAGACAGAACAACGGCCCCGCTTGACCTGAAGGGAACAGTCCTGCTCGTCGATGACGAGGAATCGATGCGCAGTCTGGGCAGAAACATGCTGGAGACCCTTGGCCTTAAGGTGGTTACCGCAACCGACGGTCGCGATGCACTGAGAACCTACCAGGCCAGACGTGAGGAGATCGCCCTGATCATCATGGATCTGACCATGCCACACATGGATGGGAATGAAGCATTTAGGGAACTGCGCCGTATCGACCCGGATGTCAAAGTCATCATCTGCAGCGGTTTCAGCGAAGCGGAAATCTCGCAGAAATTCATCGGCAAAGGAACCGTCGGTTTTCTCCAGAAGCCCTTCCAGTTGACAGAGCTGCATCAGACAATTTTCGACTTCAAATCCCAATAACCGTCCAAAAGAGCCCTGAACTGGGCAAATAAAAAGCCCCCTGTGTCAAGCACAGAGGGCTTTTTTCTGTCCAGAATTACCTGGCTTAATAGCGATAGGTATCCGGTTTGTACGGTCCGGATACCGGGATTCCGAGATACCTGGACTGCTCGTCGGTCAATACGGTGAGCTTTGCCCCCAGCTTGTCGAGGTGCAGCCTGGCTACCTTTTCATCCAGCGCCTTAGGCAGAACATAGACCTTGTTCTCGTAGTTACCGGCGTTGTTGTAGAGCTCGATCTGCGCCATGACCTGATTGGTGAAGGAATTGGACATGACGAAGCTCGGATGCCCGGTCGCACAGCCCAGGTTGAGCAGGCGTCCTTCAGCCAGAACGATAACACCGTGGCCGTCCTCAAAGATCCAGCGATCAACCTGCGGTTTGATGTTTTCGCACTTGACGGTTGCATCCTTCTCCATCGCTGCCATTTCGATCTCATTATCGAAGTGACCGATATTACCGACAATGGCGTTGTTCTTCATCTGACGCATGTGCTCCAGGGTGATGACGTTCATGTTGCCGGTGGTGGTGACGTAGATATCGGCATAGTCCAGAACATCTTCAACCCGTTTGACCTCATAGCCTTCCATCAGGGCCTGAAGCGCACAGATCGGATCGATCTCGGTGACAATGACACGGGCACCCTGACCACGCAGCGACTGGCAACAGCCCTTACCGACATCACCATAGCCGCAGACAACAGCAACCTTACCGGAAAGCATGACGTCGGTCGCGCGCATAATGCCGTCAACCAGCGAGTGACGGCAGCCATAGACGTTATCGAACTTCGACTTGGTGACCGAGTCGTTGACGTTCATGGCCGGGAATTTCAGGGTTCCTTCTGCCGCCATCTGATAGAGACGGTGGACACCGGTGGTGGTCTCCTCAGTCACGCCCTTGATCGAGGCGGCAGTCTGACTCCAGAGACTGGAACCCTCACCGATCGATTTCTTCAGTGCCGCGACAAGCTCACGCCAATCTTCAGGATCGTTTTCGGAAACCTCAGGTACGCCAGCCTTCTCCCACTCGCTCCCCTTGAGAACGAACATGGTCGCATCGCCGCCATCGTCGAGAATCATGTTCGGCAACTCACCATCAGGCCAGACCAGGGTCTGCTCGGTACACCACCAGTATTCCTTAAGGTTTTCACCCTTCCAGGCAAAGACCGGAACACCCTGTGGATTGTCGACGGTTCCCTTGGGACCGACAGCGACAGCGGCAGCGGCGTGATCCTGAGTCGAGAAAATATTACAGGAGCACCAGCGCACACGGGCACCAAGCTCGACCAGGGTCTCAATCAGCACCGCGGTCTGAATGGTCATATGCAGGGAGCCTGAAATCCGGGCGCCTTTGAGCGGGAATTCACCAGCATATTCTTCACGCAGAGCCATCAGGCCAGGCATTTCAACCTGGGCAAGTTCGATTTCCTTACGTCCCCAGAGAGCCAGAGAGAGATCTTTAACTTTAAAGTCACTGAAAGTAGACACGTTCTATATTCTCCTTGTTGTTTTGACAGTCAAAACTTCAACCGCAAAAGCCTAGCAACGGTTGTACAGGTACAAAGATATAACGACCAAGGCCAGCACGAAACAGCTGGCATAGCGAATAAGAGCTGGACAAACAAACTATCCAGCGCCCTGATTCATTCACAACCTAGTCAGGAAGAACCCTGACAGCGCCCTTGTCTGCACTGGAGGCAAGGTGAGCATAGGCTTTCAGGGCCGGACTGACTTCACGCTCACGCTGCGGCTTCCAGCTGTCACGTCCTTTGGCATCCTCTTCAGCACGACGCTGGGCCAGCTCCTTTTCATCAACACGCAGATTCAGCGTGCGCTCCGGGATATTGATATCGATGATATCTCCCTCGCGAACCAGGCCGATAGCACCGCCAGAGGCCGCCTCAGGGGATGCGTGACCGATCGACAGGCCGGAGGTACCACCGGAGAAACGACCGTCAGTCAAGAGAGCACAGGCCTTACCCAGTTTCATCGACTTCAGATAGCTGGTCGGATAGAGCATTTCCTGCATACCAGGACCGCCCTTTGGACCTTCATAACGGATAATGACAACATCACCGGCAACAATCTTGCCGCCCAGTATCCCCTCGACGGCGTCGTCCTGAGAATCAAAAACCTTGGCGGTCCCTGAGAAGGTAAAGATCGATTCGTCGACGCCAGCGGTTTTAACCACGGCACCGGCTTCAGCAATATTACCGAACAGAACAGCGAGTCCGCCGTCAACGGTATAGGCATTGGCCAGGCTGCGGATACAACCGTTGTCACGATCGACATCAACCTCTTTGTAGCGGTTGGACTGGCTGCCCATCTCCAGGTTGCGCCCACCACCCGGGGCCGCACGGTAGAACTCGTTGGCTCTTTCGGTCGCGCTCTGGCGGGCGATATCCCACTGATCGAGAGCGTCGGACAGGGTCGGAGCATCGATCCGGCCAGCAGAGGAATCGATCAGACCGGCGCGGTCGAGCTCACCCAGGATACCAAAGATACCGCCGGCGCGATGGACGTCTTCGATATGGTATTTCTGTGAATTCGGCGCAACCTTACAGAGACAGGGAACCACACGGCTGAGGCGATCGATATCGTTCAGGGTAAAATCGACATCGCCCGACTGGGCGACAGCCAGGATATGCAGGATGGTATTAGTCGAACCGCCC
This sequence comes from Geopsychrobacteraceae bacterium, assembly GCA_963676795.2. GTDB lineage: Bacteria > Desulfobacterota > Desulfuromonadia > Desulfuromonadales > Geopsychrobacteraceae. The sequence continues at coordinate 1,097,502 of CAXXTB010000002.1, read as the reverse complement.
ATGGCGATATCCAAAGCCATGGCGTTTTCAAAGGCCTTCTTGGTGGCAATCGCACGCGGCAGAACGGAATCGTCCTCCTGCATGTAGTAGCGATCGGCCAGTTCAACGATCAGATCAGCAGCGCGGTCAAACAGACCGGCCCGCTCGCTGTGGGTCGCCAGGGTGGTCCCGTTACCAGGCAGGCCAAGACCGAGGGCCTCAACCAGACAGTTCATCGAGTTGGCGGTAAACATGCCGCTACAGGAGCCGCAGGTCGGACAGGCAGAGTTTTCAACGCGGGAAAGCTCATCATCTGAAACCGACTCATCACCGGCCATGATCATGGCATCGATCAGGTCGAGGCTCTTGTCGTCAACCTTGCCGGCTTCCATCGGACCGCCGGAGACAAAAACCACCGGAATATTGATACGCATGGCCGCCATCAGCATGCCCGGGGTGATCTTGTCGCAGTTCGAGATGCAGACCAGCGCATCAGCACAGTGAGCGTTGACCATATACTCAACGCTGTCGGCGATGATCTCGCGGGAAGGGAGGGAATAGAGCATCCCGCCATGGCCCATGGCAATGCCGTCATCGATGGCAATGGTATCGAACTCGGCAGCAAAACAACCCGCTTCCTCGATGCGCTTCTTGATGCGCTGCCCCACGTTGTGCAGGTGAACGTGACCGGGTACAAATTGGGTAAAGGAATTGGCAATGGCAATAACGGGCTTGTCCATCTGCCCTTCTGTCATACCGTTGGCCTTCCATAGGGATCGGGCACCGGCCATAAGCCTGCCGTGCCTGCTGGTTGCGCTTCTGAGTGTCCTTGCCATATTCTTAAATCTCCTTGCAGTGGAATAAGTCGCCGAGTTTACTTTTAAATCATAAGGGGGGTCAAGTTTTTATCCCGTCAGCGGGACCAGGTCCGGACCTCGCCACGGACAGCGATCTTCAGCTCTGAAACAAAAACAGCAGCGGAAAACCGACCCGCAGAACGACGAATATCCCTTTTCCGGACGGAACAAAAAACGACTACAATTTCTTATGGTATATGTTATAAATGTCGCGCCTTTTAAAACAGGATTTGTTATTTCATCCGCACCATAAACCTTTCGACCTGATTGTGACAAGGGGATACCGTCATGAGTGAAATTATCGATATCTATGCCCGCGAGATTCTTGATTCGCGCGGCAATCCGACCGTTGAAGTTGAAGTTGCGCTGGAAACCGGAGTCATCGGCCGCGCCGCAGTGCCCAGTGGGGCCTCGACCGGCGAACGTGAAGCACTGGAGCTGAGAGACGGCGACAAAGATCGCTATCTCGGCAAGGGCGTCCTCAAAGCCGTCCAGCATGTCAACGACATCATCGCCCCCGAGCTGATCGGCTGGGAGATCACCGACCAGATCGGCATTGACCGCAAATTGCTCGCCCTCGACGGCACCGATTTCAAGAGCAACCTTGGTGCCAACGCCCTGCTCGGCGTGTCGATGGCCTGCGCCAAGGCGGCTGCAGAAGACTCCGGCCTCCCACTCTATCAGTATCTGGGCGGCGCCAATGCCAAGGAACTGCCGCTGCCGATGATGAACATCCTCAACGGCGGCGAGCACGCCGACAACAACGTCGACATTCAGGAATTCATGATCATGCCGGCCGGAGCGGAGAGCTTCAAGGAAGCCCTGCGCATGGGTGCGGAAATCTTCCACGCCCTGAAAAAGGTCCTCAAGGATAAAGGCTACAACACCGCAGTCGGTGATGAAGGCGGTTTTGCTCCCGATCTGAAGAGCAACGAAGAAGCCCTGCAGGTGATTATGGAAGCGATCACTGCTGCCGGATACAAGCCGGGCGAAGAAGTTCTGCTGGCCCTCGATGTTGCTGCGTCGGAACTCTACAAAGACGGCAAATACGTCCTGGAAAACGAAGCCCAGCCGGAAAAAACCGCAGCCGAAATGGTCGCTTTCTACGATGACCTGATCTCCCGCTATCCGATCGTCTCCATCGAAGACGGTCTGGCCGAAAATGACTGGGACGGCTGGAAGCTGATGACCGAAAAACTCGGCAAGAAGATCCAGATCGTCGGTGATGACCTGTTCGTCACCAACACCAAGATCCTCAAAGAGGGGATCGAGAAAGGGGTCGCCAACTCGATCCTGATCAAGGTCAACCAGATCGGCACCCTGACCGAAACCCTGGAAGCGATCGAGATGGCCAAGCGCGCCGGCTACACCGCCGTTGCCTCTCACCGCTCAGGCGAAACCGAAGATACCACCATTGCAGACCTGGCTGTTGCCACCAACTGCGGCCAGATCAAGACCGGCTCCCTGTGCCGGACCGACCGCATCTGCAAGTACAACCAGCTGCTGCGCATCGAGGACGAACTGGACGATACTGCCGTCTTCAGCGGTAAAGAGGTTTTCTACAACCTCAGATAAGTAGGTAGGCAAGTAAATGAAAAAAGGGGCTGAAATCAGCCCCTTTTTTCATTTACGGATAGAGCAGGTAACTGCTGCCGCTTTTCTCGCGGCGGATACGGCCGTCATCCGCCAGCACCCTGACCATCTGCTGAATCGACTTTTTATTCACATCGGCCAGATGCGGATAAAGATCGGTCTGCTTCATTCCGGGGGTCGCGGCGACCAGGCGCAAAACCTCGGCCTCAAGCGATCCTGCCGGTGGCCCGTCATTGACCACCGCAGCGGGTTCAGCGGCCACCACCGCCTCAGAAACAACGGACGGCCCAGGCTCGACCTTCCCGGGTGGGAAGAGTATCCGTGACTCTTTGATTTCGTCATCCACCTCTTTCATGCTGCTGTAGAAGTAGAATCCGGCGCCGATAACCAACAGCAAAAGAATGAACCAGAACATCTGCACTCCTCCGATCGAGATGAGTCAGCAAAACCCGCCTAAGTCCGTGCCCCCAAAAAGATAACCTGCCGATCCAAAAGAACTATTTTGATAATAGCCGCTGTTGCTCATGGTTTCAAGCCTTGATCAGCCGATAGCGCCCGGCCCCGAAGGCCGCCCCCTTGCCGATCTGCAACAGTTCACCCAGCTTGAGAATCCAGAACAGCTCTCCCAACGCATCCCCTGCGACGCAGATTGTCCCGAGCAAACCGCCCAGGCTCTGTTTTCCCTGGTCACGCTCCAGACTCCTCCAGTCGAACCAATTAAGGGAAGAATCTGCAACCGCCAGAGTTGCCGCCTGACGGATCAGATAGTCAGGGGTATCTATGGAAACCGTCTCCAGATGCTGACCGAGAACCTGGCTGACCCGGCGCAGGATGAAAGGGAAGAGCTCTGAAAAATTCGCTTTGAACAGCGGCCGCTGGTCACGTATCAGCCGAGCCGGAGTCAGAAACTCCAGCGTCAGGGTTTCTGCCGCCAAGCCCTGGCCATCGAGCCACCAGCCAAGGTCGCTGACCGGCGGTGTCAGTTCGGGGCGTGGCGCCCCGTTCTGCCAGAGAAAGGACCGGACCCCGCTCGGATCTTCCGCTTCGACAATATTCAGACTGAAACGTCCTCTTCCCTTGTGAAGACCAATCGTCCCTACAGCCTCGACCAGGTCAAGAATCTGAGGGAGACAGGTGATGCACCTGCCCAGCAACAGAACCGGCAGGCAGAGTTCGGCACCAACCCTCAGCTCTTCGAGGCCAAGCTCAGGAGACAGAACCAGCGAGGCGGACGGACGCTGAACCCGGCGACACAGTTCGCTGTCCTGCGGGGGAGCTGGTGCCAGGATCTGGCGCAACGTAGCCAGATCTTCAGGCTCACGCTCCCGCTCCAAAAGCTTCAGAGCGGAAAGTAATTCCCGCCGCAGCTGAAGCATGGTTCCCGGAGGCAGATAAACATCCTCCTCCATGCGCAGATAAAGGTATAATCTGACATATTCCAGCCCCGCCAATTCCGAAGGGTATGGCGCCTGATAGATCATTATTCCTCCGATTCGATTGCACCAGTGATATGATATCTGTTATACGTCAGTGTTTATATCAGACAATGGAGTTCCAGCGCATGTTTCAATTTACGCTTTTAAAAGAAGATTCCGGCAGCCGCGCCCGACGTGGTCGTCTGGAAACCCCGCACGGGACGATCGAAACCCCGATTTTCATGCCGGTCGGCACCCATGGTGCGCTCAAAGCCATGACCCCGGCCCAGGTTGAGGAAGCCGAAGCTCAGATCATCCTTTCCAACACCTACCATCTGCACCTCAAGCCGGGGGAAGCCCTGGTCAAAAAGGCCGGCGGACTGCACAAGTTCATGAACTGGAACAGACCGATCCTGACCGACAGTGGCGGCTTCCAGGTTTTTTCCCTGCCAAAGAAGCGGATCGGTGAAGACGGAGTTCACTTCCGTCACGAGGTGACCGGAGAAGAGATCTTCCTTGGGCCCAAAGAAGCGATGCAGATCGAAAACGATCTCGGCGCCGATATCATCATGGCCTTCGACGAGTGCATCCCCTACCCGGCGAGCCACGACTATGCGGCAAAATCGATCAAGAAAACCCTGCGCTGGGCGGAGAGCTGCCTGAAGCATCACGGCCGCGAGGATCAGGCCCTGTTCGGCATCATTCAGGGCAGCGTCTATGACGACCTGCGCCGCGAATGTGCCAAGGAACTGACCGCCATGGACTTTCCCGGCTATGCTATCGGCGGGGTCAGCGTCGGCGAGGGACTCGAACTGCTCAAAAAGGTCGTCGACTATACCGAGCCTTTCATGCCGAAGAACAAGCCGCGCTACCTGATGGGAGTCGGTCTGCCTGAGGATATTCTAGAATCGATCGAACGCGGCATGGACATGTTCGACTGCGTCATTCCGACCCGCTATGCCCGCAGTGCGACGCTCTTCACCCGGCGCGGCAAGATCCGCCTGACCAACCGCAATTTCCGCCGCGACTTTTTCCCGGTCGATGCGTCCTGCGATTGTTACTGCTGCCGGAATTTCACCAGGGCCTACCTGCACCATCTGTTCAATGCCAACGAGATCCTCTCGGCGACCCTGGCCGCCATTCACAACGTCAGGTTCTACCTGAACATGGTCGCCGATGCCCGCAAAGCGATCGAAAATAACGACTACATGGCGTTCAAGACCCAGTTCCTGGAAGAATATCTCGAAAAGCCCAAAGGGAGAAAATCCTGATCTAAACAGCCGGGGCTCGCTACAGTCGAGACCCGGCTGTTTATAGCATTCTGCTCTGCTACTGCGCCAGCGAAGAATCAAAACGCTGCTTGTGCAAGGCAGAAATGAGCTTTCGCAGTCGTCTTCTCTCCTCCCAGCCCAACTTCTTACCCCCATAAAGGGCCGCTCCGCAGCTCTCCGCAAAATCGCGACAGAGGGGATCACCGCTCCGCTCAGCTATTCGGTAAAGCCCCAATGACTCCGGCAGAGATTTGACTCCGCAGCAACGGGCGATTCGCTTGCGATAGGCGCGGATCAATGAAGAGAGCTGCAGACGACGATAGAGCAGCCAGACAAGGACGGGGAACAGCACGAGACCTCCCCAGAGCAGATTCTTTCCAGCCAACGGCTTAAGGCCGACAACCCCTTTCAGTTTTGTGCTGGCACTCCTGAACAGATTAAACTGCCTGGCAAAATCGTAATTCAGAATGGCCCGTGTCCAGAGATAGTAAAGATAGTCGGACAGGGCCTGCAACCCCGGGATATTACGACTGCGGCCGGCTGTGATTGCGCTTTCAGCATTCACCGCCAAGCGGCTCGGATCAATCCGCAGCCAGACACGCTCATCATTCAGCGCCTCAACCCAGACGTGGGCACTATCTTCACCCACCAGATAGTACCCGCCAAGCGAATTATAGACGCCGCCAAGATAGCCGCCGACCAGCCGGGCAGGAACACCGCTCATCCTCAACAGCAGTGCGTAGGAAGAGGCGAAATATTCACAGTAGCCGCGTTTCGTCTCGAACAGAAAGGTCTCGATCGGCGCATCGGTCTGCTCAAGCTGCTGCGTTGAATAGACAAGCTGCTGGTTGAGGAAAAATCGGTCGAGTGCGGCGACTCTGTCCTTCATCGTCGTTCCCCCTGAAACAATCTGGCGAGCCACCGCTTCAAGCCGCGGCAACGAACTCTCGGGCAGCTGCCGGTAGGTATCCGCCTTACCGATCAGCTCATACAAGGCATCCGGATAGGATGTGAGCTGGTAGCGCTGCCGCCCCTGCTCGCCACGTGATGCCGTCATCGTACCGTCTGCCGCCTGGCGATGACGGATACCCGACAGCCCGGCAGTCCGGTCCAGGGTGACCAGATAACGATCGGCCTTGGTCTCGGCCAAGACGGTCAAACTGACGGATTGCCCCTGCAAGCTGCTGCGCTCATTTACATCAAGCTCCTGGCGCGACCAGCGTCTCCCCTGCGCATCGATCTGGTTGAGAACCAATCCGCGCCAGTACTCCTGTCCGGCTGGCAACCGTTCCGTCTCAACGCGAAAAGCCACCTCACCACTCAGCGAGAGCTCGGCATAATCCCCTGGGCTGACTTGGTCGCTCATAGATACTGTCGCCCTGGGCGACGGATTCAGAAAATTCCAGAACGGAGTCTGGGTGCGCGGCAGAATGATGAACAGCATCGCCATCAGAACCAGCGATGCCACGGGAAGCAGCAGAATCGGCCGCAACAGGCTTTTAAGTTCATCAGCTGTGAGCCTGACCTCATGCTGCGAATCGATAAAACTGAGCAGGATAAGACCAGTGGATAACAGCAGGACAAGAACGATTAGACAGAAGAGATAGACCATGCTCAACTCAAGCAGTGATGAAGCGGCAAGCACGGCGACGGCCAACAGAAAGGTCTGCAGGATATTACGGGCAGTCTTTCTGCCCAGAAGCCTGACCACCAGCAGCAGGCAGAGGATGTGGATCAGCGGCAAGGCAACATTGACGCGACTCAGTTGCGGAAGGTAAAACACCAGCCCAACCAGCGCCACTCCGGCACCGAGCAGGTTATTCAGTACAACCCGCTTGTGCCGATCAGTTAAAAACGCAACAACAACGGAACAGCCGAGAAGAATCTGCAGCCAGAGAGTCAAGGCGCCAAAAACCGGAACCAGCCCGACGATCACGGCCAGGTAAAGCAGCCAGAGTATGAGACTGTCAATCCTGATCATAAAGCGCCAATTCGCTGAGCAAGCGGTGTTTATGCCGAGCACCGACAGCCGGTGCCAGGGTTCTTCCCTGCAGGGTCAGACCGACGGCCCGCTGCAATCGGCAGTAGTGATTGATCAGGTACGCGCAACAACCGAGCCGTTCTTCCAGAGAACCGGAAAAATCATCGGGGTCAAGGATAACGCTGGCATCAGTCAGGCGCGCCTGCTTTTTGACCTTGAGACTGTCCTGCCGCGCGGACAGCTTCCAGTGAACGGCTCGGAGCGGATCGCCAGAACGGTAATCATCTATCCCCAGAATATCCCCATCGCTGCCGCTTCGCCCGGTGATTTGATCGGTACGGGGGCTACCGGCAGACTCGCGGCCCGGCAGGGACGCATGGACAGGACGGGGGAAAACCAGAAAATCGTCCTCCTGGGGAATCCGCTGCGAACGGATGAAAAAATTGACCGGGAAACAGGATTCAAGCCTGATCTCAGGTATTTTTTGATAGCCCCGCAGGGGCAGAAGAATGGGCAGGGAAACCACGCGTTGTCCCGCAGCCGGCAGAACAGGGACAAGCGCACTTTCACCGGCAACCCTGACGCGCAGCATGAAGCGGGCCAACCAACGATGACGATTGGCCACAAAGACATCCAGCGTCGCCGGCAAGCCGGCATAGACCTCCTGGCCGGGACGGGCATTGAGCACAACCCGCTGCAGGTTGAGATGCCCGAGCAGCCCGGAAACGGCCATAAAGCCGAGAAAGGCAGAGACGAGCAGATAGAGCAGGTTGTTGCCGGTGTTGACCGCTGCAAAACCGAACAACAGGGTCAGGACGATAAAGAGGGCTCCGGCTCGTGTCAACTTCAGGCGATAGGCACGGGAATTTCCGCAAGTAATGATGTCATCACCTCCGCTTTGCTACGATGTTCCTGCTCCGGTCGCAGGACGATCCGGTGCGCAGTCACAGCAACAGCCACCTTCTGCACATCGTCAGGGGCGACGAACGACCGGCCTTCCAGGTAGGCTTCGGCCTTTGCTGCCGAGATCAGATTGAGTCCGCCGCGGGTCGATATGCCGCTTTGCAGCAATAAACTGCAGCGACTTTGCTCGAGCAGTTGGTAAACATAATCGACAACCCGGTCACTGACCTTTATTTCCTGCTGGACAAAACGCCTGGCCTCAATCAGAGACTCCTTCTCAAGCAGCGGCTGCAGTTGCTCCAGCTCGTCACGGACGCTGCCGTGCCGAAGGATCTTTTTCTCAAGAGCCGCCGGGGGATAGCCGACGCCTGTGGTCGCCAGGAAACGATCAATTTGCGACTCGGGCAATGGATAGGTCCCGGTCTGGTCGAGAGGATTCTGGGTCGCGATTACCATAAAGGGATCGGGAAGCCGGTAGGTTACCCCCTCGACGGTAACCCGCTGCTCCTCCATCGCTTCGAGCATGGCGCTTTGGGTTTTTGGCATGGCCCGATTGACCTCATCGATCAGGATCAGGTTGTTAAAGATCGGCCCCTTGACGAAGTGAAAGGAATTTGCATGACGATCAAAGACAGACAAGCCGGTAATATCGGACGGCATCAGATCGCTGGTACACTGAACGCGACCGAAACTTAAGTCGAGGACCCCGGCCAAAGCCAGGGCCAGCGAGGTCTTGCCCAGCCCGGGCAGGTCCTCGATGAGCAGATGCCCGCCGGACAGCAGGTTGATGAGGCCCAGACGGATAACCCGGACCTTGCCTTGCAGATATTGAGAAGAGAGGGTCTCGATAACATCGAGTATCCGGGAGCGCAGGTAAAGTTCCATAAGTCCTATCCTTGGTAAATCGACCTGCTTACATGATGACACAAAAAAAGCCCCGCAGGAAAGCTGCGGGGCTTTTAAACTTACAAATATAATATATTAGAGCTTAACGACGTTGCTGGCTTGTGGGCCTTTCTGGCCATCAACAACATCAAAGCTTACACGAGAACCTTCTGCCAGTGATTTAAAACCCTCTGAAGTGATTGCAGAGAAGTGAACGAAGACATCCGGACCATTGTCCTGCTCGATGAAACCGAAACCCTTCGAATCGTTAAACCACTTTACTGTACCTTCTGCCATTTTACTGTCTCCTCAGTAATGTCCCTAGATGGGAGTTGTTAATCTCAGGGATTCCCATTCATACTAAAAAACCGCGCAGACAATCTGGTCTGTGCGGCTCTCTCTGTTTTGTTACAGTACAAATCTACACAAACTACCCTGATATTTCGGACGCTATCACGGAGTTCCCAAAAAAAGCAAGCATTTCTCACAAACAAACCGCTATTTAACCGAAATCCTACACCAGCAGCAGCGAACAATCATTCAAAGGCGACAACAAAACTGCCGGCATAGCCGGATGCCGCCAGCTTTTCGGCTTCCTTTTCAGCCAGATCCAAAGAGGTAAACATGCCGGCCCGCACCCGATAGAGAAGCCGACCGTTCATCATGGTACTGGTGACAACGGCTTTGCCATAGGTCTGGCGCATACGCTGTGCCAGCAAGCCAGCGTTTTCCTGACTGGAAAACGCTCCGACCTGAACGGCGAAGGTTCCGGAATCGTAGGTTTGTGGAGCGACGTAAGTGACGTTCTCCCCCTCTCCCTCACGATAGCCGAGGGCCACGATCTGCACAGGGGTCGTACCGATCTCGGCAATACCCAGCTTCTGCGCAGCCGCATAGGAAAGATCGATAATCCGGCCGGCGACAAAAGGGCCCCGATCGTTGACCCGGACGACGATCTCCCGACCGTTATCGAGCCGTTTGACCCGGACATAGACACCAAGGGGCAGGGTCTTATGGGCTGCAGTCATGGCATGCATATCGTATATTTCGCCATTGCTGGTTTTTTTGCCGTGAAAGTCGCGTCCATACCAGCTGGCGATACCACGTTCGCTGAAGCCGCTGTGGTCGCGCAGCGGGTCATAGCGCTGCCCGTCAACCTCGTAAGGCTTCTGCCATCCCTTCAATTCGCGGGTGTCAGGGGTATCGATAACCCTGGTGGTGTGCCCGCCACAGCCGTAGAGAACAAGCAAAACCAGAAGTGCAAGGAAAGAGAGCGCCAGGCGCATCACAGTGACAGACATTTCCGCTACAGTTCCTGCACTTCGGTCATGGCACGGAAACGCTGATAGCGTTGTTCGATCAGCCCCTCGGGAGAGTATTCCTCAAGCTCTGCCAGATGTTTCAGCAGGTAGGTTTTCAGGATAGCGGCGGCTTCGTCATGATTCTGGTTCGCGCCCCCGAGCGGCTCGGGAACAACTTCATCGATGACCGTCTTGAGACTCATGACATCATGAGCCGTCAGCTTCAGGGCATCGGCAGCCTGATCCGACTTACTGCCGTCTTTCCACAGGATGGCAGCACAGCCTTCCGGGGAGATAACCGAGTAGACAGAGTTTTCCATCATCATCACCCGGTTGCCGACAGCAATGGCCAGAGCCCCGCCCGAGCCACCCTCGCCGGTGATTGTCGTCACGACAGGAACACGCAGCATGGCCATTTCCCTTAAATTACGGGCGATCGCTTCGGCCTGGCCGCGCTCTTCGGCACCAATACCGGGAAAGGCGCCCGGGGTATCGACAAAGGTAAAGATCGGCAGATTGAACTGTTCCGCCATCTGCATGGTGCGCAGCGCCTTACGATAGCCTTCCGGATTCGGCATGCCGAAATTGCGGTAAACCTTCTCCTTGGTATTGCGCCCTTTCTGGTGGCCGATGACACAACAGGGCTTGCCATCGATGCGGGCAAAACCGCAGACCAGGGCAGGATCGTCGCGAAAGTTCCGATCGCCGTGAATCTCAAACCAGTTGGTGAAGATTCGGTCGACATAGTCCAGGGTATAGGGACGGTTGATATGCCTTGCCAGCTGGGTTCTCTGCCATCTGGTCAAACCGGTATAGATCTCTTTTTTCAGTTTATCGGCTTTTTTCTCGAGCTTGGCGATCTCGCTGGTGAAATCGACACTGTCGGTCGAGTAATCACGCAGTTCACCGATTTTTGCTTCCAGATCGGCGATCGGCTTTTCAAAATCGAGATATTGATTCATCATTTGCTCCCTGCCGTCCGGCATAGCGGATGGCGGATATTATCGTTGAAGAGAAAATAAGGCCGTAAAATAAGCCTTCCCCCTCTCTTCGTCAAGGGGAACCCGAAACAAGCGCAGGAAAACTACTCGAAGTTCATGACATTATAGCCAAAAAGCGCCCGGGCATCAGCCATGGCGTCATCCGATGCCGCCATGCGCAGAGTTTCCGGTAAGCGGATGATCGTTTCGCTGGTCTCCGGAATGACGATATGCAGCTGAACATCGCAGTCGCCCCGGTAGCGCTGCACAATCGACTTGAGCTGGCGCATCTGCATTTCGTCGAGCCCTGGCGTATTGAGGCGGATATGCACCCTTTTCGCCTGATTCTGCTGAACCTCTGCGAGCAGCTCAACGCCTGAGGCGAGCACCTTGCAGGCTTCCTCGCCGACATCGAGTTCACCACTGACGAGCAGGGCCTCTTCCCCCTTGAGCAGGTCCATCGATGCGGCGTAGACCTCCGGGAAAACGATAACCTCGACCGACCCGGTCAGATCCTCCAGGGTGACAAAGGCCATCCGGTCGCCTTTTTTGGTCATCAGCTCCTTGATCCCGGAGACGATGCCGCAAATCCGGACCGATTCCTTGTCATTGCGCTCGATTAAAACGGCTGCTTCGCAGGTCGCATAGCGTTTGATGGCATCCTTGTAACGCGCCAGCGGATGACCGGAAACATAGAAGCCAAGTGCCTCCTTTTCATAGTTGAGCAGCGACTTCTCGTCCCATTCCTCGACATCAGGCAGCTGGCCGTAACTCTGGCCGCCGACCGAAATGATCTCTTCACTGCCGAACAGAGAATCCTGCCCCGACTGCTGTTCCTTCTGCAGACGCTGGCCGATCTCCATCGCATCTTCGAGCGCTTCCCAGTACTGGGCCCTCCGCCCGCCGAGGCTGTCGAAGGCTCCGCACTTGATCAGCGCTTCGACGACCTTCTTGTTGACCTTGCGCAGATCGACCCGCTCGCAGAAATCCTGCAACGACTCGTACAGACCGTCCTGACGGACCTGAACGATCGATTCAAGCGCCGAGGAGCCAACCCCCTTGACCGCCCCGAGACCGAAGCGGATATTCCCTTCAGGAACGGTAAAGGACCGGTCGGAGGCGTTGATGTCCGGCGGCAGGACCTCGATCCCCATGGAACGAACTTCGCTGATATTCTTTATGACCTTGTCGGTATTCTCCATATCCTCGGTCAGCAGGGCAGCCATGAATTCGACCGGGTAATGGGCCTTGAGATAGGCGGTGTGATAGGCGACCAGCGCGTACGCCGCCGAGTGCGACTTGTTGAAACCGTAAGCGGCAAACTTTTCCATCAGGTCGAAGACCGCTTCGGCCTTCTTGGCGTCAAGCTTGTTCTCCTTGGCCCCGGCCAGGAACTTGACCTTTTCCTTAGCCATCTCCTCCGGCTTCTTCTTCCCCATCGCCCGACGCAGCAGGTCGGCACCACCGAGACTGTAGTTGGCCAGCGTCTGGGCGATCAGCATGACCTGTTCCTGATAGACGATAACCCCGTAGGTATCCTTGAGAATCGGTTCCAGCTGGGGAAAGTCATAGACAAACTGTTCCACCCCGTGCTTCCGCTTGATGAAAGAGTCGACCATCCCGGAACCGAGCGGACCAGGACGATAGAGCGCGACCATCGCGATCAGATCCTCGAAACAGCTCGGCTTGAGTTTGACCAGATACTCCTTCATGCCGCTCGACTCAAGCTGGAAGACTCCGGTTGTTTCACCCCGGGACAGGAGGTCGTAAGTGGCTTTATCGTCGTCGGTGACCAGGCGCAGATCGAACGCGGGATCCTTCCCTTCCCGGATCAGGCGCACGGCATTTTCAATGACGGTCAAGGTCTTGAGGCCGAGGAAGTCGAACTTGACCAGACCGATCTTCTCGACGTAGCTCATCGGATACTGGGTGACCTGACCGCCCGACTTCGGATCGACGTAGAGCGGCAGGTATTCCGGCAGCGGTTTCGGCGTAACAACAACGCCGGCGGCATGGGTCGAAGCGTGACGGGTCAGGCCTTCAAGGGCCAGCGAGATCTGGACCAGGCTCTTGACCTTGGCATCCTTGTCGATCAGTTCCTGCAGCTTGGGTTCCTGCTCGATCGCCTGTTTCAGGGTAATCCCCAGCACGTTCGGGACCAGCTTGGCGATCTTGTCGACCTCGCCGTAGGGAATATTCAACGCCCGACCGACATCGCGAAGCACCCCCTTAGCCAGCATGGTGCCGAAGGTGATAATCTGTGCGACGTTCTCCTGGCCGTACTTTTCGCGGACATAGTCGATAACCCGTTCACGACCGTAGATACAGAAATCGACGTCGATATCCGGCATCGAGATCCGCTCCGGGTTGAGGAAACGTTCAAAGAGCAGGTTATAGGGAATCGGGTCGATATCGGTGATCCGGATGGAAAAAGCGACCAGGCTGCCCGCTGCGGAGCCCCGTCCCGGTCCGACCGGGATATCGTGATCCTTCCCCCAGTTGATAAAATCAGCGACAATCAGGAAGTAACCGGGAAAGCCCATCTGGCGGATACAGGCCAGTTCCACTTCGAGCCGCTCACGGTAGATCTTGATATCCTCCTCACTCAAAGAACGGACCTTCTGAATCTCCGCCAGCCGCTCGTCAAGGCCGGCCCGCGCCTGTTCCTCAAGAACATCATCGAGGGTCTTTTCCGCCGGCTTGACGTACTGGGGAAAGTGATAGGTATTGAAGTCGAGTTCGAGGTTACAGCGTTCGGCGATCTGCAGCGTGTTTGCGATGGCATCCGGATACTCAGGGAACATCTTGATCATGTCCTCTGAAGATTTGAAATAGAACTCCTCGTTGGGGAAGCGCATCCGGTTCGGGTCATCCATGGTTTTACCGGTCTGGATACAGAGCAGCACCTCATGGGCAAAAGCGTCATCTTTTTTCAGATAATGACAGTCATTGGTCGCAACCAACGGGAGGTTCAGCTCACGGGCGATCTTGACCAGTCCGGCATTTGCCTTGGCCTGTTCGGGAAGATAATTCTCCTGCAGTTCGATATAGAAGCGATTGTCGTCAAAAACCTGTGCCATGTAACGGGCACGTTCCAGCGCCTCATCAGGCTGATTGAGATTGATCAGGGTCGGCAGTTCGCCACCAAGACAGGCCGACAGGACGATCAGTCCTTCGTTGTGCTCCTCGAGAAGGCTCCAGTCGATACGCGGCTTGTAATAGAAACCTTCGCGGTAGGCTGCGGAGATCAGGCGGCAGATATTCTGATAGCCCGCCAGGTTCATACAGAGCAGCACCAGGTGATAGGATGCCTCGGACGAACCGCGGGCGTTCCCCTTGGTAAAGCGGGAGCCCGGTGCAACATAGACCTCGCAGCCGACAATCGGTTTGATCCCGGCCGCTTTCGCCTTGCTGTAGAATTCGACAGCGCCGAACATGTTGCCATGATCAGTGACAGCAACCGCAGGCATGTTGAACTCTTTGGCCCGATCGACCAGTTCGTTGAGCTTGATTGCGCCATCGAGGAGACTGTACTGGCTGTGAAGATGTAAATGTACGAAAGGCGATGTATCCATAATTATCTGTAATCACTATTTGTTTTTATTGACTGAAAGCACTGCACGGCGAGCAGCCGGAACATTTTGACGACTTAGGATTCATTGCAGAATCATGGAGCGGATTCTACCATCGGCGAAAGCGGCCGGTCAACCAGAGTTGCCTGCCCCAGGAAGGATTAGAAAGTCCGAATAAAAATCTAACAGGATAAAAATCTCCCTGAATGAAATATGCTATATTCAACTATCCGTTGGCTAAACAACACTAACCCTGAGGTATTGTCCATGCGTATTGAAGCAGACCTGAAACTGGGATTCAAAGATGTTCTGATTCGTCCTAAGCGCTCAACCCTTAAAAGCCGTGCCCAGGTGACCATGGAGCGGACCTTTACCTTTCTGCACAGCCGGAAAGAGTGGACCGGGGTGCCGATCATCGCAGCCAATATGGATACCGTCGGAACCTTTGAGCTGGCCTCGGTTCTGGCCGAATACAAACTTCTCACCGCCATCCACAAACATTACAATCTGGAGCAATGGCAAGCTTTTCTCACGGACAGGAACGACGCCATCTACAACTCCATCATGGCCAGTACCGGGACGGCGGAAAGCGACTTCGAGATGCTCGCTAAAATCCTTCAGGCCTGGCCGAAAATCCAGTTTATCTGTATTGACGTGGCCAACGGCTACGCCGAAGCCTTCGTCGAATTCGTCCAGCGCTGCAGGGAAAAGTATCCGGATATAACGATTATCGCCGGCAATGTCGTCACCGGCGAAATGGTCGAGGAGCTGATCATCTCCGGAGCTGACGTCGTCAAGGTCGGGATCGGACCGGGCTCGGTCTGTACCACAAGGGTCAAAACCGGGGTCGGCTATCCGCAGCTCTCGGCCGTTATCGAATGCGCCGATGCCGCTCACGGTCTGGGCGGCAGAATCATCTCCGACGGCGGCTGTGTCTGTGCCGGAGACGTCTCCAAGGCGTTCGGCGGGGGCGCTGATTTCGTCATGCTCGGTGGCATGTTTGCCGGCCATGACGAGAGCGGCGGTCAACTGATCGAAAGAGGCGGACAGCAGTACAAGCTGTTCTACGGCATGAGTTCAGAAACCGCAATGGACAAGCATTCGGGCGGCGTTGCCGAATACCGCGCATCCGAAGGAAAAACCGTTGAAGTCCCCTACCGCGGCCCGGTTGCCGATACGGTGAAGGATATTCTCGGCGGTGTTCGCTCAACCTGCACCTATGTCGGTGCATCCGCGCTGAAAGAACTGACCAAACGGACCACCTTTATCCGCGTTCAGGAACAGGAGAACAGAACCTTTTCCTGAGTTCACCTGATTCAGCGGCAATCGTGATATTTGTGATATGTTTTCTAGAGTACCAGGATTCCGGGCCTATTTAAGCCCAAGGAACTAGCGAATGACCGGACAAGATCGAATCGTCTACAAACTGCATCCATACCGGGAAGCTCTTTACAACGAGCTGCATACACGCCCCTTTTATGAGCTGTCAGCACCACACCAGATCTCTCACCTGGCAGCGACCTGTGAGGATCCGACAGATCTGGCTGAAGCCTATCAGTGGCTCTGTGAACTCTGCCGCCGTTATCAGATCAATGCGCCCCAACCTGATACGGTTGCGTTCCATGAAAACTTCGGAGAATTTGTCGTTCACTGGGAACGCCATGCCGAGTTCTACTCGCTGACGATCATGCAACCGGGACTCAACCCGGACAATCCATTTCACTATACGGCGATTGACCTGCTCCCTGAAGACTGGATGCGCAAGCTGCCGGGAAGCGTTATAGCGGCCTTTCACCTGATCGTTGGCCAACAAGATTTTGACGTCTCGCCCCCCGTCCTCACCCGATATTTCGAAGGGCATCCGATCATCAGCAGCCTCGGTTTTGGGGACGGATCACAGATCTTCACCTCATTCAAACTTCACGGTGACGGTTTTTCCCGCTTTGTCGTTCACAACAACAGCCTGAACAAAGCACAGGCCGGACAGCTGGTCAGGCGCCTGATCGACCTGGAGACCTATCGCCTGCTGACCCTGATGTCGTTGCCGATCGCCAAAAAGATTGCCCCCCAGCTGCTGATCATGGACAAACAGCTGGCTGAAATACTGACCGTTATCACCAACCTGGACGACACCAACAGCGAAAAAGAGCTGCTCGAAAAGATCACCAGGGTCGAAGCCCGCCTTGAGAGCTACCGGGCCGAATCAAATCAGCGTTTCGCTGCGACCAAGGCCTACCACCAGCTGGTGCTGGACCGTCTCGAAGGACTGCAGGAAGGCTGTGTCATCGGCTACCCGTCCCTGAGCGAATTCATCAACCGCAGGCTGAATCCGGCCGCCAGGACCTGCGAAGCGGTTCAGATCTGGATGGACGACCTGTCCAAACGGATCGAGAGAGCCAGCGACCTGATGCGGACAAGGGCCAATCTGAAACTCCAGGAACACAACCGTTATCATCTGGAAGACATGAACCGCCGCAGCAAGCTGCAGTTCCGTCTTCAGGAGACGGTCGAAGGGCTCTCGATTGCGGCGATCAGCTACTATGCGGTCGGCCTGCTCAGCTACCTGTTCAACGGGCTGCCGCTGAAAGACTGGGGACTGAGCAAGAATGTCCTGACCGCTGCCTGCATCCCGGTTGTGGTTATCTCCATCTGGTATCTCACGCGCAGAATCAAACGGCGGCTGATCAAGGATCACAGCGAAGACTGACGACGAAAGGCCGGAGGTTGCTTCCGGCCTTTTGAATTTTTTCAAGTGATCTGCAATTCCTGTCAGAAGTCGGGAAGATCCGGCGGCAACTGGTCAAAGATCGTGGTAAAAGTCCAGCTCACATCATCACCAAGGGTATTTCCCAGTTCATCGCTGATCGATGCAGACAGAATGACCTGGTAAGTCGAATCTGGCAACAGGTAGGCGTCCGGAGTGAAGGACAGGATCTTCTGTTCCGCATCATACTCAAGGGTGCCGGCAACGCCCCCCGAAGGTCCTACCAGGCTCATTGCGCCAGAAGTAAGCGAAGCCTGATCGAGCGCCTCGTCGAAACCGGCTTCGATAACCACGTCGATTGAGGCCGTATCGTCGGCAGGCGGTTCTTGACTGATAAGCGCGGGCGCATGCATATCCCATTCATCAAGATTCTGCTCCTGGCGTTCTTCATAGCGAGCCAGCAGATCTGCGTTCAGATCTGTCGTATCTATAGCGTCCTCTAGGCTGGCCATCAGGCTATCGACGTCGACACTGTCTCCGCCATTTCGCTCGTTATTGACCGCAGCCTGGATGGTTGCAGCCTGGGCCATAACCTGGTCACTGATCAGATAGGAGACCAGCGGCTGATCGGAGTCGTTGATCAACCCACCGAGATTCTGGGTCACATCGGAACGGATGCTGCCCATCAACGCGGCGACGACCCGGGCAACCTGGTGGGTTCTCACAAACTCCTGTGCCGAAGCAGGTTCTACAACTCCGCCGGTCAGGTAGTCATCAAACAGGGAGATCGTATCGTCGACACCCAGCTGGGTGCGGATACGATTCTCTGCCTGCTGAACCGTGAATGAGGGATTCTTGTCCATCTCCAGCTTAACCAGCGTGGTCAGCGGAGAAATAAAGTCCCAGCGCCCCTCAGGGGCCTCTAGAACATAGTCGTCAGAGACCGTCACGCCAAGATCCTCATCGACAGTCTGGCCCGCAATCGCCCGCGCCACGACCGGGTAGGTGTCTCCATCTCCGGCATTCACACTGAGCGAGTAACTCCCGCCGGCCGCGGAGTAGCTCATCGGCTCACCGCTATCGTAAACCCGATTAAAATTACGATCGAGAAAGACCTGAGCATCCCGCAGATAGCCGTCCGCGACAGTCCCGGTCAGAGTTGTCGCCGAAGCAGGCGAGGACTCGGTTGTCTTGGAGGCCGTTGAAGAATCGCCGCCGCCTCCCCCGCCGCCACTACAGGCAGAGAGAGCCAGAACCAGCGAACAAACCAGAAGGTATTTAATTTTTCTATCTGAGCTTTTCATTTGAACCCCTTTACTGCAAAGGCTTCTTGAGAATCAACGACAACGGCTGTTCGGTCGTATTCGCATAGACCCAGTAACCAATCCAGGGGACCATAACCGCTGGTTGCGCACCACCGGCACTGGAGAATTCGTTTGCCCCCCCCCAGTCAGCTCCCAGATAGGAGTAGATGACATCGACCACGAGGTTATCATCCACAGCACTCAACCAGGGGACCGCTGTCCCGCCTTCAGGCTGAACCCAGATGTCGCCAAGATTGACATTACCGCCGTACGGGTTACTGATCAGATTCCAGCCCGCCTTGACCGGGATCAGATACTCAGTATCGGAAATCTGTCCGTAGTTCAGCGTATCCGGCAAGGTTTCATTTAATGCCTTTTTGATGACATAGCCTTCACCGGAGGTGACAGGCGCCCCCTTGAAGATCTGTTCGTAGGTACCCTTCGGGCCCTGATCAGGAATCCAGCGATATACCTGGCTTTGGCCAAAGGCCTCGTCCGCACTCAAACCATATGGATTGGCATTGATGGCGGCCCCGACCAGATTCATGCCATTCAGCAATTCGACGGCCGGGCCGGTCAGTTCGCCGCTCTGCGGGTAACGCCACAGCTGATTCCCGGAATTATCCTCAGCGACGAAATAGAAGCTGTGACTTGGCGACGGTCCCATGCGAGTGGTAAAACTGTAGCTTGCACCGCTGGCCAACACCCCGGAGCCAAGTGTCATCTGGTACTTATAGCCATCGAGCAGCAGGTAAACCTTACGCTCGGCAGCGGTCACGCTGTCTTTCAGCGTGACGCCAAAGCGGAAATCGAGATCCTGCTTCGGCTTACCATCGACATAGTTGTTCAGGTCGGAACCACCATCGAGGCGCGCCACACCGATGAGGCCAGCTTCGGTCGGATCGCAGCTCAGCCCTTCAGGAATCGCAATGAACCGGGCCGTAATGCTGTGATGTTGAGATACATCCTCGAAGACATATGAAGCGATCAGCCCGACAGAACTGCCGTCGATCAGAACGTCGCTGATATAGTGACCGGCCATCGGAGTGATGGCATAGGCCTGCGACCCGCCGTAGAGAACGGAACTCTCTCCATCTGGGCTGATATAGCCGCCGGCTTCCGCTGTCGCAGTGATGATCCAGCCGGCAGATGCGGCATCAAGCGGCGCGCCGTCCCGACTGTCTGCGATCCCGTCGTTATCGTCATCATCATCGGTATTGTTGCCGATCTGATCACCGTCCGTATCGAGCCACTCGCTGGCATCGTTCGGGAAGGCATCCTGGTCGTCAGTAATACCGTCGCCGTCAGTATCGGTATAAACAAAGGCGACAACGTCCAGAGAGAAAGCCGGCAATGAAACAGCCTGGGCTCCGTCGCTGACACTGATCTGGATGTTGGAGGTTGTCCCGATATGACTTTCACCCGGGGTTCCGCTCAAAGTACCAGTCTCAGCGTCGAAGGTCGCCCAGCTCGGCTTGTTACTGATGGTGAAACTGAGGCTGTCTCCATCCGGATCACTGACTGACGGCGCAAAAGAATAGCTTGTCGTCGCCATGACAGAGGTTCCGGGGGAACCGCTGATCGTCGGTGCCTGATTGGTATTGGTGACAACAATCTGGACAGTTTCAGAATCGCCCAGAGTGCCGTCGCTGACACTGAAATCTACGGAGAAACTGCCAGCCTGACTGAAGTTCGGGGTCCAGCGGAACTGCCCGGCGGCAGAGTCGAATGTTGCACCTTCAGGCAGCCCGGCTGCCGAGTAGGTCAGACTGTCACTGTTTTCATCAGAAGCGGACAGGGTCAGGCTCAAGAGACTGTTCTCGGCAACGCTCTGCGCTCCAATTGGTGCTAATACTGGTGCCTCATTGCCATTATTGACAGTCAGACTGACGGTTTGCGAGGCGGTCAGGGACCCGTCACTGACACTGAAGGTCACCTGATAGGTCCCGGCCTGATCATTGCCCGGAATCCAACTGAACGAACGGGTCAGAGCAACGAACACCGAATCCTGCGGAAGGTTTGACGCTGAATAGGCCAGGCTGTTGCCATCAGGGTCCGATGCTTCGACAACCAGGGTAAAGTCGTCCCCTTCGGTGAGGGTCTGGGCGCCTATCGTACTGATCACCGGAGCCCTGTTCACGTTGGCAACGGTAATTGTTATTGTCTCTGAATCTGTGGCCAGTCCGTCAGTGACGGAGAAGGTCGCGGTAGCGGTTCTGGCAACCGATGAATTATCAAAACTGGTCGGCCAACTAAACTGACGGGTCGTCGGATTGAAGGTCGCCCCATCCGGCAAGCCGGTCGCCGAGTAGGTCAATGCATCATTATCCGCATCGGTTCCGCTGATCGTGAAAGACAGAGCCGAACCTTCATTCACAGTCTTGTTGCCTACGCTATTCAGAACCGGCGCCTGATTGGTATTGGATACAGTGATCGTCACAGTCTCGCTGTCACTGGCACTACCGTCCGTAACACTGAAGACAACCGGATAACTACCGGCCTGAGTTGTCGCGGGTGTCCAACTGAAGGTTCCGTTTGAAGTTGTAAAAACCGCACCGGTCGGCAGCCCGGACGCGCCAAAGATCAGGTCGTCACCATCAGCGTCACTGGCACTGAGTGAAATAGATAGTGCACTTCCCTCTGCCACACTGCGGCTGCCAATCGTCGTCAGGACAGGGCTGCGATTGATATTGTTGACTGAAACGACAATAGTCTCAGAATCCGTAGCGTTACCGTCTGAAACACTGAAGGTCAGATTGTATGTTCCTGACTGAATGTAACTTGGAACCCAACTGAAAGACCCGGTCTGCGATGAAAAAGAGGCCCCCGTCGGCAACCCGCTCACACTGTACGTCAAACTGTCACCATCGGCGTCAGAAGCACTGAGTGAAAAACTCAGGGTCAAGCCTTCTGCGGTGGATTTATTGCCGATACTTGCCAGAACGGGTGCTGAATTTGTAGTTTCAGATGAAACGGAAGAACTGGTAACCACATTCGAATAAATACTTTCGTTGCCGGAACTATCATACGCGGTAACAGCGAAGGAGTGATCGACCGTACCATCAAGTCCGGAGAAGGTATAAGTCAGAACGTTGCCAACATCCACACTACTTGGATTTGCTGCTGCAGAAAGATCCGCCGCAGACCCAGTCACATAGTAGATCCTGTATCCGGTAACGCTGCTCGGACTGGCGTCCCACGAAAGGGTGACCGTTTTCGTTTCCCCATCTGAGCTGGTTATTGAGTCGACCTCTGAAGTGGAAACAACCGCGCTGGTAACGACATTGGAATAGACACTTTCATTTCCGGAACCATCGTAGGCGGTAACCGCAAATGAGTGTTCGGCAGCATCGTCAAGACTGGTCAAGGTATACGTCAACACATTGCCGACATCCACAACTGTCGGTGATGCGGCAGCGGCCAGATCAGAAGATGAACCCGCCACATAATAGATCCGATATCCCGTGACACTACTCGGACTGGCGTCCCAGGACAGGGTGACTGTCTTTGCCCAGGACTCCACGGACAGCGACAGAAGGAACAACAGGAAGATAAGACCGTAAATCGCATGTAACTTTTTCATTTTTGCCCCCGTTCACGCTTACTTTCGCGAGCGATATTCCTGAAAACCGTTACCCGTCAATTGTAACAGAAAACGGATTCCGTTTTGCTATCCGGAGAAAAATAACCAAAAAACGCCCACTTCGGAGCCGAAGTGAGCGTTTTCAAAACAGTCAGGGATAAATAAGTCTGTAGTGATTGCAACTATCTTCTTCGGCAACCCGGCTATCCTGAGATCGAGGACCCGTGGTTTTGCGTCACCAGATTTCTCTGGTTTTGCCTTTTCTTCAGATATATTTTTTACGAAGTTAGTACAATCCGTCCCAAAAATCAACCACCATTAACACAATCTCACACTATACCAACAAGCGGATCGACCCCGCTCTCCTGAAGCAACCCGACCAGTTTTATCAAAGGCAGTCCGATCAAAGCATTGAAATCATCACCGGCCAGCTTTTCCATCAGGGCAATGCCAAGGCCTTCGATCTTGAAAGCGCCTGCGCAATCATAGGGCCTCTCGCGCACCAGGTAATTCTCGATCTGCTCATCAGACAACTGTCGCAAAGTTACGGTAAAGATCTCATGATCCGCATGTACTGAGCCATTGGCACTGTCAACAACGACAATTCCGGTGTAAAAACAGTGACTGCGTCCCGCCATCTGCCGGAGCTGTTCAAAAGCGACATCATGATTGCCCGGCTTGCCGAGAGTCCGGCCGCGGTAATCAACAAAAACCTGGTCTGAGCCGATAATCAAGGCATCAGGATAACGTTCCGACAGACTCTGGGCCTTCCCCAAAGCCAGGTGACGAACCAGCAGCTCAGGAGCCACATTCTGGTCAATATGCTCTTCATAGTCAGGAGCTGCGGTCACAAACGGCAGCTGCAACTGGGCGAGGAGCTGCTTGCGGTACGGACTGGTTGAGGCAAGCACGATTTTACGCATGAGAGAGTCCTTTTGTTACGCCACCAGTTGTTTTTAAGCGACCAGCATACGATCCAAAGTCCAGCTGTCCACCAGACCACTGCGCTGACAGGCAGGACGACGCAGTTCTGATTTATAACTGACAGGCATGAACTGCCGTACAGAGTCGAGCAATTGCGCTGTAAAAGAATCAGAATCGAGTTCTTCCGGGACAGCCTCTACCCTGCCTTCAGACCAGAGAGGGAAGATTCTGACCTCTTCAGACTGACCCAGTTCAACTTCACAGGGAAATTCAGCGTAGCCGTTTCCGATCAGACCGTCTATCCTTGCTTTAACGGACTGACCGTTTCTGATCAATTCAAAATCCCTCAGTTCAAAATAGTAGGTCGAGTTCGCAGCTTCAGTATTTGCAGATATCCAGATCATAACGGCCTCCTTGGCGCATCTGTTTCATCCAAGATGGCAGGCAAGAGAGACAGAATATGTCACATTAACTATTATGAAAATCGAGAGCGGCCTTCAACTGTTCTGTAAACTTGATTTTCAGGCTTTCCGGCCCAAGAATCCTGACGTGGGGGACGAAGGACGAGATCCAGGAGAGTATTTCGGTCTCTCCACTGGCTGTGAAGCTCAAGACAACCGAACCATCGGCATTTTTGACCAGCTTTTGAGCCGGATGCCAGATACGCTCTTCGATCAGATAGGCAATTTCAGCACCGAAATGTAGCTCAAGGTCGATGGTTTCTTTTTCATCGATCAAACCAAAGGCGGTGCCGGTCAATTGCCCAACCCGATAGTCTTCCGGCAGGTCGAAGCGTTCATCGAAAACCTCAAGAGCCTCAATCCGCTCAATGGCGAAAAGCCGCAAATCGTTCCGGTTGTGCGCATAACCACCGATATAGAGACCGTTCTTGTAGAACAGAAGCGTATAGGGATCGACAAGGTAGTTTTCCGGGCTGCGCTTTGCCGGCCGGTAGCCAATCCGGCAACGCTGCTGTTTGAGCAGGGCCTGACGCAGATCTTTCAACAGTTGATGCTGATGCGCATAATCCTTGAAGCCATGAAAACGCGGCGAGGATGCCTCGACGATCCGCTCCAGATGAGCGACGCTACGCGGAGGCAGGCTCGAGCGGATCTTGGCGAAGATGGCGTCAAGATCATCCTGAAAGGGGGTTCCATGTAGAAAAGCCAGCTGTCCTCGGCTGAAGTAGAGCGTCATCAGCTCTTCCAGTGAAAAGGTAATCGGCGGTATCCTGCTGAAACCCGAAATAAAACTGTAGAGAACGGTACCGTCATCCTGACGCTCATTGATCAGCGGATAGCCCGCCTCAGCAACCGCCTGAAGATCGCGATAGATTGTCCGTCGAGTGACTTGACACTCCTCAACCAGTTCATCGACCGTCGCACCGTAACGCGATTCAAGAATTCGGATCAGATCGTGCAACCTTGCAGCCTGACTGTATTTTTTTGGTGCCCGCCCCGGCTTGTTTTTCATCATTCACATCACAGAAAAATTAATAAAACAGTTGTCTAGACCTCAAAAAATAACGTCGATAAATCTTACACTTAACAGACACAAAAGCATAACGTGACACAACATTCCGTTACCATTGAGATAACAAGAATGGCACATTTGATGCTTCTTATGTCTTAAAAACATGATCAGCTGTCAACAGAAAAGGAGGTTCATAAAAATCAAGCCTGATCACACTACCATCAAGCAGGGAGGTAACCAAATGAAAACAAAATTGTTGTGTCTCTTATCCTTACCACTCCTTGTGATGTCGATTTTCTTAACAAATGCCAGCGCCACATTCATAACCGGCGGAGACGCCGTGGACCAAGCCTCGGCAGATGACATTCTTGACATTGTTTTCGTCATCGATACCAGCGGCAGTATGTATGATGACATTGATGCGATTGGTGCAGTTGCTGAAACGACCATACAGAATCTCGAATGTCCAGACTGTGATGTCTATGTCAGAGCAAACTTCATGAGTATCACCTATAACTATGGAATATTCAATGAAACCGTTACCTCAATGGTTTATGGTGCAGGCGGCACACCTGTATCAAATTCTTCTGAGGACAATGGACCAGCTGTTACCGACCTGGCGCTGTGGTACAACTGGAACGATGACAGCACTGCGGATCAGGATTACTACAAAGCCATTGTCACAATCGGTGACGAGGGCACTGAAAACGGCGCTTATGTTTACCAGGACGACTGGGATGCCGCATACCTGGCAAACCAGACTGTTATCAACAACGACATCTTCCTGTTTTCGTGGGTAACCGATGACCCATATCCTTTGGTGCCTGAGATTTTCGAAACAATGGCGACCGGCGGCTCCGGTGGTGGCTATCTCTTTGGCGATACAGGTGGTGCATATCTACAACAAGGAGACGGGACCGATGTTGCCACCTACCTTGAGCAGATCATCTGTACCGCCGGTAGTGGTGGCACCGGCGGCAACGGTGGCGTTGAACCAGTACCAGAACCGAGCACGATCCTGCTTCTGGGTGCCGGCTTGGCAGGTTTGGCATTCTATGGTCGCAAGCGCATGAAGTAAGCAAACCTCACGCTTGGAATCGTAATAACCTAGGCCCCTTCTAGCAAAGAATGATTTGGGGCAGCCGACTTACAGCCGCCCTCCCCGCTTTCAAAATTCCGGGGAGGGCGAATTAGTCATAACAGCTCACAAAACCCGTGCATGCCCTGCCCGGACATATTCCAATCTTCAGCCCGGACTACACTTCTCACAGACCAGCAACCAGAAGCCGATATATTCGAAGTTTCTCCCTGAACGATGGATTTTATTAAGAGGTACCACATAGACTGATATTGACTTTGAATATCATCCTGGCGACAATCCATGTATATCACCTCTGCAAAAGGATTGTATCTTGAATCTATTCAGCCACCATGAAACCATCATCGTCGTCGATTTCGAAACAACCGGTATGTACCCCGACAAAGGAGACAGGGTTATTGAAATCGGTGCCGTCAAGCTTTCAGGGCAGCAGGTCGTTGACCGCTTTGAAGCGCTTATCAACCCCGGATTTCTCATCACCAGGGAGATTGAAAACATCACCGGTATCAACAACCAGATGCTGGTCAATGCCCCGGCCGCGGAAAAGGTCTTTGGGGAGTTTCTGAGCTTCGTCAGCAGCGACCCGCTGATCGCTCACAATGCCTCCTTCGATCAGAAGTTTCTTGAATCTGAAATTAACCTGCTTGGTCGCCCAAGGCCACTGAATTTCGGTTGTACGCTGCAGGTGGCCAAACGGATCTATCCGGATGTCATCAACTACAAACTGGAAACCCTCATCCGTTACAAAAGTATCCCCGTCAATGGTCAATTTCATCGTGCTTCGGCCGATGCGGAGATGACAGCTGCACTCTGGGTCGCTATGCTTGAAGATATAAAAAAAGAGTTCGGCTATGAATCGGTCTCTTTTGACCTGATAAAAAAATTCTTAAAAACCCCAAAGGAACAGGCGGCTCAATTCCTCAGGCAGGAAGCAGAAAACTCACATAAAAGTCCGCTGGGTGAGACGGGAAATCTGTTCTAGGCAAGGAGATTGGTCATGAAAATAATCATCGAATACTGCAATCGCTGAAGCTACAAACCCAGAGCTGTCAGTCTGGCGGCTAAAATCAAAAATGAATTCGACATCGTAGCTGAGCTGATTCCATCCAGAGGGGGTGTATTCGAGGTATTTGTCGACAACAAACTGATCCACTCAAAAAATGAGACCGGTTTTTTTCCGGTTGAAGATGAAGTACTTGACGATATTACCGCCCTGAAAAACGAGTATTAAAGATTCAGACGCGATTCGGCAAGAGCCCAAAAGGCCCGGGCACAGCTTTTCTGCAGATTCTTATGGCTGCAGCAGAGACCAACGACATAAGGCTCCAGTTCCGGAGCCTTTTCCAACACGACAACCTGCTCCCGAAACGGGTTACGTTCAAGCACCAGTTGCGGCACGATCCCCACGCCACCGCCAAGATGAACCATCGGAATAATCGCCTCATTTCCGGACACTTCACAACTGATCTGGGGAACCACATGATTCTTCTTCAACCATTTTTCAAGTCTGCGTCGTGACAACCCTGACTGCGGGACAACCAGAGGCAAGCGGGCCAGGTCAAGTTCTGAATTCTGATTGAGCTGTTCGGCCAGATTACGACCGGCGATAAAAACCAATGGCGTACGCATGATCGGCAGAAATTCAAGCGCCGAGCTGCGCCGTTCTGGAACTGCAGCTACAGCGATATCGATCTCCCCTTTTTCAACCTGTGCGACCGCCGTTTCAGCCGCACCAGTGCGCAACTCCAACTGTATCTCCGGATAGCTGTTACGACAGGCTTCAAGCAAATCGGGCAGGATACTATATACTGCTGTGATGGATGCATAGAGCGACAGCACGCCACCGACCTGTTGCTGACCGCTCAAAGACAACTGTATATCACGGTAATCGCTGACAGCTTGTCTGGCATAGGTAAGAAACTGCTCTCCGGCAGCCGTCAGCTGCACACTGCGCTTGTCCCGCAAAAACAGCGGTTTCCCAAGCTCCTCCTCCAGGCGCTGAACAGTGCGGGTCAACGCCGACGGGCTCAAATGACTTAAGTGACTTGCCCTGCCGAAATGTAACTGTTCGGCCAGAGTTATGAAGATTTTGAGTTGCTGAATATCCATGGCACCCACTGTTTCTATTTACGCAATACACTATACAAAATAAATCAATTTACGCAATGACAACTTAAGGGTAAATTGGCGACGCTCAAAAATAATCAACCAATCCCTCTCACATACAATCAAAGGAGATCATCATGGCTGAAAATTATTTCAACTCACTGCCTTTTTCCCGCAAACTGCAGGAACTGGCAACCTGCCGTTTCATGGATGCTGCCGAATTTTCCAACGGCTGCGAATACGTCAAAGGTAAAAAAATCGTTATCGTCGGTTGTGGCGCCCAGGGTCTGAACCAGGGGCTGAACATGCGCGACAGCGGTCTTGACGTCTCCTATACCCTGCGTAAGGAAGCGATCGAGCAGAAGCGTCAGTCCTACATCAACGCGACCGACAACGGCTTCAAGGTCGGCACCTACGAAGAGATGCTGCCAACTGCTGACATCGTTATGAACCTCGCTCCCGACAAGCAGCACACCGACGTTGTAAAAACCGTGATTCCGCTGATGAAGCAGAGCGCTGTCTTCACCTACGCACACGGCTTCAACATCGTTGAGGAAGGCACCCAGATCCGTGAAGACCTGACCGTTGTCATGGTTGCTCCGAAGTGCCCGGGTTCCGAGGTTCGTGAAGAATACAAGCGCGGTTTCGGTGTTCCGACCCTGATCGCTGTTCACACCGAAAATGATCCGAACGGCGATGGCCTGGAAATCGCGAAAGCCCTCTGTTCCGCACAGGGTGGTGACCGTGCCGGCGTTCTTGAATCCTCCTTCGTTGCCGAAGTCAAATCTGACCTGATGGGCGAGCAGACCATCCTCTGCGGTATGCTCCAGGCCGGTTCCCTGCTCTGCTTCGACAAGATGGTCGAAAACGGCGTTGACGCCGCCTGGGCTGTACAGCTGCTACAAAAAGGCTGGGAGACCATCACCGAAGCTCTCAAGCACGGTGGTATCACCAACATGATGGACCGTCTTTCCAACCCGGCTAAAATCCTCGCATTCGAGCTGTCCGAAGAGCTGAAGGAGCTGATGGAGCCACTCTTCCAGAAGCACATGGACGACATCCTCTCCGGCGAGTTCTCCCGCGTCATGATGGAAGACTGGGCCAACGACGACGTCAAATTGCTCGGCTGGCGTGAGCAGACCGGCCAGACCGCCTTTGAAAAGACCGAAGCCAAAGGCGAGATCAGCGAGCAGGAATATTTCGACAAAGGGATTCTCATGGTCGCTATGGTCAAGGCCGGCGTTGAGCTTGCCTTCGATACCATGGTTGCTGCCGGGATCGAGCCTGAGTCCGCTTACTACGAATCTCTCCACGAAACTCCGCTGATTGCCAACACCATCGCCCGTAAGAAACTCTACGAGATGAACCGGATCATCTCCGATACCGCTGAGTACGGCTGCTACCTGTTCTCCCATGCATGTGTGCCGCTGCTCAAGGACTTCATGGCCGCAGTTGACCTCGACGTTATCGGTAAAGGCCTTGATGTCAAGGACAACGGCGTCGACAATCAGACCCTGGTTGAAGTCAACCGCGAGATCCGTTCGACCCTGGTCGAAGAAGTCGGCGAGTACCTGCGTGGCGAAATGCACGGCATGAAAGCCATTGTCTAAAAAACTGCTGCGGCTCTCTTGCTTTCGGGGCAACCCGGGTGATAGTATGAATTTACATCGACAACAAGCAAGGAGGAAACCATGACAGTTTCAGAGCCGCCACAGCTTGTAACAATTAGTTAACTGGAAGTCTAACAAGTCTTAACTTTCACTAACTCATTCAGAAAAATGAAGAGCCCCGGTTCACTTGAACCGGGGCTTTTTGTTATGCTTCTTTATCTACCTACTCAAGAAAGCACAACGCAGGCAAAGGAGCATACTTAAATGAACCAGACTGGCAGCACTGCTGACCACTTGAGCCAGCAGCCATTTTCAACTTTTCTCCAGGGCTTCAGAGAAAAACTACATCACCTTTTTCACATCCGCAGCAACATCGACGAACTCAGCACCAAACGCGGCATGCCCCCGTTCTTCCTCCGCGAGATCATGGCCGATAATCCTCTTTCGACCTTTGTTTCCGACCAGTATGGCGGCCGTGGCGGCAAGATAAACGAGGGACTCGCCCTGCTCTCTGCCACCAGTTACGAGTCGCTCCCCTTAAGCCTCGGATTTGGGATCAATTGGGCCCTGTTTCTGCAACCTGTTGGTAAGTATGCCCCGGAAGAAACCCGCCAGAATATTCTGACCAACTTTCTGACCCAGCGGAAAATGGGTGGCCTGATGATCACCGAACCCGATTATGGCAGTGACGCCCTGCACATGAAAACATTTTACACCGAATCTGAAAACGACTATCACCTTCAGGGCACAAAGCACTGGGCCGGTCTGACCGGTTGGGCCGACTACTGGCTGCTGACGGCCCGCCGTCAAACTGCCGATGGAGGACTTGGTCGCGACATCGACTTTTTCATCTGCGATGTCAGCCAACCTGGGCAGAACATCGTCGTCGAGGAATACTATGAAAATCTAGGTATCTATCTGCTCCCTTACGGGCGCAACAAAATCGACGTCAAGATCCCCAAACAGCAGAAACTTGTGCCTAAGACAACCGGGATCAAAATGATGCTCGACCTGCTGCATCGCAGCCGCATGCAGTTTCCCGGCATGGGGCTGGGATTTCTCGAAAGGATGCTGGATGAAGCGGTCAGTCACTGCCAACAACGCAATGTTGGCGGACGCAGCCTGTTCAGTTATGATCAGGTTCAACAGCGGATCAGCCAGATCCAGGGCGCGACAACCATCGCCTCAGCCATGTGCCTGAACAGCTCTCTCAAGGCGGACATCAACATTGACCTGTCCACGGAAGGACTGGAAGCCAACTGTGTCAAGACCTACGTCACCGACCTGATGCAAAATGCAGCACAGTCGCTGCTCCAGCTGGTCGGTGCCAAAGGATACCGCTTAAACCACATTTCCGGTCGGGCAATCGTTGACAGCCGACCGTTTCAGATCTTTGAAGGTTCCAACGACATTCTCTATATTCAGATCGGTGAAGCCATTCAGAAAAGGATGCAGAAGCTCAAAGAGAGCAACCTGCTGAAAGCCTATAGCCTGCTGGACCTGACCAGTCTGGCAGCGGATCGACTGAAAAAGCTGCTCGATATCTCAGTTCATGACAATCTGTCGCAACGCAAACTGAACGATCTGGGCCTGCTGACAAGTCGCGTCTCAGCCTTGAACCTGCTGGAGAAGTTGGGAGCAGCAAACTACAGCAGGGAGCTGATAAACAGCGCTGTCCGTATGGTTGAAACGGAAATTGCCTCCCTGGTGGTTGGCTTTAAGGCGGAGAGTGCTGATTATTATCAGGAAGACAAAGGGGCGTGCTGGTTGGACTGTTTCCACAAACTTCAGACATCTTGAGCAATCCTCTGGTAAAAGAAGGACGCCTGAGGGGTTCCTCAGGCGTCCTTAATTACAGAGTCATATCAGATCATCAGATCAAATTTCAGATCCTGTCCTTCTATATTTTTTTTGATCTCAATATTCATCAAGCGGATTCGATTCGGACCAGACCATCGATTCGTTCGGTGCGTTGACAAAGAGATAGATATTTTCAATGATATTGAAATGTTTCTCCTCTTCATCCGCGATTTTCACGAGCAGTTCACGAACTTCAGGATCCGTTTCTTTACTGGCAGCGTCACGATACAGGGAGGCACTCTCCCGTTCCGCCTTCATCGCCTGCCGATAGGCGTCAAGATCACTCTTCGGCAGCTGTGTCGCAGAAGGATCTGCAACCATCTGGCAGTAAAGATTTTTCGCCAGATCGAGCACAGAGCTTTGAGTCATCCTCCCCGCACCACTGTTCTCTTTCATACGATAAAACAACTCGTAATGTTTCTGTTCGTCGGCTGCGAGTTCCAGAAAAATCCTGCGAACCCCTTCATGAGTTGAGTTCCTGGCCAGATTTTCATAAAAAATCTTTCCATCCAGTTCCATCTTCATTGCAAAATCGTAAATATTCATCGTCACCTCGCGTGCAGAAGAGCAACAAAACTGATTATAATAAAGCTAATCAATGAAAGAACGCTGTGTAAAGACCCTGAACGAAAAAACGAAATGGATATGACATGGCCGGCGACAGGAAAAGAAGTGACACAGAGCAACAGGCCCTGATCGATTCGATCATCAAAGAGGAACGGCAACGTGCTGCCAGCTACCGCGAAAAGGCACTCAAGCTGTTCCCTTGGGTCTGTGCCCGCTGCACCAGAGAGTTTGAAGGAAAAAATGTCCGGGAACTGACGGTCCACCATAAGGATCACAATCACGACAACAATCCGCCCGACGGCAGTAACTGGGAACTGTTGTGCATCTACTGCCACGAACATGAGCATACGCGAGGCATTCAGGATCAGCGCGACAATGATCTTGAGAACCGGAACAAGTCAACCGCACTGTCACATTTGCCGTTCGCCGCATTGCGCGACAAATTAAAACCCGGTTGATTTGTCCCAAAAAAGCGCCACTCCTCCTGATGACATAGATCAATTCGGACAAAACCAGGCCGAACTATCATTCTGGCGCTGAGCGAAAACCTTTTGCAAAATCATTGCCGCTCGGATTCTGAAAAACCCTCAGGCCAAAGGTCGGCAGAGCGGCCAGCAGATGATCGAAAATATCGGCCTGCAACGCTTCGTAATGTGCCCAGCGCTGTTCCTTGCTGAAAACATAAATCTCCAGTGGGAGCCCCTTTTCGTCAGGAGGAAGCTGGCGGACCAGAAAGGTCATATCCTGTGAGATCAGCGGATTGTTGCGCAGATAAGCGACAACATAGGCGCGAAAAACCCCGATATTGGTCTGCCTGCGCCCGTTGATCAGCAGCTCATCACCACCTTCGTGGTTCAACCCCAGATTGTACTGCTCGATCTCCTCCTGTTTCTGTTTCAGGTAGTCTTTGAGAAAATCGATCTTGCCAAACCTGGCCAGCATATCGCTGTCGCAAAAACGGATACTGCTGATGTCGATCAGCATGGAGCGTTTGATCCGCCGCCCGCCCGATTCTGACATTCCTCTCCAGTTCTTGAACGAATTGGACACCAGCGCGTAAGTCGGAATCGAGGTGATCGTCTTGTCCCAGTTCTGGACTCGAACCGTATGGATCGACATATCAATGACATCGCCATCGGCTCCATAGGACGGCATCTCAATCCAGTCGCCGACGCGGACCATGTCGGTCATCGACAGCTGCAGGCTGGCGACAAAGCCGAGGATCGTATCCTTGAAGATCAGCAGGGTCACGGCCGTCAAGCCGCCAAGCACTGAAACAATCCCCCAGGGAGTCACCCCGCTCAGCACCGAAACGACAAAAATAATGCCGAGGACAAAACAGGCGATCCGCCCGGCATCGACCAACCCTTTAAGAAGTTCGGCACGCTTCGGGCGTCTGATTCTGACGATATCAACGATCGTCCCGAACAGCCCATTGACGCCAAGGACAATCAGAAATATCGAGAGAACCTTGAACAGACGTTTGGCTATGGCATAGATCGCCAGATCGGCCGGTACCAGCATGTCGAGCAGAATATTGGCGACAACCAGCGGAATAAACCAGCTGAGGATATTGATGACACGATTGTTCGCCAACAGATCGTCAAACGAATAATTATTATTATGGATCCATTTCAAAAGAAGCGAAACGATCACAGTCCTGAGTTTCAGAGTGATCAGGATCGTCACCAGAAGCACAATCAGGAAGATTGAGGCCATGGAAAACAGTGCCGCTGTTTCAGCGTTCAAACCGAGGTTGGTAAATAAGCCAGTCAAAAAAGTCGAGTTCATATTCCCTGTCCGAGATTCTAACTATCGAGATCGATTACAGCATGACGTCGGAGCATGGATGAAACAGCCAGACAATCATCCTTTTCACATCTTTTAAGAAACACAGTCATTAAATTACAATATGCCCTTCTCATCAAGACCAACCACCACAAAAAACTCTCCTAAAGCAATTTGAGAGGACCAAACAGCATCGGCCAGCAGGCAAGCAGCAGAAACAGAACAACTCCGCCAAGAGAAACGGTCAACCAGCTTCGTTCGGCTCTGATCAGCAGTTCGCACACTTCCGCAATGTTGCGCAGCGGGTTGGTCAGCCCTGGTAGCATGCCGAAGAAAGAGCCGACAAACAGGGCAGCGTAGAGCGGATAGCCAATAAAATAGTAGTGTCCCTGCAGCATATCGAAGGGACAATGATGGGTCGGCATCTGATAGATATAGAGGGAGATAAACGAGATCACAGCACCAAGGGAGATAAAGAAAAACAGCAGACTGGCGATGAAGAAGGTATTTCTCGCTGGCGAGGACGGACGGAAACGAACCCACCCCCAGCAAACCAGATAAACAAAGATCATGGCAAAGAACAGCGTCATCGCCTCTCCGACCGGCATGGCAACCAGTTCACTGGCGACGCTGTCGCCTGAAGCACTGAACAGTGAGCCGCAACAGGAGGTGATCATCTCCGGTTGCAACCCAGAGAAATAGCGCCACTGCAGATACAGGTCGACGCCAATCAAAGGAGTCAGAACGAGCAACGCCGCATATTTTTTGCGGATCAGGGGACTTGATTCGCAGCGCTGATCGATCCGGTTGAAGATCACCCAGAAGCTAGAGAGAAAAGCCAGCAGCCCTTTGACAAGCAGCACCAGCCAGCCGATCAGGTTGGCATTCAGGGCTCCGGTTGCACACATGGCCCCGACAAACAGACGATGAATATCCTCAGCCGTCGCGACGAAAAGAATGAGTGTGATAATCTGAAACGCCAGAGCAAAATTGACCAGGATTGATACCAGCCAGGTTCTGCGCTCAAGACTCAGCTGCCGTTCGGAACTGCTGCTGCGATCCCAGTTCAGCAGGATCTTCACCGACTGCAGGCTCGCCAACAGCATGATTGCCAGGATCAGGAGCGACCCGAGCAGCAGAGCGAGAATCCCCGGATGGAGGATCATCAGCGCTCACCTGTTTCCAGCTGGCCATGGCGCAACAATACCTGACGATCGATCAACCCTGCGTTGATGACAGAGGGATCGTGGCTGGCGATAAGAATGGTTTTCCCCTCAGCCTTCAGTTCAGCGAGATGCGCAAGCAAACGCCCGGCCAGTTCCTGATCGAGGTGAGCGGTCGGCTCATCGGCAATCAGAACCTTGGGATCAGCAATCAGCGCGCGCGAAATCGCCACCCGCTGCTGCTCGCCACCGGACAACTGGGCAATTGTCTTATGCTTCTTGTCGCGCAGTTCGAAGCGGTCAAGAAGCTCTTCAGCACGCAACCTGATCTTGCTTAGAGCCATTCCAGCCGGATAAAGCGGCAGCATAACATTGTCGAGAACGCTGAGCCCGCCCAGCAACTGATACTGCTGAAAAACGAACCCGAAATGTTCACGGCGTAGCCGGGCCAGAAAATGCTCCTGAAGGCGTCCGACACTGCGTTCCCCGAGGAAAACCTCGCCGGAGGTTGGCCGGGCCATACAACCGAGCAGGCTGAGCAGAGTGGTTTTCCCCGAACCGCTCGGTCCGGCCAGAACGACAACCTCTCCAGCATCAATCGTCACGGAGACCTGGTCGAGAGCGCAGGTCTCGTCGGGCCGGCCGGCGTGATAAAGTTTACGGACATTGACCGCGCGCAGACAGCTCATCATTCCCCCCTCAGGATCTGTTCCGGGTCGGTCACTGCGGCCTTCCACGACGGCACCAGGGTACAGACCAGGTAAGGCACAATGCTGAGCACGGCGAGAACCAGCAGCTGATAATAGTCGATAACGGCCGTCAGCCTGAATTCCGGAAAAAGCACCGACCAGCCTTTGAGCAACGGGGTCAGCGCCGGTGCGCCAAGGACAAAGACATGGAGCCAGGCGGCAATGACGCCAAGCAGGAACGCGGTCACGGAAATCACCAGCCCTTCCCAGAACTTGATGCCAAGGATATCCGAGGTCTCCCAGCCGATCGCTTTGAGCACACCGATTTCGCGTTTCTCTTCCGCATTCAAGCCGGTCGCCCGGTCCCAGGCGAGGATACAGAAGGCGATCAGGGCGGCAACTGAAACCGCGAGAAGCATGCCACTGCGCCAGTTAAACAGCGTGTCGTAGGTATGCATGATCTCATCCCTGGTGATCGGTCGGCTGCGCGGCAGAGTGTAGCTGATCTTCTTGGCGATAGTGCCGATTTCACGCGGGTTGCGGACCCTGACCGCCAGGTCTGTGGCCAGGGAGTCATCGATTGAAAAAAACTGCCGGATAGCAGCATCGCTCATGACGACAAGATCATTGGTCAGCAGGTTTGATTCGGCGCGGAACAACCCGGTAATCCGATATTCGGCCCGCTGTTTAGCGCTGTTCTCCAGGACCAGGAGATCGCCAAGTCCCGGTCCGAAAGCCTCAGCAACCCCCTGGCCGATGGCACATTCCGTTGCCTGCTCGGGCAACCGGCCTTCCAGCAGGTCCAGGTGCTGGTGCTGGCCGCTCAGACCGATCAAGGTCAGGTTGGCCCTGATCAGGGAATCGTAATAGTAGCCCCAGACGCGCGGGGTGACCGCTGCCACTCCGGGAAACTTTTCAATCAGGGCAGCGGCACTCACCGGGGTCAGATCATGGCGACCGGCGACAATCCGCTGGACGACAATCTCAGGAGCATCAACAAGACTCACCGTCGCCTCATGTTTCAACGCCGTGGTCAAAAAAAGCACCGAGCCGAGTGTCGCGACAATCAGGGCGTAGACAAGGATCAGGGCCAGATGTTTGTACTTCCTGCGCCACAGGCTGCCCAGGGTGAATTCGAGAAGGTTCACTGGTCGTTGCATCAGAAATCCTCTCCCGTAGCAGGGACGATCTGCAACGTTCCGCTGAAACCGACCGGACCCGGCAGAATCAGCGAGCCGGTCGGAAAATGCTCGATAGAACCGGGAAAATCCTGAAAAGCGGAAAACAGATCGGCCTGTGACGGATTACGCGTATAACGGGCCTCACTGCAGAGCGCCAGATCGGTCAGCCCCAGAGTATCGACCAGGCGGCGTTTCCCCTCGGCAAAGCCGACAGAGGTCGTGTTAGCTGAAGAACTGATCATCAGGATCGCCACCAGGCCAATACAGAGCGCAAGCAGCACAACCCCGAAAAACCGATAACGGACCATGACTATCTCAGATCCTTCGATTTCAGAGTTTCCGGCGACAGCTCAGAGTAACGCAGAATCGCGCGCCCCTGATGGTCCTGAAAAAATTCTTTAGCCGCAGCCTCGCCACTGACCGGAATCAGTTCCTTGCCCATCGGTCCGAAAACATCGCTACCAAGGATATAGAAGACCTGATCAGCGGGCATCAGTTCGGTCGAATAATATTCGGTGACATAAATCTGTTGGATCGTCTGCTGCTGTTCCGAGGACAAACCAAAATAGAAGGTAAACAGATCTTTGCAGCCGTCGAAATAGACCTGCGTTCCATCGTCATAGAGAATTGTCGCGATCCACTCCTGATAGGGATGAACGAACATCCCGCAGACCGGACAGCGCTCCCGTTCACCGGGAGGTTTAATTTCATGGGCGGAAGCCATGGCAAGACCGGCGAAGAATAACAGCGCCAGGCCGAAAGGAAAGAGACGCATCATGAAGACCTCACTGCATCTTGTGCATCTTCATTTTTTTCATCTGGCGCATTTTACGGATCTGCAGCGTATCCTCATACATATCGACATAAGCGGCGCGCATGGCCTGGTTGAAATCAGCAAGCTCCCCGCCATGGGTGGCGATGAACTGCTGTGCTGCGCCCTTGTCAGCAAAAGCCCACTTGGGATTGCGGGTCATCACCCCGGGTTGATCACCGCCGATAACCCAGACCGCCGAATCCGCTGCGATCAACTCCCGTGTGTTGTAATCACCGACCAGGATCCTTTTCGGAGCCCGGTCAATCGCATTGGCAAACTCGAGAGCCAGGCAGTGAATACTGCAGGTTTCGACTGAACCGCCATCTTCGTATTCCACAACCATATGGCTGTGAGCGAAACGGTGCAGATCCATGCCGCAGTAAGTACAGGAAAGAGCGTGATCTCCTGGATCCTCTGCCATGACGATTCCGGCCGCCAGAACAACCAGAATCAGAACCAAACCGGACAAAAGTTTTTTCATATCCCCTCCAATAGTCGCTAAGTCGCTGTAAACCCTAACAGACATTCGATATATCCACAATAATCAAGAGGGTAAACAGGACTTACAGAGCCGATTAATTACTCGAATCCGTTTCGCCCCCCTGCAAAATCTGAAGCCGGGCAGAGAATCTCCCGGAGAAATCTCTGCCCGGACTTTGCGCAAACTCAAGTGTCTCGGTGCCAGTCGACCCGACAGATGGCATGGTCAGAGGCCCATGTGACCTTCAATTCCCCCTGATGAGCCTTGTGTAAAACCCGCCCCAGATGCTCGGCCAGTTTTTCTTCTGTCGTCTCGATCAACAGATTTCCGTCGGCCTGTTCCATGCTGATAATCCGGGCCAGCGGGTTTTTGCTCATGACCCGGTTTTCCTCATTGCGCAGAATATTACGAATCTCCGTCTCATGCTCCCAGAGATAAGTTCCGTGAAGTGTTACTGTCCCCTCGGCATAGTGATCGGCGATCTTGCGACAGGCAGGACAGACAACCTGATGGGTTTCGCTCCCCTGTTGCAGCCGTACAGATTCCGTGTCATCAATCACCCAGCGTTTTTTCTGATAGACTGCACCGCAGACACGGCACAGTGATGGTTCAGCCAGACCGGAATCATCCAGGTAGGGATCGTTGCTGGTGTTATAACGTCCTCGTTTGTCGCTGATACCAAATTTCCTCGTATCTTTTTGCATATCTTCCTCCCTGCCAAGGAACCAGGGTGTCTCATGAACACCCGCTGTCGGTTTGCGGTAACTGTAGACTTCCCTCCTCCATAGAACCATTGCAGCTTCGGTCATGACTCTCCAGCGGACAGCTTCAGACAATTTCTCTCATCATCCCAATAAGGGGAAAGTCGGCGCAGCCGGGCCACAATATCCGGCAGGGCCTCGATAATCCGGTCAATGTCCTCCTCATCGTTGTAGCGGCTCAGGCTGAAGCGCAGCGACCCGTGGATAGCACTGAATGGAACCTGCATCGCCTGCAATACGTGGGAAGGGCTGAGCGAACCTGAGGTACAGGCCGAACCACTGGAGGCACAGATCCCAGCCCGGCTCAACTCGTAGAGAATTGCTTCCCCTTCGATGCCGTGGACGGCAAGGTTGAGGGTATTCGGCAGACGCGGCGATCCGGCACCGTTGACCTCAAGTTCCGGTATCCGCTGACAGAGCTCCAACTGCAGACGGTCGCGCAAACCGCGTACCCGCGTCTGCTCATCAGCGATCCCGGCAACAGCCAGTTCGCAGGCCTTGGCCAGGCCGACGATATAGGCAACATTCTCTGTGCCTGCCCGCCGGCCCTGTTCCTGATGTCCGCCTAGTATATAAGGGCGCCAGCGGGTCCCTTTTCGGACAAATAGAGCACCAACCCCCTTGGGAGCATGAATTTTATGGCCGGAAAAGGAGAGCAGGTCGACGTCTCGCAGCTCCCTGGCGAGGTCAACCGGGACCTTGCCGATCCCCTGCGTGGCATCGCAGTGAACGATGATCGCGGGGTCGGTCTGTTTGACGATCCGGGCCAGGCGGGCGAGCGGATAAATGACGCCAGTTTCGTTATTGGCAAGCATGACACTGACCAGCAGGGTGTCTCTGCGCAGAGCTCTGACAAACTCGTCCAGATTCAACCCACCCTGTCGGTCGACCCCGAGGAAAGTCACCTCATGTCCACGCCGCTGCAGCTCTTTACAGACTTCGAGAACCGATGGATGTTCGACGGCGGTGGTCATCAGATGACGCCGCTGCGAATTGGCGAGAACGCTACCGAAGATGGCGCTGTTGTTGCTCTCTGTGGCCGAACCGGTAAAGATCAGTTGCCCCGGATCGATTCCGCCCAGACCGCAGGCGATGATTGCCCGCGCCCGTTCAAGCGCCGCGGCCGGTTCCTGTGCAGCGGCATACATCGAGCTCGGATTGAAATAATCCGCTGTCAGGTAGGGCTGCATCGCCGTTACGACCTCAGGAGCGATGGCGGTGGTCGCATTATTGTCGGCATAAACCAGCTTCATGACACGCCTCCTGCGTTCAGGCATCAGAGTTCGATGACCCGCAAACGCTTATCGATCCGCTCTTTCAACTGCTGCTCAACAACCAGCTGCAGGGTCTGCCCGGCTGCGGGACAGTTCGCACAGACCCCGCTAAGCCGACAATAAACCAGATTATCCTTGATATCGATCAGCTCGATATCCCCTCCATCTTTCTGCAACTGCGGACGGATAACCGTCGCGATCAACCGTTCAATCTCCTTGCCACGTTGCCAGGGGGACAGGGATTCCTCGTCCTTGCGCCCGTTCGCGGAGGAAATATGCCCGACCTCTGCGGCCGTCTCCCCCCAGTACTCGTCAAGAAGATCCTGCAGACCGCCGGGGGCACGCTGACAGCTGCCGCAAGCTCCACCCGCCTTGAGTGCGGCGGTAATCTGTTCGATACTGCGCAACTTCAACTCGCCAATCTTGCGCCGCAGATAGGGTTCGGTGATGGAAAAGCATTTACACACCAGCCGCCCCTCCATTTCCTTCTCGGTCATTGGCTCCGACAGGACCGAACTCAGATCAACCCCGCGGTGAGCCGCCCAGTCGACAACCGCAGCCCGCAGCGCCTCGGCCCCCATGACGGAACAGTGAATTTTGGCCGGCGGCAGCCCGTCGAGATAGTCGATCAGGTCCCGGTTGGTGAGATTCAGCGCATCGAGCGGTGTCGGCTGGCGCTCTTCGAGCAGCGCACAGAGAGCCTCCGATGAGGCTATGGCCGAGGTACAGCCAAAGGTCAGGAAACGGGCCAGAACGATCTGGTCCCGGCTGGGGTCGGTCGGATGAGGTTTGACACGAAAGAATAAACGCAAGGCATCGCCACAGACGATAGAACCGTATTCGCCAACGCCGTCCGCCTCGGCCAGTTCCCCCATATGGGTGCCAGGTTTTCCCTGAACGGCATCCGCGAAAAGCTGCAGCACCTTGTCACTGTATTCCCACGCCATCGGCTCCTCCTTCAGAGCAAAAATAAGCAGCTCGAACGAAGTGCCAGGGGCAGATCTTAAGTTGTCGCTATGAAGTAGACGGGAAGTGAGACCTGTTGCGCCCTGCTCTACAATTTTAACCGATCCCGTCACAAACGCAGCATGGACCGGCGATTAAATCAGCAAATACTCTTTTCTGGATACCCGGTTTACTCCAGCCAAGTCGATAACCAGGTTTCTTATATGAGGATGCGCCGAAAACTCTCAGGAAGCAGAGGGACCAAGCATAATCACCTGCCGCTACATCATGCGTTGAGTATAGCGGCCGAACCATTTCTGGGCGTTCTCCCCTTCCGGCAAGGCCCAGACCCATTTGTGCAGCATCCAGAGCAGCAGGTTATCCTGCAGAATCCGTTTTTTGTCCGCCAGGGAAAGCCCATCCGGACCGCAGTTCAGGGCTTTTCTCATCAGCATAAAGCGCTTTTCGGCGGGAATCTTCAAACGCGACATACGACCGCGCAGACGCCGGTGCAACTGGTTGATCTGAGGGTTCAGAACAGCGCGGACAAAGCCATCGGTAGCGTGAAGGCGCAATGGTGTAATTGCCATCCCCAGATCCCACTGCTTGTTGACCATGGTGACCAGTTCAGCTGGTGGTGCGACCTCCTCGGGGACCAGGAACAGCCTCAGTTTCCTCACGTTGCGCCCCCAGCTCCTGCGACTGGTCACAACGGAAATCGGAATAGAAAAGAGCAGCGGCAGCAAAACCGGACAGAGCCAATAGAAGAAGGTCTGATTCAACGGCAACATGACTGCTCCCCAGATCAGGGCCACCAGGGTCGACGACAGATGGCAGCGGGCGGCTTCGCGCCAGGGCGTACCGGCGTCATCCCGGTTCTGGGGATTCCAGCCCGATTTGCGCCTGAGCAGAACCATGACCACAAAGCGGCTGTGAAAAAACATCCGGATCGGTGCCAGACAGGCGGAGAGGAACATTTCCAACAGCAAACTGGCCAGCATTCCGGCAACACCGCCGTATTCATTGGTACGACGCTGCCGGATAATGACCAGGAACGCGAGCAGTTTAGGGAGAAAGAGCAGGATCGCCGTTATCGCCAGCAGGATCGCAGGCCCCAATGGATCCCAAACCGGCCATTGCGGAAACAGGCTGCGCCCCTGGGAAAAATATTCAGGCGGGGTAAAGGCCTGAATCATGACCGTCAAGGAGGACAGGATCAGCAGCAGAAACCAGAGTGCGGCCGACAGATAACTCATGATCCCGTTCAGAAACAGCCAGCGATGTGCTCCGGAGAAACCTCTGGCGAACAGCAGCCTGAAATGCTGCAGATTGCCGCTGCACCAACGCCGGTCACGGGACAACTCATCGAG
Source organism: Geopsychrobacteraceae bacterium (assembly GCA_963676795.2). GTDB lineage: Bacteria > Desulfobacterota > Desulfuromonadia > Desulfuromonadales > Geopsychrobacteraceae. Next base: position 1,055,069 of record CAXXTB010000002.1, on the reverse strand, counting down.
AAGGGTCGGCGGCGGCTCTTCATAGGACCCCCCCAGATCGTAAACCAGCCAGATGCTCCATCCGGCACGCCGCATCAGGGCCGATTCGACAAAATCGTGGCTGAGGATATCGCCCCCCCAAGGCGCTTTACCCGACAGGCGCGGCAGACCACAATATTTCATGAAAGGAGCGACACGCAGAATCGCGTTATGCCCCCAGAAACTGCCATCCCCCTGCTGAACGCTATGCAGTCCGGCCGCATAGATAGGACCATAGGCCCGGCTGGCAAACTGCTGCATCCGGGCAATCAGCGTCTCGCGGCCGATAACCGCCGGCGGGGTCTGAAGAATCCCGACATGATCGTGCATCTCCATCAGCTCGACCATGCGCACCAGGGTCTGACCGGACATCACGCTGTCGGCGTCAAAAACCACCATGTACCGGTAGCCGGCTCCAAAACGCCGGCAGAAGTCGGCGATGTTGCCGCTTTTACGTTTCAGATTCAGGCGCCTGCGCCGGTAAAAGATATTTCCCGGATCGCCGAGATCCTGAGACAGCTGGCGCCAGAAGACCTCCTCATTAACCCAGGCGTCCGGATCGCGAGAATCGCTCAGCAGAAAAAAGTCGAATCTGTCGATCTGACCGGTTTTCTTCAGCGACTGATAGACTGCGAAAATACCGGCACTGACCCGGCGCATATCCTCACCACAGATCGGAAACAGCAAGGCGGTACGGCACTCCGGGGCAATCTCACCAGAGGATCCCGGCAAGGTTGCATCTGCCAGGCAATGGCAGCGCCCCCTGAACAGGGTCAGGGTCCCGATCAGGGCGACCCAGAAACCGACGGAAACCCAGGCGAAGAGGATCCCGGAGACAATGACCAGCAGTTTCTCGAGCAGCGACGCTCCATGATAAGGCAAAACAGTTGACACACCCCAGGCGGCGACCACTGAAGGAACGATAACCAGCAGCGCAAGGAGGCTGCGAATCCGGATTGCTCTGCTGCGCCAACCGCGGTGAACAGCGGGGTCCGGGCGACTGTCGGCAGTTGGCAGATGGCGTTCTGTCTTCTGGCCAGGCAAAAAAAAGCTGCGAAACTCGGCGGCAGCCATACTTCTGCGCTGCAGCGGCGGCGTCGCCGCAAGCCCATCGGGAACCAACTCGCTTTTTATCTGGCGCCGCAACTCCTGAAAGGCCCGGACATAGCTGATCTGAGCATTCTTGGCGCCCTTTTCCACCTGGCGGTGCACAGTGTCAGTGACCATTTCAAGACGTCTCAGTTCAGCAATCGGCAGACAACGCAGAAAGGTCAGACAGCGCTGTGTCAGGCTGTCGTACCTGTGGCTATCGGTACTGATCACGTCCTTGAGGCTTTTCATAGCCTGACCTTTCTGCTGACGTTGTAACTCCAGGTTTCCGAAACGACGTCGACACCACGGGTCAGAAAGGCTCTGAGTTCTATGACGTTCCCCTTGTCGGGGAGGACCTTTTCGATAGGCGACACGGGCTCGGTCAGCAGTTCGAAACTGAGCCGCCAGGTATTATCGGCGTCATTCTTCTGCACGGTAATATTACGGACGGTCGCTCCGGCGCTGGCACTGACGTTTGCGGCTAGTTCCGACTCCTGGGCTGTAGTCAGATTGTCACCGGAAAAATCGACGACAATCCGGCGCACGGCACCGTCCTGCTCAAAACCGCTCCGGGTCGCAACGACGCGCGCTCCAGGAGGCTGAAAACCCGAGCCGTCACTCCATCTCATGCGGTAGCTGAAAGCACGGCTGGTTCCTGCCTGCGGCCGATCCTTAGGCACCCAATAGGCGACAACGTTGTCGTGAATCTCATCCCTGGTGGGGATCTGGACCAACTCAACCTGCCCTTCCCCCCAATCAGAGGTCGGTTCGATCCAGAGACTCGGCCTTTCATGGTAAAATGCCTCCAGGTCTTCATAACTGGCAAATTTCAGGTCTCGCTGCAAAAGGCCAAACCCCTTGATGTTGATCGCTTTGAAACTGTTGACCTGCAGGTGCTTCGGATTGTGTAACGGCCGCCACAACCACTCGCCGGTTCCGAATGCGATCTGCAATCCGTCTGAATCATGAACTTCCGGACGGAAATCGGCATAACCGGGAGAACGGTTGTTTTCGCCGAAAAAGTACATACTGGTAAGCGGTGCAATACCGACTTTTTCAACCTCGTGCCGGAAAAATACCCGACTGGTCACATCGATGACCGTTTCAGCCCCCGGAGTCGCGATGAATTTATATGCGCCGGTTACGCTGGGACTGTCGAGCAGAGCGTAGATCACCAGAGTTTTGGCTCCCTCATGCGGCTCTTCGATCCAGAACTCCCGGAACCAGGGAAACTCTTCACCTTTGGGTAACGCCGTATCGATAGCCAGGCCTCGCGCAGAAAGTCCGTATCTGGTCTCCTTGCTGACCCCGCGCAGGTAACTGCCGCCGAGGAACACCAGAAACTCGTCGAAGTATTTTCTGGTTTTGAGCGGATAATGAACCCGGAAACCGGCCGCCCCCACCTGTTCAGGGATCTGCGGTGCCAGTTGAACGCCACTGTAATCAAACCAGTCGCGCTGTATGTTGAGTGGACTGATCTGCCCTTTGGCAAGGATATTGATCCGCACACTCCGGTCGTAAACAAAGCCAGGATGAAAGAATTGCAGATTAAACGGCCGTTTTGACTCCCGCCAATAGGCCTTATCGGGACGCTGACGGATATTACGCCAGTCATCGTAGCTCAAGGAGGCCAGAATCTCAGACAGTGGTTCAGGCGTCAGGTAGTCATGACTGGCCAGTTCTTCAGCCTGAGAGGCAAGAGATGCAAAATCAAAGAACTGTGAAGCCAGTACGGTCTTGTTTACGGCGAACAAAAGCAACAGCAGCAGAAGGAAACATAGAGGTTTTGCTAAACAACGAAAAATCATAGAAAATCATTCCTTTTCATTTTAATTAAAAACAGAACTTCTGCATGAAACATACCCAAATCCCTTCAAAAAACAATTCTCTACTGTTTAGTTATATTCCTGTTTTAACAGTAAAAATTTCGCCAGCAACAGATATCACGAGCCAAAAGTCCCTCTGCCAGTGGCGCAAAAAACTCAGGGTTGTTGCAAATTCTTCACAGTTCAGCGGTTCTCCAGCCGAGGAAAAACCAAAAAGAGGCCGCCTGATATTCAGACAGCCTCTTTGCCAGAGTAATGATCTTACTCTCCTTATTTATTCCCACTCGATCGTCGCCGGTGGCTTGCTCGAGATATCGTAGACAACCCGATTGACCCCTTTGACCTCATTGATAATCCGGTTACTGATGCGGGCCAGATCGGCATAGGGCATCGGATACCAGCCGGCAGTCATGAAATCCTTGGTCTCGACAGCACGCAGCGCAACGACATACTCGTAGGTACGCCCGTCCCCCATGACCCCGACCGACTTGACCGGCAGGAAGACGGCGAAAGCCTGGCTGATCTTGTGATAATGACCGGTTTCGTACAGCTCATCGATATAGATCGCATCAGCCCGGCGCAGGATATCGCAGTACTCTTCCCTGACCTCACCAAGGACACGGACACCAAGCCCCGGTCCCGGGAACGGATGGCGCCAGACCATGGCATGCGGCAGTCCGAGCTCTTCGCCGATTGCCCTGACTTCGTCCTTGAACAGCTCGCGCAGTGGTTCCAGCAGCGTCAGTTTCATGTACTCGGGCAGACCGCCGACATTGTGATGGCTCTTGATGTTGTGTGCCTTGCCGGTTTTGGCTCCGGCCGACTCGATGACATCCGGATAGATGGTTCCCTGTGCCAGGAAGGTGGCATCCTCAACCTTCTTCGATTCCTCTTCGAAGATATCGACAAACAGCTTACCGATAATCTTGCGTTTCTTCTCAGGATCAGCCTCACCGGCCAGGGCATCGTAAAAACGCTGCTGAGCATTGACCCGGGTGACCTTGACTCCCATGTTCTGGGCGAAGGTGGCCATGACCTGATCCCCTTCGTTGAGGCGCAGCAGGCCGTTATCAACGAAAACACAATGCAGCTGATCACCGATGGCACGGTGGATCAGAGCTGCGGCAACAGAAGAATCGACACCGCCGGACAGGCCGAGAATGACCTGCTCGCTGCCGACCTGCTCACGGATCCGCACAATGGCATCCTCGATAATCTTGCCCGGAGTCCACTGTCCCTGGCAATCACAGATACCACGGACAAAGGTATTGAGCAGCACGTCGCCCTTAGGGGTGTGATTGACTTCCGGATGGAACTGAACACCATAGAGGCTACGCTCAATATTCTGAATGGCACAGACCGGAGCATTGGCGGTATGCGCAACCACCTCGAACCCCTGCGGCATAACCGAAACATGGTCACCGTGGCTCATCCAGACGGAACTCTTCCCGTCAGCGAAGAACCCGTCGAACAGTGGCCCCGGAGCCCCCTGACTGAACAGATCGGCATGGCCGAACTCGCGCTTGCCGGCGGCAACGACCTCGCCACCGAAGTGACGACTCATCAGCTGCATGCCGTAACAGATACCGAGAACCGGAATCCCCAGCTCGAACAGCTCCTCTTCGACCTTTGGAGCGCCTTCTTCGTAGACCGATTTCGGCCCGCCGGAGAGGATGATACCGCTCGGCTTGAAGGCCTTGATCTCGTCAAGCGCCATATCGAAGGGGTGCAGCTCACAGTAAACATGACTTTCACGCACCCGTCTGGCGATCAGCTGGGTGTACTGGGAACCGAAATCGAGAATCAGGATCTTTTCGTTATGAATATCCGCCATTATGAATTCCGTTCCATACGATAGTTCGGAGCTTCCTGGGTGATGGTGACATCATGAACGTGCGATTCACGTAAGCCCGCGTTGGTGATGCGGACAAACTGGCCGTTCTGCTGCAGATCCTTGATGGTCCGGCAGCCGGTGTAACCCATCCCGGCACGCAGGCCGCCGATCAGCTGGTGGATATTGTCGGAAAGCAGACCACGGTACGGAACGCGTCCCTCGATCCCCTCAGGAACCAGCTTGACGTCCTCTTCACCGCCCTGGAAGTAACGGTCCTTGCTCCCCTGCTTCATGGCGCCCATGCTGCCCATGCCGCGGTAGGCCTTGTAGGTCCGGCCCTGATAGAGGATGGTATCGCCAGGAGACTCTTCGGTGCCAGCAAACAACGAACCGATCATGATAACGTCGGCACCAGCGGCAACAGCCTTAGGCAAATCGCCGGAGAATTTGATCCCCCCATCGGCGATCAGCGGGATACCGGCCGCATGGGTGATCTTGGCGACCTGCTGAATCGCGGTGACCTGCGGCACACCGACACCGGCGACAACCCGGGTGGTACAGATGGAACCAGGTCCGATGCCGACCTTGACGGCATCGACACCGATATCGATCAGCGCCTTGGCAGCGCCTGCGGTGGCGATATTGCCGGCGATCAGTTGAATATCGGCATATTCGCGGCGGATGCGGGCAACCGTGTCGATGACCCCCTGGCTGTGACCGTGAGCGGTATCGATAACCAGCACGTCAACACCGGCAGCGACCAGAGCGGCAGTCCGTGCATCCAGGTCCGCGCCGACACCGACGGCAGCTCCGACGCGCAAGCGGCCCAGATCATCCTTGCATGCGTGCGGGTACTTGCGGACCTTCTCGATATCCTTGATGGTGATCAATCCTTTGAGCACACCGGCATCATCGACAACCAGAAGCTTTTCAATACGGTGCTTGTGCAGGTGATATTTTGCTTCTTCCAGGGTCGTTCCCGGCGGAACGGTGACCAACTTGTCCTTGGTCATGACATTTGAAATTGGCTGATGAATATTGGTTTCAAAGCGCAGGTCACGGTTGGTCATGATCCCGACCAGTTTGCCGTTCTTGGTCACCGGCACACCGGAGATGCGGTATTTTTCCATGACCTTAAGGGCATCGACGATCTTCTGATCCGGGTCCATGGTAATCGGATCGACGATCATGCCGCTTTCCGACTTTTTGACCTGATCAACTTCGATCGCCTGAGCTTCCGGAGACATATTCTTGTGGATAATACCGAGTCCGCCTTCACGGGCCATGCTGATGGCAGCGCGTGATTCGGTCACGGTATCCATCGCAGCAGAAATCAGCGGGATGTTCAGCTTGATCGAGCGGGTCAGGTGTGTTGTCAGGTCGACTTCTTTCGGCAACACCTCAGAATGGGCCGGAACCAGAAGAACATCATCAAAAGTTAAACCTACGGGGATATCTGCGTCCTGCATGACGACTCCTTTAGCTTTGAAACGAAAAAGGGGGGTGAAAATATTAACCGACGAATTTAGAGAAAAGCATCGGCCAAGTCAATGACAAACGGCGCTTTTTTTCATTTAAAAGCGCCGCATGAAATAAGGTACTGAAGACCCGGCTGTGCTGCTGTATCAAGCTTGGCAAGTGTCAGTTTTTTCCACCTTCACAAGCATCGCATCAAGTTTAAATCATTTTCCCTTAAGCAGGTAGGCTTCGATGAATTCATCCAGCCCACCATCGAGAACGGCATCAGTGTTGCCGGTCTCATAACTGGTGCGGTGATCCTTGACCATCCGGTAGGGGTGCAGTACATAAGAACGGATCTGGCTGCCCCAGCCGATCTCCTTCTTTTCTTCGGAGATCGAAGCGGCTTCTTCCTCTTTCTTGCGCATTTCCAGTTCATAAAGACGCGCCTGCAACTGCTTCATGGCTGTTGCCTTGTTGCTGTGCTGGGAACGCTGATTCTGACAGGCCACGACGATACCGGTCGGGATATGGGTAATCCGGATCGCCGAATCGGTCTTGTTGATATGCTGACCACCGGCGCCACTGGCGCGGAAGGTGTCGACCTTGATATCCTTGTCTTCGATGCTCACCTCGACCGAATCATCAAGCTCCGGAAAGACATGGACCGAACAGAAAGAGGTATGGCGCCGTGCATTAGAGTCGAACGGCGAGATCCGCACCAGGCGGTGAATGCCGTTTTCAGCCTTTAGGTAACCGAAGGCATAATCCCCTTCAACGGTGAAGGTTGCACTTTTAAGGCCCGCCTCGTCACCATCCTGATATTCGGTGAATTCCGTCTTGAACCCTCTGCGCTCACAATAGCGCAGATACATACGCAGCAGCATATTGGCCCAGTCCTGAGCCTCGGTCCCGCCGGCACCGGCATTGATGCTGACAATGGCATTGTTGGCGTCATGATCGCCGGAGAGCATCCGGGCAAATTCCATCTGGTTGATCTGCTTCTCCAGGTCGGGAAGCAGGCTGTGGACCTCGGCCAGGGTTTCTTCATCTTCCCCTTCTTCACCGAGTTCAATCAACACATCGAGATCGTCAAGCTGCTGTTTTGCCGAATTGCAATCCTCGACAATCTTCTGCAGGCGGGTTCTTTCCTTAAGAATTTCCTGAGCCTTGTCCCCCTGATTCCAGAAATCGGGCTGGGCTATTTCAGCCTCAAGCTCAGCGACACGTTCCGTTTTGTCCGGGACGTCAAAGATACCTCCATAAGTCCTGGAGTTTTTCTTTCAATTCCTTGACGGTCTCTTTCGGTTCACGAAACATCTCTGGCTCCTCTTTTTCTGATTTTACACGGGTAACTGAATAGTCGCGCAGTATAGCCGAATTTTTTAAAAAAAAACAATCCACCGAAAAAAAATAGCGGTAATATTTTAACCCGCCAGCGGGGCAACCGGTTCCCTTTTTGCAAAATAGGGTGTAAACACTGAAACCGAAGCGGACAATCCGCCCAAAAATACGTTTTTTGCCAGGCAATAACCATGAAACTTCCAGATCGACGTCAACGCACAGCGGTTATCGGCTACTCGATAGCCCTCTGTATGCTCAGCTACCTGCTCATGCTGGCCATTGGGCTGCCCCTGATCATTCCGGCTCTGGCCGCTTGGGTTGCGGTTATCCTGTCGTTACCGGGGATGGGGCGCTCAGCCCGCAAACAGGCACTGGTTCTGCTTGGAGCCGGAGCGGCCATGATCGGCTGGGCCCTAGGCCTAGGGACGCATATCCGCTGGGCCATGGCGCTCGGCAGCAACCTGCCGCTGCTGGCTATGTTTACCGCCGTCTCCTTTTTATCACTGACCAACCCGACCGAGAACAGGCTGAAGCAGCCCAGAGGAAACAAAGGCTTCCTGAGCACCCTGCTGACCTGTCACCTGCTCGGTGCGATCATCAATATCTCGATCATTTTCGTCGTCGGCGACCGCCTGGCCAGGGAACAGAAAGTTACCCTGCCCCAGGCCCTGACCATGATGCGCGGCTTTACCGCCGCAGCCTTCTGGTCCCCCTTCTTTGTTGCGACAGGTGCGGCTCTGACCTACGCTCCGGGTTCCCAGTGGATTAAAACCTGCCTGCCGGGACTCATTCTGGCCCTGCTGCTCTTCTGTGTCTGCTATTTCGACATGAAGCGCTTTACTATGGAAGATTTCGAAGGATACCCGCTGCGCTATGAAAGCCTGACGATACCGCTCCTGCTGGCCATCAGCGTGCTGATCTGCCACAAGCTGCTGCCCGGGGTGAGGGTTCTGACCCTGATCACCCTGATCGCACCGATTGGTGCTTTTCTGCTGATGAAACCGCGCCCGCGCATCAGGCAGACACGGATCTATATCGGTGAGCGGCTGGCCAGCATCTCCAGTCAGTTTGCCCTGTTTCTCGCTGCAGGAGTTTTCTCTTCGGGGCTGGTTGCCATCATCGACAGCTATCCGGATCTGCTCAGCCTGCAGCTGAACCAGTTCTCCCCGCTGCTATTCATGATCTTCAGCGGCCTGATGATTCTGGCTGCCCTGATCGGCGTGCACCCGGTCGTCAGTATCGCGCTGGTCAGTCCGTTTCTCCAGCCGCTCGGCATCAATCCGAATCAGCTGGCCTTTCTCTTCCTGAGTGTCTGGGGAATCAGCACGGGAACAAGCCCACTCTCAGGGGTTGGCCTGGCCATGGTCGGCCGCTACCATGTCAGCGGCATGAAACTGCTCAAGGAAAACCGTTTCCAGCTTGTCGCCATGTGGATCCTGGCCGGCCTGATCAATATCCTCTGGTTCAACTGAAGCCAAGCCTCCCGGTTTTACGACCCTATTGCTCTTTGCGTGACGGCATGCGGACGTGAATCTCACGGGCCAGGACATCATCAACAGCAAACTGCGAGTGACCCACCTTGAAAATGTAGCTGGGAAATTTCTGCATCAGGGTCATCTGACTGCCGGGCAGCACCCCCATGCTCATCAGTTTCTGCATCTTCTTGTCGTCACTGGCGGCAAGATAGGCGATCTCCGCCTGCTCGCCGGACTTCAGCTCAGTCAGCGGTACGATCCCCGGTTCCCCGGAACGGCGCGCCTCGATACAGCAATCTCCCGGCGGAATCGGCTTGCCGTGCGGACAGCTCGTCGGGTGGTTGAGCAGGGTGCAGAGTTTGGTATCGACTCCCTGACGCAGCAGGTGCTCAAAGACGCAGGCCTGCTCCTGCCCTTCACTGCCGGTAATGCCGAGGATGTCCATGGTCAGGCGCTCAGCGAGACGATGACGGCGAACCGTCATACGGGCTTCCGCGTAACCTTCCTTGCGCAAAAACAAACGGTCGTTGCGGATCTCGATAAATGCGCTGTCACTCAACTCCTTGACGGCGTCGCTGTCTGCCGTCACCTTCAGCTCGGTCATCAGGCAACCGAGTTCATCCCCCTCAACGGTATGGATCCAGAGATATTCGAGAATATCTTCAGCCAAATCAGAAAGTCTGTTCATTCAATCTCATCCTTTTTCTTGGACAACAGCCGGCTCAACAAACGGCCGGGAGCCGGATTGGCATAGCCGCACCAGGGGCAATGGATTTTCCGGCACCCCCCCAGACAACGGCCACAGGATTCTTCACCGTTCCTGTTGCCGACTTTTTCATCGGGAATTTCCTTATGGCAGAAGCCACAGATCATGCCAGCAATCCACTGATCATTAAAATTTTATTGAGCACCCAGCCAACGGCAAACGACAGCAGGGTGACAAAGACCAGAATCTGAAAAGCGACCTTCACTCCGCGCTCCTTGGCCATGACCAGGAACTGGGCGACGCAGGGAACGAAGAGAGTCAGGGTCACGGCGGCAACGGTCAACTGAGCGATTGTCAGATAGCCGCTGGTCTGCAGGTCGTAGAGCCCCGCCGCGCCAAAATCCCGGCGAAAGAAACCGAAGACAAATGCCGTCGTCGCCTGTTCCGGTAAGCCGATAGCCCTGACAACCGGCGACAGCAGCCCGATCAGACGATCGAGTCCGCCGGTCATCTTGCCCGCCCAGAGGATCACCGAGGCAAAGAGGAAGAGTGGCAGAATCTCGACAAAATAACTCTGCATCCGGGTCAGGGTCTTGATCAGCACGTTACGCAACTGGGGCGGCCGCAGCGGCGGTATCTCCATATAGAATACCGGAGGTTCGCCCGGCATCAAGCGCCCGGACAGCATACCGACAACCAGAAAGATGCCAAGCAGGACGACAACCCAGACGGCCAGAGCCAGCGGAGAAATCGACAGCAGGCCAAGGATGACACCGAACTGGGCACTGCAGGGGATTGCCAGAGCGAGCAGCAACGTCGCGATAATCCGTTCCCGTTTCGATTCCAGAGTCCGGGTCACCAGGGTTGCCATGGTATCGCAGCCGAAGCCGAGAACCATCGGAATCACAGCGCGGCCGGACAGCCCGATCTTTTTGAACACGCGGTCGACCAGCAGCGCCAGACGCGGAAAATACCCGGAGTCCTCCAGCAGGGAAAAAACCAGAAAGAAGGAACCGACGATCGGCAGGACCAGGGCGACAGCATAACGGATCCCCAGGGTCCAGAGCCCATACTCCCCGGCGATCAGCTCATAGAGCCAGTTAGCGGTCAGATACCTGCGGGCCAGTTCGATGACCGGAGGATTGATGTAGGTTTCAAACAGGTGGCCTTCGATCAGATCGACCAGCGTTCCCGCCCCGAAGCCGCCGACAAATTTGTACAGAGCCAGATAGACGACGATCAGCAGAATCGGCACCCCGCTCCAGGGATTGACCATCCAGCGCGAGAGTTTTTCACCGAACAGCTCCCTGTCCTGTGCTTGCTCGGTGACAACATCAGCCAGCATCTGTTGACAGATCTTGCGTCGCTCCAGGCTGATCTGCAGATGCAGATCAGCGCGCCGCTTGAACGAGATCTCATGGACCAGACCGGTCAAGGCCATGAGACAGCGCGGCCCTTCCTGCTCAGTGACCAGCTGCTGGATATCCTCATCCTTCTGCAGCAGCAGGATTGCGACGGCCCGTTGACTCAACCGGTACTGTCCTTTCAGCTGCGCCGCGACGTCGTCGATATCCTTCTCCAGGTCGTCCGCATAGCAAAAGGACGCATGCGGCTTTGGTGAAAAACCTGAGATCTTTTGCTTCAGCTCCTCGAGCCCGATCTTTCTCTTCATCACTGCGCCGATCACCGGTATCCCCAGATTCTGCTCCAGGCGTTCAAGATCGAACTTCATGCCGAGGCGCTCGGCTTCATCGAGGATATTGACGACCAGGATGACCGGCAGCCGTGCTTCGATCAGCTGAATCGTCATCGGCAGCATCCGCTCGATATTACGAGCATCGATGACGTGAATAACGGCATGCGGTTGTTCAACCAGGAGGATGCGTCTGGCGACACGTTCCTCCTCGGTAATCGGCATCATCGAATACATGCCGGGGGTATCGAGAACCTCACAATCACACTGGTTGATCGTACAGCTGCCCCGCGAAACCTCCACAGAGGTTCCGGGGTAATTGGAAACCGTGGTGTAGGCACCGGTCAGCATGTTGAACAGTACGCTCTTGCCGACATTCGGGTTTCCGACCAGAATGATCTTTAACGAATTTTCCTGCTGATCTGACATAAGAGGGGGGATCTTTCTAATGTAACGTGTCTTTGCCCGTGATTAAGCTTTTTTCGCACAGTCCTGACAAAGCCCGTACAGTTCATGGCGATGGGACTGAATCTTAAAGTTATAGCGCTTGGCAACTTCGTTCTGCAGCGTCTCGATACGCGGCTCTTCAAACTCGATTATCAGCCCGCACTTGGTACAGACCAGATGATCGTGATGTTCGGCTTCATGAACAGGTTCAAAGCGGGCCTGTCCGTCGCCAAAGTTCAACTCAATGGCCAGTCCCGATTCAGCCAGCAGCTTAAGAGTCCGGTGAACCGTCGCGTAACCGATTTTCGGATTCTCCTGACGCAGCTTGAGGTAGAGGTCTTCGGTCGAATAATGCGAATCTGAATTGAGGAAAGCCTCAAGAATCAGCATTCTTTGACTGGTGTTTTTCAGACCTTTTTCACGCAGGAATTCATTAAATGTCGCAGTGCGATCCATAATCACTCCAATCGTCTGGGAAATTGAAAATAACTTTCAGAAAACTATAGGATACACCGTTAAAGATCAAGAGAAACTTGGTGAGTGGGCCGTTCTATGCAACAGGAAGAATGCGGTAAAGATAACCGGCAATCCGGGTGAACAGATCGAAGAACAGAAGAACGCCGACAACCATAAGCAGCACGCCGGTCACAACCTCGACAAGCCGCAGATAGGCCTTGAAACGTTGAAAGAGGCTTAAGAAACCATGAAACAGCAGGCCGGAAAGCAGGAACGGCACACCAAGGCCGGCAGAGTAGACGATCAGCAGCAATACCCCCTTGGCGACCCCTCCCGAACTGCTCGCAGCAATCGCCAGAATGGCCCCGAGGATCGGCCCGATGCAGGGGGTCCAGCCCGCGGCAAAAGCGACCCCGACAAAGAAGGTGCCGACTGCACCGGTCGGCTTGTTACGCAGCTGAACGCGTTTTTCTCCGAGCAAGACACCGAAATGAAACAGTCCGCTCAAGTGCACACCGAAGAGAAAGATCAGCACTCCACCGACCTTCTGAATCCAGCCCAGTCCGTCGCGCAGATAGATGTGGAACGAGGCCGAAGCCAGCCCGGCCAAGGCTCCAAGCAGGATAAAGACAGCCGAAAAGCCGAGGATAAACAGCAGGGAATGCAGAGCTACGAGCAACCTGACCCTGGTTCCCGGATGATCGTCCTTGAGCTGAGCAAAAGACAGACCGGATATATAGGTCAGGTAGGACGGAATCAGGGGCAGAACGCAGGGAGAAAAAAAAGAGAGCAGCCCTGCGGAAAAAGCCAGCCAGAGGCTGACGTCGGAAGCGGAAGAGAGCATCGAGATCAGCCGTTCAGGAGAAAGTCGATCAGTTTGTAGGCTTCGCCCCTCATCCAATCGTGAGAGCCGATCACCTTTTCGACGATGTTGCCGTTACGATCGATGATAAAGGTCTCTGGGTAACGGAAAACCCCGTAAAGGTTCTGCACCCTGGCCTCGCTATCATAAAGAATCCGGAAACTGTACGGATTGCTTCTGAGAAATTCCGGAACCAGCTGAGGGCCATTCTCTTCGACGTTGACCGCGAGCATGACCAGCCCTTTATCAGCGAACTTGCGATGCAGAGCCTCCATGGACGGCATCTCCTCACGGCAGGGCGGGCACCAGGTCGCCCAGAAGTTGAGAATCACGACCTGCCCCTTGAACTGCGAAAGGCGCACAACCTGGCCGTTGACGTCCTTCAGCTCGAAATCGGGTGCCAGGCGTTTATCCTGCTCGCTTACAGCGCCCTGTGTCGCCGCGGGAGTCCGGGATTCATCCTTGCAGGCAAAGAGCATCAGCACCAGGGCAATTCCGATCAGCAGTCTGAACAACAATTTGACATTCATAGCTTCCCTCTATCTGCACACATCAAGGTAGGTTCACCAGATAGGCATATTTATCACGGACAATGGTAAATGTCAGCGGTTTACGGCCGATCCTATCTTCAACGGCCCTGCTGAATTCTTCAAGATTCCTGACAGCTTCATCCTCAAGCTTGACCAGGCGATCCCCCCTGGCCAAGCCGACACGTTCGGCGGCAGAGCCCTTGACAACCTCGCTGAGGATCAGCCCATCGACATCTTCATTCAGGGAAAAACCAAATATCTGCCGGGCGTAACTCTGCTCAAAACCGCTCGGCAGGGCCGTCAGGACAACCTCAGTCTCCATTTTACGCTCTCCCCTGAGCAGGTTTATTCTGACACGATCACCGGGCGTATAGGTCTGAATCAGAGAAAGATACTGATCGTTCGACGCGACGGCGACACCGTCGATCGCCAGAATCACGTCGGCAACCTGTATCCCTGCCTTGAATGCCGGTGAACCGGGGAGGAACTCCTCGACCAGAGCGCCTCCGGTTCCGTAGGAACTGATGAAACGGGCGCTGACATCAGCAGCGAGAACACCGAGGAAACCGTGCCTGACACGGCCGAATGTTATCAGATCCTCAACAACGCGCCTGGCTGTATCGATCGGGATCGAGAAACCGATCCCCTGCGCCTGCTTGGCGATAGCTGTATTGATGCCGATCAGCTCACCGTTGATATTGATCAGCGGTCCGCCGGAATTGCCGGGATTGATCAACGCATCGGTCTGTATGAAGAGCGATGAGAGCTGGGAAGAGATCTGAATCCGCCGGTTCAGCGAGCTGACAATCCCGGTTGTAATCGAATGCCCCAGCCCCAGCGGGTTGCCGATGGCAATGACGGTCTCACCAAGCAGCAGGTCGTCGGAACGACCAGGTGCCAGGAAAGGATACTGCCCCTTGTCGACAATCTTGAGCACGGCCAGATCGACGCGCTCGTCCTGACCGACCAGTTGCGCCTCGAGCTCACGATCATTCCCGGTCAGGGCGACGTAAATCTTCGAGGCCTTATCAACAACATGGGCATTGGTCAGGATATGTCCATCAGGATCGATGATAACCCCGGAACCAAGCGACTGGGTTTTATAGCTGCGCGGCGCCATCATATCCTGAAAAAACTGATCGAAGAGAGAATCGCCAAAACCGAAATATGGGCTGCTCCGCCGCTGGACAATCTGCTCCGTGCGGATATTGACAACCGCCGGTCCAGCTTTCGCGACTGCCGTCACGATCGGGGTCCTGCGCTCGACGGCTGAAACGGACAGCGGAGCAGAGCAGAGGAACACCAACAGCAGCAGGGTAAAGAAACGCATAGTGTGAGCCCTTTCCATATTCAATAATTCACATTAGACAATAACAACAGTCCTGTCGATGCATATTGCTAAAAAGCTATTCTTTCCACAGCAGAGATCTGTTTCTACCCCTTTGCTTGGCACGATAGAGCGCCTTGTCCGCCAACTCGTAAAGCTGCTGTGGCTCCCTGCCCGCCTTGGGATAACAGGCAACCCCGAAAGACATGGTCACCTGCAGTACCTCCCCCTGCCAATAGAGCGGCAGGGCCTCGACCTGGCGACGCAGACGTTCTGCCACATCTCTCGCTCCGGATTCACTGCTGTCTTCGAGCAGCACAACAAATTCTTCACCGCCGACGCGCGCGGCCAGGTCACCGCTGCGGACAACCGTCTGCAACTGCCTGGAGACCTGTTTGAGAACCATATCGCCACAGCTGTGGCCATAAACATCGTTGATCCGTTTGAAATAGTCGATGTCACAGATGATCAGACTGAACTGGCCTTCCCGTCTCAGGGCACGCTCATAGATCGCCTCGAAACCGCGCTCAAAAGCCCTGCGATTCGCTATACCGGTCAGGGCGTCGGTCAGCGACATCCTGTTGATCTGTTCATTTGCCAGAGCGAGGTCAACCTTGATCGCCAGTTGAGACACGATCAGACCGATCAGGTCCCGCTGATGACGATTGAAAGCCCCCGCTGTGCGGGCCGCAAGCAGCATGACCCCGAGCACTTTTTTCGCGTCCAGAACCAGGGGCAGAATCATCAGCGAATGGAATTGATCGAAGCATTTTGTGCCATTCACCACCCTGAAATGACCGGGATTGCCAAGCTGTTCAGGCACGACCCGGCGGTATTTGACCGCCTGACCGATCAGCGAATCCTCCAGGAGATACGATTCCTGAACCAGCTCTTTGCCGAGCGGTCCGTCCAGATACTGAAAACGATGACAATCATCCTCGACAAAACTGAAGGCCAACTGCTCGACATCAACGATCAGCCTGACCGCTTTGCCCGCCGCAGCGAAGACACTCTGCAGATCATAGGCCGGAGTCAGCAGGTGCAAGCCGCTGAAAGCCTGAAACAACGACTGCCGTTCAAACTCGGCAGCAATCAACTCACGGCACAGTCCGACCTGATAATCAATTTGCTCCATGTGCAATGTGATCAGACGCTTCGCAGCCGCGTCAAGAGGCGTAGTTGCATCGCGCTCAATGCAGAGAATCGCTTTCTGACTCTCCTCGGATCCAGGCCGATGCCAGTCAAAACGTTGAGCAAAGAAGTAGCCGGGACAAACCGACTGCACCTGATATGGGATGGGAGGATGGCCCGGCCGGTAGGGGGCGAGCGACAGTTCAGAACAGCTCTTCAACGAACCGAGAACCCCAAACCCGGCAGCAAAGTCCCCCTGAGTAAGAATCCGCCGTTCACTGACCGCAGCGTAAATGGAAAAATCGCCAACTCCGGAGGATTCAAGGAGCAGAACAATGGTCGAAGCGTTAAGCGAGAATTTCAGGCCTTCCAGTCCCTGCAACGTTTTCTGCTGCAGATTTGCCAACAGTCCGAGGTCTGCCAGGTTGGCCAGCATCCCCCGGTCATGTTCAGACACAAACGGCAACAGCTGCTGCTCGGTCGCTTTTCCTGCCGCCTTATCGGCACCGCCAAGGGTGCGTTTTGAAAAAAGCCTGAACATGGTCCTGAACTTCTCACTGACAGAGTTTGTGTGATCAGAGTCAGCAGCTAAAATAGCAAAAAAAAAGCGGACCTAGAAGGCCCGCTTTCAATACAGCGAATTTTACGTGCTTATTTTTCCCTGGAACTCGGCAGCATCGATTTGAGATACTCACGGTTCAGCTTGGCGATGAACTTGACGCTGATCCCTTTCGGGCAGGCCGCTTCACACTCGTAGTGATTGGTACAGTTACCGAAGCCTTCATCCAGCAGGGCCTGGGTCATCGCCTTGACCCGCTTGCGGGCTTCCGGCTTGCCCTGAGGCAGAGCGGCCAACTGAGCAACCTTGGCGCTGGTGAAGAGCATCGCCGAGCTGTTCGGACAGGCAGCGATACAGGCACCACAACCGATACACTCGGCGGCGTCCATAGCGTAATCGGCAACCGGTTTGCCGATCAGCAGCGCGTTACCATCGGCAACACCGCCGGTATGACAGGAGGTGTAACCACCGGCCTGCATGATCACGTCAAGCGCACTGCGGTCGACAACCAGGTCTTTGATGATCGGAAAAGCCCTGGCACGCCACGGCTCGACGAAGATCTCGTCACCGTCTTTGAACTCGCGCATGTGCAGCTGACAGACGGTGGTACGATCCTGATGACCGTGAGGACGTCCGTTAATGACCTGCGAACACATACCACAGATCCCCTCACGACAGTCGTGATCGAAAGCGATCGGATCCTTGCCTTCCTTGATCAGCTTGTCGTTCAGTTCGTCAAGCATCTCGAGAAAGGACTCATCCTCACTGACGCCGGTAACCTCATAGGTCTCCAGCTTCCCTTTATCCTGTGGCCCCTTCTGGCGCCATACATGTAATGTCAGGTTCATTATTTATAACTCCTCACAGCAAGCTTGACGTTGTCGAATTTGAGGGGTTCCTTGTGCAGCTCAGGCTCTTTACCAACCCCTTTGTATTCCCAGGCGGCAACGTAACAGAAGTTCTCATCGTCACGCATCGCTTCGCCATCGTCGGTCTGGTGCTCAGTCCGGAAGTGTCCGCCACAGGACTCTTCACGATGCAGGGCATCCTTGGTCATCATTTCGGCGAACTCGAGGAAGTCAGCCAGACGACCGGCGTTTTCAAGCTGCTGATTCAGCTCACCGGGACCACCGGTGACATTGACGTTGTTCCAGAACTCATCACGGATCTCAGGAATCCGCTTGAGTGCGTGCTTGAGGCTGGCATCGCTACGCGCCATACCGACATCTTCCCACATGACGTGGCCAAGCTCGCGGTGCAGTTCACCAACAGTCTTCTTGCCTTTGATGCCGAGCATCTTGTCGATCTGCCCCTGAACCTCTTCGGCAGATTCTTTGAAGGCATCGTGCTCGTCAGTCACTTGACCCGGAGTCAGTGAAGCCAGGTAAGGAGCAATGGTGTAAGGCAGAACGAAGTAACCGTCAGCCAGCCCCTGCATCAGTGCCGAGGCACCGAGACGGTTGGCACCGTGTACCGAGAAGTTCGCTTCACCGATGACAAACAGCCCCGGAACGTTGCTCATGCACTGGTAATCGACCCACAGACCACCCATGGAGTAGTGAGGGGCCGGATAGATCCGCATCGGACGCTGGTAAGCGTTCTCTGCAGTGATCTTTTCATACATCTCGAACAGGTTGCCGTAACGCTGGGCGATGGTCTCTTCACCAACCCGGTCGATCGCCGATTTAAAATCGAGGAAAACCCCGCGCTTGGTATCGCCGACACCACGGCCGTCATCACACTGCTCCTTGGCAGCACGCGAAGCGATGTCACGCGGAGCCAGGTTACCGAAGGACGGGTACTTGCGCTCGAGATAGTAGTCACGATCCTCATCCGCAACTTCATTCGGATGTTTGCCGCAGTCCTCGGCTTTTTTAGGGACCCAGACACGACCGTCGTTACGCAACGACTCGGACATCAGGGTCAGCTTCGACTGCTTGTCACCGTGCTGCGGGATACAGGTCGGGTGGATCTGGGTGTAACATGGGTTAGCCATGTAGGCACCCTTCTTGGACGCCTTCCATGCTGCGGTGACGCTACAGCCCATGGCGTTGGTCGACAGATAGAAGACATTGACGAAACCACCGGTCGCCAGGACAACGGCATCGCCCCAGTAGGACTCAATCTCACCAGTTGTCAGATTACGGCAGGTGATCCCTTTGGCAACACCGTCGACAACGACCAGGTCGAGCATTTCGCGACGGGCGAACATCTTGACCGTCTTGTTCTTGATCTGCCGTGAGAGTGCCGAATAGGCACCGAGCAGCAGCTGCTGACCGGTCTGACCACGGGCGTAGAAGGTCCGCGAAACCTGAGCACCACCGAAGGAACGATTATCGAGGTAACCGGCGTAGTCGCGGGCAAATGGAACACCCTGGGCGACACACTGGTCGATGATATTGTTGGAGACCTGAGCCAGACGCCAGACATCGGCTTCACGGGCACGGAAGTCGCCACCTTTGACGGTATCGTAGAACAGACGATAGATGCTGTCACCGTCGTTCGGATAGTTCTTGGCCGCGTTGATACCACCCTGAGCCGCGATACTGTGGGCACGACGCGGGCTGTCCTGATAACAGAAGGCCTCAACGTTGTAACCAAGTTCGCCCAGTGAGGCGGCTGCCGATGCACCAGCCAGACCGGTACCAACAACAAGAATTTTGAATTTACGTTTATTCGCCGGATTGACCAGTTTCATATCGAAACGATGTTTATCCCAGGAAGATTCAATCGGTCCTGTAGGTGCTTTGCCGTCGAGAATCACAATAAGCCCCCTATTTCACAAAATGAGCAAGAATGAAGACCGGAATGGCGATGTAGGCCAGACCGTAAACAATAGCCAGAAGCTTACCGATGACAGTCACTTTATCCTGACTGCCGCCGGTGCTCCAGCCCAGAGTCTGAACCCAGCTGGAAATTCCGTGGCTCAAATGCAGAAACAGGGCAATCATAGCGACGATATAGACAACTGCGATCGCCACCTTCTGGAAGCTGTAGACAACCATCGAATAGACATCGAGATGGCCGTCAATGAGAGGTAGATTCTTTGCAGAAATCTCTGGGTTGGTCACCTGAACGGTGAAATGGAGCAGGTGGTAGATCAGAAAAGCCAGAATAATCAGCCCGGTAAAAACCATGGTCTTGGCCGAAAAAGTCGTCACCAGGCTCTTCTGAACCGCATAGCTTTCCGGAGTCGCCGCGCGGTTCTCCAGGTAAAGCTGAACACCGAAGGTAATGTGAACGGCAAACAGAACCAGCATCACCAGGCGGAAAACCCAGACCAGCGGGCCCAGATCGTGAAGGTGCTTCGCATAGGCATTGATCGCGTCCGCCCCGGCGAATACCGACAGATTGCCCAGCAGGTGGGCTGTGATAAACAGCACCAGCAACACCCCGGTGACTGCCATCAGAACCTTTCGTCCTACAGTACTTGTCAACAGATTCATAATGCAATATCCCTCAAAAATGTGAACACAACCGGTCTCAGATAAAGGTACTCCGCGAAACCGGCTACAGGCGAAAAAACCGCCCGTCTCTCCATCAAAAGTGCGGACAACAACAAGCTTCCCGCGCCAGATTATCACTCTTCCGGAAAAACCGGATCACACCCCTGAAGTGCTGACCCTGCTCCCGTAAATGCATCTGCTCGATTTGGTTCATGAAATAGAAAATCTTGTATACTGTATACTAAACATCGGTAGAGAAAAAAACAAAAAACTGTTTCCACTGGAGCAAAAACAAACGCATTAAGTCTACCACAAGCAAATCGATCAGGCTGAAACTATGACATTTCAGCCTGATTTTTTATTTCAATGCTTCAATTTTTACCAAGCTCTGCTGCAGAATCGCAACCTTCTCCTGTGCCGACTCAAGCTTGGCGCGGTCCTTCTCCAGGACCGCAGCTGGCGCATTGGAGACAAATTTTTCGTTACTCAGCTTCCTGGTGAAGAAATCAACGTCCTTCTGAACCTTGGCAATCTCCTTCTGGAGGCGGGACAATTCTTCTTCAATATCGATCAACCCCGCAAGCGGCAACAACACCTCGACATCTCCAGCAACCTGGGTAGAAACCTGTTTTGGACGATCAATACTGACCCCGACCTCCAGATTTTCGACGCGGGCCAGAGAGTTAATGTAGGCCTGCCCATTACGCATCGCCGCCACAACCTCGTCAGACTTGCAATCGAGCAGGACATCGATCTTCCTACCGGGCGGAACCTCCAGCTCACCACGAACATTACGGATGGCCCGGATAACCTCCATAACCATATCCATCTCAACTACGGCCGCGGCATCGGTCTGAACCAGAGCCCCCTGCGGATAGTCCGCCTGCATGATCGTAGCGAACGGCCGCTCGCCCGGCAGCGCGTGCCAGATCTCTTCGGTGACAAACGGCATGATCGGGTGGAGCATGCGCAGCAACCCCTCGAGAACGGTGTAGAGTACGGTCTGGGTCCGCTGGCGGGCTCGCAGATTCTCTCCATAAAGGGCATCCTTGCTCAGCTCAACGTACCAGTCACAGAATTCATGCCAGGTGAAGGAATAGAGCAGGCCGGCAGCGTCATTGAACTTGTAATCGGTCAGCGCCTTGTTGACCTCTGCGGCGGCAACGGCATAACGCTCGAGAATCCAGTGATCGGCAGCTGCCAGTTCAAAATCAGCGAGCTGCTGAGCTGCCGGATTGAAATCCTCAAGGTTCATCAGGGTGAAGCGGCTGGCGTTCCACAGCTTGTTGACGAAATTGCGATAGCCACCGATCCGCTCGGTCGACAGCTTGATATCACGCCCCATGGCGGCAAACGCACAGAGGGTCAGGCGGAAGGCATCAGCACCGTATTCGTCGATGACGGTCAGCGGATCGATGACGTTCCCCTTGCTCTTGCTCATCTTCTGCCCCTGGGCATCGCGAACCAGGGCGTGGATGTAAACCTCGGTAAACGGTACCTCGTCCATGAACTTGATGCCCATCATCATCATGCGGGCCACCCAGAAGAACAGGATATCGAAGCCTGTGACCAGGCAGCTGGTCGGATAGAACTTTTTCAGGGTCTCGGTCTGGTCCGGCCAGCCCATGGTCGAGAACGGCCAGAGCGCTGAAGAAAACCAGGTATCGAGGACATCGGTCTCCTGCTGCAGGTTCTGACTACCGCAGTGCTGACAGCTGGTGACATCCTCACGGGCAACGCTGATCTCACCGCAGTCATCACAGAACCAGGCCGGAATCCGGTGTCCCCACCAGATCTGCCGACTGATGCACCAGTCCTGGATATTGTACATCCACTCGTAATAGGTCTTTTCCCACTGGGCCGGCAGAATCTTCGTCGTGCCACCCTCGACCGCCTTGATCGCTTCGGCGGCCAGCGGCTTGACAGCGACATACCACTGCTTGCTCATGTAGGGCTCGATGATCGTTTTACAGCGGTAACATTCACCGACAGCATTGGCATAATCATCGATCTTTTCGAGCAGCCCCTGTGCTTCCAGGTCAGCGACCACCTTTTTCCGCGCCTCATAACGTTCAAGACCCGCATAGGCTCCGCCGTTCTCATTGATGACACCCGACTCATCCAGAACATTGATAAATTCCAGATCGTGACGCTTGCCGATTTCAAAGTCGTTGAAGTCGTGAGCCGGGGTGATCTTGACCGCCCCGCTACCGAACTCTTTGTCAACATAGTCATCGGCGATGATCGGAATTTCACGCCCGGTCAGTGGTAACAGGATGATCTTGCCGATCAGCTCCTGATAACGCTCATCCTCCGGATTGACGGCAACGGCGGTATCACCAAGCATGGTTTCAGGACGGGTTGTTGCAACGACGAGATAGCGTTCGGTCCCCTTGACCGGGTAACGCAGATGCCAGAGATTGCCCTTTTTATCATCATGCTCGACTTCGAGGTCGGAAAGAGCGGTATGACAGCGTGGACACCAGTTGATCAGACGATTGTCACGGTAGATCAGACCATCCTCGTAGAGGCGGACAAAAACCTCACGAACCGCCTTTGACAGCCCTTCGTCCATGGTAAAACGCTCACGCTGCCAGTCACACGAGGCACCGAGGCGTTTGAGCTGATTGATAATCTGACCGCCGGATTCCTCCCGCCAGCGCCAGACCCGTTCGATAAAAGCTTCACGACCAACGTCATGACGATCCTGCCCCTCAGCCGCCAGCTGCTTTTCAACGACATTCTGGGTCGCAATTCCGGCATGGTCTGTTCCCGGCATCCACAGAACCTCATGACCCGTCATTCTCTTCCAGCGACAGAGAATATCCTGCAGGGTATTGTTCAGGGCATGGCCCATATGCAGAACACCGGTGACGTTCGGCGGCGGGATAACGATGGAATAATGAGGCTTTGGCGAATTCTCATCGGCGTGAAAATCGCCACGTTCTTCCCATACGGAAAACCACTTCTGTTCAACCTGCGCGGGCTCATAACCTTTAGGCAGTTCTGTGCTCATGACGTTTTGATCCTTTTTTGCTACTGGAACTCTACTGTATTTAAGATGGGATTTAATCTGCGGACAATAAAGGGGGGAGGCGCGGAAGTCAAGTCTTCCATACCTCCCCCCTGATTCACAAAGGAGCGGAAAGAGCCGAGTGAAGGGAAAAACTATTCCTGCCCCTCGGTGATCTTGCGGATCTCTTCCCTGATCATAACCTCAGCGAGATCAGGTACGATCTCCCAGGCCATTTTCTCAAGCATCTCCTGGGCCAGTTTTTCAATCAGCGGACCGGCGACCTTGGCAACGACCTCCTTGAGGTCCTCTTCTGAAAGCTCCCGCAACTGCTCTTCAACCCGCTGAGGAGAAGGAGCGACAGCAACAGCGGCCGCAGCGACAGGCGCCGCAACAGCTTCAGGTTCTTCGTTCAGGGAGGCAAAAGACATTTCTACCTCTTCCGCCTGAGCAGCAGTTTGCTCTGCGGGCTGCGCCTCTTCTACATCAGATTCATCCACAGAGGCATCGAAATAGAAACTGATATCCTCGGAGCTCAGCTCTGAGTCGTCCTCTTCTTCATCCTCTTCCGAAGCGTCAAAGTAGAAACCGAGATCATCGACCTCTTCTTCGGTATCTTCGTCAGTGCTCTCTTCAGTCCCGGCAGAATCAAAGAAGAAGCCAGCATTTTCAATTTCAGTTTCAGTTTCAGCTTCAGGCTCAGCCTCCAGCTCCTCTTCTTCAGCTGCTTCGGCATTGAAAAAGAATTCCGACTCAACCTGTGCTGTTTCTGCAGCCTCTGGTTCCTCGACCTCTTCATCCTCTGAGGTGTCAAATACAAAACCGGCATCTTCCGCTACTTCTTCCGCTACTTCTTCCGCTACTTCTTCCGCTACTTCTTCCGCTACTTCTTCCGCTACTTCAGCGGCTTCATCAAGCCCTGCAGGCTCTGCCTCTGCAACCAGCAAATCAGGCGCGGCAACATCTTCCTCATCAAGGATAAAATCCTCTTCGTCAGCCAGGTCGTCATCAACCGCAGCGACAACATCTTCAGCACTGACAATATCTTCCTCACTCAGGTCGTAAACAACTTCTTCCTGTTCTTCAGGCTCGACAACCTCATCAGCAGCAAGGTCAGCGACAGAAGCTGGCTCGATTGGCTCTTCTGCGGCAGGCTCAAAAACCTCTTCTTCCAGTTCAGGCACAGATTCAACAACCGCTTCTTCGGCCAGATCGAGAAGCTCTTCATCATCGCCAACTTCGCTGAGTTCTTCGACGACATCAGTCAGCTCCAGAGGTTCCTCGTCAATAGCCTCATCAGCAAGTTCGAACACGGACTCAGGCTTTTCGTCCATCGCCTCCGGTTCTTCTGCAACCTCGTCCAGCTCAAGCGACTCATCAGCCTCAAGTTCCTCAACCAGCTCAATGATCTCTTCGGTCCCGGTCTCAATCTCCGGCAGATCTTCAGCGCCATCAGTCAGCTCTAAAGGTTCATCAATAATGCTTTCATCTGCCAGATCGACCACAGTTTCCGACTCAATTTCCGGCAACTCTTCGGCAATGTCCGACAACTCAACAGAGGCAGCATCGGTCTCGGCTGCTGACAGAGCTACTGGCTCATCCTCGACCTCAGGCAGCTCTTCCGCCATATCGGTCAATTCAAGAGATTCGGAAAAGGCGCTTTCCGCAGTCAGGCTGGCTACCTCCGAAGCTTCTTCCACAGCAGGTTCGTCAATATTTTCAACGACATTTGACTCATCGGTCAGCGCATCGGCAAACTCTGTATCAAGGTCCGGGAGTTCCCCGACCTCCTCATCAAAGGCTGAGAAATCAACAGAACCGGGCTCCTCGACGCCGGACGCGACCTCTTCGGCGAGCGGTTCTGCGCCAAACTCATCGCTGTCGGCCAGGTCCTCTTCTTCAAAGGAGACCGCATCCCAGATATCCTCGGCCTCGTCATCAGACGAAGACGCGCTGTCAGCAAGATCGATGACACCCATGTCGAATTCCGGGATAGCGGCTTCTTCGCCAATGGACTCCTCATCATCAAGAGCGGGAACACTGAGGACCGGCGCGGCAACCTCGCCAGCAACGAGACGCAACGGCTCGACCTCCATGAGCTGGGCCACCTTGTCAAGCAGCGCCTGAGATTCAAAAGGTTTGGTCAGCCAGCCGTCGGCACAGACCTCCTGCGCCCTCTCTTCGTCAAAGGCATCGAATGCGCCAGGCAGCAGCAGGACCGACGTTCTGGCCAGAGACGGTTCACTCTTTATAGCCCGACACAGCTCAAAACCGTCCTTGCCAGGCATCGAAATATCGGCAATAACCATATCAGGAACTTCGCTCATCGCCTTGGCTAGAGCAGTCTCACCATCATCTGCTATCGATAGCTGGTAATCTTCGTTCGCGAAGATAATACCGACGACCTTCTGGATTGTGATGCTATCATCGGCCAACAGCAGTTTTTTCATGTTTAATGTCTCCTTAGCCCTGCGGCACCGTGCGGGAACCATAACGTTCAGCCATGGACATGGCCAAACAATCAACATTCAATATAGAATACACAAAATCCTGAAACCTGTATCTGCCGACAACCCAGGGGGCGTCATCGGTATCTCGCGGTACGCATTCGCCCTTGGCGGTAATCCGTCCGGGAAGATCAGAGGGTAATGCGAGTAAGCCGTACTCTGAATCGGTAATAACAAAATAACAATCAGCACCAGCAGAGTGCCATTTTTCACTGTTTTCGGGTTCGGCGATTGGAACAACCCTGTCAGCCATGACCAGTACAGGCAGACAGTCCCCTCCCCCGAGGGGCAACCGGTATATTGCGCCCCCCTGAAGAATTCTAGCAATCGACTCCAGAGGAACGGCATAACCTGACTTTTCAGTGCAAAAAAGACCAAATCTGTTCATAACGGCTTCACATTCATTCCGTAAAAATGTTCCGCCTCAAAGACAATCAACGGTTCGCTACCGGAAAGCTTAACTTGAGAATACAGCCCCTTGACCTTGTGGCTCAGCCAGGATGGCAACAGACAGTCTTTCAGATCCTGGACGACCGCCAATTCATCTATGGAGTCGGCCAGTAGCGCCCAGTTGCCTTCCGTGCCCTGAAGTACGATTATTTTCCTGTTGGCATGAAGCACCGGGCTTACGATGCCCAGACGCAACGTTGGATCGACAACAGGAATCAAGGTATGACGAAAATTCAAGGCGGCTACGATGCCGTGGTCAGAATCGCTCCGCTCAAAATCCAGCCTCTCGACAATCTGGTCGATGACCTCGACAACACTCCCCAGTGACAGAACAAAACCGACCCCCCCGAGCCGGAAAATCAACAGCCTGTTGCGTGACTCCACTATCGGCCCCTCAGCAAGGATTTAAAACCTTGTGTTTTCTCAAGAAAACTGCCGAAAAACTAGCACAAAGATTAGAAACTGTCAAGCTACTATAAAGAAACTCCAATAAAACTTTACCCATCAAAGAATATGCCAGGGTTCAGGCAAAAACAGCTTTTTGTACAGAGCCAAAGCAAACCTGTCGGTCATACCGGCAATAAAATCAACAACCGAAACTTCGAGCGGATCATCGGCGAAACGCCGCCCACCAGAAGCAACAAACGCCGCTTCATTCTCTACGAAATATTCATAGAGGCTTTCAAGCAGATGAGAAGCCTTATTGAACTCAAGCTGGACACAGGGAGCCTGATAGACATTATCAAATAGCCAGGCCCGCAATTCACGGATCGCCTCATCCATTTCTCCAGAAAGCCGGATCTTTTCGCAACCACAGGCCAGAGTTTCACGCAGAAGATCCTTGACCATGCGGTCGATACGCGAGGAATGCCGCTCCCCCATTACGGAGACGATTGCCTCAGGGACATCCCGGGCAGTGATAACATGACCACGGATTGCATCATCAAGATCGTGGCTGACATAGGCAATAATATCTGCCAGACGCACTACCTGCCCCTCCAGGGTGATCGCACAGCAATCACTTGACGGCGTCAACAGACCACCCTGCCCCTTTGAGTGCTTGCGTATCCCGTCGCGAACCTCATAGGTCAAATTCAACCCCTGGCCGTCTTTTTCGAGGAGATCAACAACCCTCAGGCTCTGCCGGACATGCTGAAACCCCCCATCGACCAGCCGGTTGAGAACCCGCTCGCCAGCGTGTCCGAACGGAGTATGGCCCAGATCGTGCCCCAACGCGATAGCTTCGGTAAGGTCTTCATTGAGCCTGAGAGCCCGGGAGACAGTTCTAGCGACCTGTGACACTTCAAGGGTATGTGTCAGACGCGTTCGATAATGATCCCCTTCAGGAGAAAGAAAGACCTGGGTCTTGTATTTCAGACGACGAAAAGCCTTACTGTGTAAAATTCTGTCACGATCATGCTGAAACCGGGTCCGGATAGAACACTCCGGACCCGGTTTCATGCGTCCTTTGCTTTGCAAACTGCAACAGGCTTTTTCAAAGAGTGTTCTAACCTCTAATTCTTCAAGAGACGTTCTAATTTCCATAATGCATCCCCAAGGAATAACAAGCTCCGATAAAACCGCCTGTTATTTCAACACAAGATATGTTGAAAAACAACTTACCCCGACAATAATGAGACTATTTACATCTATCGTTTTTTTCTTGCCTGCCAGTAAATAATATATTAAACGTACGTCCTTATTTGAATTAGCGAGGGGGATAAGCTAATCTTTGTTTTATCACTCTAACTAAACAGGAGGATACTATTTATGGCAACAATCATGGAAATGGCAGCAGAAATTATTGCCGCCCATGCCTCAACAACCCCAATGTCCAAAGAAGAACTGATTACAGAACTGAATGAAATTCATCAGGCTCTGTCTTCTCTGGAAAAAGGGGAAGCAGTAGAAGTTCCATCCCCCGAAGAAGAATCAGCCCCAGCTATCAGTAGAAAAAAAGCGTTCGGCAAAGACAAGATCTACTGCATGATCTGTGGCAAAGGATTTAAAACTCTCTCACGTCACCTCAAAACCGCCCATGACATGAGTGCGTCGGATTATCGCAAACAGTTTGATATTCCTCGCAGCCAGTCTCTCGCCGCCAAAAACTACTCCGAGAGCCGCCGCCAGATGGCTGTTGATCGTGGCCTGGCCGACAACCTCGCCAAAGCCCGTGCTGCCCGCGGCAAAAAATAAGACACAGCAATAAAAAAGGCGACCCGGATCTGGTCGCCTTTTTTGCTACACCTGACTATTCCAATACGAATGGGATGGTCATAAGCTCATGTTGATCCCGATCAACAATCACCACACGCCACTCCCCTTTCCAGTTTGGCAGAACCCGCTTGGACGAATAGGTTCTCCAGTCCCTCGACCTGACCGGCAATGAGACCCTGGCCATTTCGTGGTCCTGATAATACCAGATGTGGGTCACTTCAGTATCACCACTTGCCCCGACAACCCTGGTAAAGCAGTACAGTTTGCCGTAATCGGCCGGAAAGGATTCTATCTCATCGACCGGTTGCTGGTTTTCGACAGCAGTGGTAATGACCCCTTTAGCAACGACGAGATCCATGGCCTGGACTGACGAGCAGGCAAGGACCAGACAACAGGCAACTAAAAATCGGATTATCATTTCTGTCTCTCCATAAAAAGAAAGGACGCCCATGTTCGCCAGAACAGGCAAACCTATTTAACCAGATTCAAAAAGCTGTCTCCGGTATCTGAAAAAATACCAAAAATATCCGCAACCGTAGCAGCGACATCGGCAAATGAACCACGAACCCCCAGACAACACTCTTCTGTCAGGCCATGATGATAAACCAGCAGAGGAACATATTCACGCGTATGATCGGTTCCGCCAACATCCGGATCACAGCCGTGATCGGCGCTGATAATCAACAGATCTTTATCCGCCATGCCCTGCTGCAGTTGAGGCAGCCAGGCATCAAACTCTTCCAGCGCCCGGGCAAAACCATGGTTGTCGAGGCGATGTCCATAAAGCATATCAAAATCGACGAGATTCGTCATAACAAGGCCTGATTTATATTGCCGCATTGCGCTCAGGGTTTTGTCCATACCATCGGCATTGCCGCTGGTTGTTACCGTAACCGACAGCCCCTCACCAGCAAAAAGATCGTGGATTTTTCCTATTCCGCAGGTCGTGATACCCTGCTCACACAAGAGCTTCAGCAACGTCGGCCTGACCGGCTTTTGCGAATAATCGTGGCGCCTGCTGGTTCGATAAAAATTTACAGGACGATCCCCCAGGAACGGCCGGGCGATAACCCTGCAGATATTGTAGGGACGCAACATGTCAAAGGTTGCCTGGCATAATGCGTAGAGCTGTTCGGGGGGCAGGATCTCTTCATGAGCGGCAATCTGAAAAACCGAATCGATACTGGTGTAGACGATGGGCCTGCCGGTGCGCAGATGCTCCTCACCCAGCAGTTCCAAAATATCGGTACCGCTGGAACGGATATTCCCCAACGGTCGGCAACCGGCCAGAAGAGAAAAAGCGTCGATGATCTCATCAGGAAAGCCATCGGGGAACACGGCGAAAGGCTGATCGAGCTGCAGCCCGGCCAACTCCCAGTGCCCCGTCACGGAATCCTTGCCGGCACTGGCTTCAGCCATCTTCCCCCAGCATCCACGGACAAGGGGCGGGACCCCGACGCCCTCAAACTCTGCAATCCTGCCAAGCCCGAGCGATTCGAGAGTGGGCACGGTCAATCCGCCGGCATGGCGGGCAACGTGCTGCAGGGTTGCCGCACCGCGGTCTCCGTACTGATCTGCATCAGGCAATTCACCGACACCGACACCATCGAGAACGACAAGGATAACCCTTTGAAATTGTTGAACCTGATCAGCGGCCGGCAAGGCTCCACTCCTGCATGATCCTGACACTGGAGCTGCAACCGATTCTGACTGCCCCCGCATTGACGAAGGCAAGGGCGTCCTCAAGACTCCGTATTCCACCAGCGGCCTTGACCTTGATCCGCCCTGCCGACCAGCAGACCAGGTCGTTGACATCCTCAAGAGCTGCCCCAGAAGGCCCAAAACCGGTTGATGTCTTGACATAGGCCGCACCGGCGGCAACAACCAGCTCTGTGGCTCGTTCCATCTGTTGACGGGTCAGGTAACAGCATTCAATGATGACCTTGACCGGAACGGCACCGGCGCTGACGACCAGTTGCTCTATTTCATCCCTGACGTACCGCTCATCCCCCTGCAGAAAACGACCGATGGAAATGACCATATCCAGTTCGTCGGCCCCCGCCTCAAGCAGCTCCTCAGCTTCACGCAACTTGCTCTCAGGCGTGTTGTAACCGCAGGGGAATCCAACCACGCTACAGACCTGTACACCTGATCCATAGAGTTGACGGGATGCCAAGGGGACGAATGACGGGGGGATACATACAGCTGGAAAGGCATACTCAACGGCTTCTTCGCAGAGTTGAACGATCTGCGCGGAAGTCGCCGTCGGCGCCAGCAGGGTATGATCAAAATAAGCGGCAAGATTGAGCATAGTTCAGCTGATCAGGTCCGGTAGTCAGCGTTAATCTTGATGTACTCGTAACCCAGGTCAGAGGTATAGTAGCTCCAGACGGAACTGCCCAGCCCCAGGTCGAGATGGACCGTAAATTCCGGTTGTTTGAGAACGGCAGTTGCCGCAGCCTCATCGAGATTCGCAACGGCCATTCCGTTCCGGGCGACGGCGACATCCTCAAAACTGATTGCGATCCTGTCGGGGTCGATATCGGCACCGGAGTATCCCGCCGCTGCGATAATCCGCCCCCAGTTGGCATCCTCGCCAAAAAAGGCCGTTTTGACCAGCGAGGAGGTCGCAACCGAACTGGCAACCTGGCGGGCTTCACTCTCAGAACGCGCGCCGCTGATCCTGATTTCCACCAGCTTGGTCGCTCCCTCACCATCCTGAACGATCATCTTGGCCAGATCGAGAAGAACCTGATGAAGTTCCTCGGCAAAACTCTCGGCCTCGACACTTCCCGCCTGGATCTGCTCATTGCCGGCCGCACCGTTGGCCAGAACCAGGACCATGTCATTGGTCGAAGTATCACGGTCGACGGTGATCGAGTTGAAGGACCTGTTTACGGCCTCCCTGAGAGTCGCCTGCAGGAAAGACTGTTCGACGTTGGCGTCAGTCATGACAAAACCGAGCATGGTCGCCATATTCGGGTGGATCATCCCGGCGCCCTTGGCCAATCCCAGGATCCTGTAGGGATGCCCCTCCCCTTCTACGGCGGAAACCTTGGCAAAGGCATCTGTTGTGCGGATCGCTTCGGCCACGGTCAGAGCCGCTTCCGCCGAAAGAGAATCGACCAGGCTGGCCAGGTGCTGTTGAAACGGAGCGAGTGGCAACTGCACCCCAATGACCCCCGTCGACGCCAGAGCAATCTCGTTGCGATCGACTTTCAATTGCTCTGCCAGTAACTGAGCGGTCTGTTCGGCAGATGCCAGCCCCTGTTCCCCGGTACAGGCGTTGGCGTTGCCGCTGTTGACCAGAACGGCGCAGCAACGGCCACCCTGCACAACCGGACGGGTCAACTGAACCGGAGCAGCGACCACCTTATTCTGAGTGAAGACCCCCGCACAGGTTGCTACAGGATCAGAGACAATCAGCCCAAGATCGAGCACACCCGGCTTTTTCTTGATACCACTGGCCAGGCCAGCAAAACGAAACCCTTTCGGGACAGCAGACAACCCCATCGATTAACCTCTTAATCTGTTGAACGTTTGTTCTGTGGGAAGCATCAGGCCGAAACAGGTTCCCTCGCCCTCGATCTCTTCCAGGAAAACATCCCCCTGCATCCGGTCGATAACCACCTTGACCAGCGACAACCCGATTCCGACACCATGCGGCTTCTCCGTGTCGATATCACCAAGCTGGGTATAGGAGTTAAAAATCGTTTCCTGCGCATCGACCGGAACCGACAGCCCGTTGTTGAAAATACGCAGGTAGACATACTCGAGGCCATCATCGATCCGTGTTCTGGCCTCAACACGAATGTGGCCGCCATCATGATTGAACTTGATCGCATTATCAACCAGGCAATTGAAAACCAGACTGAATTTTTCCTGATCGCCATAGACCTCGGGGAGATCATCGGCGATGTCCAGCTCGGTCGTCAGCTTGCGGGCCCGGATCTGCTTGTTGAAATGCTGAAAGGCATCGGCAATCGGCCAGGGGACACCAAACGACTTCCAGCGCCAGACCTCGCGTTCCGACTCGATGGAGAAGAGCCGCAGCATCCCGGTAATCAGCCGTTCCAGACGTACGCCTTCACTTCTGACCTCTTCGAGGTTGTCCTTGATCTCCTCATCGGACATCTTCTCATAAAAGGTGAGCGACAGGTCAACATAGCCCATAATCGAAGTCAGCGGTGTCTTCAGCTCATGCGACAGATTGCAGACCAGGCGGGTTCGCGCTCTGTGCATACGCACCAGATCCTCGTTGGTCTGCTCCAGCACCTTGGCCTGCTGCAGCAGATTGTTGACCAGCTTGAAGTTCTCCATCGCCAGAGCGACCTGGTTGGCAATCGCTTCGAGCAGATGCTGATCCTCAAGATCGAAAGGCTCACCCGATTTCTTGTTGTTGACGTTGATGACTCCGACCAGTTCTTCTCGAACATAGATAGGGACAGACAGAAGTGACTGGTTCTTATAGCGCTGGGCACCATGGAAGGACTTGAAGCGGCCATCCTGCTCAATATTAGAGACCAGGATCGATTCACCCGTGGCCAGAACGTGCCCGGAGATCCCTTCCCCCGGTGCAACCCGGACCGTCTGGGCGATCTCCCGGGCCAGTCCGTTTGCCGCCTTGATGTGCAGCATTCCATCGTCCTCGACCAGCATCAGCGAAGCCACCTCGACGCCGGCGGACAGCGCAATCGAGTCGACGATCTCGTCGAACAGCTGCTGCAGATCGTTACCGGAACTGGCCGTTTCCCCGACCTTGCGCAACAGGATCAGATCGGCCATCCGGCGTCTCGCTTCAACCCGTGCACGCCCCTGCTGCACAATCTGATAGTAGGCGTTCAGCCCCTGCTCGGCAGCCGTCAGCACCTCTTCCTGGGAAAAGGGCTTGACCAGATAATCGTACGCCTTCTCCCGCAGAACCTCACGGGCGACGTTGAAATTCTGCTGGCCGGAGATCATCACAACCTGGATTTCCGAGGTATGCTGCTTGATCAGGCGCAAGACCTCAACACCATTCATATCGGGCAGAGAAACATCGCAGAAGACCAGCGCGACATTCTCGCGATCCAGCACCTGCAGAACCCCTTCACCGGCCTCGAGGCGCAGAATCGGATAATCGAGAGGTTCCAGAATGTCCTCAAGCAGGTCGAGAATAAGCGGAACGTCGTCAATCAGCAGTATCGAAGGTTTAGCATTTTGAACCTCTGCCCCCATAGTCTCCCCAAGACAAATAAGAATAAGAGATTATTTACCGCAGCACTTTTTATATTTCTGCCCGCTGCCACAGGGGCAGGGGTCGTTGCGACCGATCTTGTCCTCATCCCGCACCGAAGGTTTGTGCCCTTCATCACCAGCCTGATTGAGAACAACCTTCTGTTTACGCTGCTGAGCCTCCATCCGCTCAACATCCTCTTCCCTGGCCAGCTGGATACGGAAAATCTTGAGCAGGACCTCTTCACGAACACGGCCCATCATCTGCATGAAGAGTCCGTAGGCTTCCTTCTTGTACTCCTCTTTCGGATTCTTCTGACCGTAACCGCGCAGACCGATCCCCTCCTTGAGGTGGTCGATCGACAGCAGGTGATCCTTCCACTGGGAATCGATGGTCTGCAGCAGCAGAATCCGCATCAGGTGCCGCATGACCGGCGCGGAGAACTCCTGCTCTTTTTCACGCAGCCGGTTGAGCGCCTGCTGCTTCAGCCCGGTCTCCAGCTCATCACGGGTAATATTGTCGGACAGCTGCGGCACAAGATTGAACTGACGGAGGTAATCCTCTCCAAGGCGGGGCAGATCCCACTGAGATGCGGCTTTTTCAGGACAGAAGGTGGAAATCATATCCTCGACAGCTTCCTCGACGATCCCTTCATAGGTCTCAAACATCTGCTCGCCGGCAAGCACCTCACGACGCTGAGAATAGATAACCTCACGCTGCTTATTCATGACATCGTCATATTCGATCAGGTGCTTACGGATATCGAAGTTATGCCCCTCGACCTTCTTCTGGGCATTTTCTATCGCCCTGCTGATGATCCCGTGCTCGATCGGCTCCCCTTCAGGGATTTTAAGCTTCTCCATGACGAAGGCAACCCGCTGGGACCCGAAAATCCGCAACAGGTCATCTTCCAGGCTCAAGAAAAAACGACTGCGCCCCGGATCGCCCTGGCGGCCGGCACGACCGCGCAGCTGATTATCGATCCGCCGCGACTCATGACGCTCGGTACCGAGGATATAGAGGCCGCCGGCATCGAGAACCTCCTGCTTTTCCTGCCTGCACTGTGCGATATATTTCGCCAGCAGCTCCTGATAGTGCTCTTCAGGATTTTCACAGTTGGCCAATTCGGCCTGCGCCATCATCTCCGGGTTGCCCCCCAGCACGATATCGGTACCACGGCCAGCCATATTGGTAGCAATGGTGACGGCACCCTTACGCCCCGCCTGAGCAACAATATAGGCTTCACGCTCATGCTGTTTGGCGTTCAGAACATTATGCGGTACGCCCCGCTTCTTAAGCAACACGGACAAAAGTTCCGATTTTTCGATACTGATGGTCCCGACCAGGACCGGTTGCCCGTGCTTGTAGCATTCGGCGATATCATCGATTGCAGCGAGAAATTTCTCTTTCTCGGTCTTGTAAATGACGTCGGACTTGTCCTGGCGCAGCAGCGGCTTGTTGGTCGGAATGACAACAACATCGAGATGATAGATCTCTCGGAATTCGGTCACTTCCGTTTCAGCCGTACCGGTCATAC
Source organism: Geopsychrobacteraceae bacterium (assembly GCA_963676795.2). Classification (GTDB taxonomy): domain Bacteria; phylum Desulfobacterota; class Desulfuromonadia; order Desulfuromonadales; family Geopsychrobacteraceae. The sequence continues at coordinate 1,019,926 of CAXXTB010000002.1, read as the reverse complement.
CGGCCAGCTTGTTGTACATGCGGAAATAGTTCTGGAAGGTGATGGTCGCCAGGGTCTGGTTCTCGCTGGCGATCTTCACCCCTTCCTTGGCCTCGACAGCCTGATGCAGTCCATCGCTCCAGCGCCGGCCGGGCATCAGGCGACCGGTGAATTCATCGACAATCTGAACCTCGCCGTCCTTGACGACATAGTCGACGTCCTTGCGGAACAGGGCATGCGCCTTGAGGGACTGGTTGACGTGGTGCAGCACCTCGATGTTCTGCGGCTCGTAGAGGTTTTCAATGCCGAGCAGCTTCTCAACCTTGGTCACCCCCTCCTCGGTCAGAGCTGCCGATTTCGCCTTTTCATCAACGGTATAATCACCGGTATGATGCTTGACGGCCTGGCCGATCTTGCCGTCGCGTTCTTCGATGATCTCACCTTTGGTCAAGCGCGGGATAATTTTGTCGACCATGTAATAGAGATCACTTGAGGCTTCGCTCGGGCCCGAAATAATCAGCGGTGTCCGCGCCTCGTCGATCAGGATCGAATCGACCTCATCGACAATGGCAAAATTCAGTTCGCGCTGAACATATTCCTCAAGATCGAATTTCATGTTGTCGCGCAGGTAATCGAAACCGAATTCGTTGTTGGTTCCGTAGGTAATATCCGCACTATAGGCCACCTTGCGCTGGGCGTCCGTCAGGCCATGGACGATACAGTCGACGTTAAGCCCCATAAAACGGTAGACATTTCCCATCCAGTCGGCATCACGCCTGGCCAGATAATCATTGACGGTGACGACATGAACCCCCTTGCCGGACAGGGCATTCAGATAGATCGGCAGGGTCGCCATCAGAGTCTTTCCCTCACCGGTCTTCATCTCGGCAATCTTGCCGGAATGCAGGACGATACCACCGATCAGCTGGACGTCGAAGTGACGCATGCCAAGAACCCGCCTGGCCGCCTCACGGACCGCAGCAAAAGCCTCGGGCAGCAACTGGTCAAGGACCTCACCATCTCCCAGACGCTGACGGAATTCTACAGTTTTGTTCTTAAGTTGCTCATCATTCAGAGCTTCAAAATCTGGCTCAAGTGAATTGATTCGATCGACAATTGGCTGGATTTTTTTCAGGTCACGGCTGTTCTTGGTTCCAAAAATCTTTTTCGACACGTATCCGATCATTACGAATAACTCCAAAGGCGGCCCTCAAGATGGCGCCTGATATCAGATTCTCACATTATTAACGAATGAATAATGCCGGGCATAGTAGCATACCCGGCAGAGGCCAACAAGCAATAAACAGGGTGAAAAAACCCCTGATTTTCCAGCTTTGCAGACGCTTACACAGATTTAATAAGGGAAGAAAAAGCAAAGGGTCAGGATTACGCTAGGAAGCGGCCAGAAACACCGGCAATACAGGGAGTCGAGGTACAGAGAAAGAACTTAGAGGGTCTTACGCGGGTCGATAGGAACGCCGTTCAGGCGCAGTTCATAGTGCAGGTGAGATCCGGTTGAACGTCCGGTATTTCCAACCTTGGCGATCATATCGCCGCGCTTGACGCGCTGACCGCTCTGGACCAGAATCTTTGAATTATGAGCGAAAATCGTCCGGTAGCCGTAGCCGTGGTCGATCTGAAGAGTTTTGCCGTAGCTCGGAGAATAAGCCACCATGGAGACCACACCATCGGCTGTGGCATAAATCGAGGTTCCCGTGTTCGCTGCAATATCAAGACCCTCGTGAATCGTCCGCAATCCGGTAATCGGTGACTTACGCATACCGAAATACGAGGTGATCCAGCCCCGGGTCGGCCACCCCTTCGGCGTTGCCCTGCTGATCGACACCTGATCATTGAGCAGATTGCGAATCTCTTCCTGGCTCTGGCGACGCAGGTTCAGCATCTCCTGCAGACTGCTGATCTGCACCTGCAGATCATCGACTTCAAGCTTTTCATTGGGGAGACCACCGATAGCGACCGGAATCTCACGCGGCTCAACATCGATACTGGCCAGCTGGCGAACCCTGGCTTCCGATGTGGCCAGGGCGTTCAGTTCATAATTGATGTTCTCGTAATCAACCACCAGGCGCTGCAGCTGCTGACGCTGAAGGTTATTCTCCTGACGCAACTGGAAAAGTTCCTGGCGATCCACCCGCTCCGCATAATACCCCCAGGCAAACAACGCACCTATCCCTGCCAGAAGCAGCCAGGATGCGGCAACAGCATAGATCAGCCTGCCGCTCAATTTCCAGCGGCGGACCTTATTACTCCCCTCAGGGATCAGTATCAACGAAAAACGATTGGGCAAACCAAGCCTCGTACAATGGTTTTCATTTCCTGCGACGTCTAAGTATCACAGATATCGAGAAAAAAACAATCAGTATGTTTTCTCCACAAGGGATGAGACAATCCTAACACAATCATTAACCTATACCAACAAATTTATCGCCAGCGCGTATTCGTCACAATCCGGGAACTTGACACAGTTGATACAGTCCCCCCAGACCTTCTGCGGAAGCTCGGACTTCTCAATATCCGAAAAGCCGAGTTTCTTAAAAAATTCAGGCTGGTAGGTCAGGGCAAAGACCCTTTTCAGGCCGAGGTCCCTGGCTTCGACCAGGCACTGTTCGACGAGCAGGCGACCGATCCCCTGCCCCTGCTGATCGGCGCTGACCGCCAGGGAACGCACTTCGGCCAGATCTTCCCAGCAGATGGCCAGGGCCCCGACTCCCAGAATCTTGCCATCGACCTCGTAGACGTAAAAATCGCGGATGGCGTCATAGATATTGGCCAGCGAGCGCCCCAGCAACTGCCCGTCTCTGGCAAACGAGAGCAAAAGAGCATGGATTGAACGGGCATCAGGAATTCTGGCGCGACGCAGCATAGTCTATAAACTCCGAATATTAATTAATCGACAAGCAGTGAGCGCGAACTGTCGATCAGCTCACGCGCATGAACCAGGGTATTTTCACCGATTTTGGCGCCACCGAGCATACGGGCCATCTCCTGAACGCGCTCCTCGCTATCAAGCTGGCGCAACTCGGTTGCGGTCCGGCCGGCCTTTTCCCCCTTCGCCACCCGGTAATGATGATCAGCAAAAGCGGCAACCTGTGGCAGGTGGGTGACACAGAGCACCTGAATCGACTGACCGAGACGACTGATTTTTTCACCGACAGCTGTCGCTGCTTCGCCGCCGATACCGGCATCGACCTCATCGAAGATCAGGGTCCGCACCGAATCGCCGAGCGGAGCGCTGCGCCGCAAAGCCAGCATGATCCGCGACAATTCGCCACCCGAGGCAATCTTCGCCAGCGGCTGAGCCTCTTCCCCCGGGTTGGCCGCAAGATAGAATTCTCCCCGCTCAAGGCCGTTCGGGGCAGGTTCGTCGAGCTTTTCAAGCGGCATAGTGAAGCGCGCTTTCGGCATCGCCAGATCGGCCAGTTCTGCTTCAATGGCGCGGGACAGAACAGCGACGCCCTGTTCGCGTTTGCGACTTAACTGCTGTCCCGCGGCCAACAGCTGCTGCTGAGCTTTCTGCAGGGCGGCTTCAAGGCGCTGCCTGTGCCCCTCGACATCGTTTAGAGTTTCGAGTTCACGGCTGATTGCATCCAGATAGGCGAGCAGCTCGGCAACACTGGGTGCATATTTGCGTTTGAGGGTGGCGATCAGGGTCAGACGCTCCTCAACCAGCTGCTGACGCTGCGGCTCGAAATCGAGTTTGTCCGAATAGCTCCTCAGTTCTGTGGCCACATCCTCCAGGGCATACTGACTGCTGCGCAAGGTCTCAGCCAGTGGAGCCAGCGCGGGATCAATATGCTGGAGTTTTTCCAGCTGGATCGCAACCTGGGCCAGGGTTTCGCTGACCGCAGTCTGGCCGGCATAGAGCAGATCGTAGCCCCCCTGGGTTGCCGCCATCAGCTTTTCGGCATTCACCAGCAGGGAGCGCTCCTGCTCAAGCTCTTGCTCCTCGCCATCCTTGAGCGCGGCCGCGGCCAGTTCCTGCTGCTGAAACTGCAGCATATCGAGGCGCTGCTGTCGGTTGCGCTCCGCCCTCTCCAGATCGGCAAGCTCATGTTTCAACCGGCTGAATTCGGTATAGCACGCTACGTAGGTCTCCAACTCGGGGACTGTGCCGGCAAAATGATCGAGCAGCCCGAGGTGGGTTTCAGGCCGCTGCAAGCTCTGCTGATCATGCTGTCCGTAGATATTGACCAGCCCCTCGGCCAGCTCACGCAACTGGGCGACCGGCACAGCTGTACCGTTGACAAAAACACGATTCTTTCCGGAGCGGGAAATGATCCGCCGGATAATCAGTTCATCCCCAGCCGCCAACTCCATCTCCCCGAGCCGGGCACGCACAGGCGCATTATCGGTCAGGTCGAAGATAGCCTCAACCGAGGCCTCGTCGCTGCCGGTCCGGATCGCCTCACCACGCGCCCGCCCGCCGAGCAGCAGATTGACCGAATCGATGATAATCGACTTGCCGGCCCCGGTTTCACCGGTCAGAACATTGAAACCCGCAGCAAAGGAGACATGTAGCTGTTCGATAATCGCGACATTTTTTATGATCAGATCAGTCAGCATAGGTTCTTTAGGAAGATCGCCGGATGAAACAGAGAGACTCAGCTCTCGCCCCAGCCCAGCTTGGTCCGGAGGATTTCGAAATAGTCCTTGCTCGGACTGTTGACCAGCCAGGTTCGCGAATCGGAGCGCCGGACCTCGACCTTGTCGCCGGGAATCAGCTCAAAACCGACCTGACCGTCAGCGGTAAAGAAGACAACGTCATTCTGCGACTTGACCTCGATCTCGATCACCGAGCTGCTCCAGACGACAATCGGACGATTGGTCAACATATGCGGACAGATCGGCGTTATCAGCAGGCTGTTCAATTCCGGATAGATGATCGGCCCCCCTGCCGCAAGGCTGTAGCCCGTCGACCCGGTCGCGGTGGAGACGATCAGTCCGTCAGCCCGGAAGGAACTCAGGTGACGTCCATCGACATGGGTATCCAGGTCAAGGATACGCGCAAGGGCCTTCTTCTTGATAATGACATCGTTTAAGGCAGTACACTCACCAACGTTTTCCCCATCGCGATAGATTACCGCATCGAGCATCATCCGATCGGAAACGACATGTTTGCCTTCGACAAGCACATCAAGGAGCAACGGCAGCTCATCACGGGTCACCTCGGTCAGAAAACCAAGACGGCCGAGATTGACACCGACAATCGGAACATTCCGGCTGCCGATCCGGCGCGCGACAGAGATCAGCGTCCCGTCTCCGCCAAGCACGATGATCAGATCGACCAGAGACGGCAGCTCCTCGCCGTCGATCCCTCGCTGACCGATCAGCTCGGCAACCTGCTGATCGAGCAGCAGGCCAATGGCGGCCCGATCCAAACGCACGCGAATCTGCTCAACGAGTTCAGCGACGTCAGGATGGTCGCATTTTGCGTAAACTCCGATTTTTTTAAGCATTTCCCCACCTTGAGCTGTTTTTTTCAAACATCCCTGACGGACGGTTTTTTATCTTCAAAGTCGCCCAGAGAATTACCACAAGGCAAAACGAAAGTCCATCGCATTCAGATACTTAGAATGTTGTCGCCGACAGGCCCGCATGCTACATTGGTGCGACGAAAATGACGGAGTCAATGTATGGATCTATTTGAACAGAAAACAGCGACAAGTGACAATACCCCCCTCGCCGAAAGAATGCGTCCGCGCTCACTTGACGAGATCGTCGGCCAGCAGCACCTGCTCGGCCCTGACAAACTGCTGCGCAAACTGATTGAAAACGACAAGATCAGCTCCATCATCTTCTGGGGACCGCCAGGCACCGGCAAGACCACCCTGGGACGGGTGATTGCCAACTGTACCAGCAGCCGTTTTGTGTTCTTCTCGGCGGTGCTCGGCAGCATTAAGGAGGTCCGCGAAATCATCGTCGAAGCACAGCATCAACGTGCCTACTACCAACGCAAGACCCTGCTCTTTGTCGATGAAATCCATCGCTTCAACAAGGCTCAACAGGATGCCTTTCTGCCGGCTGTCGAGAAAGGCGAAATCACCCTGATCGGCGCAACAACCGAGAATCCGAGCTTCGAGGTCAATTCCGCCCTGCTCTCCCGTTCCCGGGTTTTCGTCCTGGAACCCCTGAGCGAAGCTGAGCTCAAGGAACTGCTCAACCTGGCTCTTATTGACGAGCGCGGTCTCGGCCTGCGCCAGCTGACAATCAGCGATGAGGCCCTTAACTTTATCGCCGGCCAGGCCAACGGCGACGCCCGCAGTGCCCTCGGCACCCTGGAGATCGCCGCTGCAACCTGCCCGGCACGCCAGCAGATCAGGCAGAGCGACGTCGAGGAAGCCCTGCAGAACAGAGCGCTGACCTACGACAAAGGCGCCGAAGAACACTACAATGTCATCTCCGCCTTCATCAAAAGCATGCGCGGCTCCGACCCGGATGCCGCTGTCTACTGGCTGGCACGCATGCTCGAAGCAGGCGAAGATCCCCTGTTCATTGTCCGCCGGATGGTCATTTTCGCTTCGGAAGACATCGGCAACGCCGACCCGCGTGCCCTGCAGATGGCACTGGCCGTCCAGCAGGCCGTCCATTTTGTCGGCCTGCCCGAAGCACGAATCAACCTGGCCCACGGCGTCACCTACCTGGCCACCGCCCCCAAGAGCAATGCCAGCTACGCAGCCATCGGCGCCGCCCAGGCCGAGGTCAGGAAAACCGGAGCATTGCCGGTTCCGCTGCATATCCGCAACGCCCCGACGAAATTGATGAAGGATTTAGGCTACGGCAAGGACTACAAGTACGCCCACAACTACCAGGACGGCTATGCCGAGCAAAGCTATCTGCCGAAGGCCATTGCAGGAACCAGCTTCTACGAGCCGACCGAACGCGGCTACGAGAAAACCATCGGTGAGAGGCTGAACTTTCTGCGCAACAGGCCAGAGAAGGAGTCATAGCGGCTCAGAAGGATAAGATTTCCGGCTCACAAATCAGCAATTTTTCGTCAGATCAAGGAAACCAAGCAGAAGCGCGGAGGCGTAGTACTTTACGCCGCACAAGCGCTTGTGCGGCTTGACGCAGAGCTGGCGGAAAAAGGCGCTTTCTGAGCCGGAAACTAGAACATGAAGCGCCGCATGCTCACATTCATCAGCAACCCGACCCCGATCATGGTTGTCACCATACTGGTTCCACCGTAGGAGAAGAGCGGCAACGGAACGCCGACAACCGGCAGCAGGCCGATAACCATCCCCAGATTGACGACGATATGCCAGAAGGTCATCGCCGTCACCCCCAGAGCCAGGAACATCCCGAACCGATCTGACGCCTGCCTGGCGATATAGAGCCCCCAGGCGATCATGAACAGATAACAAGTGAGCAGCACCAGGCAGCCGGCAAAGCCCCATTCCTCGGCAAAAACGGAAAAAGCGAAATCTGTGTGGCGCTCAGGCAGAAAGGAGAGCTGCGACTGGCTCCCCTGGGCAAACCCCTTGCCGACCAGGCCGCCGCTGCCAACCGCAATCTTCGACTGGATAATATGATAGCCTGAACCGAGCGGGTCCGCTTCCGGATTGAGGAAGGTCATAACCCGTGCGCGCTGATAATCGTGCAGACCGAACCAGCCTGCGGAAACGGCGATCAGCCCGAGGATAAAGAGCGCGAGCAGGGTCTTTCTGCGCACCCCGGCAAACAACAGCATACTTCCGGCAATAAAGATCACCATCAGCGCCGTTCCCAAGTCGGGCTGTTTGAGAATCAGGACGACCGGCAGAAGGATCAGAAAGGCCGGGAGCCACAGTTCAAAGAAACTGTAGCCCTGCAACGTCACTGTGCGTGAAAAAATACGGGCCAGAACCAGGACAACGGCCAACTTGATAACCTCGCTCGGCTGCAGGTTAAAAAAACCGAGGTTGATCCAGCGGGTCGCCCCCATCGAGGTATGGCCGAGGGTCAGCACGAAAACCAGCATGCCGATACTCAGGACATAAAAGTGGGTCGCGAAATATTCCAGATGACGATAGTCAAACAGGCAGATAAACAGGGCGATAAGCACTCCCCCGAGCAGCCAGAGCCCCTGTTTCAGATAAAGTGGTGCCGACATGGCGCCCCAGCTTAGGGTCGCGCTGTATAGGTTGAGGATTCCGACACCAGCCAGAGCAATGACGATCAGCAACAGGACCCAGTCGAAATTGATAATCAGGCGACGATCTATCATGGTTCTTCTCCGGATTGTGCGGCACGCTGCACTTTCAGTTCGAGATAGCGCTGAATGATCTTCTGGGCCACCGGTCCGGCAGCCCGTCCGCCCGACTCGCCATGCTCGACAACAACCGCAACGGCAATTTCAGGCTTTTCGGCCGGTGCATAGGCGACAAACAGCGCATGAGGACGAAAGCGGTAAGGGATCTTTCCGTCTTCTTCCTCCACTTCCTCCTCTTCGTCCGACTTTCTTCTGACCACCTGCGAGGTGCCCGACTTGCCGGCAACCGTCGCCTCTTCAAGATGGGCATAGGTCCCGGTTCCGCGCTGATCGTTTACAACCTGGATCATCCCCTTGCGCACGGTGTCCCAGGCCTGACGTGAATAGCTGAGGGACCGGACCACTTCAGGTTCAGACTGCAACAGAACATTGCCATCCCAATCCTCGACCCGGCTGATCACGTTCGGTTTCAATACATTCCCCTGGTTGGCCAGAGCCGCTGTCATGACCGCCAGCTGCAATGGAGTCGCAAGCACAAAGCCCTGCCCGATTGAGGCGATAACAGTCTCGCCAGCATACCAGGGCTTGTTGTAGCGGTCGTGCTTCCATTCCTGGCTCGGCATCACCCCGGATTTTTCACCCGGCAGCGGATAGCCGACCGGCGCGCCGAGACCGAATTCCCGGGCAGCCTGCGACAACTTGTCGATCCCCAGCTCCAGGCCAACCTCGTAAAACCAGACGTCGCAGCTCTCGCGCAATGCCTTGATCATATCGGTTTCACCGTGACCGTGACGTTTCCAGCAGCGGTAACGGCTACCACCAACCTCATAAGCACCGTCACAATAGACCTTGTGCTCGGGCCCGGCAATCCCTTCGCGCATGGCGGCAAGAGCAACGATCATCTTGAATGTCGATCCCGGCGGATACTGGCCAGCGATGACCTTATTCTGCAAAGGGAAACGTTTGTCCTTGGCCAGAGCGTTCCACTCATCGGCAGCGATCCCCTTGGCAAACAGAGCTGGATCGAAGGTCGGACGGCTGACCATCGCCAGGACATCGCCGGTTTTGACATCGAGGGCGACCGCCGCTCCGGATTCCTCACCGAAAGCCGAGCCGGCTGCCTGTTGCAGCTCTTCGTCAATGGTCAGGTAAACCTTGCTGCCGGGACGCGGTGACTCCATCTGCAACTGGCGCATCAGCTTACCCTTAACGTCCACCTCGACCAGGCGTTCCCCCTTATGACCCCGCAGATAGGGCTCAAAAGCTCGCTCCAGAGCGGTTTTGCCGACAAAATCGCCACCGCGATAATCCAGAAACTCGGCGCTGCGCAGCTCGTCCTCAGTGATTTCCCCCAGATAGCCGATCAGATGGGCCGCTTCGCCGCCGTTGAGATAATCACGAATCGGCAGCACCTCGATAATCACTCCGGGCAGATCAAAGCTGTGCTCCTGGACCCGCTCCATCATCTCCCGACTGACGTCACTGGCCAGAGGGATCGGCCGATAAACAGGAAAACGCCTGCCCTCCTGCCAGCGCTGCTCCAGATCAGCCACATCGACATCAAGCAGTTCCGCCAGGGACTGTAGCAACTGAACCCTGTCCTCAACATCCTGACGCATCACCGAAATCTGGAAGGCGGGTCTGCTGTCGACCAACAACTCGCCGTTGCGGTCGAAAATCGGGCCGCGCGGGGCGTCCAGGCTCAGCATGCGGGTCCGGTTACGGATGGAACGTTCCTGCAGATCATCATAACTGACAACCTGTAGATACCAGATGCGCAACAACAGCAGGGCAAAGACCAGGGTCGCCGCAAGCGTATAGATAAAGAAACGGCGCTGGATTATCGGCAGATCTGACCACTTCCCATCAAGAGACATGAGCTCTCCCCGCCACAATCAGAGAGGTAAAGCCCCGCCGCAAACCGAACAGGCGCTTGACCCGGGCGAGCAGCGCGAGCAACAGCAGGGCGGCAAGCAGGTTGACGATCAACTGCTGCGGCACGCCCGGCAGCAGAATGTGCAGAGCCGGCGCAGAATCGGCCAGAACGGTCAGATAGAACCAGAGCAGCAGGTTCTCGACCAGCGTACCTCCGACCACCAGTGCCAGCAGCAACGGCGAACTCTCGATATTCAGCTGTTCGGAGAGCCCCAGAACAATCAGCAGAATGGTCAGATAGACCGTCAGATAGAGGCCGACACTGTGGCCACAGAAACTGTCCTGGATAGCTCCGAGAAACAGGCAGGTGACGACGGCCCTGAGGCTCGGCTCGCGCAGGCCGACGTAAAGCACCAGCAGCAGGATCAGGCTCGGCCGCCAGTTTGGGGAAAAGAACAGTGGAAAAACACTGGTCTGCAGCAGGGCAAAAATAAGGGCCAGAATCAGGTAAAAGAAAAAGCGCCTCATAGCGGATTCCCGACAATAACCAGAACCTCTTCAAGGTGAGAAAAATCGACTGTTGTCGTTGCCGAAAGACGCTGAAAAAGTCCGTACTGATCCTTCTCGACCGTCTCGATCCGGCCGATCGGCAAGCCCTTGGGGAAGATCCCCCCCATCCCCGAAGTCACCAGCAGGTCGCCGGCCTGGATATCGGCACTGCGCAGACTGTATTCAACCGACAGGTCTTCCCCCCGGCCACGGGCAACGCCACGGGTCCTGGTGCGCTGAACCAGCGATGCGACAGCTGAGGAGGCATCAGTGATCAGCAATACACGGGCACTGTTGGTGGAGATCTTGATGATCCGACCGACAACACCGTCCGCCGCAACCACGGCCAGACCGTTTTTCAGGCCGGCGCTGGTGCCCTTGTCGATAATGATCGTCCGCGCCCAGTTGCTGGCATCTTCACCGACGACCTGCGCCGGAAGTGCGGCCATATCCAGATCATCGACAAAGGCAAGCAGACGCTTCAGACGCTCATTTTCGAGCCGATATTCACTCATCTGATTCAGCCTTGCCCGCAGTTCAGCGTTTTCCTTTTCGAGTTCAAGGTTGTGCTGCCGGGTGTCGACCAGCCAGATATAGTTGCTCCAGACCCCTTTGACGGAATCGGACGTTGAATCGATGGCCGACTGAAAGGGGGCGGCGAAGGTCAGAACGGCACGTTCGAAAAAGGTCGTCGTCGTTTTCTTGCGCAGATTATAGGAATAGAGAATTACGGTCACCAGTAACAGGAGAACCGCCAGAAAAAGGAAACGATAACGTCTAAACAGGTCAAGCATCCCCGCTCCAACTGGGTAGAAATGCCGATGTTATTCAGGCATAACGGCAAACGGGGGGACCCGAACAGATCCCCCCGTAGCGATGTGAAAAATATGGGCGATCAAGATTGATCAGGACGCAACAGCAACCTGCTTGAGCAGATCAATTTCATCAAGAACCGCACCGGAACCGAGAGCGACACAGGACAGAGGGTCTTCAGCAACCACAACCGGCAGACCGGTCTGTTCACGCAGCAGGACATCCAGGTTCTTCAGGTAAGCGCCACCACCGGCCAGGACGATCCCCTTGTCAACGATATCAGCTGCCAACTCCGGGGGAGTCCGTTCCAGGGCGATGCGCACCGCTTCGACAATGGTGTTGACCGGTTCGGACATCGCTTCGCGGATCTCATCGGAACAGACTTCCAATGTCTTCGGGATACCGCTGACCAGATCGCGCCCCTTGATTTCCATCTTGACGACCGTATCGTCGACCTTGTAGACATTGCCGATCCCGATCTTAACCGCTTCAGCAGTCCGCTCGCCGATCAGCAGATTATACTTCCGCTTCATATACTGGACAATCGCCTCATCGAGCTTGTCGCCTCCGACACGGACACTCTCGGCATAGACGATCCCGGCCAGGGAGATCACGGCAACCTCGGTCGTACCGCCGCCGATATCGACGATCATATTGCCCGAGGCTTCGGTAATCGGCAGACCGGCACCGATAGCAGCGGCCATCGGCTCTTCGATCAGATAAACCTCACGGGCACCGGCCGATTCAGCCGATTCACGCACGGCACGTTTTTCCACCTGGGTGATACCGGACGGCACACAGATAACAATACGCGGACGCACCAGAGTCTTGCGATTGTGGACCTTACGGATAAAATAGCGCAGCATCTCTTCGGTATAGTCAAAGTCGGCGATGACACCGTCTTTCATCGGACGGATAGCGACGATACTCCCCGGCGTACGGCCCAGCATCTCTTTGGCATCCTTGCCGACAGCCAGCACCTTACGCTGACCGGCGATTCCAGTCTTGACAGCAACAACCGAAGGTTCACTGACAACGATCCCCTTCCCCTTCATATAGACCAGCGTATTGGCGGTTCCGAGATCGATCGCCAGATCGTTGGAAAACATCCCCCAAAGAGCATCAAAAATATTAAACATTGAAATGTCCTGTCAGGCTAATAAGTACCCTGTTGAAAAACCCCGTTTCCACGGCTCCAAAAACCCGCTCACTCTAGCAAACAAGGGATCTTTAGGCAAGCGTTAAGCAAGAAAAAATGATTGCATTCACGCGCATTGGTGTCTAACATGCGAGGCTGTTTTTCATGAAATCGGAACAGTTATTATCAACCATTTCCCGAGGAGTCTTAAGCGCGATGCTTGATTTTGTCAGAACCAAGCAAAAATCGGTCACAATCAAAGTCGTTTTTGGTTTGATCATCCTGAGTTTTGTCATCGGCTACACCATGTTGACCGCCCCGCAAGACAAGGGGGCCCCACAAGCCGGTGATATCGCCGCGCGGGTTAACGGAGAAGAGATCAGCTACAACAACTTTCAGACGGCATACAGCAATCTTTACAATCTCTACCAGAGCATCTATCAGGGCAATTTCAATGCAACCCTGGAAAAACAGCTGAACCTGCCCAAACAGGCCCTTCAGCAGCTGGTCGAGCAGGCTCTGCTCATTCAGCAGGCCGACGAGCTCGGGGTTTCCGTCAGCAGCCAGGAACTGATCGACAACATCGCTCAGTATGATGCCTTCAAGGTTGACGGCACCTTCAACCGGGATCGCTATCTTGAGGTTCTCAGTTACCAGCGCCTGACTCCCGAGCAGTTTGAAAATTCCCAGCAACGCGCCCTGCTGACCCAGAAGGTCCAGCAGGCCCTGCAAAAAGACATCAGTTTGAGCGATGAGGAACTTCAGGCCGCATTCCATGAAGCGAGCGACTCAATCAACCTGAACTTCGTCTGGCTGACACCGGCTCTGGTCGAAAACAAGGTTGAAGTCACCGACGATGGCCTTGCCGACTATTTCACCGCCAACCAGGAAAAATTCCGCATTCCGGAAAAGATCGCCCTGCGCTATCTGCAGTTCGATCCGGCTCGTTATGAAGACGAGGTTCCGACCTTCAGCGATGATGACCTCGAACGCTATTATCGGCGCAATCTCGATCAGTTCGAAATCAAGGAGCAGGTCAAAGCGGCCCACATCCTGCTGCGCGTTGCGCCTGACGCCGACGAAGCAACCGTCACCAAGCGCGAGGAACTGGCCGAAAAACTGCTCAAGCAGCTCAACGAAGGGGCTGACTTTGCGGTTCTGGCCAAAGCAAACTCGGACGACAAGAACAACGCCACCCAAGGCGGTGAGCTTGGCTACTTCGGCCGTGGCATGACAGCGCCCGAATTCGAAGACGCTGCCTTTGCCCTGCGCCCGGGCCAGCTGAGCAAGGTGATCAGAACCCAGTTCGGCTTCCACATCATCAAGGTTGACGAATACATCGAGCCGGGCGTCCAGTCCCTCGCTGATGTCATCGACCAGGTCAAGGCTGGCCTTAAAGGCGAAAAATCACGCCAGCTGACCTACGAAAAAGCGATGGACGCCTACAATATCAACCGCAAAAGCGGCGACCTCGACGCTGCCGCCAAGGCCAACGATCTTGGGGTCAAGGAAACCGGCCTGTTCGCCGCCGGTGAAGCTATCGACGGCATCGGCCGTAACGATCAGATCAGCGAGGCAGCATTCAGGCTGCAGGAGAACGAACTGGCCCGCCCTCTCCAGACCGGAGACGGCGTCTTCCTCTTCGCCCTCAAGGAGCGCCAGCCGAGCCGCCTGCCTGAGCTGGGCGAAGTCAGGGTTGCCGTTGAACAAGCCTACCGCGCAGCCCAGGCCGAGACCCTGGTTCAGGAACTGGCCGACCAGCTGTTGACCCAGGCGATTGAATCGAACAACCTGGAAACCGCTGCCAAAAAGCTGAAACTCAACATTGAGCAGACCGGCGACTTCAACCGCAGTTACGGGTCCTTCATTCCCCGTATCGGCAATTCGGAGGAACTTGCCAACGCGGTGTTTGCGCTGAGTGAAGAGAAGCCGGTAGCCGGAAAAGTTTTCAATATCAACGATCGTAGCCTTGTCGCAGCTCTGAAAGAAGCAAAGGTTGCCGACTTTGCGGCACTTGACCAAGCGACCAGGAACCAGATGCAGAGCCAGGTTCTGCAACAGAAGAAGAATAAAGCCGTAAACGATAAACTGCAGGAACTGCTCCGTCAGGCCGAGATTGAGATCCTGATCCCTGACCTGATGACAGCATTTACCAACAAGGAATAAACTATGACACCCGTCCTAACACAAACCAACTGCCCGGAACTGAAGCTGGTCAACCAGGGGAAGGTTCGCGATATCTACGATCTTGGCGAACACCTTCTGATCGTCACCAGTGACCGTATTTCTGCATTTGACGTCATTATGCAGGAAGGGATTCCGCGGAAAGGCTACGTTCTGACCCAGATCTCCAAATTCTGGTTCGAGCAGATGAAAGACCTGATTCCGAACCACCTGATCTCCACCGAGGTCGATGACTTTCCGGCAATTACCCACCAGTACCGGGATCAGCTCGAAGGGCGCAGCATGCTGACCAAGAAAGCCAGCCCACTGCCGGTCGAGTGCATCGTCCGCGGCTATATCTCCGGCAGCGGCTGGAAAGAGTACCAGCAACAGGGCTCGGTCTGTGGCATCCAGCTGCCTGCCGGCCTGGTACAGAGCGACAAACTTCCCGAAACCCTGTTCACTCCGTCGACCAAGGCCGAACTCGGTGAGCATGACGAGAACATCTCCTTCGAACAGGCAGCCAAGCTGTGCGGCCAGGAGATCGCCGAGCAGGTTCGCGATATCAGCATCAAGATCTACGAACGGGCCCGCGAACTGGCCGACACCAAAGGGATCATCATCGCCGACACCAAGTTCGAATTCGGCATGCTTGATGGCCAGCTGATCTGGATCGATGAAGCGATGACTCCCGACTCCTCCCGTTTCTGGCCGAAGGACCAGTATCAGCCGGGTGGTGCACAGCCAAGCTTCGACAAGCAGTTCCTGCGTGACTACCTGGAGACCCTCGACTGGAACAAGACGGCACCGGCACCAAAGCTTCCAGCTGAAATCATCCAGAAAACCAGCGAGAAGTACCTCGAAGCGCTCAAGCAACTGACGGCCTAAACATCAGTTTCGACAGCGATAAAAACAAAGGCCAGCGGGATATGCCGCTGGCCTTTGTTTTTTTAAATCGGCTTCAAATAAAAATTCATTTTCAACGCATAAACCAGCCGCCCAGATACCTGAGCAGACGCCGCGGATCGGCCCTGAAGTGCCGCCACAGGGTAAACAGCCGGCCGCACTCGCGGACACTGGCCTTGCGCTTGCCAAGGCCGAAAAAGACCACGACAATGACCAGCAGCAGTCCGATCTCCCAGAGCCCGAAGCCAAACATCAGCTCTGGACAACCTGAACGCGACCAGGACTATCGGCTGTCACCTCGCCGATGCAGGGGGCCTTCACGCCCCGCGCTGCGAATTCAGCCTCAAGGTTCTCAGCCCGCTCAGGGGCAATGGCGATCAGCAACCCTCCCGAGGTCTGCGGATCACAGAACAGATCGATCAGCAGCGGATCGCAGCCTTCCTGCCCATCCATCCTTGTTCCGTAATATTCGCGGTTGCGGTGGGCCCCAAGCGGCACCAGCCCCATTGAGGCCATATCGAGGGCCTGGGCATAGTGCGGCAACCGGTCAAGATAGATCTTCAGCCCGACCTGACTCGCGGCTGCCAGCTCGGTGGCATGGCCCAGCAGGCCGAAGCCGGTAATATCGGTACAGGCTGAAGCCCTCGCTGCAAGCATCGCCTCCGCTGCCGCTTTGTTCAGACAGACCATTCCCTGGATGGCGTCCTGAATTTCAGCTTCATCCAGAACCTCCCCCTTGATGGCCGTGGTCAACAGGCCGGTGCCGAGAGGCTTGGTCAGATAGATGCGGTCACCGGGGCGACAGCCGCAGGTGGTGATCATCTGCTGCGGATCGACCATGCCGGTGACACTGAGACCGTACTTGGGCTCGTCATCCTCGACCGAATGCCCCCCGGCCATGACGGCACCAGCAGCCTGGATCCGCTCCTGCCCACCCTCGAGAATCTTCAGCATAACAGTGGAATCAAGACAGTTGATCGGAAAGCAGATCACATTCATTGCCGTGAGCGGCCGGGCTCCCATGGCAAAAATGTCAGAGAGCGCATTAGCCGCAGCAATCTGGCCGTAGATATAGGGATCATCCACCACCGGGGTGAAGAAATCGACCGATTGCACCAGGGCCTGATGCTCATTGATCCGGAAGATCGCGGCATCGGCGAAGGGGATATCCTGCGACAGCAGGTCGGGATGATCAAATGTCGGCAGCTGACTCAGCACCTGAGTCAGGGTCGCGGGACCAATCTTGGCCGCTCAACCAGCGCTGCGCGACAACGAAGTCAGACGTACACTCATACTCTCCTCTCAAAGGTTGTCGGTTTCAGGCAGCTGCCAGGCAACACGCCTGTCGTCGACCCGCCTGGTATATTTCAGACTGTCAAAATGCTCTAGCAGTGCCTGGGCCAGCTTACGGCTGCAGGCCAATCGGTCACGGAATTCCGCCAGGGCAAAACCCTCCTGAGACGCATCGAACGCGCTGCGCAATTCGGCCAATGCCTGCTGGTAGCAGGTCCGCGAAAGCGAACTCTCCTGGTTGAGACGGACCAGCTGACCTTCCAGAACCAGATAATTGAAATAGTCGTCCGGATTGTCAGTTTTTATCCCCAACTGCATCAGGGCTTCGGTGTTGTTCTTGGTCCGGAACCCTTCTGCCGCGAAATATGCGCCCAGAGCCGTGAGGATCTGCTGATCCCCCACAGATGGCTGCGGAGACCAGTCCGGGAGCGCAAGCAGGTCCCGCTTAAGAACGACCAGCCCATCCTCCAGAACCTTGTGGAGCAGCAGATCGAACCCCTTGGGCGCCAGCTTTTCAGCGATCTGGGCCTGCAAAGTCGCACGCGGAATACCGTGATGAAGCGGATACTGGCGATGATAGACAGCAACCAGCTCAGGAACTCGCAGAGTCCAGCTGCGGACCCGTTCGGCGAGCACCCACTGGTCCCCAAGCAGTTCAACCTGACCAGCCTCGCGCAAGCGCTCAAGTCCCTGCTGCAGCTGTACGCGGCTGCTGCCGGTCTGCTTTTCCAGCTCCTTGATCCGCGCCAGCTGCAGTTCATCCAGCTTCTGCAACCAGAACCCGAGGTCCCCCGAGGCCAGATCTTCAAGACGGCGAATCACCTCCGGCCTGAAGCGCTTATGTTTCTGAGGTTCTGAATCGATGACCAGGCCGCCGCCGATGGTCACCATCGGCGAATAGGAACGGACGATAAAACGGTCGCCACGATGGGCCAAGAGCGGCTGATCAAGGACCAGCTGGGCGATCACCTCTTCACCCGGTTTCAGTTCATCACGATCAAGCAGAACGGCATTGGCGACACAGCGCGCCGTGCCCAGGTGCAGGTGAACAGGGTCGCGAAACTTCAGCGGCCGTGGCGCATCCGCAAGCAGCCGTAACCGCACATCGATGCGCCTGCTGGAACGAAACAGCCCCGGCGTACCGACCACCGATCCGCGCGGTATCTGGTCCCGGGAAATCCCCGCCAGATTAAGCGCCACCCGCTGGCCGGCACAGACCTCATTGACCTGCTGATCGTGAACCTGGAGCTCGCGAACCCGGGCCGGAACAGCGGCCGGTAAAACCTCCAGGCTCTCACCAACCTTGATTGTGCCGCTGACCAGGGTTCCTGTGACAACGGTTCCGAAGCCGCTGATGCTGAAACAGCGGTCGACCGGCAGGCGTACAACGCCACGGACGTCACGCGGTTCGACCTTCTTCAGTTGCTGCCTGATTGTTTCACGCAGCTCGTCGAGCCCTTCCCCGTTGAGCGCCGAAACACGGCAACAGGGGGCCTTTTCGAGAAAACTGCCAGCAACCTGGTCACGGAGCTCCTCTTCGACGATATCCAGCCAGTCCGGTTCGACCAGATCACACTTGGAGATAACCAGTATCCCGTTTTTCAGTTGCAGCAGATCCATGATCTGCAGGTGCTCACGGGTCTGCGGCATCACCCCTTCATTGGCATCGACAACCAGCAGCACCAGATCGATTCCGGCGATTCCGCTGAGCATCTGCGGAATGAATTTTTCATGACCCGGCACGTCGACAACCCCGGCAACCTGGCCATGGCCCAGGTCGAGCCGGGCAAAGCCCAGTTCAATAGAAATCCCGCGCTTCTGCTCCTCTTTCAAACGATCGGTCTCGACCCCGGTCAGGGCCCGAATCAATGCCGTCTTACCATGATCGACATGTCCAGCGGTACCGATAATAAAATGTCCCTGTGCCACGCGTAGTCCTATCAGTTCAAGGCCTCGATCAATGACCGGGCAAGAAGCTCTTCTTCAGCGTCAAATACAGCTCGCAGGTTGATCAACAGGGCATCATCCTGACTGCGCCCGACCACCGCCGGGGTCAGTCCACGCAGACGCTGGCCCAATGTCGCAACACTGAGCTTACGGGGGCGGATTTCTATGGCCCAGTCCGGGAGTTCGGTCAGCGGCATCGCGCCACCGCCAACCCGAGAGATATCCTCAGTCAGCTTGAGATCAGCGCAGACATCCGCTTCGTTCAATATTTTCGCCAGTCGCTCACAGCGTTCTTTCTGCTCCTCCGGATCGGCAGCAAACATCCTCAAAACCGGCAGTTCGCGCTTGGCCACCTCGGGCTTCAGATAGAGGCGCAGGGTCGCTTCCAGAGCGGCCAGGGTCAGCTTATCGATGCGCAGGGCACGCGCCAGAGGATGGTTACGCAGCTTGTCCAGATAGCGCTTTTTACCGACAACGAGGCCAGCTTGAGGGCCACCGAGCAGTTTATCGCCGCTGAAGCTAATGACATCCACCCCGGCCTGCACCACCTGGGGAACGGTCGGCTCCGCCTCCAGCCCGTAACGGCTCAGATCAATCAGCAGGCCGCTGCCGAGGTCCTCCATCAGAATCAGGTTCTTTTCCGTCGCCAACGGCAGCAGATCACGGGCTGGAACATCCTTGGTAAAGCCGATGATCCGGTAGTTGCTGGTATGAACTTTGAGCAGAATCGCCGTCTCTTCGGTCACGGCGTTTTCATAGTCACGCAGATGAGTCCGATTACTGGTCCCTACTTCACGCAGCTTGACCCCACCAGCCTCCATCACGTCGGGGATACGGAAGGCCCCGCCGATCTCGACCAGTTCCCCACGGGAGACGATCGCCTCTTTTCCCTGTCCCAGGGCACTCAAGGCGAGCAGCACGGCACCTGAGTTATTATTGACCACCAGAGCGGCTTCAGCCCCGGTCAGCTCACAGAGCAGACGCTCGACATGACTGTAACGGTGACCGCGGACACCACGGTCCAGATCGAATTCCAGGTTGGAGTAACCGGCGGCAACATCGTTGATCGCCTGCAGAGCCTGATCGGCCAGAGGCGCGCGGCCCAAATTGGTATGCAACAGGGTACCGGTCGCATTAATCACCCTGCGCAACGAAGGTTCAGCCAAGGACTGACAGAGACGCCAAGCGACCAGTGCCACAGCAGAAGGTGTAAGTCTGTCTTTGTCGACTGAACCCTGCTGCAGCAGTTCGCGGCGCAGATCGCCGATCGCCTGCTGGACAGCGCGCGAAACAGCTTCCTGCGGCAGACAGCAAAGCTGAGACTGGAGAAGATCCTCTCGCAAAACCCGGTCAACGGCCGGCAATAAACGCAACAGTTGCTGTTGCTCAGTCATGACACCTCACCACCGAAAAGAAGTTCAATGAATACGGGGAAGTCTAGCATGCAGATACAAAAATGGCTATGTTTTCACCGTCGGAGAGAATTCTTTCACAGAAGATGTTTTTTTATATTGACACCTGCGCGAAGCATTTGCTATAAACCGCACCTGTTCGGGGCTATAGCTCAGCTGGGAGAGCGCTTGAATGGCATTCAAGAGGTCAGCGGTTCGATCCCGCTTAGCTCCACCATTAAAGAAGATAAGGGGTTGCATCAAAAGATGCGACCCCTTTTTTCGTTATTGACACCCAGATCATCCATACCCACGAACCTTTGAAGCACCAGAGCCTACCCAGCAGTTAGAATTAAAGTGTTTCTCCTCCCCCCCCCATAGGATTCCCTGGCAACGCCCAGTGGCTTTTATGCTAAAGTCAGACCTTCACAGAATCGTGGAATGGATTCTACAGCATCTGCCACTATGACAATTTCATATGGATTTTTAGGGATAGGTATGAGTCATGAATTTTTTAGACGCATTGCAAGAAATCTCCCCGCTTGATCAGGAAGCGATGTTACAGGCTGAAAAACATTGGGACAACCTGACGAAACCACCCAAGAGCCTGGGCAAACTGGAAGATCTGGTCATTCGACTGGCTGGCATCCAGAAAAATCCCAAACCGCAAATAAACAAAAAATGTGTTCTCTGCTATGCGGGAGATCATGGTGTTGTCGAAGAGGGCGTGTCTCCTTCTCAGCAGATTGTAACAGCGGAAATGGTCAGAAACTTTGTCAATGGCGGTGCGGCAATAAGCGTTCTTTCTGACATGGCCGGAGCGGAGTTGAAAGTCATCAATACCGGAATGGCAAACCTGGTTGATCATCCCGCCGTTATCCAGAAAAGCATTGCCTCAGGTACCGCCAATATGGCCAAAGGCCCGGCGATGACCGAGGAACAGGCCCTTCAAGCCCTGAACCTGGGATTCGAGATGGCCGAGGCTGCGATTGACGACGGGGTAGATCTGCTGATAACCGGCGAAATGGGGGTTGGCAACACCACAGCAGCCAGCGCTATCTACTCCTGCATGATCGGCGTTAACCCCATAGAAGTAACGGGAACCGGTGCTGGGCTCCCCTCTAACAGACTGGCTCACAAAGCCTCCATCATTCAGCAGGCCCTGGATATCAATACCCCCTCCCCGCAAGACCCTCTTTCCGTCCTGAAAAGTGTCGGTGGATTTGAACTGGCCGCGATGGTTGGGACCATGGTCGCCGGTGCAGCACTGCGCTGCCCTGTCGTCGTTGATGGGTTCATTTCCGGAGCCGCTGCGGTGATTGCCATGACGTTCCATGAACAGGTCAGGGCCTTTCTCATTTTCTCTCACAGTTCCGGAGAAAAGGGCTTTCAGGAGGTCTGCCGACGCTTTCAGATCACTCCCCTCGTAGACCTGGACATGCATCTGGGAGAGGGAACGGGAGCCGCAATGATCATGCCCCTTATCGATAACAGCCTCGCCTGTTTTCATAGAATGGCCACATTTGCAGAAGCAGGAGTCACAGAAATCGACAGCTAAGAAGCAAACAACTCTCCGGCCCAGACCAACCCCTTCGACATGGCAGCCGGGTGAAAATACAGCTCAAGGCTCTGGTTGATTCAGCCAAACAGATCGACCAGAGCCCTGGCCTCCTCCTGACACACCAGAAACCAGAAGACAAAAAAGCGCAGCGTCCCCCAAACCCGCACGGGTCCGGACAAAACTCACGGCAGCCCCCCCTCTTTTTGCAACAATTCACACAGAGTATGTCAGGGCACTTCCTTTCAAGACCAGCCTCTCGCTCTTCGCCACATCAGCATCCAAACAACGGGAAACATCCAGCCCATACCAGGCACAGCACCCTCCGGCAGCGTACCTTTCACTTTCCGACATCAACACAGACTCCTGGTATGTGAATTGCTGTTACTAAAAAGGAAACAGACGCCTGTCTATTAACTGCAAGACCATGCCTGCCAAACGAAGGAGGAATGCATGAGCATAAAACTTAGTCGTCGTAATTTACTGAAAAACATGGTCGTCGGTGGAGCTGTCCTTGGCACCTCCGGCCTGCTCAAGCCAGCCATGGCTCGCGCAGCCAAACGGGGCTATATCCTGATCGGCCGGCCAGACCCGCAGACCGGGCCGCTGGCAGATTTTGGCGAAGCCTCTCCATGGGTCGACGATCTTGTTCTTAAAAAGATCAACGCAGATAGCGGCATCTTCATCAAGGAGGCCGGCAAGAAGCTTCCGCTCAAAATAAAGCTGGTCGATACCCAGTCCAACCCGACCCTGGCCGGTGAAGTCACACAGAAATTGATCCTTAAAGACGAAGTCGATCTGATGTACGTTCTTCACACGCCAGACACCGTGGCACCGGTTTCAGCCATGTGTGAAAACCTGGAGGTTCCCTGTGTTTCTCTCGATGCACCGGTCAGCGCCTGGCTCTCCGGGGGGCCGTTCAAGTGGTGTTATCATTCGCACTGGGACGACGCTGGCTTTATCGGCGCCTGGACGGGCATGTGGGACAAAACTGCAGACCAGCACAACAAGACCATCGGCTTCCTCTGGCAGACCGACCCCGATGGCCTGACCTTCATGCCTAAATTCGATAAAATTTGCCGGGAAAAAGGCTATAAGGTCATCCAGCCTGGTCAGTTCCCATACGGCCTGAAAGACTTCAGCTCAATCATCAGCCAGTTCAAAAAAGAAAAGGTCGAGATCGTTGCCGGCATCATGATTCCACCGGACTTCACCACCTTCTGGCGCCAGTCTCGTCAACAGGGGTACAGGCCAAAGATCGCAACTATAGGCAAGGCCATCCTCTTTCCATCAGCAGTTGAGGCTCTCGGCGGCAACCTGGGAGACGGACTGACCTGCGAAAACTGGTGGAGCCCCAACCACCCGTTCAAGTCCTCGATTGACGGCACCACCCCTCAACAGCTGTGCGACCTCTGGACCGAGGCTACCGGAAAACAGTGGACTCCACCGATCGGTTTTAAATACGCCGGTTTCGAGATCCTCTTCGACGTCCTCAAACGGGCACAAACCCTCGAAAAAGAAGCAATCCTCAAAGCATTTTCAGAAACCAGGCTCGACACCATAGTCGGTCCAATCGACTATAACGACGAGCATTATTGTGCAACGCCTCTGGTCGGCGGCCAGTGGCGCAAAGGAACAAAGTTCCCTTACGAGCTGGACATTGTCTTCAACGACGCTCACCCGGAGATTCCACTGACCGGCACAAAAAAAATTACCCTGTTACAGTAACAGTCAATCAACACACCAGGGATCTGAGAGCATAACAGTTCTCGCACCTCAAGACTCATCACGATCACCAAAGGATTCCTGAAAAAATCCCAAACCTGACGCGCGATCCATTATCGATTCACATACTCCAAGCGAACCGATTTCGTAATTTGCCGTTCTTCACCGCCATGACGTGGCCGGAATCAAGCGAAGAAAGGTTTCAGAGACGGAGAATCAGCAACAATTGACCGAAAAACTAATGGGTTATAGCCAGAGACATACGACCAAAAGCCTTTCAGCCAGAAAAACCTCACATTCTCGGCATCCAACCCGCCATGTCCCAAAGGCAGAAGGAAACAGGCAGAACCGATTCCGACTCAAGCGAACTGGTATTGCAGATATCTCACAAAACAGTCCGAAACAGACAAAACGACCAAAGTTACTCTATCCAACTGAAACAACATCACTTTTTCGCACATAAAACAGACACACTCATTCTGGCTCAAAATTTGCTCAATAGATTTGACATGATGACTTAGGCTTCCAAAACTGAAAACTTTCAGGACAGAGACATTGTCAAACGTCAATATCAAAATACCAATATCCGTTTTTTGCACTCTTCCGGACGACAAGAGCAGGACCTTGTTCCGCCAACTCCCGGAAACTTTCCATAAAAACGGCATAGTCTTTTTCTTGAAATGCGCTGTCACTGATAACGATACTCACATTTCACGGAGATTGACTGGCGATATTGCCTTACTAAAATCAGGTGAGCTGTGCTTCAAACGAGAAGACAACATCCGGAAAAGCCTGTCGGAACTATTTAACCTGCGAGAATCCGGTCAAATTCCACCATTCGATCATATCCTGATCGAAACCAGAGAACCTACAGATTCTGTTCAGATTTGCCAGGACCTCGCATCTGACCAACAAGCATCCGAAAGATATTACCTCAACGGGCTGGTGTGCCTGATACAGGACAATATCAACATGAACGGGGTCCCAATAAACAACCTGATACTGCTGGCTGACATCATAATACTGGCTACCAATGATAGTGTCTGCGGCACGCAGATTGCCAAATTAAAAACAAAGCTCAAATCAATCAATTGCCATGCAAAGCAAATCCTGCTTAACAAAGTTCATGGCCCTGAAGATCTTTTTATTGCCAAAGAGGCTTCCTCAACCCTTCGGAGACAAATATTAATCAGGTCAGTTCTTCAGAGTCATAAAACCACTCAGGCGCTGGAGCAGGGAGCCCAACCCTTCTTCACAAGAAAGTCCGCTGATATCCCTGATGAGTATTTTGGAGGATCTTCCACTGACCATGTGAGAGATACGCAAGATGAAGAGAGCAACAATCTCACGATCTATCCAGAGTCAATTCCAAATGCCGATCAATTTCTAAAGCTACTGATAAATCTGGCTTCCAATCGAGAGAGTGGGATTCTGAACATAAGAGGAATCTTCAGAATTGAAAACCTTCCACAATCGATTCAGATTCAAAGAATCAGAAACATCGTAGAACCATTTGAGGTTTTGGAAAATTGGCCAGGAGAGGACCAGAGGAACAAGCTGATTTTCTTCGGCAGCAAATTGAATTATTCGATGATCAGTAAAGCAATGATCAATTTTACCGACGATCTATAAACAACCCCGACAACCAGAAAAGAAGAGGATCACATGTTACTGCCAGAACAAAATAACGACGACAGTGCTAAATATAACGCAACAGAAAAAGCTCTTGCGGTTTTATCCTATTTTGCCAAGAACAACAAACCCATCGGCACCAAAGAGTTGTCAGAAATCCTCAATTTTAAAATTTCAACAACCAGCAGAGTCGTCAATACCCTGAAGAAAGAGCGCTACCTTGACCAAGACCCATTAACAAAGAGATATCAGCTTGGCCCGATGATATCCTGCCTGTATGATTCGATAACCCAAAGCCTGAACAACAAAACAGCTATCATAGCCCATCAATTTTGCGACACCTTGCGAGATCAGATTTCCGAAACTGTTCATTTTGAATTACTTTCCGAAAACATCATCTTTCTTGCCTATATTGCTCGATCAAAAAAACCGATTACAATTTCAGTTGCCGTCGGAGATCGGGTCTATCCGCAAATCCACGCCGGAGCCAAATGCATTGCAGCTTATACGCATCCTCGTTTGACAAACCGCTGGCTGCAGAGCCCACTTCCTCCCGCCTATCAAAATACTGGCATTTCCTCGGCTCAACTGAAACAGGAATACGTCGAAATCGGCAGAAACGGATATGCGATAGACGACGGTCGCCATGACAAGAACATTTTTTCCATAGCGGCACCAGTCTTTGACAACAAGGGCCAGGCCATTGCCAGTATCGTTGTCATCTCTCCCTATGCCAGAAAGAATGAACTGAATACCAGTGCGACGATAGAAAGAATCCGGCTGACGGCAAGAAAAATCTCGGAAAGACTGATGTGCCCCCAACCTTATGACGAGAAATGCAGACCATATATAAACTGAGAGTTGAATGAATGCCCATCATTCAAAGCTCGTTTGGAAGAGGAGGGTTTTATTATGAATAACAAGGTTTACTTTGAATACTCCCCTTTATGCCGGACGATTATGCATGAGGGGAATAGGATCAAAGTCGAAATATGCCGAAGCGGCGAAGAGGGGTGGCTGCTCGAAGTCATAGACCGCTTCGGCAATTCGACATTCTGGGAAGAACCTTTCGAGACCGACCAGAAGGCACTGGATGAACTCAACCAGATCATCGCCACAGAAGGCATTGAATCCTTAATTGTTCTGCCTTCAAGCCACAAGAATGACACAAATAAACCGATTTAAGCAGCGAACCGATGCTGCACTGCCAGCTGAGGAGGACCCGGGGTTGATGAAGGCCAGAAAATCAGTCCAGAACGAGTCCTCCTTCAATTTCAACACTACCCTCCTCTCTGCCTCGAATAATAACTAAATGTTGAGTGCCAAGACATCGCTGACACTCAACACGATTTATCTGAGTTTCGCGAATTCAACTCGCTAGTGCAACGGGTGGATTGAGTCCAAAAAATACCTGATTCGGAGTTTTATACCCAAGGCATTTGACCTCGGTCGTCAATAGTGGACACCAAAATATTAAGCGACTAACCGCTCTTTGAAATATTGTTGCTCATAGGCTGCGGGTGAAAGATAACCAAGCCTCTTCTGTTTCCGCTTCCGGTTGTAGAAGACTTCTATGTAAGTCGTGATCTCCCGGATTGCTTCCCGTCTGGTCGCATACCGGCAGTGATGCACGAGTTCATTTTTCAAGACGCCCCAGAAGCTTTCGATCGGAGCGTTGTCGTAACAGTTCCTGCGGCGGCTCATGGATGAACGCATCTTGGACTGTTTCAGAAATTTTTGATATTCCGTGGCGCAGTACTGACTACCGCGATCGGAATGGTAAATCAGGCCAGCTGCAGGTCTTTTGGCTGCGACGGCACGAAACAGCGATTGGGAGACCAGATTCTTCGTCATACGTTCTCCCATGGCGTAGCCCACGACTTCTTCCGTAAAGAGATCTTTATGACCGGCGAGGTACAACCAGCCTTCAGCCGTAGGGATATAGGTTATGTCGGTCACCCAGGCCTGGTTCGGGGCGTCCGTAACAAAATTCTGATCCAGAAGGTTCTCAGCAGCCAGCAACTTGTGATTCGAGTTTGTCGTTGCCTTGAACTTCTTGATCTGCTTGCAGCGCAGTCCCAGCTTTCGGCGAATGCGCTTGATCCGGTGAACGCCGACATGAACATCGTGATCAGAAAGATCGCTTTGCAGACGCTCCGGGCCGTAGGTTTCTTCAGTTCGTTTGTGAGCCGCTATTATTTCGAGTTCGAGCCGTTTTTCTTCTTTCTGCCGGGGAGATTCAGGCCGTTTCAACCAGGCGTAATAGCCACTGATTGAACCCGGCACAACAGAGGAACCGGATACTCAGATCGAAACTGTTTTATCAGCGCTTACCGGGCAGCGACTCCTTGGCAAAGTACGCGGCGGCTATTTTAAAGATATCTCGCTCCAGCTTGACCTGAGACAGTTCTCGTTTGACACGAGCGAGTTCTTGTTCAACCTCGGTCAAGGGGCGCTGCTCACTACCGATATCGCTGAGTTTACCGGACTTGTGAGCTCGGACCCAGTTTTCAAGGATCGATTTCGGTAAGGAGAGTTGCCGAGACGCTTCATATGCAGTCAGGCCACCCTCCGATACCATTTTTACGGCTTCGTTACGAAACTCTTTCGAATAACGAGCATTCGATCTTGTTAACATTGTGACACCTTCGTTCGGGAAAGATTGTAAACTTTGGTGTCCGATATTTTCAACCTAGCTCAATCAGTGCAATAACTGGTAGGAGCATACGAAACTGAAATTTTAGTTTTATTCTCTTCATTATTATCTTTCACCTGCCACACAAAATCTAATTCTGATCCTATCTATTTAAATATCTTTATCAGATTTAAAATTGGTATTAACTAAACGGTCAAGATCAATCTTGTTCTTAATGATCACCGTTACTCAATTTATACACCAAGATTTTAGCAATCCCCTTACTCATATTGAAAACCCACAGAATCCTCGATGCGGATACAGCCTCTTACGCTCATGGCAGCCGGGCAGTTTTCGATATA
The DNA here is from genome assembly GCA_963676795.2 of Geopsychrobacteraceae bacterium. Lineage (GTDB taxonomy): Bacteria > Desulfobacterota > Desulfuromonadia > Desulfuromonadales > Geopsychrobacteraceae. The sequence goes on along the minus strand of CAXXTB010000002.1, from coordinate 991,751 downwards.
CCGCCCCATCGCCCAGCGGGCATCCGCCTCTTCTCTGGTCCTTAGCTTCAACAGGTAATGAACGCGAATAACGGTAATCCTCAGGACGCCATCGACATCTTCGATGTCCCCTTCAACCTGTGCCTCAAAGCGGTCGGTATGGGTCCGGATCTTTTTGATCGCCAGCACGCTGGCGAAGGTCCCCATCATTCAGGCGGCGACAGCGCCGACTATATGATCCAAGGTCGCCGCATGTTCCTCAACAGGATCGACCTTGTAGAATTTCTTTATGCCGCCATGTACGCCAAAAATAATTGGCTCATCAAACCCCTCTATCCTGGCGATCCGGGTCGGTCCCTGCTCTCTGGAAATCTTGATTCGTGAAGTATGAACGATATTGGCCACCCTGTCCTCCTCTCCTGTGGAAATTCACGACATTCCGTAGGTCCGCACGAACAGAGCAAAGCAACGCTCCGCACCGGTTTGAATGCAGGGGAACCCCAGGGGCTCCCCCGAAACGTCGTCCCCTAAACAACCATTTCTTCCGGCAGCAGCAACTCTGCATCGGTCGCCGCGATAACATCGGCCAGCTTGACACCCGGCCTGATTTCTTTGAGCAGAAGTCCGTTTTCAGTGACTTCCATAACGCCCATATCAGTAATGATCATGTCGACGACACCAACGCCAGTCAACGGCAGGGTGCATTCCTTCATGATCTTGTGGCTCCCCTTTGCCGTGTGCTGCATGGCGACGATAACCTTTTTGGCTCCGGCAACCAGATCCATCGCTCCGCCCATCCCCGGAACCATTTTTCCAGGAACCATGTGGCTGGCGATATTCCCCCTGGCGTCAACCTGCAATGCGCCAAGGATGGTGATGTCGATATGACCGCCACGGATGATGGCGAAAGAGGTCGCACTGTCAAAAAAGCTTGCACCCGGCAGGATATCAACGTGGGAACCGCCCGCATTGATAATGTCGCTGTCCTCGCTGCCCTCCCGGCTTGAAGGGCCCATCCCCAGGATGCCGTTCTCAGCATGCAGGGTGATATGAATACCCTCCGGAACAAAGTTGGAAACCAGGGTCGGCAGACCGATGCCCAGATTGACGACATCGCCGTCTTTGAGCTCCTGGGCCGCTCGCCTGGCTATCAGATCCTTATCACTGAGCATAACCATCCCTCACTAACGAAGCTCCTCCGGCAAGTGCACCACTCTGTACAATGGCATCGACAAAAATGGCCGGGGTCATGATCATATCTGGCCCCAGAGCACCAATCTCGACAATTTCTTCAGCCTCAACGATGACAAAGTCCGCGGCCATCGCCATCACCTGACTGAAGTTTTTCGTCGTACCCCGATAGTAGACATTCCCGGATCGATCGACAACAGAGCCCTTAAGCAGGGCAACATCAGCACGCAGCGGATGCTCTAGCAGGTAATCCACACCACCTACTGACATCTTTTTCTTGCCGTTCTCGACATCGGTGCCGACTCCGGTCGGGGTTAAAAAGCCACCAAGACCCGACCCGCCACAACGAATCCTCTCGGCCAGGGTCCCTTGCGGAACAAGAACAACATCCAGATCTCCGTTGTTCATCTGTTTTCCGGTTTCCGGATTCGTCCCGATATGGGACGTATACAGGCTCTTGACCCGGTGCTGAGCTATCAGTTTGCTCACCCCCACTCCAGGCATGGAGGTATCGTTTGCTATCAGGGTGAGGTCTTTAAGACCCCGTTCAAGGATGGCATCGATAACGGTTTCCGGGCTTTTTACCCCCAGAAACCCATTGACCATCAGTGTCATACCGCTTTTTATATGCGACAGTGCCTCTTCCAGGCACAATTCCTTATTCACGCAGCAACTCCCATCTCAGATCATCAATCAACTTTTTTAAGGCTCAGCATTTCGCGAGCCTCTGCCGGAGTCGCAATTTCATTACCGAATTCGCGAGCAGCACGAACAGCACGCTCGATCAGCTGAACGTTACCGGTAGCCAGAGTGTCCTTGTCGTACATGACGTTGTCTTCCAGACCGACGCGCAGGTGACCGCCGAGGGCCAGGGTAGCGTACATGATTGGCAGGTGACCACGGCCGATACCGAAAGCGGACCAGGTGCAGTTTTCCGGCAGCAGGCTCTTCAGGTAAACCAGGTTTTCAACGGTCGCAGTGGAACCGCCAGGAGCGCCGAGAACGAACTGGTAGTGAACCGGCTCTTTCAGGAAGTTCTTTTTGACGTAGTAACGGGAGTTGTAGAACATCCCTGCGTCGAAGATCTCAACTTCTGGCTTGATGTTGTTCTCAATCAGAACTTCACCCAATTTTTCCAGGAATTTTGGATGGTTGACGAACAGGGTGCTGTGGCCCCAGTTCATGGTACCGCAGTCGTAGGAAGCCATATCGGGCTTGAGCTCGATCAGGTGAGCCATACGGGTTTCGTCGGTCGCGTTCAGATCGCCGGAGGTGGTGTAGTTGAGGATAACGTCACAATCTGGGTATCTTGACTTGAGCAGCTGTTCGGTTTCACGGAACTTGTCAGCGCTCATGGTCCCATTACCCTCATCATCGCGCATGTGCAGGTGGGCAACCGCAGCACCAGCTTTCCAACAAGCGTAAACGTCGTCGGCAATCTCGGAAGGAGTCATCGGAACGTTCGGGTTGTCCTTCTTTTTTGGCCAGGCACCGGTTACAGCAACGGTAATGATAGTTTTATTGTTCATTTTACGACCCTCCACTAAATTTTACGTTATTAGTTAAATATATTTAAAAACTACGGATTCAAATTACTTACTCGATTGACAACCAACTGAAAAAAACAGTTGGTTGTCAGTCTCAACTACATTTTAAAACATTATGTTTAATTATTACTAACCAGTTATATGACGCATATGTTCTTCTTCAACATGAAAATCACGGTTGTACTTGTGTTCTTTAACAAGCAGTGCCAAAACCATACTCACAATTACAAATCCAATAAAGGCAACATATGAACCCCTTAGCGCACCAGTATAATGCAGGGACAAGGCATTAATAACAAATGCAATAGAAGTAATTAACCCCTGGATCGGAAATACTACGCTATTTACCTTACTAAAACCATGACGACCAAAAACATTAGTTGGCAAAGACACAGTAAAGTTCGCAGAACCCCCAATAGACATACCAATCATTACAATGGAAATATAGACACCTGCTGATGTTTCAGTAATATTTGCTAGAAGTGCCACAACTTCCCAAATTGCAAATATGACCATCGCTTTACGTGTACCCATTTTCTGATCAAGAACACCAAAGGCCCAGGATCCAAATATTCCAACAACTGCAACCACTGTCATCATGGCAATGGCTTTATTTTGCTCAAACCCCAAATGAACATTGCGCACTACCAACTGTGTAACAATCCCAGACGTAACCAATTGCAGAATGCCTGTTGATACAGCACACAACCAAAGCTCGCGGGTCTTCAGAAGACGTTTCGTAGTCCAACCACCGCTAGAATCAAGGGTTTTAGTAAAATACTCTTCCTCGTATTCCTCCTTACTTACATTATCAGGATACTTGCCATACTCCATGGGCGTGCTTCGCATAAACACATAACCCAGAACTCCAGCCATAATACAAACAATACCGGGCAGCATTACACCACGAGTAACTCCAAAAATGCCGACTAATGCCGCAATCATAGGTACATAAAATGCTGAAGCAAAATTCAGCCCCATAGTTGTATAGCCCATGACGATCCCCTTCTTTTTGGGGAACCAGTTGGCAACAAAGACTCCGCCACAGATATATCCAGCCGACATGACTGCTCCGGCTACAACACAGAGAGCCACAGCATAGCCAACGATGGAAGTGGCCTGTCCAACAAAAATATATCCCGCCCCCGCAATAACCATACAAATCGCTGAGGTTAGACGAACGCCAATCCAGGTATTGATCTGACCAAAAATTACAAAAAATACAAATGCGACGATACCTGCAAGTGTTCCCATACTTAAAATTACGGGATAATCAACTCCTGTTTTCGCTGCCATTGCAGGTGCAATAATATTTGACCCGTCATTAACCGTACCTGCATAAAACCAAAACATCAGCATGCAATAAAAAATCACAATCCAGCCCCTGGCACCGAACTTACCAATAGCCTTAGATGTTTCAGTTTTTCTCTCCTTGTGGTCACTAGCCATAGCCAAATTACCGTCCTCCAAATGCTTTCTAACCATCTTTGATACCCCCATAAATTATTGTTACTGGTTTATGCTAACTAGCGACTTCCCTGTTTACGCTTAGCCAGATACTCAAGAAGATATTCGCGCAATCCAGTAAAGGACGCCTCCATCTGTTCAGGTGTCCACTCCTGCCAGCCTTTGCCACCTGTCTTGAAACCGTTCAGCCCCTGCTCCAACATGTCATCCAGCATATGACTGTGCTCGTGGTTGTCTGCCAGATGTTTGAGAATGTATTTATGAATGTTTCTGGTCAGATCCAGGCCTGCCATATCACTGTTTTCCATCGGCCCCATCTGCGGCCAGCGCAGTCCCGGTCCGAACTTGCAGGCCTTGTCGACCGTCGCCGCATCAGCAATGCCGTTTTCCACCATATAGAAGGCTTCACGCCACAGGGCATGCTGCAGGCGGTTGGCGACGAAACCGGGAACGTCTTTCTTGCAGTAGATCGGTTCCTTGCCACACTTGGCCATCAGATCCATGGTCGCATCCATAACCTCTTCCGAGGTGTAGGCAGACTTGACCACCTCGACCAGGGGAATCAGGTGACCCGGATTCCAGAAGTGGGCTCCGACGACGCGCTCTTTATGAGTGCACTTCTCAGCAATTTCCGTCGGACTCATGACCGAGGTGTTGGTCGCGAGAATCGTCGTGTCCTCGCAGTAACCCTCAATCTCCGCGAACAGGTCCTGCTTCGTCTCCAGCACCTCAGGGGCGCACTCAATGACAAAATCCGAATCCTTGGTCGCTTCCTTCAAATCGGTGATGAACTCTACGCGCCGCAGAACGAAAACCTTCTCTTCCTCGGTTGCCGCACCAGCGGCAATCATGATATCGAGATTTTTTTCGATAGGTTCGAAACGATCATCCTTGAGCTGCCTGGTTCTTAAAATGACCCTCTCAATGTCAGGATTAGAGGCAAAAACCTGAGCCAGCGCGTTGCCCATCATTCCTGCACCAATGACTGTCACAGTCTTGATACTCATAGTGCTTCCTCCTATAAGTGATGATTAATCAATCAACTTGACAACGGTCGCCATAGCCGGTCCGCCGCCGACACAGAGGGAGGCCAGCCCGTAACGGCTTCCCATGCGCTTCATCTGATGAATAAGTGAGACCAGAATGCGGGCGCCGGTACAGCCTACGGGATGCCCCAGGCCGATGCCGGAACCGTTGATATTGACCTTGCTCATGTCCAGCTTCAACTCGCGGTCACAGGCAAGGAACTGGGCGGCAAAGGCTTCATTGATCTCGAAACAGCCGATATCATCGAGGGTCAGCCCGGCCATATCCAGAGCTTTGGGGATGGCATAGGCAGGTCCGATCCCCATGATCTCAGGGGCGACTCCGGCATTTGCGATAGACAGGATCTTGGCGATGGGCCTGACACCCAACTCTTCCGCCTTGGTCGCGCTGCTCAAAACCAGGGCAGCAGCACCATCGTTGACACTGGAGGCATTGCCGGCGGTGACTGTTCCGTTTTCCCGGAACGCAGGCCGCAGCGACGCCAGTTTTTCAAGGCTTATATCCTTACGGGGATGTTCATCCCTGGAGACGACGACATCACCCTTTTTATTCTTTATGGTTACAGGAACGATCTCCTCTTCAAACACCCCTGTTTCAATCGCTGCGGTTGCCCGCTGGTGGCTCAGAAGGGACAATTCGTCCTGTTCTTGACGAGTGATATTGTATTTTTCAGCCAGGTTTTCAGCGGTACACCCCATGTGTTTGCCATACAGGGCACAGACCAGTCCGTCATAGAGCATACTGTCGAGGACCATTTGATCCCCCATCCGATGTCCATCGCGCGCTTTCATTAACAGGTAGGGCGCGTTTGACATGCTCTCGACTCCACCGGCGAGACCGATAGATGTCTTACCAAGCTGAATAGAGGCAGCGACACTCTCGAAGGCCCGCATTCCGGAAGCGCACTGCTGATCCACGGTATAAGCCCAACTGCTGTCAGGCATGCCACTCTTGATCTGAACCTGCCGGGCCGGGTTTCCCTTGGAGCCCTGCTTATAAAGCATTCCCAGAGCAAGCTCTTCAAACTGCTCCGGGGCAATCTGACTTCTCTTGATCGCTTCACTGGCAGCGATACAAGCCAGTTCTACCGGCATAACACTTTTCAATGCGCCCTGAAAATCGCCGATAGGCGTACGGGCACCACTTAAAATGACGACGTCTTCTGTCTGCATAATATCTATCCCTTTCTTCACACATTGCCGGCCACTCACAAGCATCAGACACAGGGTCAGTATCAGCTTCAGAAGTACTTTTGGAACGCCCCCGGGAGTTCTTCCGGGAGCGTTCCAAATGGCTGGCGCGAAAACGACTTTATTTATTACGATTGAACAAACGCGTGATATATTCGGAACCGTTTGCGCCGCCATGAGCTGCATCTGCATAGCCGGTACCGCAGTAGAAATACTCTCTGGTCGGTACATCATTAAGCTGGTCTTCATCGATCTCGGCAACACAACGGGCAATCGAACCGTCGCCCATGTACCAGCGCATCGGGAAGCAGTTGAAACGGAAACGCTTGCCGCTGACCTTGGACAGGTCGCCGCCGAGGTTTTCGACACCGACGATGCCATTACCCAGCATCAGCTTGTGACAAGGTTCCCAGGTACCCCAACCGCTGTGGGCTTCGAGGAAACCATATTTCTCGTCGTATGCATTCTGGCCAAACACCCGGATGAATTCATCCTTGTCGAATTCGGCATAAGCCTCTTCACCGAACAGCTCTTTGTACTCATCAACCAGATGACGACCGGAATGACCGAGCAGGTTCAGACGGGTACCACCATTGACACCCATGGCGGTGTGCAGAGGGTGATCAAGAGCCTGGCCGTCCATGGCAACACACTTGACCTTGTGCTCGACAAACCAGTTACCGGCGTCAACACCAGTACCGCAGGCATAGTGATAGTAAGCTTTGGAATCGTCGTAGTACTTGTGCATGCCGGTATCCAGAACGACAACCATGCCAGCCAGCTCTGACGGTTTGATTTTCGCTTTGGCACAACCCGCTTCAAGATCAGCAGGCTTGATCAGAGCCCATGGCTCGACCTCGATAGGCAGACAGACAGCCTCACCGGTATAGGCATCGATCGGCATTTCGTGGGTATATCTGGCGCGACGACCATCGAACTCGTATTCCATGACGTGACGTGGAGCATCACAGTGAGTACCGGTATGCTGTGGTACGTTGATCCATTGAGTCAGAACACCGCTTTTAGCCATGGTGTGGGCACTGTCAACAGTCGCCTTTTCAAAGTATGGCCAGCGTGGAGCTTCAGCACTGAAAGGATGGCTCAAATCAATAAATACTTTCTTACCCATTTTCTTTCCTCCTTAATGGTTTGATGTTGCCTCTATGAATTAGACGACGGCTGCGCTGCCACCGTCTGGGTAGATGATCTGGCCGGTCATAAAATCAGAGGCTTCCGATGCCAGGAAGATTGCCGGACCGATGTTATCTTCGGCTTTTCCGATTCGCCCCATAGGGATGTTCTTCAGAATGTTGGGTTTCAAATCCGGATTTTGCTCGAAGACACTGACCATCATCGGAGTTTCGGTGATGACCGGACCGATTCCGTTGACATGGACATTATCCTTGGCCCATTCGGAAGCCAGACTCTTGGTCAGCATATCCACGCTGCCCTTGGTGGTGCTGTAGCAGGTGTTCCCGGCACCGCCGATGACGGCACGGATACCGCGGATCGAAGTGACATTGATGATTTTGCCGTATTTTTTGGCCACCATGATCTTGCCAAAAGCCTTGCAGGCGAGCATGACACCACGAACATTGACATTGAACATTGCGTCCCAGTCTTCAACCGGGATATCGAGCGTCGGAACCTTCTTGTTAAACCCTTGCGAATTCACCAGGATATCGACAGTCCCCATCCTGGTGACACAATCGTCGGCCAACGCCTGGATGCTTTCTGCATCGGATGCATCAACGGTCAGGCAACCGACAGAACAACCCGTCTCAGCCTTGATTTCCGCCGAGGCCTCCTCCAGCGTCTGCATATTGCGGCTAGCAATGACAACCTCAGCGCCAGCAGACGCAAGTCCGGCGGCAATCGCCTTGCCGATGCCGCCACCGCCGCCGATGACGACGGCCTTTTTCCCTGTCAAATCAAATAAATTTTTCATAGCTAAGCGCCTCCCTGAATCATTTTTTGGGCGGTAAGAGACAAACCAGCATTTGGCATGACTCCGTCCCAAAGTTATGGATACCCTTCAGTGTTCCTGCTCCACAATGAAAGCTATCCCCTTGATTTAAAACGGTTTCTTCCAGCTCAGTCTTCAAAGTCATCTGACCGGCAATGATGTAATAAACGCTCTCCATCTGGTTGCAGCCGAATTCACAACCTCCCCCCGGCAGGAAATGAGAAAGCCCGATAACCAGCCGACCATCGTTGACATCATCAGGATCGTGGAGTCGCGTCGCCTTCATCTGGTAATGCAATGGAGCCTCGTATCCATAGGCATCCTCTTTGCGAACGATCTTGTAACTCATCGCCAGAACCTCCTTTGCAAATCTAGTTTTTGTTTTCGACGAATGTTTCTTGCTTTTGGACTATGGCAAAGAGCGGGCCAAACGTTTTTTTTACGCTTTCAATTTGCAGAAAAAAGACTATGACAAGGTTATTTTATCAGTATTTACAGATAGTTAAAAACTGAAGAAAATTCAAAATTTTATGAATGGGAGATGTTTTAAAAACTGAACATCACGAGCGGACGCCACGCTGAACCGTTTTTGAATCGAGAAATAATTGATTTTCCCGCCTGGAAAAATAGAACCTGGAGCAGGTATTAAACTAATAGTTTTGATGACTTACAAAGGATCCAGCGAGATGACATCGATCAAAACAGAAGAGGTCAGAGCGGCGAAGGGAGCACAGCTTGACAAAAACACTCAATATCCAGGTGCTGTACGAAAAAAAAATGCCGTCCTAAGACGGCATAATGAAGAACTGTTGGCGGGAGATGGCACTATGGAAGAATTCGAAAAAACACAAAAACAACTGTTTTTATTAAGCTTTATACAAAACAAACCGATTCCGGATCGGCCACAAAAAGCGAATCGATTTCGAATCAGACTGATTGTTCCTGGATTTCATTGATCTCCAAAGCCTGTATCCGCCTCATGATGCTGGACTGACTCATCCCAAGCAGCTTGGCAGCCTTGCGGGTACTGCCGCACTTTTGCAGGGCCTCGGAGATTTTTTGGCGCTCAAACTCCTGAACCTGCTCCTTCAGGGACATGTCGCCATAAAACGAACTGGTCATGGCAGAGGTATTGAAGGTCTCATAAGGAAAATGTTTCTTAGTGACATTAACAATCTCGTAGACATCGTCAAAACCGATCACTTCATCACCGAATAGAACCAGTCGCTCAATAACATTTTCCAGTTCTCTGACGTTGCCTGGCCAGTCGTGTTGCTCCAGAGCGAACAATGCCCTCATATCCAAACTGCATTTTTTTCCATATTTGCCATTATACTTCCGGAGAATACTGTCTGATAACATTCCGATATCATCTTTTCTTTCTCTCAATGGAGCAATAATGATATTGACAACATTGAGCCTGAAGTACAGATCCTGCCGGAATTTCTTTTCTTTGACCATTGAGACCAGATCACAATTTGTCGCCGCCAAGAACCTGACATCGACAGGAATTTTCGATGTATCTCCGATACGCCTGATTTCCTTTTCCTGCAGCACACGCAACAGTTTGGTCTGCAGGGCCAACGGCATATCGCCAATTTCATCAAGAAGCAGGGTTCCTCCGTCTGCAGCTTCAAATAGACCTTTTTTGTCTTTGTTGGCTGAATTGGTAAACGCACCCTTCACATAGCCAAACAGCTCTGACTCCAAAAGACTTTCCGGAATGGCCGCACAATTAATGGTGATAAACGGCTTGTTAAAACGGGAGGAGCAGCGATGCAATTCCCTGGCAACCACCTCCTTGCCACTTCCGGTCTCGCCTTGGATCAGCACGGTTGCATCTGTTTTTGCAACACGCTCAACAGTGTGCTTGAGGCGAAGCATATATTTACTGTCTCCGACAAGCGGGGTATTCTCGTAACGTCCTTTCAGCTTGTCGCGTTCATCAGGCGGCATCTGCTTTTCATTTTTCATCATATTCAGTTGAAAGCTGAGTTCCAGAATATCGGTCAAGTCACGCAGTACCGTTACACCACAGAGAAAAACGCCCTCCTGAGTGAAGAAGGGAGAACAGGTCATCAGAACTCGTTTTTGAGTATTTTTCTCCCAGAAAACATTCGTTACAGAGCGAAAATCCTTGAGCATTGTCGTATTCGCTTTGGCAATCTCTTCCTGGGTCACCGAAATATGCTTCCCCTTCAGCTTTGACTCACACAGCTTGAACCATTCGCAGATCAGACTGTTCGCACCAAGGATCAGACCGTCCTGATCAACGACGAACACCCCATCAGCAACATTGTCGCCCATTTCAAGGACCTGCAACTGACCTTTTTTGTAAAGTGCATCGTTTTCCTTCGTTGAAACCTTAGAATCTTTTACCCGGTTATCTGCCACACCAGCCTCCCTGACTCAGTCAAATAAAAGAATCATCTCTTCTCGCCAAGAACCAGAATCGATTCACGTATAACAATAAGTTTGCGACAAAACAATCCATATTTAACGAAGTGAACCGGAAACAATCCCTGGAATGACCGCTAATCAAAAAAGGTAACTGACTGAAAACGTATAATAATTAATTTTAAACAGGGGAGAGGAAACACACTTAACGACATTCGAACCAGCTGAGATGGTCCAAATTCCGGAGCGCTTCAAAAACGACTCACAGCTATTCTTCACTTGACAGAATAATACTATCTGGTATTTTTTATCATAACTTATCAAGAGCAGTCGAGGGACTGGCCCTGTGACACTGCAGCAACCGCCTCATCCGGAGTAACGGTGCTAATTCCAGAGAGATAAGACTGCACTTTTAGCCCCAACCTGCCAGTTGGGGCATTTTTTTTGCAAAAAAGGCACCAGAGCCTTCGCAGCCTGGTGCCTTTTTCAACTATTGTCTGATAATAGAAACAAGCACTAGCTATACTTATGCCGTTGGCAATGATCCAAGAATCCTGCGAATTGTAACAGCCAGCTCCTTCATTGAGACAGGCTTGACGAGCAACTCTTCTACTCCGCTCTTGCGCAATTTTTCCGGACCAAGGTTTGCGCTGAAACCGGTACAGAGAACAACAGGGATATCCGCCCTGATCGCCTTTAGTTCCTCGGCAAGACAGATTCCCGTCATACCAGGCATCGTCTGATCCGAAATGACAATGTCAAACTGATCTGGAGCTTGGCGGAACAGCTCCAGGGCTTCTTCGCTCCGGTTCGTTGCGACAACCTCATAGCCCAGTCCCTGCAACATCTGCACTCCCAGTTCGGTCAGCATCGACTCATCGTCAACGTAAAGAACATGCTCACATCCCTGCGGCAGACAATCATCGTCGGCAGCCTCAATCACCGCCCCCTCGTCATCAACCGCCGGCAGGAAGACATGCATTGAGGCGCCGTCCCCGGGCTCGCTATAAACGGCCATGAAACCGCCGAAATTCTTGACTATTCCGTGGACGATTGAGAGGCCGAGACCGGTTCCTTCGCCAACCTTCTTGGTCGTGAAATAGGGTTCGAATATTTTTTCAACCACTTCAGGATCAATTCCGGCTCCGTTATCAGAAATAGAGAAACGGACATAATGCCCCGCTTTTGCCTGCGGATGATAGATAAGATCACTTGCTGAGAAAAAGCTCTGAGATATGGAGATAATTATTTTACCGCTTCTGTCCCCGATAGCCTGTGAGCTGTTTATGACAAGATTGATTAATACCTGCTGCATCTGGACCGGATTGACCAGGACTGCAGCGGTCTGTTCGTCCAGATTGAGTTCTATTTCATGTATCGATGGCAGGGTAGAACGCAGTATTTTCATAGCCTCCCGAACAAGAGGTACGGGCCTGAAAATTGAGCATTTCAGCTCTGCATTTCTGCTGAAAAGCAGGATCTGCTGGATCAAATCCTTTGCACGACCACCCGCCTCAAGTACCCTTTCGACACTAGGCCGACAAGAACTATCAGGTTCGAGCCTGAATCTGATTAATTCAGTATGCCCGAGCATTGCAGCCAAAATATTGTTAAAATCGTGAGCAATTCCACCTGCGAGAGTACCGATAGCCTCCAATTTTTGTGCCTGACCAAGACGCTCTTCAAGCTTTCTCTGCTCTTTTTGCGCGTTCATTCTTTCAGAGATATCTCGCGCAACCGACATAATAAGCTTTCTGCCGTTCTGCTCAAAGATTGTCGAGTTAATCTCAACGGGAAACTCCTCCCCATCCTTATTCCTATGGACCGCATTAAAAAAATCCTGCCCCCGCTCCAATAGTTTTTTTCGAGTTTTGCGATTTCCCCGCTGCACGATATGTTCCGGCGCATTAAAAGATTCGACCGTCATCTCCAGGAACTGATCTCTGGAGAACCCATATCTGCTGCAGGCGACATCATTGACTTCGAGAATATTTCCGAACCCCTCTTCCTGGAAAGAATGAATAAAGATAGCATCATGAATAGCATTGAAAAAGGTCTGTAGCTGCTGGCTGGCTTCAATGCCTCCAGCCCTGCCCCCTTGCGTCCTCTCCATGGCACTTAAGGCTACTGAGATCAATCCGGAAACCATCACCATCAAATCGATCAGTTTTTCACATTCTTGAGGTCGAAGAGCAGGCCAGGAACCTCCCAATACGCCGACCACCTGCTCTTCAAGAATAAAAGGGACCGCTATCCAGACTACTCCGGTCACTTGCCCCAGCCTCTGCCGGGTCAAATACCGCCCCTGAGAAAACACCAGCACATCGCCAGTTGCCATACTGCGCCGCATAAAATCCTGCTGCGTGACGCCCTGCAAACTGCCCTGCTGCTCTGATAAAGTTCCTGCAGAATAACGGGAACATCCACCATGCTTGCTTATTTTTATTTCGATAAACGGAGAGGAGAGAGGAAAATGGGAGAGCATCCGGGAATAGATAAAATCGATCAATTCTTCAAAAGCGGCACTGTCATAAAGTTTTCTTGAAAGCTGTGCAAGGATCTCATTTTGGCACTGTACAATATGATCAGACGTTTGATGCTGCCTAAAGCGATCAAATGCTCTTTTCCTGCTTTTTAATGACAATAACATAATGACTCAACTTAATAATTTCAGGAACCAACAGCCACCGGGAGCCCTCTTCTCCATTTCAAAAACATCGAAAATTATCACAGATCATATGACAAGACAACAAAAGAAACATTATAAATAACGACAATTCAACAACTTAAAGACCCCTCTGTTCGAAAGCACAGACGGCCATTAGAAAAGCAGGACAATCGATATGACATAGCAGGCATAAGACAGAAAAAGCCCCAAAGATGTTTGGGGCTTATAACCATCAAAATAAATCATTAAAAAAATCAATCCTGTGTGAACAGAATCACCGGTGGGCCTATCTCATCTTGATAGCCGCATCTTCGGCGGCCTTCACAAGCGGATAGCCTGCCGGCGATGCCGTCAGCAGCGGATGGGTTCCGAGCTGGGCGGTCAGCAGCCCGTTGACGGTCATCCGGCTCTGGATGATGATACCTATGGTGTTGATCAGCTCACCGACCGACAGCCCGCCATAGACTTCACCACCGAGAATGACGCCGGACTCCTTGCCGACAACCAGCTTGACGTACTGTTTGTGGGTCCCGGCCAGGGTGCCGGGATGATGATCGATCCCTTCAAAAGCACCGGTCACGTAAATGAAGTTTTCTTCTGCGGCAATCTTTTCGGTCAACCCGGCGATACCGATCCCGGTGGTGCCAATTGCCGTCGAAAAGATCGAGATCGTCCCGTTGAAGGTTTTGATCGCCGACAGGCCGAACAGGTTCATCCCTGCGATACGCGCTTCGGCACAGGCGGTTGAGGCGAGCATGGTCATGACCGGCTTGCGGGTGACAAAGTCGCGCTTTTCGGCACAGTCTCCTACAGCGAAGATATGGGGATCTTCGGTGCGCATATATTCGTCAACCCGGATGAATCCGAGCGGCGAGATGGGCAACCCGGCATCCTGCGCCAGTTGAACTTCAGGACGATAACCAACCGCCATAATCACCGCATCCGCCTCGATCTTGCTGCCGTCGCGCAGGAAGACCCCGTCGACAGCAGAGCTGCCACCGATATGCTCAACCTCGACATCAGTACGGACGCTAACACCCCGCTCGGCGAGCAGTTGCTCAACCCGGCTGGCAACGTCGACATCAAAAGCAAGCGGCAGAATGGTCGGCAACCGTTCGATCAGGGTCACCTGCTTGTCGTTCTGGGCCAGCTCATCGGCCACTTCTACACCGATAAAACCGGCTCCGATGACCGCAATTTTTTGACAATTCTCCAATTGCTGCAGAACACCATCGAGATAGACCTTGTCCTTTGGCACATAAAAGACGTTTTTCAGCTCAGCCCCGGCGATAAAGGTCGCCTGGCGCGGCAGAGAACCGGTCCCCAGCACCAGCCGCTCGTAAGCGATGTTTTTGCCGTCAGCCAGGGTGACCTGACGAGCCTCCCTGTCGACACTCTCCACTTCACCGGTGATCAACTCGATCCCCAGCCCGGCAAACATCTTGTCGACCGGCATGATATCGTTATCGGTCTTCGCGAGTGCACCAAACAGATAGGGGATACCACAGGGGACCAGGGTCTTGGGCTGCCGTGAGACAACCACAACCTTTTTTTCGGGGTAGCAGCGTTTCGCTGTTGTTGCGGCAACCAGACCGGCAGCACTGCTACCGATAACAAGGACATCTGATTTCATAGAATTGCTCCTTTGCCATTTGAGAAGAATATGACGGTAACTACTGTTTTTTGCCGGTATTCAGTATATCACCATCTCTCATTTTTTATCCGATTTGGCAGCAATATTCTTGTCTGAATCGGGGAAAATGGCCCAGGAGGGGAAGGATGACGCAAAGTCAGGCAAACAAAAAACGGGCACCCGAGTAACGGATGCCCGTATAAAAACAGAATGAAAGCAGGTTAAAACACTCAGCCCAACCTTAACAGGGGAGCAAACAGGTCACGCAGAATCGCAGCGGTCGGACTGTCAGCAAAGTAACGCACGAAAGACTGGCCACTGTCCCCGGCCAGGGCAACCTGCGGATCGATTGGCACAGCACCAAGGAAAGGAACCTGCATATCCTCGGCGATCCGCTGCCCTGCTCCGCCGGCCAGAATCTGGGTAACATCCCCGCACTTGGGACAGACATAGCCGCTCATATTCTCAACAACGCCGAGAACCGGGACATTCAACTGGCGACAGAAAGAGATTGATTTACGCACATCGACGGCGGCGACCTTCTGCGGCGTGGTGACGATCACCGCACCATCCAGATCGTTCAGGGTCTGACAGACGGCCAGCGGCTCATCACCTGTCCCGGGAGGGGAATCGATGATCAGGTAGTCGAGTTCTCCCCAGGCGACCTCACTGACAAACTGCTTGATCACGGCCAGTTTGCGTGGTCCGCGCCAGATCACGGCGTCGTCCTGGCTCTCCAGCATCAGTCCCAGCGACATGACCTTGATGCCGTCAACTTCAAGCGGTAAAACCCCGTCCTCATCCATTTCCAGGGGCACCCCTTCGAGACCGAGCATGGTCGGAACGCTGGGGCCATGGATATCGCTGTCGAGCAGACCGACCTTATATCCTTCCAGGGCAAGACTGCTGGCCAGATTGACGGCGACGGTACTCTTGCCGACCCCGCCCTTGCCGGAGAAGACAGCGATCTTGTGCCGGATCTGCCCCATCCGTTGCTTGAGCCGCTGCTCTTCGCTGAGCGGTTCAGTCTGCCTGGCCTTCAGCTCTTCCTGCTCTGTCAGATAGACCTCACAGGCGTCCTGCACGGTGGTCAGGGCAAGCAAAATACAGTGCTGAAATTCGTCGGGGAGGCCATCCAGAGCTTCGTAAATTTCGAGAGGATCCATCTGCATAACCTGCTCGACACTCCTCCCGGCGGCCATCGTCCCTGTCATACTGCCGCTGGCGATCGAAGTTTCACAGCCATCGGTGATAAAACCAAGATCGACAACCCTGCCCGCCTCGATCTGCAACCAGTACTCCATGGTATCGCCGCAGGGGCCGGTCCAGCGATGATGGGCATTATATTTTTTAAGAGGGCCGTAATTTCTCGGGCGCTCGGCGTGTTCTTTGACAGTCTCGGACAGCTGCTGCGC
The DNA here is from genome assembly GCA_963676795.2 of Geopsychrobacteraceae bacterium. Classification (GTDB taxonomy): domain Bacteria; phylum Desulfobacterota; class Desulfuromonadia; order Desulfuromonadales; family Geopsychrobacteraceae. The sequence continues at coordinate 975,251 of CAXXTB010000002.1, read as the reverse complement.
TGCTTCGTAATCCATTCGCCAACTCCTTCTTTTGTGCATAGACACGGAACATAGTCGATTGCCGCTGATAATTGCAATCATAAAGACAAACAATCGGGCCCGGAGTCGATAGTGGATTCTCCTGTCTGGTCTTAAGAATTTTCAGACTCTGGAAAAGGCAAAATCGGCGGATCCCGGCCCGCCTGCCAGGTTCATTTTCTTTGTCGCGACAAAGAAAACGGAACCAAAAGAAAGCGCCTGTAAAAACACTGACGTAGTTTGTAGCTGGCGTTCTGCGTAGCCTTTGGGCTGCAACTCTCTTCACGCTCAGACGCGGCGCTGTGCGCCACGATTCGCGCCATCGCAAAGCCGGTTCCCGGCTTGATGGCATGGAACAAACAAAGGTGTTGCTGCAATACTCCCCATGGATGAGCAATACTCCCCATGGATGAGCAATGCTCATCCATGGGGAGTTGTCAGTTGAGATCAGTGATCGCACATATTGACGCCGGACTGCAGAGTACCGGCCATGTAGCTGGTAACCAAGGCTTCCGGTGTCTCAGCCGGAGCACCGACAACAACATCGATACCGTTCTGCAGAAACAGCCCCTGTGCACGCTGGCCCATGCCGCCGGCGATAATCATGTTGGCACCCTGCTCGCTCAGGTACTTCGGCAGCAGGCCCGGTTCATGTGGCGGAGCAGCAATGCTCTCAACCTTGAGGATCTTCTTCTCAGCCATGTTGATGTCGATCAGCGCAAACTCAGCACAGTGGCCAAAATGCATGGACAGTCGGCCTTCGGCCATGGGGATTGCAATTTTTCTCATCTTTTATGTTCTCCTTTTGGTGATTAAAGACACCGCATAACAATCAGTCCCTGCGGCACTCATTCGTTGCATCATCAGTTCAGGATGGCCTGAACCCGGTTCCAGACCCCGCGTAAATCCTCCGCGCTGGGGGCGTCGGTTTCAACGACGGCCAGTTTCTGCATCTGAGCCACAGAGACCTGACGATCGTAACGAATTCGCCCGGCCAGGGTTGCTCCGGCCTGCAAAGCCTTGGCTTCGATGCGCTGCGTCACGTCGGGATTCAGGTCCCACTTGTTGACACAGACCGCGACAGGCAGTTTGAAATGACCGGCCAGGGCCATAACGCGTTCCATATCGTGTTCGCCGGAGAGGGTCGGCTCGGTGACGACCAGAACCAGGGTCGCCCCGGAGAGTGAAGCGATGACCGGACAGCCGATACCGGGAGGGCCGTCAACAATGATCAATGAGCTGTCACTGTTGAGCAGTGCCAGCTGAGCTTCTTTGCGTACGGTCGCAACCAGTTTCCCCGAATTCTCTGCCGCGACCCCCAGCTTGGCATGAACCATCGTTCCGCAACGCGTTTCCGAGACCATCCATTCACCGCAGAGCCGCTCGGGAAAATCGATCGCCTTTTCAGGACAGAATTCAACACAGACGCCACAGCCTTCACAGGACACCGGGTCAACCGAATACACAGGTTTTGCAGCTGTCCGGTCGATTCTGATGGCATCAAAGCGACAGAATTCTTTGCAGGTTCCGCAGCTACTGCACTGCTCAGCGCGGATGACCGCTTCATGGCCGCTGTAGAAGTCGTGACGCTCGACAATGTCAGGTGAAAGCACCAGAAACAGATCCGCGGCATCCACGTCGCAATCGGCCAGCACCGGCTTCTCCGCAAGCGCGGCAAACGATGCGGTCACGCTGGTTTTGCCGGTTCCGCCCTTGCCGCTGATAATGACAAGTTCCTTCATTTCAAGTTCATCCTTTATAGTTGTGCATTCCAGCTCTGTCCTGCCAGAGGCCCGCTCATCAACTGCCGTGCTGATCACAGAGGCAGGAACAGGGTTCTCACAGGGATCAGCAGCAACAGACCTGAGCTTCAACATTTTTAAGATTGATAAGCTTCTCGATCAGCCCGTGAAACAGTTCCCGGTATTGTGGCAGGACATCGACCAGCAGTTCTCCGCGCGAATAGGCTTCGGCAATCTGCCGGTCCTCGGGGATCTCGAGCAGGATCGGGATCTCCTCCTGCTCACAGAAACGCTGGATCCGGTCGTCACCCATCCCCATGCGGTTGACCACAACGCCAAAGGGCAGATCCAGGTCGCGGACCATAGCCACGGCCAGGGTCAGGTCATTGAGACCAAAGGGGGTCGGTTCGGTGACCAGCACGACAAAATCAACATCCTTGATGGTCGCAATCACCGGGCAGGAGGTTCCTGGAGGAGCATCCAGAATCGTCAGGACACCGTCCTGCTGACGCTTTTTCACCTGCTTGATCAGTGGTGGCGCCATCGCGACACCGATATCGAGCAATCCCCGAATCAGAGAGATATGTCCCGCCCGGGACTCTTCGACCACCCCGATACGTTTTTCAATTTCGTGCAGGGCATCCTGCGGACAGACCATGACACAGCCACCACAGCCATGGCAGAGTTCCGGAAAGAGCAGCGGCGAAGTCCCGAAGGAGACGATCGCGTTGAATTCACAAAAACGGCCGCAGATGCCACAGCCATTGCACAACGCCGCATCAACCTCCGGAACAAGCATGTTGACAACGTTCTCCCCTACAGGCTTTCCCTGCAGAAACAGATGGGCGTTTGGCTCCTCCACGTCACAATCAAGCAGCTGCACCTCAGCGCCGTAGACCTTTGCCAGGTTCACGGAAACGGTCGTCTTGCCTGTCCCGCCTTTTCCCGAAGCTATTGCAATATTCATTTCCACAACCTCTATCAAGCTTGTTAAACGGCCGGGTCAGCCGCTGTGGCTAGACCCAGTGACTCTCGACATCCGCTGAATCCGCCTCAGCCAGCTGGCCGCTGCGTAACAGTTCAAGCGCCTCACCAACCGTTGCGGCCTCTGTGTTGTAGATCCTGACGCCGGCGGCAGACAGGACCCGGAAGGCCTTCGGCCCGACATGACCGGAGACCAACGCCTCCACCCCAAGCCGGGCAATGGTTTGCCCCGACTGAATACCTGCCCCCTGGGCAGCATTCAGGTTCTGGGTATTGGCAACATATTCACAGCTTTCGGTTGCCGTATCGACAACCAGGAAACCGGGAGCCCGGCCAAAACGGCGGTCGAGGGCTGCCTGCAGATCCTCCCCCGCAGTCGTAAATGCAATCTTCATCGTTCCAAGTCCTCTCAATCAAAATAAAGCCCCTCCAAGAGGAGGCTGTCGGGCTTTACATGGTTTTGCAGCAGATCCATGTAAGCCCGACAGCCTCCCAGCAGATGGAGCAATGGAGCCATCCGCTAACGGGGGCGTATGCCGTAGCCGGTTGTGTATCCTGTTACGGCAAACCTAGAATTACAAACCCGGCGCCTTCTGCTTATTCAGCAGATTCGAGGTCCTTGAGGCGCCGCTCGATGGAACGCAGTTCCGTCTGCAGGGCGTCAGCCTGATTCTTCAGCCAGTTTTTCTCATCTCCAGCCCCGTTGGCCACTGGCGGGGCATCGTTGCGCTGCCACCCCGGCCGGCCGGTTGCGTAAAACATGTTGCGCCGGCCACGGCCGCCTCCACAGTTGAAACCGCCGCCCCAGAAACCGCCACCGCGCCCGGCCGTGTATCCAGGGGCTCCGGCTCCCGTGCAGAAACCGGCTCTCCGTCCTGTCATTGGTCCTTGTCCCGCTGGTCCTGATCTGTCACCTCTTGGCATGACTGACCTCCTTTCCTTCTTCTATTGGTTTATTCCGCCGCAATAACTCAATCACTGCGGCATGCCGTGCGTAACAGGCGGATCTCACGCCTCGCACGATCCCGATTATTGCCTGGTCATGGCGTTGCCGCAGACCGGACAGCTTTTCTGCCAGCACGGCACACCAGTTTCATGCGGCTCCGCGTGGCCGCAGCTCAAACACCGGCACATTCCGGCAGATCCAGGTCTACTCCCCCCGCTGGCGCGGCCAGCGCCACGTCCAGACTGACGGTTGCCACCGCCTCCAGCGCCGCGGCCAGCCTTACCGCCCCGGCCGGGCTCAAAGCCTCTTTTATCCATAGTTCCTCCTGTCAGACACCTGCGGCGTCCTCCGCACCCCGGCATGGCAAAACTTTCAGGCTCCAGCCGGCCATTGATCCAGGCTGCGACGATTTCATCCAGGTCGCCGGCCACAAAGGGGACAACCTGGATTCCATAGCTGACCAGCATGCCCCGCAGTCCCTTGGAAACAGCACCGCAGACCAGGGATTCGACCCCAGCGGCCCGCAGCTCGACAATCCTTTGCGCAGGTGACAAGGCCGACATTGTCATGAGTTGATCACCGACAACCTTCCCGGCCTCGGCTTCAACAAGCCGCACCTGCAGTGCCGTATCAAACATCGGAGCGATGCGCTTGTTCCAATATGAAAATGCGGTTTTCATAAAACCTGTCAGCTCCTTTCAGCTCTCTTCAGCTCTCTTCAGCTATTTGAAAAAGCATAGAGCGAGCCAAGTTTCAGAAAACCTCAAAAAACAATTTCAACTCATTGTATTTGCTGAAGATATTCTCAGATAACAGGGTCTGTCCCAAAGAGACAGGGTAGCGGATATGCAATGAATGGCGATTGCACAGGGTAGCCATTTCGCTACCCTGCCTCTTTATCAGATGGCGTTCGGGGCCGAGACCCCGAGGTTTTGATCTTGAGAAGGTCTGTTTAATAAAGGCTAAAGTCGGCGGGTCCCGGCCCGCCAGCCGGGTTCATTTTCTTTGTGACGGCAAAGAAAACGGAACCCAAAAAAGCGTCTGAAATCACTGACGAAAATTGTTCGTGGTGCTCTGCGTAGCTGTTGGGCGGCTAGTCTCGGCACGCTCAGACGCGTCGCTGCGCGCCTCGATCCGCGCCATCGCAAAGCCGCTTCCCGGCTTGATATTCATGGAACAGGCATTGCCATTGTCAGGTTCTATTTATCGAAACACCAAAGGAGTTTCTGCGGTTCTGCCCGTTGATGCGCTTGCCCATCTTGGGGCGTGATGATGTGAGCTGGAGGGATGCTACGCAGAAACAATGTCGACAAGATAAATGGGCGTTTTTGTCTTGCTTTTTGAGGCCCCGGTCAAAAAGCAAGGCGGCGTTCGGGGCCGCGACCCCGAGATTTTGATCTTCAGCTGTTTTGAATCGCCCCCCTTAAGACTTGCGGGTTGTCCGGCCATCCTCTTCGGGCAGGGCCATCCCCAACTTCTTCATCCGCCGGAACAGGGTGGTCTTGTGGATACCCAACTCCTGCGCGGCAGCTGAGCGATTAAATGAATTACGCTCCAGGGCCGCGTAAATCGCCTGGACATCGAGGACATCATGAGCAGTACGGATATCCGTACCTGCCGCAGCAGCGCTATGAGCTGTCATCTCAGCAGGCAGATGGGCAATACTGATCATGCCACCAACACAGAGGACAAAGGCCCGTTCGATGACATTTTCCAGTTCACGGATATTCCCCGGCCAGTGATGAGCCATCAACAGCGACAGGGCCTCTGCGGAAACGCCCTCTATCTGCTTATTCTGCAGACGGTTGAAACGGGCGACAAACTGCTCGGCGAGCAGCGGGATATCCTCTTTGCGGTTGCGCAGCGGCGGCAGTTCGATACGCACCACATTGATCCGGTAGTAGAGATCTTCCCGGAATTCCTTGCTGCGCACCTGCTCGCTCAGATCCCTGTTGGTTGCGACAATCACCCGGACATCGGCCGGCTCGGAAGAGGTCCCTCCGAGCGGTTCATAGCAGCGTTCCTGCAGTACGCGCAACAGCCTGACCTGCAGGGCCGGACTGACCTCGCCGATCTCATCCAGAAACAGTGTCCCGCCGCTGGCCAGGGCAAAGCGCCCGGGCTTGTCCTTCTGGGCCCCGGTGAAAGCACCGGCCTTGTAACCGAACAGTTCCGATTCAAGCAGGTTGTCCGGAAGAGCGCCACAATTGACAGCGATGAAGGGACCGTCCTTGCGCGGACTCAGCTCATGGATGGTCCGCGCCATGACCTCCTTGCCGGTTCCTGTTTCACCAAGAATCAGAACCGTACTCGGGCTGGCGGCGATCGCCGGAACAACCTCGAAGATCCGTTGCATCAACGGACTGTGACTGGTCAGGTCGCCGACCCGGAAGCGGGTTTCCAGCTCCTGGCGTAAAGCCTCGACCTCAGACAGATCGCGGAAGGTCTCGGCACCACCGATCACCCGGCCGTCTCCGTCACGCAACACGGCGGTAGAAATACTGATCGGAATCCGTTCCCCGTCGGCATCGATAATATAACCGGTGATGCCGATCAGCGGCTTGCCGGTTTTGAGGGTCTGTTTCAAGGGGCAACCATCGCCGCACATGCTGGAGCGGAAGACGTCCGCGCAGATCCGGCCGATCGCTTCCTCACGCGGAACACCGGTAATCTCCTCTGCAGCACGGTTGAAGGAGGTAATCCGCCACTGGCCATCGACGGTAAAGACCCCGTCGGAGATACTCTCCAGAATGGCCTCGGTCGGTGACTGGGTATCCTTTGGTTCAACCATCGCTATTGACGCCTTTCGTTTTTATAAAACCATACCACGACAGTTCACCTTACCCCGCCCACTGATGGTCAACAGCCCCGCAAATAGTGAAAAACTGAAGCCGGGCGGATAACCAGGTAAATAATTTTCCTGCCATCAAACAAAATATGTCGAAACGATGAGCTATGCAACAACCTTGACTATTGCCAGCCCCTATATTATCTTGCAACCCCCTGAACTCACGCAGCATTTACTTAAAACAACGTTCTTATTCATTTGACAAAACATAAGTTTCTCAAGACCAAACAAGCGCTATTATAAACGTTTCTTTGGACATATTTTTTAATGGCAAACCGGGAGGTAGCAAGATGAAAAAAATTATCAGAGGCATGCTGTTCATGCTGATCGCAGTCACCCTGTCAACACCGGCGATGGCCGCCAAGGTCAAGTTGGGGCATATCGCTCCGACCTTCCACGGCATGTCGGACGGTCTGAACGCCTTTGCCGATTACGTCCGCGAGCAGACCGGCGGCAAGATCGACATCGCCACCTTCCCGCTCGGCCAGCTTGGCAACGAACGTTCGATGGCGTCCCAGGTCCAGTCGGGCAGCCTGCCGATTGCCGCTGTCACCACCGCCGTCTTCCAGAACTTCGTCCCGGAGACTGCGATTCTCGACATGCCGTTCCTCTTCCCGGATCGTGCCACCGCCTATGCGGTTCTTGATGACGAAGCGGTCAAGGAGAAGATCTTCTCCTACCTGCCGGCCAAGGGCTTTGTCGGCATCGGCTGGGTCGAAAACGAGATCCGCGACTTTTCCAACACCAAGCGACCGGTTCATAAACCTGAAGATATCAAGGGACTCAAGGTCCGGGTCATGAACTCCCCGGCTTACCTCGACACCTTCGACCAGCTCGGCGCATCGAGCGTCGGCATTCCCTTCCCTGAGGTTTACAGCGCGCTGCAGACCGGCGTCATCGATGCCCAGGAAAACCCGCTGATGACGGCCGTGCTGATGAAGTTTCCCGAGGTCACCAAGTACGTGACCAACACCCAGCACGCGCTGACCGAGTGCATCATCATCGTCAATCCCGACTTCTGGAAGAGGATCGGCCCGAAGAATCAGCAGATCCTGCGCGATGCGGCCAAGATCGCCACCGACGTCAACCGCAAACGTAACGCCGAGATCAAACAGAACCTGCCGAAGCTGGGCATTTCGATCGAGGAATACTGCAGGCAGAACAATGTCGAGCTGGTCAACCTGACACCGGAAGAGCGCGAGGTATTCCGTGTTGCCATGACCCCGGTCTGGAACAAATACCGCGGCCTGATCGGCGACGATATCTTCGACTTCATGCTCGCCAAGATCGAAGAGCACAAGCAGTAAGCCTTTTCCGGGCAAGCACAAAATTCAGCAACAAATCAGACCAGGAGGGAGGGGCACACCCCTCCCTCCTGGTCCGTTCGGAGTACCAATGAAACAGCTATTCACCCTGCTCGGGCGCATCGAAGAACTGGTCCTGAGCCTGACCTTTCTTGGCCTGGCGATTGTCGCCGTCATCCAGGTCATCTGCCGTTACGGTTTCGACTACAGCTTTACCTGGTTTGAGGAAGCCGGTCGTTATGTCGGCATCTTCGCCACCTTTCTCGGCGCGTCTCTCGGGGTCAAGTACGGGATGCACTTCTCCATGGACCTGCTGTCCACCAGCGTCTCGCCGCTGATCGGGCGGATTCTTAAAGTCCTGATCGGTCTGGTATGCGGCAGCGCTCTGCTGATCCTCGCCTGGTACGGCTTTGGTCTGGTTCAGACCAACCTGAAATACGGCAACACCTCGGCGGCCATGCAGATGCCGATGTATCTGGCCTATCTGCCGCTCCCCTTTTTCTGTTTCATTATGGCCATCCGTTTTTATCGCCTGGGCCTTCTGGCGCTTCTCGGCAAAAACACCAACAAGCAGGAGCAACCAGCATGATGACCGCCGTTGCAATCTGTTTTGTGGTGATGATGCTGGCCGGGGTGCCGCTCGGCTTCATGCTGACCATGGTCACCATGATCGCCCTCTACTTCTTCTCCTTCACCCCGACCCAGGCGGTGGTCGAGCAGCTGTTCAATTCGCTCGATAACTTTATCCTGCTGGCGATCCCGTTCTTCGTTCTCGCCGGCACCATCATGACCAAGGGGGCCATCGCCAAGCGGCTGATCGCTTTCATCAATTCGCTGGTCGGCTGGATCCCTGGGGGGCTGGGGATCTCCGGGGTTCTGGCCTGTATCTTCTTTGCCGCGATCTCCGGCTCCGGCCCGGCCACCGTGGTCGCCATCGGTTCGATCATGGTCCCCGCCCTGGTCAAAGCCGGTTACCACAAGCGTTTCTCCATCGGTCTGATCACCACCTCCGGCTCGCTGGGGATCGTCATTCCCCCGTCGATCCCGATGATCCTCTACTGCATGGTCATGAACGTCTCGGTTCAGGAGATGTTTCTCGCCGGGATTCTGCCCGGACTGCTGATCGGCGTGGTGCTGATCATCTATACCCTGCTGCGCTCACGGCAGAACAACTGGAAGATCGAGCAGAGACCGTCCTGGGGCGAAGTCCTGCGCACCGGCAAGGAAGGCTTCTGGGCGATTCTGCTGCCGATCATCGTCCTCGGCGGTATCTACAGCGGCATCTTCACCCCGACCGAAGCGGCCGCCATCAGCGTCGTCTATGCCCTGATCGTCGAGCTGTTCATCTACCGCGAGTGCACCATTCTGGAAATACCGGAGATCTGCAAGGACGCCTCGATCATGGCCTCCTGCCTGCTCTTCCTGCTCGCCGGCGCGATGACCTTCAACTGGCTGCTGACCTCGGAAGAGATTCCGGCGCTGGTCGCCAACTTTGTCATGAGCCACATCGACAGCCCCTGGCTGTTTCTGCTGGTCATCAACCTGTTCCTGCTCTTGCTCGGCTGTTTCATGGACAGTGTCAGCGCGGTGCTGATCCTCTCGCCGCTGTTTCTCGATACCCTGCAGGGGTACAACATCGACCTGGTCCATTTCGGCATCATCATGGTCCTCAATATCGAGTTCGGCATGCTCACCCCGCCATTTGGACTCAACCTGTTTGTCTCCATGGGGGTCACCGGCGAAAGCATCAAAACCGTGGTCAGGGGGGTCCTCCCCTTCCTCGGTCTGCTGCTGCTCTGCCTGCTGGCCGTGACCTATATTCCGGCCATCTCCCTGCTGCTGCCGAACCTGTTTTTGAGGTAAGATCAATTTATGAAGATTGCGTTTCCCTGTCATCGCGACAGTCTGGATATTGAGTTGCCGATCGCTGACAACCGCTGCCGGATCATCCAGAGCGCCAGCCACAATGCCTCACGGCTGTCGCCTGAAGAGATCGCCGAAGTACTGATCAACCCGATCGGCACTCTGCCCCTGGCTGAGCTGGCCAGTGGCAAGCAGTCGGCCTGCGTGGTTATCTCCGACATCACCCGGCCGGTGCCGAACAAACTGCTCCTGCCGCCACTTCTGGCGACCCTGGAAAACGCCGGAATCGCCCGTGACAAGATCACCATCCTGATCGCCACCGGCATGCACCGCCCCAACCTTGGGGACGAACTGATCGAGCTGGTCGGTGCAGAGATCGCCGACAACTACCGGATCATCAACCACGACTGCGAAGACAAGAACCTCCTGCGCCACATCATGACCATCGACGGCGCGAGCATAGAGGTCAACGGCCATTACCTCGATGCCGAGCTGAAGATCCTCACCGGGCTGATCGAACCACACCCCTTTGCCGGTTTCTCCGGCGGCGGCAAATCGATCCTGCCGGGAATTTCCAGCTTTGACACCATGAAGTTCATGCACTCCTTCGCCCTGGTCGACCACCCCAAGGTGGCCACCACCCGCGTCGAAGACAACCCGTTCCGCCAGCATATCAATGCAATCTGCGCCAAGGCGGGGGTCAACTTCATCGTCAACGTCATCGTCGATCACGCCAAGCAGCCGGTGGCCGTCTTCGCCGGCGATGTGATCGAGGCCTTCAATGCCGGCTGCCGCAAAGCCGAAGAAAATTCGGTTGTGCATGTCGGAGAAGCCGCCGATCTGGTCATCACCAGCGGCGGCGGCTACCCACTCGACGCCCTCTTCTATCAGGCCACCAAGGGGCTGGTCGCGGCCGGTGAGATCGTCAAACCGGGCGGGACCATCCTGATGATCGCCGGCTGCAGCGAGGGCTTAGGTAGCAAGAGCTACTGCGAGATCATCAATTCAGCCAAGGCCTCACCAAGCGAATTCCGCCGCATCTACAGCGATCCGGAGAATTTCGTCATTGACCAGTGGGGAGCCCAGGTCTATTTTCAGACCCTTGAGAAAGCCGGCCGGATCCTGCTCTATGCCCCGGGGCTGACGCAAGAGCAGGTCGATCCCTTCGGCATCACCCTGGTCAGCGACCTCGACGCAACCCTGGCCGAGCTGTGCGAGAACAGCGAACAGATCTACGCCATGCCGGGCGGCCCCTACGTGGCCTCGGTTTTATAAAGTTTCAGGAGTTTTCATGTCTCTACCGTCAAACGTCTCTCTCTTTCTGACCTGCTCTGCCGAAGCGCTCTACCCGTCGGCCGGACGCGCCGTCGTCAGTGTTCTTGAAGCGGCGGGCTTTCGGGTCGACTTCCCAGCGGAACAGACCTGCTGTGGCCAGAAATGGGTCAACTGCAACGAAGTGTCCGAGGCCAAACGGGTCGCCCTGCACTTTCTTAAGGTCTTTGAAAGCTCCGCGGCGATCGTCGCCCCCAGTTCCTCCTGCGTCTCAACCGTACGCAACAACTATCCGCAGCTGTTCGCCGACAATCCGCAGCTGCATGCCCGGTTTGTCGCTCTGGCCGCAAAAACTTTTGAGTTCTGTGAATTCCTCAACAAGGCCGGGGTGCGTGAGCTGCCTGCGCATCCGCGGCAGATGCGCGTCACCTACCATTCCAGCTGCCAGACCCTGCGCGGCATCGGCCTGCGCGGCGTCGCAGAAGAGTACCTGACCCAGCTGTTCGGGACCAACTACATCGACCTGCCGGAAAAGGACACCTGCTGTGGCTTTGGCGGCACCTTCAGCGTCAAGCTGCCGGAGATCTCCGGCCAGCTGCTGGAAGACAAGCTGGACAATATCTTTTCCACCGAGGCGGAAATCTTGACCTCTCTTGACTTAAGCTGCCTGACCCATATCTCCGGCGGCGCCAAGAAGCGCGGTAAAGCCTTACGCTGTGTACACCTGGCGGAACTGATCGCCGAAGCGCTGGAAGGAGCAAAATCATGAGCCGCCGCAACTTCCGCGCCCAGAGCGCCCGGGCCATCAGCAACAAGCGCCTGCAGAACGCGGTACGCAAGACCGCCGGGCTGCTGACCAGTATGCGCGCCAGAACCACCGACAGCAAACCGGGGTTCGAAGAGCTGCGTGCCTGGGGGCGTTCGCGCAAGCTCGAGGTGTCCGCCAACCTCGACCACTGGTCCGACATGTTCGCCGCCAAGCTCAAAGAGCTCGGCGCCCAGGTGCACTGGGCCAGGGATGCCGCCGAGGCCAACCGGATCATCGCCACGATCGCCCGCGAAAGAGGCGTCTCGACAGCGGTCAAATCGAAGTCGATGACCACCGAGGAGATCGAGCTGAACCACGCACTGCAGCAAGCCGGTGTCGAGGTCACCGAAACCGACCTTGGCGAGTTCATCATCCAGCTCGCCGGTGAACATCCATCACACATCATGGCTCCGGCGATCCACCGCAACCAGGATGAGGTCCGTCAGCTGTTCGCCGAGAAGATCGGCGCACCGAAAGATCTCGATGTCGAAGGGATGGTGCGCTTTGCCCGCAAGGTGCTGCGCCAGCGTTTCCTCGACGCGGGGATGGGGATCACCGGCTGCAACTTCGCCGTCGCTGACAGCGGCACCATCGCCATCGTCACCAACGAGGGGAACGGCCGGATGTGCACCACCCTGCCGAGGGTTCAGGTCGCCCTGGTCGGTATGGAGAAACTGATTCCGTCGCTCGCCGACCTGCCCGACTTCCTCTCGCTGTTGACCTGTTCAGCCACCGGCCAGCGCGCTTCAAGCTATATCAATATGACCACCGGACCGCGCCGCGAAGGTGAAACTGAAGGCCCGGAAGAGCTGCATGTCGTGCTGCTCGACAACGGCCGCCGCGATATCGCCGTCAGCCCCTGGCGCGAGATGCTCCACTGTCTGCACTGCAGCGCCTGCCTCAACCACTGCCCGGTCTACAAGGCAGTCGGCGGCCACGCCTACGAATCACCCTACTGCGGACCGATGGGCTCGGTCCTCTCATCGACCCTGTGGGGCTCCGAAGAGTATCCGGATCTGGCCAACGCCTGTACTCTCTGTGGCCGCTGTGCCGAGGTCTGCGCGGTCAAGATTCCGTTGCCGGACTATCATCGCTCCTTGCGCAACCGCAGCGGCAAGGTTGCCTTTTCTTCGGATATCGCCGCGCGCCTGACCACCTCGCCGGTCGCCTATCGCAACGGTCTTCAGGCCCTGCGCAAGGTGCTGCGCAATCCGCAGCTCGCCGGCATGCTGCCCAAGCTCAACAAGAGCGCCGGCAACTGGGCGATGAACCATGAGATGCCGCAGCCGAAGGAGGAACCGGGCTTCCGCCAGTGGTGGCAACAGCGCCAGAAGACCGGGCCACACCTGCAGCTCAAACGCGAAACGCAGCAGGACAAGACCGAAGCAACTCCGCACCCAGAGGAAGAGCAGGATCTGTTCAGCCTTTACCTTCAGCGTTCGGCAGCCATTGGTGTCGAAGTTGCGGAGCTTGCCCGCCAGGAGATTCCGGGTCGATTGCAGCAACTGCTCACCCAGGAAGACTGTTCGCTCGTCGCTCTGCCGCAGGGGAGCTGGCCCGGGGAACTGCATCAGTTGCTGAGTGACAGCCTTGCGGCCGGTGACTGCCAGATTGCCGCCTGCGCCGCCGATCAGGCCTTTGACATGGCGCTGCTCGATCAGGCAAGGGTCGGCATCACCTTCAGCAAGGCCTACCTGGCCGAAACCGGTTCGCTGGTCTTTGCCACAGGGCCGGGGCACGGCACCCTCGCCTCGCTGCTGCCGGAGGTTCAGCTGACCCTGACAGCGCGCTCCGTGCTCTATGCCGATCTGAAAGCCTACATGGCTGACAACAGCGAAGCCATGCCATCGCGCCTGATCCAGGTCAGCGGCCCGAGCCGCACCGGTGATATCGAGGGGACCATGACCGTCGGTGTCCACGGCCCGCGCCGGGTCATTCACTGGATCATCGACGATGCCGAGTGTTAGTGTCCTGCCATGCCCCAAATGTTTGTTTCAGAGCTTCACCTGCACGTCAAGATAAGGCGCAGCCAGCAGACAATGGTGACTCCCTTGACAAGGGCTGTAACGCAGTATTGGCGTGTAGGTGATACTCCCTTCGGGCGTGATGATAAGCGGCCATCTGCTTATGTTGCGTTCGCTCGAATTCGATCTATCGTGTCCTTGCGCTCACACGCCTCGCTGTCAACAGCTTCTTATCACGCTGAATGCAACATTTTTAGCATGACAGGATACTAGAAGATGGGCAGCTGGTATCTCTACAGCCTGATCGCGCTGCTGCTGATGGGCAGTCAGCGCTTTCTTTACAAGGTCACCGCCGAGAAGAGATGTAACTCGGCCCTGACCACCGCCCTGTTCATGGGCACGGTCACGCTGTTAAGCGCCGTCAGCTACTTCAGCGGCGAGACCCCGCCAAGCGATTTCAGAGTCCTGCTGCTGTTGTCGCTGATCAACAGCGCCTCCTTTGCCGGAGCGACGATCCTGCATATCGAAGCGTTGCGCCACCTGCCGGCCAGCGTCACCTTCCCGATCAACCGTCTCAACCTGATCCTGGTCATCCTCGCTTCGGTGATCTATTTCGGCGAACAGTTAAGTCACTGGCAATGGCTGGGGGTTCTGCTCGGCTTTGGCGTAGTGGTCATCCTCGGTCGAGATACGGCCAAATCGGGCGGTTCGTCGGTTGTCGACTATGCCAGAAGCGGCTACTGGTTCTTAGCCGGCGCGATTCTCTGCGGGGCGGTGTCATCGTTCTCCTGCAAATTCGCTGCAATCCACACCGGCAAGACCGACTTCATGGCCCTCTCCTACCTGCTCGCCACGCTCTTTTCCCTGCTGATCAACCGAACCTGGAAAAAATCGGCCGACCATGGCAACATCAAAGCCTCAGTGCTGATCGGCCTGGTGATGGGCGTGCTCAACTTCTTCGGCTTCTACGCCTTTTTGACCGCACTCGAATCTGGACCGCTGTCTTCGATCGCCATGATCGTCGGCATGCATTTCGTCATCGCCATCGTCCTTTCGGCGCTGATCTATCGTGAACAACTGACACACCGGCGAATCGGGGGAATTATACTGACTCTGATTGCCGTCTGGCTGCTCAAACGCTAAGGATAAACAATGACCCGGACCCAGGAATACTGGAACGAACGCTGGCAGAACCGTGATTCACATGACGGCTGGAAGGTCGATAACTGGCTGCTCCAGCAGGAAGAACTGTTTCACAACGGTACGGCACTGGATGTCGCCTGCGGCCGTGGCCGCAACGCCCTGTTTCTGGCCCAGCACGGCTATCAGGTGACCGCGATCGACTATTCCGCCATTGCTTTGAAACAATTACAGGCAGAAGCACAGGAGTTCGATCTGCAGATTGCGACTGCAGAGGTTGACCTGGAAAAACAGCCGCAGTTGCCGCAGGGGCCGTTTGATCTGGTCATCAATTTCTACTACCTGCACCGGCCGCTGCTGCCACAGCTCAAAGAGCTGGTCAAACCGGGCGGGCTGCTGATCATGCGTACCTTCAGTGAGGTCATTATCGACGAACCCTGTTGCCTTGAGCCGCAGATGGTCCTCAAGCGGGAAGAATTGCTCGAGACATTCAAAGACTGGCAGATTCTGCGTTACGAAGAAGGTGTCGAGACGTCCAAGAAGGGTGGGACGCTGGTCGGCCTGGTGGCCAGGAGGCCGGAAACAGCCTGAGCAAATCCGGCAAGTTCTGTTCGATATAGCAATAATCGGCGGGTCCCGGCCCGCCAGCCGGGCTCATTTTCTTTGTGGCGACAAAGAAAATGGAACCAAAAGAAAGCTTTTGAAATCACTGGAGAAAATTGTTCGCGGTGCTCTGCATAGCTTTTGGGCTGCTATTCTCTACACGCTTAGACGCGTCGCTACGCGCCACGATTCGCGCAATCGTAACGCCGGTACCCCGCTTGAAGATATGAAACAAGCATGGCGAGCCGATAAACCGGCCCGCCACAACGGCATAGCTGTTATTGCAGGTTGACCAGAACCCGACGCTTCAGTTGCCCTTTGAGGATCAGACCGATCTTCTCTTCCAGTTGTTCCAGTATCACTTCGTCTGTCCGCTGTTCCAGATCATCCAGCTTCCATTCTGTGGCCAGCTTGTTCCAGACGTTCAGGCGCTTTGCCATCGAACACTCGGCAGAATCGATGCCGATCAGCCTGACCCCGCGCAAGATAAAAGGGAAGACGTTGATGTTCAGCTCAGCCGAGTCAACCAGTCCGCAGCTGGTGACAACCCCATCATACTTCGTCGCCTTGAGCGCTGCCGCAAGCATCTGACCACCGGCGCAATCGACAACCGCAGCCCAGACCGGTTTCATCAGGGGGCGTTCTTCGCCTTTGACGAAATCTTCACGCGTCATGACCGCACAGGCTCCAAGCCCTTTCAGGTAGGCTTCTTCACTCAACTTGCCGGTGACCGCCGTCACCTGGTAACCGAGTTTCGCCAGGATCGCCACAGCCAGACTGCCGACACCCCCTGTCGCACCGGTCACAGCCACCGGTCCGGCATCCGGGGTCACAGCGCTCTCAACCACTTCACGGACTGACAGCGCGGCGGTCAACCCTGCCGTGCCGTACATCATGCTCTCCTTGAGGCTTAATCCCGCAGGCAGTTTGAGCGCCCAGGCTGACGGAACGCGGATAACCTGGGAAAATCCGCCGTCGGTGTTCATCCCCAGATCATAGCTGGTGACGATCACCTCATCCCCCGGTCTGAAACTGTCGTTGTCACAGGAGATCACGGTTCCCGCAGCGTCGATCCCCGGCGTATGCGGAAAGTTCCTGGTCACCCCCGGATTGCCGGTTGCAGAAAGGGCATCCTTGAAATTGAGCGATGAATACTGAACCCTGACAACCAGATCCCCTTGCGGAAGATCGGCAAGTGTACGGCAGACGATTGAACGGGTGAATTGTTTAGCTTCAGGCTGCTCAACAAGCAGCGCCTTGAATGATTCCATGAGTCTTGCTCCTGATAAATTTTGAGGTAGACAGCAACGTCGCTTATAAACATAATCAACTGCGATCCATATAACAAGTACGCACTTTTTTGTATGGTAGTTTCCTTTTGGAAACCATTGGAGAGAACATGAGCACCGATCACAGTCAAAGCACCTATCGCTGCACCGTCGCAGTCACCCTGGAGATCATCGGCGGCAAATGGAAATCGCTGATCCTCTGGCACTTGAATTTCAAGACCCTGCGTTTCAGCCAGTTGCAGAGACGCCTGGGCAAGGTCACCCAGAAGATGCTCACCCAGCAGCTGCGCGAGCTGGAAAGCAACGGTCTGATTCATCGTCACGTCTACGCCGAGGTTCCCCCCCGGGTCGAATACTCCCTGACCGACCTGGGACGCAGCACGGTGCCGATTCTTGAACTGATGTGTCAGTGGGGCAAAGACTACCTTGGAGAGGAGTCCTGCTGTTCGGAAACAGTAAAATCAGAAATAGCGTAATAAAATGAACAGAGGATGATTACTGGGTTGACAAAAACAGCGCCACAACTATAATCAGCCCTCACGTGCCGAAGTGGTGGAATTGGTAGACACGACGGTCTCAAACACCGTTGCCTCGCGGCGTGCCGGTTCGACTCCGGCCTTCGGTACCACTTAAAGAAAACAGCCTCTGATTCGTCAGGGGCTTTTTCTTTGTCTTTTCCCGTCCAACAGCATCCAGCAAAATCCTTTCCTGAAAATCGTTGGAGTACAGCCAGTTTTGATAGCTTTTTCTGGAGTAAATCAGAAACCAGTCTTGATTTTACCCATAATGGGTACTATAGTTCCCATTATGGGATCAGAAATTAAAAATGCAAATTGGGCTGACGCCCTATTCACAAAGACCCAACAACAACTCTTGCGTCTGCTATTTGGACAAACGGAAAAGTCCTTTTACACAAAAGAGCTTGTCGCATTGGCAGGAATTGGGACAGGAACTGTGTTGCGAGAACTTGAAAAGCTCTCTGCGGCAGGTCTTTTAACGATCACCAAGATCGGCAACCAAAAACATTTTCAAGCAAACCCAGCATCACCTATCTTTGAAGAGCTCAAAGCAATTGTCCGCAAAACTTTCGGTTTAGCAGACCCGTTACGTCATGCGTTGGCTCAATACAATGATGTCATTTCAGTTGCATTTATCTACGGATCAATCGCCAAGGGAACTGAGTCACCTAGCAGCGACATAGACATCATGCTCATCTCAGACCAAGTGACCTACCCTGATCTTCTTACTGTTTTTTCAGAGCTTGAAACACAACTAGGGAGACAGATCAATCCAACAATATACACTGGTCAAGAACTCAAAAACAAACTAAGCTCCAGTAATAGCTTTATTACCAGGGTTATTGAGCAACCCAAAATTTTCCTGATCGGATCAGATAGTGACATTGCAGCAATTTGAAAACCTCGTCAAAATCAACCAGCTCAAAATCGAACCTGGTGATCAGGGAGAATTTGACGGTCTGCTGAAATCTGGGCAAACGAGGCTCAAGGATTCCCACAATACCGACCTGTCGCTGGAAAGCCGCTTTGATTTGGCCTACAATGCTGCTCATGCAATCTCTCTGGCGGCATTACGCTGGTATGGTTACCGTTCAGAAAACCGCTATATTGTTTTTCAGTGTCTGGAACATACGGTCCAGGTTGGACCTGAAGTTTGGCGAGTGCTGGCACACTGCCACAACCTGAGAAATCGAGGAGAGTACGAAGGTTTTCTGGATATCAGCGAACGCCTTGTTCTGGACCTGATCCAGGCTGCTGAAGCGGTTCTGTCAGTTGTCAAGAAATTAAGCCCAATCGACTCATAACCAGCTACAGCCTGGAAATATAAGGGGACCTGTTGGGGGACTCATGCGAATAGCCAAAAACAGATATTATATTTTTCAGACACTTAAAAGAGCTGTTAGATTCAGGCCTTCGGTACCACTTAAAGAAAACAGCCTCTGATTCGTCAGGGGCTTTTTCTTTGTCTAAAACAGTTCGGGCACATCCAAAAATCTAGTCTCACTAAAGAAATTCATGGTCCACGAAGAGACCGAAAACAGATCAAAAAATATCTCACGCAGAGCCGCAGAGGACACAGAGGAAACCAACTTTTTTCGGTGTAGGTCTGTGGCAAAAGATTGTGGGCTTTTTATCCGCCTGAATCTGCGGCTAAAAAAAGATTGAGATCTTCTCCGCAGCGTCTCTTGATCCGACCCCGCCTAGCCCGATTCCCGTTAACGGTTTTCACCAGCGAAAAAATGGTCTATTCTCCCGTCACTTCAACCAAACAAGCGGAGTAAACTATGGGATCATTACAGGATCAGCTGCTGAAAGCAGGTGTGATTAATAAAAAGCAGGCAAAAAAAGCCGCCCACGATAAACGTATGGAGAAGAAACAGAACCAAAAGGGCCAGAGCGTCAATGCTGATGCCGAAGCCAAAGCACGTTTGCAAAAACAGCGTGAAGAGCAGTCCGCTGCTGATCGGCAGCGCAATATCGAACGTCAGCAGCAGGAGAAACGGAAAGAAGAGCAGGCGGCAGCAAAGCAGCTGATTGCCAACAACCATCAGCCCCTTGCAGAGGGGGATGAAGCCTACAGCTATGTTGAGGCCAAACGGATCAAGCGCTTCTATACGACTAAAGAGATTGCCGACAAGCTCGAAGCGGGAAAGATTGCCCTGGCACGTCATCAGAGCAAGCTGGTCCTGATTCCCGTGGATACGGCGCTCAAGGTGATGGAGCGCGATGAGCAGGCGGTGCTGATCTACAACGACCCTGCGACCGCCGTTGACTATCCGGAGGATTGGTAAGATTCTTAGCCAAGATTGAGCGCCCTCTGCGCCTTAAGAGAGCATAGCGAATAGTCGTGAGATCAGGTTTTAAGCTCTCCACGGAAAACACGGAAGTCACAGAAAGACAACAAACCCAGCCTCGCGCAGAGGCGCGGAGGACACAGAGAAAACCAGCCTTTGTCGGCGTGGGTCTGTGGACGAAGATTGAGGTCTTTCTATCCGCCCTTATCCGCGTGCATCTGCGGCTAAAAAAGTTCCACCCACCCGCTTAACCGTCACTCATCAGCATCTGTTTCAAGCAGTGGCTGCAGAAAGCGCCGGAAGGTGACCTGTTGCTTCGCGGTCAGCAGATCGAAATTCCCCTGATTATCGAGCAGAAAAGTTGCGACACCGATCACGGTTCTGGGCAGGTAACCGGTTCCGGCAACGGCCTTGTCGATCTTATAGGACTGATGGAGAATCAGGTTCTCCAGTTGATTGAGATTAATCTCCATGGCGTTCTTCTCCACAAGGAACGTGACTGGCAATCTATGCAACTAATAGTGCGTAGAGGTCAACTAACTTCGATCACGGATTTAAGTTTTTCTTCGGCAGCGACAGAAGACAGGCCACCATTCCATGTGTGAGGCCGAATTTGATTATAGTAACCCATCGCTTAAAGTTGCGTTTCTGCCGTTACCTTTCAGTTTGCCCTTGTCTGTGTGGGTCTGTGGCAAAAGATTGAGGTTTTTCCATCCGCCCTTATCCGCTTGTATCCGCGGCAAAAAACAGATTAAGGTTTTCCTCAGCGCCCTCTGCGCCTCGAGTGAGCAAAGTGAACGGGCGTGAGATCAGGTTTTAAACTGTCCACGGAAAAAATCAAAACCAGCCTCGCGCAGAGACGCGGAGAACACAGAGAAAACCAGTTTTCCAGTGATGAAAGATTGAGGTCTTTCTATCCGCCCTTATCCGCTTGTATCCGCGGCAAAAAACAGATTGAGAGTTCCTCAGCGCCCTCTGCGCCTCGAGAGAGCAAAGCGAACGGGCGTGAGATCAAACCTAGGCTGTCCACGGAAATAGATCAAACCCAGCCTCGCTCAGAGCCTGCTGAAAGTAGAGTTTCTGTCGTTACCCTTAAGTCCACCCTTGTCTGTATGTGAGTCTGTGACAAAAGATTGAGGGCTTTCCATCCGCCATTATCCGCCTGTATCCGCGGCTAAAAACAGATTTTGAGTTATTTTCACAGATCATTTCACCCTCAAAAACAGGCTTCTAAGATAGAAAAAACCTTCCCAAAAAAGAGATTCATACGTGATTACAATGCCTTCCCCTGGTCCGACCCGACAAGCAGATTGAGAATTATTTTTTACATATCACTTCACCCGCAAATTCAGGCTGCTAAGATAGAAAAAACCGTCAAAAAAAAAGATTCATACGTGATTACAATGCCTTCCCTTGGTCCAACCCCGATTAGCCATTCCAGCTTTCATCAGGAATGCGCCAACAGCAGAGCACACAGGGGTTCATTGATATAGTAATTGGCGCGGCCAACCTTCTGTTTCTGCAGAAAGCCCAGCTCAACAAGCTGTTCCAGATATTTAGTGGCGGTGATGCGGGTAACGCCCAACTCTTCGACCAGAAAATCGATCTTGGTGTACGGGTAATTGAAAAGGTTATTGAGCAGATCCTGACGGTAGATCTTGGGCAGCTGGGTGCGCATGCGCTGTTTAACATCCTTCATCAGAATCTTCATCTGACTGACCAGGGAGATGGTATTCTGCGCCGTCGCGCTGATGCCGTCGAGCATGTAGATCAGCCATGGCTCCCAATCACCATTCTCGCGGACCTGCTGCAGATGGGCATAGTAATCGGACTTATGCTCGATGATATAGCGGCTTAAGTAGAGCACCGGCAGATTGAGCAGATCTTTGGCAACCAGATAGAGGATATTGAGAATGCGCCCGGTGCGACCGTTGCCGTCGTAAAAAGGGTGAATGCTTTCAAACTGATGATGGATGATAGCCATTTTGACTAGGGGGTCGGCATCGCAGAGGGAATCGTCATTGATGTAGCTGACCAGATTCTCCATCAGCGCAGCAATCTCTTCCGGGTGCTGAGGCGGAGTGTAAACCACCTGTCCGGTGCGGGCGTTTTTCAGATCGGTACCGGGCAAACGGCGCAGACCGGCGCTATTATGCTCCAGATGTTGCTGAACGGTGAGAATATCGCTCAAACGAATCAGTTTTGTCTGTCGCACGGTGGCAAAGGCCTGCTTTAAGGCAAAGGCGTAATCCTGCACCTCCTTGGTGGCCGGGTTGGTCAGGGCCTCTTCAAAGAGGTTGGCCTTGTAAAGCTCGTCATGGGTGGTGACGATATTCTCAATCTCGGAACTGTCTTTGGCTTCCTGCAGGGCCAGGGTATTGATCAGAATGGCTTCATTGGGAATGCTGGCAGCAATGCCTTTAAGCTCGGCCAGATAGCGGTGTGCTTCAGCCGATTTTTTTAGAACCGCGCGGGTTTCCCACTGTTCGATGTTTTTAAGTGGCAGCATGGCAAGAGACACAAGCATATAGATTTTGCCTTTTCTATAGATATCCACGGCGACCTGTATAAAAAACTGAATTAATTATACATATCCCGTTAAATATGTATAGAATTTTCATTTTTTTATACATTTTTTATTATACCCCGAATATCCCTTCTAGCATTGTCAATATAGAGTGCAGAATAGGGGGCTACCTTTGTCTTTAATAAAGCCAAAGGTAGCCCCCTATTTTTCTGAAAAACGATTTCGGTCTATGAATTTTGATTATTTTTAAAGAGCTTCTTGAATAATGATTTAAAAATCAATCCCAAACAAAGACACGGAGGGCTTAGAGAATACCAGTTTTTCCAGTGCTGGGAGATTAAGGGCTATCTATCCGCCCTTATCCGCCTGTATCCGCGGCTAAAAACAGATTGAGAGTTCCTCAGCGCCCTCTGCGCCTCGAGAGAGCAAAGCGAACGGGCGTGAGATCAGGTTTCAGACTATCCACGAAATGCACGAAAACCACGAAAATAGATCAAACCCAGCCTCACGCAGAGCCGCAGAGATCACAGAGTTAAAACACAGAAAATGTTCCCAATCTGATATTTTTCAATCCATACACCTTGCCGAAACGCTTTGAGGTTCCCACCATGGTCTCCTGCCGTTTATCTTCGTGCGCGATTTTCTCCTGATTTCATACAATGTCGAACCAAATCCGTTGTAGCTGACAACATCAATTCCCCAAACCCGCCCACCGGCATCGCTTTTCGCGGAAGCCCATACCTCAAGCTGTTTACAGGCATAGCCCCCGGAAATTCTCCCCGACAACACAACATACTCCCTCTCCCATCCGGCACTGGTCATTGAAAACTCAAATTCAGGAGGAACCTCTCTTACCTGAACAGGACGCTCAACAACAGCTGGTGCAGTCTTAGTCACAGACTCGACAGGTCTGACCGGCTGCGGCACACCAGACACCTTCAGCTGGGCCAACTCTTTAGGCGTATACGCTTGGGCATCTGCGTGATTCGGCTGATCGGAATAAACCGTCCGCCCGTTCTCATCAACCCAGCGGTAAATGCGCGGATGATCGTTACCGGGTAAGCCAGGTTCTGAATCCGTAACATCTGGCGACTCTGCCTGCGGCAGCATATCCCCAGCTGCCCGCAAATCCTTGTCAGATTGTATCTTCGCTGAAAGCAGCGGTTTATCTATAAATCTTTCCGACATGACCGGCCAGGCCAGCAGCCCGGCAGCAATGAGAAGAAAAACAACTAGGAGTGTTTTGATGAAAAGTTTCAAGAATTCCTCCGAATCAACCAGTCAGCCTAAGAGACATTCCATTACATCAGGGGCTGTCAGGTGCATCATTTAAGACTGGCTCCTTTATATAGAGGACGCCACAGAACCATCAAGAGAGTCACTAGGGTCAAGTCTTGCATTGCCGTATTTTGATGCTAGATTGCAAGACGCGACCCCGCTTCCCCGGCAACCATCCGCCCCCACTCCAAGGACAATTAAATAACCCCCAAAAACTCTCCAAGTACTAATAAATCTCCATCTTCACCATCAAGGACTATGGGTGAGTAGCCAAAAGCAGTAGTATCAGGTTTAAGGGTTATCCTCTTATTTACCAAAGCATCGCCATCCATCATTTTCTCGCTAGAGTAAACCTTAACCGTATAACTGCCCCCATGGTCTGGATCTTCTATATCACGATGCTGAACCAGAACCACTTTACCGTTTCGGGTGCCGCCAGGGTTCGCCTTAAACAAGCACCATGATCCATTTGGAATGCGTCGATTCATAGACTCACCGACGACACGCAAAACAAACATTCCTTCACTCACCCGGATGTGTTCTGGCAGTTCAACCCAGTCAAAGTCCTCTATGATTTGCATCTCGCTGAAGCCACCGGCAGCGGCGCGAAGATCGTAAACAGGAACGTGTGTCTCAAAAGGTCTGGCTTCATCAAACGAGACAACTGGCAAATCAAGCCCCTGATAGGGTTCTGGAGCCACCGCAGGTGAAACATCCTGTCGCTTAGCTAAAGCAATAAAATAATCACGGGTTTCGGGATCGGTAAAAAACAGATAACACCCCTTCTGGCCACGGGTCATTAGCGTACGGTAGGTATTCTTGATGATTTCACTGGCTAGCTTGCGCGCGTTTTCAGGTTGCTTTTTCAGCATGGTTTTGTAACCACGGATGGACCTGTCATTCGAAGAACGTTTGCCAGCATCCGTAACGACGACCCCATCACGCACAACAAAATCATCACCAATGATAACGCCGATATAGTCGAGCTCCAGGCCCTGG
Organism: Geopsychrobacteraceae bacterium; assembly: GCA_963676795.2. Taxonomy (GTDB): domain Bacteria; phylum Desulfobacterota; class Desulfuromonadia; order Desulfuromonadales; family Geopsychrobacteraceae. The sequence continues at coordinate 950,854 of CAXXTB010000002.1, read as the reverse complement.
CAGGTATGGATACAACCTATTTGCTTTACCGAGTTCTCAGCAATAATCCAGGAGCTACCATCATCGGTTAAATTCCACTGCGCTTTAAAATCATATTCAGGGAGGACAATATCGTAGGCTGATTTGTCCTTTTTGCTATTCCAATCCCAGCAGTAGCCAGCAACCATACGTGCTTTATTGGCTATACGGTTCTTCTCTTCAATTGCCGCGCGCAACATACAAGGATCATCAAAAACTTTGACTTCATAGTCGATATCGTCAAGGGTTTGATGGGCAGTCTCACTGATTTGGAGGCTATTATCCACCCAGGCAAGATAACCATCCGAACCATTACAGCGAAACTGAGAAGCCAATTCCAATTCAGTAACTGTCGAATTCAGCTCATTAGCCCACTGCTTAATAGCACCAATACTACCGATATCCTGAAGTGTGACTCGTTGTGCTTCGTCGATAAAGAAGACATTAAATCGCGAACCCAAAATCAGTTCTTTGATCTGATTTTCCCCAAGGTTCCCGTAAAGCCCAGATTTCTCATTCAGCCGATGCGCCTCATCAACAATAAGCGCTCCAAATTGGTCAGCCTTGACCCCAGTATATGCACCGGAGCCCTTAAACATCTGAGTAATAGCATTTTGTGTTCTCATGCCGGTTAGTTTTTTGCTAAATACTGCCCGTGGAGCAGCATTTTTGGTGACATATTGGACAAGCATCTCCCGCTTGGTTAGCTCTGTCAGCAGGTTAATTGCAACCACCGACTTGCCGGTACCCGGACCACCTTTAACGATGAGCGTCTGTTTTTCTCCAAGCTGGGCCTTATGCGCCAAATCGATAGCTGTTTCATAAACCAGTTTTTGATCGTCAATCATCAAAAACTCAGGGTTCCCATCCAGCATTGAGGATAAAGCATCCGCCAAATTCTTGGACGGTTTAATAACCCCATGTTCAATACGATATAAGATATTGTCGCTATCGCCATATTTGACATAGCGCTTCAGAAACTCAGAAAGCTTCAGGGCGTCTGGTGAGATAAATATTGGCGCTTTTTCTATATGGTGCGTGTAAAAAGGATCTCTGATAACAGAATCAGACTTCATATTGTGAAGATAGGCACAAGGCTGTAGGCGGATCGATTCCTGCCGCACAGTTTCGTTATAATCTTCAATCAATGCCGAATAAGACCAAGCCTGGTAAGAGGGATGATTGGTTTCGACAATGCCCCTCTCAAAGCGAGTTTTGACGATCGCGTCTTTATTGGTCTTTTCAACTGTCTCCCACTGTTTAAGTTCGACAATGACAGCCGTATCGTTTCTCTGGTGATCTTTTCCGGTCAGAATGAAATCCACGCGCCGATTTGTCATCGGCAAGTTGTATTCGATAGCGACCCCGGCAGATGATGGGATCTCCTCATCCCAGAGGATTTGAGACATATACTGAAGTGAATGCTCCCAAGAGAGCTTTTCATTGCGCGGAGAGTTTCGGTTGAGTTTTCTCGACACCTCATTTTCGATGATATCGGCCATTCTATTTGAGCGGACATCTTCTATGAAATGTCTTTTTGTCGATGAATAAACAATCATCCAACCCTCGCGATCACTTATTTGTACTCCGTGTACTTCTTCGAACTGCCTTTTACCCTATCCGCGGGATACTTAGCGCCGTTTTTCTCAATTTTCTTCTCAACTGCATCAGCAATATTGACACCCAGCTTGTCTGCCAAGCGAATCAGGTAAAGCTGAACATCAGCAATTTCCTCTTCAACAGCATTCAGTTGACTGCGGCTTAAAGCATACGACTGTTCTTCGGTAAGCCATTGAAAACATTCCACCAATTCACTGGCTTCAACACTTAAGGCCATGGACAAATTTTTAGGCGAGTGAAACTGTTCCCAATCGCGCACATCAGCAAATTCACGTAGTCGCTGACTTATTTCTTTTAAATTTAAGTTATGCATACAAAAAACCTATTAGACATATATGGCCGAAATGATTGAAACTAATGGGTAAGCAGCGGATAATCCTATTGCTGCGCGTCACAAGACTATATCCGTCTCTCAACCGTCAACACGGAAACACCCCGCCCTGACACTCTATGGTACAACTCTTTAAACCCACAAAGTTTGACACAGATGGGTAACTCAGGGGCATTTATAGATCTAATAAGGATCCTGTCCCCCGAACTCCCCTATTTCTCTATAATGATTCCAAAGGATAACGTCAAAACTCTGCCACACCGCTTTTTGGCGTTGGCTGGATTGCCTTATTATATATATTATGCAATCTGGTACTTATCTTTTCTTAAGGAAAACGCTGGCATAGTACCTTCCAGGACCTCTACTATCTGCTCATTTATCATTGGATGTTCTATACCACCTGATATGAAGCAAAATTCATTGCCATTTTCCTTATCTATACTAACTTTTATCACTTGCTCAGAATCAGCTACTACGGCCAAATTCGGGTTATGAGTTACCATAATAATTTGACGGTATTTCTTAGCTTCTTTTATATAGGGAACAAGGACCTTAGCAACACTATTGTTATCTAAATTGTCTTCTGGTTGATCAATAATCAGAGGAATATCTTCTTTATCAAGCACCAAATAGAACACAAGTAGAAGAGCACCTTTTTCTCCCGGAGATAGCTGCTCCAAACTCTTACCCTTTTGACGCAAATCATAATATGGTTCGATGAAGCTCAACCCGTAAACATAACTATATAGCTCCTTTCTATCCTTAATAATTTCCCCGATGAATGTTTTTTCATTCTTAGAGCTAGCCCGCTTATCAAACTCAAAATATTCTATGAAACGACGTAAAAAGGTTTCCACGGACGATTCGTCATTCCAGTTGGTTGGTAAAATTAGCTCTTCCTGAAGCAGTGTTGCTCCATCTTCGCTACCATAAAAAGAACCAACTCTATTTTGTTTTATATTTCGTAGAATCGTATTTTTAAAATCATTGGAACAATAGAAAGAGCTGGCTATACTAAGACCGGAAACATCAGATTGTGATAATTTTCTAGAAATTTCTTCTTTTATCTCTTCATAAAACTCTTGAATTTCTTTCTTTTTCAATAAAATTTCGATTGTTTTCTTAATCCTTAAATCTCTTTTCACGTTGATATCTAATTCAAGGTTTTTGTCTAGATAGACTAACTTTTCTCGCATATACACCAAACTGTCAGCAGCTTCCAAATCACCCTCAATTTCACTTTTTCTTATCTTCCACTCTGCCAGAGTACTTAAATAATCCTGGAAGGCCTTTTGTTCTCCGGTAAATTCGGAATGAATACACTTTATCCGAGCTTTCAACGATTCGAGTTTTGAAGCTGGCGAAAGCAACTCATATTCCTTTTGCTCCCAACCTTCTTCCACCTTGATAAGTTTGGCGTCTTTTTCATTCCTTTCCTTCAACAAAAGGACACTGTTACTAATTACACTTTCGTCAAATTCAATACGAATCGCTTTAGAAATGTCAAATCCGCACTTATGAGCAACATCGTTACCTTCAGATATAACTGAAATTAGCTCTCTATATTTGTTCTTCAAATCGCGATTTAGCTTTTCTGCCTCAACAATTAAATAGTTCCTATCCGATATTCCCTTAGTTATAGATTCAATCTCTTTTTCTATCTTTAACTTTGTAGATTCTAATTCTCCAAGAGCCTTTTTCTTCGCTTTGGTATCTTCTGACTCGGCGTGTCTTGATGGGTCTTCGACAATCTCTGGTTTTGAAGACTCATGGGCAGTAAGTTCGTCCTCCTTCACTTTAATTTTACTAATAAGATTTTTTCTAAAACTTGGATCAAATTGGTTCTCAAGCTTTATAATTTCATCATTCAGTTCGAGTATCTCTTCGTGGATATGATGAATTTCCTTCTCTGCAGCTCTTTTCTTTAGGTCAATAAGCTCTTCAAACGTAGATTGTCCCATTTTTTTCTCTGTAGGGACATATTGAAATACGACCTTCTCAATCTCTGAGCGAAAAGCATCTACTTTATCAATTTCATTACAAACTTTTTCGAAGTAGCTTTGAGGCAAGTACCTAACAAGCCTTTCTTGGCTTTCATCGATTATATGAGTGAGCAAGCGTTCTTCGGACTTTTTCCCGCTCTCAAACTCAACAAAAGCACTAAACCGATCAGCAAGACCTTTCTTTTTAAACTTTTGCTTGTTGAGAAATATATAATCATCAGAATGTTCAGCATCTGAGCAGACAGCAAGAATGTCAGAAAGAGCGCTCTTGCCACTTCCTTTATGTCCGATAACAGTAACAAGCTCGCTGTTCATTGGTATGGAAATATCTTCAAACCACATTGAACTAGCATCTTCTTTCCCTGTTCTCCGGATGTTGATGGATTTGATGTATTTAGTAGGGTTATCCCTAACCCGCTTTAGAATTTCTGGTTCATCGCCAATATAGAACCGACTTTCTGGTTCATTTAGGGCATATTTCAGCCCATTGAAAGAAGGCTCACCCTTGAGCCACAATTTCTGCTTTATTTGGTATTTCTGAATGTTATGATTATCAGAACAAATAATCATTGGTATTGTTTTACCGATATTCGGAAAAACAAACTTTCTGTACCCATCTTGGTCACTTTCCTTACCGAGCTCATATATATCAACAGCCTTCGCTATTTCTGTTTTCTGAGCGGTTCCATGAGGTAGTGAATGTGTGATATTTTCTACACTCCCACTCTTTTCACCTGCATGTATTGTGACAATCCCACCTAGTGCCTTTACCAATTCTATAGTGTCTTTAAGGTCACAATAAACTTGATTTTCCCTAAGGCCTTCTGAATCCACCTTATTGATATCTGTTCTGTGCTTAATTTGCCCCCAAATATGTTCTATATTTGATTCTTCAGAAAATATACCGATAAAGTGTACTGGCTCTTTACCTCTAGCATCCGAAAGAAACTCTATGCCAGGTAAAACGGTTATCCCTTCTTTTTCACCCAACTCCTTCAGTTCTTTGTAGCTATCAATATCAATTACGTGGTGATCTGTAACAACAAACGCGGCTATTGAACTTCTCTTCATTTCGTTGATGATATCGACATTTGAAACTGTCTTATCTTTATAATCATACGAGGATGGGGTGTGAAAATGTAAGTCCCACCTATTCCATTCCGAACCTTTGCTATTCATCGCATTCCCTATAAACAAAATTCTTGAAAAATTTAAGCACTCACTTGTGCACATAATGGGTCAAAAAAAGCAAAGGGGTCAAATCTGCCCTTAGCTTTATCAAAAGGCAAAGCAGATTTGATTCCTAACTTCAATATTTTACAGCCCTTGCCTCATTCAAACTTGGCTAGTACCACGACATTGCGGAAAACGTCTACAGCCCCAGAATTGTTGTCCGGCGTTAGGGCCTTTCTGCGCTGTGCGCAAGACCAGAGATTCACCACATTTGGGACAACGGGGAATCACCGGTACATCAATTTCCGCCTGAGCTTGCACCAATTCAAGTGCCGCAGCTTTGTCATTATCACGGATCATCTGCTGTAATCGAGCACCATTAAAAAGGTTGATATTCAGACCTTTTGCAAAAGCGATAGCATCCGGCGTAAATTCCCCGGCAGTTATAACAAAGCCACCCGCCGCCCCGGTCGCTGACATCACGCCATAAAGCTCCCGAACAATCTGGACACCGACCTTATACGCTTTCCACTGTTTACACTGGACCAGATACTTGTCGTTCCCTTTGCTTAGAACAACATCCACCCCACCGTCTGGCCCGTCACCGCCGGTCAATTTGACGACATAGCCACGTCTCTTAAAAAATTCTGCAACCAGTCCTTCAAACTCGCGCCAGGACATATTGAGGAGCGGATTAACGGGTTCAGCTTTTTCAACCTTACGATAATTGTCTCGCTGTTTCGTCTGTCTGAGAAACGAGATCAAAGCGCCAACACAGAACAACATGGGCAGGATAAATTGTCCGAACAGGGCAAAAGTTCTGCCAATTTGCTGACCGAAAGTATGCCCTATCTGTTGCAGGTCGGTTACCGGAGTAACCGGTCTAGATGCGATAAAATGCAATACAATAAAAGAAATAATAGCCAGCAATACACCACCCCACCATGGCAGCTTACTGGTTAATTCCATAATGTCTTCTGCTGTTGAAGTACGACGTCGTGCCATCTTTCCCTCCGAAAAGCATGAAATTTCAATTCATCCCATAACTTTGGTTCAGGCTATTGTCTAAAAAGTCCACTACGATGAAAATCCAAGTACTGCCGATGCTCCGGCCACACATGAAACGCCATCCCCTCTTTAATCCCTAACACCTCCGGCTGTTCCAACTGACTGGAAATCATTACCTGCCCAGTATCCGCAAACGAGATAAACCCCAGATCAAAGGCCTTATCCAGATTGGCCAGCAGCAACAGGCCGTTGAACTTATCCAGCCGTTCTTGGTTATTGGATTTACTCCACGGCTTGATATGGGATGCGACCAGTAAGCGCTTATCGGCATAGCCGGTCACGGCACAGCCATTCCACATGGCAACCAACTGCTCCCGGAACCGCCCCTGCCCCATGCGGGCATTGGTCATGATGGTCTTTTCGGTATCGGTCAGGGCTTTGTCTTCCAAGATCTGCTGAACATCGGATTTGAGATCGACCTGAGACAGATCAGAGAGAAAACACACATAGGAATTGACCGCGGCGCTGTACATACCATTGCCTTTGCTGTCGCGCACCTGGAACTGATCCAGCTGTTTGGCCTTTTCGGTCAGCTCGTAAACCTTGCGATAAGATCTAATCTCCGTCAGCGGTTCGGAAACCAGTCCGGCATCGGCCAGCCAGTTGGAAATCGAGTTTTGTACCGCCTGCAGGTAATTCTTGGCGGTTTTGTCCGACTTGCCGATAGTGTGCAACCATTGGGTAAACAGTTCCGGCAAGTTGGTGAGGTTTTCGGTGAGGGCGATCTTGAGATCGTTAGAGACGATGGGGCTTTTCATATAATCGAAAAGCTCTTGATCGATAGTCGCATGGGAAACGGCTTTTTGTGAATATCTTTCAACGTTAGCGGCTGAGTAACCAGTCTGATAGATCAGCTGCCAAAAGCCTTCACTGTGTAGGTGAAAGAACGGCAACTCCGGTTTATCGCTGTCATTCCCCTGACGGAATTGCTCAAAGTAATGGGTAAAGCGCTCCCTGAGCACCTTATCCAATTCAATCCGGTTACTGTGAATCTTCCCCGCCTGAATCAGATCCATCACCGCCAACAACATGCAGACCTTATGGGGACTTTTGCGTCCACCACTGGCGTTCATGTTCAGATGGCTGAATTTATCAATGTAATCCTCAAGCGCCATAAACCCCTCATATCAGATTTTCACCAACAATCCATTCAACCAAAACTCCCCTACCCGTTCCGATCGCCGGTCTTCGGTATGCCAGATTGTGTCGATCTCTAAACCTGTAACGCGGATAACATCTTGTAAGCGCTTTTCATTTAGGTTGGTGAAGTAACGGCCACCACGTTCGATTTCGTCGTCACCGTATTTGAAGGAACAGTAGAACACTCCACCGGGGGCAAGAAATGTTGCCAGGTGAAGAAACGTTTGTTGCAGCTGCGCTGGAGGCAGATGCAGCAGCGAGGCACAGGCCCAGATGCCGTTAAAGCTATCGGGTTTTTCCTGAAAATCAAGAAAGCTTGAACACTGCACAGCGATGCCGGTCTGCGTACGGGCCAGCTTGACCAACTGCGGGCTGGCATCGAAGGCTGCTACCTCAAAACCACTCTGTTTGAAGGCCAGTGCATCGCGGCCGGAGCCGCAACCGGCATCGAGGATTCTGTTGCCGGGTTGCAGGCGGGCCAGAAATGGCGCGTAGATTTCGGTCATGTCGAGGGAGAAGGTTTCAGTGAAGAACTGATCGGCGTTATGATCGTAGTAGCTCATTGGCAGATGTCCTGATAGATCCAATCTGTTATGAGCCCGATCATCCGTTACCCCCCCCTTAACCCCATTCCATGTGATGAAATACTTTTTCCGTTATACTGCTGAAAATCAGGGCCATCAAGGATTTTAATGTTTTTAATAGCTTAGTGACCTGGGTCACTTAATAATGAATTATTTAGCAGGGATTGGAGGACAACCAAAACCGATCTCACGCCCGTTCGCTACACTCTCTCGAGACGCAGAGAACACAGAGAAAATCTGTTTTTGGCCACAGACCCACAGGGACAAAGTCAGACGGATTCCCGTTTACAGGAATGGAGGAGTTACAAGGAATACAGGCAGCCTTCGGATTCAGTTGTTCTCAGAGTCCTCAGTGACTCTGTGGTGAAACAGCTTCTGATTTTTTTCCGTGAGTTTCGTGTTTTCCGTGGACGAAGGACTGATATGACCCTGTTTTCAGGATCTGACCTTTAAATTTCAATGCCCTTTCTCAACCTGGCAATCTTTATCTCACGCAAAGTCGCGAAGAACGCGAAGAAAGACCTGAAGCGGATTGGCCACAGACAGAGGCGGACAAAGGCAAACTCAACATTTTCTTTTACAGGGATGCAAGGGATAAACAGGATAGAACCTGAAATTGACCTGGTTATCTCAGCGTTCTCTGCGGCTCTGCGCGAGACTGATTTTGATTATCTTCAGAGAACAGCTCAAAACCAATCTCACGCCCGTTCGCTTTGCTCTCTCGAGGCGCAGAGGGCGCGGAGCAAACCCTCAATCTGTCTTTAGCCGCAGATACAGGCGGATAAGGGCGGATAGGACGTCCTTAATCTTTTGCTACAGATGTCTTGATAGTAACAGAAAATCACCCCCCTCAATCCCCCCTATGCCATAGGGTGACGCTGGCTCTGTGTCCTCCGCGTCTCTGCGCGAGGCTGTGTTTGATTTTTTCAGTGGTTTCCGTGTTTTCCGTGGACAATCTAAGGCTTGATCTCACGCCCGTTCGCTACGCTCTCTCGAGACGCAGAGGCCGCGTAGAAAGATTGCCCCTATCTCAGTGTCCTCTGTGACTTTAGTGGTGAAATGCTGTTGAATTATGGCTCATCAGCTTGTTGAACTGACCCAGTTTTCCAGCTTTAATCCCGGAACGCGTTCAAACTCTCGGGTGTTGTTGGTCACCAGAACAGCATTAAGAGAAATCGCATGGGCAGCGATGAGCAGGTCCATCGCGCCGATGACGTTTCCCTCACGTTCAAGGGATGCTCTGATGACTCCGTAAGCTTGAGTTGCCTCATTCCCGAATGGCAGGATTTCAAAAGGAATCAAAAACTCCGAAAGAGCTTCAGTGTTACGTTGTTGAGACTGACTCTTGGCGACACCGTAGTGCAGCTCCGCCAAGGTGATCGAAGAGAGACCAATATCTCCGGGATGATACTTCTGAAAATGGTTCAGAACTTCAGCGGGCTTGCGCTTGATGATATAGATGCAGATGTTTGTATCGAGAAGAATCATCAGAACTCCTCCCGATTCTCCAGCGGAGGCTGCCCCCGGTCGGCCATAAAATCCGGGGAGAATTTATCGAGGCTGGCCAGAAAACTATTCCAGGAATCGGTCATCGGAATGAGTTGAACGACATTACCGACCTGCTTGATGTAAACCTCAGTCCCTTCCAGGCGAAACTCTTTCGGCAACCTGACGGCCTGACTTTTTCCATTTTGAAATAATTTTGCTGTTTTCATAAGCGCCTCCAAAATATATACCAAGAGTATATACCCCAGACAGTTCAGTTTCAAGCGCCCAAACCGATCTCACGCCCGCTCGCTACACTCTCTCAAGACGCTGAGAACACAGAGAAGATCTGTTTTTGGGGCCACAGCCCCACAGGGACAAACCTTCGGATTAAGCTTTTCTCCCGGCCCTTTGCGGCTCCGTGGTGAAAAAATCCTGAACATTTTTCGTCTGTTCCATGGAAAATCTGACACCACCCGCGCCCTGCGGTTGCTTGAGACACGGAGAACACCGAGAAAGACTGGGCCCTTTATAGGAATGGAAACTTTGACCTTGGATTTGGCCTGGTTTTCTCTGCGGCTCTGCGTAAGGGCGGTTTTGAACCCCAAATTGCCTTTCAAGACGTCTACACCGTTGACTTTATTTAACATGGCTATATCATATGAGCAATAAACTCATTAATGGAGCTATACATGCTAAGATCACTGATCTTTCTTTTTATAAGCATTTTCATTTTCTGCTCTTGCTGTTTCGCAGCAAAGGAAAAAGATCAACAGATTTCCTTCAGCCAGGAGGAATCTGAGCAGGTCATGAACAAAATCAATGGTGCTCTCAGCGATTATCGAAACCTGCTCAACCTTCTGCTCAATAGTTCTGCAGAACTAACCGAGCAGCAGAAACTCGCATTCTACAGAAACAGATTGCCTAAGGATCAAAAGCTCACCTTCAGTGTCAGCAGTAACGACCTGAAAAACATCCAATCTCTCGATTGGGATATGCAGAATATAGGTTTTTCAAACTGGGCCAAATATGTTGAAGGCTACATCGCATTTCAGCAGTTGGAACTTTTGAAAAAAGATCTGGAGATCAAAAGACTGAAAAATGAAACAGGGACAGAGGCACTTCAGGAAAAAATCAGATCCCTGCAAAAATCTCTGAAAGACAAATACTCAGGCGAGCACAGTTTTATTGACTAAATGAAAAGGACACACAACTTATGTCTGTATCCAGAAGTGATTTTTCCTGCCCCTGCTGCTGTGCAAACAATATCTCGGAGAAAGTGATCAGCCTGGTAAAAGGCATTGAACAGCAGCTTGGCAGTTCTGTCACTGTCACCAGCGGATATCGTTGCGCAAAACATAACAAAGAGGTCGGTGGTGCCCCAAAGTCTCAGCACACCCTGGGAAATGCCGCAGACATTACCACCCACCTGTCTGTAAGGCAGTCCCTTTTTGACCTCTGTCTGAAGATGTACAATGACAACAAAATTGGCGGCCTCGGCAAATACAGCACCTTTCGCCATATCGATATCGGCCCTCACCGGACATGGAACGGTTAAGAACACCATCTCTTCGATTCAGCAATAATAGCTTTTCTCTTCTCATGCCCGCTCGCTACGCTCCCTAGAGACGCTGAGGACACAGAGAAAATCTGTTTTTGGCCACAGACCCACACAGACAAAGTCAGACGGGTTCGCGTTTTCAGGAATGGAGGAGTTATAAGTAATACAGGCAACCTTCGGATTAAGCTTTTCTCCGGGACCTCGGTGTCTCTGAGATGAAACAGATTCTGATTTTTTCCGTGAGTTTCGTGCTTTTTCGTGGACAAAAGACTGACATGACCCTGCTTTTTAGGATCTGACCTTTAAATTTCAATGCCCTTTCTCAGTGTCCTCTGTGGTCAAATAGTTTTTTTTCCGTGATTTCTGTGATTTCCGTGGACTAAGGACTGACATGACTCGACGTTGTGCCCACCGGAGTTTCCGGATGGGCACGATCTAGCATTGACACATCAATGTCAGTCCGGTTCAAATACAAGGAGTCCATTCGTTACAGGAAGATCGCTATGTCTGAAAAGCATTCAGCCGCCAGAGCACCGGCAACGGGTAAAGAAGATACAGATAAGACAAAGATCTGCCCGGTCTGCCCGCTTAAATGCCCACTTAAAACACCAAGCTGTGAACAGGGGCAGAGATATGCCGACGCGCAGAAGAAACAGGAAAAAGAAGAAAAGCCGTAGCTAACCGAAACATTAGCTCTCCGCTGCTGACCAGAGCCGTTGCCAGGCCTTCTTTAAAAAACCGAGATCGCGACCGGATTCCAGCTGACGGACGGCCGGGGCCTGAGCCTGCAAAGAGGCGTGGCCGACAACGAAGGAAAACACATAGCTTGGTTCCGCCCCCATGCGCAGATCGGTCATCACCACCTCGTCCCCTTCTAGAGTCACCTTGTAGAACCCCTTGGTAAACCATGACAAGCGTTCCACCGGCCATTGCCCGGAGAGCGGCGCGAGATATTCCTGCTGACTTTCATGGAAACTGAAGGTCAGTTTCCGCTCACCGTCGACCAGCGAATAGTAGCCCTCGATATAGTCCCCGCCTGGCTGCACGGCGACGATCCGCCACAGCAGGGTGTTGAGTGGTCCGGCACTGACCAGCAGCCGGTCATAGGCAAGCGACCGGCTGGCCAGTGAAGCTTCAACGACCTGGGTCACATAGTATTGTGCGGCAAGGCTCCAGACCAGGTAGAGGCTGCTCAACCCCAGTGTGATGGCGTTAAAGCGGAAGCCGCGCTGGCCACTGCGGCTCATCACCAGGGCAGCGATGACCCCGGTCAGCAGCGGGACCGTATAAAAAGGATCGATGATAAACACCGAACCGAAACCGACCGGATAGCTCCAGAGCGGCCAGAAGATCTGCGTTCCGTAAACGGTCAGGCAGTCGAGCAGAATGTGGGTGATAAAGCTGAGCCAGACCAGCCAGAGCAAGGCGTTCCTGTGATCTTTGATCCTCGGATGCAGCTTGAGAATCAGCCAGACAATGACCGGGGTCAGCAGGGTCAGGACAAAGAGCGAGTGACTGAATCCCCTGTGGTAAGTGAAGGACCTGATCGGATCGGCATAAGGAATGAATACATCGAGATCGGGCAGAGTCCCGCAGAGCGCTCCCAATAGCAGCGCTTTCTTACCGATTTTCCGGCCGAGGACCGCCTCACCGACTGCCGCCCCGAGTGTCATCTGGGTCAATGAATCCATGGCTTCAGTTTAGCTGCGGAGCCGGATAAATAGCAAGAGGACGCCCCCGGATCCTGAGCAACCAGGCTAACGAGAACATCCGGCGGGAGGAAAGGGTTGTCACCTGCAGATAAGAGCTATCAACAATCTGTTAAAGGTTCAATCGGCCAGCAGGCTCAGAACATTTTCGGCCCATTCGCCTGCTTCGGCATAGGCCTTGACGAGTGATTCGGGACAGTTTTGGGCCGCGGCAACCTGGTTTTGCATCAACAGGCTTTCAATCTTCAGACAATCCGCCAGGATCTGCCCCAGGCTCCCTTGCGCGCTCAGTACAGCGTCACAAATCGCCGGATCAAGACTGACCTGTTCAAAAAAAGCCTCAGGCTGAAGACCGTAGAGCAGCTCGACTCCGGACAGGATTCCGGTCAGAAAGGCCTGTTCGGGAGCGGCCTGCAAATCCGTTGAGGCATAGAGCTCACAGGCCTTGGCCCGCGTCAATATCAGCCGGATGGTTCCCCTGGAGACCGAACGGGTATTCAGCAGTGCCATGATCAGGATCCACTTGCGCACCTGCCCCATTCCCAGGTAGAGGACAGCATCTCTGATCGACTCGATAGGGCGGCGCAGAGCACACAAGGGGCTGTTAATGATTTTCAGCAATTGAATGACCAGATTTGGATCGCTTGAGACAGTTCCGACCAGCCCCTCAATTTCATCATCAGGCTCGCTGATCATGCGCCCGAGACTGACCGAGCCGTTGACCTTATTCCTGAGCGCCACCCCCTCAACCGGGACCGGCCTGGCGAGGTAATAACCCTGAAAAAGCGTAGCCTGATGATCGCAAAACGCGGAATAGAGTTCTTCGGTGACCAGATTTTTGATAATCCACCGGCAGTTTGACTGCGGAAGATATTTGACACCCAGGGAAAAATCCTCCGCCGAATAGCTGATGGCATCGATCTTGGCGTAACTGAACAGATGGAGGAGCTCCTTGTGCTGCGGACTGAAGTCAAAGCCATCGAGCAGAAACTGATAGCCGTAATCTTTCCATTTTTCGATCGACCCGGCCAGCAGATCCTGCTTGTCGATGGTGGGCGAAACCTGAATGACGATCTGCCTGGACAGGGATGCCAGAAAGCTGTCGTCGCGCAAGAGCGAGTCGGGAAGACTGATGAACAGGGGTTTGGAATAGATGGCCAGCTGACCGGTGATCCCGGCGGCAAGGTCCATGATCATTTCATCGTTGAGGGAGATCTCGCTTTCAGACTCTGACGCCGGCTGAAACCTGCTGTCGACCGGAACCAGCTCAAAACCGTAAGCAGCTTTGTGACGATCATAGATCGGCTGACTCAGCATCAGGTGCCGGGATGGATTATCAGAAGATGGCATAGCGCGAAGAAATAACCTCTCTATGCAGGCAAAGATTACGTGACCTTGTAATTATTTAAGATCTTGGCTGGTTTGTCAAAAACGACGGGCCATTTTTATTCACAAAAAACGCTGTCCCGGCATTCATCGTCGTTCTTTCCGCCAGGATTCCGGTTTTGCTGGAGACAGGTGGGGGACAGTCTTTTCACCAATAAGCGGTCATTCGTCCCCCTTGACTCAACCGGCGGCGCAGTCGTATTATTAGCTAGCTAATCTTCAGCTAGCTAATAAAGGAACCTATGACTTCACTCTTCGACATCAATGAACAGACAGGGGTCGGCCAGCTGCTGGCCAATGTCTGCCGGCTGGTCGGGCATCGGCGCAGGGAAAAACTGAAAAGCATCGGTCTCCACCACGCCCAGGGACTCCTGCTCGCCAGGCTCTGGCAAAACGACGGCATGGCCCAGAATATCCTTGCGGAATCACTCAAGATCACTCCTGCAACGGCGACCAATACCCTGAAACGGATGGAACGGGATGGCTGGATCGAACGGCGCCGGGACGCAGCGGATCAGCGTGTCGTCCGGGTCTACCTGACGCTCAAAGCCCGGCAGTTGCAGAACGAAATCCTCACCTCCTTTGTCGAGCTGGATCAGGAGATGGCCTCCGCGCTGTCCGCGGAAGAACAGAAGACCCTCAAATCTTCATTGTTCAAGGTCTACCTCTACCTGGCGGCGGAAGACAGGGGGTGTGACGGCGATAGCCTGAGCAACGAGCAGACCGGGGAGACCAGATGAGATCCCTGCTGCGCCTCTCCGCTTTTCTGCGCCCTTATCGCCTGACCGCGATCGCCGCCCTGCTCCTGCTGCTGGCCATGGTTGTCGCCGATCTGCTGATTCCTCACCTGACCCAGCGGATCATCGACGATGGGATTGCCAAGGGCGATCTCAGGGTCGTCATCACCACGGCCCTGCTGATGGCCAGCGCGGCCCTGCTCTCAGCCTGTTTCGCCCTGACCAACAACTACCTGTCGGTAAGCGTCTCGATGAATTTCGGCGCCGATCTGCGCAGCGCCCTGATCCGCAAGGTTCAGGGCTTCTCCTTTGCCGAACTCGACCAGCTGCAGACCGGTAACCTGATCGTCCGTTCGACCAGCGATGTCACCAGCGTTCAGACCATCGTCATGCTTTCGTTGCGCATTCTCACCCGCGCACCGATCTGGGCGGTCGGGGCCGTGGTCCTGCTGATCATCACCAGTCCGCGGCTGGCCCTGATGATGCTGTTCTTTATCCCCTTCACCATCATCGCGGCCTGGCTGTTCAGTCGCAAGGCCCAGCCGCTGTTCCGTCAGGTCCAGCAGCGCCTCGACCGGCTCAACGTGGTCCTCCAGGAAAACCTGGCCGGGATGCGCGTCGTCAAGGCCTTTGTCCGCACCGCTCACGAGGAGGAACGTTTTGAATCAGCCAACCAGGCGCTGATGGAGCAGACGCTGGTCGTCGCCAGACTGATGGCCGTCTTCTCGCCGGTCATGCTGCTGGTGCTCAACCTGGCCATCGTCGCAGCGGTCTGGATTGGCGGTTCAGCCACAATAAGCGGAACCATGACCGTCGGTGAGGTTGTCGCTTCGGTCAACTACCTGTCTTTTGCCCTCTTTCCGCTGCTGATGCTGCTCGGCATGCTCGGGCCGATTGCCGCTGCCGACGCCTCGGCCGGCCGGATCCTCGAAATCCTCGACAGCGAACAACAGGTAGGTCCGGCTGCTGATGCCCTCCCCCTTGTCCAGCCGCAGGGACGGATCGTCTTCGACAAGGTCAGCTTCTCCTACCCCGGCGAACAGGCGGAAGCCGCCCTGCAGGAGATCTCCTTCGTCGCTGAAGCGGGAGAAACCCTGGCGATCATCGGCGCCACCGGCTCAGGAAAATCGACCCTGATCCACCTGATTCCGCGCTTTTACGATGTCTCAGGCGGCAGCATCAGTTTCGACGGCATCGATATCAGAAAGCTCGATCTCGCTTCTCTGCGCAGCCAGATCGGCGTGGCCCTGCAGGAATCGGTGCTGTTCAGTGGCAGCGTGGCCGACAATATCCGCTACGGCCGCCCGCAGGCCAGCGATGCAGAGGTACGGGACGCAGCTAAAGCCGCCCAGGCCGATGACTTTATCATGGGCCTGC
Organism: Geopsychrobacteraceae bacterium; assembly: GCA_963676795.2. Classification (GTDB taxonomy): domain Bacteria; phylum Desulfobacterota; class Desulfuromonadia; order Desulfuromonadales; family Geopsychrobacteraceae. The sequence continues at coordinate 934,662 of CAXXTB010000002.1, read as the reverse complement.
CCGACGGTTATGCGACCCAGGTCGGGCAGCGCGGCATCACCCTGTCCGGCGGCCAGCGCCAGCGCGTCGCGATTGCCCGGGCCCTGCTGATCAAACCCAGGGTTCTGATTCTCGATGACTCGACCAGTGCCCTCGACATCGAAACCGAGATCCGCCTGCAGGAGGCCCTTGACCGGCTGCTGGTGGCAACCGCCAACCATACGACCCGTATCATTGTCGCTCAGCGGATCAGCACGGTCCTGCTCGCAGACCGGATCATCATCCTTGACCAGGGGCGGATCAGTGCCATCGGCACCCACCATGAGCTGCTGGCCAGCAGCGCCGTCTACCGGGATATCTACCGGTCGCAGCTCGGCGAACCTCCAGCACCGGCAGGAGGCCCTCATGAGTGAAACCACCCGTCGCCAGCAGCCGACAGCGATAATGAGCGGCATGCCGCGCTCCGGTGGCCGCCATGGGGGTCGCCACAGTACCGAGCGGCCCAAAGAGGCGGGCAAAGCCCTGCGCCGCCTGCTGGCCTACCTGCAGCCGTACTACGTCACCCTGACCCTGGTCCTGCTGATCGCCACCCTCGGCACCGCCATGACCATTGCCACCCCCTACCTGATGGGTCGTGCCATCGACCAGCTGGTCGAACGCCAACCTGCGCTGTTGCTGAAGATGGTTCTGTTGATGCTCGGCGCCTATGCCCTTTCCGCCCTTGCCGAACTGGGGCAGGGGGTGCTGATCGCCGACATCGCCCAGCGGACCATGCGCCGCATGCGCGGCGAGCTGTTCAGCCATATTCAGACCCTGTCGCTGAGCTTTCTCGACGAACGTCGACAGGGGGAGTTGATGAGCCGGCTGACCAACGATATCGACGCCATCAACCGCGTCCTGACCCAGAACATCACCCAGCTGTTTACCGGGGTCCTGACCCTGATCGGGGTTCTGGCGGTGATCTTCTTTCTCAACCCCTGGCTGGCCCTCAGCTCGATGCTCGTCTTTCCGCTGATGATCGCCCTGGTCGCGCTGGTCGGACGCGGCACCCGCAACGCCTTCCGCAGCTACCAGAGCAACCTCGGCACCCTGAACGGCGTCCTTGAGGAGGCCTACAGCGGCCAACGCGTCATCCTCGCCTTTGGCCAGGAGAAAACCATCCTCTCCCGCTTCGACGAAGCCAACGAAAACGTGCGCAACGTCGGCATCAGGGCCATGTCGCTGGCGCTGATCGTCATGCCGCTGATGGGCATCCTGGCCAACCTCAACGTGGCGATCCTCTGCGGCATCGGCGGCTGGCTGGCGATCCGTGGTATGGTCTCGATCGGCACCATCGCCTCCTTCATCTCCTATTCACGGCGTTTTGCCGATCCGCTGCGCCAACTGGGCGGGCTCTATAACCAGGTCCAGGCCGCCCTGGCCGGCGCCGAACGGATCTTCAATCTGCTCGACAGCGAAGCGGAACAGAGCAGCGCTCAGCCGCAGCCGGATCTGCCCCGGGTCAAGGGGGATGTCGTGCTCGACCGGGTCAGCTTTGCCTATGTTCCCGGCACCCCAGTTCTCCAGGAGGTTTCCCTGCATGCACAGCCAGGCCAGCGGATCGCCCTGGTCGGCCATACCGGGGCCGGCAAGACGACCCTGGTCAACCTGCTGTCGCGCTTCTATGAGGTGAATGAGGGGCGCATCCTGATCGACGGCACCGATATCCGCGAGGTCTCGCGTGACAGCCTGCGCCGCCAGCTCGGTGTGGTGCTGCAGCAGTCGTTCCTGTTCAGCGAATCGGTACTGGAAAACATCCGTTACGGTCGCCTCGCCGCCAGCGACGAAGATGTGTTCGAAGCGGCCCGCCTGGCCCACGCCGACGGCTTCATCCGCCGCCTGCCCCAGGGCTACGCCACCCTGCTCTCGGAGCGCGGCGGCAACCTCTCCGAGGGGCAACGCCAGCTGGTCACCATCGCCCGGGCGATCCTCGCCGACCCGGCGATCCTGATCCTCGACGAAGCGACCAGCTCCGTCGATACCCGCACCGAGATGCAGATCCAGAAGGCCCTCGGCCAGCTGATGCAGGGGCGCACCAGCTTTGTCATCGCCCACCGGCTGTCAACCATTGTCGCTGCCGATCAGCTGATTGTCATCGATCAGGGGCGCGTCATCGAGCAGGGAACTCATTCAACTTTACTGGCCGCAAAGGGCGCCTATCAGCGGCTTTACACCAGCCAGTTCAGGCACCAGAACGAAACAGAGAACAACCATGAAAAGCAGTAACTTCAAACCGAACCGCCGCCATAACCTGACCGAAGGGAAGGTGACCAGCACCCTGCTGCGCATGGCCATACCGATGCTGGCCGGCACCTTTGCCATGAACGCCTACAACCTGACCGACACCTGGTTCGTCTCACGCCTGGGAACCACCGAACTGGCAGCCATGTCGTTCACCTTTCCGGTGGTCATGATCCTGCGCTTTATCACCATGGGCCTGGGCACCGGCGCCCTGGCGATCATTGCCCACGCCATCGGCAGTAACGACCGCGATAACGCCAAACGTCTGACCACCCATGCGCTGCTGCTCGCCCTGCTCTTTTCTCTGCTGATCATGATCGTCGGTCAGCTGAGTGTCAGTCCACTGTTTGCCGCCCTGGGGGCCGAGGGGCAGGTTCTTGACGAGGTTATCAGCTATATGCGCATCTGGTTCGCCGGCGCTATCGTCATGGCCGTTCCGGCGATCATGACCCAGATCCTGACCGGCACCGGCGATACCCGGGCGGCGAGTGTCTCGATGATGACCGGTACCCTGCTGAACCTCGTTCTCGACCCGCTGATGATCTTCGGACTCGGACCGGTTCCGGCCATGGGGATCAGCGGTGCGGCGCTTGCCACCGTTATCGCCCAGATCTTCTCCCTGCTCTTTCCGCTCTATATCCTGACCTTCAGGCACAACCTGATCCGCTGGAAGATCCCGCAGCGCAAGCGCCTGCTGAGATCCTGGAAGAGTATCCTGCGCATCAGTGTGCCGACCATCCTCGGCAACCTGCTCAACCCGCTGTCGATGGCGGTGGTCACGCGCATCATCGCCGGTTACGGGGCTGCCGCCGTCGCCGCTATCGGCGCCACCGCGCGGCTGGAAACCTTCGCCTTCATGATCCCGATGTCGATCGGTGTCTCCCTGGTCCCCTTCGTCGCTCAGAACTACGGAGCCAAGGCCTACCCGCGCATCCTCGAGGCACAGAGGGTCACGCGTCATTTCGCCCTGATCTATGGACTGGCGACCACCGTCGCCTTCTTTCTGCTGGCTCCGTACATGGCCAGACTGTTCTCCAGCGATCCTCAGGTCATCGATGTTATGATCCGGGCGATCCGCATCATCTGTTTCGGATACGGGGTGACAGAAGCCTTCCGCTATAGCACCTTCTGCCTGACCGGGGTTCAGAAACCAGGCCTTTCAGCCCTGCTCAGCCTGCTGCGGACCTTCGTGCTGCTCGTCCCGCTCTCCTATCTGGGCTCCTACCTGTGGGGACTGGACGGTGTCTTCGCTGCCCGTCTGGTGACCGAACTTGTCGCCGCAACGGTCGCCATGTTCCTGTCGCGCAACATCATCCTCAGGATGTATCGCCAGCACGCGACGCATGACGCTTGAGCCGCTGAAAGGCGAGAGCAACGGCAGAACCTGACGAAGAGGAGTATTAAGCCGACAGGCGCTTGCCGAAACGGAAAGGGGCAATCAGGGGGATCGAGAAACAAACCCTGGCTGGACAGCGGGGATCGCTCCTGACCTTCAGCACTACGCCATATAATCAGAGCGAATGTCTTTCCGGCGCAGCGTCCTCGTCACTCAAACTCTGATCTGAGCTTTTCAATCCGCTTGCGATTGACACCGAGGTCGCTGTAGCCAAGCCGGGAAGCAGAGCGCACATCGATACGCCCCTCATCGGCCAGATAGAATTCAACATCATCGACAAACCGGAACAGCAGAGATCTGAACTCGGCACGCAGATAGTCATCGTTCCGGACGACCAAAGAGACCCGCTTTTGCCCTTCAAGCAGCGTGACGAGCTTCTCCCGAGCGCTCTCTCGATCGCCCTGATAGGCCAAGGGCGCAATGTAATGCCTGAGATCCTGAGGATCGGCCTGGCTGCTGACACAGTTGGGGGACGTGGGGCACGCGGCCAATCTGCCATCGACAACCCCCAGAGCGCCAGTTTCCCCTGACCAGGTTGTCGACACCATGCCGGCGAGGAGCATAAGGGTCACACCGGAAAGAATATTTTTCCTCATCAACACCTCCGTAATTTTGTTTCAGCAGAACCTTCTGTCTTCACAGTGTATCACGACAAAGCCCGTGCCATGTGTGCCTGCAGGTTTCCAATTACACCAATTATACCAACAGCCTGAGAGTCCAGACTGGTTCGGACCAGTGGAAATAAAAAAAGACCCAGTCTGTCATGACTGGGCCTGTTTAAATTTCTCTCCGCAAACAAATATCTCCCGGCAATGTGTCCAGTATTGCACGGGAGAGAATTTCATAAACAGAAGAAGTAGTAAGCGACCTTTTAACATTTATTTTTATGTATTTGCAAGTTTTTAATGAGTTTTACTGCAAATAACTACAGTTGCTCAATTCAGGCGTTCGCTACAGACTTTCTTACCGCTCTCAGCGACGGAAGCAGATCAGCACCTTGGATCAAAATCAGCCTCACGCGAAGCCGCGAAGGCGATAGATCTTTGTCCACGAAAAGCACGAAAATTACGAAAAATAAGCAAAGATTTCCTCGCCCAGACTCACGGAAAAAGAGCAGGGTTATCCCCTGCATTCCTGCCTGGTAAAGGCTTGTGTCAGACGTTGTCCGTCTCTGTCTGTGGCCTAATTGGTTCAGGATTTTCTTCGCGTTCTTCGCGGCTTCGCGTGCGATATCGGTTTTGGGTATTTCTCAGTGACTCTGAGGTGATGATTGCTTTCTCCCAGGCAACTGACCAAGAAACAGCCAGATCGACACCAGCAGGACAGGGATATAGGCGAAACCCAGAAAAAGAAAACTCTGCCCGACCCCGATCCGGTCAGCCAGCCGCCCGATCAGTGGACCGGTACAGACAAAACCAAGGCGAAAACAGAGCGACTGCAGCGAAAGGAGTCCAGCCCGGTTGGCGGAAGGGATTTCCTGCTGGGCATGGTTGAGCAGCACCGGGCCACGCAGGCCGCGCATGCTGGTCAACAGGTAGTAGAAGGCAAAGCCCCACAGCCCGCCAGCCAGTCCCAGGCCGAGAAAACCGGCGATGATCAATGCGCCGAACAGCACCACCATCCACCTGTCCCCCAGCCAGAAGTAAAAGCGATGACTGACCAGAGCAAACAGCGCGACGCTTAAGTTGGCCACCGCCCAGACCGGGCCGAACCAGCTGAGCGGCACGCCTGCGTCCTGCATATAGGGCTGAATCAGCCAGACCGGATAGAAGGATGCCAGTCCCAGCACCAGATTGAGCAGGATGGTGTAGCGCAGCCGCTTGTTCTCGATCAGCGCATAACGGGTCGAGCGCCAGGCTTCGGCAAAATGGCTGACGGGGGCAGGCTCCAGGCGCTGCGGTTCGCTCAGGGTGCGGGTCAGGAAAAAGATCAGGATCCAGACCACCACCTGAATCAAAAACGGCAAGAGCGGACACATGGCATAGAGCAGACCGGCAAACAGAGCTCCACAGGCCTCACCAATCTGTCCTGCACCACTGACCCGCCCCTGGTGACGGGTATAATCCAGCTCCCGGCCATCGGCCTTGAGGCTTTCGAACAACAGGGCACTGTCCGAACCGCTGACAAAGGACATGGAGATCCCGAGGAAGATTTCGGCGATCAGCACCCCGCTGAACGACTCGGCCACCGTGTACAGCCCCCAGCCGACGATGCCGAGCAGGGCCGCACAGTTGAGCGCCCGGCGGTAACCGATCCGGTCACTGACGTAGCCGGAAGGGTACTCCATGACCACCATGGCCACGGCGAAGATCCCCTGCAGCAGCAGAATCCGGGTCAGGCTCATGCCGATCTGATCCTTCCAGAACAGCGTGATGATCGCCATCGGGAAGAGGCTCATCTGCAGGAAGGAGAATGCGTAGAGCTTTTTGATATTGCTGGTGAGATTTGCCATGAGCGGCAGCATAGCCGGATTGGCGAACAACGACCAGACAAATCCCCTGCTCTGCCGCAACGAAAAACGGGATCACCAACCTGTTGCGTCAGCAACCCCGCTGTTTTAGCCAGCAAGCTTTTTTGTCTGGCCAAGCGCCCCTAGTTGTTGCCCCTGTCGACCAGAACCTTGACCGATGCCGGGCTGATCTTGTCCACCTCCAGATCGGCAGGCACCATCATCTGCGAACTGTTGAGGGAATAGGTCTGGCGCCCCAGTGCGGTCAGGGTTCCATCCAGTGAAATGAGCAGATCGCTATCGCGCAGCTTGAACAGTGCCCGGCGCTCTCCGGTCAAGGCAACAGTCGCAGTCGGCGGTGTGACCGAGGCAAGTGTGTACCCTTCAGGAATATTCTGAACCTCGATCGGCACATCAAAGCTGGTGGTCACCACTGCGGAGCCGGGCACCAGGACCAGCCAGAAGACAGAGGTCACAATCAGGGCAAAGAACATCCGTAGTGCCATACGCAGATAAGGCAGAGATCTGGTCTGGACCAGCTCCGGGGTTCCTGCTCTGCGGCGGAACTCGCGCAGTTCCGACAACAGGGACTGACTGTCGGCAATCAGGTTGAGGTTTCCCTCGCGGGCGATCGAGATATTGCCGCTCTCCTCGGAGACGACCAGCACCAACGCATCGCATTTCTCCGTCAGGCCGACGGCGGCAGCGTGGCGCGTCCCCTTTTCGTTCAACTGTTCATCACGCTCTGTCAGCGGCAGGCGGCTGCCGAACAGCTCGATCCGTTCGCCGCGTACCACCAGAGCGCCGTCATGCCCTGGCGAATGAGGATCGAACAGACTCATCAGCAACGGGCGGTTGATCACCCCATCGAGCTTGAAGCCCTCGGTAATCAGCGTTTCAAGCTCGATCCGTCCCGGTAGAACGATCAGCGCACCCCAGCGCCGCGCCGAGAGTTCATAGGCCACCTTGACCAGCAGCTCGGAGACGCTGCCATGCCAGAGCGGCGCCCGGTTCCGGGCAAAGAACATCTGGGTCAGTTCCTTGAGCACCCGGCGCAGTTCGTTCTGATACACAACGACAACCACCAGGACGACAACCGCAAAGAGCCCCTGGAGAAGCCGATAGGTCAGGGCCAGTTCCAGTTCACTGGCAATCAGGAGAATCAGCCCGTAACAGACCAGCCCGGCACCGATCTTCCAGGTCCGGCGGAACTGAAAGACAGTAAAACCGAACCACAGCACACAGGCAGAGGCACAGATATCGAACAGATCTAAAACACCGATTTCCTTAAGCAGAGCCAGGTAATTCAGCAGCATGGACAGTTCACTCTCACAAGCAGTCGGGATTAATACAGTGTCGGTAAAGCGCTATGATCCTAGCACAAAAAACCGTTGGAGCGCTTGATCTTTCTCAGGGCACACGAGCAAGTGCAGCTCTAAGACTGCCTGGTGGGTGACAAAACTCAGATCGCGAATGAAGGCTTGTTTCCACAAATTTCCATCGAAACTCCGCTAGCGGAGTTTTTGCGATTCTGCCCGTCAGATGGGCAAAGCCCATCGTTGGGCGCGTTTTCAGGTGCTGGCGGGATGCTCCGCAGAGACGCAGAAACACTGTCGACAATGTAAAAAGGCTGTTTTTTGCATACTTTTTTTCAGCCCTTACAAAAAGTATGGCGGCGTTCGGGGCCGCGACCCCGAGGTTTTGATCTTAAAAAAACAACATCAACAAACATCAGAACCAACACCGGCGGGTCCCGGCCCGCCAGCCGGGTTCATTTTCTTTGTGGTGACAAAGAAAACGTAACATATAAGAAAACTTTTTGAAATCACTGACGAAAATTCTTCAGGATGTTCTTCGTAGCTTTAGAGCTGCTATTCTCTGCACGCTCAGACGCGGCGCTACGCGCCTCGATTCGCGCAGTCGCAAAGCCGGTTCCCGGCTTGGATTCATAAAACAACCGTTGCCAGGCATTGTTGCCTCCTAGACCACCAGATCCAGCTGCTGAACCGTCCCGGCCAGTCCGTTCTCCTGGAGGAAGAGTCCGGTTGTCCGCACCGCGCCGAGTTGGTTGTTCTGCTCGTCATTGATTGAAAATTCCGTCGCCACCCGGTCGAGATAGATCGCCCCCACACCGCGCTGTCCGAGCGCCAGCAGGCTGTATTCCCCTTGCGCATTCCGTTCCCAGATGCGCAACCGGTCGTAGATCGCATCGTTCTCGTCGATCCAGTTGTTGCCGTCGCTGTCGTAGGCCGCGAGTTCGGCAAAGCCGTCACCGCTCGATGGCCCGAACAGCTCACTGCCGTCATTGATCTGGCCGTCTACGTTCCTGTCGAGGGCCAGGAAACCGCTGCCGGCCGAGACGAATTTCAGCTGATCAGCCGTCCCGTCAAGATCGATATCGAACTGCAGATCGGTCTCTTCAAGCTGGGCAGCCGTCCCGGAGAAATTGAGCACCAGCGGATCCTTCAGTGCATCACCGGCGCGCAGATCGATCACTTCCTGACTGAAAAACTCGCGACTCATGGTCAGGCCGATGTTGAGATTGATCTCGCGGCCGTCAGCGGTGGTGACACTTCCCTGGGCGGCAAAGCTGGTCCGTTCGCTCTCATAGGTGCTGTGCTGATAATGATAGCTCAGCCCCCAGCCTTCCAGCTCCGGAGCCTGTTGTTGTGCTGTCGGCTCAGTAACCGGAGCCTGGCCATCTGGCGGGGCAACGCTCTGGTCATCGTCCATGAAATCGCTGGCTTTGAACAGCTTGATCTCCTTACCGGTCAGTTGCGAAACAAGGCGGCGCAGCAGATTCAGCTTCCAGCCGTGCCTGAGATCCTCTTCGAACTCCAGTTCGTCGCTCTTTTCGACCCGTTTGACCGGTGTCGGGGTCTGAATCTGGGAAATGGAGAGCTGCTCGGTTTGCTGGTGGGAAATGGTGATCGTATCGCTTTTGATCTGCAGGCCCGCCACCGCCTTCTGGGCATCGTCTTCGCTTGCAGAATTGTTCCAGTAGTTGAGGCTTTCCGTTTCCTCTTCATACCTGGTTGCCTGACGCTGACTCGCCATGGCGATCTGAGAACTTTGAATAATCATGGCCATCCTCCGTGACGGTCCAAAGGGCTGTGCCGGAAGGGAGGGTAGACTTGGCGGTTACTTATCGACGGCTTGATCAGAGGAATTTAGATTTTTTTATCGCAGAAACGACAGCAAGCGTCAAAAACGCACCACCTTCACCCATCACCCTTCACAGTCCTCTCATCGAGTAGCTGCCTGACAACCCGCGACAGCCGGATCAGGTTGTATGGTTTGGTGATAAAGCCCTGCGCCCCGAAGGCTTGCGGATCGGCAGAAACCCGGTGACCGGTATAACCGGAGGCGACCAGCACCGGGGTCTCTCGATCGATCTCGCGCAATTTGGCCAGCCCGGCCTCTCCGCCGATTCCCGGCATCCCCAGATCCATCAGAATCAATCGATAAGGATGGTCTTCACGGCTGCAGAGTTCCAGAGCGGCCTCGGCACTCTCTGCTGTTTCCAGTTGATAGCCCAGATTTTCCAGAAAATCTTTGGTCAGATTTCGCAGCGTCTCTTCATCATCAACGATCAGGATCCGTTCATCACCGCGTCGGAGTTCGCCGGGATCATCCTGTCCCGCAACCGTAACGCTGTTCGCATCCGCGACCGGCAGATAGATATCGAAACGGGTCCCCTCCCCCGGAGCGCTGACACAATCGATAAATCCGTTATGCGCCTTGACGATGGAATAGGAGGTCGCCAACCCCAGCCCGGTTCCGCGACCGACCTCCTTGGTGGTGAAAAAGGGCTCGAAAATTCTCTGTTTGGTCGCTTCGTCCATACCAGAGCCGGTATCGGTGACCGACAGCTTCACGTAATCCCCTGCAGCCAGAGGCAGTTCGGCTGACTCAGCCGCCAGGCTCACAACCTGAGCTGAAATCGTCAGATGCCCCGAACCGTTCATGGCATCGACAGAATTATTGACCAGGTTGACGATGATCTGCTCCAGCTGATTGGCATCGGTCATCACCTGGGGCAGATCCGGGGCAAGCTGCAGTTCGATCTCAACCATTTTAGGGATCGCCCGTTCAAGCAGGTCGAGGGTTGTCATCACCACGCTGTCAATCCCGACCGCCCCGCGCTCGACATCAACCTTGCGGCTGAAGGCCATCATCCGCCGGACCAGTGCTGCCGCCCGTGTCGTTGCGGCTTCTGCCTTTATCAGCGTCTCACGGTCGGGATCACCCTCCTCCTTCTTGAACAGCAGCAACTGCAGGTAGCCGGAGATGCCCTGCAACAGGTTGTTAAAATCATGGGCGATCCCGCCGGCCAGTGTGCCGACCGCTTCCAGCTTGGCAGACTGCTGTAACTGGCTCTCCAGAATCTTTTTCTGTTCTTCGATATGCCGATGCTCCAGAGCCCGGCTGAGAATTTCCGCCGTTATACGTACCAGGTAGCAGTCGGATTCGCTCCAGGGGCGTTTCTTCGATATGACCTCCAGCCCCAGAATACCGCCGAAATCATGTCCGGCCGTCAGGCCGCTGCAGAGCACGGCCTGCGCACCGCGCCTGGCCCAGAAACCTTTTTCATCCTCAGGCAGTGGCGCCTCAGTGAGCGTGGCAAAGCGCAATTGCTCCCCCCGTTTGAACAGTGCGTAGAGGCTGGGATGCGCCAGAATCTCCAGGGCTGCAGGCGATGCAGAGTCAGCACCCGCGTTCGTCTCACTGCCGCACCAGTATCCGGTCATAATCAGTCTGGACCTGTCTTCAGCGTCAACCTGCATGACAAACGCCCTGTCAGCGCCCAGGTATGTGCTGAGCTGCTTCAGGACAGTGTTGACGGTCTCCTCGATGGAGGGGCTTTCCAGGGCGACAAACTGCCGTGAAATATCTGAGATCAGCGCTTCCAGATCGATCCGCCGCCGCAGCTGCGCTGTCATCTGGTCAAAGGAGCGCGCCAGCACTCCGATCTCCTGACCACTGTTCAGGGCCATCCGGCTTTTGGCCGAAAGGTCTCCGTCAGCAATCCGTTGCGCCGTTTCCGTCAGATCCTTCAACGGCCGGGACAACCAGTAGGCCCAGCCCAGCGCCGTGACAACGATCATCAAGGCCAGCCCCAGTGCCGGGTAAACCGACTGATAGAGCTGTTCCCGGGCTGGACCGTTGAAGACACTGCTCGGCTGAAAAAACAGTATCCGCCAGGAGACGGTGTGCAATTCAACCATCGCCGCAGCGTAATCATCCTGACTTCCCCCTGTCCCCGGCAATTGGGCAATGAAGAAGGGATGAGCCTGGTTGACCGACTCCAGCCGGGTCGACAGTTCAGCAAACTGCGTCAGCCCTTCTGACTCAACAGTTGCCGGCAGCAGTAGCCTCGCTCGCAGGTCTCTGGTCCTGCTGTCACTGATCTTAAAAGTCGGCTGATAGAGCAGGTCCCGGACACCGACGTAGGGGTAGAGTCCGTAGCCCAGCAGCAGCGAATGCTCGTTGGTCAGCATAGCGAAGGAGCGGCTGCCGACCAGCCCGGTATCCTGTATCAGCAGCTGGTGAAGAATCGCCGCGCTGTAGCGGGCCAGCAGAACACCGATGATCCGACCTTTGACATCAAAAACCGGACTGCTGAAAAACAGCAGGGCCTGGTCGTTTTTCTCAAACTCAACATTGGAAACAGAGGGCAAGCCGCTTTCCAACGCTTTCTGAAAGAACGTTCGGGAAGAGAAGTCCTGTCCCTGACGCCGGCGGTCGGTATCAACAACGCTGCGTCCGCTGATGTCGAGTAAGGCGTAGGAATCGATAAACGTGGGATCTTTCTGCATCAGCGATCTGAGCAGAGGTCTAACGCGATCAGACAGATAGAGGCTCGCCTGGGTTGCGGGAAGTTGCAGATAACCGGTAAAGTCCCGAAGTCGGGCTTCGGTCTCAAGCATTTTCAGGTTGTTGTCGATAAAATTGTCCAGGCGCAGAGCCGTATGCGATGCTGCGGCATAGAGAGCGTTATAGGCCTCCTTCTCCAGGGCATCACGCGTTGCATTGGAATTGATATAGACGACAAGGGCCAGAGGAATCAGAGCCACCAGCAGAAAGGAGAGCATCAAGCGGCTGGAATGCCCTTGGAATAGCTTGATCAGATAAATAAATGTGGCTCCCACATGTTTCATCACAGGCCTGTTCTCACGCTATTCACTGATCAGGTACAATCAGAATGAGGTCTTGGCGACACTCGCCATAGTATCCAAGGTCTCGCTGATCCCCTGCTGGCCGGTGGTCAGCTTGCCCAGTTCAACGGCAAAGCAATCAGTCGCCAGGCTGGCCCAACCGGGATAATGGGGTTCACTCCCCAGATCCTTGAGGATCGTCTGCAGGGTCACATCAAAATGACGCGTTGTTCCCGGTCCCGGCTTATTCATCCGCAGTACGCGCGGATCGCTGTAATTACTCTGCCGGACCGGATTGGCGCCACCGCCTAGCAGAGACGAACGGACGGTGATATCGGGGCTGGTCGCCCATTGCAGCAGAATCCAGGCCGCCTCCTGGTGGCGACTGTAACGGGAAACGGCCAGACAGCTCCCCCCCTGATGGCCGATGCCCGGCACCTCGCCGAAACCGCAGTCAGCAGCGGAGCGCAGCAGATCGGGGCGTGGGCAGAGAGCGGCCTCGGCGAGCCCGGCAATCTGAGAGTTGACCGGATCGTCGAAGGACGGGAAAAACTCTCCCCATGACAGATAGACACCGGCCAGCCCCTGGGCGAAGGAGGCCGCCTCCCCCTGCCAGTCCCAGGTGGTGACACCGGGGGGCATGTAACGGCCGAGATTCAGCATGTATTCCATTGCCGCATGAGCCCGTTCATCGTTGATCGTCGGCTTCAGGTCCGCATCAAAAATCGAACCGCCATGCCCCCACAGCCAGGCTGTCATGTGACACTCCAGGCCGTAGTGTCCCGATTTCCACTGAGCGGTTGTACCGTAGACCTGGGGCGCCAGGGTTTCATTGATCGCTCTGACGACCTCGAGATATTCGCTCAACGTGGTCGGTACCTTGAGGTTGAGATCGTCAAAGATATCCCTGCGATACATCATGATGAAGATCGGGATATCAAAGGGGATACCGATCAGCACGCTCTGGCTCGAAGCCCCATGCTCCATCAGAGGCAGCAGAAGATCGTCCAGCGCATAGCCGGGATAGAGCAGGTCCTGATTTTGCAGCAACATCCAGACCGGTGTACAATCCATGGCAAAATTAGCAACCCAGGCCTGATCCAGATAGAAGATATCGTGCCCCCCCGATTTCTGTCCGACATCGGAAAGAATCCGCGCCAGCGCCCGGTCCAGAGGGATCAACTCCCACTCGACCTCGATCCCGGTCAGCGGAGTGAATTCCTGTTCGATAAGCTTTTTGATGGCCTGCGACGGCGGGGTATCTTCACTGACAACCCGCAGTTTGGTTCCGGAAAAGCTGCGCCCGACATCGGACAGGAAATGATATTGATCGGTACCGGGTGTCATGGCCGACTGAGGACCGAGCAGCGACTCGGCGTCACCGGCAGCAGTTTGTGCTGATTTATTTTTACAGCCACTGAGCAGATAGGGAGAGCTGCAGGCCAGCCCGGCAAGGGCACAATAGCGCAGAAAAGCCCGCCGGTTCAGCCGTCCTGCCGAATAGGCCCTGGCAATGGCCGTCAAGTCCCGGGCAAAGGCCTTTGGTTTTCTCATCAGCACACCTTCATAGGCGATAACCCTTCTCCCCTCTGCCACAGAAGGGCAGAGTACTTAAAACTTAGCACAGGCTGCCATTTTTGCGAGTCATCCAATTTGCATTATTGAATAACTCAGGCAGGATATCTTCTTTCAGCCACAACAACCCCGCCAAGACCCAAACCGGCCTCACGCAAATCCGCGAAGGTGCAAAGTTTTAAAAGCTCGGTAAAATGCCCTGATTATTTCGAAAGGAAATTGCTGGCCGGAAAATAGCCACCAGCCGTTGATTCAAAGAGATTTTCATCGCGATCATCGCGGGGCATTTTGCCCCAATGGGGCAGAATGCAACAGAACAATGTTACATAGGTGGCTGTTTTTACTCTATATTTCGTTGGCCCGAGGTTTGCTTATTAATCTTTTCATGACCATTATCGACGATAAACCCATGACTGTAGAAAACCGAGCGATCTACCAGTACTGCTGCCTGGTTCTGCTGATCATCGCCTGCTGCCAGATTTTTCTGACACTGCAGCACCAGGCTCAGCTCGCTGAGAGCGAGTCCAGCAGCTATGAACAGATCGGCGACGATGAAAGTCACTCTACTGGTGGCGCGCCGTTTCACGCTCTCCCGCCTGCCACCCGGATTCAGAACCATCCACTCCAGACGGACCAATCCCAAGGGCACAGGACCGCTCCTGAGCAGCAGTCCGATTTTTCAATGCGCCCAAACCATTCCAATCGACCGCCACCAGTCTTGACCTGAACGTCAGAATCCAGTACCGATAGTTCGTCAAAACCTGACAGCTGAGGTCATTCTCAGTTCTTCAAACCGGACAGCTGAGGCTCCACACCTCCGCCAGACAAACACGACAATATCAAGGGAATCTTCAATGGATACTGTTCAACAGCGTTTTCAAACCCTCGCCGCAACCCTGCAGTCCCGCATCATCGGTCAGCCGCAGCTGATCGAGGCCCTGCTGATCGCCCTGTTGGCCGATGGCCACCTGCTCGTCGAAGGGGCTCCTGGCCTGGCCAAAACCCGCGCCATCCGTCAGCTGGCCGAGCAGCTCGAAGGCAGCTTTCACCGCGTCCAGTTCACCCCCGACCTGCTTCCTGCCGACCTGACCGGCACCGAAATCTTCCGCCCGCAGGACGGCAGTTTCCAGTTTCAGCGCGGCCCGCTGTTTCACAACCTGATCCTCGCCGACGAGATCAACCGCGCGCCGGCCAAGGTTCAGTCGGCCCTGCTGGAGGCAATGGCCGAACGCCAGATCACCGTCGGTCAGACCAGCTACCCGCTGGCCGATCCCTTCCTGGTCATGGCGACCCAGAACCCGATCGAACAGGAAGGGACCTACCCGCTCCCCGAAGCCCAGCTCGACCGCTTCCTGCTGCATGTTCTGGTTGACTATCCGGAAGCGGCGACAGAACTGGAGATCCTGCGTCTGGCCCGCGGTGAGGCCGCCGCCACGCAGCAGCCGCCAGCGCCACAGCGCCTGACCACGGCCGAACTGCGCCAGGCCCGCCAGCAGGTCCTCAGCGTGCACCTGGCCGAGAATCTCGAGGAGTACCTGGTCCAGCTGATCCTGGCGACCCGCAAACCACAGAACTGGGGGAGCGACCTGGCCGGCTGGCTGGTCTACGGCGCCAGCCCGCGGGCGACCATCGCCCTCGACCGCTGCGCCCGCTCGCGCGCCTGGCTGCAGGGGCGTGACTACGTCACCCCGGAGGATATCCAGCAGTTGGCCTTCGGCGTCCTCCGCCATCGCCTGCTACTCAGCTACGAAGCCGAGGCCGAAGGGATCAGCCGCGAGCGGATTATCGGGGAACTGCTCGCCCGGGTACCTGTGCCCTAGCGAAAAACGGATCTTTTCCGCCGTGGCTTCGTCAATCTTCGGAATGGCTTGTGCGGCATACCGGTGTATGCCTCCGCGCCGTTCCTTGTTTTCCTAGCCACAACGAAAAATCTCTCGTTTTTGGGAAGTCACCAAGTTTTTTAAGGATAGCTCGTGTCAAAACAGACTGAAGATAAATCATCCCCGGTCAACATCAGCCTCAAGGAGCTGGTTGCCCTGCGCGCCCTGCCGCAGCGAACGGAAAAGCCTCGCAGCCTCGCCAGCGCCCAGCTGGCTGGTGGTCACCGTTCACGGTTTCGCGGCCGGGGGATGGAATTTGCCGAGGTGCGCGGCTACCAGCCCGGGGATGACGTGCGCAGCATCGACTGGCGGGTCACTGCGCGGCGCGGCAAGGTCCACACCAAGCTGTTCCATGAAGAACGCGAACGACCGGTGCTGTATGCCCTCGATTACCGGCGGCCGATGTTCTTTGCCACCCGCGGCCGTTTCAAGGCGGTCCTTGCCTCGCAGCTGGCGGCCCTGCTCGCCTGGCAGGCCATGGCTCAGGGCGACCGGATCGGCGGCTTCCTCTTTTCCGAGGAGAAACACACCGAACTGCGCCCGCGTGGCGGTCATCGCGGTGTTCTCCAGCTGCTCAACGCCATGACCAGCGATCCGGTCTGGCAGCGCCCGCCCCACCAGCCGTTTCAGCCTCACCAGCGGCTGGCCGAAACCGTCCAGCGCCTGCTGCGTGTCACCAGACCGGGGAGCAGGGTTCATCTGTTCAGCGACCTGACCCAGTGGGACGACTCGGTGGAGAAACAGCTGGCCGTGCTCAGCCGTCAGGCCGAGATCAGCCTCTATTTCCTTTTCGACCCGCTCGAAGCGGAGCTGCCGCAGGGGAACAACTACCGCCTCAGTGACGGCAGCAGCGATCTGCTGATCTCGACGGCAAGCAGCCAGGTGCGCAGTCACTATCACCGCAACTTTGCCACCCTGCACGAGCGGGTCAACGCGTTCTGTAAAAGCTACCGGATTGTTTTTTACGACGTCGTGACGACCAGCGATCCGCAGCAGTTCATCACCGGCAACAAAGGATAACCAATGCCTGCTCCAACCACCAATCCTTACAGTTCTCTGCCGCTGCACGATCTGCACCTGCCGCCGGTCCCGGGGTTCTGGCCCCCGGCGCCCGGCTGGTGGCTCGTTGCCGCGCTGTTGCTCATCCTCGTTTGCCTGTTCCTGCTGCTGCTGAACCGGCACAAGCGCTTGACCTATCGCCGTCAGGCCCTCAGGGAACTGACCCAACTCGAACAACAACCGCTGAGTCACAGCGAACTGCTCGCCGCCCTGTCCCGGCTGTTGCGCCGTGCGGCACTCAAGGCCTGGCCGGATAACAGCTGCGCCGGACTGAGTGGCCAGGAATGGCTTAAGTTTCTCGACAGTCAGGGCAAGACCACTGAGTTCACAACCGGCGTCGGTCAATGCCTGGCCAGCGGCCCCTACCAGCCAGAGCCACAATTTGAACCGTTGGCACTGTTCAACCTGTGCCGCAACTGGCTGCGCCGGCTGCCAGCTCAGGATAAGCGCAGGAGGTCGGCATGATTCATTTCGACTGGCCCTGGGCTTTTGTCCTGCTGCCGTTGCCGCTGATTCTCTGGAAGTTGCTGCCCCCCGCCCTGGCGGGTGAAGAGGCCGCCCTGTGGGTTCCGCAACTGTCCCGTTTCAACCTGGCCCGCCACCAGCAGAGCAGTGCCGGGCGCTCACGGCTGTTTAAAATTCTCGCCCTGCTCTGCTGGCTGCTGCTGATCAGCGCCTGCGCCCGCCCCCAGTGGATGGGCGAACCGCTTGATTTTCCGGTCTCCGGGCGCGACCTGCTGCTCGCCGTCGATCTGTCCGGCAGCATGGAGACCCCCGACTTTGAAATCGGAGGCAAGCAGGTTGACCGTCTGACCGCGCTCAAGCAGCTCGCCTCCCCGTTCATCGAACGACGTAGCGGCGACCGGATCGGCCTGATCCTGTTTGGCGACCAGGCCTACGTCCAGACGCCGCTGACCTTCGACCTGAATTCGGTAAAAACCCTGCTCGCTGAATCGCTGCTCGGCATGGCCGGCAAGCAGACCGCCATCGGCGATGCCATCGGCCTGGCACTGAAACGTACCAACAAGGACGAAGCGACCAAACGGGTGCTGATCCTGATGACCGACGGCGCCAATACCACCGGCGAACTGACACCGGAGAAAGCTGCAGAACTGGCCGCCCGGCAGGGCTTAAAGATCTACACCATCGGTATCGGTGCCAGCAGCATGGAGGTCCGCGGATTTCTCTTTTCCCAGACCGTCAACCCATCGCAGGATCTCGATGAAGCGACCCTGAAGATGGTCGCCGAAAAAACCGGCGGTCGCTATTTCCGCGCCCATGACAGTGACGAACTGGAGGAGATCTACAAATTGCTCGACCAACTGGAACCGGCGGAAAAGGATGTCGAGCGCTACCGGCCGGTCAGCGACCTTTTCTACTGGCCGCTCGGTATTGCCCTGATTATCGCAGCCCTGCTGGCCATCGGCGACAACCTGCCGCGTTTAAGGAGAAATTGAGATGGAACATTTTCACTTTTTACGCCCGGCCTGGTTTATTGCCCTGATTCCGTTGCTGGCCATCCTCGCTAGCTACTGGAAACGCCAGCTCAAAAGCCGCAGCTGGCAGGAGATCTGCGACCCGGAACTGCTGCCGCATCTGCTGATCGGCCATTCGCAGCGCAGGGCCAACTGGCCCCTGTGGCTGGTCCTGACGGCTATTATCCTTGCAATTCTCGCTCTCGCCGGACCGACCTGGCAGAAGCGCCCGGTGCCGGTCCTGCGCCAGCAATCGGCGCTGATCATCGCTTATGATCTGTCGCGCTCGATGTCGGTCGCCGACCAGAAACCGAGCCGGGCCATGCGCGCACGACTCAAAATTGCCGACATCCTGCGCCAGCGCCGTGAAGGGCAGACCGCACTGATCGCCTTTGCCGGCAGTGCCCATGCCGTCACACCGCTGACCAGCGACACGGAGACGATCCAACTGCTGCTCGGCAGTCTGAATCCGGATATGATGCCGCTCCAGGGCAGTCACCCGGAGCGCGTCTTCGAGCTGGCCTCTTCGCTGCTCAAGCAGGCCGGCCAGAGCGAAGGAACCCTGCTGATGCTCACCGACGAAGACCACCCGGAACAATACAGCGCGGCCGCCAGCAAATTGCAAGAGAATGGCCTGACATTGCAGATTATCGGGATCGGCACCCCGGAAGGCGCGCCGATTCCACTGCCGGGCGGTGGCTTCTTCAAGGATAAAAGCGGCAACCTGGCCCTGCCGCGCCTCAATGAAACGGGGCTAAAAGCCCTGGCCGCGGCAGGCGGCGGCAGCTACCGGCGGTTAAGCGTTGATGACAGCGATTTCACCGCCCTGCTCGGTCAGATCAAGACCACAACGCCGGCCAATGCTGACAATCAGCTCAACAGGACCGGGGATCTCTGGCAGGACGCCGGGGTCTGGCTGCTCTGGCCACTGGCCATCCTCTGTGCCTTCGCCTTCCGGCGCGGCTGGCTGCTGATCGTACCACTGGTTGTCCTGCTGCCTTTGGCCGCTCCCTCTCCGGCCTGCGCCCTCGACTGGACCGGGCTGTGGCATAACTCCGAGCAACAGGCCTACCGGCAATATCAGCAGCAGAACTACCAGGATGCTGCCGAGGGGTTCAAAGATCCGCGCTGGAGAGCGAGCAGCCACTACCAGGGCGGTGACTACGGCACCGCCCTTAAGGAATTGCCGCAGGCAGAGAGCGCCGACGACTGGTACAACCGCGGCAACATGCTCGCCCGCAACGGGCAACTCCAAGAGGCCCTTGATGCCTATGACAGGGCACTGAAACAGAACCCTGAACTTACCGATGTCAAAGAGAACCGCAAGATCGTTGCAGACGCCTTGAAACAACAGGAGCAGCAACAGCAGAATCAAAACGGCCAGGGGAACCAGTCGCAGGATCAGGGCGACAAGCAGAAGAATGATGCTGATCAGCAGGCAGGTGAACAGAGGCAACAGCAGAACAGCCCCCAGGATCAGCAGCAGCAAGGTAAGAGCAACGCCCGGCAGGGTGATCAGACACAACAGAACCAAGATCAACAAGATCAGAACGCCCGGGATAAACAGGAGCAACAGGACCGTTCCGCGGAGCAGGCACAGGCACAGCAGCAGGACAGTGCACAACAGGATGAGCAACCGCAAACGGCCGCACAGTCTAACTCTGACGACGAGGACCTGTCGCCTGAAGAACAGCAGCTGCAGCGATACCTGCAGCGCATCCCCGACGATCCGGGCGGCCTGCTCAGGCGTAAATTTCAACTCGAACAGAAATACCGCTACAACGGCGGAGAACCGCAGGAGGATGATCAGCCATGGTAAGACACGTCTTCATTCTTTGCACTCTGCTGCTGAGCCTGGCCCAGCCATTGCTGGCTGCAGATGTCTCGGCGATTGCCGATCGCGACCGGATCGGCGCCGGCGAAAGCCTCAACCTGGAACTCCGGATCGAGGGGAAAAGTTCCGACGATCCCGACCTGTCGGTCCTGAACAGGGACTGGGACATTTTAAGCCGCTCAAGCAGCAGCCAGACTCAGATCATCAACGGCCATCTCAGCCGCTCGAAAAGCATCAACCTGACCCTGATGCCGAAACGCAGCGGCGAGGTCAAAATTCCGGCCGTCTGTTTCGGCCAGGATTGCAGCGCCGCGCTGCCGATCACCGTCAGCGAACAGCAGCAGGTCGCCACCCGCGGGGATGAACTGCTCCTGCTCGCCAGCGCCGAGCCAGAACAGGTCGTCGTCGGTGAGCAGATCCAGCTGACCCTCAAGGTTCTCCATCGCGTCAACCTGGCCGGGGCCAGCTTGAGCGATGTCGATCTGCAAGGGGTGCCGGCCAGCATCCAGCAGGTCGGCGAAGACAGCAGCTACCAGATCCAGCGCGACGGCTACCGCTATAACGTCGTCGAACGCCGCTACCTCATCTACCCGGAACAGGCCGGAACGCTGACGATCCCCGCTCTGACCCTGCAGGCCCAGGTCGGCGAGGCCTCCCGCTTCAGCAATTTCGGAACGCCGGTGCGGACCCTGCGGCGCTTCAGCGACGAGATTGCTATTACGGTCACCGAAAAGCCGGCCGGTACCGGAACCAACTGGATTCCGGCCAGCCAGTTGACCCTGCAGGACAGCTGGCAGGACACGCCGCCTAAGTTCAAGGTCGGTGAACCGGTGACCCGGACCATCACCCTGACCGCCAGCGGCCTACCGGCCGCGCATCTGCCCGAACTGAACATCCCGGTTCCGCAGGGGTGGAAGAGCTACCCTGATCAGCCTTCGCGCAACGACGTCAAGGTCTCTGGTGGGCTGACCGGCATCCAGCGTCAGAAGATCGCGGTGGTACCGACGCAGGCGGGCAAAGTGACCCTACCGGGGCTGGAGCTTGAGTGGTATGACACCAGCGCCAACACCCTGCGCACTGCCCGCATCCCCGCGTTGACCGTCGAGGTCGCGCCGGGTAGCGCAGTTGTCGCCGCTCCACAGCCACAAAAACCAACTCCACAGGCAGTTGAGCCACAACAGCCCGTGGAACAAACGCAGGCACAACCAGCAGCGATAGCGGAGCAAACCAGCCCGCCAGTCACCAGTGCCGGCTACTGGCCCTGGATCAGCCTGGTTCTGGCTTTTGGCTGGCTTCTCACCCTGCTGCTCTGGTGGCGCTCCGCCCGCAGGCGCCCCCTCGCGGCAGTGCAAGCAGAAGCACCACAGCTTGCAACAGGGACTGAAAAGGAGGCTCTGAAGAAACTGAGGCTTGCAATAAAAGGCAGCGATCCCAAAACGATTCGCGAAGCTTTCATCCATTGGTCTGGCAGCCACTGGCCGGAAGAAAAAGTGATCAATCTGGAACAACTGCAGGAGAGAGTTTCGACAGAACTTGCTGAAGAACTGCAACGTTTGAATCAGGCTCTCTATGCGCCAGATTCTTCGGCCTGGGACGCAAGCAGGCTGGAAGTGGCCCTGAAAAGCTGGATAACGCAGCAGGAGAAACAGGTAGATCGGAATCATGCGTTAGCGGATCTTTATCCAAAATCAACAAAATGAAACCATAATTGAACCACGGAGAACACAGAGGAATGTCATAACAACACGTTTGATTTCTCTGTGTTCTCCGTGTTCCGTGGTGAAAATAGTTTTTCGAATATTACGAACCATGACCTCCCCGCCAGAGCATTCTGAAAAGCTACAGCTGCTTGACATATATCCCTGCCCTGATAATCTAATTAGCGATAACTAAACCATTGTTTAAACAATAAATATCTTATCAGCGAGGCGGGGAAAACATCATGGATGAGATTGTCATCAGCAGAGATAATGCCGGAAATCCAGCTTCTATTGTCTTCGGAACGATCAGCGTCAATGGAGTCAAAAAAGGTGTAACACTGAAACCTGAAACAAGAAAAATCAGCAAAGGAACCTATACCGCCCAAATTTACAACAGTCCGAAATTCGGCAGAAAAGTGATTCTATTAGATGTGTCCGGCAGAACCTACATCGAAATCCATGCAGGCAACACTCTCAAGGATACATCCGGCTGCATTCTGGTTGGCAAATCAAAAAACGGAAATCAGATACTGAATTCATCGTCCACACTCACGTCAATTATCAGTGCGATATCAACCCCAAACAACATCCAAGTGAGGATCAAATGAAAAGACTGCTTCTTATTCTCCTGACTATTTTTGCTATCTCTGGACCATCGCATGCATCGGCTCTGTCAGAAAAAGCAGATGACGCATATTATAAAACTGTCAAAAAAATTGAACTGATCAAGGATGAAAGCCAGCCGCTCGTCGAACGCCAAAAGCAGTTCAAACAACTGGCCGAAGAATTTGTTCAGGGAGACGGTTCTGAGTTTCAGACAATAAAAGATGGGCTCCTCGAAATTCTGGTTGATGATCCGTCATTCTTTTTCAGCGAGATGAGAAAATCACCAGAGGCTTTCAGTTTCTGGAAAGAAAAATTCAGCCTGCACTGGATGAACGATTCACCAAACGAATATGAAGAGATCAAATCTCTGGCGCTCAAAAAGATCGAAGTCGATATCAGAAACCATGAGGAACGACTGGATATGGAACGAGAGGCGCTCCAATTGATTCGAGAGACTCCGGTAACAAAACTTGACTAAGCCAAAAGGACATTCAAGATTTTCGATGTCTTTCTTCGTGAACTTCGCATGCGAAACGGTTTGAGGTTTGACTTTCTCGGTGTTCTCCGTGCCTCCGTGGTAAATGCGATTTACCAATTGACGATCACAGCAACCCCGTCACCATCCACCAGGGGACCATGACGCCAACGGTAACGACAAAGGTGACGACCGTCAGTGGCAGGCCGATGCGCAGGACTTGCCGGTCGGTATAGGTGCCGACAGCGCCGCTGGTACCGACCAGCATATTCATGTGATGGAACGGCAGCAGGTAGTGGATGGTCAGAACCATATAGACCATCAGCGCGATCACCAGCGGATTGAGCCCGGTAGAGCTTAAGACCAGAAAGGTCGGGATGATGATCCCCATCACCGCCAGGACACTGCCGAGAATCATATGGACGATAATGGCGACCAGGGTGATCAAAGCCGCCAGCAAAAACGGGTTGTGCGGCAGCTGCTCCGGCAGCAGCGTGGTCGCCAGCCATTCGTTCATGCCGGTATAGGCGCCGACCTTGCCGATCGCCAGCGCTGCGGTAAGGAAAAACAGCGTCGCTATCGGCACATCATTCCAGGATTTCGCGTTCAGCACGCCACCCAGTTTCGGCAGGCTCAAGCCGACACAGACAATAAGAGCGATCCAGCCGGGATGGATATGGTGCAGGCTGTCGGTCGCCCAGAGCACCACCGCCAGGCCGACCCACATCAGGCATTTCCACTCATCCCCTGAGAGCGGTCCCTTGGCCGCCAATTTTGCCCGGAAATGCTCCCGGTCGACCTGAACCTCCTGCGTCGGCGTATAGAGTTTCAGCTGGAGGCCCAGGGTCAGCAGGGTCGCGGCGATCGCCGGCACCCCCATCTGCCACAGCCAGCCCAACCAGGAGAGTTCGACCCCCGACATCCCGACGGCGATGGTATTGATCACGCTGTCTCCGGTCAACAGAATCGCCGAGGTCGGACAGGATGCGGCGAAAACCGCCAGACCGATATTGGCGGCATCGTCATGAGGTATTTCGGCCGTCTTGATAATCATCAGCATGACCGACATGATCAGAAAGCAACGCGGCCAGGGGTGCGGAATCAGGAAACTGAGCAGAAATCCGAGCAGATAGGCACTGACAATGATACTGCGATAATTGGACAGGTACCTGCTGCTGTACCAGAAGGCGATCCGCTCGCCGAGACCGGAGTCACGTACCGCGGCGGCAATCAGATAACCGCCGACCACCAGATAGATGATCGGCGTTGTCCACAAGCCGAAGACAACGTTGCCCGGAGCCACCTTGAGCAGCACATAGGCACCGAGCAACAGCACCGAGGTATAGCCAGGATGGGTCACGTTGGTCGCCCACCAGATCACAGCCAGCAGGCTCAAGGCGAGACAGTGCTGCGCAGCGCTTGGCAACCCGGAAAAAGGAACAAACCAGACAGTGGCCGCAACCAGAATACCGAAGATAAAACCAGCCAATCCTGAGGGTTTCAAAAGGAACTCCTTTCCGGGGTTGTTCTCTGAATGAAGTTCCTGAGACCTTAAACCAGCACAACCGCAAACGCCAAGAACAGATTCCAGGCAGGCTCAGCGACATATTCACTTGCACCCCGGCCAGCATGCCACGTACACTCGACCCGACTCAAAAGCAAAGGTACATGCAATGACCCAGCAGCACAGCAAAGACCCGCTCCATGGCATCACCCTGGAAATGATCGTTACCGCCCTGGTCGACTATTACGGCTGGAAGGAGCTCGGCGAGCTGATCCAGATCCGCTGTTTCAACAACGATCCGTCGATCAAGTCGAGCCTCAAGTTTCTTCGCCGCACCCCCTGGGCGCGCAAGCAGGTCGAAGATCTTTACTTGGTCTGGCGCAACCACCCGGACTGATCCAC
This sequence comes from Geopsychrobacteraceae bacterium, assembly GCA_963676795.2. GTDB lineage: Bacteria > Desulfobacterota > Desulfuromonadia > Desulfuromonadales > Geopsychrobacteraceae. The sequence goes on along the minus strand of CAXXTB010000002.1, from coordinate 909,890 downwards.
GAAAACCATGCCTCAAATCAAACTATTCTGTGATGCCAGCGGCGACCCGCAAAGCGGCATCGGCTTCGGTGCCTGCCTGCGGATCGACGCGGAAGCTCCAGATCCGGTCGCGCTGAACTCTGCAATCCAACTGCAGCGCTTCGAGCAAACCAACGCCGCACGCCTCGAACTACAGACGCTGATCTGGGCCGTAAAGACCTTGGTCGCCCCCGGAACGGAGCTGATCATCCACAGCGATTCCCAGACCTTATGTGAATTGCCACAGCGCCGGCAACGCCTGATCGCCAATGGCTTCTGCTCCGGTCAGGGGCGGCCGCTCAACAACGCCGATCTCTACCGGGAGTTCTATCAGTTGGCGGCCAATCATCAGCTGCATTTCTGCAAGCAGCGCGGACATCTGCCCGGTGCCGAGAGATCATTGGATGACCAGCTCTTCCGTCTGGTCGATAAGGCCGCCAGAGCGGCCCTGCGTCAGGAACTGAAAGTCCTCAGAACAACAGCTCAACCCTTCTGAGCAAATTTGTTGAGTGTCAGGTTCTCCTGCTCATACTTCTGCGGGTCAACCAGCATGCGGCGCAGAAAGTTGCCGATCTCCAGATGGGTCAGTTCCAGCATACTCGGCAGGCGGACGAATTCATGGGTGTGGCGGGGATAGAGATGCAGCTCGACCTGAACGCCCTGCTCTTCGAGCGCTGCCGCCATGCGCAAACTGTTGATATGCGGGACAATCTGGTCGGCGGTACCGTGGAGCAGAAAGGTCGGCGGGTATTCCGCTTTCACCTGGCAGAGCGGGCTGGCCAGACGGGCCTGTTCTGGTGATGCAGAAGCGCCCAGCAGTGCCGCAGCCGGAGTTTGCCCGGCCTGCGGTTCTGCGACAGTCAGTTCGATCGGCGGGAAGAAGGCGATCACGGCATTCACTGCATCGGAAGTCGCCGCATCATTGCCCCCTTGACATGCAGGATCATCCCCTGTTCCGGCCGCCATCAGCGCCAGGTGGCCGCCGGCCGAAAAGCCTTCCACGGCAATTTTGTCCGGATCGATATTCCAGGCCTGCGCATTATCCCTGACCCAGCGAACCGCCGCCTTGACATCCTCAAGCTGCGCCGGCCAGGGCGCCTCGCCGAGCAAACGATACTCAGGAGCGAAGACGACAAACCCCTGCCCGGCCAAAAACGGACCGAACAGATGCATCATCGACCGGTCGCCGCGCACCCAGCCGCCGCCATGCAGCATGATGATCGCCGTGCGGCTGTGATCGGCTGTTTCCGGCGCAAAGATATCGATTTTCAGTTCGCGTCGGCCGACTCGCCGGTAGATTTGTTCCTGTTTTCCGTTTGTCTGCATCAGTCGCTCTCCGTCACAAATGTTCTGTAGCTATCAACGACAGGAGATCCTGCCTGATCCAGTAAAGCCTGAACGACCATACCGGATCAAGAAGGAAACGGATGAAGATCAGCGGAAAAGAACAGTCCGGGGCTGCGGCAGATCGCTTTCGCCGGATAACGGCTCTACCATAAGGCCACAGCATCTGAGGGTTGTATCCGAATCGCTCTTCGGCTAAGTTGCCTGAAAGGACGACGCAGACCCACTTGCGACTGAAAGCGGCCATTCAACGGGCAAACTACCAATGAGGGGAGTCAGATGAAGAACGAAGAACTGGCAAAGGTCATCATCGAATTCTACGAAAAGCTGTCGACCTGGGAGGAAGGGGTTGTCAAAGGGAGCGGACTGACAACGGCGCAGAACCACGCCATCGAAATCGTCGGTCATGAAGGGGCGATCAAGATGAAGCAGCTGGCGGGTTTTCTGGGAGTGACAACCGGAACCCTGACAGTCAGTATCGATCGTCTCGAAAAGAAAGGACTGCTGCGCCGGGTCCCCCATGAAACCGACCGGCGCTCCTACCTGATCGAGCTGACCCAAAAGGGGCAGGAGGTTTTCAGGCAGCACCACAGCCATCACCTCAACCTGACCCGCGACATGATGGCCGGTTTCTCGGAAGAGGATCAGGCCGTGATCCATAAGGCACTCAAAAAGATGCTGGACAATTTCTGAAGGGGATTCTCTCCACGAAAAACACGGCAGCCACGGAAACAGAGCAATCCCAGCCCCACGCAAAGCAGCAGAAAACACAAAGAGATCAGCCAGTAGAGTAGAGAGCAAACCAGTTACAATCCGCCGGATTGCTCCCCCTCATCAAACCGGACGTGCGGTTTTCCCGCATCCGGCTTTCCTATTGCCTTCACATCATCACTATCAGGGAAGCCCGCTATAACTGCACCAGTCCTAAGTTTGCATGCAGGTGCTGATACCATGTCTCCCCTTTCTGTGGACGATAGGGGCGCTGGCTTCGACGTTTCAGGTGTTTGATCAGTCGCTGTTGGACAAAACTGTTCATCTCTCGATAGCTCTTGCGTGGATAGCCTGCGCTGAAATAATTCGCCCAGCCTGCGAGCTGCTGGTTGAGTTGCTCTATCAGCTCGGGTATCGGCACGTGAGAGGTCTTGGAGCAGAGTTTTTGTCTGACTTTCTCTCGCCGTCTTGCACAGGATTCTTCGCTGGGGAACAGATTGAGATAGCGCTTATCCCGCCCTCGAAGGTCTTTGTCGTACCGGTAGCTGTACCCCAGAAAGTTCAGTACGGCTTGCGGTTCGCGCAGGTTGACGATCTTGGTTTTCTCGCGGTTTATGCGCAGTCCCATCCAGTCTTCAGCGATACCTTCAACCCAGTCGGTTATGCCGGTGCCAATGTACCGTGCCATAATGACGAAGTCATCCGCGTAACGGATGATTCTGGCGTTGGCAAATTGGGCAGGCCCTCCCTTCTGGTGAAAGCGTTTGTCGAACCAGTGCAGATAGAGATTGGCAAGCAGAGGAGAAGGAACTCCACCTTGCGGAGTTCCTTCTCTCTTGCGTTGCCCCGGCTTTCCATTCCCGCCGCCCTCTTCTATCGGAGCCTTGAGCCATTGCCGAATCAACTTCAGCACATTGCGGTCGGTGATGCGCATCTCCACGCAGGCCATGAGCTTGTCGTGGGGAATACTGTCAAAGTAACCTTTGAGGTCAGCATCATAGATGGCGGTCCGGCCTTGGTGCAATTGCTCGGTTATAGCATCCAGTGCCTGGTGCGCACTGCGTCTGGGGCGAAATCCATAGGATGTATCGAGGAAATCCGCCTCAAAGATCGGCTCCAGTATCAGTTTCACGGCGGTCTGTACGACGCGATCACGCAGAGTCGGTATCCCAAGGGGGCGCTCTGCTCCGTTGGCCTTCTCTATCATGACGCGTAGTACGGCTTGCGAGCGATAGCGCTTCTCTTTGAGTGCCTGATGGATCTCTTCGAGAAAGGCGGCTTCCTGTTCCGGGCTGGCCTGTATCTCCTCGATACTAACACCGTCCACTCCAGGACTGCCGTTGTTGGCGACAACCTGGGCCCATGCCGCCACAAGCACGTCTTGCCGGTAGATTCGATCATACAGAGCGTAGAATCGAAACTTCGGTTCCTGTTTTGCTTTGATGTAGAGTTTCTTCCTCAGCTTGAAGAGGGGCACCGGCAGGTTCTTATGGTTGACCATAAACGCCTCGGGTATTTCTACCCTGTCCTTCTCCGTAGTGGGCTTGCTGTTTGCAGCCAAGCGGCTTCTCCTTCTGATTTCGAAACATGACAATAGCGAGGCGACTTCGCTCCACCCAGATTACCTGGGCTTCGTCACTACTGTTCGCCTCTCCGACTCCCGCCAGACGGGTCTACAAGGTTATGTCTTCCCTTGCGGCCCTTGGAGTACAACTCCCAGCCTGACGGGCCTCCCGAGTTCCCAATCATTCTTTCATGGCACGCCATCCGCTTTGACTCCGATGGATCAGACTGCTGCCTATGCTGATTTCTTCACAGTCCATGCTGGCTTCACCCAATCTGAGAGGCTGACCATCCATAAGGGCATAACGAAGCTCATTTCGGTTCACGCTTTCGCATTACGGCTTACCATTTCGTTGTCCGACATTTACATGTCATTGCTTCTTCATGAAGCCGGTCTCGCTCCCCGTGCTTTGTTACCTCCACACGACAGACCGCAACTACCTGTCCAATCAGCAATTAACAGGGCAAGCTCCTTTCAGCTTGCGAGAATGACCGAGCTTGGCTCGGCGCACCAGATTTTCACGGATTGACACAGATTAAGCGAGCGAACAAGGTTCAGGTTTTACATCCGCCCTTATCCGCTTATCTCTGCTGCTGAATACAGAGTCATCATTCAAGAGTATCTTCACTGACCGGCGCCAGCAGCGCGAGCAGTTCCTCGGAGCTGATCGCCGTTGCGGCCTGCCCTTCCCCGCCGGCGTAGATGCCGTCGGCGAGGCGCTGTTTCTTATCCTGCAGCTGAAGAATCTTCTCCTCGACCGTTCCTTTGGCGACCAGCTTGTAAACGAACACCGGCTTGTCCTGGCCGATACGGTGAGCCCGGTCAGTGGCCTGATTTTCGGCAGCGGGGTTCCACCATGGATCATAGTGAATGACCGCATCGGCGGCGGTCAGATTGAGACCGACACCGCCGGCCTTGAGGCTGATCAGGAAAACGCCGGCCTCCCCCTCCTGGAACATGGCGATTGCCTCGTCGCGCTTGCGGGTCTGTCCGGTCAGTTTTGCATAAGCGATCCGCCGCGCTTTAAGTTCGGCTTCGATGAGGGTCAGCATGGAGGTGAACTGCGAAAAAATCAGGACCCGTCGCCCTTCTTCGAGCAGTTCTTCAAGCAGCTCGAGCAGCAGTTCAAGCTTGGCCGACTGTTTGACCTTGGCGGCGCTCTCAAGCTTGACCAGCCGCGGGTCACAGCAGGCCTGACGCAGTTTGAGCAGGGCGTCAAGGATTTCGATGTGGCTGTTCTGCAGTCCTTTGCTTTCGAGCAGCTGATTGACCTTTTTCGTCATCGCCAGGCGCAGGCTTTCATAGAGACGGGCCTGAGCGCTGCCGAGTTCGGCCTCGCGGACCATGGTCGTTTTGGGCGGCAGCTCGCGGGTGACCTGATCCTTGGTCCGGCGCAGGACAAAGGGCATGATCCGTTGCTGCAGCTGCTGCTGACGGCTCAGGTTCTGCTGTTTCTCAACGGGCGTGCGGAACAGCCGGGTGAAGGTCTGCTGCGCGCCGAGGAAGCCGGGCATAAGAAAGTGAAACAGCGACCAGAGCTCGCCCAGATGGTTTTCCAGCGGCGTGCCGGTCAGGCAGAGCCGGTGGCGGCTTTTGACGGCACAGGCCGCCTGCGCAACCTTGGCCTTGGGGTTCTTGATCGCCTGGGCTTCATCGAGAATCAAACTGTGATATTCCCCCTCCAGGTGGCGTTCCAGATCGCGGTCAAGCAGCGCGTAACTGGTGACCAGCAGATCGTAATCCTGTGCCGTTGCGAAGATATTGCCCCGCTCCGGGCCGTGCAACAGCGCTGCCTTCAGCCCGGGGGTAAAACGCTTCGCCTCGCGCAGCCAGTTGCCCAGCACGCTGGTCGGAGCAACAATCAGGGCGGGGCGGTCGAGCCTTCCTGTCTCTCTTTCGAGCTGCAGATGACTTAGGGTCTGAATCGTTTTCCCTAAGCCCATATCATCGGCAAGGATGCCGTGAAACGCATATTCCCGGAGAAACTGCAGCCACGCCAGGCCTTCTGACTGATATTCGCGCAGCTGCGCGGCCAGTCCGGCTGGCGCGGCAACGGCCTCGATACCGCAACCAGCGGAGGATTATCGAGGTTTTTATAGTAGCAGCGCCTGCTCAAAAGAAGGCGCTGCAGAACCAGCACACCGACATCCCCCTGCAGGCGCAGCGACGTCGGCTGATAACTGTAAGAGCGGTTGCCGTCGCTGAGCAGACGGGCGATCTCCTTATCGACAGAACGAACGCCATCATCGTAGCTCCGGTAATAGTCATAGGCGATCAGATCGAAAAGCCGGTAAGAGCTGGCTTTGCCCCATCCCCCTTTTTTCAACAGCCGGCTTTTCACCGTTGTCAGCTCGATCTCGGGCAGGCCGTCCTTCCCCTTGACCGGGTTCAGCAGGTAGAGAATAAAACTGCTGCCCGGCTGGGGAGCCGCAACCTGCTTGTCGGCGAGGAGCTTCAGAGTATCCTTCTGCCAACGCTCCAGAGCGGACAGCTTTGCCGGCACCGATTTTTCCGGCAGTTCATGATTCAGCTCAATGAACTCCAGTAGAACGGCAACGACATGCTTGCAACTCCCGCCCACGGGGCAGGTACAGGATCCCATGACTCTGCGGTTTCTGGCCGGGGTAAAATAGATTTCCTGCTCGTAGACGCGCTCTCCGCTCCCCTCAACCTCACCAAAAAGGATTTTCACCTCGTCATCCCACTCGGCAACAAGGACCCGCCCTTCACGCTGATAATTCAGGCCACGGGAAAAGGTGGGGCGATCAAAAAACTGGCGGATTTCAGCAAGGGTCAGGTTATAAGGCATAGCAGGGTCCTTAATGCGGGAAAGAATAGGCGTTCCGGCATATTAAAAATCAGTATCAGATATTTCAATGATTCTTTTCTGGCTTTCCAGCTCAGTGTTCTCTGTACCACCGTGGTAAACATGGTTTTATCGTGCTTTTTTGCGGATTAATCTGAACCACCCGCGCCCTGCGGTTAACGAGACACAGAGATCACTGAGGAAATAAAAAAACTTAACACGGGGATACGTGAGATATTAATTAGGAACCCAAGTTTGATTCTTATCTCGGTGTCCTCCGTGGCTCTGTGGTGAGTCAGATTATGATTTTCCCCAGATAAATTCCCGCCATTCTCAGAGCGCAGTGTTACACTGATCTGCCTGCTGCTCTGTACCGATTTGCACCAGCTCGGGTATACTACCAGATAGAGATGCAACGACCACCAATCCACATTCGCCCATGGGGAGCCGCTACATAATGTCGCTGTTGCAAAATCCTGTTTTTCTGCTCTTTGCCGTTATCGTCAGCGGCTCAATCATCGGCCATCTGAAGGTCAAGAACTTCTCGCTTGGCTCTTCGGCGGTGATCTTTACCGGGCTGACCTTCGGTTACTCCGGCCTGACCCTGCCGGCGGTGTTTCAGACCCTGGGGCTGGTGCTGTTCATCTATTCGGTCGGGCTGCAGGCCGGACCCGGGTTTCTCTCTTCCTTCAAAAAGCAGGGGCTGCATCTGTCTCTGGGGGCCTCAATCATCGTCCTGACCGGCTTTGTCACCACCCTGATCTGCAGCTGGATCAATGGATTCGATGCCGGAATCGCGGCGGGGCTGTTCTCCGGGGCGCTGACCAGCACCCCCGGCCTGGCGGTGGCGGTTGAATCGGTGGTCAACAGCCAGGCCCCGGCCGCCTACGGACTGACCTACTGTTTCGGCGTGCTCGGGGTGATCCTCTTTGTCCGCCTGCTGCCACGGATGTTCAAGGTCGATCTGCTCGCTGAGGAACAGCGCATGAAGGAGATGATCGAACAGGAAAATCCGCCGATGCTGGCCCGTCATATCGAGATCACCAACCCGAATATCTTCGGCAAAAAGGTCCGCGAGATCCCCTTTAAAAAGAGCGCGCCGGTGGTCCTGACCCGCCTGCTCAAGGTCGGCGAGCCAGAACCGGTGATCGTCTACGGCGATACCCGACTCGATAAGGGGGACAAGGTACGCATCGTCGGCCATGAGGATGAGATCGAGCAGGCGATTCTGCTGCTCGGCCAACCGATCGAGGACTCGATCGAGTTTTCCCGGGGGCTGGCCAAAAAATCGATCATGATCTCCAAACATTCGCGGGTCGGGTTTCAGGCCGGGACACTCAACCTGAAGAAGAACTTCGGCATTCAGGTCTCGCGCATCACCCGTAACGGCATCGACCTGACACCGGACAAGAACACCCGCATCCACCTGGGCGATATCATCCATGTCGTCGGCCAGGAGGAGGCGATTCAGAACGTCTCCTGGATGCTCGGCAACGATATCCGCGAGACCTACAAGACCGACCTGATTCCGATCGTCGTCGGTCTGCTGATCGGCTTCCTGATCGGCCAGTTTCCGCTCTATATCCCCTATATCGGCGAGTTCACACTGGGGATCTCCGGCGGCGTGCTGCTCGCCGGGCTGGTCCTGAGTGCGCTCTATAAGACCGGCCCGCTGATCTGGGAGATCCCGGCCACGACCAACAGCTTTATCCGCGAACTGGGGCTGCTGCTGTTCCTGGCGACGGTCGGCACGCGCACCGGGGCGAACATCCTCGTAACCCTGCAGCAGCAGGGAGTGGCGCTGTTTATCTCTGGCATTGTCGTCACCCTGCTGCCGCTGCTGGTCGCCCTGCTGATCGGCAGCAAGCTGCTGAAAATCAGGTTCCTGCATCTGCTCGGGGTCCTGACCGGCGGCATGACCAGCACACCGGGACTGGCCAGCGTCTCCGGGCTGGTGGAAACGCCCTACGCAGCAGCGGCCTACGCCACGGTCTACCCGGTCGCCCTGATCGGCATGATCCTGTTGACCAAGATCCTCGTCATCATTCTGGGTTAGTACAAATGAAACAAACAGCACTGACCTTCCGATCCTGGCTGATCGCTGTAAGCTACAATCTGCTGATGCACGGCACAGAACAACGTTGCCTGGCAGGCTGGCGTCAGGAACTGCTGCACAACGCCTACGGTGATGTGCTGGAAATCGGCGCCGGAACCGGGCTGAACCTCCCCTTTTACCCGCCACTGCTGACCAGCCTGACCCTGGCCGAACCGGATGATTTCATGCGCCGGAAACTGGTCGCCGAGGGGGCGAAGCTTCAGCATCTGAATTACAGAATTACCGATTGGCCGGCGGACCGGGTTCCCCTGGCCGCAGAAAGTCTGGACAGCATTGTTTCGACCCTGGTGCTGTGTACCGTGGGCTGTCCAACCAGCAGCCTTGAGGAAATCGAGCGGCTGCTGAAACCGGGCGGCAGGCTGATCTTTATGGAACATGTCATTTCGGATCAGGACAAAACACGCCGCTGGCAACAGCGCCTGGAACCCTTCTGGAAAATCTGCGCAGGGGATTGCCGCCTGACCCGCGACACGGCGGCCAACATTGAAGCGGCAGGCCTGCGCATTGAAACACTGACCGAAGAATTGATCGACGGTGTTCCATCCTTCCTCAACCGGACGATCCGTGGTATTGCGGTGAAATCTTAAAACCTGCCTCACGCAAAGCCGCGAAGGTTATAAACATTTGTCCACGGAAAACACGAAAATTACGAAAAATAATCTAAAATCCCCTCGCACAAAGCCACGGAGAACCGAAATAAGGACGAAGCTTTTCCTCTAAATCCCCTGAATCCCCTGCCTCCCTTTCCAAGTAAAAGCTTGTGTCAGACTTTCTCTGTGGTCAAACGGGTATCAGCTTTCCTTAGCGCTCTTCGCGGCTTCGCGTGAGATATGGATTTTTGATCTTTATCACCACCCTGGATCTGACTCACTCATCCCCATTCAATAACCCGAAGATCAACCTCCACTGTGTCGTCAGGATCGAGCTGTGATCGTCTTCGGCAAACTCGTGATAGCTGATTCGCGGATCGAGCTGCGCCAGTTCGCGGCCCATGGTGACCGGCAGGACCCTATCCTTTGCGCCGTGCAAAATGCTGAGTTCAGGCGGATCGCTCGAATCGAGCAGCTGCCGGATCAGCTTACGGCTGTCGATCTGGCTCGGCATAATCGCAGCCAACAGCCAAGACTGCTGCCTCACCCCCGCTTTCAAATCGTTGAACGGTGCAACCAGTACAACCCTTTCGACCTGCCGTATGGCTGCAAACTGCAGCGCCATGCCGGTGCCGAAAGAATGGCCCATGAGGCTGAGTTGGAAACTGGCGCTGTCGAGCTGAAAATGCCGGGCCAGTGCATTCAGAGCCCCTTCGGTATTGAGGTAATTTTTCTCCGGACGCATCGTCCCTTCGGACAGCCCCCGTCCCGGATATTCGATCAGCAGATAGCCGGTCTGCGGAGAATCCTTAAGGTCGATAAACCCCAGCCAGCCCAGAGCCAGAGAGTTGATCCCCGGATAGAGGATGTTGAGCTTTTCAGGAGGAGCATGAGGGTGATCAAGAGGCGGCAGATAGTAGGCAACCTGCTCCCCCTTGTCGGTGACAAAGGTCAGCTTGAGATTTTCAGGCCGCCTGAAGAACTGCTCCTGCAGGACAGGGTCGGCAGGGATCGGCTTCAGGCAACCGGACAGAAGCAGCACAAGCAACAGTAGATACAAAACAGGGAAACGCATAGAAGCTCCTTTTGCTGTCTGTCTTCAGCTTAACCGATGCATCCGGACATTGTGAAGCCGGGGAGGACCGACCCCGACTGAGAAAGCGCCGAAGGCTTCAAAGGAAATCTCGAAATCTCAAGCAGTTATTCATTTTCCAACGGTGACAACCTATTCCGCCAGTTAAGAAGATCCAAAAACACTAATATTATTAATATCTTTCAAATAGCAAAAAGTCTTGCGTTTTTTAGTTTTTTTTTATTAAATCAGCTTCTGCCATTAATTACATTGTTATCAGCTACATTCTAATCATCATAGAAAAGTCCCTTTTCATTGTCCGGGACTTCAGCCATCGGGGGAGGGTTTACATCTATGATAGACTTGACCGGTAGTCGTATTGACACTTTACCTGACAATCTTCTGGGTGAAGGTCCCGTTGTCGTCTTAATCCGTAACTGCGACGATCTGAACTGCACCTACGCCAGCACCAATATTCAGGATCTTCTCGGCTATTCGCCAAACAGCTTCCGAAACAATTCCAGCATCTGGCTGGACAACATCCACGCTGACGACAAAGCCAGGGTCCTGGAGACGATCTCAGCGCTCAAATTTGACAGCCGCACGATCTGTTATTACCGGTTTCGTAACCAGTTTGGCGAATATCGCTGGCTCAGGGACGACCTGATCAAGAAACCGGCGACCAGCACCAAAGCGGAAAGAATCATCAGCTCATGGCTTGATGTCACCGACTATAAAACCATGGAACGGCGCCTGCGCCTTGAACAGGCACACCTTGCCGAAGTCCAGCAGATCGCCCAGCTGGGTAGCTGGAAATGGAAGCGCAAAGGGAATATGTTTCTTTGCTCCCTGGAGATCTGTCGTATCTTCGCGATACATCCGGAGGAGTCGACGGAGATCGGTTTTTTTCTGAAAAAGATCCACAAGGAAGACCGGCAGAGAGTTTTTACCGCGCTGCGCGAGGCCATTCTCAACAGAACGGACTTGACGCTGGACTACCGTATCGGCCTGAGCGATGGCTCAAGTCGTCATGTCCAGCAGAAAATGACCATCGAAACCGACAGTTCTTCTCAGCTTGTCAGTATCACCGGCATTCTGCAGGATATCACGGAGAGAAAAAGGGTCGAACAGGAACTGATCAGGCAACGCAGCTCCATGGCGTACCTGGCTCATCACGACTCGCTGACCAACCTGCCGAACCGGATCTGCATTCAGGACTGGATGCAGAAGGCATTGCAACGGGCGGCCAGAGACAACTACGAAATTGCGGTTCTGCTCATTGATATTGATAACTTCAAAATGGTCAATGATAACTACGGCCATCAGATTGGCGACAAGTTTCTGGTCCAGTTTTCCCAGAGGTTAGTCGATTCGATAGACCAGAAGATGCTGATCGGCAGACTCTCCGGTGACGAATTCGTCATCATTATCGATCCGCTCTCTGCTACGGAAAATATTTCTCAACTGGCCCGTCAGGTGCTCAGTCATTTCACAACACCTTTCAATGTCGATGGCCTGCAGTTTTTTCTGACTCCCAGCATCGGCATCAGCCTGTTCTCCAGACATGGAAAGAGCTTCGAAGAACTGTTAAGAACCGCAGATGTCGCCATGTACGCGGCAAAAAAAGAGCGCAACACCTACAGAATCTACACCCCTGAAATGGATGCCAGATCCAAGGACTTTCACACCATCAGCAATGAACTCAGGAAGGCGTTGACGGAACAGGAGTTTGAACTGTTTTTTCATCCGCAGGTCGATCTCAGGACAGGACAACTGCTCAAGCTGGAAGCCTTGCTCAGATGGAAGCACCCCGAAAAAGGGTTGATTTCACCGCTCGAATTCATTCCGGTTGCCGAAGAGACCGGCTTGATCCTGCCGATCGGCGACTGGGTTCTCGACTCGGCCTGCGAACAGGCCAAAAAATTTCTCGATGCGGGCATCGATCAATTCTGCATGAGTATCAATATCTCGATGGTGCAGTTCAAACAAGCGCAATTTCCGGAGACGGTCATCAGTGCCCTGAACAGACACAAGCTGGATCCCAACCTTTTCGAACTGGAGATCACAGAAAGCATCGCCATGGAGAATCCGGAACTGACGATCTCGCACCTGAATAAAATCAGAGCACAGGGGATCCGCGTCGCCATTGACGATTTTGGCACCGGCCACTCTTCGCTCAGCCACCTGAAACACCTGCCGATTTCAACCCTGAAGATCGACCGCGGCTTCGTCACCGACGTCATGACCGACCATTTCGACAGCGCGCTGATCAAAACGGTGGTCGAACTGGCGGAAACACTGAACCTTGAAGTCGTCGTCGAAGGGATCGAGACTGAAGAACAGCGTCAATTCCTCAGCAAACTGGGGTGTCAGATCGGCCAGGGGTTCCTGTTCTGCAAGCCATTGCCCAGCGACCTGCTGATCCCGCAATATGCCGATATCAAAGCCGCCTGGTGCCCTATCATCAGGGATGAGCAGACTCGCCCGGCACCAAAGCGACTCTTTTCCATCGTCAGGCAACAGGCCAGCTGACAACAGGGACCACCCAGGGAACCGGCCGGCCGCCTATTCGACCTCCGGCAAGGTAAAGCCAAGCAGCGCTCCCAAAGCACCCATCAATGACAGGATCAGAATGATGGTCGCAACCGAAACGAATGAGCTCAAAGCTCCTGTGAAACCGAGGATCAGCAGAATGATGCCGATCAGGGTATTGCTGACCGAGACGTAATCGGTGCGCTTGTTCCCTTCGGCCAGATCGACGACATAGGTCTTGCGCCCTACCCTGACACCCTGATGGGCGATACTCAACAGGAAATAGACCAGCGGCAGCAGCCAGACAAAACCGAACAGCCCCGGACGCATCACGCTGATCAGAAAAACCAGCAGACCGAGCAGAGTCGTCATCAGGGCGGCGGCAATCAGGACCTTGCGGCTGGACAGATCGGCGAAGTGCCCCCAGAACGGTGACGAAACCAGGCTGGCCGCACCGCTGGCGATGACGAAAAGACCGAGCAGATAGCCGGGCGAACCGAGCTGCTGCTGAGCCAGGACGACGTAGTAAGGACCGGTCAGCGCCGAACAGAGCAGCAGCGCCCGGGTGATGACAAAACGTCGGAACGGCCGGTCGCTGCGCAGGATTGTAAGCCTTCTGAAGGCAGCGATAAAGGCATTATCTGCCGCGGCGGCCTCACCGGGAAACTCCCTGATCAAGGCATAGACCGATCCGGCAATCAGCCACAGGGCACCGGCGCCGGCGAGCATGATTCCGTAATGAACGGGAGCCAGCTCCCGGCCGGAAAAGAGCAGCAGCCCGGCACCGAACACAACCGTGATCATGCCGGCGACACTGGCGGACCAACCGCTGACCCGCCCGCGCTGTGTCTTCGGAATGGTCTTGCCGACCACATCCTTCGACGCCACGGAACTCAAGCAGCGCGACAGGCTGAACAGGGCAAGCAGGCCGATAATGGCGTACCCGGCGGCGGCCCCCTCCAGACTCCAGGCCACCAGGCCGATTCCGGCAATACAGAAGGCCTGAAGAAAGCTCCCCGCGACCCAGACCCACTTGCGAATCGCCAGGCGACGGATATAGCTGGCCAGCAGCAGCTGCGGAATCATCGACCCCGACTCGCGGATCGGCACCAGGAAACCGATCAGGTATAACGGCGCGCTGATCGTCTCCATAACCCAGGGGAGCACAATCTTCGGATTCGCGACAGCATCACCGAGCTGTTGAAAGAACTGGCTGATAATGGTCAGCAGGAAATTACCCGGGACTTCGCGGCAGGCCCGGTCATCGATGGCGTTACAGGAGCGCGCATCGGCCGCACCGACCAGTTTGGTATGAATGATACGTGCGATGGCAGCTTTGGACATAGCAGGTCTCCGTTCTCACAGGTTTGCGTATCGTCAGTTGTCCAATACACTTATCTTAGGTCAGACCGGCCCTTATTGAAACAGTCCCCGGCAAGAATATCCTCCCGCCGCCACGCAAAGTGACAGACGAGCGCCCCTGCTCCCCTGTTACGAGCTGATCAGAGGCCCCGCGACCAGCGCAGCCCTTTGCATAAAATCTTTACCGGATCTTTAACTTCCCGCTAAACCTGCATTAAAATAGTCAGGTATGTTTCAGACATCAACGTCAGACATACAGAAGAACGGAGGCCCCTATGAAACACTGGACCAGACTCACCATTCTGCTCCTGCTCCTGATCGGCACCGGCTGCCTGACGGGACAGGACAAGAGCATGGCCGAGACAACACTGTTGGAGAAGACCTATATGCGTCCCGATAAACAGCAACTGCGCGAACAGCTCAGCGCCCTGCAGTACCATGTCACCCAGGAGGAAGGAACCGAACCGGCCTTCAATAACCGTTACTGGGACAACAAGCAGGCGGGCATCTATGTCGATATCGTTTCCGGTGAACCGCTGTTCAGTTCACTCGACAAGTACGATTCAGGCACCGGCTGGCCGAGCTTCACCAGGCCGCTGGTGGCAGAGAACATCGTCACCCGTAAGGACCGCAGCTTCTTCATGACCCGCACCGAGGTCAGAAGCAGGCACGCCGACTCACACCTGGGGCACGTCTTCAGTGATGGCCCGCCCCCGACCGGCCTGCGTTACTGCATGAACTCGGCAGCCTTGCGCTTTATTCCGGTCGATCAACTGGAAACGGAAGGCTACGGAGACTACCTGAACCTCTTCAAGCCGTAAAAGCTTCCCTTCCCGTCTACTTGTTCAGGGGAGAAGTAAAGCAAGGCTGAAATCATGTCTCACGCAAAGCCGCGAAGTTCACGAAGAAAACCGCTCATCTGCAGCCGGCGGGGATGAACATTGACCTCTGGAGCGATAGACTATAGATTCAATTGATCATTCTTTCATAATTCAGGGGAAACAGATGAAACGGACTGGCCTGACTTTTCTGCTGATATTTACCATAGCTCTGTGCTGGTCACCTGTGGCCCAAGCCGAGGAACAGAAGATCCTGTCGATCCTCAACTGGGAATCCTACCTCGATCCTGAGGTGATCGCCCGGTTTGAAACAGAGAACAATGTCAGAGTCCAACAAACCTATTTTGTCTCGGATGAAGATCGTGATTCCAAGCTGATCGCCACGCGCGGCAATGCCTTCGACCTGATCCTGATTTCAGATGCCAGAATCGCAGAATATGTCAAACTCGGCTGGATCGCTCCACTGGACAGGGATAAACTCACCAACCTCAAACATATTGATCCGAAATGGGCCAAGCTGTTTCCGGAATCCAGTGATTACGCTGTTCCCTATTTCTGGGGAACGCTTGGCATCGTCTATCGTACCGACCTGGTTTCGACACCGATCACCTCGTGGAAACAACTCTTTGTTCCCGTCGGCGAGCTGCGCAACAGGATTATGATGATGGAAGATGCCCGTGAAATCGTCTGCATGGGTCTCAAAGCCCTTGGCTACTCCGTCAACAGCGAAGATCCGCAGGCCTACCGGGAGGTCGAGAGGTTGCTGCTGGAACAGAGGCCCTATGTCAAATCCTACGCCTATGTTTCCATCGCAGAAGATTCGCCCCTGGTCAGCGGCGAGGTCGTCGCCGCCATGGCTTACAACGGCGATGCCCTGGCTGTGTCCGAATATCATGACAAGATCAGCTATGTGCTGCCAAAAGAGGGGAGCAACTTCTGGGTTGACTACTTCGCCGTTGCCGCCAAAGCCAGACACCCTGAGCTGGCCTATAAATTCCTTGATTTTATCAACGAGCCGAAAATCGCGGCCCGACAAGCCGAAAGCCTCTATTACGCGTCACCAAATAAAAGTGCCGAGAAATACCTGTCTGCAGATTTTCTGGCCAACAGTGCCATTTACCCTTCAGCGGAAAGCCTGAAAAACTCGGAAGTCTACCAGCGAATCTCCCCCTGGATCACCCTGCAGCGCAACATCATCGGCAGAAAGCTCTACCAGCAGGAGCCGTAACAAAGGACCTTTTCTCTATGATCTCTCAGCAGGAAATGACCCCGACCGGGAAAGTCCTGCGAAAGGTGAAACGCACCAGCGGCCCTGCGATCAGCAGTTGCAACGGCAGGGCAACAACAAAATTACGCGGCATCAAGGTCAGCCAGACATGAAAAACCTCTGCGCTGAAGCCGGTCTTCCATAATGCGCCATAGAAAGACATAAAAATCACCATACCGCAGACCATCGAGGTTGAAATCAACAGGATCATCTTAAGCGGGTATCTCTTTTCACCGGCCAGTCTGAAAGCGAACTTCTTTGCAACCCCGGCCACAACAAACCAGTCAAGCACCAGAGCCACGACAAAAGCCAGCGGAAAGCCGAGCCAGGCATGTTTAATGGTCTCAGCAGAGAGCCCCATTTCAAAACTCAGATTATAGATACTCATGATAAACACCATGAATGAACACATCAACAGGGTAAAAATCAGACTTTCTCTTTTATTTCTGGGCATTGGCATTCTTATCTCCTTATCGAGCCAGATCGTTTGGGGCGGGATCATAGTGAAAAAAAAAAATTCTCGTAAGTGAGTTTTCGCCAATCTCTATACTTTTTTTCTATCAATCTTCTGGAGACAGTCCGCACAAATCCTGAAGATCGCCGACAAGTTGCCCTACCAGAAAAGACAGGCAGCCATAGAACGACATTATAAAACCTTTATGATTTATAATAACGTCATAGACAATCTGCTTTAAACTCATTATGCTTTCAGTCATTGTGTATCGACAGAAATTAAGGTCTTATTTCATCCATTCATTCCTGGGAGGTTCACCAATGAAGAGTAAAATCCTGTTCCGACTACTGCATCTAATTGCTCTGCTGGCTCTCGCCGTACCGGCTTTTTCGGCTGACTATCCGACCCGCGATCTGCAGGGGATCATCATGTGGGGCGCGGGCGGCGGCACCGACGGCATGTCCCGGGCTCTGACCCCGAATGTTGAGCCCTTCCTTGGCAAAGAAGTTGTCCTGGTCAATAAGCCGGGCGGTACCGGCGCCATCGCTACCCAGTTCGTCTACAGCAATAAATCCGACGGCTACACCCTGCTGTTCGGCGCCGAGAACCCACAGAATTACGGCATTCTCGGCCTCTCCAAGCTCAGCTATGACGATTTCTTCCCGGTCACCATTATGGCCCGCGGCCAGGTCGCCATCGTCACCAACGCTGACAAGCCATGGACCAGCTTCAAGGAACTGGTTGAAGATGCCCAGGCCCATCCTGGTCAGATGAAGATGGGAACCACCGGCCCAGGCGGCGTGCCTTACGTTGTCGGCAAACTGATGGAAACCGTGACCGGTTTCAACGTTGCTTCGGTTCCTTTTGCCGGCGACGGCCCTGGCATCACCGCCCTGCTCGGCGGCCATATCGACTTCATTCCGGTCAACCTGGGGGCCGCATCCGAGCACATCCGCGCCGGCCGTCTCAAGGCTCTTGCCGTTCTGGACAAAGAAGCCCTGGTCAATGCCGACTACACCATTCCGCCAATCACCCAGGATTTTCCAGCCTTTGACAAATATGTACCCTGGGCTCCGTTCTTCGGTGTCTGGTGTAAAAAGGATGTGCCTCAGGACGCCAAGGACAAGCTGGTTGAAGCCTTTGCCAAAGGGGTTGCCTCCGATCGCTTTAAAGAATACGTCGCCTCCAAGGATGCCGTGCTGATGAACATCAGCGGCGACGAGGCGCAAGCCTTTCTCAACAAGTGGCGCTCGGTCACCGCCTGGTTGCTGCATGACGCAGGCGCGACCAAGGTTTCCCCGGAAGAACTGGGAATTCCAAAGCCTTAAGTTTTATTCGTCATATGCTATGACGGCTCTCACTCTGGCTCGTGCGGCACAGAGTGAGAGCCTTTTTTATGAAACCCGAAGAGGTTGTTCATGAATACAGAAAAGCTCAAACCGCTCCGCGCCGGAGAAAGCTATTACGACCTTCTGATCCTCCTGGCCAGTATAGTCCTACTGGTCATCGCCTACCGTATTTCCGGTTTCAAGATCAGCGCCCCGGGCACCTTCCCGCTGGCGTCGACCACTGTTATGGTCGCTGCCATGCTGACGGTGATCTGGAGTAACCGCAAAAGAAAGCGGTCCACCGAGGACGGCTTCGGTGCAGAGATCAGGCAGATGCTCCGTGAAGTCTTTACCCGCGATTTTGTTATCTACTCGATTCTCTGCATCGCTTATGTGGCCCTGATTCAGCCGACCCACTTCCTGCCCAGCTCCTTTGCCTTCCTGGTCGCCTCGATCTTCTTTCTCAAAGGGGGCGGACCGCTCAAGGCGATTCTGATCAGCGCCGGGACCCTGGCCTGCATCTACCTGATCTTTCTTTACTTCTTCAAAGTCCTGCTGCCATAAAGATAAAGGGGTATTCACGTGACTGAACATGCTTTTTCCTATTTCTTCATGGCCTGGACCAACTGGCAGCTGCTCCTGCTGACCGCGGGCGGCACCTTCGCCGGCATCTATATCGGCGCCATTCCGGGACTCTCGGTGACCATGGCGGTGTCGATCCTGATCTCTTTCACCTTCTCCTGGGATATCAATGCGGCGTTAGCGCTGATGGTCGGCGTCTTCATGGGAGGGGTCTACGGCGGTTCACGCTCGGCGATCCTGCTCAACATCCCCGGCGCACCGGCGTCGATCTCGACCAGCTTCGACGGCTTTCCGCTGGCTCAGCGCGGTGAGGCGGGGCAGGCGATCGGCATCAGCACCATCATCTCCGGGATCGGCGGCTTCATCGGCATCGCCGTTCTCGCGGCTGCCGCACCGACGGTCGCCGAGTTCGCTCTCAAGTTCGCCCCGCGCGACTACCTGCTCCTGGCCCTGATGGGGCTGCTGCTGGTCGGTTCGCTCTCCGGCGAATCGATGGCCAAGGGGATCTTCGCTGGCGCCCTGGGGGTCACCCTGGGGATGGTCGGCATGGATCCGATGACCGCTGAGGGGCGCTTTACCTTCGGCACCATTTCCCTGCTCGGCGGCATCCACTTCGTCATCGCCATGATCGGCCTGTTCGGCGTCGCCGAAGCGCTGTTTCAGCTGCACACCATCAAGTTGAAACCGGTCAAGCAGGATGTCAGCAAGATCGTGCCCTCCTGGAAGGTCATTCTCAAGTATCTGCCGCTGTCGATCCGTACCTCGCTGATCGGTGTCATCATCGGCGCCCTGCCGGGAACCGGCGGCGATATCGCCTCGCTGATGGCCTACGATCACGCCAAGCGTACGGTCAAGAACCCGTCGCGCCCCTTTGGCGAAGGCGCCTACGAGGGGCTGATCGCCCCGGAATCGGCCAACAACGCGGCGGTTGGCGGCTCCTATATCCCGATGCTGACCTTAGGGATTCCGGGCGATGCGGTCACCGCGGTGTTCATCGGTGCGCTGTTCATTCACGGCCTCAAGCCGGGACCGATGATGATGGTCGACACCCCGCACATGTTCTGGTTCATGGTCGGCAACCTGGTGCTGGCCAACATCTTCATGGTCGCCTTCGGCCTGACCGGGATCCGCATCTTTGCCAAGCTGGTCGAGATCAAGAAAGGGATCCTCATTCCCTGCATCATCGTCCTGTCGGTGGTCGGAACCTACTCGATCAACAACAGCATGACCGACGTCTACTGGATGCTCGCCTTCGGCATCTTCGGCTACCTGTTCAAGATGTTCGGTTATCAGGTCGCACCGATCATCCTCGGCATCATCCTGGGGCCGCTGATGGACAGCTCCTACCGTCAGTCGATCATGTCGACCCAGAACAACTTCGGACTGTTCCTCTGGGATCTGGTCAGCAACCCGATCACCTGCGTACTGACCATCATCGTCCTGTTCATGATTCTCAGCAACACCAGACTCTGGCCAATGATCAAACGGAGGGTCTCTCGTAAATAGCTTTCTGAGAGACATATGCGTCGATCTTTGGAACGGCGCATATGTCCTAACCAGCAACACAACATACCCATCAGTAGTATACTGTTGACATTCTTCCCTTTCAGCACTATGCTTTTTAAACACTGCAATGCCCCCCTTGAAATCGGCTTGTCAGATACGTCGTTGTCTCCGCAATCCCTCTTTTTTCTTGTCTTCGGGATGACAACTTTTAGAACTCGCTCGACCTTTAGCGTCATCCGGACTTTGAACATAATGACCAGTGATCGGGTATTTTATGTTGACAGCAAAAGCGGGATTTAATAATTTCAAAGCCGTCAAAACTGGTCATACCACTACACCAGAACACACGAGGCCGCAACGGCTTCCCTTATTTGTGGTACCGACACTTGAAACCTCCAAACGACATCCCTTAAAGACGTGGCGATCCAGACTTATCGACCTGTATTTTCATCTCGCCCGGTTTGCTAATAAATCGAAATCCACAGAGAAATCTTGTCAGATATCTGGACATAGGACGAAATGCAACGCAAGCGCAGACCTTGAGATCTGCAGCAAGGCTCGTCGACTTTACCCTGAAACGCCTGCAGCATTTCGGTGTGAACAGGCAAACTGGCGCTTTCATCCGTAACGGAAGACAGGAGCTGATTTATTATGGATTCATCTGAAACTACGAAAGAGCAACAACACGATCTCAAGTTCAAGCTGATCGACAGAACCCTGAAACGTTTTCAATTTCAGCAGGACGCGCTGATTGAAATCCTGCATGCGGCCCAGGAAGCTTTCGGCCATCTGGACAACGAGATCATGGATTATGTCTCACGCCAGTTGCAGCTCCCGCCGAGCTGGGTCTATGGCGTCGCCACCTTTTACAACTTCTTCACTCTTGATCCGCAGGGCGAGCATGTTTGTGTCGTCTGTATGGGAACCGCCTGCTACGTCAAAGGGGCCGGTGAAATCGTCAAACGGATTGAAGAAGAATTCGGCGTCAAATGCGGGGCCACCACAGCGGACGGCAAACTGACCCTGATGGCAGCCCGTTGCCTTGGGAACTGCAGCCTGGCACCGATGCTGACCATCGATGGCGAGGTCTACGGCAAGGAGACTCCGGAGACAACCATTGCCGCTCTGAAGAAAACCATCGCTCAAGGAGCAAAGACGTGTGAGGAGCCCGTATGAATCCAACAGAACTGAACGAGATCAATGAAGCTGAACTGATACGTCAGGCCTCATTCGACCTGCGCCTGTTTCTCTGCTTCAGCACCCCCTGCCTCTCTGCCGGGGCGGCAGAAGTCAAGGCCGTTCTGGAGGATTACCTGAAGGAGCACCAGAGCGATATCTCGCTGGAAGTGACCACCACCGGCTGCATGGGTCCCTGTAGCCGCGGACCGCTGCTGCGCGTGGTCAGGGGGGAACAGGAAGATATCTATGAGCATGTCACCCCGGAGCAGGCCATCGAGATTGTCGTCAGCTACATCTACGACAACATCGACGGCAGAGACAGGATTGCACCGCTGCCGAAGGACATGCCGTTTTTCCAGGCCCAGGAGAAGATCGTCCTCAGCAACAACGGTACCCTGGATCCGGAAAAGATCGAACAGAGCATCGCGGCCGGCAGCTACCGGGCCCTGGCCCATGCCCTGCACGAAATGACCCCGGAGGAGGTCTGCAACGAGATCAAGACCAGCGGCCTGCGCGGGCGGGGGGGCGGTGGCTATCCGACCGGCGTCAAGTGGAACCTGGTGCGCAGGTCACCCGGCGAGCGTAAATATGTTGTCGCCAACGGCGATGAGGGGGATCCGGGCGCCTATATGGACCGGACGATCATGGAATCCGATCCTCACCGGGTGCTGGAAGGGATGGCGATCGCCGGTTATGCCTGTGGAGCAGAACAGGGTTACATCTATGTCCGTGGCGAATACCCGCTGGCTGCAACCCGTCTGGCAAAGGCGATCAAGGACGCCGAACGCCGCGGGCTGCTCGGCAGCCGGATTCTCGACAGTAATTTCAATTTCCGCATCGACTTGAGGATCGGCGCCGGAGCCTTCGTCTGCGGCGAGGAAACGGCTCTGATGGTCTCGATCATGGGCCGTCGCGGGCAACCGATTCCACGTCCTCCATACCCGGCGGAGAGCGGACTGTGGGGCGCGCCGACCCTGATCAACAACGTCGAAACCTTTGCCAACATCGCACCGATCATCGACAAGGGGGCGGAATGGTTCGCCTCCTTCGGCACCGAATCGAGCAAGGGGACCAAGGTCTTCGCCCTCTGCGGCGAGGTTGAGAACTCCGGCCTGATCGAGGTTCCGATGGGCATCTCCCTGCGCGAAATCGTTTACGATATCGGCGGCGGACTGCCTGGCGGAGCCAACTTCAAAGCAGCCCAGACCGGGGGACCGAGCGGCGGCTGTATCCCTGCGGAACATATTGACACGCCGGTCGATTATGAGAGCCTCAAAGCCTTCGGCTCGATCATGGGTTCAGGCGGACTGATCGTCATGAACGAATCGAGCTGTATGCCTGACGTGGCCAAATTCTTCATGGAGTTCTGCCTCGATGAAAGCTGTGGCAAATGTACGCCGTGCCGGGTCGGCACCGTCGAGATGTACGACCTGCTCTGCAAAATCACCAGCGGCGAAGCGGATGAAGACGACCTGCAGACTCTGGAAGACCTCTGCCACCTGGTCCAGGAAACCAGCCTTTGCGGCCTGGGCATGACGGCACCGAACCCGGTTCTGAACACCCTGAGATACTTCCGTGACGAATACCTGGCCCACATCAGGGACAAGAAGTGTCCGGCCGGGGTCTGCCAACCGAACGAGCAGGGGGAAACACCCCTGGCTGAAACGCAGGAGGAAAACTGATGGCCGTTATCACTCTGACAATTAACGGTGACCTGGTCAGCGGCAGTTCCGGCCAGACCATTCTGCAAGTCTGCCGGGATCATAAAATCAAGATTCCGACCCTCTGTCATGTCGAAGGCTTGAGCGACCGCGGCGGCTGCCGGCTTTGCCTGGTGGCGGTCGAGGGAACCCCGCGCCTGTTGCCGGCCTGTACCACAGCGGCCAGCGAAGGGATGGTCGTAACGACACACAACGAGAAAATCAATCGTTACCGCAAGATGATTCTCGAACTGACCCTGGCGGAACGCAATCACACCTGTGCGGTCTGTGTCAGCAACGGCTACTGCGAACTGCAGAATCTGGCTGCCGAACTTGGCGTCGACCATGTGCGCTACAATTATCTGAACCCGGACCTGCACATGGACACCAGCCACGACAAGTTCGGCATCGACCATAACCGCTGCATCCTCTGCCTGCGCTGCGTCCGCGTCTGTGACGAGGTCGAAGGCGCCCATATCTGGGACGTCAAGAACCGCGGCATCGACAGCCAGGTCATTGTTGATCTCGATTGCAAATGGCAGGACAGTACCGGCTGTACCGAATGCGGCAAATGCGTCGAAGTCTGTCCGACCGGGGCGCTCTTCCACAAGGGAGCGACAGTTGCCGAGATGGAAAAGGAAGCAACTTTCCTGACGCGGATTCTCAACGGCCGGGAAAAACGGCGCTGGACCCGCTAACATGACTCATACAGGAATATGGGGAAGAATATGACTGCAAAAAAACGCCTGGCAACCGCCTGGCTCGGCGGCTGCTCCGGTTGCCATATGAGCTTTCTCGACCTGGACGAAGTCCTGGTTGAACTCGCTGAGAAGGTCAATCTTGTCTACGGTCCGCTGGTCGACAGCAAAGAATACCCGGAGCGGGTCGATATCTGCCTGGTCGAAGGCGCGGTGACCAACGAGGAAAACCTGAAACTGGCCAAAGAGATCCGCAAAAACACCGCGATCGTCGTCAGCTTCGGCGATTGTGCCGTCACCGGCAACGTCACCAGCATGCGTAACCGGATCCCGGTCGATGACCTGTTGACCGCCGTCTACCACAACGGCCGGACCAATGAAGAGATCGAGAAGAACCTCGACCTGCCGCCGCTGCTGAAAAAGGCCTTGCCGCTGCACCAGGTCATCAAGGTCGATGTCTTTCTCCCCGGCTGTCCTCCCGACGCAGGTCGGATCGCCGCTGCTCTGACGGCCCTGGTAGAGGGCGGGAAGCTCGATTTAAGTCCGGAAATGAGACGGTTCGGTTGATAAAGGAGTTTCCATATGTCTAAGACAATTACGATAGAACCGGTCACCCGGATTGAAGGTCACGCCAAAATCTCGATTTTTCTCGACGAACAGGGGCAGGTCAGCGATACCCGCTTTCATGTCACTGAGTTCCGTGGCTTTGAAAAATTCTGTGTCGGCCGCAGCTTCTGGGAAATGCCGGGTATCACCGCTCGCATCTGCGGGATCTGCCCGGTCAGCCACCTGCTCGCCTCGAGCAAGGCCGGCGACCGCATCCTCGGGGTCCACACCCCGGAACCGGCCATCGCCCTGCGCCGCCTGATGAACTACGCCCAGCTGGTCCAGAGCCACGCCCTGAGTTTCTTCCTGCTCTCAGGGCCGGACCTGCTACTCGGCATGGATGCCCCGGCTGAAGAACGCAACATGATGGGGCTGGTCGCCAAACATCCGGAGCTGGCCAAGGCCGGTATCGCCATGCGTTCGTTCGGCCAGAAACTGATCCAGGCTCTCGGCGACCGCAGCGTCCACCCGGCCTGGTCGGTACCTGGCGGGGTGCGCAAAACCCTGAGCAAGGAAGATCGCGCCCATTTCCTTGGACTGCTGCCAGCGATGTACACAACCATCGAAAAAGCCCTCGACCTGATGAAGGACACCCTGGATCAGTACGGGGACGAGATCAACAACTACGGAGATTTCCCCAGCTACTACATGGGGATGGTCGCCGAGGACGGCAGCCTCGAGCACTACAGCGGCAGCCTGCGGATGATCGATGCGACCGGCCGGATTGTCGAAAACGCCATTGTGCCGGAACGCTACTACGATTACCTGGTCGAAGCGGAACAGCCATGGAGCTATCTGAAGTTCCCCTACTACAAACCGGCCGGAGAAGAGCAGGGTATGTACCGGGTTGGCCCGCTGGCCCGCCTCAACGTCTGCGATTTCATCGGCACCCCGAAAGCGGATCGTGAACTGCGTCAGTTCCGTCATTACGGTAAAAACGGGGAACCGGTCAGCGGCAGCTTCTATTATCACTACGCCCGGCTGATCGAGATCCTGACCTCGCTTGAGCACATCGAAAGTCTGCTCCAGCAGAAGCTGATCGACGATCCGCATATCCGCAGCAAGGCCGGCGTCAATGCCAATGTCGGGGTCGGCATCAGCGAAGCCCCGCGCGGCACCCTGATCCATCACTACGAGGTCGATGACAGCGGACTGCTGACCAAGGTCAACCTGATCATCGCCACCGGCCAGAATAACCTGGCGATGAACAAGACCGTCAAGCAGCTGGCCCAGGCCTACGTCAGTGCCGACAAGCTGCAGCAGGGGCTGCTCAACCGGGTCGAGCACGGCATCCGTGCCTACGATCCCTGCCTGAGCTGTTCGACCCATGAAGCCGGCCGTATGCCCCTCGATGTTAAGCTCTACTCGGCCAGCGGCGAACTGCTCGATCAGGTCAGCCGCGACTGATGTGGCTGATCATCGGCTACGGCAACAGCCTGCGCTGTGATGACGGCGCAGGTCCCGGCTTTGTAAACCAACTGCGCAGCAGGCTCCCTGAGTCTGCTGCGCAATTTATCTGTGAGCACCAGCTGCTGCCGGAAATGGTTGAACAGCTGGCTCACCCGGAGATCGACAAAGTTCTGTTTGTCGATGCCAAACGGGATCAACAGGTCCCGTTCCTCTTCACGCCACTCTGTGATCGGGCCGCAGAAACGCAGTCGGTCACCCACCAGTACGGCCCGCACTGGCTGCTGGCGATGAGCGCAACGCTCTACCGGCAACCACGTCAGGCATGGCTGCTCAGCCTCAGAGCCGTCAATCTCGACCACGGGGAGCAGTTCAGCGCGGACACCCGAAACGCCATAAGCCTGGCACTCGATGCTGCGATTCATTTTCTCGACAACCCCGGCTAAAAAATTGACCCGCCATATACTTGACCTCTGGACGCTCTTTTATACAATTGAAAGAAAGCGATTCATTTGCTTTACCGGAGCTGACCATGACAGGACTGGCTTCATTGGTAAACCAACTGCTTAACCCGGCCTGCTACGATCATCCTGTGGGTCGGGTTGAACTCATCGAAACCCACATTTCGTGGATTTTTCTGGCCGGCGACTACGCCTACAAACTGAAAAAGCCGATCGACCTCGGATTCCTCGATTTTTCGACCCTCGACAAGCGCCATTTTTACTGCCGAGAAGAATTACGCCTGAACCGCGCCTTTGCCCCGGATCTCTATCTGGACGTCGTCCCGATTGGCGGGGATAAAAAAAATCCACTGTTGGGGCAGACGCCAGCCATCGATTATCTGGTCAAAATGAAGCGTTTCGACCAGCGCCTGCAACTTGACCGTCTGCTGGCCGAGCAGCATCTGTCATCCGCTCAGTTGACCGCCTTTGCCGAAAAAATCGCCAAATTCCACAGCACCTCGGCCCCGGCGCCGCCGACGCGTAGTTTCGGCAGCTACGAGGCCATCATGCAGCCGGTCCTGAACAATTTCTGCCAGATCAGAAAGATCACGGACGCCAAGGAACAGCTCGAACGTCTGGAGGTTCTGGAACAGTGGAGCAGAAAACGGGGTGAGGAGTTACAGCAGTTTTTTGAAAAACGCAGGCTTTCCGCTGCGATCAGGGAGTGTCATGGCGATATGCACCTGCGCAACATGGCCTGGATCGACAACAAGCCGGTCCTTTTTGACTGTATCGAGTTCAACCCATCATTGAGAATCATCGACACCTTCAATGATATCGCCTTTCTGATCATGGATCTCGACGACCGTGGCCAAGAGCAGCTGGCCTGGACCTTTCTCGACAGCTACCTGCAGGAAACCGGGGATTTCGCCGGACTGGAAGGGCTGAATTTCTACCTGGTCTACCGGGCCATGGTGCGGGCCAAGGTCTGTGCCCTACAGCTCAGCCAGCAGCCTGAAGAACAGGACAGAGACCAACTCCACGAGCTGTTCGTCAGCTATCTCGAGCTGGCCACCAGCTACCTGAAGCCCCCTCGCCCGCGCCTGATTCTCACCCACGGTTTCAGCGGTTCGGGCAAGACAACCTTCACCCGGCAGCTGGCCCCGCTTATCAAAGCGATCTGTCTCCATTCAGATCATGAGCGGAAAAGGACTACGGCACAGCTTGGTAAGCGGGCCATAAACGGCGAGGAACTCTATTCCGACACAAGCCGAGAAGCGGTCTATGAGTACCTGGCCCAGCAGACCGACAGCATTCTATCAGCAGGATACAACGTCATTATCGACGCCACCTTCATCAGCATGAAAGAAAGGCAACGCTTCGGCTGCCTGGCTGCAGCAACGAACACGCCGATGACCATTCTCGATTTTCCCGCGGACAGGGCGGAACTGAAGCAACGTTTACAGGCCAGAAAAACAGCACCGGACCGCTTTTCCGATGCCGATGAGCAGGTGTTGGCCCTGCAGATGCAAAAAGCGGATCCCCTCACCCCCGAAGAGGAGCAGATCTGTCTGAAAGTGTCCGGCCTGACCAAACCGGAAAGCATTCTTGTCGATCTGAATTGAAATAAAGTAATTCGGTTCTGCCCGTTGATGAGCTTGCTCATCTTGGGGCGCGTTCCGTTATGCTGGCTTGGAGGGATCAGAGAAGACAGGAGGAGCTCAGGTCGTTATAAAAAAGTTTCCTTTGCTTCCTTTCCTTTGCGATCAAAGGAAAGGAAGTCGTCTGGCGGGACGAGACCCGCCGGTTCTGACTTTGATGTTTGTTGATGTTGTTTTAGAAGATCAAAAACACGGGGTCGCGCCCCCGTACGTCGCCATCTTTTTTGTAAAGGCTGACAAAAAGGATGCAAAAAGCAGCCTTTTAATGCTGACGAAGATTGTTAGTATTTTCTTCGTAGTTTTGGGCCAGCAACTGAAAACACGCCCCACGGTGAGCTCCGCTCACCTAATGGGCAGAACCGGAAAAATTCCGCAATGCGGAGTTTTGATTAATATTTTAAAATAAAGAAAAGGCCGCGCTGGCGGCCTTTTTTGTTAGAGGATGATCTCGCAGACTTCCGGATCCTTGCGTTCCAGATAGTGAATCGACTTGATACGACGGATGGTGCGGCTCTTGCCGCGGATGACCAGGGTCTCTGTGGTAGCGATATTGCCTTTGCGGGTCACCCCTTCGAGCAGGTCCCCCTTGGTAATCCCGGTTGCCGAGAAAACCACGTTGTCACTGCAGGCCATGTCCTCCATCTTCAACACCTTACCGGCCTCGACCCCCATTTCGGCGCAACGCTTCAGTTCCAGTTCACCGTGGGCACGATTCTCAGCGCTGTCCCCTTTGACCTCGTGGCGCGGCAACAGGCGCCCCTGCATGTCACCACCCAGAGCGCGAATCACCGCAGCAGAAACCACCCCCTCGGGCGCGCCGCCGATACAGTACATGACATCGACTTCACTGTCCGGCATACAGGTCAGGATCGAAGCGGCAACATCCCCGTCCGGCATGGCAAAGACCTTGATCCCCATCTGCTGCATGTCGGTGATCATCTTGTCATGGCGCGGTTTGGCCAGGGTGATGACGACCAGCTCCTGAAGGGATTTATTCAGGGCCACCGCAATATTCTTCAGATTCTCGGCCAGTGGCCTGTCAAGATCGAGGACCCCTTTGGCACCCGGACCGACAACCAGTTTCTCCATATACATATCGGGAGCTTTGAGAAAACTCCCCTTCTCGCCTGCCGCCAGCACCGACAGTGCATTCGACTGTCCCATAGCGGTCATGCGCGTTCCTTCGATCGGATCGACTGCGATATCGACCTCATCGCCACCGAGACCGACCTTCTCACCGATATAGAGCATCGGTGCTTCATCGATCTCCCCCTCGCCGATGACGATTTCACCGCTGATTTCAGTTTTATTGAGCAGGCAGCGCATCACCTCGACAGCCGCACCGTCTGCAGCATTCTTGTCGCCGCGGCCAAGCCACTTATAACCCGCGAGGGCAGCCCCCTCTGTCACCCGTGAAAAGGCCAGAGCTAAATCTCGTTTCATGTAGAAATCTCCAAAGCTGAATAGTTTTCAAAAACGGCGCGAATACTACCACATTCCTTTTAAAAATCGCAGCCTTTTCCAGCACTGAAGACGATTTCTAGTTACGGACCTGCAGCAAACTCCGGAGCAGATCGTTATTCAGCTGTTCCAGTAAGGGGCGGATCGAGTCCATGTCTGCTTTCGACCAGACCGGGGAACGCATCCCGGTCTGCGAATCCTCCCGCTGTCCTGAAGGAGGCGACGTCAAAGCGATGCGCCGGAAGGTTGTCTGCAGCCGTTCCCGACCGGCGTCAACCTGCATGTCGAAGACAACCTTCCAGCCCTTTTTATTGATACAGCCAAGCAGCCTGCAGGGGTAATCGATCTGCCCGGAACCGACAATCCGTCCCCCATCAAGATCAAAAATACTGACAGGATTCTTGCTCTGGGTGAAATTCTTTTCCATCCATTCCAGCGTTCCGAAGAAAATCTGCTCCTGAGTCAGACCAGCGACCTGTCGATCCATCCTGACCAGCCTGTCCGCTTCAGAAATTTTTGTCATGCTTCCACTGCAACCACTCAAAATAACCAGAAACAATGCTAAAAAGATAAAAGATCTGAACATTTACGGCCTCCATACGAAGTAAATACAAGGATATGACACTATACCTCGTTCCCGCGGACCTGTCTGCCCAGTGGAAAAATAATCCCCGAACAGATCGGAAAAAACATTCAATATCGAACAAAGGAAATGGAATTATTTCAATAAAACTGGCCATGTTCCCGAATCAAACTTGAATTAGGAACATTCTCCGAGTAGTATCGGCAACTGATATGCGATGTTACTCAAATGAACAAGATGAAAAGAGGTTGACTGATGGCTTTCCCAGCCCGTTTACTGTCCGCCGCGACAATGATCCTGATCCTGGCCAGTGTGGCAGGCGCAGAAACTCTCTACGTTTCCGACACCCTGGTCATCACCGTCCGGGATTCCAGGTCAAACAACTACAACGTCCTGGAAACTGTCCAGACCGACACTCCGATTGAGGTTCTGGACCAGGATAAAACCTTCGTCCGCGGCAAAACGCCCAAGGGAACGGTCGGCTTTATCCTGAAACAGTATCTGACCAAAGACACCCCGAAATCGACGCTTATCAAACGCCTGGAGAATCAGGTCGCTGCACTGCAGCAGGATCTGGACAAACAGAAAGCGTTCTATCAGCAGGATCTGGGAACGACCGGTGAATACAAGGCCCAGGTCGCCAGCCTGACCACGGAACTGAGCGACACCCGCCAACAGCTGGAGACGACAAAGCAGGCCCTGGACGATCTGACTCAGCGCTCGGAGCACGTCCTGGAAGTGACAGAACAGAATGAACAACTGATCGCCAGCAACGAACAGATAACCCGGGAGCTTGAAGTTCTGCGGGCTGAAAATCAGGATTTTCACCGCTCGAACATGATTCAGTGGTTCCTCGCCGGGGCGGCCGTCTTCTTTGGTGGCTGGTTGATCGGCAAGATTTCTCGCAAAAAAACTCGCGGTTACTCACGCATGTAGCAATAGTTCGCTAAACTGGAAAGAAATGAGCTATCCGCAGCCCGGCACGCCCCGGGTGAAGCAGATTGCTGCACTTATTTTTGAAATGAATTAAAAGGCGCAAAAACCTTATGAACGACAACGCAAGCCACATCCTTTTTGTTGATGATGAAACCGGCATCCTGGAGATGCTGATGCAACTCTGCCAGGATGAAGACTGGACCTGCCATTTCGCCTCGAACATGGCCCAGGCAAAAACGATTCTTGACGAACAGAAGATCGACCTCGTGCTCGCCGATGTCGTCATGGATAACGGCGACGGTATCCAGCTGCTCTCCTACGTCAGTGACCGCTACCCTGACTGTATCCGTCTGTTTCTGACCGCCTATGCCGAAGAACCGAAAACGATCGCAGCTCTGGCCAGGGGAATCACTCAGCAGATCATTCCGAAACCCTGGATCGATCAGGAGCTGAAGGAAATCATCCACAGTGCTCTGCGCCAAAGGAACCAGCAGAAAAAGTACGGCGCAGACTTTCAGCGCCTGATCAACACCCTGCCGCTGCTTCCGGCCATCCCGGAAAGCTACGCGAATGTACGGGCCTGCATAACAGGAGACGAGGTTGACATTGAAAAGATGGCCGGGTTCATCAGCCAGGATGTCGCCATGTCGGCAACCCTGTTACGCTGGGCGAATTCAGCCCTGTTCGGGCAGCGTTTTCAGGTCGATACGGTCAAACGCGCCATCATCGTCCTGGGCACCAGAATCGTTGAAAACCTGGTCCTGTCTGAAACAATCAACCGGGCCATAACCCAGAAGCTCCCCACCATCAACGGGTTCGACCTGAACAAGTTCAAAAAACACTCAATGGCGGCGGCTGTCATCTCCCGCCTGCTGATCAAGTCGCTCTGGCCAAATGACAGCGAGATGCAGGACCGCGCTTTTGTTGCCGGCCTGCTCCACGATTGTGGCAAGCTGGTTCTCGGCTACTACCTGAGCAAACAATTCGAGCTGGCCATCGGCAAAGGCCTGACCAACGGTATCAGTCTCTGCGATGCAGAACTGGCAACCTACAAAGCGACTCATGCGCAGATCGGTGCTTTTCTGACCGAATGGTGGGCGCTCCCCTCATTTATCGTCAATACCAACCACTGGCACCATGCGCCACAGTCGACACCGACGGACAAGGACATCGTTATTGCCGTCCATGTCGCCAATCTGCTCTGCTATCAGTTCAACTATGACTGCTCCGCAGAAAGGAGCAAGCGCCACCTGGACGCGGAATACGCCACCAGATTCTATCTGAACGACGAAGCGACTGAAATCCTCAAGGCCGAGACAGAGAAAACAATCAGGGCGATGGTTCAGTAGTTACGCCTGAAGGAGAAAAACGGTGTAAAGCCCCGTGCGCCTGCCCTGCTCTACGCGTCACAGCACGAAAGGTGCCAGACCCTCAGCCGAAGCTGTCTTTACATCGATCCATAGCCAAAGCCTGTTGAAATCTTTCACTTATTCTGAGTTCAGCAACAATTAAATTTGACTAATCACATTCGACAAGCCATAATTGGTGAGCTAACATAGATCTACGCTATAATCTCAACAACAATTCTAAAAACCTATGGGATCCTGGAGTCAATGAATCGTCGCAAAAATCCGGTCATTCTGACAATTGATGATGAGGAGTCAATACGGGAAAGCTTCAAGCTGTTTCTGGAGGACTACGATTTCGATGTCATCGAGGCGGGTAACGGCGCTGAAGGGATGGAAATTTTCCGCCAACAGCATCCGGACCTTGTCCTTTGCGACCTGCGCATGCCCGGTGTCGATGGTCTTGATGTCCTGGAAGCGATTCAAAAGGAATCACCCGAGACACCCCTGATCGTTGTTTCCGGCACAGGGATCATCGGTGATGCCATTGAAGCGATACGCAAAGGGGCCTGGAATTACCTGCTGAAACCGATTCAGGACATGTCGGTGCTGATTCATGCCATTAACCAGGCCCTGGAACGCTCGCGTCTGCTCGCCGAAAACCAGGCCTACCAGGAGCATCTTGAAGTTGAAGTCACCAAAAGAACGGAAGCCCTTCAGAAAGCGATCAAGGAGCTCAACAGCTCTCACCTGAAGCTGAAAAACAGCGAGGAAAAATACCGTTCCATCTTTGAAAACCTGCAGGACGTCTACCTGGAAATGGAAATGGACGGCACGCTGCTTGAGGTCAGTCCGTCAATCTCCCATTTTTCCGACTACCGCCGTGAAGACCTGATCGGGCAAAAGTTTACCAACTTTTTTGCTGAAGATGAGGACTGCCGCATGCTGCTCGAGCTGCTCCAGAACGAAGATCATGTCAGCGACTATGAGCTGTCCTTACGGACACCACAGAACGGCCAGATCCCCTGCTCCATCAATGCCAGTTTCCAAACCGGCAGCAGTCCCAAGGTCTGCGCCACCGTGCGCAATATCACCGAGCGCAAGCTGGCCGAGGAAAGAATCGAATATCTGGCCTATTTTGATGCCCTGACCGAGCTGCCGAACCGGCGCCTGCTGCTTGACCGGCTCGACCAGAACCTGTCGCGAGCGCGACGCTACAACCGCTATGGCGCGATGCTCTATCTGGATCTCGACCGCTTCAAAAATATCAACGACTCCCTCGGTCACCCAGTCGGTGATGCTCTGCTCAAAGAAGTTTCGCAACGCCTGATCCGCGATCTGCGCCAGGAAGACACGGTATCCCGTCTGGGCGGTGATGAATTTGTCATGCTCCTCTCCGACCTGGGCGATGACAAGGAACAGGCCTCCATAGCTGCACAGCATAAGGCGGAGGCGATCCGCGAGTGCCTCGGCACCCGTTATCAGATCGCCGGCCACGAGCTGCACATAACACCGAGTATCGGAGTCGCCATTTTCCCGAACAATAATGATGACAACGAGACGGGCAATGATCTGCTCCGCTTTGCCGATACCGCCATGTACCGGGCCAAAGATGACGGTCGGGATACGATCCGCTTCTTCCTGCCCGATATGCAGGCCGCAGCAGACACCAGGCTGGCCATCGAAAAAGAGTTACGCCACGCGCTTGAACGCGACGAGCTGCTGCTTTATTTCCAGCCCCAGGTCAACAGCAGGGGCGAGATCATCGGCGCGGAAACCCTGGTGCGCTGGAAACATCCGGAAAAAGGCTTCATCTCGCCGGGAATTTTTATCCCGATCGCGGAAGCGACCGGGCTGATCCTGCCGATCGGCGAATGGGTCTTGCGCAATGCCTGCTTTCATCTGCGCGACTGGGCCGATCTGGGACTGCATGTCAGTCATCTGGCGGTCAACGTCAGCCCTCGCCAGTTCCGCCAGCCGAACTTTATCCAACATGTTCAGCAGATCCTCAGCGAAACAGGTGCCGATCCCTACAGCCTCGGTCTGGAATTGACCGAAGGGATGGTCATCGACAACATTGTCGATACCATCAAGAAAATGGAAGGGCTCAAAAAACTCGGTATCGAGCTGTCGATCGATGACTTTGGCACCGGCTATTCCTCACTCGCCTATCTGAAAAAAATGCCGCTCGACATCCTGAAAATAGACCAGTCCTTCGTGCGTGATATTGAACACGACGCCAACGACGCTGCCATCGTCGATACCATCATTTCAATGGCCCGTCACCTCGACCTGCAAGTTATCGCCGAAGGGGTTGAAACCAGCTACGAGCTCGAATTTCTCGAAGAAAAAGGCTGTGAACTCTACCAGGGCTTTTACTTCAGTCCACCGGTTGCCAACGCTGAATTTACCACGATGCTTGAACAGGGCCAGGTCCCCGCGCAAAAACAGGCTTGAAATCTCCTTATCTGTCAGGGCATTATAGCCCCTTCGAATTGCCCGACCGTTTCCAATAAGAAATGCCTCATAGGAGATAAGCATGAGCAGTGTAAAACTTGAAACCAACAAAGGTGACATCGTCATCGCTCTCGACACGGAAAACGCACCGATCAGCGCTGAAAACTTTCTGTCTTACGTCCGCGATGACTTCTATAACATGACCATTTTCCACCGCGTCATCCCCGGCTTCATGATCCAGGGCGGCGGTTTTACTGCCCAGATGGCCCAGAAAAAGACCAAGGGCGAGATCAAGAATGAAGCGACCAACGGTCTGAAAAACGTGCGCGGCAGCATCGCCATGGCCAGAACCCAGGTTGTTGACAGCGCGACCTGTCAGTTCTTCATCAACCTGGTTGACAACGATTTCCTCAACCACCAGGGAACCTCTCCTAATGCCTACGGTTACGCTGTTTTCGGCCAGGTCACCGATGGGATGGATGTCGTTGATGAGATCGCCAAGGTCAAAACCGGCAACCAGGGGATGCACCAGGATGTTCCGAAGGATCCGGTCATCATCGTCAAGGCCACAATCGTAGAATAAAGCTGTCGCGAAGCCTCTGTTAAAGAGGTTTCGCTTTTTCAACAGCCTGACTGCCAGGCATATCACTGTCTGACGGAACGCAAAGAAAGAACGGATGGATCCACTCTCTTTAATCGCCGTAGCGGTCGCTTTGGCGATGGACGCCTTCGCGGTTTCCCTTGCCACCGGGCTCGGCCTGCCCAGACTGACCAGCCGTCACCTCTTCCGCTTCGGTTTTCACTTCGGCCTGTTCCAGGGGCTGATGCCGATCCTCGGCTGGCTGGCCGGACTTAAACTGCGC
Organism: Geopsychrobacteraceae bacterium; assembly: GCA_963676795.2. GTDB lineage: Bacteria > Desulfobacterota > Desulfuromonadia > Desulfuromonadales > Geopsychrobacteraceae. The sequence goes on along the minus strand of CAXXTB010000002.1, from coordinate 874,459 downwards.
ATCTATATTGAAGCCTACGATCACTGGCTGGCATTTATCCTGCTCGGCTTTGTCGGCGTCAAAATGATCAGAGAAGCCTTCGATCACGACAAGCAGGACAATGAGTCTGGCGATCCGACCAGAGGGATGTCACTGGTCCTGCTCTCAGTGGCAACCAGCATCGACGCCCTGGCCGTAGGACTGAGCATTTCCCTGCTCGGCATTTCGATCTGGACACCGGCCCTGGTCATCGGTATAACAGCAGCGATCCTGACCGTCTGCGGCATGTTGCTCGGACGCCGGCTGGGAGCGGTCTGGGGACAGCGGGTTGAACTCCTGGGCGGTTTACTGCTCATCGCAATCGGCGTTAAAATCCTCATCGAACATACCTTTTTAAGTTAAGGAAAGAGGCGTCAATGGCCAATCACACTTATCGCCTTCCGGCAGAATGGGAAGCTCAGGACGCCGTCCTGATTGCCTGGCCCCACGCTGACAGCGACTGGGAACCCCTGCTCGACGAGGTCGACGAGGTCTATGTCAACCTGAGCCGGGAGATCCTGCGCTTTGCCAAGCTGGTTATTCTGACCGAACAGCAGGAGAAGATTCGTCAGCAGCTTGTTGCTGCCGGAATCCCGCTTAAGAATCTGCATTTCTGTCCGGCGCCGACCAACGACACCTGGGCCCGCGACTTCGGCCCGATTACAGTTTACAGGGAGGGGACGCCTGTCCTGCTCGATTTCGGCTTCAACGGCTGGGGCCTGAAGTTTGCCTCAGACAGGGACAACCAGACGACCCGCATTCTGACTGATTCGGGAATCCTGGCCAGCCTTGAGCGCAAAATTCCCGGGCTGATCCTCGAAGGGGGTAGCATCGAGAGCGATGGCCGGGGCACCCTGCTGACCACCTCCGAATGCTTGCTCAACCCCAACCGCAATCCGCACCTGGACAGGAAGCAGCTTGAGCAACAGCTGAGCCCACTGCTCGGCTGCGATCACTGGCTGTGGCTCGACCACGGCTACCTCGCCGGAGACGACACCGATTCCCATATCGACACCCTGGCCAGACTCTGTCCGAACGATACGATTCTCTATGTCCAGTGTGACAACCAGCAGGACGAACACTACCCGGCCCTGAAGCAGATGGAAGAACAGCTCGCCAGCTTCCGCACCCGTGAAGGGCAGCCCTTCCGGCTGATCCCTCTGCCCTGGCCGGACGCCTGTTACGATGAAGAGGAGCGCCTGCCTGCGACCTACGCCAATTTCCTGATCATCAACGATGCAGTGCTGGTTCCGACCTACGCCGACGCTAACGATCACAAGGCACTCCAAGCCGTCGCCACAGCCTTTCCGGGCCGGGAGATCGTCGGCATCGACTGCCGGCCGCTGATCCGCCAGCATGGCTCGCTGCACTGCATCACCATGCAACTGCCACAAGGAGTTCTGCCATGAAAACACTCAAGGTCGGTCTGGTCCAGCAGCGTTGTACCCCAGCGCGTCAGGAGAACGTCGCCCGCAGCATCGATGCGATCCGTCAGCTGGCCGCTCAGGGTGCCGAACTGATTGTACTGCAGGAGCTGCACTGCAGCGAATACTTCTGCAAGAGCGAAGAAACCGGACAGTTCGACCTGGCCGAACCGATCCCCGGTCCGGCGACCGAGATCTTCGGCCGCATCGCTGCAGAGCTGGGGATTGTTCTGGTCACCTCGCTGTTCGAGAAACGGGCCACCGGGCTCTACCACAACACTGCGGTGGTCCTGGAAAAGGATGGTAGCATCGCCGGGGTCTATCGCAAGATGCATATCCCGGACGACCCTGGCTACTATGAGAAGTTCTATTTCACCCCCGGCGACCTCGGCTTCAATACGATAGAGACCTCGGTCGGCCGCCTCGGCGTGCTGGTCTGCTGGGATCAGTGGTACCCGGAAGCGGCCCGTCTGATGGCTCTTGACGGTGCCGACCTGCTGATCTACCCGACAGCCATCGGCTTCGACCCCGACGACACGGCAGAGGAACAGGAGCGTCAGCGCCAGGCCTGGATCACCGTCCAGCGCGGCCATGCCGTGGCCAACGGCCTGCCGGTCATCGCGGTCAACCGGGTCGGCTTTGAGGCCGATCCAAGCGGCCATACCGCTGGGGCCCAGTTCTGGGGGAGCAGCTTTGTCGCCGGCAGTCAGGGGGAATTTCTCGCCCAGGCGAGCAGCGACTGTGAAGAGACCTTCTGTGTTGAAATTGACATGCGGCGCAGCGAAAACGTCCGCCGTATCTGGCCGTTCCTGCGCGACCGGCGGATCGATGCCTACGGCGATCTGAGCAAAAGGTTCAGACGCTGAAAAGCCCAAAAACTCCCCTGAGCCGAAGCCTGGGGAGTTTTTTTTCATAAGATCTAGCTCAATTCAAAAACCAGAGCCGCCCTTGCGGGGTGCGCATGATTCGGATTTTGCCCGTCGCTGAGATGTCAAGTTCTTCACTGACAACCGATTTTTCGACGTGTTCGAGATCATCGGCATAGATATGTCCGGTGATAACGGTTTCATAACTGGCCAGATAACGGCTACCGGAGAGTTTCTCCAGACTGAGATTGCTGATCCTGAATTCAATATCATCAAAGACGTTGAACATGTTATGAAAATAGGCTTCGACATCCCAGAGAGTCGTGCCATCTCCAGCCTCCCAGTGATCATCCAGCGCGGCCAGCAGACCTGAGACATTCTTCTGCTGGTAGTTCTGGATAAATACGGCGTAGAATCTTTCCACCTCAGGGCGTAAATCGTCTTTCTGCTTCTCAAGCCGCCTGAACGTCTGGCGCAAATCGGCCAGCAAGTGCTCCATTTCTCGAAAGGTCTCCTGGACCTGCAGCACCAGCGCCTGATAAGCACCTGTGTTCACCAGTGGCAGATAAAGATCGCGGGTTTCTGGATATGGAGCTTCAAACAACTGACCTTCCGCCTCTTTCAGGCTGACGAGCAGACTGTCCAGTTGAGGACCACGACCAGCCAGCATCTCTGCGTCTTTGACCAATCTCCTGCCGGAAGAGATCTTTCCACGCAACTGTCCAAGCAGGCCGGGAAGCTTCTGGCTGGCAAGGTTATTCTGCTGGCGCCGTTGTTCGGCCAGACGCTGTTCCCTCAGGGGATAGTGGAGCGCCAGCTTTTGCTTCAGGGCGTCCCGTAATGCAACATAACGCCCGGCCAGAGGAGCCCGCAAGGTGACATCAGCAAGGGGACGGAAGGTCTCCTTGTCCGGTTGCAGGGGAAAAGAAATTTCCAACGGCAAGAGGCTGCGCATCTGCCCATAAAGAGCTTCAAAGTCTTCGCGTCCGGGCACCATCCGGCTGGATAGCTGTTCAGCCTGATTCAAAACCTCTGCTGTTACCGCCTGCGGAGAATAGCTACGGCTCGTGGCAGCCACCTCGCCGACGAGGAAATTATCTGTATTCAGAGTCGGCAGCTGGTCATACTCCTGCCAATAGGCATCGACCTTAGCCTGCAGCCATTCAGCATAGGACGCACAGAATTTTTCCAACCCACTCCCCTTCCAGAGGGTAAGCGACTCGGTCTTTAAGCGCTGTTTTTCAGCCCTGGTCAAATAGTGAAGATAGGGCTTCCACTTCACAAAGGGATCGGAACCTGAAAAATTATAGCCTGTTTTCAGGTTACCCATGCCACTGCCATGGTCCTGCATAATTTCCTGATTCACCGCTTCCCGCAGCCACTGTTCAATGTTTCTCCTGATCACGTCAAGGTAACGCGCCGTTTCTCGCTGTTCCGTGCTGTAGCGCTCAATCCGCTCTGTCAACTCACGTGCGAGCCGGGTCTGATAGTTCACCCAGTCCGGAACTTTCTTCCTGCGTGTTTGCCAGCTTTGAAAAAGCGGGGAGTCCATGAAGTCCGGGTCTACAAACAGGCGAATATCCTCCAAATCGGCCTGGGCTTCTTTGAACGCTTCATCCCAACGTTTTCCAAGCTGTTCCATGTCCAGTGTTAGGCTTTCGATCTTATCCAGATAGGGAGAATAGCTGAACTCAATACTCTGTCCAATTCCAAACAACCGGGAACTATGATCATGCAGCGACTGCGTTATACCACCTGTAGGTCCGGGATAATCATCTGTCGACGCTGCGATAGGTGACAGCTGAAAATTTGCGTACTGCTGATCCAAGGAAGCAATCAGCGCAACAATCGCCAGAGGATCGTCCTCGCCACTCTGAGGCAACGTCCCACCCGCAAAGCCGGTGGTCGGCCGGGATACGCCGAGAAATTCAGGGCTGAAGGCCTGAGCGCCGAACTGGACAAACCATCCATCAATTTCCCTGGCCCGGACATGAAGCTGCTGCGCCTTGGCCTGGTAGACACTGAGCATGTTCGTCAAGCTTTCCGCAGTCTCCCTGTACTCCAGGCGGGTGACCCCAGAGAGCCGCCCCAGGGCATCGTTTGCCAATTGCCAGGCACCTTTCCAGTTATCGCCGACAACCGGGCCACCTGGCCCCTGCTGGTATATCTTCGCCAGTTTTTTGCGGACGTCCTCATAGTAACCATCGATCGTCCGCTCTTTTTCGTCCTCGCCCGGAGCTGACACAGTTCCCGTGGTTCCCCCCGCGGCGGCAACGGCGAAGTTTTCCACACTCCATGCCCGGATGACCGATCCGGCCAGGTCGGTCCGACCGGCAGGAAGTTCAGTCTTATCGAATGTACTTCGGAACTGGCCGGCCGCCAGAACCCGTTGCATCTGGCCGATGACGGTATCGGGACCTCCGCTGTTATCCCATTCAAAAGGCTTTATCTCATCCTTGAAAAACTGGAGATAGAGCCCAGGCGCGTCAGGGGCAGTTAAAAACGGCGGTTCAGGATCAGAATTCTTCTTGTCATACTCCAGTCGGAGTTTGTCAATCTCGTCAGAAGCCAGCTGATAACCGCTCTGCAGTTGGTTGAAGATGGCATCAAGGCCCTGATCCGCGCCTGCAGGCGGCAGCCAGCGCAACACATCCCGGACATACATAACAATCATGAAGCGCTGGGCGGTTAAGGAATCAAGGCTCTTCTCCTTGATATATTGACGGATATTCGCCTCGCAGGCGGCAGCGTACTGTTTCATTTCGCTGATTCTGCCACTGGCTCTTTCCATATTTTTCAGCCCGGCTTCCAGCGTCGCCCCATGCTGAGCAAAATAGTTCTGCAGATTGCGCAGGGCAATGACCGCCAGCATCCGCTGCTCCTCGACCTTGGCGGCATTGTTGAGACTCGCCAGCAGACTGGCGATATATCGTTGTATGTCACTTTTGTTCTTTTCCAGTTCTTCCCGCTGGCTCTGCAGATTTTCAGCCGTCGTTGTAGTCAGCCCGACATAGCTTGCATCCATCCTGGAGAAAAAACCGGGCTGCGGCCATTGACCGCCCAACTTCTGCACGACATAGTTGCCAAAAGAGTTACGAAAGTCGGGACTGGCCAGAATTTTCTGCCAGACCTTCTCGATATTCTCTGATGTCGCCGGAAAGGGGCCCGGTGCCTCCCCCAGTTCACGGTTGCGATTGCGGACGATGATTTCAACGGTACCATACATCGACTCCATTCCCGTATCACGAGCGGCCTTTTCCTTGGCATCCCAGCTCGCCTTATAGACCTGAAGGGCGACAATGGCCGCAGTGATTGGCGCCGTTGAAGTTAGTCCCAATGCCTTGACAACCGATTCTTTGCCCGCCAACTCGCCAAGGATCGTAAAACCAGCTGACCAGGCTGCGCCTTCACCGTCCTCGGCCGCCAGTTTGTTGGTCACATCGACAACGGCCAGCAGGCGGCCGACCACCTGGTTGACCTTGGCAATCTTGTCCCGAATCGACTTGACCTGCCCGGCCAGAGCTGTAGCCTCCCGGCCGTTCTGAAGCGCGGTATTCAGGTTCTTGTTGGCCTGATCCTGGGCAAAAGACAACACTTCATTATAGAAACCTCCGCTGCCCGAATTACGCAGTTCGAGCAGGAAGTCCCCGCTGCTGCTCCCCTTGGCGCTTTGCTGAACGGTCTGCTGGGCCAACCTGGCCGTCTCGCTCTGTGCAGTCGTAGCGGCCCAGCCCACAGAAAGCCCGGGGAGCAATAACAGCAACAACATGAATAACAGACACTTCATAACGTCCTCATGACAAAAAACAAGCGGCAGCCTCTTAGATTGCGAAGAGGCTGCCGCTAAAATTGGACCCATTTACTGCATGGCTTTAAGGGACAAAAATCAGGTTACTCCAGGCACCCCGTTCACTATCCGCTTTTCGTTCAAAGGCGATGCGGTAGTAAATCGTGGCGGGAGTCCAGATTTCCGGCCGGCAATGCACAGTAAACTGGTTGAATGTTCCACCGGTAAAACTGCCCATATCATCGTCCAGCCAGGGGCCGGTGGGAGAAGTGCTCCACTGGATAACCTTGTCATAATCAGCTTCACTGATTCCCGCCGGGATATCGAAATGCATTTCCAGATCAGGATAACTGAACGAAACAATGGTCAGGTTCTCCGGAGCCGGAATGACCCCACCGAAAGAGTCGTCCCCGACCTGGGTTACGGGCACCAGATCAAGGGTTCCGTCCGGACCGACAGCCAGAACGCTGTCATTTTCACTTGAATTGACCGTGCCATTCGCAACATTGGCGGCATCGCTCAAACCGAAAATGAGCGGGTTCTTCATCGATAGAACCGTCGCCCTGTTACCGTTGAGGCTGAAGGTAAATTCGGTCAACCCCTTGTCGCTCAGGGTTTCACCGCTGTACGCCGAGGTTACCAGCCGGTTGTAACTCAGGGCAACATAGACCTTTCCACCGCTACCGGAGGCGACATTGTTCAATGTATAGGCAAGCTGAAGTCCGTCGAAAGCCCCGAAGTCCTGGCGTACCGCCTTGTCCAGAAACGCGTAGTCTCCGGCAAAATCAGGATTGACTGATGCCATGAATGCCCGAGGATTTTCCTCCATATAGGCCTGAACCATGGAATCGAGAGTCGTACGGATGATGCTCTCTATGTCGCTGTCGGAAACGGTAAGCTGACGATAGGTTTCTTCAACCTCATTACTCTTCCCGGTGGTGTTAAGGATCTTGACGTAAAGGTCGTAGGTCTTGTTCAGTTCCGGGGTGAAACTGAATTCAAAGCTGCCGTTGGCGTCTTTTCTGGCTGGCTGCCAGCTTTCCCGGTTATCGAGGCTAACCTCGATTTTTCCGATCTGACTTTTTCCGGACTGGGCCTTGCCGCGTAGAATGACACGTCCATCCGGGAGCAGATCGCGATAAAGGGTCACCTGCTGATCAAGCTCGTTAAAGGAGATATCATTCAGATAAAGATAACGGGTCGCGACGGTTTCCTCTGACTGACCGAAGATCCACCATTTGGCACTGGCATCAGTCGACAAAACGCTGATAAACAGCAGCAATAACAGAGCAAGTTTCTTCAACATATGTCTATCCTCTCAAATCGGCACTCACCGAAAACGTTAAAAACGGATATTGATCCCGGCAGTCAGGCTTTTTTCCGCAAAGTCGCGACTGGACGTTGAATAGCTGAAATCATTAATGCTGCCGCGCAGATAGAGCTGAGCATAATTGAACATCGACAGAAAATCAGGACGATAGTAAGCGTGCATACTCGCAAGCATTTTATCCACATCATCACCGTTCTCGGTAATCAGCTTGTTCTGTCCGACCCTGAAATGGGAAATCAGCTTCATTGAAGGGATATCAACACCCAGCCCGCAGGAATATTCCCAGACCTGATCATTGCTATCAGCCAGTTCATCCTCCAGGGTCCAGCCTCCCAGGCGGATCGACGGTTTAAAAACAAAGGGTCCCGTACTGTGACGTGAACTCAGGGTCGTATTATAGGTATACTCAGCCCCCTCGCGACGGGTTTCGTTATCGTAATAGATCAGACCGACATTGGTATCTGTATCGAGAACCCCGAAGCGGTCACGGTAGCCCAGATTGAGATAGTGGTTTTTAGCATCAATTCCGCCGCCGCTGGCATAGTCAAATTTATAGCTGGCATCGGCTTCGGCATAACGACGGTGAAATATCTGACGCTTGCTGACACCAATTTCCGGCCGATAATGATCCGTACGGTAAGCAAGGTCGCCGTCCAGATTATCATGATACCAGAGTGCAGAAAAATGCCATGTCGTAGTCCGGGTCGCCTTGTAGCGCCAGGTTGCCTTGATTTTTTCCCGGTCGGATGTCGCCGAACCGAGCAGAGTCACAAAATCGGGCGAAACATACTCATAGTCAAGGACAACCCGACTCGGACCACCATCACCGATCGCTTCCAGGTGATGAGCGAAACCATCTTTGTCCAGGGTGCCACTCACTCCGTCCAGAGATTCTTCCGATTGGCCGTAAGCAGATTCACCTCGGACAGTCAGGCCGGGGATTGGCAGATACTCCCAGTCAATGGTGACAACATCTGTATCATAGAGTGAACTACCGGCAATCCGGTTATGATCACGCGACTGGACATAGTTTGCCGCGATTGTAAAATCATCCGTGACATGCTGGGCAGCACGGATACCCAAAACATTGCGTTGAACAGCGTCCAATCCCCAGAAATTATCCCAGCGGGCATATGCAACCCCGTAAACCAGGGCAACGTCCGGCAGATGGTTCTCCTCATTGGAATAACGATACGATGCCCCTTTGACTGCAGTGGACAAGGAATACTGGGAAAATGATTCAAAGGCATCACCGGCTGTCAAAGTATGAATCCGGTTGGTCAAACGTCCCTGCAGGTTGGTAAGGGAATAACGCTGCGTATCAGAACGGGAATCATTTGTCGCCTTGCCGGCCAGAGAAAAATGATATCTGTAGCTGTTGAAATCTCCCCGCCCTGTGAGGGACAGAACATCCAGAAAATAACAGCCATCATTCAGCCAGGACTGGTCACGCCCCGGGCCACTGGTATCATTGAAAGTCGCTGAAAGATTATTGCTGAGCTGCAGATCATGCGCCGCGAATACCACGCCTCCACTAATTAAAAAACCGCACAGGGCGGAACAGAACAGCAGCCGTGGCAGCCAGCGCGTCGATCTTCCTCCTGAGCGACCCATCTTCGTCATCCTCGTCATAAATCCTCCAATGTGGCAATTAACATACTGTTACAAAACATAACGCAATCTAATACACCGCCTTTTGTCGGTCAACCAGGATTTAGCATCGGACATTGTTTTGTTTTCGACAGTTGGTGCAGCGTGGAGGCAATAACGACGGGATTGTACAAATCGGCATTGTCGGTAAAAAAAGGGACAAAAAAAGCGAGCCCGATAGCGGACTCGCTTTTTTAAATTTTATCTAAAGACTGTTTAGAAACCGGCGCGGGATCTGAGCGACTCGATACGGTCGGTCTGCTCCCAGGTGAAGCCAGGCAGTTCACGGCCGAAGTGACCGTAAGCGGCAGTCTGACGATAGACCGGCTTGAGCAGGTCAAGCTGCTTGATGATTCCGGCCGGACGCATATCGAACTCTTCGCGGACGATCTCAGCAATCCGGTTGGAAGGAACAACGCCGGTGCCGAAGGTATTGATCATGACCGAAACCGGTTCGGCAACGCCGATCGCATAGGCCAGCTGAACCTCACACTTGGTTGCCAGACCGGCAGCGACGAGGTTCTTGGCGATGTAGCGGCCCATGTAGGAGGCGCTGCGGTCAACCTTGGAGGGGTCCTTACCGCTGAAGGCACCACCGCCGTGAGAGCCCTGACCACCGTAGGTATCGACGATGATCTTACGGCCGGTCAGACCGCAGTCGCCCATCGGACCACCAACAACGAAACGGCCGGTCGGATTGATCAGGTAACGGGTCTTGGCGTCGAGCAGCTCAGCCGGCAGGGTCTTCTTGATGACCTCTTCGATGATCGCCTCTTCCAGGGTCTCGTGAGCGACCTCAGGTGTATGCTGAGAAGAGATAACAACGGTATCGATACGCACCGGCTTGTCATCGATGTACTGAATCGAAACCTGGGACTTGCTGTCCGGACGCAGAAAAGCGAGGTCACCGCTCTTGCGGACATCCGCCAGCCGTTTGGTCAGCTTGTGGGCATAGATGATCGGCATCGGCATCAGTTCCGGCGTTTCGTCACAGGCGAAACCGAACATCAGCCCCTGGTCGCCGGCGCCCTGTTCCTTGTGCAGCCCTTCCCCTTCGGTGACCCCCTGGGAAATATCGGGAGACTGCTTACCGACAGCGTTAAGTACGGCACAGGTCGCATAATCGAAACCCATATCGGAACTGTCGTAACCGATCTCCTTGATCGTTTCACGGACGATAGTGGTAAAATCGACGTTTGCAGTCGTTGTAATCTCACCGGCGATCATGGCCAGGCCGGTGGTCACCAGAGTTTCACAAGCAACACGGGCCTTGGGATCCTGTGCGATAATCGCATCCAGAATCGCATCAGAAACCTGATCGGCAACCTTGTCCGGATGCCCTTCACTGACGGATTCGGAAGTAAACAAAAAGTCGGTCATTGCCATCTTATATATCTCCTCAACTTATTGAAAACCCAACAGACTGCACATCCTATTGAGCTTGGGAAAAACTGTCAACAAATATTCCGGTCAAATCAGCGGCTGATCGAAAATCTCGGGAAGCTTGGCGCGCATGGTCCGATCGAGCTGGTAGGCCACATCTTTGCTGGTTGGCAACGTCAGCAGCCTGTCGACCAAATCGTCAGACTCCTGCCGGGAAATCCTGCGCAGAACCCTCTTGACCCGCGGCACGCAGGCCGGGCTCATCGAGAGTTCGTTCAGCCCCAGGCCGACCAGCAGCATGGTGTAGAGCGGCTCACCGGCCATTTCACCACACATGCAGACGTCGATACCGGCAGCTGAGGCGGCATCACAGGTCATCTTGATCGCCCTCAAGATCGCGGGATGTAGCGGTTTGTAGAGATAGGCCACATGCTCGTTACCGCGGTCAGCCGCCAGGCAGTACTGGATCAGGTCGTTGGTGCCGATCGAAAAGAAATCGACCTCGCGGGCCAGGAAGTGGGCGGCAAAAACGGCAGAGGGGGTCTCAATCATGATGCCGATTTCGAGATTCCGCGTATAGGCGATACCGTCCTGGTCGAGTTTTTCTCGTTCTTCCTGAAGAATCCTTTTACAGGAACGGATTTCGGAGACGCCGCAGACCATCGGGAAGAGCAGCCGGACCCGACCGAAGACCGACGCGCGCAGGATGGCTCTGAGTTGGGTCCTGAACAGCGTTTCCTCACGCAACGAGAAGCGGATGGCCCGCAGGCCCATGGCCGGATTGGGCTCGTCCTCCAGCGACAGATCCTGGACGAATTTGTCACCGCCGATATCCAGGGTCCTGATTGTCACCGGCTGGCCGTCCATGGCCTTCAAGACCTTGCAGTAGGTGGCAAACTGCTCCTCCTCACCGGGAGGTTCCTGGCGCCCCAGATAGAGGAACTCCGTCCGGTACAGACCGATCCCTGCCGCCGCATGTTTATCGGCAAGTTCGAATTCGGACTCCAGTTCCAGATTGCCGCGCAGTGGAACTTCAAGACCGTCACTGGTCCTGGCCGGCAGGTTGCGATAGGCGACCAGCTCCTGTTCAAGCGACTCGTAATTCAGCTTGCGCCTGCGATATTCCGCCAAGGTTGCCGCTGATGGGCGGAGAATGACAACACCGGACGAGCCGTCAATGATGACCGGCATCCGTTCCTGGACCAGCGCTGTCACCGAATCGAGACCGACAACAGCGGGAATATCGAGCGAACGGGCAAGAATCGCCGTGTGCGAGGTGCGTCCCCCCTTATCGGTGACAAAACCGAAAATCAGTTCACGATCGAGCTGCATCGTCTGGGCTGGCGACAGATCATGAGCAACGATGACCGATCGACCTGGAATATCGCTGAGGGAACGTTCTCTGACGCCGGTCAGGATGCGCAGCAGACGATCGCCCACCGCATCGATGTCGGAGCGTCTGTCACGCAGGTATTCATCTTCGATATTGGCAAATTGCTGGTTCAGCTGCTCCATGACCTGCTTGACCGCGGCATCCGCAGTCAACCTGTTGCGAATCGCCGACACACTCGCATCGACGAGCATTTTGTCATCGAGAATCATCAGATGGGTATCGAGGATATAGAGGTGTTCCTCCAGGTGCGGCATCCCGGCAACCCGACTGCGAATCTCACCCAGTTGCTCCCTGGCCCGATCGACAGCAGTATGAAAGCGCTCGATTTCGATTCCCACCGACCCGGGCGAGATCAGACTGTCATCGATCTGGACGCGATTATCGATCAGAGCAACTTCACCGATGCTGATTCCCGGTGAAACCCCGACCCCGACCAGATAAGTATCTTCGCTGACCTTAATCTTCCCCAAAACCATCCTCAATAAGGTTTGAAAGCACCATCATCGCTTCCGCCTCGTCGCTGCCGTTAACAACCACTTCTATCGCAGTCCCCTTAGGAGCCGCGAGGAGCAGAATCCCCATGATGCTCTTGCCGTTGACCTCGACATCCTCTTTTTTCAGAGTCACTTCAGCTTTGAACTGGCTGGCCGTCTGTACCAACTGGGCAGCAGCCCTGGCGTGAAGGCCGAGACGATTAACGATTGTAAAGTTTTTATTCAACATAAGACTTAACTCATCCCTCTGTCATGAAAACCATGATATCAAATAAACCAAATCCGCCCAGAAGACCCCGAGCAGAACAATAAAAACGACGATAGTAAAGACCAGCAGCAGGGTCGAAACCCCTTTGCGCGCGGCAAAACCGCACAGAATAACCGGGACCGCGATCAACAGCCCCTGCCACTCCGGATGCGTGGTCTGCTGTAACAGCTCAAAGGACATGAAGGCACTCAGACCACCCAGCACCACGACGGCAGCCTCCTTGGTATGAATCGCCCAATCCGGCAGCTTGTGCTTCTGCATAAACTCCACAGAGCGGATCCCCTGCCGGTAGCCACGAATAAAGAATGCGGTCCGGAACCAGAGCGGCACCAGGTTGAACAGAAGCAGGTAGATCAGCGGTGCCCAGAGAAGCCCTTTAACGGCAAAGAACAGCGCTATGCCGCCAACAAGAGGTCTTAAACCTCCCCAGAACAGGGCATCGCCGATAGCGGCGCAGGGAGCGGCAACCATCTCTTTGAACTCTTCGATAGAAACAAACTGCTCTCTGTCGTTCAGCGACCGCTCTTCCTCCATGCGCAGCACCGCTCCGGCGACCAGCGGGGCCAGGTAGGGGTGCGTGTTGAAATAACAGGCATGGCGCTGGCAGGCCTCCTGCAGCTGCTCCGCGTCCGGATAAAGGCGTCTGAGTGCAGGACAGATGGCAAACAGGAAACCTGTCCCCTGCAGCCATTCATAGTTCCAGCTGGCCTGCAGAAATATCAACCGGAACCAGACCCGCAAGCGGGTATACCAGGGAAGCAGCGACCTCATCAGAGCAGCCACATCAGCAGGTAAGCCATACCGAAGGCGGCACAGAACAGGGTTATCGCCCGATTGACGTTGATCGTTCCCAGAATCACGGCGATGCCGATGAGAGGGAACGCCAGCTGTACCCAGCCGTGGGAATAACCAAGTCCGGCCTTCAACAGGGGCCACAGGAGGGGAACCAGAATCAGACCACCGACGATAATCATCAGGTAGCTGGCAACTGCCGCCACAGCAAAGCTGAGCAACCCGACCCGGTGCTGACGAAAGGCCAGCGCCAAAAGCCCCCTCTCGAGTGCGTCTTCGGTCCGTCTCTGCAGACGGGTATTAAAACTTCTGGCACGGCGCTCCATCAGTTGCCCGACCTTGCCGAAGGGCAGCGCCAGCAGCAGACAAAGCACGACCAGTTGCGGTTCGCTGGCCGGCAGCACCCTACTGAAATAGCTGGTCAGTACGGTCGCCCCGACGGCAATCTGGGTATCGTCGGGAGGGATTGCGGCGCCAACCGGCAGACGGGCCAGCCAAAGCAGCTCAACCATGACCCCGACCTGCAGTCCAATCGCGACATCCCCGAGCAGCAATCCGACCAGAGGAGCGGCAACGATAGGCCTCGACAACAGGATCTGCAGGACAGCAATCCGGTCAAGACCACAGACAACGGCGGCGAGCGCACCGGTCAGAACCTGAGTCAGCAGCAAAGGCTCACCCTCTCTCCGCCAGCAGCTTGCGCCAGGGTCTGTCGCTGTCGCCTGGAATACAACGCGCCGAGATCGTCACCCCGGCCTGAGCGAGGCTATCAAGTTCAGCGATATCATCCTCATCCAGAAACAGCGTACAGCTGAGCTTGGCCTTCCCCTTGTCAGCATGGAGGTTGCCCAGGTTCAGATCGGAAAAAGCCAGGCCGCTCTGATAGGCGTGCAGAGCGTCTTTCGTCGTGCCAAACAGAAGCAGGGTTTTATACCCATCAAACATGCCGGACTTGAAGCCGGCCACCATCTCATCGACGGTACCGATCTCAACCCGCATTCGGCTCGGAACAGAGGCCTGCATCATCATCTTCTTGAACGGATTCAGGGCGATTTCATCGTTGGCGACAACAATGCAATTGGCAAGAACATAGGGGACCCAAGCCTCAAGAACCTGGCCATGGATGAGACGATTATCGATCCGGGTTAATACTAGACTCATTGCAGCTCCAATACTCAGACTGTCTTGAACAGCTCTGAGGGTCTGATAACAGCGGTGCGGGCATAATCCTTAAGGGTCTCGGCAAGAGTTCCCAGGGCACACTGAGCCCGGCCGCTGGAACATTTCAGAACCATCGGCAGGTTGACCCCCGTCAGGATTTCAACATCTCCCCGCCCCAGAAAATCGGCGCTGATGTTGGTCGGCGTGCCGCCGAACAGGTCAGTGAGAATGATCACGCCATCGCCGTCCTGATTCACCTCTTCGAGAGCTTTCTGGAGAGCGATCTTGGCCGCGTCGAGAGACATCCCCTGATCGATACTGACGGCCCTGCTGCGCTCAATCGGCCCGATGATCATCGCCGCAGTATTGAGCAGTTCCTGGGCCAGGGACGCGTGTGTCACAACGATCATTCCGATCATAATTCAGCCTTTATCAATGTCGCGATGATTCACCTGAACCAGGGCCTGCTGGTCAGGGAAATTCTGTTTCAGATATTCAACAATCGAGACGCTCCGATGCCGACCTCCGGTACAGCCGATGGCAATCGTCAGATAACTCTTCCCTTCCTCCCGGTAGTTCGGCACCAGGAAGTCAAGCATCCGGACCAAATGGCCGAGGAATTCCTTACACAGAGGCTGCGACAGAACGAACTCACGCAGCGTCGGTTCGAGCCCGGTCAGCGGCCTGAGCTCATCGATGTAGTGGGGGTTGGGCAGAAAACGCACATCAAAGACCAGGTCAGCTGCGGGAGGAACCCCATAGCGATAACCGAACGACTCAAGGTTGATGATCAGAAAAGCCTGAGTCGCGCCGCCCAGATAATCGATCAGCAGATCGCGCAGCTGACGCGAATTCAGATTGCTGGTGTCGATGGTCCGCGTTGCTGAGTCACGCAGTGGGGCAAGGTAGGCACGCTCGCGATCGATACCGTCCTGGACACTGGCGTGGATAGCCAGGGGATGCGAACGGCGGGTCTCGGAATAGCGCCTGATCAGAACATCATTGGCCGCTTCAAAAAAGAGGATCTCCAGCAGATACCCCTCGATCTTCAGCTGAGAGAAGATCTTGGCATATTCGACCAGAAATCCCCGGTTACGCACATCGATAACGACAGCAACATCGGCGTCTGCGGTCAGCTCCTGATCGATTTTCTGCATGAAATCGGAGAGCATGACGAGAGGCAGGTTGTCGACAACAAAAAAGCCCTGATCCTCGAGAAAACGCGCGGCCATCGACTTGCCGGAGCCGGACAGGCCGGTAATGATCAACAGCCTCCGGTTCATTCAAGATCCTCGCCGATAATTGAATGGGAATGCAGACGCGCCGTTTCAGCCATGCGCTGTTCGAGGAGTTCCTGAAAGGCTCTGGCGCTGTGATAGCCCATCTCCTTGAGCAGCTGATTGCGCGCCGCAACCTCGATAATCGAACTCACGTTACGGCCCGGAGCCACCGGAATCTCGACCAGAGGCAGCTCAACACCATGGATGTTGCAGGTTTTCTCCTCCGCCCCCAGCCGATCGTAGACCTTTGCATCATCCCATTCGGAAAGTTCAGCGACCAGGTCGATTTTTTTCCGCTCACGAATCGCGGCAACGCCAAACAGGTGTTTGATGTTGAGAATCCCGAGACCGCGGATTTCGATATGATGATGAAGCAGATCCATCCCCTCACCAAAGATGACAGACGGCAACTTGAAACGGACCCTGACGACGTCATCGGCAACCAGCCGATAACCACGCAGTACCAGCTCAAGGGCACACTCACTTTTGCCGATACCGCTTTTCCCCTGGATCAGGACACCGACACCGAGAATATCGACCAGCACACCGTGAACTGTCGAGGTCGGCAGCAAGCGCTCTTCAAGAAAGCGGGTAATCAGGGAGATAAAATGAGAGCTGAGGTGGCTGGTCCGCAACAGCGGCACCTGCTCCTGATCGGCATGTTTCAGCATATAGGCCTGAGCAGCCTGGTCCTTGGTGATGATCAGACAGGAGCAGCCGGTCTGGCAGAGCTTAAGAAACTGAGCTGAGGCTTTTGCAGCAGGCAGGGTTTCAAGATAACTGAGTTCGGTCGAACCAAGCACCTGAACGCGATCCGAATGCAGATTTGTCGTATAACCGGTCAGGGCCAGTCCCGGCTTTTGTATCCGTGGCGCAGAAACAGTGTTGCTCAGGCCTTCGGCTCCGGCGAGAAGCTCAAGATCGAGGCCAGCCTCTGTTTCATCTAAAATTTCCTGAATTGTCAGCTTCGGCATAATTCCCGGGGCACACAGCCATTGGGCTCATCCGGATCAGGCTCCGGAGCCATGAAAAATAAGCTTATTCTTCTTCGTCAACAATAACCTGAAAAATCTCGTCCTGACCTTCAGCAGCCATCAACTTTTGTCGAACGGCAGGATCCTTGAGCAGCTTGGAGATCCGGGCCAGGGTCTTGAGATGGACTCCGACCGACTCTTCCGGAGCGATCAGCAGAAAAAACAGATGGGCCAGCTGACCATCCATCGACTCAAAATCAACACCGCCGATACTGCGGCCGAAAACCAGCTTCAACTCAGGAATACCGGACAGTTTCCCGTGCGGAATGGCCACACCATCGCCGATTCCGGTACTTCCGAGTTTTTCACGCTCAAGCAGAACGGCCAGAACATTATCCCGACTTAAGGATGGCTCACAGGCAATCAGTGCGTCGGTCAGTTCACCCAGCGCCTTGCTTTTATCTTTGGCCTTGAGATCGGCGACTATCGCCTGAGAATTGAGGAGTTCGGAAATTTTCATAGTCAAGTTCGTTTTCTTGTGTCAACAGAAACAGGCGCGGGCCCCTAAAAGGACCCGCGCCCTGGTCAATTAGCTGCCCTGTGGGACAATCAGACCGTAATTACCGTCTTTACGCCGATAGACGACATTCATCTCTTCAGAACGGTCGTCGGTAAAGACCAGGAAGTCCTTCTCGAGAAGATCCATCTGCATGACAGCTTCCTCGACCGACATCGGCTTGACGAAAAAGGAGTGGCTGCGGATAATTTCCGGAGAGGCTTCGTCCGCATCGACACTCGGTGCGGAGATGACAGTTTTTTCGACACGCCGCTCGGGGCCACTGCTCCCTTTGTGGCGCTTGAGTTTTTCCTTGTAACGCTTGAGCTGACGCTCAATCTTGTCCACCATCAAATCGATGGCAGCATACATATCGCTGGTTTCTTCGGCGCTTTTCATGGTCAACCCTTTGGCGACCATGGTCACTTCTGCACGGTGATTGATTTTTTTCTGAACAGACAGCACAACCTGAGCATCAATCGGCTCATCAATGTATTTTTTTACCCGGGCAAGTTTTTCTTCAACATAGTTGCGGACAGCTTCACTAGTCTCCATGTGCCGGAAGGTAACAGCAATTTGCATATGGCATCCTCCTTCAATCAAGCGGGTTTCGGAATGAAACCTGTAACTACAGTATAGCGCAGAATCGCTGACAAAGCATCAGGCCCCACGCCGCGGTCGATATTCAGTTAAAACAGTCTCTTGCGCTCTGTTGAAGAGCCGATCCCAAGCATTTCACGATACTTGGTCACGGTCCTGCGGGCGATATTGATATCCTTGTCCTTGAGCAGGGCAACGATCTTCTGATCCGAATAAGGCTTCTTCGGATCCTCCCCGGCGATGATCTCCTTAATGCGGCTCTTGACACTTTCCGAAGCGACGGCATCACCATCGGCGGTGTTGATACCGCTGTTGAAGAAAAACTTCAATTCAAAAAGTCCCTGCGGGGTCTGGACATACTTGTTGGTCGTCACTCGGCTGACCGTCGATTCGTGCATCTCGATATCCTCCGCAACGTCCCGCAGGACCAGGGGCTTCAGATATTCGATGCCGTAATCGAGAAAATCACGCTGAAATTTGACGATGCTCTTGGTGACCTTGTAGATCGTGCGCTGGCGCTGATGGATACTTTTGATCAGCCAGACCGCGCTGCGCATTTTTTCCTGGATGTATTCACCGGCCTGCTTGTCGACAGAATCCGAATCGGTCAGGGCATTGCGGTAAAAGGAGTTGATCCGCAGATTCGGCAGTCCCTCATCGTTCTGGGTCACAATGTATTCGTCGCCAACCTTGTGAACGAAGATATCGGGAACAATATAATGAACATCCTCGGTGTTATAGAGCCGGCCAGGGCGTGGATCGAGACCGGAGATCAGCTTGGCGGCGGCAAGGACATCTTCCACCGAGACCTGCAGTTTCTTGGCGATCTGCGGATATTTCCGCCCCTCAAGCTCTGCGATGCAATCGCGCAGGATCTCGGCAGCGAGCGATTCTTCAAGATCGAGCCGTTCGAGTTGCAGCAGCAGGCATTCCTGCAGATTTTTACAGGCGATTCCGGCCGGATCAAGCTGCTGGACCATATCGAGCACATCAGCAACAACCTCCAGATCAGCCTTCAGCGTCGCAGCGACCTCTTCGGGCGAGGCCTGCAGATAACCGGCGTCATCCAGATTGCCGATGATTTCGGTGGCGATAATCCGCTGCTGCTCATCAAAGGCGGACAGGCTCAACTGCCAGATCAGGTGATCGTAGAGGCTCTCCTTCTTGGTCAGCAGACTTTCATAGGAAGGGCGCTCTTCGATATCCTCATAATTGTCTCTGGCGTCGGTATTGCCGATGCTGTAACCTTCGAGATAGGTCTCCCAGTCGATATCCTCCATCCCCTCAGATTCACCCTTGACCTCCTGCTCGGGGGGGGGCTCAACCGTATCACTGATCTCTTCTCCGGCGACAGCAACCGCCTCCTGCTCAAGCTCGTCCTTGACATCCCCCCCCTCTTCCAGCAGAGGGTTCTCCGCCAGTTCCTCGGTGACGACATCGAGCAGTTCCGCGCGAGACAGCTGCAGCAACTTGATCGCCTGCTGAAGCTGAGGCGTCATCACCAGTTGCTGACTGAGTTTGACCTGTAATCGTAAATCGAGAGCCATATTCCCTTATTTCTGAAGTGACGAGAGCATCTCCACTGCAGTCATATTACTAAAGACTAAATTTTTCCCCCAGATAAAATTCTCTGGCAAGCGGACTGTCGGCGATATATTGCGGGGTTCCGAATTCCAGAATCTTCCCCTGATTGAGGATGTAGGCCTGGTCACAGACTCCCAGGGTTTCCCTGACGTTATGATCGGAGATCAGAATGCCGATGCCACGCTCCTTCAATTGCGAGATGACGCCCTGAATATCGACGACGGCAATCGGATCGATTCCGGCAAAAGGTTCATCCAGCAACAGGAAAGAGGGTGCAAGAACCAGGGAGCGGGCAATCTCGACCCGGCGCCGTTCCCCACCGGACAGGGCATAGCCCTTCGAATTCCGGATGTGGCCAATATTGAAATCATCCAGCAACATTTCCAGACGCTGCTTCTGTTCACCGCTGGTCAGACGCAGGGTTTCGATAATTGCCATCAGGTTCTGGGCCACGGTCAGTTTGCGAAAAACCGACGCCTCCTGGGGAAGATAAGAGATCCCGGCCCGTGCCCGCTGATACATCGGCAATCGGGTGATCTCCTGTTCATCGAGGAAAACCTGCCCCTGATCCGGCCTGGCCAACCCGACAACCATGTAGAAGCTGGTCGTCTTTCCGGCTCCGTTGGGTCCGAGCAGACCCATGACCTGACCGGAACGAACCTCAATATCGACCCCGGCGACAACCTCGCGACCACTGTAGCTCTTTCTCAGGCCGCTGGCCTTGAGCATGCGGCTCACTGACCAGCCTCCGGGCTGAAAATCGCCTTGACCCGCCCCTGTTCCGAGCCCTTGACCAGGGTCCTGTTTTCGTTCAGGTAGAGAACAATCTCTGTGCCGTTGACCCGGTTCTGCCCCTGCTCAACCTGGGCGTTTCCCTTCAGGGTCAGCACCTCATCGACACGGCTGTAGATCGCTTCGTCGGCCGTCGCGATGCGATCCAGCTGCTCGACCCTGACATGCCCCTCGGCAATCAGCCGGTCGATACGGTTCTGCTCTTCGAGAAAATAGACGGTCAGGGTGTCCGCTCTCAAGGTCATATCACCCTGAACAGCAACCACATCGCCACGAAAAATGGAGCGCCGCACCGCCCGGTCAGCTTCGAGCTGCTGTGCCGTTATCTCGATCGGCTGGCTGGCATCGTAATCCGCCGGCGCGTCTGCTGCGTGAAGATGTGGCGGAACACTCGCCAGCAGCAGGAAAAGAGCTGCCAATGTCCATTTTTTCATTCAGGGCTCCATCTCCGGGACAAAACGAGCCCGGACATCATTCTCCACCGTCATCCGGCCGGATACGAGATCGATCTGCAGGCCGACGCCTGTCAACTCGCTGCCGGAGCTCAGATAGCGGAAAGCATCCGCCGTACTTATCTGTTTACGATTTGCGTCGTAACGCAGTCTGTCCGTGTAGAGGCGATCCCCTCTTTCGCTGACCAGAACCACGTCACCGCGAGCTTCAATCTCGTTAGCCTGCTGATCGAAGTGGCCCCGTCTGGCCGTCAGCTCCACCTGACCAAACTCCCGTTCCTGGTAGAGGACCAGAGCGACATTCTCCAGTCGGGCGACCCCCGACTCGCGCTGATACTCCGCCTGGGTCGCGTCCAGCGACCAGACCGCCCTGCCGTTTTCGTTCTGGGTATAGTGCAGCTCCTGCAGGGCCAGGTCGACATCTGCAGGCAACTGATCGAGCAGCTGTTGCGGAGTATCGGGACGATTCAGCCAGATACCGGCGACGACAGCGACGACAGCAAGCAGGATAATGATGGCCAGAGCACGACGTACCGTCAACATGGGGCAAATCCGTAAGCCAGAATCTTTCAGGCCTTGAAATAACGTTCGGTCAAGGATTCCCAGTGGCCACCGGCTCGCAGCAGCATATCGCAGACCTCACGAACGGCGCCACGTCCACCGGGACGGCTGGTCACATAATCGACAAGCGGCTTGACGTCCTCGACGGCGTCTGCAACGGTCGCACTAAAGCCGACCCGCCTGAGCAGCGGCAGGTCGACGATATCATCACCGATGTAGGCGATCTGCTCATCGGTCAGCCCCGTCGCCGCCATGATTTCCAGGTAAGGCTCAAGTTTGATCTTGACCCCCTGGTAGAGAATCTCGATATCCAGCTCAGCGGCACGCTTGTCAACGACCTGCGATGAGCGGCCGGTGATGATGCCCAGCTGGATGCCGGCCCGCTGCAGCATTTTCAGGCCATGGCCGTCCTTGACATCAAAGGCCTTGAGTTCATTCCCCAGATTGTCGTAGATGATCCGTCCGTCGGTCAGTACCCCGTCGACATCCATCAGCAGCAGCTTGATCCTCTCCATCTTCTTCAGCATCAGACCACTCCGGCCTTGAGCAGATCCTGCAGGTGAACGACACCGACCGGAACCTTGCCCGCCTCTTCTTCGAAGACAAACAATGAGGAGATCTTGTAGGTTTCCATCACCTGCAACGCCTTGGCTGCCAGATTGTGGCGCAGGATCCGCTTCGGACTTGTCGACATCGCTTCACGGATCGGAGATTCAAGACCGTCCAGCCCTTTTTCCATGATCCGGCGCAGGTCACCATCGGTGAAGACCCCGGTCAGCTGACCGGCCTGATCGACAACACCGGTGACCCCCATCTTTTTACTGGTGATCTCAAACAGTGCATCGCGCAGCAGCGTCTCTTCGCTGACCAGCGGCACAGCATCGCCACGCAGCATGATGTCATCGACGCGCAGCAGCAATTTACGCCCCAGAGAGCCGCCGGGGTGAAACAGGGCGAAATCCTCCGCCTTGAAGCCACGTTCGTTGAGCAGGACAACGGCCAGAGCATCCCCCATGGCCAGTGTCGCAGTGGTACTGGCAGTGGGGGCCAGACCGAGCGGACAGGCCTCTTCCTTGATCGCGACATTGAGGTGGACATCACCGGCGATTCCCAGAGTACTCTTGGGATTGCCGGACATGGAAATCAGCGGCAGCCCCATCCGTTTGATCACCGGCAGAATCCGGCAGACCTCTTCGGTTTCACCGGAAAAAGAGACGGCAATGACCACATCCCCCTTCGACAACATACCGAGGTCACCGTGGATCCCTTCAGCCGGATGAAGAAAGAAGGTCGGGGTTCCGGTCGATGCCATGGTTGCGGCGATCTTCTGACAGATCAGGCCCGACTTGCCCATCCCGGTGATCACGACCTTTCCCTGACAGGCCAGGATCATCTCTACGGCCTTGGTAAAATCTCCGTCAAGGCGGTCCTGGAGGGCGAGAACGGCTTCGGCTTCCACCTGCAGGACGCGTTTGGCTGTTTCTATCATCACTTCCCTACCCTTCGTTACGCTTGAAAACCGCGTCGATCTCAAGAACCTGCTGCAGCACCTGTTTCACCTGATCAAGAGGCAGCATGTTCGGACCGTCGCAGAGCGCCTGATCCGGATTCTCGTGAACCTCCCAGAACAGACCGTCAATACCGGTTGCCGCTGCGGCACGGGAGAGCGCGGCGACATACTGACGCTGGCCGGAAGAGGCTCCGCCGGCTCCACCGGGCAACTGGACGGCGTGGGTCGCATCGAAAATGACCGGATAGCCGAGATCACGCATAATAACGAGGGAACGCATATCTGTGACCAGATTGTTATAGCCGAAGGAAGCGCCGCGTTCGGTCAGCAGAATATTGTGATTCCCGGTCGATTCAATCTTACGCACCCCGTGCTCCATATCCCAGGGTGCCAGGAACTGCCCCTTCTTGACATTGATGATCCGGCCGCTTAAGCCCGCCTTGACCAGCAGGTCGGTCTGACGTGACAGAAACGCGGGGATCTGCATGATATCGAGTACTTCAGCAGCCGCGTCGATCTGGGACTCGTCATGGACATCCGAGATCACCGGCACAGCCAATTCACTCTTGACCCGCGCCAGGATCCGCAAGCCCTCGTCCATACCGAGGCCACGGTAGGAGGTGACGGAGGTCCGGTTCGCCTTGTCATAGGAGGCCTTGAAGACAAAATCGCAGCCCAGCTCGGCGGTTATTTTTTTCAGCCCTTCGGCAATTCGCAGGGTCAGATCTTCATTTTCAATGGCGCAGGGCCCGGCGATCAGGGTCAGCGGTTTGGCTCCGCCAAAAGTCACATTTCCGGTTTTGACAATTTTCATTTCGTTGTTCCAGCCTGTTTCAGACAGGCGCCGACAAAGGATTCGAACAATGGATGCGGTTCCATCGGCCGGGACTTGAACTCGGGATGGAACTGACAGCCCAGGAACCATGGATGATCGGCCAGTTCGACGATCTCGACCAGCCCCGATTCGGGATTGATCCCGGAACAGACCAGACCGGCGTCCTGCAGCTGATCGAGGTACTCATTGTTAAACTCGAAGCGATGACGATGGCGCTCGGAGATGCGGTCGGTTCCGTAGATGCGGCGTGCCAGCGTTCCTTCCTTCAGATCGCAGTTGTAGGCACCGAGACGCATGGTCCCGCCCTTGCCTTTGACCTTTTTCTGATCTTCCATGATGTGGATGACCTGATTCTTCGCCTCTTCACGGAACTCCGCAGAGTGGGCGTCATCGATATTACAGACGTGACGGGCGTAATCGACAACAGTCATCTGCATCCCCAGACAGATACCGAAGAACGGAATCTTGTTTTCACGGGCGTGCTGGATGGCTGCGACCTTGCCTTCACTGCCGCGCTCGCCAAAACCGCCAGGAACCAGAATCCCGTCGATATCGGCAAAGATGTCGGCGATGCCATGGCGCTCCAATGCCTCGGAATCAACATACTTCAGGTTGACCTTGCAGTTGTTGGCAATCCCGCCATGAATCAGCGCTTCGGAGAGGGACTTGTAGCTTTCCGTCAGATCGACATACTTACCGACGATGGCGATTGTCGTTTCACCGGCCGGCTTCTTGACCCGTTCGACGATCCGTTCCCAGGCCGACAGGTCGGGAGCCTTGGTCCAGATATTGAGATAGTCGATGATCCGCTCATCAAGGCCCTGGTCATGGTAGGCCAACGGGCACTCATAGATGGTGTCGACATCACGGGCGGTGATAACAGCACCTTCCGGCACATTACAGAACAGGGCGATCTTGGCCTTCATATCGCGTGGAATTTCCCGGTCGCAGCGGCACAACAGGATATCCGGCTGAATCCCGATTTCGCGCAGGTCCTTGACACTGTGCTGGGTCGGCTTGGTTTTCAGCTCGCCGGCGGTCGGGATATAGGGGACCAGGGTCAGATGGACGAAAAGAACGTTCTCCCGGCCACGGTCGACACGAAACTGGCGAATCGCTTCGAGAAACGGCAGCGACTCTATATCACCGACGGTCCCACCGACCTCGACGATCGCGATATCGACTCCCTTGGCGTTATCGAGAATATTCTGTTTGATTTCATTGGTGATGTGCGGAATAACCTGTACCGTTCCACCGAGATAGTCGCCGCGACGTTCCTTCCGGATGACCGAGTCGTAAACCTGACCGGTGGTAAAATTGGACTTACGGGACAGGCGCGCCGAGGTGTAGCGCTCGTAATGACCGAGATCGAGATCGGTCTCGGCGCCGTCATCGGTGACAAAAACCTCGCCATGCTGGAAAGGACTCATGGTCCCCGGGTCAACATTGATATAGGGGTCCATCTTCTGCAGCGAAACTCTCAACCCGCGGGCTTCCATCAGGGCCCCGATCGATGCCGCCGACAGTCCTTTTCCCAGAGAGGAGACGACCCCTCCGGTCACAAACAAAAACTTGGTTTTCATCACGTCCATCCTGTCATTTTTCTATATTCGCACTTAAGGCCACCATATGGCCATTTGTCGCAGTTGGCTGATTCTACACAGAAACAGGGCCGAAAGAAACCCCGATCTAGCAAAAATCGGTCCATCCTCCGAATAGAACCGAAACTCCTATTTTAATTCGTGTTTTTCGCTCAGCAGGCGCTCAACCCGGAGCAGATCCTCTGGCGTATCGACCCCGTGGCAGGAGAAACCGGTCTGCGCAACATAGAGACCGACGCCCCGTTCCAGAGCGCGCAACTGCTCCAGGTTTTCCAGCTCTTCCAGCGGGGTTTTCGGCCAGTTCGGGTAGTCGAGCAACAACTGCCGACGGTAAACGTAGAGTCCGATATGACGCAGGATGCCGAGCTCGGCGAGCCGCTCTCCGAGCTGATCCGCAGCAATATCCCGCGGCCAGGGGATTGGAGCCCGGGAAAAGTAGAGGGCGAACCCGGCCAGATTCCTGACTACCTTGACCACATTCGGGCTGCGAAAATCTTCGATACTGTCGACAGCAGACGCCAGTGTCCCCATCTGGATCCCGGGATTCTCGACCAGCGGCACCACCGCCTGATCGATCATTTCAGGCTGAATCAGCGGCTCGTCCCCCTGGACGTTGACGATCAGCTCGGTATCGATGCGGCTTGCGACCTCGGCCAGACGATCTGTCCCGGTCGGATGATCGGCACGGGTCAGTACCACCTCGCCGCCGAAGGCCGCAACACAATCAACGATGCGCTGATCATCGGTGGCAACAATGACTCTATCCACCGAACCGGCCAGCGCCACCCGTTCGTAAACATGCTGAATCATGGGCTTGCCGGCGATCAGTGCCAACGGCTTGCCCGGAAAGCGGGTAGATGCGTAACGGGCCGGCAGTATCGCTGTGACCTGCTGCATAGATTCCATCCTTCAGGTTCGCAAAAAAACTGAGATACTTGCTCGAAACGCTGCCGTTGTCAACCGCCAAATCACGCTATAAGACCGGTCAGACCGCGGGCGGAACAAAAAGCCTGGCGATACGTTTACACAGCGAGTAAATCTGCTTCATTTTATCGATCAACTCAAACTCGAGCTGCAGCGTCGCAATCCGCTCCCGATCACTTTTCGCCAGACTGTCCACCTGATGCTGAAAGGCCTCGGAAACCGTAGCGTTGACCGCCAGACGCAGTCCCAAAACATCCTGCCCTGCCTTCGGATCGCTGTTGACAACTGCCTGGATGGCCGACTCCAGCGCCTCGACAACCAGCGCATGCAATTTTTCCAGATGTTTAAACATGATCGAGCTCGGTCGCGCACCCTGCTGGGCCAGCTCCACACCGGTCACGGCAAAATCGGATTCCAGCAGATCACCGACACTTTCAAGAGTATCGACCGCCTGTGCCAGTCGAAAGTACTCTTCAATCTGCTGACTGGTCAACTCCCGCTTGCCTATCGCATTGAGGTATTCCAGAATCGCCTTATGCAGGATATCGGCTGCGTCATCGGCCTTTTCAACATCACGGAACAGATCGACGCTCTGTTCCTCAAGAGCCCTGTGCGCGGTGGCCAGCATCAGCAGCACCTGCTGACCAAGATGGCCAACTTCAAGCCGCACGACATTGAGTGCCGCGGAGGGGGTTTCGAGCAGATGCTCATCCAGGTATTTCGGCACAATCAACGGCTGATCTTCGCGCCTCGACCGATCGGGAAAGATACGGCTGACAAGCTGTCCGATCCAGGGGGTAAAACCGATAAACAGCAGGGTGTTGACCAGATTGAACAGGGTATTGGCATTGGCGATCTGGCGCGGCGTTTCTGCCGCCAGGCGGGTAAGACCAGTCAGTTCGGGGTGTAGCGGCGACAAAGCACGGGTCAGCTGGGCAAGCTGACCGATAAAACCGAACCAGAGCAGAACCCCGACGACATTGAACAGGACATGCACCGCAGCCGCCCGCAGCGCGGCCCGCGGCTTGCCGATGGTTGCCAGCATCGCCGTCACGCAGGTCCCGATATTGGCACCCAGAGCGAGGGCGATCCCTGCGGTCAGCGGAACAAAACCCTGACTGGCGAGGACAATGACGATCCCGGTCGTCGCTGCGGAAGACTGAACCAGAGCGGTAAACACGGCACCGACAGCAATCCCCAGCACTGGGTTGGCCATTTGCGCCATCAGCGTCATGAAAGGTGGATAGCTGCGCAGCGGAGCCATCGCCTCACTCATGATCCCCATGCCGAGGAAAAGCAGCCCGAGACCAAAGAAAATATGGCCGTACTGTTTTACCCGTTCGCGTTGGCCGATAAAGGTCATGGCAAAACCGACGGCAACAATCAGCAGGGAATACCTGGTCACATTGAAGGCGATGATCTGGGCGGTTACGGTGCTCCCGATATTTGCTCCAAGGATGACCCCGATCGACTGGTTGAGGGTCATCAGCCCCGCGCTGACGAAGCCGACAACCAGAACCGTCGTTACTGAAGACGACTGTATGATCGCCGTAACCAGAGCCCCTATCAAAGCGCCGCTGAAGCGATTGGTCGTCAGTCGCGCCAGGATCGACTGCAGGCCACTGCCGGCGGCCGCCTTGAGCGCTTCGGTCATCTGCTCCATACCATAGAGAAACAGGGCCAGCCCACCAAAAAGTCCGACCGTCATCATCCCGGCCTGCAGAGAAGCGCTATCATTGGCGACGGCCGCCCACAGGGGAGCAGCCAAAAACCAGAGCAACAGAAGCGGAACCAGCAGCAAAGATGAATAGCGCACCTGAATATCTCCGGAGACGATGAAGTTAAACGGCAACAGGCCGACGATCAGTCTTTGATTTTCTTACGCGTCAGGGCAAAGCAGGCAAAGCAGAAGAGCATCAAACAGGCCAGGGCAAAAACGTCGCCATAGCGGGTATAAAAGGTCTGTTCTGCACCCAGACCGACAACCCCACCCTGCTGAAGGCGCTCAAACAGCGGTGTCGCACTGACAACCGTCCCCGAAGGAGCGATAATGGCCGAGATTCCGGTATTGGCTGCGCGCGCCGTCCACACCCGGTTCTCAATAGAGCGAAAGCGCACCATGGCAAGATGCTGATAGGGCGCCGAAGAACGGCCGAACCAGGCATCGTTGGTCAGGTTGATCAGCAGTTCACTCCCCTTTCGCACCTGAGTCCGGGCCAGCTCGGAAAAGATCGCTTCATAACAGATCAGGACTCCGAGTTTGTGGTCAGCCAAAAGAAGCGGCTGCAATTTTCCGGAAGAAAAATCTCCGGCGCCGACAACCAGCTTGTCAAGAAAGCCGAGCAACCATTTGAGTGGTACATACTCCCCGAAAGGCACCAGGTGGAGCTTGTCGGAACGGCCGAGCAGCTCCCCCCGCGGCGAGAACAGGAAGGCGCTGTTGTAGTATTTCACCTGCCCTTCTGCATGCGCTTCATAGGACGGACTGCCGACCAGCAAGGCGGACTGCGTCTCGCCGGGTACAGCTTTAACCTGCTGCTGCAGCGCTCCGTCATCCTGCAGAAAAAACGGGGTCGCCGCCTCCGGCCAGAGCAACAAATCGACCGGCTGTTCTGCCGCCTGCCTGGATAGCTCACGATATAAATCGACGGTCTGCTGACGGTTTTCCGGCAACCACTTCTGCCCCTGTTCAATATTCCCCTGAATCAGGGCTATGCGCAGGCTTTCCCCGCGCTCATCGCTTTTCGTCCGCTCACACCAGTAACCATACCCGAGGTGGCCGGCCAGTAGCACAGCAACAATCACTGCGCCGCCCCAGGCGTTCCGCTTGCGCGGCTCAGCAATCAGCCAGGCCAGGGCGCAGTTGACCGCGACCAGGATGAAACTGACACCGTAAACCCCCGTCACATCCGCGCTCTGGATGGCCAGGGAGAAATCCTGCTGGGAATAGCCGAGCAGAGCCCAGGGAAATCCGCTGAAAATCAGGCCGCGCAGGTATTCAAGGGCAACCCAGAAGAATGGAAAGCTGAACAACAGTGGAATCCGGTAACGCTTCTTCAATCCCCAGCTGGTCAGCGTGGCGATGCCGAAATAAAACGCCAGATAGACGACCAGCATGAGGTAGGCGATTGCGGAAAAAACCGGCAGCAGTCCTCCGTAGCTGGTCATGACGATATTCAGCCAGTAAAGAACGATGGCGAAAAAGGCGATTCCGGCGGAAAAACCACTGGCGAAAGGGCGCTTCCCCACAACCAGCAACAGCGGTATCAAACCGATCCAGGCCAGCCAGAACAGATCGGGGCGCGGAAAGGCCAGCGCCAGCAGCGCCCCGGAAAGGGCAGAAATCAGAACGGTCCGGTCAATCTGAGTAAAATACTTCAAGAATCGCTTCCTTCCGCCTCAGCGACCTGTTGTGGGAAGATGCGTACCTGACGGATGACCCGCTGGTTTCCCTGCTCGATCAGCATCTCGAAATTCTCGACTTTGATCCGCTCACCGACGGCCGGGACCCGGCCACAATGTTCGACAATGTAGCCGCCGATCGTATCAAATTTTTCGCGCGGCACCTCAACCTCATAATACTCTTCAAATTCTTCGATATTCAGGCGGGCATCGACCAGCAATGTCCCGTCCGGCTCTTCAATCAGCCACTCATCTTCCCGATCGTACTCATCCTGGATATCCCCCACAATCTCCTCCAGCAGGTCCTCGATCGTCACCAATCCGGAGGTCCCGCCATATTCATCGATAACGATGGCGATATGGACGCGGGTCTCCCGAAATTCCTTGAGCATGTCGCTGACCGTTTTCGACTCTGGAACCAGATAAGGAGGGCGCAACACTTCACCAAGAGCGATCTTGTCGATCTCACGCCCCCAGTAACGGAGCAGATCCTTGGCGTAGACCAGGCCGATAATATTATCGATATTGCCACGATAGACGGGAATCCGGGAATGCCCGGTTTTGAGAATGGCTTTCAGCACAGCATTAAGAGGGCCGTCACAGTCAACACAGACCATATCGGTCCGCGGCACCATGATCTCCCGCAGGATTGTTTCATCCAGCTCCAGAATCGACTGAAGCATCTCCCCTTCTTCTTCATCGATGATCCCCTGCTGTTCCGAGGCATCGATCATTTCATGCAGATCTTCTTCAGTGCTGGCCTTGGGACGCAGGGCCAGTTTATCGGTCAGACGTTTTAACCAACTGTCAGAATCTTGCGCATTGTCACTATCCACCTGATCTTCGAGCTCCTTTGTTGTCTAAGCGGGAATAGAAAATTCGTTAACAAGTATGGAAAAGATTTCTTTTTCCCTGGCTTCCATCTGCGCGGCATCCATTTCGCTGCCACGCTCATGATCATAACCGATCAGATGGAGAATGCCATGCAGCAGCAAGAACCAGAGTTCATGTTCAAAAGGGATTCCGGCCTCTGCAGCATCGCTGGCTGTGCGCTCGGTCGAGATAATCACATCGCCGAGCAGATTGGGCTGAATGCCTGCCCCTTCGCCTTCGAGCATCGAAAACGAAATGACATTGGTCGGCCAGTCGCGCCCCAGGTAGTCACGGTTGACCTCCTGAATCCCGGCGTTGTCGAGCAGAACAATCGACAGTTCACCCTTAGGATATCCCGAGACGTCTAAGATCTTCTGGGCTATTTTGCGCAGGGGACGCTTCAGAATCCGTTGCCTGTTCTGTCGGTTGTCGATCTGAATTCGCATTTTTCTGTTTCACTTTCTCTTTGCTGGCCGCTTTGTCCTCAGACTCGGCCTTGTCCTTGACAATATGTACGGGCTCGGGATAATCGACGCGGTGGTGGAACGAACTCGACAGCACCCGGTTGAAGCTCCTGGCGATGAGGTTCAGGTCCTTCAGGGTAAGATCACACTCATCGAGCTGGCCGTCAATAAAGATATTGTTGATCAGTTTCTGCACCATCCCCTGAATGCGGGCCGGGGTCGGATCGGTCAGCGTCCGGCTGGCGGCCTCGATCGCGTCGGCCAGCATGATCAGCGCAGCTTCCCGGGTCTGGGGCTTGGGCCCATGATAACGGTAATCACGCTCGTCAACCTGCTGAACCTCCGGGTCAGAGAGATTCTTGGCGCGGTCATAAAAAAACTTGATCAGCGAGGTGCCGTGATGCTGCTGGATGATATCCATCAGCTCCGATCCCAGCTTGTGCTCACGGGCCAGCTCTACGCCGTCCTTAACGTGCGAGGTCAGGATCAGGGCACTCATCGACGGGGCCAGCTTGTCATGCTTGTTACGCTGGCCGCCTGAGTTCTCGATAAAATAGAGCGGCTTCTTGATCTTGCCGATATCGTGATAATAGGCCGCGACCCTTGCCAGAAGCGGGTTGGCGCGTATCGCCTCGGCCCCCGCTTCGGCCAGATTGCCGACCAGAATCGAATGGTGATAGGTCCCGGGAGCCTCGATCATCAGCTGGCGCAGCACCGGTGAGTTCATATTGGCCAGTTCGAGCAGCTTGATATCGGTCGTATACTTGAAGAAGGACTCGACCAGCGGGACCGTGCCATTGACGACAACCGCACTGGCAATACCGCCGAAGAAACCGAGCCCGAGCTTCCATAACAGCTGCAGCTCGAAAATCCGCCCGGACAGGAAATGCATGCCCAGCAGCAGGGCGACGTTGGTCAGGCCGATCCACAGCCCGGCCCGATAAAGGCGGGTCCGTTGCTGACAGTGGCGAACGCCGTGCGCCCCGACCAGACTGCCGACCATGACAAACAGGGCCATCAGCAGGCTGTTGCCCATGATAATACCGACCAGCACGGCACAGCCGACGGAAAAGATGAACGCGGTCTCGGAATTGAGCACGATACGCACCAGCATGGCGCCCAGCGCAAAAGGAACCGCATAGAGGTAGGCCGTTGAATCGATGTAGGTAAAACTGTTGCCGATAGCGGAGACGATCAGGATCGAAAGCTTGACCAGAACGAAATAAACCAGAAAAACGCTCGACAGAAACAGCAGATCGCGCTGATCAGGACGGAACTTACTGATGTTACCATTGGCAAAATGATAACCGACATAGATCAGCAGCAGAATACAGATCAACAGCCCTGCCGCCGTCTGCAGGTTGCGGTTATCGAGGCCGGAATTACGAATAGCCTTGAGCTTGAGAATCTGGTCGGCGGAGATGCGCTCTCCTTCACGCACGATCATCTCGCCTTTCTTGATCTGAAACAGCACTGGCGCTACCTGCTCGCGGGCCAGCTGGCGTCTCGCTTCGGTTTCATCCTGATCAAAGACCAGGCTGGGACGCAGCAGTTGCTGGATGAGGCGCGCCAGGACCTGTCGCTGGCCATCCGCAAGTCCCTGCAACTGGCCCAATTGAGCCAGAACTTCGCCAAGGGCCTGGTTGAGGCCGATCACCCGGTCGGCAATATTCAGCTCGAGTGGCTCGCCGCTCGCCCGGTCGAGAACGACCAGCCCCTTGTCCTGATCAACCTGATAGATCTGCTGATTGGCAACAATCGGTCGCAGAAATACAGTTTCAAGGGAGCGCCGGATCTGGTTGATCAACGTCTCGGAGAGGGGCAGTTTCAGTAGCGGCAGAAACTCCTCACTGGTCAGCGGTATGCCAAGATCGGTCTCCAGCTGGGGGATAACATCCTGCCCCTGCAGGCCCCTGCTGCTGAGCTGATAATTCCACAGGCCGCGCAGCCCACGGTCCAGACGTTCGACCGTCTGGCTTCCGCTGGCTAGGTCAAAGCGGTAGACCAGTGCAACCGTGTTGGCGGCCTCAAGCTGCTTGGCTTGGGTCAAGGGCAGATCTTCGACCAGCAAATCACGGGGCGATTTGATATTGCGGGACGCAACATCACCGGGGGCATAGTGATCCGGGATCAAGCCCCCCTTCGGTATGATGATAAAGGTCAACAGAACTGAAACAATCAGCAGCAGCCAGCCTCCCAGGTTGGCCCCCTTGCGGTTGCGCAACCCCTGAACACCATCGCTGAAAAAAGCGCTTCGCCTCTGCAGGGCTTTCAGTTTCTCGTCTTTTGTCATAGTTCCTCAAAAAGATGAAGGCCGCCCCCACCAGAACCCGGATCAGAAGTCCTCGCGCTTTTCAGCTCTCTGGTAGGCCTGAACAATCGCCTGAACGATCGGATGACGAACAACATCCCGATCGCTGAAATAGGTGAACTCAATCCCGCGCACGCCGACCAGCACTTCCATCGCATGGAGTAGCCCTGATTGCTGGCCACGCGGAAGATCGACCTGGGTCACATCCCCGGTAATCACGGCCCGGCTGCCAAAGCCGAGGCGGGTGAGAAACATCTTCATCTGTTCTGCAGTGGTATTCTGCGCTTCGTCAAGAATAACGAAGGCGTCATTCAGTGTCCGGCCGCGCATAAAGGCCAGCGGGGCAACCTCGACAATACCGGTCTCAACCAGTTCCCGGGCCTTGTCGAAATCGAGCATGTCATAGAGGGCATCATAGAGTGGACGCAGGTAAGGATTGACCTTCTCGGCCAGATCGCCAGGCAGAAAACCAAGCTTTTCGCCGGCTTCGACGGCAGGCCGGACGAGCATAATACGACTGACTTCCTTACGCAGCAGGGAGGCCACGCCCATCGCCATGGCCAGATAGGTCTTGCCGGTTCCTGCCGGGCCGACACCGAAGACAACATGGTTGTTGCGGATATTGTCGACATAGCTCTTCTGGGCGATACTTTTCGGTGCAATCATCTTGTTGCGGGCCGAAACAAAGACGGTATCGAAGAAGATCTCTTTCAGGGACGCGGAAGAATCTGCGGAGAGGATACGAATGGCGTAATCGACATCGGCCGGGTAGAGCGGCATCCCCTCGCACAGCAGGGCACGCAGCTCTTCAAGCAGACGCCTGGCAACTCCGACCTGGGCCTCGTCACCAGAGAGATGAATGACCGTCCCCTGGCTGCCGATCCGGATGCCGAGTTTCTTTTCTATCTGCTTAAGATGCTTATTCTGCCGGCCAAAGAGTTGCTGGGCCAGGTCCGCATCACCAACGTCAAAATGCGTTTGCGGGCTCATAAGCCAATCATCAAATAATGAGTGTTCATATCGGCGGAAATCTAGCACGCAATGGCGCAGAAAAGCAATAGCCCCGACAAATGCCTTTCTTGATTAACCCGGGAAAGAATAAATGCTATACTTTCAACCTAATTGAAATAATTATTTTTACAGAGGTATTTCTTGAATCGGACCGCCGCACCAAGCAAAAGCGCCAGAGGGCAGGACCGCCCCCTGCTGACTGTTTTTCTGCAGGAACTGAAAACAGCGCAGCGCAACCTCGCCCTCTATCCGGATGAGCATCCCCAGATCGCGGCGAGCATCGCAAAAGCCATGTCATTACTCGAGCTGATCATGGAAAACTTTCCACAGCTCACCCTGGGGATCTCGCCGAGCGGAATCCTCTTCGAACAGACCTGGCTCGACAAAAATGACCCCGCCAACAGAGACTTCGCCACGTTCTTTGCCGAGCTGGGCATTGCGACCATCAGCTTCATAAAAGGACTGACTGAGCCAGAGCTGCTCAGTTTCTGCAAAATGCTCTGCTCGGACCGGACCAGCATTGAAAATGCCGGCGGATTTGCCCAGCTGATTGCACAGCAGCAGATCCGCCATATTCAGATCATCGCCATCGACTACAGCGCTTTTCGGTCAGGCAGCGGCACCCCGGAACAAGAACAGCGGCTCTGGGAAAATTTCATCTATGGCATGCAGCAGGGTATTCTCGACCTGGGGTCTACAGAAATTTCCAGCAACCTGTCGGTCATTGCCGACATCATCAACAGCAGGTTCAAAGGGACCCGGGATGATCGTGAGCAGTGCCAGCAATCGCTGTCCAACTACGTTGAAAAACAGCTGATCGCCGCTCCGGCAACGGAAGCGGACCAGGTCTTCAACGACCTGCTGCTCAAGCTTGATCCGGGAGCCCGGCAGGCCTTCCTGGAAAACACCCTCAGGGTGATCGACCGCCATCAGGACCGGGCGGAAAACGCCCTGAAAAAAATATCCCCCCAGCTGCTGCGCAACGGCTTTACCACCAGTCAGGCTTCGCAACTGCAGATCTCCCAGCGCCTGCTCGGGCTGGTCGGGGTCCTGGCCGCCTCGGAAACCGATCAGAAAAACAGGATCCGCCTCAACGCGCCACGCATGGAATCAAGCGTGGTCAAAGCCCGGCTGGAGACCCTGTTCAGCGAAGAACAGGAAGATCTTTTTCTCCCGGACAGCTATCAGCAGGCCCTCAACACCATGCTCTCCGGCGACCTCCATGGCCACATGTCCGAAGCGGAAAAGCTGCAACTGAAACAGGACATGGAGGAGCAGTCGATCGAACACCATTTCGCGGCAGTCATTTTCGAGCTGCTGCTCTCCCCGCTCGACAAGGAGCAGGAATCGCACATCCAGCAGAGTCTCATGGAGCTCTCCCGTTTTTTCGCCGATACCGGCGACTTCATAAGCCTGCGGGCGGTCTTCAGAAACTGGCACAACTACCTGTACAGCAGCCACGCCCAGACCAGCATTCTCGATGAACAACTGATCGCCGGCCACACCCAGTCCAGTTTTATGAACGACATTCTCGACAGCTTCGAACTCTGGGAAGAGCAGAAGTGGGAGCAGATCAGCAACTATATTCTGTTCGTCGGCGAGCCCTACTGCGACCCGATCATCGACCGCCTTTCCAAAGCGACAGAGCAGAAGGAGCGCATGCTCTGGATGGGCCTGCTCAAACAGATTGACGGGGACGTGCAGCAGAAGGTGATCCAGGCGCTTAAGCCCGAACCCTGGTATCTGCTGCGCAACCTGCTGATTGTCCTGGGCGAAGAGCAGACCCAGGCGAGCATCAAGGCCAACCTGAAATACGCTGACCACCCCGACCAGAGGGTCAGGGCCGAGGTGATCCGCAATCTGTTCCGCTGCAACCCGGCGACGGCCAACCGGCATCTGATCGCGGAACTGCAGAACGCCGATTTCAGTGCACGGCATGCGGCTCTCGGGCTGGTGCCCTTGAGCCAGGATCCGGGCATCTTCAGTCAGTTGCACAGGCAACTGGAGATGAGTATCGAAACCGCTGAGCAGTTGCATTACGTTGAGTCCGTAATCGCAGCCCTGACCCGCTGTGGACGGTCGGAGACCCTGACAATCTTCCGCCGCCTGCTGCTGAGCGGACCGAAGCTTTTCAGGTCCCGCTACCTGAAATCCCTGCAGCAGCAGATCCTCAACGCACTGCTGACATTTCCCGGTTCTGGTGCCGACAAACTGCTCGACGAAATGGTCAGAGGACCCTACAAAAATGCCGCCAGAGAGGTGCAGGAAAAACGGAGAGCGAACCAATGAGCGGCACCAGACAGGAGCAACTTCAGACTTTTTTACGCCTGTTGACCACGGCAGCCGCCAATGCATCGCTCTATCACGCCAATCATCGGCAGGTGCTGCGCCTCAACAACCAGGCATTGCAGATCGCCCATGACCTGATCAAAAAGCATAACGAGATTGTTCTGAAGGTGATCGACAGCCGACTGATTTTCGATAATCAGCCCGTCGAGCAGAGCAACGCCGTCAAACGCCTCGTCAGCGCCATGAATCGCTGCGGCGTCTCCCATCTACAGATCAAGGACGGCATCTACGCCGACGAACTGCTCGGCCTCGCCCTGCTGCTCAGCAAAAGCCCGAGCACTGCGCACCAGCCGACCAACACCGAACACATCTGCTATGGCAAGATTGAGGTCCGCCTCAAGGGGGAAAAATCGGGCGCAGCAGCATCCCCACTGGCCTGGATTGCCGAGTCTGAGGCCGACAGCATCATGGACCTCTACCAGACGATCAGAAAAAACAAGCCCCTCAACATCGGTGGTGTCGCTGAAATCGTTTCCGGGTTTATCAGTGCCTTCGACTCGCAGAACGATGTCCTGATGGCGATAGCGCCGTTGCGCAGCATGGACGAGTATACCTATACCCACTCAACCAATATCTGTATGCTCAACCTCGCGCAGGCCAGGATGCTCGGTATCGAGGGGCAACTGCTCAACGACATCGGTATCGCGGCAATGCTCCACGATGTCGGAAAAATGTTCATTCCGCCAGAGATCCTGACCAAAAGTAAAGCCCTGACCGCGGCCGAATGGGAGATCATGCAACAGCACCCGCGCCTCGGCGCTGAATATCTGACCGGCTGCCCGGGCGTGCCCAGACTCGCCGTCATAACCGCCTACGAGCATCACATGCGCTTTGACAATGCCGGCTACCCGCAAACCTCCAGACCCTGGCTGCAGCACTTAAGTTCCTACCTGACGGCCATATCGGACACCTACGACGCTATGCGCACCCATCGCGCCTACGAAGAGTCGCTGGATCTGAACCAGATCATTTCGATCATGCTCAACCTTGCGGGTAACAAGCTGCATCCGCAGCTGACCTACAATTTTCTCGGCACGATCAGCGAACTCGACCGGGACCTGACAAAAAAATCAACCTAAGCTCAATGAACCCCTTCTAAAAAATGACAAAAAGGATTATCCTCAGAAAATTAAGATTTATTGAGAAAAAGGCATACAGGGGGAGGAACCAAGGTGTTAATGTCAGGAGAATCCGGAACTGCAACGGCAAACAATAGCCGCCAGCTGTCCGGCTTCATCCAGGATCTCAATATTTTTCAGCGCCAGCTGAAATTGTATCCATCAGGGCACCCGCAACTGACCCAGAGCTGCGCCGCGGTTCTGCGTGCCCTGGTCCAGACCTGCCAGTCCAGGCAAGACATCCTCCTCGGCATCGCGCCCGACAATATTCTTTTTGAAGGACAGTGGCTGGACGCCAGCAACCGCGCGATCCGCGACTTCGCCCAATTTCTGTCTGCATACCGAATCGCCTCGATCCGCTTTTACCGGAACCTCTCCGCCAAGGAACTGCTCGGTTTTTATCAGCTCCTCGCTGCAGAGCACAGCACTGCTGACATCAATCAGGAGCTGCCCAACCAGCTCCAGAAACGGGGTATTCACCAGATTCAGATCGTTCTGGTCGACTTTGCAGCCTTTCAGGCCGACGACGGCCCCACCAGCGCTTCCCCCTGGAACGATTTCATCACGGAACTGCTCAATGACAAGCATAGCCTGTCTGACACCATTGAAAGTGCCGAGATCGCCAAAGCCATCAACCAGGGGAAATGTCACACGGACAACCTGGATCCGCTGATCAGTAACCTGATATCCAGATTTGCGTCTGAACCGCGGGAAGAAGCGGATGTTCCTCTTCAGGTTGCCGAAGTCGTCGAGCAACTGCATCCACAGATTCAGGAAAGATTCACCGACAGCATCCTCAATGCCCTGTCCGGCCACCCCGACCTGGCTTCGCAGTTCCTTAATTCGTTCCCCCAGCATCTACTGAAAACCGCGATCCACAGCCAATCGCGAAACAAAGAGACCATCTCAGCCAGGCTCGTTGACCTACTCGAGGGCTTTGCCGACAACGACGACAAATTCACCATAGCTGGTGCGCTGGACATCGAAAAAATCGACCCTGATGTTCTGAATGCGCAGATCAACATTCTCCTGCTCGAAGACAGCCACAGCCAGTTTGTTCCCGATGCTTACCAAACCACCCTGAAGAATATCCTCAACCAGCAGCTCAAAGGGTCCCTGCCCGAACATACTGCGCTGAAGCTGAGAAACAGCCTGAAGACGGGGTCGATTGAAAATCAATGCGTCAACATCATCTTCAACATGCTCCATAACGGTGTCGATGCCGAGGCGGAAAAAAGCCTGCAGCACAACCTGACGGAAATGGCCAGATTCTACCTGGACACGGGAGACTTCACGACGCTGCGTGAAATCTTTGTCAACTGGTCCGCATATCTCTACAGCGGCAAAGCCAATGCCCGTTTTCTGGATGAGACCGTTCTGGCCCTGCAGACCAGTGAACTCTTCATGTCCGACGTCCTTGATCATGTCGAAATCTGGGGAACGGAAAAAGGGGAAGAGATCAGTGCCTACGTCTACGAGGTTGGTGAACCCTATGCCGAACTGCTCATCGACCGGCTCGGGGTTGAAAAGCAGCTCTCCAAACGCAGGGTATGGGTGCACCTGCTGGAGGGGCTCGGCAGGAAAGCGGCCCAGTTGCTGACCCAGGCCTTGAAGGATCAGCGCTGGTACCTGGTCCGCAACGTGCTTCTGATCCTGTCAAAGCTCGACAAGGAAGCCATTCCGTTCAAAGAGATCCGCCTCCTCGCTACCCATGAGCACCCCAAGGTCCGCCAGGAAGCGCTGCGCATCATCTTTCGCTACGACCCGATGATGGCCAACCGGCAACTGCTCAAGGATCTGTCAGGGGGCGACCGGGAATCGATCTCCGCGGCCGTCGAAATCGCCAACCTGAGCCATGACGACAAAGTTCTGGCCCAACTGCACCTGCTGCTGCAGATCGACCACAGCCGCGACCCGGACCTGCTGATCCGCAGAAAGACCCTCGAGTCCCTGAGCACGATCGGGAAACCGCAGACCGTCCCGGTCCTCGCCAGGTTGCTACAGAAAAAACTGCTTCGCCGGCGCCGGGAAAAAAACTTTCAGCAGGAAATCATCCGCTCACTGGGGAGCTATCCCAGACGCAGTGTCCTGCCGCTTCTGCATTCCCTGCAGAATGGTCGCGACAAGGGCGAGACGGAACTGGTCGAAAAACAGCTGCAGCGCCTGACAGATCGGGGGCAGGAATGACGTTCAAGGAGCAGAAATACCTGGTCGCCTTTATTCGCCGGATCACTACGGCGGCGGCCAACATCTCCCTCTACGACAGTGAGCACCCTCAGGTTCTCCACCTCTGCCAGCTGGCCCGCGAAGAGATACGTCTGCTCCTCAATGACCATCGGGTTGTGACCTTCAAGATCGTCAACAGTGAGCTGATCTTCAATGACCATCCGGTTCCGAGCAACATGATGACAGACCGGCTGATTGAAACCCTGACCGCCCAGCAGATCAGCTTTCTGGAAATCAGCTCAGGGGTCTCCAGCGAAGAGATGATCAGGCTGGCAGCAACCCTGAGCAAGCGCAGCCGAAAAGAAGAGCCCAGAAAAACGGAACACATCCGCTTTGGCCGTATTGCCGTGCGCAACCGGCAGCAGTCGTCCTCTGAGCAAGAAGAAGTCGCGACAGAAATCCGCCAGGGCGGCGCTGACAGATTTTACGATTTCCAGGCTTCCGCCGGCCGCAGCAAACATGTCGACATCGGCGGAATCTCTGAACTTGTCAGCGATTTTGTCTCAGCCTTCAGCACCCACAGCTCGGCCCTGCTGGCTCTGGCACCGCTGCGCTCCATGGATGAATATGCCTACATCCATTCAACCAACATCTGCCTGCTCAACCTGGCCCAGGCCCGGCTGCTCGGCTTTGCAGGCCCGATCCTCAATCAGATCGGCATCGCGGCGATGCTTCACGATGTCGGTAAGATGTTCATCTCACCGGACATTCTCAACAAGCAAGCCAAGCTGGAGCCGGAGGAGTGGGCCCGGATGCAGCTTCACCCGCAACTGGGGGCCGAGTACCTGCTGCGCTGCCCGGGGGCACCCAAGCTGGCTGTGCTCAATGCCTACGAGCACCACATCGGCTACAACGGCAAGGGCTACCCACAAACTCCGGACCATTGGCAACTCAATACCTGCAGTTACATGACGACCATCTCCGACGTTTATGACGCACTGCGTACCAGACGGACCTACAAGGAGCCGCTGACCTTCGCCCAGATCAAACAGATCATGACGGAGAGCAGCGGGCAACTGCTCCACCCGCAACTGACCCAGTCCTTTCTTATTGCCATCGAACAGATGGAAGAGAATGCCCGAGAAGAACTCAATCAGCAAAAGTGAGACTTGCGGCAAGCCCTGCGAGGATGCTATACAATCCCTTTTTACCTCGTTAAATCAGCAATCTAATCATTCATACCATTAAAGGTCAGGCATGAGCGAAGATACAAAAAAAGTCATCTATTCGATGATGAGAGTCAGCAAAAGTTACAATAAGCAGCCGATCATCAAGGACATCTCCCTCTCCTATTTCTATGGCGCCAAGATCGGCGTCCTGGGTCTCAACGGTTCGGGTAAATCAACCCTGCTCAAGATCATGGCCGGTGTCGACAAGGAATTCCAGGGCGAAGCGGTCCTCTCCGAAGGCTACAGCGTCGGCTATCTAGAGCAGGAACCCCAGCTCGATGACAGCAAGACCGTACGCGAAGTGGTCAAGGAAGGGGTCCAGGAGATCGTCAACCTGCTCGCCGAGTTCGAAGAGATCAACAACGCCTTCGCCGATCCCGACTGCGACATGGACAAACTGCTCGCCCGTCAGGCAATTGTTCAGGACAAGCTCGACGCCGCCGACGCCTGGGAGCTTGATTCCCGCCTGGAACTGGCCGAAGAAGCACTGCGCTGCCCACCGCCTGAGACCCCGGTCAAAAACCTCTCCGGAGGGGAGAAACGCCGTGTCGCCCTCTGTCGCCTGCTGCTGAACAAGCCGGACATCCTGCTTTTGGACGAGCCCACCAACCACCTCGACGCCGAAACCGTCGCCTGGCTCGAGCAACACCTGCAGCGCTACCCGGGTACTGTCATCGCTGTCACCCACGACCGTTACTTCCTCGACAATGTCGCTGGCTGGATCCTGGAGCTCGACCGCGGCCACGGCATCCCCTGGAAGGGCAACTACTCCAGCTGGCTGGAGCAGAAACAGGAGCGCCTGCGCAAGGAAGAGAAGGCCGAAAGCAAGCGCCAGCAGACACTGCAGCGCGAGCTCGAATGGATCCGCATGTCGCCCAAAGGGCGTCACGCCAAATCCCAGGCGCGCATCAACTCCTACGAGAAGCTGCTCGGCAACGAAGGGTTGGCCAAGGAGCAGACCCTCGAACTGTTCATTCCGCCGGGACCACGGCTGGGCAATATCGTCGTTGAAGCCAAGGAGATCAGCAAAGGCTTCGGCGAGCGGTTGTTGATCGAGAATTTAAGCTTCAACCTGCCGCCGGGTGGCATCGTTGGTGTCATCGGCCCTAACGGCGCCGGTAAGTCGACCCTGTTCAAGATGATCACCGACCAGGAACAGCCGGATGCCGGCAGCTTCAAGGTCGGCGAAACCGTCAAGCTCGGCTACGTCGACCAGGGGCGTGAACTCGACAGCAACAAGACCATCTGGGAAGAAGTCTGCGGCGGCCAGGACACCATCGTCATGGGCGGCAAATCGATCAACTCGCGCGCCTACGTTGCCCGCTTCAACTTCTCAGGAAGCGATCAGCAGAAGAAGGTCGGCGTCCTCTCCGGTGGTGAGCGCAACCGCGTCCATCTGGCCAAGATGCTGCGCGAAGAAGCCAACGTCCTGCTCCTCGACGAACCGACCAACGACCTCGACGTCAACACCCTGAGAGCTCTTGAAGAAGGCCTGGAAAACTTCGGTGGCTGCGCCGTGGTTATCAGCCACGACCGCTGGTTCCTCGACCGCATCGCCACACATATCCTCGCCTTCGAGGGGGATTCCCAGGTCATCTGGTACGAGGGGAACTACTCCGAATACGAAGAGGACCGCAAACGTCGCTTAGGCCGCGACGCCGATCAGCCACACCGGATCAGGTACCGCTCGCTGACCCGGCAGTGATCGATAACTGCATACAAACTGATTGCCGGAATATAAGGACTTCCGAAAATCATGGACTGTATCATTTAACGAATTGATTATTGCGAATAGCACCCTGTTCCACGGCGGGGTGCTATTGTTTTATCTCGTTCTGCACCAACAGAACATGCCGTTGGTGCAGATCATTAACTTGTACATTATCGATAAAACAGACAGGCTCTATTTATGCTAGAAAAATGTATCAGCAAAATGCTGTCAGGCCCCTGGCAGTTGATTCAACTACGTGGAGAGCTTATTTCCGCTGCTGATATCAATCGTGGCGATGTTGATTTCCTGGCCAGTGAAGAATCGATTAATGCGTTAATTGCTGAAGCCTACACCTGGGTCCAAAACGGCTATTGCCATGCCCATATCGGAGCCCGCAAATTTGGCAAAAAAGTGCTGATTTTATTTTCACGGGACGGGCTGAAGAGCCTGAGGCTGGATTTTTGGTATGTCCTTCCCCAACTGTTCGGGACAAAAGTTTCCCTGACCTGGGAGGCCTTACAAGCTGCTGCCGAGAACAAAGATAATCTCTCAATCTGCCGCCTTAAGGTTGATATTGAAGCCAGTATTTACCTGCACCACCTCAGGTTAAAGAATAAGGACTTGGCTTTGAATTACATCAACCAGAGACTGGAAGTTTATCTGGGCAGATGCAGCGAGACTCTTGTCCTGGAAGCTCTGCAACGGACGGTTGAAAATAGGCAGGTGAATAAGCAGGATCTGCACGCAACATTGAAATTGATTTTAGAAGCCCTGACCGTGAAGCAAACTCCGACCAAAAATAACTATAAAAAGAGATTGCAGGGGGGCCGAAACATGTTGTGCATTATGGG
Source organism: Geopsychrobacteraceae bacterium (assembly GCA_963676795.2). Classification (GTDB taxonomy): domain Bacteria; phylum Desulfobacterota; class Desulfuromonadia; order Desulfuromonadales; family Geopsychrobacteraceae. Next base: position 830,739 of record CAXXTB010000002.1, on the reverse strand, counting down.
ATGTGACGGGGTCGGGAAAACCTCCCTGGCAATGGCATTGGCCAAAAGAACCTCCCCCCAAGCCAAATCTTTTCGCGGAAAACGCCTTTACCGTCTATCCATGCTCTACAAAATATCGCTACTTCTGTTACGTCCGATCTACCCTAGCCGGGATCTGTTTGATGAAAGATTTTCCGGACTGATCTATCTGCGTGCCTGCCTGGGGCTCACATTGAAAAAACTTTCAAACCGTAACAAGATTATGATTTACGACCGCAGCCTAGCTGATTTTTTATGCCTGCATCGCCAAACAGACAAGCCACGCTGGTCTAGGTACTATCCGATTTCAAACTTCCTGGGTCAAAGAACACCGACAATCCATTGCATTGCCAGCTTTGAAACAGTCCAAGAACGAAAGCAGGAAATTACGACCGCCGGGCATCGGCTATATGATCAGATGATGTTTGAACATTTTTCCAGGCAGTGCCCGACCGAATATACAATTTTCAACAATGACAACAACTTTGAATCCAGCCTCAAAACCCTGGAAAATATTATTTCTAATCCACAATACCCCTTTGATGTTAGCTTCAAGACGAGATAAAAACACAGATATCCACTACCGCACAAGCAAACTATATAAGAATGTTACCACCGGACATAACGAGGGTAAAAACACTACCTAAAATGGCCTCTCGCTGGATGAGAGGCCATTTTTTGTATAAAACTTACGAAAAAAATATCAAGAGGTCGTTGTTAAGCATAACAGGGCTACAAACTAGCCAAAGGCTGCATCAGAGCGCTGCTGTTCAGCCTCAATTTTTATAGAGCCGAAAACAACTCCATACATATTGGCCTGACCTGCGTATCTTTTTATTCTTAATATCAGCCTTCCCCCCCTGTAAAATTTATATTTTCCTGTAAAGTTGTAAGAGCCCTTCCTGATAGAACGATATTTAATATTGGAAACAACAACTCGTAAAGGAGGAATTATGACACCTGGTTCAGAATCCAATCATGTATTAAAGAAAAAGGCGTTATTCAATTTCAGTTTGTTTTTCATCTTTTTTATTTTCTACCTGGTTTCGGCATGCATCCAGACGCCGACCTTCAAGGACGTTGCCTCCATCCCCGCTCTTGGGCTGCCACTCGGCGTACTGCTTTCCCTGCTCGTTTTTCCCGTGTCCTGGGTCATCATGATCATCTGGTTCTGGAGGGCAAAATAATGCTTAACTACCTCAGACATCTTATCCTTTTACTGGTTGTCCTGATAGCGCCGCTGCAGGTCTTGGCAGCCACCGGACAAGAAGAGGCGACCTTGAACATTCCGATCGTCATCGGCTTTATCCTGTTCTTCGTCCTCGTCAGCATCGTCATCACCTGGTGGACCAGCCGCAGCATGAAATCGACCAGCGACTTCTATGTCGCCGGCAAGGGTGTCCCCTGGGTTCAGGTCGGTATCGCCATGACCGGCAGCTATCTTTCCGCTGCCAGCTTCCTCGGTTGTGCCGGTGATATCGGCGTCTACGGCCTTGACTCCATCTGGCTATCCATCGGCTTTTTCGGTGGCTATATGGCCGTTCTGCTGCTGATAGCAGGCCCCTTGCGCAACATCGGCTCCTTTACCGTTGCCGGTGCCCTGAACAGCCGTTACAACGATGACCGCATCAAGCTGTGCGTCATGCTCTGTACCGTTATCATCTCAACCTTCTACCTGGTTCCGCAGATGCTCGGCGCCGGCCTTCTCTTCGAGCTGCTGCTGCACTGGAACTTCGTCTGGGTCACTATCGGTCTCGGCCTGCTGATGTGTATCTATATCATCTTCGGCGGCATGAAGGCGACCCTGTACAATCAGGTTGTCCAGGCCCTGTTCCTCTGGGGTACGATGGCCGTCCTGATCACTCTGGCCTTTTTCAAGGTGGGCCATGGCAACTTCCTGCAGGTCTTTGACATGGCCAAAGAGGTTGTGCCGCCGCTGCTTGCAGGTCAGAACATGGAGGTTGTCGAAGCCATCAGGAATCTGCCGCCGGACCAGGCTATTCAGGTTGCCCGCCAGATGATGCCCGATGCCCAATCGGCCATGACCATCGGCGTCAAAACCTCAAGCACCCTGGCCATGATATCCACAGTTGTCGCACTGGTCTTCGGTACCGCCGGCCTGCCGCACATCCTGATCATGTTTTTCACCGTGCCGAGTGCCAGAGCGGCCAAAAAAAGCGTCGCCCTCTGTATCGTTGCCCTCGGGCTCTTCTATCTGGCAGCCATCATTCTCGGCTTCCTGCTCTTCCCCGGCATCTACCCCAAACTGGTCACCTGGATATCGCAGGGGACGCTCGGTGTCGGTCTCGCGAAAAACATGGCCGTTCTCGAGATGAGCTTCCGTGTCGGCGGAACCTGGTTGATGGCCATCGGTGCCGCAGGTGCCGTCGCAGCGATCCTGTCGACATCCGCCGGACTGATGATCACCGTCGCCTCTTCGGTCAGTCACGACCTCTACAAGGTCTACATCAACCGTAATGCCAGCGAGAAACAGGAACTCCGCATCGCCAAGATCACCACCCTGGCCATGTCCGCCATCGCCGTCTGCCTGGCCGTCTTCCTCAAGGGGGAAAACATCGCCTGGCTCGTCATGCTGGCCTTCGGTATCGCTGCCAGTGCCGTCTTCCCGGCGATGTGTGCAACACTCTGGTGGAAACGCACCACCAAACAGGCAGTCATGGCCAGTGTCCTCACCGGCCTCATCGTATCGGTGATTTTCATCGTTCTGCTCTTCGCCAAAGGAGCCGGCTACACCATCATCGGCCTGCCCGTCGGCGGCGGCCCCGGACTCTTCGGTGTCATCGCTTCCGCTATCGTCCTGATTATCGTTTCCGTGCTGACCAAAGACACCGGCGATGATCCGGAAAAATTCATGGCCATTGCGCATCAACCCGACACTGACTGATGCCATTGCGTTAACGCTTCGAGCAGGACCGAAAAGCCCTGCAAAAACATAAACATCCCCTCTCCCTAAGGGAGGGGGGCGGGGTGAGGGGCGAAACTGCACAGAAAGGCCCCCTCCCCCCCTTCGGGGCACCTTCTCCCCAGGGGAAAAGAAAAATATGGTCCCAAGTGCAACCATACGCGTCAACCTCCACTGTCATTCAACCTTCAGCGATGGTGAGCATTCGCCTGAATGGCTTGCCCAAAAGCTGGCGGAAGCGAAGGTGCAATTCGCTGCGCTCACGGATCATGATTCCGTCGCAGGAGTCGCCCGTTTCCACGAGGCCTTGAAGCGACATCATATCGGCTTTCTCTCCGGCGTTGAAATCACCAGCTTCCACAATGGCAAAGAACTACATCTGCTCGGCTACGGCATCGATATTTCAGACCATGAGCTCCTCTCAACCCTCGAACATCTCAGATACAATCGCCGTTCCAAGTTGCAGGGACCGCTCCGCCAGATGCCGTCGCAGCAGGCAGCCGCCCCAAGCGGAAATCCGGCACCTGGTGTGGTTGAGAATGGCTACCTCACAACCGAGGAGGCCATTGCCCTGGTCCATCGTAGCGGCGGTCGCGCCTTTCTAGCCCATCCACTGGTCATCGATCGCGATCTGGAAATCGTTTGCGCCACCATCGAAGAATTAAAGAAAATGGGTCTGGACGGCTTCGAGGGCTACAGTGGCAGCGGAACAGCCGCGGAACAGGAAGCCCTGCGCAAGGCCATGGAGGGCCATGAATTACTGGTCTGCGCCGGGACCGACATTCACAAGATGACTGCCATCATCGATGACAGTTTCTACTGCGATATTCCCAGCGAGATGTGGCGGAAAACGGTGCACTCGCTCAGCAATGCTCCGCTGCCGATGGACCTGGACATTGAATCCCCGCGCCCTGAAACAACGCGCAAAAAAAGGCGTACCCCATGGATATTTCTGCGCCCGCGCATTGTTCTGCCATCACTCCTGGCGATCCTGCTCTTTATGATCGCCATATGGGGCATGGTCCTCCCGTCACTTGAAGAGATCCTGATCGATCGCAAACGGAATACAATTCAGGAGTACACCAATATAACCCTGAGCCTGCTTGCCGAGGCCCATCAGGATGAACTGCTCGGCAAGGTTTCCCGGGCGGAGGCGCAGCAACAGGTGAGCAAGACGATCAACGCCCTGCGTTTCGGGAAGAATGGCAAGGACTATTTCTGGATTCAGGACATGACTCCACGCATGATCATGCATCCCTATCGCCCAGATCTCAACGGCAAGGACCTCTCCAACTTCAAGGATCCCGGTGGCATCCCCATTTTCGTCAAGTTTGTCGAAACGGTGAAAGAACGCGGTGCTGGCTTTGTCGCCTATGTCTGGCAGTGGCAGGATGATCCGGACCGCCTGGCGGCAAAGGAATCCTATGTCGTCAGATTCGCACCATGGAACTGGATTATCGGCACCGGTATGTACGTCGACGATGTTCATCGGGAGATCTGGCAGATTGAAAAAAAACTGACCTGTACACTGACCGGCATTGTCGTCCTGATTCTCATCGTTCTGCTCGTCAACGTGCGACAGAGTGTCTTGCAGGAGAACCGGCGTCTCGATATGCAGGAGGATCTGAGCCAGGCGGAACAACGCTATCGCTCGCTCGTTGAAGCGACAACGGAAGGGACCCTGCTGGTACTTGACAATCGCTGCCGATATGGCAATCCCACCTTCTTGAAGATGACCGGCTACAGCATCGACAGGCTTGAACTCCTCTCCCTTGAAGACCTGCTGCCACAAACCAGCGAAAACGCGGCGCTCTGGTCCTGCCTGCGACAATTACCCGAAGAAACGGACGATTCGCGGCGTTTCGACGCCGTTATGAACGCCGCACGGGATATCACCCTTGAATGTGTCGTCACCATCAACCCTATCGATCTCGGCGGACGCAAGGGCGTCATTCTGCTTGTCCGCGATATCCAGGGCGACGATGCCGCACAACAGAAAATTGCCAATCAGGCCTTTCTGGAACGGCAGTCAACCTCGCTGCTGTTTTTACAGGAAGCCATTGACGATATGGGGACCGCCCCGGTTTTCTGTCAGGTTGAGGCGCCGATCCACAGAGCCGCCGCGATCATGAATAATCAGAACACCTCATGCATCGTCGTCGAATCGGAAAACGGGGCACCGATCGGACTGGTGACCGATACCGATTTTCGTAAGCGGGTTGCCGGGAAGATTGCGTCCAACCTCAAGGATCCCGTACGGACCATCATGAGTGCCCCGCTGTTGACCGTCTCCAGACAGACGGTCGTCTACGAAGCCCTGATGCTGCTTGAAGAAAACAAGGTCCAGCATCTGGTGGTCGTCGACGAAACAGGCAAAGTCACACGCACGATTCACATCACCGATCTTTTGCAGTTCCACCGCTACGGGCCGGTGGCCCTGCTGCAGGAAATCGCCAGGGCGGAAGATTCTGAGCAGGTGATCCGTTGCTGCAGAATGCTTCCGGCTCTTGCCGGGTCACTGATTTATGCCGGTGCCAATCCGCGTACAGTTGCCTATATGAACTCGCAGGTCTGTGATGCGGCCACCAGCCGTTTCATTGAACTGTCGATAGAGGAACTGGGGCCACCGCCGGCACAATTTGCCTTCATCGCCATGGGCAGCCAGGGGCGTCAGGAGCAGACCCTACTCACCGACCAGGACAATGCCATCATCTACGAAGATAGCGATCCCGCGCTGGCCAAGGACCCGGCCGCCCCTGACCCGGCCCGTTATTTTCTCACCCTTGGGGAAAAGGTCTGCCGTCTGCTCGATGAAGGCGGCTATGCCCTGTGTCTCGGCGAAGTGATGGCCAGCAATCCAAAGTGGTGCAAGCCACTGTCGCAATGGAAGGAAAGCTTCTCCGAGTGGATCATGAAGGCCGAGCCCCAGGAACTTCTCGATGTCAGCATCAGTCTTGATTTTCGTCCGGTCTTTGGAGAAACACATCTCGCCCGCGAGCTGCAGGAGCATATCTTTACAAAACTCAGGGACAGGCCGCGTTTTCTGTCGCATCTGGCCAAGAACGCCCTGCTCTTCAAGGCACCGGCCAGACTGCTCGGCAAATTCATCAAACCGGGCGGCCCCGCGGAAGAGGCCGGCAGACTCAACCTCAAGGAAATGCTGATGCCGCTGGTCTGCTATGCCAGACTCTACGCGCTGTACCACAGGCTTCCCTACACCCACACCCTCGACCGCATCGAGGCCCTGGAATGGAAGGGGGTTCTGCAACATGCCGAGATCGAAGCCATCCGGGGCGCATATGAGTTTCTCATGCGCCGTCGTTTCCAGGCCCAGCTATCCTGGACGGAACAGGGCCTTGCACCGGACAACAACCTTCTCATCGACAGTCTCAGCAACATGGATGATGCCATGCTCAAACAGGCCTTTGCCCAGATCGATTCACTCCAGAAAAAAATTGTCCGAGAATTCCTGGAAGGAGTGGGCTGAGCCAGATGCTGGTTCAGGTTCCATAGACGGGCCCGACCAGATCGAGATGCGTCAGGTAGACGCGCAGGTCGAATTCAAGCTGGTGGTAGTCCGGTTCCATGTGCAGGCAGAGTTGATAGAAGGCCTTGTCGTGCTCCTTCTCTTTGAGATGGGCCAGTTCGTGAACGACGATCATACGCAGGAACGCTTCTGGCGCCGTTTTGAAAATGCTGCCGATGCGGATCTCATTCTTGGTTTTGATCTTGCCGCCCTGCACACGGGGAACATAGCTGTGCAGCCCGAGGGCGTCGTGCAGGACGTTTATTTTGCCGTCGAACACAACCTTGCTTAAAGGCTGGGTCTTGCGCAAGAACTGGTTTTTCAGCTCGATGGTATATTCGTAGAGGGCTTTATCGGTGGTTATACTGTGCGGCGTAGGGAACCGCTTGAGAATGACCTCTCCCAGCCGCTTTTCCACAATCAGCTGCTGCACCTGTTTTTTGAGCTGATCCGGGTAACCTGACAGATATTTGAGCTGTAGAACTGAAGCCATGGATGTGCGGTAGAGCCTTATGGAGAGCAAAAACAATCAAAAGTTGTGGTAGAGACTAAGCAATCAGGCAACGGAAGTCAATGCGTGCAAACAAGCGTCAGGCATAGATATCGATATTCTGACCAACGTTCGAATCGATCGGTACAGCCGCCGCGTCAATCAGCTTGACAACCGCCTGCTCAAGAATTTTCTGCTGCTGCAGACTGCCCCGGACACCCGCCATGGCGGCTACATACCCGGCCGAACGATAAAAACTCTGTGCGGAAGACATCCCCGCTACTTCTGAAGACATAGAACCTCCTCAGAAAACTGACTGATGAACTTAAGTTTAACACAGAGCGTCAGGCCGTGGCCAGATGGCCTGAGAAATCGTGCGTGCTGCCATTCAGACAATTAGATTCAGCTCTTTACTCACTTCGTCCACAACCCGGCGGACGTCTGGCAGACACCAGCGTCGCTGGGGATGGAAGTCATGGCAACGGCAGTTCCCTTCGCGTTTTTCGTCAATGATTCTTGCAAGGATCGACGATTTCCCCTGGTGAACCAGCAGATCCTGGCGGATATCTTCCTCGGAATATGAAAAACAGAAACAGATCGTTTGATTCATAAAATTTCACCACAATGCCTGAAAGAAGAAAAGAAACGGCTCAGCGGTTTAATTCTGCAATTGTTCACGGAAAAATTCACCAAGCCGGCCCCTCATCTCGTCACGCAAGTTGCGATATGCGTCGACAACCTCCGGATCATTTTCGTCCGGCTGAGGCGGATTATCAAAACCCAGGTGCAGGCGTTTGACCCCGCCGAAAAAAGCCGGACACTTTTCATCTGCAGCCCCACAAACGGTGATCACATAATCAAAGGGCTCCGCTTCATAGCGGCATAATGAATCTGGCCTCTGCTGAGAAATATCGATTCCAACCTCAGCCAACACCTTAACCGCAAGCAGGTTGAGGTGTTTTGGCTCAAGGCCTGCGGAAACAGCCTCGACCTTACCGGCAAAATCATGATTGACAATCCCCTCGGCCATCTGGCTGCGACAGGAGTTGCTGCTGCAAATAAACAGAATACGTTTTTTTCCCATATCCCTTCAACCTTTCCTATTCATCCAAAAGCGCCCTGCAAAACAGCCTTCAAGCCGGGAATATACACTCAAGAATCACTCTGCCAGTTATTCCAGCCAAAATAAAGAATGTCACTGGAGACGATAATTTTTTCCAGGCGACTGGCATTCTGTGGTCACCTCGCTTATGATACCTTGCCATTGAAAACGATTTTCACATCAAGGATGTCTATGAGCGCAGTTTTTTATCTCGCATCGATCGTTCTGGCCAATATGGTCGTTCACAGTTTTGGCATCGTCAGCCTCTTCGGCATCAGCTTTCCGGCCGGGGCCCCGCTGATCGGCCTGACTTTTTCGGCCCGCGACATGGTTCAGCAGCGCTACGGCAAGCTCGGCTGCTGGGGCTGGATGCTGATCGCCACACTGATTACCCTGCTCTTCAATCCCGACCTGGCGCTGGCTTCGGTGTCTGCCTTTGTCGTCGCCGAAGGCTGTGACTGGCTGATCTACAGCTACGGGCGCGGCAGCTTTGAAAGGCGTCTGGTCCTGAGCAACCTGGTCTCCACCCCGCTCGACTCGATGGTCTTTGTCCTGCTCGCCTTCGGGCCGGCCTGGCCGGTCATTTGGGGACAGGCGCTGATCAAGATGATCAGCAGCCTGCTGGTGCTGCCCCTGCTGAAGGACGGGAAAATCAGATTGTTCCGGACCACCGTTCCGAGCGGTCAGCTTTAAAAACGGATCGAGCGGAACAGGCGCTGTCCCGGAGTTATATCGAATTCCGGCAGCGGCAGCGGTCCGCTACTGTCCCCCCTTAAAATCTCAAGCTGATAATGACCGGCCACAAGCGGGATGCGCACCAGAGTCAGACGTCCGGGCAGGGTCAGCCAGCTGCGGGTGTCGGCTTCTTCGAGGAGCATCAGTCCCAAGCGGACGGCGAGTTCCGTGCCGCCACCGTTTTTGTTGCCGACCGACTGGGCCAGAGCTTCCTTGCCGGCGACCCGGGCGGTCTCTCTGACGATGATCTGCACTTTGCGCTGTTCAAGCGCATCTTTGGCGACCTGGGCCATGTCGGTGGAAAGGACTGCAGATGGGGTTAAATCGGAAGGGATGAAGCTCAGAGACGGCAGACGGGTTGCCCTGTTTTCATAATAGGGGAAGGAGATGCGGGTCAGCGTCGGCAGGATGATGTTGCCCGGCTTTTTGACCGGGATCCGGCCATTGGCGACGAACAGCACCAGTTCCGCCTCCCCCTGCGGGAGAGCCTCTGACAGATAGGATTTATAGGTCTCAACCTCATCCGGCATACCGATACGCGCCGCCAGCCGGACCAGATCAGCCGCCACCGGCGCCGGACCGAGATCGGCCGCCAGCCGTTTATAGACCAGGAAGGCATCGTTATCTTCGCCCAGCTGAGCATAGCAGAGGGCCATCAGGGCGCGGGTGAAATAATCGTTCTTCAGGGCGTCAGGATATTGTTCCAGACGCTTCAGAGCCAGTCTGGCTTCAACCAGGGCATCGTCGAACTGGCCAAGCAGCAGGTAATCCATCATCAGGTAGCTGTGGATCCAGAGCCGCTCGCTGTATTCCCCCTTGTAACGGGTCATCCAGTCGTTGATCACCAGGGATCCGGCCTGTTCGGTCAGACTGATCGTTTCAAACTGATCGATCAGCCGTGCCGCAGCCAGAAGGCTGTCGATACTCCCCCGATAGTCGCCGAGCTGATGCCGGACAACCCCCTTCTCCACCAGAAAAAGCAAGGCGTTGCGGCCGCCGAGGCTGTCGCCCTTGTCAAGCAGTTCAAGAGCCTGCTGCGGCTGCCCCTGGTAATAGAGGGCACTGGCTTTTTCCAGGCGCCCGGCACAGCCGCTGAGCAGCAGAACCGCCAGCAGGATAAATGATCCCGCAGCGGAAACTGAAAAAGGTCTGCCGCTGCGGGCCAGGGACGGTGTCTTCACTGAACAGATCACCAGCCGATAAATGGCTTGGAGGCCTCGCGGATGACTTCAGTGCTGTCAGCCCACTCGATCAGGCCGGATTCAAGGTCGGTCAGTTCCAGGTTGAGACTGTAGTACATGAGGGTTTTCTTCTTGAAGCGGAACTGTTTGGGCTGATCCTTTTCGATCGAGCGCAGGGTACCGGTCAGCATGTATTTCGCCCCGATCTGGCGCGCCTTGGCGATGCGCGTCTCGGCTGCGACATTGCCGCCGTACTGGTAGTTCAGTTCCTGCTCGATGTTGGCGCGCTGGGTTTCGTTGACAAAGCGCACCCGGCCGCTCTGGATCAGTTCCATGCGGATATCATCGCTGATCGCCGAGGTCGAGATATGCTCGCTGGTCCGGTTGGCGATACCGTAAACGATCAGCACCGGCCGGTCTGGGGCCCGGTCAAGCGGGTATTTGGAAAGCAGCGATTTAACCATGTGATCGACAATCGCCTTCTTGTCGGAGAAATGATACCCCTCGTCATAGATGACCTTTTCGTCCGGAGCCACCTCGCGCGTTGTGACCCGTCCGGTACAGCCACTCGCAGTGATAACCAGCGCGCCCAGAGAGAGCATCATTATGATTCGACCTATTTTCATTTGTGTTCTCCTTTTCCGAGGTTCGAAGCAATTTAAGCAGTAGCCCTATCATAATCCAACAGCCTGTCAATTGGCAGCATGTTTCCTGTCACCCTCAGAATTTCACAAAGTAACGAGTTCCGGAAATGCTTTTTGAACCTGAGCGACAATCTGCGCCGCCTCGTCGTCGGCATAGGGCAACGCCGGCGCATGTCCCCAGACGGGACCGGGCCAGGCGGGGTCACCTTCGCTGCGGCAGACATGGTGAAGATGAAGCTGACGGACGATATTTCCCAGTGCAGCGACATTGAGCTTGGTGAAAATGAAATTCCCCTCCAGCCAGAGCGACAACCGCTGTGATTCTTCCCAGAACTGCAAACGGTCTTCTTCATTTAAGTGATGGATCTCCGTCACCCCTTCGCGCCGAGGCACGAGAATAAACCATGGATAGGTTCTGGTGTTCATAAGTAATAACTTACAAAGTTGCCAGGAACCGCAGTCTATCGTGTCCTTTTTGAGTCGTTCATCAAGAATAAACATCCGAATCTCCGTCTTAATACAAGTATAGAACTATCCATATCAACAATAACTCTCTGACAAAAACCTATAGGTATATTGTCGACTGTACACAAATTTTTCGCCTGGTGACTTGACAATATAATAGCTATATTTTAAAGAGAATAGCGTTTTATCCTGCTATTTAATCTGAATCCCACCCCTCAGCGAGAGAAGGAGCAGCCTGTGAGTCAGGTCCTGTTAGCAAAAAGCAATATGCCTGCGCTGGTTAAATTTCTGGCCGCCAGACAGAAAGTGGTCGCTCCTGTCAAAGTCGACAAAGACCATTACAAGTTTGAAGAAGTCACATCATTCGAAGAGATGTCGCTCGACTACATCCCGACGATCCTGCCGCCGAAGAAGTATTATATGCCGCAGCACGAAACCCTGCTGACCTATGACACCTCCAACGGGCAGAGCATGGAAGCGATCGTCGAAGTCGAAGAACTGGTCCTGTTCGGGGTCCACACCTGCGACCTGGCTGGCACCCAGTGCCTGAACGTGGTCTTTTCCGACCGGCCGCGCGACATCCACTACCTGATAAGGAAGACCCATTTTACGCTGATCGGGATCGAGTGCACAGATTATTGTGACGAATATGCTAACTGCGCAATGATGCGCAATCACCTGCCCAAAGGCGGCTACGACATCTTTTTGAGCGATATCGGCGATTATTACTACGTCGATGTCAGCACCGACAAGGGGGACCAGATTGTCGCCCACTCCGGCCTGTTCGAACCGGTTAGGGCCGATGCGGAGAAAGGCTTAAGTGAGATGCGCGAGCGAAAGAAGCAGATCTTCAAGAGCGAGGTTCCGATCCGCTATCAGGATATTCCGCGCCTCTTTGAGGAGACCTTCGAAAGCGACGTATGGCATCAGCTTGGCGACCGCTGCGTCTCCTGCGGCAACTGCACCAACGTCTGCCCGACCTGTTACTGTTTTGACGTGATCGACGAACCGGAACTCGACGCAACCAAAGGTCGCCGCTACCGGGTCTGGGATTCCTGTCAGAATGAGGACTTTGCCAAGATCGCCGGCGGCGAGAGCTTCCGTGAGCACCGCTATGATCGTAAACGCCATCGCTTCAACCGTAAGTTCCGCTACCCGATGGAACGCTACAACCGGGTCTTCTGTGTCGGTTGCGGCCGCTGCAGCCGCAGCTGCATGGCCAAAATCAATCTGAAAGAGACCATCAACGCGTTGATCGAGGAGCGAGGCTGATATGGAACGCATACACATTCATCACTCCGGCTACGAAATCAAGCAGGGCCGGATTGTTCAGATCAAGGAACTGACCGCCCATGAAAAACTGTTCAGGATCGTCCTGCCGCATGGCGAGATCCTAGACCAGGATCCCGGCCAGTTTGTCGAGGTTTCCCTGTTTGGCGTCGGCGAAGCACCGATTTCGGTCTGCTCGTCACCGACCCAGTTCGAGGATTTCGAACTCTGCGTACGTAAAGCCGGACGCTTCACTGAAGCCCTTCATCAGCTCAAAGTCGGAGACGAGATTGGCATCCGCGGCCCCTTTGGCGTCGGTTTTCCGATCGTTCCCCTCGAAGGCAACGATGTCCTGCTGATCGCCGGGGGCTTAGGGATTGCCCCCTTGCGTTCGCTGATCAAGTTCATCATCGACAACCGCCGCATGTTCGGCAAGGTCAGCATCCTGCTCGGCTGCCGCGATCCGCAGAGCATGCTCTTCGCCGACGAACTGGACGACTGGGCCAGACGGATCGACCTGCAGTTTCTCTGCTCCATCGATAAAGCGGCACCGGAATGGGGCGGCCATGTCGGCTACATCAACCAGCTGATCCCGGGTGTCACCCTCGATCCTCTCAAAACCTTCGCCGTGGCCTGCGGACCGCCGGTCATGTATCGCTCCGTTGTCGATGAGCTGCTGAAAAAAGGCTTCACCGATGACCGCATCTACCTGTCGCTGGAACGTCACATGAAGTGCGGCCTCGGCAAGTGCGGCCACTGCCAGATCCATGATATCTACTGTTGTCAGGACGGTCCGGTGTTCAGCTACAGCAAACTCAAAACCATGAAAGGAGCGATCTGATGTCTCGTCCTAAAGTCGCATTTTTCGATCTCTCCTGCTGTGAAGGCTGCCAGCTGCAGATCGCCAACATGGGCGAGATGCTGCTCGACGTACTCGGCCTGATCGATCTGGTCGAATTCCGCGAAATCATGACCGAAAAGTGGGAAGGCGACTATGACATCGCCTTCATCGAAGGGAGCGTCACCAACGAGGAAGCGATCGAGCGCGTCAAGGAGATCCGCCGCCGCGCCAAGAACGTTGTCGCCTACGGCAGCTGTGCGACCATCGGCGGCGTCAACGGTATGAAAAACCGCCGTCCGTTGGAAGAATCGAAGCAGGAGGTTTACGGCGACAAGGGTGACTGGTATCCGGCGATCGAAACCAAACCTGTCCACGCCATCATCGATGTCGACTACTTCATCCATGGCTGTCCGGTCTATCCGGCCGAGGTGATCAAGGTCATCAAATCGGCCCTGGCCGGCCTCCACTATCAGGTTCCCGATTACTCGGTCTGCGTCGAATGCAAGTTCAACGAAAACGTCTGCCGATTCGACCTGGGCGTCACCTGTCTGGGGCCGGTTACCAGAGCGGGCTGCAACTCCTGGTGCATCAACAACGGTAACGTCTGCTACGGCTGCCGCGGAATGCTCTCCAACCCCAACATTCAGGGGACCGAAGAGATTCTCAAGACGTACAATATCGATCCGGAACTGATCGCCAATAAGCTGATGATGTACAACGCTGCCATGGAGTCGAATGATGAGTAGGAACGTAGCTGTTAATGTAGAATTTCTGACCCGGGTCGAAGGACACGGGCACATCGTCGTCGACGTGGCAGAAGGGAAGCTCAACAAGGCTGAACTGCAGATTGTCGAGGCCCCGCGTTTTTTCGAAGCGATGCTCCAGGGGCGCACCATCTTCGAGGCCCAGCACATCACCTCGCGGATCTGCGGTATCTGTGCCTGCGGCCATTCGCTGGCCTCGATCCAGGCGGCTGAGCAGGCGATCGGCTTCACCCCGAGCAAGCAGTCGATCGATTTCCGCAAACTGTTGCTGCATATGGAGAACCTCGACAGCCATATCCTCCATATCTACATGCTTGTCGCCCCTGACCTGGTCGGCGAACAGAGCTTCATGGGGATGATGAAGGATCACGCCGAAGCGGTGCGCCGCGCACTGCGCATGAAAAAGATCTGCAACGATGTCTGCGATATCCTGGTCGGCCGTCACGTCCACCCGATCACCACGGTTGTCGGCGGTTTCACCAAACTGCCGAAGAAAAAAGACCTGGAGACGATGCGCGACAAACTGGAGCAGCTGATCGAGGACTTGGGTCCGACCGTCGAGCTGATCTCTTCTTTAACCTTCCCCGAGTTCGCCCGTGAGACCGAATATGTCGGCCTGGTCAGCGACGATGATGAGTACCCGCTGCTGATGGGCGATGTCGGCACGACCGACGGTGTACGTAAACCGAAGGAAGAGTACGCCTCGATCACCAACGAATTCCTGGTGCCGCACTCCTCGGCCAAGCACGCCAAGAACAAGCGTAGCTCCTACATGGTCGGGGCCCTGGCCCGCTTCAACCTGAACTCCCAGAAGCTCAACAGCTTCGCCAAGGGGGTCGCTGACAAACTCGGCCTGAAAGCGCCGTGCTACAACCCGTTCCTCAATACCGCAGCCCAGGTCGTTGAATGTGCCCAGTGTGCCAGCGAAGCGCTGGCCATCGTCAACAGCTACCTGGCAAACGGCGTCGATAAGAGCGAAGCGGTTATCGTTGGTATTAACGAGAACAAGACAATCCCGGTTCAGGCCGGTACCGGATTCAGCGCGGTCGAAGTGCCTCGCGGCATCCTCTTCCACCACTACCAGGTCAACGAGCAGGGGATTATCGAGAAGGCCAACTGTGTCATTCCGACCAGCCAGAACCTGCAGAACATCGAGGACGACATGCACAAAATGGTGCCGGAGATCCTCGACCGCTCAGACGATGAAATCAGGCTGAGCCTGGAGATGCTGGTCCGTGCCTACGACCCCTGCATCTCCTGTTCGACCCACTTCCTCGAGGTCGACTTTGTCGGTCGCTGAGACCCTGCACGCGCTCATTGGTGAGAAGCTTGATAAAACCCTGCTGATCACCATGGGCAACAGCCTGCGCTCCGATGACGGCGTCGGTCCCTACATTGCCGAACGGCTGGATGGGCTAAGCGGGATTCAGGTGGAGGACGCAGGCAACCGCCCGGAACGTTCGATCGACTGGGTTGAGGAGTATCAGCCCGAACTGGTTTTTTTTCTCGATGCCGCCGATTTCGGCGGCATGCCGGGCGAACTCAGGCTGATCGATGCCAGCGTCCTGGCCAAACGCAGCCTGAGCTCCCACCGCCTGCCGATGGAGCCGCTGATCGCCTGGATCGAGCAGGAGAGTGGTGCAAAGTGCAACTGTCTGGGGATTCAGGCAGCTTCGCTCGATCTGGGGAACAGATTGCTCAGCCGGTTATCGACACCGCGGAGCAGATCATTGACTGGCTGAATCAACAAGCCAAAGCGCAATAACGACAAAAGCCGCCCGATTCGGGCGGCTTTACCATTTCAATCAAAACTCCGCTCGCGGAGTTTTTCCGGTTCTGCCCGTTAGAGGAGCGAAGATCATCGGCGGGGGCGAGACCCCGCGACTTTGGTTTTCCAATAGACATGAAACCTTAAGAACCGGCGGGTCTCGTCCCGCCAGACGACACACTTTTCTTTGTGCGCTGCTCATCTATTCGCGCTCAGACGAGACGCTGTGCGTCTCGATTCGCGGAATCGCACAGCCGGTTCCCGGCTTGATTAGTTAAAACAGGCGTATCTTGTCCATCTGCGCTGCTAAAACTTCTTCAGCAGCCAGCAGTTATGAATCCTTGGATTGCGCTCAAAATCGAGTGGGATCGTCTGTGCGGTGATCTCCTCAATTTCAAACTCGCGCAGGGCCTCCGTGTCCATACTGAACTTGCGCAGGTTATTGGAGAAGACCAGAATCCCCTCATCGCTCAGCAGTCGTCCAACCTTGTGCAGCAGATCGACATGATCACGCTGAATATCGAAAGTCCCCTCCATCCCTTTGGAATTGGAAAAGGTCGGCGGATCGAGGAAGATCAGATCGTACTCCCCTTTGGCCTGCTCGAGCCAGGCCAGACAATCAGCCTGGATCAGCTCCTGACGCTTGGGATCAAAACCGTTCAGAGCGATGTTCTTCTGCGCCCATTCAAGATAGGTGCGCGACATATCGACCGTCATCGTCGCCACCGCCCCCCCTTTAAGGGCGTGGACCGTCGCCGCCCCGGTGTAGGCGAAGAGATTGAGAAAACGTGTCCCCTTAGCCAGCGACTGGATCTTCTGGCGGGTCAGGCGATGATCGAGAAACAGGCCGGTATCGAGATAATCGGTCAGGTTGACCAGAAAGCTGCAGTTCCCCTCCTGAACCTCCTTGAAGATCCCGCGCTGTGCCTGTTTCTCGTACTGCTGGCTCCCTTTCTGACGCTGGCGAACCTTCTGATGGATCTTGTCCGGTGCAATCTCCAGCACCTGCGGCAGCGCCGCGACGACGTCGCGATAGCGCTGTGCGGCCTTCTGCTCCTCAACCGACTTGGGCGCACGGTACTCCTGCAGATGGACCTCATCCCCGTAGATATCGACAGCCACGGCATACTCAGGTAGATCGGCATCGTACAGCCGATAACAGTCGATTCCTTCCTTTTTCGCCCACTTGGCGAACTTCTTCAGGTTCTTGCGCAGGCGATTGGCGAACATCTCGGCCTCAGCCGACAACTTGACCTTGACGGCACGCCCGGCACCGTCCTGCACAGAACGCCAGTGATTGTTCTCATCGATGGAAAACTGCAGCAGCTGACATTTGAGCGCACCGTTGTAAAGGGTATTGATCTTCTCCGCACGCAGGCCGATGGCGCGCCCCAGCTGTGGGTTGGAGGTGATGACCGCCGCCTTCCAGCCCTGACAGTGGCGGGTCATCTTTTCCCCCAGCAGGTTATAGAGCGCAGGCAGGTCATCATCCTGGCCGAGACGCTCGCCGTAGGGAGGATTGGCGACGAGCAGTCCGGTTCTGGCCTCGGCCGGAGAGGTCAGCTCACGCACTGTGCGTTTCTCAAAGTGAACGACCTTGTCAAGCCCCGCGTTCTTTGCGTGCTGCCAGGCGGCCTTGATCGCCCGGCTGTCGCTGTCGAAGCCCTGAATCGGTGCCAGCCGCCGCTGCAGCCCCTGCTGCAGTCGCCCTTCGGCCTCGGCGACGAGCTTCTCCCAGACATCCGGTTGATGCATCAGCCAGCCGAGAAATCCGAAATAAGGACGATTGAGACCTGGAGCATAGTCGCAGGCGATCAACGCCGCCTCGAGCACCAGGGTCCCTGACCCGCACATCGGATCGATCAGCGCGCCACCTGACGCAGAAATTTCCGGCCACCCGCCGCGGATCAGGATCGCTGCGGCGAGGTTTTCCTTAAGCGGCGCATGGACACCGTCGATCCGGTAGCTGCGCATGTGCAGGCTCTGGCCGGACAGATCGACGGAAAGAATCGCCTGATCCTTGTAGACATGCAGGTTGACGCGCAGATCGGGCCGTTCGGTATCGACGTTCGGTCGTTCACCGTGCCGGCTGCGGAACTGATCGACGATGGCGTCCTTGACCTTCAGGGCGGCAAACTTGGAGTGATTGAGCTTCGATGATGACAGGGTGCAATCGACGGCAAAACTGCCGGACGGAGAGAGATGCTCCTGCCAGTCGAGCTTCAGCGCTTCACGATAGAGTTGCTCGGGATCGGTCGCCGGGAAACTGACCAGCGGCAACAGAATCCGGCTCGCCAGCCGCGACCAGAGGCAGACCCGGTATGCCGTCTCAAGCGTTCCGGAAAACGCGACACCGGCGCGCTCCTGTTTGACCTCACTGGCCCCGAGCTGGATCAGTTCATCGACCAGCAGTGGCTCCAGCCCCAGAGCTGCCGTTGCAAAGAATTGTTGTGCTTCCATTTTCGCCTTTCAAACGTAAAACGGGGACGGTAGCCACCGTCCCCTGAAAAATCAATCAGCTCAGTCAAAACAGCTCAGTTCGCTGCTAGATCTTAACGATCTGAAGAGCCGTTTCCAGCTGGCCATTAGCCTGGCTGATGGCCGCCTCACCGGCCAGAACGGCCACAGCCCCCGGATTGCCCTGCAGATATCGTTCGGCAACCTCTTTAAGCTTCTGAGCATCAACGGCCAGCAGCTGCTGACGCATACGGTTGCGCATGTCGATCCCCAGCCCCTGGCGGATACAGGCAAATTCGTGGGCCCCGGTTCCGGAAGGAGACATCGGTTTATCCAGATCACTGAAGACGGCCAGCACCGCTTCCTTGATCGACTCAGCAGGAAACTTCCCGGCGACAGCCCAGGCGATCGCCTGATCGTAGACCTCAAGGGTTCTCTTCAGATGCGGATCGCGGTAAGAGAGCATACTGAACTGCCCGGCTTCGGCGCTGTAGCTGGCCATGCCGCCGTAGGCTCCACCCTTCTCGCGAATCTCGCGGTGCAGGAACTCGGCACGCAGCAGCTTGGACAGCACTGTCAGGGCGGCACTGTCAGGATGGGCATAGGGGATGGTCCGGAACACCCGGGTCACATAGCTGACCGGCAGCGACCAGACCAGACCCTTGCGTGCGGGGGCTTCATGACCGGCCTCGATTGCCAGATGCTGTCCGGACTGCCCCTCGGGCAGACCGGACAGCAGGTTATTGAGCGGCACCTCGAAATGGTTAAAAAATTTCTCTTCCACAGTCACCGCGACCTTGAGCTGCGCCCTGGTGAAGATCTTGGCGGCCAGGCCCTCAAGGATGGCAATCAGACCATCGAGTTCCGCTATCTGTTTGCCGGCCCATTCACGGATCAGGCTCAGTTGAGCCAGGCCACTCCATTCCTCGCGCAGCCGTCCGACCGTCGACAGGCTGGCTGCCGCGCTGCGGGCCGCATAAGTGTGCCCGGACTGAGGGACGCTGTTTTCCAGAGAAACTTTAATCTGGTTCAAAACGGTACTGATCCGCTGACGATCGGTGAAATCGGGCCGGATCAGAAAATCGCTGATCAGATCTAGCAGCGCCTGACCGTTTCGGACCAGCGCCTTGCCCTTGAGTTCGAAACCGACGCTGAAACAATCCAGGTCTTCCGGGTTATCAAGGATCGAGGTCCGGGCAAAGATCCCCCCGGTTTTAGCTTCCATCGCTTCAGCCATCTCCAGATAACTGCGCCCACCGGCACCCAACTGGGTCAGCAGGCTGCTGAGCAGCGGCAGGCTGCGGATCTCATCCTTACTCAGGGCTGGCAAGCCAAAATTCAGAGCGACATTGACGATGCTGTTGCTCGGCTGATCGAACCAGTACTGGACCACCCCTTCCCCTTGCGACTGACGGACAGGAACTTCATGTTCCCTGGCAGGGATATCGCTCAGCTCCAGGGTTGGCAGACAGGAGAGATCTTCCGGTGCCTCCTGGGCATCCTTGAGGCTGATGGCCCGTTCGACCAGGACCTGTTTCTCTTCGGCCGAGAGAGACGCGTTGATGCGATCGAGCCGGTCCCGCACTTCGGCCTCCTGGCGCGGCCCCATGTTGGTGTCCGGTTTGAGCAGCAGGGTCACCCGGTGCGAATTTTCCAGCAGATGGCTGCGGATCAGCTCACCGAAGAAATTTCCGCCTTTCAGCTTCTCACGCAGCAGCTTGAGGTTCTCATCGAAGTCGAGCGCCTCAAGAGGGTCGCCACCATGGATCCAGGGACCGATCAGGCGCATCAGCAGCAACAACGAATAGGGGTAGCTGTCACCGGTCACCTCCCGGTTGGCAAACTCGAGGCGATGCAGGACCCCCTCGATCCGTTCGGCACTGAAGCCCTCTGCGGCGATCTTCTCCAGGGTTGCCGTGATCAGCGCCTCGATCTTGTCGCAGTTCTCCGGATCGGTCCCCTGCATCCCCGCAGCAAAGAAGGTGGTCCGGTTGTCGTCATGATAACCGACCCCCGGTGCCAGGTTCGCCCCCAGGCCGGAATCGAGCAGCGCCTTGTACAACGGCGCGGCAGGATTGCCGAGCAGCAGGCTGGAGAGTACGGTCAGGGCGAGACGCTCGAAGCTGTCGTTGATATCGTTGCACAGCCAGCCGACCTGCACCATCGAACGCTTTTCCAGCGGTTCTCCGGCATCAAGAGGATAGCCTTCGGTGATTTTGAGCGGCTTGTCCAGACGTACTTCCGGCGGCACTTCGCTGTCCGGTTCGATCCTGTCGAAACGGCTCAAAACATTGGCCTCGACAATCTGCAGGATTTCGTTCAGGTCGAGATTCCCCGAGGTGAAGAAATAGGAATTGCTCGGATGATAGTAGCGGGCGTGGAAGTCGCGCAGCTGCTGCCAGGTCAGATCCGGAATATTCTCCGGTTCGCCACCGGAATTGTGATGATAGGTGGTGGTCGGAAACAGGTACTTATCCATCCGCCGTGACATCAGCGATGAAGGGTCGGACATGGCGCCCTTCATCTCGTTGTAGACGACCCCCTTGTATTCGAGCGGCGATTCAGGATTGTCCAACTCGGCATATTCGAGGCGGTGCCCTTCCTGGCTGAAATCACGCTCGGTCAGCTGGGGGAAGAACGCTGCATCGAGATAGATGTCGAGCAGGTTATGGAAATCCTTGCAGTTCATACTGGAGAACGGATAGAGGGTCCAGTCGCTGGCCGTCATCGCGTTCATAAAGCTGTTGAGGCTGCGTTTGAGCATGGAGAAGAACGGATCACGGACCGGAAACTTCTCGGAGCCGCACAGGGCTGTATGTTCAAGAATATGGGCGACCCCGGTGGAATCTTCCGGCGGGGTTCTGAAACCGACCGCGAACAGATGATTGTCGTCATCGCGGTAGAGGTGCATGAAGCGGGCACCGGTCCGCTCATGGGTCAGGCGGATCATCCGGGCGTTGATACTCGGCAGCTCATCAACCCGATCAACCCGGAAACCATGAAAAACCTGACCGGGAATAAAAATATCAATTGTCATAACAGTTCCTGAAGTCAAAGTGCTTGCGCACGCCCAAACAATAACAAGAAGCCCGGCGATCAATGTGTGGATCGACGGCTCCTCTTGTTCTTCCCCCCATAATACAGTAAGCCCCTGCGCAACAGCAATTTTTCCAGCTCAACAGCGCAAAAAGCCAAAAGTGACATCAGACCACAAAACAGGATTTCTGCAAACCCTAAAGACCGGGTATGGAAAATTTTCTGCATAATCGGCAGATAGATAACGGCCAGCTGCAGCACCATGCTGCCAATAACGGTGAACAGCAGGGGGCGGTTCGACATCAGGCCAAGGCTGAACAGAGATTCCTGTTCGGAACGGATCGCCAGGGCATTGAACAACTGACTGCAGCAGAGCACGGTAAAGACCATGGTCTGCCAGTGCCAGCCAAGCAAGATAGCGACTTTCTGCGTCACCAGGCAGACAACCCCCATCAGCAAGCCGATCCAGATGATCTGTTGCCAGAGGCCGCGGGCAAACAACCCCTCATCCGGAGGATAGGGCGGCCTGCACATGATCCCCTTGGCTCCCGGCTCACTGGCCAGGGCCAGCCCGGGGGCACCATCGGTAATCAGGTTGATCCAGAGGATATGGATCGGCAGCAGCGGGATCGGCAGCCCAAGGAACGGAGCGAGAAAGATGGTCCAGATCTCACCGGCGTTACTAGACAGGGTATACCTGAAAAACTTGCGGATATTATCATAAATGGTCCGACCCTCCTGCACGGCCCTGACGATGGTCGCAAAGTTGTCATCGAGCAGCACCATCTCGGCCGCCTCCTTGGCGACATCGGTGCCGGTGATCCCCATGGCGATGCCGATCTCTGCCCGCTTCAGCGCAGGAGCGTCATTGACACCATCACCGGTCATGGCGACAGCCTCACCGCGACGCTGCAGCGCGGAGACGATATCCAGCTTCTGCTCGGGAGCGACTCGGGCGTAGATTTGCACATCGGCAACCGTCTCGAAGATTTCGTCAGCGGACATGCGCTCCAACTCGCGCCCGGTCAGGACCCTGCCCTCCTCACCGGCCAGGCCGATGCGCGCTGCGATAGCCCGTGCCGTCACCGGATGATCGCCGGTAATCATGATCGGCCGGATCCCAGCCTCGCGGCACTGACGCACGGCACGCGCCGACTCCTCACGCGGAGGATCGAGAGCTCCGCTCAAGCCGAGAAAGAACAGATCCCTCTCCAGCTCTTCAGCATCGAGCGACCCCGGCAGGCGTTTGAGTGGCTTCCAGGCAAAAGCCAGCACCCGTAGCCCGGTTGCGGCCAGAGCCCCGGTCGCTTCGCCAACCGCATCATGCTGATTATCGGCACAGCGAGATGAAATCGCCTCGAAACTCCCCTTGCAGAGCAACATGACCACCCCATCCTCGCGGCGATGCAATGTCGACATCATCTGCCGCTCAGAACTGAAGGGAATCTCGCCGATACGCGGATTGTCGCGCTTCAGACGCAACGGATCAAAGCCAAGACGCTGGACATGCTCATACAGGGCAACCTCGGTCGGATCGCCGACCAACAGCCCCGCCGCATCGATATGAATGTCATTATTCAACGCCAGAACCAGCAGCAGAGGGTCATTGACGCTGACATCCGCTTCGCGGACCGGCTGCAGGTCGGCATCGAGCCACTGCTCCACCGACATGCGATTCTGGGTCAGGGTACCGGTCTTGTCGCTGCAGATACAGGTGATCGAACCGAGGGTTTCTACCGCCGGCAGACGCCTGACCAGGCTCATCTGCCGCACCATGCGTCGGGCCCCGAAAGCGAGGGAGATGGTCACAACCGCCGGCAGCGCTTCGGGCACTGCCGCAACGGCCAGGCTGACGGCGGTCAGGAACATCAGCAGCAGATCTTCGCCACGCAGAATCCCGGCAATGAAGACGATCAGACAGATCACGATGGTTGCCAAAGCCAGGTTGCGGCCAACCTTCTCCAGGCGGATCTGCAACGGGGTCTTCTGCTTTTCCGTCGTATCAAGCAGGTGCGCGACCCGCCCCATCTCTGTCGCCATGCCCGTGGCAGTGACAATTCCGGAGCCCCGGCCGAAGGTCACCTGGGTGCCCCGGAAAACCATATTGATACGATCCCCCAGCGGCAGATCCCGATTGACAAGCGTGATCGTCTTCTTATCGATAGCAACCGACTCACCGGTCAGAGCGGCTTCATTCATTTTCAGGGTATGAGCCTCCAACAGACGGATATCAGCTGCGACAATAGTGCCCGCCTCCAGTTCGACCAGATCGCCGGGAACCAGATCTTCGGCCGGAAGCTGTTGATAGACCCCATCGCGAAAGGCATGAACATAGGGAGCCGACAGTTTCTGCAGCGATGCCAGAGCCTGTTCCGCCCGATAATCCTGAACCACTCCGATGACACTATTGAGAATGACAATAATCAGAATCACCAGGCTGTCCTGCCACTCGCCAATCACAAGGGAGACCAATGCGGCACCCAGCAACAGAATGATCATCGGATTGCGATACTGATCGACAACCATTCCCGTCAGCGAGCGCTGTTCCCCTTCGCGCAACCGATTGGGACCGAACTGCGTCAGTCGCCTGTTCGCCTCTGCCGTCGACAAACCAAGCGAAGAGCTCTCCAATTCCGTCAACAACTCAGGAATTTCACGGCAAAAAGCATCTGGTATTGCCCCGGTTTTCATAGTGTCCCTTTCCGATAGCCACACAGTTTAAGAGTATCAAATAAGGCCTTCGAAAAAAGAAAATGCAAAAAATTTAAAAAAAAGGTTGTATTTATAAATTCACAGTGATACTTCTATGCGCCGTCGGAGCGTAGCGCAGTCTGGTAGCGCGCCTGCTTTGGGAGCAGGATGTCGGAGGTTCGAATCCTCTCGCTCCGACCAATTAAAAAAATAACGCTGGCCATTTGGTCGGCGTTTTTTTTTACCTTTCTGGTAAAAATCCGGACGGAATTAGCACCGAGAGTCTTCCCTCACAACATCCGCAAGAGACTCGTCTTCAGCCACGACAGGGTTCCGGACCCAATGATTTGTTCCGGGATGCATCCGGACAGGGACCCAAAGCTTCATGACAATCAATAGGACGAGCATGCTTAGCAAGACCCACATCAAAAAACTCATTAATGACTACATTGCCTATACTTTGAAACATCAGCAGAGGAGTGACGACCTGAAAGTCGAAGGCGTTAACAGGCAGGCTGAGTTTGAACTGATCAGCCACGAGATTGAGACCGGTAGCTACATCACCGTTTCCCAGTTGCTTGACGAGTTTCTTTCCTCAACGAACACCCTGCTGGACAAGCAATCTGTCCAGTACGGTCAATTGCTTCAGGGTGTCGCCCATGCCCATCTGCAGATCGTTTATGAGGTGGACAAAAATTGAGACTCTTGAGGCTTGCGGCCTAGAAGGTTCGTAATATTGTAAAATATGAAGCTTTATTTTAAGTAATCGTTTAAGAAACTTTTTATTGAAATTGAAACAGCCTCTGGTACGCCAGGTTCAACTGAACCATATCTAGCAATTCTTCTAGATACCCCTTTATGCGTTTTTTCAGTTAGTGCATCATTGTTTCTGTAAATTTCATTCGGCCTGACAAAGAGACGGGCCACGGTTATCCTCTTTGGTGAATCGCCAAACCCAACCAGAGAGGAAAGAAACCATGACCCGTCCGGCAGATTATAACGCGATTGAGGATGTTGTAAAACTATTAGCTGATGATGGCTTCGATGCTCTCGGAGAGGCGATCCGCAGAGTTATCAATGAGGCTATGCGCCTTGAACGCCAGCACCATCTTGGTGTTGGTCCCTACGAGCGCAGCAATGCCCGTCGCGGCCATGCTAACGGGTATAAGCCAAAGACCGTTCAGACTCGAGTTGGCTCTCTTGACGTTGATGTTCCCCAAGTTCGGGATAGCAGCCTTTATCCCTCTAGCCTGGAGAAGGGATTACGTTCGGAGCGGGCCCTGAAGGTGGCCTTGGCTGAGATGTATGTTCAGGGCGTTTCGACTCGCAAGGTTGCTAAAATTACAGAGCAGCTGTGTGGCTGCGAGGTCACATCGAGCCAGGTGAGCCGTGCAGCAAAGGAGCTCGACGATATTCTTGACCAATGGCGTAAACGTCCCCTTGGCGCGTTTCCCTACGTCTATCTCGACGCTCGCTATGAAAAGGTACGGCATAACGGCTCAGTGATCGATGTTGCCGTTCTGGTGGCCATCGGTGTCTCCGAGGATGGCAAACGTCAGATTCTGGGAACCTCCGTAGCTCTGTCAGAGCAGGAAGCCCATTGGCGAGACTTTCTACGCAGCTTGCAAGAGCGTAAATTACACGGGGTAAAGCTGTTTATCAGTGATGCCCATGAGGGGCTCAAGGCCGCCCGCAAGGCAGTCTTTCCCAGTGTCCCCTGGCAACGCTGCCAGTTTCATCTCCAGCAAAATGCCCAGGCCTACGTGCCAAAGAAGGAGATGAAGAAAGGGGTTGCGTCCGCTATCAGGAATATCTTGCAGGCACCCGATGAAGCAGAAGCGAAAAGACAACTGGACCTGTTTGTAGAACGTTACGGATCATCGGCCCCCCAATTAACCAAATGGGCAGAAGAAAACATTGAAGAAGGTCTGGCGATTCTCCAGTTTCCAGAGGAGCACAGGAAGAAAATCAGAACCAGCAATGTTCTGGAACGTGTCAACAAAGAGATCCTGCGTCGTACCAGAGTTGCAACCCTGTTTCCCAACGAAGACTCCTGCTTAAGGCTCGTCAGTGCCGTTTTGATGGAAATATCAGAAGAGTGGGAAACGGGCAGAAATTATTTAACGTTCAAAGATCAATAGATGCCCCAAAGGGGAAACCACTTTTACAGAAGAAATGTTGCTTTATCCGTCTGCCCGATATATATGATATCGCTCTCACCTTTTAAGCGTTTGATTTTCTTTTCAGCTCTCCAAACATACACAATGTTCTTGTGTTTTCTAGCCATATCGCAGTCAAAAACATTTTTAAAACTCTCCTCTGTCAGATTGGTGATCAATTCCGGGAACGTCTGAAAAGAGTCGAGTTCATCGTAAAATGTTGTGTGGTTCAGTATCATGTTTCCTCCTTGTCATAGCTTATCTGTTGCAGGGTTATAGGGTGTAAGCCAATCACAATTAAAAATCCCTAACAACATACCACAATAACCTGCTCTCCCTTAGATCTAAATCTGCCAGCATGACGTTTAATGTCACATAGAAAGGCGATATTTACGGTAATCTCACTCCCATTGATACCGATCAGAAAGGTCCACACATGACAGACATCTCTTTAATTGAACGCTACCGTGGCGCATTACTCGGGCTCGCTTGTGGCGATGCGATTGGCTGTGCGGTTGAATTTTACCCTCGCGGCAGATTCACACCAGTAACCGGCATGATCGGTGGCGGGAAGTTTCGGCTCAGTCCAGGCGAATGGACTGACGATACAAGCATGGCAATCTGTTTGGCGGCAAGCCTTGTTGACTGCCAAGGGCATGATCCCTACGACCAGATGAATCGCTACTCCAACTGGTTTAGTACGGGCAAACCTGGTCCGAAATCCCGCCCGGTCGGAGTTGGCAAGACGGTGATGAAGGCCCTATTCAAATTCCGCCAAGATGGGAATCCATACGCCGGAGACAATAATCCTCGCTCAGCTGGCAATGGGGCGTTAATGAGGCAGGCCCCCGTAGTTCTTGCCTACTATCCCGACCTTGATGAAATACAGAAGTTTACGAGACTCACAACACTCACGACTCATGCCGCTGAAGTCTGCCATCTCACAGGGGCTCAGCTTTCTGAGGCTATCTTCAAAGCCCTGTCGGGAGCTAAAAAGCTCGATATCGAAGCGATAACCCCAGAATGGCAAGGACTCTCCACAACACCAAGTGAGCTAATCATCGGCAGTGGTTATGCCCCTGAATCCTTAAAAGCTGCCGTTTGGTCCTTCTTGTCAACAGAGTCTTTCTCTGATGCCATTCTCACCGCAGCCAACCTTGGTGATGATGCTGATACAACTGCGGCTATCTGCGGTCAAATTGCCGGTGCTTTTTACGGCCATAAAAGCATTCCGCAAAAATGGCTTGATGTTCTTTTTCAAAAGAACGAGATCATGGAACTCGCTGATGCTCTGTATGATTTTTCACAGAACAAAGCGTAAATCAGCCATCGAAGCTGTAATGACTCAATTTTGAAGCAGATATTATCTCCTTGCCATCGCCCATAACATCAAGAGGAGATAATTATGACAAACACACCAAGGCAAATCACAAATCCATTTTTGACCAGTATCCCTCCCCCAGCCATTAACGACTTTCGACACTGCGATTTCAGAACGAAAACCCTGACCTCACCCGAGGCTCAGGGTTTTCTTTTTCAGCCTCACAAACAATGAAGGACTCGCATATGCAAACATATCATTCCCTATCCGAACTGAAACAACTCAACAACGACCCGGCACTTCATCGTGAGATCTATGGCTTCGCCAGCTTCTGCATTGCAGAAATTCTCGAATATGGTGACGAAGATGACCTTGCAGACCATGAGCTGAACATCGTCATCTTAACCAAGAGTGATCATGACTATCTAAAAGCTCTCGGCCAACCGGAAGAGACGGCCACGATTACCTTGCGTATCGACAACCATCAGCGCACCTTTCATCGCTGTGTCTATGCCTCAGAAATTGTGTTCTGGGAGGACTCGATATGAAAATTCTTACCGACTCTTCAGCTGGCGAAATTGATAACATTCCGCTCCCCTACCAACCACCCGTCCGGTTTCTATTATCCGACCTCCCCGAGAACAGCTCTGTCATTTTCATTGAAGTAAACGATCAGCCCCCAGAACTCAGTAAACAGATATGCCGGAATATCGACTCCTGCCTGGAGGGAGTATCTCGCCAGCAGAATTGCCTCATTGGCGTCGTGATCTACGGCAACAGCGGTGACGGCGTCAGTATTATCTGCCCGGACATTGCGGGTTATGCGGACGCGATCCGCCAGATCCTTATCAACCACCTTCCCGAAGTGGAATCGACATGAGCTGGTCTGATTTCTTCGACAACATCACTAATCCAGGTTTCATGGCTATGAAGCTTGATGAGCTTCTCGACATAACAACGGAGTTTGCGCAGGATATAATCGACCTCTGTGAGAATGAAGGCGCTGAGATCGTCAAAGCGACACCCGCCGCCATTCAGGAGGTCAGCGACATTCTGACGCCGCTCTGGAACCCGACACCAACAACCATCATGACAGCCGGATACACTCTTATCCAGGCCTTCAATGAGACCGAACAGAACCAACCTGAGCCACGACTTCTTCCACCACCGGCCACAAGCAACGACTGAAAAAGCGTCATCAAACAACCTTGATCCAGCCTCGGCGACTTACCGTCGAGGCTTTTCATTATGGAGTATAAGCATGACTGTTGACACGAAGAGCTGCCCGTATTTTCTTCATCCACGATTGGTAGAGCTACTGAACAAGAAGATCGGCCGCTACAACAACCAGACACTTACCCTCAATTTCAGAGATCCGCAGTACAGTGCCGAGGCTGGAGGCTTTCATCCTGTTGAGATCATGATTCTGCCTACGGGCCAACTGAACTACATCACCGACTTTGCCTATGTGGGGATCGGTTCCTATGCAGAACTGGAAAAAGAGCTGGATTTTGATTTCGGCCTGAAGCTGTTTGGTCATCGTGGCCATGACTACCCGCTGGACTCAGGCAAGGAAATCTTTCAGATCTGGCAGGAGAACTTTGTCTTCTACTACGGCATGGGCGTCTATCAGATCAGCGTCGATGACGAAAAATCTTAACCCTGACCACCCCCCTCCCCTGCGTTCAAAAAAATGGGCTGGCTCATGCCATGGGGAAGAAAACCTCACCACTCACCCTGCACCCCAAAATCACCTGATTCGATCTGGCGAAATTAAGCACAAAATACCGTACAGATACCATAGAACATATTATTGAGAACGCGAGCCCGTGCTCTATGCGGGTTTGCGGAAACTGTTCCAGGAACTAGCCAGCATATGCTCTGGCAAAACAGAGCAGAAAAGAAATCATCAGGAGGAAAACAACAATGAAAATTGGAGCCAAAACGAACAAAAAGTTTGTCTTCACGCGACGGACCTTAGAAAACCTGCCAGCCCATGATCCAAGCCAAAGCCGCAGCAATGGAACTGAATATTCAGACGCCACCTGCATCGGCCTGAAAGCCCTTGTCGGCCCAACGCGAAGGATTCACTTTCTTCATCGGTTCACCTCCCCCTACGGCAGAAAGGGGGCTGTTAGCCTTGGTGAGTACCTTCCCGGTGTCACCAGCATCGACGACATCCGCAAAAAGGTCTATCAGCAAAAAGCCATGCTGACAGAAGGGCATGATCCACGAGAGGAGAAACAGGAAAAACGCAACATGCTGACCTTCTCCCAGTTCGCCCAAGAGCACTACCTACCCCATTCAAAACAGCACAAGAAAACCTGGAAGGAAGACGAATGGAGAATTACCCAGATCCTTGATCCGACCTTCGGGGCTAAACGGCTGTGTGAAATTGGCCCAAAGGATATCTCCAACCTTCATTCAAAGGAGAAGGATCGAACCTCAGGAGTTTCGGCCAATCATATGATCACCCTGCTGAAGCGCATGCTCAGACTCGCCCATGAGTGGGAATACCTTTCGGTGGTGCCAACATTCCCCCGAAAGTTCAAAGAGAGGTCTCGTGAACGGTTCCTGTCTCGGGATGAGTTAAAAAGATTCCTGGCCGCACTCGATGGTCTGGACGAAAGCAGCTCAGTATCGGCAATCCGCTTGCTGCTCTATACCGGCTGCCGCAAGAATGAAATCATGAGCCTGCCGCAAAAGCATGTTCACATGGATGAAGGAACAATCTTCCTAGGCGATACCAAGACCGGCCAATCAAGAACGATCCACCTGTCCGAGCAGGCCAAGCAAGTTTTACAGGAACAACTTGAACGTGCTGGCGAACATGAATACGTCTTTCCAGGCAAGGACGGTTCATATCAGAAAGATCTGCGTAAGCCATTCATCCGCGCCCTTGATGTGGCAAATATTCAGGATTTTCGAATTCATGACCTCAGGCATACGTTCGCCAGCTATGCAGCTGTCCGGTCTGGCATCCATAATGTCTCCAAAGTGCTGGGCCATTCAGACACGACCATGACCGCCCGTTATGCCCATCACATGAATGAAGAGCTCAAGAAAACGGCTGATCAGGCCGCCGAGGAAATGACCAGATCAATTGCTGGATAATAAAAAACACCGACTCGTATTAGGGTCGGTGTTTTCTTTCCTTATTTTTTTTAAAAAACATCAATTATTCAACGCAGGAACAGGCCTTTCACCATGCCCCAATTGCTCTTTCCTGTTTCAATCATTTTAGCTTTCAACAATGGGGATTAAGTCCAATAGATACTCACGATCCCGAGATTTTGCATCCTTGGGAAGAATACGAGCCTTCGTCCACCCTCCACTGAGATCCTGACCACAAATCCAGAGATAATTTTCAGGTATTAAATGCTCGTTAAGCCATTCCAGTGTCGGGTCGAGAGCGTGAGCAATCAGGAGGTCTTCAATGCAATTATAACATTGAGTATCATAAATGCATAAATTGCAATAATATTGACCGTCTACAGTTCTACTGATACCTATATCTGAATCAAAAATTATATCCCAGAAGGTCTCGTTATACGTGACGAGAATCCACGATCTCATATCAGTTTCAGAAAGCCATATTTGCCATTCGATGTGATTGCAACATCCCGTAAATCTCACGATATAGCTAGAATCCGTTTTTTCAACAACAGGATTATAGTTGAATCGACCTCGATTCATTTCAAACCAACGATTCAATGTGTCGTCAAAAGTAATGACAGTAAAAGGCTGCGAGTCAGAAATAGATTGATACATGATAGTTTCCTTTTGACTTGAAATCGCTAGGGTCAAGATAGCGGTATGTCGAGAGCGATGTGCAAGCTCATGCCTTTGTATTCCCATAACTCCAGATAGTTATTGCACCCAGCGTGGGGATTAGATGTCATTATTTTTGTTGCCGACTGGAGCGATCTCAGGAACTTTGTCTCGTAAATGACGTACAAGTGTTTTTTTGATACCATGCCGACAACAAATTCACGCCCTGTCGGTTTGAAGACAATTCGCTTCCCCAATAGCCATTGAGGAAGTGGTCGTCCTTGTTGCGTCTCTGGTGCTTCGTTCAGGTAGAAATTAAACCATTTATTAATCATCATCTTTTCCCCTCCGTTTGCCTTGATAATCTCAAATGTGCGCGACAAAAAGAGTCTTGTGTTTTTCAAGAAATGAGATATTCTTAATTTCTTTTCACGCGACACATATTGTCGTGCCGTTCAGGTATATCTGTGTTCAAGGAGGAAATGCTATGGCAACGATTACACAGTGGGAAATCCTGAATATCCTAGCGAAGAAAAAACAAGGGACTCAGCAGATTCGCGAAGCTTTGGCTGAGAAAGGGATT
The DNA here is from genome assembly GCA_963676795.2 of Geopsychrobacteraceae bacterium. Taxonomy (GTDB): domain Bacteria; phylum Desulfobacterota; class Desulfuromonadia; order Desulfuromonadales; family Geopsychrobacteraceae. Next base: position 798,995 of record CAXXTB010000002.1, on the reverse strand, counting down.
GACCTGACTCTCCGCTCGGTCCAGCGCAATCTTGAAACCTTATCGGAATCTTTCCCTATTACATCAGATCACCAGAATCCTGCCGGTTGGTGCTGGGCTGAGGATTGTGGGTTGCTTGATCTTCCGACAATGAACAGCAACACAGCATTAACCTTAAAACTCACTGAGCAATATCTATCCGAAATGTTGCCACAGGGGTGTGTTGCAGCCCTACAGCCCTATTTTAAGCGAGCCAGCAACCTATTGAACGAAGTAAGAGGAACAGGGCTTGGTGAGTGGTCCGGTCGGGTTGCTAAAATTTGTCGGCAGCAACAGTTGTGTCTGCCAGAAGTGAATGTCGACGTTCTTGGACAAGTTTTTCAGGCTTTATTTGAGGAAAGGCAACTCTCGGTTAGCTATCAAAAGCTCGATCACAAACAGCCAGTTGAGCGCAATTTGCACCCACTCGGCTTGGTTTTTGACAATGGCGTTGTCTATTTAGTCGCCACCGTATGGAACTACCAAGATGCTCGCCAGTTCGCACTACATCGGATGTTGAGTGCTAAAATGCTTGACCATAAAGCGAAACGCAAAAAAGAGTTTTGCCTGGAAAAATACATCGCCGAAGGCAATTTCAGCTTTCCGAATCCGCTAGGCCCGATACGTCTTCGATTACAGGTTAATGACTGGCTGGCAGGATTTCTTCGCGAGAGAAAACTTTCCGAAGACCAAGTGATCATAGATCAAGAGGGAGGAACTATCATTGAGGCAACTGTTGCTGATACGGATCAACTCATGTGGTGGCTTTTGGGCCACGGCACCAAGGTGGAAGTGCTTGAGCCGCCTGAGCTAAGAGAATCAATGAGGCGAACAATAGCAACACTACAACTGACTTACAGTGAACAGTTTTTCGAAGGGTGAGATATGAACGATCAGCTAGGGGCTAATAATTTTTTATCTTTGTACTCAGACCTAGGTGTTGTTGTGGGCCCTAATGGAGTACCTCTTCACGAAAGATGTATTCATTGTCAAGAATGTTGGACGGGAGCCAAGCATCGATTTCCATCTGGGCCAGATTCACATATTTCTTATCCTTGGATAGGGCCCGAATATTTGCGTTCAAGGTTATTGGTTTTGGGAATAAACATGAATAGCCATGGAGGCTTGAATGCTATTAATAAACTGGTATTAAGCGCACAAGGGCAAATATTAAATGGCAAAAAAAAATTATTTCCTGACAAGAAAACAGGATACCGTGGCGGTATCATGCATCACAGGGTAGGTTGTTATTCAGCTATCTATCTACAGTCAAAGGGTATCATTCAATCAGAAGCCACAAAGGGAATGCCAACAAAAAAATGTATCTCTGAAAGCTTCAACTATATTTCATTTACGAATCAGATTAAATGTTCACCAGATGATGAAAAGAGAAAAAAACCATCAAAACAACGTAGTAAACCTACTCAAGAAATGTGGATTAACTGCAATAAATATATTCTAAAAAAAGAATTAAGTATTCTTTTACCTAAATGTGTTTTTATAATCGGCAATTCAGACAATAGCGAATACTTCAAAAACCAAATCCTTGATTCAGGATATAAACATACTCAACGTTCAGGTGCTGTTACCTACCAAAAAGGATCTATTGACAATAGAGATATTGACATATTCGTCTTTCCCCACCCAGCCTCTAAAGGAGGGAATAAACTCACTATTGGTGACGACCTTAGGAGACTTGTTTCTTGAATGACGCATAGAAAAAGCAATTCGAACTTGATATACCAGATACGTCTTAATATGAAAATTGTCAGATACAATCTACTATTTACATGATTTTCAAATTACGGACGGCTGCAACAGCAGGAGCTAAACCCGAAGCAACAATGGTAACTTTTAGCGAATCACCTATGTTTTCATCAACAACAAGACCGGAAATGACAAGGGCGTCATCAGCAACTTTTTTGTGGATATGATCGATAATTTCATGAAATTCATCCATCGTCATATCTGGCGAGCCAGTGACATTAACGAGGACCCCTTTTGCCCCGCTAAGATCATACCCTTCAATTAAGGGGCTGTGACTTGCGGCTGACAGCGCCTTTATCGTTCGCTCCACATCAATTTCTTTTAGGTGAGACATTTTTTTATTGTATAAGGTCAAAATTATTTCCCTAGCCTTATTGAGAGCAGTATCCGGATCTTTATGAATAGCGAGATACTTCAGATCTCCAATAAACCCAGGTAGCTTTATGCCCTCCCGTCATGAAGCTAAAGATTTCGTCAATCAATCATTCTCATAAGTGAGGCTAAATGGGGGCGGAAGCACAATCCCCCCCTCTTTTTTTGTTCTCACCCGAAGGCAAGGGAGTGGGCCGCGCTCAGCCCCCCCCCCTCCCCCTTCTGATCCGCAACGACTCGACCACAAGCAGTTTGAGTGCGACGAAACGGACTGAACTCGTAAAACTTCATCTCCGATTTCTACGGTCAAAGTACGGTCGCAACTGACTCGCCTTCCACCAATTGGGCTATCAAAAGACGAAACGGTTAATGGAAGGACAAGCTCATTTCCACAGCCAACAGATGCATAATTGCAGTTCTCGTTTGAGAAAAGAAAGTCGTTGAGAAAGACAACCAGCATTAACCGCAACCCCATGGAATGATATATTTTTTGTCTCCAAATGCCCATTCGACTACCAATAAAATCGCCCAAATATTCTCTTTATTTTTTTCATCAAGAGTGCTATTCACGACTTCCCAATTTGGAATTTTAAAACAGACAGAAAACCAGAGATTAGCCAGTGCAAAGAATTTGGGAGCAGGATGTCGGAGGTTCGAATCCTCTCGCTCCGACCAATTAAAAAAAATAACGCTGGCCATTTGGTCGGCGTTTTTTTTTACCTTTCTGGTAAAAATCCGGACGGAATTAGCACCGAGAGTCTTCCCTCACAACATCCGCAAGAGACTCGTCTTCAGCCACGACAGGGTTCCGGACCCAATGATTTGTTCCGGGATGCATCCGGACAGGGACCCAAAGCTTCATGACAATCAATAGGACGAGCATGCTTAGCAAGACCCACATCAAAAAACTCATTAATGACTACATTGCCTATACTTTGAAACATCAGCAGAGGAGTGATGACCTGAAAGTCGAAGGCGTTAACAGGCAGGCTGAGTTTGAACTGATCAGCCACGAGATTGAGACCGGTAGCTACATCACCGTTTCCCAGTTGCTTGACGAGTTTCTTTCCTCAACGAACACCCTGCTGGACAAGCAATCTGTCCAGTACGGTCAATTGCTTCAGGGTGTCGCCCATGCTCATCTGCAGATCGTTTATGAGGTGGACAACGGCTGAGGAATTGGTTCTGGGCTCGGAGATTAGTTCCGGGCAGGGGTCCACGAACTGGCCATATGCTGTAAATATCGTCCAACTGTAAAACTTACCGACAAATTACCGCTTTTTGCCCAGAGTCAAAGATACACAATGCTACAAAGCCTTACACGGCGATACGCACCATCAATATAACCACAACATATCAGAGACTTACTCTCCTGGTGTAAATATTGCTTTATAACTAAAAAACCTCAAGAAAGGAGACCTGCCACCATGAAAAGATTTATTATCTTGTTAGTATTAATGTTGTGCCTCATCCCCATAAGCGCGTTTTCATTAGCCGCAAATTATACCATCACCTTTACTGCTGACAACGTCACCAATATGTGGCTGTTCGAAAGTGGCGGAAGCACCGTTGACCTTGGGTCATATCCTTCGCTAGACACTTCAAATTGGAATGACTGGCGAACAGCATCGAGCAGTGCATGGCAAATATCAAGCTACGAATATTTCTCTTTGATCTGGGAAATTGACAACGTTGGCACTCCTTCCTCTGGAAATCCAGGTGGCTTTTTAGCAGAGATGGTTGACAACTATGCATCAGCAGGAACGGACCCAATATCATTTTCTCAAGGCAGCTTTCTTTCCTCTACAGACTGGTTAGTATCGACCGATATGACTAACTGGGTTAATGCGACTACTTATGGGGCAAACAATAGCTCTACTATTTGGTATAACAACAGTGGTGGCCCAATTTCCGGTATTTCCGACAACGCTGAATGGATCTGGACAGATGCAAATTTTGGATCATCACCATCTACTGTTTATGTCCGCGTTGATGTTGGACCTGCTCCAGTTCCAGAACCGTCAACCTTACTACTCCTTGGTTGCGGTTTAGCTGGTCTGGGTTTCTACGCTCGCAAACGCAAAAAAGCATAACACGTCACGAAACCGTAAAGCATTCCGACACATTCATTCAGGCGGAGTCAGCAATGGCTCCGCTTTTCTTCTGTATATATCACCTACGCACAGGAAAAGAACCATCAGCAGAGGTCGAAAGCAAGGGCAACAGGGAGGCTGAGGTTGAGCTGAGCAGGCACGAGATCAAGACGGACAGCTACATCACCATTGCTCAATTGCTTGACGAGTTTCTTTCCTCAACGAACACCCTGCTGGACAAGCAATCTGTCCAGTACGGGCAATTGCTTCAGGATGTCGCCCATGCCCATCTGCGGGTTGTCCTTGAGACAGGTAACGGCTGAGGTCTTAGGGGCTGGTCTAAGAATAAAGGGGCCAACTGAGCAGCCCCTTTCCACTTATCACAACTAACACTGTCAGGATTGCGCCTCCCAGTGTCCGTGCAGGTTGCAATACTCACGTGCGGTGACGTTGGTTGCAGTCAGGTTAAAGGTTGCCTCAGGTGCTGCGCCCGGCTTCAGGTATTTACGATAAAGCTCGCCATCAGCAATCAACTCGATCCACTCGATATAATGCGTGTCTTCCATTGGATGAGCTACACTGCCGACCTTAACAGTGATAATTCCGTCACCATACTCAATAACAGGAACGTGCTTCTCGGTAGCCGCATCGACAGTATTCTCGGACATCAATTGCATGTTCAGGCCACAGCAATCCAGTTGGCCAGACCCGCTATGCATAACTTCGATAATAATTCCACAGCGGATACACTTGAAAACTTCGAGTCTCGTAGGCATCGTTTTCCTCCATCGAATCAAGGATGATGAAATTTTGAAGACAGATACGGACAGATTGACGTATCTGCCCCTGTAATCTTGAAAAGATTATCACTATTCTGGCTAATTTCACTCAATAGGCACATTTGGAAATAACCGTCTGATATTTTCCGGCGGTTTTCCCTTTCCGGCAAGAATCCGGACGGCCTCAGCACCAGGAAGCATCCCTCAACTCATCAGCAAGAGACTCATCTTCAGTCACGAAAGGTGCGGCCCCTACAAGATTCATTCCGGGGCAAATACAGACGATACGGCCAGCTGCTCAAGTAACCCGTTTTTTTCATGAGATCTTCAGGATTTTTATACTCCTTCATCAGGGCATCGAGCAGGTTGTCCGGTATTGTCATCAGTGGTTCCTGCAGTAGTTACGGGTTGTAACCGACTAAGACCATTTACACAAAGATTGTTGCACCCTCAGCCCCCATAACTTGCCAGCTGAGAATTCCCGTAAACGCTAAAGGCAATTCTGCCGAACCGCTAAATTCCGCTATACTTTGAAGAAATGTGGTCATAGTTCAGCAACCGGAAAGGAGACTCGTTATGCCATCAACGAATTTCTGGAACCCTCAGCTTGAGGCGAAGCTACATGCCTGGCATCAGAAACAGATGCAGGCAGAAAAGGAGAAACCTGCGCCCTGCATTACCATCAGCCGGGAATTTGGCTGCCAGGCCTACCCTTTAGCCGAAGAACTGATCCGCAGGCTCAATGCTCGCGCCACAGGAAATCCGTGGATTGTCATTGGTCGCCAATTGCTTGAAAAGGTGTCCGAACTGTCCGGTTATTCTGTCGAGCAGATTGAAAGGTCACAGGACACACCGGCATCGCTCAAATCACTCTTTTCAATGTTTCTCGACAGCAGCAGAGCGGAAGAAACGGAAGTTTTTTCCCATATGAAATCGGCTATACGCACATTTGCCACGCATGGCAATTGCGTCATCGTCGGACGCGGGGGAGTCTGCGTGACCCAGGATTTGTCAAACTGTATCCATGTGCGACTGGTTGCTCCTTACCAGTTTCGGCTCAGGAAGATCATGGCCAGTCACGATCTTGAAGAAAAAGAAGCGCGGAAATATACGGATCTGCACCAGAAGCAAAGAGAAGATTTTGTGCGCAGATTTACCGGAGAGGACATTGACAATTCAAGGCTTTTTCATCTGGTTGCAAATAATTCACGCACCAGCATTGAAGAGATGGCGACACTCGTCGAGGTCTATCTGATGCGTTATATCAGCTGAACAGTAAGTCCCCCTGGATGGCAAGACTCTCGCTCCGACCAAGTTTCAATGAAGGCGCTTGCCAGTGGCAGGTGCCTTCACTGTTGATACGAAGAAAACTTGAGCAAGATCGCCATCGGTCCCTGCTCCCTGTAAAATTTACCGACACCCCCCATTTATCAGGGCCGATTTCAGGAGTACTTCTGTCGGCAGCCTTAACATCAAAAATCATTATTCTCATTACAAATCAGCAACATATACAAACATCACAGGTTTTCATATACGGCATTTTCGTTGCATTGGTAACACTATGTAGCAGCAGATTTCCTGCTCGCCCATATGCCATTCTGCCTGGTATTTACGCCTGCCACACCTGGAGGGACAAACCTGAAAGGAGGCATGTGCAATGAGAGCTAAAAAGACGACCTGTTTTTCACTATTACTTCTATTCTCACTCTTCATTCTCGCAAATAGCGCAAATGCAAGCGCAATAGCCGAATGTACAATCTCCGTTGACTGGTCGACATTGAACATTAGTGGTGATGCGTACGAGACCAACTCTTATCTTTATAACGGCCTCAACTCTGAAGGCTGGATAAATGGACCAGACTCTACCAATAGCGACTATTTCCATGACCAATCAGCATGGGTCAGCGATAACCTCTCCTTTGCCGTGGGCGACAATACTGCGACAATGACAAGCTCATCAACATCACTGGTATCTTCTTCCAGTGGTTCTGCTGATTACAGTGGGTGGATTAATGGCAACAACCACAGAGGGGTTTATCTGGGACTATTAGCAGGAGGAAGCTATACATTTTCAGTTGATTACCAGCTGGAGATGAGCCTGGACAGAGAAAGTGCCGCAGACGAGAATGCAAGTATCTACACACAAATCAGTTTTTGGCTCACCGAAGGATATCCCGGTTCAAATCGTCTTATGCAGGTCAACGATCCCTATAGCCTGAATTTCACCCTGAACGAACTGGCCGCAGACTTCACATACGACGGGACTCTGACCCTGACAATTGAAGAGCTCGCCAGTGGAGCGATCTGGGCCGAGGGATCAGAATACGACCGGTACTGGTTTGAAACTCACCTTCATGCCTCAGTGTCAAGCAGTTCAACTTATAGAGGACAACAGGAAGGCCCCGCTCCGGTTCCGGAACCGGCCACCCTCCTGCTGCTCGGTATTGGTCTGGCAGGTTTAGCCTGGTACGGAGGTAAACGTAAAATAGCACAACGCTGCAAAGCAAAAGTAGAATAGCTACCGATTCAGGCGGGGTCAGAACGGCCCCGCTTTCTTATATCCGCAAAAAGGACTTCCCCCACCCCCAATGTCGAAAGATCGACACGAAGTGGAAATATCCATATTCGTACATTGAGAAGCGACTCGAAACGGCCCCTTCAAAAATTATATTGCAGACTCACAAACATGATCGATGGCAACATCAAACCCACATCCAGGCTGATATAGCTGGTCATATCAAACTGCAGACCGTGATAAATGAAAGGAGCAAACCCCAAACCTGTTTGCTCCTTTATCGTTTGGTAAACTCCATCATCACCACACTCGGCAAAAACACCGAAGAAGAACTCTCCGCAATAAATGTAGTAGCCCTCAAATGAAAGCCCGTCATAAAGATCAAAATAAGTTTTTTGTGCCCCCATCATAAAGCATCTATCGCCGATGCTGTTTTCAAGCGTACCAATGACGAAATTATCAAAAAATGGTGCATATTCATTGATTGGATATTCAATACTGAACAGATTATTGTCAAAGCCTTCAACATGATCACCATTGGCACCTAAATGCTGCGTATAAGATCCGACATGAAATGATATTTTTTTATCCTTGTCCACCGGCTTCGCTTCCGCGTAAACAGCCAGCATCGCACAGATAAGAATCACGTTGAGAAGAGATCGGAACAACATCAACTATCATCTCCTAAGTGATTAAAGCAAAAATCGGAAGAGGGCAGAACAACTGCCCGAGCCTTGGACCCGCTATTGCACTGCGGCACGAATTCTGTCGATCAGATCTTTGCCGAAAACCTTTTCATATTTCTCGTAAACAACACCACTGACTTTGACAAAGGGAGCCAGATCGGGTCTGGAGATTTCCATTCCCCTGGCCTCGAGTTCGGAAAGAATTTCGGCCTCTTCTTCTCGAACCAGAGCTCTGTGCTGCCTGGCGAATTTCACAGCGCCATCGGCCAAAACAGCTTGGACTTCGGCATCGAGGCTCTGCCACCGCTGCTCGTTGATAATCAGGGGGCAACTCTCATATTTATGGTTGGTCAGCGCCAGATACTTTTGAACCTCGTAAAATCTGGCCGCGTAAATATTGGCCAGAGGGTTCTCCTGGCCATCAACAATATGCTGAGACAAAGACGGATATAACTGGGGGAAAGCCAGCGGCACAGGGCGTGTCCCCAAAGCCCTGAAGATATCAAGGCTCATGATATTTTCGGGCACCCTGATCTTCAGCCCCTGAAGATCTGCGGGCGAATTGACCGCGTGAAGGTTATTCGTGATCTGCCTCAGACCGTTTTCCCAGTAAGCCAGCAACCGAATCTCCCGGGACGGGAGGTTTGCAGCCAGCTCCTGCCCGATCGGACCGTCGAGCAAGTGGCTGGCCTTTTCAGGAGAATCAAAAAGAAAGGGCAGCTCCAGAACCGCCAGTTTTGGCTCATATGTGGCCAGTGCCCCGTGAGCGGTAATACACATATCCAGATTGCCGATCGAAAGCAGTTCAGTCATCTGGGTATCAGTGCCGAGAATTTCGGCAGGAAAAAGCTTGATTGTCACCCGGCCGGCGGTTTCTTCATGAACCCAGTCGGCAAACGCGGATGCAACAATATGACGAGGGTTGGTTTTGGAACTGCCATAGCCCAAATTCAGGATAATGGGATTCTCTACGGAGCCAGACTCAGCAGCGGACAAATTTGTTTGCCGTAACGGAAAGCGGGCGCTGTCGCCTCCGTTCTCGCTATGGCAGGCAAAGACCAATAACGCCAGTGCGCAAGAGAAAACCGTTGAAATCAGTTTCTTCATGGTTGCATCTCCGTGGAAGCGGCCCTGTTTCAATCTGCAGAAAAACGGCCCCCAGCACAGCCACATGAATAAGTGATTAACCGTCGAATCAGAACCGGCCTGCGCTGCATGCCTGCCAGATACAAGCATACCCCCAGTCTAAGGGATTCGCAAAACCAGTGTCTTAACAAAGAAACGGGACAGAAAGAAAAAAACCGGCGATGAAGAGCTTCTCCGTCATGGACAATCCGAACCGGCAGAGGTACATTGACGGAGTTCTCTTCGTGGTGAGTGAAATTCGCAAAATACTTGAGTCCGACAACCTGTAAATAACCGGGCACTAGAACAAGATTGGCCGTCCCCCTATCCGAAAAGAACAAAATCGATGGTCCATTTTCCTTACCGCAACCTGATCCCGACCTTTTTCGCCGGCCTGATCGATGATCCGATCCTGCTGCTGCGGACACGCCCCAACGGCCGCCACCTGATGTTCGACTGTGGACAGGTCCACCACCTGGCCAAACGAACCTTCACCAACCTCGAGGCGATCTTCATCAGTCATGCCCATATGGACCACTGGATGGGCATCGATTCCGTCGTCCGCCAGTTGATCGCCGCGGGAAAAACCGTGGATATCTTCGGCGGTCCGGGACTGGCCGATAAGTTTGAGCACAAGCTGTCCGGTTACGACTGGAACCTGGCGGAAGACTACTGGAGCAGTTTCCGCGTCCATGAGATCTACCCTGAGTATATCCGTTGCGCTCTGTTTTCCGGTGCCGACAGTTTTATCCGAAAAGCGCTCGAGCCGGAGGAACGGACGGACAGTTCGATTTATCGCAACGATTATCTCGAGGTTCATTCCGCCGCCTGCGATCACCGTGTGCCAAGCCAGATCTTTCGCATCGATGAAAATCCAGATTTCAGAATCGACCGGGAGCAGTTCGACAGGCTGGGGGTCCTGCCCGGCCCCTGGCTGGCGGAATTGAAGAACTGTCATCTGAAAAAAAGGGAGTTTCCGGAGCAGATAAGCGTGCCCAGACAGGATGGAACACATATCATCGTTCATGATGTGAAAGGATTAAGCGGGTCATTGCTGAAACCACAGACGACTCACTCGCTCGGCTATATCAGCGATGTCGGCTTTACGCCGGACAACAGAAAAAAGATCATGGCACTGATGACCGGCGTTGATCTGCTGATCAGCGAGTGCACCTTCCTCGGCGAAGCCAAGGAACGCGCCCGCAATTCGTCCCACCTCTGTACGGAGGATGTCAACCAGCTGCTGGCCGAGCTTAAGCCCAGCTACTACCTGCCGATGCACCTGTCGAGAAGCTACAGCAGGCACAGTGAAGAACTCTACCGGGAGCTTGCGCCACCCGAAGAAACCTCCATTCTGCGACTCCCCCTGCAACTGACACCCCGCCCACTTCTGGCTGATGAAATCTCATGGCAGAGCGTTTCAGATTCGGGACTTAACGATACACAAAGCTAGCCATAATGGCTAGGCTCGCGTCTCAGCGAGGTCTGTTCTTCAAACGTCAGTAACAGGAGTGAGTCCCCCCTCTCCAGTTCGCCATCATTCATCAGAAACGGAGCTGAAGCGGTAACGGAAGTCACAGTAATCGGCCCCCTCCATAATAGTCTGCGTGCGCACCAGCTTCAGGTCTGCGGAAAAACCACGGCCAAAGGCTTCATCGCGGCAGCAGGAGAGAGCCTGACCATATTCGAGCAGGCCCATTTCGCGGTATTTTTCAAAGTAAGGACAACGGGTCACATTGAAATGATAGGTCGTCTCGCTCTGTTCGAGAACTTCAATCTGCATATCGTTCCCTTCACACCAGCTTGCGACCTCGCTGACCAGTTCAGCAACGCCGACCTGACCAAGCTGCTGCCCCAGCTGCAGACCATGGCGAAAGGCGGCCTTTTCGTTGATCTCCTGGAGCAGAGCAAGCGCCTCAGCCTTGCCGATCCGCTCGGCAACCGCTTGAATAATTGGTGCGATGGCAGCCGCTTCGAGGGCTCTCATTTCAATACGGGGAATCGACAACGGTGAAAGAATATTTTTCATGAGAGGGACGCTCAGCCCATACGGAGCATGAAAAGACCAGCAACAAGGCCATTCCTGTACCACCCGGTCATTTTCGAAAGGAGACCTGCTTGATCGCCAAGGCCGCTTGATTGCGCAGGTTTTTCAAGGACACGAGCTGCTCAGGTGTCAATGGATCTTCCGGATCATTATATCCGGCATAAATCAGACCGATTTCAACCTTGTTGACTACAATTGGCAGCAGGACAAATGCCGTAGAGAAAACCCCGGTATCGAACCAGGTGGGTTTCATCTCTTTCAGACCATGCTCTGAAATATTTTTGATGTAAAGATCCCGGTTCTCCAACAGAGCCCTGCTGAAAAAATCGATCGAATCATTATCCGCGGCAAAACTGAGCTGGTTCCCGATCTGAGCAGAGTTCTGCCCCAGGGCATAACGCGCCTGAAAGCGACCGGTTTTCAGATCTTTTATAAAAATGACAACCTTGTCGAAGCCGATGCCGCGATATATGGTCTCAAGGATCTTTCCGAGAACCGTATCAAGGTTGAATTCGTCAAGGATAAGATGACCGACATCCTGAATGCCCTGTTGCAGACAGCGTTTTCGGTCTTCCACCAGGTTCGCAGCTGGTGCCTGATCCTCATCATTCATCCCACAGCTGTCGAGCAACGAATTCAGCCGTGCGGAAGGGCTTTCTTCATGCAACTTCTGAGCAGTACCCTCACCATCGGGATGATGGCGCTCCAGGCTGATAATATCCTCAGGGGAAAAGCGTAAAACATCTGAGAACTCTTTCATCTCATCGATTGCTTTTTCGACAATCTGCAAAACATAATCCGGCTTGACGGGATAGATCTTCTCAAACTTCTTCAGAACCGGGGCTAATTTCACCTCGATCCCATCGGATGTTGCAGTCATGGCAACGGCGCATATTTCATTGGCAAACATCGGCAGAAGTTGCTGATGGTTCTTGTTTTGAATATCCGTCTTCAGCTGAGCAGCACCGGGGTGTTTCATGCTGTCAATGATATGCTTAGGCAGTCCCCAGAATTTGGCCAATCCGATACCGAAGTCCGCAAAGGACACCCCAAACGCTTTATGGGCAGCCAGGTTGTCGTTGACTCCTTCGGCAAGCAATTTACGGTAAGCGGAAAACTCATCAGGAAAGTAATGAATGGATATGAGTTGGCCAAAATTGTGAAACATGGCGCCGATGTAATAATTTTCCCAATCCCTGAGCCGAACCTTCTTGGCCAGATCACGCGCGATGATGCCACTAAAGATACTGGCAACAACCCCTTTCTTGATGTAGTAGGTTGAGATATCTCCCTGCAGGGACTCAAAAAACATCAGACCGGCAGCTGTCAACCTCACCTGCTCGAACCCCAGAACGACAATCGCTCGGGAAACTGTACCAATCGTCCCGGCAAACTGGCCGTACATGGCGGAATTGGCGACTTTCAGCAACTTTCCGGTCAGTGAAAAGTCTTTGAGTATGATATCGGCCAGCTCCTCAACCGACGAGTTGCTCGTGGCCGAGGCTTTGGCATTGATTTCAGCAATAGAATGAGAAATTGCCGGAAAACTGTTCTGCTTCTGCATCCGGGCAATCAGTTCATTGACTTTATCGTGCATTTAATTCCCTGAAGTAATACAAATGATACTCAATCATCAATTAACAACTCTAGCCTATCTACATCAAAAACTATGATTGTCCAAGGCTTAAGAGATTAAATCCAGGGAAATCATTTCTGCGAAGCTCACAATAATCTCTCCGGAACTGAACCTGAGAACATTCCCGGTTATCAATAGTCCAAAATCAATTTGCTAGAAAGGGCAGTTATTCTGCAGCCAATGCCTCCCGCAGCTTGACGGACAGGTCGTGTCGGGTGAATGGTTTCTGGATATAGTGAATCCCCTCAACAAGAATCCCATGCGGAGCGATAATATCCGCCGTATAGCCGGACATAAACAGGTATTTAAGCTTCGGGTAAAGCGGCTCCATGGCTCTCACAAGCTCCAGACCGGTCATTCCCGGCATAATCACATCGGTGACAAGCAGGTCTATCTGGTCGGCGTATTCGCGGGCTATGGTCTGGGCCTGCCCGGGAGAATTAGCGGCCAGAACCCTGTAGCCCAGACTTTCAATCATCTGCTGTGCCATATTCAGCAGTGTTGGCTCATCTTCGACCAAGAGTACTGTTTCCTGCTCTCGCGAAGCAACTGGCACTGCTTTATTGTCACCCTCCAGCTTCAACGCACCACGATCGGACGGCAGGTAAATACGAAATGTCGTGCCTTTGCCCGGTTCGCTGAAAACATTGATAAAGCCAGAGTTCTGCTTGACGATGCCATACACGGTCGCCAGGCCTAATCCGGTCCCCTTTCCGGGACCCTTGGTTGTAAAGAAGGGTTCGAAGATATTTTCCAGAGTCTTTTTATCCATTCCGCAACCGTTGTCGCTCACTGACAACAGGGCAAACTCGCCGGGAACGCAACCAATGTTGTTTTTACAGTCCTCTTCAGAAAAATAGACCACATCGGTCTCAATGACGATCCGGGCCTGATCACCTACGGCATCTCTGGCATTGACGCAAAGGTTGATGAAAATCTGGTCAAGCTGGGCCGGGTCCATTTTTATCGGGCAGAGTTCCTGACCCGGGGTCCAAATCAGGGCGATGTCCTCACCGATAAGACGGCGGACCATTTTGAGGGTGTTGCTAACAACCTCGTTGAGATCGAGGCGTTTCGGCTCGATCGGCTGCTGACTGGCAAAGGCAAGGAGCTGTCTGGCAATATCCACGGAGCGCTCAGAGGCTTTTATGATTTCGAGCAGTTTATGAGCCAGAGGTTGTTCTGGCGATGTCTGCAGTAACGCAAGTTCCGCCTGACCGAGAATGACACCGAGCATATTGTTGAAATCGTGAGCTACGCCCCCTGCCAGACGCCCGACCGCCTCCATTTTCTGCGCCTGAAGCAACTGCGCCTGCAGGCTCCTGTTCTCTTTTTCAGCTTCTTTCTGCGCACTGATGTCACGCAACATGGCAAAAAGTTTGTTCCCATGAAAATCCAGAGGCTTGGCGCTGACCTCGACATCATAGAGACTGCCATCCTTGCGTCTGTGCATGGTTTCAAAACGGATAGCGCCTTCGAGCATGAGCAGATCGATTTTTTCGGCAATCTGCGCTGAATCGAGAGTTCCCTCCAGCTGTGCAACATTCATCGTCAGAAGCTCTGCTTCGGAATATCCACTCATCCGGCAATAGCCATCATTCACCTCCAGCAGTCGCCCCTCCAGATCGGTGATCCAAAAGCCGTCGATTGCAGTCTGCAGAATTGTCTTGTATTTTTCTTCCCCCTTGCGGATGATCTCCTCTTGCTGCTTGTTCTCGGTGATATCCCTCATGTAACCAACGACTTTATATTCACCTTTGTCGTCGATAATGCGCTCGCCTCGGGTCTCAACCCATTTCAGATGTCCAGCAAGAGTATTCATGCGCGCTTCGACAATATACGGAACTCCCTCTTCAACGCATTTACTGAAAAGAGCAGCAACCAGGGGCATGTCTTCCGGACGGTAAAGAGCCAGGGTTTCGGCTATGACGGTATCGGCATCCCGAAAGGATGAACACGGCTCCAGATCGTGAATACGGTACATTTCTTCGGTCCAAAAGGTTTTGTTTGCCGCTATCTCATACTCCCAGGAACCGATCTTATTGAGGCGCTGAATGACCCTGGACAACTCCTCGCTGCGTTTCAACTTTGCCTCAAGCTGTTTTTTCCTACTGAGATCTTTGATTTCTGCAAGCAGGAATTGAACTCCGTCCAAATCGATTTTCTGCAGAATAATCTCCCCCCAGAAAGATTTGCCGTTCTTTATCCGACAGCGGCACTGGACTGTGGAGCGAAATTCCTCAGGCAGAAAAGAATTCTTCAGCTCATCGCCAAGATCACTCAACTTGAATCGCAAAAATTCAGCCTTGCCATAACCGAACAAGTGATGAGCAGCCCGATTGCATTCAATAATCTGGCTGTCATCAGGGACAAGAAGCAGAAAAGCACAATCAAGTGTGTCACAAACACGACGCCAGGCCGTCAGTGAAATTGTTGAAACAGGCTCACAGGAAGGATTGTCTTGAGGCGGGACCTCATGCATAGCTCAATACCTGTCATTGAGATAGAAATAATGGCCTTTAAACGGTTGACCTTTATAATAATTTACCAGAGATAACTCACTTACAAAAGTTTTTGCGAAAACGACATGAAAGATACTGAAGAAGCCGCAATTGTTACAATACAGAGGACCCTGCCCTGTCGGACGACGTGTTGATCTAAAAGACAGCTGGTAGTACGACCGTCGTAACGGCCGGCACTACCAGCTCAGGATGTGATTCTTTTCATATCAGGGCGAGGCTTGTCCCGCTCTTTTCATATCGCTTAGAGCTTTTTCTTCTCAAACCAGTAAAACAGCCCCAGGCCGACCAGAATAAAGACCACAATCACCGGCCAGGGAGAAATCCCCAGCAACTGAGGAAGGGTTATCTTGCCGTAGTTCCCCCAGGCAAGCAGGCTGGTTTTCAGCGCAGGATAGGCTTCGGCGTAGATTCCGGCGCCGACCAGCATGCCGAGGATAGCCCAGATCGCATGGATACGTCCTTCCGCTAAAGCCCCGATGGAGGTTCCGGGGCAGTACCCCGCTACGGCCCAGCCGATACCGAACAACAACCCGCCCACAACAATAGCCGCCACGTTGGTGGTTTTCAGACTCAGACTGATGATTCCGGCAGCCGAGAAGGCATAGATGCCGACCATACCGACCAGAACCGCTGAGAACATGAATTTGATGATTGTCATATCCTTGAGCAGCATAAAACCAACCTGCTTTTCAAAGCGCAGGACTTCACCCTTCTGCAAAAAGAAACCAAACAGAATCCCGGTAATCAAACCAATGAACTGTTCCATCACTGACCTCCTTTGCCATAAACAAGGCGCGCCATAAGAATGCCGCCAACGATGAAGAAGACCAGCGCCAGCAGGCCACTGACCGCCAGCTGCATATTCCCGGAAAGACCATGGCCGCTCGGACAGCCCCCGGCCAGACGGGCACCGAACATCAGGACAACGCCGCCAAGAAAGGCTCCAACGGCACGGACGGTTGCACTTGAGCCGAAGCGTTTTTCCCAGATCGGGGGAACGGTCTCAAACTTGCTGCTTTTGCCAAGTCTCGCCGCGGCGAAGGCACCAATGAAAATGCCGCCAACAAACAACATCTGCCAGTCGGCCTTGATTTTTGTGTTGGTGAAATAGGTGTTCTGAGCGACATGCTCCTCTGCTACGGCACCTTCAACATAACCGACGGCACGGACAAAGGTGGTTGACGCACCGAGATACTTGGGCTTGTCAAGAACCAGTGTCGTAACGACAACGGAAAGAACTGCGAGAATACCGACCAGAGCCCCGGCCAGATAAGGGTTCCAGCGCCTTGAAAAGATTGACAAGTTCATTTTGACCTCCATGTATTCACCTTTTCATATATATAACTTAATTTGTTTTGATTTGCAACTGTCGTCAGCTGAAAATCTCAAACAGGGCATTTCCAGAGGATCAAGAAGCGCCCTAACCGGAAAAGCTTTAGATTGGGCTATGACAGGCTCCAGACCCGGGAAATTGAAATGCTGGCGTTTTGTACCTGCCCCCGTAGAGTCAAAAGGTCAAAAAAAACCAGCGGAACGCCATGGAGCGGATCGATCAACCGGGAATATCCGGGTCAGAAGCCCAGCATCTCCGCCAGTTCCTGCTGGAGAAAATCGAGTAACTCGTACGGGGCCGCAGATTGCTGCTGGACGATCTGATGAAGCAGCGCTGCAGCGGCCGGCGCGGCGGCCTGAGCGGACTGCAGGTCTTTGGCGCTGCGGCAGGTATCAAGCAACTTGTCGATCAGTTCTGCGCTTTTCTGGTTATCCATGGGCTGTCTCCTCTAGTGTTTGTACCAAACTATTTTTCTCCGCGCCGGTCGTCATACCAAGGAGCAGACGCAGCCCCTGTCCATTGATTCTCCTGGCCTACCGTTCTTCAATGCCAGCCAGTAGCCGGCAACATCGAGCATACGACAGGCGTAGCTCCATTCATTATCAAACCAGACCATCATCTTGATCAGATTGCCGTTGCTGACCCGCGTCTGGGTACCGTCGATGATCGCCGAACGGGAATCGGAATTGAAATCAACCGAGGCATGGGGTTGCTCGCTGTATCCGACCTGCCCCTGCAACCCTCCGACAGCAGCTGTCTCAAACAGGCTGTTGACACTTGCCACGTCGACCTGCTTTTCAACATGGATGGCCATGTCCATCAGCGAAACATTGATGGTCGGCACCCGCAGGTGAAGGCATTCCATCTTGCCATTGAGATGAGGAAGAAACTTGGCAATCCCCTTGGCCAGCCCGGTCTTGACCGGAATGACCGAATGCATGGCACTTCGGGTCAGACGCAGGTCGCTCTGATGAAAATGGTCAATGACCGGCTGATCGTTCATCGCCGAATGGATCGTCGTCGTCACGCCGCTGATGATACCAAATTCGCGATCAAGCAGGTCTAACACCGGAACGATGCAGTTGGTGGTACATGAGGCATTCGAAACAACGCGGTCGGTCGGCTTAAGCTGCTGATGGTTGAAGCCGTAGACAATCGTCGCATCGACATCGTCGGCGGCAGGCTGAGAGTAGAGGACCTTCTTCGCCCCGGCATAGAGGTGACGTTCAGCCGCATCACGATCCGCAAGACCACCGCTGCACTCCAGAACCAGATCGACTCCCAACTCCCCCCAGGGCAGTTCTTCAACCGTCCTTTCGCTGAAGGCCTGCAGCCTGTTGTCATCGATCAACAGCTGTTTGCCGTCATTGCTCACCTCAGCCGGAAAACGCCCGTGGGTCGTATCATACTGGGTCAGATAGGTTAAGGTTTCGAGATCCGCCAGGTCATTGATCACCACCACAGTCAGATCCTGGTACAATGGGTTGCGATACCAGGCCCGCAAAACACTCTGGCCGATACGCCCATAACCGTTTATAGCTATCCGATAACTCATGAGGCCCTTTCGTTTTGCTACCCCGTCCCCGGGGAATCTTATGGTGAATTTTATCGTCTGTGCAGTGTAAGATCAATCAGTTCACCACTCCGCATTGGCTATAGCACAAACAGACCCGGGGTCGGCAACGAAAATATCAGCCCGTGGCGTTACCCTTGAGCCTCAGCCCCGCCGGACCAGGTCAGCGTCTCTTTTCCTGCCAGAGGAACGACCTTGGGGGCGACAGAAAAAGAACGGCTTGATATTCTCCATATTTACTCGGAAATTCTTTTTTGATACTATCCGACAAAATATAAAACATACAAATTCGCGCGTATAATTGTTCAGCACGAGTTCCCATAGGGGCTCGTGCTTTTTTTTTTTCATTTTCAAAAGGAGATTTTTATGGAATTCCACATGAAGCTGCCGAGAAATCAAAAAGAATTCATCGTTTTTCTGGGCGTGATCTCGCTCATCTCGGTGAATATCATCGCCCCGTTGATAACCTGCTTTGAGCTGGGCTTCAACCTCAATAGCTGGCGTTTGGCTTTGCATATCATTCCCGCCATCTGGATCAGCGTTGTGATCCTTGTTTTCGTGACCCACAAGCCGGCCCGGTTTCTGACCAGCAGGGTGATCGCCGAGGATGACAGTTTCGGCGCTCAGATGTTCGCTAACATCGCCTGTACCGTCTTACTGATGTCGGTATGTTTAACCGTGATCGGCACATGGATTGGCAACGGCAGTATCACGCTTGAACCCATCAGACATTTCTTCTACAAATGGCCGCGCAATTTCTCTATCTCACTGTTTGTCGAATTGCTGATTGCTCAACCTGTCGCGCGTACGGTTATGGTTAAAATCCATGCCTGCGGCCAAGCATAACGGCACAGACACTCACCTGCTGTATTGCCACGCTATCCGGCGGGCCCTGCCCGGCCGGATACGCCCCCATCTGCGGCAGGGGGAGAAAACATTCCACGCTCTGCTCAACACCTCAATGGCAGGAAAACAATCGGTATTGAGTCTGAAGTGTACATAGGCTATACCAGATCCGACATTCATGCTCATCAGCCAGAAATGATCCAGAATATGTATTTCTTCAACTATGACGAACCACTGTTTCGGCCTCCATCTGAAGCACAGTCGCTGATCTTGCAGATCACCATCGGCTGTTCTCACAACGGCTGCCACTTCTGTGGTATGTACAAAACAAAAAAGTTCCGCCTGCGCCCCTTAACTGAGATTTTTGCTGAGATCGACAGTATTCCGCAGCGCATCCGCAGCTCTGTCCGGCGCATCTTTCTCGCCGACGGTGATGCCCTGATCTACCCGCACCAGAAACTGCTGACGATTTTGCGGAAACTTAACGAGACCTTTGTGCAACTTCAGCGGGTCACGTCCTACGCTTCACCGAACAGTCTGATGGGCAAATCGACCGAGCAACTGACCGAATTGCACCAGGCCAAAATGTGCACCCTCTACTTCGGTCTTGAAAGTGGGGATGCGCAGACTCTGCGGCTGATCAATAAGGGCTCGGCACCGGAAACGATGGCCGATCAGTGCCTCAGGGCGCAAGCGGCGGGGCTTAAACTTTCGGTCACAGCCATCCTGGGACTGGCCGGACGCAGCAGAACCCTCGAACATGCCCGATTCACCGCAGACTGGGTCAACCAGGTCTCACCCGCCTATTTTTCCCTGCTCACCATGTTCAGACGACACAACGATGAGTACTTCAAAATGATCAATCAACTGAGCAACGGTGAGGTTCTGCAGGAAGCCCTGGCCATTGTCGAATGCCTGAATCCACAGCGCACCATCCTGCGCTCCAACCATGTCTCGAACATTCTCAATCTGGCCGGCAGTTATCCCAAGGATCGGGAACGGATCATTGACCAGGCTCAAAGTGCGTTGCTCGAAGCAAAGCGCTATCCGGATTGGTTCAATCTGGTGCCGGATAAAGAGGCAGATAGCTTTTAACTTTAAAGAGAATGAAACCCGGCGGGTTTCGTCCTGTCTGACTCATGCTTTGAGTTCAGAATGACAGACTATGATATTATTGAAAAGTCGCTCCCCCTGGTGCGTCAGCATCAACCCGAATCCCCCTTGCAGTGAGATCAAAAAGATGAAGAAGCTATTTATCCTGCTTGTGCTGATTTTGTCGGTCAGTGGTTGCGCTCATAAGATTGATATTGTCCCCACAATGACCTCTATAACCAAAGGCCCTGCGTCTCCCGTGATTGACACAGCCGTCGGTTATTACATTTCTGCTGAAAACAGGGCATTGGAAGTCACAACCCGGGCCGGAGGCGGAGATTCTGTAAAATACACCCCCTATGCCGACCTTGAACCGGGACTCAACCTGGTACTCTCCAATGTTTTTTCTGCGACCTACAGAATTGAAAATATCAACGATATGGACTTCATCCGCGAGAAAAACATCACTTGGATTTTCACCACGACGATTACGACCACCTCGTCATCCAGAAATGCATTTTTCTGGCCGCCAACCGATTTCACGGTAACGATCAACTGCATCGCAACTGACAACACTCAGCAGCAGGTATGGAACAGTACCGTTCAGGCAGATGGAGATCTTATTCCGGTCAGCGAAATTCTTAAAGATTTTGGTCTGGCCGGGAGGTCAGCCGCTGCGAATGCGCTAAGGAAGCTGCAGGATGAGTTGATTGCCGCCCCTGTTTTTCATCAATGACGGCTCAAAAAATAGAGTCGCCGTCATCGACCATTGCGCTCAAGTGCGGATAAAGGGGAAAAGTATCTTATCGCTTATGACTTATTGCTTGAGATGATGATCCGCTTCGCCGGCCACAGGTCCAGAAATTTTCCGCTCAAATTTCAGGATATGACCTTTGTACGGGTTGCCTTCGTGAGCGGCGCAAGGAATTTTGACAGCGGAATCGACGAACCCGAAGGTCTGCATGACCTTGATCAGTTTCGTTTTACGACCTCGTCCCGGATCGCTGAGAATGACCTCACAATCGGGCCTGGAATGAGTATTGATAAAATTGGCAAGCAGATGAGTATGTTCATCCTCATAAAGAAGGTCGCTGCCGATAATCAGATCGAACTTTCCGAGCTGATCATCGTTGTCCGCCCAGTCGGTTCGTTCAAAGGCGATAAGAGTTCCGTCGTTAAGCGAGGTATTCTTTAGCAGAAAGGCCTCGACTTCCGGATGATGATCGGTCGCAGTAATATCGGCATGTTTTGAATTGAGCAGCAAACTGGGCAGCCCTATACCGCAACCGACCTCCAGAATCCTCTTGGTCCCCGTATCATAACTGTCCATAAAATGGGCAAGGACAAGACCGGATGGCCACAAAAGACCGAAGATCGGCCAAAAGGAGGATGAAATGCCAAGCTTTTCCGCGATCCCTAACGGGTCGTTGAATTGCTCTCTGTCGCGCAGTGTACAGAGGTGAATATCGGCGTCTCTGAACTCAAGTGTCTGGTATCGTAAACGTAAATTTGTCATTTTTAGGCCTGGGAAAAGGAGCGCTCGGCCAGCTATCCAGGATAAATGACAAAACGAGAGGGAATCTCTAAGGTAAACGTTTGCGTAAGATCGAATCGGAACTATTTCAAGGAATCACCCTTGCCACAAAGTCCAGGGCAGGTTGTTTTTGTCGGTACTGTGGGTGAATTTCGCCTGGCAATCCAGACACAGGTAATCCTGTTCTTCATATCCCCGTGAACCGCTGCCGATAAAAATCCGCACATCCTCCAATTTTCTCAACATATCATGGGGCTTTGCACGATGCGTTTTCTTCGACAACTCTTTACATGGGTCACAAATCGTCATTTTAACTCATTCCTCTCTGGCGAAATTCATCCCTGAAAATGTCGGAACAATAGCAGATTATTTGCAGCGCATAATTTTCACACCATCCTCAAAAAGAATTTCAACTTTTTGCGAACCGATGATGCGCTGGACCAGGCCGAGTCCAAAAACCGGATGATTTATCATGTCCTTAATTCTATATTTTGCGGACATTGAATACTCCTTTGCTGCACCACTCGCAAGGGCTGGACGAAGCTCATCCCACTGCTGCCGCTGACCAGCATTTGCGCTGCGACGAAGCTCAATGTTCTTCAAGAGCAACCTTTCCTCGGCAGTTTTTTGAGCCACCGGACGCCTGTATTTACGCTGGTTTCTGCAAAGCGTGCATTGAACCTGATCGGGCTTGCCATTCTTCATGGAGAGAATCTCATGCTCCCGATTTTTACGACAATTAGGACAACGAACTTCGATTTGGCTGCCAACCGCTAATGTGGTCTCACTCATGGCACGACTCCTGTTTCTGGTGTGACAAAAGATGTCCAATAAAAACCAGGGAGATGACCGGAGTCTATAGGGCAAGGTTATTAAGTATCGTATCCTTACAGTCTGACACGATTGGATTTCATCACGCCAATCCGCAGGGATATCTCCGAGAGGAGTGATGACAGTGGAACCTGAGAGAGGGAGAGCTTATCTGGCCTGGCGCTTAGATGCCAGACTCATCAGATGAGAATCAGTTTGGTTCTGACATCTCTTGTGAGGCTAGATCCTGACCCTGTTTACGACTTTTCTTTTCTTCCTGCTTGGCTTTTTTGGCAATTTCCTTCTGCCGTTTTTCGTAGCTGTAATTTGTTTTTCTAGCCATTAAGTTTTCCTCTGTGGTTGTGCACCACATGCGGGCTGGTCGGTTATCTGCTGACAAAAACGGACAAAAAAAGGCCTCGCGTTAGTGCGAGACCTTTAATTATTCCAGCATATCCCCGATTAGATCCTGCGAACGTTCTCGGACTGAGGACCTTTTTGACCTTGGCTGACCTCAAAGCTTACGCGGTCGCCTTCGGCCAGGGATTTAAAACCATCACCCTGAATTTGGGAAAAGTGAACGAATACATCAGGCCCGTTGTCCTGTTCGATAAAACCAAAGCCCTTAGAATCGTTAAACCACTTTACTGTACCTTCTACCATTTTTTCTCCATGTTCCTCTAGGAACCTGTTTGTTGGTAAATATTTTCAGCAAAAACAAAAAAACACACGCTCAATCGAGCCTGTGTTTGTAATCCAAAAAGACACCTTGTCAGTCTGAATAGCGAAAAATTTACACAACCTTTTTTAAGTTTCTACAATGTACACGCACGGCCAACAAAAGGCAAGATTTAAATATTTAAAAAATAAAAAGAAATTCTTATGAACTAAATATCTGAATTCAAAAAGCTGTTTTCCACGGTGCTGATGTTCCAACAAAGACAGTAAAAAACTGACACGTATCGTCCTGCCGGACGACTCTTATCTGGGGAGTTTTCCCAGTTTATTCCCTCTGAGTTACAAATCCTGTTCGGCATATAACCGCCCGTTTTTGGTCTTCAAAAAGTCAGCAAAATCGATCTCTTCCTGCTTGATAAATCCCTTGGCCGGCAAAGTCCCGCAGCTCACCAGTTCAATCACCGCGCAGACCGAGGCCGCGGTCGTCCAGGAGATCGCCCGCCACTGGCGCCCGGCTATCTCACGTGGCCGGTAGGCATTGACAAACTCTTCGCGCAGCAGCTGGCCGTGACGCCATCCCTCCGCCGAAGCGTGTACGTAGACGACATCGTCATTGACCGGCGGTTTTGCGTGCACCAGGATCTCCCCGGCGCGCTGACGATCCTCGCGCAGCAGCAGTTCGTGAAAATAGAAGTTCATCAGCTGGGCGTGGCCGGGATACCGGATCGATTTGTAATCGAGATTTTCGACCCGGCCGGCATAGGTCTCGCACATGGTTCCCAAGCCCCCGGAGGTGGTGAAGGCCTCAAGATGGATACCGTTGATCACCAGTTTCTCCAGCCACTCAAGCGGAGACACCCATTTATGCTGGCCGTTTTCAATGACCTCGCAATCGTTAAGATATTCATTGACCACCCCTTCCGGCGACCAGTTAAAGGCGTAGGAGAGCAAGCCGGTCGGATTGTTCGGCAGCGCCCCGACACGCAGCTTGATGCTACGAATCCTGTCCAGGCGCTGGGCCAGCGAGGCGCCGACGATAGCGATAAAACCGGGAGCCAGACCACACTGGGGAGCCATGGCGGCCGTCGCACTGGCACTCATCTCGATAATCGCCTTGGTTGTCGCCACGTCCTCGGTCAGATCGAAATAGTGGAGCCCCAGCTCTTTCGCCTGGGTCGCGACATCAAGATTGAAACAGTAAGGCAGACAGGAGACCACCGCATCAAAATCGGTCAGCAGCAAGCGCAGTCCGGCGCGGCTGGTGACGTCGAGCGTCCTGGTCTCAAAGGGGGCAGCGTCCTGATCCTGGAAATCGGCAGCAACAACCTTAAAGCCCGTCTCATGGAGGAGCAGTGCAACCAGGAACCCCACCTTGCCTAGCCCCAGCACCAGTATCGAATTTATCGTCCCGGACATCGCAGCCTCCTAAATATCGAATCTGATCCCCTGCGCCAGTGGCAGTTCGGTTCCGTAATTGATCGTGTTGGTCTGCCGCCTCATGTAGCCTTTCCAGGCATCGGAGCCCGATTCCCGACCACCACCGGTCTCCTTTTCACCGCCGAAAGCGCCGCCGATCTCAGCGCCGGAGGTACCCACATTGACGTTGGCAAGACCGCAATCGGAGCCGATAGCGGAGAGAAAGATTTCCGCCTCACGTAGATTTTCAGTAAAGATCGCCGATGCCAGGCCCTGAGCCACATCATTCTGCAAGTCGATAGCGGTCTCAACATCACCCCTGTAGCGGATCAGATAAAGGATCGGGGCAAAGGTTTCCTCCTGGACGATGGCGTAATGGTTTTCAACCTCGGCGATCGCCGGCACCACGTAACAGTTCGACTCGTACCCCGCCCCCTCAAGCCGGGTTCCGCCATAGATGATCTGCCCCCCTTCTGTCTCGACCCGCTTGAGACCATGAAAAAATGCATCGACGGCCTGTTTGTCGATCAGCGGGCCGACATGATTCTGCTCATCCAGAGGTGAGCCGATCTTAAGTCCGCTATAGGCGCTGATCAGCGCGCCCTTGACCTTGTCATAGATCGACTCGTGGACAATCAACCGCCTGGTCGTGGTACAGCGCTGCCCCGCAGTTCCGACCGCACCGAAAACGATGGCTGGCAGAGCCTTTTGCAGGTCGGCATGAGCCGTCAGGATGATGGCGTTATTGCCGCCCAGTTCAAGGATCGTCCGTCCGAACCGGTGGGCAACCACCTCGGCCCCGTGACGGCCCATGGCCACCGAACCGGTCAGCGAAACCAGCGGCAGCCGCGTATCGTTCAGCAGCCGCTCGCCAATCGCTGCGCCACGCCCAACGACCAGGTTGAACAGTCCTTCCGGAAGATCGTTGCTGCGGATCACCCCGGCGACGAGGTTCTGTACTGCAATGGCGCTTAAAGGCACCTTCGTTGATGGCTTCCACAGGCAGGTATTCCCGCAAACGGTCGAGATCATCGCATTCCAGGACCAGACCGCAACCGGGAAGTTGAAGGCGGAAATGATCCCCACCACGCCGAGTGGATGATACTGATCGTAGAGCCTATGGTTTTCCCGTTCGGAAGCCATGGTTCGACCATAAAGCTGACGCGACAGGCCGACGGCGAAATCACAGATATCGATCATCTCCTGCACCTCCCCCTTCCCTTCGACGAGCGACTTGCCCATTTCAAAGGAGACCAGGGTGCCGAGAGCATCCTTGTGACGGCGCAACGCAAGGCCGATCTGGCGGGCAACCTCCCCCCGCTGCGGTGCGGGCACCTTACGCCAGTGGAAAAATGCTTTCCTGGCGGTGGTGACGATCCGTTCATAATCCTGATCGGTTGCCAGGTAAACACTGGCGACCGGCTGACCATCCACCGGCGAAATCACTGTTAATTCTTCACGGTCTTCATGTTTCAACCAGTCCCGCCCGGTCGATGCCCCATAGTTTTTTCCTGCGAGCCCCAACTCTTGTAAAAATTCCATCAGGCGACTCCTTTCTGGACGACTCAATCCCCGGGCAGCATCTCCTGAGAGAAGAGCGAGTCCTTATTCAATTATACAGAGTAGAGTTTTTCAGATGGGCCCGGAGATGAGAAATTTCGAACCTGTCACCGGTGTTTCCGGCGAAACCCCCCTTATGGCGTCTCCAGAGATAAGTGTCAGGTGAGGACACGACATCAAATTTGCAAAAGCCAAGAGCAGGCTTTCCCGCGATTTCCAATGTTCAAAAGCGTGACAAAAGTCACTGACATGCTATTCATCCGCGACTATCCTGAGAATGGATTTCACTTTCGGAGGAACTATGAAAACAGCAATCATCTACGGAAGCACAACAGGCAACACCAAAGCAGTAGCGGAACAGTTGCAGCAAAAGTTTGACAACTCGGAAATCATTGATGCGGCCAGCCTGGATCCAGCTGACCTCAAGGAATACGACCTGCTGATCTGCGGCACCTCAACCTGGGGGCTGGGGGAGCTTCAGGATGACTGGGATCAAGTCCTCAAAGGAGTCACCCAAACGGAACTGACAGGAAAGAAAG
Source organism: Geopsychrobacteraceae bacterium (assembly GCA_963676795.2). GTDB lineage: Bacteria > Desulfobacterota > Desulfuromonadia > Desulfuromonadales > Geopsychrobacteraceae. Next base: position 772,054 of record CAXXTB010000002.1, on the reverse strand, counting down.
TCGCCTTTTTCGGTCTGGGCGATCAGATCGGCTATCCAGACACCTTTGTCGACGCTATCGCGGCATTGCATCTGGCCTTCACCCAGGCCGGAGCAACCATAATCGGCCGCTGGCTGGACAGCGGCTACGACTATGACACCTCTGCGGCTGCTGCAGATGGTTATTTTCTCGGGCTGGCTCTCGATGAGGACAATCAGTCCCGGCTCACCAAAGAACGTCTGCAGCAATGGAGCGAACAGCTCAAGGCTGAAGTCTGAACGGCCCCCAGTTGCGCCCATTTCAATTGAACGATGAACACGCACACAGAACGGAAGGAGCACAGATGAATCAGGAAACGACCATGGGTATCTCCGTCAAATACGAATCGGGCCTCATCTTCAGAGGCGCGCGTCCGCTTGATGAAATTCTCGACGAATTGAAAGAAAAGCAGATCCTCCATATCCCGATCGACCCGTCCAGGCAGAAATACGGCAACTGGAACCTCGTCGTCGCTTTCGAATCCGAGGAGAACTATCAGAGATTCGCCGACGGCGAACTGGGCATTCCCGGCTATTGGTTCGGAACCGAAAAAGGGGAGCAACAGAAGGTCAACCCGCTCAAGGCATCCAAACGAGCTGCCGCCGCCAAAAAGAAGTAGGTTCATTGTGTTTTCAAGCCGGCCTGGCCACAAGAAAGGATGTTCATATGATTTGCTGCGAACCGATGACACTGCGAGTCACCCTCAGCGGCGGCCGTAAAAGACAGGCGCTGCGTTGCCACAACCGCCAGCGTCTGCTGGCGACGCCCGGCCGGTCCGGCATGCCCGACTGGATCATGACGGCAGACAAAATGACGATTCACATACCACAGGAATAGTCTCTCCTTCATCGCAGAAGTCAGCAACACACGACAAACACATAAAGTCCCGGTGGCCCAAGCTCCGGGACTTTCATTTATACTCACTCCTTCAGACATTCCTCGCTTGATTCAACCGTTCGCAGCCCCGCTTCAGCGGTGCCAAAAGAGAAAAGCATCTTACAGCTCATGGCTGCCCTCCTCCCATGTGACGCAGCAGGAATGGAGATATTAAAACAGGGGTGTGTCCCTGGCTTTTCCCCTGGTTTTTCCCATCTATGCCCCCTCCTCTGTTTGACATGAGAAGCGTCTCTGTCTTAAGATAAATACTTATAGTTTCCCAAAAGCAGTCTCAGGAACTCTTCTCACACTGCCTCTGAGTAACCGTTACGGAGGTGTCGTATGGCCATTTCAATTGGTGGAACAACTTTAAGTTCATCACCTCTAACCAAGGCACAGCAGAATCAAGAAAATTCGATGAAACGGATCTCTAGCGGCCTGGAGATCAACAGTGCCAAGGACAATGCCGCGGGACTCGCGATATCTGACCGCTTTAATTCTCAGTTCCGTGGTTTAAACCAAGCGATGCGCAATGCCAACGACGGGATTTCACTAGTACAAACGGCCGACGGAGCCCTTGGTGAAAGTACATCGATCCTTCAGCGCATGCGCGAACTGTCATTACAATCCGGCAACGGTATCTATAACGATTCCGACCGCGCCTCAATGAATGCCGAATTCTCACAACTTCAATCGGAGCTGGATCGGATTGCCGAAACAACCACCTTTAACGATCGGCCCCTCCTCAACGGTGATATGTCAGCAACCGGTATGAGTTTTCAGGTTGGTGCCGATGCCAACGAGCAGATCAACGTAAATATCTCCGGGGTAACCCAGGAAAACCTGGGGACGGCAGAGCTCGACATCTTAACACAGGAAGGGGCTCAAGCATCTCTGGCTCAGATAGACGAAGCCCTCAGCACGATTTCTGAAACCCGGGGCTACCTCGGTGCCGTTCAAGGCCAGTTCGAGTCGACCATAGAAAACCTCGGAAACGTCGCAGAGAGCACCGCTGCTGCAAATTCCAGAATTTCAGATGCCGATATCGCCAAAGAAGTTTCGACATTGACCCGGAACAGCATCCTCGAAAAGGCCGGGATAGCCATACAGGCTCAGGCCAATATGTCAGCACAGAATGTCTTGAAATTGCTATGACCCGGGCCTAATAAAAGGGCCATTCTCGGAAATAACCAAAACCGGCGGGTCTCGTCCCGCCGGACGAGTCACTTTTCTGCTTCAGGTCAGAAAAGTAACCCAAAGATCCCGTTCCAATGTCACGCAGCCGGAATGGAGAAATAAAACAGGGAAGTGTCCCTAATTTTTCCGCCCCAATGTCTCCGACTCCCTCTGCCAGGTTCCTTCCGATATGCAACGACCGACTACTCACGACAAACTTGAAGTGACACAACCGGAATTGAGACCTTAAAACTGGTGAGTGTCCCTAGTTTACCTATGGCGAGATAAAAAAGTAAGGCGGCGTACTGGGCCGCAACTCTGCGATTTTGATTTTAATAGATATAAAGACTGCACCAGCCCCTCTCCTCATCCAGTCCAGACTTGAGTGTTTTCATTAATTGACAAATCGTAAAATACCGATATATTTGAATTTCAATGGAAATAAAAATGTAAACAAGGAGGGGCACAACTATGGGATGGATATATTATCAATCCACTGGAGAATTGAAAAACGGCGACAAACTCATTGCTAAAGGATACTCAGGAGCACCTGGATATAAAAATGATCCCGCAAGCGAAGACAAAGAAAGTAAAGGTCCTATTCCCCGAGGCAACTATCGGATTTCTTCTCCCAGAACGAGTAGTCGCACTGGCCCATATGTTTTACCATTAAACCCTGTCGGCCATAGTGCACATGGCAGAAAAAATTTCCAGATTCATGGAGACAAAGCGTCTTCACCAGGTTCAGCATCAACAGGATGCATCATACTTCCACGAACTGCCCGTGAAAAAATCTGGCAAAGCGGTTTAGGATCTATTGAGGTAAGGCGCTAACAATGAAATTACTAATGACCATTATTGCAATATTTGTTTTCAGCTCCAGTGCATATTCAAGTGAAGTTTCTGACGCTGCTAAGGGCTTGAAAAAGGGAAAAGAGATATACCTCAATGCAATCATCGAAAACGGGACGTTCGACTACCTTCTCTATCTCATGGAATATGGGAATGCTGAAGCGATCGAGTTTGCACCAACATTAAAGAAATATACTGATGCAGCAGTAACAGAAGAACTGATGATTGCCGTTGCACGCGGGCTTCCCAAAAACCCCAGTGCCGTACTCGCTATTATCGGTGATGATTTCCCAATTGATACAGTATGTACTGTTCCCTTTATTGAAGCGCCCAAAGATATTGTAGAAATCCACATAGAACAGTCCAAAGTCGCACTTAAGGCATCAAGCTATACAGAGCAGAAACTTGAGACAGCTCGGATTGAATGTCTGAAGATATTCAACAATCTCTCGAAATAGCGACCTACAAAGAATCTAAAAGACGAAAGGGCAAAACCGGCGGGTCTCGTCCCGCCGGACGAGTTACTTTTCTGCTTCAGGTCAGAAAAGAACATTAGTTAGAGTTAGGGGTCTACCATCATAATTAGCAGCTGGCGGGGCTCCCCTGTTTTCGTGACCCCTATTTTCGGAACTCCCTACGGGGCGACAACCTCTCGATTTTGATTCATGAAGATCGAGACACTGCCCCCACGGCATCAGGTCCGGAAATATGATTGCCCGGTAATGGGTTTGAATGATTGCAGGCTAAAGCACTCATGGCATCATCAAGCTGCGCTGTCAGTTTCATGGCTGCCTCCTTGTCAGCGCGAACATCCACGGAGGGAATAATCGGCACGCCAAACGTAACGCAAATATCCGGACGGCGAAACAGATGACTTAGCCGGATGTGTTCCGGCCCAGCGTAATGCGCAGGAACAATCATCGCGTTAGCATGCAGAGCGATGGTCGCCGCGCCGCGCTTTGCTTCGATTTGATCGCGGCTCCGCGTTCCTTTGGGAAAGATGAGAACCGGATTCCCCTCTTGCACGAGCGAAATAAGCTGTTTGATGGTCGTAGCGGAAGGTCTGTTACGGTCGATAGGAATGCCACCGCCGCTTCTTACGAACCAACCAACGAAAGGATTATGAAAGAGTTCCTTTTTGGCCATTTGAAGCAGAATATGCGGTAGCGCGGCATATCCCACCCAGAGAGGGTCAGCCCACCCGACATGATTACACACCACGATCCTTCCTTCCTGTCCGTCCAAATGTTCAGCGCCACGAACAATGACCCTTCCGAATCTGGACAACAAGACCTTCAGGACACGAATAAACAGGGATGGCTTGGAAATGGTCATCTAGGTGGCCTCCATATAATATTTATCTTCACCCTGGATTGCAAAACCAGAATAGGCAAGACACGCCGCCAGAACCAGTTGAGCATAATAATTGAAGTACCCTACCTGAGATCCTTCAAATCGCAAAACGATTCTGGCTGCAGCCCTTCTCTGGAATAAAATTGAGGTCGTTTCAATTTGGCACCAGCGTCACTATTATAGCTCACTTCGCCTGACAATTCTTCATATCTCTCAGACAAATCAGCAATTTACAATCATGCTTTTATCCTGCAATAGCCTAACAAATGGAGGAAGCCTGTAGAGGGTGGAGCCTGTCGGACCTTATGGATCGTCGCGAAAAAGGATATGGCTGAGAACAAATTTTCGAGCGCTTGAGAGTGAATAGCCAAAGCTATTTGTCGAAAAGGATCGGAATATGGGCCAGTCAGATCCTTGTGCAGCAGATCCAGTTGAGGCCTGGCAGGCGCCTGCGAGCTGGGCACCCTTTTCTACTTACTTTTATGGCGCGATAAAAGAGTAGGACGGCGTGCGGAACCACAGCCCCGCGATTTTGTGGTATTGCAAGACTTGACCCTAGAATTCCCTCTAGAATTCCCTCTTTTCTGCTTACTCTTTTTGTGGCGCAATAAAAGAGTAAGGCGGCGTGCGGGGACGAAACCTCGCGGTTTTGACTTATGAACATATCCATCTACTGTCCCCGAAATTCAATATTAGCTCGTAACCTCACAACTTCTTTTGGAATTTGACAGCAATGATTACAGATAGTAACATTTCATTCATTAGCTAATAGCTGCCATACACCGAGGAGGGGAACCTTATGGCTAATCTAACCTATAAGCACAAATCAAGAACATTAACCTGGACAGGAGTAGGACGCTGGGATGCAGTCAGCGGTCCCAAGCATAAACTTCCGAACGGACAATATAAAATCGGCAGACGAGAGGTCACTCCCTATACAAGCAATATAGGAAAAGCTTTCAAGGGTAAAAATGGCAAAGGATTTTTCATTCCGATATTCCCACAATTTTCCACAGATCGCGGAAAATCCGGAGGTCGCTTAGGCATACACCCAGACGGCGCTCCCTACGGAACGGCTGGATGTATTGGTCTTCAATCAAATTCAGAAACTTTCTATAAAGCAATTGCTGCCTCAGCATCGGATGCAAGTTTAACCTTGGAGGTGATGGACTGATGAGCCATTTATCTAAATGGATTATTGTTACCGCAAGTCTGTTTTTCTTCACATCTTGTGCTTCCGCGCCAGAAATGACTCTGGATCAATATCTGGAGCAAAATAACGCTCTGGCAATTTCATACCTTCAAAGCCTTGACGATACTCAACTCCAAAAAACACTGAGAGGCATAAAGCTGACTGACGGTACTCCGTTTTTGAATGATCACATCTATATTCGCAGCAGCTTCTACCCAGAAACCAAATCCCATATCTTTATTTTTAGGGAATCTGAAACAAAAAGCAAAGTCGCCTATATCTGGGTCGATGGTGACGGAAAGCCCTTTCCTCTGCCAGCAAACTGCAATCCGGGCTACATCCATTCTCCAGGCTGGTCTGCTGCTGTCTTATCTACAGACGTTTACACTTTCTCGGACGTCATGCCTGGTGGTGATCTCGTCTCAACACACTGCATAGAAAACATGGTTCAGAAATAAGAGACAAAGACTTGTCAGCATCTCATGGCGCCTGAATTGACAAATGACAAAGATTGCCATAATTTGATCAGAAGAAACGCAACAAAGGAGATCAAGATGGCAACAATGAATATCTCACTCCCGGACCAAATGAAGACCTGGGTTGAAGAGTGCGTCCAGAGTGGTCGCTACGCCAACGCTTCAGACTATGTCCGCGATCTGATCAGACGTGATCACATGCAACTTGAGCAGCTACGACTGGCCTTGATCGAAGGTGAAAATTCTGGGCCTTCAACGGAACTGAATATTGATGAGTTTATCTCAGAAAAGAAAAAATCCCTGAGCTTATGAGACAGATTGTTCTCTCCCCCAAAGCAAAAGAAGATCTAAGTCAGATATGGGACTTAACCCTGGCTGAATGAGGAATTGAACAGGCGGAAAAATATATTCAAGAATTGTGGACAGCCATTCAGAAACAAGCCCAGAATCCGACGACCTCAACTGATATCAGCGATGTCAGGGACGGTTATCGAAAAGCCCGATCCGGGTCGCATATTTTCTTCTTCAAAGTGACAGATACCCAGATAGATGTTGTCCGAATACTGCATCAACGCATGGATTTCGAACGTCACATATAAATCGTGATTTCACATGTAAAAATAGCCTTCTAAGGACAAACATATACCTCTATATTAGTTTTTATGCAACAAGATCAGTCAGTTGGCTTGGTCCGACCCCGAAATAAATTACAGATGCTCCGTTCTATAGAAGAGCTGAAGAGAGCCGAAGGGGTCAAATCTGACTTTAACTTTACGGCTTATGACTGGCCTCCCCCATGAGACGCAGCCGGGATGGAGCTGGATTTTGCAGCATCAGGCAGAAAAACTGTCTGAGCCGCAAGGCGAGTTTTTTTCTGCGCTGCAAAATTCGACGGAATGGAGGGAACCCGAAGGGCAAGGAGCTGGGCGCCCTTTTCTGCTTACTCTTTTATGGCGTGAGAAAAGAGTAAGGCGTCGGTGGGGCCGCGCCCCCACGGTTTTGTGGCATTGCAAGACTTGACCCCAGAATTTCCCATGACCCCAGAATTTCCCACTACTCCGCTCCAGCGGTGCCAAAGGGGGAAACGGGAACGGACAATATTGAGAGTTCTAAGGGAAAAAAGCTCACGTTGACAAAAACGAATAACCATGTAAATTTTTATACTTACAAATGAATAATTAACGAAGGAGAAATGAAAATATGGCAGATATGACGTTCAAAAGGACTTCAGGAGTTTTATCCTGGACAGGAAAAGGTCGCTGGGATGCGGTAAGCGGGCCCCACGGCAAAGGGAAACTTCCCATTGGAACATACAGAGTCAGCCGGCGTGAGATCACCCCCTACTCATCCACAATAGGGTTAGGTTACAAGGACGCCACCGGTAAAGGATTCTTCATTCCGATCTACCCGCAATTCCAAACCGACCGAGGCAAAACTGACGGAAGACTAGGCATTCATCCCGACGGCAATATTCCGGGAACAAATGGATGTATCGGTATCCGTTCCAACGCTAAATCATTTTACGATGCTATCGCAGCATCAGCCTCCGACTCCAACTTGACATTAGAGGTCTTTGAATGAAATCTTCTGCCTGCAGGACTGTCCTCTTTTTTGTATTTGTTCTTTTCACACTGTACGCCTGTGCCACCCCCCAAAAATCCGCTGAATTCACCTTTTACGACAGTGGAAATGCACGCTACTCAACATCAACCATATCTGAAGACTTTCAGAGAAATTTCGGCATGGCCTTTAAACCAGGAATTGTCCTGATAAAAACCAATGGCCGGAATAATATAAAATTTCAAAAACAGGAAAAGATTTTTGGCGAATTTGCAGGCGGTGCCGAAGAACGTGGACTGATTTATGTCATTTACTCAGACAAGGGAGGCTTTGGTGATGGATACCATATTAAGCCCGGCGAATTGCCATCCCTTGTGCACAGCAAAGACGACTTTCGAGTCTACCTAATTTCAAAAGATGGGGAGATCTTACTTAACTCTGCCGATCCTGTTACCGTTCCAGAACTCAAGTCGACGTTTCCGTTAAGAACATCGCTCACGGATTAATAGAAAGCCAAAACCGGCGGGTCTCGTCCCGCCGGACGAGTTACTTTTCTGCTTCAGGTCGTAAAAAGTAACCAAAAGACCCCGCCCCAATGCCCCCCCCCGCCTGCCTGCGGCAGGTTCCTTCCGCTACGCAATGCCCGGCTGCGCTCGCAAAACTCGGCGGCTTCGCCCCCTCAAACATTCCTCGCTTGATTCAGCCGATCGCCTCTACGCTCCAGCGGTGACAAAGGGGGAAGCTAAAACGGAAAATACAGTAGACATTGAATAGGAAAGAAGTCCCCATGTGACACAGCCGGAATGCAGTTGAATTTTGCAGCTTAAAGCAGAAAAACTGTCTGAGCCGCAAGGCGAGTTTTTTTCTGCGCTGCAAAATTCGACGGAATGGAGGGAACCCGAAGGGCAAGGAGCTGGGCGCCTTTTTCTGCTTACTCTTTTATGGCGCGATAAAAGAGTAAGGCGGCGGTGGGGCCGAAACCCCACGGTTTTGTGGCATTGCACATAGCCGTTTCGCTGACATTCATCGCTTCACAGGCTTCCTTGATGGAATAGCTCTGTTCGACAACAAGACCAGCAGCCTCGAGTTTAAATTCTGGACTGAACGATTTTCCTCTGCGACTCATAAACACCTCTCTTTTGTGCCGGAGTATAGCACGCACTTTGGTGTCCGAAATCATTGAACCACATCACTGGGGAGTGTCCCGAATGGCGCTAGTTTTTCCTGAAAAAACTTGACTAGGTGTTTGTTCCCTCTATACTTAGTCTTCATTAAAAACAAATAGGAGTCTAATATGGTTGACTTTAATAAGTTTTACGTGATTGTTTTCCTGCTTTTCTTCGCTACACTTTCTGGCTGTGCCTCAAATACGAAACTGACAACTTACCCTGAATGTGAAGGTCTCGGTTGCTCCCAAAAAGCAGCTTTAGTTTCATGGCCAGAAACAGGCACCACAAATAACCATCCGATACGCATTGAACGGTTCGAAATTGAGTTACCAAGTAATCCTAGAAATATGATCCATCACTGGGATGGTGATCTTTCCTTAACATTCGAAAATAATAAGTTTATTTCATTTACGTTTTCAAAAACACTGGTCGAAGAAAACATTAAATACCCTAAAAACGCAGACTATTCCATTGCTGATTCATATGAAATTATTTTTGAAGAAACCATTAAATCAAACAGACCAAGAAATAAATCGGATTTGTGGTTTTGGGAAAGAGCGATGTTTTTAAAGGGAGAAATTTTCAATGGAAAAAATTCAATTTTATTGGCGAAAAAAGAAAATTTAAAAATATATTTTTGGGAAAGTAAAGCACCAGGGCCTGAAGGTGGCTACTTTGCATGGGTTTTTGATTCTAAAAGACGCGACAGCTATATGAGAATTTTTGCTCAGGATATGAATTTTTCTGATTTCAAGAAAATTATTGGATCTATAAAAACTAAAGATCATTACTAATACGGAGGGGATAATGGCTTTAACAAGACAAGAACAAGATGACTTGAGAACGTTGCTAGTCCAACTATTTGGTCAAGAGGCCTCTAGTTGGGACATGAACGAGGGAACACTTTCTGCCACAGCACAAATGCTGGACGGAGCAAGATCATGTTCAAAAGCAATGAATTACGTACCTCGCCCGGCAGGGGTTATAGACAAAGGCTACTTCAAAAGACAATTAAAAGATCTTGCGAGAAGAGCAAGAAATAAAGACTCGATGTACGAAACTTGTTTAACTACTAGCAAATATCAGTGGAAAACAGCAATTATCGCTGCCAGTTTAAAAGGTCTCTGATCTTATTAAGACAAAAATAGAGAAGCTGTTTCCATTAGGGAACAGCTTCTCTATCAAGATATCTATTTCCCCCGACTATTCTTCTCATCAATCCCCGACAACCCAAACCGCCGACGCAGTTCGTCGTAAATCTGCTCCGGTTCAATCTCGTAATAGCCGAGCAGCACCGTCACATGGAAGAACAGATCAGCCACCTCGTAGACGACCTCCTGCTTATCGCCGCCCTTACCGGCAATCGCCGTTTCGGTCGCTTCCTCGCCGATCTTGCCGAGGATCTTGTCCAGTCCCTTGTCAAACAACGACTTGACGTAAGACTTCTCGCCATCGGCCATTGCCTTGCGCTCAAGGACGATCTGGTAGATCGCATTCAGGATATCCTGATCCGGGGTCTTGTTCTCACTCATGATGTTTCCCCTTCCTTAAATACGGGCTGGTACGCCATGCTGCTTGAGATACTCTTTGCACTCAGCGATGGTGTATTCCTTGAAGTGGAAGATCGACGCGGCCAGGGCGGCGCTGGCGCCCCCTTCGACCAGACCTTCACGGATATGCTCCAGATTGCCGACACCGCCCGAAGCGATGACCGGAATCTCGACGGCATCGCTGACGGCGCGGGTCAGTTCGATATCGAAACCGGCCTTGGTGCCGTCGCAGTCCATCGAGGTCAAGAGGATCTCGCCACAGCCGTAGTCTTCCATCTTCTTCGCCCATTCGATGGCGTCGATGCCGGTCGGCTTGCGGCCGCCGTGGGTGTAGACCTCCCAGGCCTGCGGATTGGAGCCTTCAACGCGGCGGGCATCGATGGCAACAACGATACACTGGCTGCCAAAGCGCTGGGCTGCCTCACGGACAAACTCGGGGTTATGCACCGCAGCAGTATTGATCGAAACCTTGTCGGCCCCGGCATTGAGCAGGTTGCGGATATCGGCGACCTCGCGTACCCCGCCACCTACGGTCAGCGGCATGAAGACACGCTCGGCGGTCTTGCGCACGACATCGAGGATGATGCCGCGGTTGTCGCTGCTGGCGGTGATATCAAGAAAGGTCAGCTCATCAGCACCCTGCGCACAGTAGGCCTCGGCCGCTTCAACCGGATCACCGGCGTCGCGCAGCTCGACAAAGTTGACCCCTTTGACGACGCGGCCATCCTTGACGTCGAGACAGGGGATAATCCGTTTGGTCAGCATCAGCGGGCTCCCTTGGTCAGCGCCACCGCTTCACGCAGATCGATGGCACCGGAGTAGATCGACTTGCCGGCGATGACCCCGGTGACACCGGAAGCTTCAATCGCCATCAGGTTGCGGATGTCCTGGATGCTGGACAGGCCGCCGGAAGCAATGACCGGAATGTTGATCGCTTCGGCTAGTGCCTTGGTCGCGGCGATGTTCGGCCCCTGCATCATGCCGTCGCGGGCGATGTCGGTGTAGATGATCGCTTCGACGCCGAAGCCTTCCATCTCCTTGGCCATCTCGCTGGCCAGCTTCTCGGTGACATCGGCCCAGCCGCGCACGGCCACCAGGCCGTCCTTGGCGTCGATACCGACGACGATATGGCCCGGAAACTTCTTGCACGCCTCTTCGACCAGCGCCGGATTCTCCTTGGCGATGGTGCCCAAGATCACGCGGTCGATGCCGAGTTCGAGGTAGGCTTCGATGGTGGCGATATCACGCACGCCGCCGCCCAGTTCAGACGGGATGCTGATCGCCTTGACGATCGCTTCGATGGCAGCCTTGTTCTTCGGCACACCGGCAAAGGCACCATCGAGATCGACGATGTGGAGCAGCTCGCCCCCCTGCTCCTGCCAGATCAGCGCCTGGGCGGCCGGATCGTCGTTGTAAACTGTATCTTTATCCATCAAGCCCTGCTCCAGACGAACACAGCGGCCTTCCTTCAAATCGATTGCGGGCAGAATAATCACTTACATCTCTCCAAAATTGCGGAAGATCTGCAGACCGATGGTCTGGCTCTTTTCCGGGTGAAACTGGGTGGCCATGATATTGCCGCGCCACAGTGAAGCACAGAAGGTTACATCGCCATAGGTGCAGGTGGCGGCGATATCCTCCGGGTTCTGCGCCTGGCAGTAGTAGGAGTGAACGAAGTAGACAAAACTGCCTGATTCGACCCCTTTGAAAATCGGTGACGGTTTGCTGATATCCAGGTTGTTCCAGCCCATGTGCGGAACCTTGAGCTTTTCACCGTTTTCAACCATACCGGCCGGAAAGCGCACGACGCGCCCCGGGATCAGCCCCAGGCCCTTATGAATGCCGAACTCCTCGCCTTCGTCGAAGAGCATCTGCATACCGACACAGATCCCGAGCATCGGCTTGCCTTTATCGAGGTGCTCCATCAGCGGCTCGACGAACCCGCCGTTGCGCAGGTTGGTGACGCAGTCGTTGAAGGCCCCGACGCCGGGCAGGACGATCTTGTCGGCGGTTGCGATATCTTTCGGGTCGTTACTGACGCGCGCGGCGAAACCAAGGCTTTGAAAAGCCTTCTCGACGCTGCGCAGGTTGCCCATTTCATAGTCAATTATATTTATCATTATCCATCTACTCCGACCGCTGAAAAAGAACCATCTGCTGCGTTACGCTTGCCCTTCATCCTTCGACGTAGCGCTGCTACGCCTCAGAACTCAGGACTGCGCAAGCCTTGCATCTGGCCCTTTTTGATCGGTCTACTGAGGTGATCCCTCATTATCAAAAAACCAGTTTCTGATTCGGAAACCAGCAATTTTTCGCAAGGTCAAGGAAGTCAAGCATTTGGGCGGAGGCGTAGTGCTTTACGCCGCACAACCAAATGCGCCGACTGACGCCGAGATTGCGGAAAAGGGCGGTTTCCGGGCAGAAACTACTCTAGGGAACCCTTGGTCGACATCACCCCAACAATGCGCGGGTCAAGACTGGTCGCCTCATCAAGAGCGCGGCCGAAGGCCTTGAAAATCGCCTCGATGATGTGATGCAGGTTGTCGCCGTAAGCCAGGTTGACGTGGATGTTGGCACCTGAGTGGTTACAGAAGGCAACAAAGAACTCCTCGACCAGCTCGACATCGAACTCACCGACTTTGACCTTCGGCATATCGACGTTATAGACCAGATAGGGCCGACCAGAGAGGTCGATGATCACCGAAGCCAGGGCTTCATGCATCGGCATGGTTGAACGACCGAAACGACGCACACCGGCCTTGTCACCGAGCGCCTTCTTGACCACCTCACCGAGGACGATCCCCATATCCTCTACGGTGTGGTGGGCGTCGATCTCGATATCGCCGGTCGCCTTGACATTAAGATCAAAGAAACCGTGCCGTGCAACCGCCGAGAGCATGTGGTTGAAAAACGGCACCGGACTGTCGATCTGATGTTCGCCGCTGCCGTCGAGGTTCAGCTCGATACTGATGTTGGTCTCTTTGGTCTCGCGTGCAACTTTGGCGCTACGGGCCATGATTGCCTCCTGTTAAAATGCCTAAAACCCGAAAAAACAATCACCACAGAGACACGGAGTACACTGAGTAAACCTTAAAATTTTATTGACCTGGTAAACCGTGCTTATCGACAACAGCTAAGTGATCCTTGTCTTTCTCTGTGCCCTCTGTGTCTCAGTGGTGAAGATTTTAGAAGCATTGAACCACAGAGGACACAGAGATCGCTGAGTAAACCTAAAAACTATCAGTCCTCGTCCTGCAAACGGATCGAAACCGACTTCGCGTGAGCATCCAGCCCTTCAAGCTCGGCGATATGGACAATGTCTTTCCCCAGCCGCTTCAAACCCGCAGGTGACAGGGAAATCAGGCTCGACTTCTTGACGAAATCGTCGAGCGAGAGCGGCGAGAAGAACCGTGCGGTGCCGCCGGTCGGCAGGGTGTGGTTCGGCCCTGCCAGGTAATCACCGGCCGCTTCAGGGGTGTGGTGGCCCATGAAGATCGCCCCGGCATGACGGATCTTACTCAGGATCGCGAACGGGTTATCGACCGCCAGCTCCAGGTGTTCCGGCGCGATGCGGTTGGAGAACTCGATCGCTTCGTCGAGGCTCTCGGCGAGGATGATGGCGCTGTAGTCGTCGATCGACTTGCGCGCGATCGCCTTGCGGCTCAGCTGCTCGAGCTGAAGCTCGACCTGCTCCTGGACGGCCTTGGCCATCTTCTCGCAGGAGGTACAGAGCACGGCTGATGCCAGCTCGTCATGCTCGGCCTGGGAAAGCAGGTCGGCGGCGATGTGCGCGGCATTGCCGCTGCCGTCGTTGATAACCAGGATCTCGCTCGGTCCGGCGATCATGTCGATATCGACCTGGCCGAAGACCAGCTGCTTGGCGGTGGCGACATAGATGTTGCCCGGCCCGGTGATCTTGTCGACCCGTGGCACCGATGCGGTCCCGTAGGCCAGCGCAGCAACGGCCTGGGCGCCGCCGATCTTGAAGATCCGGTCGACACCGGCAATCCGTGCCGCGGCCAGAACGTTGGGGTTGACTTCGCCACCCGGCATCGGCACGACCATGATGATCTCGCCGACCCCGGCAACCTTGGCCGGTACGGCGTTCATCAGCACCGATGAGGGATAGGTCGCCTTGCCACCCGGCACATAGATGCCGACCCGGTCGAGCGGACGGATCATCTGGCCGACCAGGACATCCTCTTCGTCAGTCGACAGCCAGGTTTCCTGCTTCTGTTTGGCGTGATAGGCGGCGATCCGCTCGGCGGCCAGCTTGAGAGCCGCCAGCGATTCGGCCGAGACCTTGGTCAGCGCCGCGTCGATCTCGGCCTGCGAGACCTCGACACTGCTGCTGTCCAGTTTCAGGCGGTCGAACTTCTCGGTCAGCTCGAAGACCGCCGCATCGCCACGCTGGCGGACATCGGCAATAATTGTTTTTACGGTGTCCTCGATACCGGCTGGAACCTCTTCGGCGCGCTGTTCAATGCGGCGGAACTGTTCGGCAAAATCGGCATCACTGAATTTCAATAAACGCATCATGCTATTACTCCGTCCTACAATGAGATTCTGACCTCGTCACCGATGACTTTTTCCAGACCTTCGATTATAGCACTAATACGCTGATGCTTGGTCTTGAGGCTGGCCGGATTGACAATCAGCCGGCTGGTGATCTCGGCGATCGTCTCGACCTCGACCAGATTGTTGGCCTTCAAGGTGCCACCAGTCGAGACCAGGTCGACGATCCGTTCCGAGAGACCGACCAGCGGAGCCAGCTCGATCGAACCGTAAAGCTTGATCAGTTCAACCTGAATCCCCTTTGAAGCGAAGTAGCGTTCGGTGACGTTGGGATACTTGGTGGCGACACGAATGTTCGACCAGTTGAGCGGATTATCCGATTCTTTCAGCTCCTTCGGCTCGGCAACCACCAGGCGGCAGTAACCGAACTTCAGATCGAGCGGCTCATAGAGGTTCTTCCCCTGTTCCATCAGGGTGTCCTTGCCGACGACCCCGAGGTCGGCGCAGCCGTACTCGACATAGGTCGGCACGTCGGTGGCGCGGACCGCCATGAAGCGGAACTTCTGCTCCTTGTTTTCGAAAACCAGCTTGCGGCTTTCCTCGTTCATCTCAGGGCAGGTAATCCCGATCTGGCTAAACAGCTCCATCGAATCCTGCATGATCCGCCCTTTCGGCAGGGCGAAGGTAATCCAGTCACTCATGCTTTACTCCTGCTCGCGCCAGATATTCGCACCCAACGCTGCCAGTTTCTGCTCAATATTTTCATAACCCCGATCCAGGTGGTAGATACGGGAGACTTCCGTGGTATTTTCAGCCGCCAGCCCGGCCAGGATCAAGGATGCACTGGCGCGCAGGTCGGTGGCCATAACCGGCGCACCGGTCAGACTTTCGCAGCCGCGGATAATGGCACTGTGGCCGTCGATCTGGATATTGGCGCCCATCCGCTGCAGTTCACAGACATGCATGAAACGGTTTTCAAAAACCGTCTCCGAAATTTTACTCGTTCCCGTGGCCCTGGTCATCAAAGCCATGAACTGGGCCTGCATATCGGTCGGGAAACCGGGAAAGACGCTGGTGCGGATATCGACCGGTTCGATCTGCGCAGGTCCCGTGACGCGCAGACCGCCTGCTTCAGGCGTGACACCGACACCGGCCTCTTTCAGCTTGCCGATCAGGGCGGCGAGATCGTCTTCCAGAGCATCACGGACCAGGACATTGCCACCGGTAATCGCTGCCGCAATCATGAAGGTCCCGGCTTCGATGCGATCCGGAATGACCCGGCACTGCATCGGCCGCAGAGATTCGACCCCCTTGACGCGGATGATCGCAGTTCCCGCCCCTTCAATCCTGGCGCCCATGGCATTCAGGGCCTCGGCCAACTGAACGATCTCCGGCTCGCGGGCCGCGTTTTCGATCAGCGTCTCCCCTTCGGCGAGGGCCGCAGCCATCAGCAGGTTTTCGGTACCACCGACGGTCGGCATGTCGAAGGTGATCGTCCCGCCACGCAGCCGCTCGGCGGTCGCCTCGACGTAGCCGTGATCGAGAGTGATCTTCGCGCCCAGCACCTCGAGCCCTTTAAGGTGCTGATCAATCGGCCTGGCACCGATGGCACAGCCGCCCGGCAGACTGACCCGGGCATGACCGAAACGGGCCAACAGCGGCCCCAGCGCCAGCACCGAGGCACGCATCGTCTTGACCAGGTCGTAAGAAGCCTGGACACTTTCGATCCGGGTCGCATCGATGGTCATATATTCGCGCCCCTGGACCACAACAGCCCCGAGCTCGTGAAGGACCTTGACTGCGGTATTGATATCGCGCAGAAAAGGCACATTGCTGATCTGATGAGTCCCGGGAGCAAGCAGGGTCGCAAAGAGCAGCGGCAATGCCGAGTTCTTTGATCCGCTGACCTGAACCTCTCCGTTCAGACGCTGCCCCCCTTTAATGACGATCTTATCCAATTCAAAGCCCTCTTTAGCTTTTTAAAAACGCTTCAGACATCTCGGAACGGGATGCCGAAATCACTTTACAATTGTCCGCCGACAACCCGCGGCTGCCCGGCATAATCCTGACGCAGGTAGACATTCTTAAGGCCGACAGCTGCAAACAGCTGCATGACCGCATCCCCCTGCTGATACCCGATCTCCACCAGCAGCCAGCCCCCGGGGTTAAGACAGCGGGCGGCCTGGCCTGCCAGCAACTGATAGCACTCAAGGCCATTGTTGGCAGCGACCAGTGCCAGCTTCGGCTCATGATCCCGGACTTCAGGCATCAGCCCGGTCCATTCATCGGCGTCGATATACGGGGGATTGGAAACGATCAGATCATACTTTTCCGCAGGCAATTCGGCAAGAGTTCCCTGACAGAAATCGATTCTTTGTGACAAATGATTGAGTTCGGCGTTGGCTTTGGCAATCGCGAGGGCATCACCCGAGATATCGAAGGCCGTCACCCGCCATTCGGCCAGTTCGCTGGCCAGGCTGACGGCAATGGCGCCGCTGCCGGTGCCGACATCGATCACTGATCCCTGTCCGGCACGCTCTCCAGCCTGTTTGAGAGCCTCTTCGACGAGGATTTCCGTATCAGCGCGCGGGATCAGCACCGCCGGAGAAACCTTGAAGGGGAGCGACCAGAATTCGGCCTCACCGAGCAGGTACTGCAGCGGCTCGCGTTGCCCCCGGCGCCTGACCAGCGGACGCAAGCGGTCGAGCTCCGCCGCATCGAGAGGACGATCATGCTGCATGTAAAGCCCGATCCGGTCGAGACCGAGCAACTGAGCCAGCATCAACTGGGCATCGAGGCGTGGATTGTCGATCCCTTTTTCGCCGAAGAAATCTGTCATCCAGCTCAGCATTTTCAGGACTGTCCAGCTCTCCGCCAAAAGATCAGTTCTCCTGCTGGCTCATCTGAGCCGCCTGCTGGTCGGTAATCAGGGCATCGACGATCTCATCGACATCCCCCTGCATGATCGCGTCGAGCTTGTAGAGAGTCAGACCGATCCGGTGATCGGTACAACGCCCCTGAGGAAAGTTATAGGTGCGGATCCGCTCGCTGCGATCGCCGCTCCCGACCTGGTTCTTGCGGTCGGCGGCCATTTCGGCCTGCTGGGCGGCCTGCATCTGATCGAAGATCCGGCTCTGCAGGACCTTCATCGCCTTGGCCTTGTTCTTGTGCTGCGACTTCTCTTCCTGGCAGGCGACAACAACACCGGTCGGAATGTGGGTCAGGCGCACCGCAGATTCAGTCTTGTTGACGTGCTGACCACCGGCACCAGAAGAACGATAGAGGTCAATGCGGATATCCGCCGGGTTGATCTCGATATCGACATCTTCGGCTTCCGGCAGCACGGCAACGGTACAGGCCGAGGTATGAATCCGCCCCTGCGTCTCGGTTTCGGGAACGCGCTGCACGCGGTGGGTGCCGCTTTCGAACTTGAGTCGCGAATAGACCCGCTCGCCACTGATCAGGGCGATGACCTCCTTGAAGCCCCCGCCATCGGTCTCGGAAAGACTCAACAGCTCGACCCGCCAGCCGTTGCGATCGGCATAACGGGAGTACATGCGATACAGGTCAGCAGCGAACAGGGCCGCCTCATCTCCGCCGGTTCCGGCGCGGATCTCAAGGATGATGTTCTTGTCGTCGTTCGGGTCCTTGGGCAGCAGCAGGACGCGCAATTCCTCTTCCAGCGCCTTCTGCTGTTCTTCCAGTTCAGGCAGCTCGGCCTTGGCCAGCTCCTTCATCTCGGGGTCGCTGTCCTGGAGCAGCTCGCGGTTGCCTTTGATCTCGCCCAAGACCTGTTTGTAACGGTTATAGACCGAAACAAGTTCACTCAAGTCGGCGTGCTCCTTGGTCAACTCGCGATAACGCTTCTGGTCACCGATAATAGCCGGATCGGAAAGCAGTCCTTCGACTTCCCTGAACCGGTCTACAACATCTTCGAGATTTGCGAACATAGGTCTCTTTCAACAGAGGGCAGAAAACGTGAAGCCGGGAAAACCGGCTGAAACAAAAAAGGCGGCCCCAACGGGCCGCCTCGAATCCTGTCTACCCGATTACTTCTGGGCGTACTTTTTGCGGAAACGCTCGATACGACCGGCGGTATCGATCAGTTTCTGCTTGCCGGTGTAGAATGGGTGGCAAGCGGAGCAAATTTCAGTATGGATCTCTTCGGTCAGAGTCGAACGAGTCTCAAAGGTGTTACCGCAGTCACAACGAACGGTAATGTCATGATATGACGGATGGATTCCTTCTTTCATTATGTCATCTCCCTAGCGCCTGGCTTTGTACAGGCTTGATAGTATTTTGCGAAAAGGTTGTTTAGCACTTTTCGCCCTGCCAGGCAAGTTTTTTCTGAGGTCCGGCCAGCTACAAACCACATTTCGCCACGGTTCTTGCCAGGTCGATTTCACAGTAGGAGTAGGTCTCGCCGGTTTCGAACCAGTCGTCGAAAGTGCCGAGAACCTGACCGCCAATCTTGAGAAAATTGCTCAAGGAACCGTTGCCGCGAAAATGCCCGCCGGCCCGGTCAAATCCGGCCTCCCAGGCACTGGTGAGAAACTGATGCAGCAAACTCTTGCCGGCGCCGATCCCGCTGAAAGCGGGCATGGCCACGATATTGAAGAGATAGATCAGCCCCTCGTGACAGACATCGATCTCATCAAAACGCAGAATCCGGCTCTGTTCAGAACAGAGCGGAAAACCGACGACGTTACCGGCGTATTCATGGCCGCAAAAGGAAACAAAGGCCTGCACCCTGTCACGGTTCAGGGCATCCAGATAGGCCTCTGTCGTTTCACGGATATCCTCGGGAAACAGCTCCTCAGAGCCCATGATCTGCGTCTCGTGGTGCGGGTAATTATCTGCCGTGAGGCGAATGACGCGGATCATACACAGGACTCCTGCGTGAGGACAGGATCGGCGAAATAGTTGACGCTGACCGACTGCGGCGCAGTTTTTCCACGAGCTACGGCCGTCAGCAGTGCGGCGCTTCCAGGCGATAGAATGCGCAGCAGGGGCTGTTCTACAGCGACAAAATCAGGATAAGCACTGGCCAGCAAAGCGTCCCAGAAAGGGGCGTAGCGCAGCAGATCGTCAGGCATGACCCGGGTGCGCGGCGAGCCCTCCTCGGGAGCACAGTCAAACGGCTCGATGATATTGAAGAAACCGTAGTCGTTGGTGATCTGCTCGCCGGGCTGGATATCGCGGATCGCCAGCTCGCAGCCATACGGCGTGGCGATCGAATTGGCACTGAAGCTGTGATTGATGAAACGCGTATTATCCCAGCAGAACACCCAGCGCCCCTCCCGGTTCCTGAAGCAGTAACGCTCAAGGATCTCCTGGTAGGGCAAGTCGAGCTGACGGACCTCGGCCTCAGTGTAGAGCCGGTCGAACTTATCAAGAACCCAGGTCAGGGTTCCGCGCGGAATGAGCTTTGTTGCAAAAACACCATGGCCGATCAGCGGATCGACGAAACGCACTTCAGTATCGGGATGTAACATACAGCTTGCCAGACCTCATAAGGCAGGAGAAAGCGGGTTTGGCCGGAACAGCACGAAAAGAGGGCGAAGCCCCTCAAACAAACCCTGACAAACATGGCTAATACTGCCAGTTACAGCTTTTGTCAATCGAATTGATAAGAGCGAAAACAGGCATAAAAAAAGCTGCAGATCCCTGAGGGATCTGCAGCTTTTTTTATCTTGATTTTAAGTCTGGCGACTACTGGTTCATCGAATCAAGGAACTGCTGATTCGATTCGGTTTCGGCCAGTTTCTCGAGCAGGAACTCCATGCTGTCGACGGTGTTCATGCTGGAGAGCACCTTGCGCAGCAGCCAGGTGCGCTGCATCTGGGTTGCATCGACCAGCAGGTCTTCCTTACGGGTACCGGAGCGGTTGATATCCATCGCCGGGAAGGTCCGCTTGTCGGCCAGGCGGCGGTCGAGGTGGAGCTCCATATTACCGGTGCCCTTGAACTCCTCGAAGATAACCTCGTCCATCTTGCTGCCGGTATCGATCAGCGCGGTGGCGATGATGGTCAGGCTGCCCCCCTCTTCAATGTTACGCGCGGCACCGAAGAAGCGCTTCGGCTTGTGCAGGGCATGGGCGTCGACACCACCGGAGAGGATTTTGCCGCTCGATGGGATGATGGTGTTGTAGGCCCGGGCCAAACGGGTGATCGAGTCGAGCAGAATGACGACATCGCGCTTATGCTCAACCAGACGGCGAGCCTTCTCGATAACCATCTCGGCAACCTGGACGTGACGGTTGGCCGGCTCGTCAAAGGTCGAGGAGATGACCTCGCCGTTGACGTTACGCTGCATGTCGGTGACCTCCTCCGGACGCTCATCGATGAGCAGGACGATCAGGTAGACCTCCGGGTGGTTCTGGGAGATGGAGTTGGCGATCTGCTGGAGCAGGACGGTCTTACCGGTCCGTGGCGGCGCAACAATCAGTCCGCGCTGCCCCTTACCGATCGGCGCGACCAGGTCCATGACCCGGGTCGAGTAGTTGTCGGAGCAGGTTTCAAGCTTGAGCTGCTCTTCCGGGTAGAGCGGAGTCAGGTTGTCGAAAAAGGTCTTCTCACGCATCTTGGCCGGATCTTCGAAGTTGACCTCGGAGACCTTGAGCAGAGCGAAGTAGCGCTCCCCTTCTTTTGGCGGACGGATCTGGCCGGCAACGGTGTCACCGGTGCGCAGGGCAAACCGGCGAATCTGCGACGGGGAGATATAGATATCATCCGGGCCCGGCAGATAGTTGGCGTCGGGAGCGCGCAGGAAGCCGAAACCGTCCGGCAGAATTTCAAGAACCCCTTCACCAAAAATCGCCTGCTTCTTTGCAGCGGTTGCTTTAAGAATGTTGAAGATCAGGTCCTGACGGCGCATGCCGCCGATTTCTTCCAGGCCGAGATCTTTGCCCAGGGCAATAAGTTCAGAGATTTTTGTCTGCTTAAGGTCTTTCAGATTCATAGATGGACTCTCCGGCCCGCACGCTTGAATGCGGTTTCAGGTAGAGCTGACAACGGGCGGTTGCCAGGCTAAATGTTTGTTCAACTGTTTAATATTAACAAAGAGATCAGGGAATGAATAAAATTCGTTGTATTTTAATCGCTCGTATACGTGATAGCTGATTTACTTATATATGAAATGTCTAGCTGGAATCGGGATTTCGTTCAGGTTTTGACGGGTCTTATTCTTAACCTGCCAAGGTCGGACAAAAAAAGCAGGCAAAAGCCACACACTAGTTAAGTATGAAAGCTTTTACCTGCTTTGGCATCCCCTGTCAACCTGGAAAATAAAAAGTACTCAACAAACAGAATGAAATCAACAGTAAATTCTGGTCAGCGACGCAGCACATCGAGCAGGTTGGGACTGATCCCCGCAGCGATCTCCGAGAACAGATCGGCATAAACCCCGGGCAGATGCCTCACGCCATCGCGATCCGGGTCTTCGGCCAACACCCGCTCTAAACCGGACATGGTAATGTCCTTGACCTTGACATAATCGGTGCGGTTGAAATAGGCCTCGTCGAAATCGGGATACTGCAACTGCAGGAACTGATAAGCCTCAGGACCGTTCATCTGCCACAGCACATTGCCGCTTCGGTCAACAACAGCGGCCGTAGCCAGGATATCGCTGTACTGGGTATTCAGACTCTCCAGCTTGGTTCTGGAGCGCCGGGTTTCGGTCACCTTCTCACCGGACAGAACAACGATCAGCACGGCATCCACAACATGACTCCGAGCCATCTCGACGACTGTGGCCGTATCAAACAGATAGCCGGCCGGATAGCCCTTGGCGTCATGCTTGCGTCCGTTGCCGATCAGCGACATGGCGACAAGCCCACCGTTCAGGGAAATCGGCCGGATATCGAAATAGCCTTTTTTCTCCTTCAACTTGTCGACCAGATACTTCTCTTTCTCCACAGTCGATCTTTCAACCAGATCAAACAGCGCTTCCGCCTGGGGATAATCGACGCCGGAGGCACGATCAACCAGGATCGGCAGGACACCAAGTACCTGGACCTTGGTCTGATATTCCTGCTTGGGGATCTTGTAAACACCGCTCCCACAGGCAGCGAGCGGCAGGATCAACAGCAGGGCCAACAGCAACTTTTTCATTTCATCTCTCCTTATCGTTAAGGGGTGAGCAACTCCATATAAAACAACCCAACCAAAAGATCTTACGGTTTTGGACTGAAGCAGCGGTTCTCGGCCGGAACAGCGCCACAGCTGAAATGAGCCAGGGCCCAGTCAAGAAGCTCCCGCGGCTGACTGCGACGCAACTCGTCCGGCGGATTCTGGCCGAGAAAGCGAAGGACCTGCCACATCAGCTGAGCACCATTTTCACGCGTCACAATGAGCGCCGGACCATCCCTCTTACTCAACTTTTCGCCCGAAGCGGAAAGCGCCAGCGGCAGATGGTAATAGTACGGCAGCGCAGCTCCCAGACACTCGTAGAGATAGATCTGACGCGGTGTCGAAGCAAGCAGATCGGCCCCACGGACAACCTGGGTGATCCCCGCATCCATATCATCGACAACAACCGCGAGCTGATACGCAAACTCACCATCAGCGCGATGAAGAACAAAATCACCGAGTTCGGTCTCGAGGTTCTGCGTTCGTGGTCCGAAAATAACGTCAACAAACGACAGCGTCCGGTTCGCCACGCGCAAGCGGACCGCCGTTTCAGCACGCCGACCTCTCATGCCGGTGCGACAGGTTCCCGGGTAAACAGGTCCGTCTTCGCCTCGGTGCGGAGCGCTGGCCAGAACCTCGCGGCGGGAACAGTTACAGTCAAAGAGCAGATCCTTGGCCCGCAACAGGTCAAGAACTTCACGGTAGCGTTCGAAACGCTGACTCTGACAGACAACCGGGCCGTCCCAGGTCAGCCCCAGGGCTTCCAACAGAAAAAGCATTTGGTCCGCAGCACCGGGCACAACGCGCGGTGGATCGAGGTCTTCGATTCTGACCCGCCAGGTTCCGCCTGCCTGCCTGGCCATCAGATAGCTTCCCAAGGCCGCGACCAGGGTTCCAAAATGCATGGGACCGGTCGGGCTTGGCGCGAAACGTCCGACGACGGGCATATCCTGGGAAATGTTATCAGACATCATAGCCATACATAAGTAGCAGTTTGATTGATTCATTAGAGAATGAGTCGAGTGCCTGGTCTTGTCAAGCACCTTTCTGCGGGGAAACATAACTGAAGATTGACATCATCTGATCTTCGGTGTATTCATAACCCATAAAGTAAAGATTCAATGAAGGAGTCAGACAAGTGGTCATAACACGCGCTACCGAATATGCCGTCCGAACAGTTATTTATCTTGCCCAACAGCCCCCCGGCGACATTGTCCTGAAGAAGGATATCTGTAAAACCCAGGATATTACGCCGGCCTTTCTGACCAAAATACTCCAGCCGCTGATCAAGGCGGGTATTGTCAGTTCCCAGCGGGGCGTTGGTGGCGGATTTCTACTGGCCAAATCAGCTGACGAGATCACCCTGCTCGACATCCTTCAGGCAGAGGAAGGAACCCTGAAACTGAACCATTGCCTGCTCGACTCTCACAGCTGCGAACGCGACAGCTATTGTGCCGCCCATGAAGCCTGGGACGAAGCCCAGACAGCCATGGCAACGGTTCTGAAACGCCATTCAATCGGCGATCTGGCCAGGCGCCAGCAGCAAAAGCTGGAAAAACTCAGAACCTGCAAAGCCTGCTAAACATCGCAGGGCGCGAACATCTCCATCAAAAAGGCCTGGTATTTACCGGGCCTTTTGCCATTTTCAATCCCAATCAAAACTCCGCATCGTGGAGTTTTTCCGGTTCTGCCCATCAGATGAGCCCAGCTCATCGTCGGGCACTCAGTCAGATGCTGGTGTGACGCCACGAAGAAAACCCGATCAACAATCGTCAGCTTTTATCTGCCCTTTTCTGCTTACTCTTTTGTGGCAAGACAAAAGAGTAAGGCGCCGTGCGGGGCGCGACCCCGAGCATTTGATCTTAAAAAACTGATATTGACTCATTTCGGTCTCACTTTCAGCCCCTCGGGTTTACTCAAAGAATATCAAAGAGAGGCGACATCTATCCTGACACAGGGAGGACCTAAGCCACTTGTGCCTTCTTCTGACGGCTCAAACCAGCAAGACGGAACGCGCCCAAGATGCGCAAGCGCATCAACGGGCAGAATCGAATTATGTCAAAGTCAGTAACTGACTTTGACAGCGGACAAAAAAAACCCTGGAGTCCAGGAGGGATAGGACGTCCAGGGGAAAACAGAGGGTTGCCACAGCCCCCTGCAAATAACGAGTTATCTGAAGTCTACTATGTAAACACGAGACGTCAATTCACCCTAAAATTAATTTCACTTAACCGTCTCTTCCGGATAAGCATTGACCTGGTGGATACTTAGGTCAGGACCACTGAACTCCTGTTCGTCATCCAGACGAATCCCCTTGACCTTGTCAATGACCTTATAGACGACAAAACCGGTAACCAGGGCGTAAACCAGAGCCATGACAGATCCTGCCAACTGGCTGATGAAGGAGACGCCACCCAGGCCGCCCAACGACTCCAGACCGAAGATTCCGGCAGCAATGCCGCCCCAGGTACCGACGACCCCGTGCAGTGGCCAGACACCGAGAACATCGTCAATCTTCAGTTTTTCCTGTTCAATCTGGAAGCCGTAAACGAAGATCAGTGAGCCGATACCGCCGACAAAAAATGAACCGATCGGATGCATCAGGTCGGAACCGGCACAGACGGCGATCAGACCGGCCAGGGCACCGTTGTGAACAAAGCCGGGGTCATTGCGGCTGGCAACCAGAGCAAAAAGCACCCCACCGACCATGGCGGCCAGTGAGTTGACGGCAACCAGTCCCGAAACCCCTTCAAGGCTCTGGGCACTCATCACGTTGAAGCCAAACCAGCCGACCGCGAGAATCCAGCTGCCGAGGGCAAGAAACGGAATATTGCTGATCGGAATCGCCTGGCTGCGGCCCCGGACGAAGCGCCCCATCCGTGGACCGAGGACCAGAACAGCCGGCAGCGCCAGCCAACCGCCAAGAGAGTGCACAACAACACTCCCGGCAAAGTCATGAAACTGGGCCCCGAAAGTTGACTCAAAAAAGCCCTGCAGAGCGCCACTGTTCTGACCCCAGATCAGCGATTCAAAGATCGGATACGAAATCCCGGCAAAGATGGCTCCGGCGAGAACCTGCGGCCAGAATTTGGCACGCTCGGCAATACCACCGGAAATAATGGCAGGAATACAGGCGGCAAAACAGAGCAGAAAGAAGAAACGGACAAGCTCATACCCCTGATTGCCGCCGAGCAGATCATTGGCGGAAACAAAGAAATGAACACCGTAGGAGATCGGATAACCAACCAGAAAATAGACAACTGTCGAAACCGACCAGTCGGAGAGAATTTTTACAAATGCGTTGACCTGACTTTTGCGGCGGACAGTTCCAACCTCGAGAAAAGCAAAACCGGCGTGCATGGCGAAAACCATGACAGCCCCCAAGAGCAAAAACAGCACATCCCCGCTATGGCGCAGAGCATCCACAGAAGCTTCCATTATCAAGACCTCCTCGTCATTGATTACTAAGAGCGACAACATTGTCGTTTTGTTGAACAGCGAACCGGTAAATGCATTCAAGTGTCGTGCCGATTATCCGATCAACCTGTTCTTAACCATTTAGAGCATCCACCCTCACGACAGTTGATTAAAAAATAGCCATCACTGTCTATTTCTTAATCACAGGTAGACTCTTTCGCAACCGGCACTCCCTAAGATTCATTGACAAAGCGAAATGACTGGGCTAGAGTCCACAAACATTTGACCTGATTCAGTGTCAGGCAACGTCTTTATCGAGAGTGGTGGAGGGATAAGGCCCTTTGAAGCCACGGCAACCGGGCTTCACTCATGAAAAGAAGCCGTCTGGTGCCAATTCCTGCCCTGGTCACGATATCATCAGGGGCAGATGGGGACGGTCAAAAGATACTCCGTACACGTATCAGAAGGCCTCTCCCGTAGAGGTCTTTTTTTATTGCTTTTTTGTGCGCGAAGGAAGCTGCGTTGGAAAACAGTGTCGGTCTCGTTAAAACTGAATACGCCGAACTTGACGTCGAATTACAGCTGGAAAGCGGTCGACTGCTCGGCCCGCTGACCCTGGCGTATGAGACATACGGAACCCTGAACGCCGACAAGTCGAACGTCATCCTTGCCGCTCACGCCTGGACCGGCGATGCCCATGCAGCAGGTTATCACGACCAGGACGAACGCAAACCCGGCTGGTGGGACCACATGATCGGCCCCGGCAAAGCCCTGAATACCGACCATTTTTTCGTGATCTGCAGCAATGTCATCGGCTCCTGCAAGGGCTCAACCGGACCGGCCAGCATCAACCCGAGAACCAAACGTCCATACCGGCTGAATTTTCCGGTTGTCATGATTCGTGACATGGTCCGGGCCCAGAAACTGCTGCTCGACCACCTGGGCATCCCCTCACTGGCCGCAGTTATCGGCGGATCGATGGGAGCCATGCAGACCCTGGAGTGGGGCGTGCTCTACCCTGAGATGGTCAGATCGATTATCCCGATTGCCGGGACCGGGAGTACCTCCCCCATGGCGATCGCCCTCAACGCCCTGGCCCGCAAAGCCGTCTTCAACGACCCGCTGTGGAAGAAGGGGAACTACCAGCTTGAACACCCGCCGACCGACGGCCTGGCCCTGGCCCGTGCGGTAGGACACATCTCCTTTTTGTCCGACAAGTCGATGCAGCTTAAATTCGACCGGCGCTTCTCGTTACGCGACGGGATGTTTGACTTCTTCGGTCAGTTTGAGATCGAACGTTATCTCGACTACAACGGTGGGAATTTCGTCGACCACTTCGACACCAACTCCTTCCTCTACCTGTCGAAGGCCCTCGATCTTTTTGACATCGCCTGGAATTTCGACTCCCTGAGCGAGGCCCTCGAACGGATCAGTTGTCCGTCACTCTGGTTTGCCTTCAGCTCGGACTGGCTCTACCTGCCGGAACAGACCGAGAACCTGGTCGGCGAACTCAAACGCCTGAACAAGCAGGTTGACTACCACCTGATCGAGTCAGACTACGGACACGATTCCTTCCTCGTCGAACCGGAAAAGTTTGTGCCCTACGTCAAAGATTTCCTGAAACAGTTTATCGCCTGAGACAATCCGCTCAGGAAAACAGATCGAGCTGCCGAAAGTTGAGTTCTTCAGATTTGAACGGACGAGGCTGGTAGCGGGGGCATTCAAGCATGACAATGCTTTCCGGCTGTTTACAGTGGCGGATACAATGACAACAGAGCCGATTCAGCTGTTCTTTACTCTTTTCTGTCATAGTAACGCATCCTTGGGCACAATACTTGAGAAACGGGCCAAATGATATAAAGGCTCTGTTCTGGAAATCTACTATTGTCTGGTCCGAAAGCAAAGTGTAAATTGAAACATAACCGCATCAACTCTTACACCAACGGCCACACAGGATGCAACAGCAGTTTCTCACCATAACCCTGCTCGGAACAGGGACCAGCACCGGCATACCGGTTGTCGGTTGCGACTGCCCCGTCTGTCGCTCTGCGATCGATCATAATCGCCACAACCGCCGGACCCGTTGCAGCGCCCTGCTTTCCGACGGCGACAAGAGCATCCTGATCGACACCTCACCGGATCTTCGCCACCAGGCCTTACGCGCCCATATCCGGCAGGTCGACGCCGTCTTCTACACCCATGGCCATGCTGACCACGTCCACGGCATCGATGACCTGCGCGCCTTCAACCACAAGGGCAAGACACCGATCCCCCTGTACGGCTCCGAGGAAACCCTCAAGCACATCGAACAATCATTCTGCTATATCTTTGACGACGAAGAAAACTATGGCTACCTGCCCAATTTGGTCCTGCGGCCACTGACCGGCCCGGTCACCGTCGGCCGTATGGAAATCATCCCGATTCCGATTCAGCACGGCAACATCTCAAGCTACGGATATCGCTGTGGCCCCGTTGCCTACCTGACCGACTGCAACGCGATTCCCGAAGATTCCCTACAGATGCTCAAAGGCCTGAAACTGCTGATCCTCGACGGGCTGCGCTTCAATCCCCACCCGACCCATTTCTGCATCCCGGAATCGATCAGGATGGCGCAAAGAATCGGGGCCGAGCTGACTCTGCTGACCCATATCGCCCACGACGTCGATCACGACCGTCACGACAGAGAGCTCCCCGAAGGCATCAACCTGGCCTATGATGGCCAGACCTTCCGCTATCCGCTCTAACAGACGGCCCCTGTTCTTTCAGACAAACCCAGCTCGTCAGGATTCGTCAGGATTCTGATAATAGTTCAGGACAATCCGCTCCTTGAGGACGCGGGTCAGGCCGCTTCTGTCATCGACGAACAGACGGCGGTTGCGACGGCTGACAAAGCCATGCCTTTTCAGCTGAACGATGATCTTGGCCACCGTGACCGAGTGCGCCCCGATAAAGCTGCCAAGCTCTTCAGCGGTGAAAAAGGGCGCGATTCCCTCACCGGTATCCAGCTGCAGAAGCACCTTGCAGACGCGTAAGAAGGCCGGCAGATCCTCCCGGTCGAAAAAGTTGGACTGGATGCGGACGAGGTTGTAGGAGAGGACCTTCATGACGGTTTTCGCCAGCAGCGGATATTGTTCCACCATCGCATCGAACTGATCGGCCGCGATACGATACAGGCTGCTGGGTGTGCGCGTATAGTACTGTACCTCCCACTCCTCATCGGCATATTCCTGGAGGTAGAGAGGAACGATACTGAACAGCCAGCGCGGGGTAAAATAGGTAAAGGTCCGTTCGCCACCGCTTTCAGTCATCTTGGTTGCGGCGCAGACCCCTTCGTCCAGAAGGAAGACGCAATTCTCTCCCGGTGGCACCATGTCCTGCAGGCAGACCCCCTTGGGCAGGTCAAGTCGCTCACCGACACTGCACAACTCGTCATAGTGATGGATGATATGCATTCAACCTTCTCCAGTTTCATCACAACAAATCAAGGGGACAATCTACACCAACCCCACAAACAAAGAAACTCCCGACCACAAAATATGTAGCCGGGAGTCCATTTTCACTCACCGCCCACCGAACATCAGTTCAGCGCCGGCGCTATCTGGTTACCTTGGTAACCTTATTTCTTTGCCTTGTTGACCAGCGTACCGATCAGGGCCATGCCGCCAAGCACCAGCATGATACAGCAGATGTAGGCCGCAACCAGCAATTCAGCTTTACCCATTATAAACTCCTTAATTCGGAAGAAAAATTAAAACCATTTCCCGTTGCTGCTGGTCATCTTCCAGATCACGTAGACAATACCACTGAAAACAACAGCCATCAGAAATTCTTGAATAAACAGTGTCCATACGAACATTTGAAAATCTCCTCTTTCTCGTTAAGCAGCTTTTGCTACGCCTTTTAGCTGACCGGCACGGTGGCGCTTGAGCAGAGCAGCCTCACCAGGCAGAATTGCATTCAGAACAATAACCAGCACCAGGGAGATCAGGGTAACCGGATACATGTTCAGAGCGAACGGACCCGGAGCCCAGCTCGGAGTTGCAAAAGTCCAGACAAAGTTCACAATGTAGGATACCAAAATGGTGATCCAGGCTGCAGACTTGCTACACTTCCAGACCATACCGGCCAACCAGACGAAGAAGATCGGAATCCCGAAAGAGAAACACCAGAGGAAGATCGGAAAGATCATTGGTGCAAACAAAGCAGGTACGCAAGCAAGCAGACCGCAGACAACAACCATCGGACGCATCAGCTTGAACTGGGTTTCCGGGGTCATGTTCGGGAAACAGGCACGCTTGAGAATTACATCGACGATAACAGTCGCGTTACCGAGCATAACACTGGAACCGGTCGACAGGGTTGCGGCGAGCAGACAGACCATCAGCAGACCGACGATCGGAGCCGGAAGGTTCTGGATCGCATGATTGATGACCGACAGCTTGGCACCACCGGCAGCGATGGCAGGGATGGTCATGGCGGCCATAGCCATCAGAACCCACGGGAAGGACGCCATACCGTTGACCATTGCAGCCATGAAGGTCGCTTTACGGACTTCCTGAGTTGACTTGGCAGCGAAGATCGGGATGTAAACACCCTGGGTAACTGCAGCAGCAGTGATGTGCAGAACGGCAACCGGGATGATGATCTGGAAGAACAGGTCAGGAGAGAAACGGAAGATTTCCAGTCTCCAGGCCTCGCCAATAGAGGTGTAATACTCGGCAACACCGGCCCAGCCCATAGCATTAGCGGTCAGCCAGCCACCGGTCAGAATCAGGGCAGCATAGGAACCGACGATCATGACGGTCGCGTTGACGGTACTGACGACGGAGAACTGCAGAACGCCGCCGAAGATAACGTAAACGATGATCAGCACGAAAGCGATGATGATACACCATGGCTTGAATGGCACAGCACCACCGGTCAGACCGTAGATCGCACCACCGGTCGCCAGGGTCTCACCCATACAGATACCGGTCCAGGTTGCTGTGTTAACTGCACCATTGAGGTAACCCATAGCTGGGCCAAACTGCATTTCCAGTGACTCCGGGAAGGTCTGAACATTCAGCTCGCGCAGCCATGGACCGAACCACAGGGTTGCCAGCGGCAGGAAGATACCACCGACGATAACCGGCCAGAACAGAACACCTGCACCAAGGCCGGCAGATGCTTCCCAGAGGTTCATGGTGTGACCGGAACCGAGCGGGATCAGCGCAAGGCCGGAAGCGACCATGTACCATTTCAGTGTTTTACCACCAGTGGTGAAGTCATCAACGTTCTTGACTTTGCCCCGGAAGTAAAAGCACGACCCGAAGACAACAATGATGAAATAAATTGCTGCGTAGATAATTGGACTCGACATTTTACGACTTAACCTCCTCAACCACGTTTACAGGATAAGTGGAGGCAGTCATCCGTCGACACGACAGTGATCCCCCCTCCACACTCGTCAATGAATTCTCAAAATAATAGATTTGCCCCACGACAGAGGCAGGCCAGGCAAAAACAGCCTGTTTCAACGCCCCATGAAGATGGAACCGCTCAGCGGCATTCCGATGTTCTTATCGCGGAAACGATGCCCGCCAGAACGCGGATAGGCACCGCCGCCATAACCGACAACCGGACATGGTAACGCGTACATGCGGCATATCTGTCATCGACATGCAGCATTGGTGTTTCTGTTCTGCTAGACGGAAAAAATCGGACTACAAGGTGAACTTGGGACAGATTTCAAACCAGACTACGTAACGAACCAGGAAACAAACATATGACGCTGAACGTCGACATAATTAACCACATCGATTGAGTTTTGATATAGCGCACGCTATAAATATTTTCCAATTTCGTCAACTCTGGCAGTCCACGGATGCTCTTTTTCACGTTTCGCCCTGTGCAAAAATACAGTTTCGATACAGCACCTAGCCTCTTTCATAACGACAAAGTTCATTAAGGCAACAATTAAGTTTATTCACAGTTTACTGTTATCACGGACTTTTTAAATGGTGTTGCAAAAAGTTACGAGCATATGCAAATATTAGGCACAGCAAATTAACTTGCGGTTCCAAGTGAAGAAATTGCATCTCACCATAAGAAACCTAACGGTTTTATTTTTTCACTTATGACGCATTTTTTTTATTTTCCGCTCGTTATCCTTCCCCAAAAATGGCTATCAGCGAACCAACTAGATATAAATTTTAACGCTCAACAGCCAAATTGAGTTATGATGAAGACCTCAGCCTCATGTTTCTCCTTCACGCTACTGGGGTTCACCATGCCAAATGCTCTCAGCCACATTCGTAATTTTGGAATCATCTCACACATCGATGCCGGAAAAACGACGGTCTCCGAACGCATTCTCTACTACACCGGTGAAATTCATAAAATGGGCGAGGTCCACGATGGCATGGCGGTCATGGACTGGATGGAACAGGAACAGCAGCGTGGCATCACCATCACAGCAACGGCCACGACCTGCCACTGGAAAGACTATACCTTCAACCTGATCGACACCCCCGGCCATATCGACTTCACCATTGAGGTGGAGCGCTCCCTGCGGGCCCTCGACGGAGCTGTGGCCATTTTCAGTGCCGTCGAAGGAGTCCAGCCCCAGAGCGAATCGGTCTGGCGCCAGGCCAACCGCTACCAGGTGCCACGCATCTGCCTGATCAACAAGATGGACCGCATCGGCGCTGACTACCGGCGGGTCCTGGAAGCGATGCGCAGCAAACTGGCTGCCACGCCGGTCCTGTTACAGCTGCCACTGGGAGAAGAAGAGCATTTTCACGGGGTTGTCGACCTGATCACGGAAAAGCTGATTATTTTCAGTGACGACGATCTGGGCAAGACCTACACCGAGCAACCGATCCCCGCAGAGTTACAGGCCGAGGCACAGGAACAACGCGACGCGCTGGTCGAAGCGGTCGCCGACTTCGATGACAGCATCCTCAGCGACTTTCTTGACGGCAAACAGATCGCCCCTGAAAGACTGGTTACAGCGTTACGCCGTGGTGTCATCGGCTGCCGCCTGTTTCCTGTTCTGCTCGGCTCAGCTCTGCGCAACAAGGGGGTTCAGCCGGTCCTGGAGGGGATCTGCCAGCTGCTCCCCTCGCCCCTAGACACGCCACCAGCACCGGCTCTGCAGTTGACAAGCAAGGAACAACGTCAGGTCACCACGGATGTCAAGGCGACGCTCTGTGCCCTGGCCTTCAAGGTTCTGGCCGACGACGGCCGCAAGCTGACCTACCTGCGCATCTATGCCGGTAAACTGAACCCGGGTGACAACCTGTTCAACAGCAGAACCGCTTCGGTCGAAAAGGTCGCCAGGCTGTTCCGTATGCATGCCCATAAAAGGGAACGAATTGACCTGGCCGAAGCCGGGGATATCGTCACCGCAACCGGACTGAAAACTGTTCTGACCGGTGACACCCTCAGCAGTCCGGAGGATCCGCTGCAGCTGGCCGGACTTGAATATCCGGAACCGGTCGTCTCGCTGGCGGTCGAGGCCAAAAGTATCGACGGCCGCGACAAACTGCCCCTGGCCCTGGAGAAGCTGCAATGGGAAGATCCGACCTTCAGGGTCAGGGAAGACGAAGAGACCGGCCAGACCCTGCTGACCGGCATGGGCGAACTACACCTGGAGGTTGTCTGCGAACGGCTGCGCAGTGATTTCGGCGTCGAAGTGTCCACCGGGCGTCCCCAGGTCGTCTACCGGGAGACGGTCACCAGGCAGGCCGAGTTCCACGAAATCTTTGAAAGAGAAATCGACGGCAAGCTCCACTGTGGTGACGTGACCCTGGCCATCGCCCCCAGACCGTTGCGTTCCGGACCGCAGATTATTATCGCTGAAAATATCCTGTCAGCCTGGCCTCCCCCTCTGGCAGAACTGATTCAGAAGCGACTGACCGCTGCCTGTCAATCCGGACCGCTGGCCGGCTATCCACTCACCGACCTGGAGCTGACCCTGACCGCCGCCCCCTATGACAGCCAGAGAACCACCGACATCGGTATTTCTGCCGCACTCAGCCGGGCCGTAGCCCAGCTCCTGCAACAGGGGCGCCCAACCCTGCTGGAACCGGTCATGGCCCTGGAGCTGGTCACCCCATCCGACTACACGGGACGGGTCATGGGCAGCCTCAACCAGAAACGCGGCCAGGTTGAAGGGGTCACTTCGCGTCCGGGGCAGGATGTCATCCGCGCTACAGTTCCCCTGCTCGAAATGTTCGGCTATATGACCGAACTGCGCAGCGCCACCAAAGGCCAGGGCAGCTTCACCATGGAATTCTCCCATTTCGAACCGGCTCCGGCCGAGATCCGTAACCAGCAGGGCCTGCGCTGATCTCTCCCACGCAGCTACAAAGCGTTACAGGCTTGTTACCCTTCTGCTCTCAAAAAGCCCCTAAAATACGTCGAAGAGCTATCAGACGGAAGCTGAAGGCAGCACACCAATAAAAGGAGAGAAACAATGACAATCGGCAGTATCGTCTCCAGTGCTTACAACTCGCAGCTGTACAGCCTGGCGAATCGTTCCAGTTCTGCCACGGACAGCTCTTCATCAAAGGTTGACGCTCCTAAAGGTTTTCCCCCGCAAGAGATGTTCAGTTCGGTAGACGAAGACAATAGCGGCAGCCTGAGCCAGACGGAATTTGCATCCCTGCTCGAACAAATCAGCGGAGCGACCGGAGCCAACCTCAATGCGGATGAAATTTTCAGCAACTACGACGAAGATGGTGACGGCGCTTTAAGTGAAGATGAGACCATGGCCGCCCTTGAAGCCAATCGTCCGGAAGGTCCACCACCGCCACCACCAGCGGAAGAGACGACAGGAAGCCTGGAAGAAGAGCTGTTCAGCAACGCCGACAGCAACTCCAACGGCACCATCGATGACAGCGAGGCAGAAAGCCTGGTCGATATGATCAATTCAGCGACCGGCCAGAGCCTGAGCGTCGAAGACCTGATTTCAGCCTTTGACGAAGACGAAGACGGGGTCTTGAGCGAAGATGAAACAGTTGCCGCCCTCGAAGCCAACCGCCCCCAGGGCCCGCCACCGCAAGAGAACAGCTTCGCCTCGCTAAGCGGCCTGAGCAGTTACCTGCAAAACAGCACAGACAGCCTTTACAGCCTGCTTGAGACAAGCAGCTCTACAATCAACACAGCAGCCTGACCAACGAACTTCAGCTTCTAAAGCACCCCAAGAGCCCTCAGCATCAGCGAGGGCTCTTATGCTGCTGCCAAAGGCAGCGCCTTTGGCATAATTCGGTTCTGCCCGTTGATGAGAGCAGCTCATCTTGGGGCGCGTGCCTTTTTGCAGGTTTAAACCAACGGAGAAGGCATGAATGGCTTAGGTCGTTATTAAAAAAGTTTCCTTTGCTGGCTTTCCTTTGCGCTCAAAGGAAAGTCAGTCGTCTGGCGGGACGAGACCCGCCGGTTTTGTCTTTGATTTCAAGATCTTAACAGTCAAAACCACAGACCCGCTCAGACCTGACCGTGCTCACGCCCGGTTTTCTCCAGATAATACTCGTAATCCCCTTCATAGGGAATCAGCGCGCCGTGATCGATCTCAAAGACCCGGGTCACCAGGGAACGCAGGAAGTGACGGTCGTGGCTGACCAGAAGCACGGTGCCGGTGAATTTCTGCAGCGCGTCGAGCAGCACCTCGCGCGACTGGATATCGAGGTGGTTGGTCGGTTCGTCAAGAATCAACAGGTTTAAGGGGCGACCCAGCATGGTCGCGAGGATCAGCCGGGCCTTTTCGCCACCGGAGAGCTTGTCGACCCGCTTGTCGACATCGTCCCCCTGAAACAGGAAGGCAGCACAGAGGTTGCGCAACACGCCGACGGTCTGCTGCGGCAGAGCATCCTGGACTGTTTCAAAGACGGTCTTCTTCGGATCGAGCAGCTCCATCGAATGCTGACTGAAGTAACCGGTAAAGACATTGGCGCCGATGGTCGCCGTCCCGCTGGTCGGTTCGGTCTGACCGCAGAGCGTCTTCAGGAAGGTCGACTTACCGGCACCGTTGACACCGACCACGGCGATCTTGTCGCCGCGCCGGACCATCCCCGAGATCCCGGAGAAGACCGGCTTTTCACCGCCGTTTTCCAGCGGCCAACTCTTGGCCAGGCCGTCGAGAGCGATGACATCGTCACCACTGCGCGGCGGTTCGGAAAATTCGAACTTGATCACCTTCTGTTCCGGCGGCAGTTCGATCCGCTCGATCTTCTCCAGCTTCTTGACCCGCGACTGCACCTGGGCGGCATGGGATGCGCGGGCGGCAAAACGGGCAATGAACTCCTCTTCCTTGGCGAGCATATCCTGCTGGCGCTTGAAGCTCGCTTCCAGCTGTTCACGGCGGATTTCGCGCTCGCGCAGGTAGAAATCGTAATTGCCACCATAGGTGGTGATCGCGCCATTGCCGACCTCGACAATTCGCGAGACCAGCCGGTTCATGAAGTCACGGTCGTGGCTGGTCATCAGTACGGCCCCCTGAAAGTCTTCAGCCAGCCAGTTTTCCAGCCAGACGATCGACTCCACGTCCAGGTGGTTGGTCGGTTCGTCGAGCAACAGCACATCGGGATTGATGGTCAGGATGCGGGCCAGGGCGATCCGCATCTTCCAGCCGCCGCTGAACGATTCAACCGGACGGTTGTAATCGTCGGGGCCGATCCCCAGGCCGGTCAGCACCGCCTGGGCACGCGGTTCCAGGTCGTAGCCACCGCGATGTTCGAACTCCTGCTGGGCATCGCCGTAGCGCTCGAGCAGGGCGGCCATGGCATCGTCCTCCATCGGCTCGCACATCTGGGCTTCCATGGCGCTGATCTGTTCGCCCAGCTTGACGGTCGCCTCGGAGGCCGCGACGACCTCAGCAAGGGCACTGCGTCCGGACATCTCGCCGACATCCTGGGAGAAGTAACCGATAACGGTCCGCTTGGCGCAGGAGATCTCGCCGCCATCGAGAGCCTCTTCGCCGGTGATCAGGCGGAAGATGGTCGACTTGCCGGCCCCGTTCGGGCCGACCAGTCCGGTTCTGGCTCCGGGCAGAATCTGAAAGCCGGCATTTTTAAAAAGCACACGGTCGCCGTGCTGCTTGGTCATATCGGTCAGATGAATCATCGTTGCTCCTTTTTAAAATCGCTGTCCTGTTATCATGGGCGCACGGCGGAGGCAAGTTAAAAAGCCTTCAACCCTTTGCACTTTGACGGGTAATCCACTAAGCTGTGGCCGTTTTACAAGCTTGAAAATTTGAACCACGACAGACACGGAGATCACGGAGGTCAAAAACACCCCCCTGCTCGCTACGCTCGCTTCCCCCCTATAAAATAGGGGGGATTGAGGGGGGTGCCTTTTGTCCTGAATTTCTCCCTATCCTCCGTGTCCCCCCTGGTTAAACACATCTACAAATACAAAAGAGGACTCATCATGCTACTCATCGGTGTTGATACAGGCGGAACCTTTACCGACTTCATCTGGAAGGATGGCGACAACTGGGGCGAGTACAAATGCCTGTCGACCCCGCACAACCCGGCCGGGGCCGTGCTGCAGGGAATCCGCCATATTGCGGCGGAGCGCGACTACCAGCTGGTTCATGGCTCGACGGTTGCGACCAACGCGATTCTGGAAAAACGCGGAGCGAAAACCGCGTTGATCACCAACCGCCGCTTTGAGGATGTCATCGAGATCGCCCGCCAGAACCGTGGTCATCTCTACGACTTCTTCTATCGCAAGAACGCCCCGCTGGTCCCCCGTGAGTTGCGCTTCGGCATCTCCGGCCGGGTTGACCAGAACGGCGAGGTCATCGAACCTCTTGATCCGGCGGATCTGGCGCGCCTGAAACAGCCGCTGCAGGAGTCCGGCGTCGAATCGCTTGCCGTGTCGCTGCTCTTCTCGTTCAAAAGCCCCGAGCATGAACGCCAGGTCCGTGACGCGCTGGCCTGCTTAGGGATTCCGCTTTCCCTGTCGTACGAAACCCTCGCTGAGTTCCGTGAATACGAACGGACCTCGACAACCGTCATCAACGCCTATGTCTCGCCGAAGATGCGCGGCTACCTCGATTTTTTGAGCCACCAGATCGGCCGCCGCCCATTCCGCATCATGCAGTCGAACGGCGGCAGCATCTCGGCCGAGACAGCGATGCGCGAACCGGTACGCACCATCCTCTCCGGCCCGGCCGGCGGCGCCGTCGGTGCCTTTGAACTGGGCCGCCGGGCCGGCTTTTCCAAGCTGATCACCTTCGACATGGGCGGCACCTCGACCGACGTCGCTCTGCTCGACGGCAAACTGCCGCTGACCATGGAATCGAGTATCGCCGAATACCCGGTCAAGGTGCCGATGATCGATATCCACACGGTCGGCGCCGGCGGTGGTTCGATCGCCTGCCGCGATGCCGGCGGCGCCCTCAAGGTCGGTCCGGAAAGTGCCGGTGCCGATCCCGGCCCGATCTGTTACGGCAAAGGTACAGAGATCACCGTGACCGATGCCAACCTGTTCCTCGGACGGCTGATTCCTGATCGGTTTCTCGGTGGCCACATGCAGCTTGATCTCGAACAGCTCAAACGCCACTTTGTGACCCTGGCCAATCAGCTCAAGATCAGCCCGCTGGAACTGGCCGAAGGGGTTATCGCGGTGGCCAACACGACGATGGAACGGGCGATCAAGGTGATCTCCGTAGAACGCGGCTTCGATCCCCGCGAATTCACCCTGCTCTCCTTCGGCGGCGCCGGCGGGCTACACGCCGCCGACCTGGCCAGGGAGCTAAACATGCCGCAGGTGCTGATTCCACGTAACCCCGGTATTCTCTCGGCGGTCGGTATGCTGATGAGCGATGTCATCAAGGATTATTCGCAGACGGTCATGCTCAGCGAAGCCCAGCTCAGTCATGAACGGCTCGACGCCGAGCTGGCTCCACTTGCCGCACGAGGCCGGGAGGACCTGCAGCAGGAAGGGATTGCCGCGCAGCAGATCCGCGTTCAGCCCTATCTCGACATGCGTTACCAGGGGCAGTCATTTGAGATTCTGGTTCCCTATGTCGCCGACTTTATCGAGGAGTTCCACCGGCTGCATGAACAGACCTACGGCTACTGTAGCCGGGATAAAAGCGTCGAGCTGGTCAACATCCGCCTGCGCGCCTTCGGTCAGCCAGAAAAGCCTGAATTTCCCTGTCTGCCCCATGGCGGAGAAAGGCTGCCCGCTGAAGCGCTCATCGCTGAGCGCCAGAGCTACTTTGACGGCCGCTTCCAGCCCACTCAGGTCATCGCCCGGGACAAACTGCTCCACGGCAACGTCTTTCAGGGCCCGGCCATTATCGTCGAATACTCCTCGACCATCGTCGTCCCCCCCTTTGCCACAGTCAGTGTCGACCAATACGGCAACCTGATTCTTTCGCTTGGCGCTGACAAGGAGCTGCTATGACCATCAACCCGATCCTGATGCAGGTCTTCAAGAACCGCTTTGCCGCCATCGCCGAAGAGATGGGCGTCTCATTGGGGCGCACCGCCTTCTCACCGAACATCAAGGAACGCCGCGACTACTCATGCGCCATCTTCGATCAGCAGGGGGACATGATTGCCCAGGCCGCGCACATTCCGGTCCACCTCGGCTCGATGCCGCTCTCGGTCAAGGCGGCGATTGCCGCCAGCGACTTCGCTCCCGGCGACATGGTCATGCTCAACAACCCGTTCCAGGGAGGCACCCACCTGCCCGACATCACCCTGGTCGCGCCGGTCTTCTGCGGGCACGACAGGCCGGTCTATTTTGTCGCCAACCGCGCCCACCACGCCGACGTCGGCGGCATAGCCGCCGGTTCGATGCCGCTGTCAACCTCCCTCTACCAGGAAGGGGTGATCATCTCGCCGGTCAAGCTCGTCGAGCGGGGCGAGATCGACCGCAAGCTGCTGGGCCAGATCCTCGTCAATGTCCGCACCCCGGTGGAGCGCGAGGGGGATTTCTCCGCCCAGATCATGGCCAACCTGACCGGCGTACGCAGAACGGAAGAGCTGCTCGACAAATACGGCACGGCCACCGTCAACCGCTATGCCGCCAGCCTCAACGACTACGCGGAGCAGGTCATGCGTCAGACCATCGCCGCGATACCGGACGGGGTTTACAGCTTCAGCGACCAGCTCGACGACGACGGCATCGAGAGCCACGACATCCGCATCGGCGTCAGCATCGAAATCGTCGCTGACGAAGCACTGATCCATTTCAACGATTGCGCCGCGCAGGTCAGCGGCAGCGTCAACGCGGTCTACGCTATCACCCTTTCGGCAGTGCTCTACGTCTTTCGCGCCCTGGTCAGCGAGGAGATCCCGACCAACGCCGGATGTCTGCGGCCGCTCAAGGTCGTTACCCACCAGGGAACGATCGTCGATGCACATTTCCCGGCCGCCGTCGCTGCTGGCAATGTCGAAACCTCGCAGCGCATCGTCGATGTCGTGCTCGGTGCCCTGGCACAGGCGATCCCTGAACAGATTCCGGCGGCCAGCCAGGGGACGATGAACAATACGACCATCGGCGGCATAGACGAACGGACAGATCTCCCCTTCGCCTACTACGAGACCTTGGCCGGTGGCTGCGGGGCAACAGCCAGGAGCGCCGGAGAGTCGGCAGTCCATTCGCACATGACCAACACCCTCAATACGCCGATTGAGGCGCTGGAATTCAGTTACCCGTTTCTGGTCAATGAATATGCCATCCGCAAAGGATCAGGGGGCACCGGCACCCATGCGGGTGGTGAAGGGTTGATCCGTGAGAT
This sequence comes from Geopsychrobacteraceae bacterium, assembly GCA_963676795.2. Taxonomy (GTDB): domain Bacteria; phylum Desulfobacterota; class Desulfuromonadia; order Desulfuromonadales; family Geopsychrobacteraceae. Next base: position 731,031 of record CAXXTB010000002.1, on the reverse strand, counting down.
CAAACTGCTCTCTGATGCCGAGATCACGGTTCTCTCCGAACGCCGGGTCCATGCACCCTACGGCCTGTTCGGCGCGGACGCCGGGCAGAAAGGAGAGAACCTGCTGATCCGCAACGGACAGCGGGAAGTGATGCCGGGCAAGTTTTCCAGACGGCTGAACAAGGGGGACGTGATCCGCATCGAGACCCCGGGTGGCGGTGGCTATGGCAAAAGTGAATAATAAACGAGAAGAACTCAGAAGACCCAGAGATTGACGACCAAAACGGCCAGCGCCAGGGCGATGATGGCAAGACAGGCCGCGACAATGGTCTGGCCGACCGGATCTGCCGGCTGGCGGTTATGACCACTGCTGAAAATCTCTTCGGCGGCCTGCTTGACCAGCGCCGGAGTCACGGTGTTTTCGCCAAGCGCATAGGCCCCGAGCAGGCTGCGATCGCAGAGCAGATTGATCACCCGGGGGATACCGTCGCTTAAACTGTTGAGCTTTTTTATTGCCGCAGCGGTGAAGATGGGACGTTCGACCCCTGCGACATTCAGCCGGTGCGTCACGTAGGCCGCCACATCATCGGCGTCGAGCGGTTCCAGATGATAGCGCGCTGTGACCCGCTGGGCCAGCTGACGAAGCTCGGGCTTATCGAGCAGCTCGAGCAGTTCCGGCTGGCCGAGCATGATGATGCGCAGCAATTTGTATTTATCGGTCTCCAGGTTGGTCAGCAGACGGATCTGTTCCAGGACCTCGATACTTAAGTTCTGGGCCTCATCGATGATCAGCACCGTCTGCTTGCCCTTGCTGTGATTCTTGAGCAGATGCAGATTGATGAGATCGATAAAGGTTTTGATACTGCGATTTTCCCGGGGACGGTCGATCTTCAGTTCGTCACAGATCGTCTCAAGCAGTTCAAGGACGCTCAGCCGCGGCTGGATGATGAAAGCGATTTCAGCATTCTCGGGAATCTGATGCAACAGCGCCCGGCAGACCGTGGTCTTGCCGGTCCCGACCTCACCCGTCAACAGCACAAATCCGTTTTCTGCCTTGATCCCATAGAGCAGATGAGCAAGCGCTTCATGATGGCGGGAGCTCAGATAGAGGAATTCAGGATCCGGCGCAATGGAAAAGGGAGCTGCCTTTAAACCGAAATAGTCCTTGTACATAACTGAATTCAGGTCCCGAAAGAGAAAATAACATGTCTTTTTAAGAGGTTATTTCCGTATAGCACAATCGGGCACTCAGGTCAGCCAGGAAATGTTCCAGATCCCCGCATAAAAAAAGCCCCGTGACCAGGAGGAAGTCACGGGGTAAGCATTTTGAGAGGTTTTTAAGATATCTAGCTTGGGTTCAACGCCTTGCCTGCCACAACAGGGCGTCGATGTCTTATTTATAACCAAGAAGGTAATCTTTGTCAACAGTAAATATTACTTTTTTAGTAATTGTTCCAAACAAGGATCACGCTGAGTGCCGCCCAGCTCAGACAAGACCAGACATTAAAAATCTTGCATAAAAGGCAGTGCGACGATAGTATTTCAAGATATTTCCATACATTGATAATCATGGGAGGAAAGAACCCGGATGAGCATACGCTTCAACACCTTGTCTCTACTCAACAAGTTATTAAGCGGCGCCATTCTTGTTCTGCTCATCTCATTACCGGCACCCTCCTCAGCCGAGGACCAGCCTCTTGGCATTCTGCTCATCAGCAGCTGGAACAGTCAGGATCCCTATACTCAGGAGTTCTCCAGCGGGATTTACAGCGAACTGGAGCGCCAGCACCTGAAAACCTCGATCTTCAATGAAACACTTGATAGCGCGAGGATTCCGCAGCTCGATCAGAAACTCTTTGCCCAGTATATTCAACAGAAATATCAACAGACCAGGATTGACATTGTCATGGCCGACAATGTTCCAGCCAGCCGCTTCCTGAGCTCCCATCCGGAACTGTTTCCACAGGCCTTACGCGGTTATTACGGTGCCAACGATTTTCCTCCCGGTACCATCAGAGACACGGACATTCAGCTCAACGGTGTTCCCGATTATACCAGTGCCCTGCGCAGGGCACTGAGCCTGACTCAGGCCAGTCAGCTTTACCATTTTGCGGAAGATATCTCCCCCCTGGGCAAAAGAAATCTCTCGAGCATTCAACGTGCCCTTGACAACCTCAAAGACAAACCGCAGGTCAACATCCTTAAAAACTTGCCCTTTGCGGAACTTTGCCTGAAGGTTTCCAAGCTGCCGAAGGGCAGTGTCGTGACCTCGGGGCTCAACTTGAGCGATCCGGACGGAAACAGTTATTCTCCGTCCCAGTTTGAAAGCCAGATCGCTGAATGCGCCAACGCTCCCGTTTTCACCTTCTGGGCGTCTCACGCCGGCAACGGCACCGTTGGCGGCCATCTCTATTCACACGCAGCGATAGGCGCGACATTCACCAAAAGTCTGCTGGCGGTAAAAAACAATACACTTCCGGGACGGGACAACCTCGAGTTTTACCGCGACATATATGATGCCCGGCAATTGAAGCGCTGGAACATTCCCTTAAGCAGGCTTCCGGAGAATGCAACCATTCTCTATGCTGAAGCCTCCTTCCTGGAAAAGTATTTCTGGGAAACAGCCGCAGCAGCCATCATATTCGTGCTGCTGCTGGTTCTGCTCGTGTCCATATCTGCAACCGCCAGGCGCCGCAAAAAACTGCTTGTTGAACTGGACCATGAACGCTCACTTATGAAAACAATCATGGATACCAGCCCGATCGCGGTCGGTATCTCCCAAAACGGAATCGTCCAGTTCAGTAACCCGACCATGCGCAAAGTCTCGGGCCTCTGTGAAGGCGACCCCACGGCACGCGTCTACGTCAATCCCGAGGATCAGCAGAAGGTGATGAGGCTGCTCGGCGAATTCGGTCAGGTTGAGGGTCTCGAAGTCAAGATGCGCCACACCGAACGCGGGCCGGTCGATGCCATGCTCCACGTCAACCGGATCAAATATCAAGGGGAAGACGCCCTGCTGTTCTGGTGCACCGACATCTCCCAGCTGACCCAGACCCAGAAAGAGCTGGAACATGCCCGCATGATAGCAGAAGAATCCTCTCAGCTTAAATCCGACTTTCTGGCCAACATGTCGCATGAGATTCGCACCCCGATGAATGCCGTCATCGGCTTCTCCTACCTGCTGCTCCAGTCAGAGCTAAAGGCGGAACAGCGGGGCCATATTGAAAAAATCCAGAAATCTGCCCAGGGGCTGCTGGCCATCATCAATGACATCCTCGATTTTTCTCAGCTGGAAACGGGCCAGTTCTATCTCGAAAAGTCCCGTTTCACGCTGCACGACATCTTCAACAACCTCAGCGACATCCACGGCCTGGCCGCGGAAGACAAACAGCTTGAACTGATCTACCAGATTGCCCCCCAGGTTCCGGTCCAGCTGCTCGGTGACCGGATGCGCCTGGAACAGATCCTTCTCAACCTGACCAGCAACGCGCTGAAATTTACCAGTAAAGGCGAGGTTCTGGTCAGCGTTGACGTTGATTCCGAGACCGACAGGCAGGTGACCCTGCGCTTTATCGTCAGCGACAGCGGCATCGGCATGTCGGAAGAACAGGTCAACAAACTCTTCGCCCCCTACCGACAGGGGGATATGAGCGCGTCGAAACAGTATGCGGGAACAGGGCTGGGCTTGAGTATCTGCCGCAAACTGATCGATCTGATGGATGGCGAGCTGTGGCTGGAAAGCAATCCGGGACTGGGAAGTAAAATCTACTTCACCCTAAAGTTCGAGAAGGTTCGTGAAGAAACTGCACTCCCCCTTGAAGCTGGTAAAAACCTCAAGGAACGCCGGGTCCTGGTGGTTGACGACAACGAAATCGCCAGGGTGATCCTGGTCAATATCCTGGAAACCCTCGGCATGCAGGTCAGTCAGACAGACTGCGCCTACCGGGCGCTGGACCTGCTCCAGGAGATGGACCAGATCGCCCCCTTTGACCTGATGCTGCTCGACTGGCAACTGCCGGATCTTGACGGCATTGCCCTGGTGGAGAAAATCGAACGGGACAAATCAATCAACGCTGCGCCGGCCATTCTCCTGATTACCGGTTTCAATCGTGAAATCGCCATGGGTGCGGCCAAACATGTCAAAATCGCCGGGTTCCTCAACAAACCGGTCACGGTCCCGGCACTGCTCGACGGCATCACCAAAGCGCTGGGGCAGAACAGCCTGCCGTCGACCACAGACGGTCGAAAGCCTCACAGCCTGAAGGACAATATCAAGGCGGTCAAGGGAGCAAAAATCCTCCTGGTAGAGGACAATCCGGTCAACCTGGAACTTGCCAGAGCGATGCTGACCAGTAACGGCGTTCTGGTCAGTACAGCGGTCAACGGTCAGGAGGCCCTTGATCTGCTCGACAAAGAACAGTTTGACGGGGTGCTGATGGATTGCCAGATGCCGGTCATGGATGGCTATACAGCAACCCGCAAGCTCCGGGCACAGGACCGCTTCAAGGACCTGCCGATCCTCGCCCTGACCGCCAACACCATGGTCGCTGATCGCAACAAAGCCTTCAAGGCGGGGATGAACGATCACATCGGCAAACCGATCGACATCGAGGATCTGTTCCGCTCAATAGCGCAATGGATCAAGAAAGAAGCAACGACGCAGCAGGATTAGCGCTGCGGTTTAAGTGCTGCGGAAGCAGCATCCCTCCTCACTTCATCACCTCATCGAGCAGCTTGCGGACATCGGCAAACTGGAACGGCTTGAGCAATCGACCGGAAAATCCGTAATCCCGGAAGTTGGCCATCACCTCATTCACCGAATGGCCGCTTGAGGCGACGATTCTGAGCTCGGGGCAGAGATCCTTCATCCGGGCCGCCACAATTTCGCCCTTGACCTCATCCGGCAATGTCAGGTCGATAATCACCAGGGAAAAAGCTGCACCACGCTCAAGATTTTCGCGCAAGACCTCCGTCGCGGAGTCCCCATCCGCCACTGCGATAACTGCGTAGCCACACATCCCCAGCATCTGCTCAAGAACGCTGAGAATCGTTGCGTCGTCATCAACAACCAGGATCCGCGGCCGCTCCGCACTGGTCTCAGCAGACGGCGCCGGGTCCTCACCAGTGGGGAGCTCGGCAGGTCGCAGGGCGGGAAGCAGCAGGGAGATAAGAAGCCCACCCTGATCGGGCGCCATCTCTGCCATAATCCGCCCGTTGTGTTTTTCAACGATGGAACGGACCGTCGCCAGGCCAAGTTCGGACTGAACCTGGCCAGTGGAAAACTGAGGATCAAAGATCCGCTCCAGCGCCTCCTGCGACAGACTCCCCCCCTGATCCTGAACAACCAGCCTGACCGCCTCGGCCGCACAGCCGAATGAGAGCGCTTCCCGGGCAGCCAGATTCTCTGCGGAGATGGACAGACTCCCCCCGCGTGGCATGGCCTGCAACGCCCGTCCGAGCAGAACATCGACAGCGAATTCCAGCTGCCCCTTATCCGCATTGACAGACCAGAGGTCTTCGGCCAGCGTCAGCGTCAACTGCAGCCCGTCACGGTCACCAATTTTCTGAATCTGTCTCTTCAGTAAAGAAAGCAGATCTGTCGGAGCAAGCAGGGGGGCTCCGCTTTTCGAGAAAGCCAGTAACTGGTTCGACAGGGCAACGGCACGATCCAGAGACTGATAGGCGAGCCCGAGATAGGGAGCCGCCCGGTGCCCGGCTTCGAGTTTACGCTGGGCCAGTTCGATGTTGCCGAACAGTCCAGCCAGCAGGTTATTGAAACTGTGGGCGATGCTGCCGGCCAGCAGGCTGACAGATTCAAGCCGCTTGATATTAAACTGTTCGGTTTCCTGGCGCAGCCTTTCGGTCTCATCGCGGAAAACGATAACAGCCCCCTGCGTCCGTTCCCCCCCTGAAGAGATATGGGCACAGCTGTAGACCAGCTGGCGAAGTGGTTCTGCGTCTTGCAGGAAAACTCGCCCCACGCTGCTTCCTTGAGACGTTTCATCACCATAGTGCTGCAGAAAATCAACGGCCTGCCCGTCATCATCGACGGCCTTCAGCACCTCGGCAAGCGGCCGCCCCAGAGCCTCGGTTTCGGAAACCGCCAAAAGTTTTTGCGCCGCTTCGTTGAGCAGCATGACCAGTCCATGCGGATCTATCGCTATCACCCCGTCGGCAATCGAACCGACGATCACCTCGAAACGCTCACGCTCACCGAGCAGCTCCTGTTCCGCCGCCAGACGTTCGCGAACCATGGAATTGGCAAATCCGGCCAGTTGGTCAAATTCGGCATAACGGATCCGGGATCGATCAATTTCGTCATTGTGATTCACTGCGGAGGTAAAGAAGTCGACAAAAATCCCGAAATCCAGTTCCAGTTTGCGGCTCAACCATGCCAGAGCCAGATAAAACCCCCCCATCGCCAGCAGAACCAGAACAAAATAACTGGCCAGTTCAACGGCCAGATCCCGCCACAGCGAACGCTGGGCCAGAGCGATCCTCTTTTCGATATCGTCAAGGTAGACACCTGCGCCAAAGATGAACTGCCGGTCACCGCTCAACTTGTAAAAAGTAAGCTTGGGACTGGGCTGATCTTCGCCGATTTTTCGATACCAGAAGGTCACGTAACACTCGCCGTTTTCACGCAGGCCGGCAAGCAACTCCTTGCGAAACTGCTTGCCTTTGGCGTCCCGGTAGGCATCGGACATGTACTGTCCGACCCATTCCGGACGATTGGGGCTGGCAAAGGTGCTGGCGAAACGCTCACCGCCGTTGATATCGTGGAGCACCTGAATAAAAACGTAGCCTGAGTTCTCCGCCCCAAACCGCCTGGTGATGATCTGTTCTTCTGCAATCAGACGGAGGCCCTGATCGACAGCATCCAGATAGATCCCGCTGCCGATCAAAAAATCAAGAGGTTCAAACCCCTTAACAAATGAAATTTTACGACTGACTTCCCCACCCTTAACCCTCCGTGGCCAAGAGTAGGAATGAAAACCCTCCCCCTCATGTCTAACCAGATTTTCGATATCTTTGGTCAACTGCCTGCCACGTTCGTCGGCGACCTCGTAGAGGTTATGCCCCTCAAACTCCGGGACACCGCCGTTGAGAAAAGCCACACCATCCATGCTGGTCACAAAGAAGTAATCCTCCTTTTCCACATAGATATTTCTGATGGCATCTACAATCATGGTTGTCAATGCACGTTCATCGAGACGCTGATGATGTTCGGCATAGATAAAAGACGCGACGGAATGAGCCTGATAGACCATCTGACGAACACGGTTTTTTTCACTTTCGAGGAGTCGCTCTCCCTGCCGTTCAAAAAGTCCAATACCAGCTTCGACTTCTGTTCTGAGCAGGAGTTTCTGCTCCTCGAGGAATTCGCTGCGCATCTGTATGGCGCGTTCGGTCGTCTCCGTGAAGTAATTATAGAGAATGACTGCTGTCATCAGCAGGGCGAGCAGCGCCAGCAGGAGCAGCCCCCAGCGCCGTACCGATCTGACAAATCCTCTTTTTTCTCCTGGCATAGCTCTATTTTTCAGCAATCAGCGCTCCAAAGAGCGGCCTACAACATAAGGTCCCGGAACGAATCAGCGGGAAAGATCCCGCATGACAACGACTCCTATAAAGAATAGCAGATTAATGGACTTTCAGAAGGTCAGTGAAGGTTGAAATGCGGCCCTTGCAGCGGACAGTTCACTAAAAAGTTGAAGGTATCGCTGGCCGAGACAGGTGGAGAGAAGAAATAGCCCTGGACCTGATGACAGCCAAGGTTGACGAGATAATCGAGCTGATCGCGATTCTCGACCCCTCCGGCCGAGATATTCATCTGCATCCCCTTGGCCATCATGGCGATACCGTCGACGATGCTGCCCTGGTGCTGCTTGCTGCCGATATCGCGGACAAAAGAGCGATCGATCTTGAGGCTGTCGACAGGAAAGCTCTGCAGATAGCTCAACGACGCATAGCCCCGGCCGAAATCATCGAGGGTAACGCTGACTCCTGCGGAGCGCAACGTCCTGAGCATGGCGGAGACCTTCTCTTCACCGCGGATCAGAATATTCTCGGTGATCTCTATTTCAAACAGATCGCCGGACAGATCGTAGGCCGCCAGGGTTTCGATGAACTGATCGGCAAAATCTTCATCTTCAAGCTGAACCGGTGAAATATTGAGCGAAACCACAATTTTCGGCAGCCCCTGTTTCTGCCAGCGCAGCATTTCTTCGCAGACACTGCTCAGCACCCAGTAGCCGAGCGGAACAATCAGGCGAGATTCTTCGGCGACGTTGATAAATTCTTCCGGATAGAGCAGCCCGTGGGTCGGGTGCTGCCAGCGCAGCAGGGCTTCCATACCGACGATTGTATGGCTGACCGGATCGACCTTGGGTTGAAAAAAGACCTGGAACTGCCGCTGTTCCAGGGCCTGGTACATGTCCCGTTCGATGGAAAGAAACACCGACCCGTTGGCCATGGCATCGGAATAAAAGGCGTAGCCGTCCTTGCCGTTGGCCTTGACGTGATACATGGCGACATCGGCACTCTGGATCAATGACTCGTGCGACTCCCCGGCATCGGGATAGACCGCGATACCGAGACTGACGCTCAGGTAAAGATCATGGCCATCGATCAGAAACGGCTGACGGACTGCCTTGAGGATCTTCTCGGCGACGGTGACCGTTCCCTCCCGACTGGATATTCCCGGCAACAGCAGTGAGAACTCATCGCCGCCGAAACGGCTCAGGGTATCCTCGGCGCGCAGGCAGGCGCGGATCCGTTCAGCGACCTGCTGCAGGACGCGGTCGCCGATGATGTGACCGAAGTTGTCGTTGATCTGTTTGAAGCGGTCCAGGTCCATGAACATCAGGGCAAACGTCTCGCCGCTGCGCCGGGACTGGGCAAGCAGCTGGTGAGCCCGATCCTCGAAAAGCGACCTGTTCGGCAGACGGGTGAGCAGATCGTGATAGGCCTGATAGCTGATCTGCGCTTCTGCTTTCTTGCGCACGCTGATATCCCGGGCGCTGCCGAAGGTCCCGATGTAGATATTTTTCTGCGCACGCCTGGTGTAGATGCCGAGAGAATTGAGTTCAACAACGGGCTCCCGGTTCCAGTCGGCACCGGCCCGCTTGAACTGCGGGTTGCCTTTGAGCTTGACCTCGACATTGATACTGGCCCGTCGGCCGGTCCGCTGTTCACTGAAAGCCTTGAGGGTCTCTTCAGCGTTGAGCGGATGGAGAATCCGGGTGAAATGCTGACCGATCAGCTCCTGACGCTGATAGCCGAGCAGCTGTTCGGCCATACTGTTGACGTAGGAAAAACGCCCCTTGCTGTCGAGAATATAGATAAAATCGGGAGAATGATTGACGATAAAACGATGCATCCGCTCCGAATGGTGTAGGGAACGGATTTTTTTCTCATCCTGTCTTCTCTGACGCAATTCGTCGAGCGCCTGACCGACCGTCGCGATCAGCTCCTCCGGCTTGTACGGCTTACGGATGAAATCAAAGGCACCGAGCTTCATCGCCTTTTTGATATTATCGAAGCTGCCCTGGCCGCTGACAACCACCACGACACAATCCAGCTGTGAGGTACGAATCTCTTCAAGGACCTGCAGTCCCGAGGTCTCAGGCATCTGCAGATCGAGCAGCACCAGGCTGAAGCTTTCGCGCCGCAGCAGCTCAAGAGCCGCCGTCCCGTTGGTTGCGACGTCAACCGGATGGCCCTGCAGGCTCAACAGGGCCTGGACGCTCTGCAGCATCGGCAGCTGGTCGTCAACGACCAGAATCCTGGCTCTCTCCGGCTTTACAGCAGGTTCGATTTTATCTGTCGGATCAGGAAGCATAACCCCTATCAGGCCTTTTTGTTGTGCTGCTCAGTTCCCAGCGGAATGAGCAGATGAAAACTGGTGCCATGGTCCTGCGAACTGTGACAGCTGATCTGTCCGCCAAGATCATCGACCATACTTTTAACGATGTTCAGGCCAACCCCGCCGTGCCCGGCCCCCTTGGTCGAGGTCACCGGCTGAAACAGCCGCTGCAAAACCTGGGGCGCAATCCCCGGACCGTTGTCACTGACAATCAGCTCGGCGCAGAGCCCTTTCTGGGCAATGTAGCTCGAGCGCGACCTGATTTCGACCTGGCCACCTTCTGCAACGGCTTCCGCCGCATTTCTGATCAGGTTGATAAGGATCTGCTTGACCAGCATCGCGTTGATGGCAACCGGCCCCAGGTCCTTCTGCAGTCGCTGCCTGAGCTGGATATTCTTCGCCTTAAGGACCCCGTCACTGAGCGCGTCGACGGCGTCTTTGATCAGTTTCCCCAGATCGACGTTCTGCTCCGGGATATCGGGATCATCCTGTTTATGCAGATAATAATTGACGACATCCGCGACCCTGCGGACTTCCTTTTTGATCGTCTCAGGCAGCTCGGCGTTCGCGGAACCCTGCAGCGCCTGCTTGAGCACTTCAGCATAATTGGTGATAATTGTCAGGGGATTACTGATTTCATGACTGACCCGCCAAAGCAGACTGCCGCCGTCCGCCATCGCGACAGTCAAGCCTTTCTGCGTCAGGGTCAGGGCCTTGACGACGACCTGGGAGAGCATCTTCAGCCACAGGGATTCGACGGCGGCCAGCCCCTGCCGACCAGCCAGGCCAAAAACAACAGCGCCGAACAGTTCGCCATCCGAGACCAGCGGCAGACAGGCGATCCCCTGCCCTCTGGTCAGTCGCACCAGCAGCTGGTCAGTCACCGTCAGCGTCGCTGCGTCCGTAAAAGAATGTTTCAGCTCGCCACTGCTGAGCGCCTCGGCAACCAGGCCGCTGCCGGCGGCGGCCGGCACCTTCAGCTCACTGACCATGCGTGACTGGCCAGTGGCCGGAATACCGTTAAACTGGCTCTGGCCATGATCGAGAACGAGCAGAACAACATCCAGGGCCGTACTATTTTCCAGATACAGCCGCCGCGCCACGTCCGTGAGGCTCTGAGGATCGGCACAAACAGCCAGGCGGGCGCGGGCCGCTTCCTGGTCGGCCAGCAGAAAGGTCAGTTCGGTCAACCGTTGCCGCGCACGCTCAAAGTCGGCCGTCAGCGCCTTGAGATCCTGGGCCAGTGCGGAAAAACCGGCGTAAAGTCCGTGCGTCCAGTCAAAGAGGTAACTGGCTTCACTGTGACTGAAAGAGAACAGGCGGGCCGCCAGGGTTTCAAATTCAGGGGTGATCTGCTCCGGCTGCTGGCAGAACTGCTGAGCCAGGCGGGCAATCTTCAGCATCGGACTGCTCCGCTCGACATGTTCGATATCGGCGTGCAGAAAACGAAGAGCATCGGCAAGAAAGGAATCGAGCCCCCAGCTTCCAACCAGCTGATCGGCCAGGCTCAGGTGATCGATCTTAAAAGAGCTGTCCTCTTTGACGCTCTGGGCAACCTCACTCCAGGCGGTCGCACCGGTCGCGAGATAATGGCTGCGGTGGCGCGCAAAGAGCAACTGAATGCCGAGGTTGTTCAGCAAGCCACCGAGCTGAGCCTCTTCCACGTAAGGGTAATTGACCGACGGGGCCAGGCAGCGGGCTGCAGTTCCTCCGACCCTGGAGCGGAACCAGAGCTGATATTGAAAGGCCAGTTCTTCCCGGCTCAGATCATGGCAGACAAGCTGCCTGGCCGCATGCAGAGCCAGCCCGGTCAGCAGAGGCTGTCCCAACTGCTGGACCGCCGAAGTGACCGGTTCCGTGGCACTGAGCCTGCAGTTATGGTCCCTGCTGGCGGCATGCAGCACACGGGCCGTCAATGCCGCATCCTGCATGATAATATCGACGAGGGAATGAAGAGAAGACTGTTTCAGGCACGCCTCGATCAGATCGACCAGCACCTGTGGCGTACACAGGAGATCGGCGATCTCGTATTCGGCAGTAATCCCATCCAGCGCATTCACTTCAGACATGATCGACCAAGCTCTCACTTCCAGAGTAACGTGCAATAACAGCTATAAAATGTAAAATTCATTATCGGCAAATATCATTTTTCCTTCAAGCAATAATCGCAAAAAACTACATATAATCAAATATTTACAAGACAAAAACGCAAAACGCCCAGTTAATAATTTTTTCTTTATAAAAAGAATATAAGGTCGTAAAACAATAAACATTACAGCGAAAAATCAACAAGTTAGAAGCATAAACAACCAATGGATAGCGTTCATCTCTTATCCTGAAGTCCCCTGTCAGACCCCAGCCCAGCCCAGCCAACAAACACAACTTATTGTAATCATTGAACTCATCGACATATCATTTTAACTCTGTTTTTTACGTAGTTTTTTCGGACAGGCTCGGGCTAAAATAAATGAGTAAAAAACTACTCAATAGTGAAAATTGACCATGAATACTCAACCGACATCATCTCAGCCATCCTCTTTTCAGGACTTCGGCAAGGAAAACCTTGAGGAGATCCTCCATCAGCTGCTGAGCGGCATCGAGCTGCTGAATCCGGGCGGACGCTGCCGTCTCTACCTCGAAGATCTGACCATTGGCGCACTGAGCTGTGCGGCGGCAACATGCAGCGAGCTGCGCCAGCTTCAGCGGACCTCCTACGGGATCAACGACAAGAGCCTAAGCGTTCCGCAGACCTACCAGCTCAAAGAGGAGCAGGCCATCGCCGATTTTCTCGCCAGCCCGGAAGGGGGACAGCTTCCCGATGCATACCGGATCGGCAGCTGCTACCTGCTGCCGATTCTCCAGCATGGCCGGGCGATAGGTGTCCTCTGCCTCGACCGCGACAAGGCCGGCGATCTGCCCGGCCCAGCCGTTCTGGACCCGATCAGATCGCTGCTCAGCAACGCCGCCCTGCCCCTCGACAGAGCCCGCAAGTACCGCCAGCAGCTTCTTCTGGCGCGCCGGGTTGACGAAGCGAAAAAACGTGAGGCGGCGCAGTTCATGGTCAAATCGGCGGCCCAGCTGGTCGACCAGGTCGCCCTGGCCTCGGTGCTGGTTCCGATTCAGGCCACGGCTGAAGGGGAGCGGACCCTCGAAGTCCTCGCCTCCTACTCCAAGGAACCGGAAGCAAGCAAGCTCTACGAAGAGGAGCGTCAGATCAACCTAAGCCCCGGCGGCTCGCTGACGGCCCGCTATATCGACCACCGCGGGGTCATTGTCGACGACCGGCTGCTGCAGCCACTGAGCATCACCAACCTGCCGGCAGAAACCCTGCAGAAACGCTTCCTGACCGAAGAACTGGGTCTCAAGTCGCTCTACATGGTTCCCCGCTACGACAGCCGGACGCGCCGGATCATCTGCCTGGTCAACTACTACACCAAGGAGCATTACCAGTTCACAGCCTTCGAGCGCGACCTGCTCGAGGCCCATGCAGAAATGGCTCAACGGGTGGTTCAGGAGATCGGTGACGAACACCTCGAGGTCCAGATCCTCTCGGAAATCGGCGAACTGCTGCAGGACTCCGGCGACAGCCTGAACTCCTTTCTCCATCGCGTTCTGTCCAAGGCAACCCAACTGCTCGGCGCCGATACCGGAAGTATCGCCCTGGTCCGGGAACTGGAAGGTGAGCGCTGGCTGCTGGTTGAAGATCAGCAGGGCAACCTTATCGGCGCCAAGAACAAGGACTGGATGAAAAAGAATATCCAGCCGATCAGGGTCGGCGGCATGGAACTGCCCCCCGAACAACGCAGCCTGACCGGCCTGGCCGCAACTACCCGCCAGCCGGAGATCCTCGACGACTGCCACCAGGTTGAACAGCACAAATACTTCTACCAGCCGGTCACCGAAGCGATCCGCAGCGAGATCGCCGTGCCGATTATCAGCAACGATGAGGTCCTGGCCGTCATGTGCCTCGACAGCCTGCGCCCTCACTACTTCACCGCTGAACACAGGCGGATCCTGCTGATCATCGAGCGGATGATCGGCCACCACCTGGCGATTCTGCAGAAACTCGAACAGCTGAGCAGCGAAGTCAGGCGGCTGCGTCAGGATGTCGACTACCGCGATCCGACCATCACCTCCTACCGGCTCGGCAACATCATCGGCAACTCGGCCAAGACGCAGCGGATCATCAACACCATTCAGCGCATCAGTCCGCCGCTCTGCCAGAGAATCAGCCACTGGCGTAAAGCAACCGGTCCGGAGCAGGGCGAACCGCTCGGCCTGCCATCGATTCTGCTGACCGGAGAAACCGGGGCCGGCAAAGAGTTCATCTTCAACAACCTGTTTGCCCAGCTCAGCCAAACCTACCGGACTCTGCACCCGGGCCAGGAGAACCTGCCGCTGAAGAAAACCAATATCGCCGCCTACAGCGGAGAACTGACCTACTCGGAACTGTTCGGCCATAAACGTGGGGCCTTCACCGGCGCCCACAACGACCGGCGGGGCATCCTCGAGGAAGCCCACGGCGGGGTTGTCTTCCTCGACGAGATCGGTGACGCCGATCCCAAAACCCAGGTCCAGCTGCTGCGTTTTCTCGACAGTGGTGAATTTGTCAGGCTCGGTGAAAACACCACCCGCCATTCGCAGGTGCTGCTCGTCGCCGGCACCAACCGGGATCTGCGCCAACTGATTCAGGAAGGAAAATTCCGCGAAGACCTCTACCATCGCCTGTCGGAACTGATCATTGGCGTGCCTTCGCTGAACGAACGGCGCGAGGACATTCCCGACCTGGCGGTCCACTTTCTCGGCCGGCTGTTCCAGGCCTACTACAAAACCGACCAGTCGGCGGACACCCCGATCCTCAACGAAAAGGCCAAGGCCCTGCTGCAGCAGCATCACTACACCGGCAACATCCGCGAACTGCGCAGCATCCTGCTGCGCGCCATGCTCTTTCGCCGCAGCCGCATCATCCGCGGTGAAGATATCGAACAGACCCTGGAAAGCACCTCGCTTATGCAGACAACCGGCCGCGCAGACGAAGAGCAGGCCGATCAGACCATCGAAACCATCGTTCATGAACTGAAGAATTCTTCGCTGAGCTTCTGGGACGCCATCTACGCCCCCTACGCCAGACAGGAACTGACGCGTGACAGCGTCCTGCAGCTGATCGACCGGGCGCGCAGCGAAGGCGCGACCAACATGCCGAAACTGGCCCGTTACCTGGCCGCCTGCGACCCGGCTTCGACAGATCCGGAAGAACGCAAGAAATTCTATCGCTTCAAAAACTTTCTCTACAAAACGGTGGGAATTTAAGGAGTAAAACGATCAGATCGGCCGACAGGCGGGTTGTTCAAGGGGACGCAACGACGCCCCCTCTGTCTGCAGGAAAAAGGCAAAGAGGCTGTGACTCAGAAAGCAGCGAGCAGCGCCTCGACCTCCTTGCGAATCGATTTGGTCCAGGGACCGACGACGACCAGATGGGCATCTTCTCCGGTCAGGAAATCCTGTGCAACCTGCTGAAGGAGAGCCGGAGTGACATTGGCAATCTCCCGGTGATCCTGGGCCAGGGTCCTTAAGTAACCAACCTGCAGCCCCCAGCCGTAGCGCACGGCCTGAGCCTCGGTCTGATCCTGGGAGAACTCGAGATCGTAGAGGTAGCTGCGAATCGCGGCATCGAGCTCATCGCCAGGAACCGGGGTTTCCTTCAGCTCGCGCAGTACATTGAGCAGCTCTCTGACCGCGGCAACAGCGTTTTCGGCGGCAACCGCCAGATCGATAGCCAGATAGCCACAGTCCCCCAGCATCGAGGTGTTAGCCTCGACCGCGTAGGTCAGGCCCAGCTCTTCGCGCAGGCGCAGCGGCAGGCGCGAACCGCCCCCCCAGGAGAGAATCCGGCGCAGCAGGCGCACCCCCAGGGTGCGCTCATCGTTGCGGCCGGGCAAGGCAAAGGCCAGCTGCAGACTGATCTGTGAATCGGAATCATTGACCCAGCAGCACTTGGGACCGTCCGCCCTAGGCTGCGGAGCCGGTCGGACCTCAGGAACAGAAGTCCCCTGCCAGTCGCCGAACTCTTTCTCCACGGCAGCCAGCACCTGTTGCTGGTCGATCGGCCCGCAAGCGCAGAGCACCAGGTTCTCCGGCACATACCAGGTGTGAAAATAGCTTTTGAGCTGGTCAAGATCGATCGCGGCCAGCGTCTCCGGCGTACCGATCAGAGAATCGCCGAGGGGATGATCCGGCCAGAGCAGGCCGACCATCAGGTTGTCCTGGTTGATCTGGACCCCCTCCTCATTGAAATCCTCGCGCGCCTCTTCGAGAATGATGCGCCGCTCGGTATCGATATCGTAAAAACGTGGACGCCTGATCATCGAGGCGAACAGCGCGATCCCCTCACCAAGGTGCGCCGGATGCAGGCGGCTGTGAAAACAGGTCGACTCGACATCGGTCGAGGCGTTGACCGCTCCGCCGATCAGCTCAAAGGCCCGCTCCAATTCGGTACTGGTGGCGTATTCGGCCGTCCCGCGAAACAGCATATGCTCGAGAAAATGGGAAATCCCGGACAGTTCTGTCGGTTCGCAGCGTCCGCCGACGGCAAAATAACAGACCAGCTCGGCGACATGCAGGTGCGGCATCGGCACTGAGACCAGGCGCACCCCGTTACTGAGGGTCGAGACTGAATAATTGCAATCGTCAGCGGTTTTTTTCTGCAAGAGTTGCTCCATACAGCGAACGGACAAAAGACAAGAAAAGGCCGTCGCCATGCGACAGCCTTTTCTCCTGAGCCATCAGGGGAAGTGTCTCGTTTATCACTTTCCCAACAATTTTGCTACCTGTTTCGCGTGATAGGTAATGATCAGGTCGGCCCCGGCGCGCTTCATGCCAAGCAGGGTTTCCATCATCACCCGCTCGCCCTCGATCCACCCTTTCTCGGCAGCGGCCATGATCATGCTGTATTCGCCCGAGACATTGTAGGTAACCAGCGGCAGATCGAAATGCTCCTTGATATCACGGAGGATATCGAGATAGGCCAGGGCCGGCTTGACCATCAGGAAATCGGCCGACTCGGCGACATCGAGATTAGCTTCACGCAGGGCCTCGAGGCGATTGGCCGGATCCATCTGATGACTGCGCCGGTCACCGAACTCCGGAGCACTGTCTGCCGCTTCGCGGAATGGTCCATAATAACCGCTGGCAAACTTGACGGCATAACTCATGATCGGAATATCGGTGTAACCCTGTTCATCGAGGATATCGCGGATGGCGGCGACGCGGCCGTCCATCATATCGGACGGGGCGACGATATCGGCCCCGGCCTGAACATGAGAGAGTGCCTCCCTGGCCAACAGTTCCAAGGTCGCATCGTTGTCGATATCACCGTTTTTGATCACCCCGCAATGACCATGATCGGTATACTCGCAGAGGCAGACATCGGTGATGACGATCAGCTCGGGAACCCCTTTCTTGATCGCCCGGATGGTGTTCTGGATGATCCCCGTTTCGCAGTAGGCATCGCTGCCGACGGCATCCTTGGTTTCCGGAATCCCGAACAGGATGACCGCCGGAATGCCTAGCTCGTAGACTTCCCTTGCCTCCTCAACCACATGCTCGATCGACTGCTGGTAGATCCCCGGCATCGAAGAGATCTCCTTGCGGATCCCCTCACCAAAGGCGCTGAACAGCGGATAGATCAGATCGTCGACACGCAGATGAGTCTCGCGCACCATGCGTCTTAAGGTCTCGTTGCGCCGCAGTCGGCGCGGGCGATAATTGGGAAAATACATTGTCCAAACTCCTTCGTCGGAAGAAAAATCAACCAGCTCTGTAATAGTCAAGCATAGCTTCGACCAGTGCGGCAACCGTCCACTGCTGCGGTTCGAGATCGACAGCAAAACCATGCCTGCGGATCGTCGCCGAGGTCTGCGGACCGATCGAGAAAAAACGGATATCCCGCTGCAGACTGTGCAAATCCTCACCGATCATCGCCAGCAGGTTCTCAAAGGTCGATGAAGAGGTAAAACAGATGGCATCGAGCCCGCCCTGTTCCAGGCAGGAACGGATACGCTGTGCATTCCCGGCAGGCAGAACGGTCCGGTAGGCGACCGGGTCGACAACCTCGGCACCGGCCTGACGCAAACTGTCGACCAGCAGCGGGCGGGCGATCTCGGCCCGCGGATAGAGTATTTTCCGGCCGGCGACCCCGCGCTCGAGCAGCGCCTGAACGATCCCTTCTGCCTGATGATCAGCGGGAACCAGGTCCGCCGTGATACACTGGCTCTTCAGAGCAGCCGCCGTCTTGGGCCCCACGGCAACAACGAACATCTGCCGGAGCAGGCCGATATACTGCTGTGCAACCTCGAGCCGTTCGAAAAAAGCCTCAACCCCGTTGCTTGAGGTCAGGATCAGCACATCAAACTCGTCGAGGTCGCGCAGGGCCGCATCCAGCTCCCGCCAGCTCTGCGGCGCAACGATCTCGATCGTCGGAATACAGACGGTCTCGGCCCCCAGGGCGACAAGCCGATCCTCAAACTCCGAAGACTGCTGCTGTGGCCGGGTGATCAGAAAGCGCTTTCCTGCGAATGGCAAGTCCCCCAAGAACTACTCCTTGTCGTCCGGAAAGGTTTCGCAGCCGTAGACCTGGTTGAGAATCTCCCCGGCCCCCGCCGCGATCAAGTCCCTGGCCAGCCCCACCCCAACCTCAACCGCCTGCGCGACAGGGCAGCTGACAGTCTTCTTCAGCACCTTCTCCCCCAAGACATCGGAAACCAGGGCGGCCAACTGCAAAAGATCGCCATCAACCGTGGCGAATGCGGCAATCGGCACCTGGCACCCCCCTTCCAGAGTCTTCAGCACGGCGCGCTCGGCATTGACCGCGGCTGCAGTCGGCGGGTGGTTGAGAAAATCGATCAGCTCGTTGGTCGCGGCGTCGTCGATACGGCTCTCCAGCCCCAAAGCGCCCTGGCCGATCGCCGGCAGGCAGAGCTGAGGATCAAGATACTCTCCGATCTGGTCGGAAAAACCGAGGCGGTGCATCCCGGCTGCCGCCAGCACGACAGCATCGAGATTGTCTTCCTTGAGCTTGGCGATCCGGGTCTGGACATTGCCACGGATATCGATCATCTGCAGATCGGGGCGGAGGCTCAGCAATTGCGCCTTGCGCCGTAGCGAGGAGGTGCCGATCCGGCCATTCTGGCGGATTTCGCTGAAGCTGTTGCAGCCGTCGCCAAGAACGATGATATCGCGCGGATCTTCCCGCTCGGTGATACAGCGCAGACCGGTGCCTTCGGGGAAGAAGGTCGGCACATCCTTCATCGAATGAACGGCGATATCGATCTCGCCGCGCAGCATCGCTTCCTGGATCTCCTTGACAAACAGCCCCTTGCCACCAACCATGGCCAGTGGCACATCGAGAATCTTGTCCCCTTGAGTCTGGATCTTGGTCAGGGTCACGCTTAAGTCCGGATAGCGCTCTTCAAGACGATCCTTGACCCAGTTTGCCTGCCACAGCGCCAGGGCACTGGCGCGCGTTCCGATTCTCAAAGTCCGTTCAGACATCCTTACTCCTTATTCGTTGAAATCAGTGTAATCATCCGCATCAAACTCCTGCTGGCCGCTGCCCGGCAGGCCGAACAGCATCCTGACGGCATCGATATAGCCATTGCCTTCCGGCCCAAGGCTCGCCTGCCTGAGAACGCTGGTCGGCTGATGAAGAATCTTGTTGATCAGCGCGCTGGAAAAGGCCTCGATCGCCTGTTTGTCCCTGTCATCCAGATGCCCCAGCTGGGCGAGGACCTTGTTCAGCTCAGAGCGGCGCAGTTCTTCGACCTGTCCGCGCAGGGCGACAATGGTCGGCTTGACCCCGAGAGTCGCCAGCCAGCCCTGAAACTGGCCGACCTCCTCGTCGACAATCTTTTCCGCCTTGGCCGCTTCCTTCTGACGCTCCTTGATGTTGGCCTGGACGACCCCCTGCAGGTCATCGACATCATAGAGATAAAAATTATCGAGCTTGTTGGTCGCCGGATCGATGTCGCGCGGCACGGCGATGTCGATCAGAAACATCGGCCGGTAGCGGCGCTCTCGGCTGAGGGTTTTCAGCTGCCTGGCCGACAGCACGTAGCCGGGGGCACCGGTCGAAGAGAGCACGATATCGACACGCTGCAGCTCATCAGCAAACGACTCGAAGGGAATCGCCTGTCCGTTAAACTCGTCAGCAAGTTTCTCGGCGCGGCTGAAGGTCCGGTTGGTGACCAGTACCCGGGCGACACCGTTGTTGATAAAATGTCGGGCCGCCAGTTCACACATTTCACCGGCGCCGATGAGCATAACGGTCTTGTCCTCGAAAGAATCGAAGATCTTGCGCGCCAGCTCTACCGCGGCAAAGGAGATGGACACGGCGTGACTGGCGATCTTCGTCTCGGTGCGAACCCGCTTGGCCGCCGAAAAGGCTTTATGCAGAAACCGATTGAGGATGATTCCGGAACTTTTGAATTCACTGGCGTAGCCATAGGCCGCCTTGAGCTGGCCGAGGATCTGCGGCTCTCCCACGACCATCGAATCAAGACTGGCGGCAACCCGCAGAACATGGCGGAGGGCAGCGTCACCGGCCAGGTCGTAGAGGTGCGGATTGAGTTCTGCGCTTGAAAGGCCATGATAACCGGCGATAAACTGGCGCAATTCAACGATCCCCGCTTCGACCCGGGTGCAGACGGCGTAGAGCTCAACCCTGTTGCAGGTTGACAGGATCAGCCCCTCCGAAATCGACGGCAGCGCCAGCATCTGTTGCAGTGGCGCGGCTAACTCGGAAGCAGGAAAGGCAACCTTCTCCCTGATCTCCACCGGAGCACTCTTATGACTGAGTCCGACAACAACGATATTCATAAACGGCCAGCAGCCCCTTGAGTTAGAGCGGAAAAAGCCTCAAAGGTATGGTAACCGTTCATGAACAGGCTGACACCGAGAAAACTGAAGAGCAGAAACAGAAAGGCGATGATCGAAAAAATCGCGGCGTTACGACCGCGCCAGCCGACGGTCAGACGCCCGTGCAACAGCCCGGCATAGAGCAGCCAGGTCACCAGCGCCCAGACCTCCTTGGGGTCCCAGCGCCAGTAACTCCCCAGTGCCAGGTGTCCCCAGAATGCGCCACTGATAATTCCCAGGGTCATCAACGGAAAACCGATGCTCAGGCAGGTGTAATTGACTTTGTCAAGCACATCGAGAGACGGCAGTAACTGATAGAGTCCGGTAAAACGCTTGCTCTTGAGCATCCGGTTCTGCAGCAGGTAGAGGATACCCGCACCACAGGACAAGGCGAACGCGGCATTGCCAAGGAACGCAAAGGAAATATGTACCGGAAACAGCCAGCTGCGCAGCATCGGGTTGAGCTGGACCTCGACAGCCGGGCTGACCGCGCTGCCCAGCATCATGAGAAAAGCCAGCGGTACGGCAAATACGCCCATCGCCGAGAGCCGGAAACGCAGATCGAGAAGGAAAAACAGCAGAGCTACGCACCAGGCGAAAAAAGCCAGCGCTTCCTGGAGGCTGGTCACCGGCGTACCGCCGACCGTGGCGTGACGCAGACCGAAATAGACGGTCTGAACAAGAATTCCGCCCAACAGGAGATAGCGCCCGGCACGGGCAAACCTTTCACGCTTGGTGAAGGTCGCCGTAAGATAGCATCCCGCAGCCAGCAGATACAGAATTGAGGTGGCAATAAACAGCAGTAAGATCTGCATGAATCCCCTTTTTCACCCCCATAGGGCCGACCTTCAGAACAAGGCAACGCCCTCTTTGCAGCACAATAAATTAACACAGGTATTGTAGTGTGCTGCGCTCAAAAAGCAAAGGGCTAGTGTCCCGTGCGGTTAATTCTATCCAGTTAATGCTGAAAGGACCGCACGGGACACTAGAGTCCGAACAATTTCTTCTCAACCAGTTCACAGAGCAGATGAGAGCAGAACAGGGCCAGCTCCTGCTGCCTGGCCACCTGAGCGGTGCCGAGATCGATAACCTGGGCGAAATTCGGGCAGCAGAGCGTATCCTCTTCACCACGCGCTGAAATCAGGGCAAGCGGTTGATCATTCTCAGCCACCTCGTCGCGCAGCATTTCCAGGGAAGACGATCCACAACCGTCACTGAGCAACAGGACGAGGTGGTCATGGCTGGTCAGACAGCGGTAATGACGGACCAGAAACTGGTCATAGAACCCGGCTGCAAGCAGGCGGCTGTTGAGAATGGCGTCCGAACCGACAGCAACCGCAGGCAGACTGGGTCGCTCAAACTCCAGGCGGAAGGCAAAACCACTCACCAGCAGCTGCGCCAGAGGTTGCATCTGACCTCCGCCGGCAACCAGCAGTTGGCCACCCCTGGCGAACAGTGTTGCAATCTGGTCGGCCAGGGACGTAAGTTTTTCGCTCTGTGTCGAGCTGAACCGGGCTATGAGTTTGCCTATTTCTTCGCTGCGCGCTTCGATATGATTCACTCTAAGATCCCATTAAAATATAAGGTCTGAAAAAAGAATAGCATCTTCAAATAATTGTCGCATGATATGAATCGATTTCCGAACTGTCAAGCCGGTGAAAAAAAAGCCGTTACGACTTGATTTTTCCACCGTTATCTATATATTTTTGAAGATATGCAATTGATTTCATATTTACGCTAGAAACTTTATAAGAGGAGTTGCCAATGGCTAGCGAGAAAGTCTTAGAAATTACTGATGCTCAGTTTGAAGCTGACGTTTTGAAAGCAGATGCCCCGATCCTTGTTGATTTCTGGGCCTCCTGGTGTGCACCATGTAAAGCAATCGCCCCGGTTCTCGACCAACTGGCCGAAGAATATGACGGCAAGGTCAAGATTGCCAAGGTCAACGTCGATGAGAACCCGTCGACCCCGGGTCAGTATGGCGTTCGTGGCATTCCGACCATGATTCTGTTCAAGGATGGTAAGGTTGTTGATCAACTCGTTGGTGCCGTTCCCAAGAACCAGATCGAAGCTCTGCTGAACAAAGCCCTTTAAGAGCCAGATTCAAAGTCAGTAGTAAAAACCCCGTTTTCATAACGGGGTTTTTTATTTTTGACCGCAGACAAACCGACCGGGTTGTTTCAACTGTCATCAAAACTTCGCACCGCGAAGTTTTTCCGGTTCTGCCCATCAGGTGAGCTTGCTCATCGTGGGGCGCGCTGTAAATTGCTGGTGAGAACCTCACGAAGAGATGAAAACCGGTAAATGACAAATTAAAGAGCCATTTTTGCGTACTTTTTGGGGCTCCGGCCAAAAAGTACGGCGGCGTACGGGGCCGCGACCCCGTGATCTTGGTCTTTAATTATTTGTGAAGCCTAAGAAAATGAAGATAGCTTGCCGAGTAAGCGTTAAAAACGCTTGCGGCTGTCGAGAATGATAGTCACCGGCCCATCGTTGACCAGTCCGACCTGCATATCGGCCCGGAATCGGCCCGTTTCGACCTCAAGCCCCGTGTTGCGCACGGCTTGACAGAAATAATCGCAGAGCGGTTCGGCCAGCTCCGGAGCCGCCGCCTGGGAAAAGCCGGGACGCTTGCCTTTGCGACAGTCTGCCAGCAGGGTGAACTGGGAGACAACCAGCAGCTTTCCGGTGCAATCCCTGACCGACAGGTTCATTTTCCCCTCACCATCCTCAAAGATCCGCAAGCCGGATATCTTGTCCGCCAGGTAGTCCGCATCCTTCTTTTCGTCCCCCTGCTCGACCCCGAGCAGGACAAGCAATCCACCTGCAATTGCGGCGATCCGCTCATCATCGACGGTGACGCTGGCCGAACTGACCCGCTGAACGACAGCTTTCATCTATATCTCTCCTGCGGCCATGGCACGTAACAGGTCAAAGGTTTCAAGGTCATGGCAATGATCTTCACCGGGCGGCGTTTCAATAATCTTGGCCACCTGCGCAAAGCGCGAATCACGCATGATGGCCCTGAACCCGGCCGGACCGATCTGCCCCTTGGCGACAAAATCATGTCGATCAACCCTTGATCCGAGGGGCTTCTTCGAATCGTTGAAATGAAACAGTGCCAGCTGCTCGAGACCGATCAGGCGGTCGAATTCAGCCAGAACCTCACGACAGCTCTCCGCGCTGCGCAAATCATAGCCCGCGGCAAAAGCATGGCAGGTATCGAAACAGACGGCAAAACGTGCATCACCAAAGGCCTCAAGCAAGGTGGCAAGCTCTTCAAAACGCGCCCCCAGCGAGCTCCCCTGCCCTGCGGTATTTTCGATCAGAATCCTGACACCGGCAGGCGCTTCGCTCAAAATAGTTCTGAAACTGGCAATCACCTGCTGCAAGCCGGCCTCGACACCACTACCGACATGCGCCCCCGGATGCATGACCAGATCGGGGATTCCCAGCTGCTGACAGCGCAGCATTTCATCAAGAAAGGTCGTGATCGATCTGAGGCGTAATTCTTCATCAGGGCTGGCCAGATTGATCAGATAGCTGTCGTGGGCGACAACATAACGGATGCCACTGCGTTCTCTGGCCTCACGAAAAGCCTTGATCGACTGGTCCTTCAACGGCGGGGCCACCCAGCGGCTGGCATTACGGGTAAACAGCTGAATCGCCGAGCACCCCACCTCTTCGCCTCGGGCAAAAGCCTTTTCAATTCCACCCGAGATCGAGACATGGGCACCGATCAGAGGCGCAGCTGCAGTCACACCCGGCACCTATTTCGAGTCCTTCCAGTCATGATAAACCCTGGCCACCTCGGCAGAACAGGAGACCCGGGCATCGATATGGGAGCTGTCGGCCGGGTTCTTCTGGCCGACCAGGATGGTCCGCATGCCCAGCTGCTTGGCCGGTGTGAGGTTCTGCGGCTGATCTTCGACCATGATGCACTCGGAGCCACCCAGCCCGATGTGCTTCAGAACCTGCCGATAGGGCCCGAGGTTCGGTTTCGGCTGATAGTCCGCCACCCGGATATCGAAGACATCGGCAAACAGCCCTTCCAGTCCCAGGGCGGCAACGACCCGGTCGGCATGACAGCGTGAGCCGTTGGTAAAGACGTAACAGGGAACCGGCAGGCTCTCCAGCGACTCACGCAGGTGGCCATCCCGGCTGACCCGGCTGCTGACGTCGATATCATGGACATAATCGAGATAATCCTCCGGGTTGACCTGATGATGCAGCATCAGCCCCATCAGGGTTGTCCCGTAATTCTTCCAGTAATCACGCCGCAACAGGTCGACAGCGTCGGCCGGGATCGACACGATCTCCTCCATGTAACGGTTGATGCGCACATCGATCAGAGAGAACAGATCACACTCGGCGGGGTAAAGGGTGTTATCCAGATCAAAAAGAACAGCCTGCATAGTTAGCCCACCTGATAGTCTCCGCTGAAAACCTCGACAGCCGGTCCTGTCATCATCACCGGTCCGTCCTCCAGCCATTCCAGCTGCAGATCCCCGCCACGCAGGTGATTGACGATCCTGCGCTCTGTCTTCCCGGTCAGCACCCCGGCGACGGTAACCGCCGATGCGCCGGTCCCGCAGGCCAGAGTCTCCCCTGCCCCACGTTCCCAGGTCCGCTGGCGAACTTCAGAGGGGCTGACAACCTGGACGAACTCGACATTGATTCGCTTGGGAAACAGCGGATGATTTTCCAACTTCGGTCCGACTTCGGCGACCGGAAAACTGTCGACATCAGCGACATAGATGACGCAATGGGGGTTCCCCATCGAGACACAGGTGATCTCAAAGGTCTGCCCGTCCACCTCGACCGGTAAGCTGACAACCTGCTCATCGGCCGCTCCGGTCATCGGTAGAACGCCACGGGTCAATCCGGGTGTTCCCATATTGACCGTGACCCGCTCGACCCGGCCGGAGCTGCCGACTTCAAGGGCCAGATCAAGAACCCCGTTGCCGGTTTCAACCCGAATCTGCGTTTTATCGACGAGGCCATGATCATGGGCGTATTTGGCCACACAGCGAACGCCGTTGCCGCACATCTCCGCCTCACTGCCATCGGCATTGAACATCCGCATGCGCACGTCGGCGACAGCTGACGGCATGATCAGTATCAACCCGTCGGAACCGATGCCGAAATTGCGCTGGCTGACTTCGACGGCCAATTCCCGGGGACGATCGACCTGCTCTTCGAAGCAATTGATATAGACATAATCGTTGCCGGCCCCGTGCATTTTGGTAAATTTCATATTCCACCCCGTCCTGCGGTTGTTGATCGACTGGCTTCTTTGCTACTATAGGCACAGCATATCGTCAGACTCAACGGCTATTCATCCAAAAAGAAGAGAAATAATTATGGCTTTTTCCCTGAAAACAAAAATCTGGCAGACCGGCGCTCTCGACTGGTGGGCCATTATCGATAACGAAGATGTCTATCTTGGCAACCGCGAATTCCCCCTCCCCCCAGAGGAAGGTGACGAGTGGCTGGTCCGCTCGACAGGGCAACGCTTCAAAATCATCGACAACGAAATCAGACTGATTGCTACCGAGGAGCTGAAAAACCCATGGGGATATTAAGCATCGAGCAGATTCCGGCCAGCGACATGGAGAACTTTTCCTACCTGGTCTACTGTCCCGAAACCCTGCAGGGAGCAGCTATCGATCCGTCCTTCTACCCGCAAAGGCTGCTCGATAAAGCCAGGGAACTGGGCATTGAACTGCGCTACCTGCTGAACACGCACGGACACAGGGATCATATCGCAGGAAATGGAACCATTCTCGAACAGACGGCGGCGCAGCTGGCGGCTCATCCACTCGACGTTCCGACAGCAGAAATCCACCTGCAGGATGGGGACAAAATCACCTTGGGGCATTCAGCCATTGAGGTCCTGCATACGCCTGGGCACACTCCCGGAGGACTGGTCTTCAACTGTGACGGCAAACTGGTGACCGGGGATACCCTGTTTGTCAGCCGCTGCGGACGCGCGGACCTGCCTGGCAGCGATGTCGAACAGCTCTACGCCAGCCTGCAGAGGCTGAAAGCCCTTCCGTCCGCTTGGGAGGTCTACCCGGGTCATAACTACGGTCCGACGCCAACCTCAACCCTGCAGTGGGAACTTGGCAACAACGACTTCTTCAAGTGCCCGGATCTGCAGAGTTTTATTCGCCTGAGAATGGGATAACTGAACCGTTATCAGGTTTTTGCCGGCTAGTCTTGCGGAACACCGGCTTTAACGCTGACCACCAGGGTTCCTGCGAGACGATCGCTCAATCCCCGCCGATAGGGATAGAGCAGAATGGAAAGGAAACCAAGCCCGACAGGAATCAGCTGAATCACGCCACCGAAACTGCGCAGAAAAGCCTGTCCCAGTGACAAAGGTTCACGCTCGACAGATTCGACACGTAAACTGGTCAGCATCTTGCCCGGAGTCTGTCCGGTCAAAAAGTGAAACATGGTGAAATAGCCGAAGACCAGCGCAAAGGCCACCAGAAAATAGGGGATCGACAGCTCCAGCAAGGTTTCAGCAGATGGAATCAGGCGCAGGGGGCCACTCGACATCGCCATCTCTGAAACGACCATAAAGGCCACCAGGACAATCAGCAGCAGCGTCAGGTCATAGACAAAGGCCAGAATGCGACTCGCCACCGCAGGAACCTCGCCAGGCATGAGGATCAACTCGACAGAGTCATCCTCAGTCACGGCCTCTTCTTCATAGACAGCAGTTGCAATGGCTTCGGAGCTGGAGATAACTGGCTCTGGCTCTTGTTCCGGCTCGGTCTGCAGCGCAAAAGACTCACCGGCAGCAAGGGTCTCCGGTTCCTCAAACTCAGGAAGCTGAGCAGCAAGCACGGCTTGCCCGGCCTCTGCGTTGTCGGACAATTCTACGCACGCGAACTCTTCAGCATCAGTGTCTGGCTCAGGCAAAGAGGCTATGCCGTCCTCAGCCGGGATGACAAATGGCTCACTGAACTCGGCAACCGGTTCGGGCTTTTCCAGTTCATCACCAGCCCCTCTTGACTCCGCTTCAGAGATTTCAAAAGTTTCGGTCAGAGGCAGGCAGACTTCGTCCAATACCGGCAGCTCATCAACCGGAGAGGAATGGCCATCCGCAAGATCACCAGCTGCCGCACCGTCCGATTCTTCAGCACTGAGGTTTTCCGGGGATTCCGGAGCCCACGCATTCGGCGCAGACTCCGGTAAGTCAAAAGGGTCTTTGGGGTCCCCCTTTTCCCCACCTTCAGGCTCATCGAGATCGAAACCGAAATCGTCAAGCTCCTCGTCCTCATCTTCCGGGAAATCGAAATCATCAGCAGCCGTGTTTTCAGCAGAAGGCTCCGGCGTCTTGTCAGCCGGCCCCTCGATCGACTCTTCAAGGTCTTCCTCCTCGGCGGCTTCCTCGAAAAGCTCGTCAAAAGAGAGATCATCGTCCTCTGCGCTGTCGCCCATGAAATCGAAACCGAAATCATCGCTTTCACCGGCAGACGCCGCTGGTGGCTCAACACCGAAGTCCTCTTCCACGCCCAAGGCCCCGACATCGGCTGAGGCTGCTCCAACAGCCGCGGCCGTCGCAGCGACAGCGACATCAGCGACATCCTCGTGAAGCTCCTCGACGACATCCTCACTACGCCCGGACCGGCCAGGAAAGAGAACGCTCTTGATGCCGAACTTTTCCTTGAATTCGATCAGGTCCTTACCACACTTTTTACAGGTATCGAGATGATCAAAACTGTTGTAACCGCACTTAGGACACCTCATGCTGTTTCCCTTCCTTTGAACAAAAAAGCGTTCACATCGTCTGCCAGGCTAGTGGCCCAGAGCCATATCCCCGAATATATATTGTAATACCGAAATCATTGCCAGACCAGCGGTCTCCGTGCGCAGGATCCGCGGCCCCATACTGACACTGCTGTACCCGGAGCGGACAGCCTGTGCTCCTTCCGCCTCGCTGATCCCCCCTTCCGGTCCGACGATAACGGCAGCGGAACGAGGAGAGGCCTTGCTGATGACCTGATCGAGCGGAGCCGAGCTGTCTTCCCAGAGCAATAACCTGAGGTCGGCATCAGCGCGCCGGAGGGCGTCATCGTAGGAACAGACATCGAGTGTCGGCAGATAAAACTGCCGGCATTGCCGCGCGGCCTCCTGGATGATCTTTTCCCAGCGCTGAATTTTCTTATCCTGCCGCCCCTCTTTGAGAGAACCGACACTCCGCTCCATCGGCACCAGGATAAAGCGATTGACGCCGAGTTCGGTTCCTTTCTGCAGGATCAACTCCAGCTTCTCGCCCTTTGGCAGCCCCTGAATCAAAGTCAGTTCGCAGCGGGGAGTCGGCGCCTGATAAACCTGTTCAACTGCCGCCACCCCGTCACCGCCGAGTCGACAATTCGCCACCTGTCCGCAACCGTCAAACAGGACGATCGGCTGGCCATCCTTGAGCCTCAGAACCGTCAGAATATGCCTCTTAAGTTCTGCGGACAACTCCAGACTCTCTCCCGGCACAAAGGCCTGAACCGGATAATAAAAACAGCGCATCCTTGTCAGCCCAGCCGCTTATAGACCATACAGACCCACTCGTCCTGGTAGCGGGTCGGAAACGCTTTAAGAGCAAGATCGGCAAAGCCATTTCTGACAAAATCCTCTTTTTCCCGCAGGATACCAGAGAGAACCAGCCAGCCGCCTAACGCGGTATGGTCAAAGAGCGACTGTTTGAGCCTGACATTTTCCTCGGCCAGGATATTGGCAATCACCATATCGAACTGGCCTTCAAGCTGCTCAAGAGGCTGTTCGGTAATCTCAACCTGGCTGCTGTAGCCATTGATGGCGACATTGGAGCGAGCCACCTCACAGGCAACCGGATCGAGATCGTTGCCGAGCACCTGCCGGCAACCAAGAGCGGCGGCGCCAAGGGCCAGGATTCCGGACCCCGTTCCGACATCCAGCAGGGTGACTGGCGGTTGTTGCACTTCAAACAGCTCGGCAATCGCCTCAAGACACAGGCGTGTTGTCCCGTGGGTACCGGTTCCAAAAGCCATACCGGGGTCGATCTCGATAACCCGCATATCGCCGGCAACCTCGAGATCTTCCCAACTGGGCTTGAACACCAGCTTATCACCAATCTTAAAACTGGAAAAATTCTGCTTCCAGTTCTGGGCCCAGTCTTCGTTTTTGACCGACCCCACAAGAACAATCTTCCCGCTCCAGGGCGCCAAGACCGGCAGTTCGGAAAAATCGCTACGGAGCCGCTCAACCAGTTCAGCCCCCCCTGCCGTTGCATCGAAATACGACTTGATCGTATAAAGCTGGTCCGCCAGGAGCTCATCGTCCGGAACGATAAAGGTATCCAGAGTGCGATCTTCAACAACCGTGCCCTGACAATCGTGCTCCGCAAGAACTGCTGCAACGATATCTACCAAAACACCCGGCAACTCAATTTCAACAAGAATCCAATTATTTTTCATTATTAACATCTAACAGAATGTGCCATTTAAAAGCAACTAAGTTTTTGCCAACAGACAAACATCAATGTTTCATATTATCAGCATTTACAATTCACAATCCATTTTATATTAACAGGTCGCGAACTCTTTTTTACCCAAAAAAAGAGAAAAATAATTAAAATTCAATCATTTTCCCCTTGCACGAGAATGCACCCTCTGCTACAGTTTTTTTCAAATTCTCATGAGTTTTGACTATTTAGACATAAACGGCTGAACCTCCCCCAGACCACTTCCCGCTCTTCAGCCCGCTAACAAAAGAGATCTCGAAAGAAAAGAAGGAGAAACCACCTGATGCGCATCCTGGTAGTAGAAGACGAAAAAAAGGTTGCCAGTTTTATCAAGAGGGGGCTGGAAGAAGAAGAGTTCCAGGTTGACGTCGCTTACGATGGTGAAGAAGGCGTTGAAATGGCATCCAGTACGGCTTATGACTTGATTCTTATGGACGTGATGCTGCCCCGCAAAGACGGGCTCAGCGCTATCAACGAACTTCGCGAAAAGAATATTGCAACCCCCATCCTCTGCCTGACCGCAAAGGATACAGTTGAAGATATTGTCTCAGGCCTGGACATCGGCAGCGACGACTACCTGACCAAACCTTTTGCCTTTGCTGAACTGGTCGCCCGGGTCAGAGCCCTGATTCGTCGCGGCTCCCAGGATCGCGGCGCCGAGCTCTATTTCGCAGATCTGCGTCTCGATCCGGTTGGCCACAAGGTCTGGAGAAACAATACGGAAATCGATCTGACTGCCAAGGAATATGCCCTGCTCGAGTACTTCATGCGCAATCCGAATCAGGTCCTGACCAGAACCATGATCGCAGAACACGTCTGGGATTATACCTTTGATTCATTCACCAATATTATCGATGTCTACGTCAATTATCTGAGAAAAAAAATCGACCGCGACTTCGACAAAAAACTCATTCATACCGTTCGTGGGGTCGGATACGTCCTCAAGGAGTCTGAATAATTGAGCTCAACTGACGGGAAGAGGAATCGCCTTCCACTCATAAGCCTTGTCTTTCTTGCACTGGTGCTGAGTGGAGGCGTTTTTTTTTGGCAGTATTCGTTTCGCCAGCTTCAGCAGGCCCAGACAGATCGCCAGCTGACCCAGATCGCCCGCTTTTTTTCTGCGGCACAGGACAGCAGCAACTTCTGCCAGCATCTCCAAGCCATTAATCGCGCAGAATTCGGCAACGTCCAGGCCTCATTGTTCTCCGCCAGCAATACCGCCTACTGCGCCGATCAGCCCGACCTGAAGCCTGTCACAGCCTGGGATTCACAACGGATTTTCACCAGCCCGGAAAAAGAACGGATTCTCATCACGACGTTACCTGTCCACCAGTTGATACTCCAGGTTAAAAGCCAAAACCTGTCTGCAGCCTACATAAAGTGCATACTGGTTGTCCTGACTCTGATTGGAATCATTATCCTGCTGTTGTTTTACTGGCTGCAGAAGCTTCTTTTGAATCGCCAGGATGAAGAGCTTAAAGAGCTCCTGCAGCAGTTTTCCAGCGATAGCGCTATTAAACCTGACAACCTGAAAAAACCGCTACTGCGCGATCTGGCGAAAGAACATGCGAAAAAAATCCAGCGGCTGTCGGAAGAACTCACCCGAGCCCGCCAGTTCACCTCAAACGTGACCCATGAGCTCAGAACTCCTCTGACAATATTACGTGGTGAAACAGAGCTTTCGATACGTAGCAACAGCCTGGACGATCAGCTGCGCCGCACTCTGGAATCGAACCTGGAAGAAATCAACAGGATGAGCTATCTGATCGACGACCTGCTCACTCTGTCCAAAAGCGACCTCGGAGAATTGCCGATTCGCCTTGACCTGCTCTATCTTCCGGAGATCCTCCTTGAGCTCAAGCACCAGGGGGCGATTCTGGCTCAAAACAAACAGATCAGCGTCAATCTTGACTATCCGGGTAATATCGATATCTACATCAGCGCCGACAGCGTGCGACTGCGTCAGGTTTTCCTCAACCTCCTGACTAACGCAATCCGCTATACCCCGGAACATGGGACCATCACCATGAAGGTCGACCACCTGGATGACAAGGTTGCAATCCATGTCATCGACACAGGGACCGGTATCGACGAAAAGCACCTCAAAAAAATCTTTGAGCGGTTCTATCGCATCGACAAAACGAAGAATCGCAATGACGGCGGATCAGGGCTCGGGCTTGCTATTGCTGAATGGATCGTCAATGCCCACAACGGCATAATTTCCGTGACTTCCGAAGTCGGGAAAGGCAGCTGTTTCACGGTAACCCTGCCAGTCGACATGGATTTCACCAAGAAAATTGCTAACTAAGAATTTTTAAAAATTTTTTTGTTCACTTTTACGGATACATCCTGTATAAAGACACACAAGCAACCTCACTGAGGCTTGCAAACCCCGAAGGCCTCCCCCCCCTCCAGGCCTTTGGGGTTTTTTTATGCATTGAACCTCCCGGAACACCCGCAAGAAAATGTAAAAGCACTTCACTTCTGCGCATTTGCACAGTGTATTTAAATCCTGTTAGGCTATAATTCCGCCTATGAGAATGCCTGTAAAACAACAAGTTTTACTCGCCCCGGCAACAATTTTCGTACTGTTGATCTTTCTTCTTATCTTCATGCAGTACAGCTATTGGAGCTTGGTAGAGAAACGTCAGGAACTCGACGCGGTCGGGACATCCTTCGGCGCGCTTGCCGAGGCCGACATGGCAGCGAGGCGCCTCCATGTCCTGATCAGGGCCATGCAGTACAGTAACGTCCCCCCACCGGAAGACATGGCTCTCGCCGCCGAACTCTACGATCGCCTGCTCGGAGCGGTGGCCAGGGTCAAGGCCTTTGGACCGCTGAAAAACAACAACAGGATATACCTTCTGGCTGAAATGGCACATAGCCTGAACCCGACGGGATCGAACGAACCCGAGCAAACAGCCCAGGCGTTTGCTGAATTCAGAGCCGAACTCTCAAGCCTGTCAAGCCTGACCCAGGTTTACAGCCATCGTCTGCGGGCAACCCAGGAAGAGGACATCAACAGCCTGGTAGAGCGTGCCGCCATCGTCGTGATGTCGGTTCTGCTGTTGGCCATCCTGCTTGGCATGACGATCTCCCTATATTTCAGTCGACGCATTTTCATCCGCATCCAGACCCTGTCGACCTATGCAGCACAGATTGCTGACGGCAAGCTGGAAGCGCCCCAGCCGCCCCACAAACTGAAAGACGAGCTGGATATCGTCGCCCTGTCGATTCATCGTATGACCCGAAAACTGGTTCAGGTCGTCGGGACAGAGAAGTTGCTGGAGGGGGCAGCAGAAGAGCGCCGGCGTATTGCCATGGATCTCCACGATCAGACACTCTCAGACCTTTCGGGGATCCTTCGCGGCCTGCGCAGCTTATCAACGACAGACCTGAATTCTGACCGACGCAATCAGGCCGAGCACCTCTTCAATGACCTGTCCAAAGCCATCAACAATCTGCGCGACATCATGAACAACCTGCATCCCCAGGCCCTGGAAATTCTCGGTCTTGGTGCAACTATCGAGGCGCACCTCGATGAACACTGCAACAGCGACGACCTGCCGATCTACAATCTACACATCACGCCCGACGCCTACAGTGTAAAAATAGGTCGCCTGCATCAGCTGAATATCTATCGCATTGCCATCGAAGCAATCCAGAACGTCATCAAACACGCCCAGGCCACCCGCTACGAAGTCAACCTGGAAGTCTGCGAAGGTAATCTGATTTTCTCCGTGGAAGACAACGGGGCTGGAATGCTGGTCAAGGAACCCCTGGGAAAAGGGCGTGGCCTTAACAATATGCGGGAAAGAGCCAAAGCGATTGGCGCTGAAGTTTCCTGGAAAAAGTCCCGGTTCTCTAGTGGAACACGGTTTGAGCTTAATTATCACATTCCTGCCAATGTAGGAGAAGACAATGAGTCAGCTTGACATTCTGATTGCTGAAGACAACCCGAAGGATTACGAATTTCTTGAACATCTGCTGAAAGATTGGGATGAAGGCGTTGTCATCACCCGGGCCCCGAACGGCAGTTCGGCTTTGGAGATTGGTCTGTCTCGAGATAAACCCCTGGTCATCAGCGATATACAAATGCCGGAAATGAATGGCATCGAATTCGCCAAAAACCTGTGGGACAAGAAACCTCAGGCACGCATCATCTTCTGGAGCCAGTACAAGGATGAAATGTACGTGCGCTCGCTGGCTAAAATCGTGCCTCCGGAAACGGTCTATGGCTACATCCTCAAGTCCAGCCCGCTCGACCGCATCGCATCCGCAGTCCGTACCGTTCTTCTCGAAGAACAGTGCTGGATCGATCCGGAGGTCCGCAAGGTTCAGGGACGTGCCGGCCACAGCCTGACCGCACTCTCCGACATTGAGTACGAGGCACTTCTGGATATCTCACTCGGCCTGACCGACAACCTGATTGCCCAGCGTCGCTACCTCTCTCGCCGCGGAGTCCAGAGCCGCCTGAACTCCCTGTATTCGAAGCTGGGTATCGACCAGGAACAGTTTCACAGCGACAAGGTCGGCGACTCTTTCAACCTGCGCAATAGAGCGGTAGCGGTCTCCCTGGCCAGAGGACTGATCAACGCCTTTGAGATGGAAAGCGAAGAAAAAGAGTTCCAGATCTGGTTCAAGCAGTACCAGCGTCAGCACCGTCACAAAGAAGACTGACAACAGCATTTTCTAAAGGCCGATTATGTCCCTAGAAAAGATCTACCAGGCGACCCTCAACAAATGGGGGAGCGAGGCGCAATACGATCAGATGATCGAGGAATGTGCCGAGCTGATTGCCGCTCTAAAACACTACAAAAGGGGCAGAATCGGCGAAAATGAGGTCATTGAGGAACTGGCCGATGTGAACCTGATGCTCGGCCAACTCAGCTGGATGCTCGGCACGGAAAAAGTGGACCAGGCCATCACAGCCAAGCTGAACAAACTTGACAGACTGCTCAACGCTAATGACGAAGGGGAAAATTGATCATGGCCCTCAAAGATGGACTGCAAGCTCCTGCATTCAGGCTTCAGGGTAGCGACGGAAAAACCCACTCCCTCAAGGATTACAGCGGCACCAGGCTGGTGATTTTCTTTTATCCCAAAGACAGCACCCCAGGCTGCACCAAAGAAGCCTGCGGATTCAGGGATGCCTACTCTGAGCTGATCGACATGGGAATCAAAATCCTCGGTGTCAGCAAGGACAGCCTTAAATCACATGCCAACTTCATCGCCAAGTACGAACTGCCCTTCCCGCTCCTTTCGGATCCGGAGACAAAAATGCTTCAGGAGTACGCTGCCTGGGGAGAGAAAAAACTCTACGGAAAAACCTCACTCGGCTGCATTCGCTCAACCGTTCTGATCGACAAGGACGGAGCGGTCATCAAACACTGGTCCAAAGTCGCCAAGGCGGCCGAACATCCGCAGCATGTATTGAGCTACATTCGTGAGCTCGTCGATGCCTGAGGATAAGCTGAACAGCTTTCTGACCTGGATTCAGCCCCAACTCGGCAGCGAGGTTCACGTCGGAAAATGGCTGAAGATCGACCAGGAGAGAATCAATCAATTCGCTGATGTCACCGGCGACCAGCAATGGATCCATACCAACCCTGAACGTGCCGGCCAAGAATCTCCCTTCACCACAACGATAGCTCACGGCTACCTGACACTTTCACTGCTGCCTTACCTCACCGAACAGATTGACAGCGATTATTTTCAGAAGAATTATCCGGGAATGGCGTATCAGGTGAACTATGGGCTGAACAAGGTCCGCTTCCCTGCCCCGGTCAGAGTTGATAGCTCACTGCGCGCCCGCACAACACTGCAGGACGCTGTAAAAACCAACGGTGCCATACAACTGACATACCTGATCAACATTGAAATCGCAGGAGAGCCTAAACCGGCTTGCGTTGCCGAATATCTCGTGCGCCTCTATCCATAAGATAAATCGGCGGCCCTGCATATCATGTACAGAACCGCCGACCCGCTACTGGTGGCTGATGGAATAGATCAAAGCGTAGATAGCATGGGGATCTTTGCCAACAGCCGCACCTATCTCCTTTAACGTCTGCTCGGATGTCGCG
Source organism: Geopsychrobacteraceae bacterium (assembly GCA_963676795.2). Taxonomy (GTDB): domain Bacteria; phylum Desulfobacterota; class Desulfuromonadia; order Desulfuromonadales; family Geopsychrobacteraceae. The sequence continues at coordinate 694,682 of CAXXTB010000002.1, read as the reverse complement.
ACGATTCCCATTTCCGCCAAGCCGGCAATAATCGACTCAACATTCAACTGATATGTCTCGCAGAGAGTTCCCAACTTCTTCTGCCCCGTACCGCCGGGAGACTCTTCCGGCATGACCTTTGTCTCTCCGGGCATTTCCGGCTTCATAGCAGCATAAAGCTGGCCGGGAGCGACGCCATTCACCTCGGCCAGGTCCCCGATCGTCATCTGTCGAGCAGGGATCTGGTAGCCAGCAGCCTCCAGGCGGCCGATAGCCTCATCCAGATCGACATCAACCTTTTGGGCGAAATCCGGCAGGACTGACAACTCAGCGTGACCGTAGGGCGGTTCACCGTAAAACTGGTTTGCGTCCTCGGTAATATTGGCACCCAGCTGAATAACCGAACTCATCGGCGGAATCCCGGCGAGCGTACCGAAAAAGACCACCAGAGCAATAAGCAGGGAAACGTTAAAGTCGACGGTAAACAGCCTGAATTTCCGGGTTCTGCTGCGCATATAACTGACCATCGGCTTCCAGTTCAGATAGATGTGCAGGATCATTGCGATCAACAGCAGAACACCCAGGTTGATATGAACCTCAGCCCACTGCTCCTTGCTCAGCCCCCACAGTTTCCAGCTGGCCCAGTAGGCCACCCGCCCCGAGGGGACGATGTAGAGAATGACACTGGTCAGAATGAGCAGCACAAACGAGATCAGAGCCGTCAAGGATGTAATTTTTCGTATATTCATAATGCCTCCCCAGTATTTTTACCCAAGTATACATTTATTCATATTTTATGGTGTAAAGACTTGTAAAGATGGCAATGACCACCACGACAAAGAGAGCTGAGGTTGTCATGCTGGCTATCAAGGCGGGAATTTTACTACGGACTCACAACCCGCAGAAAAAAGTTACCCCCAAGGATCCGATGACCCTTGGGGGTAAGCTTGATACATAGAGAGGAGGTTCCGCCTAATCGATGGCAACAAGCTCCAGTTCGAAATTCAGGGTCTTTCCTGCCATGGGATGATTGGCATCGAGGGTAATCTTGCCATCTTCAACGGCTTTGACCGTCAGCAGCAATGGCGAGCCGTCTTCCATCTGGGTCTGAAACTGCTGTCCGACTTCAGGACTTAACCCCTCCTCGAACTGGCTGGGGTCTGCCTCAAAAATCATCGCTTCATTGTAAGGTCCGTAGGCTTCTTCTTCGGGCAAACGTACGGTTTTGGTCTCGCCGATTTTCATACCCTTTACGGCATTGTCGAACCCCGGAATAACCTGCCCGGAACCAACTTCAAATTCCAGCGGTTGAGACTGACGGGAGGTATCGAAGACCTCACCGTTATCGAACGTTCCAGTGTAATGAACCTTAACCTTGTTGCCGTCTGTCGCAGCTGTCATGATATCTCCTGAAGGATTTGAGTCTCTGCCCGGGCAACCGGCCCGAACTTCGCTTAGAGGTCAGACTCGCATGATCAGGTAAAAAAATCAACCTTGCCAGGGAAGCACCGCCCAGGCTCCGTCAGTGACTGCCCACCTTGCGGACCAGCTTCTGAATCTGGCCAAGCATGACTTCCGTAGCACTAAAAGGTTGCTGAACGACACCGACGATAAACTTGCCGATCGGGAACACGTGAAAATTATTCCCGTCCTCGGCATAGAAGCTGTAATGACTGCAGTAATCGACCCCGCTGTTGGCCATAACTGTCTCCAGCGGGCCCTGGCAGACCAGCATCAATGCGGAATAGCGATCGGGGTTGTCTACGCTCTGCCCGAGCAAACCACCTTCGGAGGTCACCAGAAGACAGCCGGCAACTCCATCGACAGCATCAACTCTCTCGATAAATTCTTTTGCGGATGCCATGGGCTTATCCTTTCTTCAGATCGGCAATGAGGACTTCAGTAGCCAGGCGGAAAGCATCGGCCTTATCATCATCACCGATTTCCTGACAAATCAGATCGACAAGAGCGTCGATCCGTGCCACATTGCGCCCACCCGCTTCCCAGACCTCGACGCTATCCTCAACGATCATACCGGCCATCGGACCAACCAGAGGCGCCAGCTCTTCCTGCAGCCCCTCGATCAGCTCATCCACAGAGATGTTGGCTGCAGCTGGCACGACTGCTTCAGGTGCGTCAACGACCGCCGCAACGGCAGGAGATTTCTCCGAACCGGCTACCGCCGCCGCATAACCATCAACGACGAGACTCAGCGGCATTTGCAGCATCTGCCTGTGACAGCTGGAGTCACAGAGGGCGAAAACAACCCCTCCCCCCTTCAACTCGCGGGCAACAACCATCGACTCTTCGAAGCGCAGAAGCAGATCACTCACGCCATTCAGGCTCATACGTCCAGCCGAAATCATCTTGATCAGCTGCCGACCGATCGTCTCCAGTCGCTCCACCTTGAAAATAGCCGGCAGATTCGAAGCCTGCACACCATCCTGGGGATGGCAGATGCATGCCCCCATGACCCCAGGTATGACTTTAAGCCCATCTATCAAATGAACCATCACAACACCTCACTGTACCTGAAATACGTTCTCGATATCGTTTTGATTATGCGACCTTTGAAGCGACATCGGCTGCGACCTTATGCGTCTGTGCCCCCGATTTCAACCTGGTTACGATATTGTAATGCCGGCAGGGGAAAAGCAGAAAACGGTCCCGGGCCCCAGAATTGAGCAACATGGAGCGCTGTCGCCCCTTCCCGCCTATCTCACCGGCTAGGTTGTCCAGCAGCCCAGTCAGCGATTTTATGTCAAACTGCTGCAGAAAACAGTTCGCCGGAGCACTGGAAAGCAACCGGCCCTCTTTGTCGAAAACGGCAAACTCCTGAAGATCTTTGAGCTTCTGCAACAACTCCGTGACCGACTTCAGCTCCTCCTTTGTGCCGGATGATTCCCTGACCGGTGTCTCTTTTTTGTCTTCTGTCGTGGCCCCCGCGATCTTTTTCGGAGTCGCGCCAGCAGCGCTGCCCGCCTGCTTTTCCTCTTCCGCCTGCTCATCCTTAAGCCGGAAGGCATCCATCAGCAGATGTTCTATCGGCAGCTTGATAATATCGACCTGGCGACGACAGATACCGTCCATCTCGATTTCAGTTTTATCCCAACAGACGACATCCAGCGCGGCCTCCAGACCATGCACATCACCAAAATCGGCATCGATCAATTCTCCGCTGCGGATGTATAGATATGCGGGAAGCGGAACGTCCGGAGACAAAACCTTCAAGGTGCAGTTTTTCTTTTCTGCCTTGACCAGCTGAAGAAAGGTTGCCAGGGAAATCCCTCTGATAAAACTGGTATTTCTGGCCTTTAAACCCTTGATGATGCCGCGCTCCAGGGTTTCCAGATCAAGTGGCTTGTCGAGAAACGCGAGGGTATCCATACTGGCCAGGCGCTGCTCGATTTCCGGAGTTCCAAAAGCGGACATGACAATAACAGGCAGCTGTGGCTGATGCCGGCTTGACCAGGCGAGCAGTTCAAAACCATCCATGACCGGCAGTTTCAGATCGGTTACCAGCAGATCGATGGCGTTGCTGGTCAGAACCTCGACCGCTTCCTTCCCATTTTCAGCGGTAAAGATTTCGAATTGCTCACTATGGCTGCTGAGTCCGTCCCTTAGAGAAAGAAGAAATGATTTCTCGTCATCAACGATCAGTACCTTTTTTACCATAACTTATCCCTCTTTCTAACGTTCAACTGCATGACATAAAACCAGTTCAGATCCCGGCCATTGCCAACCGGATCGAAACTGTTGTCCCCAGCCCGGCGGTGCTGGCAATCTCGATATCGCCATTCATCATCGCCAGCAGCTTTCGGGTGATGACCAGCCCCAGACCATTCCCCATAACCTTACTGGTATTGAACGGCTGAAACAGATGCTTCATCTGCTCCGGCTTGATCCCACAGCCGTTGTCAGCCACCGTCAGACAGACCAGCGATCCACGGACTTCGGCGCGAATCAGCAACTGCGGTTTTCTGATTTCTTTCAGTGCGTCTGCCGCATTACTGAATACATTGAGCAAGGCCTGGTGAAGAGCCCGGGAATCGATGGCGACCAATGGCAGGTTCAATGGAATTTCCGTCTTGATATGAATCCCCAACGAATGAAAGTCCCGCTCGACCAGCGCAATGAACTTTTCCATGAACTCGACAAGATGAACTGTTTTGATCTCGACGTTGTCATAAAGACTGAAGGTCTTCAACGCCTTTAACAGATAGCTCATCCGTTCTACATCGGCCATACCACGATCGAGGTATTCCTTGAGCATCTCCTTGGACACCGTATCGACATTCTGGCGCAGAACGCTGAGAGCCATCTTCAGTGAGTTCAACGGGTTGCCGATTTCATGACGAATCCCCGAGAAGATGAAACCGATATTGTCCATGACATTGACGGCTTGGGCTATCGACTCCAGGCGGCTCTTATCGGTAATGTCGCGAATGAAGAAACAACGGTAGCGTGTCTCAGCCCGGTAGGCAGAGTAACCGAACAGGTGTCCTTTCAGATTGAACTGCCCGGTAAAATATTCGCTCTGCAGGTTGCGTTTAACAGCCTCTCCTTCACCGATAAAAAGTTGAAAAAGACGAGAATAGTTGCGACACAGCGTATCGTCACGGACCATCTCGAAAAAGGCTGTATTACAGTAGTCAATCTGCTCCCGGTCCAGATCAAGCACCAGGATACCGATGTCAATATGCTCCAGTAACTGGGCAAATCCCCACGAATTATTCATGCTTTCGCTTGCCTGATAACGATTGACGGTCTCAGTAAACATAGGGCACCATAACAAAACAATAAATTTTATTAACGGATTCTATAATTACATCAAATTCTAAACTAATTCAATCAAACTAATAATTTTATTTAATTATTTAACAGCGATTAAGCACAGACTTCAACGAGGGTCCCCCGGGTTAAGAGCTGTAACTGGGACAGCGTCAGCGGCACAACAGTATGGCAGTTTCCTGCTGCGGCATAAACCAGGTCAAATCTCGCCAATGAACTATCGAGCAATATACACAAATCGGCCGGCAAAAGAAACGGGCAGACCCCTCCCGGGGCATAGCCCGTATGGTGCAGGACCTCCTGGCCCTGTGGCAGCTTGACCTTGCCAGACAGGCCGCTGGCCTTCTTAAGCAATGAACTTTTAACCTTCATATCACCGCAGGTGACAATCACCAGCGGCGTTTCTCCGACAATGAACAGCAGTGTCTTCGCGATCTCGGCGGCACTGCAGCCGACAGCTTGTGCGGCTGTCTCGGCTGTCGCAGTCTGCTGGGTAAATTCCAGCACCTCAATCCCATGACCGGCGAGATAACCTTTAACCTCGGCCAGACTGGCCATCAACAGTTCTCCAGCTGAGCGAGAAGCTCTTCGGCTTCGCGCACCAGGGGTTGCTCCAGGCGCGGATCAGAAACGACCTTGCGGATCAACTTCAGGGCATCCTTGCTCCAGCGTCTTGCGGCATAAGTCTGGGCCACGCGGAGCTGCCAGCGGGGATTCTGCGGATCATCCCGGCAGGCGGCGTTGAAAAGGTCAAGGGCCTTCGCCAGCTCGCGCTTCTGGCGCAGCCAGAACTCAGCCAACGGCAGTGCGGGCTGACCGGAACAACTGGAAACCGGCAGCAGCTTCAGGATGCGCTCAGCCTCTTTTACCTCGCCCTTTTGTTCCAGCAGGCTGGCCGCAAACAGCAGAAATTGTCCATCCCGGTTGCCCGCTTCGATCGCTGAGCTGATTTCTGCAACGGCCGCCGGGTACTCCTGTTGACGAAATGCCAGCAGTGCCAGTTGCCCGTGGGCAAAGGCGGCGTCACCGCCCGTCTGCAGGTAATGTTCGAGCTGCTGCTGCGCGGCAGCGAACTCTCCCACCCCCATCAGAACAGCTGCCAGCGATTCCTGAACAAACTGCAGGTCAGGTCGCAATGAACAGGCCTGCGTTAATGAACCACAAGCCTCCTCAAGACGCCCCAGGCGGGCCAGAGTCGCACCATATTCGAAACAGAACAGCGCATCCCTTTCTGACTCGTCAACCTCTTGCCACAGCGCCAGAGCCTTCTCATCATCTCCCCCATGGGCGGCGAGAAAAGCAGCCACAAAGAGATCACCAGCGGAGAGATAGCGAGCGCGGACAGTCTCAGGATAGGAAGACAAAATCAGTTCCAACTGACTGTCATGATCAGGATCGAGCCTTTCGGCCATCTCTTCCGCAGCGCTGAGACACTCAGCCGAATCCGCTTTCAGTGGTTCGCCAGCCGCAGGTCCGGCTTCAGCGAGAGCCTGGGCGACCTGCTGGCGCAGCTCGGCACTGCTCGCCTGCTGTGCGGCGAGGGTCAGATGCTCAGTAGCGCGTTGTGGCTGTCCGCAGCGCAACAGACCGAGTCCTTCATCAAGGTTCAGGCGGGCCAGGGCATCGCTCGACAGGCTCCGCAACTCTTCGATGCGGCTCCGCTCTGCGGATTCAGTTCCTGCGCTCAGCAGGTCATCGGCAATCCGGCGGACATCGGCAAAGCGCCGCTGCTCAAAAGCCTTTTCCAGACTCGACAAACTCCCTGCCGAACCGAATATTTTTTTCAGAAAACTCATGCTATGGCCTCGGTTCCCTTCCCGTCAGAACAACGCATCGATGGTATCAAAGCAGAGTTCACTCTCAGCCAGCTGTTTGACCAGCTTTATTTTCTCATCATCATCGGGGCCAATCTTGGCGACATCCGCCTGAATCTTGGTATAGAGATTGGCCGATGTATCGTCAGAGCGCATAAAAGGGATCCCGGAATCATCCAGAACCCGCTGAACGATCTTGGCCACCGGTTTGATCCCCGTGATCAGTAGACCGGCAATTTTCTTGCGATATTCCGGAAGATGATAAAGAGTCGAGAGCATGACCAGAACCTCATCGCGGCTGCCGGTGACAAGAACCAGGCTCGACTCCCCGAGCAGATCGACAACCCGCTGGGTCGAAGCGGCCGCCAGGCGGATATTATGAACGATCCGGCTGGCCTGATCGGCATCCCCGCCCAGTGGAGCATCAAGAAATTCAGAGAGATATTTCAAGGTCGGATTGGCCAGAATCGGGGAATAGTTAAAACCGCCGACAACCTTGATCGGCGAATCACGGAAGGCCAGCTGCAGATAACGCAGGGTTGTCTCACGCTTCTCCTGCAACAGCTTGTTGACAAAAATCATCCGCACATCGGCACCGGTTTCGCGGAACATGGCCAGATTGAGGTGCAGGGCGTCAATGACCACCCCGACTCCTCCGCCAGACACGATCAGGACCGGTGCATCCAGTTCCTTAGCCAAATGCGCGTTACTCAACCCCATAACCGCACCGACACCTGCGTGCCCTGCGCCCTCGATGATCAGAAAATCACATTGCTCTTCAAGCTCCTTCACTGCTTTTTTGATCCGCTTGAGATAAAACGCCGAATCAACCTTGCCATCGAGAAAATCCCGGGTTGTATGGGTGTCGAGAACCACCGGCGACATCTGCTCAAGGCTCTCATCCAGACTGTAAACGTAGGCAATCAGAGCGGCATCAACGTCGATCGCATGCCCGCTATAGATGGTTCTCTTTGGTCCGAACGGCTTGATGAAACCAACCGTTTTGTATTTGCTCAACGCCAGATGCAGCAGAGACAAACTGACCGTCGTTTTTCCGCAGTTCTGATCTGTTGCAGCAATGAAAATTTTCTTGCACATTTTTCTCTCCTATCAGCCAACCCCCTCGGTTTGGCGTTATAACAACCACAGGGTTCTCCGCAAGCTACACAGCTCCCCAATGGATGACAATCCATACTCATTTTTTATCAGGAAAGGAACAGGGTCCGTTCTTTGACAAATTCCGGATAGAACCGTTCGGCCAGCTCATCGACAATCATCGGGTTCGCCTCAATCGCCAGGGCGCCACGCCCCAGTCCCGGATAGACATCCTGTTTTTCTTCGTAGCCGATGCCAAACATCCGGCAGAAATCCTGAGCAATATTCATAATCGCGCAGAGCTTGAAAATCTTTGGATCAAGATCCCTGCAGGTCTCGAAATCATGATGATGCAGAGTGACCTGAACCAGGAATTTCGGATAATTCCAACGATCAAGCAAGGCAGCACCAACCAGTTCATGCGAGTAGGCAAACAGACCGCGCTCAACATCCTGAAGCTGCCCTTCGCCGTTCTCGACGACTCTGACGACCTCGCGATAAAGGTCTTTGTCACGGTTGATCATCACAACCTTGCCGATATTGTGCTGCAAACCGGCCAGATAGGCTTCCCCGGGATCCAGCTTGGTCATTCTACGGGTCAGCATCCGTGCGGCGACCGCACAGCCGATGGAATTCTCCCACAGCCTGCGTTCGAGCACACCATGGGTCATCTGGGTTCCGCGCAGGCTGCATTCGAGGGCCAGGTTTTTCAGCACATCCTCACCGACGACAACCAAGGCACGGTCAACGCTGCTGATCTGCTTCATCTGCTGGTAAACAACCGAATTGGCCATACGCAGCAGCCGGGCGGAGATAACCGGATCGAGGGAAACAGCATTGGCCAGTTCCTTGATGCGCAGATCAGGTTTTCTCAACAGTTCGAGAACTTTGGTTGCGACCAGCGGGGAAGGCGGCAAGTCCCCCATGCTGTTGATGATCGAATCGAAATCACTGAACATATTCATAATCGTGAGCCAGGCATCAGGTCAGTGAGAGACACGTTCAGCCAGATACCTCAGCTCTTTTCCAAAGGCGACGATATCATCAACAGACGTCTGCCAGGAGCACATAAAACGGGCATGTCCGGAACCGATAAAGGTATAGAAATGCCAACCGGCCTCATGTAAAGCCTCTATCAATTTTTCAGGCATTTCAACAAACACGGCGTTGGCCTCCACGGGCTGGACCAGGCGGACATCCTGCACCGTCAGCAATTCATCTCTCAACCGTCGGGCGCAGGAGTTGGCATAGCCTGCATAGTTCAGCAAGGCGCCCGATTCAAGCATACCAACCCAGGGCGCTGACAAAAAACGCATCTTTGAAGCCAGTTGGCCCGCCTGCTTGCAGCGATAATCGAACTCATAGGCCAGCTCAGGATTGAAGAATACCACAGCTTCACAGGCAGCCATGCCATTTTTCGTCCCGCCGAAGGTCAGCACGTCGACCCCCACCTGCCAGCTGATCTCCTTGGGGCTGACCTCAAGCCCGGCCAGGGCGTTGGCAAAGCGGGCCCCGTCCATATGCAGCTTGAGGTCGTGCTGTCTGCAGAGATCGGCAACACCGGCCAATTCTTCGACGCTGTAGACAGTTCCCAACTCTGTGGCCTGGGTAATACTCAGAGCCTTGGGTTTCGGATAATGAATATCACTGCGTTTTTTGACGGTCTCCGTCACGGCCGAAGGCGCAACCTTGCCGTTTTCGCCGCTGACCAGCAGCAGCTTGGTACCGTTGGAGAAGAACTCTCCGGCACCGCACTCATCGGTTTCGACATGGGCCATTTCATGGCAGATAATACTGTGATAGGACTGACACAAAGATGCCAGGGCAAGAGAATTGGCTGCCGTACCGTTGAATACGAAAAAAACCTGGCAGTCCGTCTCAAAAAAATCGCGCAGCAGATTACAGGCCTTTGTTGTCCACTTGTCATCACCATAGGAATTGGCGAAACCGCTATTCGCCGCAGCCATCGCATCCCAGGCTTCCGGACAGATTCCACTGTAGTTGTCACTGGCAAAACAGTTTTTCTTCATCGGGCATCCTTTCACAGGTGCTGCACAACAAAGTCCAAAAATCCAACCCTCTATTTAGCACAAAAAAGGGGGGCCTTGAAAGCCCCCCGCGCGTCTCTCACCAAGTTTGACTCAGTTCGACGGCATATTCACACAAAAGAATCGAACCTTATCCGTTATGGAAACCAAGCTCAACCAGCAGACAACTGCCGTCAGCGATGACATTGACGCCATGCGCCCGGCAATACTCAACGGCCTTGTGACTCTCAGCGCCAGGCTGCATCCAGACATTCTTGATCCCTTTGGCGACCGCCTCAAGAACGATCTTTTCCGTCACCCTGGGCGGCGTTACGACAGACAGGCTTTCAACCTTGTCAGGCAGGGCACCGACACTGGCACAGCAGGGAAGCCCTTCAATCGTCTCTTCACTCGGATGAACCGGTATGACATCATAGCCATGCTGCAAATAGCAGCGCAGAATTTTGTTGCCGTATTTTTCACGATCAAGTGACGCCCCGGCAACGGCGTAGGAAGATGCTGATAAAAAGATCTTTATCTGAAGTTCTGACTCTTCGGACATTCACGGCTCCATGAGATAGTTACGGGAAAACAGCGGCGACAAGCGCCAAGAGTGGCTCCGGGAAGATGCCGCACAGGAGCAGCACAACGCAACAACCACCCAGCAACAGGTATTCGCTGACACTTCCGGAACAATCGATCCGCTTCTCATCCTGGCGCATGAACAGGGTCACGACAGGACGCAGATAATAATAGACTGAAACCAGTGAGGCAAAGATACCTACAACTGCCAGCCCCGTATACTGGTGGGCAAAAGCCGTACGGAACAGGATGAACTTGGCGAAGAACCCCGCCAGAGGCGGAATCCCGGCCAGCGAGAACAGACAGGCAGCCAGCGCGATAGCCCGCTTCGGGTAACGATAGCCCAGTCCGGCCAGTTCCTCGTAATCCTGCAGCTCCCTTGTCTCCTGAGCCAGCGAAGTGATGACGGCAAAAGCGCCAAAGGTCGCCACCGTGTAGACAACCAGGTAGAAGAGCAACGCTTTTCCGCCCGAGACACCACCGACCAGCAGGGCCAGCAACAGATAACCCATCTGCACCACCGAGGAATAACCGAGCATCCGCTTGAGATTGGTCTGGACCAGAGCCGTCAGGGTCCCGCCGAGCATGGTGACCAGCGCCAGCAGCCAGACAATCTGCCTGACAGTTTCACCACTGTCGCCGAGAAGGGTCAGCAGCGGCAGAAAGGCGGTCAGCACGGCTCCCTTTGCGGCTGTAGCCAGCACCCCGCTGACCGGTGCCGGGGCGCCCTGGTAGACATCCGGGGTCCAGAGATGAAACGGAACCAGGGAAATCTTGAAGCCGATGGCAACCAGCAGCATCGCCCAGCCGGCCAAACCGAGCGGGGTCAGGTCATGCCCGGCACGCAGGGCGTTGAAGGCCTCGGCGATCATGAAGCTACCGCTGGCGGTATAGATCAGGGCAATGCCGAAGGAGAGGAAGGCCGTCGCTATACCACCGAAGACCAGGTACTTGAGTCCCGCTTCAGCGCCACGATTACAGTTGCGGTTGAAGGCGATCAGGATATAGAGCACCAGGGTGAAGGCCTCGAGGGCGAGGAACAGGCCGACCAGAGAAATCGCCATCGACAGCAGGTTCATACCAGCAGCGGCAAATAACAGCAACGACGTGTACTCACTGCCGCCGAAGCGGCGCTGGTCGGAATAACGTCCGGAGCCGAACAGGGTCGCGGCAACCGTCAGCGACCAGAGGACAGAGCAGAACCGGGCGTAGGGCGCCGTGGTGTAGAGACCGGCAACATCAAGCGCCGCCGGTTGAACAGTCGCGGATAGCAGGGCGGCAACCAGCGCAAGGAGTGCGCCAACATAATGCCAGCCACGCTTCATCGGCAGCCAGGCACCGATCAACAGAACAGCTGTCGCCCCGAGGGCCAGGATCAGCTGGGGAATCAACGCGATAAGGGCGGCTGAAGTCATGGGTGCCCTCCTTGCAACAGCAGACTGACCGGGTCACGCAAAACCTCGAGCAAAGGCTGAGGGTAACATCCCAGCACAACCACCAGAATGGCTAGCGGGATGAGCACCAGCCACTCACTAGCCAGCAGATCCTGCCGTTCAAATGGCTCACAACTCGGCCCCCAGATAGTCCCCTGCACCATGCGCAGGGTATAGAGCGCCGAGAAGAGGACCCCACCGACAGCGAGAATCGCCCAGGCGGAATGGCTGGTAAAGGTCCCGATCAGGATCAGGATTTCACCGGCAAAATTGGCCAGTCCGGGGAGCCCCAGGGAGGCCATACAAAAGAGCAGGAAGAAGGCCGACAGATTGGGCTGACTCTGCCAGAGACCGCCAAGCTTCTCGATATCCCGGGTGCCGGTCCGGCGGTGGAACAGAGCAATGGCGATAAACACCGCCGCGGTAGTGATGCCGTGATTGATCATCAGCAGCATGCTCCCCTCCCAGGCGATCTGGTTCCAGGCCGCCAGACCGATCAGGACCAGCCCAAGGTGGGAGATCGACGAATAAGCGACAATCCGCTTGATATCACGCTGCAGGTTGGCAATCCAGGCCGCGTAGAAGAGGCCGATAATCCCCAGCACAGCCAGCACCGGCAGGCTTTTTTCAGCAGCATGCGGAAAGAGCGGAAAGGCAAAGCGGATCATGCCGTAGACACCGGTCTTGAGCAGCAGCCCGGCCAGATCGACGGTACCGGCGACCGGCGCCTCGGCATGAGCGTCAGGCAGCCAGCTGTGAAACGGAAAGATCGGAACCTTGACGGCAAAGGCGGCCATGAAGCAGAGGTAGAAGATCAGCTCCTGGGTCGCAGTCAGATCGGTCTGTTTGAGCGCGTCAAGAGCAAAGCTATAGTCGCCGGTCTGCTGTCCATGCAGCAGGTAGAGGCTGATCACGGCGATCAACAGGCAGAGGCTGCCGGTCAGGGTGAAGAAGAAGAACTTGACGGCGGCCTGAATGCGCTTTTCATGCCCCCAGACACCGATCAGGAAGAACATCGGGATGAGCATAAGCTCCCAGAACAGATAGAACAGCACCAGGTCAAGGGCGATAAAGACGCCGATAATCCCTGTCTCCAGGATCAGCAGCAGGGGAAAGAACAGGACCGGAAATTTATCCTGCCGCCAGGAGATGACGATCGCAACCAGCTGCAGAAAGGTGGTCAGAATGACCAGCAACAGTGAGATCCCGTCCATACCGAGCGAATAGCGGATCCCCAGCGACGGAATCCAGGAGCAGTCTTCCAGGAGCCGCCAGCCGGAAGCTGCAGGCTCGGCAGAAATGGCGACCAGGCTCAGGAGAAACACGAGCGCCGTAGTGATCAGCGCTACCCATCGGGGCAGGTCCGGCTTTTTGTAGCAGACCAGGCAAAGGACCGCCCCGAGAACAGGCAGCCAGAGCATCAGGCTCAGCAACGGGAACTGAAATGGAGTTGCAGCATTCATGAGTTCAGCTTTCCCCTTTAGGCAACGGATCGCAACAGGAACCAGCCGATGATCACCAGCAGCCCCCAGACAAAGCCCTGCAGGTAGGTCGAAATACGGCCGTTGGTCATCAGCCGCAGCAGCTTACCCCAGTGAGTGAATGTCCGGCCGAAACCGTAGACAATCCCTTCGACGACCCCCTGTTCGCCACCGACCCAGACAAAGCGGCACAGATAGAGAAATGGGCGCACCAGAATCCGCTCGTATAAACCATCGAAATACCAGCCGGAGAGCAGGAAACGACCAACAGCCCTCTCAGCCGGCTCTCTGAAGCGGCGGTAACGCAGGTGAGCAAGGATCAGGCCGATGAGAAAGACCGCGATCGCGGTCGCGATCAACAGATATTCGCTGTGAACACTCAGATGGAACTCTTCCTCCCCCTGCCCAAGCCAGTCCGCCAGCCAGCTGTGTCCGCCGAACAGGTGCGGCAGATTGATCAGTCCGCCAGCAAGACCGAACAGTGCGAGGGGAACCAGCGGCCAGATCATCAGTCCGGACGGCGCGTGCCCCTGTTCTTCGCCGCGATAGTCCCCGGCAAACACCAGATAGGCAAGACGGAAGCTGTAAAAGGAGGTGATGGCCGCGGTCAGAATACCGACAGCATAGATCGCCAGGTGGAACGGATCGCCGTGAGCGAAGGCCGTCGCCAGGATCTGATCCTTGGAGAAGAACCCGCCGCTCAGCGGGAAGCCGGCCAGACAGATCAAACCGGCCATAAACAGCAGGAAGACCGGCTTGGAACGCTTGCGCATCCCGCCCATCAGGTGGATATCGTTTTCATGACCGGCCAGGTTGATGATGCAGCCGGCGCCCATGAAGAGCAGAGACTTGAAGAAGGCGTGAGTCAGCAGATGGAACATCGCCGCCGAGACGCTGCCGACCCCGACCGCCATAAACATGTAACCGACCTGACTCATGGTTGAATAGGCGAGAACCCGCTTGATCTCACGCTGACCGACAGCACAGCTTGCGGCATAGAGGGCGGTTACAACACCGACGATGGCGATCGCGCCCATGGCGACCGGAGACAGGGAGACCAGCGGAAACAGACGGCTGAGCAGGTAGACCCCGGCAGTGACCATGGTTGCCGCGTGAATCAGCGCCGAAACCGGGGTCGGCCCGGCCATGGCATCGGCCAGCCAGGTCATCAGCGGCAGCTGGGCGCTCTTGCCACAGGCACCGAGCAGCAGGAGCAGGCCGAGGATCGTTACCGTCACCAGACCCAGCTCACCGGCCCGGGCGTTGATCGTCTCGATGCTGAGGGTACCGAACAGTTTGAACAGCCAGAGGACGGCAACAGTGAAGAACAGGTCGCCTATACGGGTAACAATAAACGCCTTGCGCCCGGCATTGGCGTTTTCGGTCTTGCGGTACCAGAAGCCGATCAGTCCATAGGAGCAGAAGCCGACCCCTTCCCAGCCGAGAAACATCAGCAACAGATTATCGGCCAGAACAATCGCCAGCATGGCAAAGACGAACAGGTTGAGCAGGGCGAAGAAGCGGCTCTGATCAGGGTCGTCATGCATGTAGCCGGCAGCATAGAGATGGATCAGGCTGGCCACGCCAGTGACCATCAGAGCCATGATCGCCGCCAGCGGATCGAAGTGCAGACCGACATCGGCCTGGAACGAGCCGCTCTTCAGCCAGCTGAACAGCACCACCCGCAAGCCCTCTCCCGCTGCGGAGAAGGCCCCCAGACAGGTGAGAAAACTTGCGATCACCGCAGCACAGGAGACGACAACAGGGATCGGTTTCGCAACCCGCTCGCCGAAGCAGCTGATGAATACTCCACCGGCGAGGGGTAACAGCAATGTCAAGGTCAGTAATAGCGCCATCAGCCCCTCATCTCATCAAAGTCGCGGATATCGATACTGTTCTTGCGTCGCTGCAGGTAGACGACCATCGCCAGCGAGATCGAAACCTCGGCCGAGGTCATCGCCATCATGAAGATGACCATGATCTGCCCGTCGATTCTCTGCCAGTAAGCCGAGGCGCCGACCAGGGTCAGACAGACGGCATTGAGCATGACCTCGATCCCGATCAGGATCATGATCAGATTGCGCCAGGCGATGACGCAGGCGAGCCCGAGGAGGAAAAGGATGGTCGCCAGGATCAGCAGATGTCCCATCGGTACGATCATCGCCCCTCCTCCTTGACTCCGCGCAGCGCTTCCGGCTTGCCAACATAGAAGGCGCCGACCGCGGCAAACAGCAGCTGAAAGGAGGCGATCTCGATCGCCAGGGCATATTCGTGGAACAGGCTGTAACCGAAATCCCGTGGTGAAGCATACCAGCGCGGCACCCCTTCAGCACTGAGGTTGTCCATACCGGTCAGCAGCATGGTGCAGACCGCCAGGGCAATGGCGATCAGCAGCACCGGCAACCACTGCACCCAGCGCGGCGAATAGCGCGAAGGATCGGTTGTCGGCGAGAGCCTGAGCATCATGATGATAAAGAGGAAGAGTACCATGATCGCCCCGGCGTAGATGATGACCTCCCAGGCCGCAACCAGTGATGCCCCGAGCAGATAGAAGATCAGCGCCAGGGCAAAGAAACAGTTGACCAGGTAGATGACCGCATGCACCGGATTGCGCCGGGTGATCGCGATCAGGGTCGCTATCACGGCAATGGCGCCCAGGATGTAAAAGATCAGAGTCGCTATCATGGCAGCAGATCCTTTGCATCAACAGGTTTGGATTCGCCGGGGTTTTCACCGCGTGGCGCAGCAACCCCGATTCCCGACTGACGATAGAAGTTATACTCGGTATTCTGGCCGCAGTGATCGACCAGCAGGTCGTCCTTTTCGTAAACCAGTTTGAGCGGGTCGCGCCCGGCCAGTTCGAAATCGCCGGTGACCTGGATGGCCAGAGTCGGACAGGCTTCGGTACACATCCCGCAATAGATGCAGCGGGTGAAGTTGATCCGGAACCACTGGGCGTAGCGCCGGCCGTCTTCGGCCTCGATAGCCTGCATCGAGATACAGTCGACCGGACAGGCGGCGCTGCACAGGTGACAGGCGACACAGCGCTCGTTGCCGTCCGGATCGCGGGTCAGGATCAGCCGCGCCCGGTAGCGCGGCGGCAGATCCGGCTTCTCCTCCGGATACTTCTGGGTCACCGGCTTGCGGAACATGTTGCACAGCGTCACCCAGAACGGCTGCAAGGTTCCTCGAATATCTCTCCAGATATGCATCGTCTACCCTATCGCAAGCAGGACAGCCCCGGTCACAACGACGTTCAACAGGGCGATCGGCAAGAGAAATTTCCAGCCGAAGTGCATCAGCTGATCGTAACGCAGGCGCGGCAAACTGGCCCGTGTCCAGATGAAAAAGAAACAGACCAGCAGCACCTTGATGATAAACCAAAGAACTCCCGGCAGGACCGGACCGTGCCAGCCACCAAGGAAGAAGACCGCGACCATCGACCCCAGAATGATCATGTTGATGTATTCACCGACAAAGAACAGGCCGAAACGCATCCCCGAGTATTCGGTATGAAAACCGGCCACCAGTTCGTTTTCCGCTTCAGGCAGGTCAAACGGGATCCGCTTGCTCTCGGCCAGGACACTGATCAGAAAAATCAGAAAGGCGACCGGGTTGAGGAGCAGAAACGGAATCTTCTCCTGGGCCATGACGATATCGTTGAGCGAGAACGATTTGGCCATCATGACCACCGGCACAACCGCCAGCCCCATCGACAATTCGTAACTGATCAACTGCGACAGGCCGCGGATACTGCCGAGCAGCGCATACTTGGAGTTGGACGCCCAGCCGCCCAGGGCGATACCGTAGACGGCGACCGAGGAGAGACCGAGAAAATAGAGCACCCCGACATTCAGATCGATAACGACCATCGGCACGCTCTGACCGAACAGCGTCAGCGGCGGACCAAAGGGGACCACGGCAAAGGTCAACAGCGCCGTCACCGCAGACAGCCCCGGGGCGAAGAGGAAAATCCACTTGTCAGCCTGCGCGGGAATGAAGTCTTCCTTGGTGATCAGCTTGATGACATCGGCCAGCGGCTGGAGCATGCCGAAAGGTCCGACCCGGTTCGGCCCGTAACGCAGCTGCATACGACCGAGGATCTTACGTTCAGCCAGCACCAGGTTCGCGGCCAGGGTCAGGACCACCCCGAAAACAACGACCAGTTTGACAATGATCAGCGCCAGAGTGATGAGAGGCTCAGTCACGCGTCACCTCCTTGCCAACCTGACAGTAGCTGACACCGCTGCCGGGCACCAGGGAAGTCTGGGCGGCATTGTGTTCGACCACCACACAGCCACGCGCCATATCGGGCTGGCTGATGAGCGGCAAACGGAAACTGCCGAGATCAGAGTCAAGAGTCACTTCATCCCCTTCCTGCAGTTGCCGGGCGACCATATCCAGAGGATGCATCTGCAGGCGAGCTCCTACAAAACGTGGTTCCAGCTTTTCAGAGTAACGGCTTGACAGATCACTGCCATAACGAGCGGGGGAAACAATCAGCTGCAGGCTGCCCTCCGGCTGTTCCGGCAAGCGGTCTGATACAGAAGCTTTGATGGCCCCACCACAGAGCTGGTATCCCGGATGCCCGGCCTCAAGTTGCGCAAGACCCTGCAAGTGCTGAACATCAGCGACAATCCGGGCACGCAATTCGGCAAGAGGCAGATTCTGGCTCAGCAGAGACTGCAGAGCCTCGATGGCAGCCCAGGGCTCAGCGCCCGGGGTCGTTGTCGAAAACTCGCGCGAAGGATGCCCTCCCTGATTTTCCTGCGCCAACGGGATGCCCGGCTCAAGGACCCTGGCGAAGGCCTGTACGCGCCCCTCGTTGTTGATGAAACTGCCGTCGCACTCGAGCGGGGTGCGCGTCGGAATAAAAAGATCGGCGTCCTTTGCCACGGCCGTCGGCAGATGATCGAGGACGACCAGCTGCTCAAGACCGGTCAGCAGCTCTGCAATACGCCCCGGCGCAGAAGACTCAAGCAGAGGATCGGTTTCGGCACAGACCAGCATCCTGACCTTACCGCTCTCAAGTCGTTCCAGCAGGGTCTCGCTCCTGTCATCAGCGAGCAGACCAGCAGCATAGCTGTCAGGACCGGCCAGAACAGGGTAAATCAGGCAAGAGCGTTCTGCGTTAGCTAACCGCTCAGCAAGGCTCTGCAACTGAACCATCCCGTACGCCCCCAAGAGATCTCCGCCGCCAACCAGCACCGGGCTTTTGGCCTGTTGCAGCAGTTCACGCATGTGCTTTCCGTCTGCGCCGCCATCGTTCAGAAATTCATGAAGTTCAAGAGGAGTGACAGCCTGGTGGTCGAATTCGCAAGGCAATTCAACAGCGCGCGGATCGTAGACAAAAACCTGACCACCGTTACGCACCATCTGGCGCAGGGCAACGGCGAGCATCGGTGCCTCACTCAGCGGATCACAGCCGGCGACCAGCACGAAATCGCTCTGCCTGACCTGCTCCAGAGAGGCCAACGGAGCCTTCGAAGCAGCAACAGCACGGGCCGTTGCCTGACGTCCGCCATGCGCCGAAAAGACCGGCGGCCGGGCACCCAGTTCGCGAGCCCACTGGTTTAGCAACCAGTTGGTCTCAAGTGAAGCCCGATGGGAACCGAGCAGCAACAGCGCTTCACTGCCATGGCTGCGAATCAGCCGACGGGCCTCGACGGCAAGCTGCTCCAATGCATGCTCAACACTGACAGTTTCCCCGGCACTGCGTGCCTGACGCTGACGCTCCGGATGGTTGACGTAACTGCTGCCGAAGCGCCCCCGGTCGCAGATAAAGAAACCGTTGACCTCCTCATTGATGCCACTGCGAACCCGCTGCAGTTCGCGGTAGCGGCCGCCCGGAATCGTTGAACAGCCAAGCGAACAGTGCGTACAGATCGACGGTGCTTCCTGCAGATCCCAGAAGCGTGACTTAAAGCGGTAGGTCCTGTCGGTAAACACGCCGGTTGGACAGGCGTCGACGATATTGCCGGAAAAATCACTCTCGAGCATGCCGTCCTTGAAACGGCCGAAGAACACCCGGTTGCGCGAACCGAGCACACCGAAATCCCGCCCGCCGCAATAATCCTTGTAGGTTCTGACACAGCGATAACACTGGATACAGCGGTTCATCTCCTGGGCGATGAACGGCCCGAGATCCTGGTTGGTGTAGGTCCGCTTCGGCCCGTCATAGCGGCGGATACCATGTCCGCCGGCGATGGTCATCTCCTGGAGCTGACATTCGCCCCCTTCATCACAGACCGGGCAGTCGTGGGGATGGTTGAGCATCTGCCATTCGGTCACCCGGCTGCGGAATTCCACGGAGCGCTCATCGCTCGTGGTTACCACCATGCCATCCTCGACCTTGACCAGGCAGGACATCTTCAAGCCTTTGACGCTCCCCTCGTGGATGGTCACGGCACACATCCGGCAGGCCCCGACGGCACCGAGCGCCTTATGGTAGCAGAAATGGGGAATGACGATCCCCAGCTCCTCGGCAGCTTCAAGGATTGTCTTCCCTTCCGGGACGGTTACAGTCTTGTTATCGATGGTCAGTGTCGGCATAGGCTCTATTATTTCCGCAACGGGCAGCGGCCCAGTTCAATATGGTCGACAATCTCCTGCTCAAAATGATTGAGCAACCCGGCAACCGGTCCCATGGCCCCTTCGGCCAGGGCGCAGAAGCTGTTCCCCGAGATATTCTTCAGCTGCTCCTTGAGCATCTCCAGATGTTCCGGGGTCCCCTTGCCGCTATCAATGGTCTCGAGTAGCCAGCGCACCATGGTCAGCCCGTCACGACAGGGGGTACACCAGCCGCAGCTTTCACGGGCAAAAAAGCGGATCAGGTTGAGTGTTACAGCGACCATACAGGTATTTTCATCGAAAACCGTCACCCCGGCGGTACCGAAACGGCTGCCGACCTGCTCCAGCGAGGAAAAATCGAGAGCGACATCCATATGCGCAGGGGTCAGGTAGGGTGTCGAAGCACCGCCCGGCAGGCAGGCCTTGAACCTCTTGCCGCCGCGCACCCCTTTACCGTAGACCTCGACGATTTCGCGCAGCGAGATCCCGACCGGCAGCTCGAAACATTCGGTCCGGTTGAGATGTCCGGAGAGACCATAGAGCTTGGTTCCCGAGCCATCCGGGGTCAACGCCAGATCCTTGAACCACTGGGCGCCGCCGTTGATGATGTGCGGGATATTGGAGATGGTTTCAACGTTATTGACTGTCGTCGGCCGGCCGAAAAGCCCTTTCACCGCCGGGAAAGGCGGTTTCATCCGCGGATTGGGGCGAATCCCCTCGAGACCGTTGAGCAGAGCCGTCTCCTCACCGAGGATGTAACGCCCGGCGCTGCCGTGGACATGCAGTTCGAAATCGAAGCCGCTACCAAGAATGTTCTTGCCGATGTAACCGGCTGCCGCAGCCTCAGCGATCGCCCGGCGCAGATTTTCCGCCTGCGGCTCATAGGCATAGCGGATGAAGATATAGCCGACTTCGGTCTGCAGCGCGTAGGCCGAGACGATCATCCCCTCGACCAGCTGGTGAGGATCAGCTTTCAGCAGTTCACCATCCTTGTAGGTTCCCGGCTCCATCTCATCGCAGTTGCAGACCAGGTACTTGACACCAGGCGCATCGGCTGGGAAGAAGCCCCATTTGACCCCGGTTGGAAAGCCCGCGCCGCCCCGCCCGCGCAGCGCCGCCTCCTTGACCAGCCCACGCAGATCAGCCGGTGACATCTCGCGGAAGGCCTTTTCCAGGGCCGTATAGCCGCCGGTCGCCCGGTAGCCCTCCATGAACACGGTCTCGCCCGGCTTGCGGTTTTTGAAGAGTAGTTGCGGAGTCTCGTTCACACACTCGCCTCCTTGCGCAATTCATCGAGCATGGCGTCAACCTTCTGTTCGTCGAGGTGACCAAAGATTCTATGCCCAACCATCACCGCCGGCGCCCGCCCGCAGGCCCCGATACAACATGAGGGGAGCAGGGTAAACAGACCGTCACTGGTGGTCTGGCCGAATTCGATTGCAAGCTTCTCCTGCAGGTAGGCGGCGATCGCTTCGCCGCCAAGACTCCAGCAACAGATTGAATCACAGAGATGAATGACATAGCGTCCGACCGGCTTGCGGAAGATCTTGTCGTAGAAGGTCGCCACCTCTTCAACCTCGAGCGGCGTCAGGCCAAGGATGGTCGCCGCCAGTTCAATCCCCTCATCAGGAACCCAGCCATGATTGACCTGTATCGCCCGCAAGATATCGATAATCATCTCACGCGGATGATCGATCTTAATCGCATGGCGGATAAAATCAGCAATCTGCTCTTCTTCAAGCAGGCCAACCGGCGTTGTCTGTGTGGAATCGTTCATAAGCAGTAAAAACCTTCTGTGGTTGTTCAGGTTTTCAGTCGTTCAGTTTAAAAAAAGAACTCCCCTCATCCGCCCTACCGGGCACCTTCTCCCCGATGGGAGAAGGAATTAAGATGAGGTATTTCAGGTTTTCGAATTTCAACAAGCACCGCCCGGCAAAGGCCGCTCAAAAGGCCCCAGATGCAAGGCTTGCGCAGCTTTTGATCCGCAGGCGTAGCGAAAGCTACGTCGAGGAATCGAATGCAAGCATAACGCAGCAGGTGGGGTCTTTTCAGCGGCCCCAACCACTACCGGTCGAGGTCTGCCAGGACGAAGTCTATCGAACCCAATATTGCTATCACATCCGCAATCAGCGTCCCCTTGCTCAGCCAGGGCACCGCCTGCATATGAGCAAAAGACGGCGTGCGGATCCGGCAGCGATAGGCACTGTTACTGCCATCACTGACCAGGTAGTAGCCGCACTCCCCTTTGCTCGACTCGGTGGCCCGGTAACATTCGCCGCGTGGCGCGACCGGACCGCTCGAAACGTTGACGAAGTGGTGGATCAGGCTCTCGATGTCATGCAAGCCGTCGCCCCGCTGCGGATAGGTGTAGCGATAGTCGTCGCTCATCCAGCGGCCGCCCGGCATATTGGCCGCAGCCTGCTTGATGATCCGCAGCGACTGGCGCATCTCTTCCAGGCGCACCTTGTAACGGGCAAAACAATCGCCGCCCGTCGCGGTGACCACGTCGAAATCGAAATTCTGGTAGCCGCTGTACGGCATACTGCGGCGCAGATCCCAGTCGACTCCGCAGGCGCGCAGGTTCGGCCCGCTGAAGCCCCAGTCGATGGCCTGTTCCAGGGTTACTGTCCCGACCCCTTCGCTGCGCGCCCGGAAAATCGGTCCGTCAGTCAACATCTTGTCGAACTCGTTGATGCGCTTGTCGAAATTGCCGGTAAAGGCATCGACCCGCTGCTTCCAGCCTTCGGGCAGATCAAGCGGCAACCCGCCAATGCGGAACCAGCTCGGATGCATCCGCCCGCCGGTCACCAGTTCGATGATGTCGAAGATCTTCTCGCGCGACTCGAAGGCATAGAAGACCGGGGTCATGGCGCCAACGTCGTGGGCGTAGGTGCCAAGCCAGACCAGGTGGTTGGAGAGACGGAACAGTTCGCAGAGCATCACCCTGGCGTACTCGGCGCGCGGAGGGACCTTGACGTTCAGCAGGGTTTCAAGGGAGTTGAGATAGGCCAGATTGTTCTGCACCCCGGAGAGGTAGTCGATCCGGTCGGTATAGGGGATAAACTGCGACCAGTGCTGGCGCTCGCCGATCTTTTCCGCGCCACGATGGTGATAACCGAGATCGATGTCGATATCGGAGACCGACTCGCCATGCATGCGCAGCACCAGGCGCAAAACGCCGTGGGTCCCAGGATGGTGCGGCCCCAGGTTGAGCACCATGCTGCCGTCATCCGCACCCTCGAGGGGAACCAGCTTATCCCCTTCGAGCGGCACGTATTCAAGCGCCGTTTCCTCGGTGAACGGCGGCATCTCAGTCGCCCGCGACGGATGCTCCTTGCGCAGCGGGTGGCCCGGCCAGTTATTGGGCATCAGGATCCGCCGCAGGTTTGGGTGGCCGGTAAAACGAATACCGAACATGTCGTAGGCTTCACGCTCATACCAGTCAGCCGAAGGCCAGATCCTGGTGATTGAAGGAACTTCAGGATACTCCCCTTTGAGAGGGACCTTGACGCGCAGATAGCCCGGCGCAGAAAAGTTGAGCAAATGGTAGACGATGGTGAACTGATGATCTGGTGGGGCTGAGCGATAGCGCTCATCGACCGCTGTCAGATCCTCCAGACGGCGATAGTGGGTCGTCGCGTCATGCTTGAGGAACTGCATCAAATCATTGATCAGCTCAGGCGGACAGGTCAAAACCGGCATGTCGGCGGCCAGAGGATCGATCTCGACCCGCCCGGCAAACTTCTCCAACACCTCGCGATAGAGAGTTTCCGTCGTATCCGGGAACAGCTGCTTGGTCTGTTCCGGCGTCCAGACATTCTTTGCGCGATTAAAAGGAAACGCCGGAGGTGTCTGGGCGGTGCCGCGGATCGGGCTGTTACCGTAACCGGGACCCCGGGTATCGCGGCTTTTAGTCACGCCATCGATCAGCGGGTCGACGGTCGTCCCTTCACTGCCGCCCTGCATGCCGAGAACCTTGCGGGTCGGCTGCTCTTCGGCGGCAATCTTCTTCTGCAGCTCGATCAATCCCTGCAGAAAGGCCTCAGGGCGCGGCGGACAGCCCGGAATATAGATGTCGACCGGCAGGATCTGGTTGACCCCCTGAATGACA
This sequence comes from Geopsychrobacteraceae bacterium, assembly GCA_963676795.2. GTDB lineage: Bacteria > Desulfobacterota > Desulfuromonadia > Desulfuromonadales > Geopsychrobacteraceae. The sequence goes on along the minus strand of CAXXTB010000002.1, from coordinate 670,799 downwards.
CTGTAGACATCATACATGCCACCGGAATTGGCGCAGCTGCCCATGGCGATGACCCATTTCGGATTCGGCATCTGTTCGTAGACGCGCAGGATCGATGCCCCCATCTTTTTGAACGGCGTTCCGGAGACGATCATGACATCCGACTCGCGCGGGGTACCACGCAGGACCTCGGCACCGAAGCGGGCCAGGTCGAAACGCGGCGTCATACTGGTCATCATCTCGACGAAGCAGCAGGACAGACCAAAGAACATCGGCCAGAGGCTGTTCTTGCGCCCCCAGTTGATCAGGTCGTCCGCTTTGGTCAGGAGCACACCCTGAGGCAGTTTCTCGCTCATCGGCTACTCCCTTGGCGCGAACGGGGTGGTTGAGATCCCCAGTCAAGACCACCCATCTTCCACAGATAGAGCAGACCTAAAAAGAGAATGAAAATAAAGAAGGTGATCTGCCAGAAGCCGACCCAGCCGAGCAGGTCATAGGCGACTGCCCAGGAGACAACAAAGACGGCCTCGACATCAAAAACAATGAAAAAGATCGCGACCAGATAGAACGGCACCGGCTGACGCAGCCGGGCATCCCCAGTCGGATCGACGGCCGATTCGTAAGGCGCGTCCTTTTGGGCGGAGTGAGTTCTGCTCCCCAGGAAACGCGCCAGAAGCAGCAGCACCAGGATCACTCCCGTTGCGATCAGAACATAGATACCAAGAGAGACCAGCCCGTAAAGGTCGGGAGGTCCGGCGGAGGCAGTGGTTGCGGTTGTTTGCAAAGACATGAAGACTCCCGGCTAAGGAGATAACAATGAATCTTACAATCTTGCGAATACTAGCATAGCTCACCAGCGATAGAGAACCCGTCTGGTTATATTTTTTTCACAACCTGATTATCAAGCTTAGCAGAAGCCTTACTGATTTCCAGCCTGGCCAGTTCATCACAGCGTTCGTTCTCCTCATGACCGGCGTGTCCTTTGACCCAGACCCAGTCGACGCTATGTTGCTTCGCCGCACTCAACAGGCGTTCCCAGAGATCCCGATTGGCGACCTCCTCCTTCTTGGAGTTCTTCCAGCCTTTTTTCTGCCAGCCGGCGATCCATTCGGTCATCCCCTTGACGACATACTGGGAGTCGGTGACCAGGCGCACCTGGCAGGGACGCTTGAGGGCTTCCAGGCCGGTAATCGCACCGAGCAGTTCCATACGGTTGTTTGTAGTTTCGGCCTCGAAGCCGGACAGCTCTTTTTCGTGCTGTCCGCTGCGCAGGATGGTTCCGAATCCGCCAGGGCCGGGGTTGCCGGAACAGGCTCCGTCGGAGAAGATTTCAACAAGGGTTTTCTTTTCTGTCATTGAATTATATAGCCAATCGTTTTTATGAGATTTCTGACAAATCAAATGTGAATGAAATCAAGGGTAGAGAAGTTTGGGGAGAAGTTCAAAGGAAAAGAATTTGAGATCTGAGATTTAAAATCTGAAATCCCGCCGGACAGTCGGGTGGCGCTCGCTTCGCTTCGAATCCCGACAGAAGCAGGTAAAAAAAAGTCCCACCATTTATCATGGTGAGACTGATTTTTTAATTGGCGTCCCCAGGGGGATTCGAACCCCCGTCGCCGCCGTGAAAGGGCGGTGTCCTAGGCCAGGCTAGACGATAGGGACTAGCGCAAAAAAAACGCGCTGAGGCGCGAGTGGCAATTAAATACCTAAAGTCCTGAAAAGTTGCAAGCAAAAAAATACAAAAAATCACAAGAATCGGATTGGCCTGCAAAAGCTGAGCTGCTACCGTCAAGCAACACTGTCAAAGGAGCAGGAATGGCTGACAATTTCAAGCGTATCGCCGCTGCCATCAATTTTCTCAGGGAAGAATACAGTCGCCAGCCGTCGCTGGAAGAATGCGCCGAAAAAGCGGGCCTGAGCCCCTACCATTTCCAACGGCTCTTCAAAGAATATGCGGGGATCAGCCCCAAACGCTTCTGCCAGCACCTGCTCAACCAGCAGGCCAAGTCGGTTCTCAACCGCTCAGTTTCGCTTCTCGATGCCAGCTTTGAACTCGGCTTGAGCAGCCCCAGCCGCCTGCACGATCTGCTGGTCAGCGTCGATGCCGTGACCCCGGGCGAATACCGCAACTGGGGGAAACACCTGCAGATCTACTATGCTATCCACCCCAGTCCCTTCGGACCGTGCCTGCTGGCAGTAACAGGACGCGGGATCTGTAGCCTGGAGTTCATCGACGACAGCCCCCATCAGGCCCTGGCCAGGTTACACAGCGACTGGCCGGAAGCAACACTCTACGCAGACCGGCAGCGGACCGGCGAAACCTTCATTCAAATTTTCCCACAGCACAACAGCCGCAAGGCTCCGTTACCGCTGTTGCTCAAAGGAACCAATTTCCAGATCAAGGTCTGGCGGGCGCTGCTCAAAATCCCTGCGGGTTCGCTCATAAGTTACAGCGACCTGGCGACCCGCATCGACGAGCCGGGAGCCCACCGGGCCGTGGCCAATGCAGTTGGCCGCAATCCCCTCGCCTACCTGATCCCCTGCCACCGAGTCCTGCGCTCAGACGGGACCCCGGGTGGCTACCACTGGGGCATCGAAAGAAAACTGATGATCCTCGCTCGGGAGCTTAGCTCAGCCTGCTAGGTTCTGTCGGTCAGCCAGTAAAAATCATAGCCGGGCACGACCAGGCTCTCATTGAAGTGCTCGGGAGCCTCGCCGCGTACCAGGTCGACAAACTTGCCATACTTGGGGGTCCAGCTGCCGAGATCGGCAAACTCAAGGGACTGGGGATACTCACTGAAATTGGCAACAACCAGAACCTGGTCGCCGGAATAGCCGGGACAGTAACGGCCATAGACAAACAGGTGCGGATTACCGACATCGATCAGCTCACGGTTGTTGAAATCGGCAAAACAGGAGATCTCCTTGCGCACAGAGATCATCTTTTTCAGCTCGCTGAAAATCTTGTATTCCAGGGTATCCGGCAGATGCCGGCGGGCGGCCTGCTCCCAGTCGATTGAAGGGCGGTGAACCCAGCGGCTGTCCCCCTGCTTGTCCGGATCGTTGACATAGGAATCATCATTGAGCACCCCCATGGCATCCCCGTAATAGAGCAACGGAATACCGCCGAAGGAGAGGATCATGCCATGCAGCAGCAGGATCAGCTTGATGGCATCGTTGACGGCCTGATCGTCGCCCAGCTCGAGGGCGTACTCAAGGCCAGCCAGGGACGCCAGGGAACCGGAGATCCTGGCGTCGCCGGTTTTGTCATTCTGGCCGAACGGCAAGCCACGCGCGTGGGATCCGGGAAACTTGCCGGTAAAGTAGTCGACCAGGAATCTGCGGTGTTCCAACGGATTATAACCGCACTGGACAATGTCTCGATCATCAAATCCGAAGCCGATATCATCATGACAACGGATATAATTGAGCCAGGTCGCCCGGTCCAGCTTACTCGGCAGGTTCCTGATCCCCTGATTGAGCAGCCGCGCGTTCTTAGTCGCCACAGCTTCCCACAACAGAGCCATGAAGGTTGCGTTGTAAGCGATCTCGCACTCCTTGGCAATGACGGCATCCTCACCGAAATACTTGATCATCTCAGTCGGAGCGACAATCGCTTCGGCGATGAAAACCACCCCTGGGGCCGTCACCTGACAACAATCCTTGAACAGTTGCAGGATCAGGTGCGCCTCTCGCTCATTCTGACAGGTGCTGCCGATCTTCTTCCACAGGAAGGCCACTGCGTCAAGGCGCAGGACGTCCGCCCCGCGATTGGCCCAGAATAGCAGAATGTTAAGCATCTCAATAAAAACTGCCGGGTTGGAATAGTTGAGATCCCACTGAAAATCGTTGAAAACGGTCATCACCCAGCGCTGCATCGACTCGTCCCAGGTAAAATTGCCGGGCGAGGTTTCAGGGAAGATCTCCGGCATGCTCTGCTCGAACATGTCAGGCACGTTGCGGGTCTTGAAGGTGTAATAGTAATCGAGATAACGTGGATCGCCGGTGCGCGCCTTGAGCGCCCAGAAATGACTGTCCGAGGTATGATTGACGACAACATCGAGGACCAGCAGGATGCCACGTTCGCGCATCTCGGCCGCCAGCGCATCCAGGTCACCAAGCGTGCCTACGGCCGGATCGATCTCGCGGAAATCACTGATCGCATAGCCGCCGTCGCTCTTTCCCGGCGGACAGCGCATGATCGGCATGACATGAACCAGGTTGACTCCCAGCTCCTGAAAGTAGCCGAGACGCTGACGCAGGCCTGACAGGTTATCGGCAAAGCCGTCACAGTAGAGGGCCATGCCGACCCACTTCTGACTTAAAAACCAGTTGTAGTCCCTCTCCCGCTCCAGATCAAGCTGGCGCAGGTGCGCCGGCCTGGCGATATACTGCCGGGCCATGGTTTCAACCAGCGCCTGGGCCTGGTCGACAAAGTCACTGCGACTGCCGTAAAGTTTTTCAAAGAGGGCATGAATAGCATAGAAATTGGCCCCGAGGCGGGTATAGAAATGACGCAGATCCTCTTTCGAGATTTCGGGCTGAATACGATTCAGAATATCGTTCAGCAGAGAATGGGCCACCTGTTCGTACATATTCACCCCTGTCGGCTTTTCGGTTACATCCCTTTGACGTTGCGCTACTCACCGGCAACAGGTCAGCTCTTCTATTATGAGCGCGAAACGCGGAAAAAAATGCGCCACGCCCTGCAATACCCCCGATGCGTAATTCCCCAGCCCTTCGCTACCCGCCCGGGCCAGATAGAGCCGTTCCGGAAAGCCGGCCATTCGGGCACGACTGAGGGCCTGCGCTCTCATCTCTGCGCCGGCATTGCCGACCAGAACTGCCGGGATATCGCTCTCAAGGACATCGAGATCGTTTCCGCTGTCCCCGGCAAACAGGACCTCGTCCAGCCCGTAGTTCAGCAGACCTACCAGGAACCTTAACCCGTGCAACTTGTTGGCGGACAGTGGAAGAACATCGACCAGACCAACCCGGGCCGCCTCATCGATACTCCAGATCAGGTTGGCCCTGACGCCAAGCTCAGCAAGCTGCGACCGCATCCGTTCGAAAAGGAGATCATGCTCCGCGGACAACGGCAGGTAATAACTGAGTTTGTAGCGATTCTGTTTTTCTATTTCCTGCAACTCCAACGTCCCGAGGGGGCTCAGAACCTGCTCCAGAACTTCCCGCGAGTGACCGTTCCAGTCAGGTGCGATTTGCTCTTCCCAGGCCTCCAGATGCAACCACTGACCGTCCTGAACCCGGTAGATGGTACTGCCAACGTCACCGATAACATAGTCAGGGGTCGGCAGCTGATAAGCCTCAATGGCGGCCTCAACCAGCGCACGGTGACGCCCCGTGACATAGACCAGACAGACATTGTCAAGACGACAGAAGCGTCGCAGCCAGTGGCGCGCCAGAGGATATTCCGGCGCCTGACCGTTGGGAATCACCGTCCGGTCCATATCACAGCAGAGCAGTAGCCGGGCATCCTTCACTGCACAGCCCCCTGCTCACGCGGGTCCCGGCAGGTTCCGAAGAAATCGTAGAACTTGAGAGCCTCAAGAATGCCTGCCGCGTGCGACTGCTCGGAGAAGTAGATCCGCTCAAGATCGACCAGATCCGAAAGCTCTTCCTCATGCCGGTTGGCAACAACGGCCGCCAGGGTGTTGCCGCGCATCATATCCTCATCCGCCCCGGACCCGCCGGCAACAAAGACCCGACTCAAAGGGATCTCCCTGAGTGCCGGAAGATAACGCAACGCCTGCCCCTTTGAGGCACGCAGGGGGAGAATGTCGAGAAACTGGCCGAAAGCCAGCTGAACGTGCACCGACTGATCGTTCTGATGGAGCAGCGACTCGATATGGCCGATGTCAACCTTCTCAGGATCGATATAGTAACTGAGTTTGAAGCGACTCTGCTCCGAGCGGGGTTGCAGCTTGAGCCCGTCGATTTCGCCCAAAAGCTTGCGTACAAGATGCGGGGTCCAGTGATAATCGATATGTTGCGCCCAGACGCGGTCTGCAACCAGCTCCGGTGCGTAGTAGATCTCGGTCCCACTGCTGGCGATCAGGATATGCGGCTCGGGAATCCGGTGGGTCCTCATCAGCTTCAGGGCCGCATCAAGACGGCGGCCGGTCGCCAGGACAAAGAGCGTCGTCGTCCGGTGCCTGCGGATCAGGCTGATCAGCCGCGCCAGTGCGGCGTCGTCGCCGATCAGGTTCAGATCAAGATCTGAGACGAAGACCCGGTCACGGTAAGAGGCCGACGACATATCGAGCGACTTGTAATAGAGCGGCCGGGAGCGATCGGCAAGCGGCTCGATCTCTTCCAGATAGCGGCAGGCATGAGCCTCCCATGAATAGTGGCGGCGCACCCCGGCAAGCCCCTGCTCACGACAACAGTTCCAGAGCGACCGGTCGCTCAAAAGATGCTTGAGGGCTGCCGCGATTTCGTCCGGGTCGAGAGGGTCGACCAGGATGCCGTTCTGACAATTGGCAATGATGTCGGTCGGCCCGCCATCGTTCGTCGCTACGACCGGCAGACCCGAGGCAGCCGCTTCGAGCAGGGTCAGACCGAAAGGTTCAGTCAGGGCCGGATTGACAAATATACCGCCGGAAGCCGCCGCACAGCGATAGATCTGCGCCACCTGATCGCGCTCATGCTGTTTGGGCAGGGCAATCCGGCCATACAGATCATAGCGGTCGATCGTCAGCAGAAGCTCCTGAAAAAACTCTCTGGCTCCTTCATTGAGCTCCTCGATATCGTCGCGATTGCCGGCGACCACCACCAGGTTGGCCTGTTGCTGCAACTCCGCTGAGCGACCGTAGGCTTCAACCAGCGCATTGATATTCTTGCGCATATCTGCCCGGGATAACGACAGGATCAGCGGCTTTTCCGGCCGCACCAGAGACTTTGTCAAAACCTGGCAGAGCGGGTCAGCCAGAAAACCCTGGTCGGCAGGACGGAACTGATTGAGGTTGACCCCCGGGGGGATAACCCTCATGTGCTGCGGCTGATAGTAATCGTAAGCCTCATACTGCTCCTGCACTTCCTGGCTGGTACTGGCAATAACCAGCTGGGCCGTCGCCAGGGTCATCTCTTCAGCCTGAATTCTGCGACTCATATTGAAGCGCTGCTCAATGGCATCGTTCCCAAGACCACTGTCGAGCAGCCGGTTCAACTTGACCCGCCCCAGAGAATGGCCGGTATGAATCAACGGCTTGGCAAAACGCTGCGCCAGCAAGGAACCGACGTAACCGGCATCGGCATAGTGACTGTGCAGAATATCCGGAACACTCCCCTGCTCCTGAAAATAGTGAGCCAGATTATCGGTGAAAACATCCAGATGATCCCACAGACGCTCCTTGACGATATACTCTTCCGGGCCGGCATCGATCCGGACGATACGCAGCTTGTCGCCCAGGAGTTCGATTTTCTGGCGGTAATCTGCACAGACGGCAGGGTCAACAACCCTGCGGGTGATCAGGTCGATACGCGAAACTTTGCTCTGGCGGGACAGAGCCTGAGCCAGCTCGAGGACGTAGAGGGTCTGTCCGCCGGTATCGGCATCCCGCCCCAGTTCGAGATGATGGCCGCGGATCAACCCATGCAGGCTTAACAGTGCAATATACATTTTGACTTATCCGTTTCAGTTGTGAGGAGGGTGGACAAATCCAGCACTCAACCTTAACAAGCCTGCGACGGATATTCAAGGTGACCACCCGGGTCCTCAGGAAAGAGACGCGGAGAATGAAAGGTAAACGCCCCCGGCTGACTGCCGGGAGCGCTTGTTATTTTACAGATCAGAGGCTGATGTAATGATCGATGAGAGCGATCAATTTGGCCAATTCAGGCTTCGACGCATAGTTGTCGGCACCGACCGAATCGCACTTCACCTCCATCGGCGGATTGATCAGCGAAGAGAAGAGCACCACCGGCACATGTTTATAGTTGAGCTCCTCTTTGACCTTGCGGCACAGGGTCAGACCGTCCATCTTCGGCATCTCGATATCACTGATCAGCAGTTTCAGGTAGTCCTTGATGTCCTTCCCCGCCTCATCGGCCTGCTTCTTCAGCTGCAGAATCCGCTGATAGCACTTCTCACCATCGACAAAGACTTCCAACTGATCGAACCCCGCCTCGTGCAGAACCTTCTCGATCCCGGAGCGGATAATCGATGAATCCTCGGCCATCAGGATCTTGGCCTGCCGACGTCTTTCCTGCTTCCCCGGGTCCTGAGGCTGGTCAATCTGCCCCTTTGGAGCCTCCAGAACCGACTCAGGATCCAGCTCTCCGACGATACTTTCTAGATCGAGCAGCAGAATCTCCCGATCGCCGATATGGATACTGCCGGTGAACCGCGGTCCGAACTGATTGAGGATCGGTGCCATCGGCTCCACCGAATTCCAGGAGATGCGGTGGATCTGATTGACCCCCTCGACCTTGAAACCATTGATCCGGTGATTGAACTCGCAGACCATGACAACCGATCTGGCCTCTTCGGATTCCTGCGACTTCACACGCTGATTGAGGTATTTTTTCAGATCGAGCAGAGGAATGGTTTCTCCTCGCAAAAGCAATGTCCCGAGCACTGCGGGATGACTCTGCGGGACAACGGTCAGGGTCGATTCATCAAAAGGAATAATCTCCTTGAGCTTTTGAACATTGATGCCCAGAGGCTGGGTTCCGACATAGAACTCAATAATCTCAAGTTCATTGGTCCCGCTTTCCAGCAAAATTTCCTGTTTATCAGCAGTGCTCATGGCAGACCTCCATCCCGACAAAGGCTTTTATATTGTTAATCGTGTGAAGCTGAACAGGGAGTTACAAGATAAAGACTACAATATTGACAAATATTAGCATTAAAGTTTTCAAAATATTTTCAAATACGAAAAAAAATCAGGGAAAGGACTATTTGGCTGGAGGTGGTCTGATGGGCGGTTTTTTTCTGACATTAAGTCAGCGCTTCGTTCCGTTTCGAATCCCGACGGATGATAGACCAACAGAAAAGCCTCACCACGTTTGTGGTGAGACCTATATTCTACTATGAAAGGCGCTGCCATTACGGGCTGGGATTCGCCTACTTCGTCGCCCGCATCACGCGGGCTCCTGCGCAGGCCCCCCTCCACTCGCTGACGCGGCCATCCATGGCCGCTTTTCACCCATTAAGGGTGCGCTCGCTTCGCTTCGAATCCCGAAGGATAAAAGACCAACAAAAAAGCCTCATCACTTTCGTGATGAGGCTTTTTTGTTGGTCTGGCGTCCCCAGGGGGATTCGAACCCCCGTCGCCGCCGTGAAAGGGCGGTGTCCTAGGCCAGGCTAGACGATAGGGACTTATAACTGCTATCCCTCGCGGAAAATGTCTCCGCTTTAGGTTGTTGTAAATGGTGAGCCGGGGGGGGATCGAACCCACGACCATCTGATTAAAAGTCAGATGCTCTACCGACTGAGCTACCGGCTCCGAACAACGGTGGTTTTTATACGTGAATGGGCACCGCAGGTCAACCCTTTTACAAGCTGATTTTTGCTTTTTTTCGTAAACAAACCATTTAAATATTCATTTTCGTCCCCCATATGTCATATAACCCTGTTTTACTTTCTTGACTTCGCACCAGTATATGGTTAAAAATATAATTGTCGACAGACGACAGGCGACAATATCTAGATTCTTAGAGGGGACTATAAATGATATTAAGCATGCTTGACGCTAGCGAACTCGATTCAATTAAAAACCAATCGATTACAAGCGCCATTGCCAGACAGCTTGAGAAACTGATTTTGTCCGGGGAGTTCGCTCCCGGCGAGAGAATCAACGAAAGCCAGCTGTCTTCCAAGTTGGGGGTCAGCCGCGCACCAATCAGAGAGGCCTGCAGACAGCTTGAAAAGTTTGGAATGGTCGAGGTTCGCGTTGGCAAAGGCACTTTTGTCAAATCGGTTTCCCAGGAAGAAGCCTTGGAACTTTACGAGATCAGGACAACGCTGGAACTTTTGGCTTGCGAAAAAGCCGCGACAAGTCAGAACCGGCACCACCTGGAGATACTGCAGTTGTTGATCGACGAAATGGAAGAGTATGCCAAGCAGAACGATATCCAGTCCTACCTGAAAACCAACCTCAAGTTTCACTTTGAAATATTCAGGATGGCTGGCAACAAAAGTCTACTAGCCCTGCTGGAAAACATAACCAGGAAACTGACGCTGTTCAGAGCAAACATCCTTTCCCGCCCGGGGGAACTGTTTGCCTCACTGAAGGAGCACAAAGAGATTCACGCAGCTTTGTCCGACGGTGATCAAGAATTGGCCAAACAGATCATCAGGGTCCATGTCACAAAAGGGATGAGAGCTTTGCAGGAAGAGCGGAACTGTAAGGATCAAGCTTCGGCCTAAGCCATACCTCGCAGGACACTAGGGCGGTAACCGATGAATAACATAAGGAGAAATGTTCTAGCTTTAAAACAATTCACAGCATAGCCAAAGACGGCGAGGAGGTTCATTATGAAAGATGAGCGCAAATTGTTTTCTAGCATGACCCGCAGAGATTTCATCAAAACCACTTCAATAGGATTAGGGAGCCTGGCACTGGGGCTGCCCAAGGGATTAGCCTTTGCGGCAGAGACCACCTACCCCAACAACCCGATTGACATCATCCTGCCATTCTCCGTTGGTGGTGGCACAGATATCTGGGCAAGAACACTTGCCGTCGCAGCTGCTTCAAAAGAAATCCTCAACGTCCCAGTCAATGTCAACAACCTACCAGGCGCAGCGTCACTACGTGGGGTCGGCACCGCCTTTAGCGCCAAGCCAGATGGCTACACACTCGTCTCCTTCAACCCGCCATCAACCCCATGGGCCTGGTACATTCACCAGCCAGGTTTCGATATTGAAAAATTTGTTGGCCTCAGCGTCTTTGCCAGAGAACCTGGCGTTATAGCCGTCAGTGCCAACTCCCCCTACAAAACATTCGACGACGTCTTCAATGCCTACAAGAGCAGTAAGCTGAAAATCATCGCGTCACTCGGCATCGGTACCGGCTGGCATGTGGCAAGCCTATTGATGAAACGCCGCTTCAACCTTGATTGGTCGCAGTATGTCGCCTACAAAGGGACATCCGAAGTCATTGCTGCTCTCTATCGCAATGAAGTCGAGGTCGGTGTTGTCACTGCTGCCTCAGCAGCCGACGGTTTTGCCGAGGGGCGCCTGAGAATTCTCGCCATTATCGGCCAGGAAGAACGGGTCGAAACATTCCCCGACACGCCATCCCTGATAGAACTCGGGAAAGATCCACTCAAAGAATGTCTCTTCCTGAGATCGATCTACGCTCCTCCTGGACTGCCGGCAGACATCCAGCAGATCCTCGAAAAGGCTTTCACCAAGGCCCAGGATAACCCGGTCGTCGCAGCTCACTACAAATCACTGAACATGAAACCGCCATACGGAACCGGAGCGGAAGCAGAGAAAGCGATCAAGGATTCCCTCAAGGTCGCCGCAGAAATCGATCTGCGCTCAATCGTCAAGAATAACAAGGGCTAAAGGCTATTACGGCAAGTCACAGATTTTTTCTTTCTTCATGAAGACTATGGCTCTCCGCGCTTCTTTCCTAATTATGCACGGAAAGAAGCGCGGAGCTTGGGCAACAAAGCTTTATCTGAGCAATGAGGATAAACCGAATGAAGATCGCCGGAACAAAATTCAAGACGGAAGAATTGCTGCTCTGCCTGCTGATTTCGATTTTTTTTCTACTATTGATCATTGGCGCAAAGAACTTCGAGCCTACCGCGAGATTCTTCCCGTACGTGCTGGCAATTCCCGGATTCGTAATGACCCTGCTCTACATTATGCGTGGCTACCTGCCGCCTAAAGTCAACGACGTCATCCGCGGGGCTCCAGCAATAAAAGAAAGTAAAGAGCTCAGTGAACCAGCCAGGCAACTCAAAAAGGATAACGAAAAGCGTGCAACGATCATCTCGTACGCCCTGTTTATTGCCGTCTTTCTCTATATTGTTGTTTCGTACCTGGTCGGGTTCTACCTGTCGACACTGGCATTTCTACTGATCCATCTTCATTTCAGCAGGTCATTCAAGCCTAAAAGCCTCCTGGGCAACATTGTCCTGATCATTGTCCTGCTGGGCATGGTTTACCTTTTTGACACTGCCTTCGGCTATCACTTTGACAGGGGGGCTCTTCTCTCATTCCCGTAAATCCAGTGTCGGTTACGTTTTCATCCAAAAGCCATTGCAACGAGAAGGAACTTCACTATGTTTTGGGATACTCTTTGGCAGGCATTACAGGTTGTCACCACACCGGAAATCCTCATCTGGATCTTCACCGGAACTGTTTGCGGGATCATCATCGGAGCGATCCCGGGCATCGGCCCGGCACTGGGCTGTGCCCTCGCGCTCCCCTTTACGGTTTACATAGACCCACTCAAAGCACTCTTGTTTATGGTTACCCTTTACGATGGTGCCATGTACGGCGGCAGTATTTCTTCGATCCTGATCAATACCCCGGGCGACGGCCCCGCTGCCGCATCGACGATTGAAGGCTACCCGATGGCCCAGCAAGGGAAGGCGATCTCAGCCCTATCCATCTCAGCCTCATCCTCAACACTTGGCGGGATACTCGGTTCGATTATCGGCATGTTTTTTTCGGTCTTCATGCTCAGCTTCCTGATGCTGTTCGGAACCCCGGAATATTTCCTCCTCGGCATCCTTGGCATCGTCCTGATTGCGATGGTTTCAAAAGGCTCCTATTACAAAGCGATCATTTCCGGATTTTTTGGTCTGGCCATCACAACAATCGGCATCGCCCCAGGGGCCAGCGCCGATGTCCGTTATACCTTTGGAGCCCTCACTCTCTATGACGGGATCTCCTTCCTTCCGGTCCTCCTTGGTCTGTTCGGAGTCGCGACGATGGCCCAGCTCAAGGGAGAGGACAAAAGCCAGATCTCAGATCGAGCAACCCTTGGCGGGAAACGCCTGGACGGCGTCAGAACGACCTTCAGGAACTGGGCAACGATCCTGAAAAGTTCGGTTATAGGATTTCTGATCGGCAGCATGCCCGGAACAGGCGGTACGGTCGCGACCTTCGTCGCCTACGGAGAAGCCGTTCGCTCATCCGCAGACAAGACCTCATTCGGCAAGGGCAACCCCAAGGGACTGGTCGCCACTGAATCGGCGAACAATGCCGCCATCAAAGGGGCACTGATGCCGACGATATTGTTCGGCATCCCCGGCAGCGCGACGACGGCAATCCTTCTGGCGGCCATGCTGATCCACGGACTACGGCCCGGGATGAGCATGTTCCAGGGGCAGGGTTATGTGATCACACTTGCACTCTTTCTCGGCCTGATCGTTTCCGAGATCATGATCATCATCATCGGCCTGAGCATGGTCCGCATCCTGGGCAAGGTCACAACCATCGACAAGAACCTGATCATCCCGCTGGTCATTGTTCTCTCGGTCCTCGGGATCTTCAGTCTCAAATTCAGCTGGTTCGACCTGTGCGTCATGGGCGGTGCGGGAATCCTCGGGTTTGCCCTGCAGCGGTTCGGCTTTCCGGTCATTCCGGCGGTCATCGGCATTATCCTGGGCAAGATCATCGAGGAGAATCTGCTCAGAACCATGGAGCTCGGCGGCGGCAGCCTCTTTTATCTGCTGTCGAAGCCGGCATCACTGATCCTGATCCTCTGCACCATAACTGCCCTCGTCGCTCCGGTTCTCAACACCCTGTTCAAGGGAAAGCGAACGAATGACACCAACTAAACCAGCCTGAATGGGTGTCGCTTAACGACAGCCATTCCTACATTTATCAAGAAAATGCAGCCCCGACTACATATGCGGGACGATGGAGGATAGACATATGAGCAATACTGACATTACCGGCCGGCTGGCTCAATACATGGTAAAAGCACGTTCTGCAGAGCTCCCCCCTGACGTCATATTGGCCGCCAAGCACCGCATCCTGGATACCCTGGCCGCCATGGTCTCGGGAGCACATCTCAAGCCTGGCGAAATGGCCATCAAATATACCCGTACCCAAGGCGGAACCCCAGAAGCGACAGTCGTTACCACAGACATCATGACGACAGCGATAAACGCCGCCCTGGCCAATGCGATGTTTGCCCACGCCGATGAAACCGATGATTTCCATCCACGCACCAAGGCCCATCCGGGCTGTGCGGTTATCCCGGCAGCACTCGCCATGGCGGAACGGCAGGGAAGCACCGGAACAGACCTGCTGCGGGCAGTCACTCTCGGTTATGATCTCTGCTGCCGTTTCCTGCTGGCACTCGGTGCCGATCAGGTCAGGGCCAATCACCGCAGTGCCGAGGGCACCAGCTCAACCCTGGCCAGCGTCGGTGCCGCTGCTGCCATAGCAGGACTTGACGAAAAAGGAATGCGCCACGCCCTCTCCTACGCGGCACAGCAGGTGTCCGGCATCTGGAGCTGGGTGCGTGACGCTGAACACGTCGAAAAAGCCTTCGATTTTTCCGGTATGGGGGCGCGCAACGGTGTCACCGCCGCCATCATGGCACAGATGGGATTCAGCGGCGTCTGGGACGTGTTTGACGGTGAGCACAATGCCTTTGCGGCCCTATCTTCTGAACCGACCCCCGAAGAGATGGTCGCCGACCTGGGGCAACGTTTCTATATCACCGAAACAGCAATCAAGCCATTTTCTGTCGGCTACCCGATCCAGGCTCCTCTTGACGCATTTCTGACCCTCTACCACAAGCATCAGCTGACCCCTGAGAATGTGGCAAAAATCGTCCTGCGTCTACCGGAAGACGGTGCCCGTATCGTCAACAATCGTTCGATGCCGGACGTCAATTGCCAGCATATCATCTCCGTTGCCCTCGTCGAAGGAACGGTGTCCTTCGACGACAGTCACTCCTATGCCAAGATGTCCGACCCCCGGGTCATGGCCATCAAAGAACGGGTTGAACTGATCCCTGACCGCAAACTGATGAATCGGGACGCTCCCCGCAGCGGCTTGGTTGAAGTCACCCTGATCGATGGAACGACATTCAACCATTTCACCAGTCATGCCCCCGGTACCAAGGAGAACCCGATGGATACCGCAAGAGTCAACGACAAGGCGCGCCACCTGATGTCAACAGTGCTCGGCGTGGAGGCCACTGAAGCGATTATTCAACGGATCAACGAGCTGGAGAAGCTGGAAAACATCCGCGAACTGCAGACTTTTCTCGCTGGACACTGACCAAAAAGAGCCATCATTGATAGGAAAACTCCAATCCGTTTGAGGTCCAAAGATGAGATCCTGGTTTTTTCAGAAAGATGCCAGCGGCGGAACACTGGAACTGTGCGACGTTCCGATACCGGAACCTGGCCACGGAGAACTGCTTGTTGAAGTCAAAGCTGCCGCATTGAACCGCGGCGAATTTACCATCAGCACCAAGGATACGGCGCCCCAGACTGCGAAACCCTGCGGTATCGAATGTGCCGGAAAAGTTGTCAGCATCGGAGTCAATGTCCCGCAAAAACTCATTGCGACCTCGGTTATGGGCCGGGCGCGTATGGCTTTCTCAGAGTATGCCATTATGCGCGCCGACCAGGTCATGGCCGTCCCGCTGGGGATGGACTGGGATGCCGCCTCAACGACTGCCATCACCTACCAGACAGCCTACGATATTATCCGCGTCAACGGTCATCTCAAACCGGGAGAATGGCTACTCATTACCGGTATCTCGTCAGGAGTCGGCGTTGCCGCCATGCAGATCGGCAAATTGTTCGGCGCCAGAGTGATCGGCACATCACGCTCAGCTGACAAACTGGAGAAACTGAAAAAATACGGGCTCGATATCGGCGTCCTGCAAAACGAAGAGATGAAAGAACAGATCAGAAAACAGACAGACGGCAAAGGCGTCGACCTGGTGGTCAATACCGTGGGCGGCAGTCTGTTCGCGGACTGCATCGAGCTGCTCGGCTATCAGGGCAGAATGGGCACTGTTGGCTATGTCGATGGCATAACCAGAGTCGAGTTGGATATCAGCCAGCAACATGCCAAACGGCTGTCCCTCTTCGGGGTTTCCAATAAAATGCGCAGCGCCGAAGAAAACGCTCTCATGGTGCATGATTTTATCAAAGACATCTGGCCGGCATACGCTGATGGCAGGCTGCAACCGATGATCGACAGGACCTACAGCTACACGCAACTGCCAGAAGCGCTTGCCTATATGCGCTCGAACGAGCAGGTTGGTAAAGTTGTCCTGCGTATGGAGGAGTGAGAAGAAAAGTGCCGACATAAAGAGACAACGAGAAAATGTTCTCTACTGAATGGAATTACAAGGGGATTCGCCTACTTCGCCTTGAACATCACGTTCAAGGCTGCGCAGGCCCTCCTGCACTCGCTAACGCGGCCATCCATGGCCGCTCTTCCGACATTAAGTCGGCGCTTCGTTCCGTTTCGAATCCCGACGAATGGCAGATAAACAAAAAGGCCCCGGCAAATTTCTTGCTGGAGCCTTTTTGTTTAGTTGGCGTCCCCAGGGGGATTCGAACCCCCGTCGCCGCCGTGAAAGGGCGGTGTCCTAGGCCAGGCTAGACGATAGGGACTTATAACTCAAGTCCCTGCGGAAAATGTCTCCGCAGTGGTGTTTCTTATAAATGGTGAGCCGGGGGGGGATCGAACCCACGACCATCTGATTAAAAGTCAGATGCTCTACCGACTGAGCTACCGGCTCACGAGGACGCCTTTATACGTTAAACTCCGGAGGTGCGTCAACCTCTTTTTTGCTAATTTTTTATTTTTTCTCGAACGGGTTGCTACGCTGCAATGTCTGGTCACGACGCGGTCCGACCGAAACCAGGACAACCGGGCACTCAGCCCACTTTTCGATCTTGTCAACGTAGGATTTAACCTGCGCAGGCAACTCATCATAGCTCCCCAGAGCGCTGATGTCACACTGCCAGCCAGCAACCTCCTCCAAAACAGGAACGCAGTTCTCCAGAACGTCGAGATCCTGAGGGAATTCAGTATAGACTTCATCACCGCAACGGTAGGCGGTGCAGACCTTGACGCTGTCCAGATCGCTCAGAACATCCATCTTGGTCAGGGCAATACCGGTCAGGCCGTTGGTGCGTACGGCTTCACGCAGGGCAACGATATCGAGCCAACCGGTCCGGCGTGGACGACCAGTCGTCGCGCCGAATTCGCCGCCCGCCTGACGCAGAGCCTCGCCCATGGCGTCGTGCAGTTCGGTTGGGAATGGACCCTCACCGACGCGGGTGACATAGGCTTTGGAGATGCCGATAACTTCATCGATCTGGTGCGGACCGAAACCGGTCCCGGTACAGGCACCCGCCGCTACCGTCGAAGACGAGGTAACATAGGGGTAAGTGCCGTGATCGATATCGAGCAGGCTGCCCTGAGCACCTTCGAAAAGGATATTCTCGCCAGCCTTGACCGCTTCGTCCAGAATCAGAGTGGCACGACCGAGGTAGCAACGCAAGCGCTCTGCGTAGTTCAGATATTCGTCGATGATCTCCTGCTCGGACAGTGGTGCCTCACCGAGGTACTGCTCGAGGAAGAAATTCTTTTCCGGCAGGAATTCGCTCAGCTTGCGCTTGAACACCTCAGGCTTGAGCAGATCGCTGAAACGGATCCCGCGACGGCCAACCTTATCCTCGTAGGTCGGTCCGATCCCGCGACCGGTGGTACCGATCTTCTTGGCGCCCGATTTCGCTTCACGGGCGATATCGATCTTCTTGTGATATGGCATGATGATATGTACGGCGCCATCGACCACCAGCTGTGAGTCATCCTTGAGGTAACCCTTGGCTTTCAGCCCGTCAATCTCTTCGAGAAAAACCTTGGGGTCGAGAACCACACCATTGCCGATAATGCAGCGCTTGCCCTCATGCAGGACTCCGGAAGGAATCAGGTGCAGAACGGTCTTTTCGTTGCCGACAACCAGGGTGTGACCTGCGTTGTTGCCGCCCTGGTAGCGGACGACTTCCTGCGCATACTCGGTGTAGATGTCTACAATCTTGCCTTTGCCTTCGTCACCCCATTGGGCGCCGACGATAACTACATTGGCCATAATCTGTGTCGCTCCTGTTTGACCGGCGCTTTGCTGCGCCGATGGTCTTATTCAACTTTATTTTTGCGGCAAACCCTGCTGCAGCAAAGAATCGATGGAAACAACCTGCCGGCTGTCGTTCTCCAGGTCAATCAACTCGATATTCTGATCGGCACCGACAACCGCAAGCTTGCGGTAGCTCATCTGCCGGGCGTAACTCAGCGCCTCATCAAGGCCGCGGTCGATGATATCGCGCGCGACCGAATAGCCCTGCTTGCGCAACTTGCAGGCCAGCTCCTGGGCATTGCGCAGTGCCATGCCTGTGGAATAGATCAACAGGTCGCAGCTCGGGGTGACCCGTTCGTCGAGAACCCGCTCGAGAGCAAACAGCAGATGAAGCAGATTGAAGGTAAAACCGGTTGCCGGAGCTTCAAAGCCGTATTGCGCGGTCAAATTGTTATAGCGTCCGCCGCTGCATACACTGCGCCCGACCCCGGGCAGAAACCCCTGAAAGGTAATGCCGGTATGATACTGCAGACCGCGCAACTCCCCCAGGTCGATAGTGACATGCTCGAGAACCCCGTAGATTTCCAGCACCTCCAGCACACGGGCCAGGCTATCCAAGGCCCGACGCGAACGATCGTTACTGACCGACTTCTGCGCTCGCTCGAGAACTTCTTTGCCGCCAAACAGGCGCGGCAGTGCGAGGATTTCCTCACGCGCCCGCTCCGACAGATTGACCTGTTCGGTCAGCCGGGCCAGCTCGGCATTATCCTTGCGGGAAATCGCATCGGCTATCAGCGCCGCTGAACGGCTGTCCAGATCAAGACCATCCATGACCCCACGGAAGAACTCGACCTGGCCGATATCAATGGTAAATTCATCCGCACCGACAGAACTCAAGGCCTCAACCGCCATGGCGATCATTTCAGCATCGGCTTCCGGACTGTCCAGACCGATCAGCTCGACGCCGGACTGGAAAATCTCGCGATCCTTGCCAGCCTGCTGTTCCGCATGCTGCAACGCCCGCCCGCTGTAACAGAGACGCAACGGCAACTGCATTTCGCTCATCCGCGTTGCGACAATACGGGCAATCTGCGGCGTGATATCCGGAGGGAACGCCAGCATTCTGCTGCTTTGGCGATCGTCAAAACGGAAGGTTCTCGTCTGCAGTCCGTCACCGAGCCCACGTTCGAGAACATCAAGATATTCCAGCTGTGGCGGGATCAGGGGACGAAACCCCCAGGAGTTATAGGTTTCCCGCAACTGCTGTTCCAGGTATTCGAGTTTAGCTGCCTTGAGAGGCAGAAAGTCACGTACCCCTTTGGGCAGGTCTGCTTCCGGTTGTGGGTTGGAAAACTGCATCCCCTTCTCCGCTCCGCTCAAACTGCAGATTCCTGCGTCTGGCGGATAATTTATAATGCTATTGGAAGAAGTCGCTTTCAATCTTCTGCAACGACTTCGGGCACCGGCCGAACGCGGCAATTTATCAGCATCAGCCCCTCTATGTCAAGAACTGGCGGGAGAGCCTCCGTTCTCCGGAATCTCATCCTGCCCAGGCACGCCTTCCGGATCTTCCGGCGCAAGCCCTTTCTGCGGGCCCAAAACTCCCGGACCGACGCTGCGCAGATGAAGATCGTGCTGAGGAAACGGAATTTCGACCCCTTGTTCCCTGAACAGCCGGTCAATCTCCAGCAGGATATCATGCTGAACTTCCCAGCGCTGATCGATATTGGCAATCCAGACCCGCACCTCAAAATCGAGAGAACTGGAGCCAAACTGCATGAAGATAACCTGCGGTGCCGGATCCCTGGCGACATCCTCATGCCCGTCGGCGACCTGACGCAGAATCCTCAGGACCTTCTGAATATCACTGCCATAGGCGACACCGACAGGCAGAATAACCCGAACCCCGCGACTCGAATGGGTCCAGTTGGTGACTTTCTGAGAAATAATCTGAGAGTTCGGCACGATCAGTTCAGCCCGACTGAAGCTTTCGACAACGGTAGAACGCAGGCCGATGCGCACAACCTGGCCATATTCGCCATCAACCTGAACGACATCACCGATCCGGATCGGGCGCTCGAAGAGCAGAATAAGCCCCGACAGAAAGTTATTGACGATATCCTGCAGTCCGAAACCGATACCGACACCGAAAGCACCGAGCAGCACCACAAAATTCTGCAGATGCATACCGAGGAAACCGAGGGCGATCAGAAAGCCGATCAGGATAATCGCGTAATGCAGTAACTTCTTAATCGCGTCACTGACCCCGCGATCGACCTGACGCTGAGCAAAAAACTGGGAATCGCTCAAGGCCTGCAGAAACCAGGAGACCTGAAAGGCCAGGTAAAAGGCGATCACCGCCATCAACACCATCTGCAGGGTGATATGGCTGTCGCCGAAACTGATCCCCAAAGCTCCCAGCTCGCTCCAGGCCTCGTTGAAGGTGGTAAAAACACGCCAGACCGGCAACAGATAGAGGATGGAAACAACGACTATCACGACACGCAGCAATCGCTTCAGACGCACGGCCAGCTGGCTGCCGTAACGTGCGACAAACTGGCGGCGCGAACCGATCAACCCTTTGAGCAGCACACCGATAGCCCCCTGACTGATCAGCAGCAGCATCCGGCCGAAAAGAATGACCAGCCCGGTTTCAAAGGCCGCCTGAATCAACCAGGTGGAAAAATTGATGTAGCCGGCCAGTTGGGCAATCAGACTCAAGCCCAGAACGACTATCGCCAGACCGAGAATGCAACGAAACAGACGCCCTTCCCTCGCCCCGCGCCGCTGACGGGAAATTCGTATCTGCTGACGCAGCAGAGGGATGAAAATCAGCGCCAGCAGGGCAAGGTAAACCCGGAACAGGACTTGAGGCAAGGCGATCAGCTGAAAACCGGAAGTGACCAGAAAAACCAGCGCAGCAAGACTTAAGACCAACCCCTGGCGCCGGTTTTCCACCAGCATGACAGCCATTCGTGTCGCTGCGATAACCAACCAGATAAGCAGGGCAAAACGGAGCAGCGGCGGCAGTGGCTGGGCCACCAGCCAGAACAGGACCAGCGCGACAAAGATCGACGCAGCCAGCGGATGACGCAAAATGAATTGCCAGTCTTCAGCGTCATCAAAACGGTTGCGATAATAATAAAGGATTCCCCAGCAAGCCAGCAGCAGAATCAGGGCAAGGACGATCAACAGCCCCTTTTCGTTAATGAAGTCCAGGTCGATCTTCCAGGCCGCCCGCACTCCGCTTTTCAGCTGTGTCAGCAGGGTTCCGTCAAACTGGCGATAGAAGACTGCCGAAAAAAAGGAGCTGGTGTTTTTGCGGAAGGTCGCCTGACGCAGCTTTTCCAGTTCCTGGTTTAGGCGATCGCTCGCCGCGTAAAGACTGGCCAGAGGGGCAGCAACCTGGTCCTGAAAGTCCAGCAGCTCTGTGGTTGTCGTCTGCAGCTGTTTATCCAGGCGACTGAGCTGTTGATTGACCTGGGCCAAAGTCTGCGCAGGAATGCTCAGCTGCTGCTTCGCCAGGGCCGCCGCCCAGTCGTTCCAGAAAGCATTGTAATCACTCCACTGACCGCGCATCCGCACCGTATCTTCCAGGCGGCTTGAGAGCTTCTGCTGCAGGGCAGCAAACTGCTGGCGCAGCTGGCTGTAGAGAGAAATGTACTGGGTCAGCCGATCAACGTACCAGGTCTCAGGATCCCCCAGCTCGGCCACCTCGGTCTGTAATTCATTCAGCTGGGCGTTCAGACTGGTAAAATCAGCGACCAACTTTGTCGTATCACTGTAACCGACCAGCAACTCCATTGACTTTGCGACAAAATCGGCAAGTGTCGCGCTGCGCCCCCCCAGCTCGCTGAAGCCGGGCAGCGCCGCCGGGACGGCCACCTCAACCACTGCAGAGCTGTTGCTATCGGTAGAATCTGCCGCCAACCCAGCAACGGGAAACAGTGCCAACAGAAGAAAAATGACGGACAGAATTCTCAAAACCATTTTTTCCTCTTGAAATACCAGAGCATAGCGACCAGACAGAGAAGCATCAGCCCCCAGGCCATTGGATAACCGTAGCGCCAGTGCAGTTCGGGCATATTATCGAAGTTCATGCCGTAGATTCCGGCGATGAAGGTCAGCGGAATAAAGATTGAGGCCATGATGGTCAGCACCCGCATGACCTCGTTCATCCGTTGGCTGACGCTCGACATATAGAGATCGATCAGCCCGGAGGCCGTATCGCGGAAGTTCTCGACGGTCTCCATAACCTGCAGACCGTGATCATAGAGATCACGCAGATAGATGCTGGTTCCCTCATCGAGCAGCTCCGACTCGCTGTGCAACATGTTACCGATCAGTTCTCGCAGCGGCCAGACGGTTTTGCGCAGCAGAATCAGCTGCCCCTTGAGCTGGTGGACCTTCTGCAGCAGATCCTGGGTCGGCCTGTTGATCAG
Source organism: Geopsychrobacteraceae bacterium (assembly GCA_963676795.2). GTDB lineage: Bacteria > Desulfobacterota > Desulfuromonadia > Desulfuromonadales > Geopsychrobacteraceae. Next base: position 648,328 of record CAXXTB010000002.1, on the reverse strand, counting down.
CTCGGTCTCGAGATTATCAAGGCTGTCGCCGATCTTTTCCAGCACATGAAAGTAGCTGTCAACGATGCTGTCGACCAGGGCATAGGCGAGGTAATCGGGCCCGCGCTGACGAATCCGGCCGCTTCTGCGCTCCAGTCGTTCACGCACGCTGGCAAAGACATCGCCGCTATGCTCCTGAAAGGTAATAACATTTTTGGGGGTCAGTACCAGACTGAACTGTTCGACCTCGAGCTGACAGGTCTCAGCATTGAAATCGAGCATCTTCATAATGATCAGAGCGGAGTCATCGAACTCTTCAAACTTCGGGGGATGGCCGGTATTGAGGATGTCCTCGAGCATCAGCGGGTGCAGGCTGAAGGCCTCGCCAAAGGCATCGATCAGGGCAATATCGTGAATACCGTCCAGGTTGATCCAGCTGACCCTGTCGCTATCGCGCAGCGGCCGGCAATCATCCAGGCTCACATCGGGGCACACCTCATAATAACTGTCGGAGTAGTCGATGTAGGTGATGATCGACCGCTCCATCTTCTGCTGGCCAACATGAACAAGGGTTCCGGGGGGCAGACCGATCTGCTTGACCGGCGCCCTGAACAGGGAGGTAACCGTACGAAACGCGCTATTGAGGGGGTCCATCATCCGTGGCTCCTGTGTTTGTTATCGTTCGAGCGAGAAGTCTTCCTCCGTCAGGCTCGACTGGAAGGCCTCCATTACCTCCTCGGCCTCATCCTGATCCGGCACTTTGGCCAGATGGATCAGAGCGTCCCCCTCATGAGCCAGGGGCAGATTCTGCTGGCCGATGACAATCCCGCTGAACGGTGCGCGCAACTCTTCATAGTCGTCGCCGAGCGGATCGCTCAACAGCCCCAGCAAGGCACCTTTTTTTACCATATCACCAAGTTGAGCGCGGCGCGAAAAGATTCCGCTCATGACGGCACGTACCCAGCTGGTCTGGTCGGTCACCACCGGTTCGCGCAGCTTCTGCCTGCCACGGCTGGCCGGCAACATACCGACATGGCGCATCACATTGACTACGCCGCGCAGACCGGTGCGAATCGCCTGTTCGTTGAAATAAAGAGCTTCTCCGGCCTCATAAACCATGACCGGCTTGCCCAGCCCGGCAATCGCCTCGCGCAGGGAGCCCTCGCGCAGCTCTGAAGGAACAACCACCGGCGCACCAAAAACCTTGGCCAGCTCCAGGGTCTCAGGCTCGTCCATGCTGATACGGATCTGCGGCAGGTTGCTGCGGAAGTTCGAACCGGTGTGCAGATCGATCGCATAATCGCAGCGCACGGCGATATCGTTGAAAATCAGATGGGCCAGGCGCGCGGCCTGTGACCCCTTGGCCGAACCGGGAAAGGAGCGGTTCAGGTCGCGCCGGTCGGGCAGGTAGCGGGCATGGAGGATAAAGCCGAAGGGGTTGGCCACCGGCAGGGCCAGAAGGGTCCCGCGCAGACCGCTCAAAGCTTTGCCCCCCAGCAGGCGGCGGATCACCTCGACGCCATTGATCTCATCGCCATGCACGGCGGCACTGACAAACAGAACCGGCCCCGCCGATTTGCCGTTGATCACCTGAACCGGCAGGGTGATTTCGTCATGGGAATAGAGCCGTGACATCGGCAGGTTGACGGTTCTGCGTTCGCCGGGCTGGATATCGTAGCCGGCGAAGGAAAACGGCGTGTTCTTCTTCACCCCTGCCCCCGCGTTCTGGTCTTACCCGGCTTGGCGTTCTTTTCAATAAACTGGATGATCATCCCGGCGATATCCTTCTCGGTCGCCTCCTCGATCCCTTCCAGCCCCGGCGAAGAATTGACCTCCATGACCACCGGACCATGATTGGAGCGCAGCAGATCAACACCGGCGACATTCAGCCCCATGATCTTGGCGGCGCGCACTGCCGTGGAACGCTCTTCGGGCGTCAGCCGCGCAATACTCGAGGTTCCGCCCCGGTGCAGGTTGGAACGGAACTCGCCCTCCTTGGCCTGACGTTTCATTGCGGCAACAACCTTGTCACCGATGACAAAGCAGCGCAGATCGGCCCCGTGGGCCTCCTTGATAAATTCCTGAACCAGGATATTCTCCCGCAGCCCGCGAAACGCCTCGATAACACTCTCGGCAGCCTTGTCGGTCTCGGCCAGAACCACCCCGATCCCCTGCGTCCCCTCCAGCAGCTTGATCACCAGCGGCGCCCCGCCGACATGGTCGATCAGGTCCCCGGTATACTGGGTCGAATGGGCAAAACCGGTGACCGGCAGGCCGATCCCCTTGCGGGCCAGCAACTGCAGACTGCGCAGCTTGTCACGGGAGCGGCTGATCGCAACCGATTCGTTGACGCTGTAGACCCCCATCATTTCGAACTGGCGGACAACGGCTGTCCCGTAGAAGGTGATCGAGGCCCCGATGCGCGGGATGATGGCATCAAAACCGGTCAACTCCTCACCACGATAGTGGATCGTCGGCCGCTGGCTGGCGATGGTCATATAACAGCGCAACGGATCGATGACCCGGATATCATGCCCCTGCTCTTTCCCGGCTTCAACGAACCGGCGGGTCGAATAGAGTTCAGGGTTGCGGGACAGTACGGCAATTTTCATAACAGCTTACTCCATCATATCTCGAAGAGGCCCATCTCCGCGCAGCAGATAGGAGCCATCAGGAACAACCAGCATCCCCTTCAGGGCTGAGCGTCCTAGCAGCATGCGAAACTTCATCGTATCGCGGTTGGTCAGGGTCATCTCAATCGATCGGCACGCCTCGCCGAGACAGACCGTTGTTTCGATGACATAGCGCATCTCCCGGTGTCCACCCGAATCGGTGACCTCACGGACATCCTTGACCGGCGCCTGACAGACCAGTTCTATATCGGTCCGTTTCTGCAGCGGGTGAATCCCAAAGCGCACCATCTGCTGCCCCCTTTCTTTATAGGGTTCAACAAAATAGGCATGCAGGCAGGAGGTCCTTGCCCCGGTATCAACCTTCGCCTTGATCCGCCCGATCCCTAATTCAGGGAGAGCCAGCCATTCGCGCCAGCCGACGATTATCTTTTCCATCGAAGCCACCTGTATTCCGCAATATCAGAACCCGCGCCTGCGGTGTCTCGAAAAAAGCAGCGGATCATAGCCGAATTGACTTTATATTTCACTGCTTATTTCGCCAGCGACTGCAAATAATCGATCAGCAGCCGGACCCCGTAGCCGGTCCCCCCCTTCGGCCGTCCAGGCTTGGCCGCAGAAGCCCAGGCAACACCGGCAATATCGAGGTGGACCCAGGGGATCTCACCGGCAAACTCCTTGAGGAAGGCGGCCGCGGTCAGAGCCCCCCCCGGACGGCCACCGGTGTTCTTGAGATCGGCAAAATCACTCTTGATCTGTTCCGTATATTCATCCCACAACGGCAGCTGCCAGACCTTTTCATTGGTCTTCTGCCCGCAGCGCACCAGCGTCTGCGCCAGTTCGTCGTTGTTGCTCATCGCCCCGGCGCCATACTCTCCCAGGGCGACAATACAGGCGCCGGTCAGCGTGGCCAGGTCGATCATCGACTGAGGCTGATAGCGGGCGACATAGGTCATGGCATCGGCCAGAATCAGGCGGCCTTCGGCGTCGGTATTGAGCACCTCGATGGTTTTGCCGGCCAGCGAGGTGACAATATCACCGGGACGGTAGGAGGTTCCGGACGGCATGTTCTCAACCGTCGGCACGACACCGACCAGATTGACCGGCAGCTTCATCCGCGCCGCAGCGTCGATCGTCCCGAGTACCGCGGCAGCGCCGGCCATATCCATCTTCATCTCGTCCATAGCAGCCCCCGGCTTGAGCGAGATTCCGCCACTGTCAAAGACCACCCCCTTGCCGACCAGGGCGTGCGGCTTGTCGCCCGCGTCGCCCCCCTGGTATTCGACAATAATCAGGTAGGGGTCGCGCTCGCTCCCCTGGGCAACCGCCAGCAGCGCATTGAAGCCCTGCTTCTTTAGCTCTTCAACCTCGATCAGTCTGACGCTGACATTTTCCAGTTCGCCTAAAGTGAGCGCCTGCCGGGCGAGGAATTCCGGCGACTTGACGTTCCCCGGGGTATTGACCAGATCGCGGGCCAGGCAAACCCCGGAGCAGATCGCCAGCGCAGCATAGATGGCAGCCTGCGCCTCTCCCTTGCAGTCACCGTCGACCAGCAACAGCTCCATCCACTCCAGGACAGATGTTTTCTTACGCGCCTCCGGCAGATAGCTGTCGTAGCTGTAACCGGCCAGCAGGAAGCCTTCGATCAGTGCCTGCAGATTCTCTTTCAGCACAGTTTCGCCAAACCGGAAGGTGGCTGTCGCCAATTGACAGCTGATGATCCTGCGGGCACTGAGAAATGTTGCGGCCTCACTGCCGGTCTGGCGCAGCAGACCCAGTGTAAATTTATCTTTCTTGCCCAGCCCGACAAACAGCACCCGACTGCAGCCGAAGGGATGAGGATTGTGGATCAGCAGGGTCTCCCCCTTGCTCCCCTTGAATTCGCCGCTGCGCGTCGCCATGGCAAAGCCGCCGGCCAGTATGCGATCCACCTGCTGCAGCTCCGCTGTTGTCATTTCATCCTCGAAGGCTCCGACAATCAGGCAATTGCTTTTCTGCTTGGCGAGTTCGCCATATTTGATCTGAAATTTCATCAGTTTTGCCCTTTCTTGATCTGGCATTACGAAAGTTTATATCTTACTAAAGATTTCGGAAATGTAGAGAGATAAATTGAGCGCCGGAACCGATTCGGAAACACTATCTGTCAGATCATTTCTACCCGGATGATGAGAATTTGATGAGACGCCGCTGCCGGAAAAAATTACAACCCGCTGGCCTCAAAGGAAGCCTCAAACGCCTGTTCACGCAGCCTGTTCGCCAGTTGCCGGCGAATCCCGGTGGGGATCTCGACATGAATGCAGAGCGCCTTGCGCTGCAACAGACAGGCCTGCTGACGCTGCAGGGCATTGGCACCGGCACTCGGCAACCAGCGGATCTGTTCTCTCTTCAGCATGCTGCGCTCTTCCCCCTCAAGCATACTGACAATCTCGTCGGCGGGATTAAAACTGCGGCCGATCAGCTGCAAGCCGCCCAGCAGAGTGAAATGGCAGCAGTGCTCCTTGGCCAGACAGAGCTGGACGTAGATCTCCGGCGACAGATCCCGGATCATGGCCAGCCCGTCTCGAAAACGCGGCTGCGGCTGCAGGTGCAGCACGGCGTCACGCTGCCTGACTGAGCCCAATTCGCTCAGGGTCGGATAAGGAGGCTGCCCCCCCATTCCGACCAGAACCCGCTCATCCTCCGCGTGGGTGCCGACATAACCGTGGATATCGATAATCAGGTCGGGATGAGGGGCGCCAAGCAGATCGAGGTAATCACAGAGACCGCGTTCATGTTTGTAACAGTTGGGATGGCCACGTTCGTCGATATAGGGATAGATGATATCGATATTGCTCGGATTGAGCGGTACCCCCCATTGCTTAAGCCGTTCAAGATTCCGGTCGGTCAGCGGCTCGCGGCCGGAGAAGCCAAGATTGACCAGTGCGGCACGCGCCTTGCCGTTGCGCAGATAATAGAGTGCGACATCCAGGGTATGCGGATCATAGGGACCGTGGCTGACGGTCAGAATCGGCAATTCGACAGGGGCGCCGGAACGGTTCAACAGCAGCACTCCGCCGCCGCAGTCCGCCAGGAAGCGGGCCTGAAAACCGGGCAGGACATGAGAGCAGTCACGCCAGGAGCCGTCAACCAGCGGCACTTCGTGGCAGAAGCGCTCAAGAACCCGCTCACGCCAGGTCGGCACAAAGCGGATACAGCGCCCGGCACTGCGGTAGTAAACCTGGTAGCGAGGCACATCCATATAGACACGGATCCCCTGTTTTTTCAGCAGATCACAGTTGTAGATATTCTGGGAGGTTGACAGCAGAACCTCGGTCAGCTCAAGACACCCAGCAAAGAAATCGTCGCCGGGATCGGCAAGCAGCTCAAGCGTTTTCAACTCTTCGTAGTTCTCCCCGGCGACCTCAACCTCAAGGCGGTTCAGGTAGCGGGTAAACGGCGATGCCTCATCAACCCTGAACTGACTGACGAAAAGCGGGGATATGGGCACGCAAGGCTGTCTGCTGTGAGTCATGGGCTCTCCTGAATAGACTTAAATCAGGATAAGCCGACGGCCATTTTCAAAACAACCCGAGGGGGAATTTTTCTGATCAACAAGCCGAATCGCCTCACGCAACGAGAAGCGTAAGACATCATTTTCAGCCTTTCAGCAAATCGCCAAGTGCTGATGCGACACGTTCAACCCCTTCATCAAAGGGATCAAGGTCAATCTCAATCCGCTGCTCCGGCAGGGTGTGCATATAGAGAGGATCGTAATAGCGGACCATCAGTTCGCGGGTCAGGGTTTCCCACTCGCCGTTATCCAGCAGGGCGCAGAATTCCTCGATGGTCTTCCCCCCCAGCCGCTCCTTGAGGGCCAGCAGGGGACGACGGAATTTTTCACGCAGCTGGTCACGGGCCGGATATTCTTCCAGAATCACCCGGGTCCGGGTTTCAAGCGATGCGTTCAACCACAGACTGGTCTGAACCTGCATCGCCCGGTGAAAGGTTTTCGGCACGACGATCCGGCCGATATGCAGGCTCTCCCCTTCGGTCAGCAGATAGGCTGAATCTGCCAACTGGTCGAGACGATCCCAGAGCAGCGCCTCGAACATCTTCTGCGACGGCTGCGGCTCCAGGCCAAGGTTGCCGAAGGCACTGCCCCGGTGATTGGCCATCCCCTCGAGATCGACGACCGGATAGCTTCGTTCATCCAGCACGGCCAGAACGCGGGTCTTGCCAACCCCGGTCAGCCCGCGCAGCACATAGATCGGCGGCCACTCTTCTTTTTCAAAATAGTTGACGACCATTGTGCGGAACCCCTTATGTCCGCCTTCCAGCTGACGGGCAGGGATTCCGGCCAGGTTGAGAAAAGAGCAGATGGCGTAGGAGCGCATTCCGCCGCGCCAGCAGAAGACGATCACCGGCTGTTTGCGCTCGCCCTGCGCTTCCTCAACGGCAGCAATGATCTGTGGAATTTTGGACGAAACCAGCTCGACCCCGAGCCTGCGGGCAGCCTTGTTCCCCTGCTGTTTGTAGACAGTACCGACCAGGGCCCGCTCTTCATCGGAAAAAATCGGCACATTGATCGCACCGGGAATAGTCGTCTCGGCAAATTCGGCCGGAGTCCGGACATCAACCAGCAATGTCCCCTTGCGTCGTTCGATGAGAGCTTTTTCTAAAGAGATCGGTCCCTGCATTTTTCGATAAGATCCTGCATCTGAATTGATATAACCAATAACTGCTGCACAGGTTCTACACCAATGACCGGCTCAGAACAAGAGTTCTTCAAAAAAGAGGGAAAAGGGGTTGACGAGTCGCTCTCAAATTGTTAGTGTCCCCTCCACTGACGCGGGATGGAGCAGCTTGGTAGCTCGTCGGGCTCATAACCCGAAGGTCGGAGGTTCAAATCCTCCTCCCGCAACCAAAACAATTCAAAGGCTTTGCAGTTTGCTGCGAAGCCTTTTTTGTTTTCAATTCTCCACTCCCCCTCTACCCTTTCAATAGCGTAAATCGGGCTATGGCCTTTGTAATAAAAGGAGGAAAGTTGCCTTCGGGAATTGATGGCAAACTCAGAAATTGACTATTATCAATACATGCAATTTCCACTGAATGGCGAGACCAAAGGAGCGACGCATGGAAGACAGCGAAAATAAAAAACAGATTGAAGAACTGAAGGAAAAACTTTTTTTCACCAAAAAATCGACCTGGAAGGATCTCGGTGAAGCCGGTGAAAAAGAGCTGATGGATTTTGCCGAAGGCTATAAAACCTTTCTCGATGCAGGCAAGACCGAGCGCGAAGCCGCGCTCTATATCGAAGAAGCGGCCAAAGCGGCCGGTTACGTGCGTATCGAAGAGGCTGGCCCCACAGATAACAAACTGATTCTGGTGTTTGACAAGGTCAGCTGTGTCCTGGCCGATATCGGTGACCGCAGCACTCTGGAGCAAGGCTTGCTGATGGTCGGCGCCCACATCGATGCGCCGCGCATCGATCTCAAGGGTTGCCCTCTCTACGAGGCCGAGAATATGGCCTATTTCAAGACCCACTACTACGGCGGCATCAAAAAATACCAGTGGGTCACCCGCCCGCTGGCGATGCACGGCGTTGTCATCATGAGCGACGGTACGGAAAAGACCATTGTCATCGGCGAGGATGACAACGACCCGGTCTTCACCATCAACGATCTGCTCCCCCACCTGGGCAAGGATCAGATGAGCAAGGATGCCAGCGTCTTCATCGAAGGGGAACAGCTCAACATCCTGACCGGCTCCGTCCCCTACGATTACAACGACGACAAGGACCATGTGAAACTGGCGGTCATGAAGCTGTTGTACGACAGCTACGGCATTACCGAAGGGGATTTCATCTCAGCCGAACTGCAGATGGTTCCGGCCGGAAAATCACGGGACGTGGGGCTCGATCGCAGCTTTGTCGGCGGCTACGGGCAGGACGACCGGATCTGTTCCTATACGGCTCTCAAAGCGATTCTCACTGCCGATAAATCCAAAGCCAACCGCCTGGCGGTGTTCTTCGACAAGGAAGAGATCGGCTCTGTCGGCAATGCAGGCGCCGACTCGAACCTCATCGAACGTGCGGTCAGCGCCATCATGCAACATGCCGGCAAAGGAGATTACCAGAGTGTCCTTGCGGCGCTCGCAGCGTCGAAATTTCTTTCCGCCGATGTCAACGCCGGTATTGACCCGGAATGGGCCAGCGTCAACGACAAGCTCAATGCCGGCAAGATCGGCTACGGCGTCTGTCTGACCAAGTTCACCGGGGCACGTGGCAAATCGGGCTCCAATGAAGCCCACGCCGAATTTACCGCAGCCGTCCGAGGGGCGTTTGCGAAAGGCGGTGTCCTCTATCAGAACGCCGAACTGGGCAAGGTCGATCAGGGCGGAGGCGGAACCATCGCCATGTATCTGGCCTACTTCGGCATGGACGTCATCGACTGCGGCCCGGCCCTGCTGTCGATGCACGCCCCCTTTGAAATCGCGTCCAAGGGAGATCTCTACCATACCTATAAAGCCTACAAGGCTTTCTACGAATATCTTTAATCAGAGTGAAGTCAAAGCCGGGTTGAACCCCGGCCTTTTTCAAACAACATGAAAAACAGACCGGCGAGAAAAAATCTGGCCGGTCTGATTATTTGTACCCCGTTTATTTAACAGGCCGGTTCTGTACGCCATCAGAATCCGGATCCGAAACGGGCAGAGACACGACAACCTTCAGTCCGTGATGGTCATCGCCATCCTCCAGCTGAACCTGACCATGATGCTGTCGGACAATTTCGCGGACAATCGCCAGACCAAGCCCGCTACCATTGCCATTTTGTCCGGCGTGCCGGTAGAAACGATCAAAGACTCTCTGCCGTTCACTTACCGGTATACCCGGCCCGTTGTCTTTGACGACAACCCGGCACAGCTGTTCGAAACGGTACAATTCAACGTCGATCCGCCCGTTTTGATAGGAATAACGAATGGCGTTGTCGATCAGGTTGTTCAGCAGAATGCGCAAACTTTCACTGTCTCCGAAAATCTGGACCGGTTCTGAACGATTGATCCCCAGATCTATCTGCCGGTGAAGTGCCGCTGAAGTCAGATCCGCAACAGACTGTCTGAGCAATTCACTCATATTGATCCTGACAAAGGGACGCTCCCATTTATCCGGCTCCATTCTGGCCAGGGTCAGAAGCTGCTCGACCAGATGGCTTGACCTGGATATTCCCGAGCGCAATTGCGTAAACAGTTCCCGCCGCTCCTGATCATCATGACATCTCTCCAACAACTGAGTCTGAAGATCGATCGCCGTCAACGGGGTGCGGAGTTCGTGAGCGGCATCCGCAGTAAATTTTCGCTGTACAGACAGGGCTCGCTCCAACTGCACCAGCAGACTGTTCAATGCCTTTGCCAGAGGCAGAATCTCATCAGGGAGCGCAGTCAATGCGACCGGCGTCAATGAATAAGGGCTCTGCTTTTTCAGTGAATTAGCAATGCTGTTCAAAGGAGCCAGGCTCTTGCGGACAGTAACCCATGCCAGCCCGCCCAGAAGGACAATCAGAATGATGATCGGGGCGGTCGCAAGCAGGGAGATATTCAGACTCATCTCCAAGCGTTCTGCCAAAGGCTGACTGACCTGAACGAAAACTCCGTCACGCTGCAGACCGAAACTGCGCCACGCCATATTATCGCTGACATGTGTGCTGTAACCAGCGTCAGTTCGACCGGGATCCCCCTCTTCGATATTGATCAGCATGAGATGTTCATCATTACGGTTCCAGACCTGAATGATAAAATCGTCGTCATCCTCAAATACATTGTTCAGGTCTGGTGGAGGTGCAGGGACAGAACCAGCGTTCAAGGGAACGCTGTAAGCCAGCTGCCTCAGGCGGTCATCAAATATGCCTTCCAGCTCGCTTCTCACATAAGAAAAGGTGATGGCACCTGTCAACGCAATCGAAAAAAGCTGGCCGATAATCAGCCAGAAAAGAAGTTTATTACGAATGGAAGTCAATCTGTCTGCCCCAGGATATAGCCAACACCACGAATTGTCTTTATCAGGTTACGCGCTATTTTTTTGCGCAGGTTGTGGATATGGACCTCGACCGTGTTGCTTTCAATTTCGTCCCCCCACCCATAGAGACCGTCTTCCAGTTGACTGCGTGAGAAGACCGCGTTCGGATGCTCCATCAGCCGCTGTAACAGGCTGAACTCGCGGTTTGAAAGCAGAACATTCTCACCGTACCACAGACATTCATGGCTACTGGGGTTCAGAACCAGTTGACCATGCGTCAGCAGCGTGTTTGCCTGGCCATAGCGGCGTCTTTGTACGGCACGAATTCGGGCAATCAACTCTTCAAGATCGAAGGGCTTGATCATGTAATCGTCAGCACCTCTGTCAAGACCGGCGATTCGGTCTGCAATCGCATCGCGGGCAGTCAGAATGATGACCGATGCTTCCTCTCCTCCACTGCGCAACGAGGTCAATATCTCCAGCCCCGTACCATCCGGCAGACCGAGATCAAGCAGAATGACTTCATAAGCACCTGAGTCAAGGGCAAGCCTGGTTTCAGCCACGCAGTGCACCCAGTCAACCGCCTGTCCCTCGTTCTTAAGATATTTGACAATTGCCGATCCAATCAGCTCATCGTCTTCCACCAGCAGAATTCTCATAGTATTGAATGCCTCAACTGGACAAAGCTTATCATCCTGCTTTGATGAATCACCATAGCGAAACTTCCGTCAAAAAGGATGCCGAAAACCTACAGTCGATCAGTCAAACAAAGGATAGCCAGCCCCCCTTACGGGAATCTTAAGAAAGCGGCGATAAGTCCGATAAGATATTGACTGAAGCGTCTATCCTGAATGTCAAAATAGATCCGCTTATCATATCGACAAAAACACTAAAACCCCTCCGATCCATGGAAATTCCCGACAAGGCTGCTAAAGTTTAGGATCATCAGGAAACTACCCTCAGCAGCAGCGAACATTTGAATCCTGACCAGTCTCTAATATGCCTCAAATAAAGCACAAATCATATTGATGAGGTTCATTTAAGACTGATTTAAGAAAGATCATCTATATGGAAAAGGTAAAACAGCTACGAGATCATTGACCATAGCAGTTCACCATAACCACGACTCTTAACGGAAATGAGTAGATTCTATGCGAATAATGCAGATATTGCTATCTCAGTCTGAGGCTGGTGCTGAAACCTATTTTGAAAAGGTCGCGGCGGCATTTGCTGCCGATGCGGCGCTTGAACAGCGGCTTGTCATTGAAGCGCTGCCGTCCCGCGAACGCCGTCTGACCAGCGCGGGAGTCGATTTCAGGACCCTGCCGATGGATAAATTCGGCAAAACTTTTCTCTATAACTGGCAGTTAAAAAGAGCGGTCAAAAAGTACCAACCGGATCTGATTGTCACCTGGGTCAACAGGGCCTCCCGAAAGTGTCCGAGAACAGTTGCTGTCGTGGTTGGCCGTCTCGGTGGGTATTATGATGTCGACAATTATCGGAAATGCCACCATCTTATTGTCAACGCCCCCGATCTGGTCAGGCATGTTACAGAAAACGGTTGGCCTAAAACCGACGTCAGTATGATTTCCAATTTCGGCGAACTTCCGGCAGCATTTGAAAATCCAGAGCCCTTGCCTGATATCCCTCAGGACCACAAGGTTCTTTTAACCCTGGGACGTCTACATCAAAAAAAAGCCCAGGATGTCCTCATTCGAGCCCTCGCAAAGATTCCCGGAACGAGCCTACTCATTGCCGGAAGCGGAGACCTGGCCGACACTCTAAAAACGCTTGCCGCCGAATCGGGAGTTGCGGATCGGGTTCACTTTCTCGGCTTGAGAAAGGACATTCGGGGACTCTTCGCTCGGGCCGACATCTGCGTTTTCCCTTCGCGGTTTGAACCGCTCGGAAATGTCATTCTCGAGGCATGGGCCAGCAAAACTCCGGTCGTTGCCGCAGCCAGCCAGGGGCCGGCCTGGCTCATTCAGAATGGCGAAAACGGTCTTCTATTTGAAGTTGATGACGTCGAACAATGTGCGTCCCAGGTCAATCGGCTGCTGCGTGATTCCGAATTGCAAAGCCGACTCATCACAAAAGGCCATGAAACATTCAGTGAAAAATTCTCGATGGATGTCATCGTCAAGCAATACAAGGATCTGTTTGCAGGGCTGTTGCTGAAAAAACATGAGGGGGAATTGACAGAACAATCCCTCTGCGAGTCAAAGCCAGGGCTGGCTAGCGCAACAATCTCTCACGTTGCAAACAAGTAAACTTTAATGTATACGGTACCGCCCAACATACCGCATTCCATCCAGCTGTTAACCGAGCTTGTCCGCCTGATCGACAGCTTCACCCCTGTGCGGAACGACTTCTTGAGCTGACCTGTTGCCCGTAGCTCCGCCAAAGATCGCGACTCTCGACCAGGATCTCGGTCAGGCGCTGCATTTCCCGCTCATTGCGTGGCGGGGTATTGACCGGGTTACTGCTGATCAGCATTTCCATCACGCAGGCTCCGTTAAATCCGCCTTTGACCAGGGCATTGTATTGGGCCCTGAAATCAATATGGCTCTGGACGATCCCTTCACGATTTGAGCCGGACAGATGGTAAACGGACATTTTTGCCGCCCATCTTTCCAGGGTCGCAAGCGGATCCTTCTCGGCCAGATTCATATTGAAGCTGTCGAGCATAATCTCTATGTTGTCGCAGCCACACATCGCCAGCAATTTTTCGACATCATCGGCGCTATGAACCAGCGGCAGCTCATACATATTACAGGGCTCGTAACTGACCGGGATATTGCGCTCCTTGGCCTCCCCGGCGATGCTCCGTACGGCTTCGGCCAGAAACGCCCAGGCCTCTTCGTCGGAAACACAATCCTCGGTCCAGTTGCTCAAACCGTGCAGGGTCATCCCGCAACCGAGCTGTGCTGCATAAGAAAGTGCACATCGGTAACAGGCCAGCGCATTCTCCATGCTTGCCGAACCATATTTTTTCCCCGGCTTAAGATCCGGCGGATCAAACATGACGACTTCCAACCCCAATCTCTCCGCCATATTTCTTACCTCAACCGCGGGGTGGGCCTCAAGCGGCTCTGCGTATTGAAAGCAATCGAGTTCAAGAGCCCGAACTTTTGCCAACAGAGCATCGAGGTTTTCGATACCCAGAGTCCAGGTGCAGATACCAAGAGACTTCATCATTCAGCTCCATGATTTTACGAGGACAAGATAAAACTTTAAACTATCGCGCCCCATCAGCCGATAAAAAACTTAACCGGCTGATAATTTTCTAAAACAAATTTTACTGTAGAATATGACAACAGCCAACAATTGACTTGACTATATCAACAAGGACCGGCGGGATCGCCGGCTCCCCTCCGGAGTCTCCGGACGGCGGCCAGCAACGCTGCCGAATGCAAACGGGATTTATGGCTTTTATAAAAATCAGGAACAGCCTTTTCCCCCAGGTTCGCAAAGCGGCGCGGGACAAGTTCAGGCAGCGGCTCTTTGTCAGAAATAACTTGATGATTCTGATTATTTCCGGGTTCCTTGTCGTTGAACAGCTCTACTATTCCGTCTATGTCAGCTCACCGGGAACTCAGCTCCAAAGCTGTTACAACACATCAGCGTTGCTGATGATCATTTTCTTTATCATCAGCCTGTATTTTCAATGGCGAAAACCTGCTTGCCCCACCCGACTACATGAGATTTTTCCTCCGGCCCTTGTCTTTACCGGCATGTTGATCGCATTGATCCGCTTCACCTCGATTGAGTTCGACCCCGCAGCCTTTCGTATTCCGACCGTCTTCATTGCCGTCCTTTATGGCTCTTCGGTCATCTGGGTCATCTACCCCTGGCTCAGCGTGAGCCTCTATGGCTTACTGAGTCTTTCGTCCATCGGCCTGATGCTGGCAATCCATCCCGAAATTGTCGAACGCTTTTATGTCGCCGATATCATCTCAAACACCATTATTGCCTTGCTGGTTTCACTGCTGAATTACCGCAATTACGTCAAGCAGTTCATCGCCAATGAAATCATCGAAAGAAAAAACTCGTCGCTGGTGCAAAAAAATCAGGAAATTAAACGCATCAATTCACAATTGAAAGCCCTCTCCGAGCAGGACGAACTGACAAATCTCCACAACCGGAGAAAAATCAACAACATTCTGATTCAACATGCTGAAGAGACGTTACAGAAATCGACAGAACTGTCGGTCATTTTGCTCGATATCGACAATTTCAAAGACATCAATGATAATCATGGGCACGCAACAGGAGATTTGGTCCTGGAGGGCATTGCTCGAATCCTGGAAAAATCGATCCGGGAAACCGACAGTTGTGGGCGCTGGGGCGGAGAGGAATTTATCGTCATCTGTCCCGCAATCAACTGTTCAGAAGCAGCATTACTCGCGGAAAGACTGCGTCAGCAGATCAGCAGACACTCCTTCTTTGAACAGATCTCTGTAACGGCAAGTTTCGGCGTCTCCTCTCTTTCCGAACAAAAATCGATAGACCACCTGTTACAGATGGCCGACCAATGCCTCTACTGCGCAAAAAACAAAGGCCGCAACCGGGTTGTTTTTGACACCTCACAGGAGATCTCCTCAACAGCCAACCAACCGATCACACGAAGGGTTGAATTCACCTGAACATGTTTCGTCAGCTCTGGCCATAACCACACTTTAAAACTATTCGATAAATCCCAGGCTCTCCATCTTATCAAAATCAATAAACCGCGCCATCCCGGTCTTCATCTTCCTGAACCCCTGCTTCGCGTAAAAACCTTCCTTGCCCGGATTGGCAAAAAGTATCAGATTACAGAACGAAAGCTGTTCGCCAATCCGATCCATGACCAACTTGCCAAGCCCGCGCCGCTGATGATCAGGATGAACCGCGATATCATAGATAGCGGCTTCGTATTCACCGTCAGAAACAGCCCGGCCGAAACCGACCAAACGGTTATCGAGATAGACAAAAACGGTCACATAGCTGGATTCAAAAGCACGGCGATGTTTCTCCGGCTCAAAATTAGCCATTCCAACCAGCTTAAGGATCTCCTTCAAAGCATTCCAGTCGACATTCTTGCAATCAAATTCAATTCTGACAGACACGACTTCCTCCCTGACCTTTGTTCGAACAAACCTGAAAAATAGCGTGCAAGATAAAACAGTCTAGCACGGAAGTCGCATGTAATACTCGAGAGAAACACTCTCCACAGCACTTCGAACTGAGCCTGGCTTCGGACAAATCAGCCCCCTTATCTTCAGCGGGTCGTTCTGCTTATAATGGTGTCCTGGATAATAACTATCTCTGACATTTTGCCAACAAGACGAGAACAAGAATGAAAACAACGCGCATTCTCATTGCCACCTCGACCGACCCCTGGTTCAACCTGACGGTCGAGGACATCATCTTCCGGCGTATGCCCGCAGATCAGCGGGTTCTGTTTCTCTGGCAGAACGCCGATACCGTGGTGATCGGCCGAGCCCAGAACCCCTGGCGCGAATGCAATACAGGGCGCATGGAGCAGGACGGTATCCGCCTCGCCCGCCGTCAGACCGGCGGCGGAGCGGTCTTTCACGATCTGGGCAACAGCAACTTCACCTTCATGGCCGGCAAACCGGAGTACGACAAAAGCGTCTCCACCCATATTGTCCTCAACGCCCTGAACAAACTGGGGATTCAGGGCAAAGCCAACGGCCGCAACGACCTGGTCATCGAGGACGAGAACGGCCTGCGCAAATTCTCCGGCTCGGCCTACCGTGAGACTGTTGATCGCGGCTTTCATCACGGTACCCTGCTGTTGAGTGCGGATTTGCAGCGCCTTGGAAACTACCTGAACCCCGATCCGAAGAAACTCGAGACCAAAGGGATCTCTTCGGTCAGATCGCGTGTTCTGAACCTCAACGAGCTGCTACCAGGAATCGATCACCAGGCTGTCTGCACAGCCATGATCGCAGCCTATCAGGACTACTACCAGATCGATGTCACACCGGAATATATCAACCCGGAGCACTCCGCCGACCTGCCCGGCTTTGAGGAAAAGTTTGCGACCCAGTGCAGCTGGGACTGGAACTTCGGCAAGACGCCCCCCTTCACCCACGCCATGGATGAACGCTTCGACTGGGGTGGCGTGGAACTTCTCCTCAACGTTGTCAACGGAACCATTGAAAATGCCAGGTTGTATACAGACATGCTCGATCCGTTGCCGCTTGAAATGCTGGCTGATAGTTTGACGGAAACGCCCTACCGGGCAGCGGATATCTCCGCGACAATCGCTTCACTGAACAGTCAGCTGCCTCACTATCAGGAGCAACTCCAGACAGTCGGAACCTGGCTGGCAAGGGAGATCAGCTGAAATGCAGAACAGATTCGTCGCCGAATATCTTTTCTCTTGATAATTAATACTATTTTGGTTATCTTTCATCGAAGTGAAGAAGATACTATCGATGCATTCAAAAGGAGATAGCACCCGATGGAAATCAGCAAAAAAATTCTCGAGATTATGCGCGCTTCTGCAGAGCCGTTAAACGCCGGTAAAATTGCCGAACTGGGTGGTCTCGACCGTAAAGAGGTCGATAAAGCGATGACCAAGCTGAAAAAGGACGGCCAGATCGTCTCGCCCAAACGCTGCTACTGGACAGCAGCCTGAATCTCAACATTGTATGTTCACCAAGCCTGTCACTCTTGTCGACAGGCTTTTTTATCTGCGTCCCCATTTGCCAGGCCAAGCACCGGACTTGCACACTGTCGACAACCGGCAGGCTGACAGGGCTCTTGTTCAGAGCCCAAAAATTCATCAACACGCTGGTTCAAATTTGTCGACATGGCAAGCTGCGGATTTTTCGTGCTTCTTGCCTCTCCTCCACAACAGGTCACATTTCCTCCACACGGTTATCCACAACTAATCACATACAGCCTGTGTATATCGCTTCGGAGCTGTTGATCCGTTTCTGATTGAGGAAAAGTGTTTCACAACCGGGCAATTTACGTCACCGGCAGGGTGAGATCTGTCATTCCGGCCCGATAAAACCCACCAAACCCTCATGAATACTGATCTCAATGACCAACAAAGAAAATCCGCCTAAATTTTAGTCAATATGTAAATTCAGGTTTATCGACACAAAAAGTGACGAGTTGTTGCGCCCTCAGCCCCCTCTTCCACATGGGACAACATTTCTTCCACACAGTTATCCACAGCAAATCAAAGTTGGTGAATTTGACAGGTGGATAACTGATAACAACGGTTTGCAGCCGCGCGTTCTGAAGCCTCCAAGTCAAAAAGGGACCCATTATCGTGCACCCCAGTCTCCCGATAAAAGCAGCTGTTGATTAAATAAATTCGGTTCTGCCCGTTGATGATGAGCTGCGCTGATGGGCAGAATCGAAAAAGCTTCATAACGCAGGGCTTTCAGACCATTTCATGGTGCGAAAGATCATTTCAGACAAAACAACCTGGTAAAGTCAGGACCAGACCCTCCCGATTTCCAGGCTAGGAGTCTGTCGGGCTTTGTGGATCGTCGGTCTTTTCCTTATTCATCATCTGTTCATAAACTTCCGGAAAATCCTTCTTAAGACAATCGGGGCAGATCCCATGACTGATGTCGGCTTCTGAATATTTGGACAGATAGACATCGACCTGCTGCCAATATCCGTCGTCATCTCGTACTTTTTTGCAGTAACAACAGAGCGGCAAAATGCCGCGCAGCACTCTGATCTCCTCTTCTGCTTTTTTTCGTTCACGGATATCCCTGACAGCGGTCACCTTGACCTGTTGTTCATGATAGATAAATTCTTTGCTCTGCGCCTCCAGGATAATTTTCTGCCCTGCATGATTCAGACAGCATGACTCGAGCATTCTCGCCTGTTGAGGTACCGCGACAG
This sequence comes from Geopsychrobacteraceae bacterium, assembly GCA_963676795.2. Lineage (GTDB taxonomy): Bacteria > Desulfobacterota > Desulfuromonadia > Desulfuromonadales > Geopsychrobacteraceae. The sequence continues at coordinate 629,848 of CAXXTB010000002.1, read as the reverse complement.
CGCTGATCTTCTGCCACTCCTCGCGGCTGAAAAACTCACTGATCGACCTGCCGGCAAGTTCGCTGAGCGGGACACCAAGCAGTGCCGCAAAAGCAGCGTTGGCGTCAAGAATCTGATCGTCTATCGTGAAGACAATCCCCTCGAAAGCCGCGTCAGCCAGAGCATGATTACGCTTCTGGCTTTCCAACAGCTCACGATTGGAACAGCGCAGTTCTGCCGTTCTCTCACTGACCTGCTGCTCAAGGGTCTCCTTGTGACTGGCCAGCTCCTGCTCGACCCGGCGCCGGTGAACGATATTGATCAGCATCACCACAACCAGGGCCAGCAACAGGATAAAAGCGCTGATCGTCGCCCAGACCAACCCCTTGTAGCTTTGATAGAACGAAAACGGGCGATTGATCACCTGACTGCCTGCGGGAAGCGACTGTTCGTCGATACCAAAGCGCTGCATAAGCTGATAGTCGAACATGTACTGGTTGGAGCTCTTGTCGATCACCGGCAGCTCCTCGATCGGTTTGCCATTGAGGATTTCCAGCGCCATTTTTGCCGCGACAGCCCCCTGTTCATGACAGCTGACCATCAGTCCGCCGAAAATACCTTTCCCCATCATCCAGCTCCACAGGCCGTAGATCGGCTGAGAGGCGTTTTCGATCAGCTGCTTCATCGCCTGCTGTGGCGAAAGCATGGCCCCTGTTTTGTCTTTGAATATCGGAAAGCTGATTATCTTGGTCGTATCTTCCATCCGACTGAGTTTGTGAAAATACTCCTCGAAACTGTACTGCGACAGGGAAAACAGCTCGAACTCAACAGTGGGGAAGTTTTGTGCTTCCTGCAAAAACAGGTGACTGAGACTGCCCCGTCCCATTTCCGAACCGTCTTCGAGAGCGAGAATTTTCCGGGTATCGGGATGGATCTGCAGAATCAACTGCAGGTTTTCGTGCAATGACGAGGTTTCGACGATCCCGGTCACCAGCGGGTTGTCATTCTGTTCCAGGGCAAAGGCAACATTATTGACCCCGCAAAACACGATCGGCAACCCTTTAAAAAGAGACTTCTGATAGTGCAAAGCGAACGACAGGGCATTGTCATCGGCGACGATGAGCAGATCATAAGGGGGAAGATGAGCCAGCTTATAGGATATAAGCTGGTGGAAGGTTTTCAGATAGTCAACATCGTAAAACCTTTTGGAGTCCATGAACTCCAGGTCCCAGGCCACAGGCGCGGAGGCAAAGACCGACTCGATCCCGTCAACGAACTCATAGAACGTCGGAAATTCAGGGCTGTAGGCGCTGATAAAGAGAATCCGATGCTCTTTTTCCGGGGCCGGCGATGCAGCAGCGAATGTCTCTAAAAAAAACAGCAATACAATACTGAACACTACGAAAATGCGGCAAAAAAACCTCACAACAGCCTCCCGTCTGTATTAGGGTTCCTTTCTCTCTTTCACTGTCCCAAAGCCACATTTTCAATTCGCCGCCTGCGTAAAAACTGTGAGCAGGCAGCGCTGGAGAACAGTCGCTCCTTACTACCGGAGGATTTTAAATGAAGTGTCGGCCCCATCCTCCACAGGAAGAAAGCGTGCCGCCAAAGACTCTACTCTACAAGAACCACGAATTCAAGTCGCTTGTCGGCTTCTACGCCTGAGAAAGGCGAAGGCATGGGAAATAGTGATATCGTTCTCGGCACGGCCGGTTTGGCTGAAGAGAGAGAAAAGACAAACAAACAACCTCCCACCACCACAAGCGTAACGCCCGTCTGCGGAAGTTGCTCTCTGAAGCAAAAGACTAAGGGTACTGAGGTGTCGCTCCTGATTGTGAGGCGACCCAGGAGCCGAGTTTATTGGCGGCAATCAGACAATCGGGCAAGGCCTGCCCCTCAAGATAGCAGTGGATCAGGGCGCTGAAAAAGGCGTCGCCGCTGCCGACCGGATCGGCCTGGGTCACTGGAAAACCTGGATGCTCGACATGCTCGTCACAGCTGATCAGCGCCGCACCCTTGGCTGAGTTGGTGACTGCGACGACTTCCAGATCAAAGGCCTCAATCAGCCTGCGGGCGACAGCCCGGTCATCCCCCTCTTGCAACAGGAACCAGTCATTGAGCTGTCTCAGCTCTTCCCGGTTGACCTTGACCAGATCGGCGCAGGTCAAAGAATGCGCGACCCTGTCCCTGGTCGTAAAGGGAGGACGCAGATTGACATCGTAGAATTTTCTGACAGCGCGATCGAACAGCAGTTCCAAGGTTTGACAGGAGGCTTCACTGCGCTGAGCCAGGGTTCCGTAAACAAGATGAAAAGAGCCCGGCGTCAGGCGCTGCGGCAGCTCCTGCGCCTGAATGTTGTCCCAGGCGGCCGGCTCAACGATCTCATATCCTGGTTCGCTGTTTTCATCAAAACTGACATAGACCCGGCCTGTCGGCAACTGCGGATCGACCTGGATGCCATCGACGGCAACGCCAAGCTCAGCGACCCGCCGCAGCGTCTGCTTGCCCAACTCATCTTCACCGACCCGGCTGACGATTCCGGACTCACGCTTCTGAGCCTGAAGATGATAGGCAACATTCAGCGGAGCCCCACCGATAACCGTTTTATCGGGAAAGATGTCCCAGACAATCTCGCCAAAAGCAATCACAGGTTTGTTATCCGTCACCGCCAGCACCTCCCGATTCCGGTTTCAGTCACTTTACGCAGACAGCTCAGCCTCAAATGACAGTTTAACATACAACATCGGCCTTCTTCCCGGCACAAAAGATCAACCAGCTCATACGCTGATGAAAATACTTCGCCCCCCCTTTATTATTACCGTTTCGGTAATGTATCATAGTTCCAAGGCTGATTAAACTGCCTGCCACGCACATCGACAGTGCACTGAACGCAGACACGGAGCTGCCAAAGGCGCAGAGGACTCCTCGTCCCGGTTTTCAAAAGCGAAGGTAGCTCCTCTATCAATTTTGAAGGAGTCAATTATGTCTTACAGATTGCCGGTCCTTTCCTATCCTTACGATGCCCTTGAGCCCCATATCGATGCCCGGACCATGGAAATCCATCACACCAAGCACCATCAGGCGTATATCGACAAGGTCAATGCCGCTATCAAGGATTCCCCCCTGACAGACCTGAGCATTGAGGACCTGATCACCAGACTCGACGAAGTACCGGAGGGAATCCGCACGGCGGTTCGCAACAACGGTGGCGGGCATGCCAATCACAGCCTGTTCTGGACGCTCCTCAGCCCGAATGGAGGAGGGCAGCCGCAAGGAGACCTGGCGGCAGCCATAGATCAACAGCTCGGTGGTTTTACAGCCTTCAAAGAGGCTTTCAGTAATGCGGCAATGACCCGCTTCGGCAGCGGCTGGGCCTGGTTGAGTCTGACCCCGGATAAAAAACTGCTCGTTGAAAGCACCCCGAACCAGGACAGTCCGCTGATGCACGGCAATCAGCCGTTACTCGGGATCGATGTCTGGGAACATGCCTACTATCTGAACTACCAGAACCGGCGGGCCGATTACATCGAGGCCTTTTTCAAAGTCATCAACTGGGCCGAAGTTGAACACTTATTCCTCGCTTAACCGCCCTTCATCATTTGCGACTGACCCGCCGTTGCGGGTCAGTCCCTGTTTCATTCCCGGCTGAAACAAACAACCAATTTTTGAATCATCCTGTTACATTAGGGCCACAATCTTTGCGAATCTTTACTTACAGACAATCAGAATAATGAGCTAGACTCGGCAAAATATACGGGGACTGTCGCCAGCCAATCCCAGAATTCCATCACATGCCAAGGTCTGTCTACCATGAAAAACATCAAAACATTAGCAACCCTGTTCGCCAGTGCCCTGCTGCTGACTTGCGTCACGGCTCCGGCCTTTGCAACTGCGAGCTATATGACGCTCAGCGGATGCGCAAGAGCCATCTGTGAAAAAGAACAGGAACTGGAGGAAGCAAGGAACTTCAATGACATTTCCAAAATTCTCGGGATCCAGAACTCACTGGTTCACCTGCGTGCCGACTGTACTCAAATGCCGGCTGGTGCATCGTCAAAGTTCAATGCTAAACTTGCAGGACAGAAAGAAGAGTACAGAGAGGATCTGGAAGAGGCCTTCAATGAATACCAGGATGATCTCGAAGAAGCACAACGCGAAGGGAAACCGGCAAAGGTTCAACAGGCAGAACAGAAATATCACCAGAAAATTTTCTCTAAAACTGATAAATATCAGCAAAAACAAGCTCAGCTGAACACGACTTTCGGCTATTGACCACCCGATAAATGTCAAAGGAGAAGGGACCATGACCGATCAATATTTCATGCAAATCGCTCTTGACGAAGCGAAACAGGGCTACGCTGAAGGCGGCATCCCGATCGGTTCGGTGCTGGTCATTGACGGAAAGGTGGTCGGCCGGGGCCATAACCGCAGGATTCAGGGCGGCAACCCGATCCTCCACGGTGAAATGGACGCGCTGCAGAACGCAGGGCGCCTGAAGGCAGAAGACTATCAGCGGGCCACCCTCTACACGACCTTATCGCCCTGCGCCATGTGCTCCGGGGCGATCCTGCTCTACAAGATCCCCAGGGTGGTCATCGGAGAAAATCAGACCTTCGTCGGAGAGGAACAATTACTGCGCGAACGCGGGGTCGAGCTGGTCGTACTGAACGATCCCGGCTGCCGTGAGCTGATGAAGCGCTTTATTGCCGAAACCCCGGAGATCTGGAATGAGGATATCGGCGAACCCGTCCGCTCCTAGCGGCCCGGCTTTCGTCCTGCGCCACCTTTTTCATGGTGAATACCGAGTGCCGCAGCCCGTTCCATCCATTTGACCTGAGCGAGCAAACGCATATCCTCGACACTGTCGGTTTCATCCATGATCTCCATCCCCAGGAGGGTTTCGAGCAGATCCTCCAGAGTCACCACACCGCTGGTACCGCCGTATTCATCGATCACCAGAGCAATGTGCTGCCGTCCGCGCAACAGACGGTCAAACAAAACCGACAGCTGCAGGGATTTAGGAACTGTGAGGATCTCCCGCTTCAGTTCCGACAGCGTCGCGCTGTTATCACCATTGGCCTTGGCCGCCAGCACGTCCGCCTTAAGGACAAAACCGCTCACATCATCCAGGCTGTCCCGATAAACCGGCAGTCGGGAAAACGGGGAGTCCGTGATCAAATCAAGAATCTCGTCGACACAGGCACTTTCCGGCAGGGCTGAAATCACCGTACGCGGTGTCATGATTTCGTCAATGCGCAGGGAATCGTATTTCAGCAGGTTGCGGATGATCCGCGATTCATTGCGCTGAATCCCACCGGAGCGTTCACCGATCTTCATCATGGCGATAAATTCTTCGCGACTGAACAGATGAATATTCCGCCCACGCACCAGCAACCGGGTCACCAGTTCGGACAGCCAGACCACCGGATACAGGGTAACGATCAGAAACGAAACAAACATGGCCGCAGCAAATGTCAGCCTGGGCCAGAAAACGGCACCAATCGTCTTTGGCACAATCTCCGAGAAAAACAGGATCATAAAGGTCATAAAGGCCGAAAAGACGCCGAACCAGGTACTGCCGAAAACGCTTGTCGCCTTGGCCCCCGCCCCGATGGCACCGATGGTGTGGGCGATGGTGTTCAGCGTCAGGATCGCGGCCAGAGAGCGATCGAGCTGGGAGATTTTGAGCCGTTCCAACAGCTTCGCCCGTTTCGGCTTAACCACTTTGAGACCTTCGATGTACGAGGGCGTGACACTCAACAGGACCGTTTCAGCGATCGAGCAGAGAAATGAAACCAGCAGCGCCAGCAGAACAAAAACAATGAGGAGAAAAATATCACCGTGCATAAGCAACTTATCGGGAAAATTTGTAGATTGGGTTTGTTGTCAGTGTCTGATAAACAGTTCGTAAAGCGTCAGCAGGATCTCCAGCACGATCAGCAGGGTGATATACCATTCGACCCGCAGGCTGCGTTTGTTCTGCAGCAGACTGAGCAGGGTTTCCGCCGTGCGCGAGAGCAGATCGAGCTTGTGCTCAAGCACCAGATGGCGATCGTCGAGTTCGTATTCATCAACCAGCCGCTGATAGATGCGTTCATGTTCCGGGTAGTACCAGAGCAGATCCGGCTTTTCCTTGATCTCAACCCGGCCGACCATCCGCCCCTGGATCGACAGGGTGTCGCCGATATGACGCAACAGGTCCCGCCCCTTGGAACCGGGACGGCCCGACTGCTGCAGGGTTTCGGCCAGAGGTTCAATGCGCTGAAAGCTGCGGGCGACGACCGTCTCGTAACGTTCCAGGACCAGGCTGCGGGCCAGAACCTCGGCGATAACCTGCAGATGTTCCACGGAAAAGGTATTGACCGTAATGGTACCGCCATCAACCCCTTCTTTCTGGTCAGGTTCGAGACAGAGTACAATCTCCTCGCCCAGCAACTGCTCAAAAGGCTCCTCGAGGTAAGGCTTGAGACTGTCGAGGAAGGTCGTTTCTTCGATGGCCGTCAGGCCGAAGACGACCACCGCACCATAGCGAAACAGCGCCGCACAACCGGAACTTCCGGCGGTCAGCAGCAACGGCTTTTTCGCCAGGCTCTGAGCCTTTTCAAAATCCTTGAGCTGAATACGCTCGGCAAGAAAGAGAGCGCGAACCTGTACCCTCTGCTGCATATTGAATAATGCCAGATCCATAACCCTCCATTTCAGGGAACAACTTCCGGTCGACAGTGATAATCCGGCGTTAATATTACGTCAGCAACAGCCCGAATGACCGAGGATAACACCGAAGTGCGATAATAAGCCAGCCCCCCCCCCTAATGAAAGAGGCGACTGATCGTTTCCGTCAACACACCCAGTCGATAGGGCTTCTGCACAAAACCGGCAACCCCGATGCTGCCGAACTTTTTGACGATTTCAGACTCGTTATAGCCACTCGAGAGAATAACCGGTGTCTGCGAATTGATATTCCGGAGTTCCGTTAAGCAACTGATCCCGTCCATATTGGGCATGGTCAGATCGAGCAGCACCAGAACAATCTCCGGATGACGGATAAAAATCTCCAGGGCCTCTTTCCCGTCATCCGCCACAAGCACATCAAAACCGAGCTCTTCGAGCATCTGCCGGCAGATGCCACGCACCGCCGCCTCATCGTCAACCAGCAGCACGGTTCCTGAGCCTCGCCAGTCTTCGACCGGTTCAGCTCCTGTTATCCCCTGAATCTCAGCCTGGGACGCCGGGAACAGGACCCTGAAGACGGTCCCCTCCCCTTTGGAGCTGCGGACCGATATCGCTCCTTTATGACCGCGGATAATCCCCATCACTGCCGACATGCCGAGGCCCCGACCGGTAAACTTGGTGGTAAAAAACGGATCGAAGAGCCTGGCCTGGGTCGCTTCGTCCATCCCGCAACCGGTATCAGCGACCTCAAGGTAGACATAGGGACCGACCTCGAGATTCTCGTTAAAACAGGCCTTTTTCAAGCACTCCTGATCACAGAAAAGACTGCCGGTAGCGATGCTTATAGTTCCACTGTTGTTACCGATCGCTTCAGCGGCGTTGATGACCAGGTTCATGATGATCTGGCGAATCTGGGTTGCATCCGCATCGATACCCGGCAACGGAAAGTGAGGTTCAAACCGGAGCGAAACATTTTTAGGGATGGAGACCTTGAGCATCTGCAGTATTTCCTGAAGGACCTGGTTCAGGTCAATCGTCTCGATAACAAATTTACCCCTTCCGGAATAGGCCAGCATCTGCCTGGCCAGGTCGGCGGCACGCGCTGCGGCCTGCTCAATCTGGAGCAAGTTATCTATCGCCTTCGACCCCTCAGGCAGGCGCCGTTTGGTCAATTCGGCATGACCCATGATCGCGGCAAGCAGATTATTGAAATCATGGGCCACGCCTCCGGCCAGCACCCCCAGGCTTTCCAGCTTCTGGGTCTGAACCATCTGCCGCTCGAGTTGCAGCTTTTCCTCTTCCTGGCGTTTTATCTCAGTCAGATCAAGGATCATGGCGAGATTGTACCTGTTCCCGCCATATTCAAAGTAGTTGGCCGTGACCCAAACAGGGTAGAGGCTGCCATCTTTGCGTTGCTGCACGGTTTCCAGAGAAATCACCTTGCGCTTCTCCAGCTCCTGCCAGTGATCAGTCCAGACCTCGGGGGTCCGCCGTGGTGCGATATCGGTAATCATCATGCCGATCAGCTCTGAACGCTCATAGCCCAAAGATCGGCAGGCAGCCCGATTCACATACATCAGCTGGCCGGAAGCACTGACCAGATGCACTTCCTCGCTGGTATGCTCTATAGCAAAGTGCAACAGGGCCATCTCCTCTTCCTGATTTTTCCTGGTCGTTACATCACGGACAATGGCCATGGCCTGAAATGAACCGTCCAGCTCGAAGGCCGATACCGACAGTTCGATATCGATCATCTCACCACTTTTATGCAGAGCCTTGAGTTCGAGCGTCTTGCCGACTGCAGCCCCCTCCCCCGTATTGACGAAATGAGGAAAGTTGTCCAGAAACCTCGAGAGGTAAGGCTCCGGGGCAAGAATCCGGTGCAGATTCCGCCCCAGCATCTCTTCCGCACTATAGCCAAAAATCTGCACGGCCCCCGGGTTCCAGAAGACGACTTCCCCCTCGGGGCTCAACAGAACGATTCCATCTTTGGCGGCCAGCGTCAGTTTTTCGAAAATGATGGACTGCCGTCGCAACTCCTCCTGCTCATGTCTGCGCTCGGTGATATCACGCGTTATCGAAAGGATCACCTTTTCATCGTTCATATCGATAACCCGGGCTGACATCAGTCCGTGTTTGATACTGCCATCCTTGGCCACAAAGCGCGCTTCCAGGTTTTCGACGATCCCGGTTTGAGCGACCCGCGCCAACAGTTTCTGCCGATCGCCCTCGTCTTTCCAGATGTTGAGTTCCAGTGAGGACCTGCCCAGCACCTCATCCGGCTGATAGCCCATAATCCGGGTAAAACCGGCATTGACTTTGATGAAGACGCCGTCACTTAGGCGATTGATATTGATCGAGTCAGGGCTGGCGTGAAAAGCGGTACGAAAATACTCCTGGCTGAACCTAAGTGCCTTGAAGAGTTCCACTTCATGACTTAAATCACGGACGATCAGCTGATAAAATTCTCTGTCATCGATATCAACGCTGGAAATGTGAATTTCGACAGGAAATGGGACCGCTTCTTTGCTCAGATGAACACCGTGCAGTGGGGAGGTGTCAGCAGATAAGGAGACAGGTTCCGCAGACTGTTGCAGATCGGACAGGTGCAGATGTCTGAACTCATCCAGGCTATAGCCGTAGAGCGCCACAGCTCTCTTGTTGACATCGGTAAAACAGGGATTGACGGCGTCCGCCGGAACCAGGAGAACAGCGTCCGGACAGGCCTCCAAAAACTGGCGATACATGAAAAAACCGTCTTTCATTCAACGGGTTTCCTCGCAAGCCTGCTCAGATTTTCATTCAAATACTTACATCCATGAAAATAGTGTAACAAATGACAGTGGATTTTTCTGATTCCTGGCAAAATCAGCCGGCAGCTTACGGCTGCCCTGAATCATAAACCATATTTTCCCTTGTAGCAATTCATCGTTTCACTTACCTTAGCCGGACGAAAAATGTTTACAGACCGCTAATATCTTTAGAAGTGCAGGATTGAATCCTATGTCCAGAATTGGAACCCCTTTTTCACCAAGCGCTACCCGCGTGCTGCTGTGCGGCTCCGGTGAGCTGGGCAAAGAAGTCGTCATTGAATTACAGCGTCTGGGTTGTGAAGTTATTGCCGTAGATCGCTATCCTAACGCTCCGGCCATGCAGGTCGCGAATCGCAGCCATGTTATTTCCATGCTCGACGGTGCAGCCTTGCGGGCTGTCATCGAACAGGAACGCCCAGCCTATATCGTCCCTGAAATCGAAGCGATTGCAACCGACACCCTCGCCGAACTCGAACAGGAAGGATTTACCGTCATACCGACGGCCAGAGCGACCCAGTTGACCATGAACCGCGAGGGAATCCGCCGTCTGGCCGCAGAAACACTGGGTCTGCCAACCTCACGCTACCAATTTGCCGAGAACAAGGAAGAATACCATCAGGCCGTCGCGACCATCGGCCTGCCCTGCCTGGTCAAACCGATCATGAGCTCGTCCGGGAAAGGACAGAGTCTGATTCGTAAGGAACAGGACATCGACGCGGCCTGGGATTACGCCCAGGAGGGCGGCCGGGCCGGCAAAGGGAAGGTCATCGTCGAGGGCTTTGTCGATTTCGACTTTGAAATCACCCTGCTGACGATCCGCCATGCTGACGGTGACGGCAACATCCAGACCAGCTTCTGCGCCCCGATCGGCCACCGCCAGGAACGAGGCGACTACCAGGAATCCTGGCAACCGCAGGGGATGAGCCCGGTCGCTCTGGAGCGCGCCCAGCAGATTGCCAGGGCGGTGACCGAAAACCTTGGCGGCCGGGGTCTGTTTGGCGTCGAACTGTTCGTCAGAGGGGATCACGTCATCTTCAGTGAAGTCTCCCCGCGCCCGCACGACACCGGGCTGGTCACCCTGATCTCCCAGGAACTGTCGGAATTTGCCCTCCACGCCAGGGCGATTCTCGGCCTGCCGATCCCCAAGATTGTTCTCTACGGCCCGTCAGCTTCAGCGGTTCTGCTGGTGGAGGGAGAATCCCGGGCGATGCAGTACGGCAACCTCGGCAAAGCCCTCAAGCGCCCGGGCACCCAGCTGCGCCTGTTCGGCAAACCGGAAATCTCCGGCAAGCGCCGCCTCGGTGTCGCCCTGGCCAAAGCCGACTCCGTCGATCAGGCCCGAAAAATCGCCAACGAGGTCATCGCCGACATCGAGGTCACCCTTTAGCCGTAAAGACCGCTCCAGAGGGGGGAGTCCCCCCCCCCGGTTACACCCAGGAAGGACGAAACAGAATGGAAGAAAATATCTTACGCGAAGAAAACATGGAGCAGATGGTCACGGCCATCAATACCTCATTTGAAGAGAGCTTCGGCCGTATCTACGCCATGAACGCCGAAGGACGGAATGTCGCGACAAAGGCGGCGATGATGCATGAACTCTACAAGCTGCAGGACAGCTTCTACGAAATCGTCACCCCCAACCTCAAAGATTGTTCTCTCGATTGCCAGCTTGGCTGTACCCAGTGCTGCGAATTCAGGGTCTCCGCCCTGCCGGCCGAGATCTTCAACATCGTCAACTATCTGCGTGAGCACAAAGCTGATGAACTGGAAATCTGGGAGCAGCGACTCAAGGAACATGCCGATTACGTGTCCGGCCTGCAGACCCACGACTACCAGAAGGTCTGCCCTTTCGCCAATGAGCAGGGGGCCTGCCAGATCTACGTGGTGCGCCCGTTCAAATGCCGTGCCTACCATTCCCTCGATGTCAAAATCTGCAACGAGAAGCGCCACAGCTACAGCATCGGCCTGCTCGATCAACTGGAACAGATGATGATGCAGACCATCAACGACATCTTCGGTGTCGAGCAACTTTCCTTCGTCCCCTGCGAGCTCGGCCAGTCGGTCCACAAGGCGCTGACCTACAGCGAGCTGGAAAAGGAATGGCTGCTGCGGCGCAATCCGTTCTGGGAGTTTGCTGTCAAAGACGTCCCGCAGAGGGGCTGATTCACAGCTCCGTTCCTCCCCGGAAACTCACGGGAGGAACGGAGCATATGATTAGCGAAACAACTCCAGAAACTGAGCGTAGCCCTCCTCTTGCAACGCATCGACCGGAACAAAGCGCAGCGCCGCCGAGTTGATGCAGTAACGCAGGCCCGTCGGTGCTGGACCATCTGGAAAAACATGTCCGAGGTGGGAATTGGCCTCCCTACTACGCACTTCCGAATAGACCGCACTGTCATCCATTCTGACAACGTTGGCCTCGACCAGCGGCCGGAAGAAGCTTGGCCAACCGGTCCCCGAATCGTACTTGGCCGTCGAACTGAACAGCGGCTCTCCGGAAACGATATCGACATAGATCCCCGGCTCCTTGTGATCCCAGTAGAGGTTGTCGAAGGGCGGTTCCGTATCATCTTCCTGGGTGACCTGGTACTGCAACAGGGTCAGACTCTCTTTCAGCTCGCTCTTCGCCATGAACTTGCGCTGCCGCTCCTTGCCCCAGACCTTATCGAGGAAATTATCGCGACCGGAACGGGAGCGATAAAACTCGTATTCAAGCCCCCTTTTGTAAAAATCCTGATGCTCATCTTCCGCCGGATAAAAAACCGGGGCCGACTCGATCGGCGTGACGATCGGCTTGCGAAAGCGGCCGCTCGAGGCCAGGTCCGCTTTCGAAACCTCTGCAGCTCGCCGCTGTTCTTCATCGTAGTAGAAGATTGTCGAGATATAGGCATGACCGCGATCAACGAACTGGCCACCGGCGTCGGTCGGGTTGATCTGCCGCCAGTAATAGTCGAGCAGCTGAGAATAACTGATCTGCTCCGGGTCAAAGCTGACCTGAACCACCTCGATATGCCCGCCCCTGTTGTAGGTTTTGTAGTCAGGATCAGTTGTTTTTCCACCGGCGTAACCGGAAACCACCGCAACGACACCGTCGAGTTTTTCGAATGCGGCTTCCATGCTCCAGAAGCAACCTCCGGCCAGAAGCGCTTTAGAATATGAATCTGTAGTTGCTTGCGTCGGGGCGGCAAACACCCCGACGCTGATAAACAACAGAAAAACCAGCAGAACCGTCAGTGTTTTCATCCCTAAGCCCCTTATCACCTACGGCTGTTTTTGCGCCTGAAACTCAACGAGAAATTGTCCATACCCAGTGGATGCCAGTTCCGCCACCGGGACAAATTTCAGAGCAGCCGAGTTGATACAGTAGCGCAGGCCCGCCGGCGGCGGTCCGTCAGGGATCACGTGCCCCAGATGAGAATCGGCCTCCCTGCTGCGCACCTCGGAAATCAGGGTTTCAGCGTCCACCTTGATGACGTTTTCAGCGACCAGCGGTTTGCTAAAACTCGGCCAGCCGGTGCCCGAATCGTACTTGTCGACGGAGCTGAACAACGGCTCACCGGAGACGATGTCAACGTAGAGACCCGGCTCCTTGTGATCCCAGTAAAGGTTGTCGAAGGAAGGTTCTGTTGCATCTTCCTGGGTCACCCGGTACTGCAGCGGAGTCAGTTTCTTTTTAAGCACCGATTTGGAGTAAGGCCCGATCTCGCGATCTTCGCCCCAGACCTTGTCGAGGAACTGGTCTCGCCCGGAACGGAAGCGGTAGAATTTATAGCGGTAACTGTTGTTCCTGTAGTAGTCCTGATGATAGCTTTCTGCCGGATAAAACGGCGGAGCGAGGGCGATCGGGGTGACCAACGGCTGATCGAAGCGACCGCTCTTGGCAAGGGCCGCCTTAGAAGCCTCGGCCAGGCGGCGCTGCTCATCATCATAGTAAAAGATCGTTGAAATATAGGCGTGGCCGCGATCGACAAACTGGCCGCCGGCATCGGTCGGATCGATCTGCCGCCAGAAGACATCGAGCAGGGTCTGATAGCTGACAATCGCCGGATCAAAGCTGATCTGGACAACCTCGATATGGCCGTTCTTGTCGTAATCCTCATAGGTCGGGTTCGCCGTCGTGCCACCGGCATAGCCGGACACGACCGACGTGACCCCGTTCAGCTTTTCGAAGGGCGGCTCCATGCACCAGAAGCAGCCACCGGCGAACAGGGCTTTCTCGAGTGGCGCAGCCGTTGCGAGTGACGCGCCGGCAACCAGAATGAGCAGGGTCAGCAGAATGATTCTTTTCATAACGCTCTCCTAAAGTTGTTCCGATCTAAAGCCATTTTAAATCAGACAGATAGTACAACGATAGAGCCCCCGACAAAATCACTGCATGTGCTCCTTTTTCATGTCGTCAGGCGCCATCTGCATTCCCTTCTCCTCTGACATCGCTTTCATCCCGTCCTTTTCCATGGTTTCTTTGCCACTCTGCATGTCGTCGATTTTCATCGAGCTGTCCTGCATCGAAACGGGCTGCGACTCTTTCTTCATGCCGGTATCTTCCATGGTCTCTTTTTTCATCGTATCCATCTGATCGGCGAAGAGCGGGTTGACAGAAAATGAAAGCATAACGGCCAACAGGATTGCGCTGCACATGACTGCTGAAGTTTTCATAGATATCTCCATTTCTGTTGTCTGTTTATGCAGGAGCTGATCTCCTGCGCTGATCAACAGCATAGGAAACGGCGATAAAGCAGAAAAAACGAGTCTGTAAAGATTCAATAAAGATTTGACGGGAAAAAGTAAGAGAAAAATCAGGCAGGCAGGATCGCCCAGATGCGCGTCAGACCGCTGCCGCTCTGCGCTCCGACCTGGCCGCCGTGAGCTTCAATCAGCTCCTTGGTGATCGCCAGTCCGATTCCGGCCCCACCACCGCTCTCCCGCGAACGGGACGGATCGGCCCGGAAGAAGCGTTCAAAGATATAAGGCAGATCCGCAGCCGGAATCGCCGCCCCACTGTTGGCAAACTCAACCAGCATACCGGCCGGATCAGGCGCGATCCGGATCTGAACCCGACCAGCGCGTGGCGTGTATTTGATGCAATTCTCCATCAGGCTCTGGAAGGCCTGCAGCAGCTTGTCCTCATCCCCATGGATTTCAGGTTCATCACCACAGAAATCGGTCTCAACCAGCAGCTCCTTCTCCTGAACATTGAGCTGATGAAGAGCCAGCAGGCGACCGACCAGTTCGGACAGGCGCAGCGGTTTGCGCTTGAGAAAGGCCCTGGCCGCGTCAGCCCGGGCCAATTGCTGAAGGCTCTCCACCAACTGTACCAGGCGCAGGATCTCCTGTTGCAGCATGTCGAGGGTCTCAGGAGTCGGAGGGATGACACCGTCGGTAAAGGCTTCCAGGTAACCACGCAGATTGGTCAGCGGGGTGCGCAGTTCATGGGCGACATCGGAGACCATATTCTTGCGCAGCTGTTCGACCTTCTCCAGGCTGTCGGCCATGCGATTGAAGGCCACGGCCAGCTCGCCGATCTCGTCCTGGCTATTGGTCGCGACCCGTAGGGAATAATTCCCGGCGCTGACCTCCCGGGTGATAGCCGTCATCTGCGACAACGGCCGCAATACCCTGCGGGTCAGCAGAAAACTGAGCAGGAAAGCGAGAATCAATCCGGCAAGACAGGCCCAGACCAGGTAGTAGTGGATCGAGCTGACAAACATATGATGGATGTCGTCACTGGCAACCTCGTACTTCTTCATCAGCGCCATGAAATACTTGGCTGCCAGCTTGTCGAGGGCGAACCAGACGATCAGAAAGATTCCGCCGATGACCGGCAGGACATTGATCAGCAGCAATTTCCAGAGCAGGCGCAGGCGCATGGCTTCAGCCTTCTCCGGCTTCTGCAAAGCGGTAGCCGAAGCCACGCATGGTGATAATCATCCGTGGTTCGGCAGGATTGTCCTCGATCTTCTGGCGCAGTTTACCGACATGCACATCGATGACCCGGTCGACCACAGTCTCGCCGTGATCGTAAAAACGGTCGAGCAGTTCGTTGCGGGAGAAGACCTGACCGGGGGAAGCCATCAGGCAATGGAGCAGCTTGAACTCGGAGGTGGTCAGGTTGATAACCTGACCGTTTTTACTGACCTTGAGCTTGACCGGATCGAGTTCAAGTCCCTCAAAGCGCAGCACCGGATCGGCTGACTGAGAACGGGCCTGAACCCGGCGCAGAATCGCCTTGACCCGTTCGACCAGTTCGCGCGGACTGAACGGCTTGACGACATAATCATCAGCTCCGATCGATAAGCCCATCACCCGGTCGATCTCCTCTTCGCGGGCGGTCAGCATCAGGATCGGCACATCGGAAAACCTGCGCAGTTGGCGGCAGATCTCCCAGCCGTCGAGACGCGGCAACATCACATCGAGAATAACAAAGCAGGGGTTATTGCGCTTTGCCAGTAACAGCGCCTGCTCGCCATCGAAAGCGGCAAGGGTCTTGAACCCCTCTTTCTGCAGATAAGTGGCGACCAGGTTCGAAGTGTTTTTATCATCTTCAACGATCAGAACGGGTCCACTCAGTACGGGCATGGGGCCTCCCTGTTTCAGACAGATAACTCTGTTCTCAGCTTAACCCGAAGTCCGCAGAAAAGAAAACAGCCCAGAAAAAATCCCTTAGATATTTGAAAATCCATTTTGATGCGACTTTTGAAAACGAAGAAATAGCTCTCGCTTGTCATTCAAACGATCGGTCATAAATCCTGAGTTTTAAAATTCCGCACTTCCTGATTTTCCTCAAGAGCAAAAGTCTCGGGGAATACGGGGTACTCCCCTCTGCTCTGAGGGAAGATCCTTGCGATGGCACTCAACAATTACCCTCAGTGGTTCACCCCCTTATGGGCAATGTCCAGCGACAGCCTTTAATGATTGCGCCAGAGCCGGTAGTTCGGGATTGATACCAAACACTGAAAAGACTGCCGTCCTCCAGCTCCACGGTCGCGGGATAACCCAGGTCGGGAATCTGGTAATATATTTCTCCGACATCCTCCGCGTCATGCTTGTCCTTATAATCAATGGTCGCAAGCGATAAAATGTGAGGCCAGGTTGTCCCGTTATCCAGGCTCATTGCTACCCTCTGCCCAAACGGGTTGCGTCGATGCCCGTAACTGCTCAACACAATCCCAGAAGAATGCCGCAACAGGTGGGGAGGCAATCCCCAGATTCCTGTAGATAGCACAGGGCTCCAACTGCGGCCGCCATCCTCACTGACACTCTGCATCAACTGACGCTTTTCCATATCAGCAGAATTGACCCGCATTTGTCCGATCAGGCGACCATCCGGCAGTTGCAACAGGTGAGGTTCACAAAGATAGATGTCATTTAAGGCATGGGCTGCAGCGACAATGCCTCGCAACTGCCAACTTTCACCAAGGTCATCAGATGAGTAGCAGGCAATATGCTGGGGCGTATTCCTATCGATTCCAAGATAGAGGAGTTCACCATCAATACTGATGATCGGGCCATGGGGGCCGTGCACTGGAGCTATACGAAAGTTGCTCCAACTTTTTCCCTGATCACGGGAAATTAAAGTGAACATGCCCAGATACTGCTGACGTACCTCTGAAGTGGCATCTGTGATAAAAGGCTGCCAGGAAGCGACCTCTTCCGCACCGCAATAGTCCCTTGCCTTTGGCCAATCTGCGAATAAACAGGACGTAAAGAGACTGACCAGCCAGCTACCATCGGAACAGATCAGAATTCCGGGATCGCGATCATCTAGGGGTGAATTGTTAATGATTTGAGGCCCACTCCAGCTTTGCCCATTATCACGACTCCGCAGTAAAACGGTTTTTCCATAGGGATCAACATGAAATTTCCGATCACCGGAAAAAACGACAAGCAACTCCCCTTCAGACGTACGCGCAATCGAAGGCCAGCCACCAAATTTTCCTGGGACATCATAGAGAACATGAACATCATGAACGACCACATTCTCTACAGATCCGCTCCCTAAAGCAGAATCCATCTCGACACCTCTTTTTGTCGGTTTGCCCTCATTGACAAAGGGGGGGGCCTGAACCGTTTAAAAATCAAGATTGTACTTTTCGAACTGGGTTTTCAGGGTAGGTTCCAAGTTTATCAAAAATAGGGACATTTGAAGAAAACCGTCGGAGCACTTCCGACGGCTTTTTGTATTGCAAAAGGTCTATAGTTGATCGGTAACAACGGACAGGCTTAAGATTACATGTTATTTGTTGTAATAAAAAGGAGCCCCAGCGTTTACCAGGGCTCCTCTTTTAGTCGTCAAGCACCACCGCGCTCTTTGTGCCGAACAGCAGAAGCACTTCTACATAACTTGCCGAAATTTTTCTCTCGGCGACGCCGCTCTGCAATGGTTTCCGCATTGCGGTCTTGTTCCGCTTTGAGTTTCTGGTAATTGGCAAATCGCCTTGAGTCAACAGCGCCACGTTCGAGGGCTGCTTTTACTGCACAGCCGTCCTCGCTTTGATGTCGGCAATCATTGTAACGGCAACTCGTTGCGAGGTCTTCAATCTCTGCAAACAGCTCAGAAACGCCACTGGCACATTCACTGAGCTGCAGTTCGCGCATGCCGGGATTATCGATGAGAAGACCTCCCCCGGGGAGCATGTGCAGGCTTCTGGAGGTCGTTGTGTGACGCCCCCTGGCATCGTCCTCACGAATCGCATTGGTCTTCTGAGCATCCACACCACAAAGAGTATTGATCAGCGTTGATTTCCCGACACCTGAAGATCCCACCAGGGCGATGGTCTGGCCGATAGCGCACCAGGAATACAGAGGCTCAACGGAGGAGGACTCCAAAGCATTGACACTTTCTATCGCCAAATCAGGATTTATGCTTTGTGCTTGCTGGCGATAGGTTGAGGCATGATCACATAAATCTGCCTTGGTCAGGACAAGTACCGGGTTCACTCCAGCTTCCAGCGCAAGCGCCAGATAGCGCTCCAAACGTGACAGATTGAAGTCCTGATTGCATGAGGTAACAATAAACAGGGTGTCGATGTTGGCCGCTATCAGTTGAAGTCTCGCGTCCTTCCCGGCGGCCCTGCGCCGAAACAGGCTTTTCCGCTCCAGCATTTTATGTAGCTGACCGGTTGCGGAATCGATCAGCAACCAGTCGCCGACCGTGGGAAGTTCTTCAGGCGCCCTTAAATGCCAGGTTCCCGGTAGGGAAATCTGCTGAGGTCCATGCACACTGACAATATCAATACTCTGACGGTAAACAGCAAATACGCGAGCGGGAAACGTCGATTCCCATTCTTCAAGACTCAGTTGTTGTTGAAAAAAGTGGCTCCAGCCCAATTGGACTAGAGAATGAGATGGCTTTGGCATAGAAACCCCCTTCGGGCGATTTTGTCCGAAAAGCTATATGGCCTGACAGACTGCAATCAGGTAAATCAGGTTGGGTTTCTGCAAAAATCAGAGAAACCCGGCTCAATGTCCGGGCAAAGAAGGAGTGGGGGGGACTAAAATACTAAGTTCCCAGACCTCTCTTTGCCTTTTTGCGCAGGGTTACAATATCCATAAAATGCTCCTTTCTTTTAGAGTGAAAATTATCAGTATGGCAATCGCCCGTCAAGATCGGCAATTATCAAATGGTGGTAGATATGAAAACAGCCGACGGAGCATTTCCGACGGCTGTTCTGCTACATAAGGGGGGTTAACCCAAACGAAAACTGTCTTCGGAAACTTCAGGGCGCTTCAATCCTGCAACACCAGGCTGGCTCTCACAAGGTCCGAAATAGAGATTCTACGCTGGCTCTTCGACAGCCGCAAGGCCCAGAATCCGGTCCATCATCTCAACCAGATAAGGGATTTGCGGTTTTGTCGCATAGCCGTCAGCATGGACGGAGTCACACTTGACCACCATCTGTTCGTTGATCAGCGAAGAGAACAGAACCACCTTGAGATCTTTCAGCAGCGGGTCCTCCTTGATCATCCGACACAGGGTCAGACCGTCCAGCTTGGGCATTTCGATATCGGTAATCAACAGGTGAAGGTGATCGCTCAGTGCTTCGCCATTAGCAACCTTCTGGCGGATCTTCAGAATCTCATCATAACAGTCCTGGCCATCGACAAAGACCCTCAGCCCTCCAAAACTGGCCGAACGCAGAACTTTTTCGATCCCGGCACGGATCAGAGAAGAATCTTCAGCGAGCATCAGCTTGATCTTTTCCCGGGTCCGGGGAACAGCTTCGGCCATCTCTTCGCCGAGCAGATCGGCTTCATAATCGAGAGCAGACTCGGGGTCATACTCCGAAACGATATGCTCCAGATCGACGATCAGGATCTCCCGCCCTTCGATATTCAGACTGCCGGTAAAACGCGGCCGGTACTGATCGATGAAGGTCGCCATCGGCTGGACATTTTTCCAGGAAACCCGGTGGATCTGGTTCACGCCGTCGACCTTGAAACCGTTGATCCGGTTATTGAATTCACAGACCAGCACAACATGACGGACGTCCCTGTCAACTGCGACAGAACGCTGGGAAAGGCTGGTCTTCAGATCGATCAGAGGAATGGTATTGCCGCGCAGCAAGAGGGTTCCCAACATTCCGGCGGAACTGCCGGGGACAACAGTCACAGCATCTTCATCGTAAGGGATGATCTCTTTGAGTTTCTGGACATTGATGCCGAAAGACTGGGAGTTGAGATAGAACTCGATGATCTCCATCTCATTGGTCCCGGTTTCAAGCAGGATCTCCTGCTTCTGATACTCGCTCATAAAACCCCCGTAAAAAGAAATTTTAGCAAGTTGTCATTTGAACACCTTAATCTCATTGTGTCAACAGGATATCGCTGCAACTATATACTGTCTTTTTCAGGAGGTATATTTGGTGTATCATTTGGTATATTTAGCAGAATCAAATCAAAATACAGGATATTGACCTATGACCGACATGGCCCGCTCGCACTACCACGTAGGAATGAACCTGTTTCAGGGAAAAGGCGTTGAACGCTCCTATACTGAGGCAATGCGCTGGTTCCGCCTTTCCGCCCAGCACAAATATCCGCAAGCGATCTTCATGCTGGGACGGATGTACGATACCGGCAAGGGAACCGCCATTAACCCTCAGGAAGCAGTCAAATACTACCGCCAGGCGGCAGAGATGGGATATGCCCGGGCTCAGAACATCCTGGGGCAGGCCTATATCAAGGGGCGCGGCGTCGAGCTCGACTACGACCAGGCGCTCCACTGGTTCCGCAAAGCCGCTGATCAGCAGTTCTCCGACGCCCAGTACAATCTCGGCCTGATGTACGCCAAGGGGCACGGCGTCCCTAAGGATTTCATCGAAGCCCGACGCTGGTGGGGGCTGGCTGCGGATCAGGGAAACCCCAAGGTCCAGTTCACCCTCGGCCACATGTATCTGGTCGGCAAAGGGGTCAAAAAGAACTACTCCAAAGCCAAACAGTTTCTGCGTCAGGCCGCCGACCAGGGGCTGCCGACAGCCCAGTATCACCTGGGAATGATGTACGCACGCGGCACCGGGGTGCTGCAGAACTTTACCGAAGCGCGCAAATGGCTGCAGAAAGCGGCAGAGCAGAACTACCTGGACGCCATCTATCATCTGGGGCGCCTGCTCTGCTTGGGCAGTGAGGAAATCCGCGATCCGAGCACGGCAGTCGTGCTGCTGAAACAGGCGGCAACCCGTGGTCATCAGCGGGCCCAGGTCCTGCTCGGTCATCAGTTTGCCAAGGGAATCGGCATCAATCAGGATCTGCAGCTCGCCTATCACTGGTGGCTCGAAGCGGCCAAGGCCGACAGCGCTGACGCCCAGTACAACCTCGGCATCATGTACCTGAACGGCAAGGGGGTTGATCGCGATCCGAACGAAGGGAAACGCTGGCTGACCCGCGCCGCGGATCAGGGGCACACCAAAGCCCAGTACTGCCTGGGGGTGATGTATTCAACCGGGACCGGTGTCGCCCAGGATCTGGATGAGGCTTTACGCTGGAAAGAGGCCGCCGAATTCTGGGAATCACTCAACATCGGCGAATAGGCCCACTATTCAACATTGCATAATTTGATGCATAAATGCATACTGCATGCATGACCTGTCTTCTTGATATACAGTCGCTGCTTGATGCGACGGCACGCAACATCATTGCCGTCGATCCTGCAGGCGTCATCTTTCGGCTCAGCAACAAAGCTCAGAAGGAGTTGCAGCTCAGTCTGCACAGCTCCCTGGAGGCGGATTTTCCGCCCTTCTGGATTCAGATCCGGAAGGTTTTGAGTGCAGAGCAGGAGTGTTGCGAAACACCGGTGCAGATCAACGGCCGGGAATACCTCGCCGGGGTCAACCCGATCGTCACCGCTGATGGCATTCAGGGTGCGCTGTGTATCCTGGTCGACAGTTCCCAGCTCGACACCATGACCCGTCGCCTCCCCTCTTTCAACACCCTGTCGCGCGAGCTGGACACGATCATCGATTCCTCTTCCGATGGTCTTTTTGTCTGTGACGCGGACGCCAACGTCATCCGTATGAATCCGGCATCGGAAAAGATCCACAACCTGGCGGCCAGCGAGATCGTCGGCCGCAACATGCGAGAACTGTTAAGTTCCGGCTTTATCGACAGATCGGCGGCACTGGAGACCAGCATCACCCACAAGCCGGCCAGCCTGCTGCAGAAGAAGGACGGCCGCACCCTGGTCTCGATCGCCACCCCGGTCTTCGATGACAGCGGTAAGCTGGTACGGGTCGTCGTCAGCGAGCGCGACATCAGTGAAATCGATCGCCTGCAGCGTGAACTGGAACAGCAGGAGGCGATCCGCGACGGCTTTCGCGATCAGATCCTGGAGATGCAGAAGAACGACCTCGAAGCCCAGCAGATCATCGCACGCAGCCCGGCCATGGTCCGCTCCCTGCAGCAGGCCTTAAGGGTCGCCAAGGCCGACTCCTCAGTCCTGATCCTCGGTGAATCGGGAGTCGGCAAGGGGCTGCTGGCCGACATCATCCATAAAAATTCGGCGCGCAGCGGCAACCCGCTGATCAAGATCAACTGCGGCGCCATCCCCGAATCGCTGATCGAAGCCGAACTGTTCGGCTACGAACGCGGCGCCTTTACCGGTGCCCAGAACAGAAAACCGGGGCACTTCGAACTGGCTGACGGCGGGACCCTGTTCCTCGACGAGATCGCTGAACTGCCGCTGCCGTCACAGGTCAAGCTGCTGCGTTTTCTCGAAGACAGCCAGATCACCCGCCTGGGGGACACTAACAGCCGCAAGGTCAACGTCCGCGTCCTGGCCGCCACCCACCAGGATATGGACCAGCTGGTCAAGCTGGGCAAATTCCGTCTCGATCTCTACTACCGGCTGAACGTCATCCCGATCCAGGTTCCCGCAGTACGCGAACGCCAGGACTGCATCGTGCCGCTGATCCACCATTATATCGAGAAGTTCAGCGCCCGCAGCGGCAGCAAGAAACGCCTGACCAAAGCCGCCCTCGACAGCCTGGCCGCCTACCCGTTTCCCGGCAACGTGCGTGAGCTGATGAATATCTGCGAACGGCTGGTCGTTATGTCCGACACCGAGTCGATCGGCGTCTCCGACCTGCCGCCTCAGATCCAGGCCCAGAAGTCCCTCGATATTCCTGAACTGAAAGCGGGAACAACACTGCAGGAAACTCTCGACATGGTTGAAAAGCGCTTGTTGGAGACTGCCCTGACCCGCTATCGCAACCAGACCGACATGGCGGCCGCCCTCGGCGTCAACCAGTCGACCATCGCCCGAAAACTAAAGAAACACTCCCTCGGCAGTTAATTGCAGCAACAACATCCCGTGAGTGAATTATGCGAAAACGCATAACCTGCTCACGTAAAGCCCCCTAGAAACTGCCAACCCGCAGCCCACCAAAACCTTAAACCATTGTTATACATAAGCTTTCTCTTCCTGAAAAAAACTTGGCACCCTTTTCGCTAAACTGAGATCTGATATACTTGAAACATCTTTGAATCCAAAAACCGTAAAGAGGTTGCCATGAATTTAATGAACAACGCAGTCATCAGCATTCCATTTCCTCACAATGAGCCGGTCCTCAATTATGCTCCGGGCTCTCCCGAGCGCAGCAAAATCAGAGCAGCTCTCGAGGAATTGAAAAACAAAGAGATTGAGGTTCCGCTGATCATCGGCGGCAAAGAGATCAGAACCGGCAACCTGGAAAAGATCGCCAATCCGAGCGACCACTCGATGACCCTCGGCTACTATCACAAGGCCGGCCCCAAAGAAACCCAGATGGCCATCGATGCGGCTATGGCCGCCAAACCGGCCTGGGAAAGCCTGCGCTGGGAAGAGCGTGCAGCGATCTTCCTCAAGGCCGCCGATCTGCTTGCCGGCCCCTATCGTTTCCTGATCAACGCCGCGACCATGCTCAATATCGGCAAGAATCCATTCCAGGCTGAAATCGATTCCGCCTGTGAACTGATCGACTTCCTGCGCTTCAACGCCTACTTTGCCCAGCAGGTTTACG
Source organism: Geopsychrobacteraceae bacterium (assembly GCA_963676795.2). Classification (GTDB taxonomy): domain Bacteria; phylum Desulfobacterota; class Desulfuromonadia; order Desulfuromonadales; family Geopsychrobacteraceae. The sequence goes on along the minus strand of CAXXTB010000002.1, from coordinate 605,892 downwards.
CTGAACAGCCGATGCACAACTCCGCGACAACCTGGAACTATCTGCAGCACCGCCCGCTGGAAGGTTTCGTCTTTGCCGTGGCGCCGTTCAACTTTACCGCCATCGCCGGCAACCTGCCGACCTCACCTGCGATCATGGGCAACACCGTCATCTGGAAGCCCGCATCATCTGCGGTCTATGCCCCGTACTACCTGATGAAGATCCTTCAGGAAGCCGGTCTTCCTGACGGCGTTATCAACTTCGTACCGGGATCGGGTCGTGAAGTCGGCGACACCTGCCTGGACAGCCCGGACTTCAACGGTATCCACTTCACCGGCAGCACCGCGGTCTTCCAGGGAATGTGGAAAACCATCGGCAACAACCTGGCCGCCGGGAAATACAAGACCTATCCGCGTATCGTCGGCGAGACCGGCGGCAAGGACTTCGTCTTCGCCCACACGTCGGCCAACGTCAAGGCATTGGCGACCGGCATCGTGCGCGGCGCTTTTGAATTCCAGGGGCAGAAATGTTCGGCCGCATCCCGCGCTTACATCCCGAAGCAGATCTGGCAACCGGTCCTCGATGAGATCAAAGCTCAACTCTCGCGCATCAAGGTCGGTGATGTCTGCGATTTCGGCAACTTCGTCAACCCGGTTATCGATAAAGCCGCCTTCAAGAACATCACCAGCTATATCGAGTACGCCCGGGACGCTGCCGACGCCGAAATCTTTGCCGGCGGCAGCTACGACGACAGCAAGGGCTGGTACATCGAGCCGACCGTCATCCTGACCACCAACCCGCACTTCAAAACCATGGAAGAGGAGATCTTCGGACCGGTCATCACCATCTTCTGCTATGAGGATGAGGCCTATGAGGAGACCCTGGAGCTGTGCAACGCCACCTCCGTCTACGGTCTGACCGGCTGCATCTTCTCGCAGGACCGCCTGGCCACCAGCACGGCGCTGAGCAAGTTGGAGAATGCCGCGGGCAACTTCTATATCAACGACAAACCGACCGGTGCGGTTGTCGGTCAACAGCCTTTCGGTGGCGCCCGCGCATCAGGAACCAACGACAAGGCCGGCAGCAAGCAGAACCTGTTGCGCTGGGTCTCGGCCCGGGCGATCAAGGAAAACTTCGTACCACCGACCAGCTTTGAATATCCGTTTCTCGATGCAGATTAATGTGGCCTTCCCTCTCCCGTTGGGGGAGAGGGTGGCGTGTAACGACGGGTGAGGGGCACCTGCATTAAATTGCCCCCTCATCCGCCCTTTGGGCACCTTCTCCCAGACGGGAGAAGGAACGCCTGAACAAAAAAACAACAAAACAAGCAGGAATCAGATCATGTCGTTTTTCAATTTTGCCGTGTCCAAAACCATCATGCACGTGCCCAAGCCGATCGTCAGCTATTTCGCCAAGGGGTACATCGCCGGCTCGACCCTCGAGGACGCCGTAAAGGTCACCAGAGATCTGAATGCCCAAGGGATGATGAGTACCATCGACATCCTCGGTGAATTCATTACCCGTTTTGATCAGGCGGTCGGCTTCAAGGACGATGGTCTCAAAATCCTCAACACCATCCACCGCGAAAAACTGGACGCCAATCTGTCGATAAAACCGACCCAGATGGGGCTGCTGCTCGATAAGGAGGGCTGCTTCGGGCTGATCCGGGAACTGGTTGCCGAAGCGCAGAAGCTGAACAACTTTGTGCGCATCGACATGGAGGATATTCCGACCACAGACGACACCCTGGACTTCTTCCGCCGCCTGCGCGCCGAATTTCCCGGTCATGTCGGCACCGTGCTGCAGGCCTACCTGCACCGCACCCCGCATGATGTCATTGCCCTGGGCGACGGCTATCAGAACTACCGGCTGTGCAAAGGAATCTACATCGAGCCAAGGCTCCATGCCTGGAAACATCCGCTGGCGATCAACGGAAACTACATCGCAGCGCTGGAACTGATGATCCAGCAGGGGGCCTATGTCGGTATCGCGACCCACGATGAACGGCTGGTCTTCGAAGGGATGAACCTGGTGCGCAAATACAACCTCAAACCCGATCAGTATGAGTTCCAGATGCTCCTCGGCGTCGATGAAGAGCTACGCCAGGTCATCCTGCGTAATGGCCATCGTTTGCGGATCTACGTCCCCTACGGCGAAGACTGGCTCCCCTATTCAAAACGGCGGCTCAAGGAGAACCCGCAGATCGCCAGACATGCCCTGCGCCAACTGCTTGGCATGAAGAAACATTAACCAACATATTTTTGCAACCGGTTGTAACGACTGTACTTTAATTGTAATCTTGCAGATGGTCCATGAAGCTCGGAGGAGCGATCCGGGCCTCAACGGACACGAATATCAGGGATAATTTATTGCACGCGCTTTACCCTAATTCCATTTACGGAGGTACAGATGAAAAAAAGATTCGGAAAAATTGTGATGGCTTGCTGCGCTATTGCCCTGCTTGCCGCTCCGGCCATGGCCGCCGACACCCTGAAGGTCGGGGTTCAGGCGCCGATCACCGGCGACTATGCCAATGAAGGTCAGGGGATCGATAACTCTGTCCGCCTGCTGGCCGAGCAGATCAACGCCAAAGGCGGCGTCATGGGCAAGCAGATCGAAGTCATCACCTGTGACGACCAGGGCACCGCCATGGCCGCCGCAATCTGTGCCAAAGACCTGGTCAACAAAGGTGTTTCCATGGTTATCGGCTCCTACACCTCAACCTGCGCTGAAGCGGCCCAGAAGACCTACTTCAACGCCGGAGTGCTGCAGACCTCGGACGGCACTGCAGACAGTTTGACCGAACACGGCTACTGGACATTCCTGCGCAACTCCTTCCCGAACAGCGCAGAAGCAGACTTCGCTGCAGACTACCTGGTCAACGTCAAGGGCTACAAGCGGATCGTCGTTCTCTCCGACTTCTCCAGCTACTCCGACGGCCTGGGCACCGCTGTCGAACAGTCGATCAAGAAGGCCGGCGGCAATGTTATCGTCCGCGACAAAATCAAGGCCGGCTCCCAGAACTTCACCCCGATCCTGACCAAGATCAAGTCGAAGAACCCGGATGTCATCTTCTACTCCGGCTATTATCCTGACGGCGGCCAGCTGCGTGCCCAGCAGAAAGCGCTCGGCATCAAGGCTGACTTTGTCGGTGGCGACTCCAACGACAACCCCGACTTCATCAAACTGGCCGGCTCCGCAGCTGAAGGGGCATACCTGATCAACGTTCCGACTCCGGACCTGCTCCCCTACGATGTCGCCAAGAACTTCCTGGCTGACTATCAGGCCAAGTACAACATGATGCCGCCATCGATCTGGACCCTGATGAATGCTGACGGCATGCGCGTCATCATTCATGCGATGGAAGAAAATAACAGCTTCGATACCAAGAAGGCTGCCGACTACCTGATGAGCATGACGGAGCCCTTCCCTGGTATCACCGGCCCGCTGCAGTTCGCCAAGGACGGCAACCGGATCGGCAGCAGCTACATGACCTTCGTCATCGACGCCGAAGGCAAATACAAAGTCGTTCACGCGCAGTAAAGAGCCCGCCCCACACGACAAAAAACACGGAGGCGGGCACAGCGTAAGCGGCCCGCCTCTGTTATTACCGAATACAGGTATTACCCTTCAAAGGCGAAGGGAGGAACGACGGGTTCCTCTTTTGGCTTTTGCGTGGTGATCTGACATGTCTGTGCCATCCGGCACGAATTTGAGGAGAGATAGAGTTCCATGGATATTTTTCTGCAACAGTTGGCCAACGGCCTGACCATCGGCAGTATGTTCGCCCTGGTCGCTCTCGGCTACACAATGGTCTACGGCGTCATGAAGCTGATCAACTTCGCTCATGGCGATATGGTCGCGGCTTCCGCATTCGTCGGCCTGACGATCTATACCCAGGTCATGGGCCAGGCAACCTCACTGCCTGCTGTCATCGGCATCTTCCTGCTGGCAGCGGTCGCCATGGCAGTCGTCGGCGTGGTCCTTGAACGGGTCGCTTACCGCCCGCTACGGACGGCTCCGCGCCTGTCGGCCGTGGTATCGGCGCTGGGTGCCAGTCTGGTCATCCAGAACGGTATCATGCTGATCTGGGGACCGCAGATGCGCATCTTCCCCGAGCTGGTACCACAGGTCTACTGGGACTTCGGCGGCGTGGTCATCAGCCTGATCCAGGCGATCATCCTGATCCTTTCGCTGCTGCTGATGCTCGCCCTCTACCTGTTCATCGAGAAGACCCGCATCGGCGCGGCGATCCGCGCCAGCTCCATCGACCAGGACGCCGCCCGGCTGATGGGGATCAACGTAGGCAGCATCATCGCCCTGATCTTCATCATCGGCTCTTCCCTGGGCGCGGTCGGCGGCCTGTTCATCGGCCTCTACTATCGCGGCATCACCTTCAACATGGGCTGGCAATACGGCCTCTATGCCTTCATCGCCGCCATTATCGGCGGCATCGGCAATATCCCCGGAGCGATGCTCGGCGGCATGCTGCTCGGGCTGTTCAACGCCTTTATCTCCGGCTACGTCTCCAGCACCTGGGCCGACGCCTTCACCTTTATCCTGCTGATTGCCATTCTGATCGTTCGCCCGACCGGCCTGCTCGGTGAACGCGTCGCGGAGAAGGTCTGATGAAAAATTTAAATCGATTCGCACCATTGATCTTTATCATTGTCATGGCGATCCTCCCCTGGGCGCTCAACTCGCGCTGGCAGGCGGTGGCCATCACCTTCCTGGTCTTCTCCGTCGTCGCCCTGTCGCAGGATGTGGTCCTTGGCAAGGCCGGCATGTTCAACATGGGGCAGGCGCTGTTCTTCGGCATGGGCGCCTACATCACGGCGATTCTCAACTCCCAGTTCGGCTGGCCGCTGCTGGCAACCATCCCGGCGGCAATCATCATTCCGGCGATCTTCGGCGTCATCCTCGCCGGACCGATCGTCCACCTGCGCGGCGATTATCTGCTGGTCACGACCATCGGTTTCAACATCGTCTTTGTCCAGATCCTGGAAAACAACCTGGGCGGTGTCACCGGCGGCCCGAACGGCATCTTCGGCCTCGATTCACTGTCGCTCTTCGGCCATCAGCTGACCAGCCAGATCAGTGTCTATTATTTCGCCCTGATCGTCCTGCTGGTCACATTCGCCGTCATGCGCAATCTGGAACGGAGCAAACCGGGACGTGCCCTGCACTATCTGCGTGAAGACCAGCTGGCAGCCGAAAGCATCGGCATCAACACGCGGATCTACAAGGTCTACGCCTTCGCTCTCGGAGCCGGCATCGCCGGACTCGCGGGAACCGTCTACGCCACCCAGTACTCAGCGGTCAGCCCGGAAGCCTTCAACTTCATGCAGTCGGTGCTGTTCTTCAGCATCGTCCTGGTCGGCGGCTCATCGATTCCCGGGGTCATGCTCGGCGTCTTCATCATGTTCGTCCTGCCGGAGATCTTCCGTGAGTTTGCCACCTGGCGCTACTTCATCTTTGGTTTTGCCATGATTCTGGCCATGATTCTGCGCCCGCGCGGGATCTGGCCGGCCAGGTTCGGCAAAATTCCCAAGTTTCTGATCAAGGAATCGAATCATGGCTGAAAACACTCTGATCCTCAATAATGTCACCAAGCGCTTCGGCGGCCTGACAGCGGTCGATGACCTGTCTTTCACTGTCAGGCAGGGGCAGATCTACGGGATCATCGGTCCCAACGGGGCCGGTAAGACCACCGTCTTCAACTGCATCACCGGTATCTACAAATCGGAGGAAGGTTCGGTCAACTGGTGCGGTGAAGAGATCCGCGGCATGACCCCCTATCAGATTGTCGACCGCGGTGTGGTTCGCACCTTCCAGACCATCCGTCTGTTCGGCCAGATGTCGGTCGCGGAAAACATCATGAGCGGCCGCCACATCCGCAGCAGGCAGAAGCTCTGGCACGGGATCCTCCCGACCCCGATCTCGCGCCGCGACGAAAAGGAGAACTGGCTGAAGGTGGAGGAGCAGCTGGAATTCTTCGGCCTTGGCCAGCATGCGGCAACCCCGGCCGGCTCACTCTCCTACGGTGTTCAGCGCCGCGTCGAGATGGCCCGGGCGATGGCGGTCGACCCCAGGCTGCTGATCCTCGACGAACCTGCCGCAGGTCTCAACGACGCCGAAACCATCGAGCTGCGCGACATCATCTACAAGATCCGCGACAAGGGAACAACCGTGCTGCTGATCGAACACGACATGGACATGGTCATGGAAGTCACCGACTACCTCACCTGTATCAACTTCGGCCGCAAGATCGCCGACGGTACGCCGCAGGAGATTCAGCAGAACCCTGCCGTTATCGAAGCCTACCTGGGAAGTGATGATGATGAGTGATGAGATTCTGTTTGAAATAAAAGACCTGGAAGTCTCCTACGGCAGCATCGCTGCCCTTAAGGGGATTTCGCTCGACGTACGCAAGGGCGAGATTGTTACCATCTTAGGTGCCAACGGCGCCGGCAAGACCACGACCATGCGCACCATCAGCCAGCTGCTCAAAGCCAAAGCGGGCTCTATCCGCTTCAAGGGGCACGAGCTGACCCAGATGCCGGCCCACAAGATCGTCAAGCTGGGGATCAGTCACTCCCCTGAAGGACGCCGGGTGTTCGGCATCCTGACCGTTGAAGAGAACCTGACCCTGGGTGCCTTCACCCGCAGCTCGATCGATAAAAAGACTCTGCAGTGGGTCTACGATCTGTTTCCGCGCCTGGCGGAACGGCGCAAACAGCTGGCAGGAACACTCTCCGGCGGCGAACAACAGATGCTGGCCATCGGCAGGGCGCTGATGAGCAACCCCGAAATGGTCCTGCTCGATGAACCATCCCTGGGTATCGCGCCGATCCTGGTCAAGGCGATCTTCGAGCAGATCAAGGAAATCGCCAAACAGGGGGTGACCGTACTGCTGGTCGAACAGAACGCCAAGGCGGCGCTCAAACTTGCCGATCGCGGTTACGTCCTCGATCTCGGCAGGATTTCCATGTCAGGAACGGCGGAGGAGCTGCTGAACTCGGAAAAGATCCAGGAAGCCTATCTGGGGAAGAAAAACTAATAGGCTTCCCCTCTCCTTCGGGGAGAGGGTGGCGCGAAGCGACGGGTGAGGGGAATCACAGCGAACCTCCCCTCATCCGCCCCAAGGGGCACCTTCTCCTTTATGCCCTTTGGGTACTCAGGGAGAAGGGAACCAACATTTCATAACCGCAAAGGAGCAAGCGATGAACTTCAAGGACATTCTGGTACATATCGACAACCGTCCAACCTGCGCTTCCCGCCTGGCTGTTGCTATCGATCTGGCCAGACAGCAGCAGTCACTTCTGACCGGCATCTATGCTGTGCCGCGCCCGCATTACCTGGGGAACATGCGTGAAGTTCACGTCCTCGAGAACCAGGCCAGGGAGCAGTTTGAACAGGCGACGAAGGAAACGGGACTCGAAACCAGCTGGATTTCCGTCGACACCTATGCATCCGGGCTCGATATTGTCCAGGCGATCAATCTGCATGCCCACTATCGCGATCTGCTGGTCATCAGCCAGACCGACGAAGAAGCAGCAGACCAGTCGATTCCCGGAAATCTGCCGGAATATGCCGTGCTCGGCTCCGGCCGCCCGGTCCTGATCGTCCCCTATGCGGGTGAGTATCCGGGCAACTTCAAAAAGATCATTCACGCCTGGCGGGGCGGTCCGGAATCGGCCCGGGCCTTGCACGACGCTATGCCTGTCCTTGAAAAAGCGGACGAGATCAGTGTCATCACCATTCAGGGGAAAGAGGGGGATGAGTATTTCGAAAAACACCAGTCCGACATCTGCCAGCACATGGCCCGCTACAATCTGCCGATCGCCTGTGAGAAACGCAATTGCGGGGGCTTAAGCGTCGGTGACCTGCTGCTCAACCGCTGCGCCGACAGCGGCGCGGAGCTGCTGGTCATGGGCGCAACCCGTCAGCATCGGCGCGGCAACCTGACTCTGGGCGATACCGGCCGTCACCTGCTCAAATACATGACCCTGCCGGTGCTGATGTCGCATGCCTGAGGACGACTCTCCACTCTACCAACGCATCTACCAGCTGACCCGGCAGATCCCCAGAGGCCGGGTCAGTACCTATGGACGTATCGCTGCAATTGCCAATACGACGCCCAGGGTCGTCGGCTTTGCCATGGCCGCCCTTCCCTACGGCAGCGATGTCCCCTGGCAGCGGGTCATCAACAGCCAGGGCAGAGTCAGCCCGCGCACAGATGGCAACGGAAATCTGCTGCAGAAGGATCTTCTCGTCAGTGAGGGAGTTGTGTTTCGTTCTGAGAAAATTGATTTGAAGAGTTATCTCTGGGAATTTTCGGCTGATTGAATTTGCCATCCGCTTGGTTTGCGATTTGCCGATCTTGTTCCCTTTGGCTCCGCTGAAGCGGAGCGATCAGACGCCGGTATACGACCGCATTTGTCTGAGGGGTTGCAAACCCCGAGTTATGCGGGCGCGGCGACGGATTGCTTAGCGCAAGGAATCTGCCGCAGGCAGACGGGGACATTGGGGCGGGGTCTTTTGGGTACTTTTCTGACCTGCAGCAGAAAAGTGCCTCGTCTGGCGGGACGAGCCCCGCCGGTTGTGAACTTTGATTCAATATGCAATACAGCCTCCTCTGAACCTGTCGGGCTTTGCGTATCCTCGCTCAAGGCCAGAGCGGACACTCCATCCCCAGGCACTCCTGGTTCCGCGCCATCTGTGTGCAGGCGAAGGGTTCGATCTTTTCGATCTCCAGATTCCAGCGCTCGGCGGCGAAACGCATGCCGGTACGCAGGGCGATCCAGCAATCGCGCTGGCAGCAGCGGGCGGCCTGATAGCTGGCAATCTCATCAAGAACCTGATGGACAATCCGCTGCGCCGTCTGGCGTTCATCGGCCTTGACCGGGGTGGCTTCGAGCAGCACGCTGAAGCCGATACCGATACCGATGGCCGCACCACAGACCCCCCAGAAACCGCAGCTGCCACCGTTAATATCCCCGCCACGGCCGATCGCGGCATGCAGCTGCTCGTCTGTCACCGGGTGCCCGGCATTGCGCAGGCAGGCGAGCAGCACCCCCGGTACCAGCGCGTGATACTGCGGCCCGTGGATCGGCATGGTCGGGTGCTGGCGGATACTGCTGAACAGGGCGATGGCGTCAGTGGTTGTTGAAGACTGGCAGAGGTGTTCGATCAGCTCCAGGGTATCGCCGGTGTGGCAGCTGTCACAAACAAAGTGCCCCTGCTCACAGCAGGCATTGCTGCTCAGTTCACAGCCGCAGTAGTGACAATTCTGTCTTTCCTCAACCGTCCGGTAAACCAGCGCAGCACCACAGACCATGCAGCCGCTCTGCTGACGGCTGGCAGCCGGAGCGCTAACCGTTGAGGGGCGTGACTCCGGCGGCAACGCGCAATTGGCTCCCGCTTCAATGACAACATTGGTGACAAAACCGAACTCATCGAGTTGCCAGACCTGCTCACCGAGCAGTTCGGCATCGGCCTTCGGGATCTCGACAGTCTGACCGCTGCGCAGCCTGATCCCCGAGGCAGAGATCAGAGACGCCGCCGGCCCCGGATAGAGAACGGAAACGGTCTTCTCCTGGGCGTCCGGCTTAAAAACGCAAAAGGTCAGCGAAAAGAAACGGTGCCCCTGCACTTCTCGGTAAGGCAGCCGCTTGATCACCCGGAAACCGGTGAAACCGGTCTCATCGAGAATGCCGAGCAGATCCTTCTGGGTCATAGCCCCGCTGATACATTCATCGCGGAGGATTTCGTCATTGAGGATGGCCGCATCCGGTTCCGTTTCACAGACAATATCGGCGGCGACCAGCCGCCCTCCGGGGCGCAGAATGCGCAGGATCTCGGCAAAGGTCAGGCGCTTGTCGGTCGACAGATTAAGAACGCAGTTGGACACCACCAGATCCTGCCCCGCATCCTCGAGAGGCAGCTCTTCAAGGTAGCCTTTGACAAAAGCGAGGTTGTCATAGCCGAGCCCCTGACGGACATCCTCAGCCCCCTTGCGGGCCACCTCGAGCATCGGCTCGAGCATATCGACACCGGTGATCTGCCCCTTGCTACCGACCAGCCGCGCGGCGATAAAACATTCGACCCCACTGCCACAGCCGAGATCGACCATCTTCTCGCCCGGCTTAAGCTCTGCATCGAGCACCGGGCTACCGCAGCCATAGCCACGAAAGCGATAGGCCGCCGGGATATGGGCCATCATCTGTTCATCGTAATGGACCGGGTTGAGAATCTCCAGCCGCTTGTCCCCGACCGCGTCGGCGTAATAGCTGCCGACCTGTTCACGGCTGTCCATGGCATCGGGCAGGGAGAGCAGACAGTTGGTATGACAGAGATTGACCGGGCCGTGACTGCCGCAGCTGATCAGCAGTTCTCCCATCTTGAGCCGCAGCCCCGGGGTATCTTGCTCGGCCAGCCGGGTCGCCGCCTGATGAATGAGCCGCAGGGCGAGCTGTTCAAAGAGCGGCTGATAGGGATCGTTGCCCATAAAGCTGCGCAGATGGTGCCAGCTGTGATCGAAATCGCCGCCGCCGAGCAGATAGCGCCAGGGATCATTGAGCTGGACGACACTGGTCTGACGGATCGCCTCGAAAACCGGGCTTTCCTGCCAGACCTGGTGCAGCCCGGTCTCAAGCGACGTGGCCAGTTCTTCAAAACCGATGGTTGCCGCCGACGGGTAGAGCAGGTTATCCGGCCCGATCGCTGCGGTTTCCCAGCCTGCGCCTGAACCGTCATGAATGGTCCCCGGCGGTGAAAAGATCTGCCCTTTCAGGCTGTCGATATTGTCGATGGTGATACCGCGCCGTTCGGCTGTCGTCTGGGCAGAGAGCAGCGGTTCCAGCAGCGCAAGCGGATCGATGTGCTGCTCAGCACTCCCCCGCCCGCGGATGAAATGCCACATCAGATGGACGGCGGTCGCGCCCTTGTCGGCGGCATAATCGACCAGCCAGGGCAGATCATCCGCGCTGTCCGCAGTCGCACAGCAGCTCAAAGTAAACGGCCAGCGATTCCGGCGCAGCCAGTCGAGCTGCTGGTCAAGGCGCTCGAAGTTTCCGGCACCGCGAATGGCATCATGATGTTCCTGTCGGCCATCAAGGCTGACCTGCAGATGGATGCGCTCCCGCGGCCAGCTTTCATCCAGGTGCCTGGAGAGAAGCAGGCCATTGGTCAGAATCGCAACTCTGCTGCCGGGGATGGCCAGCAAGGTTGCGATAATCTGTTTGAATTGCGGATGGACCAGCGGCTCACCGCCGGTCAGGGCAAACATCCGGCAGCCCATGTCGGCGGCCTCCTGAATATGCCTTTGCAGAATCTCGAAGGACAGTTCCCTGGCCTGATCCGGACCGGAACAGAACAGACAATGGCTGCAGCTCAGGTTGCAGCGGTCAGTGATATGCAGCCAGAGTTCCTTCAGATCCAGCGGGCCTTCGGCCAGAGTCTGCCGCCCCTGGTAACTGTCGGCCAGTGGATCGGGCAGGCGTTCAAGAAAGGCCTGACGGTCATAATCGGTTGAGGGGGATTCCAGCAGCAACTGGTCACCGGCAGCTGTCGGCACAAACCAGGTCGGCCGGTCAGAACAGAGCCACACGGCACTATCATTTACAGGGAAGCGGGTCCAACGGGATGCATCAAATGACATAGCTGACTTTCCGGGCTTTGTGTTCTTAAGTTCAATGAGAAGAGCAATATACTCCGCCAAGATGATCGGAATGCCCCGGAATCATACCTGAAACACCCCTGTTGGTGAAGATTGAAAGGAGCAATAGGGCAACAGCGGGAGCAGCAAGAAACTCACTCGAGGCGGGACCATCTCAGCTTCAGCCTGTTCAACCAGCGGCGCAAAGAGGATGGCGGCTTGACATGCAGCTCATCCCTGCCCGTCAACAGATCAGCGATGTGAGCCACCTCAGCCACCTGCGAGAGCGCATCGCAGCAGGCAGCACAGGAGGTGATCAGCGGCACGTTTGTCTTTTCACCAATGACTGAGGCTTCTTTGCTGACCGTCCCCGGAACACGCGCTTCGACCATCCCCCCCTGTCCGCAACAGCGGGTCTTCGCCCCATGAAAGGGGAGTTCCCGGACCTGATAGCCGCGGTTTTCAATTAAACGGCGCACCGCCTGTTGCTGCGGCAGATTAAAGCGCGCCGTACAGGGGTCATGAACCGCGACGACACCCCGCCCTGCCGAAACCGCTGAAGGTTCAGCCTCAGCCAGCAACGGATAAATGCTCATCACGCTGATTCCGAGGCTGTTCGATTCAAGTGTTTTGGTACATCCCGGGCAGGAGGTCAGAACACGGGTAATTCCTTGATTTTTCAACCGGAGCAAAAGACGCTCGAAGAGGGTCTCAAAGCGTTCCTCCAGGCCAAGGTCGGAGGATATTTTACCGCAGCAGTCAAGAACCAGGCCGATCGCCGCATCCTGGCGCTGCAGCTGGCGAAACAGCAATCTGAGCGCTGCGGGACGCGTCCCCGGCAATGAACAGCCGGGGAAAAAGACGGTTGTACAACCCTGCGGAATAAAATCGCGGCGGAACAGGGCTGAACCACCCAGCTGTTCGTAACTCAACAGTGGCCTGTACGGCTTGAGATCAAGCAGATCTTCGCTAACGGCCTGGCGGCGCATGGCGAGAAACATCGCCGAGGGGGTGAGCCCCAAGGGACAGTGTGCATCGCACAGCCCGCACAGAGAACAGTCATAGGCAAGCATGAGATTTTCGGCGCCACTGCCGTTTGCAGCGATAGCCGCAGGTGCTCCCTGTTTGCGTAAAAATGCGCAGGGGCTCACGCATTTCCCGCAGGAGGTGCAAGCTGCGACCATCTCGGCCATAATCGTGGCGGCATTCCGGTTTTGCTCCGGAGCCGGTTGCAGGGACAAATCCTGTTTCAATGCCATTCTCACACAAATAGTCAGCGATACCGACCCCGGTCAAAGCAGCCTGTCGGTAGCGCTGTAACTCCGAATTTTCTCAGTCTTCAGGATCAGTTCGCCGGGGCGAGCAGCTCCGGATAGGGCCACTTGGCCTGACCGTCGGTCAGGATATACAGGCGCTCTTCAGCGACTCCGGAGGCCAGTAGATGGTCATAGGCGCGCTTGGCGCCTCCGGCACCACGTGGGCAGACCACAACCGCCAGATCATTGTTGCCCAGCAGCGCATTGGTCACAGCCGCCATCTTCTGCTTATCTTCGTCGCTTTTCACCGGGTAGGCATATGTGGCTACAGCACTGTTGATGTGGTGTTCAGCAAACTCATTTTCCACCTGAATATCGACCAGAGTGAGCGCCGCATGTTTTTCCATGTTGCTTTTGACTTCTGCCGCAGACATATAACGGTAGTCTTTTGCCAGAGCGGTCAGGGGAAGGGGCACGACAAAGGCGAAAACGATCACCAGCAATAATACTTTCTTCATCAACTGTCTCCTGAATACTTTTTAGAAAAAATAGTTGTATATTCGAATATTACAGAGCAAAGACAGCTTTCGGGTCAAACGGATAATCTCAATCAGGCTACCCGTCATCATTCAAAAAACAAATAGCGACAAAAAAGGCGGGAGAAAAATTCTCCCGCCCCATAGTGACAAAATCGCGGACTTAGCGATCAGTCGACCTTTTCAGCATCGTAACCGGCGCCTTTCCAGGCGAAGATACCGCCGGAGTAACGGTAGACGTTTTTGTAACCGAGTTTTTCGGCCCAGGCGGCACCGTTGTGGCTGCGGGTACATTTGACAAAGCCGCAGTAAACAACGATGGTTTTCTCTTTGTCAGGACCGAGCAGCGCGACGTAGTCTTCCTGAGATTTTCCGTCGGTTTCCTTGCTCTCCCACTGATCCATGTCCGGGATCGGGAACAGGAACTGCTTTGCACCCGGGACGTGGGCTTTTTTATAGCTCGCTTCATACGGCATGGTATCGACGATGACCATCTCCTTGCCGGCGTCGATCCAGGATTTCAGTTCGGCGGTGGTCACCAGGTCGTAACCGCCACGCGCTACCTCGCGGTTCAGTTTGACTGCAACGGTTTCCGTCTCAACTTCCTGCTTGAACTTGTTTGCAGCAAAACCTGTTGTTGCCAGCATCAGAATCAACAGAGTTGCCAATACTAAACGTTTCATGAGCTTATCCTCTCCTTCTTGAAAAATCCGGCCGCAGCCGGGGTTATTAGGTGCTTCGATCGATTAATAAAGCGCCAGAAATACTGATAGGCGACAATCACCATCAACAGCAGGTCACGATAAAATGCAGAGCGCAAATTATGAAAAGCGGCGGCCTCAGGATCCTCAGGGCCAAAACAACCGCAATCGATATCCAGTCCAAGATAGATCCCGTAACCAAGCACGCCGATAAACAGCAGCATCAGGACGGTTGTACCGTTCAGCGCCCACAACCGGCCAAACAACAGGCCGACGGCGACAACTATCTCGGCAATAATCAAAAAAATAGCCGCAGCCAGATTGAGCGATTCCGGGATTAAACCGTAGGCACCGATCGTTTCAGAAAACAGCACGGGAGAAAAGGCTTTGCTCACCCCGGACCAAAGAAAAACCACGACCAGCAGCAGGCTCCCGCAAACATAAAACAACCGGGCCGGGCGGCTCTTGGCAAACTGATGAAAATTCAATATCGACAAAAAATCCCCCCTATTCAGAGGGAAATCATTGTCAGCCATTCTTGACGGTCAAAGCAAATTGATTATTTCGATCAGACCTATACTTGCTATTCAGAATTTAAATCCAGAAAGTCAGGACAGCGCAAGGCAGAAGGGGAAGCCTCTCATCCGAACTGATCGGACCAGACGGGATAAGGATCAGGACAGAAAAAGCAGTCCGCTTCAAGACGGTTATTTATCGGAATCCAGATCATCCCGATACTGCTCGTAAGAGGTTTGCGCCCCCTCCATACAGCGCTTGCGTTCGTGGTAATCCTGGATCTGCGAACATTGATATTGCTGCAGAACCTGGCCGGTTTCGTAGATTTCCCGGGCTGAACAGCCAGCCAGCAGTAAAAGCAAAACGACAACTAAATACTTTTTCATTTGCCTACTCCTCTTTTCAGCAATTGCGCATCGGCTTCAACAAAAACACAAGGTTGCGGCAGCCCTGCAACACAGCAGGTCATTTAGTTTAGCAACATAATTTTCAAGCAGCAAACAACTGGCTTTATTGATCAGACCTCCCCGCGCAACGCCCTTCAAACTGCCACAAAAATTCCGATTCGAACCTTATAAAAAAGAGCTTGACATATTTCACAAATGTACTAGCCTACTAGTACATGAATACACAAGATCACATCCAACAACTGATCGATTATCTGCTTGCCGTTCAGACTCCCGAAGCGATGGAAGAAGCCCTCCGCGGCCTGCTGACACCGGCCGAGTTTGCTGAAATAACCAACCGACTGCAGATTTTCAGAATGCTCGAAGCCGGCGTGCCGCAGCGTAAGGTCGCTGAGGAGTTGGGCGTGGGGATCGCTACGGTCTCACGCGGAGCCAGAGCATTAAAGGAGAGGCAGAAACCATGAGTTCAGAGAAACCGCGGCCGATACGTCTGCCGCGCAAGCCGCACTACGTGACCATTACCGGCAGCTGCGATTATTTCGAGCTGTTCAAAAAGGTCGAGAAACGTTTCGACAACTGTTTTATCCTCGAATCGCTCGGCGAGGAGAGCTATGTCGCCCGTCACACCCTGATCGGCTTCGACCCGGAGCAGCAGCTGTTCGCCAACGGCGATCAGTTGACCGTCGAGGATCGTGACGGCCGACAGCAGACCTACGTAAGCGACAACCCATACTACCTGCTGCGCGAGATCATTCCACAGGATGTCCTGTCGCGCAAATATGCAGGCGGCCTGACCGGCTACCTCTCCTACGATGCGATGAACTATTTTGAGCCCTCCTTGAAGATGCAGACCAGCGAGGATTTCGACGTCTTCCGTTTCGGCCTGTTCAAGGACGGTCTGATCTACGACAAGATGACCGGTGAGCTGATCTACTTCTACTACGACGACAGCCGCATCGCCCTGATCGAGGAACTGCTCGCCACCCCTTACCCCGGCAACGGTGAGCTGCGCATCACCCCCTTAGGCGACAGCATGACCCGCGAGGAACATGCCGCGGCAGTTATGGAGGTTAAGCAGAACATTATTGACGGCAAGATCTTCCAGTGTGAAGTCGGCTTCAAGAAACGCTTCAGACTGGAAGGGGACTGTATCAACCTCTACGAAAAGATGCGCGAGATCAATCCGTCACCACAGATGTTCTTCCTCAAGTTCGGCGACCAGAAGCTGATCAGCGCCAGCCCGGAGCTACTCTTCCGCTTGCGCCAGGGGGAGATGGAAACCTTTCCGCTGGCCGGTACGACCAAACGCGGAGCAACGCCACAGGAGGATGTCGCTCTGGCACGCGAGCTGCTTAACGATCCGAAGGAGATCGCAGAGCACAACATGCTGGTCGATCTGCACCGCAATGACATCGGACGGGTGGCCCGCTTCGGCACCGTCAAGGTGCGCAACCTGATGGACATCAAACGTTACAGCCATGTTCAGCACATCAGCAGCGAGATCGTCGGCATCATGGCCGAAGATCAGGACATGTTCTCGGCGTTGGCCAGCAACTTTCCGGCAGGCACCCTGACCGGCGCACCGAAGATCGAAGCGATGAAGATCATCAACGCCATGGAGACTGACGGTCGCGGCCCCTACGGTGGCGCGGTCGGGCACTTTTCCTTCAACGGCGACTGCACCTTCGCCATCCCGATCCGCACTATCTTCGCCAGGGGGGAGCAGGCCTACGTGCAGACCTGCGGCGGGAACGTATTTGACTCCAACCCGGCTGACGAATACCTCGAGATTCAGCGCAAGTTTGCCGGAACCAAGACCGCGATGGCGCCGTTTGTGGCCGAACAAGACAAGGAGAAGTTCTGATGAAGGTGCTGATTATCGATAACTACGACTCCTTCACCTACAACCTCTATCAGTATATCGGTGAGATCTTAAGCAGCGACAAGCAGGCGGGCAAGATCGACGATTTCGAGATCCTGGTCAAACGCAACGACGAGATCAGCCTCGAAGAAGTCAAAACCTTTGCTGCCGAGCGGATCATCATCTCACCGGGGCCGGGATCTCCGGATGATGAACACTACTTCGGTGTCTGTGCCTCAGTGATCCGTGAGGTGGGGCCGGTCACACCACTGCTCGGCGTCTGTCTGGGGATGCAGGGGATCGTCCATGTCTTCGGCGGCCGTGTCGTCAAGGCACCACTGCCGATGCACGGCAAAACCAGCCTGATCGACCATGACGGCACAGGTGTTTTTGCCGGTATCCCGACCGAACTGGAGATCATGCGCTATCATTCGCTGATTGCCGAGGCGGAAAGCCTGCCCGACTGCCTGGAGGTGACCTCGGCGGTCGGCGAACTGAGACTGGAAGATTTCACCAACCGCGAGAAGATCAAAGCTGGCGGAGACTTCGAGATCATGGGCGTCAAACACAAAGACTGGCCGATCTACGGCATTCAGTTTCACCCCGAATCATTCGCCACCGAAGGTGGCAAGGAGATGATTCGGAATTTTCTCTACCATTGCTAGAGAGCCTTGTCGCGTTCCGGGGTCCCCAACTCCGGAACGCGACGCGGGCGTTTTATCTAGAAGCGATACTTCACTTCCGCAAAAAACGTTCTCGGCACTTCACCGCTGACCACCCCGTAACCATCATAGGACTCACGGTAGCTGTCATCGAACAGACTCTCGACCTTGACGCTCAGCTCCCATTTATCAGAAGGCTGCCAGCCCAGACGGATATCGCAGCGCAGATGAGCATCGACATCATTATAGGAGCTGAAATAGTAGAGAAAGGTATCCCATTCCAGATCGTAGGGAAGATCGACATAGGATTTGAGGCTGAGCTGATGCTCGGGGGTCGATTCTTCGATCAGATAAAATGGCTCAACAGCTTCAGACGCATCATAATGAAAGAACATTTTCAGCCAGGAATAACCGAAATTGAGACGCCAGAGGTCAACAGGCGTCCACTTGGCTGAAAGTTCGGCACCGTAACTCTCTGCTGTCATATCATTGCTGAAAGACATCGGAACTTCCACAACAAGGGGAGCATAAGAAACAACCACAAATCTCTGCGTATCCACTCGCAGATTATCATAATCGTTATAAAATAAAGCCAGATCAACTGAGAACCTCTCGTTCAGCTGCAACCTGTAACCTAGCTCATAAGCCAGCAGTTCTTCCGATTTGAAGTCTCTATTTCCGCTACCTATCGCCGCATAGGTACCATACGCATTAACGTCCTCGAAGTAAAATCTGGTATCGAACTCCATACGGGAAGGAGTTCTAACCGCCCTTGACACGGCTCCCCAGACTGTCTGCCTGGCGGACGGCGTCCAGACCAGACGCATGTTTGGCTGCACCTCAAAACCGGTATAGTCGTTGTGCTCAAACTTGGAGCCGAGAATCAGATGCAAAGACTCATCGATCAGGGTGATATCGTCCTGAACAAACAGGCTGAACAGGTCTTCATCGACAGCTGCCGGATCCAGGCCACTGTAAAGCCCGAAGGAGGTATTATCACTCGAATAACGATATCCTCCGCCCCAGACCAGACTCTGCCGTGCCTCACTCAGATCGTAGACATGGGTCAGGGAAAGGTCCCAGATTGTCCGCCCCTGTTTGACGTAGAGATCATCACGCAGATTCCGGTCAAGGTATGACTGCAGCGACCAGTGGGAACACTCCGAGGTCTGTTTCTGCCACTGCAGCTGCAGGTAGCCCCCGGAATCGTCGTAGGAACCCGTACCTTCGGCGCCCTCATCGATCTTTATCTGCTGGTGTCCCTCACCACGATAAAGGTCTCCCGAAAGGGTCAGCTCATGTCCGGTATAAGTCTGCCAATCCATACGGAATCCGGCGATCTGCTCTTTCCAGTTGTCATACAGATCGCCGCCTGAGGCGGCCTCGTAGCCATCCTGTTCCAGGGCCTTGCCAAATACCCGATAAGAAAAGTTACCCAGGTTCTGGCCGATCCGGCCGCTCAACAGACCTTCTTCAGGGGTCGCGCCGCCAGTTCGGACAAAACCACCGCCGGTATCATCGGCATGGCGGGTCATGATGTTGATGACGCCGTTGACGGCGTTGGCGCCCCAGACCGTCGCACCGGGACCGCGAATGATCTCGATCCGCTCGATATCCTCCAGCAGGGTGTCCTGCATATCCCAATAGACACCTGAAAAAAGTGGCGTATAGAGGGTCCGGCCATCCATCAGGACCAGCAGCTTGTTGGCGAACAACCCGTTGAAACCGCGAGCACTGATCATCCAGGTGTGGGAATCAACTCTGATGACATCGATTCCCGGGACTCCGCGCAGCAGTTCC
Source organism: Geopsychrobacteraceae bacterium (assembly GCA_963676795.2). Lineage (GTDB taxonomy): Bacteria > Desulfobacterota > Desulfuromonadia > Desulfuromonadales > Geopsychrobacteraceae. The sequence goes on along the minus strand of CAXXTB010000002.1, from coordinate 586,515 downwards.
GGCAGGGTAAGGGCTCCGCTGCGGCGGATGTCTTCACGGTCAATGACATAGACGGCACTGGCAACTGCAGAGAGCTGTTCATCCTTCAGCGATGCCGAAAAAACCTCGATCTGCATCAGGTTTTCCAGGCTCATCGATTTAAGCTGGCTCAATGTCCCTTCAGCTCCGAAAACGATGGTTGCGGACATACAGCAAACGCCGACAAAACTGAAAACAGACACTATTTTGTGAATCAGTTTCATAGGTGACTTTTCCTTCCCGCAAGAGCTGCAGAGAACTCCTTCTTGACCAGTTCGGCTGTGGCATTGTATGTCAGTTCAAGCTGGCGCAGATCCTCCCAGACTCGGGGAAAAGACTTGGCCAGAACCTGCTGTTCAAGGTCTCTGATCTGCCGGGAAAGCTGGGTGGCACCGACATCATCACTCGTGCGGCACAATTCACGGACAAGCGTCTCGACCTCTGCCAGGTTGCGTTCCTGTACGGCAACGGCCAACCGTGCCAGCATCCCCGCTGTCCCCTCAAGGAAGGCATGGGCCTTCTGCCCAAGCTCTTCGGTATGCTCTCCGCTATCCGCGGACATTGCAGATAACAGCTCAAGAGCGCCCTGGTCCGGGTCAACGGGCGCCTTGCCATTCTTTTCCAGGCCCGTGACGGTCGCAACAGGCACCCCAGCACCCTCCGGCAACCAAAGGCGTAAGACTTCGGCGATGCGCTCCTGACTGAAAGGCTTGGCGACATAATCGTCCATGCCCGCAGCGAGGCAGCGTTCCTTGTCGCCGCTGAGCGCGTTAGCGGTCAGGGCGATGACCGGGACCTTTATAACACCCGGCTCTTCCGCTTCCCGCAGACGTATTTTGGCGGTTGCGGTAAAACCGTCCATGCGCGGCATCTGGCAATCCATAAAAACAAGATCGTAGCGTTGCCGTCCTAGGACTTCGAGAGCTTCAAGACCGTCAAATGCCAGGTCGACCCTGCAGCCGAACTTGCCAAGCAAGGCCTTTGCGACCATCTGATTGACCGGATTGTCCTCGACAACCAGCACTCTGGCCGCAAAACTCGTCTCTTTCAAAATATTAGCCGGCTTGACCGAGTCACCAGGCCCTTCACTAACCAGCGTGACAAGACTGCGATAGAAACTTTGCGCCTGTATCGGTTTTTTCACCGCCATGATCGCCGGCCCCTCCAGGGCGACGCTTTCATCATGTCCGCCAATTCGCGTCAGCATCACAATGCGGAGATTCGCAAGCGGCGGAAGCGTCATGATCCGCCGCACAAGCTCAGCGCTACGCCCGTCGGGGGAATGCATGTCAAGGATAAGCAGATCAAATGGGGTACCATCCTGTCGGGCAAGCAGCAAAGTCTCAACGAGCGTCATATTGCTTGTCAGCTGAACGGCATCCATCCCCCAGCGCTGAACCAGCGGCAACAACTGGTTGAGGCTTTGAGCATTGTCATCCACCAGCAGGCAGCGTAGCCCTTCGAGAGTCCTCCCCTCTGCACGGAGCGCAAGCGGCTCAACATCAACCAGTCCAAGCGGAATTTCAAAGGTAAAGACTGAGCCTTTACCCTTCTCGGAGGCACAGGAAATCTGTCCCCCCATCAGCTCGACCAACTGGCGCGAAATGGCAAGCCCGAGCCCTGTACCGCCGAATTTTCTCGTTGTTGAACTGTCGGCCTGGGAAAACGGCTGAAACAGATGCTGCCGCTCAGCGGAGTCCATCCCGATTCCGCTGTCCTGTACGGCAAAGCGGACTGTCCGGCAGTTCTCGTCCCCTCCGGCACACTCAACCCGGAGCAGAACCTCGCCACGTTCAGTAAACTTCACCGCATTCGAAAGAAGATTGGTCAGAATCTGACGGATCCGGGTGGGATCTCCCATGACATATTCCGGAACAGCGGGGTCGATATCGGTGATCAGTTCCAGCCCTTTGGCATGGGCCCTGTGAGCAAGAACCTGTACCGATTCGCTGATCTGTTCCACAAGATTGAAGCAGATCTTTTCGACATCCAGCTTGCCGGCCTCGATCTTTGAGAAATCGAGAATGTCGTTGATAATCGTCAGCAGCGACTCACCAGAAAGGTGAATGGTTTTGACCGCCGTCTTCTGCTCCTCACTCAGATCGGTGTCAAGCAGCAGCTCCGCCATCCCCAGTACCCCATTCATCGGCGTTCTGATCTCATGACTCATGTTGGCCAGAAACTGCGACTTCGACTGGTTGGCTTTTTCCGCCACCTCCTTGGCTTCTTTCAGAAGATCTTCCTGAGACTGGATACGTCCGAGCATCGAGTTGAAGCCATCGATCAGCAGACCGAGCTCATCGTCATTTGTCTTGGTGGCCCGCACGGAATAATCACGGGTTGTCGACACCGTATCGATCTTACCGGCCAGATGCAGGATCGGTCCGGAGATAAACATCTGCATCTTGCGGGCCAGGACAAAAGCCACAATGAACAACACCAGGAAACCGGCAAAAGAGACCAGGGTATAGGTTTTCAAGGTCGCATAGAGCAGCGAAAGGTCGGTACGGATAGCGATCGATCCGATCCTTTTGTCACCAAGCTGAATCGGCCGGATCAGATCGAAATAGTCAAAATACAGCAGGCAAAATAGCTGATCGGATGTGAGTTCCGCTGCATATTCGGTGACGAACCGCTGCGGATCGAAATCGACATCAGGATTCTTCACGTAGCTGGCAAACAGTTCACGGTCGTCAGTCACGATCACGGCGCCGAGAGCTGAGGGTTCGGAATGCAGGGCCGCCAGAATTTCTTCTGCTGTACCCGGATCAGAAAAGGTGATCGATGCCGTCGAGTTGTCACCCAGAGCTGTAGCCAGGATCTCACTACTGCGGATCATTGCCGCCCGGGTCGAATAGTATTTCTCGACAGCCGCCGCACAGTAGACGACAGCCAGCACCAGGGCACTGATGGCCAGGATCAGAATCGTCAGTTTCGAGCGGATTGGCTGTCGACTGAACCACTTCATGAGCGCTGCCCCTTGACGATTGTCGCCAGGCGCAGCAGTTTGGAGCTGATTTTCAGCCCGGCGCGCTCGGCCACCTCCAGGTTGAGAGTGAGAAGAATTCTCTGCCGGTCCATCAACAGCGCCAGAGCACCACCCTCTCGCGGAAACTGGTCAAAATCGGAGACGGTCAACACCCCGAGTTGAGACAGCTGCAATAACTGCTCGTCGATATCCTTTGCACTGTCGCGATGAACGAACAGGATATGGGTTTTACCAAGTTCCTCGAAAGAGTCGACATACTCGACCCGAATGGGATGACCGTTGACAGTCTCACCAGAGGTAATCTCTACGAGGAAGTTATTAAAAGGGTTTTTGCCAAGAACAGTAATAATGAAGGGACTTTGCGGACTTTCAAAACTTTCGTTCGGCCAGTAGATGAAATTGGCCAGGTTATACAGAAACGCTGACTTGACCTGATACTCATCGAACCGATCCTGGGCACAGAGCGCATCCCTGCCGGTAAAAACAGTCAGGCAGAGCACGATCAGCATGATCGGCAGAATGGTTTTCAGGAAACTATGGCGCATCAGAAACAGCATAGAGGCTCGGGTCCATTCGAATTCATCAGAAACGGTACTTCAACTCTGCATACCAGTTGCGCGGGACTTCTCCGCTAGCCAGTCCGAAATGGCTGTAATACTCACGATGATAATCATCAAAAAGATTCTGCACGGACAGACTCAGTTCCAATTTTTCGTTCGGCATCCAGCCCAGCCGCATATCGCAACGCAGGTAGGGATCGACCTTGTACATCTCCCCGACACTGCTGAAGTAATAGAGGCTGGTGTCCCATTCCAGGTCGTAAGGCAGATCGACAGAGGACTTGAGGCTGGCCTGATGCTCCGGAACGCTCGTCTCAACCTCCTCGAGCAGCAGGTCATAATCATCGGCTGGCCGGTCCAGCTGCAGCTTGATCCACGAATAACTGCCCGTCAATCGCCAGTCCTCACGGACCTGCCAGGTCGCGGACAGTTCCAGGCCATAGGTTTCGCCGTCCATCTCATTGCCCGTCGTATAATCGACACTGATATAGTCAACGGTCACCGGAGGACCAAAGTTATAATGGGGACTGTAACTCGAGGTCCCGCTTCTCAGGTTATCGTAGTCGTTATAAAACAGGGCCAGGTCGATCGACACCGCTGCCAACGGCTCAACCCGGTAGCCCAGTTCATAGGCGATCAGCTCTTCCGATTTGAAATCTGAATTACCGGCGATTGTCACATCGGTCGGATAGGTCGTACCGCCATATTCCATGTCACCCTCAAAATAGATGAGCATGTCACTGTCCAGGCGCGACGGGGTTCTGACCGCCCTGGAGACCGCAGCCCAGAGGCTCTGATGCTCTGTCGGCGTCCAGCTTGTACGGATTGACGGCTGGAATTCAAAACCGGTGTAGCCGTTATGTTCGAACTTGGAACCGACAATCAGGTGGAGCCGATCGGCGACCAGCTCGATATCGTCCTGAATGAACAGATTGACAACCTCTTCGGTCGCCGCCATGGGATCAAGGACCAGGAAGCGTTCAGACTCGGGTATAAAGGAGCTGTAGGCGGTCTGATCCTCCGTATACCGGTAGCCACCACCCCAGACAAGCTTCTGCCGGAGGGAGCTCAGATCTATGGTCTGAGTCAGTGCGATATCCCAGGTTGTCCTCGCCTGCTTGCCGTAGCCATCTTCCCGCAAGCTGCGATCCAGATAACTGCTGAGGGTCACAGTCGAAATTTCCGAGAACTCGTCCTGCCACTGGAACTGGAGATTCCCACCGGAATATTCCACATCTGACGGCTGAAAACTGTCGGAAGAAAAGGCCAGCAGCTGAGCGGCCTTGCCCTGGTAAATATCACCGGAAAGAGTCAGCTTCTGTCCTGTGTTTCCGTCCCAATCGAGACGGAAGCCGCCTCGCTCGGTGCGCCAGCTGTCGTTGTTCTCTTCAGAACCGATGATATCGCTGTAGGTCGTACCAAAGTTATCCCGCTCCAGCTGTTTGCCATAGACCCGGTATGACAGAGCGCCAAGACGCTGACCAAAGCGGCCATTGAGCGAGTTGCGGTCCAGATCACCGCCACCGGCCTGAGCATAGCCGCCAACGGTATCAAACGCATTGCGGGTGATAATATTGATGACCCCGTTGACGGCATTGGCACCCCAGATCGTTGCGCCCGGCCCGCGGATCACTTCAATCCGTTCGATGTCCTCAAGCAGCGTATCCTGCATATCCCAGTAGACGCCCGAATACATCGGCGTATAGAGGGTCCGGCCATCCATCAGAACCAGCAGCTTGTTGGCAAAAGCACCGCCGAAGCCGCGCGCCGTGATCTCCCAGGTGTGCCCGTCGATACTGGCGACGTGCAGGCCAGGCACGCCACGCAGCAGGTCCGGCAGGGTTCTCGCTCCACTGCGACGAATATCTTGCCGGTCGATGACGTACATGGCGGTAGCAACATCGGCAAGGAATTCTTCCTGCTTCGAAGCCGAGTAGACCGTCACCTGCATCAGGTTCTCAAGGCTCATGGTTTTGAGCGCATCAAGAGATGCGGTTTGAGCGCAAAAAGCCGTAGAAACAAGGCTCACACTCATCAGCAAGGCAAAAAAAATTCTAAACATCCCTGACACCACTCTCATAAACAGGTCTCTGCTGCATATACAAATCAAGGTTAAATCAGTTTAAAAAGGTATCATTTGCGTATATTAATCGTCAAGGAACATCAATACCCATCTACAGTTTTCTATGCGCTCATCTCTGCGCTTCAATTTTTCCCTTCTCAAACACGCAAAACGGCCCTGAAAATCTCTTTTCAGGGCCGTTTGAAGATCTCGCAACACCCTTTGTATTACAACAGGGTTTTCACTGCATCCAGAACCGCGGCGTAATCGGGCTCATCCGTCACTTCCGGGACCAGCTGGTAGTAGGCGATCCTGTCATCCTTGTCGATAATCACCACGGCCCGGGCCAGCAACTTCAACGCTTCCAGAAGAACGCCGTAATTCCAGCCAAAAGAACGGTCCTGATAATCGGACAGGGTTTTCACCTTGTCGATCCCGGCGTTCCCGCACCAGCGTTTCTGGGCAAAAGGCAGATCAACGCTGATGGTGTAGACGACAACATCGTCCGGCAGCTCGGCAGCCTGCTGGTTAAAACGGCGGGTCATGGTATCACAGACCGGGGTATCGAGGGACGGAACCACTGTAATCAGGCGGATTTTACCGCTGTCGGTCTTGAGGGTGACCGGCTCCAGAGCGTTATCAACAACCCTGAAATCGGGGGCCTTGTCGCCGACCTTCAGTTCCGGCCCGAGCAGCACCGCCGGGTTCCCCTTGAACGTTACCGCACCTTCAGATTTTTGAGATGACTTGCAGCCACATGTTCCCATCAGGATCTCCTGTCGTTTGAAGTTGATTGTCCAGACCGATTTAATACGATTTTAGTTATATTTACAGTGGCCAGATTTAGCATATCCGGGAGATGCATAACAACAGGAAAAACTGAATCGTTGAATATTCCCTCTCCCTGGGTACCCAAAGGGCATAAAGGAGAGGGTTAGGGTGAGGGGGCACTCCCCCGAGAAGCTCCCCTCATCCGCCCCGCTGGGGCACCTTCTCCTTTATGCCCGTTGTTTGGGTGCCATGGGAGAAGGACCTTTGGAATCATCCCTTATTTTGTTTTAAAAGTCAGCATGCCCCGGCGTTCTCGGGAATGGGATCACATCGCGGATATTTTCCATACCGGTCAGGTACATCAGCAATCGCTCAAAACCGAGCCCGAACCCGGCATGCGGGCAGGTTCCCCAGCGCCGGATATCGAGATACCAGGCCAGACTCTCCGGTGCGATGCCGCATTCGGTCATCCTGCGCTGCAGCACATCGAAACGCTCTTCACGCTGGCTGCCGCCGATCAGTTCGCCGACCCTCGGCACCAGCAGATCCATCGCCGCGACAGTTCTGTCATCACTGTTCAGACGCATGTAGAAGGCTTTGATCTCTTTGGGGTAATCGGTCACAAAAAGCGGACCGTTAAAGATCTTCTCGGTCAGGTAGCGCTCATGTTCCGACTGCAGATCACAGCCCCAGTAGAGGGGAAACTCGAAAGCCTCCCCCGATTTTTCAAGTAGACCGATCGCTTCAGTATAGGTGACGGTTTTAAACTCAGCCCTGGCCAGCGCTTCAAGTTTGTCGAGCAGCCCTTTTTCGATCCGGTCGTTGAAAAAAGCCAGGTCCTCTTGGCAGTTATCCAGGGCATAGGTGACCAGGTAGCGAAGAAAATCCTCGCCCAGGCGGCAATCGTCGGCCAGATCGGCGAAAGCGATTTCCGGTTCGATCATCCAGAATTCTGCTGCATGGCGGCTGGTATTGGAATTTTCCGCCCTGAAGGTCGGACCGAAGGTATAGATATCGGAAAACGCCGTAGCGAACAGCTCGCCCTGCAACTGACCGCTGACCGTCAGCCCGGTTCTTTCGCCAAAAAAGTCGGCATTCCAGTCGACCTGCCCGTCCACAAGCGGCGGCTGCTGCGGATCGAGAGTTGTCACCCGGAACATCTCCCCGGCCCCCTCGCAGTCATTGGCCGTGATGATCGGCGTCTGAACGTAGACAAAGCCCCGCTCCTGAAAGAATTTGTGCACGGCAAAGGAGAGCTGGCTGCGCATGCGGAACACCGCGCCGAAGGTGTTTGAGCGCGGCCGCAGATGAGCGATACTGCGCAGGTATTCAAAGCTGTGGCGTTTTTTCTGCAACGGGTAGGTCTCATCGGCGTCACCGATCAGCTCGACCCTTGAGGCCTGAAGCTCCCAGGCCTGCCCCTCGGCCGGAGACGCGACAAGGTCGCCGTAAACGGCCAGACAGGCACCGGTGCCAGTCCTGCTGATCTCTGCGTAATTGCTAAGCTCCGCCGAGATGACAACCTGCAGCGACGCGAAACAGCTGCCATCATTCAGCGCGATAAACGAAACCTCTTTACCGCGGCGCACAGAACGCACCCACCCCTTGACGCAAACAGCAGAAAGCGCCCCCCGGGCCGCCATGAGGTGGCGAACTGTTGACCTTGATACCGATTGACTCATCGTGCTTATCCTTCCCTGTCCTTATCAGCCCCCTGCTGGCGTGATTTTGACGCCAGAGCCCTGGCAATTGAAGCATTGTTGAACGGCAGCAGCATCTCGAAACAGCTCCCCGAGCCAGGCTCAGAGCTGACCCCGAGATAGCCGTTGTGATTCTGGGTCACGATATAATAGGCGATCGACAAACCAAGCCCTGTTCCCACACCCACATCCCGTGTCGTGTAGAAAGGATCAAAAATCCGTTTCGCCACCTCAGTCTCTATTCCCGCTCCGTTATCCTCGACCTGCAGGCAGGCATGCCCCTCACCGGACGGAAACACCCGCAAGGTCAGCTGCGGGGCCTCCGTCACCTGGCTGAGCGCCTGGGCGGCATTTTTGATCAGGGTCAGAATGACCTGCTGAATCTGGCTCGGCTCGCAGACGATATCCTCCAGCGGCTTGAACTCCCTGACGATCTTGACCTTATGAAACGCATACTTGTGGCGCAGGTCGTAATCACTGGCAGCCAGTTGCAGGGTTTTCTCCAGCAGGTCGACCAGGCTGCTCGGGGTGAACGACGACATATCGCGTCGGCTGAAGCTCTGGATATTCTCGACAATTTTGGCCGCCCGGTTGCCGGCACTGGTAATCGAAGCAACGATATTATCGCAGCCACGTAACTGATGGTACTCGATAATCGTTTCGATGCTGGTCCCCAGCTCCTCCGCCGTCTCCCGGTTTTTGCCCAGATCGGGCGAGTACCTGCGACTGAGAACCTGAGCATTCTGCAGAATGACGGCCAGCGGGTTATTGATCTCATGCGCCAGCCCGGACGCCAGGCTGCCGACCGATTGCATTTTCTCCGAGCGCACCATCATCTCTTCGAGGCCCACCCGTTCCGTGGCATCATCGATATGAATGACCGCGCCCCGGGAATCTTCCGTCTCAAGCGGATAGATGAGCAGATCAAAAAAGCGTCTTTCGCCGTCCCCGGCCCGCTGATCACCTCCGACCTTAAGCAGGCGGGCCGGCTCCCGGGCGCTCAGAGTCTGTTCCAGCGAAGAAAGATAGGAACTTGGTCGCAACAGAGCAAAGACCTCGGTCAAGGGCAGACCATAGACCTCAACGGAAGACCTGCCGGTTTCAATCTCAACCTGGCGGTTCCACAAAGTCACCCGCTGGTCCCCGTCGACCCCGATCAGCATCGACGGCATCGAATCGATTATATTCTGAGTATAGGCCTGAAGCTTCTCCAGCACGAGCTGGGCATGTTTTTCAACCGAGATATCGCGAATCATCCCTTCGATATAACGGGCGTCGTGCTGCTCGTCCCAGACGATATGGCCACTCATGGAGATCCACAACAGTTCATCGTCCTTGATCCGAACCCGGGTTTCAAAATTCATCACCCGGCCTCCCAGTAACAGTTTTTCGAGAAAGCGCTTACGATCCTGCGGATCCTCGTACAGCTGCCCACCAAGACTGGTGATACTCTCAAGAGCCTCATCTTCGGTCGTAAAGCCGAGCATCTCGACGATGGCCGGGTTGACCTCGAGCAAACGGCCGTCAAGAGTGCTTTTGAAGATCCCCTCGGTCGCATTGACATAGATTTCACGATAGCGACTCTCTGAGTCAATCAGTGCTTCGACGCTATCCTGCAGGCTGCTGATCATGCGATTGAAACCACTTTCGATTTCATGCCACTCGTCGTGTCTTTCGAGCATCATCGGAGTTTGCATATCCCCCCTGGTGAATGCGTCGAGACGCTTCTTGATCTTGTCCATCGGGGCACTGATATGAGCCACAAAGATCCGCTGATGAGTGACCCAAAAAACAGTGCCATGATCAGCAGCAGCAGAATGACACCGGAAACCGTTGAGACAATCGTCTTTTGAATTTCTGACCTGACCTCTAATGCGAGCATTTCCTCTTCAGCTGACAGGCGGTCCAGTTTGTTGAGGATCAGCTCCGCAGAGCTGTTCAGGCTTGAGATACTCTCCCCCAGAGCCTGTAAAACCTCCGGATAGCGCTGCATCAGGAAAAGGTAGGTCTCAAGGTCACGTTCCAGCGCAGAGCTGAACCTGGCAACTTCCCCGTCAACAGCCGTGAGCATTTTTATGCGTTCGGAAAGGCTCCTGAGCTTACCCAGCAAAGGATACTCCGTGTTCGGATGGTCATAGAGAAGATCTCTCGGATCTTCTGAAGCGTTGGCATTGGAGATTTCGAGCAGGCTCTCCCGATAGCCGGAGAGTTGCAGAATCAGTGAATTCAGGTAGGAGTTGTCGGTCCCGGCAAGAGTCAGATCGATGGTCTTGTTCGTGATGTAATCCTGTATCTTCTGAATCTGGGAAACAAATTCCCTGTCCTGCTCGCTGCGCCACAGCAGCAGAAAATTGACCCGTTTACTCTCGTCATGAAACTGATCGAGCTGCTCGACAAAGACAACCAGCAATTGCCGTAACGTCGCGTCCTCGGTATTGACCAGCATCCCCTGCAGCCGCCCCCTGACCTCAACAATCTCCCGCTCCAGATATTCCGGCCTTTCATAAAAGGTCTTCTGCAGAACAAGAACACGCGAGTTGACCAGTCCGAAAACCCGGCTGACCCGCGAATTCTCGACAACCTTCTGCAACCGCCCTTCGACGATACGGTCAATCTTTTCACGGACGTTAGCAGTCGACAGAACCAGGATCACCCCGATCAGGGCGAAGAACAGGACAGCGAGCAGCGACATGCGAAACAGTCGCTGGCGAATTGTCAGGAACGAGCCTGTCAGAAAATTGATCATTTAACCAGCTCTACACCTCTGAGGAGCAAAGGATCAGGCATCACTCCCATCAGCTTCATCGTCGAAGCGTTAATCACCCTTATACCACGCAGGTTTTTTCTGGCGTCAGCTGCAGTCAGATCCGTACCGTCCATGGCCGCAATCAACAACCGTGCCGCCCAGTAGCCCTGTTCCTTAAGATTGATAATGACACCACCGAGCGCTCCATGCCAGATTCCTCCTCGAGTCAGTCCGACGGTCGCCTTGCCAAAAGCCGTCTGAAGTTGCGGGATGATCTGTTCTTCGCTGAGATTTTGACCAGACCGGTCGCGCAGCCCTTCCATCGGACCAAGAACAAGCAGGTCGACATTGTCATCCAGCCCCGCAATCATACCCAGGGCCTCTTCGACTGTTTCGGGAGCGTATATCCCGGCCAAATCAACAGAAAGGTCATTTCGTTCTCGTTGCAGAAAATCTCTGACATGCCTTTCCGTTATACCTTTTTTTATCATAAAGGCGAAACGGTTGACGGGACCGACCAACCCACGCGCTAAAGCGAGAGTCTCATCAAAATAGAAGTGTTCATAGATACCGGAGATCGAACCGGTCGCACTGTGAAAATCGGTTATTGCGTTCACACCACAAAAGGTAACCGGAACGGCTGTGCGATCTTTCAGGAAAGGCAGAACAAAAAGTTCCATGGCATCATCATCGATTGCAATGACTCCATCGGGACGCAAGGTTCGGAATAATTCGGCCGCATCTTGGGCCTTACGCGTTCCCAGCTCCGGCTCTTGTTTCATGTCGAGATAGACACTGGTCACCTCAGCAACACCGGCGAATACCTGTTCGATCGCCTCGCGGATCTCGACATTGTGAGGGTGATCACGCTCAAAACTATATACTGCCAGTACTTTCTCGCTGGCGGCACAGACCTGCCGTGCACTATTCAGACTGAGGCACAGCACCAATAACAGCATCATGAGCCAAAACCGGAACTGGACCATCTTCTTCTCCAAACGAAAATAGAAGAAAAATAACGCACGTAATCAAGTTAACATAAAGCAAATCTAATTCAATAGAAAAGGGGCCATACGACCCCGTTCTTATTGAATTCCCTCTCAAACAGAGATGGTTGCCGTACCAGAAAAGGTTCAGCTGTGTTCGCGCGATTTCAGGAAGCGAACCTGCTCCCACTGTTCGGCGGTATGCCCCAGACGCCACTCACTGGCCGCCAGATAGGTCAGGTGCCCTTCGGCATCGTGGGCCAGGTTCCCCTGGTTTTTCTTTTGAAACTCCTCAAAGACCTTACGGTCGTCACATTCGACCCAGCGGGCCGTGGTGTAATCGACCCCCTCGTAGACGGCAGCAACATTGTACTCCGCCTTGAGGCGCTCCATGGTGACATCGAACTGCAGAACACCGACGGCGCCAAGGATGAACTCAGCTCCGGTGACCGGTTTGAAGACCTGGACGGCCCCCTCTTCGGCGAGCTGGATCAACCCCTTCTGTAACTGTTTCGATTTGAGCGGGTCCTTAAGCCGGACGCGGCGGAAATGCTCCGGAGCAAAGTTCGGAATTCCGGTGTATTTGAGCGGCTCCTTGAGGCTGAAGGTATCACCGATCTTGATCGTACCATGGTTGTGCAGACCGATGATATCTCCCGGATAGGCCTCTTCGACGTTCGCCCGGTCCTGAGCCATGAAGATGGTGGCGTTGGACAGGTTAACATCCTTTCCGATCCGGTGATGACGCACCTTCATGCCACGGGTGAACTTGCCCGAACAGATACGCAAAAAGGCGATCCGGTCGCGATGGGCCGGGTCCATATTGGCCTGGATCTTAAACACGAAACCTGAGAAATCCTCTTCCGCCGGTTCCACTATCCGCTCTACCGTTTCGCGCGGGCCGGGAGCCGGAGCCAGTTCAACGAAGGCGTCGAGCATCTCCTTGACACCAAAGTTGTTGATAGCGCTGCCGAAGAAGACCGGGGTCTGGTTCGCCTTGAGGTATTCATCCTTGTTGAACGGATTGGCCGCCCCTTCAAGCAGTTCGATATCGCTGCGCAGCTCATCGGCCTGGGAGCCGAGCAGTTCATCAAGGCGCGGATCGTTCAGATCCTTGATCTTGACAACCTCGGTACTGCGCGCGTCATCTCCCGGGCGGAACAGGTTGAGTTCGTTTCGATAGATGTTGTAGACCCCTTTGAAGCGCTTGCCCATGCCGATCGGCCAGGAGAGCGGGGCACATTCGATCTGCAGCTTCTCTTCGATATCGGCAAGGATATCGAGCGGCTCAAGCCCTTCGCGATCGAGCTTGTTGATGAAGGTCAGCACCGGGGTGTTGCGCATCCGGCAGACTTCCATCAGCTTTTCGGTCTGGCGCTCGACGCCGTTGGCACTGTCGATGACCATCAGTGCGCTGTCGACGGCGGTCAGAACCCGGTAGGTATCCTCGGAGAAGTCCTGGTGACCCGGGGTATCGAGCAGATTGACCTCGTAACCGCTGTAATCGAACTTCATGACCGAGGATGAGACCGAGATCCCCCGCTCCTTTTCGATGCTCATCCAGTCACTGGTCGCATGCCGGTTCGATTTACGGGCCTTGACCGTACCGGCCATCTGAATCGCACCGCCGAACAGCAACAGCTTCTCGGTCAGGGTCGTTTTACCGGCATCCGGGTGACTGATGATGCCGAAGGTCCGGCGCCTGGCGATCTCTTTTTCTAACTGCTTACTCACGTCTTTAGCCCTTTTTCTTTTTCTTGACCCGCCAGCGCCTGTGCATCCAGAACCATTGGGACACATCGCGGCGGACCGCATTCTCAATAATAGTTGTCAACAGCTGGGTATTCTCGGCAACGGCCTGCTCCCCGCAACCTTCCAGCAGCAGAGGCTCATCGATCCAGACCCGGTACCTGTTGTCATCACCCCGCAGGCAGAACATCGGCACCACCGGCACCCGATACTTCATGGCCAGATTGGCAATCGCCGTTGTGGTATAGGCCTTGCGGCCAAAGAAATCCGTCTCGACCGAACCGGGCGGCTTGATATGCTGATCGAGCAGAATCGCCACCGCGCGCCCCTTGTTCAATGAGGCGAGGATTCTCCGCGCCCCCTTTTTGCTGTTCAGGACCTGGCCGCCGAAGGTCTCACGGATCCGGGCGAAATAGCGGTCGGCCAGAGGGTTCCTCATCGGCTTGGCAACCCCATCGCAGGGGTAACCCAGCTCCGGCAGGACAAAGAATCCGGATTCCCAGAAACCGAGGTGCGCGGTGAGAATCAGCATCCCCCGTCCCAGCTCAGACGCACTCTTGAGATTCTCTGCACCTTCGATGTCGAAATAGCGCTGCAGATCATCGCTGCCCGGCCTCCAGAGATCCAAGCCCAGCATCTCAAAGGCGCTGGCGCCGATATTCTCAAAGTTACGCCTGGCAACCAGACGAATCTCCTCTTCGCTCAGTTCAGGCAGAGCCTTGCGCATATTATCGAGTGCCAGACGACGCCGCGCCGGCAGGACCCAGAGCGCCTGCCTGCCGAGCCAGCGCCCCAGCCGGAGGGATTTCTCCCGACCGAGCAGGCGGGTCAGGCGGACCGCCAGCATGATCAGCAGGTATTCAAATCTGTCTTTTATCGTCGGGGAACTGTGATCCACCGTTTTATCCCATAGTCTTCTATTACTCATCGCAATCACAATGACACCGGACCGGCATTTAACCGGCAGGACCAGCGATTCCGAATTCAAGTCAGCCGGAGACTATACCCCATCTTCCTTTAAAGAACAAAGCCAGAATCTCCCTGCCGGCAGATTCTTACCTGACGTTAATCGTTTTGACGACTGAAAATCTTGACCTCTTCCATAGGTTAATCATATTCTCCAGTGTTGAATTTCCCCCCTACCCAAGGAGATCATTCATGGCTGTCATCGAAGTTGCTCATCCGCTGGTCAAACACAAACTGGGTCTGATGCGCCAGGCGGATATCAGCACCAAGGACTTCCGCGAGCTGGCTTCAGAAGTCGCCCGCCTGCTGACCTACGAAGCAACCAAGGACCTGGAAACCGAAAAAGAAACGATCAGCGGCTGGAACGGCCCGGTCGAGGTCGACCGGATCAAGGGCAAGAAAATCACCGTTGTACCGATCCTGCGCGCCGGGCTGGGGATGATGGACGGCGTTCTCGACCTGCTCCCCAACGCCAGGGTCAGCGTTGTCGGCCTGTACCGCAACGAGGAGACGCTGGAGCCGGTCACCTACTTCGAAAAGCTGACCAGCAACATGGAAGACCGAACCGCTCTGATCCTCGATCCGATGCTCGCCACCGGCGGCTCCCTGGTCGCCTGCATTGACATGCTCAAGGCGGCCGGCTGTACCAGTATTCGCGGACTCTTTCTGGTCGCGGTCCCGGAAGGGATCGAACGGCTGCAGAAGACCCATCCCGATGTCGATATCTTTGTCGCGTCGATCGACGAAAGACTCAACGAAAACGGCTATATCCTTCCCGGGCTGGGCGACGCCGGGGACAAGATTTTCGGAACAAAATAATTAACAATCATCAAGCCTGCCGGGAAACCGGCAGGCTTTTCATTAATCTATTGGCTTTCATACCCAAAGGATGCGCTATGAATCCAAACCTATCACCGACCGACTACAACTTCCGCCTCAAGGACTGGCTGCTCGGCGCCCAGATGCTGTTCGTCGCCTTCGGCGCCCTGGTCCTGGTCCCCCTGCTGACCGGGCTCAATGCCAACGTCGCGCTGTTTACCGCCGGGGTCGGCACCCTGATCTTTCAGGCCCTGACCAGAGGGAAAGTTCCGGTCTTCCTCGCTTCGAGCTTCGCCTTTATCGCGCCGATCATCTACGGTGTCGCCACCTGGGGGATTCCGGGCACCATGTGCGGCCTGGCCGCCGCCGGTCTGCTCTACGTCGTGATCAGCCTGGTCGTGCGCTTTTTCGGCGCCGGCATTCTCCACCGCGTGCTGCCGCCGGTGGTCACCGGCCCGGTGATCATGGTCATCGGCCTCTACCTGGCCCCGGCCGCCATCCATATGGCCTCGGGGCGCACGGGTGACGGCAGCGCCTGGCTGGTGCCGCAGACCACCGCCTACATCATCGCCGCTGTCGCCCTGATCGTCACCATCCTGGTCTCCCTGCTCGGGCGCGGACTGTTCAGGCTGGTACCGATCCTCTGCGGCATTGTCGCCGGCTACATCGCTTCGCTCATCCTTGATGCCAGCGGGGCCAGCGCTGCACTGCAGGCCGGTTTCGATCCGGGAAGCCTGCCGAACTACACAGCCCCGGCGCTGATTTCCATGCAGAACGTCGCTCAGGCCGCCTGGATCGCTCTGCCTGATTTCACCTTCCCGAGCTGGAATCTCGAAGCGATCCTCTATATCGTCCCGGTCGCCATCGCCCCGGCCATTGAACACTTCGGCGATGTCATGGCGATCGGCGGCATCACCGGCAAGGACTATGTCAAGGATCCCGGCATCCAGAACACCATGCTCGGTGACGGCATCGCCACCAGCTTCGCCGCCCTGGTCGGCGGACCGCCCAACACCACCTACTCGGAGGTCTCAGGCGCCGTCGCCCTGACCCGCTGCTTCAACCCGGCAATCATGACCTGGGCGGCGATCGCCGCCATCGTCCTCGCCTTCGTCGGCAAACTGGGCGGCCTGTTGACCTCGATTCCGGTCCCGGTCATGGGCGGCATCATGGTTCTGCTCTTCGGCGCCATCGCCGTTATCGGCATCAATACTCTGGTCAGAGCGGGGGATGACCTGATGCAGCCGCGCAATCTGGCGATCGTCGCCATCATCCTGGTCTTCGGCATCGGCGGCCTCAACCTCGATCTGGCCGTCGTCAAACTCGGCGGTATCGGCCTGGCCGGAGTTATCGGCGTCATCCTCAACCTGATCCTGCCGGCTGGACGCAAGGCCTGACAAAACACTCTTACAGCAGAGGGCGAACATTCGCTCGCCCCCTGCTTGTTTCAATGTATCAAAACTCAGCAATGCTGAGTTTTTTCCGGTTGTGCCCATTCAATGAGCCTGCTCATTGCTGGGCGCGTTGTCAGTTGCTGGTGTGAACCTGCGAAAGAAAGCAATATCAGTTTTCGTAAGTTTTTAAAGGGAGTTTTTGCCTGCCTTTGAGGCCCTGGTCAAAATGAGGTCGCCGTACGGGGGGCAAGTCCCCGCGCCTTTGATCTTTTCTCATTGGGAAACCTCACAAAACCAAAATCAGCGGTTCTCGCACCGCCAGGCGACATCCTTTCTTTTTGCGAAAAGAAAGGATGCAAAGAAACGCCAACGTCAACGGCACCGTCTATAACTTGTCAGATATCTGCTGCGTAGCTTCTGGGCTGCGAGCTTATTCCCGCTCAGACGAGCCGCTACGCGCCTCGAAGCGCGCAATCGGAAAGCTGGTTCCCGGCTTGAATACTTGATACAAACCTTAAGGTTATTTTTTGTCCTGCAACCCGTAGCCTGAGATCGATATCATGGTATCGGCGATATTTTCATCCGACAGGATCACCGGGCCACCGATCAGCAGGCTCTGGTAATACTGACGACACAGGGTTTCCAGTTCCAGGGCCAGCCACATGGCCTTTTCCAGGCTGGGGCCGGTGACCAGCATGCCGTGGTTGGCGAGCAGACAGGCATTGCGGCCCTCCAGGGCCTGCAGAGCGAGGTCCGAAAGCTCTTTGGTGCCATAGGTGGCATAGTCGGAACAGCGCACATTGTCGCCACCGAAGATCGCCACCATATAATGCGCAGCCGGGATGTCGCGGCGCGCCATGGCCAGAGTTGTCGCATAGACGGAATGGGTATGGACAACGGCTTTGACCTCCGGCCTCGCCTGCATGATATCCAGATGGAAGCGCCACTCGCTCGACGGCTTGAAGGGGCCTTCCCAGCTGCCGTATTCGCCGTCGATCGGCATGGCGGCAAGCGATTCCGGTTCCAGCTCCTCATAAGAAATCCCGCTCGGAGTGATGAGCATGCGATCCTGGTAGCGGGCCGAAAGATTGCCCGAGGTTCCCTGGTTCAGACCGGAAGCATTCATCCAGATCGCCTTACTGATAAGCTGGGCGCGCAAATCGCGTTCGCTGGTTTCCATAGGCTGAGTCCTCTCTTTGAGTTATAGACTGTCGAAACGAGATGTCAGAGTTTAAGTATCGATCAGACGCTTGTCCACTTTTTCCAGACGACGTCAATCCTGGTTCGCTACCCAACGACCCGCCGCCCGATCCTGCCTGCCCCGTCAAGACTCTCAAACAGCTCTCTCCACCTCGGTTGGGAACAACAAAAAAACAGGTGACTGAAACAGTCGCAGTCGCTCGAACCGAAGCCCCGATACGGAGCTTCGAACCCGCCCAGCCCCGCGAGCTGGCGACTCCAGAGATGTTCCATGTTTTCGCCGCTCAGAAACCAGATTTTGCGCAGGTCAGCGGCCTGTTTCAGGTAATCGATGTGCCAGTGGAGACGGGAATCGGGTTTGAGATGATGGCGCAAGCGGCCACGCAGGCCGCCCGGACCGAAGGCGCTGCCGCAGTAGAGATACCAGCCGCGACGGAAATGCAGGGAAGCGAGCCGACCGACCTCGATAGATCGGCCGGCCCGCAGGTAGAAGAAGAGCAGGTAGCTCCCCGGTTCGGCAGGAAAGCTGTCCTCAAGACTCATCAGCGAGTAAGCCGAGCAGCACATTGCGGGTATGCTCCGGCGACTCGTAGACGAACGCCTTCCAGCCGCAGGCCCGGGCACCGGAAACGTTCTCCGGCTTGTCATCGACAAAGACCGTGCGCTGTGGTTCGAGGCCGAAACGGTCCTTGGCTTCACTGTAGATATCGGCGAACGGCTTGACCGCACCGGCCTCAAAGGAGGGCAGCATACCGTGACAGTAATCGGCCAGCTGATAGGTCTGCCGCAGATAGTCCCAGTGGAGCGGACCGATATTCGAGATCAGGTAGACTTTCGTCTGCTCTTTCAGCTCACGCGCCAGGGCAAGCATCTCGTCCATCGGCGTGAAGATCGAGGTCCAGGCGGCGATCAGCTTCTCATCGCTGATCGGCTCCTTGATCAGCCGCCTCAAGCCATCGAGAAACTCTTCATTGGTGTTGAACCCTTCTTCGTAGGGGGTCACGTCCATCCGCGCGATAAAGTCGAATTCACCGACGATATCGGCGCCATGCTCGCGCATGACCTGAAAGAAAGGAGCGTAATCATAGTCGATCAGCACCCGGCCCAGATCAAAAACAACTGCGTCTATCTTGCTCATTGACTACTCCTTGATCCTGCGGCATTCGAGGTAGAAACGCTTCTCGTCCGCCTCACCCATGGAGAAGGTCTTACGCGGCAGCGCGCCGTCGAGGATGATGGTGCGGAAGAAATCGAACTTGTCGATGGCCGGCAGGTAGAACCCGGCACAATCGGCCTTGCCGCCCAGTTCGGTGACCGGTTCTTCGCCATGGATGTAATCGACCTTGGCCTGCTTGTTTTCGGCCAGGTAATGATCGATAAATGCCTGCAGTGAAGCGACCACCAGGTTGAATTCGGCCCCAGCGACGCTGCAGACGGCGAACTCGCCGCCAAAGGTGGCGACAAAGGCATGCTCTGCTGCTTCAGCCTGTTTTTCCGCCTCGGAAAGTGACGCGCAGGCAGTGATCGTCAGCGGGGTATTGCGCCCTGCAAACCAGCTGACCATCGCCTTTTTAAGCTGCACGTTGTCAACATGGAACAGAACGCGGTGGATCGGCTCGAACTCAAGGCCTGAGTCGTGCAGGTTGACCAGCTCAACCAGGGCATAACGCGCCGGATGGTTCATGATCGCAGCCTTGTCGGTTGCTTCCTCTTTGAGGCGTTCCCAGATCGCCTTGGCGGTGGCAAAGGAATGGTTGCCGTCGCCCATGGCGTAGAGCATGACATCCTCACCGGCCTGGTATTTTGCCTGATACGCCTGCGGATCGGCCAGCGCTTCAAGCGCCCCTGCCACCTGTTCGATCAACTGCGGACTGTCTATGCGGTAGCCCTTGAGGTGACCGCCGTTTTCGAGCAGTTCGAAATCGTAAATGGTTTCAAGCTGTGCATCGAAGAGCGGTTCGATGACGGTGCGCTGCGGATCATCGATCAGGACCATGATATGCGGCAGTTCGATCGGCGCATTCTCCCGGACCTTGATGCGCGGCGGCAGACGGTCGAGGATGGTTCCCTCGGTGGCCCGGATCAAACTCTTCGAGCCTTTGCTGTAGTCGTATTTCTCAAGATCCAGGGCGACCATCAACCCCTTGCGCGATTCGACTTCGGAGGTCTTGCGGTCGATCAGGACAAACCCGGCCTGCTGTTCTTCCAGGCTGCCATCGGCGAGGTAGGCATCCATGGTCTGGTTGATCGTCGCGATGCGCTGGTCGCCATCGCTGTCTTCCAGGTAAACTTCCGGAAAAATCAGGTTCAGTGTCGACGCCTTGTCACCGACCTGCTGCTTGAGCCGCTGCCAGTAGGCGCGATCCGAGGTGTACTGATCACAGGCGATAACCGCCCAGCCCTGCATGTCGGTCCCCGCCTTCGGCAGAAGAATGCGGGGCACCTGAAGTCCGATTTTGTCAAAAACCATCCGTTTCGATCCTTTACTTAATTGATCAGGCTAACAAAGATAACTGTGTGAAAAACGGCTATTGGTAACATGTTTTGCAACTCTTGAAAACCGCCTGATGCAGAAACTCACAAAAACATAATTTGAGCGCTTGACTCGACGGAGTGGCTTTGCCTATAACAGGAGCACAATTTAATCGTTTCATCGGTGCCGCAAGGCTTGGATTTTCAAAAATCCGAATGGGAAGCGAGGTGAGAAACCTCCACGGACCCGCCGCTGTGATCGAGCGCAGCTGATCGACATGCCACTGGTTTTTTTTTCGAAGCCGGGAAGGCCGATCAGCATTTCGTGACAATACCATGCGAACGCTCGTCAGTCAGAAGACCTGCCATGAAACTGTCAACTTACCTCCCCGGGTATGGGAGTGTGGACAGGAGCGCAGGCCATAAATCAATACGGTAAGCCCGCACCTTTTCCAGGTGCGGGCTTTTTTGCGTTTGCACCATCAGGCTCCCGGGGGACAACTTCAGGAGAAGAAGAGATGCAAAAACTTATCTTAGGCCTGGCCGCGGCACTGCTGCTGGCCACCACGCTTCACGCCGAAACCACCATCCTGGACCCGATCGTCGTGACTGCAACCCGAACGGAAACCCCTCTCAGCCAGCTCGGCAGTTCGGTCACGGTGGTAACCGCTGAAGAGATCGAAGAAAAGCAGCTGACCCAGGTGCTCGACGTTCTGCGCAGCGTTCCAGGCGTCAACATTGTTCAGAGCGGCCCCCGGGGTACCGCGACCTCTGCCTACCTGCGCGGGACCGATACCCGCCACACCCTGGTTCTGATCGACGGCATCGAATTCCGCGACACCTCCAGTATCGGCGGCGGCTCGAACCTCGCCAACATCAGTACCGAGAATATTGAACGGATCGAAGTCGTCAAAGGCGCACAGAGCGTAATCTACGGCTCAGATGCCATCGGCGGTGTCATCAATATCATCACCAAAAAGGGCAGCCGGAACCGGAGCACCTCAGCTTCGCTAGAGGGAGGATCCTACAATACCCGGGAGGCGAGCGCTGCGATTTCCGCTCCCGGTATTTCCGCGGCCGTTTCCACAACGACAACCGACGGTTTTTCCTCCTACAACGAAAAGGATGGCTTCAGTGAAAAGGACGGCTACAAAAAGACCAGTTTCATGCTGAACTCTGGTCATTCACTTTCCGAGAGTCTCGCCTACAACCTGAGCTTCCACCTGACTGATTCAGAAAGCGAATTCGATTCATATGACTGGACCTTTACTCCCGCCGACACGGATGCCAAAACCGACTCGCTGGAAACTGCGGCAAAAGGGGAACTGATTTTCTCTCTGTTGCAGGATGTCTGGACTCTAAAACTGGGAAGCTCAATCTCATCGGCCAATCACAAAACCAGCGGTACCTACGACAACTACGAGTATGATGGTGATATAAAAAAGGCGGAGGTACTTAACACCATCAGGGCCGGAGAACTGCAAACACTGCTGCTTGGTTTTGAGATTGAAAAGGAAGATTACCAGAGCAGCTACGGTGATTCTGGCGATACGCTCAACAGGGCAGTCTATATTCAGGACCAGCTTAAGATCAGCGACTTTGCCATCAGTGTCGGTGCCCGTCTCGACAACCATCAGGAATTCGGTAATGAGGTCACCTGGCGCATCGCGCCAAGTTACGTTGTTCCCTATTGTGGAGCCCACCTCCATGCGTCTGTCGGAACCGGATTCAAAGCTCCGTCTCTGTTTCAGCTCTACTACCCCTATGGCGGCAACGCAGACCTCGATCCTGAAACCAGCCTGAGCTACGACATCGGTTTCGATCAGAAGCTGCTCAGCAACAGCATCGTTCTTTCGGCCACATGGTTCCACAACGACATCGAGGACTATATCAACTGGTATGGCGACTGGCTGACCGGCGGTTATGAAAATATTGAAGAGTTGACCACCGAAGGGGTCGAAACGTCCATCGGCTGGTACCCACTGGAGCTTATCAGCTTCAAACTGGGCTATACCTACACCGACAGCGAAACGGATGATGGTTCCCGCAAGGCGCGCATCCCTTTGCATAAAGGATCCTTTGATATCAGCATCTATCCACTGGACAACCTGCAGCTGACAACCAGTATTCTCTACACCGGTGAACGCGAAGACGGCGCTGCAAATGAGACCCTCGACGCCTACACCCTGGTCAACCTGAGCGGCTCCTATCAGGTCTGCGACTACGCCAAGCTGTTCGCACGAATCGACAACCTGTTTGACGAGGACTACGAAGAGGTTGCCGGTTACGGCACAGCAGGGCTGTCGGCCTACGCCGGTCTCAAGGTGACATTCTGAGCAGTTTGTCCTATCATCGCCGGAACAGACCGAAATCGAAGATGACACTATGACAAAACCTCTTTTACCACTCATATTTGCGATAAGCATCCTGCTGCCAACAGTCCTGTCGGCAGCAGTTATCAGCGATGCCGCAGGGCGAAGGGTGTCAGTCCCCAATAACCCGCAGCGCATCATTCCGCTGGTTCCCAGCGCGACGGAGGCCCTCTTTGCCATCGGCGCGGGGGATCAGGTTGTGGCCGTCACCGAATATGCCAACTTCCCGGAAGAGGCGACACAGTTGCCAAAGATCGGCAGCTATGCCGACCCCGGCCTCGAAGCGATCCTAGTGCAGCGCCCGGACCTGGTTATCGCCACAGCCGAAGGCAACCCGCGCGCCCTGATCGACCAGCTGGAGAGGCTCGGCATTTCGGTCTATGTCATCACCCTCAACTCGGTTGCAACCACCTTCGAATCGATCGAAATCCTCGGCAGGCTGACCAACCATGAACAGGAGTCCCGCCAACTGCAGGAGGAGATGCACATCCGTCTGGCCCGGATCACCGACAAACTGAAAACAACCGAACCGGTCTCCCTGCTCCCCTGCGTCATGTTGCAGCCGCTGACCGTAGCCGGACATGGCACATTTATCGACGATATTATTGAACGCGCCGGAGGGATGAACATTGTTCATCGTCAAACAACCGGATACCCGACCTGGAGTCTGGAAGCTCTGATGCAGGCCGACCCGGACGCCATACTGCTGCCGCTCCATCCCGGACAACAGCAGGAGGATTTTTTTGAGCGCTGGCCGCAGCTCAAAGCAGTTCAGAGCAATCGGATCATCAGCGTCGAAGCCGACTGGGTCTACCGCCCGGGACCGCGCCTGATCCTTGGCGTCGAAGCGCTGGCCAAAGCTCTCCACCCGGATATCGATTTCGATGAATAAGCGCAGCCGCAATACGATCTGGAAGGGCCTGCTGCTCCTTTCTCCGCTGATTGCCCTGTTCCTCTGCCTGACGGTCGGCAGCACGATCCTGTCCCCCGGCGAACTGCTGGCAACTGTCTTCAGCAGCGACCGGCAGGCGCTGAATGCAACCATCGTCTGGCAGATCCGTTTCCCCCGCGCCCTGCTGGCGGCCCTGGTCGGCGCCTCGTTGAGCCTCTCGGGGGTCACCTTTCAGGGAGTACTGCGCAACCCGCTGGCCGACCCCTACCTACTCGGGGTATCCGGGGGCGCGGCACTCGGTGCCGTCATCGGTATCAGCCTGGGACTGCAGTCACCGCTACTGATAGCGGTCTTCGCTTTTCTCGGTGCCATTGCGGCGCTGCTGAGTGTCTATCTGATCGCCCAGGCTCACCAGTGTTCGACCCACACCCTGATCCTCTCCGGGGTGATGATCGGCAGCCTGGCAGCGGCCATCCTGCTCTTTCTGCTCTGGCGCGCGCCGGCCGACGCGACCCGCCAGGCGATCTTCTGGCTGGCCGGCAACCTGGCACTGGCCAACCCGGACTGGCTGGTCTGGGGGGCACTCTGGTTTGTCATCGGCTTTATCCTGATCTGGGTCTTTGCCGCCCAACTCGACCTGCTGACCCAAGGGGAGGAAAGTGCTGCGGATCTTGGACTCAATGTTGCGAGAAGCCGGCTGATCCTGTTCATCCTCGCCGGTGCCCTGACCGCTGGCGCAGTCGCCATGGCCGGTCTGGTCGGCTTTGTCGGCCTGGTCGTCCCGCATATCTGCCGCCTGCTCTGGGGCCCGTCACACCGCATCCTGATCCCTTTTGCTGCGTTCTTCGGGGCAAGCTTCCTGATGCTCGCCGACGCCTTATCGCGCAGTATCTACGCACCGGCCGAGATCCCGGTCGGGGTGATTACCGCCCTGCTCGGCGCGCCGTTCTTCCTCTATCTGTTACAACGCAGGGGGGGGCTGTGATCGAAGTCAGAGAGTTGAATTTCGGCTATAACGGTGACAGCCTGCTCAGAACGCTGAACTTTACCGTCCGCAAGGGAGAGATCCTGACGATTCTCGGGCCGAACGGCTGCGGCAAATCGACCCTGCTCAAGCTGCTGCGCGGCCAGTTGAAAACAACCGGCGGATCTGTCAAATGGGAGGGGAAAGATATCGCTGGATTTTCGGCCCTGGAAAAGGCTCGCCGGGTTGCCGTGGTCACCCAGTTCACCCGGGTCGACTTTCCCTACAAGGTGCGCGATTTCGTCGCCATGGGACGCTATTCACAACGCAAGCACCTCTTCGACTTCAACGGGACCGGCCAGCGTCAGGCCGTTGATCAGGCCCTGGCCATGACCGACCTGCTGCCGCTGGCTGAACGGCCGGTCACCGTCCTAAGCGGCGGAGAGCTTCAGCGGGCAGCACTGGCTCGCGCCCTTGCCCAGGAAACACCTGTGCTGTTTCTCGATGAGGCCACCAGCCATCTGGATATTAATCACCGCCTCGAATTGAGCGACCTGTTGCTGCGCCAGAACCGGGAGAGACAGACCACAATCATTCAGGTCAGCCACGACTTTGACCTGAGTGCCGCCATGTCGGATCGTATCCTGCTCTTTAACGAGCAGGGGGAGATCGCCGCCCTCGGGACACCGGCCGAGGTGATGACCGGACCAATCCTCAGCAAGGTCTTCCGCGCCGAAATCAAAGTCGAACAGAACTTGCTGACCGGCACCCCCCATATCGTCCCCTGCTTCAACACCACCGCCTTCCGCTTCGACGGACTGCGCATCCATCTCCTGTGCGGCGGCGGGAGCGGCAGAACCATCCTGCGCCGCCTCCACCTGGGCGGGGCCGACTTGAGCTGCGGCCCGGTGAATCGGGGCGATTCAGATCAGCTAACCGCCACAACGCTGAACCTGCCGACGATCGACGAACAGCCGTTTCAGCCCCTCTCCACGGCCAAACTGCGACAGACCGGTCAGCTGCTCGAATCAGTCCGGGTGCTCATCGTCGCAACCCAGTGGTGGGGACCCGGCAACCTTGCCTGTCTGGAGCTGGCCGCCAGGGCACTGGACAATGGTCAGCTGGTCTACCTGCTGAAACAGGACCCGCGGCATGACTTTGCCGAGGGGCAGGCCTGGGCCGCGATTGAAAGGCTGGTCAAGCAAGGCGCGCAACAGTTTGACGACGAGGAACAGCTCCTCGAACAACTGACCACTCTCGACGTTTAACAGCAGTCGCTCTGCGTTATTTTATGTAGGCCTCCGTGACATAACGCCGCATCATCACATGGGTGTTGAAATAATAGGCGTTCTTGCTGATGGCGTTCTTCATCACCTGAATCCAGCCGCTGCGGTTCTCATAGAAGAGCGGAATGATCGTCTTTTCCAGCTTGGTATAAAGGTCGTTGACGTCGTCTTCGTAACAATCATCCTCGCTGCACACCTGGTCGGCCGGTGGACCGATCGACCAGCCGGTCACCCCCTCGATATGCCCCTCGATCCACCAGCCGTCGAGAACACTGAAATTGGGGACACCGTTCAGCGCCGCTTTCATCCCGCTGGTCCCCGAGGCCTCCTGAGGACGGATCGGGTTGTTCAGCCAGAGATCGACACCAGGGATAAACTGCGCGGCGAGTTCCATGTCATAGTTTTCCAGGTAGACCAGCGAGATCCGGCCGCGAAGTCTCTCCTCCTGCTGGATGATCCGCTGGATCAGCTCTTTCCCCCATTTATCCTGCGGGTGAGCCTTGCCGCCGAAAATCAGTTGCAACTTCCCTTCGCCGATCTGCAGCAGACGATCCAGGTTATGAAAAATCAGGTCTCCGCGTTTGTAAGAGGCCGCGCGCCGGGCGAAACCGATGGTCAACAGCTCCGGGTTCAGGTCGATACCGGTCTTCTCCTTGATATAGAGGAAAAACAGGGCTTTGGCCCCACAGTGCGCATCCCAGATCTCGTCGTCGGAGATATGATCGACACGAACCAGAACTTCAGGCTCGTTGGCCCAGCCCGGAAGGTAGTTGTCATAGAGACTGACAAAAAACGGCGAGCACCAGGTAAAGGGGTGCACGCCGTTGGTGATGGCGTGAATCTGGAAACCGGGGAACAGGCTCTGTGAGACTTCGCCATGCTTTTTGGCAACACCATTGATGTAATTGCTCAGGTTCATGGCCAGCAGGGTCATGTTCAGTTCGTCCGGTGACGAAAACACCTTAAGCATATCCATCGAAATCTCCGGTGGCATGACCCTTTCCACCAGAGCATAGTCAAAGCGGTCATGTCCGGCCGGAACCGGAGTATGGGTCGTAAACACACACTGATTGACGATCTGCTCAACGACCAGCGGACTGTGCTCCTGACCGACCAGCGGTCCGCGGCTGGTATTGAGCAGTTCGATTGTGAGCAGGCTCGCATGCCCTTCGTTCATGTGATACTTCTTGACCGGAAAGTTCAGCGCCCGGAGCATCCGCACCCCGCCGATGCCGAGGATGATCTCCTGCTTGAGACGTAACAGTTTGTCACCACCGTAGAGGTAATCGGTCAGGCCTCTGTCCTGTTCAGAATTCCCCGGGATGTCGGTATCGAGGAACAGCACCGGGACCTCGCCGCCGGACGGACTCTTGACCCGATGCAGCCAGGCCTGAATCTTGACATCGCGCCCTTCGATGGTCACCATCGATTTACGCGGCAGCCGCTCCATATGCTGCTCCGGCTGCCACTTGACCGGCTGTTCGTGCTGCCACCCCTTGTTGTCGAGGCTTTGGATAAAGTACCCCTTGCGATAAAGCAGGGTCACAGCGACCATCGGTAGCTTCAGGTCGGCGGCACTCTTGATCGTATCACCAGCCAGAACTCCAAGGCCGCCGCTGTAGGTCGGGATCTCGGAACTCAGGCCGATTTCCATGGTAAAGTAGGCAATGCGTTCTTCCCGATAGTTAAACCTGATTCTGTCCATAGCCTGCACTCCTCTGCGCTCTGCTGCGTTTATTGAAAGTCTAGCAGTATCTTGCGATTCGTCAGCAGAGGTAGTGAAGATTGTCGAAATTGATAA
Source organism: Geopsychrobacteraceae bacterium (assembly GCA_963676795.2). GTDB lineage: Bacteria > Desulfobacterota > Desulfuromonadia > Desulfuromonadales > Geopsychrobacteraceae. The sequence goes on along the minus strand of CAXXTB010000002.1, from coordinate 558,768 downwards.
AAATACCACAGTAAAACTGCCTATCCGACTGGAAATGTTTTTTTTTGGCACTATAATCAACCGTTTATGCTGGACGGCAGTTCAACACCAACTGACGCCATTCTCTGGGAGAGGAACAAGATGCCACACCTGACCGGTCATAAACGGTTCGGCCACGCAGCCTCGTGCTGTGCCCTGTTGCTGTGCCTCAGCGCCTGGGCTCCATGCCGGGCGGAACAACAGATCAGCGATGCAAGCACTCAAAACGTCCCTGCCTCAGTACTGCCGCCGGTCATCGTCACTGGTGAAAAAAGCGAGCGGACGACCCAGACAACCGGCACGAGTGTCAAGGTGTTCGACGAGGAATCCATCACCCGGCTGGCCAATGCCACCCGGGTCAACGATCTGCTCGACAAAACAGCCAACATCGTTTCGGTCGGCAACGCCGACGATCTGCCGACGGTGCGCGGGATTGACGGTTCGGGGCCGGGACGGGGCCGGGTCGCTTTCTTTGCCGGGCTCAGGCCGCGCCTGAATGTCACCCTCGATGGCCGTTCGCTGACCTACAACGAACTGGCCTTCGGCCCGCAATCGCTGTGGGATATCGAACGGACGGAAATCTACCTCGGGCCTCAGAGCTATATATCCGGACGCAACGCCATTGCCGGTGCGGTAATTCTCGAATCGGAAGATCCGACCTTTAACTGGCAGAACAAGGCAAAAGTCGCCGCCGGTGAACAATCCTACTCGCAGCTGGCCGCCGTGATTTCCGGCCCGCTTACCGATGAACTGGCCCTGCGCCTGAGTGCCGACCGGCAACGGCATAAAAGCGCGACCGACCTTGAATCCTACGCAGAGGCTGGCGACCCGCGCTGGATTGTGACCAGTACCTACCGGGGCAAACTTCTCTACCTGCCCGATGCACTGTCGCAGCTGCTCAGCAGCCTGGCCCTGACCCGGATCGAAACCAGGGCACCGCAGAACGAGAACTATGCTCCGGATACCAGCACCGGTTCCAAATTCAGCGTCGCACGGCCGGTCTTCGAAACCGCCTCGACCACCGGCCGCTGGGATCTGGAATGGCAGTTCGATAACGGCTCAGAACTGGAGAACAGCCTGCTCTATTCGGAATTTTCCATCGACCGCCTGACCGATCCGAGCAACCCCGAGGCCAATATCGACGGACACGAGTTCCAGGTCGAACCGTTATTCCATTTTGGCACCAGTGATGAACCTTTCTACGGCCAGGCCGGACTGCGCTATTTCCAGGCCGAGCAGGATGAATTCGTCGATATTTACGGCGGCAGCAACTTCACGGACAAGACCAGAACTGCCTCCGCCTACGCGGAAGGCAATTTCACCCTGCGTCCCGAGATCCGGCTGATCCTCGGCACACGCTATGAATATGAGCACAGATGGCGCAGCGGCGGGGATGCCGCGAATACGGTGTCCATCGATTTCGACGAAACCTACCGGACCCTGCTGCCGAAACTCGACCTGGCCTGGCTCTATGCGCAAGACCAGACGTTGGGAATAAAGATCAGCCGAGGCTATCGCGCCGGCGGGGCGGGAATCACCACCGCGGCGCCGGTCACCAGTTACGCTTTTGACGAAGAATATGTCTGGAATTACGAGCTGTACTGCCGCCACCTGCTTTTCGACGCCCGACTGGAACTGTCGACCAATATTTTCTACAACCGCTATAGGGATATGCAGCTCCCCTATTACCTGACGGCCAAATCGACCACCATCATCAATGCCGACGATGTGCAGACCTACGGCGCCGAGATCTCCGGCCGCTGGCTGGCTGGCGAAGACCTGGAACTTTCGGCCAGCTTCGGCCTGCTGGAAACAGAGATCCTCAAATTCAGCATGAACGATTACGAAGGGAATGAGCTGCCCCGCTCGCCCGGCTATACGGGGCACCTGGGAGGTATCTACCACTGGGGAAAACTCGATATCAGCGCCGATGTCAGCTACTTTGCCGATTACTATTCCTACTACGACAATGACGGCGCCGGGAAGATTGACAGCTTCTGGCTCGCCGACATGCAGATCGCCTACAACTTCACCAGGACCCGCCTGGCGCTGTTCGCCAGCAACCTGTTCGATGATGATTCGACGATCCTGATCAGCAACAACGACACCGACGCTCCGCTGCAACAACAGCCGAGAATGATCGGGGCTTCGCTGACTGTCAGCTTCTAATGCAGCCAAACCACAAATGATCCAAAAGAAAGGCCTGTTCCAATCATATCAAGCCGGGAATCGGCTTTGCGATTGCGCGAATCGGGGCGCAAAGCGCCTCGTCTGAGCGTGTAGAGAATAGCAGCCCAGAAGCTACGAAGATCACCACGAACAATTTACATCAGCATTTAAAACTGCCCTTTTCTGCTTACTCTTTTGTGGCAAGACAAAAGAGTAAGGCGCCGTACGGGCGCGCGAGCCCGTGCTTTTGACTCTTGAAAAACACTGACGTAAGCTGTTCTAGTCATCTCCATCGGTTCGAGCCAGCAAAACAGAAGGCGCCCGTTAGATGGGCTATGCCCATCTAACGGGCAGAACCGAATGAGTTCAAAAACAACCACCCATGATCCGCCCCAATCAAAGAAAATTAACTTGCCTCACACAAAGTTAATTCGTTAGGTTCACCCTTTTGTTCAAAAAAACAGGAGCAGGTAGTCTCCTGAAGCTTTTTTCTGCATGACTGATGGAATACAAAACAATGCTGTTACTCTCAAAAAAGCAAGACTGGCTCGGCAACAAACGCGCCGATATCCTGGCCGGCTGTGTCGTCGCCCTGGCCCTGATCCCAGAAGCGATCGCCTTTTCGATTATCGCCGGGGTCGATCCCAAGGTCGGCCTCTATGCCTCCTTCTGTATTGCCGTGGTTACCGCCATCACCGGCGGCAGACCCGGGATGATCTCCGCAGCGACCGGTGCCATGGCACTGCTGATGACCACCCTGGTCAAGGAGCACGGCCTGCAGTACCTGTTCGCCGCCAGTCTCCTGACCGGTGTCCTGCAGATTATCGCCGGCTACCTGCGTCTCGGCGAGCTGATGCGCTTCGTCTCCAAGGCGGTCGTCACCGGCTTTGTCAACGCGCTGGCGATTCTGATCTTCATGGCCCAACTGCCGGAACTGACCCATGTGACCTGGCATGTCTATGCCGTCACCGCTGTCGGCCTGCTGATCATCTACACCTTCCCGCGCATCAACAAGACCATCCCGTCGCCGCTGGTGGCGATCCTGCTTTTGACGGCCGCGTGCTATTTTCTCAAGATCGACATCCGCACCGTCGGCGACATGGGCGAGCTGCCCGACTCACTGCCGATTTTCCTCTGGCCCGATGTCCCGCTGAATCTTGAGACATTGAAGATCATCCTCCCCTACTCTATCCCGCTGGCGGTTGTCGGTCTGCTCGAGTCGCTGATGACCAGCGCCATTGTCGATGATTTCACCGACACCGACAGCGACAAGAACCGCGAGTGCAAGGGGCAGGGGCTGGCCAATGTCGTTTCCGGCCTGTTCGGCGGCATGGCCGGTTGCGCCATGATCGGCCAGTCGGTCATCAACGTCAAATCGGGCGGCCGCGGGCGTCTTTCGACTCTGGTCGCCGGTATTCTGCTGCTGATCCTGGTGGTCTTTTTGAGCGACTTCGTCTCGATCATTCCGATGGCAGCCCTGGTCGCCGTCATGATCATGGTCTCGATCGGCACCTTCAGCTGGGAGTCGATCAAAGAGGCGCGGCACCGGCCGCTGTCGACCAATCTGGTCATCCTGGTCACCGTGGTCGTGGTCGTCTGGACCCACAATCTGGCTCTCGGGGTACTCTCCGGCGTCCTGCTGGCAGCGCTCTTTTTCGCCAACAAGATCGGCCGCTTCTTGTACGTCGAGTCAAAACTGGATGCACAGAGCGGACAACGCTGTTATCATGTCGTCGGCCAGGTCTTCTTCGCTTCGGCAAGCCAGTTTGTCAGTGCCTTTGACTTTCGCGAGGCGGTCGACGAAATCACCATCGACCTGAGCCGGGCCCACTTCTGGGATATTTCGGCCGTCGGCGCGCTGGACAAGACCGTCATCAAATTCAGACGCAACGGTAGCAAGGTCAATGTCATTGGCCTCAATGAAGCCAGCGAAACCATTGTCGATCGCTTTGGCAGCTACGACAAACCTGAACAACTGGACAAGGTTCTTGGAGGCCACTAAATGCAGATCAACCCTGAAGCCAAGATTGTCGCCTGTGTCGACGGCTCCCCTTTCACCGACGCCGTCTGCGATTACGCCCTGTGGGCGCACAGACGGATCGGCGTCGACATCAAATTGCTGCACAGCATCGAAGAGCGTGCCGATACCGTCCTCGACTTAAGTGGCAGCATCGGCCTTGGAGCCAGCGAACAGCTGATGGAAGAGCTGGTCAGCCTGGAGGAAAAACGCAGCCGGATACTCATCGAAGAAGGGCAAACCCTGCTGCACAGGCTCAGCGAACGGATCGTCAATGCCGGCGGCCCGCAGCCACTGCACAGCCAACGCATGGGTTCCCTGCATAAAACCCTGGTCGATGCGGAAGATGACATCCGGGTCCTGTTCATGGGCATCCGCGGCCTCAAGAGTCAGGACCGCGAACAGCGGATCGGCGCTCACCTGGAAACCGTCGTGCGCTCTCTTTACAAGCCGATCTTCATCGTCAACCGTGCGTTTAAGGAACCGACCAAAATCATGCTCGCCTTCGACGGCAGCGAAGGCTCCTTCAAAGCGCTCAAAATGCTGACCGAACGTCCTCTACTCAGAGGCCTGCCCTGTCACCTGGTCAACGTCAACCAGTCGCAGAAATTCAAAGACACTATCGAGCGCGCCGCAGGCCAGCTCAAAAAAGCCGGGTTCGAGGTGACCGTTGCCGAACTGTCCGGCACCCCGCAGGACGTTCTGTGCAGCTATCAGCGGCAGGAACAGATAGACCTGACCGTCATGGGCGCCTTTACCCATCACCGGATCAGGGACATGCTGATCGGCAGCTTCACCGTCAAGATGCTGCTCGCAACCGAGCAGCCGCTGCTCCTGTTGCGTTAAGCAACGCATTCCCTCCCGATTCAGGCTGAAAAAGAATCAGCACTTTCCCCTTGAACCAAAAGGGGAAAGTGCTAAAATAGCAGCATATTATTCATTGAGATTCAGTCCCGCCAAAGGCTATGGAAGCCGCTGGAAGAAACCATCACACTTCTATGGGACATCAATGGCGGCCAACGACGTCCTCCAGGAACCTCGCAGTGTCATAACTTTTTCACTGAAGGAAGGAGAGTGTCACATGAGCCAAGTAAAAAAACTGACCGAAGACCTCTGCACGACAATCAACACCGAAATCGCTGAAGCACTCAAACCTATCGCCGAGAAATACGGCCTGCTTCTTTCCTTCCCCAATGGACGTCTCTATCCCGACGCAACCACGTTCAGCTGCTATTGCCAACTGAATGTCCCGGAACGAAAAGAAACCGTCGCCAGCGAAAAAGAGGAAGAAGATTTCCTCTCTTATGCCGAAAGCTTCGGCATGCGCGCCGAGTGGCTGGGGCAATCATTCGAGCAGGGGCATTTCTCCTACAAGGTTGTCGGCCTGCGGGTCGACGCCCATGACGAATGTGCCATCCTGCAGCGCTCAGACGGCTCCCGCTGCCATAAAAACGGCAAGTATGTTGCGCATCACATGGCCAGCTAGTATCAGAAACTGACACTGTGCCCGTCCGGAGTTTCCGGACGGCACCCAGTTGAGCGCTGATCACCAGCCCCTTCGCCTGCTGCTTTCAAGGTCGAGAGCAGCAGGCCGTTCCAGCCCCAACATTAAAGAAAACTGTCGTTATTACAGATAAAAAAACAATCACACTCATTTGACACGGGTACAGTTCTACCGTATATGATTAAATACATATATTTAATGGCTGCATAGATTGACCGATGACCGCTCGCCGACGGACGTTCGGCACTTTCCGTTTGTGTTCAGATCTTTTTTGCACGTAAACGCATAACTTAGGAGATCGTCATGAGAATGAGAAAATCTGTCTTGCTCTGTGCCATCATCAGCCTGGCCCTTGTCAGTCTGGCCTACGCCGGCAAGGACCTCGATACCGTCAAGAAAAAAGGCTTCATTCAGGCCGGCGTCAACGGCGGCGTCTTCGGCTTCGGCATGCCGGATGAAAAAGGGGTCTGGAAGGGCCTCGATGTCGACACCGCCCGCGCCGTTGCCGCGGCCATCTTCGGTGACGCCGACAAGGTCAAATTCACCCCGCTGACGGCCCAGCAGCGTTTTACCGCTCTGCAGTCCGGCGAAATCGATCTGCTTACCCGTAACGCAACCCGGACCCTGAGCCGCGAAACCCAGCTCGGTCTGAACTTTGTCACTGTCAACTACTATGACGGCCAGGGCTTCCTGATCTCCAAGGATCTCGGGGTCAAGAGCGCCACCGAGCTCGATGGCGCCACGGTCTGTGTTCTGCCGGGAACCACAACCGAACAGAATGCGGCTGACTATTTCCGCAACCACAAGATGGCCTGGAATCCGGTCGTCATCGAATCGACCAGCGAGCTTGCCAAAACCTTCTTCGCCGGGCGCTGCGACGTGCTGACCTCCGACGCCTCTCAGCTCGCCGGCAGTCGCGCGGTCGCTCCGAACCCGAAAGACTACATCATCCTGCCGGAAATCATCTCCAAGGAGCCTCTGGCCCCTGCCGTCCGCCATGGTGACGACCAGTTCCGCGACATCGTCGACTTCTCGGTTCTGGCCATGATCGAAGCCGAAGAGCTGGGCATCACCTCGGCCAATGTCGACGAAATGCTCAAGAGCACCAACCCGGCCATTCAGCGTTTCCTCGGTGTCTCTGCCGGTAACGGCGCGGCCCTTGGCCTCGACGAGAAATGGGCCTACAACATCATCAAGCAGGTTGGCAACTACGGCGAAGTCTTTGAGCGTAACGTTGGTGTCAATACCAAGCTTGGTATCGAGCGGGGTCTCAACGCCCTGTGGACCAACGGCGGTCTGATGTATTCTCCACCATTCAAATAATTTTTGTTATAACCACCGGCAGCGGAGCCAGCTTCGCTGCCGGTGAATCTATCTGCTATCGACGGGGAATTCATTTTGAAGACAGCGGCTCCAGACAAACGTCATGACCAGTCAGCACCGACTGTCCCTTTCTGGCGCGACCCGGACAAGCGGGCCCTGGTCTTCCAGTTTGTGGCCCTGGTTATCGTCTTTGCCATCGGCTACTACCTGTTTGCCAATACCCAGGCCAACCTGGCCAGACAATCGATAGCTACCGGCTTCGACTTTCTCGGCAAAGAGGCCTCTTTCGAAATCGCCGAATCGCTGATCGATTACTCGGCTGCTGACAGCTACGCCAGAGCCCTGGTCGTCGGTGCCCTGAACACCATCAAGGTCGCCTTTTTCGGCATCATTCTGACGATCATTTTCGGCACCCTGATCGGCATTGCCAAGCTTTCCAAAAACTGGCTGATTGCCAAAATTTCGGCACTTTTTATCGAGGTCATGCAGAACATCCCGGTTTTGCTCCAGCTGTTCTTCTGGTACGCCATTTTCTATGAAGCTTTTCCCAAGCCACGCCAGGCACTCAACCCGATCTCCGGAGTTTTTCTCTGCAACAGGGGACTGATCTTCGCAATCCCCGAGGCCCATCCGGCCTATCCGGCCATGGGGTTGGCATTCCTCGTTGTGCTGGTTTTCGGCTATTTTTTCAACCGCTGGGGCTACCGCAGACAGGCCAGAACCGGCAAAGCCTTGCCCGCCCTGCGCATCACCGTGGCACTGGCAATTGTCATCCCGCTGCTGATCTGGATCGCCTATGGCGCGCCGACCGGCATGAATGTTCCTGAACTGAAAGGCTTCAACTTCCGCGGCGGGCTCACGGTCAGCCCCGAATTCAGCGCCCTGCTGCTGGGGCTGGTGCTCTACACCTCGGCCTTTGTCGCCGAGATCGTCCGCGCCGGAATTCAGGCGATCGGCAAAGGTCAGATCGAAGCGGCCATGTCGATCGGTCTGCGTCCGGGCCGCATTCTGCAACTGGTTGTACTTCCTCAGGCCCTGCGGGTCATTATTCCGCCACTGACCAGCCAGATGCTCAACCTGACCAAAAACAGTACCCTGGCGGTAGCGATCGGCTACGCCGATTTTGTCGCCGTCACCAATACAACCATCAACCAGACCGGTCAGGCGATCGAAGGGGTCGCCATCATCATGGTCGTTTACCTGTTCTTCAGCCTGAGTACCTCCCTGTTCATGAACTGGTACAATAATCGCACTGCGCTGGTGGAGAGATAATATGTCAGTACCGGCGAATCCAAAACGTGAATACCTCAAACCACCGGTGACCAATGTCGGTGTGCTGGGCTGGCTGAAACAGAACCTGTTCAGCTCCTGGCTCAACTCACTGTTGACGATCGTCACCATCGGCATCCTGCTCTGGCTGATCCCGCCGCTGATCAAATGGGCCTTCATCGACAGCCTGTGGAACAGCACTGCTGAGGCTTGTCGCGATATCGACGGCGCCTGCTGGTCGGTTATCCCCAACAACATCAAGTTCATCTTCCTCGGCTTCTATCCGGAAGGCCAGGAATGGCGGCCCCTGCTGATGATGGTACTGCTGATCGGCATGGTCATCTACTCAAAGGAGCGCAAGCGCTGGAAGAAATCGCTGCTCTGGGTCTGGCTCGTCAATATCATCGTCATGGCGGTGTTGATGCATGGCGGCTTTGGCCTGCCGGTCGTTGAGACCTCGCAGTGGAGCGGCCTGCCGCTGACCCTGATCCTGTCGTTTTTCGGCATGATCGTCGCCTACCCCTTCGGGGTTCTGCTCGCCCTGGGACGCCGTTCGCGCATGCCGGCGATCAAAACCCTGTGCGTCATCTATATCGAAATGATCCGCGGGGTTCCCCTGATCAGCCTGCTGTTCATGTCCTCGGTCATGTTCCCGCTGTTTCTGCCGGAGGGCGTCACCATCGACAAGGTCCTGCGTGCCCAGGTCGCCATCATCCTCTTTACCGCCGCCTATATCGCCGAGGTCGTGCGTGGCGGCCTGCAGGCGATCCCCAAAGGGCAGTATGAAGCGGCCGACTCTCTTGGGCTGAACTACAACCAGACGATGAGGCTGATCGTTCTGCCCCAGGCCCTGAAAATCGTCATACCGCCAACGGTCGGCATCCTGCTTTCGGCGTTCAAGGACACCTCGCTGGTTGTTATCATCGCCCTATACGACATACTCAAGACGACCAAGGTTGCGCTGTCCAACCCGAACTGGACCGGCTACTCGACAGAGGCCTATATTTTCCTGGCAATTCTCTATTTTATCTTCTGCTACGGCATGTCCAGCTACAGCCGCAAGCTTGAAAAAGAGCTGCATACCGGCCACTGATTGAGGTCGCTGGCTAACGAGGAAAACACGATGAATAAAGTGAAAGATGAAACACCGAAGTCCGGGCCGATCATCACCATCAGGGACATGCACAAGTGGTACGGTGAGTTTCATGTTTTGAGCGATATCAACCTCGAAGTGCAGGAAGGGGAGCGGATCGTTATCTGCGGACCGTCCGGTTCGGGAAAATCAACCCTGATCCGCTGCATCAACCGCCTGGAAGAGCACCAGCGCGGACAGATTATCGTCAACGGCGTCGAACTGACCAACGACATCAAGAATATCGAAAAAGTCCGGGCCGAAGTCGGCATGGTCTTTCAGCACTTCAACCTGTTTCCGCACCTGACGATTCTGGAAAATCTGACCCTGGGTCCGATCTGGGTCCGTAAGATCCCGAAGAAGCAGGCTGAGGAAGCGGCCATGATGTATCTGGAAAAGGTCCACATCGCCGAACAGGCCAAGAAATATCCCGGCCAGTTGTCGGGTGGTCAGCAACAGCGCGTCGCCATCGCCCGCAGTCTGTGCATGAGCCCCGAGGTCATGCTGTTTGACGAACCGACCTCAGCGCTCGACCCGGAGATGATCAAGGAAGTCCTCGACGTCATGATCGATCTTGCCGAAGAAGGGATGACCATGCTCGTTGTCACCCACGAGATGGGTTTCGCCAAGAGTGTTGCCGACCGGGTCCTGTTTATGGACTATGGACAGATCGTCGAAGAGAACAGCCCGGATGTCTTCTTTGACAACCCGCAGCATGAGAGAACCAAGCTGTTCCTCAGCCAGATTCTCTAACCGTTAAGCTTGTGCAAGGACGCATATGAGCTCAAGCGAAAAAAGCAGAATCCTGATCGCCGATCCGGAGATCTTCAATCAGGCGACCCTGATCGGCACCCTCAAGGATCACTACCATGTGGCCATCGCCCAGAACAGTGACGAGATATTCAAAGCTGTCAACAAACAGACGATCGACCTGATCCTGCTCGACACCCGTTACCCTGGCGAAAGCGGGTTCGCGATCTGCTCCCGGCTGAAAGACGAGGAGTACAGCCGCGAGATTCCGGTGATCTTTCTGACTTCAGACGCATCTCCCGCTGCGGAAGAGAAGGCCTTCAATGTCGGAGCCGCTGACTATATCGCCAAGCCCTACAATGCACCTTCGGTGCTGGCCAGAATCAAGAATCAACTCAAACTGGCCAGGGCGGTCAAAGAACTCAGACGGCTTCATCAACTGGCCCTCGACGCCAACCCCAATACCGGGCTGCCGGGCAATAACAGCATCCGCAACGAACTGGAAAGAGCCCTTGCCGAGGCGCAGCAGGTCTGCGTCATCTACGCCGATCTCGATCACTTCAAGGTCTACAACGACACCTACGGCTTCGGCCAGGGAGATGACCTGATCAGCTTCACGGCCAATGTCATTCGTGTCGCTCTGCAACAGAACGGCTGTGGCGACTCATTCCTCGGCCATATCGGTGGCGACGATTTTGTCTTCATCGCTCCGGCGGAGAAATGCGCGACCATTGCAGCAGAGATTATCCGCCGTATCGACGTTGGAATCAGGGAGTTTTATAACACGGAAGATATAGAGAAAGGTTACGTTGTCGCCTACAACCGCGAAGGGGAAGAGCGGCGCCATCCGTTGGTCAGCCTGAGCATGGGCGGGGTCGATCTGACCAGGCGTCAATTCTCAAGTGTCATGGAAGTTATCGATATCTGCACAGAGACAAAAAAAGCCGCCAAAAAACAGCCGGGCAGCAGCATCCTGATCTGCCAGCGCAGTCCAGAAAATCTGAATTAAGCACGTGATGCGTGATGCGTGATGCGTGATGCGTGATGCGTGATGCGATGATTTTCAGCTGTAGGAGAGAGTCAATCTCTGGGCTGTAAACAGTCTCAGATTTCCTCGAACCGGTTCATTTCAACATTTTTATGGGTTTTGTGCGGATCGAAGACGCGTCCGTTCATGACGATCCAGGTACCGGCGGGCAGAATCTGGACTGCGGTCATGGCCGCAGCGATATTGTAAGCAGCATCGTTCAGACGAAAACGGGCCGGTTGCATTGAGCCGGTCAGAACCACGGTCTTCCCCTTTACCGCTGACAGAACCTGCGCTGTCCTGACCATGGTGTCCGTACCGTGGGTAACAACGACTCGCTGAGCGTCACTCTCTTCAACGGCACGCCTGATGGTTTCACGATCTTCTCCGGTCAGCTCCAGACTGTCTTTACGCAACACAGATCTGATCTGGTAAGGAATGGTCAGGTTGGCCTCTTTGAGCACCTCACCAATCTGCGGATCGCCGATTTCATAACTGCTTTTGGCATCGAAATAGATTTTATCGATGGTGCCGCCGGTGGTGATGATTTCAATCAGCTCAGATCGGCTCATCGGCACCTCCTTCGTGCGGCTTGAGAACCAGGGCATGCCCCTCAATCAGGGCTTCGATGATCTTTTTCCGGCCACTGGTCACCAGGCGCTGCACGGTTCCGCGTGAGATCCCCATCAGGTCACCGGCCTCAGCCTGGGTCATGCCGTCACGATCACAGAGTGAAAGCGCCTCCAGCTCATCGGCTTCGATAGCCACCTTTTCCAGTCTGGTCGTCGGGGTTCCGGCGGGTTTATAGAGATTATCTGTCGGACGCCGGGTCGGGCAGCAGATTCTTGGTTTTCTCGGTCTTGGGGACATCTTTTTCCTGTCGGTCAGCATCTGTTTTCACGCACAGCATATGTGCATTTGCACAATAATCAGTTTGCAATCAAATGTCAATTAAAACGCTAAAGAATCAATGGACAGACATACCCATCAGCGGAACCTTAAAGGTTTCTATTTTTCCTAGCAATATCAATAAAGTTATTGCAATTTTTGAGCAAATGAAAAAAGATAACCACTGTCGTCCATGCTCATGAAACATGAGTAAACAAAGGAGAAAACAGATCGCAGATGGCTGAGCAATGACGCCGCCACAGCCCGGTTGAAAACCAGGCGGGCGGTTTTGTTTTTTCTGCCAAGAAAGTGTTTGTTCACTGCATTTCAACTCAACTTACCCGAACAAGAGGAGGCAACATGAACAAGACCCTGTGCGCAGTATTGCTTACCCTGGCTGCCGTGATGCTGGCCTTACCAGCCATGGCTGCCGACACCATCAAGATCGGTTTCAACATTCCGTTGACCGGGGACATCCCGAAAGTCGGCGAATCCTCAAAATACGCCGCTGAAATGCTAAAAGCCGATATCAACGGCGCCGGCGGCCTCGAAGTCGGCGGCAAAAAATACATGCTCGACTTCATCTACGAAGATAACGAAGCCAAAGCCGAGTCGGCCGTTACCACCGCTCTGAAACTGATCGAAAAAGATGGAATCCTCGCCATGGTCGGTCCGAACTCTTCGAAACAGGCCGTTCCTGCCGGCCAGGTCGCTAACGACAGTGGCGTGGTCATGATCTCTCCCTGGTCGACCAACCCGGATGCCACCTACGATCGCCCCTGGGTTTTCCGCGCTGCCTTCCTCGACCCCTTCCAGGGTCCTGTAGCCATGAACTTTGCGATCAAGACCTTCGGCGCCAAGAATGCAGCCGTTCTCTACGATCTGTCCAACGACTACTCCAAAGGCCTGGCTGAAATCTTCAAATCGGTCTTTGAGAACAAGATGGGCGCAGGCAGCGTCGTCGCCTTTGAAAGCCACGGCACCAAGGATCAGGACTTCAGTGCCCAGCTGACCAAGATCATTGCCGCCAAACCGGATTTCATCTTCGTCCCGGACAACTACAACCAGGTTGCTCTGATCGTTCCCCAGGCCCGTAAACTGGGCTACAAAGGGGAATTCATGGGTTCTGACGCCTGGGGTTCTTCCGAGCTGATGACCCTCTGCGGCGACGACTGCAAAGGGCTGCACTTCTCAACCCACTACGCTGCAGCCGGTGCGACCGGCGCAACCAAGGAATTCATCGAGCGTTATACTGCAAAGTACGGCTATACCCCTGACGATGTCGCAGCGCTGACCTGGGACGCAACCCGCGTTATCCTTCAGGCCATCCAGAACACCGATGGTTTGTCGGGCAAGCTCAAGCGCGACCGCAAAGCCGTCCGCGAAGGGATGGCCGCCATCGCCAGCTTCGACGGCATCACCGGCAGCATGAAGTTCGATGACCAGGGCGACCCGGTCAAGTGCGCCGTTGTCGTCAAGATCAGCAACAGCGGCGAATTCGAATTTACCGAATCCGTCTGCCCTCAATAATCCGTGACATCAGACCGGCAGTGGGCTCAAAGCCCACTGCCTCTTCATTGTCTGGCATGACATCGATCCAGACCACCAAATGTAAAGCATTCGAAAGATCATCCTTCATCAACACCAGGGCTGTCTGCCAGCCCTCAAAGCCATTGAAAGTTAAACTATGGAAGTTTCAGCGGCCAGCATCATTCAGAACATCATCAATGCACTCCAATGGGGCAGTTTCTATGCCCTGATCGCTCTCGGCTATACCCTGGTTTACGGGGTACTGACCCTGATCAACTTCGCCCATGGCGATGTCTTTATGGTCGGAGCCTATATTGCCTTCTTTGTCGCCACCTTTTTTCTGACGACACTCGGCCTGCCCGGCTGGGTCGCGCTGGCGCTCTGCATTCCGCTGACGATGATCCTGACCTCGCTGGTCGGCGTCACCCTGGAACGGATCGCCTACCGACCGCTGCGCCGCAAGGGAGCCCACCGCCTTTACGTCGTTATCACCGCCCTGATGTGCGGGCTGATCCTGGAAAACGGCAACCTGGCGATTCTGGGTGCCAGCCGCAAGGCCTTTCCGTCACTGGTTAATGAAACGGTATACAGTTTGGGCGGCGTCACCTTCACCAACCTGAAGGTCGCTGTTATCCTGACCGCCATCGTCGTTTTCCTGTTCCTCCAGTGGGTGGTCACCAAGACCCGGGTCGGCATGGCGATGCGGGCCATTTCCTACGACAAATTTGCGATCCCGCTGATGGGAATTCCGCTTGACCATATCATTGTCGTCACCTTTATCCTCGGTTCCGGCTTCGCCGGACTGGCCGGGCTGCTGTTCGCTATGAGCTATCCGGTTCTTGAACCTTACATGGGCGCACTGATCGGCTGGAAAGCCTTTATCGCAGCGGTTGTAGGCGGTATCGGCGACATCCGTGGCGCCTTTATCGGCGGTTTCCTGCTCGGTGCCGTCGAGATCATGGTCGTCGCCTTCTTCCCCTCGACCTTCCGCGACCTGATCGCCTTTGCCGTCCTGCTGGCTATCCTGACCTGGAAACCGACCGGCCTGTTCGGTATCGCCAAAACGACCAAAATCTAGGAGGGCATCACATGTTACGTCGCTATTCCGTCCACCTGATTCTGGCCCTGGTTGGTCTGGTCATCGTCTGGCTCGCCTATGAGGAGTATGTCAGCCTCTATATCCTCTCGGTACTGATGTTCATGGGGGTTAATGTCATCCTCTCGACCAGCCTCAATCTGGTCAACGGCTACATGGGGGAATTTTCCTGCGGACACGCAGGCTTCATGTGCGTCGGCGCCTACGTCTCTTCGATCCTCGGCGTCTGGCTGTTCGCCAAGGACAAGGTCTTCGGCGCGCCGCTGCTCGATCCGTCTTACGCACTCTACGCCTTTCCGTTCATCATCCTGATCGGCGGCATCGCCGCGGCCCTGGCCGGCCTGCTGGTCGCTTTTCCGTCCTACAAAACACGCGGCGACTATCTGGCGATCATCACCATCGCCGCCAACTACATCATCATCAGCGCCATCGAAAATATCGGCGCCATCGGCGGCTCACGCGGCTTCATGGGGATGAAGAGCCTGGTCGGCTCGATGGAGGATGTCGCCTACCTGCCCTGGATGCCGATCTGGGTGTTTCTCTTCACCATCTTCTGTGTCTGGGCGATGCGCCGCTATGTCTCATCGACCTTCGGCAAGGGGGTCACGGCGATCTGCCAGGATGAGGTCGCGGCCGAGATCATGAGCGTCAACACCAACAAGATCAAGACCATCACCTTCATGCTCTCCTCGGGGATGGCCGGTATCGGTGGCGGACTGTTCGCCTACATCATCGGCTACGTCAACCCGGGCAGCTTCAACATCCTCAAGTCGACCGAGGTCATGGTCATGGTTTACCTGGGGGGTATGGGTTCACTGTCCGGCTCGATCCTCTCGGCGGTCCTGTTTACCATTCTGCTCGAGCTACTGCGCCCGCTGCAGATCATCAAGTGGGTCGCCATTCCGCTGCTGCTGATCATCCTCATGCAGTTCAGACCGGAAGGGATCATGGGCAACCGCGAACTGTCCGACATCTTCCCGCGGCTGAAGAAATTTTATCGTTTCAAGTAGAGGTTTGACGTGATGAATGCACAGACAGAACAAGTCGCAGTTCCGGTCCTCGAAGTCCGCGGCCTGACCCAGCGCTTCGGCGGCCTGACGGCTGTATCCGATTTCAATGTCCGCCTTGAAAAGAATGAGCTGGCCGGACTGATCGGCCCCAACGGTGCCGGCAAGACCACCGTCTTCAACCTGGTCAGCGGTTTCTATCAGCCGACCGAAGGACAGATCCTCATCGGCGGCGCGCCGACAGCAGGCCTGAAACCGCACAAGGTCACCTCCCTCGGAGTCGCCAGAACCTTCCAGAATATTCGCCTGTGGAACGACATGACGGTCATGGACAACATCCGCGTCGCCCAGCACTACCGGCTCGGCTACGGTTTTTTCCACAGTGCGATCCGCAGCCGCCGCTATCTGAAGCGCGAAGCGGAAATCAAAAAGGAAGCGGATGAGCTGCTCGACATCTTCCAGCTGACCAGATTTGCCGAGGAGCTACCGAAGAACCTTCCCTACGGCACCCAGCGCAAACTCGAAATCGCCCGCGCCCTGTCGACCCATCCCAAGCTACTGCTTTTGGATGAACCGGCGGCAGGCCTCAACTCAGCGGACATCAAGGAACTGATCCGCCTGGTGCGCTGGATTCATGAGACCTTCGATGTCACCATCTGGATGATCGAACATCACATGGACGTCATGATGGAGCTCTGTAACAAGATCAAGGTGATCGACTTCGGCCAGACTATCGCCGAAGGCGACGCGGAAGAGATTCGCAACAACCCGGCTGTTATCACGGCCTACCTGGGAGATGATAATATCTGATGCTACTTTCCGTCGAAAATCTTGAAGTCAAGTATGGGAACATCCAGGCCCTTCACGGCATCAGTTTCCATGTCAACGAAGGTGAGATCGTCACCCTGATCGGTGCCAACGGTGCCGGCAAGACCACCAGCCTCTATACCATTGCCAGGCTGCCGCCGCCCGAGGCGCCACGCGTTATAGCCGGGGATATCAAGTTCAAGGGGGAATCGATCCTTGCTACTAAACCGGATTCGGTGGTCAAGGATCTGCATCTGGCCCTGTCACCGGAAGGACGCCGGATCTTCGGCAACCTGACGGTTATGGAGAACCTCAAGCTGGCGACCTACGCCAGGGAGAAGGATGCCGACCTGGAGAAAGAGTACGAATACATCTTCAACCTCTTTCCAAGACTCAAGGAACGCCGTAACCAGCGCAGTGAATCCTTAAGCGGTGGCGAGCAGCAGATGTTGGCCGTCGGCCGTGCGCTGATGACCGGCTGCAAGGTCCTGCTCCTCGATGAACCGAGTATGGGGCTGGCCCCGGTTCTCAAGTATGAGCTGTTCCGTAAGCTCAAACAGCTCAACGAGGAAGGGATGACCATCCTGCTCGTCGAGCAGAATGCCAACCTGGCCCTCAACCTGGCTCACCGGGGTTATGTCCTCGATACCGGCAAGATCGTCGCCGAAGGGACCAGTGAGGAGCTGCTCGGCAATCCGGAGGTCAAAAAGGCCTACCTCGGCGGTTGATTGACCTTAATAAATTCGGTTCTGCCAGTTAGATGGGCAGCGCCCATCGTTGGGCGCCTTCCTTTTTGCTGGTGCGGGCCGGTTGTGGATGACATTGCTGGATTACGTCAGTGTTTTTAAAGAGTTTCCTTTGCTGACTTTCCTTTGCGATCAAAGGAAAGTCAGTCGTCTGGCGGGACGAGACCCGCCGGTTTCGTCTTTGATTTTTCAGGATTATTTCAAGAATCAAGACCACGGGCTCGCGCGCCCGTACGGCGCCTTACTTTTTTTCAGGCTGAAAAAAGTAAGCAAAAAGCAGCCTTTTATAACTGACGCAAATTGTTTCTGGCACTCTTCGTAGCATTGGGGTTGCTATTCTCTACAGGCTCAGACGAGGCGCCTAGCGCCTCGAATTCGCGCAGTCGCAAAGCCGGTTCCCGGCTTTATATGAATGAAAAAGGCCAAAGCCCCCCCCCCAGTCTCTTAGCCGCAGCACTTCTTGTATTTCTTACCACTCCCGCAGGTACACGGATCGTTGCGCCCGACCTTCTGGGAGGTAACGGGCTGATTCTTGACCATCTCACCGTCGCTGAAGTACCAGTGACCGTCCTTCTTCTCAAAGCTGGCGCGCTCATGGTGGCTCTGCTTTGCTCCGTTGATCTTGTAACGGGCGATAAATTCGACCTCGCCCTTGTCATCAGCATCGGCACCCTTGGCACTGACGATTTCAAGACCGAGCCATTCGGACTTTTCGGCCCAATCCCTGGCGGTTTTCTCATCGTAATCAGCCCGGTGGTCCGGATGAGTTGTGTTCTGAACAAAATCGATATCGACCTTGACATGAGCCGTATAACGTGCACGCATCAGCTGTTCGGCCGTTTTGGCCAGGGTGAAATCCTTCAGTACTCGTTCACAGCAGGCCGCAAACTCCTGCCCGCTGCCACAGGGACATAAACTCATATCAACTCCTATAAAGAGAACTTTTCATCAAACCCAGCGGAGTCTATGAACACTCCGGGCCAGTGTCAAGAGACTTCAATCTTTGCCCCTCCCTTGCAACAACAAAGGATAATCGGGTACAAAAACAATTCAACACCTATCCTATAAGGAGAAACGATATGGCAAGAGCCAAAGCAAGACACATTCTGGTCCCGAGTGAAGCGGACTGTCAAACCCTGAAAAAGCTGATCGAAGGCGGCGAGGACTTTGCCGAAATCGCCAAAGTTCATTCCAAATGCCCTTCCGGCCGTCAGGGGGGTGAGCTTGGCGAATTTGGCCGCGGCCAGATGGTTCCTGAATTCGACGAAGCGGTCTTCACTGGTGAAGTCGGCAAGGTGCTCGGACCGATCAAAACCCAGTTCGGCTATCACCTGCTGGAAGTCACCGAACGCAGCGAATAAAGCGACAGAGGCTTTCTGCCTTCGGCAGAAAGCCTTCCCCCTCTAAGCCATCCAGACATTTTGCAGGTTATGCCCTGCTCACTCCACGACAGCTCCATAAAAAATCTCCATTAAATTAGCTTTACATTATCGATTGACTTTGTCTTATATGAAAATTAAAATGTCTCAATTATATATCATAGTTGTTCGTTCCCTTCGACAAAGGAGACTTTCATGTCGTCATCGTCTCTCCGGACAAAATTGATTGTCGGCGGCGTTGCCCTGCCAGCAATACTGCTGATTATTCTGTTCGTCAGTTTTTATTTTCACGAAAAAGACCGCACCCTGGATGCGGCGATCGACAAATCGAGAATCCTGGCCAGAACGGTCGAATCAACCCGCCAGGAGATGGAAGACAAATGGCAGCAGGGACTGTTCAGCGTTGAAGAGCTGAAACAATGGGCCGACCAGGGAGAGAAGGAGAAGATCCTCTCCGCGGTCCCTGTCGTTTCAGCATGGCGGGCAGCGATGCGTAAAGCCGAAGAGGGGAACTATACCTTCAAGGTTCCCAAATTCCAACCGCGTAACCAGAGCAACACGCCGAATGAGATGGAAGGCCGGGCTCTGACCAAGATGAAGAATGAGCGCCTGGATGAGTATTATGAAATTGATGAGCAGACCAATTCAGTTCACTATTTCCGCGCTGTCTACCTGAGCGAAACCTGCCTCTACTGTCACGGGGATCCTCAGAAATCGCAGCAGTACTGGGGGAACAGTAACGGCAGCGATCCGACCGGGGCAAGAATGGAAAACTGGAAAGCCGGAGAGATGCACGGGGCCTTTGAGATCATCCATTCCCTGGATGAAGCGGATGCCGCGCTCTCCTCGACTATCAGCAAGGCAACGATCATCTTTGTCATCCTGCTGATTGCCCTTGGAGTTTTCATCGCCTTCTTCACAACCAAAGCGGTCATCCGCCCCTTCCGCAAAACCCTGCATATGCTCGATGAACTGGAAGGGGGCAACCTGGATCATCGTATCGATACCAGACGGCGTGATGAAATCGGCCAACTGGCCCAGGCGCTGAACCGCTTTGCCGACAACCTGAGGGACCAGGTCCTTGAATCCTTCAACCGCCTGGCAATCGGTGACTTCACCTTCCAGGCCAAGGGGCTCATCGCCAAACCGATGGCCAGGGCCTGTGCCGGCCTGACCGATGCCATGCAGACGGTTCAGATTGCCAGCTCCCAGATTTCTTCTGGAGCGGTTCAGGTTGCCGACAGCAGCTCCAGTCTGGCCAACGATGCGACCCAGCAGGCCGCTGCCCTCGAGGAGATCTCATCCTCGGTCACCGAGATGAACGAGCAGACGCGCAACAACGCCGAGAACGCCACGGCGGCTAACAGCCTCTCCGCCGAGGCGCGCAAAGCAGCGGAACAGGGCAACCTGAAGATGCAGAACATGGTCGAAGCGATGGAAGACATCAAGGCCTCGGCCCAGGATATCAACAAGATCATCAAGGTCATCGACGAGATCGCCTTCCAGACCAACCTGCTGGCCCTGAACGCGGCGGTTGAAGCGGCGCGCGCCGGACAGCACGGCAAAGGTTTCGCCGTCGTCGCTGAAGAGGTCCGCAACCTCGCAGCCCGTAGCGCCAAGGCGGCACAGGAAACCACGGCCCTGATCCAGGGATCGGTGGAAAAAACCAACAACGGGGCAGAAATCGCGCAGACCACGGCTGTCGCCCTCACCGAAATCGTCAACGACGTCAGCAAGGTCTCCGAGCTGGTCGCCGAGATCGCCGCAGCCAGCAACGAGCAGTCGCTGGGGATCAGCCAGATCAACGAAGGCCTGCATCAGCTCAACGAGGTCAACCTGCGCACCACCTCGACCTCGGAAGAAAATGCCGCTATCGCCGAAGAGCTCTCCAGCCAGGCCAGCGATCTGCAGGATATGCTGAGCAAATTCAAACTGCTCTCCGGAGCCGGAACACCTCCGGCGCCCATGGCGTCCCCGGCCAGAACTTCGGCACCAGCCAAGGCGAAGGCCCCACAGGCTCCTCGCAAGCCCCAGGCTCCACAGTTGCCAAGCAACGATGACTGGGGAAAAGCGCCGAACTCAAAGCCCCAGATCAAGCTGGATGATGACGATTTCGGCAAATACTGACACCCGACAAAGCCCGGTGACCGCACCGGGCTTTTTTACTGAATATCCCCGCTGGCCAGGCCTGGCCAGACAGCAAAACCAGAAAGAGGCTCATGATCAAGCTGACAGAGACACTTTTCATCCCGGACGATGAAATCGAACTGAGCGCCGTCCGCTCCGGAGGGCCAGGCGGTCAGCATGTCAACAAGGTGGCGACCGCTATCGAACTGCGCTTCAACATCGCCTGTTCAAGCCTGCCAGACGAGATCAAGGAACAACTCACAGACAAGCTGGGGTACCGTCTGAGCCGCGACGGGATACTGATCGTCAGATCGAGGGAAGAGCGCAGCCAGGAACGCAATCGTCAATTGGCCATAAACAGGCTGCAATCCTTGCTTGGTGCGGCACTGCAGAAACGGCGGCCACGCAGGAAGACGAAGCCGACCAGAGGCTCAGTTGAAGATCGCCTGAAAAGCAAAAAGGTCAAAAGCAGGGTCAAGGAACTAAGACAGAGAGTAAGGGATCATCACTGATCCTTGCAGGCTCCATTCCTGATCGGCAGGCCGATAAGATACCAGGTGACACAGATTCCGATCAGTACCAATAGCAGCTTCACCCACAGCAGGGCAGCCAGCACCAGCACAGAGAGTAAGATGCTGCTCCAGAGAACCGCGATAGCCATAAGCTTGGCATGGCGCGGAATCCCCTCCCCGCCCAGAAAACCGTTGATCATCGGACCTAGCTTTGGATGCCCGACCAGCCAGCGATGAAAAACCTCCGAACTCCGGGCAAAACAGACCGCAGCGAGCAGCAGAAAAGGGACCGTCGGCAGCAGGGGGATAAAGATACCGATGACTCCCAGACCAACGCTGGTCCAGCCGACGGCAATCAGCAAGAAACGAATGAGATGATTGCTGACTCTGGTTTTCATATGGCTTTCCGCGAAATATTCATAGCCTGAGGATAGTCCAAAACCCGCGTCATAAGGAAGAGGCTTTTCTTCTTGCCTGCCGATCATATTAATAACTTGAAACAAATTGTTAATTTTTATAAATTAGAAAGAATTCTATCAAGGGACATTTGATGTCTGAAAAGGGTCAATATCTCATCGTTGAGCAGCAGACTCCGGAACCGGAATTCCTGCCGGAGCTGTTAAAAGAACTCCACCATCGCCACAAGCTCGACCTCTACCAGAGCCGCCAGCGCCTGGTCGGAAAAGGGCTGTCCCTGCTGGCACAGGGCCAACGCCAGGGGCTTGAAGCTATCTCGGAAAGCCTCTGCATCAGAAAAATCGGTCACTGGATTTTCCAACCAAGCAAACCGACCTTTGCCCCGCAGCGCCTGCGCAGCCTGGAGTTTTCAGGATCTGAACTGAGGTGCAGCTGTCAGAAAAGCGAGCTGACATTTTCCAAAGGGGCCACAGTTGTGGCCGTTCTGGCAGAGCTGTCCGGTCATCTCCTCGATCAGAACGTCAAGCAGATCCTCAGTAGTCACAGCTACTTCGGCATCGACAACATCCGCCAGCTGGAAGATGACAAAAAAATCATGACGATTCTGCGCGGACAGCCGATTCTCGACCTGTACCTGACCGAAAAAGGTCTCCCCAGTCAGGGGGTCAGGATTTTCCCGGGGAAATTCAATGCCCAGGGGCTGGGGGAGAGAGCAACCCTCAGCAGCGCCCAGAATCTTAAGGTGATCCTGGAAATCGTTCGCGAACTTGCCGGCGAGTTCCAGCTGTTCACCGATTTCGGCCTGGCCGCCTTCCCCGGTTGCAGCCTGCAACGCGGTAAAACCGAAGACCCGGAGATCGCTCGCCAGAACCAGATCAGCCTGGTTCGCTACGGCTGGCTGATGACCGACCTGCTTGGTGCTGAAAAACGCGGAACCGTTCGAAACGAAGAGTTCGACAGCTCCCCGGCCGCCCTCGCCACGACTGCGATTATCGCCCAGAATCCAGTTTTGGCAGCCGCCGGCGAGGAAGTCACGACCCCTTTGCGTGAAACCCTCAACGAAGCTCTGGGCGAAGAGCCGCCCAAAGTCGCAGGCACAAAAAAACAGACTGAACAGCGGACCGCGCTGCCTGCACCACCTGACGATCTGATGCAATCAGGCGTGGGACTCACATCACAGATCAAATACCTGAGCGGCATTGGCGTCATATTTTTCGCCTCGATCATCGTCAACCAGATTGACAACGGAGATCTTCTCAACCACATCGTTGGCCGGGCCTTTGAAAGTGGCGGCTTGCTTTTCATCGTTGCCCTGGTCTGCCTCTGGGGCGCCTTCTATTTTCTGCGCCTCAAACGCAGGATCGAGAACACCCCGACCAGCCGGATCCGCTCGGTTGCCATGGGAATGGTCGAGGTCAAAGGCAAGGCGGTCCGCAAATATGCACTGATCTCCCCCATGTCGCATATCCCCTGCGTCTACTACCGCCTCAGCCGCTACCGGCGCGACAAGGATAAAAACACCTGGAAGAAGGTCAGCGGCAAAAGCAGTGGCCGTGTCCCCTTTTATCTCGAAGATGAGACCGGCCGCGTTGAAATCGACCCGGCCCGCTGCCGTGTGTCGGCGGTCACCAAGCAGGAAGGCTACGATGACAACAGCGGCCTGTTCAGCTCTTTCAGTCAAGGGGATGAGAAATGGGTCGAGGAGATCATCATCGATGGTGCCCTCGTCTATGTCCTTGGCTTCGCCTCGGTCAAACGGGACAGCGGCCCGACAGCCCACGAGCAGAAGGTCGAAGCCCTGCGTAACATCAAGAGCGATCCGATCCTGCGCCAGCGCTACGACACCAACGGCGACGGCCAACTCGATCAGCAAGAATGGGAAGCCGCCCGCCAGGATGTCGAAAACCAGCTAATTCATGAAGGGCTGAGGAAAAGCCGGAAACGCAAAAAACAGGAAGAACAGATCATCATCGGACACAAGAAGGGCTACCCGCTGGTGGTC
Source organism: Geopsychrobacteraceae bacterium (assembly GCA_963676795.2). Classification (GTDB taxonomy): domain Bacteria; phylum Desulfobacterota; class Desulfuromonadia; order Desulfuromonadales; family Geopsychrobacteraceae. The sequence goes on along the minus strand of CAXXTB010000002.1, from coordinate 535,048 downwards.
AGCGAAACCCACTCAGAAGAACAGCTGACCGGACGTTATTTCTGGTACAGCCTGGCCCTGTTCGGCGTGTTTGCCATCGCGCTGGTCTGGGCGATAAATTTACTGTTCAACTATCTTCGCTAACAATCAGTCTACGGAGGAAAGACATGGCTGGACTCATTACCCTCGGCATTATCCTGCTGATCATCATCATTCTGGTCGGCTACATTGTCGTCATCTACAACGGCTTTGTCGCCCTGAAAAACAGTATCAACCAGGACTGGAGCAACATCGATGTCCTGCTCAAACAGCGCTACGACGAGCTGCCCAAGCTGATCAAGGTCTGTGAGGGCTACATGCAGCATGAGCAGAAAACCCTCGAAGCGGTCGTCAAGGCGCGTTCACAGGTCAACAGCGCGCGCAGCGACGAGCAGAAACTGCAGGCTCAGAACATGCTGACCGATACCCTCAAGTCGCTCTTCATGGTTGTCGAACGTTACCCTGACTTAAAAGCAGATGCGGGATTCCGTCAGCTGAGCAACCGGATCAGCGAACTGGAAGACCAGATTGCCGATCGCCGCGAGCTCTACAATGCCTCGGTCACCATCTACAACACCAGAATCGAGCAGTTCCCGGATCTGGTCGTGGCCCGACTGTTCAACTTTTCAGGGCGCAAGCTCTGGGAGATCGACCCGGCCCATCGCCAGGATGTCGAGGTCAGCTTTTCCCACAGCTAGATTTTATCCGGAGGTTCCAAATCAGAAACCGGCGCGTTGTCATCCGGTATTTCCGGATGACAACTAGTTTAAAAAAAAAGATTAAAAATCTTCCCGGTAACGACCGATAAGACGATGATGGTCTATGCTCAGCTGAAAGGGCTACCGCCCAAGCGGGAACAGGTTTTATGGCGCTGAATTATTATCATCTGCTCGGTATCCCCTACGATGCCGAGCAGCAGCAGATCAAAACGGTCTACCGGTCAATGGCCAAACGCTTCCACCCCGACACCAATCAGGGGTCGGAAGCCGCGGCTGAACTGTTCCGTCAGGTCAACGAGGCTTATCGGGTCTTATCCGATGAGAAAGCCCGGCTGGAATATGACCGCAAACTGAACCTGCCGCCGAGAAAACCCAAAGCCCCCAGGGAAGAGAAAAAAGACCAGAGAGCCCCCAGGCCATCGGCTCCACATGACAAGGCAGCGGCGGGAGAATCGCAGCAGAAATTCAATCGCTTCATGAATTCCCTGCTCGATGCCATGTTCGGACCACTGGAAGAGCCGCAACCTGTAGCGCCCAGTCCACCGCCCCAACCACCACCGGCCCAGAGCGTCAAACCGGGCAAACCGGCCTTCAATTTCTACTATCACCTCGCCATGGAGAAGGATGAGAGCTCCTACACACGTGGCGAAGACGGCATTATCCGCAAGAACAAACCGGCCGATAAAAACAAGAAGCGCTCCCCCAACAGCCGCTGCGTACTTTAACCTTCCAGCTTGCCCTGACTCCGCCTCAAGAGCTATGATGAACGGAGTGAGGACTTATGGACAACAACACCCAAAACATGAAGATGTGTGAATTGCGCGCTGCCGGAGAGCTGGAAGAATTCGACCGGCGCTGCAAATCACCGCAATATGTCTGCGGAAAATGCCGGGCCAAAGCTGAAAAAGCAGAATATCTGCACAATCCGCGCCCCCTGCCGACCAAAAAAACAGACAGTTACTGGTAATCAGCAGATGCAGAAAATTCTTGATTTCTTCACCGAGAACGATCATTTTGCCCGTCATTGCGGTATCGAACTGATAGAAGCACGCCAGGGCTTTGCCAGAGCCCGGATGGAAATTCAGCCTCATCATTTCAACGGAGCCGGAACGGTGCACGGCGGTGCTATTTTCACCCTGGCCGATGTCGCCTTCGCTGCAGCGTCCAACAGCAGCGGCCGGGTTGCGCTGGCCGTTTCGGCAACCACCAGCTTCATCCATGCTGCATATGGCGGAACCCTGATTGCCGAAGCGAAGGAACTGGACAGCAGTCAGCGCCTCGGGCATTATCAGGTGACGATCAGCAATGACGAAGGACAGCTGATTGCCCAGTTTCAGGGAACCGCATACCGCAAAAATCAACAGCTGTTTTCCGCGGAAAACTAACTTTAAGAACATTTCAGGAGTCACACATGCTTACAGCCAGCGATCTGCGCCGTGGCGTTATTTTCCAGAGCGACGGAGCCCCTTGCGTCGTTGTCGATGTCAGCTTTCAGTCGCCTACCGCCCGCGGTGGTAACACCCTGGTCAAAACCAAGTATCGTAACCTGATGACCGGCCAGGTACTCAACAGCACTTTCAAATCGGGTGACAAACTCGACGAAGCGGACTACGTCAGGAAAAAAGGACAATACCTCTACGCCAACGGCGACAACGGCGTATTCATGGATATGGAAAGCTACGAACAGCACGAAATCGGCGGTGACCTCTATGAGGACATCAAAGGCTACCTGCTCGACGGCAGCGAAGTCACCCTGGGTGTCTTCAACGATCAGGTCGTCACCTTGGAAGTTCCCCAGGTCGTCGAGCTGACCGTGACCGAAACAGCGCCAGCCATCAGAAACGCGACCGCAACCGCCCAGACCAAGGAAGCGATTCTGGAAACCGGCATTTCCGTTCAGGTTCCCGGTTATCTGGAAGCCGGCGAATTGATCAAGGTCGATACCCGCGAGTGCCGCTTCGTCTCCAGGGCTTAAGTCAGGAAACTCATGCTCACGCCGGAACTGATTCAGCAACGTCTCAACGATCACCAGCCGTTAGCCTTTGACCGTAAGGTCGAACGTCGTGCTGCGGTAGCCATGATCCTGCGCCAGGGGGAATCGGGGACCGAAGTGCTGCTGATTCAGCGGGCCGAGCATCACCTCGACCCCTGGTCGGGGGACCTTGGCTTTCCCGGCGGACGCATCGAGGACGAGGATCCATCAGCGCGCGCCGCAGCCGAACGGGAAACCTGCGAAGAGATTGGTCTTCACCTAAAAGAGAGACATTATCTCGGCCGTAACGACGATCTGAGCGGGATTCGTCTGTCGGTCAACATTTCCTGTTTTGTCTATTACCTGGATGAGCCGGTTGAATTTGCCCTCAACCGGGACGAGGTCAGCAAATGCTTCTGGGTTCCCCTGAAAACTCTCATGCAACCGGAACGCAGTGATTATCTCCATTTCAGCCGTCCCGGTACCGATCGCCAGCATCCGGTCATCCACCTCCAAGAGTGGACTGCAAAACCACTCTGGGGGATCACCTATCGGCTGATTGACAATTTCCTCGGTCTTTTTGACCTGTCGTTCGTCAATTCGGAAAGAATCTGAGTACTGCGATGAAAATCTGGGTTGACGCAGACGCCTGTCCGGCGGTCATCAAGGACATTCTCTACCGCGCTGCGGAACGGACCGGCATCGAAACCACCCTGGTCGCCAACCGCGCCATGAACATCCCGCGCTTGCCGCAGATCAAGCTGATCGTCGTGTCCGCCGGCTTCGATGTCGCCGACAACAAGATCGTCGAACTGCTCGAACCCGGCGATCTGGTCGTCACCGCCGACATCCCCCTCGCCGCCGACGTCATCGACAAGGGCGGCATAGCCCTCAACCCACGCGGTGAACTCTATTCACCCGACACCATCAGAGCCAAACTGACCATGCGCGACTTCATGGACACCCTGCGCTCCGCCGGCATCGAAACCGGCGGCCCGGCCGCCATGAGTAAAAGCGATCGCCAGGAATTTGCCAACCAGCTCGACCGGCTGATTCAGAAGCATAAACGCTGAAAGGCACATGTAACTCTTTAGAGCCCCCCCATCAACGCCAAAACGAAGTTATTTCAAACACTTAAACTAACCAGCCCGCAACACAAAAAGTCTATAGCTAGTCGATTAATTGGATGAAACCAGGGCGGAGGCAAATCGCCAGATGTTACGTTTTTCTCTTGACAAATTCCTCAGATTTGATTAACACTTTCTAAACAACATAATTTCACGACAATAGCAAACCTGAAGCAATTCAGGGACGCAAAGCCACGGGTCCTACAGGGATAGCCGGGTTGCCGAAGAGATAGTCATTATTTAAGGTCTTTCTTCGTCATGAGGAAAGGCCTTTAATTGCTTTTGGGAAAGCAAAGGTCCCAATCAATAGTAAACTATTAGAATAAAGGCAATCCGGGCAGAAAGCTTCATTTCCGTCATTTCGTCTACTGTACAGCTCTAGACCGTGACGGAAAAATCTGGCTCCTCCACTGATCAAATATCAACCCAAAGTCGATACCTGATCAGAAAAGCTCCTCAGGAGATAGAATATGCCTATAGTTTATATTGATAACTTGGCAGAAGGAATGACTCTTGCCGCTGATCTGAAATCTCCCACGGGACGGTTCATACTGGCAAAAGGAGCCACACTTAAAGCTGAGCACCTTCAAAGATTCAGAACATGGGGTATCGTTGAAGCCGATATTGACGAAAAATTCCTTGGCGATGAGTATGCCCAGCAACAGGATGAAATTGCTCAGTTTTATGCCCAGGCCGAAAAGTACCTGCAGCAACGGTTTACTCTGAATAATCTAAATCAAGAACCGTTAACAACGATCTATCGCCAAGCCCTGAGCTCTTGTGCTCAACAGATGCAAAAGGGATGGACTCCGGACATAGCTTTCGATGTCCAGGATACAACTCCCGATATAAAACAAATACCAATCCATATTGCTGCCCTGTTAGCTGGAGAGGTTGAGCTTTTTTCACTTCCCAAGGTTTACACCCAGATTGTGCAAACCCTGGAACACCCGGAGACATCAGCGCAAAAAATTGCCGACGTGGTCAGTAAGGATGCCAGCTTGTCCGGGCGTCTGTTGCAACTTGCCAATAGCCCCATTTTCAGTTTTTCCGGTAAAGTTGATTCCATTTCGAGGGCTATCTCGATTCTTGGAACCAAGGATTTATCGACTCTTGTTCTGGGGATCTCGGTCGTCCGAAAATTCGATAATGTCCCATCTCATCTGTTCAATATGGAGGATTTCTGGCGTCATTCTATCCGTTGTGGGTTGTACGCAAGAATTCTGGCCAGTCATTTAAGATTACCCGGTGAAGAAAAGTATTTTACTGGTGGTTTATTGCACGATATTGGCCGTTTAATCCTGATAGAAAAAGTTCCTGAACAATTTACCAGCGTAATATCCAGAGCCGTATCAAAAAGAAAACCTGCGTATCAAGCTGAACAGGACTTTTGGCAAACCGATCACAGTAGTATCGGCAAAGAGTTGACAAAGCTGTGGAGATTACCTTCCTCACTGGTGCAGATGATAGGTGGTCATCATTCTCCTGGAGCTGCTCATTATCAGCTAGAACCCTGTCTTATCCATGTAGCCGACATTCTGGCCCATGCCTGTGGTCAGGAACTGAGCATCTTTAACGAAATCCCTGCGCTTCAGGCAAAAGCTTGGGAAGTAACGGGTTTATCCGAAAGCATGTTGGCGCAAACAGTTCGACAGGTAGATGCTGAATTTGAAAAAGTTGTTCAAATATTTTTTTGATTAGTCGGCAAGAAAATCTCCGTCTCCCGATAGTATGCGGGTCGATTGTTTATAGCAATACCGCCCCTGGCTGTTAATATTAAACAAGGCTTATGCTTTAAAGTTTGACGGCAGAGGAGAATGCTGTGAGATCCGTATTTTCTATTTTGTTTCTCTGTGGGTTATTGTTTGCTTCACCGTTGCAAGCACAGCCTGCCGATTCAAGACAGGTTCTGTTGATCACTTCATATCATCAGGGTGATAACTGGACCGACAGTCTTGTTGATGGCATGCTGGAACTCTTGTTGAAACGTCCTGAGATTAATCTGGCGATCGAAAATATGGATGTCCGGCGCAATCCGGGGCAACAGCATCTAGATTACGTATCTCAATGTCTGCTTAACAAGTATCAACATCAGCCTCAAGACCTGATCATTGTCGCAGATGATGCTGCTTTCAATTTTATTCTTGAATCAAGGGACAACCTTTTTCCCGGTACGCCTGTTGTATTTTGCGGGGTCAATAATTTTCACCCCGAACGCGTTCAAGGCAAGCCTATGATTGTCGGAGTCAACGAGAACACCTCGCTGGCGGCAACTCTTGATCTGGCTCTTAAGCTTTTTCCTGAAACCGAGATTGTTTACGCTATAGCAACTGACAGGACATCGGTTGGTCTGAAAAATTTAGATAAATATCGCCTGGTGGCTCCCGACTTCAGTGGTCGTCTGCAGTTTAAGGAATTGCTGAATATGACGACCGAGGATGCTCCGGAGACTCTTGGCTCTTTGCCTGGCAATGGGGTGCTTCTTGATCTCACTGGCCTGTTAACGCCGACAGGCGGATACCTGCCACGTCACGAGGCAACACAACTTATCGTCGAGTCTTCTCATCTCCCCCTGTTCAGCCTGTGGACAACTGCTGTAGGGGTTGGGGCCCTGGGAGGGGTCGTTATAGACGGTCGTTATCAGGGGCTCAAAGCTGCAGAAATGGCGCTTAAGATATTGGACGGGACACCAGCGAGTGACTTGCCTTTGGTCACCGATAGCCCCAATGTTCTGATGGTTGACTATAAACAGTTGCAGCGGTTTTCGGTCGACCTGAAAAAACTGCCGCAAGGTTCGCTTCTCATTAATAGACCCTTTAGCTTTTACCAGGAATACAAACAACTGACCTGGTTTGTCATTGTTGTTGTCATCCTGCTGTTCTCCGTGATTCTGCTTTTGCTCTTCATCCTTTTTCTGAAACAGAGGGAGGGGAAGTTCAAGCGTGAAAACGAAGAACGTTTCCAGATGATCTTCAGAGGCAATAATACGATCATGCTGCTCGTTGACCCGGAGACGACAGCAGTCATCGATGCGAATAATGCGGCCTGTAGCTATTATGGCTACAGGCTTTCAGAGCTACAAGATTTGTCGTTTTCCGGCCTTTCTGCCTCTGAGGCTGAACCTGTTGTTCGTGCGCTAAAAGAAGCATTGCATGGCGAGAGAAAGTTGTTAGTGCAGTCTCACCGTCTCAAAGATGGAAAGGTTAGAGACGTTGAAGTTTCATTTTCTGCGATTAAGCTTGATCGCCAGATTTTACTTTTGGCGATAATCAACGATGTAACAACGAGAGTCCTGGCGCAAAAGGAACTGGCAGACAATGAGCAAAAGTTCAGGGCTCTGTTTGAACATGTTACCGACTATGCATTGATATTGCAGATGCGGGATAATGAACTAATTATCGTCGATATGAATGAGGCTGCTTGTGTGTTTCATGGCTATACGCGCGCAGAATTGCTGGGGCAACCTATGTCCTTGCTGGACGCCGGCATCCTCGAACGGGGAACACGCCAGGAGGTTATGGACATAATCAAGGGCGGGACCAGCAGTTTTGAAGTTGAGCATCGCCGCAAGGACGGCAGCCGTTTTCCAATCGAGGTTGTTATCTGCGGGGTAGAAATCTCCGGTGAATCCTTTCTCTTTTCTGTAGAGCGTGATCTTACCCAACGAAAAGAAACAGAAAGTCAACGTCTTGATCTGGAAAAGCAGCTGCGCCAGAAATACAAAATGGAGGCCGTTGGACTGATGGCCGGCGGTATCGCCCACAATTTCAACAATAATCTGGCAATCATCATTGGCAATCTTGAATTGGCCCGGATCAAACTGGCCCAACATATCAAGGGGCTGCCCTATCTCGACTATGCGATTACCGCAGCTCAGCGGGCCGGTGATCTGGTGCGTCAGATTATGGCCTTCAGTCGGCAGGAAGTGGAAATCAGATCTGCTGTGAATATTGTCAAGATTGTCCTTGAGACTGTTAAACTCTTACGTTCGACTGTTCCGTCGACGATCGATATCCGGATGGAGACTCCTTCAGACGATAATGAGATGATCATCCTGGCGAGCGCCAATCGGATTCAGGAAGCCTTGCTCAACCTGTGTTCAAACTCTGTTCATGCGATGGATGAGAAGGGGATCCTGACAATTGCCGTTGAGGAGGTTACGCTGACTGAGAATGATCTGCCCCCGACCGGGCCTCAGCAGGCGGGGATGTATTTCCTCTTAAGTGTACAGGATACAGGTTGTGGTATCCCAGAGGATATACGCGATAAAATATTCGACCCGTTTTTTACCACTAAGGAGGTTGGTCAGGGGACAGGAATCGGGTTGGCGACAGTTCAGGGGATCGTCGAGCAACATGGCGGCCTGATAAAAATCGAGAGCTCTTTAGGACAAGGAAGCCGGTTTAATCTTTATTTTCCCAAGTCGACTCAGGAGGGGAGAAGCGAGATAGGTCAGGAAGAGTTCCTTGGTGGCGGTGATGAAAGAATCCTTATTGTAGATGATGATGAGACCCTGGCCCGTACATTGACAATGATGCTGGCGACATTCGGTTATAATGTGACAACCGAAACAGACAGCCAGAAGGCGTTAGAGTTAATATCACGAGATTTGGACGGCTATGATTTAGTTCTCAGTGACCAAACCATGCCGGGCATGTCCGGCCTGGAACTGAGTCATGAAATTCTCAAGCTGTGCCCCGATATGCCTATTATTCTATGTACCGGATACAGCTCCAAGATCTCTGGAGATCAAGCTGAAAACTTTGGACTTAAGGCCTTTCTTATGAAACCGATCGAGATTCCTCTATTGCTGCATACGGTTCGCAGAATACTCGATGCAAAGAAGTAATCGGTCATAAACAGTGCTAAGTTGATCGTTTCAAAGCCTCTATTGCAGGCTGAAATAACAGCTTCATTTGTTCGGGTATTTATAATGCCGGTTATCCCTGTCCCCTGAAGTTCTGGGGACAAGCAATAGGGGGCAAGAGCAGACTTGCCTCCTATTTCTCTCTATAGATTCTCAAATATCCCTAAAGATCAAAGCCGTATTCTCGCATGACCTTTGGAATTTCTGCTTCGCCGAATTTGATTTCCTGCGGAGTCATTTGAGCTTTGAGGGTGGTCATTGAATCAAGAATGTCTGCGGCAGTTACACCAGAGGTTTCGTCTGGAAATACATTCTTAATTTTAATCCCAGCACTATAATAGGTATAAGCTTTAATTAGGCTTTTCTTGACATGCAATCCATGTTGATACATCTGCCCTATATTAAAAACGGCATCAGATTCTCTTTGCCGGGCAGAAAGATCAAATCAGTAAAAAGCCTTTGCATAATCAACGTCCAATCCTTCACCAAAAAGATAGCAGTTCCCTGGATTGTTTCTGTGCACCGGCATGTCCATTGTTAGCGGACAGTTCACTCTGCCTACTTGCTGAGCAATGGGAATGAGTTTCTCATACTCCTGCTGCTCTGCTTCCGATTCCGCCTTCCAGGTCGAAGTTGGCTGACATTGATATCATGATTGCGGGCCGCCTCAGATAACTTGTATCCCTGTTCTGTCACGAACTTGACCGCGGAATCCTTGAATTCCTGTGTAAATTGTCTCCGTTTTGCTGCCATGTAACACCTCCTGGAAACGGGTAGTAACCCGCACTTAGAAAAGTGTCCACTATTTTCCTACCATGCCAATCTATCCTGAAGGGGTTGTCCACTTCACCGCCAATTCGGCCAGCGGAAGCAAGTATTACACCCTGAGCGGCGATGTTGAATCTTTCGGCTATGTTGCGGCCTATGTCCAGCCGAATGTCCCGATACTCTCCTACATCGAAGTCGACCATAACAGCCTGAAGGTCAGCACCTACGTCACCGACACCATGGAGCTTGTCGATAGCTACAGCATCAAAAAATTTGCCACCGAAAAGCATCACAAACACTGATTATTTTGAAGGTTTTCAACGGCCGCCGTGAGTATCGGCAGCCGTTTTCTTTTCACTCTCCCTAAGATCGTCCTCCCCTAGTCACACGCTGCCGATGCGCAGTGCCTCCTATTACAAAGGGTATAACCCCTCTTTCGACTTGAAGATGACTTTTATGGTATTCTCTATATCTATACATGAAGCGGTAAAGGAGGTTCCGATGCGCAGACCAGTCGTCATGATCAGGCTTATCATTTTCCTCTCCATCATCTTGCCCCTTTCCGCCTGCAGCGGCGTTGATATTAAGGACTACTCCGGACAGCAACCGAAGTTCGACCTGTTTGACTATTTCGCCGGAGAGACCCGCGGCTGGGGAATGGTCCAGAATCGTAGCGGCGAGGTCACCAGACAGTTTGTCGTTGACATTCAAGGAGAACTGACCAGCCGCAGCCAACTGGTTCTGACCGAGGATTTCAGTTGGGATGATGGCGAACAGAGCCAACGCATCTGGACCATCGGCCAGGACAGCCAACATCAGTTCAGCGGCACAGCAGCAGATGTCGTCGGCCAAGCCGCAGGACAAGCCTACGGCAATGCGCTGAACTGGACATATCAGCTCGACGTACCCCTGTCAGACAAAACAGTCCGATTGACATTCGACGACTGGATGTTTCTGCAACCGGACCAGATCCTGATCAACCGCGCCAAAATGACCAAGTTCGGTATCAGGGTCGGGGAAGTCACGATCGTTTTCAGTAAAAACAACAGCAGATGAGGCCGACATCATGCGACAAACAGCCGTATTGATCTGGACTTTGGCCCTCTTTCTGATGTCACTGCCGTCCTGCCTTTCCGCTGCAGTGACAGATGGGATGACATTGCAGGGCAGCGGCAAGATCCGTTACCTGATGTTTGATGTTTATCGGGCCAAGCTCTACACCGAACCCGTCCCCCCCGGCAATGCCTCTGTGCTGACCGGCCTGTCGCGCTGCCTGATCCTGAGCTACGATGTCGACATCAAAGCCCAGGACATGATCAAAGCCGCCGAAAAAGTTCTCGCCCGTCAGTACAACGCAGACTATCTGAACCGATTTCGCGAGCAAATCGATCAGCTCCATCGTAGTTACCGGCCGGTGACGACTGGCGACAGCTACAGTCTCTGCTATAATGCAGAGGATGAAACGACGACCTTGTCGCTCAACGACTCAAGCCTGGTGACCATCAGCTCCAGGGATTTTGCCGAAATCTATTTCGGCATCTGGTTGTCGCCGGACCAGCCGATTGACGAAAAGCTCCAGCAGCAACTGACCGAGCCACTGCGCCACCAGGGGGAATCATGAGCGCCTGCGACGATTTTCTGGCCGTTTATCAGCAGCTTGACCTGGGCAACCTGGAGAGGCTGGCAAGCATCTACGCTGAAGATATCCTGTTTGTCGATCCGGCTCACCGTATTGAAGGGTTAGAACAGCTGACCGCCTACTTCGCCCATCTCTACGCCAACATCAGCGAGATCTCATTCGATTTTTCCCCGCCAAAAGAAGCCGGAACGGCGACACTGGTCGAGTGGACCATGAACTTTGCCCACCCACGACTCAACAGTGGCAAGAACATCAGCGTCGACGGAATATCGGTGTTGCACTTTAACCCCGCTGGTTTGGTGTGTTATCATCGCGATTATTTTGATCTGGGCGTCATGCTTTACGAGCAGCTGCCGCTGCTCGGCAAAGTGATCAGGAAGATCAAGGAAAGGATGGGGGGATGAAAATCGTCATTAGCGGGGCAACCTCAGGAATCGGACGCCAGCTGGCCATCGACTATCACCAGCAGGGGCACAGCGTCTGTGCAGTAGGGCGTTCTGCGGAGTCACTGCGTGAGCTTGAAGAAGCCGGTCTGGAAACCCTCCGGGTCGACCTGACAGATCGCCAGGAGACCCTGGAGAAGCTCGGCGCTTTCGAGCAGGTCGATCTGGCAATTCTGTCGGCCGGCAACTGTGAGTATATCCGCCTGCCTGATTTTGACAGCGCCCTGGTCAGCCGGGTGATGCGTGCCAACGTCGACACCCTGGCCCACGCGATCGAGGCCCTGCTTCCGGCTCTGCGCAAAGGAGAGCGGCCGCAGCTGGTCGGTATCGGTTCATCGGCGGCCTATCTGCCGCTGCCGCGAGCGGAGGCCTACGGTGCATCCAAGGCCGCCGTCGCCTACATGCTCGAAACCCTGCGCATCGGCCTCAAAGGTTATGGGGTCGATGTCAGTCTGGTCTGCCCCGGCTTCGTCAAAACTCCCTTGACCGACCGCAACGATTTCCCCATGCCCTGTCTCATTGATGTTGAAACAGCAAGCCGGGAAATCCGCAAAGGGATCGAACGGCGCCAGGCCGAAATCCACTTTCCCAAGCGCTTTACCTACTTCCTCAAACTGGCGTCGCATCTCCCGAGGAGCCTCTGGAGCAGAATGGCGCAAAGGATGGTTGGCTGATGAAAAAAATTGCCGTTGTCGGCTCAGGGATATCGGGGCTCAGCTGCGCTTATTTCCTGTCGCGCAGCTACGAGGTCACGGTTTTTGAAGCGAACGACTATGTCGGGGGGCATACCCACACCGTCGATGTCGAGGTTGCCGGCGAGCAGAGTGCCATCGACACCGGGTTTATCGTGTTCAACGACCGCACCTACCCCAACTTTCAATGCCTGCTCCACGAGCTGGAAGTCCCCTACCAGAAGACGATCATGGGCTTTTCCGTGCGCAACGATGCCATCGGCCTCGAATACAACGGCCACAGCCCCAACTCACTCTTCGCCCAGCGCAAGAACCTGCTCAGTCCGTCCTTCTGGCGCATGCTTTACGACATCCTCAGTTTCAACCGTCAGGTCCGTCAGAGCAAAGAAGGCTCCGAGCTCACCGTGGGTAACTATCTCGACAGCAAGGGCTACGGCAGCCTGTTTGCCGCCAACTATCTATTGCCGATGATCGCCGCGATCTGGTCGATGGGCACGGCCGAAGCCCGCGACTTTCCACTCAGTTTCTTTGTCCGTTTCTTTGAGAACCACGGCCTGCTCGAGCTGAAAAACCGCCCCCAGTGGTTTTCGATTGTCGGCGGCTCGCGCAGCTATATCCCGAAGATGACAGCTCCTTTTGCTAACAACATCCGCACCTCGGCTCAGGTCAAACAGGTTGAACGTCGAAGCGACGGGGTTATGGTTTCCACACCGGAAAGCGAAGAGCTGTTCGACGAGGTGGTCTTTGCCTGCCACGCCGATGAGGCCCTGGCTTCAATCGTTTCGCCGACAGAAACAGAGAGACAGATCCTCGGTCGCTTTCCCTTCAGCGCCAACAGCGTCGTGCTCCATACGGATATCTCGCTGATGCCAAAAGCTAAACGCGCCTGGGCCAGCTGGAACTACCTGATGAGTGCAGAAAAGCACGCGGCAACCCTGACCTATGACATGAACATCCTGCAGTGCCTGAGCAAAGACCACACCTATCTGGTCACCCTCAATCAGGAGATTGCCGCTGAGAAGACCCTGCGCAGTTTCAACTACTCCCATCCGGTCTACAACAACGACATGCTCGCGGCTCAACAGCAGTGGCAGGAGATTTCGGGGCGCGACAGACTGCACTTTTGCGGCGCCTACTGGTTCAACGGCTTCCATGAAGACGGGGTCAGAAGCTCCCTGCGGGTCTGTGACTTTCTCGGAGTCAAACCATGATGAGATCGGGGCTCTATGTCGGCAGCATCGAGCATATCCGCCATCTGCCGCGCCAGCATCGGTTCTGTTACCCCTTTTTCATGTGGTATCTCAACCTCAGCCAGCTCGACAAGCTCCCCGATCTGAAGCCCTGGTTCTCGCTCAAAGATTTTGCCCTGAGCCGCTTGCGCCGCAGCGACTACCTCGGCAGCGCCGATCAGTCCCTGGAACAGAGCGTCAGGCAACGGATCTTCGAGTTGACAAACACAGAGGTCGAAGGCGCTATCTATGGGCTGATGAACCTGAGAACCCTGGGGCTCTATTTCAGCCCGGTCAACTTCTATTTCGGCGTCAACCAGCGCGGGGACTACACCCATATGCTCGCCGAGGTCGCCAATACCCCCTGGAACGAACGCCATCATTACGCTTTCTGTCTCAGCGATGATCCACTGGCGTGGGAGCATGCCAAGGAGTTTCATGTCTCCCCCTTCAACCCGGACGACCAGACCTACAGCTGGACCCTGACGCCCCCGGGAGAAAAGCTCAAGATCCATATCGCCGTTGACGACCGGCGCGGCCATATCTTCGATGCGATTCTCAAGCTGAATTACCGCCCGCTGACTAAAAAAGTTGTCCGTCCCGAGCTTCTCAAGCGGCCGGTCATGGCCGCATTGGTTGCCTTTGGCATCTACTGGCAGGCCCTTAAACTGTTTATCAAAAAAGTCCCCTACGTCCCCTACCTGAAGGAGAACAAATGACCGAAGTCAACTATTCAACCGCTGTCAGCCAGTCCCGGGCATCAGAAAACTTCCGTTCCCAGTTTGCCCGTAAACTTCTGTTCAGATTATTGGCAGAACTGAAGCAGGGGCAGCTGACCTTCAGCGAAGCGGACAGCAGGTTGACCTTTGGTAACGACGAACATGGGCTTGCAGCCGAAATTACCGTGCACAATCCGGCATTTTATTCACGTTCTCTGTTCGGCGGCACCATCGGCGCCGCGGAATCCTTCATCGACGGCGACTGGCAAACTGACAACCTGACCAACCTGATCCGCATCATGGCCCGGAACCAGCAGCTGCTGCGCCAGCTGGAAAAGCGCCTGGCGCTTTTCACCGCACCAGTACAAAAGATTCGCCACCTGCTCAGGAGCAACAGCCGCAGCGGCTCGAAAAAAAACATTCTCGCCCATTACGATCTGGGCAACGCCATGTACCAGACATTTCTTGATCCGACCATGATGTATTCATCGGCGATCTATCCAAGCGCAGAAGCAACCCTGGAGGAAGCGTCGCTCTATAAACTCGATCATATCTGCCGCAAGCTCCAGCTCGGTCCTGCGGACCATGTCATTGAAATCGGCAGCGGCTGGGGCGGCTTTGCCATCCACGCAGCCAGCCACTACGGCTGCCGGGTGACGACCACCACCATCTCGGACGCCCAGTATGAAGAAGCACAGAAAAGGATAGAGCAGGCAGGCCTTGGCGAGCGGATCACCCTGCTCAAACAGGACTATCGCGATCTGCAGGGACAGTTTGACAAGCTTGTCAGTATCGAAATGATCGAAGCGGTCGGCTACCGTTACCTGCCCGACTTCTTCAGGCAATGCCAGAAACTGCTCAAGCCGGACGGCATGCTGCTTATTCAGGCAATCACCTTTATCGACCAGGATTACAAACGTTACCTGCGCGGTGTCGACTTCATCCAGCGCCATATCTTTCCGGGCGGCTGCCTGCTCTCCAATCAGACCCTGCTCGATCTGCTGACCAGCCAGACCGACATGACCCTGCGCAGCCTGGAGGATTTCGGTTTCGATTACGCCAGAACGCTCAGCGATTGGCGTGAACGTTTCAAGGCTAATAGCGAAGAATTGGCCCGCCTCGGCTATGATGAACGTTTCCGGCGCTTGTGGGACTTCTATTTCAGCTACTGCGAGGGAGGCTTTCTGGAACGTACGATCAGCGTCGTCCAGATTACGGCGACAGGGCAAGAGAATCGTTGTGAGATGCTCAGGTCATGAATACGGACCGATTATCTCCAAGGCTGCTGATCCTGCTCAACCTGATCGTCTACCAGGGGAGTTGGTTTCTCTGTGTCCTCGGGGGTAATTCTCTGGCCTGGATCGCTCCGCTGCTGGTGATTGCCTTTCTGCTGATCAGCCCCTACAGAAAAGCGGACTTGATCATGATCGGCGGCCTGGTCGTCACCGGCATCATCGTCGATGGCCTGCTGAAGATGGCCGGGCTCTTTAGCTTCGCTGAGGATGGCACACCGATCCCCTTCTGGCTCGCCATGATCTGGGTCGCCCTCGGGATTCTGCCCAACCACAGCCTGCGCTGGCTCCACAAGCGTCTGCCCCTTGCCGCTCTCTGCGGTGCTGTCAGCGGCCCGATGGCCTATATCAGTGGAGCCAAGCTCGGAGCCGCAACGCTGAACTGGTCTTTCGCCACAGCCATTATTGTGCTGGCTGTTATCTGGGCCCTGCTCACGCCGCTGATACTGCTTGGCAGCCGAAAATTATCAGGTTGAGCTCAATCCACTCAGTCCCCCTGACGCAAGAAGGCCACCGGGAATCCGGTGGCCTTCTTGCGTTGCTATTAAATTGTTGAATTCTACTTTTTGTAATCCGGTGATGAAAAAGAATACCTGTTATGCAGATGATCGGTATAGGTCCCTTCGAGAATGCCGACGACATCTTCGATGAAGACCTGCTCTTCGTCGGTCGGGATGATATAAACCTTGACCGGTGAATCGACTTTGCTGATCAGCAGCTCCTCGCCGTGGCTGCGACTGCGGCAGTTGATCTCCCGGTCGAGCAGAATCCCCATGCTCTCCAGGCCATCGAGTGCGGCCTCACGCAGTTCGCAGTTGATCTCGCCGACGGCGGCGGAGAAGACGATGGCATCAGGCCTGCCGACAACGGCGAAGTAGGAGCCGATGTATTTTTTCAGGCGGTAGGCTTCGACATCAAAGGCCAGCTTGCAACGCTCGTTGCCCGCCTTGATCCCTTCGAGGATATCGCGACGGTCTGTGTATTTACCGGTAATGCCGAAGACGCCAGACTTCTTGGTCAGTGCGGTGTTGATTCCGTCACAACCTAAATTTTCAATCCGCTCAATGAAGGCCGGAATCGACGGATCGATATCGCCACAACGGGTGCCCATGACCGCCCCTTCGAGCGGGGTCAGCCCCATCGAGGTATCGACGCTCACGCCATTCTTGATGGCACAGATCGAAACACCGGCATTACTGATATGCATAGTGATCAGGTTGCAGTCTTTGGCCGGCTTGCCGAGCAGTGCCGCAGCGCGCTTGGAGACATAGAGATGACTGGTGCCATGGAAACCGTAGCGGCGCACACCGTACTTTTCGTACCACTCGTAAGGTAGCGCGTAGATGTAGGCGTAATCCGGCATGGTCTGATGGAAAGCCGTATCAAAGATGGCGACCTGCGGAATATCGGGCAGGATCTCCCTGGCAGCTTCCAGTCCGGCGATATTGCCGGCGCTGTGCATCGGAGCAAGATGCTTGACCGCCTTGATGCTCTCGATCACGCCATCATCGATCAGCACTGAACCGGTGAACTTCTCGCCACCATGGACGATACGGTGTCCAACGGCAGCGATATTCTCCAGCGCGGTCACCCCGTCATAATCGACATTGGTCAGCAGCTTGACAATCCGCCGTACCGCCGCGTGAAAATCGGGGCATTCGTAGCTTTCGTGATAGACATTCCGGCCGGAGACGTCATGAATGATATAAGAATCTCCGATACCGACCCGTTCGACGATCCCCTTGGCGATAACCTTTTTGCTGTCCCAGTTATAAAGCTCATACTTGATGGTCGAATTACCGCAGTTCAGAGTCAGAATGTCCATAAAGATCCCCTTTATACTGTGTCGTTGTCCTTATCAATCGCTCAACAAGGTTGTATTCCGACAGTCAAACATGAGAATAATTGAATATAGCTTAACAGAAAGATCCATTCAGAAACAGCGTTTTAATGCCATTTTTTCCAAATTATGACAATTTACGGAACAATTTTAACTATTGTAGCAAATAAAAAAGGCCGTCGCAGTGCGACGGCCTTTGAAATAACCTGAAACCAACCTTACTTTCTGACGAAGCTGGCGTCAGCGAAGGTGTATTTATAGTTCAGGTGATCGGTATAGGTCCCTTCCAGAATGCCGACAACGTCTTCAATAAAGACCAGCTCTTCGTCGGTCGGGATGACGTAGACCGGAATCGCCGACTCAGGCTTGGTGATCAGGACTTCGCGGCTACGGGTCCGGGTCTTCATGTTGACTTCGGTATCGACGATGATGCCCAGGCCTTCAAGACCTTCGAGGGCTGCCTGACGGGTCTCACAGCTCATCTCGCCAACGCCGGCGGTGAAGACGATCATGTCCGGCTTGCCGACAGCGGCGTAGTAAGCACCGATGTATTTCTTGATGCGGTAAGCTTCAACATCAAAAGCGAGCTGGCATTTCTTGTCGCCGGCCTTGATGCCGTCACCGACGTCACGACGGTCGGTGTACTTGCCGGTGATGCCATAGATACCGGATTTCTTGTTGAGGATACTGTCGATCTCGGCGGCGCTCAAACCTTCCTGCTGCTGGATGAAGGCCGGAATAGCGGCGTCGATATCGCCACAACGGGTGCCCATGACAGCACCTTCAAGCGGAGTCAGACCCATCGAGGTGTCGATGCTGACGCCACCTTTGATGGCACAGTGGGAGGCACCGTTGCCGATATGCAGGGTGACCAGGTTGGTGTCCTTGGGCTCTTTGCCGAGGATCGCGGCAGCACGCTTGGAGACGTACAGGTGGCTGGTGCCGTGGAAACCATAACGACGGACGCCGTACTTCTCGTACCACTGGTAAGGAACCGGGTAGGTGTAGGAGTACTCCGGCATGGTCTGATGGAAGGCGGTGTCGAAGATGGCGATGTGCGGAACGTCCGGCAGAACGGTCTTGGCAGCGACGATACCATCGATATTGGCCGGGTTGTGCAGTGGGGCCAGAACGGAAACTTCCTTGATACCGGCGATAACTTCGTCGTCGATCAGGATCGATTTGGTGAACTTCTCACCACCGTGAACAACGCGGTGTCCAACGGCGGAGATGCTGGACATATCCTTGACAACGCCCTGGTCGGCACTGGTCAGGGTTTTGATGACCAGTTGCACGGCGATGGTGTGGTCCGGGCAGGCATATTCTTCGTTGTAGGTCTCACGACCCGGAACTTCGTGAACGATGTAAGACTCGCCGATACCGACGCGCTCAACCATTCCCTTGGCAATGATTTCTTTTTTCTCCCAGCTGTACAGCTGGTACTTGACCGATGAACTACCACAGTTCAGTGCCAGAATATCCATGAAATTCTCCTGTTTACAATGCTTATAAAGCAAGGGCAAAAAAAAACCTGATCAGATCAGGCGCAGAAAAAAGCCAGGCAGAACGAATCCGCACAAGCTGTTGTTTCAAAACGACTTAAAACCATAAAAGGCGACGAATCATAGCCGTAACCGGCAGGTCATGGCAACGACTAATTTACATTATTTTGTCCGACCTTACCCTGAAAACAGCAGAAAATCGGGACGTATCATCATTCAAGACAAACCTTCAAGAAAGCGCCTGACCAAAAAATAATATTGCTCGGCGTTGGCTGCGGAGATCGTGTTGTGATTCCCGCGTTCGAAGATCTTCAGTTCCTTCTTAGCTTTTCCCCAGTCATAAAGGCGCTGAGCGTGGCTAACATCGATCAGCCCATCGTTCAGCGTGTGGAGAACCAGTAATGCCCCCTGAAACGCTTCCAGCTTGCGGCGCTGATTGAGATGCCGGCCGACGACCGATTCGAACTCTTCCCGGCTTACCCCCAACTCGTCTGGGCGGGTGCGCAGCAGCAGACGCTCAAGGACGTCGGCAATGGCACTTTCAAGGATCACCCCGGCAGCCTGCGGAAAGAGCCGGGCCGCCTCAAGGGCAAAGATCGACCCGATACTGCGCCCGAAAAAGACCAGGCTCTGCTCCTGCCTCTTGAGCGAACGGACGATCGGACCGACATCCTCGAGAATCCGTCCCAGCTGAGCCCGACCGGTCGACCGCCCGTAGCAGCGATACTCGGCAAGCAGGCAGTTCCAGCCAGCCGTATTGATCATGGCGGCAAAATTATCGACCCAGTCATCGACGATCTCACCGTTGCCATGAAAATGGATCAGCGTCTTGGCCGCCGGATCAACCTCATGGTAACTGCAGGCCAGCTGGACATCGCCACAATCGACCCAGAATGGATGCTCAATCTCGCCCAGCAGGGGAAAGAAACAGCGCCCGCTGATCAGATGATGGTTGAGAAGATCATTGTCGTTCATAGCAGCACCCCCATATTACCACCTATAAGGTTGTTCCAATCGCCTTCAATCAAAACTCCGCCCTGCGGAGTTTTTCCGGTTCTGCCCATTAGATGATGATTTGCTCATCGTGGGGCGCATTGTCAGTTGCTGGCCTGAAAATACGAAGAAAACTTTGCCAATTTTCGTCAGATTTAAAAGGCTGTTTTTGCTTACTTTTTTCAGCCAGAAAAAAAGTAAGGCGCCGTGCGGGGGCGCGACCCCGAGATTTTGATCTTTATAATCCTGAAAATCAAAAGCAGAACCGGCGGGTCTCGTCCCGCCAGACGGAAGGCGCCCAACGATGGGCGATGCCCATCTACCAGGCAGAACCGAATTATGACTGAAGCAATTCTGCTACTCCCCGTTCCACAAGTCTGCTATTTTAATGCTCCGCCCTGCAATGATCAACCCAGACTGGAGAGACCCTGTTGCCGACCAGAATCACACAGAGCACCCGCCTCAAGCCGCTCAGGCTGAGCTGGACCTTCGCCGATATTGTCGATCTCGAATATTTCTTCATCAAAGACGAAGAACTGCGCGAGCAAGAGGGGGAGAAAGCGCTCAGGCAGCAGGATCGGACCATCTATTTTGCCCGGCGCCAGGAATTCGATGCCATCGGTGACTCACGGGGGCTGGTCCGACGCTGGCTGGCGGCGCGCCGCATGCAGCAGCATAGCACACCTCCCTGCGGTCCACTGCCGGGAAAGATCTGGCGCGAGGCCTCCGTTCTGCTACGCTGGCTGACCCTGATCGTCGGCATCCTCTGCGGAACCCTGGCCGCCTCCTCCCTGCTGCGCTACAGCGGTGAAACGGCGGTCAACGTCTCCGGCTATTTCGCCGTCCTTATCGCCGTACAGATTCTGCTGCTGATTCTGCTGCTGGTCATGTTGAGCCTACGCAGCATCAGTCGCAGCTGGCTGAAATCATCCCTGCTCTGCCAGTTGTCCGCCGGCCTGCTGAAAAAGCTGTTCATCAATCTGCAACGGCGCAGCCAGAAAATCTCCGACGCAGAAACCAGGCTGCGTTTTCAGGCCGCCATCGGTCGCATCCGTCAGAATCGCCAGGAATACGGCAGCCTCTACTTCTGGCCGGCGTTCATCCTTCTTCAGCTGTTCGGCTGCGGCTTCAATATCGGCACCCTCGCTGCGACCCTCTTCAAGGTCAGCCTGGCGGATGTGGCCTTCGGCTGGCAGTCGACCCTGCAGATCGACCCGCAACTGCTGGCCACGGCCGTACGCTGGATCGCCCTGCCCTGGTCCTGGTTTGTCCCGGCCGCTGTCGCCTACCCGACTGCAGAGCAGATCGAGGGGAGCCGGATTATCCTCAAGGAAGGGATCTACCACCTGACCACCGGCAACCTGGTCGCCTGGTGGCCGTTTCTGACCCTTGCGGTTTTTACCTATGGCCTGCTGCCGCGCCTGCTGCTGTTTCTGTTCGGCAGCTATCAGCTCAGGCGCAAACTGAAGTCGTTACGTTTTGACAGCGCCCGTTTCAGACAGCTACAGCAGCGCATGCTTAATCCGATTCTCGAAACGGGGCTTCAAGCCCAGGCAAGTAATATCACCTCATCAATATTGCAAGATGGCCCGCCAGGGGCACAAGCCGCCCCTTGCGTCTCAGGGGCACGCCTGCTGCTGGTTCCCGATGAACTCTGGGCCAGTATCAATATGACCAGGCTGACCGACTGCCTTGAGCCCCACGAAGGAAGCGGCCCCTATCACAGTTTACGGATCGGTGCCCTCGATCAGTCGGAGGAAGAGCTCTATACCCAGATCGCCAGCACCCTGCATGAAAATTCCGCGGCAGGAATTCTGCTCCTGCAGGAGGCCTGGCAGCCACCGATCAGGGAGCTGCTCGACCTGTTCAGAAGATTACGTCACGAGCTGCCGAGACAGTACCCGATCTCCGTGGTGCTGATCGGCAAACCGGATAGCGATTCGATCCTGACCGGAGTCAAAGCCCAGGACTTGAATCTCTGGCGCAAAAGCCTGCAGACTCTGGGCGATCCCTACCTTTCGCTCTACCCGCTGGTTGAAAACCGATGAGTTTACCGGTTTTCGCCATCATCGGTCACCCGAACGAAGGGAAATCATCGGTCCTCTCGACCCTGGCGGAAGACGACAGCGTCAGAATCAGCCCTGTTCCAGGAGAAACCACCCGCAGCCAACCCTTTCCGGTGCGGATCGACGGCCACGAGGTGATCCGCTTCGTCGACACCCCCGGCTTTCAGAACCCGCGCAAAACCCTGGAATGGCTGCAGAACTATCAGGGGCCGGAAAACGAGCTGTTTAACGCCTTTCTCGCCAGCCACCGACTACTGGACGAATTCCGCGATGACTGCGAACTGCTTACCCCGGTTGCCGAAGGGGCCGGAATCATCTTCGTCGTTGACGGCTCACGCCCGGTACGCCATGTCGACCGCGCCGAGATGGAGATCCTGCGCCTGACCGGAGCGCCACGCATGGCCGTCATCAACAACAAGGAGGACGGTACTGGCTTTATCGACGACTGGCAGGTTGCCTTTCGCAAGCACTTCAACTCCATCCGCATCTTCAACTCCTGCCGGGCCACCTACGCCGAGCGGATCGAGCTGCTGGAGAGCCTCAAGAGTATCGATCAGCAGCTCGAACCGGTCCTGCGCCAGGTGATCAGGGCCTTCGAACTGGACTGGCAGCAGCGCAGCCAACGTACGGCTGCGATCATCAGCGATCTGATCTGTAATGCGGTTCGGCACAAGGAAACGGCCACGCTCCAGCATAACGAAGAAGCGCTCTACGCCAAACTGCTTGAACGCTATCAGACTGGGCTCACCAAACAGGAGCGCCAGGCGCAAGATGCGATTCGTGCTCTGTTTAAACACAATATCTTCGACGTTCAACTGCCCCTGCAATCGGTGCTCAGGGAGGATCTGTTCAGCAAGAAGACCTGGGAGTTCCTCGGCTTAAGTGACAAGCAGCTGATCGCAGCCGGAACCCTCGGCGGGGCGGTTATCGGCGGCGGCATCGATGCCGTGGTCGGCGGCACCTCATTCGGTATCGGCGCGGCACTTGGCGGTGTTATCGGCGCGGCGGGAACCATCCTCAAAGGCAAAGGCTGGATCGACAAGCTCCAGCTGTTCGGCAGAAAGCTCGGCGGGGAGCAACTGCAGGTCGGCCCGGCCAACAATATCCAGCTCGCCTATATTCTCATCGACCGCTGCCTGCTCTATTATTTTCATGTCATCAACTGGGCTCACGGCCGCCGAGACTACCAGCAGCACCTGGAACTGACCAGGCAGGGAGAAAGGGAAGGCTACACCAGCTACTGGAGCACGGATGACCGCCGTATGGTTCAGAAACTGTTCAAGGCCCTGCAAAAAAATGACGCGCAGCTCATCGCGCGACTGAGCGCCAGGCTGGAGGAGATCCTGCTCAACCAGCTGCAGAATATCTCCCGGGATTGATATGACTACGAACCGGACAGACAGGCTGATCTGCGGCCGCCCCTTCGACTGGTTCGAAATCCACGCCGACGGTTCGGTGTTCTGCTGCTGCCCGGCCTGGATCAGACACCCGATCGGCAATATCCTGACAGAACCTGTCGAATCAATCTGGAACAGTCCAAAAGCTGTCGAAATCCGCAAGACCATGCTGAACGGCAGCCAGCATCTGTGCAGCGCCAGACGCTGCCCCTTTTTAAAGAACAAAGCACAACCGATCTGCACAACTGACTCGGAAGCGGGAAAAGCCATCCTGAAACTGGCCAGGCAGCTGCCGCTCGATCACTGGCCACTGCCAAAAGAACTGAATCTCTGTTTCGATCACAGCTGCAACCTGGCCTGCCCAAGCTGCCGCAAGTCTATCCAGGTCAGCCAAGATGAAGAGCGCCGACAGGCCGAAATAATTTCAGCGCTCATCATCGACCAGCTGGTGCCGACGGCCGAAGAGATCACCCTGAGCGGTTACGGAGACCCCTTTGCCAGTCCGGTTTACTGGGGGTTGCTCTGCCACCTCAACAGCCTTGCGGCTCCCCCCCGGTTGCGCCTGCACACAAACGGACAGCTCTTCACGAAGGAGCGCTGGGCAGAGTTGCCGAACCTGCATTCGCGGGTCAGGTCGGTGGAAATTTCCGTCGATGCGGCCACCCCGCAGACCTATCAGATCAATCGTGCCGGCGGCTCTTTTGCGCGCCTGCTCGACAATCTCACCTTCCTGAAAGAACTGGGCTATCCGCTGACCCTGAGCATGGTGGTCCAGCAGAATAATTACCGTGAAATACCGCATTTCATCGAACTTGCGGCTGATTTCAATGCCAACGTCTATCTCAGCCAGCTGGTTAACTGGGGAACATTCTCCCATAAAGAGTTCCTGCAAAGGGCTGTCCACCTTACAGGCCACCCGGAACACGGCAATTTTGTGAATCTGCTTTCAGAAATTCCGGCCTCCCCATCGTATAACCCGGGCAACCTGCTACCGCTAATTGGTTAAAGAAAAATTCAGCCCTCTTCCTGCTACTGAGGTTCGCAGCAGAAAAAGAAGAAAAAATCGTCAAAACTTCAACAGGTTAATCATAGCTCATGGGACAAAATTAAATTCATTGATATTAAATTCTGCCAATGCTAAGCTTCATTCTATCTAAAAGAACTACGTACTACCAGTAAGTATATTAGCAAAAATTCCATTTCATCTGTTGCCATTAGATTGCCGCTATTTTAATTGATATTGCATAGTTTTTTGCTTGACTTCTTTTTGCCGTGATCGCTGGAGGGAAATAAACCATAAAAGGAGCACACATTCGTATGAAATCCATGTCTTTACGTTTCCGTATCCTGCTACCGGTCATCGGCGTCATCATCCTGATCATGCTCATTTCTGGCATTCTCTCAATTTCTCTATCGAAGACGCCTTCCAGACAACGATCACCCAACAGCAAAGTGCGATAACCGAGAGCCTTTCCACCCAAGTCACCGCCTGGATCAAGGATCTCCAGGCCGACCTCGTTACCCAGAGCCAGCAACAACAGTTTACCGATATAGCCCTCAATCAATCGCCATCGGAACAGGAAACCCTCGCGGTGTGCTCCTATCTCGCCGATTTCATCAGCCACTATAGCGTCTATTCCTCCATGGGCGTAATCAACGCTCAGGGCAAGGTCGTTGCTCACGCCAATGCAACAGTCGTCGGGCTTGACCTGGCGAGCCGCGAATACTTTATAAAAGCGATGCAGGGAACTCCCAACATTTCCGATGTCCTCCAAAGCAAAGTCACCGGTCAGGGCGTTTTCAATATCGCTCAGCCCCTTAAAGTCGGCAACAAAATCATCGGCGTCATGTTTTCATCGATCGATTTGTCAAAGTTTTCCGATGAATTTATCGCACCAGTCAAAATTGGTCAGGAAGGCTTCGCCTACATGACTGATGCGACGGGAAAAATCTCGGCACACTCCGACCCGGACGCTATTTTCAAAATTAATATCAATGACTATGACTGGGGTCGTAACATACTGAACAATAAAAACGGCTTGCTGAACTATACCGACAACAATATCGAGAAAATAGCCGCCTTCAGTACCGAACCGACAACCGGCTGGACCATTGTCGCTGTTGCTGATACTGATGATATCTTCAGTACAGTCAAAGCTCTGACCGTCAGAAACTTGATCATCAGCATCATCGGCGTGGTGATCCTGGCAATAGTCATCGTGCTGATTGTCAGACCTGTCACCAAAGCCGTTATCCAGGGCGTTCTTTTTGCCAAGGAAATCCAGCAAGGGATCTTAAGCAATCGCTTGACCCTGAAACGCAATGACGAGATCGGTGAATTGGGCCATGCCCTCAACTCCATGGCTGACAGTCTCCAGCAACGCGCCGAACTGGCCGAGGCAATTGCCGCCGGCGATCTGACCCAAAACGTCCAACTCGCCTCAGACCAGGATGTCCTCGGCCGCGCGCTGCGCAGCATGACAGAACGACTCAATGAAATCCTTTCGCAGATCAGTGCGGCCAGTGAACAAATCGATTCAGGATCCAACCAGGTCTCAGATTCGGCCCAGGATCTGTCGCAAGGCGCAACCGAACAGGCTTCGGCGATCGAAGAGATCGGCGCCAGCCTCAACGAGCTCTCGGGCCGGACCCAGATCAATGCAGAAAATGCGGCAACTGCCAGCCAGCTGGCAACGGCAGCTCGCAATGCAGCTGATCTGGGCAGCAGCCAGATGCAACAGATGATCACCGCAATGCGGGATATCAACGAATCAGGACAGAGCATCAGCAAGATCATCAAAACGATTGACGAAATCGCCTTCCAGACCAACCTGCTGGCATTGAATGCCGCTGTAGAGGCGGCACGCGCAGGTCAACACGGTAAAGGATTTGCGGTTGTTGCCGAAGAAGTCCGTAATCTCGCCGCACGCAGCGCCAAAGCAGCCCAGGAGACAGCTAACCTGATCGAAAGCAGTGTACAAAAGGGTGAAAACGGTACAGAGATCGCTAATCGTACCGCCGCCTCATTGACCGAGATCGTTACCAGCATCGGCAAAACTTCAGACCTGGTCGCTGAGATTGCCGCCTCCTCCAAGGATCAGGCGGAAGGAATCGTCCAGGTGAATGATGGTCTGACCCAGGTTGACCAGGTGGTTCAGCGCAACACAGCCGGTGCTGAGGAAAGTGCCGCAGCGGCCGAAGAGCTTTCGGGACAATCGGCCTATATGCGCGAACTGATCGGCCAGTTCAACCTGAATGGGCAACCGACAAGCTCCCAGCGCAGCGTACCGGCTCCACGTGCCGCTGCCAAAACCGCCATTCCTGCACCGGCAAAAGAAAAAAAGAAAGTCGCGGCAAGTTGGGGGCATGTAGAGACAAGCAAACCAAACATTGCCCTTGACGATGATGAATTCGGCAAATACTGATCACTGCATTCTTGCAGTTGATTTCAACGCAAGCACTTAAAGGTACGCCCGGCAGACAACAAGCTGCCGGGCGTTTTTTCCAGACAGAATCGATTCTACCATTCGTGTTATGATCATCTTTCAACCCTGCAATCACGAAAGGGATGAATTATGAAGCGAATCTCGATTCAACTCTCCATGCTGGTGCTGGCTATTCTGCTGTTTTCCGGGATGACCCTGCTGCTTGGATTCAAAGAGGCCCCCAGGTCTTTCCAGAGTGAAAAACAAAGTTTTCAGGTTGCCGAGCTGGCCAGCGGACTCGACCATCCCTGGTCGCTTGCTTTTCTGCCAAACGGCAACATCCTGATCACTGAGAAGCCGGGCCGATTAAGACTTTTCAGCGCTAATGCTCTTGATCCGCAAGCAGTCACTGGGCTGCCCCAGATCACCGTGCATGGCCAGGGGGGGGTGCTCGATATTGCTGTCCATCCGGACTTCTCGGCCAACAAGCTGATCTACCTGAGTTATGCAGCCCAAGGCTCCGGCGGCTATGGAACGGAAGTCGCCCGGGCAAGACTGGACGGGAACAAGCTCACCGACCTTAAGGTCATCTTCCGCATGGAACCTAAATCAGCCAAGGGACAGCATTTCGGTTCCCGGCTTGTGTTCGACCGGCAGGGCGACCTCTATATCACCTTGGGTGATCGGGGCGAGAAAGAGCGCGCGCAACAACCGGGAGATCATGCCGGCTCCGTCATCCGCCTGCACGACGACGGCAGCGTCCCTGCCGACAATCCCTTTGTCGGCCAGCCTGACTGGAAGCCGGAAAAGTTCGACCTCGGTCACCGCAACATGCAGGGAGCGGCCATCAACCCGCAAAGCGGGCAACTCTGGACTCACGAGCACGGCCCGCAAGGGGGGGACGAGATCAACATCATCCGCCCCGGCGCCAACTACGGCTGGCCGGTCATCACCTATGGTGTTAATTACGGCAGCGGAACCAGGATCGGCGAAGGAACTCACAAGGACGGGATGGAACAGCCGATCTACAGCTGGGTTCCGTCCATCGCCCCGTCAGGAATGGCTTTTTATACGGGAGACAGATTCCCGCAATGGCAGGGAAATCTTTTTGTCGGAGCCCTAAAGGACCAGATGCTGGTCAGGCTTGAGCTGGACGGGGATAAAATCGTCCACGAGGAGCGGCTGATAAAAAACAACTTCGGACGCATCCGTGATGTCAGACAGGGGCCGGACGGACTGCTCTATCTGCTGACCGATGAAAATAACGGCAAACTGCTGCGGCTTGAGCCAGTCAACTGAAGTTTACTGAGTTACCAGCTCACCGATAAACAGGCTGCCGTTGTGAATGAAAAAGACCGAGCGCAGCTCGGCGGCCAGTTCGGTGATGCGCAGGGCATACTCCTCCTCCTGCCCCTCTAGAGGCATCGCCAGACCGAGAATGACCAGGTCCGCCTTGTCGCTGCGGGAGTGGATCAGCTCCGTCACGCTCACCCCTTCAGGCTTAACCATGACATCGACCTCCGCCTCGATACGGACCTCGGGGATCAGTCCGGAGAGCAGGCGCCTGGTCTGTTCCGCAGCCATCGGGTTGGAGGCCACACTCATAATCTGGATACGGGCATCCAGCCACTCGCTGTTGCGCGACAGCAGGTAGGCAAGCAGCAGCATCAGGTCGCCGTTGCGCTGCAGCCCGCCCCACCAGACATGGATAGTGCGCCGCTCCCCTTCAGGCAAGGGGGGAAGCTCTTCGACCCGGCCGACCAGCAGCGAACGCTGGATCTGGCTCAAAGGGCGGATAACGCGGATAAAGTGGGTCAGCCGCTGCAGATCGTCAGGCCAGCCAAGCATCACAGTATTGCATTCCATATCACCGATACCGTTGGCCTGGGCGACAGCCATGATCCCCTGTTCAATATTGTCGACGACATCGACTTCACCGAAGGCGGTTATCCCGGCATTCCCAAGAGTTTTGTTGATATAGCCGGTCCGTTCCGAAATATCAAAATCGATCTGGAGCAGATCGCCGACAACCAGTTCGCAAACCGTCACCACTCCCCGCCCCTGGCTGAACCAGTCGCCGAAACGGACCAGCGGCAGGCGGCGGTCGATATTGCTGACAAAGACGAGAACATGGGGACGCCAGTTGCGGGCCGTCATCGGCCGCTTCGCCAGCCGGATCAGTGCCCAGCGGATCATCGCCTCGAACAGGTCACGGCGCACATCTCCCCAGGCCTCGCGTCGTTCGCGCCGGCGCAGCAGCAGCCACAGGCCAACGATGACCAGCACCGCCAGCAGGCTGGCCAGCGGGTTGATCAGCAACATCACCCCCAGACAACCGAGGGCACCGACCAGGCAAAGCCACCAGGGGGTACGGATATCGGGGCGCCATGAGGGATTGCCCGAAAGGTGCTCCAGCGCGGCCACCAGGTTCACCGTACCGTAGACGCTGAGGAAGAACATGGTGACGACCTCAGCCACGGTATTGAGGTCACCGAGAAAAACGGTCAGCAGGGCGATGACAAGGGAAACGGCCAGCCCCGTCACCGGCTCGGTACCGTTCCTGGTTTTTGCCAGCCAGGAGGGCGCCAGCCGGTCAAGGGCCAGGGCCTGCAGGGTGCGCGGGGCACCCAGAATCGAACCGACAGCCGAAGAGAAGATCGCCCCCCAGAGCCCGGGCAGAACCAGCCAGGGGCCGAGCAGGGCAATCCGCGTCCAGATCAGCGAATCGTCTCTAAGTGCAGCCCCCCCGGCGCCCAAAAAGAGCAAGAGGGGAACAATCAGGTAGACGGCAAACCCGGCCAGGGTGGCCAGCACCGTCCCGCGCGGGATCGAACGGCGCGGATCTGCCAGATCGCCGGACAGGCTCAACCCCGCCATGATCCCGGTCACTGCCGGGAAAAAAACCGCGAAGACGGCCCAGAAGCCGACATCGACAAACGTCGCCGGTTCCGCGACCTGTTCACTACCATTGCCAAACAGCACGCCCCCGGCCAGCGCCAGCAGCGACAAAATGATCAGCAACAGGATCGGCAGCTGCAACTTAAGAGCGGCACCGGCCCCCCGATAGGCGAGAAAGCCGACAAGCAGGATGATACAGAATGCGGCCCCCTGGACGGGGATCGCCGGCCAGACAAAACGCAGCGACTCGGCCAGACCGAAGGCATAGAGGGTAACCGACAGCACCTGGGAAAAAAACAGCGGAATACCGATCGCCCCGCCGATTTCCGGTCCGAGGCTGCGCGAAATCATGAAATAAGCCCCACCGACCCCAACCCGCGTGTTGGTAGCGATGGCGGAAAAGCTGAAGGCGGTAATCAGGGTAATGCCGTTGGCCATCAACACGATCAGCAGCGACAGCCACAGACCAACCTGGCCGACAACCCAGCCGAAACGCAGGTACATGATGACGCCGAGAATGGTCAGGATCGTCGGGGTAAAGACACCGACGAAAGTGCCGAGACCGGCGCCGTTGCGCTGACCGGCGGGCTGCGCCCTGAGACGGGTACGAAGAGAACGCAGAACTGAAGCCATGAGCAAATTTCCCCCTGCTGACAGTCAAAAGCCGCATCAGGTCGCGGCGTCATCCTTTCTCATGACATGACGGCTTCGCGCTGTCCAGAAAAAAGCCTCCAAGCGCATCAAAATCGAGCGAGTTTCCAATCTGAAAACCTGCTTCGTGCCCCCCGGGTTTTCCGCATGGACACTAACTGCCGCAACAGCCTTTCCTGTTGGGCAGAAACCTCCTGCAGATCAGCAGAAGCAGAGCAATCGCGGCCACGCTAGCCCAGGAGGACGCGCTTTCTGCGGTCCCGCTTTCAACCCAGCTCAGGATATCCAGATCAAGACCCTGATAGAGCAGATTGGTCAACCAGCCCAAAACCAGGGAACAGGCTGAAATCGTCAGTACATAGACGGCGGTCGCCTTATGGCCGAAATAGCGCGTAACAACGGTGATGGTCGCTGCGTTGGTCGCCGGCCCGGCGAGGAGAAAAACCAGCGCAGCTCCCGGAGAGAGTCCTTTGAGAATCAGAGCGGCGACAACCGGTGTCGAAGCGCTGGCACAGATGTAAATCGGAATGCCAATGATCAGCATGATGAACAGCGACAGGGTTTCGTTCCCCAGGTAGCGGATAAAAAAGTCTTCCGGTACAAAAACGCCGATCAGGGCGGCGATGGCAATACCGCCCAGCAGCCAACTGCCGACATCACCGAGCAATTCGCCGAAGGCATAAGCTAAACCATCACGGAGTCTGCGCAGATGGGACTGTTCTGGTCTGGACGAGCAACTCTCGCCGGACTGAGAACGTCAGCCACAGCCGGGACTCGGCTGCACCCTGGCAACAGCCCCTTCGTCTGGCAGCCTGTTGACCAGCAGTCCTGTCGCGATTGCCGTGATCAGCGACGCAAGCGGACGGATCACCGTCATCAGCGGGTCGAGCAGTGCCCAGGTGATCGAAATCGAATCGACGCCGGTTTCCGGTACCGACACCAGGAATGAGGAGGTCGCGCCCTTGCTCGCGCCCTGCTTGCGCAGTTCGATCGCCGCAGGGATGACACCGCAGGAACAGAGCGGTAACGGGATACCGAACAGCGACGCCTTCAACACCGACTTCGCATCGCTGCCGCTCAGGTGCCTGGCCACCAGATCCTCCGGCAGATAAGCCTTGAGCAGACCCGCAACAAAAAATCCGAAGAGCACATAGGGAGCCGAATCGACCAAAATGTGCCAGAATTCAAGAATAAAGTTCATCAACATAAAGCGTTCCCTACCAAAACAGTTAACTTTACCTACAGTAACACACCTAGTTTGAAAACCAAACTATCTTCAAGACAGTTTTTTATCCCTGCGAATCGGCTCTGAGCTGCACCGGCGCCCTCCCGTTGGAATTATTGGAAAACCTATGACAATCAATTATTTACATTAAGTCGACCATCGCATATAAATATTAGTCATCAACCATTTCAGAAAAGGGGGACAACGATGTCAAACAGATGCGTCAAACTTTTTATGACCCTGATCGCAATGCTGGCGATGGGAACCTCTGCCCTGGCGGCAGATTTTCCGAGCAGGGACATGCAGGGGGTCATCATGTGGGGGGCCGGGGGAGCAACCGACAATGTCGCCCGGGCGATAACGCCCTATGTTGAACCATTTCTTGGCAAACAGATTGTACTCGTCAACAAACCGGGCGGGACCGGCGCCATCGCCACCCAGTACGTCTACAGCCGCCCATCGGATGGTTACACCATCCTTTATGGCGCGGAAAACCCTCAGCTGCACAGGGTTCTCCAGTTGTCTCAACTCGATTACAAGGATTTCTACCCGGTCAATATTCTGGCTCACGGGGTCGGGGTCATCGTCGCCAACATCGACGCTCCGTTTAAAACCTTCAAGGAGCTGATCGAGTACGCCCAGGCCAATCCGGGCAAGGTCAAAATGGGCTCGACCGGCCCCGGCGGCATCCCGTTCACGGTCGGCGCCATGATCCAGGCCGTTACCGGCTTTGACGTGACCCGTGTTCCGTTCAACGGCGAAGGGCCCGGCGTAACAGCACTTATGGGTGGCCATGTCGATGTCATGCCGGCCGGCCTGACAGCTGTTCGCGAACATATCCGCGCCGGCCGGATCAGACCGCTGGCGGTGGTTGCCAACGAACCGATTCCGGGCCTTGAAGATATTCCGTTGATCACCCAGGACTTCCCAGGCTTCAACAAATACCTGCCATGGGGGCCTTTCTACGGCATCTGGGTCAAGCGCGATACCCCGGCAGATGTTCGCGACAAACTGGTCGAAGCCTTCAAGAAGGGCGCATCAGAACCTAAATTCCAGGCTTTCATCAACGATTTCGGCGCCGTCAACATGAACATCAGCGGCGCAGAAGCTGACGAGTTCCTGAAAAAATGGCAGTCAACCAGCACCTGGATTCTCCAGGAATCCGGCAATACCAAGGTTTCTCCGGCAGACCTGGGAATCCCGAAACCATAACCGCAAAAAAGATACACAATCACCAACGCCCCGGACTTCTGTCGGCCAGGGCGTTGGGTTTTACTCATTCAGAAAATCTCAAAAGGAAAATCTCAAGACCAAAACCTCGGGGTCGCGGCCCCGAACGCCGCCCTACTTTTTGACCAGAGCTTCAATAAGTAGGCAAAAACGCTCTTCTAATATGTCTGAAGTATTCCTGCGTCTTTGCATAGTTTCACACTAGCAATCAACAACGCGCACCAAGATGGGCAAGCCCATCAACGGGCAGAACCGGAGAAACACCTACGGTGTTTAAACAAATGCCTGTTTCATACATCAAGCCGGGAACCGGCTTTGCGATTGCGCGAATTCAAGATGCAAAGCAGATTGTCTGAGCGTGCAGAGAATAGCAGCCTCAAAACTACGAAGAGCAACCTGCACAAATTGCGTCAGTGTTTTCAAAGAGTTTCTTTTGCACCCTTTTCTTTGCGACCAAAGAAAAGGGTGTCGCCTGCCGGTGCGAGAACCGGCGCTCTTGATCTTAAGATTTAGAGTTTTTCAAACGACTTTGATCCCGGCATAAGCATCCAGAGCCCGCTGACGAGAGGCCTTGAGGTCAACAAGCGGCTGCGGGTAAGTCTCCCCCAGCACCACCCCCGCATGGTTCAGGACAGAGTCCGGCGCCATCCAGGGAGCATGCAGATGTTTATCGGGAAGCCCGGCCAGTTCCGGAACAAAGCGCCGCACATAAAGCCCGTTGGCATCGAACTTCTGCCCCTGTGTCACCGGGTTGAAAATCCGGAAATAGGGCGCGGCATCGGCGCCGCAGCCGGCAACCCATTGCCAGCCGGCACTGTTGCTGGCCAGATCGGCATCAAGCAGCGTATCCCAGAACCAGCGTTCGCCGCCGTGCCAGTGCTGCAGCTGATTCTTGACCAGAAAGGAGGCGACGATCATCCGCACCCGGTTGTGCATGAAGCCGGTTTCCCACAGCTCGCGCATCCCGGCATCGACAATCGGTATGCCGGTCAGCCCACGCTGCCAGGTTGCAAGCGACTCAGCCTCCTGCTGCCAGGGGAAGCGGTCAAACTTCTGCTGAAAATTGTCCGTCGCCAGTTGCGGAAAATGGTAGAGCAGATAATAGGAAAACTCGCGCCAGGCCAACTCAGAATGAAAGCAGTCCAGGTCCTCTGCCAGCCCCTTTTCCAGAGCGGCAGCCGTAGCCGCATACCAGACCTGGCGGGGAGAGAGTTCGCCAAAATGGAGTGCCGGTGAAAGCTTTGAGATATTGTCCCGCGCCGGGAAGTCCCTTCCTTCACGATAACCGGCCAGGCCCTGCTCAAGAAAATCGTTCAGCCTCTGCCGGGCCCCCGCTTCGCCCGGCAACCAGTGGTGCGTCAGTTTGGCATGCCATGGGTAGCCTTCGAGCAGCTCCAGGTCAGCGAGCGGCAGACGGTTTTCATCAGGGTCCGCCAATTTGAGTTCAGCCGGAGCGGCAAGAGGATTCTGAGGAGCCGGCTGAGACAGACAGCCCTTGCGGTAGTAGGGAGTGAAAACCTTATAGGGACGGCCCTGCCTGTTGAGCACCTGCCAGGGCTCCCACAACAGAGAACCGTTATAACTTTGCACAGTAAAACCGAGCTCGGTCAGTCTGGCCTTGAGCCCCTTGTCCCGTTCAATCCGCCAGGGCTCGTAACAGCGATTCCAGCAGATTGAGGCGGCCTTGCAGCGCTGCACAATCTCTGGCAGTAGCTCTTCAGCTCGGCCACGATAGATATTCAGCCGGCCGGACAGAGCATCATCCAGTGCGGCCAGAGAACGATGCAACCACCAGCGACTGGCCGCTCCCATTTTCCAGTTCCCGGCATTGGCGTCGTCGAGGATATAGATCGGCAGCACAGTCCCCTGCTCTGCCGCCTTGAGTAGAGCTGGATTATCCGTCAGGCGCAGGTCCTGACGAAACCAATGAACAACTGTTGCAGCCACAATCGCCTCTCTTCGAAATAAACAGGGGCTCTATCCCTGTACTTACAATAAATCAATAAAACACTAGCGCCCCTTTGTTTACAATTCCAGTCGATGTTTTATAATTTAGAAACTACAGCTTGACACAGCCACAGTCCAGCCAATCCGCTTAGTGTATTGATATGATCCCAGGAGGGGTCAAAACACGGCTTCAGAGCAGAAAGGACCGGACAGATGAAATTTATCAGCAACCTGAAAATTGGTGTCAGACTGACCATCGGTTTTTGCATCGTTATCATCCTGATGCTCGCCCTCGCTCTCCTCGGCTATCGGAACCTTGTCCTCGTTGAAGGGCTGCTGGTCGACACCCTGAATATCAGGGCTCCGATATCAAGTTTTGCCCTCAATGCAGACCGAGACCTTCACCAGGCCCAGGTTGCCGAACGGACGATGCTGGTCACCGAGCCGGGCAGCCCGAGCTATGCGGAACTGATGAAGACCTATGAAGAGAACAAGCAGCAAACCCTGACCCGCCTGCAGAAAGCGATCGACCTGTCGACCACAGCGGAGGACAAGGCCACAGCTGCACAGTTCCAGAAAGATTGGGATAAGTGGACTCAACTTTCCGAACGGGCGCTTGCCGAACGCCAGAAAAACACCCCTGAGTCAACTCAGAAAGCGATCAGCATGATGACGGGAAGCGTCAGCGAGGCCTTTGAAACCATGCGTGATCATCTCAATACCATCGGTGAACGCAATGACGGATTCATCGCGGCCAACCAGGACCACTATATCGAGCTCCATAAAATGATCATCACCCAGAGCGTGACCCTGGTCATCATTGCTCTGCTCATCGCTGGCGCCCTCAGCATTCTCATCACAAGATCGATCACCGCCCCGATCCGCAGAGGTGTGTCTCTCGCCGAAGCAATCGCCAGGGGGAACTTAAGCCAACGGATGAACCTGTCGCAAGCGGATGAAATCGGCCAGTTGGCCAAAGCCCTTGACCGGATGACCGACAGCCTCAACAGGTCCTCCGATATTGCCGAGTCGATTGCAGCGGGCGACCTGAGCCAGGACGCCTATGTCGCGTCAGACGAGGACAAGCTTGGACTCGCCCTGCAGAAAATGCTGACCAACCTGCGAGATATCGTCGGCAGCATTCAGGGTTCCAGCGAACAGATCGCCCTCAATGCCAGCCAGGTCTCAAATGCCAGCCAGAGCCTGTCCCAGGCGGCAACCGAATCGGCCAGCTCGATCGAAGAGGTCACGGCATCGATGAACCAGATGGCCGGCCAGGTCCGGACCAATGCCGACAACGCTAATATCGCCAACCGGGTCTCCAGCGAATCGATGCAAGCGGCCAACAAAGGAAGCGACCAGATGCAGGGGATGGTCTCTTCGATGAATGAAATCAATAAGGCCAGCCAGAACATCAGCAAGATCATCAAGGTCATCGACGAAATCGCCTTCCAGACCAATCTGTTGGCTCTCAATGCGGCCGTCGAAGCGGCCAGGGCCGGCCAGCACGGCAAAGGCTTTGCAGTCGTTGCTGAAGAGGTCAGAAACCTGGCAGCCCGCAGTGCCAAGGCGGCAGAAGAGACTGCAGAACTGATCGAGGGATCGGTCTCGTTAACGGAACGGGGCGTCCAGATTGCGGAACAAACGGCAGAGGCTTTGAAAGAAATCATCAGCGGCACCAGCAAGGTCTCCGATCTGCTCGAAGAGATCGCTTCGGCCTCCAGCGAACAGGCGCATGGTATAAACGAAATCACCAGCGGCGTCTCACAGATCGACCAGGCCACCCAGCACAACACCGCCATTGCCGAACAGAGCGCCGCCGCCGCAGAAGAGCTATCCGGTCAATCCGAACAACTGCTTGCCATCCTGCAGCGCTTCTCCCTGGGGAAAGCTCTTGAAGATCGGCAGGATCAGAGATTATTGCATTAAACAAAGAGCAGCCGCTGACGCAACATCGTCAGCGGCTGTTGTATTTTGAATTAAAGTTTCTCGAGTACCAGCGAGGCAAAACTCAGCACCAGGAAGAAGCCGCACATGTCGGTGATGGTGGTCAGCAGCGGGCTCGAGATCAGCGCCGGATCGAGCTTGGCCCGTTTCAGCAGCAGCGGGATCATCCCCCCCAAAGAGACGGCAACGACGGTATTGATGGCCAGTGCTCCGCCGACAACCAGGCCAAGAAAAGGGTTGCCCTTCCAGACAAAAGCGACCAGTCCGAGCAGGATGCCAAGCGCGATACCGTTAATCACCCCCAGGCTGGCTTCCTTGCCAAGCACCCAGAACAGCTCCTTCGGGCGCACCAGTCCCAGAGAAAGTTCACGCATACTGACCGCAACCGCCTGATTGCCGGAACAGCCGCTCATGTCACTGACCATCGGCAGAAATACGGCAAGGGTGATCGCCGCGGCAAGGGTATCCTGCTTCAGAGCAATGACACTGGCGGCAACGATATTCAGCACGATATTCAGCGACAGCCACGACAGACGCCAGCCGGAACGGGTGGTCAACGGCATCGAGCGGAACTCCTCACCGCCGATGATCCCCGACAGACCGAGGTACTGCTTGACGCTGCGCTTGCGGCGGGCATCTTCAATCGCCGAAGGCATGACGATGCCGACCAGGCACTGCTGATCATCGACAACCGGCACTCCGAACAGATCGTGCTCGTCGAAGAAATTGCGCAGTTCTTCAAGACTGGCCGACGCGTCAATCTTGTAGGGGTTGCGGATCATCAGCTTTTCCAGCTTGGTCGAACGCTGCGGGAAGAGCAGATCACGCAGCCTTAAGACCCCGTCAAGGCGACCCTGGGCATCAGTGACATAGATGTACTGAACGTCGTAGTCAGCGTATTCTTCGCGCTTGTGCTGAAAATCGTCGAGCACATCCTGCACCGTCTGTTGACTGCGGAAATCGAGGTACTCGGAAACCATCAGACCACCGGCGCTGTCCGGCGCGTACTGCAGGTAACTACGCGCCTCGGCCGCGTCCTCCGGGTCCATATGCTCGATAATGGCGCTGGCATCCTCTTCAGCCAGTTCGCCGAGCAGGTCGACAACATGGTCACTGTCCAGCTCTTCAAGGATAGCGGCCGCCTGCTGCGGATGCAGTTCTTCAATGATGTCGACCGCCTGGGCTTCCGAGATATCCTCGATAACCTCTGCTGCATCCTCGGGATCGAGCAGCGTCAGCAACTGCCCCTGCTCGGCGAGCGTCAGACGCGATACAGTCAGTGCCGTATCGGCCGGATTGAGCTGCTCGATAAAAGCCAACACCGCAGCTGAATCACCAGTCTCAAGATAAGAGGAAAGCTGTTCCCAGGGTTTATGAAGGTTTTCAGTCTGCATAAACATCATCCTTAATTGTCCGGGGGAGGTCATTGAAAGGCACTTATACGCGAAAACACGGTGAAGTCAAATAAACTTTAGAGCAAGGAACAGACTGAAACAAGACGATACTGAGAACAGATGAGCAAACAGACCCGACAGAGTAACTGTCACCATTAACCCGCCGAAAATACATTAAATTCGTTGCATATTTTTAATGGTTAGCGTCAATCTATAAAGGTTCGACAACAAAAAAAAATTTCACCCAATAACTGAGTACTGCGGATTCAGGACCATGGCGAAAAAACACACCACACTGGCCGGGACTTTTAAAACGACCACAATTGTCGCTCTTGTTCTTCTCGCAACTGTCATCATCATTATCCAGTCGCTGATCTACAATCATTTCTTTCAGACACAGGCAGCTCTGACCCGCTCCGACTACATCGCATTGCAGAAAGAAATGATCCAACGCGAGGTCATAAGGGTCGTCGGTCTTATCGACGAGCAACGTTCGCATACCGTTGAACAGACCCGTGAGGAAGTCAGGAACAGGACCCGGGAAGCCTATTCAGTTGCCAATCACATTTTTCAGAAACACAACAACGACAAACCCCTGGCTGAAATCCAGGAGATGATAGTCGATGCCTTGCGACCGATTCGCTATGGCACTGAAGACCTGGGTTACTACTTTATGACCAGACTTGACGGGCTGGAAATACTTTTTGCCGATCGACCTCAGTTCGAAGGAACCAACATGCTCGATCTGCAGGACAGCCGGGGTCGATTCATTATCCGTGAAATGATCGATATTGCGCGCAATGCAGGTGAAGGCTTTTATGAATACCCATGGTCCAGGCCGAACAGCCGGGGGAAAAATCACCAGAAGATCTCGTACCTCAAGTACTTCCCTCCGCTTGACTGCTTTATCGGCACAGGGCTCTATTATGAAGACATTGAGCACCAGATAACCAATAAGCTGTTATCGGCCATTGCAAAGATTCGCTTCGGAAACGATGGTTATATTTTCATCAACACCCTTGATGGAAATGCCCTGGTTTCCAGTGGAAAACGGTTGTCCGGTGAAAATAAACTCTGGGAGGAATTCAACGAAGATCCGGAAAAAATGCGGGCAATTTTCGATCAGGAATACCGGGCCGCCTTAAAACCAGAGGGAGACTTCATCTATTACAGCTTCAACAAACCTTCTGCTCCTGACCTTAACTTTCCCAAAGCCTCCTTTATTTACGGCCTGCCAGAGCTCAACTGGCTGGTTGGGGCCGGAGTTTATCTCGATGAGGTTGAAAAAAACATCACCCTGCTTGAAAAGGGAATCTTCAAGAACAGAATAACCTCAATCATATCAAGCATCATACTGACTATCGGGATTTCCGGCCTGCTGATCCTGCTGTTCAATTTTTTAAGCAGGAACATCAACAGAGACCTGAAATCTATCGTTGCAGCATTCGACAAAGTTGCCAGGGAAGACCAGAAAATCAGCCGGGAAGAGATTCATTACACGGAATTGGCCCAAATCGCTGAAAGCGCCAATGCCGTGCTGCGCGACAAAATCAGTGTCATGGAAACCCTGAAAAGAAATGAAGCACGCTTCAGAGAGTTGACGGAGCTACTTCCCGAGGCCGTCTATGAAGCTGACAGTCATCTGCTGATCACCTATGCCAACCAGAGAGCACATGAGCTGTTCGGTTATGATGAAAACGACATCAAGGCCGGCCTGCAGATCAAGTCTCTTATCGTTCCTGAAGATTTACCGCGGGCAGCAAAATCGATCCGGCAGATTATGGCCGGTGAAGCACATGGCCGAAGTGAATATAACTGTCTCAGAAAAGACGGTTCTTCTTTTCCGGCCTTGTTTCACAGCGTGGTTATGCGCTCCGACGACCAGATGATCGGCATGTGCGGAATCATTGTTGACCTGACAGAGCGGAAAAAGGCTGAAGACGAAATTCTGCGGCTGCGCAAGCTGGAATCGATTGGCGTCCTTGCCGGCGGTATTGCCCATGACTTCAACAACCTGCTGGCCGGCCTGTTCGGCAATATCGAAATGGCCAAAAGGCATCTGAATAGTGAAAGCGGGGCCTACAGGTATATCGTTTCCGCCTGCAAAGCGATGGAGCGGGCGACGAGTCTGACCAAACAGTTACTGACCTTTGCCAAAGGCGGCGATCCGATCAGGGAGGCACTGTCTCTGGCCGAACTGATTGATGAAACGGCACGCTTTTGCCTGCGCGGCAGCAATGTGCGACTGCAATTACAGATCGCTCCGGACTTATGGATGGTTGATGCGGACAAGGGGCAACTCAGTCAGGTCATCAGCAACCTGGTGATCAACGCCAAACAGGCCATGCCTGAAGGGGGCAAGATCTCAATCAATGCGGAAAACTTTTCCCAGAAAAACACCAACTGGGTTCGCTTGCTGGTCCAGGATCAGGGGGAAGGGATTGAACCTGAACTGCTGGATAAGATATTCGATCCGTACTTCACAACGAAAACCGAAGGCAGTGGCCTGGGATTAGCCACCTGCTATTCGATCATCAGCAAACACAAGGGGCAGATCATGGTCGATTCCGTCCCCGGGCTCGGTACGACCTTCACGATGTTATTGCCGACGGTCACGGCAGAAATACCCCCATCGACACCGCCTGAGCTTGCAGGGAACGCATCACAGCAAAAGCTGAAGATTCTGATTCTGGACGACGAAGAGATGATCCGCCAGATGTTGGGCAGCATGCTGGAAGAAATGGGGCACAGCGTTACCCATGCTGAGCGGGGACATGAAGCGATTCAGTTCTATGCAGACGCACTCAACGACGCTCGTTACGACATCGTCATTACCGACCTGACCCTGCCGGGAGATATCGGCGGGCTCGAAACGGCAAAAGCCATTCAGGCCCTTGATAAAGAGTCAAGAATTATTGTCTCCAGCGGCTATGCCAATGACCCGATCATGTCACACTACGCAGAATATGGTTTCATCGCCAGGGTCGTTAAACCTTACAGCTTCGCGGAGCTTGAACAGACACTCCGTAAGTGCCTGGACTGACCGGGCTGTTTCTGACATGGATTCAAAGACGAAACGGCCTCTGTACCCAGCGGGGGCCACGTACCGTCAAGCAGCGTTCGCCCAGCAAGGCAACGCCCTGGCCGCCTCAGAAAGAATAACGGAAACTATTTTTCGCGCCAGAAAAGACCTTCGCCGATCCCCGAAAAAGAAAATTCATCCCTGCTAAATCTCAATAAATTAGCTATACTTCTCTCAACACGACTCTCCGGGAGAGATAGCAGGATCGATAATACACTGCTCATCCACAACGCTACGGAAGTTCAGCTCAGGAGCATGAAAATCGATTCCAGGTTAGCGAAGGAATTGAATGTGTATCACCGCTTATTGAAAATCTTGGTTGCCACCCGGAACCCTCAGTTAGAAACCCTGCTCCGGAATGTTCCACCACAGGAAAGGTTCTCACACCGTTTTTTCTGTTCTCCCGTTGTCGACGCGAGCAGGTTAAAAGACTTCGCGATCATTGTCCTCGACTTCACATGTATCAATGCTGATTTGATAAGCGTAATCAATAAAGGCAAGGATAAAGAGGCTGTTTTGGTTGGTTATTTTTCAACCGACAGCCTGCCTGTCCTGGCTGATAATTATCAGCTTTTCAATCAGGTCTGGATCGAACCGTTATGCAAAGACAAGGTCCACGCCTCTTTTTCCGGCATCCTGAAACGCCTTAAAGAACACGAAGATGCCACTCTTATCCAAAAATATCTGGATACTCTGATCGACAGCCTGCCCGACTTGATCTGGTTCAAAGATGCACGGGGATCACACCTGA
This sequence comes from Geopsychrobacteraceae bacterium, assembly GCA_963676795.2. Taxonomy (GTDB): domain Bacteria; phylum Desulfobacterota; class Desulfuromonadia; order Desulfuromonadales; family Geopsychrobacteraceae. Next base: position 493,215 of record CAXXTB010000002.1, on the reverse strand, counting down.
AGATCAACAAAAGCTTTTGCCGGGTGGTCAATAAGAGCAAAGACCAGATCGAAGGACGTGGTCATTACTACATCTGGGACATTGAGCCAGATGAATATGCCCAGGGAGAATACATTTGCCTGGAATCGGAAGAGATTGTTCTCAACAAAAAGGCAACCTGTCTGTTTGACGAAACCGTGAAATGTGGCAATGAACTCCGTAAATTCAAAACCTACAAATCACCGATCTTCGATAGCGATGGAGATGTCATCGGTACGGTCGGCATTGCCCACGATGTCACCGACCTGCAAAACCTGATGATCGAACTGAATATCCTGATTGAAAGCTTGCCTTTTGCCGTCATGGTGACAGACAAGGACAGAAACATCACCAATGTGAATCAAAAGTTCATCGACATTTTCATCCTGGACCGAACGGAACTGATCGGCAAGAACGTCAATTCGTTCCTTGATGAAACAAAAACCTTCACCAAAAGCAAGAGATGGCTAATAGAACGGGAAGAAGAAACCACCCTGCTTCTTTCGAAAAACAAAATTCTGAAACTTCACGATGAAAGGCTGCTGGATATCTTTGGTGTACTCGCTGGTCATATCTATCTATTCATCGATATCACCCTTGAGCATCACCAGAAGAACAGGCTACTTAGCGACGCAAACACAGATTTCCTGACAAAACTGAATAACAGGCGCAGCCTGCAGGACTTCATGCGCAAAACCCCGCTGCGGCCGGATACCGCTCTGCTCCTCGCAGATCTGGACAACTTCAAGGAAGTCAATGACCAGTTCGGCCATGATGAAGGGGACCGGGTCCTGATTGCCTTCGCCGAACTACTGCAGCAGATGTTTCCCGCTGAGGCCATGTTCCGCCTTGGCGGAGATGAATTCGCTATCATCCTTCAGGACATTACAGACACCAGCATCCCGGAACAGTTCGCGAAACAGCTACTGGCGGGATTTGAAGAAAAGGTTGCCCGGAAGTTTCCCAAAACCAGGATTTCGGTCAGTATCGGTATTGCCATAGACGGCGAGGATGAGAACTTCGGCGAGCTGTTCAAAAAAGCCGATATAGCACTGTACGGTGCTAAAAAAGCGGGAAAAAGTGCCTACGAAAATTTTCAGGGGCATTGATTTCTGAGTAGAAAACTGTTTAGGGAACAGTGTAATAGCGTCCCCCCATAACAACTCTCAAACAAAAATATCTTGGATTGGCCAAATCGGGACATTTCGTATTTTCTCTTCCAACGTTTCCAAGCTTTAAAGCCGAATCAAGGAACACTTCATCTACACCTGCAATCCATCAAGAGGATTCTCTCCTTGATTTTTTTGGTAAATTTACGCAACGATCTTAGTCACGCTATATTACATTACTTAACCTCAAGAAACCTTAGCATCTATCTGATTCGTATTTTTTCTTATTAGTCTGGTTCTGAAGAGAGGATTGCGATGCAGGGAAAAAAAGACAGTATCAAATTTTCATTTCAGAACAATATGGACGAGCTTTCCCTTTCCATTCTCAATGCGATCCACGATGGGGTTCTGGTCGCCGACAAAAATGAAATTATTCAGTTTACAAATCCGGAATATTGCCGGATCGTCGATGTCCCGCCGGAAGAGCTGCTGCACCGCAATATTTCCGAGGTCAGACCTGGAGCGATGCTGCCGTCGGTCATCAGGACCGGGAAACCTCTGTCCGGTGTCTACCGTGAAGTTGGAGAGGCCCGTTATGTTGTCGATATGGCACCAATCATCATCGACAATGAAATTGTCGGGGGCATTTCAATTGTAAAAAACATCACGGAAATAAAAAGGCTGTCAGAAGCCCTGAAAGAAGCTGAAACTTCACTGAAACGCCTGCAGGGAACAGTTGCCAATTTCTTCCGGGCAAAATTTCAACTCAATCAACTCAAGGGGAAATCCGCCAAATTCAATCAGACCATATCTCTGGCGGAACGAGCCGCTCTGGGAGAAGCCAACATTCTTATTCTCGGCGAAAGCGGTACAGGAAAAGAGCTGCTTGCCCAGGGGATCCATGCGGCCAGCCTGCGCAAGCACGGGCCGTTCGTACCGGTGAACTGTGCCGCCATTCCTCATGTCCTGCTGGAAAGTGAGCTGTTCGGTTACGCGGAAGGAGCCTTTACCGGAGCCAAGCGCGGCGGCAAACTCGGGCTGTTCCAAATGGCCGACAAGGGGACATTGTTTCTTGATGAAATCGGCGATCTGCATTTCGATGTGCAGGCCAAGATACTGCGGATTCTTCAGGAACAGAAAGTCCGCAGAGTCGGTGAGCTTGAAGAGCGTGAGTACGATGTACGTATTATCGCCGCAACAAATCAGGACCTTGAGCAGATGGTCAAAAAAGGACGATTCAGAGAAGATTTATTCTATCGACTCAATGTCTTCCAGCTAAATGTCCCCCCCTTAAGAGAACGAAAAGAGGATATTGTCGAACTCGGCCTGTCCTTGATGCACGATTATTCTGAAAATAGCCAGTATGTCTTTTCTGACGAGGTGAAACAGATGTTTCTGGCCTATGACTGGCCGGGAAATATTCGTGAACTCAAAAATATCATTGAGTACATCTGCAATGTTGTGAACCGCGAAACAGTCATCACCCCGGAGCACCTCCCGGAACGACTGAAAGCCTTTCCTTACCTGCAGGCGGTGCGCACCGTCTCCATGCAGCCTTTGGCGGAACAGGTCAGAGCATTCGAACAGCAGATTCTGCAGAATCTGCTGACCAGCGAGGGCCATTCACTGGAAAGCAAGAAGAGAATCTGCAATTCCCTGGGCATCTCACTGGCGACATTCTACAGAAAACTGGAAGGATAGTTTCTCAAAAGTGAGAAACATGACCTTTTTTCTCATTTCTGAGAAACACAATAAACACCATATCCAAGCGGTTTTTAGCAAAATCGCCCTGCCCCTCTTCTCATATTTGAGAACAAGCAGATCCAAAAAACAGCGGGTAAAACTCCAACATACTGAAATTACAAGTATAATTATTTTGGCACTGACATTGCTCTTATGTTGGCCAGCACTGCCACTTCGATACGAAGGTTTCATCGTATCTGCTAACGCCAACGAACAAAGGAGGTTCATATGTTAGCGTTCTGGGGATTCTGCATTATTGCAGTACTTCTTGTTCTCGTTATGACCAAACGGACATCGGTCATCGTCGCCCTGGTCGGAGTTCCGATCATCTTCGGTCTGTTCGCCGGCCTTGGTCCTGATCTGGGCAAGCATATGCTGACCGGCCTGAAAGGTGTCGCGCCGACCGGTATTATGCTGACCTTCGCCATTCTTTACTTTAGCGTCATGAATGACGCAGGGATGTTCGACCCGATCATCAAGGGTATCATCCGCTTCGGCGGAAAGGATCCAATCAAGATCACCATAGGTACGGCACTGATCGCCATGGTTGCCCACCTGGACGGCTCGGGTGCATCGACCTTTCTCGTCTGTATTCCTGCCATGTTGCCGATCTACGACAAGCTGCAGATCGATCGCAAGGTACTGGCCTGTATCGCTGCGCTTGGTGCGGGAACGATGAATGTCGTGCCCTGGGGCGGACCAACACTGCGGGCGGCAACTTCACTTCACCTGGAAATGAAGGATCTGTTTAATCCGGTCGCTCCGGCATTTGCCGCTGGCGTGCTGTGTGTTCTGGTCATCGCCTACTGGCTCGGCCGGCGCGAAAAACAACGTATCGGCCAGTTATCCGGCGACGTCCAGATCAATCTTGACGAGCACCTTTTCGACGATAATTCTGAACTGAAACGGCCTAAACTGTTCTTGTTCAATCTGATTCTGACCGTTCTCGCCATTGTCTGTCTGGTCAAGGGGATCCTGCCGCTGCCGGCAGTCTTTGTCGTCGGCCTGGCCCTGGCTCTGCTCGTAAACTACCCTAATGTCAAGATGCAGCAGGACCGCGTTACAGCTCATGGCCAGGCTGCCATTCTGATGATTTCCATCATTTTCGCTGCAGGTATCTTTACCGGGATACTGAAAGGGTCCGGCATGATCAAAGAACTGGCCGAAGTTCTGGTGACCTTCATCCCACACAGTGTCGGAGGGCATTTGCCGATCATGACGGCGGTAACCTCGATGCCTGCAAGCCTGCTGTTCGATCCCGATTCCTATTACTTTGGCGTCCTGCCGGTTCTTGCCTCTGCCGCTGAAGCCTTTGGTGTCGCAGGTGTCGAGATTGCCAGGGCGGCAATCCTTGGTCAGATGACAACAGGTTTCCCGGTCAGCCCGTTGACCGGTTCAACCTTCCTGCTGATCGGCCTCGCCGGGGTCGACTTGGGAGATCATCAGAAAAAGACCATTCCGCTGGCCTTCCTCGTGACCATCGTCATGACAGTTGTCGCCGTCCTGATCGGTGCGATAACGCTTTAGTAAAAAGACAGGAGTAGATTCAATGTCAGGACAACAGAAGAAAACAATATTCATCGGTTCTGGAGCGGGATATTCGGGTGACCGGATAGAACCAGCAGAAGAACTGGTCAGAAGCAATAGACTTGATTACATCAGCTTTGAGTGTCTGGCCGAAAGAACCATCGCTTTGGCCCAACTGAGAAAAAAAAATAATCCGCAGCTGGGTTATGACCCTCTGCTTGAAGAGCGGATGGAGCGTATTCTGCCACTGTGCTATGCAAACAAGGTCAAACTCATTACCAATATGGGCGCAGCCAACCCGCAAGCCGCCTTGGCCAAAACCCTGGAGATCGCCCGCAAGCACAATCTCAAAGGACTGAAGATTGCAGCCGTTTTCGGTGATGACGTCGCAGAACCGATCAAGAAGCTTGATCCGGATTTGCTTGAGACAGGAAAACCTTTGAGCGAGTCACTGGATAACATTGTCTCCGCCAATGCTTACCTGGGCGTTGAAAGCATTCTTCCAGCCCTTGAACAGGGCGCGGATGTGGTGATCACCGGCCGTGTCTCCGATCCGGCCTTGTTTCTGGCACCGCTGATTCATGAGTTTGGCTGGGACTTGCAGGACTGGCCACTGCTCGGCAAAGGAACCGTCATTGGCCACCTGCTTGAGTGTGGCGGTCAAATCACCGGTGGCTACTATGCCGAGCCCGGCAAGAAGGATGTCCCGAACTTTGCCCGACTGGGTTTTCCCTACATGGAAGTCAGTAGCAACGGAGATGCTGTTGTCACAAAGCTGGAAGCCGCCGGCGGCAAGGTCGATACCTCGACCTGCAAAGAACAACTGATCTACGAGATCCACGACCCGACCTGCTACATGACCCCTGACGTCAAGGCGGATTTTTCCCAGGTCCGTTTTGAACAGATCGACAAAGACAGAGTCCAGATCAGCGGCGGCAACGGTGAGCAGAGGCCGGACCAGTTAAAGGTCAGCATCGGTTATCACGGTGGTTATATCGGCGAAGGCTCCATCGGCTATGCAGGGCCAGGAGCCGTTGCCCGCGCTAAACTGGCGATCGAAACGGTCAAGGAACGCCTTGAGATCATCGGCGCCAATTATTCTGAAATTCGCTTTGACCTGGTCGGTGTCAACTCACTGCATCGCGAAGCTTCAGATCTGGACAACTTCGAGCCCTATGAAGTGGTTATGCGCGTTGCGGCAAAAACGGCAAACCTCAAAGATGCCGCACTGATCGGTCGTGAAGTCGAAACCTTGTACACCAATGGACCGGCAGGAGGTGGTGGTGCAACAAAAGCCACTCGGGAGATTGTCGCTGTTATGTCCGCCTTCATTCCACGCGACCTTACCGTTCCGCAATTAGTCATCGAGGAGGTATAAGTCATGGCGACAATCAAACTCTGGCAACTGGCACATGCAAGAACCGGCGATAAGGGAGACACGTCTAATATCTCCCTGATCCCTTACAATGAAAGTGACTATGCACAACTTAAGGAAAAAGTCACAGCAGAGGTCGTCAGGAAGCATTTTGAGAACCTCGCCAAAGGAGAGGTTGTTCGCTACGAAATGCCGCAAATTTCAAGCTTCAACTTCGTCCTGAAAAAAGCCCTCTGTGGCGGCGTCACATCGTCTTTGGCCCTGGATACCCACGGCAAGTCGCTGAGTTCCGCCCTGTTGAATCTAGAAATCGAACTTGATGCTTAACTTCTAAGCTCCCTTGGAATAATCTGCGTACAGGTTCAGCTCGAAGCGTCCTGTTTTTATCCAGCTTGGCCAACCTCCCGAGCTGGATTTTTTTATGGGGGATTCTGGCCATCCTGACCGTTATTCAACAGCATCAAAAATACTGGTAGCGGGATCATAGCTGACAGAAAAATAGGATCAGCTCTTGTGATGGAGCATACTGATAAAGCGCAAGACCTGATACCTTTTCAAGCCAGACAGAAAAGAACGGCCTCCGGTCGAACCGAAGGCCTTCAGCCAATCGCTAGCGTTCAACCAGCAGGGCAACACCCTGCCCACCGCCGACACAGAGGGTCGACAGCCCCTTCTTCAGGCCACGCTTGTTCATCTCGTGAAGCAGGGTGACCAGGATCCGGGCCCCGCTGCAGCCGACCGGATGGCCGAGAGCAATGGCACCGCCGTTGACGTTGACCTTGCTCATGTCGAACTCCAGATCCCTGGCGACCGCCAGCGACTGGGCGGCAAAGGCTTCGTTCGATTCGATCAGGTCGAGATCGCCGATGGTCCAGTTCGCCTTCTTGAGCGCTTTACGGGTCGCATCGATCGGCCCGACCCCCATGATCGCCGGATCGACCGCTGAGGATGCCCCGGCAACGATCCGTCCCAGCACCTTCAGGCCAAGCTGCGCGGCTTTTTCGGCGCTCATCAGCACCAGTGCGGCAGCGCCATCGTTGACCCCTGAAGCATTACCCGCGGTGACACTGCCATCGGCTTTGAATGCCGGCTTGAGCTTGGCAAGAGCTTCGGCAGTAGCACCATGGCGGGGAAACTCGTCGCTATCAAAGAGAACGGTTTCGCGCTTCTGCTGAATCTCCAGCGGCACGATCTCATCGGCAAAGCGGCCACTCTTCTGCGCAGCTTCGGTCTTGTTCTGGCTCCAGGCGGCAAAAGCGTCCTGCTCCTCGCGGCTGATCCCCCAGCGCGCGGCGATATTCTCCGCGGTCATCCCCATGTGGATATCCCTGATCCCGCAGACCAACCCGTCATGGAGCATCGAATCGTAGGTCTGGGCGTTGCCCATGCGGTAACCGAAACGCCCGTTCGGCAACAGGTAGGGGGCCATGCTCATATTCTCGGTGCCGCCGGCAACGATGATATCGGCATCCCCCAGAGCAATCGCCTGGGACGCCAGAATCACCGACTTCAAGCCCGAAGCACAGAGTTTGTTGACGGTCATCGACGGGATCACCTCCGGCAGCCCCGCCTTGATACTGGCCAGACGGGCGACATTCGGTCCCAGGCCAGCCTGAATGACACTCCCCATAATAACCTCTTCGACGCTGGCCGGATCGAGATCAACCTTACCCATCGCCGCCCTGATGACATGGGCGCCCAGGTCGGTGGCGCTGACGTCCTTGAGTTTGCCACCAAAAGTGCCGATTGCGGTGCGTACCGCCGAAACTACAACTACCTCTCTCATCCGTTATCTCCTTATGATATAAACCTGTGACAGTCCCGCAAAAGAGCTGTCAGGATCAGTTACACGCAAAAAAATAGCATAAATGGGAAAACATATCACATAAATACATTTTCAGAAGATGCCGGCGACCGAGAGATCTGCTTGTTTCACCGACTGAATTCTCCTATGATCCAGCAACGAATCAACAAACGGAAACATAAGACGAGATGACGCAGACCAAGACCTACAGCTATGAGCCGATCGGCTTTCTGAAATCGCCCTATGCCAAACGGATCGATGCTCCACACCAGAGTACCGTTGCAGAAGGAACTGAAAGCGGTGAATTTGAGACGGCGACACTGGAGCTTGAGCCTTGGGTTGATGAGCTGGCGTTGAAAGATCTTGATGGTTTTGACCGGCTCTGGCTGATCTTCGTCTTTCATCTCAACCAGGGGTGGAAGAGTCGCGTCAAACCGCCGCGCGGCGGCCCGAAACGGGGCGTTCTGGCGACCAGGTCCCCCCACCGGCCCAATTCACTCGGCCTGTCATCGGTTGAACTGATCAAGATCGAAGGGAGGACCCTGTACCTGCATGGAGTCGATCTGCTCGATGGCACACCGATACTGGATATCAAACCCTACGTCCCATACGCCGATGCCTTCCCCGAAGCCAAAGCGGGCTGGATCGACTCGCTGGACACGCGTCTTGGAAGGAACTCCGCCCCGGGGCCGAAAAAACCGCGGTAGAGTTTCCCCTCATCCGCCCCGTTGGGGCACCTTCTCCCTGAGGGAGAAGGAACAATTGCCGATAATGCTTAATCCGGCAGATCGGGGTATTCGACGATCTCGCCGCCTGCGGTGCGGATCAACAGCAGATCACCCTGGCGTTTGACCGCGTTGGGAACTAGCGGCACCTTCCCCTTGCCTCCCGGCAGGTCGATGACATAGTGCGGCAGACCAAGACCGGACAGCTTACCACGCAGGGCATGGACAATTCTCAGGCCGGTTTCGACCGAGGTGCGGAAATGCCCGGCACCACGCACCAGGTCCATATGGTGCAGGTAATAAGGGCGCACGCGCAGCCGCAACAGGCCTCGGAACAGCTCGGCAATCACCTGTGGCGTGTCGTTGACCCCGCGCAGCAGCACGGTCTGGTTGCCCAGGACGATCCCCGCATCGGCGAGCATGTTACAGGCTTTGGAAGACTCAGCACTCAGCTCGCGCGGATGGTTAAAATGGGTATTGATATAGAGCGGCTGATATTTTTTCAGCATGGTGCAGAGCTTCTCATCGATCCGCTGCGGCAGGGTCACAGGAACCCGGGTGCCGATACGGACGATCTCGACATGGGGGATCTCAGTGACACGGCGGAGCAGATCTTCCAGCACGGAATCGGGGAGCACCAGCGGGTCACCGCCGGAGAGGATGACATCCTTGATCTGCGGGGTTGCCTCGATATAGTCGATCCCCTCGCGCAACTCGCGAAAGCTGATCGCCATATCGGCACAGCCAACCTTGCGCTTGCGGGTACAGAAGCGGCAGTAGCCAGCGCAACTGCCCGAGGCGAGCAGGATCACCCGGTCGGGATAGCGATGGATCACCGAGGCAACCGGCGAGAGGTTCTCCTCCCCAAGCGGATCGACCAGTCCGTCACTTTCCAGTTCGCGCTCGTCAGGAACGGCCTGTTTCCAGATCGGATCACCGACCGTTTCGATCAGACCCAGGTAATGGGGCGTGATCTTGAACGGGTAACGCTCCGCGGCCTCGCGCAGAGGCAGAGGGTCGATGCCGAAACGCCGGGCCAGTTCATCGACCGAGGTCAGGCTCTCCTTCAATTGCTGCTGCCAACCGCTGACCGCCATCAGTCCCCCTCCGCAGCAGCTTGCTCCTGGTTGTCAGCCAGCACCCAGGTCAGGATCATCAGGACCATCAGCCCGACATCGCGCAGCAGAGCAGTGAGCGGCGTTGTCGGGTACTGCGCTGCGGAATTGAAACAGCCGCAGTCGATATCGAAACCACGGATTACAGCGGAGGCCAGCACCGCGATAAACATCAGGTTGAGAACAAAAAGCACCAGGGTGGCCGGCCGGACCCGCTGGTTGACCAGCAGCAGAACCCCGCACAGCAGTTCCAGGTAAGGGAGAATGCCGGCAACCACATAATTCCAGGCGTAAGGGAGCAACTGATACTGGGCAATCTGCCCGGCGAAAGCAACAATATCCTGAGCTTTCATCGATCCGGCATAGAGAAACACCAGGGCGATCAGCATCCTGCTGCCATGGTAGAGGTATTTTTTATAGTTCATTTTTCGCCTTTTTCAATCGCCCGCCCGCTGTCACGCCATTCCGGATAGCCCCCTTCGTAGACCATGACATCCTGATAACCGGCCTTGATCAGCAGTTCGGCGAGTGAATAGGAATCGGGACAGCCATAGCCGCTGCAATAGGTCACCAGGGTCGTCTGAGTGTCAAACCGCCTACGGAACCAATCCAGATCGGTCTGTTCCCCGGAAAAAGGCAGCGACACGGCATCGGCCAGATGGCCGGCGGAAAAAACTTCTGTGTTACGCGCATCGATCAGCACCGCCCCATCAGCGACCAGCTCATCGATTTCATCCAGAGTGGCCGGAGCCGGAAAGATTGCAGTGCCTTGAGCTTCGCTGTGAGGCTGCTTGATCTGCTGGGGCGAGGTCGATACGGCCAGAGAACGCCCGGCAAATGCATCGATCATCATGCGATAGTTGAGCCCCAGGCCGATGGCTGTAGCCAGAACCGCAATGACAACGGCTTCAAAGAAAACACGTTGCAGTGGCTGCCCCCCTGAGGACTTACTCATCCGGAGACTCCTCGAGCGAGGGGGAGAGGCTCTTGAGCATTTCACGCAGGGCCAGGTTCTCTTTCTGCAGGCGATCGATCTGCAGGTTACAGCTGGTGACGATCTGATTGAGTTCCTCAACCTGTTCCTCTATAAAGCTGTAGCGGATCTCCAGATCGATTAATCGTTGTTCCAGTTCTTCTGTCATCATTTATCTCCTTTGACCGATCATTTATAGCGTCCGCATGGAGTCGCTGACAACTGCTATTTCTGACGGGAAACCAGATCCCGCTCTTCAGACTGTTTACAATTTTACACTTGTTCGCTAATATTTAATAATCTTTCATACTTAACTATTCATATTCAAAGTGTCCGTCTATGGCCACCAACGCGGGAAAGGAACGACCTTTGCGCCTGTTGATACTGACCATCCTCATTCTGCTGGGCACGCCGTTTTCGATATTTGCTTATGAGGGGCGCGTCGAACTGGTCGAACAGTTAGGCAAACCGATCGCGGGGGAAACAACCTTCGTTGACTCTCTGGGGCAGTCCGTCCGTCTCGAAGATCTGATCGACCGCCCGACCCTGATTGTACCGGTCTTCTACAACTGCCGGAATGTCTGCAATTTTATGCTCGGTGGTCTTGCCGAAGTCCTGCCCGACGTCAAACTGACGCCTGGCGAGGACTACAACGTTATCACCTTCAGCTTCGACCCGAGCGAAACAACGGCCATGGCGGCGCATAGTAAAAAAACCTTCCTGACCGCCATGCGCTCGGAAACCTTTCCTCCTGATGCCTGGACATTCCTGACCGGCAAGCAGGAGGATATTCTCAGGCTGACTGACAGTCTGGGCTACTATTTCACCAAAGAAAAAGATGACTTCCTTCATCCTGTTGCGGCGATCATCGTTGCCAAAGACGGAACAATCGTCCGCTACCTGATCGGTCAGCGCTTTTCACCGATAGACCTGTCAATGGCGCTGGTCGAGGCGAGCGAAGGACGGATCGGCAAACCGTTGCAGAAAGCGTTGCAGTTCTGTTTCAGCTATGACCCGGAAGGACGCCGCTATGTCTTCAACCTGATGCGTGTCAGCGCAACAGTGATTCTGATAACCCTGGGCAGTTTTTTGCTTTTTCTGATCCTTGGCGGGAGAAAGAAGAAAAATGACCGAAACGACTCTGACAAATAAAGGTTTTTACACCGACAGTCCGCGCTCCGGGATTCTCGGCTGGCTGTTGTCGACCGACCACAAACGGATCGGCATCATGTACCTGTGCTGCATCCTGGCGATGTTCATCGTCGCCGCCTGTCTCGGACTGCTGATCCGCCTCGAGCTGATCGCCCCCGGGGTAACGATCATGAAAGCCCAGACCTACAATGCGACATTTACGGTCCATGGCATCATCATGATCTTCCTGTTTATCATCCCCAGCGTCCCCGCGGCCTTCGGCAACCTGGTGTTGCCGATCCAGCTCGGTGCGCGCGATGTTTCCTTTCCGAAGGTCAACCTGCTCTCCTGGTACTGTTACGTGATCGGCGCAATCCTCGCCGTCGTCGCCATATTTTCCGGCGACGGCGCGCCCGACACCGGCTGGACCTTCTATGTACCGTTCAGCACCCAGACCCATACCAACGTCAGCCTGGCGGCGATGGCGGCCTTCATGCTCGGCATGTCATCCATTCTGACCGGTATCAACTTTGTCACCACCATTCACCGGCTGCGTGCCAAGGGGATGACCTGGGGCCGCCTGCCGATGTTCGTCTGGAGCCTCTACGCCACGGCCTGGATCCAGGTCCTGGCCACACCGATGCTGGGCATTACCCTGGTGCTGGTCATCCTTGAGCGGACCTTCGGCGCGGGCCTGTTCGACGCCGCCCGCGGCGGTGACCCGGTCATGTTCCAGCACCTGTTCTGGATCTATTCTCACCCGGCCGTCTACATCATGATCCTGCCCGGCATGGGGGTTATCTCCGAGATCATCCCGACCTTCGCCCGCAAGCCGCTGTTTGGCTACTGGGCGGTGGCCGTTTCGAGCCTGACCATCGCCTTTGCCGGCTCGCTGGTCTGGGCTCACCACATGTACACCAGCGGCATGAGCGATTTCGCCGTCCTGGTTTTCTCCTTTCTGACCTTTATCGTCGCTATCCCCAGCGCCATCAAGGTCTTCAACTGGATCACCACCCTCTATAAAGGCTCGATCCAGCTTGCTCCGCCGATGCTCTTCGCCCTCGGCTTTATCTTCAACTTCTCGATCGGCGGCCTCGGCGGTCTGGCCCTTGGTGCTGCGGCTGCCGATATCCATCTGCACGACACCTACTTCGTCGTCGGTCATTTCCACTACACCATGTTCGGCGGCCTCGGCTTCGCCTTCTTCGCCGCCCTGCACTACTGGCTGCCGAAATATACCGGAAGGATGTACAACCACAGGATCGCGGTGATCGCCTTTGCCTTGCTGTTTGTCGGTTTCAACGTCACCTACATGGCAATGCAGGCGGTCGGTATTCAGGGAATGCCGCGCCGCTATTACGACTACCTGCCGGAATTCACCACGCTGAATGTGGTCGCCACCCTGGGCTCCTGGGTCATGGCCATCGGCCTGATCATGATGTTCAACAACCTGTGGCGCGGGGTGCGCAAAGGAGCCGTGGTCGGCAACAACCCCTGGGGGGCGGCAACCCTGGAATGGCAGATCCCCTCCCCGCCGCCGATGGACAACTTTGGCCCGGAAGATCCGGTTGTCACCAAAGGCCCCTACGACTTCAAAGGAGTGGTAGCCGATGAGTATTGAACATCGCGACGACACCGGTGCCCGCTTCGGGATGTGGCTGTTCCTCTATACCGAGGTGATCCTCTTCAGCGGCCTGTTCATCCTCTACGCGGTCTCCCTGGCAAGGCACCCGCACGAATTTGCCGAAGCGAGTCATAAGCTGAACATCTATTTCGGCACCGTCAACACCCTGGTGCTGCTGACCAGCAGTCTGACCATTGCCCTCGCGATCACGGCGATTCAGCGCAACAAGATCAGACAAACGATCATTTTGAGTGTTATCACCATCGTTCTGGCGATTGTCTTCCTGATCAACAAATACTTCGAGTGGTCGGCGGAAATCGGGCACGGTATTTATCCCGGCTCCGAACACCTTGCCGAGATGGGCCCGGGGATCACGGTTTTCTTCAATCTCTATTATTTTACCGCGGGACTTCATGGCCTCCACGTCCTGATCGGCAGCAGCCTGATCGGTGTCGTAGCCATCTTGGTTGCCAAAGGCAAGGTCACCAGCGACCGCTATACCCTGCTGGAAAACAGCGCCCTCTACTGGCACCTGGTCGACCTGGTCTGGATTTTCCTTTTCCCGCTTTACTATCTGATTCTGTGAGGTGAGCCATGTCTGCACACGAAGAACATAAACATGAGCCGGTCCCTTACCGGACCTTCGTTCTGATCTGGGTCGCTCTGCTGATTCTGACGGTGGTCACAGTCGTCGTTTCACGTATTCATCTTGGTGCGCTGAATATCTGGGTTGCGCTGGTGATTGCGTCCTGCAAGTCAAGCCTGGTCATCTTCATCTTCATGCATCTGAAACAGGAGTCGCGACTGTTCAAACTCGGGCTTCTGACGCTGCTGGTGATTCTGGCTATCTTTGTCGGTCTGACCTTTACCGATATTCTTTATCGTTAGGAGAGATCTGTGAATCCGCTGAACAACCCAACGGCCCAGGCTGTCGATAATACGCTGATCTATATCTTCGGCTTCTCCCTGCTTCTGCTGCTGGCGATCACCGTGGTCACCATCTACTTTGTCATCAAATACCGGCGCTCAAAGTACCCGGAACCGACCTCGGATGCCCACAGCAACTGGATCATCGAAACGATCTGGACCATTGTGCCGATCCTCATTGTCCTGACCATGTTCTGGTACGGCTGGAGCAACTATATCGGATTGACGTCGGTCCCGGACGACGCCCTGGAAATCAACGCGACCGCGCGGATGTGGTCCTGGCAGTTTGAATACCCGGACGGCCGCCGTACCAACAGGATCTATGTTCCGGTCGGCAAGCCGGTCAAACTCAACCTGACCTCGGTCGACGTGCTGCACAGCTTCTTCGCCCCGGCCTTCCGGATCAAGAAGGATACGGTGCCGGGGATGACCACCTATGTCTGGTTCAGCGCGCCTGAAACGGGCAGCTATGACGTCCAGTGTACCGAATACTGCGGCGTCGGCCACGCCGACATGCTGACCACCATCGAGGTCATGAGCGAGGAAGATTACGCCGAGTGGCTCAAGGGGGATGAACAGAAGACTGCCGAGCCGCCGGGCCTGATCGTCCTCAACGAACAGGGCTGTACCGGCTGTCACAGCCTCGACGGCAGCGCCAACATCGGCCCCAGCCTGTTTGAACTGGCCGGCGCCAAACGCCAGATCGACAGAGACGGACAGACCATCGAAATCAGCATCGACGAAGCCTACCTGAAAAAGGCTGTCCGTGAGCCGGACACAGAGATCGTCAGCGGCTATGATGCGATGATGCCCCCCTACGACGAGAGCATCATCAGCAACGAAGACCTGCAATCGATGGTCGATTATCTGCTCGGCAAAGCGGTGGTCAGTGAGCCGGTGCTTGATGGTGCCGAGCTGATCGACAATAACGGTTGTCTCGGCTGCCACTCCAACGACGGCAGTACAGGGATTGCCCCGACCTTCCAGGGGATCGGCAATCGTGATGTGACCATCGAACGGGACGGCCGGGAGGTGACGCTGAAGGTGGATGCCGACTACCTGCGCCGGGCCCTGCTCGAACCGGACGCAGACCTGGTCAAGGGGTACCCGCCGATGATGCCGGCCAGCGACTACTTGAGCCCCGCAGAGATCGACGCGATGATCGATTATCTGCTCAAGCAGTAAGGAGCGCTATGCACACCGACAGGGCCATCAATACGCTGAGCCTGGTTCGTTTCTGGGCCCAGATCCTGCGCCAGCTGTTCCGCCTGGAGCTCTCGGCCATGGTCGCCATCTCAGCCCTAGCCGGCTTCCTGTTTGGCGGAGGGGAGCTCCCCGCCGGGGGCGGGCTGCTCTGCGCCGCCGTCGGCCTGCTCGCAGCGGGCAGTTCCGCGCTCAATCAGTGGCAGGAACAGGATCTTGATCTGCGCATGGAACGCACGCGCAGGCGCCCCCTGCCGGAAGGCCGTCTGTCTCCGCCTGGTGCCCTGCTCCTTGCGGCCCTCTGTCTGGCTGGCGGAATCCTGCTGCTGAGCCACTTTGGCAGCCTGCCCCTGCTCTTGGGACTGCTGTCGGCGCTCTGGTACAACGCCATCTACACCCCCCTGAAAAGGATCACCGTCTTCGCCGCACTCCCCGGCGCCATCTGCGGAGCCCTGCCGCCGCTGATCGGCTGGACGGCTGCAGGCGCTGCGTTCAGTCCAGCGATCCTGATTCTCTGTGCGACCCTGTTCATCTGGCAGGTTCCCCACACCTGGTTGCTGCTCTGTCTCTACCGGGACGACCTGAAACGCAGCGGCCTTCCCGACCTCTTCGAGCGGATAACGACCCGCCGGCTGCTGCTGATCAACAACTGCTGGTTGGGCGGCCTGCTGCTCTGCTACCTGCTTTTTCCACTGTTCGGCTTTATCTCCGGAGCGCTGTTCATCATCCTCTTTCTCTCCGGCCAGCTGCTGCTCGTCCTGCTATTTTTACTGAGCCAAAACTACTGTGAAGAGCGCAGAGCCCGCTACCAGTTCCACCTGACCAATATCTCGATGGCCCTGCTGTTCAGCGTGCTGATTTTCGATAAGCTGTTTATCTGATTGTCAGTCCGGTCATCATCCTCTAACATAAGCCCGTTAATTCAGAGCCTAACTTCTGCAAGGAGAGATCATGGCTTACTTCGCACTCACAATTATCGGCCGGGACCGCCCCGGTATTGTTTCCCAGGTGACGGACATCCTCTATCAACAGGGATTCAACATCGCCGATTCAAGCTGCTCGATCCTCTGTGGCCAGTTTTCGATGATCCTGATCATCTCCCACAGTGATAAAACCAGCGCTGATGACTTTTCCGGGGCCTTTGCCCCGCTGGAAGAGAACAACCTGTCGGTGTTTATCCGCACCCTCAAGCCGGGCGGCGAGATCAGACCGGAACTTAAGGGGGAACTGTGCATGATCTCCGTCTATGGTTCGGACAAACCGGGGATTGTCAATCAGGTTGCCAGGGTTCTCGGCGATCGCAATATCAATATCACCGATCTCAACACCAAGCTGGTCGGTCATCCGGACAAACCGGTCTATGTCATGATGCTCGAAGCGCTGCTTCCTGAAGGAACCGAAATTGAAGAGGTCGAGGGCTGGATGGCGCAGCTCAAACAGCAGCTGCAGGTCGATATCAGCGTCCGCTCCCTGGCTGCGGTGGAGCTGTAAAGATCATGGCCGTCAAAGACGTACTCGTTTACCCCGATCCACACCTCAAGGTTGTCTGCACCGAGATAGGCGCCTTTGATGACAGCGTTGCCAAACTACTGAGCGATCTGGTCGATACCATGGTCGCTGCCGGCCACTCGGTCGGCGTTGCCGCACCGCAGATCGGCGACTCGCGCCGCGCTGTCGTTGTCGATGTGTCGAAGAGCAAGCTGGGCAAGAAGCAGAAGAATCACGGCCTGATGCAGATGATCAATCCGGCGATTCTCGAACGCAGCGGCAGTCAGATCGTCCGCGAAGGCTGCATGTCGGTTCCCGATTATACCGGAAATGTAACCCGGGCGGAGACTATCGTTGTCCAGTTCACCGATGAGAACCAGCAGCAACGGGTCATTCACGCCGAAGGGTTTGAAGCGATCGCCATTCAGCATGAGCTCGACCACCTCGACGGCTACCTGTTCCTCGACCGGGTGTCCAGTCTCAAGACCGACCTGTTCCGGCGCAAGCACTGACGCCGCCTCCGCGGCGATCTCCGCTGTGACAGTCAGATCCCGAGCGTTACCGCCTGAAATCAGTCGGGTCTGACCCCAAAACGTCTGACCCGGCTGGCGTTCAGTTTGCTCTCGCGGGCTATCTGCTGCAACGCTGCCGTGGCCTTGTCGGCGATGGTCTTCTGCTGGTCGCTGGTTCCGGACAGGTGATTATACTTAAGGCACAGGTCGATGTACTGCGACAGTCTGGTGCCGCGCTGCTGTTTGAACAAAGCGACGTAATCGGCAACCTCGGCTTCAGCCAGTAACAGCTCCTCCTGCTCGACATCCTGCCCGCCTGCCAGCAGAATATCGCAGAGTTCCGCCAGACTCTGCTGCGAGCGGACCTTTTCCAGCGTCGCTTTGAACTTGCGGATCACTTCACGGTCACGCAGCTCCCCCGGAGCGTAGTTGGCGAGATTGAACAGCTCCACCTCCCGCTCGCGTTTGCGGATGTAGGTATCGATGATCTTGCTCGCCAGGCTCGATTTATCGAGAAAGCGCAGCAGCCGCACCGCACCGTCCAGGTTGACCGGGCTGATATGCCTGGCCTGGGTACTGAAACTGCCCGACAGGCTCTCGATGACCTCCTGGGCATTGTCATCGAACGACTCGTTGAACATCGCCCAGGCATCCTGAAAGGACAGGTGGGTTTTCGACAGCTGGTATTGCTCGTTCCAGAGGGTCGCCTCGCTGTGCAGTTCCTTTTCAACCACATGGCCGTTTTCAACCAGATGGGCGATCTGCAGATCGAAATCCCCGACCGAATAGTTGTCATATTCACGCAGCAGGGCACTCCAGCGATGCTGCTGCGTGGTCTGCTGCTGATTCTCCTCCATATCACTGAAGGCGCTGGTCCGGCTTAAGACAAACTGGTAGTCGGGGGCGTCGCCGGCCTGGCTGTAATAACACCAGGTGAACAGCGTCAGGGTCTGCAGCCCTCTGACCAGGACCTGCTCGTCGAAAGACTGCAGATGAGCGGCCAGAATCCGTGCCAGTTTTTCAATCTTGTTGATGATCCGGATGTTACAGATATCCAGCTTGAGGATGTAGCCGCACAACAGCTTGCCGATCTTGTCGCGGTGCAGAGCAATCTCGACGCACTCTTCGGTGGTCGGAATAAAACCGACCTCGGTATCGATCACCTTTTCGCGCAGCCGGTGATAATCGGCAAGCGAATCGTCGGCAAGGTTGCCGTCATTGAGAATCAGAACGATCTTGCAGTTCTTCTGTTCCTTGAGCTGCAGCATCAGCCCGAGGATATCCTGGGCAGCGATACCGCAGCCTTTGCGTTCAAAATCATCGATGCAGATCAGGGTCTTTTCCAGCGCCAGAAAGGCGAGGGAATTGAGCATGAAAGGATTGTTTTCCAGGGCCCCGCCCCCGGGAATGAAAGACAGCGATTTTTTACCGAAAGACCTGAACAGATCGTAGCTGTTATTCCTGAAGCTGTCGACCGTCGGCAAACTACCGATGGCGCGCCGCTCGATCATGTTTTCAAAGATGGCGAACTTCAGTTCGGCGAGCGAATTGATCCCGAACAGCGAGACGTAGGAATACTTCTCCAGGGCGATACGGTTCTGCTTTTTGGCACTCTCCAGGTAGCGGTTCCAGGCATAGGTTTTACCGACCCCCCAGGCCCCCTTGATCGACATGATTTCCGGGGCCTCGGTGGCAAGAAAGCGCCCGATCTGCTGCTTCAGGATGGCACTCGACATCGCATATCCCCTTCCTCCGCTGCGCCGCTATAGCCCCATTCGTCGCAGAGCATATCAATCCGTCAGCAATTCGCTCATCTGTTGCCGAAACAGACCGGCACCTCCGTTGGCCGGATGGCGGACCTTGGTCGAAGCAATGCCCAGCTGCTCAAGTTGCGCGAATGACTTTTCGCCGATAGCGACAACCTGACGGAAATTGCCAAGCTCAAGCATCTGCCTCAGCACCCGGTGACCGGCGGCAAGCTCTTCATCACTGGGGGTTCTGTTACTGAGCAGCCCTCTGGCAACATAATAGGGGTGCCAGGGGAACGCATTCCAGAGCACAACCCGTCTGGGATCAATCCCTTTATCGGCCAGAAAGCCCCAGACAATCGTCGCGGTTGGTTCGGTGAACCCCTGCGGCCGATGACAGGGGGCGCTGGTTCGTTGCGGTTCGTTGCGGAAGACCATCTGCGCCTTAATCGACTTATGCTCCAGCCCCCCGAGCAGCAGGCGCTCCGAGGTCATCGGAATACCGCTGAAATGACCGCCCTGATAACCTATGGCTTCGGCACAGAGCAGGGTATCGGCCCTGCCGATCCGTTCCTTGAGGTACCAACTCAATTGCCGGCTGCGGACCGCTGGTCCACTGGCATCGTGATCGTGCTGCGGATCGGTTTCGCCCCAGGGGTTGAAGACAGCGGCAGAACGATAGCCCTGAAGGCTCGCGACAAAGTTCTCAGGCATGGATAATTTCCTGGATCAGAATAAATGGCTGGACAATCAGCATGCGGAACCCCTTGTCCAGTTCCGCCTCCCAGCAGTCCAGCT
The DNA here is from genome assembly GCA_963676795.2 of Geopsychrobacteraceae bacterium. GTDB lineage: Bacteria > Desulfobacterota > Desulfuromonadia > Desulfuromonadales > Geopsychrobacteraceae. The sequence goes on along the minus strand of CAXXTB010000002.1, from coordinate 473,395 downwards.
GTTCTCGGCCCGGCTTGCTCAACTGCCCCCCCTCTATCCATGGCCCGACCCGCTCTTTTTCGTCCCTGGCTACCGCAACGGCGACATCGATCAGATCCAGCTCACCGGCGACAGTGATAATAGCATCACGCTGCATATGGATACGCAGATCTTTCCAGCAGACATCCGCAAGGTCGGTCTTAAATTGTTCTCTCAACTCAGACATGTTCATTCCTTCAGCTGACAGTGAATAGCCGGGCATCCGGTACACACAATGACCGGAGCATAACCAGCCCGCCCAGCTGCGTCAAGCGCTGAACTGCGCAGCCTATCCAGCGAAAAAATCAATAAACGACCCAGAAAAAACTGAAGATTCGCCCATGAACACGGCAGGAAAAAATCTATCAGTAAGGGGCGCAAATACAATTAAAGCAACACTGAATCGCATAAAACAATAAATATATGCCGCAAAATCAAGCAAATGGCAAACTCTGCGATATAATTGCAGTGAAGACGAGGAGGTTTTCTCGTGTAGCGTTCAAACCCTTTCCTTGGAGGTGTCATCATGTTACCCCTTTACAAGAAAATCCTTGTCGCGACAGATTTTTCGGAAAACTCCAACCTGGCATTCAAACACGCCGTCATGCTGGCCCGCCTGAACAATGCTGAAATCATGCTGCTGCATGTCATGCCTCCGATGGATGCCCACTTCAGACTGATGGTCGCCGGCCATCTCGGTAAAGACCTGATCGCAGACTTGGAAAAATCTAAATTCAAAGATCAGCAGGAACAATTGAAGAAAGAGCTGGATGATTTCGCCAAGACCGAACTCGCCAAATTCCCGGAAGACATGAAGCGCCTTGGCAAAACCAAAGTGGCCTACGGAACACCGGACATCGAAATCCTTGATGCTGCAACGGAAGCGGGTGCCGATGTTATCGTCATGGGTACTCACGGCCGCGGAATCATTGAGCACGCCTTTATCGGCAGCGTTGCTGAAAAAGTCCTGCGCAAAGCGAAAGTTCCTGTTTTTGTCATACCTCTGAAAGCCTGACAGCAGGACTTCGGGAAGGGAGTTTCTCCCTTCCCGAAGTTTTGTCTCCACCCCCACAAGATTAGCGAAACGACCGATCTGAAACAGCGCGCCAGTCAGACTGCCACGAAATGTGACAATTCAATCTGGGGGATTTAGCAACGAGACGAACAATTCCATGCACCTGGTGAGACGGTTCCCCTCCATAAAATTAAATCTAAATTATTATAGCAAGTTAAACATGTTTGATCTTCAGCATAACCTGTGATAAAGCTTATAGGGTAATTCCTTAGTATTTCACTCTAACTCATTGGTTCCTCTATGACGAATCGCTCATCACGGGTTGATGTCGGCCGGAAAACGATCGGTGATTATATCAACGACGCCTACAGTCTGAAACTTGAGGTCATAGGCAGTGAACTTGAATGCTATGCCTCGATCGTGGTTCACGATCTGGACAACAGTATTTCACCCGCAGAACTGATTTCCATTCTCCAAAATCACCAGATTACCGACACGATCAACCTAGAGAACATCGCTATCTTCTGTACCGAAGCAGCCCAGGGCGAGAACCCTGAAAATACTCTGGTTGCAGCCGGAACCCCTTCGACCCATGGCCGGGATGGCTGGTTTGAACTGCTGGTTCAGACCGGCCCCCAGCAGTGTACCCTGGAGGAAGACGAAAAGGGGCGGATTGTTGATTTCAAAAACGTCCAGAGCTTCTCCAATGTCACACTCCATCAACCGATCGGCATTATTCATCCGCCCACCCTGGGCAACGACGGCAAGACAGTCAGTGGGAAAACGATTCACGCAGTTCATGGCAAGCCCAGTCCGGTCACCCCGGGAAAAGGGACCGAGCTGAATGAGGATGGTTCCCAGATCGTCGCGACCCAGGAGGGACGCGTCATCCTCGAACGGACCGCGATCAATGTTGTCGAAGAACTGCTGATCAGCAGCGACATCGATATGAGCATCGGCCACATCAGCTTCAACGGCTTTGTCTCTATCACCGGCGATGTCCTCGACGATTTCAACGTTTCGGCCAAGAAGGGAATCAATATCAACGGGGCGGTCGGCAAGTGCCAGATATCGTCAGATGGGCCGGTCAGCATCGGCACCATGGCCGGCAAAGGGGGCGGCAAGGTCACCTGCAATGGCGGCTTCACCGCACGCTATCTCAACCAGGCCACCGTTGAATGTTTAGGCGATGTCATCATCCTTCAGGAAGCGCGCAATTCCATCATCAAGGCAACCGGCAAGGTCAACGCCAGTCAGGGGGTCATTACCGGCGGCGAAACGATCGCCCTCGAAGGGATTGAAGCCAAGGTTCTCGGCAATATTACCGGGGTAAGGACCTATCTGACCTCGGGTGTCTACTTTCCCGAAACCGATCATCTCAACAACCTGAGAACCCGCCAGCGAAAAACCACGGAACAGCTGGAAAAAATCGATCACACCCTGGAAGAGATCGCCAAAAAGCCGGTCGACTCAAACCGCAAATCACTGGTTGAAGCGATCAACCTGCGCATCGAAGTCCTGACCCAGCGCCTGGAGAAACTGAAGACGGAAAAGAAAGAGGTGGAACAGGAGCTTGCCACCTTCAAGACCGGCGATCACTCAACCACTAACCCTAAAATCAATGCTCTGAAAATCATCCAGGAAGGGGTCGTCATCTCACTGGGAGAAACCACCGAAGAGCTCAAACGCGAGGTAAACGGCCCGGTTTCCGTCATCGAGAACACAAGAGACCACGGGCTACGCTTCATGACGTACAGCCCGCTCAGTCATTCAGCCCTGGAAGAAGACCAGGAGGCAACGTCCTCCTGATCAACAGGACAGCTCACTTAAGCACCCGTTCTGCCGCAGCCGTTGACGCCCTGACGCAATCGTTCAGGCCAACGCCATAATAGGCGTTACCGGTCACCACCAGGCCGGGCCAGCGGTCGGTTTCCGCAACCAGCCGCTCGACCTGAGCGGCGTGCCCTCTGATATACTGAGGAATCGCCTTGGCATGACGGAAGACCCTGACAAAATCGGGTTCAGCCGCTATCCCCATAATCCGGCGCAGATCCGCTTTCACTTTGCGCGCAACAGTCTCGTCGTCATCCCCTATTGCGGCGAGATTAGTGGCGCCCCCCATCATCGAGCGCAGCAGAACCTGACCGGCCGGTGCGCGCTGTGGAAAAATGCTTGAATCCCAGAGTGTCCCAAGAGTCGAACAGCCTTCCGCCCCCGGGATCAGGTAGCCGAAGCCGTCCAGATCATGACCAATCTGCTCCTGTCGATAGCCAAAGCAGACGACATTCATCGGGGCGTAGGGAATCGCGTCAAGGATCTCGACCGCTTTCGGGCTGAGGGGCTCAAGCATCCGCGCTGTCGCATAAGCGGGGGTGGCAATGACCACCCTTTCGACATCGAGCTCCCCGCCATCCTCGAACTGCAGACGATAGCCGCCGCTGGCCCGACCAATCGAAGCAACAGTTTTTCCGGTCATGATCTGCCCTGAAATTGCAGAGCCAAGCGCATCGGTCAGATCCTGTATCCCGCCGGCAAACGAGGTCAGAACGCCGCCCGGCCCGGCAGCGCTGGCAACGGCCCTGCCTGCCTTGCGCTCCTGCTTTTTCTGCCGGGCCAGGCGCAGCATCGCCCTGAGCAAGCCGCCATAGTCACGTTCAAGCTCATGGATCCGCGGAAAACAGCTTTTCAGGCTCATGGTTTCAGGATCGCCGGCAAAGATCCCGGAGACCATCGGCGCGATCAGTTTTTCCAGCGCTTCAGAGCCAAGCCGGCGACGGGCAAATTCGGCGAGGGTCTCATCCCCTGCTCCGTTATATTGCGGGACAAACAATTCAGCCGCAAGGCGCAGCTTGCCCGGCCAGGAGATCAGTGGCGACCTGAGAAAGGCCGGACCATTTTCCGGCAGCCGGTGCAGTTGCCCGGCCGAGTAGATAAATCTTTTTCTGGCATTGTCATCTGAAGGCAACAACTGCTGCTCGATGTCAAGCTGGCGACAGAGATCGAGCGTCATCGGCTTGTTGTCGAGAAAACCGTTCGGCCCCCACTCGCAGAGATACCCCTCTTCCCTCCGGGACCAGATCTTTCCCCCGAGCCGCTCGTCCTTCTCGAGCAGTATGACAGAAACCGCCCTGTTGCTGCGGGCCGCCAATGATTCTATGGCATAGGCACAGGCAAGCCCCGATATCCCTCCGCCGACGACTGCAATCCGTAACATGCTCACTCCCAGTACCTCCAGTGCAAAACAGGTTCCTCACTGGCTAATCCTAACCGAAGAGCAGAGTTTCTGTCAGAAAAACTTTGCCATGACCTTGCCGGCAAGAACATTCAGCGGATTGCTGCGCCTGCAGAATGGCAGTAGCAGAGAACGGCGGGGAGCCACTTTCTCCAGGTGCCTGAGCAACAGGGGGTGGCGCTGAATCCTGATTCCCATGCGGAAATTGTCGATCGCCTGACGGCGGCCACCTGAGATATGGTAGATCCGCCCCACATTCAGGTAAACCAGAGGATGATTTCGGTCCCTGTTCAAAGCTTCTCCGGCCAGATCGAGAGCCCTTCTGGTCTCATTGTGTTCGCAGGCGAGACAGTAGGCATAATAGGACAGCTCAAGTGCGGACATCTCAGCTTGAGGAATCTGTTCAAAGTGATGAAGACCGAGCAAAGTGTCCCCCGCTTCAACGGCCCTGATTCCCTCTTCAACATTTCGGCTGTACATAAAACCTCCTTAGCATTTTCATTTCCCCAGACCATTTTAATTAATGAAATACATAGTATTAGAAAAAGGCAAATAAATTCAAGATTATTCTCTTTGGCGAACTCTATCACCTGACTTGACGATCAAAAAAAACGTACCTATAATTGGCTGGTTAGACTTGAAAAACAGAAGAGAGGAAGAATGGCTAAAGACTACTACAACGTCCTTGGTGTCGAACGCTCGGCGGATGCGACAACAATCAAAAAAGCCTATCGTAAACTGGCGCAGAAATACCATCCCGACAAAAACCCCGGCGACAAACAGGCCGAAGAGACCTTCAAACAGATTACAGAAGCTTACGCGGTTCTCTCAGATCCGGACAAAAAACGCCAATATGATCAGTTCGGCGATAGCGGTTTTCATCAGCGCTACAGCCAGGAAGACATCTTCCGCAACGTCAATATCAACGATATCTTTGGAGGTTTTGGCGGAGAAGACCTGTTCAGCCAGCTCTTCGGAGGAGCCCGAGGCAGGACAGCGCACCGTCAGCCGGCCAAGGGGCAGGACTACTCCATGCAGATCAACATCCCGCTGCGCTTGGCAAGCCTGGGTGGAGAACGCAGAATCGACTATCGCAACGACGGCCGGGTCGAACAGATCAAGGTCCGTATTCCGGCCGGGGTTGAGCAGGGAAGCAAACTGAGGGTCCCCGGCAAAGGCGGAGTCCATCCGGGAGGCGGAAAACCAGGCGACCTCTACCTGCAGATCAATATAGATCCGGACCCGGTCTTTAGCCGTGAAGGCAAAGACCTGTTCGTCAGGGTGGAAGTCCCCTTCAGCGGCATCTGCCTGGGCACCAGCATCGAGGTACCGACCCTCGACACGCCAAAGCGGATCAAGGTTCCGGCCGGGATGCAACCGGGCCAGAAGATCCGCCTGCGCGGTTTCGGAGTTCAAGGCTCAGGCAAGAGCGATAGCGGAGATCTTTATGCAATCATCGAAGTTGCCGTTCCGCAGAAGCTGAATTCCGAACAGCAGAAGCTGATTGAACAACTGCGTGATAGCGGCCTCTGAGATACAGCCAGTGCCGTCCTCGGCAAATGGAACTGACGCTACTGCCCGGCGTCAGATCCGCCTCAAGCAATAGCTTGCCTGATGGACACAGGCAAGCTATACTTCCGAAGCTACTGAACTCCTTCAGTCGAGGATGAGGCGTGAAGACCGGACACCTTTCACTGGCGTTTTTGATCAATGCCCTGCTCGGACTGCTGATCCTGATCAGCAGTGTCTCGGCCTCTTCCGCCTGTACACTTTCCTCCCCTGCTGGCGAGCAAAGCATCAGAGTTGACTGCTGTCATCTCAGAGCTCACCCGTCTCAGACTTTTGTGCAGAGCCGGAGTCTCTCCTGCCATCACAACAGTCCGCAGCAACTCAAGGCAGGCGCACCGCAACTGCATGCCTCATTCAATGAACTGTTGTCCCTGGTGCAGGTGCAACGTCCGCAAAAGAACCTCCGTCAACTGCAGCTTGACCAGAACGCTTTTCATCCGGCGCCTATTCAGACCTGTCTCCTTACCACGGCATTGCTCCCGGCACTTCACGCCCAGATCCAACTGAAAAATACCGTTCTCCGCCATTGATTCCTCCCCAGCGAGTCTAAATGCCAGACCTACCAGTGTGACTATTATTTATGGAATCATGACCGGGAGATAACCTTGACTGCAGACACAAAACCATTTGCGGATCGAATCTGGGACTTTTTCTGTTCCCTGAAGCTGACCATCGTCCTGCTTTTGCTGTTGGCGGCGACTTCGATCATCGGCACTGTTATTCAACAGAACGCCCCTGCGGCGGACTACATTCGCGAGTATGGGCAAACCAATTACGAACTTTTCGTCAAACTTCAATTTACCGACATGTACCACTCGGCCTGGTTCATGGGGATTCTCGGGCTCTTCTGCGTCAACCTGATCTGTTGCTCAATAAAGAATTTTCCCCGCGCCTGGAGGTTTGTCAGCAAGCCGACCCTTATCGCCCCCGACGGTCTGCTCAAAAACTCCGCCAACAAGGCCAGCTTTTCCAGCAAAAGGGACAGGGATCTGTTAGCCAGTGAGCTCGCGGCCGCTCTGAAAAAGGAATTTGCGACTCCACGCAGCAACGAGGCCGAGGGAAGAATCCACCTCTTCGCCCAGAAGGGAATCTATTCAAGGTTCGGCGCCTACATGACCCACCTTTCGATCCTGATCGTTATTTTCGGTGCCATCATCGGCACGCTCTGGGGCGAAAAGGGGTATGTCAACATCGTCGAAGGAACCCAGGTTGACCGCTTCCAGCAACGTTCCGGGGAAGAACTTCCACTCGGCTTTACCCTGCGCTGTGAAGATTTCACCGTGGAATATTATCCGGGCAGCAACCGGCCCAAAGACTATTTCAGCGACCTGATCATTCTAGAGAACGATCAGCACGTCATGATCAAAGGGCTGGAGAAGACCAGGATCGAGGTCAACAAGCCACTGACCTACCGGGGCTACACCTTCTACCAGTCAAGTTACGGACCGGCGGGGAATACGACATTCAAATTCAGGATCACCGGAAACACGACAAAAGAAACGCAGGAACTGTCGGCCCGGGCGGGGGAAAAAATATCCCTCGGCAACGGCTATTCCTTTGTCGTCACCAACTATGCCAGCAACTACAGTAATTTCGGCCCAGCCGTCCAGATGCGGGTCACCGCCCCTGACGGCGCGCCGGGCAACCCGTTCATCGTTCTGCAGAACTACCCCGATTTCGATGCCAAGCGTGGCGGTGCCTTCAGCTTCTCCCTGCTCGCCATGGACCAGCTTCAGTACACAGGATTGCAGGTTGCCAAAGACCCCGGTGTTGAAATCGTCTGGGCGGGCTGTTTCCTGATGGTTTTCGGTTCACTGACAGCCTTCTTCTTTTCTCACCGCAGGATCTGGATCTGCCTCGAAAAGGACGGCAACAAAACCAGCATACAGATGATCGGCAATGCCCACCGGAACCAGGCCGGTTTCAGCCTGAGCTTCAATGAACTGCAGCAAAAGATTGAAGCTGCCATCAACGGACCTGCCACGGACAAGGAGTGATTCATGGACAGCGGTACTCTCTTTAACATCACAACCATCGTCTATTTTGTCGCGATGCTGCTTTTCTTCGTCTACATTGCCAGCAAAAACACGACTATTGCCAGGGCTGCCACCCTGGCAGCCCTGATCGGCTTCATCGTTCAGACGGCAGCTCTGGGACTGCGCTGGTATGAAGCCTATCAGATTCTCGGGTCAGACGGACGAGCCCCTCTGACCAACCTCTACGAATCGGTGGTCTTTTTCGCCTGGTCTATCCTGCTGATCTACCTGCTCATCGACCTGAAATACAGACAACGGGCGATTGGTGCCTTTGTGCTGCCGATCGCTCTGCTGAGTATGCTCTGGGCCCAGCTCAGCCTGAACTCCGGGATAGATCCTCTGGTTCCGGCCCTGCAGAGCAACTGGCTGACTTACCATGTCATCACCTGCTTTCTCGGCTATGCCGGGTTCGCCGTCGCCTTTGGCGTTTCGATCATGTATCTGCTCAGAATCGGCAAAGAGGAAAAAGAGCAGGGGGACAAGGCTGTCGGCGGGGTCATCGGCATGTTTCCATCGTCACGGGTGCTCGACGACCTGAATTACAGGGCAATCATGGTCGGCTTCCCGCTATTGACCCTGGGCATTATCACCGGTGCCGCCTGGGCCAACTATGCCTGGGGCACCTACTGGAGCTGGGATCCGAAAGAAACCTGGAGCCTGATCGTCTGGTTCATCTATGCGGCTTTTCTGCACGCTCGTTTCACACGGGGCTGGGTCGGACGCAAGGCCGCCTGGCTGTCGATCTTCGGCTTTGCCGCAACCCTGTTCTGCTACCTGGGCGTCAATCTGGTCCTCTCCGGCCTGCATTCCTACGGAAGTGCCTGACCTCTTCATCCTCTCAGGGAAACGGCCCGTGCAAGACGGGCAGTTTCCCTGACAAAGTCAAATTCCGCATCAATCAAAATGTGATTCTGCCTGTTCCTTGCATATCAAGCCGGGAACCGGCTTTGCGATTGCGCGAATTCGAGGCGCAAAGCGACTCGTCTGAGCGTGTAGAGAATAGCAGCCCGAAAGCTACGAAGAACATCTGGATGGATTTTCGTCAGGGATTTTCAGGCGTTTTCTTTTGGTTCCGTTTTCTTTGTCGCCACAAAGAAAATGAACCCGGCTGGCGGGCCGGGACCCGCCGGTTCTAGTTTTGATGTTTTTAGAATATCAAAGAGAGGCGACATCTATCCTGACACAGGGGGGAAGTGATCCTGCGACTCTGCGTTGTATCCCACCAGCAGCTGACAACACGCCCAACGATGGGCTTTGCCCATCTAATGGGCAGAAGCGAAAAAACTCCGCGATGCGGAGTTTTGATGAAAGGCATTTATTAGAGAGTTGAATCGGTTGCCACTTCGGATTTGGCGATCTGATGGACTTCTGTGGTCTCCATTAGCCCGAGAACGGTCGCGACCTGTTCATCGAAGATCTGGCGTTTTGCCTTGGGAATAGCGGCAGCCATGGGGATCTTGGCCTTGATCGGATTGACAGGGCGACCACTGACGCGCAGTTCGAAATGCAGGTGAGGTCCGGTGGATCGTCCGGTATTGCCGGACTTGGCAATCTGCTGGCCACGCTTGACCTTCTGCCCGCGGTGAACCAGGCTGCGGCTCAGGTGAAGATAACGGGTCACATACTGCCCGCTGTGCTGAATCTCGATATACTTGCCGGCGTAGGGATGGTTGACCACCCGGGTCACGACGCCGTCACCGGTAGCCAGAACCGGGGTTCCGGTTGACATGCCGAAATCGACCCCGTTATGCGGTGTGATCCGGCCGGTGATCGGATGCTTCCGGCGCGGATTGAAGGACGAAGTAATCCGGTAGTTGCCAGAGAAGGGGTAGCGCCTGAAAGCACTGGCAAGGCTTTCACCTTTTAAATCGTAATAGTTGCCATCTTCAAACAGAAATCCCGTATAGACCTGATCCTGATTGTAAATTCGCACCCCTTCAATCAGGCTCTGCCCGGTAAACTGACCATCGACAAACTGCTGTTTGCGAACTACCTGGAAAAGATCGCCGGCACGCATGTCACGGGCAAAGTCGACCTTGCTGCGAAACAGATCGGCGACATTGGCCGTTTCCTGTTCGCTCAGGCCTGACTTCATCGCCGACAGATAAAAGCTGCCGTTGATTTCACCAATGATCAGCTGCCGATCCCAGATTCCCGGATTGACAATCTCTTCGTATTCAAAGGTCTTGTCATCGACTTTGCGGTAGACGACCTGCTTGCCCGGATGGATGAACAGTTCCATCGCCACAAGTTCACGGGTCGTTTCGTCGAGAGTGAAGGTCAGACGATTTCCAGGATGCAGAACATCGAGTGCGAGAAGCGATTCATCCGCGGCAAGAACCTGATGGAGAATCGGCTGGGCGACCGGAATACTGTCAAAAATGGCGCTGAGGTTATCGCCGGGCTGAATGTCACGGGTTACGATATTGTCCGGGACAACCGGCGCTGGCTCTACTTCAGCCACAGGCGGTTGCGTACTGAGCACGGCAACAGTTTCAGCTTCGGCAAGCAGGGGCTCGGCTGTCTCATCGTGACGGACAACAAAAAAGGCCGCGCTGACGATCACCAGACAGGCCACAACACCAATAAACAACAGGCGTCGATTACGCCGCTGTCTGCGTTTTTGGTCGGGAGATATCCATCTGGCGTTCATGAAACTGCGCTGCCCTTAACCGGTTAGAGAAAAACTCACAATTCTTTCTGAATGCTATAATTATGAGAATTTGTCAAGCTTGAATTAGGCCAATATAATCGTCCGAACAGGACGAAAACAGTAAGAACGACGGCGGATTGAAAACTTACAGCGACACCTTTTCTCTGACTAGATCCGCCATGGCCCCAAGAAAATCGTCATGATCGTTCAACGAAGGGGTACGGCAGAAGTGGACGATCCCCTTTTCGGTTGCCAGATCCCGGTACTCAATGTCGATCTCTTCAAGGGTTTCGATATGGTCGGAGACAAAGGAAACCGGCACCATCAGCAACGAGCGGTGGCCGGCAGCTCCGATCTCCCGAATCACCTCTTCGGTCCCCGGCTCCATCCATTTGACCGGCCCGCTGCGACTCTGATAAGCGATACTCCAGTCGTAGGAGCCAACCAGCTGCATAACTTCAACGGCGGTCCGTTCGACCTGCTCCCGGTAGGGATCGCCCCGGTCGATAAACTTCTGCGGCAGGGCATGAGCGGAAAAAAGGATCTGCACCTCGTCGCGCATCAGGTCATGGAAAGAATCCAGCCCTTCGTTGACCCGGTTGGCCAGGGCCCTGATATAACCGGGCCAGTTGTACCATTCTTCAATCAACTGGTATTCGAGCTCAGGGTAGACCCTGGCTACAGTCCGTTTGAAATCGTTGACACTGCTCCCGGTCGTTGCCCCGGTATAATGGGGATACATCGACAGCACGACAGCCGTTTCGAGCCCGTCATTTCGGATCTGGCGCAGCACATCTTCAGCACGCGGATGCCAGTAACGCATGATCACATAGGGTCTGACATGCGCCCCAAGACGTCCGGCGATCCCTTCAGCCTGTCTTTGAGTCCAGTCGAGCAGTGGCGACCTGCCGCCGATCATGCGGTAATTTTCCACGACCCGGCGCGAACGGAAATGCGCGATCAGGCGGGCAAACGGCTTCTGCAGCAGGCCGCCGGCCGGCAGCTGAATCAATTCCCGGTCACAGAACAGGTTATAGAGAAATGGTTTGACCGACTCAAGAGAATCTGGGCCGCCCATATTCAGCAGAATAAGCGCCGTTGGTCGTTGTTCAGGCATGATTTACCACCTTCGAATACAAATCAGGGGGAGACAGAATCTGCCCCCCCCTTTAATTTCCCTATTTCTGACTCAAACGATGTACACAGTCAACCATAAAAATGGCATTTTCCGGCGGTACCGTGGGCAGGATACCATGCCCAAGGTTGAAGATGAAACCAGGGCGATCTCCATTCTCAGCGAGGATACGTCGAACCTCTTTTTCGATATAGGCATGCGGCGCAAAGAGCACCGTCGGGTCAAGGTTGCCCTGCACCGCGACATCATCTCCGAGCAGGGCACGCGCCTGTCCAAGGTTGACATGCCAGTCGAGACCAATGACATCGCTCCCCGCAGCCTTGACCAGCGGCAACATGGTCCCGCCGTTCCTGACAAAATAGATGATCGGGATACCGGCGCGATCCAGACCGTTGATCAGCTCCTGCACATAGGGCAGGATGTAGCGTTCGTAATCATGCGGGGCCAGCAGGCCGCCCCAGGTATCAAAGATCTGGATCGCCTGCGCCCCTGCCGCTATCTGCATATTGAGATAGCGCCGATCCATCTCGGTCACCTTCTTCATCAGAGCGTCATAAAGCGGAAAATCCGCGTACATCATCTGCTTGAGGCGGGCAAAATCCTTGCTACCCTGCCCTTCAACCATATAACAGGCCAGGGTAAAGGGGGCCCCGCCAAAACCGATCAGCGGAACGCGACCGTCCAGAGCGGTCCTTAAGCGAGAGATGATAGCAGGAACATAAGGAACAGCAGCAGCCATGTCCTCAGGGACCACCAGCGCGTCGACATCGGCAGCACAGCGAAGAGGATTCTCAAAAACCGGCCCGGGAACAAAATCCAGCTTCATCCCCATCGGCTCAACCGGTGTCAGGATATCTGAAAAGAGGATGGCGGCGTCCGCGCCAAGAATATCGATCGGCTGGATCGTGACCTCAGCCGCCCGCTGCGAATCCTTGCACAGGTCGAGGAAGGTTCCCTTCCCCTCCGCCCTGACAGCGCGGTACTCCGGAAGATAACGCCCGGCCTGTCGCATCAGCCAGACAGGAACCCGGTCAACCGGCTGACACCAGCAGGCCTTAAGAAAATTGTAGCTTACGCTCATGAAACCTCCCACACATCGTAAATAGCATTCTAAACCCGGTCATCAATTTTGGCGATTCTGCTCCGCTTCCCGCTGCATTCGCTTGCGGGTGCGTTGCGGAATATAGCTGCAGAACGGCTCTTCCGCCAGATAATCGCCATAGACGGCGTCAGCCCTCGCCCGGCAACCGCCGCAGATATTGATAAACTCACATTCACCGCACTTCCCTTTGTAGCGGGAGAAATCGCGCAGCTCGTTAAATACTTTTGAATTGAACCAGAGCTCCTTGAACGGTACCTGCTTGACATTGCCGACTGAGGAGTGGAAATAGGAGCAGGGCTTCAGATTCCCGAAACAATCGATCAGACAGATGCTCTGAGCCGCGATACAGCCCTTCCCGCCGCCGGTTGAAAAGGTCAGGCTGCGGCGCTTGAAATCGACCCCTTCCGCCTTGGCCATCTGCGGAACGATTCGATAGTAATGGGGCGCGCAGGTCGGCCGCATCAGGATATCATCTTCATTTTTTTCCTGTTGATAGTGCCAGGCCAGGATCTCTTCGTAATCCTCGGCCGAAATCAGCTCATCCATGATCTCTTCACCGCGCCCGGTCGGAACAATCATGAACATGTACCAGGCTGTAGCTCCCAACCCCTTGGCCACTTTGAACGTAGCAGCGATGTCGCCCTGGTTGCGCCGGGTAAACGACGAGTTGATCAAAAAGGGAATGCCGTTTCTTTTCAGCGTCTGTGCCCCACGAACCACTCCCTCATAAGCCCCGGGGCTGTTGCGGAAATCATCGTGGATCTCCGCCGTCGAACCATCCAGGGAGAGCGAAACCATACGGATCTCGGCAGCCTTCATCTTCGCACAGACGGCATCGGTAATCAGGGTCCCGTTGGTTGCCATACACATGCGCAACCCCTTTGCCGTCCCATATTCGGCAATCTCAAAGATATCGGGACGTAACAGAGGTTCACCACCGGAGAGAACCATGACCGGCTTGCTGACCTCACAGATGTCATCGATCAGCCTGAAAGCTTCCGGCGTATTGAAATCGCCGGCAGCCGCTGACATATCGGACGAGCAACGACAGTGCACACAATTCAGGTTGCAGCGTTGGGTTGTTTCCCAAGCGATCCATTTCGGGATGAACTCTTCTTGTCTGACACTCATAGCGACTCCGAAGGTAGGAAGATGAGTTGAAGGTTAGAAGATACTACAGCTTAGCAGACAACTCAATCAAAGCGGTCATCAATACCTGAACTCTGCCGCACCAACAAGCAAGCTGTTTCAGGAAACACGTCGTCCGTCAGAACTTTAATATCGTTTAAGCTTTCTACCTTGACAAAACTTCCCGAAATTTATAAAAATCTAATATATCTTAATGCGATTGCCGCACCATTCCACCAGACAAGAAAAATTTGCAATCAGCTCAATTCTCGGGCACATCTGCGATATCCGCGGCATTTCGGAATCGTCCTGCAAAAGAACAGCTGCAACTAACTGCCACGTTCTTACGTTGCACCAAAGAAGAGGGGATATGATCAAATTACTGGATGAAATCAGTGAATCACCCGGAATTCTCGGAAGCTGTATCTATTCGACGCTGCACGGCGTCATGGCCTCCAATCTGCCACTCAAACTGACGTTTGAAACCCAGCGAAAAGTCGGCGACATTCTGCACCAGATCTTCAGCCTGAAAATGGTCACTGAACTGAAAGTCGGATCCTTCGAAATCCAGTATGACGAGTCCCTGCTGCTGGCCAGGCAACTCGATGCCCAGACAGCCATCTTCACCCTCTGTCAGCCCAGTGCCAATATGAGCATGATCAACATGGCCCTCAACATGCTCAGTGAAGATCTGATAAAAGAGATCGGCACCTGGCGAGGGCCTGAAATCAGTGAAGCGCAGCACACAGCTCAGGAACAGGCCGCGCCATCCGCACCGACGCAGCTCAGCTATGCGGAAGTCATGAGCGGACCAATGGCCGCCGAGATGAACCTGATCAAAACGGCTCTGTCAAAACGGATCGGTCCATTCTCCGGAATCGTCCTGGAAGACGGGATCAACGAATGGTTGAGCCTGGGAAAATCGCAGCATGGGGATCTCATCAGCCTGGTTGCGATATTGGCCAGGGACATCGAAGACGAAGCCCTGCGCCAGACCTTCGTCAGCGACCTGACCAATCTGTTTGGCCAGTGACGACCGTTTTTTACCGATAGTTACAAAAAAAGCCGGGCATGCCCGGCTTTTTCAATAAGGATTAAATAGCTTCCCGTTCAGAAAGGGGGAACAGCTCCTCAAACACCTCTCGCACGGTGGAAATCCGCTCCGCCTTCCAGGCATTGGTTCCACAGAAGATCAGACCACTCTGGGTATTCCCCTGGTGGGCACGATTCAGGGCGTGGACGATACAGAACCGTTCACGATTCTCCCTGTAGGTACATTTCTTCAGACAGGCACAGGGGCAGAAAAGGTTCCTGTCAACGTCAAATTGACGGACATCCTCAACATTGCCGATCAAAGCCCGCCCCGGCAGACCAGCCGGACTCATCAGCAGACCGATATCTTCCTTTTTGCTGGCAATATAGGCCTGCTTGTAGGCATCGGCGGCGTCACATTCTTCGGTCACGACGAAACGGGTTCCCATCTGGACGGCATCAGCCCCGTGCGCCAGGGCATACTGCAGATCAGCATGATCCCAGACACCTCCCGCTGCGATGACCGGAATATCCAGCTGCCAGTTCTCCTTGAAATAGGCCTTGACACCCCGAACCGTCGCGTACTGATCGTAGTTGCCGGTTCCGATATTCTCCAGCTTTTCGCCCAGGTGTCCCCCCGCCGTATCGGGATCCTCGACGACAACGGCATCAGGAAAGCGCTTGTAGTTCTTGTGCCATTTGCGGGCAATCAGCTCAGCCGCCTTGACGGAAGAGACAATCGGCACCAGCGCCACCTCGGGATAGTCTGCGGTCAGAGCGGGAAGATTCATTGGCAAGCCCGCGCCGCTGATGATCAGCTTTGCCCCTCCCTCGCAGGAGGCCCGAACCAGATCTTCATAATCGTTGACGGCAACCATACAGTTGACGCCGATAACACCGTCCGGAGCAATTTCATAAGCCTTCTTCAGCTCATCTCTCAAGGCGACACTGTCAGCTTTTAAAAAGTTCTTACCGGTGAAGCTCTCATGATCAAGGCCAAGACCTGCCGAAGCAACAATCCCGATACCGCCGTTCAAAGCGACATGACCCGCCAGACGATGGGCAGAAATACGTACTCCCATACCGCCCTGAATGACCGGAAAGGGAACCTGATAACGACCAATTTTTAAACCTTTAGACATATAACCAGCTTACTCCATAAATAGTTTGGAGAATTCTAGCAGCACTGCGCCCGCCCGATTGTAATACTTATGTAAAAACCCTCTTGTCGGCTGGCCGGTGCAGTGGTAATAACCTTGAACATGAAAATTATTCGCCGACTATTCCATCCGCTACTCACCTTTATCGGGGTCCAGGTGCTCTGGATACTGGTCCTGATTTTCTGGATCTACTGGTTCCTGGGACGCCATCGCCAGCTGCGAGAGCTGGCCAGCCGCTACCAGACCCAGTGGCTGCCGAAGTCGACCGACTGGCTGATTCTGACCGAGGGGATCCTGCTGCTGGTGGCGATTCTCATCGGCGTTTATGTCATCTTCATCTACTGGCGCCGTCAGGCCGCCCTGAACAAAGCGCAGGTTCACTTTATCAACCAGGTCACCCACGAGCTCAAATCTCCCGTGGCGTCCCTTCAGCTCCACCTTGAAACCATCCAGATGCGTCAGCCGGACCCGGCCCAGCTCAATCAGTTTATCGGTCTGATGGAAAACGACTGTAAAAGACTCGACGGCCTGATCAACAACCTCCTGACGGCCGGCCGGGTTGAACACAAAGGGGCCAGGCTCAACCTGAAAACGGACAATCTGTCCCAGGTTGTCACAACCTACCTGGTCAAGGAACAGCGCTCCTTCCCGACAGACGGCTCGCTCTCCTGGGAGATCGAAGAGGGTATCTCCGCCCGTTTTGAACAGGATGCCCTCGAAATTGTTCTGCGCAACCTGCTGGAAAATGCCGTCCTCTATTCGGAAGGGCCTCCGGTGATCGACATCCTGCTGTTCCGGGAAGGACGAGATGCTCACCTGATCATCAAGGATCAGGGCAGCGGCATCCCCCAGCCCCACCAGAAAAAGGTATTCAACATGTTTTATCGCGTTCGTGAGGGAGGAAAAACAATCCGGGGCAGTGGTCTCGGTCTGTTCATCGTGCGCAATCTCGTTCGCCTCCACGGCGGAAAAATCTGGCTCGAAAGTCCGGGAAGACATCAGGGAACAACTGTCCACATGACCTTCCCGCTGGTAGAAAAATCATGACCGAATCAAACACAAAGATCCCCATTCTCCTGGTTGAAGACGAACCCAGTCTGGCCCAGGGACTGATCTACAACCTCAAGGCCGAAGGCTATCAGGTCGATCATGTTGCCCGTGGCGAAGAAGCCCTGCAGGCCATTTCCAACAAAAACTACGTTCTCATGGTTCTCGACCTGATGCTGCCTGGGATCAGCGGCCTTGAGGTCTGCAGAGAGCTGCGCCAGCAGAACAATCAGATTCCGATCCTGATGCTGACGGCCAGGGGGGCTGCTGAAGACAGGATTTCCGGCCTGAGCAGCGGTGCAGACGACTACCTGGTCAAACCGTTCAACCTCAAGGAATTTCTTCTCAGGGTTGCGGCCCTGCTACGCAGAAGCAACTGGCCCCAGGACGGAAACCAGCACAAGGTTATCAGGCTTGGTGAAAACAGCATCGATCTCGAAACCCGTCAGGCTGAAACCCTGCACGGTACCATCGAACTGACCGAACTGGAGGTCAAGGTCCTCAAGCTTTTTATCGAACGGGAAGGGGCGGTTCTCTCTCGCGGCGAACTTCTCGAGCAGGCCTGGGGGATGTCGCCAAAAACGGAAACACGGACACTCGATAATTTTATCGTCCGGCTGCGCAAATACTTCGAGAAGGATCCATCAAAGCCGAAACTGTTCCGCACCGTACGCGGACTCGGCTATCGATACATCAATGACAAAAAGTGATGGCATCATAAATCCAGTCCATTTTATCAAATGGAGATCCTACTTCGCTGTCGGCTGAGCGAGGCTGCCGCCGATTCTCACCTGGTAGGTTCCGTCGTTTCGCTCTCTGGCAACCAGCCCCAGCAATTCGGTGATGGCTGGATCCGCACTCGCCTGGGGGCGGATCTCGACCCGCAGATTGAGGCGACTCTCAGCCAGATCCTGCCTCAGCAGCAGATTACCGCCACCAGTCAGGGCATAATCACCGCCATTGGCGACGAATGTCGGCACCCGGAACGCTTCACCGCGCCCGGTCGACTGCAAGACGACGGTTCCCAGCGCGATATCTTTGAGCAGCCCCTCGAGTTGGCCGTTCTCCAGGGTTAGATCGAGTCTGCTGGCACTCTCCTCCCGCAGAGGAACGATCGTTTCGATTTCCCCACGGACCAGAGTCCCGGAAAAACTCAACCTGCTCCCTGGCTGCAGGGGCAGTGAAAATTTGAGATTGGTCGCTGTCGCGGTAATGGCCCCGTCACTTGCGACCTCGGCCCTGAGCGATCCCCCCCACAGACGCATATCAATCTTTGCCGTCGGGTTGAGGACAAACAGCGAAAGCCATGCCGGTGACACCTTCAGGCTGTCGACCTCGACAGTCAGCCAGTCGGCACTGTTGGGGCGGACAACCAGGTTGTCGCCATAAATGTTGAAAAAACCGATCCGCAGGGCGCCTTGCTCAATGCGCACCTGCCCTTCCGCCTCGACCAGGCTGACCAGACGCCGCTCAATGATCGACGAAGGAAAGGTCACCACCAGCCCGACCAGCAGTCCAACCAGAAACAGCAGAACTGCTCCCGCCTTCAGCCGGAATCCCGGCCAGGCCGGAAAAAAATGTCCCGTGGTTCGCGACTTTCTACGTAACGAGAAGGTTTTCATTGGTTCTTCCTGAATGAAGACACGGTCATATTCAGATCGATCAGAGCCTTGTCATCAAAGCGCTGCTTAACCTGAAGAGACTTGACCTGAATCTGCCCCTGGCTTGTTTCTAGCCCTTTGAGCAGGCGCACCAGCTGCGCCAGGGGCATCCGCTCAAAGCGGACATCGACATTTTCAACCCGGTAATCGCCCTGAACCTGGGCCGTCTGCGGCCTGATATTGACCAGATTGTCACGGCTGCCGATCCTTGAGGCCAGATCTTCGATCAACGTCAGCGCGGAAAGCCGGCTCCCCTGCCCCTGACGACTTTCAAGGCTGGCAAGCTGCTCCTTGAGGGCCAGATACTCCAGCTGCATCTGCTTGACCTCCTCAATCTGCTTCAACTTGACCTGGATACTTTTATCGGCCCGTTCGATGGCATGCAGATAGGGAATATAGGCCGCATAGATGAGGAGCATGACGATCAGGATCACGCCACCACCGATGATAAATAGCTTTTCCCGGTTCTCCAACTGCTCAAATCGGCTGATCACTGGCCCCTCCCCGTTCCTGCATAGATGATAAGCAACCTGAAGTTGACCTTATCTCCCTTGACCGACATCTTCGCGTCTGCCACCCGAACTTCCGCAAAGAGTGGCGATCTGGCCAGCGTCTCCGTCAACTGGTTGACCTGCTCGAAAGAGTCCGCACTCCCCGAAATCCGGGTTTCCGTCGGATTATAGGAAAACTCCTGGAGTTCAACCGACAGCCCCGCTGGCAGATTGGAAATCCCCTTGAGCACCTGCAGAACGCTCATCTGCGCTCCGCCAACCAGCGCACTCTGTTCTTCTAGATCACGTAAGGCCGTCTGCATCTGCAGCGGGACATCAACAATGACCCGCGACTCGGGAAAGGTCTGCCGGTAGATACTCTCTATCTCCTTCTGCAGCACATCGACCTGGCTGTTCTTGGCCTGATAGCTGGTTATGCCGGTGACGGCCAGCATCAGGATGGCGACGATGATCAGTCCGCAGGTGAAGATCAGGGGAGAACGATATTTCTGCCACTCTCCGCTTAAGGCAAACTCTCCCGAACGGAAGTTAAAACTGGAGCCCTCCTTGCCGAGCGCCGCTGCCCTCAGGGCAATAGCCGCGGCCGGGGCAAAAGCGGACGGAATCTCTTCACCGGCCAGGTTCAGAACCAGTTCCTGAACCTCAAGTTCCTGCTCTGTCAGCAGACGCATCAGCTCATCATGGGCTGCTTCACCACAAAGATAGACAGGCGGCAGAGTTTTCTCGCCGGCATTTTTCAACAGCGCCCTGATTTCCCGTTCAATGACCACCGCCTTATCCTCGTTGAGCAGGTTCGCCCCGCCGGGAATCAGGCGATAATCGACCAGCGCCCCCTGCTTGACCAGCGAAACTGTCGTTTCATCTTCACCGGACAGAATCAGTACCGCCTCACTCAGTTCCCGGGTCAGCCCGGCTACGTAGCCGAACGGCGACAGATCTACGACGTGGACCGGTATCTCGACCTGAGCGCAGATATCAAGGACACCTGTCAGGGCGTCACGCGGAATCGCAGCGGCCTTGACCCGGGTCGGTCCGTCATCCTGCGTACCGATGAGATAGGAAGACATGGCACAGTCCTCAGTAGAGACCGGGATCTGGGCATTGAGCGCAAAGGGAAGTGCAGCGGCGATCTTTTTGGCCCCCTTGAAAGGGAAATCCAGATTGCGAACGAAAGCCCTCCGTGCCGAAATGACCGTCGCCAGCCGGTCGCCGGCGTGCAGATGGCCAAACTCTTCACGCAACTCGCGCAGCTGCTCTTCCAGGGTCTCCTGATGACTCTCCTGATAGTGCATACCGACAAGCTCGTCCTTGTCGTATTCGAGCACAACCAGCAGCGTTCTGCGGGCACCGATATCCAGACCGATATAACGCTTGTTCATCTGCTTCTAGTCCACCTTGAAATAGAGTTGGGAGTTACTCCCCTTGTATATCTCTGCCGTTATCCGTCTACGACCGTCATTGACCAGCCCTTCCGAGGTAATCCGGTAATAGGAACTCAAGGTCCCCAACAGCTTCTGGTTGGCCAGGCTTTTCATCACCGAGTAAACCTCCGTCGACAGAATTCCTTCGATATCGGCAATCGTCCGAATCGGAGTCGACTGGCGATAGCTGACGATCGACTGGACTGTCTGGGCGTCGATCGTCTGATCCAGAGCCATCAGCACCTCCTCGCTCGCCGTGTTGATATTGATCCGGACATCCCCGTTGACGCTGACATGGGGGGCGACCTTCCTGATCACCTCCGGGGTAAAACCCTTGACCAATGCCAGTTCATCCAGGGTTTCAAAACTTCCGTTCTTGCACGAGTAGCCGTTCGCCAGCCCCTGGTAGTAATCACTCTCGGCACCTGCCACCGGCAGATTGAGCCCATCGGTCTTGATCAGCGGGTAGTTATCCTCACCAGTGTCGAGCCAGTCGATCACGGCGGCAGTCAGTTCAGCCGGATCGCCCAGCTGGCCAAGATCGAGGGCGACCAGCAGACGGTAGAAACGGTCGACCATGATCGTCTGCGGGTTGTTGCCGTTGACCAGAGCGTTCAAAGCCAGGTGCCCGTCTAGATCCTCGATACTGATACTGACACTCCCCTCGCCGACGGGATAGCCGATGACCCCTTGTGCCCACTGTTCATCACGGCTGTCGTAGGCGTTCTGGTCGTCCATGATCAGCATGCGCCCTGCGGCAATCCCCCCCTTGGCCAGATAGTAGCCACGGGTGCTGTCACGGAAGGTCTCTGTCAGACGCATATCGACCAGCGTCGAAAAAGCCAGTTCCATCAGCAGGGAACTGAGCAGTGCGACAATCAGCAGAACGAGCAACAGGATCATGCCCTTTTCGTTGGAGCCCGGCAGCTTCATGATTCCTCACTCAAGGCAGACGAAAAGTCGTCATAAACGGCACATCCTCACCACGACTGTCTCTGACATGAAGCTCTATCCGGACCCGCTCCGGCAGTCCGGCAGACGTGGAATCCCAATTTTCCTGCCAGGTCCCGTTCGCGTAAAAACTGGCCGTCATATTCAGTATACCCGGTGCCAGACGCAGCGCCTGCGGCTGATTGTCATTGCGATTGCTGCCCAACAGCGGCTGCTCGGTGCGCAACAGCACCAGCTCATCCTCTGTATCTGCTTCCGGATCCTCATCCAGCAGGTAGCTTAAGATTGCAAACCCGGTCCCTTCGATGCTCAAGGGCGAAACCGCTGTGGTACTGAAGTCCAGATAAAACCTGTCTTCCTCGTTACGCCCCCCCTTGAAGTGACTGTCACCGCCCCCCGAGTTGTAATAGGCGCCGTGAATCTCCCGGCCAAGCCGATCAAAAATCACCCGGGCCCGGTGGTAACTTTCACTGTCGGAGTCGAGGCGTTCCTTGGCCCTGCTGACCGAAGAGAAAATCCCGTAGAGCGAAGACATGACAATCGCCAGAATCGCGATAACCATCAGAACTTCGATCAGGGTGAAGCCCCGCTGCGCGGTCCCGCTCTGTCTAGAAAATAAACGAATCAAGTGTCACAGCCTCATCGGCATCGCCCCAATCGACAGAGACGGTCACCATGGTCACTGAAGGCAGCGGTGTATCGCTGTATTGCACCCGCCAGCGATAGTTTTCAAACGGCTCGTCGAAACTGCCCTGATCGGCATCCCCGACCTCGGCGCTTTCAACCTCGGCCATTTTCGACTGCGCCAGCAGAGTCGCCTGGGTCATCCGCTGCAGACGGTCATGGACGCTGATCGACCGATTGGCCAGAGCCAGCATGGACACCAGGGCGATACTGATAATCGCCAGAGCGATCATCACTTCCAGCAGGGTAAACCCACGCTCATCCGATTTTCTGTTCACTTCGCCCATGACCAAGACCTGCCTTAGCTCTGCCACTTTCAGAAGGAGCGATAGCCTTCAAAGATTTCTGACGAACCGGTCAACGAGTTGATTCTCATCGTCAGTTCCTCGCCGCCTTCCGTCGCCAGATGAACGATCGTTTCTTCCAGCCAGCCGCTGGGATGAACCCGGATCGTCACCTCTCCGCTGGAAAAGGAGCCGCGCCCCGAGACCTTGACATCGGTGAAACGGATACCGTCCCGCAGGCGGGCCTCACGCCCCAGGTCCTCGGCATCATAGAGATGGCCGCTGGCATCCAGCTCCTGGGACCGGTAAGTCCCGTCATCGAGGTTATAGATCAGGCGCTGTTCCAGACCGTTCAGAGCGGCTTCGTTGAACAGATACTTGACCACTCCGGCCAGTCGCCGGGCCGACGCCTGCAGATCACCGTGATTCCGGTCAAGAACCAGACTGACACTGGCGACAGAGAAGAGGCTGATCAGCAGCACGACGATCGCCAGCTCAATCAGGGTAAATCCCGCCGATTTACTGGAGCTCCCAGCTGTTGATGTCCGCATTGCTTCCTTCACCACCGGGCTCACCGTCAGCACCGTAAGAGATCAGATCAAAGTCCTTGTCATGCAGTCCGGGGGACAGATAAACGTACTCGTTGTTCCAGGCGTCAACCGGCACCTTTTTCAGGTAGCCGCCGTCCGGATACTTGGTCGGAATGCGACCTGTATCGGGCTTGGAGACCAGTGCCATAAGCCCCTGTTCCGTCGTGGGGAAATAGCCGTTATCCAGTTTGAACATACCCAGGGTTTCTTCGATTTTCTTGATATCAACCTGGGTCTTGGTGATCCTCGCTTCATCAGGACGATTCAATAGTCGCGGCACGACGACCGCCGCCAGGACACCGAGAATAACCACGACAACCATAATTTCAATCAGGGTGAAACCACGCTGATTACGACACGACTTCATCATTTCCAACTCCTTGACGTCTGCAACAATTCTCCGGAAAAAACACAGGCCTCTAAAAACCCTGACTGGCTTCGAAGATCGGCAACAGGATTGCCAACACGACGAAACCGACAACAACACCCATGATCAAAATCAGCAGGGGTTCAAGTAACGACAGCAGGCCGGTGATGCTCATATCGGTCTGGTGTTCGTAGGTTTCCGCGACACGCATCAGCATCGATTCCAGCTCACCGCTTTTCTCGCCGGCGGCAGCAATCTGCGCCAGCATCGGCGGAAACACCGCAGCCTGCTTGAGCGCCCTGGCCATTGATCCGCCCTCCTGCACCTGCTTGCGCACATCGCTGATCGCATCCTTGAGAATACGATTCTTCAGCAGTTCACCGCTGATATCAAGCGCCCTGAGCAGAGGAACCCCGCTCTGCAGCAGGGTCGCCAGGGTGCGGGAGAACCAGGCGGTGACAAAGAGCAGGTGGAGCTTGCCGTAGAGCGGCATCTTAAGCAGGATACGATCGGTCTTGAGCAACCCTTTCTCGCTCTTGCGATAACGCAGCAGGGCATAAACCGCGGCAATCAGAATAAGCACCAGCAGCCACCACCAGCCGGCCAGCAGGTGAGTAAAGCCCATCAGCAGTTTGGTCGGCAACGGCAAGGCCATTTCCATTTCGGTGAGCATCGTGGTGATCTTCGGCACAACGAACGCAAACAGAAAGGCCAGCACACCAATCCCGACAAAGGTCATCAACACCGGATAGGCCAGGGCAGCCTTGACCTTGGATCGGATCTTGGCCTGATCATCGAGAAAATCGGCCAGCCGATGCAGAACCTGATCCAGCGTCCCGCTGTTCTCCCCGACCTGAACCATATTGATGAAGACATCGGGGAAAATGCGTCTATGCTGCTCCAGGGAGCGGTGCAGGGCCTCCCCCTGCATGACCTCTTCGCGCACGGAAGAGAGAGTTTTATTGAGAAGCGGTTGTTCACTCTGCTCCGCGACCGTCTGCAGCACCTCATCAAGCGGCAGACCGGCACTCAGCAATGTCGCCATCTGCCGGGTCACGGCAGAGAGTTCAAGGGCTGAAACCCGGCGCTTGAGAGAGAACCCGCGACCCTGAACCTTCTCCTCTGCCGCCGTTTCATAAAGCTCGGTCGGAAAGATCTGCTGTTCGCGCAGCTTGAGCATGACGCTCCTGCGGCCGCTGCCGTCGATCCGCCCGGATACCTTTTTCCCCTTGCTGTTGAGGCCTGTATACTCGTAAAGAGCCACCTAGACCTCCTCCTGGGTGACCCGCAAGACCTCTTCCAGAGAGGTTTGCCCCTTGAGAGCCTTGACCAGTCCGGCGACCCGCAGCGGCTGCATCCCTCTGCGGATGGCTTCATTGCGGATCGACGCCGCATCCATGTTTTTCAGCAGCAGCTCGCGGATCTTGTCATCGACCGGAAGCAGTTCGTAAATCCCCGTCC
Source organism: Geopsychrobacteraceae bacterium (assembly GCA_963676795.2). Lineage (GTDB taxonomy): Bacteria > Desulfobacterota > Desulfuromonadia > Desulfuromonadales > Geopsychrobacteraceae. The sequence continues at coordinate 448,337 of CAXXTB010000002.1, read as the reverse complement.
GTCCCCAGTAACCGATATTCATGCACTTTTCACAACCCCGGCCGCGATAGAAAACCGGATTGAGCGGCAGTTTGATATCGCCAAGCTGCTTGAGCAACTCTTCGGGGGGATGGTATTCCTCACGACAGTGCGGGCAGATCTGACGCACCAGACGCTGGGCCATGATCCCGACGACACTCGACGCTGCCAGGAAGGGTTCGACGCCCATCTCGACCAGGCGGGTCAAGGCTCCGGCAGCATCGTTGGTGTGCAGGGTGGAGAAAACCATATGGCCGGTCAGAGCCGACTGGATAACGATCTCAGCGGTTTCCTGATCACGGATCTCGCCGACCATAATGACATCCGGGTCCTGGCGCAGAATCGAGCGCAGGCCACTGGCGAAGGTCAGGTTGATTCTTGAATTGACCTGCATCTGGCCGACCCCGGGAAGCTGATATTCAATCGGGTCCTCGATGGTGATCAGGTTTTTTTCATGCTGGTTGAGGCGCGTCAGCGAAGAGTAGAGGGTCGTCGTCTTGCCTGAGCCGGTCGGGCCGGTGACCAGGAAAACACCGTGCGCCTTGTTGATCATCCCCTCGACCTGCTTAAGCATGGACTTTTCCATGCCGATATCCTCCAGGGTCAAAACATTGGAGGACTTGCCGAGCAGACGCAGGACCACCCGCTCGCCAAAAGCGGTCGGCAGTGTCGACACCCGGATATCGAGATCGCTCCCCGCAACCCGGACCCGGAAACGGCCGTCCTGGGGCAGGCGTTTCTCGGCGATATTCAGCTGCGACATGATCTTGATCCGCGAAACGATCCCGGCATGCGCCTTGACCGGCGGCTGCAGGACATCGTAAAGAATGCCGTCGATCCGGTAACGGATCTGCAGCACCGTCTCAAAGGGTTCGATATGGATATCGCTGGCCCGCTCTTTATAGCCTTGCGTGATCAGGCTGTTGACAAAGCGGATAATCGGAGCTTCGTCCGATGTATCGAGCAGGTCTTCCGGCTCAAGGTTCTGAGCCAGTCCGGAGCCTCCCTGCCCTTCAATCTCGCCGATCACCTCGCGCGTTTCACCGGCGCGCTTTTCGTAGCTGCGGTTGGTTGCCTTGAGAATCTCGCTGGCGGTCGCCAGGCAGGGCTCGATGATCTCTCCGGTCAAAGCGCCGAGATCATTGATCAGGTTGGAATTGAGCGGGTCGGTCATCGCGACCAGCAGTCGACCTTCGTGACGCTTGATCGGATAAAAATTGTTTTCCTTGGCAAAGCCGATGGGAACCAGGCGGAGGAGATCGTCGATCCCCTCCTGATCTTGCAGCACCTGGAGATAGCTGATCCCCTGCTGGATCGACAGCGCCATACGCAGCGTTTCTTCTTCGACGACCTGCTTTTTGAGCAGGATATTGCCCAGGTTCAGACCAGATTCCTGCTGCTCAGCCAGAGCCGCAACAATCTGCTCCTCGGGAACCTTGAAATCGTCGCGTAACAGCTCGCCCAGTAAGCGCCACTTTTTCATGCCGACTCCGCTACCGCGCCAGAGTTATCTTTCTGCCTGCCGTCCAGCATCATTCACCAGCCTGGGAATCAACCTGAAAGACCGAACTGTCAACCTGCCCGTCTTCAAACTTGAACTCAGGGGGCAGCAGCGCTTTTTGATCATCACTCAGAAACTCGTTGGCTTTACGTTTGTTGCGATCGGTGACCAGCGCCAGATCTTCAGGACTGTTGATAATGGTCGGGGTGATGAAGACCAGCAGGTTTTTCTTGTCAGCCCCCGTTGACTTGGTTTTGAACAGCCAGCCCAGCACCGGGATATCACCGAGCAGGGGGACCTTCGTCTCGTTGTTGGTAATGGTGTTGCTGATCAAACCACCCAGCACGATGGTCTTGCGGCTTTCGGCCAGAACGGTATTACGGATCAGGCGTTTGGTCAGGTCTGGGCCATATTCGTTTGAACTGGTCGTACCGACAACTCCGGTGACCTCCTGATAGATATTCAGACGGACCAGATTGTTTTCGATAACCTGGGGAGTAAAGCGCAGGGTCAGAGCCGCATCCTGGCGTTCAACCGAGGTGGTGACGTTTTCCGAATCGGTATTGGTTACGGTCTGGGTGACAACAGGAATATTTTCACCGACAATGATCTCGGCCTCTTCGTTATCGGAGGTCAACAGGCGCGGGGCGGAGAGAACATTGACGTTATCATCGGTCTTCGACAGGTTAATGATCGCTGACAGGGCCGGGATCGTCACCGATTCCCCGTTAATCGTCGTAGAAATGGTGTTGAAAATCCCGCCAGCCAAAATGCCGCTAATAGCCTGGGACAGCACACTAAGATTACCGGAGCTGTCCGTCGTGGCAAAAGAGCTGATATTGGTTCCGGCATTCTGATTGCTGCTCAGATAGGCGTAACCATCACCGGTATCAATCGCCCCTTGCAGCGATGCGCCCAGCTCTTTGCTGGCCTCCATCGACAGCTCAAGAATCAGCGCCTCGACATAGACCTGCTTGCGCTTGATGTCGAGCTTACGGATGATATCCTGCAGGACGATGTAATCTTTCGGCGGGGCGTTGATGATCAGCGCGTTGGTCGGTTTATCAGCGGTAATGGCGACCGAGGCGCTCGAAATCGCCTGAGGAGCTGCGTCTTTTGCCGCACTGGCAGCCTTGGCCTGGGCCTTGATCCCGGTGACAATCTCATTCAGGGTTGCTGCCAGGGTTTCGGCATCGGCGTTTTCCAGCGAATAGACATGAATACCGGCCTGTTCCCCTCCGGCCTCCTGATCGAGCACCGCGAGTAACGACTTGATCTGCTCCAGTTCTTCCTTACCGGCGCGGATAATCAGCGAGTTGGTTCGGGTATAAGCGATAATCTTGCTGCCGCTGTCCTGAGAAGTTGTCACCACCTTGGTCTGTCTGGCCTTGCTGGCCGCCTGATCCTGAAGCACCTCGAGGCAGATCTTGGCAATTTCTTCCGCATCGCCATGCTGCAGAGGCAGAACCGTCAGATCCCCGGAGGAATCAGGCTGATCTAGCTGCTGAACGATTTTGAGCATGCGTTCAATGGTCGCAGCGGTTTCTGTAAGGATCAGGGTATTGGTCGGCGGATAGGCGATGATATTTCCGGTCGGCGGCATCAGAGGTGCCAGCACGGAGGTGGCAATGGTGTCCGCATCGAGATAATCGAGGCGGACCAGGCGGGTGATAAACTGCTCCGAATCACCACGCCCGCTGTGATAGACAGGCAGGTTCTCCTGTTTGGCATTCTTGGTTTGAACGATCTTGTTGACCCGGCCGGACGGAACCACCGTATAGCCTTTGACGTTGAGCACAGTCAGAAACAGCTTGTAGGTCTCCTCCATGGTCATAGTCTCAGGTGAAATGATCGTCACCTTGCCCTTGACCGTATCATCATAGAGGAAGTTTTTCCCGGTCAACTCGCTGATCGTCTTGATCAGTTCCGTCAGTTCGACATCCCGGAAATCAAGAGAGATCAGGCCAGCGGAAGCCTCCTGCTCCGCAGCACTGAGATACGCAGGGGCAAAAAGGCCGCAACCGAGAAGGCCAAGCAGGCACAGGACCGCACTGATTTTCTTTATTCGAATCACTTGAAAAGCCTCCTAATCAAGTTCATAGGCAAAGCTCATAGCCTGCCCCCGTCTTTCAACAGCCAGGTCGATCTGCCGCGCTTCACGCAGCTGCTGAAAAATCTGCAGGGCCTTTTCCGGACTATCCAGAGAGATCCCGTTGACGCTCATGACAACATCACCGCGTCGTAAGCCAAGCTTGTTGAGAATGGAATTCCGCCGCAGCGAACGGATCAGGAAGCCATCGGTCTTGCCGTCCACGACACGCGGCTGCATCTGGGCCAGACGCAGTTCCTGGCTGAAGTTGGCCCGGGTCTTTTCAACCTCATCCCGGGACACCAGCCAACGGGTATCATCCACCTGGCGGATACCGCTATCGGCCTCGTCGGAACCCTGGGCAGCAGCACCGGGCTTCGCTGTCGCCTTCGTCATAGCGTCTTCTTCAACAGTCAGGGTGATCAGGCGCTTGTCACGCAGGCGAATCTGCACCTGATTGCGCGCGACTGTTTCCAGCACGCTGCCATCGTCAAGGGAATCACCGATACGATAGGTATCAAGTTCGCCATTGACCTGAAGCAGCGCGAGAGAATTTTCTGCATCGGCCACGACGGTTCCAAGCAGAACGATATTAGAAGGTTTGATAGCAACAGGTTCGCCGGCGCTTACGGTACTCGGCAGCATCTCCGGATTATAGGTCAGATCGGTCTGTCCGGCCGGATCGAAGATATTGCGCTGCAGGATCAGGTTCAGATCCTCAACACTGGAAAGACTCTGAGACGCCGGAGCAACCTTCGGCGCCGTATGATGGGCAGGGGTGGTCGGGGTCACACCGGCCTCGATCAGGGCACCGGCAAACATCCCGCAGCACAGACCGACCAGGGTCACCAGCAACAGATTCAGCCCCTTATAATATTTCTGGTAGTAAATTAACATTTAAGCCCACACTGCTCTTTTCGGCAAAATTCATTAAATATCACTGCAAAGCCTCATGATAGTTACTAAACATTAACAGATCAAGCAAAGTCTTGTAACAAAACAAGCAATTTCTTGCATTTACACCTGAAAAACAGCTCAACAGGCTGACCTGTCCTCCCCCGCTTCTCAACCTCCCGGACGGCGCAATTCGTAAAGCAGCCCACCATATTGAACCAGAGCGCCATCCGCGGTTATCTCGCTGATCAACAGGCCATCGGCGGAACTTTCCTGCTCATGCAGCAGGACCCCATTGAGGCGCAGAATGCTCTTTTGCGCGTCGTTGCTGTAATAGTGCATCGAAACCTGAAGGCCGGGGTGCAGCCTCAGCAGTTCGGTATAGGAATGGATTTTAGGCGCTACAGGAAGAGGTTCGGAATCGGCTCTGGGCAGGGAGTCCGTTTTTTTTGTTTCGCTCTCAACCGCAAGCTGACGGCTGACAGGCCGGGGGACCGGCGCGACCTCGCCGGGGAGGGTAACCGCTGGGGCAACAGCTGTAGCCGGGAAGGCAGGCGTCTGCTCTTCATTGACCACAGCGGGGGGACTCGCCTTGACGATTCGGCTCCTGACCTCGACGGACCGGCTGTCAACACTCCCTGCCTGCGGTTCACCGCCCCAAAAGACGATTCCGAGTCCAGCCAGGACACAGAGAACGATAACCAGCAACGCAATCCAGGCCCATGAACTGCCCCTGTGCCTGGAACTGCGCTTGGCGGAAAAGTTAAAAACCTTTCTCTTCCTCGCCTCTTTCTGCTGCAGACGACGACCCTGTTCAGACTTTTTCAAAGCATCGAGAATAAACGACATCATTCCCCCACAAGAAAACTCAAACGTGGACCGGGAACCTGCCCGGCCGTATTGAGGTGAATCATTGTCTCCGGCCCCAGGATCCCGTCCGGCACCAGCCCTGCGGCCACCTGAAAACGTTTCAGAGCACTCAGCAGCAGGCCGTCAAGGCTCACGACATCGGCTGTACCGGCATACAGGCCCAGTCGCATCATGGCGTCTTCCAGCCAGATAATATTGACATTGGAGCCACCGGGTACAAGCAGCTCCCGGGAAACCAGTGGAGAGCTCCAGACCAGAAGGCTCTCACCAAACCAGCGAGGCTCCAGAGCCCGGACATCGACCGTCAGCTCACCATCGCCCGACAGCAGTCTGGCCCGACGTTCATCAAGCCCTGCCAACACAACGTAAAAAGGCTCACCGTTGTCCCGGTACATGATCAGAATCGCCGGCCGGTCGAGTTTTCTCAACCCTGACAGAGTAGCCTTTTTGGCATAACATTCCAAATGATTTTGCCTTGCAAAACGGCAGGGGTCTGGCGCTCGGGGATCATAGACCTGCCCCCACAGAGCGAAGAGAGCGGCATAAGCCTTGGTTTCCGTGGTGGCGAAAGCAAACCCCTCCGGCCAGCTTTGTGGCCACTCAGGTTCCGCAACCACCTCATCAGTCTGAGCGGGCGGGGCCAAAAGCGGCAGGGGGACGGCACTTTCCGTAGCCAGAGACCGATTCGTCTCCAGACGAAATGAAAAGCCCGCCCACACCAGAAGCAGCAGCAAAACAGGAAGTACGACCCAGGCCGGTTTGAAAGACCGTCTCTTCCCCGCGCTCAAGCTGACACCACCAAAAACTTCATCTGCGGCCTGACGGACAAGCCCGGCATCGACCTGCCTCCTGTCAAGCGCCGATGCCGCCAACAGGGCCCGATCGCAGATCAGATTGACCAGCCTGGGGATACCGCCGGATCGGGAGCAAACCTGCTCAAGTGCCCAGGGGGTAAATATCAGGCGGTCACAACCGGCAACCCGCAACCGGTGCGCGACATAGACGGAGATATCTTCCGGCTTGAGGGGCGGCAGATGAAAGCGGCCGGCAATCCGCTGATCGAAGGCAGGGAGCAGCCGACAGCGACCTGCAAGCTCGGGCTGTCCGAGCAGAATGATAACCAGCCGAAGCTGCAGCCTGTCAGACAGAGTCGCCAGCAAACGCAACTGCTCGAAAACTTCATCAGCAAGCCCCTGCGCTTCATCGATCAGCAACAGCAGCTGCCGGCCCTGTCGGGACAACTCAAACAGGTACTCCTTGATCAGGCTGAAGCGCCGCGCAGCAGAGTCCCCGGACCCGACAGTCAGCCTCAGTTCATCACAGATCGTCTCCAGCAGCTCATCAGCACTGACACGCGGATTGAGGATCATCGCCGTTTCCGTTCCCTCCGGCAGCTGCCTCAATAGCTGACGACAGAGCGTCGTTTTCCCAGCTCCGACCTCTCCGGTAAACAGAAAGAGCCCGCCCGTCTCTCGTTTCAGCGCCGCCATCAGAAAGAGTAGAGCGTTCTCGTGCTCGACACTCAGATAGATAAAGGAGGGATCCGGCGCAATGGAAAACGGACTTTCTTTGAATCCAAAATAGTGCTGATACATCGCGCGCGTCCTGTGGAGAAAAAATCAATCACCCGGCAAGCAGCAAATAAGATGGGGGAACAGATTAAATAATAATCGAATCTGCCAAAAGTGCAAAAAAACCAGCGGAGATCGTAATTCGCTATCTTGAAGCCGTGATAGCCATCGACTTTTCGGCTGAATCGTATTAACAATCATCAGCTGACACAGCGCGACAGAATAGAGACAAACTTGCCGCAATCCTTCAGACAAGAGGCAGACAGCATGTCATTCAGAATCTCCGAATTCAGGATCCACCCCCTGACCGAAAACCAGTTCGTCAAACCGGTCAGGCTCAGCTACACCCAGAACGGCCAGGCACGCTCCTGGGAAGCGGTTCAGGCTCACGACAGCGTCGCTGTCCTGCTGTTCCACCGCCAGCGCCAGGCCTTTCTGCTGGTCAAACAGTTCAGGCCACCGGTCTATATGAACGACCCGAGCCACAGCTGCACCTACGAGCTGTGCGCCGGCATTGTCGACAAGGACAAATCACTGGAAGATATTGCCCGTGAAGAGATCGATGAGGAGTGCGGCTATCATGTTCCGCTCGACAGGATCCACAAGATCAGCTCTTTTTTCACCAACGTCGGTGTCGGCGGCAACCGCCAGCATCTCTATTTTTCAGTGATAGACGACAGCCACAAGGTGCATGAAGGGGGAGGAATCCAGACCGAAGAGATCCTGCTCGAATACCTGCCGTTGAACCAGGCGAGGGACTTTATCTTTGACGAAAGCCTGGCCAAAACACCAGGGCTGATGTTTGCGTTCTACTGGTTCTTTGAGCAATTTGGCCAGGAGGGAGAAAAGCTGCCCTAGCCATAATGGCTGACAGGGTGTTGAAAAGCGTTTTCGAGGCAGCAATTGCAACACAGATAACAATTGCAACACAGATAATTTTTCAACGGCCTGCTAAGGACAGACGCTCAGTCTTCCGTCACAGATCGCCGCAGCGGCTATCGGCAGGACCTCTTCCAGGGGCATTAGGGTCCGGGTCTTGGCAACAAAACCGTTGACGTGAACAAAGCGGATCTGGTCGTGGTGGGCCACCAGGCGGAAATCGACCCGGCTGTTGTTCCCCAGACGCAGCAGCTCCCAGCCGGAGCCTCGGTTAGAAGGGAAGATGCTCATCACGACGGCCGGATCATTCAGCTGGTTCAAATAGAGTTCCATCGACAGCTTTGGTTCCTCCGCAATCCTGCTGACCACCGCCTTGTATTCACCGAGGGGAACGACTTCGGCCTGAGCTTCAAGCTCTTCCAGGCGGCGCGCTTTTTTCGCCATCATCGCCAGCAGGTCCTGACCAAACTCACGCATCAGCTGATAAAGAGCATCTCCGGGGCGCAGTACGCTGACGGCAGAGAAGCGGGAAAGGATGAAGCCATCGATCGGCGAGGATGCCGCAAACAAAACCCCGATGTCAACGCCGAGAGACTCAGCGACATGATGGGGGCCACGCACGTCCATCTGGCTCAGATGGGTATACCAGCCGAAAACCTTCCGGGCCTTTTCATGAAAACCGAGGTACTGCATGAGCAGGTGAAAAGCACAGGGCAACGACCTGTCCTGATGATGATCGAAGTTATGCCGGGCCGGATCATGTTCCATGCCGACATCGATGAGATAGGTTCCCTCATCGGCCAGGTCTTCGGCCGTCGCTTCCCGCCGCAAAACCTCGGCCTGATCGAACATGGCGAGCAGCAGGCTGACCGCCATGAAGTCATCTTTATGGGCATTCCCCGGGTGGGTGACTATCCTGTACATACCTTCAAAACCTGACAAGCATTCGACTGGCTACGCCCAAAAACTATTCATCGACGGGCAGGGAAACGCCGCAGCTACCATCGCAATGCGGCTGATTCTGAGATTTTCCGCAGCTACACAGATAGACCCGTTCGCGTTTTTTAAGCTCAAAACGGATCGGCCTGTGCCCCCCTTCCTGATGATGGCCGTCACAGAACGGCAGGCTCTCCGACTTGCCACAGGTGCAGCGGAAATAGACACCTGGCTCCAGAGTGATCGCGATCGGCATCCCAGCCTCATAATTCGGTTTCGTCACCTGCCTACCCCTTCACTTTTGTCACAGATTTTCTTCAGCAGCCAGACCAGGTTGTCGGCCAGACAATCGAGCGTTCCCATTCCTTCGGCGTCCTCGGCAACATCGCCGGGCCCCTTACCGAAACCGAGATTCCAGTAGGTCGAACCGGGGATGATCATCTCGTTGATCAGAAAGAAATTCTGCAGCGTTTCCAGGGTGTGCAGGGCGCCACCGCGACGCAGTGCCGTCACAGCCACACCGACTTTGCGCCGGAACAGGCTGCCGTTACCGCGGGCAACAACTCCGGCCCGGTCGATCAGGGCTTTCATTTCGGCCGTTACATCGGTGAAATAGGTCGGTGAACCGAGGATGATAGCATCGGCCGCGACCATCTTTTCGATCAGCTGATTGAGGATATCCCCCTCGATAACACAGCGTTGATCCTTGCGCTGCCTGCAGACCATACAGGCGGTACATCCGCGCAGCGACTGACCGGCCAGTTGAACCATTTCGGTTTCAATTTGTTCGGCTTCCAGACGCTCAAAAATTCTTCTGATCATCAGCGCGGTATTGCCGTCCTTGCGGGGGCTACCGTTAATCGCCAGTACTTTCATTCGCATCTCTCCTGATTTTTTTTCTGTTGGCCAAGATAACATGGGCGGCCCGCTAAATCGATGCTAGAATTGTTGCCATTCGGAAACTACGGAGGGCAACGCGTAAGTTTTCAGATTGGAAACGAGCAATTTTCCGTTGTGACTAGAAAATCAAGAGGTTGCGAGAAGACGTAGGACTTTACGCCGCACAAGCGAGCCCGCAGATTGACGCCGCCACGGCGGAAAGGGGCCGTTTCCGAATGAAAACTAGAATGGCCGCGGAGGTCACATCATGGTAACAGAGCGCAACAACATCGTCCTGATCGGAATGCCGGGTGCCGGCAAAAGTACCGTCGGGGTCATCCTGGCCAAAAGAGCTGGCCTGCAGTTCTTCGATACCGACCTGATGATTCAGGGGCGCGAAAGAATGCGCCTGCAACAGGTCATCGACGGTAAAGGACTCGACTATTTCCGCCATATCGAAGAGCAGGTTATCACCAGTCTGACACTTGAATATAGCGTTATCGCCACAGGCGGATCTGCGGTTTACTACCCGAAAGGGATAGCGAACCTCAGAGAGAACGGACATATCGTCTATCTTCAGGTATCGCTTGCAGAGCTCGAAAAACGGATCGCTGACATGGGACAGCGTGGGCTCGTTATGGCCAAGGGACAAAGCTTTGCCGACCTTTTTGCGGAGCGCACGCCACTCTACGAAAATGAGGCGGAAGTCACTGTTGGATGCGACGGAAAATCGGCAGAAGAGGTTGCAGCAGAGATAGAGCGACAGCTCAGCGGGATCTGTCCCGGCCCTATCAGCCCGACTGGATGTAGCGGGTCAGCTGGTCAATAATAAATTCCTTGTCTTCAATCGCCGCCTTGACCAGATCGCCGATCGATACCAGACCGACCAGCTCGCCCTGATCAAGAACCGGAAGGTGGCGACAGCGTTTTTCCGTCATCAGGGCCATCCCTTCGTCGACAGAAAGTTCCGGATCGACGAAACAGACCGACTCGGTCATGATCTTTTCCAGCGGGGTATTCAATGAAGAAATCCCCTTCAGAATCACCTTGCGCGCGTAATCACGTTCGGTGAAGATACCAGCGACCCGCCCATCGTCACCGGTGACGATCAGGGCCCCGACATTCTTTTCCGCCATCAGTTGCAGAGCGGCAAAAACCGTCTCGCCCCTGTTGATGGTCAACACCTCCTGCCCTTTAAGTTGCAGAATATCTTTCATCGAAGCCATAAATTCCTCCCGCACCGAACGCCGTTTTTGACGGCTGTTTTTTCCCTCCCGCATACATTCTACCAAGTAATTTGGTAAAATTTCTCTACAGGCAGCCTCGGAGGTCGATATGAAACCAAATCTGAATCAACTCGAAGAGATTTCCCTCAAGGGCAAAACCGCAGCGAAAAACGGCGAATGCCAAACCGCGTTGATCTATTTCAGCCAGATCTCCGGCCACAGCAACGATCCGGAAATCCAGAGCTGCCAGGCCTACTGTCTGGCCAGGATGGAAGGACGCGTTCAGGCCGCCCTCAAACTGTGCCACAACGCACTGCAAAAACAACCGGCAAATTCACTCCATCACCTGATGCTCGGGAGGATTCTGCTCATCGCGGGCCAGCGGGATAAAGCGATAACCACCTTCCGCCAAGGATTGAGACAAAGCCCGAACCCGACCATCATGAACGAGCTGAAAGGGCTGGGGCTGCGCAAGCCGGCCATCATCAAGGGACTCGACAGATCACACCCGCTGAACAAGACGCTGGGAAAACTATTCTCGACCATCGGCCTGCGCTGATCGGACCTGTTTCTGATTCAGGGTCGCCAGGTCCTGCCACAGGGCATTTGCAACGGGACCGACAATTTCACCGTAGCGTCTGACCGCCCGGATATCGATCTCTGACACCGACGGATAATTCTGAATCTGCAACGGAAGAAGACTCCCCTCTTTCAGTTCCAGTTCGATCAGATGTTCCTGCAAGCGGCCCCAGCCCATTCCCGCCACAATCAGCGATTTCTTGGTGACATGGTCACTGACCTGCCAATGTCGCCCGTCCTCGATAACCCCGCCCCTTTGATCGTGCTGCTTCAGCCCCGAATCCTTGACGACAATCTGCACGAAATTCTTCACCAGATCGACGTTCAGCTCCTTCCCCTGCGGAAAGAAATCGGGAGTCGCCACAACCATCAGCCTGGTCCTGATCAAGGAGATCGACTCTAAGCGTGGAATATCCTGATACCAGGGGCTGATCGCCAGATCGACCTTTCCCGACTGTAACTTATCAAGCGCTCCCCAGATATTCTCAATTTCCAAATTGAATTCCGTCTGCGGATACTTATCTTCACTGCTCTTGAGAATCTGCAGCACAAGCGACATGGGGCAGGCCGCTTCAATCGCCAGGTGCAGCTCCGCCTCATGGCCGACAGACAGGTAATGAGCCAGGGTCTTCAACTCTTCGACCTCGGCAATAATTGTTCTGGCTTTTTTGCACAACAGCTCTCCTTCCGGCGTCAGCTTCGCCCGGTAGGAGCTGCGGTCAAGTAGGTCGAGATCCAGTTCGGCCTCAAGATTTTTTAATGCCACGCTGACCGTCGGCTGGGTTCTGTTGATCGATTCGGCGGCCGCCAGGACACTGCCAGTATCGGCGATTCTGGTCAGAATCAATAATTGATCCAAGGTCATAACGCCCTCACAATAGAAAAACCATATAGTCTGTAGCAAAAATATATAACAACGCTCAATCCACAACAAGACCATGCCTGTTCATCATTCCAGAAGCACAGACAGATCGCAGCTCTGACTGGGGCCTTTTGCAGGAAAATCTCACAGGGTCAGACGATCGATTGTTCTTTCTTTATTAAGGCCTTTATCTATGCTTTAATTCAACCAATACAGCCAAGGAGAAACCTATGACTCAGCGTTTCATCATGACCGCTTTTGGTAAAGACCGTCCCGGCATTGCCGCCGATGTCACCCGCCTGCTCTACGAAAACGACTGCAATCTGGACGACACGACAATGTCGATTCTGGCCGATGAGTTTACCCTCAGCCTGCTGTTTTCCAGCAACGCAGAGGACATCCAGGACCGCCTGGTCAGGGACTGTCGCCGCCTCGAGGTGGAAAAAGGGATCTCGGCTTTTGTCCGGCCACTGACAGATAATCCGGAAAGAGCAAACGACAACTACAAGACCTGCGTCCTGAATATCGACGGCCTGGACCAGGCCGGTATCGTTTTCAAAACCAGCCAGTTTCTGGCCGATCGCAGCCTGAGCATCATCCAGCTCGATTCAAATTGCAGTGCGTCACCCGAAAGTGGCGCTCCAATCTACAGCATGACAATTCATGTTCAGGTTCCGGAATCTCTCCCCTTTGACCGACTCGAAGAAGAGTTATCGGAACTTGCCGATGAACTGCACGTCGACGTAGTTCTGACCCGTTAGCACGTCCAGACAAAAAAAAGAGCCTCCCCAATAGCCGGGGAGGCTCTTTTTTCGTTCAGTGCAGCAGGGATTGTCTTGCTTTTTCGCGTCCTTCGATATCGACAATCCCCAATGGGACCTGACCGGAATAGTAGACATCACTAACAAAAAAATATTCCGGCTTCCTCTGTTGCAAAACTTCAGTTTTTCGATAATCTCCCAGACAGGTAAAGCGTCTGGTTTTCCCTGTTTCTCTGGTCCACTTCAGTTTCATTGTAGCCTCCTCACAGTTGAAGTTCGTCTGTCTGTTGCGACACCGGATCGAGAGGATGCTGCTAAACTGCACATTGACCACATCATCTGTCTTATGTACAGGTGATACTCAACAACTATAACATTTTTTCTCCCCTGAAATCAGACTCCGGGAAGCGGTTTAACATTAATTCTTTAACCTTCTATAAATATTAGAATGAATGAATTTTCAACAAAAGACTGGTAACCTATAGAAATTAAATTTTTCGTACGGGGCAAAGCATGGCCAAAATAGACAAGCTTTTTCAGATTCTGAAACAACAGGGCGGCTCTGACTTACATCTGTCCCCAGACAACCCGCCAATGATCAGGGCCAGTGGTTCACTGAAACCGGCTATTAACCAGACCCTTTCGCACGAACAGCAAAAAGCCCTGCTCTATGAAATCATGAGCGAAGCACAGCGGACAGAATTCGAAGAACGACTTGATCTCGACTTCGCTTATGAAGTCAAGGAGCTCGAATCGCGCTTCCGGGCCAATATATTCATGGGGCGACTCGGCATCAGCGCCGTCTTTCGCATCATTCCGTCGTCCATTCTTACCGTCGAGCAACTCGGACTGCCCAAAGCCGTTCTCGATCTGACCGAATACAAGAAAGGCCTGGTCCTGGTCACGGGTCCGACGGGCAGCGGAAAATCGACGACCCTGGCGGCCATGGTCGACCATATCAACCGAACCCGCAATGAACATATCCTGACAGTAGAAGATCCGATCGAATTTGTTCACAGGACCCAGCAAAGCCTGATCAACCAGCGCGAGGTCGGCGTCCATACCCAAAGTTTCGCTTCGGCCCTCAAAGCCGCCCTGCGGGAAGACCCGGATATCATCCTGGTCGGCGAGATGCGCGACCTGGAAACCATAGAACTCGCTGTCACGGCAGCCGAAACCGGCCACCTGGTGTTCGGCACCCTGCATACCAGCAGCGCGGCCAAAACGGTTGACCGGCTGGTCAATGTCTTTCCAACGACCCAGCAGGAGCAAATCCGGACCATGCTGGCCGAGTCGCTGCGCGGCGTCGTTGCCCAGCAGTTGCTGCGCACTCTCGATGGCAAGCGCTGTGCTGCCCTGGAGATCCTCAAGGTCAACGCGGCATCGGCCAACCTCATTCGCGAGGGGAAAACCTTCCAGCTGCCTTCGGTCATTCAGACTGGACGCAAGGATGGAATGCAGTTGATGGATCAGGCCCTGCAGCAACTGGTTGACGAACAGCGGGTCAGCCGCGAAGAAGCCTGTCGTTTCGCGGTCAACAAGGCGCAATTTGCTGCGCCCAACGGTCAGTAGGGATGTTATGGACACTACCCAGAAAATCGATGTGGCTACCCGCTCGGCAAAAATCACCCTGCTGACCGGCAAACAGCTCTATGGTGATATTTTTCTTCAGCTGCACAGTGAGCATCTGAGCGGTCCGGAAAGGGTCGGCGAGGTCCTCAACGGCAGTGAAAGTTTTCTTGCGATCCGGGCGGCCGATGGAATAGAGCTGATCAACCTGATGCTGGTTGTTTCCGTCTGTGTCGCCGCTGAAGAAGAATTTGACACGCTCTCAACCTTGGGCTGCAGACATGAGATCCGGCTACAGACCCTGCTTGAGGATGAAATTTCTGCCGTCATCCACGTCAACCTGCCGACGGAACGAAACCGGGTGAAGGACTTCCTCAACCAGGGCGACAGATTCCTCCCCTTTCTGACTGAAAACAAGGTCAGCTATATCGCGCGCGACAAAATCATGCGCGTCTATGATTGACAGCGCCAGCAGACAAGCATTTCTCCCCAACCCGGACAATTAGACAAAAAAAAGGTCCCCGGAGCAATCCGGGGACCTTTTTAGTATCAGCCAAAACCTGCTTATCAGACCATATCGTCCGGCAGCAGCAGTTCAGCGTCAGTTGCGGCAATAACGTCTTCCAGCTTGACACCTGGCTTGATCTCTTTGAGCAGAAGTCCATTTTCGGTGACTTCCATAACGCCCATATCGGTAATGATC
Organism: Geopsychrobacteraceae bacterium; assembly: GCA_963676795.2. GTDB lineage: Bacteria > Desulfobacterota > Desulfuromonadia > Desulfuromonadales > Geopsychrobacteraceae. The sequence continues at coordinate 433,000 of CAXXTB010000002.1, read as the reverse complement.
ATGTCGACGACACCAACGCCGGTCAACGGCAGGGTGCACTCTTTCATGATCTTGTGGCTGCCTTTTGCGGTGTGCTGCATGGCAACGATAACCTTCTTGGCACCGGCGACCAGGTCCATAGCACCGCCCATACCTGGAACCATTTTTCCAGGAACCATGTGGCTGGCGATATTCCCCTTGGCGTCAACCTGCAGAGCTCCAAGGATAGTGATGTCGATGTGACCACCACGGATAATAGCGAAAGAGGTCGCACTGTCGAAAAAGCTTGCTCCCGGCAGGATATCAACGTGGGAACCACCGGCGTTGATAATGTCGCTGTCCTCGGTACCTTCCTTGCTCGAAGGGCCCATCCCCAGGATGCCGTTCTCGGCATGCAGGGTAATATGGATTCCTTCCGGTACAAAGTTGGAGACCAGGGTCGGCAGACCGATACCCAGATTGACGACATCGCCGTCTTTGAGCTCCTGGGCGGCACGCTTGGCAATAAGGTCCTTATCACTCAACTCAGCCATGAATACTCTCCTTCAACTTCTCAGCATCACCCTGGTATGCCTCTTCGGTCTGGATGATCGCATCGACGAACACACCCGGGGTCATGATCATATCCGGGCCAAGTTCACCAACCTCGACGATCAGGTCAGCTTCGACGATAACGTAATCAGCGGCCATTGCCATAACGATACTGAAGTTCTTGGTCGTACCACGGTAGTAGACGTTACCCATACGGTCGACAACCGACCCTCTGATAACGGCAACATCCGCATGCAGAGGCAGTTCGAGGATGTAGTCCTTGCCGTCGATGGTCAGCTTCTGCTTACCTTCTTCGACCAGAGTACCAGCACCGGTCGGGGTCAGGAAACCACCGATACCGGAACCGCCGCAGCGGATACGCTCAGCCAGAGTGCCCTGAGGAACCAGTTCAACGTCCAGTTCATCGGAGTTCATCTGACGGCCGGTTTCAGGGTTGGTGCCGATGTGGGAAGCGTAGAGCTTCTTGACCAGTCTTTTGGCGATCAGCTTACTGGCACCTTTACCCGGCATTGCGGTATCGGTGGCAATCAGGGTCAGATCGCCAATCTCCTGCTTGACCATGGCATCGATAACGGTCTCAGGGCTTTTGACACCCAGAAAACCGTTCACCATGACGGTCTGCCCACTTTTAATGTGGGACATAGCCTCTTTGAGGCTAACTTCCTTGTTCATAGTTCAACCCTCTAAAAATGGAGTTATCGACAAAAAGAACTTAGGCGCGCTCAACACACATAGCGATACCCATACCACCGCCGATACACAGAGTTGCCAGACCTTTTTTAGCGTCGCGTTTTTCCATTTCGAAGAGCAGAGTGGTCAGAACACGGGCACCGGAAGAACCGATCGGGTGACCGATAGCGATAGCACCACCGTTAACGTTGGTGATCTCTGGGTTCAGTTCCAGTTCCTTCATAACCGACAGAGCCTGGGAAGCGAAAGCTTCGTTGGCTTCGATCAGGTCGAGGTCAGCAACGGTCCAGCCAGCTTTTTTCAGAGCTTCGCGGGTCGATTCAACAGGACCGATACCCATGATCTTAGGATCGCAACCGTAAACGGAGAAGGAAACGATCTTGGCCATTGGCTTCAGGCCTTTTTCTTTGACAGCTTTGGCGCTGGCAACGATGATGGCGGCAGCACCGTCGTTAACACCGGAAGCGTTACCGGCGGTAACGGTACCGTCCTTCTTGAAAGCTGGACGCAGCTTAGCAAGACCGGCAGCAGTTGCACCGAATTTAGGGAATTCGTCGGTATCGAAAACGACTGGGTCGCCTTTACGCTGAGGAATGACAACAGGAACGATCTCATCCTTGAAGCGGCCGGAAGTGATCGCAGCTTCGGCGCGGTTCTGGCTCTGAGCAGCAAATGCGTCCTGCTCTTCACGGCTCAGGTTGTATTTTTCAGCCAGGTTTTCAGCGGTGATCCCCATGTGGAAGTTGTTGAACGCATCCCACAGACCATCGTTGACCATCATGTCAACCAGCTCGCCGTTACCCATGCGGTAACCGGTTCTTGCCTTAGGCAGAGCGTAAGCAGCGAGGCTCATGTTCTCGGTACCACCGGCAACAACGATGTCAGCATCACCGGCCTTAATAGCTTGTGCAGCGGAACCAACAGTACGCAGACCGGAACCACAGACGATGTTTACAGTATGAGCTGGTTTTTCCTGAGGGATACCGGCCTTGATCAGAACCTGACGAGCGACGTTCTGGCCCTGGCCACCCTGCAGAACGCAACCGAACATGACTTCATCGACATCTTCCTTGGCAACGCCGGCACGCTCCAGAGCAGCTTCGATAGCAATAGCGCCGAGATCAACCGCAGGGGTATCTTTGAGGGTACCGCCGAAACTTCCGAGTGGGGTACGGGCAGCGCCAACAATGTAAACTTCTTCCATGACTAACTCCTTAAAAATTGTAGGAAAGATATTACGTGCGACTTGTATAAATATTTACCAAGCCGTAGTTGAAGGAACACACAATTCTCCCCCCCTGACAAGCCAGGGAGGGAGAGAGTGCTTCCATCAGGTATTTCGAGAATTTATTCAACCTCTAAAGAATCACCGCAGAGGGTATGAAGTTTTTCATACTCTCTGCGGCGACGGGGTGTTGCTTATTTTTCGAACTGCTTCTTGTAAAACTCGCTGGCTTTAAGCTGGTTGATCAGACGCTTAAGGTAGTCCTTCTGCAGCTCCTCACCGTTGACAGTGCTGTAATCAAAGAAGCCTTTGCCGGACTTGAAGCCCAGTTCGCCAGCTTGAACCTTGTTACGCAGGATGTCATTGGCTTTCTGCGAGTTGTCCATAACGGACAGCAGGTTGTCACCGACAACACACCAGATGTCGAGACCGCCGAAGTCTGCAACCTGCAGCTGGCCGGTCGTTGCGTAACGGAAAGCCGGACCATACATCAGACCCTTGTCGATGTCTGCCGGGGAAGCAACTTCGTTAGCCATCAGCCAGAAGACCTCACGGGCAACGGCCTGCTGGATACGGTTGGCAACCAGACCAGGAACTTCCTTGTCAACCTTGACGACAACCTTGTTGATGGAGTTGTACAACTCTTCAACTTCAGCCAGGATCTCGGCTGGCATGTTGCCGAAGTTGGACAGCTCGGCAATCGGCATCAGCAGTGGTGGGTTGTACCAGTGGCAAACCAGGGTGCGCTGCTTGCGGGATTCCGGCAGCTTGGCCATGCAATCAGCCAGGGTCAGCGAAGAGGTGTTGGTGGCAAAGATACAGGTCTCTTTACACCAGCCGTCCAGCTCTTCAAACAGGTCAGCCTTGATCGCTGCATCTTCAGGAACCGCTTCGATGATGTAGTCAGCATCGATGGTTGCAGCTTTTTTGTCCATGGTGATAGTGATACGCTCGAGAACCTGCTCAACAGTCTGGCCATTGAGCATGTTTTCATCAGCAAGGACACCAAGACGGCCAGCCATGATGCCTGGCAGCTCATCGATGTACTTCTGACGGGTAACCCAGAGCTGAACCGGGTACTCGTAGATCGCGAAGTTCAGGGCAATCGAATGCCCCATGGTTCCGCCACCAATAACGGCGATATTCTTAATCATGGGTAGATTCGCCTTTCCTTATTTCTTAATGCTCAGCATTTCGCGAGCTTCAGCTGCGGTTGCGATTTCGTTACCGAATTCGCGGGCAGCACGAACAGCACGCTCGATCAGCTGAACGTTACCGGTAGCCAGAGTGTCCTTGTCGTACATGACGTTGTCTTCCAGACCGACGCGCAGGTGACCGCCGAGGGCCAGGGTAGCGTACATGATTGGCAGGTGACCACGGCCGATACCGAAAGCGGACCAGGTGCAGTTTTCCGGCAGCAGGCTCTTCAGGTAAACCAGGTTTTCAACGGTCGCAGTGGAACCGCCAGGAGCGCCGAGAACGAACTGGTAGTGAACCGGCTCTTTCAGGAAGTTCTTTTTGACGTAGTAACGGGAGTTGTAGAACATCCCTGCGTCGAAGATCTCAACTTCTGGCTTGATGTTGTTCTCAATCAGAACTTCACCCAATTTTTCCAGGAATTTTGGATGGTTGACGAACAGGGTGCTGTGGCCCCAGTTCATGGTACCGCAGTCGTAGGAAGCCATGTCAGGCTTGAGCTCGATCAGGTGAGCCATACGGGTTTCGTCGGTCGCGTTCAGATCGCCGGAGGTGGTGTAGTTGAGGATAACGTCACAATCAGGGTATCTTGACTTGATGAGCTGCTGAGTTTCGCGGAACTTGTCAGCGCTCATGGTACCATTACCTTCATCATCACGCATGTGCAGGTGAGCAACCGCAGCGCCTGCTTTCCAGCATGCGTAAACGTCGTCGGCGATCTCGGAAGGAGTCATCGGAACGTTCGGGTTGTCTTTCTTCTTTGGCCAAGCACCAGTCACAGCGACAGTAATGATAGTTTTTGCCATGTTTTTAACCTCCATGTAGTTATGAGTATTCCGGGCTATATAGCAATAGCCGTACCAAGCACAACATAGAAGACAACCCCCTGAAAACACTTGAGGCTGCCTCTAAGTGAACATTTATTTACAGGCCATCCTATGAAAAATGTCATAAAAAAATGACGATTTTCATAAATCTGTCATACATCAGCTTCTATTTTATCCCCAGGCGCTTTTTCTTTTTCACGATCGTTGACTGGTCAAGCTTGAGGTGTTTGGCGGCTTCAGTGGTGGTCCGGTACTTTTCCAGCGCTTTTTTTATGAGCTGTCTCTCAAAGTCTAGAACTATCTCACGGTATGACTTCCCCATATTTGTAGCATAGGAATCATCTACCTGCAACATCGCTTCAACGATCCCGAATGCGTCCCGGGAATTCTGGGCGATAATCACCAACCGCTCAATGATATTTTCAAACTCACGGATATTTCCGGGCCAGTCATAGCCCCGCAGAACCCGGATTGTCTTGCTGTCGAGCGCCAGATCCTTTGAATACTTTTTGTTATATTTGTCAAGGAAATAATCCTTGAAGAGGAGCAGATCATCGCCGCGTTCAGACAGTGGCGGCATATTGATCGGCAGGACATTTATCCGGTAAAAGAGGTCCTCCCTGAAGCGCCCCTCGTTGATCTCCTGGCGGAGATCCTTGTTGGTCGAGGAAATGATTCTGACATCCACCGCGATAGAACGGTGAGCGCCGATACGCTGCACTTCCTTCCCCTGCAGAACCCGCAGCAGTTTACTCTGAAGCTTGAGCGGCATGTCGCCGATTTCGTCGAGCAGCAGCGTGCCGCCGTTGGCGATTTCAAACAGCCCATGGTGGCCATCCTTGTTCGCGCCGGTAAAGGCCCCCTTTTCATAACCGAACAGTTCGCTCTCCAGCAACGTTTCCGGGATAGCGCTGCAGTTGATCTTGATGAAGGGCTTATCGCTACGCTGGCTGTTCTTGACGATTTCGTTAGCCACAACCTCCTTGCCCGTACCGGTCTCCCCGGTAATCAGGACCGAAGCGTCGGTCGGCGCCACCTGCTCAACCAGGGTCTTGATGTTCTGTAGCGCCAGGCACTCGCCGACAAAGGAACTGCTGTCGATCTGGCTTTTGCGCAGGTGCTGCAGCTCAAAATTCTTGGCCTGATTCTCCTCCTGGGAGGTCTTCAGCTTATTCCTGGCTTTTTCCAGCTGAGTCTTGAGCTCATCCAGATCAGTCAATGCCCGGTTATTGATAACGACCTTTTTGACATTGCCGCTTTCATCGAGGATCGGCGACCCGGTGATCAGCATCTTCTTCTTGTTGAGCAGGCTCTCGCCGATCGAACTGACCGTCTTTTTCTGCTTGATCACTTCGGAGGTGACAGCATTCTTGTAAATATAATCATTGACGATATCATTGACGCTACGCCCCAGCACCATCTCCGGCGTGATGCCGGTTATGCGCGTGTATGCGTTGTTTATGAACAGGGTATTGCCCTCACCATCCGCGACATAGAGCCCGTCATAGAGATGGTTGGCGATCTCCTCAAACTCGATCGTCTTGTTTCGGACATCGCTCAGACACTGGCGCAACTCATCCAGAGCTTCCGCCTGATCGGCGGAAACCGGCTGTCCCTCGCCCCTTATCCGCCGCAAAAGCCCGTCAATCACATCTACAGATCTCTTCATATTCGTTCCAACCTTCAAAATCAGCGTGGCAACACGAACAGGCACGCCCCGAAAACCCTCCATAGATAACACGCATTCGTGCTATCCTTGCAAGTCGAATTATGACATTTGTCATTATTTTCTCAGCCCATCATGCATTTCATCAATGCAGACTGGCGGAATTATGAAGAGCAAAACATTTCTTACTGCAGTTCTGATCATTTTCGGCCTGCCATCTCATGCCCTGGCGGCCCGCCCGACCCCCTTTGCCACCACCAACCAGAACCCTCTGGTCACGATCTACGGTCTGCCGGCAGCAGACTCTTCCGAGGTTCTCCCCGCACAGGCAACAGAAGTTCAGCTGCGCAGCGATATTGCAAATTCATGCAGCATCAGTTCGGCGAAGGATGAGGGCATTCTCCTCGACGGCGAGACATACCGCAGCCGCCTCAGGCTGAAGCACGGCATCGGTCACAATCTTGAAATCGGCATGGAACTGCCCTATATCAGCCATAGCGGAGGATTCCTCGACAGGCTCATCGACAACTGGCATGAAAGCTTTGGATTTCCGGAAGGGGAAAGAAACAGCCTCGAACGCGATCAGCTGAACTACCATTACACCAAGACAACAACCCGGATCGATCTGCACCAAAGAGAAGCGGGGTTCGGCGATGTCAGCCTGACCGGTGGCTGGCAGCTCGAAGGCACTGAGACCACCGCCCTTACACTGCGCGCCAGCCTGAAACTCCCGACGGGTGAAGCGGAAAAGCTGACCGGCAGCGGCGGCAGCGACCTGGCGATCTGGTTCAGTGGTTCACATTCGACATCCGGGCACAACCTCACGGGGTTCGCAGCCCTCGGCGGGCTGCTGATGAGCGAAGGAGACGTCCTGACCAAGCAACAGAACCGGGCCGTTGCCTTCGGAACCCTGGGCGCCAGCTGGCAGGCCTACCGCCAGCTGGCACTCAAAGCTCAATTCGATGGCCACACGGCCTTCTACCACAACAGTACCCTCCGCGAACTCGGAGAGTCGGTGCAGCTGATTATCGGCGGCTCACTCGATATCAGCGACAAGTCCAGCCTTGATCTCGCCGTCAGCGAAGACATCTATGTTGATTCGGCTCCCGACGTCAATTTCCATCTAGCACTGAGGGTTCTCTTTCAGTAACCGCAATACTTACTGCAACGACAGGTCCTGGGTTATCGCCTCTGTCCCAACAACGACATCGTAGGTCGCCGTTTCATATCCGTCAGCGGCAACGATAAACTGATAGGTTCCCGCCGCAAGTGACAGCTCATACCCCCCGGCATCTCCCAGCGCGAAGGCCTTGACAACGACAAAGGGAGAACTTTCACCGCAATCCAGTTGCTGGCGGACATGGACCGAGGCCGAAGCATCGCTTGGCGCCTCAGCCATTGCCAGACTGCCGGAGACGTCGATCAGGGAGCCTGGATCGATCTTGGAAAGGCTGAAGTCCAAGGTTGCCAGATCTCCGGACAACAGCTCAAGAGACGTACAAGCAGGCATATAACCGCTCTTTGTCGCGACAACATTATAGGCACCGGGATCGAGAAACAAAGAATAGCCGCCACCAGTGTCCGTAACGGTCCCTGCAGCAAGGCTCACCTGGTCAAAGGCATCTGCGGCGTCAGGGGTTGTCGTTTGCGCTGATACAAAAGCCCCTTCCAGCAATGAGGCCGGTATTGTCGCGGGATCGCTCACCGTTCCTTCGGCCCGGGCATATTCAACCGTCGACAGGATCTTGATCGTCGGCTTGAGCAGATAGTTACCGCTCGCCCCCGCCTTGACGACCGAGCTTGCCGCATCAAAGTCGAGAATCAATTCGGTGGTCTGGTTCTCATTGATAGTGAAACCTTTGACGATTTTAAGTCCAGTCTGATAGCCACTGGGAACCTTGAGCTCATGAACATCATCCGACTGGGTCACAACATAATTGGCAAAAGGATGATCTTCGCCAAGGATATTCATACCGGAGTCCGCTGCAACGCCGATCATCAGCCGAACCTGCCCGTAGGCTCCAGCCGGAAGAGAATCCAGCCCCAGAGGCTCAAGAACGCCGTTGACCAGTTCCAGCAGGTTGTAGGTCGCAGCGGGCGTGGCAACAACCTGCCAGTCGTCATCTTCGCCGCTGCGCACCTCGACACTGTCAATCGTCACGTAAACAGCCCTGTACTCCTCCGTCGTACTATCGGTCAAAGACAGAGCCAAGGTCCCCTCTCCAGTCGAAGAACTACTTCCGGAACCACCGCCGCACGACACGAGAAAGAACGCAGAAAAAACCAGCAGAATGCAAACAAGCATGACAGGTGTTTTCATTTTATGACCTTTCAGAAAAGCATCCGAAACAGTTCTAGACAGTATATCAAATCCTTCAGCTTCAAATAAAATCGCGCTCAGCCTTTTAATGATGAACAGACTAGTCACCCTGAATCATTTGCTTTAAACACAGAGCCCCGCACTTTACCTTCGGGACTTGTCTCGCAAAATACTCGCCTACTACTTGTAACTGGCCAACATCTCTATAAAATTACTCATATACCTCGATTATTCAAAACACGACCTATCTATAAAGGGGAGAGAACTGCCATGAAGCTGAAGAACAAGATTATCCTGATGACAGGCGGTACATTCTTAATTTCCCTCCTCATCTTCTCACTCCTCGTCAACCTGAATGCGAGCAAGATGATGACGGATCAGATTGAGGGGCGCCACCAGGAGCTGGTGACCCAGATGGCCGGGACATTCGACCAGTGGGTAGCCGCCCGCAAAGATATGCTGGTCTCACTGGCCGGCGAACTCGCCAAACTCGACCGGCAGCAGGAGGAGGAAATACTCCGGCAGTTAACCGTGATCTCCAACGGAGGCTCCTTCATTGAAGCCTATGTCGGCTTTCAGGCCGACGGCAGCTTCCTCGATTCGAGCGGCTGGGTGCCGCCGGCAAACTATGATCCGAGGGTCCGCCCATGGTATCAGGCCAGCAACGAAGGGGGCAAAGCGATCCTGACCAAGCCCTATGTTGACGCCAATACCGGCAAGACCGTCATCTCGTTCGCGGCACCTGTTTTAAAAGGCGGGCAGAAAATTGCCGCGGTCAGTGCCGATATCCCGTTGACCTTCATCGTTGAAACCGTACTCAACACCAAAATCGGCGAGAGCGGCTACGCTGCACTGATTCACAAGGATGGATCGGTTGTCGTTCATCCCACTGCCGACCTGGTCGGCCAGAAACTCCCCGGCTCCATGGGCACGGCTTTCTCTGCCGCCGCTAACAGCAAGGCAGGGATCACAGAAGTCAATTTCGAAAACAAGGATCTGATTTTTGCCTACTCCGCCATTGCCGAAACCGACTGGTACCTGATCGCCATCAGCCCGAAAATGGAGATCTATGCCTCTCTGACAACACTCAACTACATGATGGCGGTATTGGTGATCATCTTTATTGTCATCAGTGTCTTTATCGCCTTGCTGATCGGCCGCAGCATCGCCCGCCCTGTCACCCAGACCGTCGGCATGATCAAAGAACTGGAAAACGGCCACCTCGATATCCGGCTTAAACTGGATCGTTCTGACGAAATCGGCGAGATGGCAGCAACCATGAACAGATTTGCCGACAACCTGCAGCAGGAGCTGGTCGAGAACCTGCAGAAACTGGCCGATGGCAATCTTGACTTCAAGACGATTCCGCGGGATGAACGTGACAAGATTCGCGGCACCATGAACAAACTCCAGGTGGATCTGACCAGCATCGTGACCCAGATCCAGTCGGCCGGCCATCAGATCAACGACGCCAGCGACCAGGTTTCAGCCTCCAGCCAGTCGTTGTCGCAGGGAACGACACAAAGCGCAGCCTCACTGGAAGAAATCAGCAGCTCAATCAACGAGATCGCCTCCCAGGCGACGACCAGCTCTGAAAACGCCAACCAGGCCCGGGATCTCGCCGAAGCCGCCAACAAAGATGCCCGTGACGGCAGCGACCAGATGAGCACCATGATCGATGCCATGGCAGAGATCAACGATGCCAGCCAGAGTATCAGCAAAATTATCAAGGTCATCGATGAGATCGCCTTCCAGACCAACCTGCTGGCTCTCAATGCCGCCGTCGAGGCCGCCCGCGCCGGGCAGCACGGCAAGGGCTTCGCGGTGGTTGCCGAAGAGGTGCGCAACCTGGCAGCACGCAGTGCCAAAGCGGCCAGCGAGACCTCGGCATTGATCAACAATTCGGTCGAAAAAACCGCTCGGGGAACGGAAATTGCTGAACAGACGGCGGGAGCCTTCGAGAATATCGTCAGCCGGATCAGCAAAGTCACCGAGATCGTCAAGGACATCGCCATTGCCAACAGCGAACAGGCCAACGGTATCAGCCAGATCAACCAGGGGCTGGGGCAGATCGATCAGGCTGTGCAACAAAACACGGCGACCGCCGAGGAGTCGGCAGCGGCTGCCGAGGAACTGTCCAGTCAGGCCGAGCACCTTAAGCACATGCTCTCCCACTTCACCTTGGGGACTCAACGCTCGCAGCCAGCCAGAGTACAGCAACAGCTACCTGCCGCTCCGCGGCGGGGGAAAGACTCCTGGGGCCATTAACAACAATAGGGCTGGCGCATCAGCGTCAGCCCTGTTCGCCCCAGATTCCCCCAACGGGATTGTCTCAACTGGTTTTCATCATCGGTTCTGCCCATTAGAGGAGCGAAGCTCATCGTAGGGCGCGCTGTCAGTAGCTGGTGTGAACCTACGCAGAAATGAAAGCAGGAAAACGACATATTAAAGAGCCATTTTTGCTGACTTTTTGGGGCTCTGGCCAAAAAGTCAGGCGGCGTACGGGGCCGCGACCCCGTGGTTTTGATCTTAAAAAACACCATAACCAGACATGAGAATCAGAACCGCCGGTTCTCGCGCCGGCAAGCGACACCCTTTTCTTTGGTCGCAAAGAAAAGAGTGCAGTTACGGTAGGAACGCCGGTTACCCGGCGCCCCCCGCACAGATCCCGGCGTGCGGAATTACCGCACCGGGCTCCTGCCTCAGGTCAGACGCAGAGGCGTTGATTCGGGTATGGGTGACACACTCTTGCCCGGGGTATCCATCGATCTATCCAGACCCGCATACGCCGCCACGTTAAACTGCGTCCTCTCTGGCTGCGGCTGCGTAGTGCCTGCAACCAGGCACGTATGATCTGTTGACGAAACGTATTCAGTACTCTGTGGTTGCCAGGAACTCCGTAGTAATTGAAGTGGCCCTGGATGACCCAGCGCAACCAGCTGCCCTGTTCTGCCATCGGACGATGTCGCTTGCGCTTCAGGACGGTACGAACGTCTTTGATCTTATCGCGTAGCCGCGTCCTGATGGTTTTGCGTTGCACTATGAACTTTCCGTCTTTTCGTCTCCTCCCACACATGTGAGTAAATCCGAGAAAATCGAAGGTTTCTGGTTTGCCCTTGCCTCGATCCTTGCGGCTTTTGGCGGCAAAACGACCAAATTCGATGAGTCGGGTTTTCTCCGGATGTAACGTCAACCCAAACTCAGCCAATCGCTGTCTGAGTTCGATCTGAAACATCCGTGCGTGGGATAGGTATTGGAATCCCATAACGAAGTCGTCGCAGTATCGTACGATGTAGACTTCGCCGTGTGCCTGGCGTTTCCGCCATTGATTCACCCACAGGTCCAGAACATAGTGCAGATATATATTCGCCAACAGTGGCGAGATGACTGCTCCCTGAGGTGTCCCCACCTCTGTTTTGGACCACTTGCCGTCTTCGGAGACTCCGGCTCGCAGAAATTTGCGGATTAGCCGGAGAACTCTTTTGTCGGCGATGCGATGCTCCACAAACTTCATCAACCAGTCGTGATTGAGACTGTCGTAGAACCCTTGAAGATCCGCATCCAGAACCCAGTTCACCTTGCGCCGCATGATCGCAACATAGATGGCATCCAGGGCGTTGTGTTGACTTCGTCCGGGGCGTGCCCCGTAACTGAAACCGAGAAAATCCTCTTCGTAGATCGGTTGGAGGATTTCTGCCAGTGCTTGCTGGACGATCTTGTCTTCCAGGGCGGCTATCCCGATGGGACGATTCTTCCCGTCCCGTTTCGGTATCCAAATCCGTCTACTCGGCTTGGTGCGATAGCTTCCCCTATGGATTTGATCACGAAGTACGGTCAGGCGCTCTTGCAGCCCTTCGCCGTACTCCTGCCATGTCACTTCGTCTATGCCCTCAGCGGCCTTGGGGTTGAGCTTGTGGTAGGCAGCGTCGAGCAGATCTTCAGTAATATGGTGCAGCAGATTGGTGAATCGCCGGGTCTTGTCCCGCTTCGCTGCTTCTCGTATCCGGTCCAGTCCATTCGTCGCTGCTTCCGAACCCTGTGTTTCGGTCACGGTCGTCTGAACGGGATTTCCCTTGGCCGAAGGACTTTTCTCCACGAACTCCGCCGGTCGTTCACCTGATGCTTCTGGTTGTCTTCCTTTGTTCGTCCGCTTCATCGATACTATTCCTTCGTCCGACTTCCGGGGCTCGTGCATGTCGGGCGTTCGGCCTTGTGCCTTTCCCGACCGAACCGACCATCGGATCGTGGTCGGTTGATTCCCGGATCTCCCGGCTTCCGCGCATGGATCTTGCGTACATGCCCTGGGTCTCTGACTCCGCGGGTCCGGTATCGTCACTTGCGATGTCGCGACGTACCGTGCGGCCTTCCCCATTTCCTTACAAGGTCGGCAACCCGGATTGGATGATTTCGGAGCTCAATAGCCTGGCCTGCACGCCCCCTGTCAACGCTTCGCCGCAACCCTTACGGGCTGCCGACGCATGACTCGGGGTCATGGCTGGTCGCTAGCCTTTACCACGTAGAGGACTTTCACCTCCTAATCCATGCCGGCTTGTGCCGGCGCTATCAAGGAAACTCTTTGAAAACAATGGCGTAAGCCGCTCATGCCATCCAGTAACGGTTCACACCAGCACAACGGAAGGCGCCCGATGAGGAGCAGGCTCCTCAAACGGGCAGAACCGAATTATGGCTAAAGGAGAAACAGAGTCTGTCAGCTCAAGGCTTAAACAGCATCTCAGCCGCTTCGTAGATGGTTTCGGAGAGGGTCGGATGCGGATGGATGGAATGACGCAGGTCTTCCGAGACGGCGGCCATCTCCATGGCAACGACCAGTTCGGCGATCAGCTCACCGGCACCGGGACCGGCAACCGCCGCCCCGAGCAGGCGATCGGTTTCCGGATCGACGATCAGTTTGGTCATGCCGTCTTCACGCCCCAGGGTCAGGGTCCGGCCGTTACCGCGCCAGGGCATCTTGGCCGTCTTGACCTTGATCTTCTGCTCGCGCGCCTGGGTTTCCGTCAGACCGCACCAGGCGACTTCCGGATCGGTGAAGACCACGGCCGGGATCGCCCGCGGCTCAAAAACCGCCTTGCGTCCGGCGGCAACTTCGGCCGCGACATTGGCTTCGCCGTAAGCCTTGTGGGCGAGCATCGGGTCACCAGCAATATCGCCGATGGCGAAGATATGGCTTTCAGCGGTGCGCTGCTGACCGTCAACCACGACAAAACCGCGCTTGTTGACCTCGACCCGGGTATTTTCCAGGCCGATGTTTTCCGTATTGGGTCGCCTGCCGATGGAAATCAGCACCTTGTCAAACTGCCTGATCGTCTGCCCCCCCTTGGCATCTTCGAAAGTGACATCAACCCCGTCATTCGTTTCATCCAGTTTTGCGACCTTGGTTTTGGTCAGAATATCGGCAAACTTCTTGTCGAGCCTGCGCTTGAGCACTGAGACCAGATCCCGGTCACAGCCGGGCAGCAGGCCGTCGGTCATCTCGACAACCGTGACCTCGCTCCCCATGCCGGCGTAGGCACTGCCGAGTTCCAGGCCGATGTAACCGCCGCCGATGACCAGAAGTTTAGCCGGGACGTCGGCAAGCTCCAGAGCACCGGTCGAATCGATGATCTTTTCACTGACCGATAAGCCCGGGATCATGTTGGGGCGCGAACCGGTGGCGATGATCGCCTGGGCAAAGCTCAGCTCCCGCTCTTCACCATCGACGGAGGAAACGCACAGGGTGTGATTATCCTTGAATTTGGCCAGACCGCGTATGTAATCGACCTTCATCTTCTGAACCTTGCCGCCCAAGCCTGAGGTCAGCTTGCCGATGACTTCATTCTTCCAGGCGCGGACGCGGTCGACATCGATCTGCGGCGTGGCGAATGTGACACCGATTTCGGCCGATTCCTCCGCTTCGTTGACCAGCTTGGAGACATGCAGCAGAGCCTTCGACGGGATACAGCCGCGATGCAGACAGACGCCGCCCGGGTTCGCTTCCGGATCGACCAGGGTCACCTTCATACCCAGCTCAGCCGCCTTAAAGGCTGCCGCGTACCCCCCGGGGCCGGCGCCGATGACGACCATTTCGCTATCATACTGACTGGCATCGATTGGAGCGGCTGCAACGGGCTCAGTTTTCGCCACTCCCGGTTCTGCCTCTTCAGCCGCGACTTGCTGCGAAACCTCTGGGGCAGTGGTAGCGCCGGCCACCCCCTCAAGCCGGGCAATAACCGCACCGATCTTGGCCGTATCTCCTTCAGCGACAAGGATCTCGACCACCTTGCCGGCCTGCGGCGAAGGAATGGCGACCACCGCTTTATCCGTCTCCAGTTCCAGCAGGGTCTGGTCCTCCTCGACCAGATCACCAATGGCAACGGCAACAGAAATGACGGTTCCTGACTTTACACCGTCAGAAACTTCCGGAACAACAACATCAATAGCCATAATTCTCTCCCATCATTTCATAACCAGATTCAGCGGATTTTCCAGTGCTTCACAGATCCAGCGCAAGAAGCGCGCTCCGTCTGCCCCGTCGATGACCCGGTGATCGTAGGTCAGGCTGAGCGGCATCTCATCTTTGGGGAGAAACTGCTTGTGTGCATCATCCCAGCAGGCCACGGTCTCCGAGCGCGAGACACCGAGAATCGCGACCTGCGGGGCATAGACAATCGGCGTAAAAGAGGTGCCACCGATGCCGCCTAAGTTACTGATGGTGAAACAGCCTCCTTCCAGATCGGCCGGGGAGATCCTGCGCTCGCGGGTCCTGACCGCGACCTCATTGAGCTCGGTTGCCAGGGTCGCAATCCCCTTCCGGTCGACATCGCGCAGAACCGGAACCAGCAGACCGTTCGGGGTATCGACCGCCACGCCGATGTGGACATATTTCTTCAGTACCAGCTCTTTGGCGGCCATATCCAGGCTACTGTTGAACTGCGGAAAGAGCTGCAGGGCGGCAGCACAGACCTTGAGCAGAATCGCCGTCATGGTCAACTTGTCCTCTTTGGCGGCCTTGGCGTTGTACTGCTGGCGGAAACGCTGCAGCGCTCCGACATCGACCCGGTCATACTGGGTGACCATCGGCACTGTTGACCAGGCGTATGCCATGGCGTCAGCGGTGATCTCGCGGACCCGGCTCAGCGTCTCACGCTCAACCTCACCCCAGCGGGAAAAATCGGGCAAGGGGCGCTGGGCATGCAGGCCACGGAACTCGGATGCGGCAACCTGCGGCTGCCCCCCTCTCAGTCGTGTCATGGTTTCACGGACAAAACTGCGCACGTCCTGCTCACTGATCCGGCCGCCCGGCCCGCTCCCCTGCACCTGATAGATATCGACACCCAGATCACGGGCGATACGCCTGACCACGGGGGCAGCCGGTGCGACCTGGTTGTCACGCCGGATCCGGGTCAGATCGAGTGGTGCAGACAGTGCTGCCGGAGCGGCAGCAACCGGGGTCGTTACAGGCTCGGCCGGTTCTGCTCGTTCTGGCTCGGCAGCTGCGTCAGGGGCAGGCTCTGACGCAGCTGCGGCCGCCGGCTTTTCACCAGCGGCGGATGCCCCGGCGGCCTCGAGCACGGCGATGACCGACCCGACCTTGGCGGTATCGCCTTCAGCAACGCGGATTTCCAGAACCTTGCCGGCGGCCGGAGAGGGAATAGCCACTACCGCCTTGTCGGTTTCAAGTTCAAGGAGGGTCTGATCCTCTTCAACACTATCACCCACAGCGACAGCGACGGAAATGACGGTACCCGATTTCACGCCATCAGAAACTTCAGGAACAACAACTTCCAGAGACATAAGCTATCCTCAATCGTGATAGGGGTTGAGTTTGTCAGGCTTGATCTTCAGATCGGCCATAGCCTTTGAGACCAGTTTGGTGTCGACATCCCCTTTTTTGGCCAGTTCCACCAGGGTCGCCAAGACGATATGGCGCGCATCAACCTCAAAGAAGTCACGCAACCGCTCACGGCTTTCACTGCGTCCGAAGCCATCGGTGCCAAGGCAATGGATCGGCCCGGGCAACCACTTGGCGATCAGTGCCGGCAGAACCTTCATGTAGTCCGACGCGGCAACGAAGATCCCCTCTTCATTCGCCAGCAGATCCTGCAGGTAGGAAGTCTTCGCCGCGTCCTGTGGGTGGAGGAGATTCCAGCGCTCTGTCTCCACCGCGTCCTGATAGAGTTCCTTGTAGCTGGTCACGCTCCAGACATCGGCGGCCACGGAGTAATCGCGGGCCAGGATTTCCTGAGCCTTGAGCACTTCGTTGAGGATAGAGCCGCTGCCAAGCAGGTGGGCCCTGGGCTTTTCTTCACCGGCGGCCCGTTTGAAGCGGTACATCCCTTTGAGCACCCCTTCCCTGACGCCCGGCTCATCCGGCATCGGCGGCATCCGGTAGGTTTCGTTCCCCACGGTCAGGTAGTAGATCAGGTCTTCCTGGTGACAGTACATGCGCCGCAGCCCGTCCTGAACGATCAGCGCCAGCTCAAAGGCGAAGGCCGGATCGTAGGCCTTGATCCGCGTCGAGGAAAGGGCCAGGACATGACTGTGACCGTCCTGATGCTGCAACCCCTCACCGGCAAGGGTGGTCCGTCCGGCGGTAGCACCGACCAGGAAGCCGCGGGCACGGCTGTCGCAGGCCTGCCAGATCTGGTCGCCGACCCGCTGGAAACCGAACATCGAATAGAAGGTGTAGAACGGTATCGTCTGGACATGGTTCGCCGAATAGGAGGTCCCTGCAGCGATAAAGCTGGCCATGGAACCGGCTTCACTTAACCCTTCCTCAAGAATCGCGCCGCTCTTCGTTTCGTTGTAGAAGAGCAGACTCCCCTTGTCGACCGGCTCATAGAGCTGGCCGACGTGGCTGTAGATACCGGCCTGGCGGAACAGCGACTCCATGCCGAAGGTGCGCGCTTCATCGGGAACAATCGGCACGATCAACTTGCCGACCTCTTCGTCCTTGAGCAGTCTGGCGAGCAGATGAACATAGGCCATGGTCGTTGCCAGCTCGCGCTCTCCAGACCCGCCCAGATATTCTTCAACCAGCCAGTCGGTCATACAGGCCATCGGCTTGCTGCCGTCAAAACGGCTCGGCAGGAAACCGCCAAGCTGTGAGCGCCGCTCCATCAGGTAGGTCATCTCCGGACTGTCCTGGGCCGGTTTGTAGAAGGGGGCAGAGGCGATCTCGGCATCACTGACCGGAATATTGAACCTGGTGCGGAACTCTTTCAGTTCATCTTCATTGAGCTTCTTCTGCGAGTGGGTAATATTCTTCCCTTCCCCCGCCTCGCCGAGCCCGTAGCCCTTGATGGTCTGGGCCAGAATAACGGTCGGCGCTCCTTTATGCTCGACCGCCGCCTTGTAGGCCGCGTAGACCTTGACCGGGTCGTGACCGCCGCGCTTGAGCTGACCGAGCTGCTCGTCCGAGTAGCCCTTGACCAGTTCAAGCAACTCAGGGTACTTGCCGAAAAACTCCGTACGGATCCGGGCTCCGTTCATCGCCGTATAGCGCTGCATCTCGCCATCGAGGATCTCCTCCATGCGCTTGATCAGCTTGCCGCTTTTGTCCGCCTCAAGAAGCGGATCCCAGTCACTGCTCCAGATGACCTTGATAACATTCCAGCCGGCACCGCGGAAATTGGCCTCGAGCTCCTGGATGATCTTGCCGTTGCCGCGCACCGGGCCATCGAGCCGTTGCAGGTTGCAGTTGATAACAAAGATCAGATTGTCGAGCTTCTCACGGGCGGCCAGGCTGATCGCGCCGAGCGATTCCGGCTCATCCATTTCGCCGTCGCCGAGCAGCGCCCAGACCTTGCGGCCGCTCGGCTTGCGCAGACCGCGATCGGCCAGATAATGATTGAAACGCGCCTGGTAGATCGCGCTGATCGCCGTCAGACCCATGGAAACGGTTGGAAATTCCCAGAAATCACGCATCAGAAAGGGGTGCGGATAGGAGGAAAGCCCCCCGCCTTCACTCAGCTCACGGCGAAAATTTTCCAGATCCTTCTCGCTTAAGCGCCCTTCCAGAAAGGCGCGTGAGTAAACCCCCGGTGAGGCGTGTCCCTGGAAATAGACCATATCCCCAATGAAATCGTCGGTGCGGCCGCGCCAGAAGTGATTGAAGCCGACCTCCCAGAGGGTCGCAACCGATGCAAAACTGGAGATATGGCCGCCGATTCCGGCCGATTCGCGGTTGGCCCGCACGACCATGGCCATGGCGTTCCAGCGGATGATCGACTTGATGCGCCGCTCGATCTCGCGATTGCCCGGATAGACCGGCTGCTGACCGGTCGGAATGCTATTGATATAGGGGGTATTGGCGGTAAAGGGGATACTCACCCCCTGTTCCTGGGCACGGATCTGCAACTGGCGCAGAATCTCCTTCATCCGCTCCGGCCCATGTTCCTGCAGAACATAGTCGAGCGACTCACGCCACTCCCTGTCTTCTATTTCCTGAAGCTGCATATTCGACTTGATGTCGTTCGGATTGGACATGCCGTCAACTCCTTCCAAGAACGGTGGACGATGCTGCCACCTTCACATGAGAAGATGACCATAGAAGTCAATAATACACAATTTTTTGGACAGGAAGGAAGGGGGGCAACAAAAAGTTAGCTTGTTGATTTTATGACTGTTTTTTTAAAACAGCGTTAAGACGGCAAAGAGGGGACATACAGCGGAAAGGTCAGCCTGAGAAAATACGTGGTTTAGATTGAATCAAACGGCTTATCTGTCAACTGAGCATCCGGTAAGGACCGGTGGCGTAGCTGTGAAAGCGAATTCCGGAGGAGCTATTGAACAGGGACTGGAGGCGATCGCGGTTGACCGGGTGCTGAACGCGGGACAGAACCTCCGGCTCTGCACACCACTCAACCTCGGGGGTTTCATCGCTCGGACAGAGTTCACCACTGGCGTACCTGGCCGAAAAGCAGAAAATAATCGCGGCAGGATTGGAAACCTTGGACCAGACAACTTCGAGCTGAGAATGACTGATGGTCACCCCCGTCTCCTCGAGGACTTCCCGACTTAAGGCGAAGATCAGCCCTTCCCCTTCCTCGACGCGCCCCTGGGGCAGCTCCCAGCCCCGGCTGCGATGTTTGACCAGCAGAACCTGCCCCTGGGGATTGCGAATCAGGCAACTGACAACAACGACGTGCTTGGGCTGTTCATCCATCGGACTATCCTCCGTTTCGAGCGGCATTGGCACAACTCGCCTCTGAGATATTCTGCTCTTTGGGCAACAGCACCCAGAACCGGCTGTCCTGCTTCATCTTTCCGGCAACCGAACCGGCCTCGCCGCCTAACCCCCAGAAAAAATCGCCACGGGCGCGCCCCTTGATGGCCCCCCCTGTATCCTGGGCGACCATTAACTGCTGCAGCGGCAGATCGGTTCCCGGATAGCTGGTCGCGACAAAGACCGGCGCGCCGAGCGGAATGGTGCGCGGATCTACGGCCAGGCTGCGCAGCGGCGTCAACGGAATACCCAGGGCCCCCAGCGGCGAGGTCACCCCTGCATCGAGCTCCCGAAAGAAAACATAGCTCGGATTTTCAGCCAGCAGATCAAACCCTTCCTGCGGATGCTCCTGCACCCAGCGGCGGATATTCTGCATCGACATCTGGTCGCGCGTCATGGCGTTACGCTCAAGCAGCAGCTTGCCGATCGAGCGGTAAGGATAGCCGTTCTGGTTGGCGTAATTGACCATGACCCGTTCACCACCAGGCAGGAGGATCCGGCCGGAGCCCTGGATATGGAGAAAAAACAGGTCGACCGGATCGGCCACCCAGAACAGCTCATATCCTTCCAGCGGTTTTTTTCCGTTATCGATCTCACTGCGCTCAAAATAGGGAACGACCCGATTGCCGATCAGACGGCCGCGCAGACGATAGTTCCCGAGTTCGGGGTAGAGCTCGGCCAGGTCGACGATCAGCAGGTCATCGGGCTGACGATAGAGCGGATAGCGAAAGGTCGCATCAGGGGTGCGCCGGCCTTCCAGTTCCGGAGCATAGTAGCCGGTCAGCAGACCGACTGTGCTGCCGTCCTCCTCAGTGACCTGGTATGGCTGAAAATAGGTTTCAAAGAAATGTCTGGCAGTCTCATCGGTCACCGGATCGATCGCACCGGCCAGACTGCAGACCTGCTGCCACTGGGAGCGCTTCCCCACAGCCCGACAGCTGCTCCGAAAGGTATCCAGGGCGGCCGCCGGGCGATCGAGCAGCCAGCCGTCGACGGCGGTCCAGTCGACAGCGATCAGGGCTTCGGCCGGAGCACTCTCACCACCGGTGTCCACAGCGGGGCCGGGTCCGATATTCCTGCCTGCACAACCCGCCAGCAACAGCAGCAGGGACAGGACGCTCGCAACAACGGATAACCTCATAGTCTCCCTTTGAGAATAGCTTTTCATTTGTTTTTCCCGCAGCAATCGCAATCAAGATTGTTTTTGGTAAATCGGCTAAATTACAACATATCCAGCGGGTCGACATCAACACTCAATGAAACCTGGCGTGGCAGATGCCGGACAACACTGTCAAGCTGGTCGACCACCCGGCGCAGGGCTTTCCGGTCGGCCGCCTTGAGCAGAATCTGATAGCGGCTTTTACCGCGCAGCCGCGACAGCGGACAGGGACTCGGACCGAGCACCTCGACCGCAGTGTCAATACGTTGCAGATCTTCCCCGGCACGTTCTGCGGCACCGCGCACCTGGCCCTCGACATTGCCACTGACCACTAGGTTGACCAGGTGACCGAAGGGCGGATAGGCCAGCTCCTGCCGGAAAGGAAGTTCATAGTCGTAGAATTTGCGGTAATCCTGCTCAACCGTGCATTGCAGGGCATAATGCTCAGGGTTATAGGTCTGGATAAACACCTTTCCCCCTCCGGCACTGCGCCCGGCGCGTCCGGCCACCTGGGTCAGCAGGGCGAAGCTCCTTTCCGCCGAGCGGAAATCGGGCAGGTTCAGTCCGGAGTCTGCGCCGAGCACGCCGACCACGGAAACACCGGGGAAATCGTGCCCCTTGGCGATCATCTGAGTACCGACCAGGATATCGATCTGGTGGGCCTGCATCCGCTCCAGCAGTTGCTGGTGGGCGCCCTTACGCGTCGTCGTATCTCGATCCATGCGGGCGATCCTGGCCCCGGGAAACAGTTCGACAAGTTCTTCTTCCAGCCGTTCGGTGCCCGCCCCCTGGGGTTCGATATGCAGACCATGACACTTCGGGCAGTGCTCGGGAACCGGCTCGATGTAATCGCAGTAATGACAGCGCAGGTGCTTTTTCTGCTGATGGTAGGTCAGGGTGATCTCGCAGTTGGGACAGTAAAAGCTGGAGCCGCAATCGGTGCAGAGCAGAAACGGCGAATAGCCGCGCCGGTTGAGCAACAGCATCGCCTGCTGGCGCTGTTCCAGAGCCTCTTGCAAGGCCTCGATCAGTGGCGCGGAGAGCTCGGTTTCCGACTTGTACTCACGCAGGTCGATCAGTTCGACCTCGGGCAGCGCCCCTTCATGGACCCGCTTATCGAGCACCAGACGCTCCAGAAAACCGGTTTCGGAACGATGATAACTGGCAAATGAGGGGGTCGCGCTGCCGAGTACAACGGGACAGTTCTGCTGCTGACCACGGACCAGGGCGAGGTCTCTGGCGTTATAGCGGAACCCCTCCCCCTGTTTGTAACTCGCATCGTGTTCCTCGTCGACGATGATCAGTCCCGGCTTCTCAAGCGGAGCAAAAACCGCCGACCGGGCACCGATGACGATCTGCACCTCGCCGCGAACGATCCGGCGCCAGGCATCGTAGCGTTCTCCGCCGCTTAAGCCACTGTGCAGTACCGCGATTTCGATTCCCAGATGTTCAAAACGAGCCCGAAAGCGGCCGACCAGTTGGGGGGTCAGGGAGATCTCGGGAACCAGGATCAGGGCCTGGCGGCCCAGTTCGAGACAGTTTGCCACAGACTGCAGATAGACTTCCGTCTTGCCGCTGCCGGTCACACCATGGAGCAGAAACCCACGCCTGGCCTGCATTTCCAGCGCTCCCGCAATGGTCTTAACGGCAGCAGCCTGCGAATCGTTGAGGGTCTTGGCCTCATCGGGGGAGACCCGGATCTGCCGGAACGGATCGCGGATCAGCTCTTCTTCGCTTTCCATGAGGCAGCCCAGCTCGACCATCCGCTGCAAACTCTGATGGGGAGACGGGAAGCGTTCTCGCAGATCGCCAAGACCAGCGTTCCCGACCTGCTGCAGATAGGCCAGCAGTTGCTGCTGCTTTTCGCCACGCAGCACAACGGTCGCGTCACGGATGGAGTAGACCGCTTCTTTGAGAATTTTGGTCGATGATTTATTGCTGCCCAGATCGCCAGGCAGTGCATTGCTGATCACCTGGCCGACGGGGTAACGGTAGTAGGCCGCCGCCCACTGGAGCAAGAGCAGGACCTTTTCCGGCAACAGCGGTTCCTTGTCCGGCAGCTCCGAGATCGGCTTGAGCTCTGCCACTGAACCCGTCCTGATGGCAACGACGTAACCGGTCAGCGTCCGCCGGCCGAAGGGAACCCTGACGCGCATGCCGACCTGCAACTCAGGATCGAACCGTCCTGGTATCGCATAGGAGTAGAGCTGCCTCACGGGGGCATTCACAGCAATATCGGCAAGCAATTGTGTCATAGCAATTTTCTTTCAGAGCAACCGGACAAGCGCTTTACTTTTTATCATATTGTTGGACGGATAGCATCCGCCAAAAACCGAGGATTATTTGTGATTGGCAGTAGAGGTACGCTCTGACGACTAATGTTTCGGAACGGCAACCGCATCCTCTGCACCACGGATAGCTCTCTTCGCTCAAACAGACCGCGAATAAAACTCTCAGTTGTAAAGAAATTCGCCCCCTTGAGCAGCGACCCAGAGGAACCTCCTCCATCGAAGGCAAAAGCTGCTGTAAAATTTTCATCGGCCAAAACGGTTCTGCCCTCAAAAATGATTACTCTGGACTAATTAACTAAATTCTAGAATAATAAACCGCTTCAAATGAATATTCCTGAAACCCAATCAGTTCAAAAGCAACGACACCTCTGAACTTTTCAGATAGGGGGAACAGTGTTTTTCGATAAGATCTTGATATTTTCCGACAGAATATCTGAGTTGCTTTGGATCAAAGCCATCAGAAAAAGTTTTTTTGCCCTGTTCCCTTTCATTTTGTTCGGATCTCTAGCGTTGGTTGTCACCAACTTTCCGGTCGTATCCTATCAACAGGCGATGCTCAGAGAATTTGGCACAAACTGGAAAGTGTTTGCCGAACTACTGACAAATCTGACCTTCGGGCTTCTGGGGCTTTTGCTCTCAGGTTCTGTCGGCTATTTCACCGCTATATTGAGAACAGAAAAGGTTCAGGGAATCAATCCTGGTCTCGCGCCACTCATTTCTATGCTGAGTTTCCTCATCATCGCCGTCAATCTTCAATTTCATCCCGCAGAAGAGTGGCTGAGGGTCGATACCCTCAACCAGTCAAATATCCTTCTCGCGATCATGTCTTCGATTATTTCTGCCGAATTGTTTGTTTTTCTGCTGACAGTACAAAAGAAAAAAGGTTGGCAATGGAAACACAATCCTGACGCCGACTTAAAGAACGCCTTTGAGGTACTACTGCCGACGTTTCTGACCCTCATCGCCTTTATGCTCCTACGCGGAGCGCTGATTGCTGCGGATATCCCCGATATCAATCAGTTCTTGTCCGAGGTTTTAACCTCCCTGTTCAGGCATCTGCATAACCCCCTATTGACAGGCGTCTGTTTTACCGTCCTCAGCCAGATTTTGTGGTTTTTCGGCCTGCACGGCAACAATATCCTCTTTCCTATTATCAACGGTCTGTTCGTCGATAATCTGCATGCAAACATAGCGGCTGTCGCCACGGACGGCGTGCCACCCCATATCATCACCAAACCATTCATGGACAGTTTCACTATGCTGGGAGGATCAGGAGCAACGTTTTGTCTGCTCATCGCCATCTTTCTTAGCTATCGACACAAAAACAGTCTGCGACTGGCAAAATTATCGTTGCTACCGTCGCTGTTTAATGTCAATGAACTGGTGACTTTCGGTCTGCCGATCGTACTGAACCCCATATTCATTATCCCCTTTATTCTGGTTCCCGTAATCATGCTGCTTATTGCCTATCTGGCAACCGCCATCGGATTTATGCCGAGAAGTATCACGGATGTTCAATGGACAATCCCTATATTTCTAAGCGGATACAAGACCACCATGTCCTGGCACGGTGTCATGATCCAAGCCATCAATCTCAGCGTGGGGACTGCACTATATTTTCCATTTCTACGGCTGCACCACATAAAAGCAGATAATGACTTTCAAAAAGAATACGACCGACTGGTTCATTTGGTCCAGCATCAGCCGACAACAAAGAAACTGAAATTGCTGAAACGACGAGACATCCTTGGACAGATCGCCTGCTCTCTTGCGGATGAAATGGAGATAGCCCTGGCAAAAGGTGAGTTTTTTCTTGTCTATCAACCACTGGTCAATAATCAGGACCAGATTACCTGCTTTGAAGCTTTGCTGCGCTGGAAACACACCCGTTTCGGACTGATTCCTCCCTCCCTGTTCATCACCATTGCTGAAGAATCCGGACAGATTCACTCCATAGGGCTTAAAGTTCTGGAGATGGCAACGCAGCAGTTGGCTCAGTGGCAGCAGCAGGGGGCTAAGAACCTGCGAGTTTCTATCAACCTGTCACCATTGCAACTCAAAAATCCACAACTGCCTTTCCAGCTGACGAGACTGCTGCAACAAACCGAAATCCACCCGGCAGCCATCGACCTGGAAATTACCGAGGGTCTTGAACTCGGAACCGACGAAATCACCGACAGGGTCATTACCGCCCTCTCCGATCTGGGCCTAAAACTCGCGATTGATGATTTCGGAATGGGGCACACCTCACTGCTTTATCTAAGGCGCTACCACTTCAGCAAGGTCAAAATAGACGGTTCTCTGATCCGCAATATCGACCAGGAAAAGCATTGTCAGGACATTGTTTCTGCCCTTGTACACCTAGCCGTTTCTCAGAATTTCACAGTTGTCGCCGAATATATCGAACGGCTACAGCAACAGCAAATTCTCGGCAGTCTGGGGTGTCACGAATATCAAGGGTATCTGATCAGTGAGCCCCTTGCTGCCGATGACTGCTGGGAGTTTATCCAGAAGCACTGAGTCGGTTTCATATTTAATATCTGGTTATCCACTTCGCTCAAGTAACCGGCTCCAGAACCAGATTTTTCAAGGGTACCGGAGTGGCCTGAGCGGCTAATTGCATAATTCGCCAAAATCGCTTACCAACTGCTTTGCAACTACGGCGGTTAAAGCGAAAAACATATTCATCCAGGTAACGCTGCAAATACTGCGCGTCAAATCGACCCTGGAACGTGCCGAGCGTGACCCGCTTGGCCAGTGAGGTGACCAGATGAACACCGGGCAATACGCTCTCTTTGTCATCTGTTTTGCTCTGAATAATGGCCTTATGGGAATAGCCCTCATTCTCCAGGCCGCTGTAAGCTCCCCAGCCATCGGTCGTTATCTGGCTGCCGGAAGTGATGTTCGTTTTGATAAAAGACGTCAGCTCACTCGCGCTGCAGCTCTCGATGACCTGCATGCGCAGTCGGCCGAGTTTACGCCCTTTGCGTTCGACGGCAATAGCGACCTTGCATTTATGTTCAGCCCCGCGGCCACGTTTGCCGCTGTGTGAGCCGCCGAAAAAACATTCATCAACTTCCACGGAACCGGACAGCTTGGTTCGATCCGGGAAAACCGTGCAGGTTCGCAATTTTTGCAGCCAGCACCAGGCAGTCTGGTAGCTTCTCAGCCCGAGTAAGCCTTGCAGGGCCGTAGCATTGATTCCGTTTTTGCGGGTCGAGAACCACCAAAGGGCCTTGAACCAGAGCGTCAGAGGCTTCCTTGTTCCATGGAAAATTGTTCCTGCGGTCACCGAGTGTTGATGCCCGCAATGGCAACAGAGGTAAAGTCCTCTGGAACTCATCCAGTATTGATCATGGCCACAGCGGGAGCATTTAAATCCCTCTGGCCAGCGAAGTTGAAGGAGATAATCCAGACAGGATTCTTCTGAATGAAACCTGCGGTCGAATTCAACTTCATTGCTTGGAAAATCTTCAGTCATAGCCGGCCTCCTCTTTAGTATGAGGCCAGTTTGTACCCACGATGTGACAGTTTAATGTCTCAACTGGAGCGAAGTGGATAACCAGAATTTAATATAAAACGAAACGGACCGACGCTCTTTCGAAGAGAACAACCAGACGATAGATTGAGCCCCACCCTGCACCAATTCAGAAAAGCCTGCGACTGTTTCAGAGACACAGGCATTGTGCAAAACCATGGCAGGCCCTGTAGGTATCATTTTGGTTTCGGACGACACTGGATATGTAGGATATCTACAGTTGGCTGATAGTTCTTCAGCTCATTTCAAAACCAAGAAAAGCCAGCAGCGTATCGATTTCGGCCATGAATCCGGCGAAAGCATCGCCGGCGAGACTCTGGGCTCCGTCACACAGCGCCAGCGCAGGGTTCGGGTGAACCTCGACCATGAGACCCTGCGCTCCGGCGACCAGGGCCGCACGGCTCATGACCGGCACAAGGTTGCGTTTTCCGGTCGCGTGGCTCGGGTCGACAATGATCGGCAGGTGGCTCAGCTCGCGGATCAGCGGGATCACCGACAGGTCGAGGGTGTTGCGCGTCGCCGGCTCGAAGGTGCGGATACCCCGTTCACAGAGAACGACCTGGTCATTCCCTTCAGCAAGGACATACTCGGCCGCCGCCAGGAACTCCTCAATAGTGGCGCTCATCCCGCGCTTGAGCAGAACCGGTTTGCGGATCCGGCCGACCTCCTTGAGCAGGTCGAAATTCTGCATGTTGCGCGCCCCGATCTGGAGCATATCGGTATAACGGCAGACGTCATCCAGCTGGCTGATGCGCATCACTTCCGAGATAACCGGCAGTCCGTGATCACGCCCCGCCTGATGCAGCATTTTGAGCCCTTCGACACCTAAGCCCTGAAAGCTGTACGGCCCGGTTCGTGGCTTGAAGGCACCGCCGCGCAGCAGCTGCGCCCCCGCCGCTTTGACCTGGGATGCGGCAGTCTGGATCTGCTCTTCACTTTCGACACTGCAGGGACCGGCCATCATCACCGGGCGCAGACCATCCCCGATACGGACAGCACCAACCTTGACCACAGAGGGCTCGGGGTGAAAGTCACGCGAGGCCATCTTGTACGGCTTGCTGACGTGGATCGTCTCCTTGACCCCCGGCAGATTACGGATCGTCGAATCGTCAACGTACCCCTGGTTACCGAGCACACCGATTGCGGTGCGCAGGCTGCCCGGTATCGGCTCGGCGGTCAGGCCAAGGCTGCGAACAGCGCCGATGACGGCATCGATCTGCTCGCTACTTGCGTGGTGATCCATTACGATCAGCATGCGGTCTCTCCCTTGTCGTTTGTCTCCAGACAGGACTGGATACTTATCAGCCTAAAATCCCCGTTGTTTGAGATAACCTTCAATCCGTTGCAGCGCCAGTTGAATCTCACCAAAGGGGCGGGTATAGGAAAAACGCAGGTACCCCTCGCCCCCCAGACCGAAATCAGCTCCCGGGGTCACGGCGACACCTGTCTTTTCGAGGATATCCAGGGCCAGACGCTGTGAATTCTGATCGATATGCCGGGCATCGGCGAGGACATAGAAGGCCCCCTGCGGTTCAAAATGAACCCCGAACCCAAGCTGCCGCAACCCCTCAACCAGGGCGATCCGGCGCTTGTTGTAGGCCTCACGCATGGCCACCACGTCATCGTGGCAATAGCGCAGAGCGGCGATACCGGCCCGCTGGACAAAGTGATTGGCACAGATCAGGAAGTTCTGATGCAGGGTCTGCAGCACCCGGACGCAGGGTTTTGGCGCGATCAGATAGCCGAGGCGCCAGCCGGTCATCGCGTAGGCCTTGGAGAAGCCACCGAGGACAAAGGCATTGCTGGTATATTCGAGGATGCAGTGCTCTTCACCGCTGTAGGTCAGGCCGTGGTAGATCTCGTCGGAAATGATCGGCACCGGCAGCTCGGCGAGTTTGGCCAGTTCAGCGCCGGAGA
This sequence comes from Geopsychrobacteraceae bacterium, assembly GCA_963676795.2. GTDB lineage: Bacteria > Desulfobacterota > Desulfuromonadia > Desulfuromonadales > Geopsychrobacteraceae. Next base: position 404,415 of record CAXXTB010000002.1, on the reverse strand, counting down.
GTACCGAGCCCGCCGGGTTGGACGGCGAATTGATCAGCACCCCCCGGCTGCGTGCGCTGATCAGCGGCCGGACATGTTCGGCACGCGGCTGAAAGCCATCCTTCGCTTCGGTCGGAATAACCACCGGAACCCCGCCCGAGAAGCGGACAAAGCCTGGGTAGCAGGCGTAGCCGGGATCGGTCAGCAGGATCTCATCCCCCTCTTCAAGCAGCATGGAGAAGAGCAGCAGCATCAGCGGACTGGTCCCCGATGAGACGATCACCTGCTCAGGCGAGATGTCAACGCCGTAGCAGTCGAGATAATGACGGCAGAGTTCCTGACGCAATTCAAGCAGTCCCAGCGAGTGGGTATAGGAGGTTGCCCCTTCCGCCAGAGCCTGCCCTGTTTCGGCCAGAATCGCCGGCGGCGTCGGAAAATCGGGCTCTCCCAGGCAGAGATAGATGATCTCACGCCCGGCGGCTTCGAGCTCCTTGGCCCGCTCCATGACCTCCATGGCGAGGAAGGGTTCAACCTGTAATGCACGTTTTGAAATTGGAATATCCATGAAATTATCCTTGGCCTTTTCAGCCCAATCAGATTAATCTTCGCCAGTAGCGATTGCAACCTCTTTTCGGTCCTGACGATATGGCGCAAAGAACAATAAACAGGCGGAATAGATCAGCTTTATTTTCGGCAGCAGTTCTGACACTGGTGCTGCTCCCGCTGGCTGCGGCCAGCAGCTTTGCGGCTGAGGAGCAGATCAAGCAACCGATGCAGCTGATCAACAGCCTGGGCTGCAAGGGGTGCCACACTATCAACGGCAGCGGCGCAACCCTGGCCCCAGATCTGACTGAGGTCGGAACCCGAATGCCCCCCCAGGAAATGGCCAACCGACTGCTCATCGAAACGAATTCACCGGCGGGCTTCATGCCGGCCTATCACTGGCTGACAGACGAACAACGTCTGATGATCGGTCAATATCTGTATCTCTTAGAAAAGTAAAGAACCATGTCGCAAAGAATGACCCTGATCACCTCTCCGTCCTTCGTACCGGAGACCAAGCTCAAGAACGCCGGATCCTTTCATGCCCTGTTCGGCAATGACAAACCGCTCGCCCTCGAAATCGGGTGCGGGATCGGCGACTTTGTCGTTCAGCAGGCGCTGCGCCGTCCTGAACACAACTATATCGCCATCGATATCTTCAACAGAGGCTGCAAGCAGACCTGTGGGCGCATCGATGAGTCCGGCCTGGACAATATCCTGATGATGCGTGCGGAAGCCCGCTATCTGCTCCATCACTATCTCGGCAGGGACAGTCTCGCGGCTATCTATATCAACTGCCCCGATCCCTGGCCGAAAAAGAAGCAGCGCAAACGGCGGCTGCTCAACCAGAACTTCCTCAACCTGGCGCTCTACAGCCTGCAGCCGGAAGGGGATTTCTACTTCACCACCGACTTTGCCGACTATGGTGAAGCGGCGGGCGAGCTGCTCAACCAGGAAGAACGTCTCGAAAACTGTCATGCAACTCCCTATACCCATGATCTGAACGGCTACCCGGTCTCCAAGTATATGCGCCGCTTCCTCGACCTCGGCCAGCCGATCTACTACTGCCACTACCGCAAGAAGACCGGTGTCGAGATCGCCAAGCCACTGATCGACAAAGGCTTCCGCATCCGCTGGCCGGGGAGCGATCAATGAGCTGGCTGACAGCCGACATCCCCGGCACCGGAGGAACCTACAAGGAAGAGCCGGAGCATTTCATCGTCGAAGAGATTCCGCTCTACCCCTGCTGCGGGGAGGGCGAGCATCTCTACCTGTGGATCGAGAAATCAGGCATCACGACCAACAACCTGATGCAACAGATCGCCGATGCGCTGCATCTCAAAGGCCATGAGATCGGCTATGCCGGATTGAAAGATGCGCGGGCCCTGACCCGCCAGATGATTTCGATCCCGGCCAGATGCGAAGCGCAACTCGATCGGCTCGAACTGCACAAGGCGAGCATTCTATCGCTCCAGAAACACAGCAACAAACTGCGCATCGGCCATCTGGCCGGTAACCGTTTTACCATCCGCATCAGCGATCCCGTGGTGAATGCGCTCCCCCTGGCCAGCCAAACCCTGCGACGCCTGGAACAGGCAGGAGTTCCCAACCTGTTCGGCGAACAGCGCTACGGAGTGCTCGGCAACTCCGCGACCCTCGGCCTGCTGCTGGCCCAACAGAACTACCAGGAGTTCTGCCTGGAACTGCTCGGCGACCCGCAGCTGATCCGCAATGAGGCCTGGAAAGCTGCGGCGACAGCCTACCGCGCACAAGACCTCCAGGGGGCTATGGATGCTCTGCCGCTGCGCATGCGCGACGAGAAAAAACTGCTGAAACAGCTGCTCGCGGGAAAATCTCATCGGCAGGCTGTAAACGCACTGCCCCGCAACCTGCTGCGCCTGTTCCTCTCCGCACTGCAGTCGGAGCTGTTCAACGCGATCCTGCGGCTGCGACTCAACAGCCTTTCTACTTTGCTCGATGGAGACATCGCTATCAAGCATGTCAACGGCGCCTGTTTCCGGGTCGAAAACGCCGAAATAGAACAAGCCAGAGCAGACCAGTTCGAGATCAGCCCGACAGCTCCGCTGTTTGGCCCCAAGGTCATGCTCGCCGAAGGGGAAGCGGGCCGGATTGAACAGGCCGAGCTGGAGCGGACCAGCTTGACCACGGAGAGCTGGAAACTGGGCTCAGGATTGTCGCTGCCCGGCGAGCGCCGGGCCCTCAGGGTGCCACTTGGCGGTGTCACCTGCGAAAGTCTTGACAATGGGGACCTGCTGCTTAACTTCAGCCTGCCCAAGGGATCCTACGCGACAGCGGTTCTTGCTGAAGTCATAAAAAACGGCTGACCGGGCGCTTTTCGACTGATCCGCGCTGGACAAAAATAAAACATCATTCTACAATTCATAGCGACTTTCCCCTGTTATGCGACCGGAGTCATCCTATACTTCTTGACACCCATATTTTCGACGGATAGAATCTCCGTCCTAGTAAACAATCGCGAAGGGTAGATATCACATGGTCAAAAAAGACAAATCAGAATATATCATCCAGGCGGTTTCGCACGCCCTTGACCTGCTTGAGCAGTTCCACGATGACGTCGATGAGCTGGGAGTCACAGAACTCAGCAAACGCCTGAAATTACATAAAAACAATGTCTTTCGCCTGCTGGCGACGCTTGAATCGCGCGGCTACATCGAGCAGAATAGGGCGACAGAAAACTACCGACTCGGCCTGAAATCGCTTGAGCTGGGGCAGACCTTCATCAAGCAGATGGGTCTGCTACGTCAGGCCAAGCCGATCCTTGAACAGATGGTTGAAGACTGTAACGAAACATCCTATGTGGCCATTTACAAGGAAAACCACGTCGTCTATCTGGATGTCGTTGAAACCAACCTGACCGTCCGTGTCGTTTCCCGCGTCGGTTCGCGTCTGCCGGCTTACGCAACAGCGAGTGGCAAGGTTCACCTGGCTTACATGTCGGAAGAAGAACTCGACGCAGTTATCGCCAAACTGAGCTTCGATCAGTACACACCGAGCACGATCAAATGCGCCGAGGACCTCAAGAAGGAACTTGTGAAGGTCCGTGAGCAGGGCTATGCCATCGACGACGAAGAACTCGACCTCGGCGTCCGCTGCGTCGCAGCGCCGATCCGCGATTACACCCGGCGGATCGTCGGAGCGATCAGCACCTCCGGGCCGACCATGCGCGTCAGCGATGAACGGATCGAAAAAGAACTGATGCCGCTGGTTCAGAAAGCCGCGACAGAGCTTTCGACCCGCCTCGGCTTTCCACTCTGATCCAGACAATTGAATGAATCTAAAGCAAAAGGCTTTCCTCGCAAGGGAAAGCCTTTGTTATTTGAACAGACCGAACAAAAATCACCACTCATTTTTCACCGCCTGATGCAACCCAGCGACTCCAGAACTGATCAACCTGCTCCAGGGTCAGCTCCAGCGAGCCGGAATTGTCGATGACAAAATCGGCCCGCCGCTCCTTTTCTGACTGATCCATCTGGGACGCGATCCGCTGTCGCGCCTCCAGTTCAGAAAAGCCGTTACGGCTCATCAGGCGCTGTAACTGAACCTGGGGATCGACCCTGATCAGCAGCACCCTGTCGACCCTTGCATCAGCGCCGACCTCGTACAGCAGCGGGGCTTCGTAAACCAGCAGCGGGATATCCCGGCGCCCGGCAAGCTCTCGCATTTGCGCATCGGCCAGCGCCGCAATCGCCGGATGGATAATCGCATTGAGCTGGTTGCGCTTGCTTTCATCGGCAAAGATCAGGCTCCCCAACAGGTCGCGATCAAGCCCCCCGGCGGTGGTCAGCACCTGCGATCCGAAGACCTCGGCAATTTTTTCCAGGGTTGGATTCCCGGGTTCAACAACCTGGCGGGCCAGCTGATCGGCATCGATGATAACGGCTCCTCTTTTGCGCAGCTCAGCGGCAATCGTACTTTTACCGGAAGCGATATTTCCGGTCAGACCAAGAATCAAGAATCCCTCCTAAACCACTATGCACTGAAAGTGCATAGGTCGAGCAAACTGAAAGCCCTAGAAAGGCAAAAACATCCCGGCGCTCTGAGGGAGAGTCCCCCTCATCCGCCCTGCGGGCACCTTCTCCCTCATGGAGAAGGCTGAAAGCTCAGGACTCCAGTGTCCGGGCCACGGCTTTGCGCCAACCGGCCAACAGCCCTTCACGCTGCTGTTCGCAGTAGTCCGGAACAAACTCCTCTTGAGCTTGCCATGTTTCGGCAATCTCGTCCAGTGAGGTGTAAACTCCCAGCCGCAACGCCGCCAGAAATGCCGCCCCCAGGGCCGTGGTTTCAGCGACCACCGGTCGGGCGACCGGAATGCCCAGGATGTTTGCAATAAACTGTATCAGCCAGCGATTGCCGGTCATTCCGCCATCGACCCGCAACGTCGCTATCCGCTTGCCGCTGTCCTTCTCCAGTGCCTCGATCAGATCTTTCGTCTGGTAGGCGATCGACTCAAGGGTCGCCCTGGCGATTTCAGCTTTGCCACTGTCACGGGTCAGCCCGAACAGCGCCCCCCGTGCCTGAGGATCCCAGTACGGAGCCCCCAGACCAGTGAACGCCGGAACCATGTAAACGCCACGATTCGACTTGAGCTGCCCGGCCAGGGCTTCAACCTCGTCCGCCGACTGGATCAGTCCCAGGCCATCACGCAGCCACTGGATAGCGGAACCCGCCGCAAAGATCGAACCCTCAAGGGCATAACAGCTTTGACCGCCGAGTCGATAGGCAAGCGTTGTGACAAGCCGGTTGCCGGAGTAGCAGATCTTCTCCCCGGTGTTGAGCAGCACGAAGCAGCCCGTTCCGTATGTCGCCTTGATCATGCCGGGCTCGAAACAGGCCTGGCCGATAGTCGCCGCCTGCTGATCTCCGGCGATTCCGACAATCGGCAGTGAGACGCCGAGAAGCGCCTCCTCGCTGTCACCAAAATCAGCGGCGCAATCCCTGATTTCCGGCAGCATGGCCGCAGGGATCTCGAAGATCTCGAGCATACGCTCATCCCAGCGCTGCTCTTCCAGATTCATCAGCAGTGTCCGCGAAGCATTAGTCACATCGGTCAGGTGGCTGCGCCCATTGGTCAGCCTCCAGAGCAGAAAACTGTCGATCGTGCCGAAGGCCAGTTCACCCCGTTCGGCAAGCTGACGGGCCCCCGCAACATTATCCAGCAGCCAGCAGATTTTGGTTGCTGAAAAATAGGGATCGAGCAACAGACCGGTTGTCCTGCAGATCTCAGCCTCATAGCCCTGGTCTTTCAGTTCGCTACAGTGATCGGCGGTGCGGCGATCCTGCCAGACAATGGCATTGTAGATCGGCTTGCCGGTCTCACGGTTCCAGATCAGCGTCGTCTCGCGCTGGTTGGTCATGCCGATTCCGGCCACCGATATACCGGCTGCAGCCGCTCCTTTGAGGGCCTCCCGGCAGACGGTCAGCGTCGCGGCCCAAATCTCTTCAGGATCGTGCTCAACCCAGCCATCACGCGGATAGATCTGCTTCAGTTCACGTTGCGCCCTGACGACACAACGTCCGGCAGCGCTGAAAATCATCGCCCGGGTACTGGTTGTCCCCTGGTCAATCGCAAGAATATGACAGTTCATCGGTCCTCCCCGGAGATCTCATAAGCGAGCCAACATCTCAATATTGTATAGTGTATAGTATTTTTAGCAGCCTTGCTTAGCGACCGGAAGAGGATTATGAACCGCCAGGAGAATCTCCACGCACTCAAGCAAAATGCCCCCTATGATCTGATCATCATTGGCGGCGGGGCCACAGGCTGCGGCACCGCTCTTGATGCCGCCAGCCGCGGACTGAAGGTTGCCCTGGTCGAACAGAACGATTTTGCCGAAGGGACCAGCAGCCGCAGCACCAAACTGGTTCATGGCGGGGTCCGCTATCTCGAAAAGGCGGTCCGCAAACTGGACAGGGCACAGTTCGACCTGGTCAGAGAAGGGCTTCACGAAAGAGCGCTGCTGCTGCGTAACGCCCGCCACCTGGCACACCGGCTCGAACTGATCACCCCGCTCTACAGCTGGCACGAAATCCCCTACATCTTCTCAGGTCTCAAGCTGTACGACCTGCTCTCCGGCTCACGCCGGCTGGGACACAGTCAGCTGCTCAGCCGCAGCGAAACACTGCGCAGACTACCCGGGATAAAGGCCAAGGGACTGAAAGCCGGGGTCCTTTATTATGACGGCCAGTTTCACGACGCCAGGCTCGCCCTCGCCCTGGCACTGAGCGCCGAGAGACTTGGCGCGACGATCTGCAACCAGATCAAGGTCACCGGCTTTATGAAACTGGGCGGTAAGATCTCCGGCGTCATCGTGCAGGATCGTTTTTCGGCACAGGAACTGAGACTGAAGGCCCGCGGCATCATCAATGCGACCGGCCCCTTCTGTGATCAGCTGCGTAGCCTGGATGATCCGCAGGCGAAACCGCTGCTGACGACCAGCAGCGGCATCCATATCGTTCTCGACAAGTCACTGTTTTCCGCTGAAGCGGGGCTGATGATACCGCAGACTGACGACGGCCGGGTCCTCTTCGCCCTCCCCTGGGAGGACCATGTCCTGGTCGGGACAACCGATGAACCGGCCCAGCTCAGCGAACACCCGCGCCCGCTCGAAAAGGAGATCGATTACCTCCTTCACCATCTCACCAGCTATTTTAACAAACCGGTTACGCGGCAGGACATCACATCCGTCTGGACCGGCTTGCGCCCCCTGGTGTCTGATCCTGATGCCGCAGACACCGCGGAACTGGTCAGGGAACACCTGATTCAGACCAGCGCCAGCGGCCTGGTAACAATCTGCGGCGGCAAATGGACAACCTACCGCAAGATGGCCAAAGACTGTCTGGACCATGCGCTCCGCATCTTTTCACTCGCGGCAGAACAGCGGGAATGCCGGACAGAAAATCTGGCGATCCTGGGGGCATCAGGCTATAGCGATGATCTGGCGCAACAACTGGAAGACGATTACGCGATTGCCAGCGACATCGCCGCCTACCTGACCCGGAATTACGGTGATCAGGCCCCAAAGATCCTCCAACTCTCAGATCAGAACGCCCGGCAGAGGCTGCATCCGGAGCACCCTGTCCTCATTGCAGAGATCATCTACGCGACGCGCTATGAGCATGCCCGGCGTGCAATCGATGTTCTGGCCCGCAGAACCCCGTTGGCCCTCATCGACCAATCCGCAGCCCTGCAATCGGTTGATAAGGTCATCCGGATCATGGCCAACGAGCTGAACTGGTCGGAACAGCGCTGCGAAGAAGAACGCCTGATCTGTCAAGTACGGCTGACCGAAGCCCTGTAAATATCATCTTTCCCATAAATCACAAAATACGCCTCAAACTGCTTGGCATCTGCAGCTCTTTGGTGCATCCTTACATGCGGTAAAAGTTACCATGCGTTTTTCGACACAAAGAATACAGCAGGAGGATGATACAAGATGTCTTGGGGCCCTTATTGGATGTTTTTCCGTTGTGACATGTGCAACAAAAACTACAGATTTACTTTAGAAGATATGGAATATGACAACTTCGGCGTCTGTCCAATCTGCCAGAAAAAAGGCAGACTTGTCGCTGAAAGCAAAGACCGTCCGGACAATGCAGAAAGCTACCAGATTGTTGACGGCAAATAAGCTGTTTTTTCCTTGATACAAGCTTGGAAGCCCTTTTCAAAAAAAGGGCTTTTCTTATAAAAAAAATTGCCGGACAACGACAATGTCATCCGGCAAAAGCAAATGGGTGTGAAGGCTCTTCCGCCTGTGTGAGCGACACAGCAGTGATTTCGAGAAGAAGAGACGTTCGCTATTCATTGCGTTATATATCTTAAGAATATCGATGTCAACTGCTTTATTCCGTTCAAAGATATATTTTTACTGAACACAATTCTGAGCAACAGCGGATGATGAAACAGAGCTGTCACAACATCTGTGGTTATAAAGTTTGTCTTACCCGCAAACCGATCAAGCATATCTATCTGCGCATCAACAGAGAAACATCTGACCTGAGGGTCAGCGCCCCTGTTCGGGTTGGGCTGAGCGAAATTGAAAACTTCATCCGCCTGAAAAAGAGCTGGATTGATAGACGGTTAAAGCAGGCTGAGCCCCTGAGAGAAAAGACGGTCACTGCCTTTGCCGACGGACAACGCCTGCTCTACAGGGGGCGACCCTATCTGCTCAAAATCTCTCAGCCAGACAACACCATAAAGATTACAGAGCAGAATCAGGAACTGATCTTTCATCTTCCGGCAACAGCCGATGAAGCTCTCAAACATGAGCTCTTTCTGGTTATCTGCACAGATTACCTGAACAGCGTAATACCCGACTTGCTTGAGACCTGGCAACGGCGCATCGGTGCCTCAATCAACGAGTGGCGCCTGAAAACCATGAAGACCCGCTGGGGAAGCTGTAATATTCAGCAAAAAAGGATCTGGCTGAATCGTAATCTGGGGATGTATGCCGTTGAAGAGATCGAGTATGTCATCGTCCATGAGTTGATTCACCTGCTGGAGCGCTATCACAATGAACGGTTTTATCGGTTTATGGATCGGTATTTGCCGGACTGGCGGAAAAGAAAAAGCAGACTGAACAATCCTGCAAATTTTTTTGAATAAAAAAGGGCGGATTACTCCGCCCATTAAAATTCATTTCAAAATCGATCACTATCAATCAGCAAGAATACTGGCCAGCCAGGCATAAGCCTCCTGAACATCATAGTTGCCACCATGATTCTGCAGGTAGGCAAGCGCATAGTTCACTTCTGCGACATCCAGATTGTTCTCAATGGCGTTGAACAGTTCAGCCTCGATGGCAAATGCGGTATCGCGATCGATCAAACCGTGACGGACGTACCAGTAAGGGGCTTTATCGCCGTTGGAGTCATCGGTCAGGTAAACTATCGGATTGATCAGCTTAAGCTGATTTTCAAGTTCAGAACCGCTGATATATTCAGCCCAAAGCAGTCCACCATTATCGTCAGGACCTGAACCATCACCTAAAAACTCATTATTATCCCAGGTCCATTGGGTGAAGTTGGAATACTGGTAATCTGGGGATCCGAACAGGTTGCTCTCTCCACTACCAACATTGTCAATCCCCACGGTTCCGGTAACATCGAAAGACGGAACACCCTTCAGCGCTGAAATCGTCTTAACAAAGACGAGGTACGCATCGTAGTCGACGGAGCTGACAGTCGTGCCGTCATGTGCGACCCAAGTGTTCTCATAATCAACGCCATTGATGCTGAAATTTGCACCGAGAACCGGAACCGCAACCCCCTCGTCCAGAGCTTTCTGGACGCCAGCCTTGACCAGGGTCGTGATCGCTGTCTCCATGGTCGTCGAAGACAAATCTTGACGGACGTTGTTTTCATCCAGGAAAGTCAATCCGAGGCTGTCCAGATAGGCTGGATATTGACCGGCAAGTGTTGGTGACAATGTCAGCATGTCTGCGGTCAGGTTCGAGACGATCCAAGGCAGGAAACCCGCCGGCCCGCCAAGAGGATCACCTTCGGCTCTCAAGTCTCCATACTGCCACTCGTAAGCGATGTCGGCATGACCAAGGTCGGTAATCGGACAGTACGCGATGACTGCAAAAACGTCGTCATCCAGAGTACTGCCGCCTGATGAGGTGATACCGGCAGCGCCAATCTCCTGCAGGTAGGGATAGTAGTCTGGGCTGTTGCCACTGGCGGCAATAACTGTCGACAGACCGCCACCGCCACTGGTTCCGGTAATAACGATTTTATCGGTCGAGCCTGACATGGCATCATCATTCAAACGCAAATAACGAATTGCGGCCTTTGCATCAACAACAACAGCCGGGGCTTTCCCCTGCCAGGTGTCATCAGCACCATAGGCATTCCGTCCACGGGTGCCAACATCAATGAAAACATAGCCAGCTGCCAAGGCAGCGCCAACTCTGTCGGTATCTGAGTCTGTTTCATAGGTATTGCCATCGACAATACTTTCCGAAACCGGATGAGTGGCCCAACCGGAATTGTTCACGGCAAAAATAATTGCCGAATCCTGATCTGCCGTGTCCGGTACATAGATATTCATTTTCTGGTATGAATAGACATCTGACAAAGTTACCGTACTCTCACTGCCGGTAAAGAACCATTCTGAATACTCTGTCGCCATCTCAATAGGATTGGCAACATAGGTCACAGTGTACTTGGTTAAATTAAGAGTCGTGTCGACTCCGCCGGTCGAGAGAGTTACCGAGATAGCGGTTCCGCTTGTGTCGTCAAACTGCAGATCCTCATCATAAACCCCTGCTGAAGGAGTATGACTACTGCTACTGTTGCTACTGCTACAGGCCCCAGTTAATGCAAGTGTCGCGGCTAATCCGCACAAAGCCAAAGAACGCCATAACCTCTTCCTCATCTTCATACATTTACCTCCCAGAAAAAGAATGTTTATGCTTTGTATCGTTGTGATACAAAGCTCCAGTGAAACACCTCAAACCGGAAAGTGACAGCCGGCTTGAAATGTTAAAAAGGCGAGACAATCCAACCCGAAAGCTCTCTATTAAAAGCGGCTTTCGCACTTATAAACATTTATGTTTTTGATTTTATTTCGTCAACGATCTCAGATAGTTACCTGTGAACTGCCCTGTGAACACTGCTGGGAACAGTGCTATTCACAGCACAGGAAAGGGATGGAAATACTCGAAAAATCGTAAAGGAAGTGGAAGGAAGGCATTCGTCTTAAAGGAGCGTTGAACGACAGAGCAGCCATGCGACAAGGACATCAAAATGACTTCAAAGCACCCCCCTCAATCACCCCTATAAAATAGGGGGGAAGCGAGCTTGCGAGCAGGGGGGTATTCCGCCACCGCGGGAAAGAACTGTTTCCGGCTGAAAACCAGTCAGGGCAATCCGGCCTGTTTGAGCCAGCCGGCAAACTGGTTTTGCATGGCGGGACCGATGGCGATAATCGGTTTTGAGGTTATCGACTCGATGGTCAGAGACGAATCCAGGGCCAACGCTTCCCTGATCATCTCTCGTCCCAGAACAATATCTCCGGAAGCCACATAGCAGGCCGCCAGATGGGTATAATCATAGGTTCTCAAACGCTTTCCAGCCCGGGCCTTCTTCAGATAGACAATCGCCTTCTCATAGTCCCCAAAATCCCGGTAGGCCCAGCTTGCAAAGAGATAGCTCAAAGTCTGATCCCTGGGATCAAGACGCGCCGCCTGCTGATAAACCTCAATCGCTTCGCCGGATCGCCCCAGCCAGTTGAGAAGAGCAGCGTACCAGCAGAGCCCCTCGTAATAGCTCGGAGCAATTTCCAGAGATTTTTTAGCCTCGGACAAAGCCTTCTCATACTCACCGCCATGCCAGCAGACCCGCGAATAGACATTGTGAACGACCGGGTCATTCTGATCCATTTCAAGTCCCTGCCGGATGATTTCGTAGGCCTCGGATAACCTCGGGGTATCGCTCTGCTGCTCGATATCTTTCAGGTAGCTGTCGGCGAGCAGAGCGTAGGCGGCGGCGTAGTCGGGATCAATCGCGATGGCCTGTTCAGCCAGGCGTCTGGCCATCAAGGTGTCCGTGTGGCTCTCCCGAAAATAGTGATGGTAGCCCTCCATCAACTTGGTGTAGGCCTCGATACTTCGTGTTCCCCGGGCAAAGGCCTGGGCCTTGTCCCCTTCGGAGAGCTTGACCTGCAAGGCGACGAGGATCTTCAGGGTTATTTCGTTCTGCAGCGAGAAGAGATCTTCATACTGTTCATTCCACTGGTCGCTCCATAGAACCCTGCCTGTTTCGACATCATTAAGGCGGGCTGCGATGCGGATTTTTCCGCCGGAAGCATAGGTGTTGCCGCCGACGACATAGCGAACCCCCAATTCCTCGCCGACGGTTCCCACATCGACACTTTGACCGCGATAGGACTCAACGGAGTTACGCGAGATCACCATCATCTGCGAAAAGCGCGATAAAGCGGAGATGACCCCATCGCTCAACCCCTGATTGAAGATGATCTCGGTCCGGTTGCCCTCCTGACTGCCAACAAAGGGCATGACCGCGATGGTGATCATATCCCGGGATTCTTCTGCGACAGGCGCTGGACGCGAAGGCTTCGCAGTGAAGAAGGAATAGACCCGCAGACTGGATGCAAGGGCCAGGACTACGAAAAGAACCAGCACGGTTGCCTTCAGCAGTGCTACGCCGCTGATGCGAAAAAGCTCCCTGCCGACGGGAGCGGCCTGATGAAGAGCGTCAAAGCGCAGCTGCAGACTACGAACAGTCTCTTCCAGCTTTTCACGATCTTCCTGGCAGCTCGTCTTGGCTTGCGAACGCTTGAACTCCTCCAGCCGCTCTTCAAAAATGGCATGAGGATCATAAAGGATGCGAAATTCCTTATCTGGGGTGAGCTGGATGAAATAGCAAAACAGTAGAGAGCTGTCAAAGATACGCTCATTGATCTTATGCCGCCTCTTGCGCAGCAGATTCCACTTAGTCGCGCAGAACTGAATCTTATCGGCAGCCTGTTCCCATTCTTCAGGCCATAAACGTTTGATGATTTTGCTACAGGAAGGAGTGACGCCCTCCTCTTCCATGTCAAAGAGGCAGGCAACGAACTCAAGATAGGTTGTCGGTTCAGTGGCAGAAATTGTCAGAACATCTTTGAGCTGATCGTACAGGTCCTCTCTCTGCATAGGAAAAGCCTCTCGTCATTGAAAACTTCAGATAAGTTCATCGAGTCAGCCCCCCCGGAACATCACCTTCGCAATTGTAACAAATCTCGACAAGAAAGCATTCAAAAATGGTTTGATAATTGCCAAGGTCTCATACGTCGCCGAAAAAAAGCCGTCCCCTGCCTAATCAGGGGACGGCGCAATCGGCATCAGAAAAACATCATCTCAATTTATTTCCTGTGCCCTTTTTTCTGACCGTGTTTGCTTTTTTCCCGGTGGCCGGGAAGCGCTTCATCGGCCAGAATATCAGCCAGCCATTCATAGGCTTCCAGCACGTCGTAGTTGCCGGCATGACCGGTATCATAGGCCAGTGCGGTGTTGACATCGAGAACCGACGGATCATTGTCGATAGCATAGAACAGTTCCATCTCAACCGCAAAGGAAGTGTCGCGGTCACGCAGACCGTGGCGCACGTACCAGTATGGAGCGCTGTCACCATCTTTTCTGCTGATCAGGTAAGGGAGCGGGTTGATCAACTTGATCTGCTTTTCGAGTTCGGAGCCACCAATATACTGATTCCAGAACAAACCGGTGTCATCCAGGCCGGAACCATCACCTGCGACGTTGTTATTGTTCCATGCCCATGCCATGAAATTGGAATAAGCAACATCAGCGGCACCGAACAGGTTGGTCTCGCCTTTGCCGACGCTGGCGCCAACTTCAGAGGTACCGGTTACGTCAAAAGACGGAGCACCCTTGAGATCAGTAGTCGCTTTGACGTACTTGAGGAAGTTCTCGTATGAATGGACCGTGACCGTACCAACGGCATCATAGGAGAACCAGTCATTGACATAACTGGTAAGAGACTCAGGCGCATAATCCGGAGCATAGGACGGCCAGGTTGTCGCATCCCAGGCTTCACCGAGGTTCGGGACATTCTTACCATCTTCCAGAGCCTTCTCGATTGAAGCTTTGGCATAGGCCATGATCGCTTCCGGCATGGTTTCAACCGTCAGGCGCTTGCGCGGGCTCATCTTCAGACCGAGACTCGCCAGGTAGTCCGGATACTCAAGGGCCATTTCATTGGAGATGTCGAGCATATAAGCTGGCAGAGTGTCAAGAACCCAGGCACCGGCTTTTCTGCCACCGCCAGGACCCGCCAGGTAGTCGTTCAATTCACGCACAGGACCGAACTGCCACTCGTAAGCGATATCCGCATTGCCCAGGTCGGTTATCGGGCAGTAGGCGATCACCGCAAAGACATCGTCCTTGAGGGTGCTGGTCAGCTTCTTCTTGTGAGAGTCGATCCCGGCAGCACCGATCTCATTGAGGTAGGGGTAGTAATCCGCACTGTTGCCACTTGCGGCGATCGCTGTCGACAGACCGCCGCCACCGCTGGTGCCGGTAATAACGATCTTTTCAGAAGAGCCTGGGATAACGGCATCATTCAGACGCAGGTAGCGGATAGCAGCCTTGGCGTCAACCACAACCGAGGGAGCCTTACCAATCCAGCTTCCGTCAGCGCCGACGGCGGTACGACTGCGGGTGCCGACATCGACAAAGATGTAGCCGGCGGCGAGGGCAGCCCCAGTCCTGTCGGTGTTTGTGTTACTGACGTAAGAGCCGCCGTCCTCGATACTGAAGCCCCGGGAGCCCAGTTCGCTCTTCATCCAGCCACCGTTGTTGACGGCAAAGATAATGGCAGCATCCTGATCAGCGGCAAGATTGTCAGGAACAAAGATAGCCATGCGCTGGTAGCCATAGGGTTGATCAGCATTGGAGAGCGTTGTCGTATCAGCTGCAACCGGGTTTGCGACATAGGTGACAACATATTTGGTGATCCCTACAGGCGCACCATCAACGGTCACGCTCAAAGCCGTTCCGTCCGACGGGTCGAAGGCCAGGGCAACATCTTCAGGATCCTGATACTTGGCTGCCGTTGCCAGTGATGCGGAAAACAGAAATGCTGAAGCGACTGTTCCCAAACTCAAATAACGCCACAATCTCATTTTCTTTCCCATACGTCCTCCCTTGAATGGATGAATGTTTTGTCTCGTCATTGACACAAAACAACTGTAATACGACCCCCTTCCCCAACAAAAAATGACAACAATACACAATAGTGTTACAGCTCTAACAGATACCTCAGAAAGGAAAATAGACAAACCGTTCCGGTAACTTAGCCAAGAATTCCTAGAGGGACCGGGCTGGGAACAGCCCTATTCCCAGGTCATTTTTTCAAAACAATCCGACATGTTACGAGCAAGGGGCTGGCTAAAGAAAACAGGATTGGGGAAAGACTGATGGCCGCAGGAGTGCAATCAGGACAGTAAAAAGGAGAAGAACCTGCAACGCAATGTGGTGCCTGTGACGATGTCAGGGAACTCCGGCGAGGGCCAGCCGGGCAAAAAAAGCGTCCTGAGTCTTCGGACTGCGCCCCACGGACGGCCGGGATTTTATCCCCTGAATGGAGAGGGTCGGGATCAGCTCGCGTTCTTTGCGAATGTAATCCCGAGCTTGTTCCATATTACCAACAGCGACATAACAGGCCGCGATGTGGTGATAGACATGCAAAGCTTTGGGCCGGGCACGCTGAAATTCCTTTAAAAAGTGGATGGCCTGGTCGAATTCACCCAAATCACTATAGGCGAAGCCCATGAACAGGTGAGTCAATGACTGATCCTTGGGGTTCAGACGCAAGGATTGCTGCAACAGGCGCAGCGCACCTTCATGATCCCCCTGCCAGTTGAGTAAAGCAGCATACCAGTTGATCGCCTCGGCGAAATTCGGATCAAGTTCCAAAGACCGTCTGGCTTCAGTAACGGCATTGTCGTACTCACCAAGATACCAATAGACCCGGGACGAGATATTGTGAACGACGGGATCATCGATCCCGATGGCTCTGGCCGTCAGAATGGCTTGATTAGCCCTGACGAGAAGTTCAGGTTCCCCCTTTTGCTCCATCTCTTTCAGGAAACAGTCTGCCATCAGGGCATACGCGGCGGCATAGTCGGGATCGGCAGCAACGGCCTCTTCACTGAGTCGTCGGGCACGCAGGGTATCGATCAGAGATTCCTGAAAAAAGTAGTGATAAGCCTCTATGAGCCTGCAGTAAGCCTCGACGTTCTTCGTGCCTTTGGCCAGGGCCAGGGCTTTTTCTCCATCGGAAAGTTCCATGCGCAGACCGGCCAGAATGCTCATGACGATCTCATCCTGAAGATTAAACAGATCACCGACCTGCTTGTCCCAACGTCTGGCCCAGACCAGTTGACCAGTAGTGGCGTCATGTAAGCGCACAGAAACCCGGACCTGCGTGGCTACCGTCTGAATATTGCCATCGACAAGGTAGCGAACTCCCAGTTCCCTGGCAGCGAGATCGGCATCGACGGACTGATTCACGTATGCGAAGACCGAATTACGGGAAATAACAATCATCTGCGGCAAACGGGACAGCGAGGAGATAACCCCATCAATAATCCCCTCCCCCAGCACGGCATTCAAGTCACCAGATCCCTTGATGACCAAGGGCAGCACCGCAATGGAGATATCATCAACAGCAAGCTGGTTATCCGCAAAGGAATGCCGATCAACAAAAGTCGGATAGAGTCGGTACAATGAAGCAGCAATCAGCAGTAGAAAGAGGATAAAGGAAGCGAAGGGAAGAACCTTATTCCAGCAGAACGGAACAGGGCGTTTTACCAACACAGTACTGGCAGAGCCATACCGCCGCCGCAACAGCGCTATTTCCTGATCGATCTTCGCCTGATCGGCAGCGGAACGGGCCTTGCTGCGCGATCGTTCATAATCTTCAAGGCGCTGCTGGTAGATATCCTCGCCAGCACAGAGAATTCTGAACTCCTTTTCCGGTGTCAACTGAATATAAAAGGAAAAACAGAGCGGACTGACCAACAACCGTTCATTGATCTTATGGCGTCGTTTACGCAGAAGATCCCATTTTATCGTACAGAACTGGACCTTATCCTCGGCCAGATCCCAGTCCTCGGGCCAGAGACGCTTTATGATCTTCTGACAGGTTGCCGGAACGCCATCCTCTTTCATCGCGAGCAGGCAGTCGACAAATTCCAGATAGGTTGTCGGCTCACTGGACGAGATTTTCAAAGCATCTCTAAGCTGTTGAGAAAAAATCTCATTCTGCATAGACAGGTGGCTCGCTGTATAGAAAAAGGCTCAAAAATCTGAAAGGCTAACCCCATGACATTTAATAGTAATGCATTGAGATAACCAAGACACCAAATTCAGAAGATGATCTTTGCCACACACCTGATATAAAGAAATGAAGTGCCCCACCCCAAAGAATCAGTAAAAATATCAGAAAACCACAAAAACACGCCAACTAACTATACCAGTTTCGCCAATTGATGCAATTCGTACACAACAGGTAAAAAAACTTCGTAAAAGCAACAAGGCCCCTGCGCTTTTCCAGCGCAGGGGCCTTGTTGTTACAACACTATATTGCTTGCGCTATTACTTCGCAGCAACCTGAGCATCAGCAACTACCTCAGCTGATTTGGTCTTGAGGAAGATCAGCGCAAGGAAGCCGATAAAGGAACCGCAGGCCATGACGATAGCGGTTGTCTGCAGGCCGAAACCGCCGGAGAACAGAATGCCGGCAGTGATCGGACCAAGGCAGGCACCGGCGCGGCCGATACCGATGACCAGACCGGTACCACTGGCACGAACCTCGGTCGGGAATGCCTTGGCAACCAGGGCATAGAGACCGACAATACAGGCCTGGGTGAAGAAACCGGCACAGGCGGCAACCAGGTTCAGCTGGCTGAGGGAATCAGCACCAGCGCCGAAGATGATCATCATCACCGAACAGCCGAGCAGAACGATGATGGTCAGACCACGTGTCGAGAAACGACGGGACAGAACGCCCATCAGGAAGCTGGAAATCAGGCCACCGGCGTTTGCCCATACCAGAACGGCACCGGCGACAGGACCGGCATAACCCATATCGACAACGATCTTTGGAACCCACTTGAGGAAGAAGTAGTGAGTCATCATGTGACCGAAGTAAGCAACGATCATCAGGATGGTGATGCTGATCAGGCCCGGACCGAACAGGCTGGCGAAACCGACCTTCTTTTTCTCAGACTTGCAGCAGACAGCTGGCAGAGCATCGATGGTATCGTGCTTCATCTTGCGCAGGATGGCGTTGATCTTATCAAGAGCACCCGCCGGACGCTTCTGGCAGAGGAAAGAGATCGACTCAGGCAGGAAGAAGATACTCAGGATCAGGAAAACAAAGGTGACGGCAGCGCCGAAATCGAAGATGGCACGCCATGAGTAAACCTTCAGCAGGTGACCGGAGATGATGCCACCAACGATGATACCCAGCGGGTAACCACCAGCCATGAACATAACCGACATGGCCTTGGCTTTTGCGTTGGAAAACTCGGAAGCCATGGCATTGGTCGCTGCCAGCATACCGCCGATTCCCAGACCTGTGAAGAAGCGGTAGAAAGACAGATCATAGACGCCGTGGGAACGGCCGGCCAGGAACATGCCGATGACCATGACCACGGTACTGACCAGAATCGTCTTACGGCGGCCGACTTTATCAGCAACACCACCGAGGAAGATAGAACCGACACCCATGCCGATCAATTCCATCGACAGAACGATACCCAGAGCAACACGGGCGATGCCCCATTCCTTGGTAATACCTGGTGCGGCAAACGCGATTGACAGAACATCAAATCCATCAAGAGCGTTCAACAGGATACACATCGCAACTGCGGTAATCTGCAGTTTTGACATTGGACTGCGTTCGATAATCTGTTGCGGATCTTTTTGCATTGACCTACTCCCCATACTTTGTTTGTGACATATGTCCTGTTACTTCACTTACGTCGTTTCCGTCTTTGGGCGTAAAACTTTGCTTCTCCAACGGATTTGAGACTTAAAAAGTCCAAACATCGTACTGGGACAGCGGGTCTTACTTACAACATCAAGCCAAGTGGTGACATACTAACGTTTCGACAACGGGCCTATCCCGTTTCTCAGTCGTTGTCCCCCCCCATATGAAAACGGCAGCTGTTCGTTCAGCTACAGTCATCTCTTTAAACTCAGCATGCTTGCAGTGGCAGCCAGTAGCACACCGATTCCGGACAAAAAAAGACGGGAAGCCCTTCAAAAAATGAAGAGGACCCCCCGTCCTTCAATTTTCCAGCAATTAACGAGACCTGATTTCCCACCTGCAAGGTATCGCCATACGAAACCCAATCTCACGAGATGGACTTTTAAAGCAAAAAGCGAACAGCTGTCAATAAAAAAAATCCAAATATGGTGAAAATGATCACAGGTGGAGTTATCCGTTTTGTCACTGAAAAATCGTTTTAAAACCGCAAATAATGTTTATCGCAGAGGTAAAACAGACGTCTGATCCAATCTGAATGAGGATGATAACGACATAACGTCGATTTTCAGAATGATAAGCAAGTAATAAATTACATTCAATCCTTTTATAAAGTAATAAGTAATGAGTAACCAGGTCATATTGAACATGATCTACAAATGCAAGTAAGCTATTACATATCTCGTTTTCCCTGATCACCATAATACAAAAATCTGGTTATCCAGTTCGCTCCAGCTGGATCAGTTCTGGCTTCAGTATCCCCCTTGGAAGAGTGTCTGGCGCCCGGATGGCGACTGTCAAGCCCCATGGATGGGTTCATGCGTCCCTGGAAAGGGGGATACTGGAGCCAAGTAGATAACCAGATATAAAAAAAGCCCGCTTTAGAAGCAGGCTTTTGAGGAACCATGAAATAGATATGTTTTACCTGGGTCAGAACGGAATCTCGTCATCAGGGTTAAAAACCGGCTCTTCAAAACTGTCGGGCTGCGTGGACTGTCCACCACCGCCGTAGGTATTGTTCTGAGCAGGGCGGGAAGGGGCCTGATTATGCTGGTTGCCACCGCCATAGTTCTGACCGCCACCGTAACCGCTGCCCTGGCCACCTTGACCGCCTCCCTGAGAATCCTCGCGGCTGCCGAGCATCTGCATCTGATCGACGACAATCTCGGTGATGTAACGTTTATTCCCGTCACGATCATCATAGGAACGGGTCTGGATTTTCCCTTCGAGATAAACCTGCTTCCCTTTATGGAGAAACTTTCCGCAGACCTCGGCAAGCTGACGCCAGACAACGATGTTGTGCCACTCGGTCTTTTCCTGGCGATTGCCGTCCCGATCCTTATAGTTTTCGGTTGTCGCCAGAGAGAAGGTTGCGACTGCAGCACCCGAAGGGGTATAACGCAATTCCGGATCCTTCCCCAGACGTCCGACCAAGATGACTTTGTTAACTGACATTGAAAACATCCTCCCGATTATGCGAAATGCCAAAAGTTAGTGTCATTTGCCAAAAGTTAGTGTCATTTGCCAAAAGTTAGTGTCACTTGCCAAAAGTTAGTGTCACTAAACCGGAGGGTACATTTTTTTTGCATTTCTGTTGTTTGCAGAACAAAACAAACTTCTTTGTGAAATTGAAGTAATGGACTGGGTATGCTACATGTTTTTCGCAAATATCAAAAGGGGTTTCTCTCTGAGCAAATGAATAAGAGGTACAAACATTATTTTTTTAGGGGGGGGGGAACCAGCCAGCCTATATAGTCTCGATGACTATTAGGAGAATGAAAATCGAGTGTTTTTAAGCCAATTCAATGCTCATAGGAGTGCTTGAGGTTGCAGGGCTCGCCTTCCGTACAATTCACCGAAAAACGCACCACCTAAAACCAACACAGAGCCTAGCCATTGCACAGGGCACAGGGCTTCTCCCAAAAAGATGAAACAATTCGGAAAGCGGCTCAAGGTATCCCGGGATGGCCACGGTCCGGACGTTCAAATCGCCAGTAGAGGAAAAGTAAAAATAGCATCCGATTCCGGTGCTGATGATGCCCAGCGACACGATGGGCAGGCAGTCTTCAGGGTCGATATGGATCACAAAGCCCTGCTTCAGGCCGCCCGTTGATAAAAAACATCCCCAGCACTACGGTAAAAAAACCGAGCAGTTTGACGGCTGTCATTTTTTCATTAAAGAGGGTCGGTTACAGCATCATAACAATTACCGGGCCACAACAGTAGGCCAAAGGTGCAACACTGACTCCAACCTGCACATGGGCTTCAAACAGGCACATGAAGGTGGCCCCCATGGAGATGCCGGAGGATGCCAGATACAGGAAGTGCTGTCTGTTGTACCAACCTCAGATTGCATATAGCCAAAATTAAAATCGACGACTTGATTCCAACGCCAATCGACCTCATCGGTCGCTGAACAACATAACACCTAACGAGATTACAGCAAGTTTTCAGACTCAAATCACTTACCTCGGTTAGCCCTGTCAATGGGGGGGGGAGGAAGTCAGCAAAAATGGATAACCTTAGCGCACAATGTCGCATTGTATCTCTGGAAGACGGTATCTGAAGAAGACAAAACCATTGCCAGGCTTTCCGCAAATATAAACTGGACACGGAACAAATTAAATATGACTTAAAACTGATGGCGGTATATTTGGAGAGGAATCTCTCTGAGACATTACACAATCCACTATAAAACTCAGCCACGAACAATGTCGTTTTGTTATGGAATCATGAAATATTTGCATTGGATGATCCGGTCAACCTTCTGATATCTTCTGTAAAAACATTCCCATTTTAGGTAAGATCACCTTACACTTATCATCCACACAGTAGCTAACCTACATACAAAAAAACGAAGACAAGCACTTTTAAAGAAAAATCATCTGAGCATATAAAAGTCTTTCGTGGGATAGATACTTTCTCAAGAAGAATTTTTTACAATCACAATCATAAAAAAGGAGATTTTGTTGCATGGAAACAAATAAAAAGCTCTCACCTGAAGACATTCATGATTTCAGAAGCGCCATTGAATTTCTGAAGCAGATTCCAGGTCAATTTATCGAGACCGATGCAGAGGTGGACCCGGTCGGAGAACTTTCTGGTGTTTACAGATACATTGGCGCGGCCGGAACAACTAAACGG
This sequence comes from Geopsychrobacteraceae bacterium, assembly GCA_963676795.2. Taxonomy (GTDB): domain Bacteria; phylum Desulfobacterota; class Desulfuromonadia; order Desulfuromonadales; family Geopsychrobacteraceae. The sequence continues at coordinate 382,191 of CAXXTB010000002.1, read as the reverse complement.
CCAACTAAAATAGGCCCAATGATGATGTTCAACAATATTAAAGGTCACCCCGGTGCTCGCGTTGCAACCGGTATTGTTGCCTGCCGTAATCGCGTTGCACAAATGATGGGTTATGCCCCTCAAGAACTCGGTCACAAACTAACAGAAGCCCTCAGTGCTCCGGTTCCACCTGTCACCATCCCAAGGGAAAAAGCTCAATGTCAGGAAGTCGTTCACATGGCAACAGATCCCGGCTTTGATATACGTAAACTGGTTCCTGCTCCGACGAACACTCTGCAGGATGCCGGTCCATACATCACCATGGGTCTGGTCTATGCAGAAGATCCAGACACCGGAAAGACTGACGTCACCATCCACCGTCAGTGTCTTCAGGCTCCGGATGAGATTTCGATTTACTTCGCCCCTGGCCGCCACATCGACTCGTTCCGTGAAAATGCCGAAAAAGCTGGCAAAGCACTACCGATCACGATCAACATCGGCCTTGATCCAGCTGTCTACATTGCCGCATGTTTCGAACCGCCAGCAACTCCGATCGGTTTCAACGAACTTGAAGTTGCAGGCGCATTTCGTAAGCGCCCAGTCGAACTGGTTGACTGCCTGACCGTCAACAGTAAAGCAATTGCCAACGCAGAAATCGTCATCGAAGGTGAAATCCTCCCAGATGTCCGCATGCGCGAAGATGAACACTCAAACACAGGGTTCGCCATGCCAGAATTCCCAGGCTTCACCGGCGAAGCAAATCCGGCTGTTAAGATTATGAAAGTCAAATCGGTCACGACCCGCACGAACCCGATCTGCCAAACAACCATCGGTTGCAGTGAAGAACACGTCAACCTGGCCGGTATCCCGACTGAAGCCAGCATCTTGAGTATTGTTAACGACGCTATGCCTGGCAAGGTCAAGAACGTCTATGCTCACTCCGCCGGTGGCGGTAAATTGCTCGCCATCATGCAAATGAGCAAAAAGATCCCAACCGATCAGGGGCGTGAACGTCAGGCAGCGCTCTGTGCCTTTGCTGCATTCCCTGAGCTGAAAACAGTCATTCTGGTCGATGACGATGTCGACATCTTTGATAGCAATGATGTTCTGTGGGCTATGATGACCCGCTACCAGAGTGATGTCGATACAATTATCATCCCTGGAGTCCGCAGCCATCCCCTCGACCCATCACAATCTCTGGGTATGAGCCCTTCGATCATTGCTCACGGAACCACCTGCAAGACAATTTTCGACTGTACCGCTCCGTTCCACATGAAGGACAAATTCATTCGCTCAGATTTTATGGAAGTCGACTATAAACGCTTTCTGCCCAAAGAGCCTACTTGCTGAATAAAACCGACCAACTATCATGAGCACGTCTCAATAGCTGGTCATATATAATAAAAAAGGCCGGAGGATATCCGGCCTTTTGAGGTTAGAACAGATGATATCGAGGAGGTAATATTTAACACATTCTGTTCTTATCTGCTCACAGCGGGAAGGTCCGCTCAACCAATACGAATCAACCTACATAAACTATTCAGAGACAGTCAACAAGTGCAGGTAACCCGAGGTAATGTTGTTGACAGATACGGCCTGCAAAGTTTCAAGAGTCGGGTACCCGGTCTTGGTGAGGCCATGCTCAACCTGAAAATCGTAAATTGCGGATCGTGTTTTACCATCAAGGACTCCGTTAATAGGATTACGGTATCCTTGTTCAACGAATACCTTCTGCATTAAGGCAATCTGATAACTGTCAATCTCAACCTGTACAGGTTTTTGAGCCAGGGTATCGTCAGCGGCAAAGTAGAGATCATTCAGTCCAATATAAGCGCGATAGCTGCCGACAATTTCGGGATGGATAATGACTCGTGGAGCCATTGTCATTGTCGCTGAATTTGAATCAAGATAAATTGGACCGATCGGCCATTCGTCTGCCATGGCCGAACCGGCAAGCAGTGTTCCAACGAAGATTAATGCCAGGGTTAGTGTTTTTGCGTTCATGAATCTACTCCATAAGTTTTACGTTACTTGCAATCAAGGCAAGGTTCTGAATCTCTTCCAGACAGAGATTCGAAGTGATAGTTATTTATAAAGCAACCACCATGCCAAAACCAAGAAACCATACAAAATAGGCACTTGCGTTCCTTAAGGAAATCGTTCTTGTCAAATATGACAACTAAAATTATCATACTTGGCAAGCCGGTCATGGATTGTCAAATATGGTGGCCCCCTATTCTCAAACAGCGACTCAAATCAGAAATTATGCGTATAAATAAAGATGAATTTTTCCGTGAAGCGACCCTGAGAATTTGCAGCAGTCTCGAGCTCAACACTGCTTTTGGCAGAGCGTTTGAATACATGCGCAAGTTTTTCCCACTTGATTATATGTCGCTGCACATTCTGGACAAAAATCTCGGTGCGACCCGACTTATCGCCTTTGCTACAGTCAAAAATGTAAAACCGGAAGAAATCCTCCCGCTTCCTGAGGGGATCTGGGAATGGATGAAGGGGTTAAGACACCCTTTCACACTGACCACCTCGTCAATTCAGGACGAACCCATTCGTATTTTTGCCTCGCTCATCAAACTGCATGGATACAGCGACCTGACGCTCCCCTTGCGCATCGAAGACAACCTCATTGGATTCCTGGTATTCCGCGCTCGTGGTGATGACAAATATACTGCCGAACATATCGACTTGCTTGCCACAGTTGCCGAACCTTTCGCCATTGCCCTGAATAATGCTCTGGCACACGAATCAGAGGTTAAGCTCAGAGAAATGCTTATTGATGACAATCGCTTTCTGAGCCGTGAACTGTTGCCGCATGTGGAGAATAATGTCGTCGGCGGCAACTCAGGCTTGAGCAACGTTATGAACATGGTCCAGCAAGTCGCTCTGCGCTCCAGCACGTTGTTACTATTGGGAGAGACAGGAACCGGCAAGGAAGTCATAGCCAACGCTATTCATTTCGCATCCAAACGCAAGGACGGTCCATTTATCAAGGTAAACTGTGGTGCCATCCCCGAGAACCTCATTGACAGCGAATTGTTCGGTCATGAAAAAGGGGCTTTTACAGGCGCTGTCAATGCTAAACGCGGTCGCTTTGAAAGGGCGAATGGGGGAACCATTTTCCTTGACGAGATAGGCGAATTACCACTACAGGCCCAGGTGCGACTGCTGCGGGTATTACAAAACCGTGAAATTGAGCGTGTCGGAGGAGAGAAGCCCGTTGCCGTCGATGTCAGGGTCATTGCAGCGACACACCGCAACCTGGAAAGCATGGTAGCGGACAAAAGCTTTCGGGAAGACCTATGGTTCAGGCTCAATGTCTTTCCGATCATGGTCCCGCCATTACGACAACGCAAAGAGGATATTCCGGCCCTGGCAAAACACTTTGTCATTTCCAAAAGCCGTGAACTGGGGATTGCCCCCGAGCCTGAAATTGCGCCCGGCGCCCTGGAGAGGCTCAGAAACTATGACTGGCCCGGAAATGTCCGGGAATTGGAGAACCTGGTGGAGAGAGAACTGATCCTTCGGCAGGATGGGCCATTGACCTTTGCCTCATTATTCCCTCAAAAGAAAAACACCAGAATCAAGGACCCAACGTCTGCAGACGAGGAGTTGCCGACAAGTCTCGACAGGGTCATAGCTACGCATATTATCTCGGTTCTGGAAAGCACTGGTGGCAAAATTCACGGCCCGGAAGGTGCTGCTGAAATCCTCGAAATCAATCCAAGCACACTGCGGGCAAGAATGCGTAAGCTGGGGATCAAGTTCGGCCGAACCGTTTGACTAAATTAATGGCCATCACCAACCCTGAAACCATCAGTCAGTCGTTTGCAAATGACATTGTCGATATTCCGGAGCTCCATGGGGGAGAAGCCCCGGAATACGACTGGCAAATTTCAGTATCTACCGAATTCGCCATCATTGAGTGCGATAACCGGTCTAGGCTTAACTGGAATCTGTCCCCAATTGCCGACATCAGTCCCGAATTCTGACCGAGGATTTTTCACTGAAATCGAGCCAGTCTGCAAAATCTCCAGACCGGCCATTGACGTCTCCCCATACTGCCGCTGGTCTTTGAGCTTGAACTGACCAATTAATTGACGCAGATAAGATGATTGACTGGACAGTTGTTCAGCTGCCGCAGCGCTCTCCTCAGCACCGGCGGTATTGCGCTGAGTGACCTGGTCGATCTGGCCGATACCATTATTCACCTGCGCCAAACCATCGGCCTGTTCCTGTGATGATACTGCGATCTCGGCAATCAGATCGGAAGTCTTGCCGATAGCACTGACGATCTCTTCCAAGGCAGTTGCAGTACCATTGGCGATATTGGTTCCATTTACGCCCTTGGCAATACTACCTTCGATCAGATCCGCGGTTTCCTGAGCTGCTTTGGCGCTTCTCGCTGCCAGGTTGCGCACCTCTTCAGCGACAACGGCAAAGCCCTTGCCGTGTTGCCCTGCTCTAGCGGCCTCAACGGCAGCATTCAAGGCCAACAGGTTGGTCTGAAAGGCAATCTCGTCTATGGTCTTGATGATCTTGCCGATATTCTGACCCGACTCGTTGATTTCCCGCATTGCGGCAACCATCTGCTGCATCTGGCTGCTGCCATCATGGGCCGCGGTCCTGGCTGCGGCTGCCAACTGATTGGCTGTGGCAGCATTTTCGGCATTGCCCCTGGTTTGACCTGAAAGTTCGTTCAGACTTGCACCGATCTCCTCGATGGCTGAGGCCTGCTGGGTCGCCCCCTGAGAAAGATCCTGGGCCGAATCGGAAACCTGATTAGAACCTGCGTCGATCTGCTCGCTGGCCAGTTTGATCTGTTCGAGAATCTCGTTAAGGCGCTCACTCATTGTTTTCAGTCCCCGACCAAGAACATCTTTCTCTGAGTTCAAGACGACATCCTGAGTCAGATCTCCGGCGGCAATTGCTACTGCCAACTCTGCACGCTGCTGCAAGCTGTCGGCCATCGAATCGAGAGCCTCGCCAAGTCGACCAATTTCATCACCACGATTGAAGCAAAGGCGGTTGGTTAGATCGCCGCCCTGAATCTCCCTGGCGAAGTCTACGCCTCTTACAAGCGCAGCTATGACAGGCCTGATCGTCCAAACGATAACAAGAATCATGATGATGACAACGATCAGTGCAATAATATCGGTTTTAATCTGCATCTTTCGCAGCGGACCGAAGAGATCTTTTGTTAAGGCTTCTGCACCGATAAACCAACCGGTAATTGGCTCGGTACGGTAAACTGTAAGTTTGTCATCACCATTGGTATGGTAGTTAATAATGCCCTGCTTCTTCTCAAGAACCTTATTGCCCCAATCAAAATTCCTGATATTGGTCTTCAGGATATGCTCAGGAAATTTGTGTGCGATCACAAGACCGTTACTATCGGTCAGATAAACATAGCCTTGCTGGCCGACCTTGATCGTTGAAATAGATTCTTCAGAAAAACGGCTCAATGACACTGCAGCAGCAAGACTTCCTGCAACCTTGCCGTTCACCATCACCGGGGAGGCAATGATGAAAATCGGCCTGCCAGTCGACACGCTTTTCATGACACGCTTGATGGTCTGTTCCCCTTGCAAGTTTTTCTGGAAGGAAGGGTCTTCCTTGATGTTGATTTTACCGATTATGGCTGGAACAGATGCCGCAACCGAGAGCCCCTCTTTATCAAACAGAACAATCTCATCGTAATAATCATAGCGTTCAACGTACTCAGCGAGAGCCGAGTTGGCTCTTTGAACATAGGCTCCATTACTGGCATTCTGATAAGCAAGGATATCGGAGAAAACCCTTGAATCACTGAACACCCGCAAATCAATTTTCATATCGACAACCCAGTTCCCAATCTGAGTCGCAATGCCTTGCGTGGTTTCTTCCAGGTGTTCGATGATATTTTTTTCAATGAGTCCAGATGTTGTTCGCATTGCCGTAAAGATGACAGCTATCATGCCGACGACAACTAAAACGATAACCGGTAAAAGTATCTGAATACGCAGTGACAACTTGTTCATATTTTCCCCACTTTTCTGACCGAGCAAACAACACAATTTTCGATTAGCAAAAACTAACATTTTAAGAAAAATGGGGCTAATGCCTTTTTCTTATGGAATCATGACAATTTGTAATAGCTCAAGGGAGTCGGCGAGAGGACCATGAAAAATCTCCACAGCTATAAACCACGCAAGAAATGACCGATCTTATCCCGTTTTGTCTTGAGGTATTTTATGTTGTGACTCTGAGGAGTAATTTCGATGGGAATCCGTTCAACAACCTCTAGCCCATAGCCTTCCAATCCAACGATTTTTTTCGGGTTATTTGTTAGCAAACGTATCTGCTTGATACCGATTTCGGCTAGAATCTGTGCTCCGACGCCGTAATCACGCAGATCAGCGACAAAACCCAGGGCATGGTTTGCCTCAACGGTGTCATAACCCTGATCCTGCAAGGCATAGGCCTTGAGCTTATTGACCAGACCGATACCACGCCCCTCCTGACGCAGATAAATAAGAACACCTGCTCCTTCCTGGGCCATCAGAGCCATTGCTGCCTGAAGTTGCTCACCACAATCGCAGCGCTGAGACGCAAAGACATCACCGGTCAGACATTCGGAATGCACACGGACCAGAACTGGCCGGGACAGATCCAGCGTCCCCTTGATCAGCGCAAGATGCTGCGCATCATCAAGAGTATTTTCATAAGCAACAACCTTGAAGTCGCCTCCATATGCTGTCGGCAGGGTTGTTGCTGCGGCCCGCGCAATGAATTGCTCATTGCGCATCCTGTAGGCGATGAGTTCTGCAACGCTGATAATTTTCAAGTCATGCTTCGCCGCAAATATTTCAAGCTGCGGCATTCTGGCCATCAACCCGTCATCATTCATGATCTCACAAATAACCCCGGCAGGCTTCAACCCGGCCAACCTGGCAAGATCCACCGAGCCTTCAGTCTGCCCGGTTCTGGCCATGACGCCCCCCCTTTTTGCCCGTAGCGGGAAGATGTGGCCGGGCCGGGCAAGATCACGGGCGGTCGAACTATCATCAACTGCCACACGAATGGTATGAGCTCGGTCAAAAGCAGAAATGCCTGTCGTGACTCCCTGCCGTGCTTCAATTGATACGGTAAATGCAGTTCCAAAAGATGAGGTATTCTCACTGCTCATCAGGGGAAGTTCTAACTCATCAGCTCGCTCTTCCGTGAGCGACAAACAGATCAGCCCTCGGCCATGTGTCGCCATAAAATTGATGGTTTCCGCTGTTACCAACTCAGCTGCAGCAACAAGATCGCCTTCATTTTCCCTGTCTTCATCGTCAACCAAGATAACCATTTTTCCCTGACGAATGTCTTCAAGTGCTGCTGCGATTTTTCCAATCGACATGTTGTTTCCCTACCTTCTATACTTTTGTGTTCTTTCAGTTCTGTCGTTTTTTACGGGACGGCTTTTCGCCTGCCAAAAAACAGAAAAGCATTATGATCTCAATCTCAAAAAAATAATGCGCCAGCCACAATAAGGCTGACGCACCGGGTTGCCCACCAGTAGGAACTGATGATCGACTAATTCAAAATGTACTCACTTACAAAATCACCTTTTTTCGCTTCACCAAGTCTCTTTTCAACGAAGTTGACGACATCGCGCCCAGGCAGACCGAGGCTCTCCGTTTTCAAAATGTAGTCATCAATCGCACCCTGCAGTGCAGAACGCCACTTCGCCCCCTCCTCAGGTGTCACCTTGATGATCGTATTCCCCTGGGATTGACTGTAAGCCAGCCCGCGGGCATCGCCTGCAGCCCATGCCCTACCGTGGTTCGCCGCCCACATCGGTCTTTTTTGCTCAATGTAGTTTCGAATATCCGGATCCAGCTCTTCCCATGCCTGCTTGTTCATAAAGACAAACAGACCTGCCGAGCTGGCTATTTCGTCACAGACAATATCGTAATCAACATACTGAGCAAGGTGCCAGTTATAACTGGCAGAAAAATCCCATTGCCCGCCTGTAATGGTTCCTTTTTCAAGAGCGCCGGGGAGCCGAGTCATGGGAATAGAGACATGGGTAACTCCAAATGCAGACAAGCTCTTATCAAAAGCCCCGTTCGAATGGATATGTCGACCTTTTAAATCGTCAAAAGATTGAACAGAATACCCTTTAGTGTGAAAATACGCAGGTCCAGACGGCATGAAGTAAAGTACTTTAACCTGATCAAATTCCGCAGGCTTGAACTTGTCATAAACCTCATTGACAACTGCTGTATTTATGCCACTGTCTGAAAATCCAAGAGGGAGTGAAACAACTTCCATAACCGGAAACAGACTCCTTGTATACTGCAGCGCAGTAATACCGATATCAACATAGCCGTGCCTTACTGCACTATAGGTCTGCGGAGCACTAATGACTTTTGATTCATGTGAAAAATTAATTTTGATTCTACCGGAAAAGCGTTTTTCCAGGTCGTTTATCCATGCTTGCATAACTTTTGTATGTGGATTTTCGGAATCAAAGTAATTCATAAAGACCAATCTCAATGGTTCGGCTGAAGCCTGGTTCGTATACAGAACCAGACAAAGGCAAACAGCAACCATCGAAACACATAACCTTTCCCAACGAAGACCCATCACAGTCCCTCCCCCAAAAAATGTTGCATGATATTGTCAGGCGCTACAGTTACTGGTCGATCATATATCGAATCCGTAAAACATATACATTTTCAACTATTGGCGCCAATTCATAATAGTAATGACTAATATGCTTCGTAGTTATGGATCATCCGATAAAAAACCGCTGACGCAGCAAACCTCAACGGTCTGAGCGACAGCAGCAATTTACTACATAGCCAAATCTCCCCGACAAAAGAGCATAACAGGGGTGCCAATTATCGGGTCAATCTGGAGCTACAGAGATTGAAACAATCTATGAGAATCACACAATTATTTAGCGATCACAGGTACGGAACTAGCCATTGTCGGGGTATACACCTGTTTTTGTTGCATAGACTGACTTACCAGCGGTTACAGAAAATTTTTTCATCATGGGAGACTTCAATAGGCTGGTCAGGGGGTAAAACTAAAAACTCGTCAGCCTGCCATTGTCCAGAAAAGAGTTTGTCAATCAGGGAGAGGCTCCCCTTAACGACTTCAAAATCTAATTTCTGAGATACGGCTCTTTCCTTTGAGAGTCCGATTAATTTTTCGGCATTTCCTGTGCCCGTATCGATGTAGGTGATTTTTTGATAATTTGTCAGCCAGTCACCGAGAGTTTCTTTCAGAAAATCAGCGTTTTCCTCACCGTAAAGCTGTGTGAGCTTATCGATGTCATAGTCCATTCCAAGCTTTGATGTAATGCTTTGAGAGTGACTGTTCGGATCTATATCTCTTTCAACCCACCCCGGGGATTTGAAAAAAGTACCGGGATTGCACTGGAAATATTCAAGGTAAGCTTCACAAGCCCCCATAAGAAGTCCAATACAATCATGAACCCGGGGAATAACCAAAGGGATGTTGGCCTTTAAACCCTCGACCCCATTATTACAGAGGCCGTAGCCAAGAAGAATCGCATCGTACCTGTCAACTTCGACATCATCAATGCAACGTTGAATTCTTGACGACATGGATTCAGCGCCAACGTCGTGCAATGCTTTAGGCAGAAAAACAGGGTCAATGATCGACTCACATGTCGCCATAACTTGACATGCTTCACGAAATAAGATTTCACAGCAGATGAATTTATAACGAGGAATAACGTCAGATTGATCAAGATAGGACATAATCACCCTCTGGGAACAGCATCTGTTCAACATATTCATCTTGAAAATCGGGATCCGAAGACAGATCAACCGAATGTGACTGTGCAACAATCTGAACAGCGACTGATGAATTGCTTTCAACCAGTGCGTAATGCAATGCTCCCTTAAGAGCCGAATTGCCAATAGACAGAGTGCGATCGATCAAAGAAGCAGGGAAAAGCCCAATAGCACAAGCGGAATCCGCCTTCAGGAAAGAACCAAAACCACCAGCCAGATAGACCCTGCTTATCGTTTCAGGTTCAATGCCCGCATTGTTGCACAGCACCTGAATGCCGGCTGCCATGGCCCCCTTGGCCAGTTGCAACTGGCGGATATCCTTCTGAGTCAGGTAGACAGCACTGTCTTTATCCAGGAAGAAATCACTCGAACCGTCTTCAAGGTCAAGCGAACCTGTTTCATCGATAACTTCAGCTTTTAACAGTGCGGCCAGGCAGTCAATCAGACCGGTTCCACAAAAACCAATTGGACGTTTTTCATCGATCGTGTGGTAAGCGAATTCGGACCCGTCCCAACTCACCTGATTGACTGCACCAGGAATGCCGGGGCAGCCGCATTCGATATGGCCACCTTCAAATGCCGGACCAGCAGCGGTGGAGGTCGAATAGAGAACGCCGTTGGCAGACAAAACCATTTCGCCGTTTGTCCCGACATCAATCAGCAATTCGGGAGCCTGAGACTGTTGCATATTAGTCGCAAGAACTCCCGCCACGATATCAGCCCCAACAAAAGCAGATATCCCGGGCAACAGGTCGATCTTACAGTCCTGCGGCAATGAAAACCCTAGTTGGTCTGGCAAATAGGAGCGGGCATCCAGAAAGACGGGTCTAAAAGGAAAACACCCCAAACCGGCAGGATTTTCTCCGGTCAAAAAATGGAGCATTGTTGTGTTAGCGCAAACGCAAATTTTTTCGAGCTCATCAAGCCGATGCCCGGCCTCTACTGCCAAGGTTTCTATTAATTGCTGCAGCTGATGAACCAACAGCTCCTGGAGGTTTTTCATGCGTGTCAAATCGCTGTCGATATACTTGATACGGCTTAAGACATCCGCACCGAAGCTTCTCAGAACGTTTGTTGAAGATATGACTTTCAACAACGACTTCTGAGCACGGTCAAACAGAGCGACAGCTATGGTAGTTGTTCCAATATCGATCGCAGCGACAAGAGGCTGCTCTGTATTAGTGAAGGTGTAGTCAGGTATCTCGAAATCGAATGAAGGGACAGAGAAGATTTCTTCAGTCTCTGCCAGAGTCACAGAACCATCGGTCCCGAACCTGGCAAAGCAGGCAAGCCTGACACCCGACTGAAGATCCGCAGCAGAGAGGAACTGCTTTTCTTCATGGGTCGGCGAATGCAGGGTGTCGGCACCTGCCGACACCCTGACACGACACTTCCCGCAGACGCCCTCGCCACTGCAGGGCGCCAGTATGTAAACCTGATTTTGCCGAATGACGTCAAGCAGTGTCTGTTCTTGTCGTCCCGTAAGCCTTACCAAAATTGAATCTTTCATATTCAACTTCCGTCAAAACAAATTAGTTTTTCAAGGTCATTTCCTTGATCATGGCTTCGCATTTTCTGTCTTGCGGAAAGATAAAAGACGTGTAGGCAGCAGGGCCGGCCAACCAACCACCGCCCTCGGCGAGCATTTCAACCTTTTTCTTAGCCTCAGCAAAAAGGCCCTCGTCTGTAGTTGCAGGGTTGCCAAGAACATGCTGATCATCGAGAGCCCCCCAGAAAGCAATCTTGTCACCATATTGCTTCTTTAACGCACCAAGATCATTACAACTCTGACAAGATGCCCAACCATCAGCACCAAGGGCGATCATTTCAGGAACATATTGTTCAATCTTTCCACAACTATGATGGGTAAGATAAATGCCCAGAGACTTTACCTTGTCATAAACTCTTTTGGTTGCAGGCTTGACAATCTCCTCCCAGACGGAGTGAGGAAGCAGGGGACCGTTCTGCGTTCCCCAGTCATCGTGATACATAATAACATCGAGGTTGCAATGCTTGTGCATGAGCTCGTAAGCCCTGACCTTGTGGTCGGCAATCGCGTCAATCAGAGCCGTCATCTCTTCAGGCTCTTCCATAAAAGCACACAGAGCATCTTCAAAAGACATGAGAGTATGAGTCCTCTCGAAAACCCCCAGATTGGACATATACATAACCAGCTTGTTTTCGCGATCGAAATCAGCTGCAACTTTTGCCGCGGCGTTCCAGTCAATTTCATCAAGATCAGGGAACATAACCTTCTCTCTCCAATCACAGACATCGTCTAGAACCGGTGGCACATGTGGATCGACATGGGTAATCCCGCCCGACTCTTTGCCTGTTGCCAACCAATGAACACCAAAACAGTCGTACCCTGTTTCGAAGATCGGTCTTTCATTAATAAAGTCCGGGCACAACATGGCGCAATCAAACACACTGGGAACCCACATTGGCTCCTTATGGGCCATTGCCAACAAAGCATTTTCTCTTTCGGTCATGTTTTTTATCCTTTAAATGAAATCAACGAAACAGGCTAACTAACATGCAACCCTATAACATTGCTCATCAACGTTAACCACTTGTGTAAAGACCAATCTGATGAAACGGGCGACTATTGATCACGGTCAGGTTTCAATTAGTATTTCAAGGTCATTTCCTTGATCATGGCTTCACACTTTCTGTCATGCGCCGGATTAAAAGACCTGTAGGTTGCTGGACCAGCCAGCCAGCCACCGCCTTCTGCCAGCAGTTCCACTTTTTCTCTGGCTTCGGCGTAGAGATCTTCGTCTGTCGTATCCGGCTTGCCAAGAACGTTCTGGTCATCAAGCGCGCCCCAAAAAGCAATCTTGTCACCATATTCTTTCTTTATCGCGCCCAGATCGTTACAACTCTGGCATGAGGCCCAACCGTCCGCTCCCATAGCAATCATTTCTGGGATATATTGTTCGACCTTGCCGCAGGAATGATGAACAAGATAGAGCCCCATTGCCTTAACGCTGGCATAAAGTCTTTGAGTTGCAGGTCTGATAATTTCATCCCAGACATGTTTGGGAAGTAGAGATCCGGTCTGGATTCCCCAATCATCGTGATAGAGGATGAGATCGAGGTTGCAATGCTCGTGCATGAGCTTGAAGGCCTTGATTTTATGATCTGCAATAGCCTCAATCAGAGCCTTCATCTCTTCAGGTTCTTCCATATAGGAACAGAGTGCTTCCTCGAAATCCATCAGGGTATGGGTTCTTTCGAACAGTCCCAGATTCGACCAGTACATGATCAGCCTGTTTTCGCGATCAAGTCCTTTGGCAACCTCGGCAACATGGGCCCAGTCAATCGCATCAAGATCGGGAAACTTAACCTTCTCATGCCAATCACAGATATCGTCAAGAACATGTGGCATATGAGGGTCGACATGGGTAATACCCATAGTTTCTTTACCGGTCTCTACCCAATGAACACCGAAACAGTCATAACCTGTCTCAAAAACAGGTCTTTCATTGATGAAGTCAGGAACACGTTCAGCACAATCAAACACACTAGGAACCCACATTGGCTCTTTATGGGCCATTGCTAACAGCGCATTTTCTCTTTCGGTCATTCTCTATCTCCTTATGCGTCGATCACTCTTCAGGCAATCGGACACTGGTTCATTGCAATGACTTTCTCCATAATGACCTGCTCATAACCCGGCATCGAGAGAACATCGCATTCCGTGCCAACGATGTAAGGATGTCCAGTCGCGCTCATTTTTTCGGTAATTTCCTCAATCAGTTTATAGATTCCCTCAACTGACAGCTCGTCAGAATAGAACTTCTTGCTCGGTAAATTTCCGAACAGTACGATGTCTTTATCGACATGAGGTGCAGCTTCCCAGAGGGCAACAGGACTGCCAAAACTGAACACTTTTGGACGTAGGTTGCTCAAGGAGCGGATCATTTCAGCACGCATTTCACCGCAGTCGTGGAGTAGAAAATCGACATCCTTGGACACCAAAAGATCACGCAGACGAGCATTAGGCTCAATGACAAACCTGTCAAAGACATCTGAGCCAGATGCTATCTGATTGGGTGAGAAATAAACGAGATTTGCAGCGGGCTCGCAATTAAACAGCGCTTTAGCGCCGGCTTCACACTGGGCCACCCAGTAACTATAGATGACCCGCTCAGCGCATTTGAGTAATTCTTCCGCGATTTCGACACTTTCATCATCGTCGGCAGTCATCCCGCTACCGACCATGTAAACCGCAGTAATAGGATCATCCATGAGCTTGGTCAGCAAGGAAAACGGACCGATCCCCATACCCATCGGCAGGATATCGCCACCCTCCTGGGCAACATAAGAGATAGCGTCACAAGATGCCTTCATGCGGCGAATGACTGAAACATCTAATGAGTCGGTCACCTTTGCCAGAACCTCAGCCGGCGGAAGTTCGTCAAAGTGAAAGGTCTCTGCTTCTTCAGATGACTGGACCAACCCCATGACATGAAGCATCAGCTCCTTCTCAAGGGTAAGATCCATAAGCGGAAAGGCAAATTTCGTATTGAAGCGCTTGGCGGTTTCAACCAAAACCTTCCCTAACCGCTCACCATCATAGATGATTTCTTCAGGATCGGCCTGCTCATGCAAAACCAGATGGGCTGCTAAAGGTACGGCTGGCAAAGTCTTGGCCAAATCGTGATAAAATTTATAATCCATCAAATATATCCTTTACTGCGAAAATTCATTTCAAGCGGCAGTTACAAAGCCATAGGCTGCATCCGCGGCTGCAGCTGCATCCGGGGTGTAGCTGTCAGCACCGATTTTTTCACAGAAGTCCTGAGTAATAGGTGCGCCACCAATCAGGAACTTGTACCGATCCTTGATTCCTTCACTGGCAAATTGATCGATAACCACCTTCATTTCGCCCATGGTTGTTGTCAGCAACGAGGACATTGCGATAAGTTGAGCACCGTGCTCTTTGGCAGCCTCAAGAAACTTCTCGGCCGGGACATCAACACCGAGATCGATGACTTCGATCCCCTTACCCTCAACCATCATACGGACGAGATTTTTTCCAATGTCATGCATATCGCCCTTGACGGTCCCCAGGATCATTTTTCCCGCGGCCTTAAAACCACTACTTGCCAGCAAAGGCTTAAGGATTTCGGCACCTGCTTTCATTGCTCTGGCGGCGATCAGGACTTCAGGAACGAAGACTTCATCACGCTTGAATTTGGCGCCAATGATATTCATGCCTGCGATAAGGGCATCATTCAAAATCACATTCGCGTCAATTCCGTTATCTACAGCTTCCTGAACCTTTGCCTTGACGATCTTAGCTTTTCCCTGCTGTACAGCTGCCGAGATTTCTTCGATAAATTCCATGATAATCCTCCATAAAAGTAAGGGACAGAAATCGTTCTCAATGAACAAAAAGCCTTTTGTATTGCCAGCTTTAACTATTTGTGATTTCTTAAATCTGCATTACGGCAGATTGGGATCTCACTTCCGCCAAGTTAGGAAACTTGACCGTTTCCTAAATATGCATAACGATCTAAATCATGTCCAATTACAATAAGGTATGGAACCGGAAAGAAATGGGAATGGATAGCAAAAAGAAACGGGCTGGCCGGCCACCAACAATGAATCCAGAACAACGCAAGGCGTTCATTCTTGAGAAGGCAGAAAAACTTTACTTGGAATGCGGTTATAGCTCGACCAGCATGGAGGATATCGCTAAGGCGTGCAAAATCTCCAAAAAAACCCTCTATCAGGTTTTTTCGAACAAATCAGAGCTTTTTCAGGAATTATTGGAAAGCGTCTCCATCGACAACAAAGAGCCGATATCTCGCCAGCTCATAAAGCAACCTTCAAGTGCGAAATTCAGACAGGTTTTTCTCGAATTGACAAGATTTGCCCTCTCTTCGAGGCAGCTGGAAATGACACGACTGGTCATTTCAGAAGCTAAAACAAACCGGATTCTCGCTCGACAGTACCATGAAGATATCATTATCAACTGTCGAAACATTATTTCCAAAAAACTTAAAGAGCTTCAGATTAGCGCAATCAGTGATTCAGACCTTGATATGTGCTCGGAACTTCTCATTGGCGCAATCATCGCACCGTTACAATTGAAACTGCTCATCGGTGCAGAAGATTTTGATGAAGCCATGATTACAGCTGAAAAAAGACTGGAAGCGATAATTTCCCTGATGACTGAGTTGAGCCGAGAGGGGAAGGAACCAGTGGAAAAATCACCCTAAATTGACCTAATCCGAAATTTTGCCAAATCCCCATGCAAAAACTACCATTCTGAAGATCGAAATGTTATTTGCGTGGATAGCGCTCGATATAATCATGGATACGCCTTAAATATCCCGGGCTGAGATCCTCCGCCGCTTCCTTAACGGCCAGGAAAGCCTCCGCTTTGCGCCCCAGTTTTAAGTATTGTTCGATCAGCGCCGTAAAATATGATTCAGAAGACGGCAACAGGCTAACCGCTTGACGCAAGGCGACCAGGGCTTCTTCATGCCTGTCGAGCAGAGCGAAAACCTGTCCCAGATTAAAAAATACCGGTGCCGATTTTTCAAGCGCGTCTGCCGCTCTCTGTAGATAGATCGCAGCTTCTGCATAGTTTTTTTCTTCAGCCAACAACAGGCCGAGATTGTACTCAACGACGAGATTGTCAGGGTAATTGGCTACAACCTTGCGGAACAAGGCCTCGGCCTCGGACTTACGTCCCATGCCATAATAGAGGAAGGCCAGATTGATCTGTGCCGGGTAAAAAAGCTCATCAATAGCGATTGCTGCAAGGTAGTATTTTTCTGCGTTATCCTGATATCCTTGCTTAGCGGCCAGATTTCCAAGGTTGAATTGACCAAAGGTAAAATCGGCCGAATAGAGCATAACATCCCGATACTCCTGCAAAGCAATCACATATGTCGCTTGTTCCATCTCATTCAGCCGGGAGAACAAACTCTGAGGCAGATTGAATGCGGCCTCGGCCCTGACCGCTGCGACCGGGTCGTACAATAGTGAGAAAATTTCCTTGCCAAGCCCCTGGAAGTTGAGATTGTTCACCAGGCGCAATGCGGTAAGACGAACCAGAGACTCTTCATCACCTAGAGCCTCTTTCAAGACCCTAAACGTCGTCTCTCCGGGAAATTGATTCAAAAGCGAGACTGCTGTAGCTCTGACAATGGCCACATATTTACGCTCGAAAAAAACTTCCTCCAAAGCGGTCTCTGATCCGGCAATCCCCTTTCTGGCCTTGTCAAAAACCGATCCGTAATGAAAACGTTTGCGCTTACCGTACCACTGGTCGATATACTTCATCGACCAGTCCACTGTCTTGTCACTATGACAATCATTACAGGCATTCGGAACACCAATTTCAGCGGAAAGGTCGGGGCGAGGGATGCGAATGCTATGATCTGCCCGCCAGTCGATCACCATGTAGGGTTTCTCTGGCATATGACATTTTACGCAGAGCCAGCCGTCACTCGGTTTTCCCTGGTCAAACTGCTTATGAAAATGATGATCGGAACTGTTGTAGATTTTCTCCTGATGGCACTGCAGGCAGAGGTCATTGCCTTCCTTGTGACGCTCCAGACTGTGTACATCGTGACAATCGCTGCACTTGACGCCTGAATTAAACATTTTACTCTGGACAAAGGAGCCATAGACATAGACTTCATCGAGGATCTGGCCATCAGCATGATACAAACCTTCCTGAAGTAATGACGGAACCGCGTAGTCAAGCAACTCACTGTTATCCGCTTCATGAGCCTGTAAAAGATAACGCCGGGAATGACAGTTGGCACAGAAATCGGCCTGCTGCTGGCTGGACATATCCCTGGTGACAACAGTCAGTTCAAAATTGGCACTCTCCGCCCGCCCCATTTCCGGTACCGCCGCCCAGTCGAGATGCTTTGATCCTGGTCCGTGGCAGGCTTCACAACCGACATCGATATCGCTCCAGGTTGTCTTATATGAGTCACTGCCAGGATCATAGCCCTTTACCAGGTTGGTCGAATGGCACTCAGCACACATGGAATTCCAGTTCTGAGCCTGCCTCGTCCAATGGAGCCAGTCCCCAGCCTCGATATCCTGGTCCGGATACATGTCATACCAGCGCTGCTGTTCTGCATCCCAGGAAACACCCAGCACCTGATAACGACCGCCGGGAAACTCTATAAGATATTGTTGAAGCGGATCGACACCGAACACGTACTTGACCTGAAAGTCGGCCATAGAACCATCAGGACCTTCAGTATTGACATAAAACTCCTCCCCATTTTTGAAGAAGAGCGTGCTGTACCCGTCATGCTCAAAGGAAACATTATCAAAATCGCCCAGCACCGTTTCGCTTGTCGCAATATCCATCGCCTTGTCATGGTCCGAATTGTGCCATTTCTGCCAGGCGCTGTTATGACATTCCAGGCATTTTTGACTGCCGACATAGGTCGCGGAGGCAGTCTGAACAGCAGCCACTTCTGCAACCTTGCGTTCTCCCTGCCAATAGGCCAATGGAAAAGAGATGGCAATCAGCAGAGTGCCAATAATGGCGGCAAGTTTCCAGCTGTGCAGTCCTGAGCTCTTCATATGAAAACGGCCTGAGAGTTGTTCACATCACTACGTCTTGAACGCTGCCCAAGATCAACCTTGACAATCCCGTTTTCGATGAAGACATGATAGAGATCGAGTGGGCGTGTCGCCGGTGATTTGATGACACCGCCATTCAGGGCAAAAGCGGAGCCGTGGCATGGGCAGTTAAAGCGTTGCTCCATCTTGTCCCAATAGATCGTGCAGCCCAGGTGGGTACATTCGCGCCCCATGGCAAGAAAACCGCCCTCTACGGTCCGAGCCAGATATAACTTTCCTGCAGGAACGGCTGTCACCGTTCCGGATTGATATTGAGTCGCCTGCCCCAAAGCGAGAATCTTCTTCTCCTCTTGAGTCCTTGTGGCAGCATCAGGTCTGATCATCGTGTAAACCAACCAGAACAGTTCACAGACGATAATGCCTCCCAGAGCGATCCACAGCCATTTCAAAAACGACCGGCGGTCCAACAGACACTTTTCCTTGAACCCAGTATCGTCCCTAAACTTATCGGATTTCGCTTTCTTAATGTCGCTCATAGTGCCATCCAACTCGGCAGCACAAGGGCCATTTCGGCTCCCCTGAAAAAGATCCCGGTGATCGTCAGAATCACAACTGTAGTAGCAAAAAAGACAAATAACACCAGGACGATTTCAGCCTGAGTCATTTTTGCCATCCTCCTCATAAACAATACAGCGCCACCAATCAGGATAGCCGTTCCCCCAAGGGGAAGAAGATAATGACCTATCCATGCCGGGAAAAACGGGGCCGGAACAACAGAGTTCAGGATGATCAGCGCGGGGACCGACAACAGAGCAATTGCGAAAGCAATGACGGCACCGGATAAGCCCCTTCGACTGACAAACCAGCGTCCTGCTTCATGATCTTTCAATCGTGTCATGGGCAGCAAAAACAGGAACAGTGCGGCGCAGCATGGAGCAATGACAATTGCGACCAACGGCTGAAAATGAATCAACAGCTCCTGCACACCAAGATAATACCAGGGAGCCTTGACCGGATTCGGGCTCATTCCCGGGTTGGCAGGCAAGCCGAGTGGAGCATCGATGAAAACGGCAAGGATCAGAACAAGCGCACACAAGTTTAGAGCGACAGCTGCCTCACGAAATACCAGATCAGGGTAAGACGGCACCTTGGAACGAACTTCAGGTTGCCCGGCGTGACTCTGAGGAAGGATGACGCCCCTTGCCTTGCGGACAAACCAGAAATGAAACACCAGGAGGACTGTAATGGTACCCGGCAGAAAAATGGTATGGAGAATGTAAAAATTATGGAGAGTCGCAGGACCGACCTCAGAGCCGGAAAACAGCAGTTGTTGCAAACCAGCGCCAATCAACGGAACATATTCGAACATTTTGGAACAGATGGTAACCGCCCAGAAGGAGAGCTGATCCCATGGGAGCAGATACCCGGTAAATGCCGAGCACAGCAGTACAAACAGCACAACCAGGCCGATCCACCAATTTCCCCGGCGAACACCACTATAGCCCCCGGTTAAAAAGACCCGTAGCAAATGAAGAAAACTGACAACAACAATCAGTTGAGCCGACAGATAATGAATGTTCCGGACCCACCGGCCAAGACTCATCTGTTGCAATTGTTGGACAGATGGATATGCCTCTGCGACCGTCGGGTCATAAACAAACAGTTCCAGCATACCCGTCATGAGCAACAGCACGAATAATACGAGGGCACTGCCACCCAAACCAAATGTTCTTCTAAAATGGCATGCTTCTACAGGAAGCTGCGGTGGGTGCAAATGCAGAATAAACTTCATGGGTAACCCATTGGACAACGGATAGAAACTTTTTAATAATTTTATCCTGTTCACGGCTGATGGCGAATAACCAACTCCATATAAAAAAGCAGGAAGATTCTTAAGGAATCTTCCTGCAAAATTATCTGAAGACCGTTATTCAACAACAGGAATATAGTATCCAGGCACTCCTACTGGAAAATTTAGTGTCCCGGTCTCGGTCATATAGTTAGCCCAATCCGCGAGGAGATCAGTGATGGTATCCGCATAGGACGCGTCACCGATCAGGTTATAGGTCTCTCCCGGGTCGTTGGACAGATCATAGAGTTCCCAGGCCGGGTCATAGGATGCATAAGCTTCACCAGTATCCGGATCATTGCTGAATCCCGGAGATTGCAAAAAGAGCTTGTAGTTATCCTTAATATAGGCACGGCTTCCGAGTAGTTCGAAACCGGCACCGTAGGTTGTCGCATGAGCTGTAAGTTCTTCACCGGCAAAGAACTCGACGAGAGACTCACCGCGCATGGTTTGCTGCATGCTACTTGCATCAACGCCTGCAAGTTCCAGAAACGTCGGAGCAACATCCATAACCGTTGCGAATTCTTCTGAAATCTGTCCCCCTGCTTGGCCAGGATACCTTACAATCAGAGGGACCCTGATTCCACCTTCAGTAGTCATGACTTTAAAGCCCCTGAAAGGCATGGCGGAAACCTGAGTCCAGGCCGTATCATAGGAAAGATAAGACCCTTGACGGCCGAGGTTTTCATAGGATGTAACGTCCGCAAAGGTTGAATAGCTTGTTCCATTTGCGGTATTCGCTGCTTCAACCAGAGCCTCAACGTACTCTTGCTGAGATGCATCGGTAAAGTTTGGCCACAACGAGGTCGGATAAGTCGCTTCAGAACCGTTGTCGGACATGAAGACGACGATGGTATTATCCATATCAACGTGCTCCAGCAAGCGGCCGATCTGATAATCCATATACTCGACCATCACTGAATAAACGGCCATCTCACGGGCCTTGGTATGCTGTACCTCTTCAGGCAGCGCACTCCATGCTGCTAGCCCGTCTGAGTCCTCATCGAGAGAAACCCACTTCTGATATTCAGACCAGTCATTAGCAACTGTATCATTGGGGATAATGCCAAGAGCCTTCATACGCGCAAAACGATCAACGCCGATGGCATCATAACCATTTACAAAGTATTCTAATTCATAAGCTTCGAATTTGGCTTTCCACTCATTGCCGTCTTCCATCGCCTCCAGTGGCAACTGCAGAGGCCAGTGTGGGGCGGTATATGCGACATAGGCAAAGTACGGCTTCCCGTCTGCTTCGTTACTCTCAATGTATTCGATCATTTTATCGGTGTAGTAGGTGGTCGAATAAAAGTCGGCCGGGAGATCATCAACAGCACTGGTGTTGTAATCCTCAACATAGATAGCTTTTTGAGAACGAGTCACATAGGGTAAAGCTGCAACTTCATCTGACATGGCAGAGGGTAAAGCAGCGAGCCCATCTCCGTAGTGGCTGGCCCCCCCCTGCATCAGAGCAAATGATTTTTCAAAGCCTCTGCTTGCTGGTATTGTAGCGGTAAAATCTGCTCCCTGAGTCAGTGTCGCGATATTGCCACCCAGATTAGCGACATGCCACTTTCCGACCATATAGGTGTGATAACCACTTGCCTGCAATTTTGTCGGAAAGGCGTCAATTCCCTCGTCGGCGGTCAACAGATATCCCGAATAACCAAGGTTGTCAGAAATATCAGCCTCGGCAACAGGTGTCGCACCTGGAACGCGCATCTCGAACATAACCCCCATCCCGGCCACATGAGAATCAGTTCCCGACAACATGGCCGCTCTCGTCGGTGAGCAGGCAGGATTGGCGTGAAAGTTGGTCATCAATGTGCCTGCTGAAGCCAAGGAATCGATATTCGGGGTATTTACCTCGCCGCCATAGGCGCCGACATCAGAATAGCCCAGGTCATCGGCAACAATATAAATGATATTGGGCTTTTCTACTGTCTGCGCCGCCGTATTACCTGAACCTGAACCTGAACCACCTCCGCAGCCGGCCATTGTCAGCATTGCGATAATGCCGACAGCAGAGAGAAACTTGCCTGTGAGCGATTTTTGAAACATATAATATGTACCTCCCAAACATGAATAGGTGCTGGGCACCTGTTTAGCCGACTGCAATAAGAACAATTACAGTCTCCCCTGAAAATTAGATAAAAACGTCGATGTCACAACTTTATGACTTAAGTTCCGTCAGGCACGTACAGAACAATGCCTTATGCCAGAACCGATTCATAACGAAGACAAGCGCTTTACAGGTGGCAGCTGCTAAACGCTTTTGTCAAAGTCAATAGAAGTAAAAACCTGAACGACTAGCTTGACTAAATTTTATGTTGAAGATTTACTTGAAGTCTGTATCGCGTCTGTAGAGATTTGTAAGGAATTGTAGAGTGCTCATTCGAGCGGTTGAGAAAAAACAATCCGTAATCCGTCTGGAGCATTTTTGTGAATTTCAAGTTGCCCTTTGTTGTGGACAACCATTCTATTTGCAATGGTCAGTCCCATGCCGTAACCACTGGGACTCTTAACAGCCTGGGAATCTGCCTGCTGAACTGATTGTTGTAATTGTGCTTCCAAATCAGAAGAAAGTCCGGGACCGTCATCGATGACTTCAACAAGAAGCCTCTCTTCCGAACAACTGACATTGACCGTTATTTCGCTTTTTGCATACTTAACCGCATTCGACAGAATATTGTTCAGTACCAGTTTGACATACAGCGGATAAATCTGAATATGACTTTCAGACAGTCTCGCCGAATTTAAGATAAAATCTATCTTCTGATTTTGTTGTTTATAGGACGTGATCCAGTTTTCAAGATATTGTCCGATGGAGAAATCTTGACTTAAGCTTTCCGATCCTACGGAGTCGTCTTCAATCAAGTTGCTTAACTCATCAACCAAACTTGTCAACTCATTTAAATCTCCGCAGATCTCACGGCAGCGCTGATCAACTTCATTTGAATCCGCGGATTCAGCAATCATAGCCAATTGAAATTGAACCCGGGATATCGGCGTACGCACCTCATGGGCAATCGCCTGCAATAGGCTCTTGCGATAGATAAACGCTGAATGAATGTGAACGGCCATCGCATTGATACTGTCACTCAGTTGCCTGAATGCCGTAAAGCGAGAGAGTTCAATACGCGTACTCAACAAACCATCTCGAATATTTTTCATACCCGATTCCAATTCCAGCAAATTGCGTATCAGCGGCGTACAAATGACCAGAGCGCACACTAAAACAAACACCAATTCGATGGGAACAAGAGACATATGTAGCAAAATATTGGGTGGGGGCCTGTAGTGCTGATATGCCAGATCCATAACTACGTATTTATCCGTGTTTTCTGCTGGCCATAGCAAAACTTTTTTACCTTCAAAAAGGCCATAGCTTATATCATGTCCGGCATCAATGGGTTGCTTCCACAGATACTGCGCTATGAGGTCGTGAGGGATGAAATGGATCTCCCTCTCAAGGTCCATTTCAAGATGTTCCAGATACCTTTGCAAATCGGTGGTTGGGGTTTTATTCACCGATCTCTGGACCAGTGCCGCCAAGGTTCTGGACGGATACCAGTTGGGATCAAAAGACAAATAGCGATAACCGAATTGCACGAGGAAGAAAGCAAACATGTGAAGCATGATGAGTGCACACAATATTCCAACCCCTGAGCGAAAAAAGTACCTGAGGATATCCCTTCTATAGCTTTCTTTTTTTTCATCACTACCAAAATACAAGGCGAACACGTTTGCCGTTTCGACAACGGCAACATTGGCCCGATAATTTTTCATACGATCTACGTTATCAGAATACGCCAGAGTAGATTGGATTCCCTTCTTCTCTCTGGTCAAGATTGTCTTCATTTTTAATTCAAGTTGCTCCAGAATCATTTCGATAGACTGTATCGAAGCTCCCCGTTCTTTTGCAGTTACCGCGCTCTGCAATTTCTCTAATAAATGCCGGATTGATGTGAATGAAGCACCAAACATCTGCGCCATGGATCTGAGGAGCTGTTGTTGAGAAGACAGGTTTTCTTTTCTGATGTCGCTGATCTGATTAAAGTATAACTCAATATCACCGATAAGCCCCCTCGATAGCGGAGAGATCCGAATATCCATGTCACCTCCCCTGATCTTGGCCGTCACCCGCTTCAACCGTTTCAGCGGAGCTGACAGAGGCAGCACTATGATGACCCCGAAGAGCATTGACAGAATGATCTCAAAGCTAAAATACGCAATCAGCATGCCAGGACTTAGTTTTTGCCGATAACGTCTTGGCAACACATCGTATGTCACCCTATAACTATCGTCATGAATAGAAATCGTCGCCGTTCTTTCTGCAGATCTGGACGATGAAAAGGTAACGGGATCCTGCCCAGAAAGTGCAGGTTCATTATTTGAGAGCGTTATTGTTCTATCAAGCAACCTGGAAAGCTGCAGAACTTCTTGTTCAAGACCACTATCCTCGGTTTTATCCAACACATCGTGAATAAGAAATGCTGTTCGGTTAAGCGGATACCACTCCGGGTTGAAAAACAGGGTATCAAAAAAGACGACGAATAACAGAGCGCCCAACAGGTTTGCTGTGATGAGGACGACAAGGACAGTCGCCCAGACATGCAGTAAAAGGCGGCTCATCGGTCTTTTACCAGCAAATACCCCTTACCGCGCACTGATTTGATGAGATAAGGGTTCTTACTGTCATCGTTAATTTTTTCCCGGATACAGACAATGAGTTGATCCACAGCCCGATTTATTCCGTCATATTCGATTCCATACAGTTGCTGATAAATTTCATCACGACTGAGCACCGTGCCAGCATGCGCTGCGAGGAATGAGAGTAGATCGTACTGAGCTGTCGTCATGCTTACAGGGGTATTGTCATAATAAACGGTACGACTGGCAAAATGGATCCGCAATGGACCAACACTCAAATCTTCGCTTGACGGTCCGTCTGGCTGAACAAGCCCTGAAGGTTTTTTTCTCGCGATTAAACGCAACAAGCCATTAATCCGAGTCTGTAGCAGTCGTGGGCTAACCGGCTTGGTCAAATACGCATCTGCACCAATCTCGATACCGACAATCTGATCTACCTCCTCATCAAGTGCCGTTAGCATCATGATAGGTCCATAGTAGAAGCGCCTGAGCTCTTTGCAAATTTCCGTGCCGCTTCTCAGCGGAAGCATAATGTCGAGAATGACAATATCAGGATGCTCCTGCATAACAAGCTCAGCAGCCTTGTCTCCGTGGTTATCAACAAGAACAGTAAAGTCACGCTTTTCCAGGTATTCTTTAATCAACCGGGATAATACCTTATCATCCTCGACAAGCAATATTTTGATCTTTTCCATCTGCGGTCCTTAACTGAAGGTGCGATCAGAACCAATCAAAATGCTACCTACCTGGATAGCACTTGATATGCTAATTATCCTCAAACATTCAAGGTCAGGATCCGGCTCCGCACTCTCAACTGCCTGATAGGCGTATGCCCCGGAACTCGACCAGTACCGCCAGAGATGACTCCGAGGAGGGAACTTAGCTGTGACGGCATGACTCTTCGTGATAAGTCAAATGACAATCTGTCACATGACTCTATACCTCCTTACCCAATTATAGATGCCCCAAACTGTTATGCCCGAAGCTACTAAAAAACATAGAATTGCCTCCACAATCATAACCTGAATTGGCGACAACAGAGTTCGTCTGACAGTAATTTAGTAAAAGGGGCTCCTAAAGGCGGTGGGCTCACGTTCATTGCACTGAATTCTTCGACGAGCTGGCAGATGTCACCGACACAGCTGGATTGCTGCATGGACATCAGAATATGCCGGATCAGCAATTGGAATCGATCAAACTGCTCATTGAATTTTGAATCAATTTTCCAGCGGTATGGCCTATTCTGACCGAGATAACGATCGTATCCCCGGACTATATATTCTGAGCTGTTTTCATCAAAGAGAGCGACCCCTATCTGGCACTTCAATGTTTTAGGATTTTTCATTGATACCCCCCTGTTGCTCGCCAGTGGAATCGAATATGCCTTCTTTGCCAGAGTTACGATGCCGAGTATTTCAGAACGCATGACAGCAAAGTCTTGGCATCGCTTCCACCCACTATCAAACGCAAATTTTGCAGCATTTTTCGACTTCTGCTGATCATCGATGAAACGTATAACCAAAAATGATCCAGCACTTTTCAAATCATCGTTCATCATCTAAAAACACTTCGACAGACGAACTCTTTCGTTTTATATTTCCAAACTTTAGTTTAAGTTTATTGTTCCTATGGCAACATTCAGTCATCTTTTATTTCACCTTGACCTGCTGAATCTTGAGATTTCCTGCGAAGCATATACAAGATTTAAGCCTGACCTTTGCTTATGAACAGTTCACAGTCACCAACCACCTACAGCCTTTTTTTTGACAAAACCCTTTACGAAGATCGCCAGTTTGACAATGGCCATGGGGAAATAGTCAGTTTTCGTGCTTTTGAAAACATCGTCTATGTTACAAAACCGGTCGATATCAAATACCAGAGCATGAACATCTACGTTCCCCAAGCCTACTTTGAGGGCAAGGAAATCAATAGCTTCACAGCGGAAACAGCCCCTATCTTCTTCCCTATCTCGGTCGGCGGCTATATGCCGGGAAGGCCAGGAGCTCCGGGAGCAAAGCGCATCGGGTCCGGTATGAATACCATTTTCCATGCCCTGGCCCATGGTTATGTCGTTGCCGCCCCAGGCACACGCGGTCGGACAAACCAAAATTACACCGGTGAATATACCGGCAAGGCTCCCGCCTGTATCGTCGACCTTAAGGCTGCGGTCCGCTACCTGCGCTTTAACGCTGAACGGATTCCCGGCGACACAGACAAGATCATCAGCAACGGCACCAGTGCCGGTGGGGCACTTTCAGCCCTGCTCGGCGCCAGTGGCAACAATGAGGAATACGGTACCTACCTGAAAGAAATCGGCGCCGCGCCAGTACGCGATGATATATTTGCGGTCTCAAGCTACTGCCCGATCACCAATCTCGAGCATGCTGATATGGCCTATGAATGGCTGTTCAACGGCCAGCTTGATTACAAAAAGATGGCTCACCATGAGATGATCGATTTCCACCTCAAGAGAACGCTGATCAAGGGAACCCTCAATGACAGCGAGGCATCCTTGTCCAACCAGTTGAAAGAGTTGTTTCCCGCCTATCTGAACAGCCTGAATCTACAGGACATCGACGGTAGTCCTCTGACTCTTGATGCCAAAGGGAACGGATCGTTCAAAAATCTGATTGCCAACCAGATAATCGCCTCGGCACAGAGTGCCGTAGATCAGGGGATAGATCTGAGCCGACATGACTGGCTGACAGTTCAATCCGGCAAAATCACAGCCATCGATCTCGGCGGATATATCTCCTACATCGGACGGATGAAAACGCCCCCGGCCTTTGACGCTCTCGACCTGAGCAGTGGTGAGAACAACCTGTTCGGGAGCAAAACCACCCCTGACCGTCATTTTACTGATTTCTCGCTGCATCACAGTACCGCAACGAATGCTCAAAAAGCAGATGATCAGGTCATCAGGCTACTGAATCCGATGAACCATATTGGCGCCAGTGCAACAACGACTGCCCACTACTGGCGGATTCGCCACGGCACTAAAGATCGCGACACATCTCTGGCGATTCCGATCATATTGGCCACAACCTTGGAAAATAAAGGCTGCCAGATCGACTTCGCCTTGCCATGGAATAGGGCACACGGCGGTGACTACGATCTAGACGAACTGTTTGCCTGGATAGACACCATTTCAACCAGTTGAAAATCATTGGCTAAGTCTGTTTCATAGTAGCGGAAAGACTTTGACGGTCGGAAATGAACCTCCAAAGCCTATCAAAAACCTTGACAGAGTAACCGACTACGAGAACAGCCAGAATTGTTCCTTCCCTGATGCCCTCAATATGCGTGAATAAAACAAGCGAGCTGACGAGGCTGATGCTAACCATTGTTGCGTCTATACAGATCTTGACCTTGCTGAATTCGATGTGAAATTTCCTGGAAATTGCCCAGGCAACGCCCTCTACGGGTAGAAATGTCAATTCTGCTTTAAACTGAAGGAAAACACCGAAGCCGATAAGCAGGCAACTCACCAGACAGAAGATAAGCTCAGACACATAGCCCGAAACGGACAAACCTCTTAGCAACTCAGCATTGATATCGATGAACCAGCCAAACAGGAAAACCAGTGGCAATTGAATCAGTTGATACAAGCGATACGCCCTTCTCAACAGAAGAATTTGCAACGACATCATCAACAAGTTGAGAATGATCATCGCCTGCCCCAAGGTTAACGGTGTTGCCAAGTCGTACACATAAGGAAGGCTGGAAATTGGGGTCACGCCAAGATTGGCATGGACGGAACAGACAATTCCAATCGAAATGAAATAGAGTCCGGAGAGAAAAAGAATTATTTTTTTCAATAAATTAGCTATTTGCAAGACAAACACCTATCGGAGCGTCGCTCCACTCAGCCTTTGAATCGGCCTGTAAGAACAAGAGCCGAAAACTGACGGACTTACGCACAAAATCCTGCCGTTGTGACCTGATCCGACAGTGACCGAATGGGCCAGTTATCGGATCAGGTCATCAAAAAATTACTTACTTTCAAGAATGGCTTCGAGACCACCCCACTGCTGCTGGAAAATAGCTGAATCCATTTCTTTCAGGTCCTTGGAAATATTCGGTCTGAATTCCATTTGACCGATAATGTCCTTTTCCAGATCCATACCAGGAGCAATTTCAATCAAAGTCAGACCGGCTTCGCCGTCCAGTTTAAAAACTGCGCGTTCCGTGACATAGAGAACCGGCTGATGAATCGATTTTGCATAATTGCCACTGAAGGTGATTTGATCGAGGGTCTTGACAAATTTTTTGACCTTGCCTTCCTGGACAATTTTCAACAGACCGTCTTCGACCTTGTATTTGGCACCAACGACAAACTGGCCACAGAAAACCACCTCTTTAGCATTCTGGGTGATGTTGATAAATCCACCACATCCGACAGCCCGGGGGCCGAACTTGCTGACATTGGTATTGCCGGCGGCATCAGCCTGGGCCAAGCCCAGGAAAGTGGTATCAATCCCACCGCCATCGTAGAAGTCAAACATGGCCTGCATCTCGATGGTTGCCTCAGCATTGTAAGCAGAGCCGAAGGCAGGACCAGATGCGGGAACACCACCGAAAATTCCGGACTCAGCGGTCAGCGTCATGGTATCACCAACGCCTTCTTCGTTTGCCACACTGGAAACAAAAGCCGGAATACCAACACCGAGGTTGACCAGAGAATCTTTTTTCAGCTCCATGGTTGCACGGCGTGCGATGATTTTCTTCTCGTCCAGCTCTATGGGCTGCATGCTGTCCATAGGTGCTCTCAGCTCGCCAGACAATGCCGGAATATAGAAGGTGTCCATTGTCTGAAGATGGTATTCCGGCTTGTCAGCGACAACGACATAGTCGACCAGAGCGCCGGGGACACGGACATCCTTAGGCTTCAATGTATTGGCCTGAGCGACGTTATAAACCTGGGCGATGACAATGCCGCCGCTGTTCTTGGCAGCCATGGCCAACGGCAGGCTTTCCATCAGGTTGGACTCATACTCCATGGTCAAGTTGCCCTTCTCATCCGCAGTCGTTGCACGGATAAAGGCGACATTGACAGGAACGGACTTATACAGCAGCCACTCCTCACCCCGCAGTTCAACCAGTTCGACCAGATCCTCCTTAGCCTTCTCGGTAACCTTGCCACCTTCAAGGCGCGGATCAACAAAGGTCCCCAGACCGACCTTGGTAATAACACCGGGCTTCCTGCCGGCAATAGCGCGCCACAGATGCGTGATAACGCCCTGCGGCAAGAAGTAGCCCTCGATTGCGTTGTCGGCAAGTTTTTTGACCATGCCGGCAGCCGGTCCCGTATGCGCACAGACAAGTCTCTTCACCAGACCGTCAGCGATAAGCCGCTCCGTTCCGCCATTACGATAATCGCCACAGGCAGAACTGTGCATCATTGTGATGTTTTTAGGACTACCGGTTTTCTCGTATCTTTCCTGAAGGGCAACAGCAACTTGCTCTGGCCAGCCGGCAAAATGCATGGTCGCGGCCCCAACCAGATCCTCGTCCTTAATCAAGGCAGCTGCTTCTTCAGCTGTAATAAATTTAGCCATCGATAACTCCAATATCCTTTGCTCGCGGATACAACGATCCACAGCTTGTTTTCAGTGAACCGGGTGTGACATCTCAACTCAATGCCACACCCGGCCCCTTCAGGCCTTATAACTAATTAGCTAATTTTGAGAACCAGTGCCGCGGCAGAGTCACCAGCTGCGCAACCGGTAATCAGTGCGTAACCGCCGCCCTTGATGACAGTCTCTTCGATACCTTCAATCAGCAGACGAGCCAGGGTTGGGCCCTGTGGGTGACCGAAAATCATCGAGCTGCCATAGTTGTTCATGTCAAATGGATCGATGCCCAGCTTTTTAGCAAGATCCAGGTCGTTGGCAATGAACGGATTGTGGTTCTTGACAGTGACCAGATCAGAAGCGCTGATACCGGCACGCTGCAACGCCATCTTCGATGCTATCGCTGGGGCTGCAGGCATAAAGGCTGGCTTCTCGCGACCAAAACCATAGGAAACAACCTGAACAGTGACGCTGGTATCCTTGCTGTACTTGTCTGCGTTTTCTTTGTTGGTAACGATGACGGCCGCATTACCGTCAGCAGGGTGAGTCTGGGAACCAAAGGTGTGAATACCGTCAGGCATCAAAGTCTTCAGCTTAGCCAGGGCCTCTTTAGAGGTTGTTGAGACACCTTCATCAGACTCAAGTGTGATGGTGGTTTTTCTGTTGAGAGGCTGCTCAATTGCGAACATGTAACGCTTCTGGAATTCGCGATCATTGGCCAGAGCTTCAGCATACTGCTCAAAACGGCGCAGGGTCAGTTCGTCTGCCTGCTCACGGGTGAAGCCACCTTCAGCGGCAACATTTTCAGCTGTCTGCAGCATGCCAAAACCGGTAGCCGGATCAGCAGCCATATTATCCATGTTCCAGTTTTCAGAGATAACTTCAGCACCAGGACCAAGAGGGTTTGGCCAGATGGTGTGTGGGCCGTTGGAGCAGCGATCACCCATCAGACAGATAGAAGCACCAAGACCGCCATGCTCAACAGCAAGACTGGCGTTGTAGACAGCGGTCGTCGAAGTTGCACAGGCATGCTGAACAGTCTGACCGGTAATCTGACGACCCAGCATATGAGCCGCCCAGGTTGCACCAAAGAAACAGGATTTCTGGCCGATAGAATAACCAAGGTACAGAAACTCGATCGGATCCATATCAAAGCCACGGCTATCAACCCAGCGCTTACAGGTTTTAGCTGCAAGCTCAATCGAATTGAAGTTCTGCAGGCTGCCCTGCCATTTGGCAAATGGAGAGCTGTAGTAGCCGCCATACGGAATAAATACATTGTTGAACATGTTTTCCTCCTAGAGTGATTTCTGAAAGCAATGGAGCTGCACTGACTAAGAGCACGTGAAAACGAAATATCTCGGCAATGCAGCTTCTTTTCATTCACGGGCATTCGCCTAAACGAATGCCCGTGAATTAGGCGACTTATTTGTTCTGGAACTCGATAGGCTTACCCGGGCGTGTTGTCAGACCAGTCAAGGCGTCTTCAGTTGTGAACATTTCTTCAAGACGGGCGAGTTCAAGATCAATAGCCTTGGGAATATCAACCTTGCTCTGAGCATCGATCAGTTCATTGGCAATTCGCAGGGCAATCGGTGCCTTCTTCGCCAGAATCGAGCCTGTTTTCTTGGCGAATTCGGCATCAACTCCTGCTGGCGCCTCGCGATTAACAACCTTACTGATGTTAGAATCGCCAAAGGCCTTGATGTGATCGTTGTATTTCGCAGGAATTTCCCGTTCAGCGTACTTGTCGAAAGAACCGGTTTCTACAACCTCACGAATTGCCGACTCAAGATTGGCCGGTTCAGTCAGCTTGGTGACAATTCCCAGCTCAAGTGCCTCCTCAGCTTTAATGCTTTTGCCGGTAAAGACAAAATACTTGGCCAGTTCAGGACCGACATGGCGTTCGAAACGCAGCATGCCACCGAGACCCGGATAGATGCCGATACCGGTTTCAGGAAAGCCCATTGAGCCGTTTGGTGTTGCGACAATCGCCTGACAGGACAGAGCCAGCTCACTACCGCCGCCGAGAGAGAGGCCGTCAAGAATGGCAATGGTCAGCTTGGGAGAGGTTTCAAAACGACGCAGCAGACGGTGTCCCTTCGCGGTGAACTCCTGATTGATATGCAGGGTGTTGTTCTTAATGTTATCGATGAAAAACTTGATATCCGCACCGGCGATAAAAGCCTTACCGGCTCCCTGAATTGCAATAGCCTTAACAGCGTCGTTCTCTTCAGCCTCATTGAAGCGCGATTCGAGCTGGTCAACAACAACCGGGTTGAGCGCATTCATTGCTTCAGGACGGTTGACGGTGATATATGCGACATCACCCTTGACTTCAAGATCGACAAAGTTGAACTCGAAAGGTTTTCCAGCGGCCTTCTGATCAGCAAGAAGCTGTGGCATCTTGAAGGTCGGGTAACGCTTGCAGATCGCATCGACACAGTCATAGATCTTGTCGACACCCATCCGGTTGATCAGCTCGAATGGACCAAGACTCCATCGCAGGCCGATTTTGGCGCCACGGTCGGTATCTTCGATAGAAGCAACCTTCTCATCGACCAACTGACACGCGACACCAAGGGTTCCACCCAACAGGTAGCCGCTGACTTCTTCAATTTTTGCTTCATCAACATTACCTTCGAGGTTCCAGAGTTCACGGCAGTCAACCTGGGCGGCGAGGAGCTGCGGTGGTGCATAGAAAGCACTGAGTTCATTTTTCAAAGTCGTCGCGGCATGCAGAGCAATCGGAATACCGGTAACGTTCATCAGCTCAAATGGCCCCATGCCAATCTTGAAGGCTCGCTTGGCGGCTTCTTCGATAGTAGGGATATCGGCAATGCCCTCTTCTAGCGCACGAATGGACAGCATCAGGAATGGAACAAAGAAACGATTGACACAGAAGCCAGGAGCGTCAGCAACAACGATGTTGGTTTTACCGTGAAGCCTGCCGATCAGCAGAGCAGTCTCCATGGTTTCTTCGCTGACACCTTCATGAGGAATAACCTCAAGCAGACGGTTCTTGGCTGGATGGAAAAAGTAATGCATACCGACAACACGGTCAGGACGCTTGGTGCGCGCAGCCAGATCGCGAACGTAGAAACTTGAAGTGTTGGTTGCAAAGATAGTTTTGGGGTTACAGATGCCGTCCAGTTTCTCGAACAGGTCCCCCTTGATCTTCAGATCCTCGAAAATCGCCTCAACAACCAAATCGACATCTTTTACATCTTCATATGAAGTCGTCGGCTTGACTCGTGTCAAAGTGGCATCCATCTGTTCTTGGGTTAGAACCTTGCGAGAAACACCCTCATCAAGCATCTTGCGGATGATACCCAGACCGCGCTCAACTGCGGCTTCATTCATGTCAACCAATGTGACATTGAGCCCTTCCTGTGCCATTTTCTGAGCTATACCACTGCCCATATTGCCAGCACCAATAACTGCAACATTGTACGTATTTGACATCATTTCCTCCTCTGGTTCCTTAGGTCCATTTTTTAAGTTATGGGTAAAGCTTGAGCTTGCGGCCACTGAAACCTAAATCACTCTATAAACACTGCGGGGCAGCTATTGCCAATAAGCACAAACAATGAAAAACGCTATTTCATTATATAGCTGCGTCTAAAACTTTATTTTTTCGCACCTTTGAGACGAGGCATCTCATCTGGCAATTGACTCAGAGCAGTCTGGGCGTCCAACCGTCTCTACAAATAAAGACATCCTGAAACAACGTGAAACCTTCAGCTTATCGTCGTTTTCAGCCTGACAGTCTCAGCACAAGCACAAAGAAAAATGGAGCCCAAGTAGAAGCCGCCAGGTTTCTTCACCGTACTAGAGCAGAAACTGTGCCATTGTTCAGAACCGCGATTTTCAAGGGTTTCATGCCGAAAGTTGTTTTATTTCGTTTAAACATCTCCGAAAAATGAAATAAACTTCGTTCAATAAAACGATCTTGCTAAGAAAACCATCTCAGAGAGAGCTCAGACTTCACAGCACAAAGACGAAATCACACCAACAGTGAAATCAAAAAGATCAATTCACTCCACACAAGAGCAACTGAAATAACTTTTATTGTCTTACAGTTAAAGCAATGCTGAAATTTATCTTCGCCAGATAAAGGTCCCGGCTAAAAAAGGCACATACACATTTTCCGAGGCATCTACACATCAAACTTGACCCAGAAGTAATCACGAAATATGATGATTGACATGTTTGGTCGAGCGACTCAAGAATCGATGGCACAACTTCTGTTAACGCAGCAGAAAGAAGACATTCAGAGATGATAGACAAATCGAAGTTTTACAAAGAGGCAACACAACGGCTGACAAGCACCACAGACATTGGCAAGGCAATAGAAGCGTTTTATCAGTACATGAGCAGCGTTATGCCACTTGACGCTCTGATCCACACGGAATACAGCCGCAGAGAGCGGTCGCTACTCATCAGAACGCTCAGAACAGATAGTGAAGTACAGCGCCCGAACGCCACCATTTCACTATCCGAAAAAGTCAAACTTTTCTACGAAAAGACATTTGATCGCAATGCCATCATTCTGAATTCACTACAGCAATATGACCTCGGACGTCCATTCATCAGCTACATCAAGAAGCAACTGAGTCCCCAACTCGGCTCCGCGATCCTCTTGCGCTACAACATCAACAATAACCTGGCAATCGGCTATACCGGCTTTTATGCCAATGGCAGCGATCGTTACACTCAGGAACATATTGAACTAATCGAGATGCTTGCTGAGACAATGTGCCTGGTCAACACCCTTTCAGTGAGCTATTTCAGCCAGGAAATCAGGGCCCTTGAACTGGCCGACGAGAACCGTTTTCTCAGCAATGAACTGAAACAGCAACAGACCCACAAAATCATCGGCGCGGAGTCCGGTCTCAAAAATATAGTTTACGCAGTCAGGCAAATTTCAAAGGTTGACGCACCCGTCCTCATATTGGGTGAAACAGGAGTTGGCAAAGAACTGATAGCCGACGCCATTCAGGAATCTTCTGAACGGTCCGGAGCCCCTTATATCAAGATCAATTGTGGAGCGATACCTGACTCCCTGATCGACAGTGAACTTTTCGGTTTTGAGAAAGGGGCATTTACCGGCGCTGGAACATCCCAGAAAGGGCGATTTGAGCGTGCCAACGGAGGAACGATTTTCCTCGATGAAATTGGTGAACTCTCCCTGGCGGCCCAGGTGCGCCTGCTGCGGGTATTACAAAACAAAGAGATTGAACGTGTCGGGGGTAAGTCGACGATATCTGTCGACATAAGGGTTATTGCCGCAACGCACAGAAATCTGAGTGAAATGGTTGCCAGCGGAGAGTTCCGCGAGGATCTGCTTTTTCGACTTAATGTCTTCCCGATAACTGTCCCCCCACTACGCCATCGCAGTGAAGATATCCCTGAGCTGATCAGGTTCCTTGTTGAAAAACTGGCAAAAAAAATGAATTTGCCAAAATCTCCGACAATAAGAACCGGTGCCATAACTCGCCTCATGAATTATTCATGGCCAGGCAATGTTAGAGAGTTAGAAAACCTCGTCGAAAGAGAACTGATTCTCCATCCCAGTGGCCCTTTAGAATTTAACGGCTTGCAGGGAGTCCCTGATCAGCCCAGAAACAAAAACGTTCACTCAGGTCAGATTGAGACGCTTGAAGAGATGATAAAACAACACATTCTCTATGCGCTTGATTTGGCCGAGGGAAAAATCAGCGGGCCTGCAAGCGCCGCTGAAATGCTGAAATTAAATCCCAACACATTGAGAAGCAAAATGGCAAAACTGGGCATCAAGCAAAACCAAAATAATAAAAACAGACACTAAGATTAATGCCTGAAACCATGACAAGCGGATAGCTGGCGCTCCTCCAACGCCTCTCAAAATAACATTGCAGCACCACAACACTGCTTGAAATATGTTAAAATTCTAGTCAGAGCAAAGCTACCGGAGTTGAGGTACAGGGATATGTATATTCATCAACACAACTTCCTGCCAGGCTGCAGACATTCATGCCTCAACCTTGTCCCGCATAAGCACTCTGGAGGAGCTCATGCCGTCCCTCTCTAACCTTTCAGAGCTTAACACATTGACTGTAGTACTATCCGTCACTCTCTTTTTCCTGATACTTTGCCTATGGATTTTCTACCTCAAAACACAAAACATCCGGCAAAAACTTACCCGGACCACACTCGCACTAGCGGCAGCCGACATTGGAACCTGGGAATGGAATATTTCCCAGGATACTATTACCTTTGACAGAAAATGGCTCGACCAACTTGGATATCATGACCAACCTGACACATCGCCCCTGATTGAGCATGAAAGTTATCTATATCCTGCAAATAGGGATACTTTTGATGAGTTCACAGCAACCCTGAATGATTTAGCCAATGATCGCTACGACAGCTTCGAAAAAGAATACCCACTCGTTGACAACCTTGGGAATTCACGCTGGATGCTCGGCAGGGGAAAAATAACCGATCGGGACAGCAAGGGAAAACCGTTACGAGTCAGCGGGA
Organism: Geopsychrobacteraceae bacterium; assembly: GCA_963676795.2. Lineage (GTDB taxonomy): Bacteria > Desulfobacterota > Desulfuromonadia > Desulfuromonadales > Geopsychrobacteraceae. Next base: position 345,226 of record CAXXTB010000002.1, on the reverse strand, counting down.
CAAATCTAGACATAACCCAGAAGAAAAAGCTTGAAGAAAGAAGCAAAATCAAGGAGCAGGAATATAGCAGCATCCTTACGGCAATCGCTGATGGCTTTTTTCTTATCGACTCGGTTGGAAATTTCACCGAAGTCAATCCTGCGTTCTGTCTCATGACTGGCTATTCAGAGAAGGAACTTCTCCGGATGAGCATTGCAGACCTTGAATTAATTGTTGACCAGGAATGTATCACCCAACGCATCAAATTCGCGACAGCAAAAGGCTCGGACCACTTTGAATCGATTTACACCTGCAAAGACGGTCGACAGATCGACGTTGAAATCAACACCACCCATTTCAATGATCTTAACGGCCGCATCTGCGTTTTTATCCGTGACATTACCGAAAAAAAACGGCTGGAACACGCGCTTCTTCAATCACAAAAACTGGAAACAATCGGAACTCTCGCAGGTGGGATAGCACACGATTTCAACAATATTCTATCGGCGATCATCGGTCGCACAGAGCTTGCAAAACTGCATACAGACTCAAGAAATAAACTCGAAGAGGATCTTGACGGCATCCTGAGTTCAGGAAGCAGAGCAAGCGAATTAATTCAGCAAATTTTGACCTTTAGCCGACCAACAGATTCTGAATGTGTCACTATATCTCCCCTTAGCCTAACCAAAGAAACCTTAAAAATGCTGCGTTCCATAATCCCGGCAAACATCGAAATACAAGAAAGCTCTTCGATTCAAGGGGTCTATCTCCGCGCTGACCCGGTAAAAATAAACCAGATCTTAATAAACCTATGCATCAATGCTTTTCATGCCCTTGAAGACAGCGGAGGGAAAATTCATATCAATCTTTCAGAAGTGGAGCAAAATAATCAGAATCAGCATTCAGGTCGCTACCTTTGCATGTCGGTCGCCGACGACGGACCAGGGATTGACAAAAAGAATCAAGAACGCATATTTGACCCCTTTTTCACAACCAAAGAGGAGGGAAAAGGCACCGGCCTCGGTCTCTCCATGGTTCATAGCATTGTCAAAAGCTACGATGGCTTTATCACCCTTGAAAGCCAAAAAGGCAAAGGATGCACCTTCAACATTTTTCTACCTATTGAAGAACAGGATGAACCTTCGCAGGAATTAGCCGTTGATCGCAAAGAACCTCTCACAGGAAGTGAAAGGATCCTCTATGTCGACGACGATGAAATAGTTGCTAAAATCGCGAAGGAAATACTTGAGACCCTTGGATACAAAGTGACGGTGGTCATCGACAGCAAAAATGCCCTTGAGCTTTTTTCCTGCAATCCTCAAAGCTTTGATCTGGTTATTTCAGACCAGACAATGCCTAATATAACCGGAGCAGCACTGGCGGAAAGAATGTTTTCAATACGACCTGACATACCATTCATACTAACAACAGGTTATTCAGCTACAGTTTCAGAAGAGCAAGCAAAGCGTTTAGGAATCAAAGCCTATGTCCATAAACCCTTCCGAGCGAATACGATATCAAAAGTCATCCGTAATGCTCTGAGCAGCGAGAACTCTCAGACCGCCTCGACCTGACCGTGAGAGTGCCACTCGGTATCGTCATGACTGACATCACTGGTTAAATAATCCTGTACGCACCGGGCGATAATCAGGATGATATTGGGATCGCCAACAACCCGTAAAACCGAATACAGGTCTCGAATGTATTGCGCATGGCCTATACGAACCTGCGATTTCCGAGCTAAATCACAGCCGCACTTTATGACAAACCTTTCCAGATTCTCGCTGACCAGCGCCGTGCACTGTCCGTCGGCCAACCCTTCCTGCCCGACGGACAAATATTCAGACAATGCCGCCTTTCGACTAATATGCCCTACTCCTCAAAGCTGTTCCCACAGAATAGACAAGGTAAATTACAGCTGAACCAAACATACAGATTGTACAGATATGAAAAATGAACTGACCATCCTCATTACCAAAAATCTGCCCGACAGCCACCAGAATCTTCGGCGCTGCCGCTGTTCCGATATTAACGGCGGTCATAAATAATGCGTTTGAAAAATTGACGGCGGCCCTGTCGGAAGCCTCATTCAACCGCATCATTGCATACGGCATCAACAGGCCAAAGCCAAGGCCAACGATGAAAGATCCAGCAAACAACTCTCCCAGGCTATTTGCTACCGACAGGATACCGAAACCGGCAGCATTTAAAATCAACGCAAGAAACAGCGCATAGGACTTCATGAATCTTACGATTTGCCCAAAAGACAAGCCCATTATCAAAGCCCCGAGTGTCATCAACATCGTTGCCAGGCCAGAGACTTTTGCATCCCCTAATCCACTGGCATCAACAATAAAGGCCAGATAACCAAAGAAAGCAAAATAGAGGATAGAGTAAAGCAGCACGCCGACGCAGACAAGGGTCACCCCCTTATTGACCGCTACCGACCTGCCGCCGTGCCGACCGTCCAGCCCAACCTTTTGAGGTTCGGGCAGATACACAACGATCAGCAAGAGAGAAATAAACGCAAAACCGTAGATCAGGAAAGGAAGATTCCAGGAAAGTACCGCCAGAAGCCCGGCGACAAGGCTGGTAATGACGTTTCCAATACTACACGAAGCACTCTGGAAGCCGAGCATTTGATTTCGCTCGCGCCCCTCATAAAAAGTTGCAATCAGCCCGGCACTGTATGGGAGAAAAAAACCGATTCCCACACCCAGTATAACGCGGCACAACATAATCAACCTGAAATCGTGGACAAAAATCGGCCCCATCCCGCCGATAAGAAACAGGACCAAAGCCACATAGAGAACCAACTTGGTCCGGAACTTATGCGAAACAATCCCCGCCAGAAAGCCAGATACAATTGCCACCAGAGACGGCAGCACAAGCATGATCATCAGCGTTTCCTGACTGACGGCAGGAAATGCCTTGCCGATCTCAGCCAACGCGGGTGAAATCGTCATACGCAGCATCAACAAAAAGGAAAGTGACAGTATTGCGATTTTTAAACCGAATGCACTTTTAATATTCTGCATAAAAAGTCCCCAAAAAATAATGGGCCCCGCTCTAAGAGCGGGGCTTCTTTAAGCGTCCAACCAATCCGGTACTCAGGAACACACAATCCTGAGCGGAGGGGAAGCCCAGATTGGCAGAACGCGCGAAAATGATAAATCTTTAAACAAGCAAGCATTGGATAACCCGCCTACCTAGTTTTGGATGGTAACTACCTATGATGTCTTCAGAGGCGGTATCACGCAAGGGCTCAACAATTCATCAAGGTTCTCCCCAACCATCTGAAAGCGCTGATCCCGCTTGCTAACGACTGTTACAGTTTCTTGTTCGGTACTTCTCCACCCGTAGTTACAGTGGTCACATTTGTAAATTTCCCAGGCCCTGCTCCCATCAGGAGCAACGGCAACAATGCGAATCCTATCTTCCAAACAACGAACACATTTCATCGTTTTATCTCCATTCATGTCTCAATCTACTTGCCCGCCTTAACAGCTTCATGCATCTGAGTCAGAATTTTCTGCATCTCAGCGGCTTCCGGAATCCTCTCAATCAACATGGTGTCGCGCATCTGAGGCTCCGGCGCAACCGGTGTCGTACAGTCAATAATAACCTTCGCCCCCATCCCAGGCGGCTCCGAGCCTGGATCGAGCGGCATACCAGGGGTTGGCTCAATGCAGATAATGCTCTTACTGCCACGCAGACGAGTCGACATGGCCCACATGACCTGGTTCAGGTCAAACGGATCGACATCACCATCGACAAGAATACAGGTCTTGCAATAAGAGATTCCGTGAGGTGTCGAGAATAGTCTGAAGGCAACCGACTTTGCATACCCACCCAATCGCTGATCCGTTGCAATGATAACTGTCAAGCCATGCTGATACATTGCATTGACAGCCTTAACCTCAGGCATGGTTTCGCGAATCTGCTTATAGAGCGGAACACAGGTGTTCAGCCCCATCAGGGTGTCAATTTCAGTCCACGGAATACCGAGATACAGATTTTCAAAAATCGGATCCTTGCGATGAGTGACTCTATCAATCCTGATTTCAACCTGCTTTCTCGTACCGGAATAGCTTCCAGGAAATTCACCAAAAGGGCCTTCAGGAATACGCTTGCGCGGAATAATCTCACCTTCCAGAACGTACTCACATCCAGCAGGGACAGGCAATCCCGACAGGGTCGCTCTGGTCAACTCGGTCGGGATACCATTAATCGCCGCAGCGAACTTGTATTCCGATTGATCATAGGCAAGTGGAGTACTGGCCATGAAGCTGAGCATCGGCTCAACGCCCAAACAGATGGCGATTGGAGTCGGCCTGTTCAGTTCCTCGTTTTTACGCATATGAATGGCAATGTCATGAAATGGTAAGCCCTGCATCGCCAAAGTCCGTTTGTCCTGAACCTGGAGACGGTAGATACCGACATTGACCTTATCCAGGTTGTCCGGCTCATCCGGATCTGCGGTTACAACGGATGCCTTTGACAGATAGAAACCACCGTCGTTCTCATTGACCTTATACACCGGTAACAGCTCAAGAAGATTAAGATCTTCACCTTCAACAACCTCTTCCTGACATGGGGCATTGTCAACGAACTCAATTTCACCAGGATAGGAATCCCAGCGCTTGTCCAGCTCTACAAACTGCTCTTTAAGGCTCGTCGTCTTGGGCATTCCGAGCATGACCGCGTGATTGGCCCAGCTACCATGAACATTGACCGCAATTCTTGCCTTTTTATGACCAAGAATATTGTTGATCATAACCGCCGGCCCTGTATCACCCATATCGCCAGCAGCTTTGGCGATAGCGCGAATGTCCGGCTCCGGCACAACCAGGTCGTTGTATTGCAGTAACTGCCCGTCTTCCTCTAACTTGGCGAGGAACGAGCGTAAATCTCTAAAACCCATTCTTGATTCTCCCTTTCAGTATAAGTATCTTTCGATGCCGCAGTGACCTGCTCAGAAACTGTCTATACCAGCGACATACCGAGTAGCCTGTCGACCAACCGTTCGAAAGTTCAGACCGTCGTCTGCTAGCCATCGACCACCAATAACAACTATTCCATAGCAGAAAACGTGCCATCGGCTAAACATCTGATATTGCGCTATCCAGGTCTTCAACAAAACGAATTTCACCGTATTTAATGAACTACAACTACCATTATCGTTAAATACGGTGAAATTCCTACATGTTCGTTACATACCAAAGATGCCAATTATAAAAGTACCGCCTATTTGGTCTCGCTTAATCTACTATTATTCTAATCACATCAACAAAGAGGACTCCTCCCTGTCATAATCACTGTAATTCGGCAGTGAACCTACGAGCGTGATCCGGTCAAGATCCGCATGATCAAGGAGGAGCCCACATGAAGAGTACCATAAAGACTGCTCAAGAAAATCATTCAGTTGCAATTCTGGCTTTCGATGTCAGTAAGAAAACTCTGAACATGGCCACCAAAATTACCGGCCGGTTAACCGATCATGAGTTCTGCAATGCGACACCGGAGATAGAAAAACAGCTTATTATCTGGAGGCATCGCGCTCTTATGGCCGGATACTCACAGCTTCTCGTGGTCTGTGAACCGACCGGCTGTTATCACATGAGCTTGCTGGCAACAGCGCACCGGCTTGGTTTGCTAACAGCCTGGGTCTCCGGCGAAGCGGTGTTTAAAATGCGGTCTATCGAAACCAATGACTCAGGCAAAACGGATCTGAAAGATCCCCATGTCATTCATACCCTTGCGAGTATGGGCAAAACCCTCATCTGCCGCCATTACGATGAATCCTACGCTCTGTTGCGACAATGGCATGCACTGTATGAACAGGCCGATGTTGAATGCGTGCGCACCAAATGCCTGCTGGCCAGTCAGCTCAAGGTCCTGTTTCCCGATTATGACTTTCAGAAGGACTTTCTCTACACTCGTTCGGGAGCGGCACTGGTCGATCTCTACGGCATGAACCCCTTGTGTATTGTTGCCGAGAACAAAGAGCGCTTTTGCCAGCGGATGAAACAGGTTGTCCCTCGTATTCGTCAAACGACTTTGGACAGGCTCTACAGTCAGGCACAGAGTTCGGTCCGTAATCAAAGCAGCTCACGGCTGGTGGAGATTCAACAATGGCGTTTCCGGCAATTGTGGGACGATTGCCAGAGGCATCAACTTCGCAAAGACGAGGCCAAGCAGCAGATGGAAACTCTTTATGAGGAGCTCTGTCGGTTCGATCCTCATTTGCCGCAACAGCAGCAGGGTGTTATCTCCACCTTTCACCTGGCCCGCATTGTTGCTGAAACCGGCCCGGTCAGCGATTTCGAAACCCTGCGCAAGTTCATGCGCTACGCCGGTTTGAACATTCGTGAGAAGCAGAGCGGAACCTATCGCGGCAAGAATAAGCTCAGCAAAAAGGGACGCAGCCTATTACGCAAGGTTCTTAGCCAGATAGTCCTGCCCCTGGTGAAGAAAAAGGCACTCTACGGGGCTTATTATCACAACAAGAAGGCCCATGGAATGTCGGGCACCAAGGCCATGACCGCTGTTATGCGCAAGTTTCTGAAACTGTTTTACGGCTGGTATAAATCGGGAGGTCACTTTGACAAAAACCGCGTCTTTGCCTGCGAGAGTCAGTACCAAACTGCCGCATAAGCAGACCAGTAGACACAGGATTTAAAGCAACATCCCTTCGCATCGAGATGGCCGCAATTTAATCGTCACTGCAACAGCAGATGATCAGCTTGATCGTCACCGCCACTCGATGCGAATACCGTTTAAGACATGGCCCGTAAGGTAGACCTGCTCTCAGCCTGAAGAGCCGAAGAGACATTATCGCCAGTTTTAAACACCCATAACCCAGTTAAAGGGAGAAATATGTCTTCTATTGTGAAAGATCGCTTGATTTGTCTAAAGACACTATGTTGTTTTATTTCAGGAGTGAAGATCTCGCATTGAGGCATGGAAAAATCTCAGGGGTTCTATTTTCTCTCCCAGTCGGATGATCGAAGCCCGAAAAGCCCGCCAACGCTTCCAGCTCAATTTTTTTATAAAAAAAGAGCCCAACCGACTGATTGTCATTTTTTCCATCCAGATCAAGACAAAACAGCTCAAGTTCAGACAACGCGCTATCACCATTACGGGATTTCACAACCAGCAAAGCAGCTGAAACCTTACTTGCCGATCGAACTTTAACCGCGTATAGCCCTGAGTTTGGCAAGAGCCTTGAGTCTGTGCGGACCTGAGCCATAAGGAATCCGCAAGAACTTAGATTTCCTTCTATCGAATAAGGTCTTCCCAACAGGGTTGCGGCTTCAGCCACATCACCGTTCAGAATTGAATTGCGAATCCTTGTCGAACTGCAGATGGATCCCGCCTTGTATAATGGCCTCAAAGCATGAACATCAAAATCACGTTTTTTTCCATAATCGCGCAAGAACTCAACCGTTCCCTGACGATTCCGGCCAAAGGCGCAATCGTAACCAGCAACAAACTCACGCATCCTCAGCTTATTCAACAGAACGCGATCCACAAAGGCCCGAGGATGGCAAGCGGCCAACTCCTGGGTAAAGGGAACGTCGATCAATACATCAACTCCACATTCTTCGATCAGTTTACGTTTTTCAGATGAACTCGATATAAACAGGGGAGAACGTGCTGAGGAAACAAGAGTTGATGGATGCGTTGAAAAACTGAATACGATCGCCAAAGACTCCCTGCCTCTAGCTCTTGACACCAATTGGCGGAGAAGTTCCTGATGTCCCAAATGAATCCCATCAAAGGTACCGATAGTCACAACACTGCTGACGATACAGTCCGGAATATCTACGACACGACTGATGACTTCCATGACACTCACTTACAAAATCGGCTACTACATCACTTATCACAATAGCTGTTTTCCCAGATGCTGTATTGAAAAGCTCTGTTGCATCAATAAACACATGCAGACATAGAGCTGAACCTTCTGGACCAACATCGCACTCCCCCACCCAGGAGTCTAATGTTCTTTTTCTATTAATCCATAACCAAACAAGAGGTAAACATGATGACCGGCGTACTCTAAACAAATAGGCTGGTTCCATGCCGAGCGACACGGAACCAGCCTAAACATTATCACTATAAATCGACTATCAATTATTTCTTGAATTCAGGCTTACGCTTCTCCAGGAACGCGAAAACACCTTCTTTCGGCGCATCTGAGCAGGAGATCACACCAGAGTAATGATAAGTGATTTCCATGGATGCTTTGAAGCTGTCAGCTGCCGCACCTTCATTAATAACACTTCCGACGATTCCCAAAGCCTCTTTACTCAGTGGCAGATCACCTGCTTTAGGCTCATCAGGCACGACAAATTCAGGGATAGCAACCGGACCAGAGGTGATCCGAGGAACATTGCCTTCCAGGCGGCCAACTTCCTTGATCGCGGCTGCAATCATTTCCTTGTAATCACCTGTGACCGCAGCTACCATGCCGAGCTCATCAGCCTCTTTGCAGGTCAGTCGCTCACCCTGACCGATCATGGCATGGAACTTCTCAGCTGCATGTGGCCATTTGCGGTAAGGAAGAACAGCGCCGCCCATACCTGGGAAGATTCCCAGAGTCAGCTCCGGCAGTTGGAAGAATGCCTTCTTGTCAAAGACCATGCTATGACATGCGGTAGCCAGTTCGACACCGCCACCCATTGCCAGACCGTTAACTGCAGCAACAACCGGCTTGTTCATGGTGTCAAGGTATTCAATCAGCTTGCTGTTTCCGCGTGAAAGCTGCATGCCTGCGGCATAATCATCAATAGTAGCGATAAAGCCATTGATGTCAGCACCAGCACAGAAAGCTTTAGTGCCGTAACCGGTAATGACAAAACCTTTGACAGATGCGTCAGCCTCACCTTTTTTCAGTTCCTTCAGAATTTCGTCACAGGTGTAAGCACTCAGGCTGTTGGCGGCCTGAGGACGACGGATGGTAATAATCCGAACGCCGTCCTTATCATCAATCAGAATATCACGTGCAAAATCGGTGTATTCGGCAATGGAGCGCTTTGGCTGAGGCCAGCCGGGACGTTCCTTGTTGAAGTCTTCAACAATACGCATGACTTCACGCTCACCCAGATCTTCCATCAATTCAAAAAGACCCTTTTTGAAAGCCAGGGCAATCATGCTGCCAAAGTTCAGATCCTGACGAGTGCCGATATTGCGATCGGCAATTTCAAAGGCCTGAGAAAAGGCACAACCCAGCATACGGGTCCGGATCCAGTCTTTCAGGTCCAGAGGTACGTCGACCTTGGTGCCGATCTTATTGACATTCCATGACTTGACAGAAAGCAACAATGGCGAAGGCTTGTAGCACTGGCGCTCGCTCGTCCTGCGCAGCTGGGATGAGTAGGTCAGTGGGTTGCCGCCGGCAAAATCGAGAACAAAGAAAGGTCCACTACCGGTAATGTCTTCACAGACATGGTCAACCTGCTGGGTGGTTGCTCTATCGAGCAGATAAGCCGCTTCACTGGTCCATGGTTCAAAAATACGATTCAACAGGAACGAGAAGACATTGGCTGTCACCACAGGAGCTTTGCCGACATTCGCAAAGAACCACAACAGGTAATTGATCAGATCGTCAGACGCCCCTTCCCAGTTGATGATCTCAACCGGCAGACTGCGCCAGGCTGGAGCAAAAAAGTGAGTGATTGTACAGCGTTCCGGATGCTTCAGGTGAGTGAAGATGTCATTGGCCGGAATACCACTGGTGTTGGAAGTCAGGATCGCTTTTTCATCACAGATCTCTTCCAAAGTGCTGAAGATCTTCTTCTTCAATGGCAGGTTTTCGGTGGCTGCCTCAATGACCAGACCGCAATTTTTAATGTCATTATAGTCTGTGGTGTAAACAATGTTACTCAGAACCTTGTCTGCCATTTCCTGAGACATCTTTTTCATCTTAACGGCTTTGGCCGCATAGGTCTTATAACGCTCCTCGGCCTTTTTCAACGGCTCTTCAGCTACATCGACAAGATAAAGCTTCTTCTCCGGCAGTCCGGTACGCAGAAAATAGGCGATGTCCGGCCCGATGTGGCCCGCCCCGATCACTGCCATTTCGTCCGGCATGGGACGTTCGGCGTCGATTAGATATGGGTTCTGGTAGGATGGATAAAGTTTTGACATTGCAACCTCCTTGTTTCTCGGTAAGCCGAGTTCAATGATATTACGGCAGGAAAACCGTATTTTCGTTACAACTTCTTCAGCAGAAAACGTGCCATCCGATAAATGTTCGTTAAATGTCTGATATCACGTCGTTCACACCTTCTGCACAGGCTGGACCACTATATTTCGCGACCAAAAATAGTGACTATCGTTTTATATAACGACCAGTGAGTATTTTCACACACCAACAAGACCAATCAAAAAACCTTCCGATTGGCCTTGTTAATGTGCATATATCTTATTGATGTCCAAATATAACGATCAAAGCCCAGGAAAATACAGCAACAGGTCAAAGTCCCCTACCTGCTCCTTGTTTTCTTCCGCACAGGGATCTATGTCATTGAAAAAAAACCGCAGGCAATACAGGTTCAGCAAGATCTAGCGAACTGCATCTTTGATCAAAAGGGGCATAAACGGAGTCGACACCTTGGAAATTACTGTGTCTCGATACGGCGTAAAGCAATCTTTGCAAGGTTGGTGATTGTCGGAATAATATTGATCACACCACGAGGTCTTGCATTTCGGTACAAACAAGCAGATATTTGAAAATTCAATATTGCTCAGCAGGGCACCCTACATATAATTCATTGAATACATTTCGCATAACTCATCATATTCATCTGGGCACATCAGATTTGTTGAAATTTTCCGTGCAGTATCCCTCATGGAGTCAATGACAGCAGAAGACATCAAACGTTCTTTTCTTTGAAGAGGCGCCAAAGCAACGACACTGGCAATTGCCCGGCTGTTCCTGTCGAAAACAGGGGCAGCTATTGCAAAGATATTTCTGTCAAACTGCCCGTCATCGATAGAAATCCGTCGCAACAAAATTTGGCGATATTCCTCAAACAGGCTATCAATCTTGGAGCTGTCTGACAAACATCGCCCAAGCCACTTCCTGACGAGATGGGGGTGAGAATACGCGGCAATACACTTGGCTCCGACGTGGGTGTGAGGCTGTACCCGGTCACCAATCGATATGGAGACAGATATCGGGTTGTGGCAACGAGCTGCATATGCCAAAAACATATGACTGCCAGAAAGAATTTCAAAATGAACGGTTTCGGAGATCGCATCCCTTAACTGATCACAGAAAGGTTGGGCAATAATGATACTTTGACCATCAAGATCCCTGGTCACAGAGTGCCAGAATTGGGAAACAGTGGCGCCGGCAAGGCTGTACTTTGACGTTTCAGAATCCTTATTCAAAAACCCATAATTTTTCAAAGTTATCAATAAACGGCTTGTCGTTGCCTTATTAAGGTTGACAGCTTCAGCCAAAGCGCTGGTTCCGATTGGCGTATTGTCATGGGCAAAAAACAAAAGGATTTTCAGCGCCTTCTCAACCGCATTACATTTATCATTACGCATATCCAAAATACAGCCTTCCCCCTACCCCTTCTGTCCGCACCTGGTCATCAGCGCCAGCAAGAGCCCCAGGGTGATGAAGGCGCCCGGTGGCAGGATCATCAGCAGCATCGGCTGGTAGGAACCGCCGAAGATAGTGAAACCTAAGATCGAACCGGCACCGAACAGTTCGCGAACAGCCCCTAAGATAAACAGCGCCAGGGTGAAGCCGATCCCCATGCCGACCCCGTCGAAGATCGAACGTAAGGTGCCGTTCTTCGATGCGAAGGCTTCAGCGCGGCCTAAGATCAGGCAGTTGACGACGATCAGCGGGATAAAGATGCCAAGGGCCTGGTAGAGATCAAAGATCCAGGCTTCCATCGCCAGCTGCACGACGGTGACGAAGGAGGCGATGATGATGATAAAGGCCGGGATACGCACGCCGGATGGAATCAGCTTTCTAAGTAACGAAACGACGATATTCGAACAGATCAGGACGAAGGTGGTTGCCAGTCCCATGCCGATGCCGTTTTCAGCACTGGTGGTGACCGCCAGGGTCGGACACATCCCGAGCAGCAGTTTGAAGACGGCGTTCTCGGTCCAGATCCCTTTGGTAAAATCCTGCATCAGGCTCATTGGACGCCTCCTTCTGTGATTCTCTGACTGTTGTCACGGTAAAATTCAAGACCGGCCTTGAGTGCCCCGACCACGGCGCGTGGCGAGATGGTCGCCCCGGAGATCTGGTCGAACTCGCCGCCGTCCTTCTTGACCCGCCAGTCGGCGTTCTCAAGGCTCTTGCCCTGGAACATCTCTTTGAACCAGCCTTCCGCGATCTTGCTCCCCAACCCCGGTGTTTCGGCGTGGGTGAGGATCTCGATAGCGTTGATGCTCTGATCCGGTTTCACCCCGATCATGATCTCGATATTGCCGCTGTACCCTTCCGGGGCGATCATCTTGAACGCGGTACCGACCAGTTCGTTATTCTTGCGGGCGCGGTAGAAGGTGATAAGGACCGGATTACCCTTCTTGTCGACGCCGTTCTCAAGAACCACGCTATCGGCGTCGGGGCTGTTATCGAAGTCCGGCAGCACGGCACTTAAGGCTTTGACCATCTGCGCCTTGCGCTGGGCGGCGATCGGTTCGCGGGTCGCTTTTTCCACAACCGAGAGGACCAGGCCGGCGATTGCAGCGATAAGGGTCAGGGCGACGAGCAGTTTGATGATGTCTTTCATGAGTCTCTCCCCTTAAGCCTTCTGTGGTGCCACCTGTCCGTAGATCTTCGGACGGGTATAGCGGTCGATCAGTGGCGTGGCGGCGTTCATCAGCAGGATGGCGAAGGAAACCCCTTCCGGGTAGCCGCCGAACAGACGGATCAGCACGGTGAGGATCCCGCAGCCGAAACCGAAGATCAGCATGCCGCGGCCGGTGACAGGGGTGGTGACCATGTCGGTCGCCATGAAGAAGGCCCCTAACATCAGACCACCGGTGAACAGGTGAAACAGCGGGCTCGGGTATTTGGTGGGGTCAACCAGCCAGAAGATGCCGCTGAAGATGACGACGGTCAGGATATAGGCGACCGGGGTGTGCCAGCTGATAACCTTTTTAAAGAGCAGGAACAGGCCGCCGAGCAGCAGGGCAATGGCCGACATCTCACCCAGAGAGCCGGCGCTGTTGCCGAGGAAGAAGTCGAGCAGACCCGTATGGACGATCTCAGGCAGCTGGCCGGTGAGCATGACCCCTTCCTTGGCCAGCCCTAAGGGGGTCGCCATGGAGATACCGTCGAGCCTGGTGCTTAAAATCGCAGGCGCCGTCCAGGCGGTCATCTGCACCGGGAAGGAGATCAAGAGCACAACCCGGGCGACCAGGGCCGGGTTGAACGGGTTACTCCCCAGTCCGCCGTAGACCTGCTTGCCGATCAGGATGGCGATGGCGGCTCCCAAAAGTGCCAGCCACCAGGGGCTGGTCGGCGGCAGGTTGAGCGCCAGCAGGATGCCGGTCAAGGCGGCGGAGCCGTCCTTGATGGTGCAGGAGCGTTTCATCGCCTTGTTGGCCAGGGCTTCGAAGACGACGCAGCCGATGGTGCAGATCAGGATAACGATCAATGCCGGCAGGCCGAAGCTGTAGAGCGAGACGAGCACGGCTGGAACCAGGGCGTAGATGACCAGGCGCATGATCTTGTCGGTGGTCTCGCCGCTGTGAATATGGGGTGAGGATGACAGATAGAGCTGGTTGTTCATCAGGATTTCCTTCTCTTGGCCATAATGCCGCCCTTGGCGTAGCGGATCGATTGCACCAGCGGCAATGTCGCCGGGCAGATATAGGTACAGCAGCCGCACTCGATACAGTCGAGGGCGTTAGCTCTTTCGGCTTCGTCGATCAGATCGAGCCTTGCGTAAGCGGCCAGCAGGGTCGGCTGCAGGTGGATCGGGCAGACACTGACGCAGCGCCCGCAGCGGATACAGGGACCGGCCGGTTTGGTGTCGATATCCTCCTTACGGAAGATCAACAGTCCGGAGGTGCCGCGGATCGCCGGGGCCTCCAGCGAGAGCTGGGTCTGGCCCATCATCGGCCCGCCCATGATGATCTTGCCCGGCTCACCAACAAGGCCGCCACACTGGTCGACCAGATGCTGCAAGGGGGTGCCGACGGCGATTTTGAGGTTTTTCGGGTCTTTGATACCGGGGCCGGTGACGGTGGCGATCCGCTCGACCAGCGGGTGACCCAGACGGATGGCGTCACTGACAGCGGCGGCGGTCCCGACGTTCTGAACCACGACACCGGCGTCCATCGGCAGGCCACCGGATGGCACCTGACGGCCGGTGACGGCGTCGATCAGCTGCTTCTCGGCGCCCTGCGGGTATTTGACCTCTAAGGGCACGACCTCGATCTTGTGGGCGATGCATTCCTTGCCGAGCTTGGCGATGGCGTCCGGCTTGTTCGATTCGATGCCGATGACGGCACGCTCGATGCCAAGCACCTTGCGCAGGATGTTGATCCCGTCGATCAGGCGCTCACTCTCTTCCAGCATCAGGCGGTGGTCGGCGGTCAGGTATGGCTCACACTCGACGCCGTTGAGAATCAAAGTATCGATCTTCTTGTCGGCCGGTGGCGAGAGCTTGACGTGGGCCGGAAAGGTGGCACCGCCCAGGCCGACAATACCGCAGGCGAGGATCTTCTTCTTGAGGGCTTCTGCGTCGAGATCGTCGGGGTTACCGCCTTTAAGGCTTTCATCCCAGGCATCTTCGCCGTCCGGCTTGATGACGACGGCGGGCAGCAGCTTGCCGCTTGGATGCATGCGCGGCTCGACGGCGATGACTTCGCCTGAGGTCGAGGCATGGATCGGCACCGAGACGAAGCCTTTGGCATTCGCAATGACTGTGCCCTTTTTGACCAGGTCGCCCTTACCCACACAGATCTCGGCGGGGGCGCCGATATGCTGCATGGCCGGGATGACCAGTTCTTCGGGCAGCGGGCAAGCTTCAATCGCCTTGTGCTCGGAGTAGCTTTTACTGTCGGGTGGATGGAGTCCACCGGCGAAGGTTTTCAGTGACATGGGGGGTACCTCGCTTTAAGCGGCGCTATCGGGCTCGACTGCAGTTTTTTGGGCAGGAGTAGCGTAGTCATGGATACATTTCATCGGGCACTTCCCGATGGCGGCTTCGATCCCTTCCGGCTTCTCGTAGACGACACTGGCCAGGAAGTTCTCGATGACATAACCCTCGGGGACGGTCTTCTTGCAGATCATGCAGCCGATACAGCCGACCTGGCAGTATTTGCGAACCAGAGCGCCCTTGTCGTGGCTGTTGCACAGGACATGGGTGGTGACCGATTTAGGGGCCAGGCTGATGACACCGCGCGGGCAGACGGAGACGCACTTGCCGCAGCCGGTACATTTGTTGCGGTCGACAACGGCGAGCCCCTTGTCATTGATATGGATGGCGTCAAAGGGGCAGATCCGCTCGCAGGAACCTAAGCCCAGGCAGCCGCCGGGGCAGGCCTTGGGGCCGTCGGCGATTTTCTGGGCGGCGTTGCAGTCGGTGAGCCCCAGGTACTGGTACTTAGGCATGGCTTTCTCATTATCCCCCTGGCACTTGACCACGGCGACGACCGGTTCGGCGGCTGAGGCTTCGATACCAAGGATGGCGGCGATCGCTTCCAGGGTACTGCTGCCGCCCGGGGTACAGAGATTGGGCGCAAGGCGCCCTTCGGCGACGGCCTTGGCGTAACCGGAGCAGCCGGCCTGGCCGCAGGCCCCGCAGTTGGCCCCAGGCAGGGCGTCTAAGATGGCCGCTTCGCGGGGATCGACCTCAACGGCGAATTTCTTGGCGGCAAAGCCTAAGGTCAGTGAGGCGATCAGACCGATGCCGCCGAGGCAGAGTATGGATGTGAGCATAAGATTAATCCTCTATCGGAAACGGCTAGCCTTTGACTAGGCCGGCAAAACCCATGAAGGCCAGTGACAGCAGACCGGCGGTGACCAGGGCGACGGCGGTACCGCAGAAGCTTTTGGGCACCGGACTTAAGTCGATCCGCTCTCTAAGCCCTGCGAACAGGACCATGGCCAGGGTAAAGCCAAGCCCGGCGCCGATGGCGAAGACGACCGACTCCAGGAAGCTGTAGCTCTTCTGGATATTGAGCACGGCGACACCCAAGACGGCGCAGTTGGTAGTGATCAGCGGCAGGAAGATGCCGAGCGACTGATACAACACAGGACTCGATTTCTGGATGACCATCTCGACCAGCTGGACCAGCGAGGCGATGACCAGGATGAAGGCGATGGTCTGCAGGTACTCGATGCCGAAACGCCCCAAAATGAAGTACTGGATGAACCAGGTAACGACCGAGGCGACGGTCATGACGAAGATAACCGCCATCCCCATCCCAAGGGCGGTATCGACCTTCTTCGAGACCCCTAAAAAGGGACAGATCCCCAGAAAACGGGCCAACACGAAGTTGTTGACAAAGACGGCGCTGATTAAGATCAGGATCAGGGTTACCATGGGCATGTGCTCACTTAAGTTGAGAGTAATTCATTTATCCACAGGTCAAATCCATTGACACGAGACCAAAAAAACAGACGCAGACATGCCTAACCAACCCAACGAGCACAAAGGCGTACAGAGCGAACTTCCACAGACAAGTAAACTGGAGAGTTTTCTATTATCTACAAATGGAAAGTACCCGAGGCAGGTTCTATATGTATTTCAGTCAAAACAACAATGGAATGACGGACTGGAGCATACTAATGTCACATTCGGGGATCTGTCTAATGACAAAAATTCATAGATCCATTACCGAATTGAATAACGCGATTGCCGGATTGTAATTTTCCCTCTTCCAGGCACGGACGTACATGACATCCTTCATGTCGGCAATCTGCATCATCTTGATCGTCGGACTGTTGGCGATATAGCTACGCCCACTGACTCCGGCGATACCGCGGCCGATTTCAATCCACAGCAGCTGGGTCTTCAGGTCCGAAGCGACAATGGTATTCGGCACAAAGCCGGCGGCACCACAGGTCTTCATAAGCAGGTCATTCAGTCGACCGGCAACCTCATTCGGAAAGACAATAAAGGTTTCATCCCTGAAATCGACGAGCGACAGATCGCTCCGTTCGGCAAGCGGGTGCGACTTGTGCATCGCCAAGCGCACAGGAATATAGTACATATCGTCATAAACGATTTCGGCCTGATTTTGAACATCTAACTCCAGGGTGAAAATTATATCGAAGTCGTCTTCAAGCAGACCGTTAACCAGCCCCTCGTAGCCGACCTTCTTCAGGATCAGTTCAACGTCGGGATAGCGCTCGGAAAATTCGAAAATCGCCCCCTGCAGCGTTTCGTCGATATACTCGTCCTCAAAGATGCCGAGCTTTAACGTCCCGGACTCACCGCGGTCCGCCCTTTTAGACTCCGCGACAAGGGCTTCAAAATGTCCCTTGAGCGACCTTAATCCTTCATAAAATACGGTTCCGGCCGGAGACAGGCGCACACACTTATGTCTGACGTCACGGACAAAAAGCTGAAAGCCTAGTTCATCTTCGAGTCGGGCGATATTTCTGCTCAGGGCGGGTTGAGTGATAAATACCCGCGCTGCGGCTTCGGTAAAATTGAGATGCTCACAGGCATAATAAAAGCATTTAAGCTGTGTTTCATTCATAAATCCTCCAGTCTGTCACATGATGACATCCTCGATCTGCCGGCCCAGCGGATTTGCAGCACAGTGAAATTTAAAAATTCAGTTATCAGCCACACAATAGACCGATTCCCCCGAGCTCTTCTTAGAGAAATCACCAAAAGACGACAGGACAGTGTGTTGCCCCTGAACAGCATCAATTAATGGCCGCTCAAAAATCTTCCAATTCAGTCTACTCAGGTCGCCCCCTTCCCACCAATTAAATATAAACATGAACACATGCAAAATACTTATCGATCCCCTTAAGTCTAGCAGAATATCTGCGCTTCACCGCTATCAAGCACTCACCCCCACCGATGGTAGCCCACCCAACTACTGTCGATTTTTGTAATGGGTTAATAAGACATCGGCATTAGACAGTTTTTGCACAAGCATGATTATATATTTTCAAATATTTCTTTCATGTAAAGCGAACAGGATTTGGAGGTAACAGATGCAAGGCCCCTCTAAGGGTCGGGTTCCCGTAAGTGAAGCCGACAAGACAAAAAGCTACTTTAAGTATTTCCACGAAGAAATGGTGGATGGGTCGCCGGAGCACTATGCCCAGGCCCAGATGCTGGTTCCACCCCAGGCTTTGGCTTTCAAGGATCGCAACCGGTTGTTTGAGCCCGGGTATCTTGATGCGGAGATCGGTTACTGTACCATGCCGGACGGAACCGGCTATGTCGCCAACCTTACCAAGATGCCGGGTGTCACTGTCGAAATGTTCGACTGGTGGTTTGCCTGGCATGGCCTCGACAGCCCACGCTACAGCGTTTGGAATCCTTTTGACCATTACAGTGCAGTGTCTATGCAGAAGGCAAAGGCACTTGATCCCGATCTGACCATGAAGGAGAAGTACTGGGATACCACCCATGAGGTGGTGGAAGATATCGGGATGGGACCTGAAGGGCTGTTTATCAACTTCAAGAATCCTGCCGACCTCGGCTTCGACTCCAGCAAGATCGGTACTGAGGCTTGCGGAACGATCGTGTGCGCCAAGGGTAACGGCAAGGGACAGCCTCCGTTGGCGTCAACGGAAACTATTATGTGCCATTTTGTCAGAGAAATTGAGGGAGGCATTGAGCTTCGTACCCGTTTCTGGATGGGATGGACGGTCGTTGATGGTAAAGATGTGAAAGCCCTGCCAGATAAATTCAGAATGCCGCCTTTTGGGCCTAAGATGTTGCTTCTACATAATATAAAAGAATTCTCGAACCTGGCTTCGCTATTACCAAGAATCTACGAAGAAGAAAAAGACAATTTTTTTTGATAGGTAATTAAGGAGATTTTCGAGATGGCAAATCATAAAATAACTGTAGATGAAGAGCAGTGCATCGGCTGCCAGATCTGTTATAAGGCGTGCTTTGTTGACGTCATCAGATGGGATGCGGAAAAGAAGAAGCCGATTATTGCTTATCCGCAAGATTGCATGCATTGCACCATGTGTGAAGCGCTGTGTCCTAAGGAATGTATTACTCTGGATATTGATTTCGAGGGTTTGCGCTGGTATCAAACCTTTGATCGGTATAGATAGTTTGCTGTAAGAAAGGAGAACAGGAAAATGAAGGAAGTTCAATACGAGCAGAAGAGAATGTCGACCGATGTTCTTGTTCTGGGTGGTGGCACCGCAGGTCTTACAGCAGCAATCCGAATCAAGGAACTGAATCCTGAAATAAATGTTGTGGTCATGGAGAAAAATACTGCCGGCTATAGCGGGAAAGCTAATAGGGGCGGTGGTGTTCTCCAGTACTTCGATTCGAAACGGATTACACCTGAGGACTTTGTTGAGTACCATGTTCATAATGTCGGCTGTTATTTGGGCGACCAGGAGATCTTGCATAAATATGTCTCCATGAACAATGAGATGATCGACAAGTTGGTCGAATGGGGCGTAAAGGTCCCATACAACGAAGATGGGTCGCTGAAGGTTATCCCAACTGGTCCAATGACAGGAATGATAGGTGTCGATCTTGATATCACCGTCCAGATGAGACGCACGGCCAGCAAGCTTGGTGTCGAGTTTATGGATAAGGTCTCTCTGTCCGATGTCCTGACGAATGACGGTAAGGCTGTCGGCGCTACAGGGTTCAGTCTCCTGGACGGTACATTCTACGTCGTTGAGGCAAAGTCTGTTGTTCTCGCTACCGGTAGCCAGAACTATAAAATCATGGGGATGTGGAACGGGCGTGGCGAAGGCATCGCCGCGGCTTATCGCGCCGGTGCGGAAATGAGAAATCCCGAATTCGGCAACTTTGCTCAATTATATAAAGCAAACAGCCATCATGATTTCGTTTTCAGTGAAAATGTCATGTATAACGCTCTGGGGGATAATGTCACAAAGAACTTCCGACGTTTCCCTGAGGCCGATGTCAGCTCAAGTGCAGTTGCAGAATGGTATAAGCAGATGTCCGCTGGCAGAGGCCCTATCTACATCCATCCGGAAGAACACCCGGTCACGGCACAGGGCGTTGTCATGTTCACGACTCCGGTTGTCTGGAACAGACCTTACGGCCTCAAGATCTGGCAAAAGATCTATGGCAAGGCTGCAGAGGTCGACGGTGACAACAAAGAAGTCACCATGGCGCTGGTCGGAGAGCAGTCACCCGTTAAGGTCGATCACGACATGAAGACGACTATTGATGGCCTGTACGCTATCGGCGACATCTCTTACACCGGTTCGGGAGCGACCGGGGCCGTACCTGCCCCTCCGGGAAGAAACAGGGGGTCCGG
Organism: Geopsychrobacteraceae bacterium; assembly: GCA_963676795.2. Taxonomy (GTDB): domain Bacteria; phylum Desulfobacterota; class Desulfuromonadia; order Desulfuromonadales; family Geopsychrobacteraceae. The sequence continues at coordinate 324,796 of CAXXTB010000002.1, read as the reverse complement.
TATCCTGAACGCTGTATTTAACGGTCTTCTTGCAGCGGAATCTATCAGTGAATATGTTCCAGCTGCCAGGGCTGCCCGTGTCGATGAAGCTCAGGTTGCGAAGAGTCAAGAAAGAACTTACGCACCGCTGCAGCGAGAAGCAGGTGTCTCTTCTGAAGAAGTTATCGATGGTGTCAGAGAAGCTGTTGGCCCGATTGAGAACAGTGTCTACATGAGCCAAGGCCGACTCGACATCGGAGACAGAAAGATCTCTAAGATTAAGAAGAAAGTTCCACAAATGGCAGCAAAGGATCTTCATGACCTGTCTAACTGTCATGAGGCTGAAGCGATGGTCTTGTCCGCCGAGATGCAATTCAAGGCATCTTCCTTGAGGAAGGAATCACGGGGCTGGTTCTTGAGGGAAGACTACCCGGATATGGACAACCAAAACTGGCTCAAGTACATCACGGTCAAAAATGTTGATGGAGAGATGGTATTTGATACCGAGGATGTCCCATACAAGAACTGGCCGGTCCAGCCGCCTCCGGGCCGTTAAGTGCTTAGAGACATAAGTAATAGCTGAAGTTATTGTTCTTTCCTTCAGTTAAGAATCCCGTGAATTCCGATGAGTTCACGGGATTTTTTTTCGTCACGGTTTGAATCGCTATCCGGCTTGAAACAATTAACCGATCTCTCCTGCATAAGTTACAAAAAATCTCCTCGCAGAGGAGAGGCAAATTCAAATCAAAAACGTGCCAATGACGGAAAAAAAGATACCATTATCAAAAGTTACAGTTCTTCACGGTTTCTTAACCGAACAGCAGTGAGCAGCATCAGTAATTTTAAGAATAAGCGCCATGAGGCAATAGCATTAGACTTGACTGAGGTTCAATCACTAATATTCCCAAAATAGCATTTACACACGAAAGGAAGCTGCTATGGGAACATTTTTCAGTAATTATACCGCTCACGTGATCAAGATTGATCTGGAGAAATGTGTCGGATGCAGAAAATGCTACGACACATGCCACATGGACGTCATCAGATTCGATGAGAAGTCTAAGAAGCCATTCGCGAAGTATCCGGAAGAGTGCGCAACCTGTAACTGGTGTGAGATCATCTGCCCCGTTAAGGCAATCGAGGTTATCCCCCGCAACCCCGTGCGAATGCCTGAGCCTTTCCCACGGGAGTTTTACCCGAAATCTTATGTTGAAAAGTGATATGGGAGACAAATAATGAGTGATAAGAATCAAGAAGCGGGTCAGGTTTATACCAGTGATGTTCTCGTCCTTGGTGGCGGAATTGCAGGTTTGTATGCAGCAATCAAAATTAAAGAAAAAGATGAAAATCTGGACGTTCTGATTGTCGATAAAGCAACGACTGGACTCTCGGGAAGCAAAGCAAATAAAGGTGCCGGTGTTCTTCAGGTCGTCCCGGAAGACAAGGATCTGGACTCGTTCATCAAGTACAATCTCGAAAACATCGGCCACTACCTGAACGACCAGAACCTGCTCGAAAAGTATGCTCTCACCAGTCGTGAAGTTGTCAAGGACCTCGAACGCTGGGGCATCCCCTGCATGCGTGAGGTTGATGGCAGCCTTTCCGGCGCCGAAGGTCTTCCACTCTGGTGCCTGACCGCTATCGATCTGGACTTCATGTTTATTCTGCACAAGTATGCCAAAAAAATCGGCATTCGCTTGGTCAACAAGGTCCAGACTGTCGAACTACTGAAACAGGGTAACACAATCACCGGTTCCGTTGGCTTCAACATCGTCACCGGCGAATACAACTGCTTCCACGCGAAATCGACCATCCTGGCAACCGGCAGCTGTAACTGGGATGTCATGCACATGTGGCGTTCCGGGCGGGGCGACGGTATCGCTGCCGCATATCGTGCCGGTGCCAAAATTCAGAACGCCGAGTACTCTAACTTCTACAATGTCGGCCTGCCGGGCGGCAGCGCGGTTCAGGTTGGTTCCCAGTACTCCATCTACAACAGCGAAGGCAAGCGACTTGCTCCTGAATACTGCGCCGAAACTGAATGTGATTTCGATATCGGCATCTTCCTCGGCATGGAAAAGGAAGTCATGGAAGGTCGAGGCCCTATCGTTTTTGAAGAAACCGAATTTTTCAACAACAACCCTCTCGGAGCTGGCGGTTTTCTGTTCAAATGGGACAGAAAATGGGCCGACAGGTTCCACTGGCTGGAAATGGGCAAAGAAGAAAAATTCACTGTCGATTCAAGATGGAAGCCTATCGTTCACCCAATCTTTATAGGTGAGTTTGCTCCGCTGAAAGTTACCCACTCCATGAAAACCACCATGGATGGATTGTGGGCAATCGGCGACACCTCACGTACTGGTTGCTCTGTTGGCGGAGCAGTCCCAGCTCCGGCTCGCATGAGAGGTTCAGGACTGATGTGGGCAGCCGCCTCTGCCTTTATGTGTGTCGATGAGGTCGTGGCAAGAACTCAGAACGCAGAAGAGCTCGTTATTGACGAAGTACAGGCCAACGCGTTCCGTAAACAAATATTTGCCCAGATGGAGATAACCGAAGGCCGCGACATTCGTGACCACATCTTCTACCTGAAGGAAGCCATTGCTCCACCACGCTACTCAGTCAGAAAGCATGCCGATCGGCTTGAAGAGGCGCTCGACAAAGTAAAGCACGTTCAGAGTCGCCTGCCTGAACTGAGCCCACAGAATGATTTCCACATGCTGGGACAGTGGCACGACCTCCGTAACATGGCTCTTTGTGCGGAATTGTATTTCACTGCAGCTCTTCTGAGAAAAGAGACCCGAGGATGGCACGTCCGTGAAGATTATCCAGAACGTGACGATCAGAACTGGATGAAATGGATTGTTCTTCAGGACAAGGATGGATCGATTGATGTCACATACGAGGATATTCCGATCGATCAGTATCGTTATCAACCGACGGCCAAACAATAAGGGAGGAAAGCTATCATGTTCCTGGAACGTTACGCTTTAACTGAAGCTCAGAAAAATACGTCGTACGCAAAGTACTTCTACGAAGAACCTGCTCCCTTTGACCCAGAAAAAATGGCCAAAATGCAGGTTCCTATAGATCCATCCAAGGCTCTGCCCCTGGACAAGAAAGACGACCTGCTGAACCCAGGTTACCTGGATACCGAAATCGGCTGGTGCGTCATGGACGATGGTTCCGGCTTTATCGCCAACCACAACATCTTCGAAGGTGTTACCCTCGACATGATGAAGTGGTGGTTTGCCTGGCATGCCGTTGAGGACCTGCGCTACAAGATCTGGTTTCCGCCATGTCACTACCACATCTCCACCTCTCAGGAAGATCGGGCCAAGTTACTTGACCCGAAGCTCAGCTACGAGGAAAAGATCTACGGTGTGACTCACCACGTTGTGGAGTCTTGCGACGGTCCTACCGAAGACATCTACATCAGCTTCATGTCACCCGAAGACTTTGGTTTTGATATGAGCAAGTACGACCCCAAAACCATGGTTTTCTTCGGTGGTAATGGTGTTTCGCGTATGATTGATCCACCTCCTGGAGCACCTGGATTTAAGAACCCTGCAGCTATGTGTCACTTCTGCAGAGAGATTGAAGGTGGCGTCGAAATGAGAACCCGCTTCTGGATGGGTAAAAAGATGGTCGACCAGGTACCAGTCCACTGCCTGCCGAAGCCTGTAAGGATTCCGGAAATCGTACCGAAGAGCCTTGCGCAGCACAATGTCAGGGAGTACGCAAACCTGGCGCGCCTCCTGCCAAGAATCTACAAGGAGCAGGAGGGCAGAATCCTTGAGGACTAACAGGGTTTCGATAGAATGCAGAAATTGCAGGATTATCGAAGTTGATTTGTTTTTTTAATCGTGGCCCTTCTGTAATGCAATAAAAAGGACGGCTCGTGTAATCGCGAACTGTCCTTTTTTTCTGATGATAAAACATCCAGGCTACATGACGCTGTTGCCAGCAGAGGTTCTACTGGAAGCACTTTCAATTTTATATGATATTAAAATATGAAGCCTCGTATTGAAATCATCCAAATTGTATCTCATCAATTCTTCGAGTTGTTTCAGGCGGTATGTAAGTGAATTTCTGTGCAGATTCAATTCCTTAGCCGTTGCAATGGGGCTGCGTTCATTTTTTAAGTACACATACAGTGTTTTGTACAGATCAGTCCTATGACTACGATCATAATCCTGCAATTCAAAAAGAAGAGGGTGAATTATTTCCGGGATGATCGTTTTTTGCAGTTCGCTGATTGCATACAGCATCGTATGTTGCCTCCCATCATATAACTCTCCGGGAGTTTTGTCGCAATAGTCCGATATCTGGTCAATATATTTATAGTTGCCGTACAGGGAGCCTTCCATCTTGAAAATCAGGCCTGCAACTCCATAATACTTACTTCTCAAAAGTAATGGCCTGATCTTTTTTTCCAGCTCTTCAAGAGAAAAAAGTGACAGATTGCATAGAACGCAAATAGAAAGATCGTATTTTATTGCATATAAGCTGTCGAAATTTTCATTCAATGTTCGGCATAGATGTGTATTGATACTGTATGGCTGATATGCGGCATCCAGCTTTAGAAAAACCAATTGATCGTCACGCTTCCACCCGGCGAGCTGAAGTTTTCGAGACAACTCGGCACAGTCAAAACGCTCGTCCTTTATCGCATCCAAAAGCAGCGACTCCAGAATCACAGAATCCTGCTCCTGGATGTGGCTTGCAAACCAGCGCTCCAGGTAACCGCAAAAAAGCGAAAAACGGTCTACTCCACCCTCACTCATAGGCTCTTCCAAGACGACAACAATGGCATGACCCGTCCAAATGCCTTTTGTGAAAAAGTTATAGTGCCAGGTCTTGTGGGGAAGGAGCGGCTCATCATAGGTGTAGACACCTCTATAATCAAAGCGCTGCGGGTTTCTCTCATTTAACTGGATAAGGTAGTCGATATCATAACCGCCCCCGCTCAGAAAGCTATCCCATGCGTCATCGATATCTCCGATCTTGTAATTAGAACTAACGGCAAGCAGACGCTGGCTACTATCGATCAGGACAAGGGGACGGTTAATGATATTTTGAGAAGCGTCCATGAGATCTTGAAGCATACCTCCTGAAGTCAGAAGGGATATCATTGTACTGTCCCATGTTGAATAATATTCAAATGCATTAAGTATTTGATTTGCTATATATCCGATATCATAAGAATCCAAAAGTATATAATCATGATTATGCATGCAACATATTCGTCTTTCGCCGTGCCCACGCATTTCACTCTGGCTGCCAATGTAGATAGTATTTGAACTGGCTTCTAATTCTTTAGAATAAAAGCGAACCGTTTCTACTTCAAACCTGTTAAACTTAATGAACTTTTGGGGATTAAATGGCTCCAGCCAGTCGGCTATCATTTGAATGCTGAGTTTCACCCGTTGTGACCTTTACTCAAATGTTACGTTACGCTGAAAGATCCTATATTTACGACCAGTTTTCAGTTTTTCGTGGGCCGCTCCGCTGGCCATCTGCACTTTCCTGCCTAGCTTTTGATTTAAGAGCCTCTCTCTTCGGTAGCTGCCTCAGACCAGCAATTTATAGACCTCGAGTAGCAACTGTGCAAATCGAACGAAAACCATAAAAAGTTTCATATTTTATCGTATATTTTATTGCACTCTGCACATTGAAGTCAATTATCTCCACTGTTATTGTACATAAAGAATACATCACTCAAAATCGGTCGTTTGGCTTTTTCTCCATGATTACAACAGAGGATTCCATGAACGAAACTCAGTTGAAATGTTTTTTTTATGCCTGCGAATGTCTGAACTTTACCGAAGCAGCATCAAAAGTATTTATCACCCAATCGGCACTGAGTAGAAACATTGCAAAACTTGAGGATGAGTTAGCGCTTCAACTCTTTATCCGGGATACTGGTAATAAACGTGTGCGCCTGACTCCGGGCGGAACTGTTTTCTACAATGGTTTACGAACCATGAAAGAACAGTTTAAAGAGCTCAGTTGCGCAGCAAAAAAGGCGGAGAGTGGGCATTCGGGAAAACTGTCGTTAGGAATTTTCGAGGCTGAGTACGTAGACGAATCGCTGCAGAAAGCTATTCAAGAATTCAGCTTGCAGTATCCCGAAGTCGAATTAAATTTACAAAAAACGGGATACAAAGGTCTCGCTTCGGGTCTACAAGAAGGTACATTCGATATCATCTTCACCCTGTTCGTCGAGATAGAAAACCGCAATAGTATAGTTTATGACGATATGTACTATTTGCCAGCACGCTTAGCCCTCTTGAAGACACATCCGCTTGCTGACCAAAGCAATTTAACTTTAATAGATTTCAAAGACGAAACATTTATTATTTTCCCGAACGAGGTCGCTGGACGATTAAACCGCCTGTTCATGAAAACGTGCCAAGATGCTGGCTTCACGCCCAAAACAGTCATGGCACCAGACCTTAAAACCCAACTTCTGTGGATTGAAATAGGACGAGGAATAGCCGTAACCAGCGCCCGCAGCTACATCGCCAATAGCCCCGAAATTGAAATGATAAAACTGGCAGGCATGGATGCCATGATGTATGTCCGCGCCTGGAACAAAGAAAATTACAATCCTACTATTGCCATATTTAACAATGTTATGGACCAACACAGGAAACTTCTCAAATGGGCCAGTTAAAAATGCAAGCGTCCTACTGAACCGCTCTTGGTGAATAGATCGTAAAAAACGTCGCAGGCTTCGGCCCGACAGCGGTATCATCACCATCAGAGACGACAAGTGCCAGACCAACACCCTCGGTCGCGGTGATGCCTATCAGCCACACCAAATCCCCCACCCTGTCGAGCAAAAACAACTCCCGTGACCCCTGTGGAATTCACGGGAGTTATACCCGAAGGAAGGAGCAGCATCCTTCAGGTATTTTTCACGCCTCTAAGCCTTTAGTGGGCCGGAGGATGAACCGACCAATTTTTCATAAGGCACATCTTCGGTTTCGAAGACCATCTCGCCATCGACATCCTTAACGACAATCCACTTCAGCCTATCGCGATTGTCCATGAGCGGGATAGGATGTTGCACATGATGTTCAAGCTATCGAAATGCACAGAGAAAAACTGACACCGATTAAGAAAATTCGTCTCTCTGGCCAAGGTCATCACGAGAATGAAATTTAAAGGTGGAATCGAGGTGACAGCAGGCAATCAGGACGCGGCTTGAGCAAGCCGCCATTACACCAGCTTTGACAATAGCTCTAATTTTACTTAGCGCTGGCTGAGCCAGAGACGCCTTGTAACACTATAGCTCTTCCGAGCAGTGATGTAGAAAGAAAACTCCTCCAGAGCCTCTCTACATCGGAAAGCAAAAACATCACAGGCAAAACCAGACTACTAAAACGCAATTGCCGTGCCCTGAGAATGCTTTCTGCGCAGCCACGCCGACAAAGATCGAAAAAAAGCGTCTCCAGAAGGCTTTGTTACAGACAGCGCAAAGTCATTCTGGAGACGCTTCGACACATCCCATAAAAATCTTCAACCCACGACCCTATGGGTCATATGCAACACTCGAAACTCTAAGCTTCTTTACGCATCTGCTCAGGAGGAGCGCCATGGACTTCTCTACTCAAGTAAAAAGTCTTTGCTCCAAGTTCTGCAAAATACTTGATGGTCGCTTCCTTACCGAAAAACAGACTTAGCACATTGAAACTGACCAGCATCAGAATAACTGTTAAAACAACACCGTAGACGATGAGTCCAAAGACGTGAAATGGCGTCAACTGCGCAACATTGCTCGGAATCACAGACGTCGAAAACGAAGTCAAACAGAAACCGAGAAAAACAGCAGGAGTCGTACCTAAAAATTTGTTGCTGGCCAGTAGATACTCGTGAATGACCAGAATAAAAACAAGTGAAACCGTAACACCGATCCCCATAGCCTGGTCAGGACCAACGGTGGGAGCAAGAGCCGAACTGATCCAGATGACGATCATCCACCAGACGATGCCACAGGCAGCACTGAGGATAATTCCCGGTATCTTCCTGAACTCGGCACCAAGCGCGAAGAAGATAAACAGAGACGGAAAGACCATCCAGATGTAAGGTCCGTAGCCAACGACACCGAGGACCGAGATCAACAGATTCAGAACGATACTTCCTACAATAGCGTTTACAATAGCAAATTTGATATTCATTCTTTATACTCCCCTAAAGTTTGAAACACCATGAACAGACCTTGAACAGGAGGAAACTCGTCAATGAGAGTTCCTTGAGAGCCGGCAATAAGTTCATCATGCCGTCTTCTGCATCCATAATGTTTGAGCAGACACAACAACGGTAAGACAGATATCTAACTTGCATATCCTATTAAGCCGCATTTTCTCTACCTCACCTTCAACAACTGTCAATAAAATTACTAATGCCAATATACACAGAGTAAAACTTTGTTATTTAAATTACTTTTCCGCCCTATCCTCCTTTCCTGACTTATCAATGGAACTTGACTTAATTTTTCAGTAAAGAATCAACGCAATACAGCAACAGGCACATCGATCCTCACTGCCAGACCAACTAGAATCAGAGCCATTCACATTCTTCATTTAGTGGAGACACAAATAAAGAGAGAAGACAAATCACTGCTGAGACAAACAGACAGATAGAACATAAAAGGAATATGAAGTGGTCATCTGCGTTCCTGAAAAAAGCACCGATACCAACCAGAATCTTCGGTGCGGCGATCGCCCCGACATGGATGCAGACCAGAAACAGGGCATTCACAAGCTCGGCCGCAGGTCTGCCTGACGATTCGTTAAACCTCACTAGCGCGCAAGGCATGAACAAACCGAAGCCTAGGCCGACATAGACGGAACCCACGCAGACCTCCCACCAAACATATGCAGTCGACAGAACAGCGAACCCGACGGCCGTCATTAACAGAGCGACAAACATGGCATAATTTTTCAGACGCCTGATAAGCGACCTTGATAGCCCACCCAGACAGAGGACTCCGAGCGCCATCAACATTGTCGCGCAACCCGACACCTTTGAATCTCCCAGCCCCTTGGCAGCGACAACCTGGGCGAGATAACCGAAACAAGCAAAACAGACAACGGAATAGAGCAGAACTCCGATACAGATAAAGATCCCCCCTCTACTAACCGACAACAACGGTTTTCTCCCCAGCACGGCCGCTGCTCTGGGCGGTTCAGGAACGCAGACAATAGCCAGCAAAAGACAGACTGTTAAGAATCCATAGGTCAGAAAAGCCAGATTCCAGGCGATCACAGCCAAGAGGCCGGCCAACAAACCGGGGAAAATCCCCCCCCCACAGACGCCGCCCTGGAAAACGCCCTGCGGGCTGTATTCATGCCCAGCACTGCTGCCCTCCAGCAATCCCAAAACAGATGACAGAAAACATCCGAGACCGAGGCCAAGAATTGCACGACAAAGAAGTACCAGCTGGAAACGGTGAAGAAAGAGCGGCCCGACGCCGCCGACAAGGAAGAAGGCAAAAGAGACGTAGAGGCCCCACTTGGTTTTAAGCTTATGCGGCACAACCTCATCTAAAAGAACTGGCACTATCGCCGCCAGTGTGGGGAGCACAAGCATGAAGGTCAACGCTTCCTGGCTGACAGCGGGGAACGCCTTACCAATCTCAGCCAATGCTGGCGCAATCGCCATACACAGCATCAACGAAAACGCGATCGCCAATATCGACATATTCAAAGTGCAAGTGCTGTGAACATTTCTCATCAACCGACATCCAGCCTGAGCAACAGAGGGTTTCACGACAATGCCGACCCGGAGCTCCTCACTCGCATACCGGCAACTACGCGGCTACACACAGAGGTCTGCGCATTGCTTCATTCGTAAAAATCTTATACATCTTGGATATTTGCCGCCAATAGAAATTGAACATGGGCCCCATGACAAAAAGTAATGAACTGTTACTATTCAAGAATAGTAATATTTGAGACAGTTTTAAATTAAAGAAAAAAGGAGAGAGAGGACTGTTAAAAAAACGTCCAGAGGACGGGGATTTCTAATGTAAACAGAATATTTCAATAATTATGGAGACTTTTTAAGATAATAATTACTAATGGATCGGACAAAAAATCTACGTACTATGCAAATCCCCGACTAAAAGCCAACAAGACTTTGCAAAGACGCCTGCAAAGCTTGTTGACTTGATCACAATCCGCATCAGTTAGAAATTTGAGATACTCAGGTAAACCGAAGTTCAATAGACTCCATATTCAAATACCGTTTCCATCTGAGGTAGGCTGGAAAAAGTGGACACCAATCTGATAGCCTGCGAGGCTCAAGGAGGTGTCCATTGGAACGCATACCGAGGCAGTTTTTCACATTGGAATTCAAGGAGGAGGCCGTCAGCCTAGTCATCGATGGCGGCTTGACGGTTGCCGAAGTTGGGCGGCGTTTGAGCGTATCGCAGCAGACGCTGCGCAACTGGATCAAGAAGCATGGCACCACCGGCCTAAAGGCCCACGGCAGCCATAACGTATCTGAGTTGGAGGCCGAGGTCTCCCGGTTGCGGAAAGAGCTGGCCGAAGCCCGGCTGGAGAAGGAAATCCTAAAAAAGGCTATGGCGTACCTTGCAAAGGAGCCGCGGGGAGGTACGCGATGATCGACGAGCTGCGCAAGGAGCAGGGTTTCTCCGTCGATCCGATGTGCCGGACACTCGGCGTATCGAAAAGCGGCTACTATGCCTGGAAGAATCGCAAGCCGTCAGCCCGCAAGCAGGAGGACGAACGACTCAAAGTGGCGATCAAGGCGGCCCATGAGCGGGGCCGAGGCGCCTACGGGCCGGAGAAGATTCAGGATGAACTGCTTGACGTCGAGAAGGTCGAGGTCGGGCTGAACCGGATCAAGCGCCTGCGCCGCCAAATGGACCTGCGATGCAAGCAGGTTAAGAAGTACAAGTCAACCACCGACTCGAACCACAAGCTGCCGGTTGCTCCGAATCTGCTGAACCAGGATTTCGCAGTATCAGGGCCGAACAAGGCCTGGGTGGCGGATATCACCTATGTCGCCACCGAAGAAGGCTGGCTTTACCTGGCGGCGATCAAGGACCTCTGGAACCGGGAAATCGTCGGCTACGCCATGAGCCATAGGATGACGCAAGACCTGGTTGGCCGCGCCCTCTTCCGCGCCGTTGCTGCCCGGCGGCCACCGAAAGGGTTGATCCACCATTCGGATCGCGGCAGCCAGTATTGCTCGCGCCGCTACCAGAAGCTGATGAAGCAATTCGAGATGAAGCCGTCGATGAGCCGCAAGGGGAACTGCTGGGACAACGCCTCGATGGAGAGCTTCTTCGGCACGCTCAAACGGGAACTGGTCCACCACCGGAAGTATCGCACCCGGCAGCAAGCTGTCATTGAGATCAGAGAGTATATCGAGATGTTCTACAATCGGCAGAGACGACATGCCAGCTTGGGCAATCTCTCCCCGGCGGCATACTGGAAGAAATTCATCAGGCAGCAAGGGGCTGCCTGACTATAACATGGTGTCCACTATTGCGGACCGACCTCAGACACATCCATAATTGAACCTTGAATATCCTCAAATATTTTGATCCACCGCTGGATCAAAAAGTCTCCTTCAGCAGTCAGAACTATCGGGCGTCTGTCCCTATCTATGAGACGGACTCCCAGGACATGCTCTAATGCTGAAACACGCTTACTTAAGGCCGGCTGGGTCATGTTCAAAATGTTGGCAGCACGTGTAAAATTCTGCTGTTCTACAATAGTCATTATAAGTCGAACATCATCAAAGCTGATACTGGGAAGAATACGTGTCATCATTCTGTTTTTATTTTCAGCTCAGTGTTGACATAATTATCTGAAATTACTCAATTCCCCAAAAAAGATAACGGAAAACTTCCGCCAGTCATAGCAGTGATAAATAATGACGGCCACACATCGCTGAAAAAGGATTATGACTTCTGCATTCCGACGAAGAGCTTGACATACTGTAGACGCTCAAAATCTTCGGGGTTTTTACTCAGTGACTGACTAACCAATCCACGAAAATCAGCTATTGTTCGATAGTCATTTTTTTGCATCCACGACATAAGCCGCTGCTTCATTTTTTCGATTTGCCCCACTCCGTTCAGGAAGAGAGTCGAACAAACCTCAACAGCCTTGGCTCCCGCCAAAAGAGCCTTTATTGCATCATGGCCTTCATGAATGCCGGTATTACAGACAAGGTCACAACCAACTTTTCCGGCAAGTAGGGAGATCCAACGCAAACTGAGGGAGAGCTCTGCCGGAGAACTATAGGAAATCCCCTGGGTCAAGGATTTCTGATCGATATCAATGTCCAGTTGGTAAAAGCGGTTGAACAAAACAATGGCATCAACACCTTTCCAACTGACCTTCCCATCCGCAGTATCCTTGCCTAACCAGCCGACACTATAAGCAGGTGCCTCGTGACGTTCGGTCGCAATCCGGTCAGCAAAGTTCCCAAATGAAGTGAAATAGGGACCAACCTTGACTGCAACAGGAATGTTAACCTTATCTTTAACTTCACGGACAATACGCAGATAATCATCGATGATATCCGTACCATCCTGCTTGATACTGTGGGGCATAATTGCAATATTCAGTTCGACACCATCAGCACCGGAGGCCTCAAGCTTCTGCGCATAGTCGCCCCAGCTGTTGTCGGAGACGCAGTTCAGGCTGGCGATAATCGGAATATCGGTCTTCTGCTTCGCTTCTTCAACCAGGTCGAGATAGCCCTGCGGTCCCAGTGCCTGGCCGTACCCCTGCAGATATTCGTAGGCTTCACCGTAGCCGGAATAATTCTCTGCATTCTGGCTGAGAGCGTCAATTTCGGCGGCAATCTCTTCTTCGAAGAGAGATTTCAGGACAATAGCACCAGCACCGGCATTGGCGCATTCTACGACCGAGTCGATATCTCCGGTCAGGGTGCTGGCAGATACGATAAAAGGATTTTTTAACTGAATTCCCATATAGTTGGTTGATAAATCCACAGTTTTCCACTCCTCGACCTTTAATCTTCAGTTAATGTGCAGCTTAGAGACAAAGCAGGTGCAGTGTCATATAAACTCAACATCAAACAACTGACATCATTATGTTTATTTTTGCATTTCCAGATATTGCAACGAACAGAACCATAAGACGGGCATAGAACAGCCAGCAGGCCAGCCACGACTTTTTCATGTCCGGACCAACCAATGTCAGGCGAGCAAAGTCCCAAGCCGGACAGCCAGTCCTTTTGCAATACGGACAATCTGCTGGATCTGTTGTTGGCTGGCGTTATCGATATGGATGCCACATGAGACAGTAACGATGCCGTTGATCTTCTGGGCCAACGACTCGGCAACATCATAAGCAAGCCCATCCTCCTTATGACCGCAGACTGTGACAACCGAAGTCGATGCGCTCAATTGCGTAGGATCTGTCAGACTTGGACGCGGTTGGGCCAGTGCCACCGCGCCAATATGCCCTTTGTCACCACCATAGAGCGAAACACATAAATCTACACCCTGACGGACAGCGGTCAGAACGACCGGAATATCATCCTCAGTTGATTCGAGTCTGAAGAAACTGTTGTTGTCGGCGTCCATGTCTTCTCTCTCAATCATATCCCGGAGCATGCCAGCGCTTGAACTCGCACAGCTCAATACCAAACTCGCTGAGAACCTTGCCGACAATATGGTTCTCCATATCTCTTATGGTCTTAGGCTTGTTGTAGTGAGTCATCATTGGCGGCATCAGCACGACGCCCATCGACGCCAACGTTGACATATTTCTCAGATGGATTTGGCTCAGCGGTGACTCGCGGACCACAAGAACAAGCTTACGTCGTTCTTTCAGGGTGACATCGGCAGCCCGCAACAATAGATTTTCAGAATAACCGTTGGCAATGCCAGCCGTTGTCTTCATGCTGCAAGGGACTACAACCATGCCCTCAGTCTTGAAGGTCCCGCTCGCAATATTGGCACCGATATCGTTCAGGTTGTAGACTTTTGTGGCAAGAGCTCTGACCTGCTCCACTGTTTCGGGAACCTCCAACTCGATGGTTCTTTTGGCACCGCTGGATATAACGAGATGGGTTTCCCAATCGTCCTGCCTTTGCATCATTTCAAGCAATACCAAGGCCAGGCTGACACCACTGGCACCACTCAAGGCAACGACAAGTCTTTTCTTTTCACACATAAAAACTCTTTAAGACTAACGGGTCAAAATAGTGAAGACAAAATGCCCGGATAGCGCCTATGTCATACAGAAAGGCGCATGAGCATTATCCCCGTATCCCGATTCTGCTAAAAACTTTTCACAATGCTCACAAAATAACTATTTCAGATAGCGGACCTTGTCTGGTCTGCATAAGCGATAAAAAAAACGCTCTACCCCTCATAGAGGGGATAGAGCACATCGCACAGAGGTTAAACCTATGAGTCTATGGGAAGATATGCTTCCTGACAATTCGATCCAATTCCCATGTTGGATCAAATCAAAATTATAAATATGTTCTTTAGATATTAAGGAGTCGATACTGCGTATCCCACGTTCTCTGCATCCACAAGAAACAGCGCCGATAGTCTATTTCAAGGCCTGAACTACTAGTTAATCTCACATGCAGATTCATAAAAACAAAATTCCTACGTTAGCCAAACAGCAATATTACGTAGATTTCTCCTGACTATAGTCTACGACAATGTTTTCAGTCCCTCGCGACACAGAAGACACCACGCATCTCACTGCACCTTTTACCTCATCCCATTCAAAAATACATAATGACATTATTTCATCGACCCATAACAAATAGACATGGTCAATAAAAAGACTCATTGAGACGGGACAGGCAAAGCGTTCCCCCCCAAAAAATACGACCCTGTTTTTCTAATGACTCAGTTAACAATACATACTGCCAGCAACAAGACCTTGGTAGGTCACGAGAAAATTGCTTTGAGAACCATTACTTTTCGAGGCAGTTGCCATTCTGAATTGTCATTAGAAATAATGCCGAAAAATAAATATGATCTCGTCATACCATGGATAAAAACCTACCACAGATAAGCACACCGCCGATTCCAGAACAGAACATTTCAACGTTAATGGAGATAACAAGTGGATGCAGCAGACGAAAGAGTCAATCCGGCAAATAAAGAGTGTTTAAAGAAATTTACTAACAACAATGATCGTTACGAAACAGAAATACTTCGAAATGAAATTTATTCCGTTCTAAAGGAACAGACAAATCGTGGGCGATTTATCTGCCCTTAGTTTTCATGTATTCAACAACTAGCCATCTACGATGAGCCTGAGAAATCACCCCGGAACTTAATCAAAGCCTCTGTCGCCACTTCAATATGCATATACGACACCGGCCATAATGAAACGTTCCCGCATCAGGCACCTGGCTCTGCTCTAAAAACAATGAAAGGAAGACATCATGATTACCACAGGAACTAGGGTATTACTAACTATCAGCGATTCTGGCGCTGATTCCATTCTCCCATTAATACATGGAGCCGCTATCAAGAATGCTGGCATCAATGCCGTCGTTGCCACAGAGAAGATCCCTGAATCAAAGATGGGAGCAACACTTGATGTGATGCGGGTACTGGATTTTTGGGGAGGAAGCTGTACGACCAACCTGAAAGAAACTGCGATTTCTCATCTAGACGAATTAGACGAAACTGCTCGCCATGCAGGTGCGGTGACCACTATTGTCAATCGGGACGGCTGCTTGCGCGGTTATAACACCGACATTTACAGTATAAGCAAAATACTTGAACAGGATCTGGGAATGGTTCCGAAAGGACAAACTGCTGTATTACTTGGTGCTGGTGCTGTTTGTCGTGCCGCAATCATTGCCCTATGTAATGCCGAAGTAAAAATGATCTATATCGTTGACCGGATAGCGGAACGTGCCGCAAAGCTTGTAGATGAATTTTCACGACATTATCCGAATTCTCAATTCGAGAGTTTGCCTTTCGTTTCTTCCAAGATTGCTGCAGTTTTAGGAAAGACAGATCTGATGATCAACACCATAGATAGCAGGGCAAAGGAGGAGTGCATTTCCGACCTCCCGTGGACATCCCTGAAACAAAATGCGAGTGCATTAGATGTTTCTAGCTCAACAGAAGATACTCCTTTTGTCTCCGAGGCCAGAGCACACAATCATAAAGCCATAGTGGCTGTTGGGATGCTGTTGTCGCAGGCCGAAAAAGACTTCGAACTGTGGACTGGAACGCCCCCGGCAGATGGGATGATGCGCTGCTGCCTAGATGAGATCTGCGAAAATGGAGCATAAAAAAGAAGATTCATCTTTTTAACTATTTTTTCTTTTATGAACATTCTCTTTTTAAGAACGTATTTCCTATTTTTAAAAGTTTTTTCAAAAACAAAAGGTACATATTTTCATTAATTTTATTCTCCTCTAAAGAAACGACTGTCCAGCTGTCCCGACCTGAAAAAAAATCCTCAACGCAAACCAACTTCAGATCTCGTGCAACATAATAGCGCATTTCCGCTATAAACAATTTCCGGGCAAAAAACTATCGATGTTGTCTCAACAATCGTAATGTCTCCGTGCGGTTGAGACCCTAGCCATCCACCCGAAACACCTTTTTATTGCTTGTTTATTTTTTGAACGTTTGCTTTTAAAGAACATTGTTAATTGCTTTATCGGTTTTCATGGAATTATCTATCTATTTTATCGCTAATGCAACCATCGTAATCAGGTTCTCATATACATACGAGAATAACGTTGCTAAGAGCCCGTGCCATCGTTTTTATTCCAGAGGCCCTGCTGGTGGATTCTACATTCCGCTACACAGAATATCCCATCACTCCGGATGGAAACGGTCCTTGCCAATCCGCCAATATTCAAATTGCAGCTGCATGCGAAAAAGAGTAGATTTTCCAGGTTTGCAGCAAGAAATGAGCTATCGGACATGGATCAGAATCAAAAATTTGTTGTTACCCTGGATGACGGCCTGCAGGTGGAAACCGTCTGGTATCCCGGTCAAACCCTCTGCCTCTCAAGTCAGGCCGGCTGCGCTATTGGTTGTCCATTCTGCGCATCCGGACAGCTCGGCTTGAGGCGCAACCTGACGCCTGAAGAACTGGAGAAGCAGCTGCAAGCCTGTTATCAGCAGGGCATCAAGCCTAAACGTCTGACCATCTCCGGCATCGGCGAACCGTTGCACAATCTTGCCAACCTGTCCTGTTTTATCCAGAAGTGCCGGGAGCGGAATCTGCCCGTATCAATTACGACGACAGGTAGCCCCTTAAAACGTGTTGCCGACCTGATCCGCCTGCCGCACAACGGTATCATGTTTTCACTCCATTCAGCAGTTGAGAGCACCTACACAGAACTGATCCCCAACGGCCCGGGAACAACAGCACTGCGGGCAGAGATAGAACGGATCTGGCCGCAACTGAGCAGACGGCAGAGACGCCGGATCGGCTTCAACTACCTGCTCCTGAGCGGCATCAACGATAATCAGGAGCAGCTGCAGAAACTTGCCGAGTGGCTCGCTCCCTTCAGCGATGCGACCCTGCATCTGCTCAGCTGCAACCCGGTCGAAGGCTCGACCTTCAGCAGCCCGGATAATGCTCGAATCGATGAAATTCATGAGTTTTTCAGACGGAGTACGATCAATGTCCGCCGTGCCAACCGTTGGCGCAGGCAGGCGCAAGGAGGCTGTGGCACACTGGTACTAGGTCAGGAGCGCCAAAGATCATCACTTAGCAGGCAGGAATCACAATAAAATGAAAAGGACCGTTAGAGCACCGCTCCCCGGCGGATTCCGAGAGATGCTGGCCATCGCCCTGCCGATGGTTGCCTCGCATGGCTGCGAAACAGCACTGATCTTTACCGACCGGCTGTTTCTGTCACGCTTAAGCCCGACAGCCATGAACGCGTCGATGGGCGGTGGCTTGAGCAGCTTCATGCTGATGACCTTCTTCATCGGCCTGGTCGGATATGTCACAGCCTTAAGCGCACAGTACCTCGGGGCCGGTCAGCCCAGGCAATGTTCACGGGTGGTCTTTCAGGCGGCAATAATTTCCCTGATTGCCGCTCCCCTGTTGCTGTTTTTTCGTCCCCTGGTTCACAAACTTTTTATACTGACCGGGGTGTCGGCCGAGCAACTGCCTCTACAGATAGTCTATTTCAACCTGCTCGTTTACGGTGCCATGCCGGCTCTGTTGCGCACCTGTCTGAGCAGTTTCTTCTCAGGGATCGGTAAAACCAGAATTGTCCTGTTTGCCACCTTCATCACCATGCTGCTTAACATATTCTTCAACTATTGCCTGATCTTCGGCCATCTCGGGCTACCAGCCCTGGGACTGAAAGGGGCCGCCTACGGAACACTGGCCAGCAGCAGTTGCGGCCTGCTGATTCTGCTTTTTGCCTATTTCAACAGACACAACCGCAACAGCTACCGCATCAGCGAGTCCTTTCACCTTGACTTTGAACTGCTTAAAAAGCTACTGCGTTACGGTTCCCCTTCAGGGCTGGAAATGTTTCTCAACCTGCTCGCTTTCAATATCGTCATCCTGATTTTTCATTCGGATGGACCGGTGACAGCCACAGCGGTCACTATAGTCTTTAACTGGGATCTGGTCTCATTCGTCCCGCTGCTGGGCATCCAGGTCGGTGTCGTCAGCCTGGTCGGCCGTTACATGGGGGCAGGTCAGGTGGAAACTGCAGCACGGGCCACCATGTCGGCGCTAAAAATGGCCTTTGGCTATTCGCTGCTGATCCTGATCCTCTTTGCCTCTATTCCGGATCTGCTTGTCAATGTTTTCAAGCCGGACGATGTGGGACCCCTCTTCGTCTCCGCCTTTCCGCTGGCCGCCACCATGCTGCGCCTGGCTGCATTCTACGTACTTGCGGACGCGATCATGGTTGTTTTCAGCGGTGCGCTGCGCGGTGCCGGGGATACCTTCTGGACCATGCTGATCTCGGTCTGCATGCACTGGTTGCTGATTCCGCTGCTGCTGATCTCGCTAAAAACCCTGAACCTGAATCCGCTGAACGCATGGATTCTGCTGATCTGCGTCTTTATGACTTTCAGCGCCATCTTCTATCTGCGCTACCATAAGGGGACGTGGAAAAAAATCAGAGTCATCGAACCGCCTTTTCACGGATAAAAAAAGCCCCTCATTTGCTGAGGGGCCTTATGTATTCTGCTATGCTGGCCGCTGACTATTTTGCAGCAGCGCGGGCGGCCTCAAGCCAGGAATTCCACTGCTCTTTATGAGCGGCGATCCACTCCTGCGCATGACGCTCGATATCCCTCTGAGACTTCTCGCCATTCTCCATACGGGTGTTCTGCTCGCTGATGTCGGACAGAGAAAGGTTGAAAACCTCGAGAAATTTCCCGGCCGCAGGGTTCTTGGCCAGAAACTTCTTGTTGGCGACAACCTGAATGTCACTGACAACAAAACCAGCCTTGAGCGGATCGGACACTGCTCCATCGACACCCGAAACGGTCATTCTGTCTGCCGCGCTCTGCTGCGCCTCGGTTGGCTTGATTTCCGGAACGTTGATCCACTCAACATCCTGTCCCGGCTTGAGTTTGAATACGGTCCAGTTTGGTGTCCAGGTATAGAAGAAAGCCGGTTTTCCCGCGTTGTAGCGGGCGATGGCATCCGCCATGCTGGCCGAATAGGAGGCCTTGACCGGGTTGATGTAGTTCTCCAGACCGTAAGCCTCAAGGTGGTGGCTGATCACTTTTTCACAACCCCAGCCCGGAGGACAGGCAGTCAGGTCGGCCTTCCCGTCACCATTGGCGTCAAACGCCTTGATGACTTCGGGGCGCTTGAAGTCCTCCAGTGATTTGATGCCATACTTCTCGACATCGCGTTTGGAAACCAGGTAGCCCTGCATCCCACCAGCCTTGGCGACATAACCGACCTTCTCAGCCTTGGAATAAAAATTCTTTGGCAACTGGCTATCGTGCATCGGAAACCAGCCATTGGTCCAGTAATCGACATCACCAAGAGCGACAGACTGGTAAAAGATCGGGTTCTGCAACTCTTTTGGCTTGCTGACCTTGTAGCCGAGCTCTTCAAGCCCGGCACGAACCAGGGCCTCCTGGAAATAGCCGGTATTCCAGGTTGCCCGGGCCGGTTGAACCTTGACACCTTTTCCCGGCTGATTCGGAGCGGCCTGGACGGTTGCCGCCAGGCAGAGGATCAGCACTGCGAACAAAATACGTTTCATGTTGTCTCCTTTGGTTGATTTATAGGTTGTGGATTTAACCTGTCGTTTTCAAACAGTGTCAAAACGAATGGCTAAGCAAAAAGCGTCAAATGCTAGGCACGTAATGATTGAGCAATGAGACGTACCTATCTACGTCGAAGCAGCGAGATCATTACAGCAACACAGCCGTTGGCGAGTTTTTGCGACGCGATCATCTTTTGCCAAAGCCCTGGGTGATGCGGTCCAAGACCATGGCCAGCAGAACGATAGCCAGACCACCGATCGTTGCCAGGCCGATCTCCAGCGTATTCAGTCCTTGAACAACCGGATTGCCCAAGCCTCCGGCACCGATCATGGAAGCGATAACGACCATCGACAGGGCCATCATGATGGTCTGATTGAGGCCAGCCATGACCGAAGGCAGGGCCAGCGGGAACTGCACCCGACGCAGCACCTGCCAGGGAGTCGCACCGAAAGCGATGGCGGCTTCGACCAGTTCGGGATGGACCTGGCGAATGCCCAGGCTGGTGAGACGGATAATCGGTGGCAGAGCAAAAAATATCGTTGCCAGAATTCCTGAAACAGTACCAATACTGAACAACATAACCACAGGAACAAGATAAACGAAGGCGGGAGTTGTCTGCATGGCGTCTAAGAATGGGCGCAGGATCATCTCGAAGCGGTCACTGCGCCCAGCCATGATTCCAAGCGGAATTCCGACTACGGCACAGACGATAACAGCGCAGATGACCATCGCCAGAGTCGTCATAGTGTCTTCCCACAAGCCCAGGTAACCGATCAGCATAAAGGTCACCAGGCTGAAGACAGCAACGACCTTGCTTGCATAACGCCAGGCCAGAACGATAAAGATCAGAATGACGACAACGGGTGGCAGGGTCATCAGGACCCACTGCAGCCCGTTCAAGATAAGGTCGAGGGGAACCTTGATGATCTGGAAAAAGTCGCGGTAGTTCATAACCAGCCAGTCGACAAACTGCTGGATCCATTGATCTAGGGGAATTAGCTGGTCTTCAAAATTAAGGAATCTCATCAGTTGCTCGGCTCCGTAGTCACACTCTCTTCAACATCCACCTGCTCACGATGCAGGGTCTTGAGAAACTGGTTCTTGGAAATGACCCCAAGGTACTTGCCCTGTTCATTGACAATCGGCAGCGGCCAGGGATAGCTGGTGATGTCAGGCAGAATATCCTGCATCGATTCGCCGGCTTGACGGCAGCAGGCCTCTGACAGAAAGGCGTCGCTGAGTTTTTTATTCTCACTGTCGCTGTCAAGCAGTTCGCGAATAGAATCGGTGGAAACAACACCGACAAAACGACGCTCCGCGTCAAGGACATAGCCATAGTCACGGTCATGATTGATCAACCGCTGCAGGGCGGCGCGGGGGCTCTCATGCGGGTGCCGGATAACCGTGACCTGGGTATCCCGGGCAATATCCGCAGCGGTCAGGATGTTCGTCGGGTCGACACCACGGAAAAAGGCGCGGACATAGTCATTGGCCGGATTCTGGAGAATCTCTTCAGGCGTACCGACCTGGACCACGTTGCCCCCTTCCATGATCGCAATCCGGTCACCAATGCGCATCGCTTCATCCAGATCGTGAGAAATGAAAACGATGGTCCGCTGTGCTTTGGCCTGAAGCTTGAGAAGTTCATCCTGCATCTCGGTACGGATCAATGGATCCAGAGCTGAAAAAGCTTCGTCCATGAGCAGAATATCCGGATCGACGGCGAGGCCACGCGCCAGACCGACCCGCTGCTGCATCCCGCCGGATAGTTCATTCGGCTTGCTCTGCGCCCAGGCCTCCAGGCCGACCTGCTCCAGCGCTTTCAGCGCCCGTTCCTCCCGGACGGTTTTATCAACACCATCCAGCTCGAGACCGAAGGCGGCATTCTGAAGTACCGTCAGATGGGGCATCAGGGCAAAGGACTGAAAAACCATGCTCATCTTTTTGCGCCGCAGCTTGACCAGCTGATCATCCGCCATCTTGGTGATATCCTCACCATCGATCAGAACCGCTCCCGAGGTCGGCTCGATCAAACGGTTGAGCATCCGCACCATGGTCGATTTTCCTGAGCCTGACAGCCCCATGATGACGAAAATTTCTCCACTGTAGATATCGAAACTGGCCTGCTGAACACCGACGGTTGTATCGGTTTTGGCAAAGATTTCTTCTTTGGTCAGCCCGTCGGCAAGGAGCTTGAGGGCTTTTTTGGGGTGGGGTCCGAATATCTTATAGAGATTGCGGACGCTGACTTTCACTTCTTGTTCCATACATTTTCCTTATAAAACAGCAACTTGAATAAATTATTAAAACCGTGCGCTGCTGCATATGGAAATATGGCCGGAGGAAAAGCGGACGAGGGTAAAGAGTCGCCTGCTTTTCAGCAGAGCGCGGCAGAAATAAAACAAAAACGAACGTATTAAGTTTTTTAAGCGGACAGAGCGACCCGCGACCCGGTTCAGCTGGACAGCTCAAATCGGGCGCAACTCTGATTGATAAGGGATCTTCGAGGAACACCAGGGGTAAACCTCTTAAACGATCGCCTTGCGGGACCGGGTCGGAACATCCTGGCTGGATGCCGCCCAAGCAATAATCATAACGTGAATTAACCAGAAGGTCAAATATCTGCGAGTAGATCGGCAAACCAGTCCCGCAAACCGTTTCCGCTCAACGATCTAGTTGATACTCTCTCTCATCAAAGACTGATATAGTACCGACAATGATAACCTTAAACAAATGACCCAAAAATCAAATCGCAACGATCAGATTGACCTGAGCTGGAAATAATCAGTATGCTGTCGCACGATATTTTACGGGAGACAAAATCGAGTGTTACGTACAATTATATTCTACCTGCTGTTCTTTCCCTGGACCGCGATCAATCTGACCGTGGCCATCCTCGGCTCCCTGCTCGGCTCTAACAACGCCGCGCACCGGGTCGGCATCGTTTGGGGCAAAGGCTGTGCATTCCTGGCCGGACTGAAGGTCAACGTCATCGGAGCTGAATACATTCTTCGCGATCAGCCGGTAATCTACGTTTCCAACCATCAGAGCAATTTTGACATTCCGATTCTCTATGCCGGGCTGCCTCTGCAGTTTCGCTGGCTGGCCAAACAGGAGCTGTTCAAAATCCCGGTATTCGGTCTGGCGATGAAGCGCAGTGGCTATATTCCCATCGACCGCAGCGATCGGCGCAAAGCGATGCACAGCATCAACGCCGCGGCCCAAAGGATTCAGGACGGAGCTTCAGTCATTATCTTTCCGGAAGGGACCAGAACTCCGGACGGCAAACTGCAACCCTTCAAAAAGGGCGCCCTGCTGCTCGCCATGAAAGCCAAGGTCCCGATTATTCCGGTCACGATCCGCGGCAGTTACGATGTCATGCAGAAAGACAGCCTGAAAATCCATGGGTCACAGATCGATGTGATCTTTTCCCCGGCGCTCGACTTGGCCAATATAGAGAATAGCCAGATGGATGAAATCACCGAGCGCATTCATGATCAGATCGCCGCCAACCTGGGGCAGGAAAGCCATTCATGACGAACAGCTCCGACAACCTCTACCTGTTGCCTTTCGGTGGCCTGGGCGAGATCGGCATGAACATGCTGGGCCTCGAGTACGCTGGCAAAATCCTGCTCATCGACTGTGGCCTGATGTTCCCCGAAGCCTATATGTTCGGTATCGACCTGGTGCTGCCGGACATCAATCTGCTTGAGCAGCGTCAGGAAGATATCGTCGGTCTGCTGCTGACCCATGGTCACGAAGACCATATCGGCGCAATCCCCTACCTGTGGAAAAAACTCGGCTGCCCCACTGTTTACGCCACTACCCTGACGCTGGGGCTGTTGCGCAACAAGCTCAAGGAGTTCGAACTTGACCACCAGGTCGAGTTGGTCACCATCACGCCCCGCCATGCCTTTGATCTTGGGCCGTTTAACATCGAACCGTTCAGAGTGGCCCATTCCATCGTCGACGGTATCGGGCTGGCCATCAAGACCGGGCTCGGAACCATTGTCCACACGGGCGATTTCAAGATCGATCCAACGCCGGTCGACGGTCAGACCACCGACCTCGCCCGCCTCAGCGAGCTGGGCGACGAAGGAGTCCTGCTGCTGATGGCCGACTCGACCAATGTCGAGAACGAAGGACACACACTGTCGGAGAAGAGCGTCGGCAAGGTCCTCGACGAACTGATCCCCCAGTGTGCCGGACGGGTGATCGTGGCAACCTTCTCATCCAACATCCACCGCATTCAACAGATTGCCGATGCGGCCAAACTGGCTGGACGCAAGCTGCTGATCAACGGCCGCAGCATGATCAGCAACATCGATATCGCCCGCCAGCTCGGTTACCTGTCGATATCGGAAGACCAGTTCATCACCCTGCGCGAGATGCGCGATCTGCCGCCTGAACAGGTCCTGATCATCACCACCGGCAGCCAGGGAGAGCCCTTAAGCTCACTAATGCGCATCGCCCTGGGCGATCATAAACAGATCGAACTGACCCGTGGCGACACGGTCATCCTCTCGTCCAAATTCATTCCCGGTAATGAAAAAGCGATCAGCGACCTGATCAACAATCTGTACCGCCGCGGAGCCGAAGTCATCTACGAAAAAACCAGCGAGGTCCACGTGTCAGGTCACGCCAGCCAGGAAGAGCTGAAACTGATCCACAGCTTGGTCAAACCACGCTATTTCGTGCCGATCCACGGCGAGTACCGGCATCTGGTCAAACATTCCCAGTTGGCCGTCTCGATGGGTCTGGCGAAAGAAAATACCCTGATCCTTGAAAACGGCCAGAAGCTGGCCATCGGTGCAGACAGCTTCGCCATTGATTCCTGCTTTGAAACCGGACGGATCCTGGTCGACGGCAAGGGGGTTGGCGATGTCGGCAGCATGGAGCTGCGCGACCGTCGCCACCTGGCCAACCACGGCCTGGTCATCCTGATGCTGGCCATCAACCAGTCGAGCGGTGAGATTGTCCAGGGACCGGAGATATTTACCAAGGGGTTCGTCCCCGAGGAGACGGAAGAGGGCGCCCTGCTCCTCGAAGAGGCGCGGCTGGCGGTCTGCGAACTGCTCCAGGAGCACAGCCTGGAGATGGTCGCCGACTGGGAAGAGCTGCGGGTTGAAGTCCGCAAGGTTCTGCGACGCTGTTTCAACAAACGGATCGCCCGCCGCCCCCTGATTATCCCGGTCATTCTTGAACTCTAAGCGCACGCCCCTCAATCAACGGTAACAGGGGGGGCTGGCCGGTCATGCACTTTATTGTTTTCTGGCTGACAACAGCATAGTAAGCTAAGGCCCGGTTCAACGATTTCATAAACAGTCAACCAAACCTTAAAACTGAAAAGTTACTCACTGCGATGAAAACTGAGATTCCTGAAGTCCCCACAGAGAAACGGATGCGCAAAGAGATCCTCGGCCTGGTCTGGCTGGCCCTGGGGATTTTTCTGCTCGTCTGCCTGTGCAGCTACAGCAACAGCGACCCTTCGTTCAACAACAATTTGCGCCCCAATCAGGTTCACAACCTGATCGGAACCTTCGGCTCCCACCTGGCCGATCTGCTCTTTCAGGCCTTCGGCCTCACCGCCCTGCTCTGGCCGCTCGGTTGCCTGCTGCTGGCCTGGCGCTGGCTGAAATTCCGCGATGTTCATGTCCGGGGACTGCGCCTGATCGCGTTCTTCATCCTGCAGATCTCCCTGGGCGGACTGCTTGCACTCAAGCTGGCCCGAATCCCCTTTTTCGGCAGCCATATCGATGAAGCCGGTGGAGCCATCGGCCGGATTCTCGTCAACATCCTGTCCCGCTACCTGAACATCGGCGGTGCGGCCATTGTCTTGATCGTCTTTTTTCTGGTCGCGGCAATCCTTTCAACCCGGGTCTCCTTTGTCCTTTTTATCGACGGACTGCTAGAGCGTTTCGGCCGCCGCCTTGAACAACGCCGCGAAGCCCGCCAGGCCAGAAAGGAACTGCGCAAGCAGAAACCGGACAGAAAAACCCTCGAGATCAAGGCCCCTGTTGTGTCTGCGGACCCCCCACCAGCACTTCTGCAGGCTAAGAATCCACTCAAAAAGAAAGCGGCTAAGACAAAACCGACCGAAGAGAATCAGGAGGCCTTCTCGTTTCTTGAAGCCAGCGGCGATTACCGGATGCCCGGCATTTCCCTGCTCGATCACGACGGTGGCGATCCCAAGCCGATCGATCGAGACAGCCTGATGATGGCTGCCAAGATGCTGGAGAAGAAGCTTCTCGACTTCGGAGTCGAGGGTGATGTTGTCGAGGTCAAGCCCGGACCGGTCGTCACCATGTACGAATTCGCCCCGGCGCCGGGGGTCAAGGTCAACAAGATCAACAATCTGCAGGATGACCTGGCGATGGCACTGCAGGCGGTCTCGATCCGTATCGTCGCGCCGATTCCCGGGCGCGGAGTCGTCGGCATCGAAATTCCGAACAAGGACCGTGAAACCGTTTACCTCAAGGAGATCATCGATTCCGAAGGCTTCCAGCGCAACGGTGGCCGTCTGCCGATGGCTCTGGGCAAGGACATCTTCGGCCAGGTGGTGGTTTCCGACCTGGCTAAAATGCCCCACCTGCTGGTCGCCGGTTCGACTGGCAGTGGTAAATCGGTCTCGGTCAACACCATGATTCTGTCACTGCTCTACCGCGGCACACCGGATGATGTCCGACTGATCATGATCGACCCGAAGATGCTCGAACTGTCGATCTACGAGGGAATACCGCACCTGCTGTTGCCGGTCGTCACCGAGCCGAAAAAAGCTTCGCTCGCTCTCGCCTGGGCGGTACGCGAGATGGAGCGCCGCTACAAACTGATGGCCGACAAAGGGGTGCGGAATATCGACGGTTACAACCGCAAGCTGGCCAAGGAAGCCAAGGAGGTTGTTCCGGATCCACCACCGGCCGATCCGTGTGACGATTTTCTCGATGATCTGCCACCGCTGCCGGAGCCCGATCCGAAAGAGGAACTGGACCACGGCCATCTCCCCTATATCGTGGTTATCGTCGATGAGCTGGCCGACCTGATGATGGTCGTTGGCCGCGAGATCGAAGAATCGATCGCCCGCCTCGCTCAGATGGCTCGGGCTGCCGGTATTCACCTGATTCTGGCAACCCAGCGTCCGAGCGTCGATGTCATCACCGGCCTGATCAAGGCCAACTTTCCAACCCGGATGTCGTTCAAGGTCTTCTCCCGTACCGACTCGCGGACCATTCTCGACTCGATGGGGGCTGAAACCCTGCTCGGCATGGGCGATATGCTCTTCCTGCCCCCGGGGGTCGGTTACCTGCAGCGGGTTCACGGCGCATTCGTCTCCGAACTTGAGGTTCAACGTGTTGTTGATTACCTGTCCAAACAGGGCAAACCGGAATACGACCAGTCGATTCTCACCGCCCCGGAAAGCTCCTCCGGCGACGGCATGAACGACGAAGAATATGACGAACGCTGGGACGAGGCACTGCGTATCGTTTCCGAAACCCGGCAGGCTTCCATCTCCATGCTTCAACGGCGTCTGCGAGTCGGCTACAACCGGGCCGCACGCATGGTGGAAAGGATGGAACTGGAAGGCATCGTCGGCCCATCGGACGGCAGCGGCAAACCGCGGGACGTCCTGATCGGAAAGATCGAATAAGCCAACTCCATGAAATCATGACCTTCCGTGTCGGTATTTCCTACATTTTTTATGTAGTATTTATGTTGCATCCTCATCGACACTGGGTTACGCTTATCTTTGAATCAATATATTAAATTTGCACCATCAATCCTGCGGGCTACTGCCACAGCTCTCTGGATTGTGCAGTACAGACTGATTTGTTTTTGACGCCTTTTTGCAACGTAAAGTGCGCACTTTCATGTGTCTTGAAAGGAGTTATCTATGAGGAAAACAACAGAAGTCCTTGTGCTCTGCCTGCTTGCGTTAGGGTTGTTTTTGACCGTAACGGCCGAAGCATCCAACCATTCCTTCATTGAAGGACCACTGAAAACCGGACCAGAGGTCACCAAAGTCTGTCTGGAATGTCATGAAGACGCTGCATCAAATATCATGATGACCAGCCACTGGACCTGGACAGCCGAACAGGTCATCGACGGCAAAACGGTCCAACGCGGCAAGGCCGATACTGTCAACAACTTCTGTATCTCGATCCGCACCAACGAGCCGCGCTGTACCAGCTGCCACATCGGCTATGGCTGGAAAGACAACAGCTTCGATTTAAGCGACGCCTCCAAGGTCGACTGCCTGGTCTGCCACGATACCACCGGCAAATACAAAAAGACCCCGACCGGCGCCGGGATGCCGGATGAAAAAGTCGATCTGCTCGCCGTTGCCCAGAACGTCGGTGCAACCTCCCGTCAGACCTGCGGTGCCTGCCACTTCTTTGGCGGCGGCGGCGATGCCGTCAAGCACGGCGATCTCGATTCCAGCCTGACCAATCCGACGGCCGAGCTCGATGTCCATATGGCGGCTGACGGCAACGACTTCACCTGTACCAGTTGCCACGAAACAACCGATCACAAAATCACCGGCAACGCGATGGTCGTCTCTCCTAAAGGGCAAAACC
The DNA here is from genome assembly GCA_963676795.2 of Geopsychrobacteraceae bacterium. Taxonomy (GTDB): domain Bacteria; phylum Desulfobacterota; class Desulfuromonadia; order Desulfuromonadales; family Geopsychrobacteraceae. Next base: position 296,020 of record CAXXTB010000002.1, on the reverse strand, counting down.
ATATCGGTTGTGTCGGCTGTCACGAAGGAGAGGTTCACAGCGAATCGCTGATCAACCAGCACCTTGACACCGTCGCCTGTCAGACCTGCCATATTCCTTATTTTGCCAAGGAAGTTCCGACCAAAACCAGCTGGGACTGGTCGACTGCCGGCCAGGATATCAAGCCTGAAAAAGATCAGTACGGTAAACCGAATTATGACAAGAAGAAGGGCAACTTCACCTGGGGCATGATGATTACCCCCGAATACGCCTGGTATGACGGCACCGCCGGTGTCTACCAGCTCGGCGACAAGATCGATCCGACCCAGACGACTCTGCTCAGCTATCCGAACGGCAAACGCAGCGATAAGGAAGCCAAGATCTATCCGTTCAAGCTCCATACCGGCAAGCAGATCTACGACAGCAAAAACCTCTACTTCATGACGCCTAAGCTGTTTGGCAAGGGTGGTTTCTGGGCTACCAACGACTGGGATGCCGCCTCCAAAATCGGAATGAATGAAGTCGGCCTCGACTACAGCGGTGAGTACGGTTTTGCACCGACCGCCATGTACTGGCGCATCAACCACATGGTCGCCCCGAAAGAGCAGGCTCTCGGCTGCCTCGACTGCCACGGCGACAACGGCCGTATGGACTGGAAGGCGCTCGGCTACACAGCTGACCCGATCGTCAACCAGCGCTACGCGAGAACCAAGAACTGATATCCAGTAACACACCTCAGGACAGACAAAGGCGCGGGGAATTTCCCCGCGCCTTTGTTTTGCCCTCTTTCCGGATCATCAACCACGCAGGCCTGAAGATTTAAAACAAGGTAGGAATCGAACAGTACTCTACAGTCATCCCACCAGAAGAGCAGTTAAAAACTGTTGACATCGACCAAACCATTAGTTAACCTCCTTACTGTTAGCCATATTACTATCATAAAAGCAGTCATGTGACATGGCTTCCATGAAGAACTTATGGCGTTTTAGATTCCCCTTATTGTCTGATCAACTATGACCCGATGTTTCTTTTCACAGGAGGCCCCATGATCCATGTACCCAGATCCTTAACTCCAAAAGTCGTTATTGTCGGTGGTGGTTTCGCCGGCCTTTCCTGCGCGCGCGGTCTGGCCAAATCTCCTGTTGAAATTACCCTGGCGGACAAAAACAATTATCACCTTTTTCAACCCCTGCTTTACCAGGTCGCAACAGCGGTCCTGTCACCGGCAGATATAGCAACCCCTATCAGACGTGTATTACGTAACCAGAAAAACACCACCGTTGTTCTTGATGAATTAACAGGTGTTGATCTCAACAAGCGCCTGGCCCACTTCAAACAGAACTCTATGCCTTATGACTATCTGATCCTGGCCAATGGCGCGACCCATTCTTACTTTGGCCATGACGAATGGGCAGAGCATGCGCCAGGCTTAAAGACAGTGGATGACGCTCTGGAAATTCGTCGCAGGGTCCTGTTGGCTTACGAAGAAGCCGAGTGGGAAGCCGATCCGGTTGCACGTCAGGCGAAACTGACTTTTGTTGTTGTCGGTGGCGGACCTACCGGGGTCGAACTGGCGGGAGCCCTGAAAGAGATCGCAGCAAAAACGGTCCCTCAGGATTTTCGTCATATCGATACAACAACAGCTCGTGTTCTGTTGGTTGAAGCCGGTCCAAGGCTACTGGCGGCGCTTCCCGAAAGGCTGGCGTTACGAGCGCAGCGAGACCTCGAGAAAATGGGGGTTCAGGTACTTCTGAACAGCCGTGTCGGCAATATCGGCAGCGGGGTCGTCAGTATCGACAACAAGCATTTTCCGGCTGAAAACATTATCTGGGCCGCAGGAGTCAAAGGGTCCGACATCAATCTGTATCCACAGGCAGAACACGACCCACAGGGACGACTTCTAGTGACAGAGTCTCTTACCCTACCCGGCCACCCTGAGGTCTTCATTATCGGAGATATGGCTCATGCCAGCGACGTAAAGACCGGCAAGCCCGTTCCTGGTGTTGCGCCAGCGGCCATGCAGATGGGCCGTTTCGTTGCCGGAATCATTCGCCGCGAGAGCATTGCCCCGTCCAGGATTGAAGACCGCCCCACCTTCTCCTATAAAAATAAAGGCAGCATGGCGACCATAGGCCGTAATCGAGCAGTTGCCCAGGTCAGCAGGAAACAATTTGGAGGCTTCAGCGCCTGGCTACTCTGGGGGCTCGTCCACCTGATACCACTATTTGGCTTCCGCAATAAACTCTCTGTCATCTTTTCCTGGCTCTGGAGTTATCTGTCCGTCAGCAAAAACTGCCGTCTGATTACCGGACAACCAGAAATGAAAGTGAACAAAGTTCTTAAACTCTCAGAATTTCGCGGTGAAAGAACAGATATGCTTAAATCGCTCCATGACGAAAAAAGAAAAAGTGCGTGAAGATTACCCCCAGATCTCACCTGCAATTTGAAGAATCCTGGCAGCAGATATGAAAATACAGGAAATGGAAATTATCACCAAAAAGAGATTGACAAACTACCTACGCGTAGTTAACCTACTAACCGTTAGCCCACTTACTTCCCCTTCCCATGTAATTTGGCTAACAAAAAGCCTGCTTACTGTTTCCCACCTCTTTACAGTAAGCAGGCTTGCAGCTACACCCCATTCCATTTTTCCCCTTTCTCATCACCCCATGAGAAAGGGGACTTCTTTTTCCTTCAATTGAACCCTGCCTGTTCCGACAGGATCCAAGAACACTCAATCTACAATAAAATCGGCCCGATTAAAGAGGCATTACCAGAATGCCTTCTATCGGGCCGATGAAGTTATCAAATTAAAATAGAAAGCCTGTCTAAGCCGCTTTTTTGAAACCTCCGGCACGTTCTTCGACCATATGATCCCTGTTGAACTTATGTTCATCAACCTTGGAGCCCAACAGAATATTGATCAAACAGACTCCTGCTACGGCAAGAGGGGTGTAACGCATCCCCCTCCTGTCATATTTACGATGATATCAACCAGGCTAAAAACCAATGAAATCGTTGAAAAATCTTTCAAAAGTGTTCCGTGGCATGCAGAGCACTGCTCTGCATGCCACGGAACATTAATAACATATTTATTTTATCAACTTAGACACGGACAACCACGGAAACATCAGTTACTCATTCAACAGTAACACTTTTAGCCAGGTTTCTCGGCTGGTCGACATCCGTTCCTTTGAGCACGGCGATATGGTAGGCCAGCAGCTGTATCGGCACCGAGGTCAGAATCGGCATCAGGTCCTCGGTCGTTTCCGGGATGCTGATCAGTGCGGACACCTTGTCGGCCAGTTGCTTATCCTCACCGCAAACGATGGCAATAACCTTGCCGCCCCGGGCGCAGACCTCTTCCATGTTGGACACAACCTTTTCATAGGTTGAGTTCTTCGGCACCAGAACTACCACCGGCAGATTCTCGTCGATCAGGGCAATCGGGCCGTGTTTCATCTCGCCGGCCGGGTAACCTTCGGCGTGGATATAGGAGATCTCCTTGAGCTTCAACGCCCCCTCAAGGGCGATCGGATACTGGTTGCCGCGACCGAGATAGAGGAAATCGCGGGCGTTCATAAACTCCCTGGAAATCTCTTCGATATGGCTGTCGATCTCCAGGGTTGTTTCCAGCAGGCGCGGTAACGCGACCAGAGCTTCGATCTGCTTGCGACACTCCTCCCCAGAGAGGGTACCGCGGATTCGCCCCAGTTTGAGAGCCAACTGGTAAAGAGCAACCAGCTGGGTGGTAAAAGCTTTGGTCGAAGCGACGCCAATCTCCGGACCGGCATGGGTATAGATGACGCCGTCACTCTCGCGGGAGATGGAGGAATCGACCACGTTGCAGATACAGAGGGTTTTCCCGCCTTTGCCCTTGGCCTCGCGCAAAGCCGCCAGGGTATCGGCCGTCTCACCGCTCTGACTGATCAGCACGGTCAGACTGTTGTCACTGATGATCGGATCACGATAACGGAACTCGCTGGCGATATCGATCTCGACCGGAATACGGGCCAGCTTCTCGATATAGAATTTGCCGACCAGTCCGGAATGCCAGGAGGTACCGCAGGCGATAATGAAGATCTTCTCCAGGCGCCCCAACTGTTCATCGCTTAAACCCAGCCCCTCCAGATAGACCTCCCCTTCGTCGCTCTGCAGGCGCCCGGCAATGGTATCGGCCAATGCACGCGGCTGCTCATAGATCTCCTTGAGCATGAAATGCTTGTACCCGCCCTTTTCGGCCATCAGCGGATTCCAGGTGATGGTCTTGACCTCTTTTTCAAGCGGCTTGCCGGCAAGATCGGTGACCCGCATAGAATCCGGTGTAAAGACCACGAGCTCGCCATCTTCGAGAAAGATCATATCGCGGGTATGCGAGAGCATGGCCGGAATGTCGGAGGCGACAAAGTATTCACCCTCCCCCTGACCGACAACCAGCGGTGAGCCGAGCTTGGCCGCGATCAGCTTGTCCGGTTCGTCGCTGCACAGAATCGCCACCGCGTAAGCACCCCTGACTTCTTCCAGAGCTTTTCTGACCGCAGCTTCAAAATCACCGCTCTTCGAGTAGTGCTGATCGATCAGGTGAGCGATGATCTCGGTATCGGTCTCCGAGGAGAAAACGTGACCGGCGGCCATCAGTTCCTGCTTGAGTTTCAGGTAGTTCTCGATGATCCCGTTATGAACAACAACGATGCTGCCCGACTTGTGCGGATGGGCATTGACCTCCGAAGGGCGTCCATGGGTCGCCCAGCGGGTATGGCCGATGCCGCGCGTCCCCGTTGCCGGTGTGTCGCGCAGGATATTCTCCAGGTTGATCAATTTCCCCTGGGCCCTGTAAATCTGCGCCCCAGCGCCGTTAAGGGTACAGATTCCGGCCGAGTCGTAGCCGCGATATTCAAGGCGCCGCAAACCATCGATGATGATCGGCGACGCTTCCTGTTTTCCGATATAGCCAACAATGCCGCACATAGATTCCTCCGTATGCCTATTTTTTCAGTTTTCTATCATGCCAGCCGGAAATGATCCGCTGCGGCGTTCGCGACATGGCCAGCGAACCGTCCGGAACATTCTTGGTGATCGTCGAACCGGCGGCAATGGTGCTGTTCTTGCCGACCCTGACCGGAGCAATGAACTGCGTGTCACTGCCGACAAAAACATCGTCCTCAACGATGGTCTTGTATTTGTTCACCCCGTCATAGTTGCAGGTGATGGTTCCGCAACCGAAGTTGACATTCCTACCGACCTCGGCATCACCGATGTAGGTCAGATGGCTGGCCTGGGATCCTTCACCAAAAACCGCCTTTTTGGTTTCCACAAAGTTGCCGAGCTTGTTGTTCCCGGTCAACTCCGTCCCTGGGCGCAGGTGGGCCATTGGACCGATCTTGCATTTCGGGCCGACCAGCGACTCTTCGATAGTCGTGCCGGCTTTTAAGTGAACATGGTCGCCAATCTGCGAATCGACAACGATGACACCGGTCTCGATGATACAGTTGGAACCGATGGATGTTTTGCCGCGCAGGTGAACGTTGGGATGAAGCTGGGTATCCATGCCGATTTCAACGCCATTATCAACATAGACGGTGGTCGGGTCGCTCATCGAGATGCCGCCCAGCATCAGGTCGGTGTTGATTTTCCAGCGCATCAACACTTCGGCTTCGGCCAACTGGCAACGATCGTTGACCCCCATCGCCTCACTGGCATCCTCAACGGCCAGGCCACGCGTTACCCGCCCGGCGGCAGCCGCAGCGGCAACCACATCGGTCAGGTAGTATTCTCCCTGGGCATTATTGGTATTCAGCCCCTTTAAGGCCTCAAAAACAAATTCCGCATCAAAGATATAGGTGCCGGTATTGATTTCGCTGATCTGAAGCTGTTCTTCGCTGGCATCCTTCTGCTCGACAATGCCAAAAACCTGATCCCCGTCGCGGAGGATCCGTCCGTAACCGGTCGGGTTTTCCATATGTGCAGTCAAAACCGTCACGGCGGCATTCTGTTGCTGATGATAATCGAGCAACCGCTTGAGCGTCTCGGTACGGATCAGCGGAACATCACCGCAAAGCAGCAGCAATGGTCCGCGATAGCCCTGCAGAACGTCTGCCGCGCACATCAGGGCGTGGCCGGTACCAAGTTGCTCAGTCTGCTCGACCCACTCTATATCTTCGGCCTGCATGGTCTCCTGAACCAGCTCCGCACCATGGCCAATAACAACCTTCAGCCGTGAGAAACCGGCGAACCGGGCTGCATCGAGCGGATAGGAAAGCATCGCCCGACCGCATAAAGGATGCAGAACCTTGGGCAGTTTCGACTTCATCCGCGTCCCTTTTCCGGCCGCGAGCAGAACCGCAGCTAATCCGTTTTGCATATCCACCTCATCTCATAATTATTTGGAAAGATCTGAGTATTCCCGACAATATTAACCTCGTCAAGGGGCAAGATGGGAAATTAATTGAATCGTAATCTGTGTAATCATTTACACATAACCGGCCTCTGACGTATAGTTCTGCAGGGAAAAGGAGATATTCATGAACGACCGCCGACAACTTGCTCAGGAACTGGACGCCATTCAGGACGAGATGAAAGAGCTCGAGGTACGTTATGAGCAGTACTTTGCCGGCATTGAACGTCGTGAACCTTACAATGAACGGCGCAACCTGGCCAGACGCCTGCGCCAGTTCACCAACCGGGCCATCGTCTGGACAGAACTCAAGTTCCGCTACCAGGGGCTGGCCTCAAGATTCATGTCCTACAGTCAGTACTGGGACCGCATTCTGCGTTTGATCGATGAAGGCAAATATCACCGCCAGCAGGTCCGCAAACCCACCGGGCTGCCCAAAGCGCCAGCAGAAACCCAGGAGACGCAGAGCGAAGCGGCAAGCCTCCAGCGACAATTAGCCAAGGCTCGCAGTGACTGCGGCATGACAGGAGACGCACCCAGCATCGAAAAGGTTGCAGCATTTCTCAAGACCCAGCAGGAAAACATCCGCAGTCGTTATGGCGACCGGCCTGTGGAATTCACCATCGACACCAGTGACGGCAAACCACGTATCAAAGTCCGCCCGAAAAGTTGAACAGTTTCATTATGCAGATTCAGATCATCAGTCAACATGTCCGCCCGTCGGCCCAGGCGATTCCCCTGGCTGCCGGTTCGATCAAAGCGGCCCTGCCTGCACAATACCGCCGGGCAACAACCCTGATCGAGCTCTTCCCGGGCTACGATGTCGAAGCAACAGCCACCAGCCTGCTCAAAAGCAATCCGGCGCTGATCGCCTTTTCCATCTATCTCTGGAATCGCCTCGACCTGCTCGCCCTGGCCAGAACGATTCGCCAGCTGCGGCCTGAGGTCATCCTTGTTGCCGGTGGCCCCGAAGCCAGTGCCGACAGTCGGCGTGTGCTTGGCGAGGGAACCCTGGACGCCGTAATCTGCGGTGAAGGGGAAGAGCTCTTTGCCTCTCTGGTCGAGGAAGTCCATCAGGGGAAAAAGCTCATCAGCAGGACCGGACTGCTGACCGCCGAAGCTCCGGAGCTGTCCGTCACCTCGGTCGCCTGCGCCGACCTGGAACAACTTTCATCGCCCTGGCTCTCCGGGGATCTGCCTCTTGCCCCCGATTGCGGTGTCCTCTGGGAGGTGGCCCGTGGTTGTCAGTTCAACTGCGCCTTCTGCTACGACGCCAAAGGGCACAAAGGGGTCAGGCCTCTGCCGTTCTCCAGACTGCGCCAGGAGCTCGAACTCTTCAGCCAAAAGGGAGTCAGCCAGGTCTGGGTACTTGACTCCTCCTTCAACGCCCCGGCGCAGCGTGGCAAGCAGCTGCTCAACCTGCTTCTCGAGGTGGCTCCTGATATTCATTATCACATCGAGGCCAAGAGCGAATATCTGGATGAGGAAACGGTAAATCTGCTCTCGCAACTCTCCTGCTCGGTCCAGATCGGCCTGCAGTCAGCGCGCCAGGAGGTTCTGAAGCCGTTGCACCGCCACCTGGACCACCAGAAGATGACCCGTCAGATGGAACAACTCTCCTTCGCCGGCATCACCTTCGGACTCGATCTGATCTACGGTCTGCCGGGGGACAATCATGAGGGTTTTTGCACCAGCATCGATTTTGCCCTGGAGCTGCAACCGAACCAGGTCGACATCTTTCCGCTGTCGATCCTGCCCGGCACGGAAATCTACGCCAACCAGGACAGCTTCGGTATCTTCGGCACCCAGCAGCCGCCCTATCTGCAGACCGAAAACCGCAGCTACTCCACGGCAGATTTCGAAGCCAGCCGTAACCTGGCAGCCGCAGCCGACATCTTTTACAATCGCGGTCGCGCCGTCGGTTTTTTCAGGCAGCTGACGACCACCCTGAATCTGAAACCGCACCAACTGCTCGACAGCTTCTATCTCTGGCTGAAAGAGATCAGGAAAATGCCCCGGGAGCAGATCCTCGCTGCGGACAGCTGGCAACCTGAGCAGATCCTGCCACTGCAGATCGCATTCTGCCGCAACCTCTGTGATGACAGGCGGAATCCCAAACTCCAGAGGCTGATCGAGGATCTGATTCACTTCAATTTCTGCTGCGCGGAGATTCTGCTGGCCGGAGAATGCCAGCCTGGCAAGATTTCACGTACCCAGCGCAGAAACCCGAACCAGAGATACATCCTCAGCCCGCAGGTACAACTCTGTCGTTTTCATTATGATCTGGAGGAACTGGCCGAAATTGCAGATTTCAGACTCGACAAGCGGGTTCGACAACTGACCCTCCACGAGGGATACGGAATATTCCTGCAACAGGGGGGAGAGCTGGTCATGGAGACCCTGGACGACCAATTCGCGGGGCTGCTGAAAGAGGCGGATTGCCCGGAAGGACGGACGATGAATGAACTGACGGCACAGCTGGATAAGTCGTGTGCCAAAGAAATGGTCGATTTTGCCTTCACCCAGGGGCTGCTGATCTGCGCCCCTTGAGTTTTTCAGGTTATTTCAGCAGCAGATCGACCACCCCCTGATAGGCCTGGCGTTTGCGCTCCGAGCGACTGTAGAGGGTCGATGAGAACAGGGCCGTTGCAGCATGTTCGCCGAGCATAGAAAACAGCTGATAATCGATCGACTCGAGCTGTTCCTTCTGAATGAACAGCCGGTAAACCGCCAGCAGCCCGATCAGCTTGTCGTGGATAATCAGCGGGATGGCGACGATCGGCGCATAAATATCGTCCGACCCCGTTCCGACCTGCCCTTCGCTGAAGTAGTTCTCACGCTGTCCGGCCGCCTGACCGATCACCCCCTCGCCCAGCGGGATTTTTTCGAAATCGTCCTCGTCATCAAACCCTTCCGCAGTCTCGCAGTGCAACGCTTTCTCACTACTGTCGTAGAGGAAGATGGCAAATTTCTCGGCCCCGACGAAGTTGATGACAACCTCTTTGATAATCTCAAGGGTTTCCGATTGATCGAGGGTCGAGTGCAGACGCGACGAAGCGATGTAAAGATTGGTCAGGTTGTTATTGACCTCTTCGACCTGCACAAGCTGGTTGGCGAAATCAAGGTTTTCCTGTTCCAGCTCACCGATCCTGCGCAGGGCATCATCCTGTTCCGCCCGAAGCCGTTCACATTCCTTTTCGAGCGATAAGAGCCGCCGGCTAAGCTGATCGTCAACATCCCTTTTTTCGATCTGATCGGCCTTCTTGCTCATGACCAGCTCACTGACCAAGCGCTTGCTCTGCTGATCTGGATAGATAAAATAGACACCACTACCATCTTCAGAGCGTTCGGCTGTCCGTTTGATCTTGCCGTAAAGTCTCAGCGGTTGGCCATCCGGACCTTCCAGCTTCAGTTCGACCGTCGAATTCAGAACCAGTGGGGATTTTGTTTTGAGCAGGATGCCGTTGGTGGAAATATCAACAGCATCGGCCACCTGAACCGTGTCACCGTCCTGCAGCTGGATCGGCAGGCGGACGGCAACCCGTTCAGAGGTTCTGCGCCTGACCTGGCCAAGCAGCCTTTTGACCTTTTCCTGCAGCTCGACCTTGTTGACCGGTTTAGTGATATAGTCGTCGCAACCGGCATCGAGGCAACTCTGAACTTCTTCGGGTTTCCCGGCAGCCGTCACCATCAGAATGGGCAGTTGATTCCAGCGCGGATCGCCGCGCAGGCGCCGACAGACCTCGTCGCCATTGATTCCGGGCATGAAATAATCGATCAGCAGGACATCGGGAGCGATCTTCTCAAGGCGCGTGATAGCCTCTTCACCGGACGACGCGGTCACCAGATCATATCCACAGCCTTCCAGATATGACTTTTCCAGTTCCAAAAACAGATCGACATCATCGACCAGAAGAATTTTGGCCATTTTATCGCTCCCTCACATTTGCCTGGATCCGTGGACGGGCGGCAAGCCCCGGCGCACCATTCACTGATTCAGGTTTAACGTTGCAAGATTAAGGGTAGCTTATAGATATGTAAAAGTAAAGGCTCCCGAGTGACACCGGGAGCCTTTACTTTCTGGTGATGGACTGACTGATTATGCGACTTCTGCCACGCCTTTGAGGTAACGAGGACGTTCGACCAGGAAGTTGACAATCTCGTCGACATCGGGAACACGCCCGGCAATCCGGACCTGATCATCAATCATCAGCGCAGGTACGACATAAATACGGTTATCAATCATCTTGCGCTTGTCAGAAAACTGATGTACCTCAGCTTCGACACCCAGCTTATCAAGTGCCAAGCGAACGTTATCTATAGTATCTCTACAACCTTCAGGATTACCTGGCTTACAAACGATATCAATACGCATGAGGTTTCTCCATATCTAGGTTTATCGGTTAATTGTTACCTTTTAAGTAAACTATACAGAATCGTGCACGGAGAGCAAGCTTTTTTTCAATTTATTACAAAAAAAGTTATTTTTTCTTCTCCACTGCCAACGCTCCGTCTGAGACACCGACCAGAATCTTATCGCCTTCCACAATCTCACCGGCAATCAACGCCCGGCCGACCCGGGTCTCAAGCTGATGCTGAATATAGCGTTTCAGCGGACGGGCCCCGTAAACCGGATCGTAGGCATGTTCGGCAATGAAATCGCTGGCCGCTGCGGACAATTCGAGCTCGATTCTCCGCTCGCTGAGCCGCTGCCCCAGCTCCCGGACCAGGAGCAGGACGATACGACGGATCTCCTCTCTGCTCAGCGGCTTGAAGATAACAATATCGTCAACCCGGTTCAAAAATTCCGGCCTGAAACTCTGGCGCAGAGCCAGTTCAACCTGGGCTTCGACCTCGGGCGGTATCTCACCGTCCCTGATCCCCTCGATCAGATACTGCGACGCGATATTCGAGGTCATGATGATAACCGCGTTCTTGAAGCTGACCGTCCGTCCCTTGGAATCGGTCACCCGCCCATCGTCGAGAACCTGAAGCAGCACGTTGAAAACATCGGGATGGGCCTTTTCAATCTCATCAAAGAGGATGACCGAGTAAGGCTTGCGCCGAACCGCTTCGGTCAGCTGCCCCCCTTCCTCGTAACCGACATAGCCTGGAGGCGCTCCGATCAGGCGGCTGACCGAGTGTTTCTCCATATATTCCGACATGTCGATACGGACCATGTTCTCTTCACTGTCGAACAGGGCTTCGGCCAGGGTTCTGGCCAGCTCGGTCTTGCCGACCCCGGTCGGGCCGAGAAAGATGAAGGAACCGATCGGCCGCTTGGGATCCTTGATCCCCGCCCGGGCCCGGATCACGGCATCGGCAACCCGTTCGACCGCTTCATTCTGGCCGATCACCCGCTGATGAAGGATCTGGTCCAGTTTGAGCAGCTTGTCCCGCTCTGCTTCGATCAGCCGGGTCACCGGAATCCCGGTCCAGCGCGAAACGATCTCGGAGATCTCCTCCTCGGTGACCTCCTCACGCAACAGCTTGTTCTCCGTATCGGTCGCTTCCAATGCGTGCTCCTGGCTGTGCAACTGCTTTTCCAGTTCGGGCAGCTTGCCGTGCTTCAATTCTGCGGCACGATTGAGATCGTAGCTGCGTTCAGCTTCTGCGATCGCCAGTTTGACCTGCTCGATCTCCTCGCGCAGCTGCTGGACACCACGGATCCCCCCCTTTTCCAGCTGCCACTGAGCGGCCAGGGTACGTTCCTGCTCCTTGATATCGGCCAGCTCTTTCTGCAGCAGCTTGAGCCGTTCACGACTGGCGGAATCGGTCTCCTTCTTCAGCGCCGCCTCCTCGATCTCCAGCTGCATCATCCGCCGGGTAATCGCGTCCAGCTCAGCCGGCATCGAATCGATCTCGGTGCGGATCGTCGCGCAGGCCTCATCGACCAGATCGATCGCCTTGTCCGGCAGAAAGCGATCCGCGATATAGCGATGACTCAGTTCTGCCGCAGCAACCAGAGCATTGTCGTGAATCCGCACGCCGTGATAGACCTCAAAACGTTCTTTCAGACCGCGCAGGATACTGATCGTCGCTTCGACGTTTGGCTGATCGACCATGACCGGCTGAAAACGCCGCTCGAGCGCTGGATCCTTTTCCAGGTACTGGCGATACTCGTCGAGGGTCGTGGCCCCGATACAGTGCAGCTCACCGCGCGCGAGCATCGGCTTGAGCATATTGCCGGCATCGATCGCCCCTTCGCTCTTGCCGGTCCCGACGATGGTATGCAGCTCATCGATAAACAGCAGAATCCGCCCCTGACTTTCATGAATCTCCTTGAGAACTGCCTTGAGGCGCTCCTCGAATTCACCGCGATACTTGGCCCCGGCGACCAGCGCTCCCATATCGAGGGAGAACACCGTCTTCCCTTTGAGCCCCTCGGGAACATCGCCACGCACGATACGGTGGGCCAGCCCTTCGACGATCGCCGTTTTTCCGACCCCCGGTTCGCCGATCAAGACCGGGTTATTCTTGGTTTTACGTGAGAGGATACGGATGACCCGACGGATTTCTTCGTCACGGCCGATGACCGGATCGAGCTTGCCGCTCTTGACCTCTTCGACCAGGTCCCGGCCGTACTTGGCCAGGGCTTCATAGGTCGACTCCGGATCGTTGCTGGTCACCCGCTGATTACCGCGCACCTGGTTGAGGGCCTGAAGCAGCTTGGCGCGATCGACTCCCAGTTTTTTGAACAGTCGACCGGCAACAGTCCTTTCCCCTTCATCGACAGCAGCGAGCAGCAGGTGCTCGACACTGATATATTCATCCTTGAGCTGCCTGGCCTCGTTTTCGGCCTGCAGCAACAGGTTACTGAGCCTTCTGTTGGCGTAGACCTGGCCGCTCTGCGCTCCCGGTCCGGAAACCTTGGCGCGCCCGTCGAGGTCCTTGCGCAATCCGGACGCCAGGGCATCGGCCGCAACGCCCATCTTCTGCAGCAGACGCGGCGTCAGGCCATCTTCCTGCTCACAGAGCGCCAGCAACAGGTGCTCGCCATCGATCTCCGCATGCCCGAGGCGCAAGGCCTGCGCCTGGGCTCCCTGGAGAGCTTCCTGCACCTTCTGGGTTGTCCGGTTGATGTCAATCATTCTCTTTCTCCTTCATTGTTTGTTTGACCCTCTTCTCATTTAGCCTGAATCCGTGGACGAACGGCAGAGAAATGTGCTGCTGTCAAAGCAGCTCCGACTCTGCCTTTTAAGTATAGCTCAGGATTCGCTGACTTCTGTACGCATAACAAAGCCAGGGCTGTCAGACCCTGGCTTTTGTCCGGCGACTGTCAGTGGATAGTTTTGACAGCGATTTTTTTCGGCTTGGCCTCCTCGGCCTTCGGCAGGCGCAGTGTCAGCACCCCATCCTGCAAAGAGGCATTGCCGGCATCCCCATTGATCTGATCCGAAAGCTTGAACTGGCGGTAAAAGCCTTTTGCCCTGCCATCTTCCGCCGGAGCAGCTGTTGCCTCCAGGGTCAGAACGCCACGTTCAACCTCAAGCTGCAGGTCAGTTTCGTTTACTCCCGGCAGATCGGCAATCAGCACCAGCTCTTCCTGACTTTCGTAGATATCGACCTGTGGCGTCGCCCAGAACAGCGGCTTGGTTTCTTCAGCAACCTGGTTTTCCTGAGTCATCATCTGTTTGTCACTCATGACTGTCTCTCCTTATATCTGGAAATAATATATTATTCGTTCACTTTAAGTTCGATCTTCTTCGGCTTTGCCGCTTCAGCTTTGGGCAGGGTGATTTTCAGAATACCCTGTTTATACTCTGCCGCGATCCTGTCGGAGTCGAGATCCTGAGGCAACCGGAAGCTCTGCTCGAAGCGACCTGACCGGCGTTCCTGGCGAACCCACTTGGCGCCTTCGGGCAACTCCGGAGCTACGGTTTCACCGGAGACCTTCAGCTGTCTGCCAAGCAGGCTGATATCAAGCTTCTCCAGATCCAGCCTCGGCAGTTCTGCCTCCGCGACATAGCCAGCGGCGTTCTGATAGACCTTAAAAGGAACTTTGTCAAAGACGGCCTCTGCTCTTCCTACCGGCACCTGGCCTCTTAAAACACGTTCCATTTCACGCTGAAAACTATTCATTTCGTTGAAAAATTGATGTGCGAACATAGCGTCCTCCTGTTGTTGTTTTTTATGTTGGCGATCTGACGATCTGCGTAATCTCTGACCAGAAGTACTTCAAAGAGGATGCCAAACCTGAAAAAAAAGAGGATTTTACGTTTTTTCAAGGACTTAAAGAAGGATTGTGCAGAAGGGATGGAAACGGAGGGGAAGAACGCGACGTTGCAGGGGACAGAGTCGCAACAGGGTGCGACGTCGCAGATGTCGCACCCTGTTGCGACTATAATTCGAGGTCGTTTCGATCGATATCGAGGCGCTCCAGATGACGATAGAGGGTTGCACGATGGACCCCAAGAAGGCGAGCTGCGGCAGAAAGATTGCCAGCAGCCTGACGGTACGCCTGACGGATCGACTCCTCATCAAGTTCGCGAGTGTGAAAACGGCGATCCGGCGAGGCATCAATAGCCAGTGCGTCATTATTGTGCTGATAGGGAAGCGCCACCGGCAGCTCGTCCTCCCGCTGCGGCTTCATCACGGACGTGGTTTTGGCAAATTGCTGACGTTCCTGAATCCATTCGGAAAAAGCCCTGGCGCCAATCGCTTCGGTTTCATTCTCAACGACGATCCGCTCGATAACATTGCGCAACTCACGCACGTTTCCGGGCCAGAGGTAGGCCTGCAGAATACGTACAGCTTCGCCGGTCAGACGTTTGATCCCCTTGCCATACTGCTGGTTGAACTGCTGAAGGAAGCGATCGGCCAGCAGCGGAATATCGTCGAGACGTTCACGCAACGGCGGTATATGGATGCGCAGGACAGCCAGACGATGATAGAGATCGACGCGAAAACGTTTTTCGGCCACCGCCTGTTCGAGCGCCACATTGGTTGCACCGATAAACCGCACATCGACCTGATAACTGCGCTCACCGCCAACCCGCTGAACCCGACCATCCTCCAGAACCCTGAGCAGCTTGGCCTGGGTATGGAGAGGCATCTCGCCAAGCTCGTCGAGGAACAGTGTTCCTCCGTCGGCCCGCTCGAAGTAGCCTCGGTGCTCACGGATCGCCCCGGTAAAGGCACCCCGCTCATGGCCGAATAGCTCCGACTCGAGCAACTGTTCACTGATCGCCGCACAGTTCAGCGCGGCAAAGGGCTTATCCTTACGCAGGCTCTCTTCATGCAGCGCCTGGGCGACCAGTTCCTTGCCGGCTCCGGTTTCACCGGTAATGATCACTGCGGCATCGGACGCGGCGTAAAGCCTGATCTTGCGGAAGACTTCCCGGATCGCCGGGCTGGTCCCGACCAGCCGCCCCAGGGAAACTTCCTGGCGACTGGCAATCGACTCCTGGCGAAAGACGATCCGCACGATCTGGCCGAGGTAATCGTCGGTCAGTCCGACAAACTGGATATCCGCCTGAATTTCGGCCAGGGACGGGGCCAGCCTGACCTTGATACCGACCAGATCCTGACCGTGCTTGAGAATATCAGCAGCCAGTTCGGTCAACAGTGGAACGGCCTGGGAAAAGACGGCGTCCGGATTGCGCCCCTTGAGATCTCCAGGTTCTGCCGACAGCCAGCGACAGAGTCGCTCGGAAGCGTTCTGAATCTGCCAGTGGCGATCCCCCCAACGGACAACCAGCAGGTCGGGAGCAACAACAGGAAGATGCTCCTGATGGATAAAATTCAAGTTATTCATGAAATATCAGTGATGTAGACTTTTCAGGTAATCGTAGTACGCCTGTTCGCCAGAGATAAAGCTGGTCAAGAGCACACCCATTCCGGCCTTGTCGGCAACCCGCATCAGGTTGGCCGGCACCTTTTTGGCCCAGCGCACATAGCCGTAGGCCACAGAAGACCCACCCGTGGGCAGTTCAATTTCTATCAACAGTTTTGTTCCGGGACGCTCCGGATGACTGGTCAGGATATGCATGCCCCGATCCGAAGCGTCGCAGGTAAAAGCCACGCGGCGCGGATATTCAATCCCGAAACGAACTTTTAAACGTTTTTTGCGTCGCCCAAAGCTTCTTTTTTCACTCATATTATTACTCCGATTCGGAAAAATAAAGTCTTTCAAAAGATTGGTTCCAGGATTGGCCCGAAAAGCGAATCAACATTCGCCATTTGCAGTGTCCTGTCGCACCCGAAATAACAGATTCATAATATAAGAATAACAAATGAAATAGGCTCTGCCCTGTTTCGGAGCAAGGAGTTAAACCAGGCAGCCAAAAAAATAAAAAGGCAACCTGAATACTCAGGTTGCCTTGGACTACATCAAAATATCTGAACAATTACATCGATCAGCTTCTCATCTCGGGAATCAGCCGAGCAGAGTCCTGGCTTTTTCCAGCAGGTTTTCGGCGGTGAAGCCGAAATGCTTCATCAGCTCACCAGCCGGTGCGCTGGCGCCGAACCCGTTCATGCCGATAATAATGCCCTGCGGCCCGACATAACGTTCCCAGCCGAAGCAGCTGCCGGTTTCCATGGAGATCCGCTTGACGCAGGCTGAAGGAAGAACCTGCTCGCGATACTCTGCAGACTGGGCTTCGAACAGTTCCCAGCTCGGCAGTGACACAACCCGGACACCGACACCTTCAGCCTGCAGGGTTTCCTGAACCTTGACAGCATGCTGAACTTCGGAACCAGTCGCAATCAGAATCATCTGCAGTTCGCCCTGCTCTTTGGCCAGGATGTAACCACCCTGTTGAGCGCCACAGACCGGTTCGAACTTCTCACGATCGAAGGTCGGCAGATTCTGACGGGACAGGACCAGTACGGTCGGTCCCCGCCGATTGAGCAGCGCAGAGCGCCAGGCTTCACTGGTTTCATTGGCGTCGGCCGGACGAATGACCGTGACATTCGGCATGGCCCGCAGAGAAGCCAGGTGCTCGACCGGCTGGTGGGTTGGGCCGTCTTCACCCAGGCCGATCGAATCGTGGGTCATGACATAGATCGGAGCCAGACCCATCAGGGCCGCCATCCGGATGGTCGGACGCATATAGTCAGTGAAAACAAAGAAGGTTCCGCCGAACGGAATGATGCCCGGGGTGTGACAAAGACCGTTCATGATCGAGCCCATGGCATGCTCACGAATTCCGTAATGGATATTGCGGTCACTCTGGCCCGGAAGCCAGGACCCTGCGGACTTGATAGTCGTATTGTTGGAAGGACCGAGGTCGGCCGAACCACCGAGCAGAAACGGCAGCTTTTCAGCAAGTGCGTTAATAACCAAGCCGCTGGCTACACGGCTGGCCTTGGCGCCATCCTCCGGCTTGAAAACCGGCAGTGCTTCTTCCCAGCCTTCAGGGAGATCTCCATTGCTGGCCATAAGCCAGGTCTGGACCTTGGCACTGCCTTTTTTAGCGTCCAGCAGCTGCTGCCACTGTTTTTCCAGCTCAGCACCGCGGACCTTGGCTTCGCCCATGTGTGCGGCGACTTCTGGTGAAACCACAAAGCTCTCATTTTCGTCACGACCGAAGAACTTTTTAGCCAGCCCCAGCTCTGATCCACCGAGTGGAGAACCATGAGCTCCGGCGGTATCCTGTTTGTTCGGAGCACCAAAGCCGATATGGGTCCGGGCGATGATCAGCGATGGCCGGGGATCGTTCTTGGCACGCTCCATGGCCGCATCGATCTCATCGAGATTTTCCCCTTCAACGCGCTCGACATGCCAGCCACAAGCCAGGTAACGGGCGCCGACATCTTCGCTAAAGGCCAGCGCGGTATCCCCTTCGATAGTGATCTTGTTGTCCAGGTAGAGATAATTGAGCTGTCCAAGCTTGAGGTGACCAGCCAGAGAGGCCGCTTCAGCCGAGACACCTTCCATCAGGTCACCGTCCGAACAGATAACCCAGGTACGGTAATCAAAGAGTTCGGCATCGACATGCTGATTGAGGAACTGTCCACCCATTGCCATACCAACGGCAACAGCAACCCCCTGGCCCAATGGCCCGGTGGTCGTTTCAACGCCCGGAGTATGTCCGAATTCCGGGTGACCTGCGGTTTTGCTGCCGAATTGACGGAAATTTTTGATCTCATCAAGAGGCAGGTCGTAGCCACTTAAGTGCAGCATCGAATAGATCAGTGCAGAGGCATGCCCGCAGGACAGGACAAACCGGTCCCGTCCAGCCCAATCCGGGTTGGCGGGGTTATAGCGCATATGCTTCTTGAAAAGCAGGTAGGCAATCGGCGCAGCTTCCATTGGTGTTCCAGGGTGGCCGGATTGTGCTTTTTCTACAGCATCGGCAGATAACAGACGAATCGTATCGATAGATTCGCGAACGATAGGATCAGAAAAATTCCGTGACGACATTGACAGCTCCTTGGTCTGATTTAGAGCTGCATATTGAAACAGGAATCGCCCCAGTAAATCAAGCAAAAGTAGCGGATTTGCGAAGAAATCTGGACATAAGACAACAACAGGAAAAGAAATGGAGCGAACAACTCCCGGGTGAGGGAAATTCGGCGCTTACCACTCAGACAAAACTGCCAGCCAACGCAAAAATCAACAGTGAGTTTCGGAATTTTTAATCAGATAAAAAAAAGGCCGATATCCTATTGGGGAGGTTGATATCGGCCAAAAGTTAGAAAGGAGGTATGAGGTACCTTTTTTTCGGTTTCAACACTTCGACTGCCACACCGAACTGTTGATGATGTAAATCTAGCCCAAAGCGTCAACAAAAAACACGTGGGACCGCGCATTTGTTTGTCCCAGATAACGCAGCCGGCGACTGTGTCTTTGCACAGCCCCCTCCAGATAAAAAACGATAGCCCCGGCCATTGCCGTGCAAAGACAGCCCACCGGGTTCCCGAGCAGCGTTAAAACCGTCCGGACGAAAAAAAACTGAAAGGGTGCTGATATCTGATTTTTTTCGAAAAAAAAGGCCGATACCTAAAGGGGAGGTGGTATCGGCCAAAAGTTAGAAAGGAGGTATGAGGTACCTTTTTTCGGTTTCAACACTTCGACTGCCACACCGAACTGTTGATGATGAGAATCTAGCCCAAAACGTCAACAAAAAGTACGTGGCACTACGCATTTGTTTGTCCCAGATGACGCAGCCGGCAACTGTGTCTTTGCACAGCCCCCTCCAGATAAAAAACCATAGCCCCGGCCATTGCCGTGCAAAGACAGCCCACCGGGTTCCCGAGCAGCGTTAAAACCGTCCGGACGAAAAAAAACTGAAAGGGTGCTGACATCTGATTTTTTTTTCGAAAAAAAAGGCCGATACCTAAAGGGGAGGTGGTATCGGCCAAAAGTTAGAAAGGAGGTATGAGGTACCTTTTTTCGGTTTCAACACTTCGACTGCCACACCGAACTGTTGATGATGAGAATCTAGCCCAAAGCGTCAACAAAAAACACGTGGAACCGCGCATTTGTTTGTCCCCGATAACACAAGAGGCGACTGTGTCTTTGCACAGTCGCCATCTCGAGCCTGGCGCTAGTATCAATTTAGCCAGATTGCGCTTGCGTTGTCGCGCCAGCAAGATGCAAATTCTGCTGTCTAGGCGTAGCCACAGAGTTCCTTGAGAACCTTCATCTTTTCCGTCCGATCACCACTCCAGCGTTTCAGCAGGCGCTCCGCCAGCGTTTCACCGCTGGCAAGCAGCTCGTCAAGAACATCCAGAAACTGACTTTCGTCGGCACCACTGAACGCCTGGTCAAACTGATCGCGCAAACTTTTTTTGGCAACAGCTACCAGTTCAGAAGCGATATCACCAAGACGTCCTCCGGCGATTCCCGTCTTCAGCCCCAAGCGCCAGGAATCCCGGTAGAGGCGGGAAAAAGCTTCTTCTTCAAGGCCACCCAGCAACGATTCGACTTTACTCAGCCCCTCATCGCAGTAAAGCAGCCCCTTGTAGAAAGCGGCGACCGCCGGAGTGAAATGAGGTGGAAGACTGTCAGCGCTGCGGGCTTCAAGTTGCGGCCGGAGACGGACCTCGGGAAAGATTGTCGACAGGTGCAGGTTCCAGTCAGCCAAGGTTGCGCGCTCTTTCCCCCGGCCCGAGTCGATATAGCGGCGGAAGGAAAAACGCTCAGCGGTAAAATCGACATAGCGGCCTTCCCGCTGAATGAAATACATCGGTGCATCGAGAGCGTAGTCGACAAAGTCGCTTAAGCCGGCCTGAGCTGAAAAAAGCTGGCGAATCAGCCCGCAGCGGTCAGCATCGGTGCGCGACCAGATCTCGCCACGGGTTGTCAGAAATCCGGTCGGTTGATCCTCCATGATCGGTGAGTTGGCGAACAGGGCGTAGCAGATGGGGCTCAACAGCTGAATCGCCTTGAGCTTGCGGACACAGTCGGTTTCATCGGAAAAATCCAGATTGACCTGAGTCCCTGCTGACTGCTTCATCATGCGTTGCCCCATGTCGCCGGTTTTAAGCATATAGGGGCCCATGATGTCGTAGCGCTGCTTCGGCAGCCAGGAAATCTTATCGAGCGGAGTAAATGGCTGCACACCGAGGCCGAGAAATTCAAGCCCTAGCTCATGCCCCATGATCAGGATATGCTGCCGGTAACGCTTGAGGTCACGCCAGCTGCAATGAATGTCGCAGCAGAACTTGCCAGACAACTCCAACTGGCCACCCGGCTCGAGGGTCACGGAAGAACGCGTGCCTTTCAGGCCAAGCAGATACTCACCTTCATAGACAGCCTCCCAGCCACCAAAACCGTCGAGACGCTTCAGCAGTTCTCTGACCCGTGGGTAACCGGCCGCTTCACCAGTCTGGTTGTCAACAACGAGCTTTTCAGCCTCAAGGCCGATCCCCCAGTCGGAACGAGGGCGGGCTCCCCTGGTCAGAAAAGCGATCAGCTGCTGCTTATCGGAGATAACCTGGTCCGCGGCAGAGGTTCCCGCAGATGACGGATGCGGCGCCATACATGTGCCCTTTCCCGTTATTGATAAATTGAGGTCGCAGATGCAGACGGAACCGGTTTCAACCGCCTGCACCTGCGGATTGTATCATGAATTGAGATATGCGGTGATGGCGTCGGCGATCGTCCTGAAGATTTTTGTGAATTCCTGTTCGTCCCTTTCCAGCAAGGTGATCCGGAAACCACGTTCCTCGGTACAGAAAGAGGAGAGCGGGACAACACAGATCCCGGTAGAAGCCAGCAGGTAATAAACAAAACGCTTGTCGGTCGTTGCTCCAACCGGAGCCACAAGGCGCTCGACCAGCTGACGGACCTCGTCAATCTCAATCGGTAAAGTCTGCTCGCGGGTCAGCCGTCCCTGCTCAAAGGCGACACTCATGTAAAACGCCCCATTGGTCCGGTTGACCTTGAGCCCGTCAACATCCTTGAGTATGTCGTAAGCGATATTCGAATAATGCTCGTAGCGATTACGCCGCTCAGCGAGATACAACGGATACTGAGGATGACTCAGAATCAGCGGAATAGCCTTCTGCGGCAGGGTCGTCGAACAGACCTCGACCATCTTGGCATTCAGAATACTTTCGACATAACGCCTGAAGGTCTCATCCTTGTCGGAATTATAGACCTCGATCCACCCACAGCGGGCGCCTGGCCAGGGAATCTCCTTGCTGATCCCCTTCATGGCAATGGCCGGCAGATCACCGATCAGATCCGAAATCGGTCGTGTTTCATAACCATTAAAACAGAGGTTATGATAGATCTCGTCACAGATCAGGAACAGATCGTATTCCTTGCAGATATCGATGATCTCTTTGAGGATTGCTTCCGGATAGACGGCACCGGTCGGATTGTCCGGATTAATGATCAGCACTGCCGAGATCGCCGGGTTATATTTGACTGACTGGCGAAGATCTTCCAGGTCCGGATACCAGTGGTTATCAGGATCGAGACGATAGGTCACCGGCTTCTGGCCGGCGTGGGCACCTTCAGCCGACGAGTGGGTCGAATAGGCCGGAGACGGCCCGATAACCCGGGCTTCCCGTCTTAAAAAGCCGTAGACCTTCTGGATGGCGTCCCCCAGGCCGTTGAAAAAGATAATATCCTCCGGGGTGATCTGGGCATGGCCGCGCTTATTGGTCTGTTCGGCCAGGAATTGACGGGTCGCGAGCAGCCCTTTGGTCGCACAATAGCCATAGGAGCAGTCCTGCATCGCCAGATCGGCGACGATTTCCTTGATCCACAACGGAATCTGCTCCCCCTTGGCAACCGGGTCACCGATATTTTCCATGTTGGTCTTGATACCCAGACGGTTCAATTCCTCAGCGATAGCGACAATGGCGCGAATTTCGTAAGTGAGCTCGCCGGCACCGATATGAACAATATTATTGCGCATCGAGTGATCTCCTTAGTCGATCATAAAATAAAAGGCCATGGACTTCTGTCCATGGCCTCAAAGTGTAACTGCACTTCCAGAGCGTCACCCGACAGGGTGATGGACAGGCTTCAGGCTTGATGTTGCCGCCTGTGCCGCTCGTGCCGCTTTGGAAGTCAGATAAGTCATGATCTCTACCCTTTCACATTGAGTGAACGTAGTTATCATAGCCTTTTAAGCATGTCAAGAGAGCTTCTCCCGCGCAGCATTTAATATGACCGAACAGCCTGAAACCCGGTTCACAGAAAGACCATCAGGCAGCTTAGCGAAACCAGGCTGAGCAGCGTCGAAACAATCACGACCGAGGTTACATAATGCGCCACGATATTGTTTTCCCTGGCAATGATGGCAACCAGAATCGCCGTCGGCATGCCTGCCTGGAGAATTCCCGCAACCCGTTCAATCGGCGTGAGCGGAATAAAATGGGCGATAGCAAATGCCAGCAGAGGAACCATGGCCAGCCTGATCCCGGAACCAATAACGACATCAAGGTTCAGATGGACCCTACCCTGCTCGCGCAGTTGCAGCCCCAGGGAAAAGAGCATGACCGGAATCATGGCTTCTGAAAGCAGGCCGATAAAACGCTGAAACAGCAGTGGCAGTTCAACGCCGCTGCCGGAAACCAGCAGCGCCGGAACCACGGCCCAGAGCGCCGGAGTTCTGAACACCTGCAGTACGGCCCTTTTGCTCCCGCCACGGGCCCAGCCCGCCGCCCCGACACAGACGATGAAAGCGACGATCGTGATGACGACGAAGTAGAGCGTAGCCGGAACAATAACGACATCGCCACGGTAAAAACGCAGAATGGCCAGCCCGTAATTGCCGATATTGCCAAACACGGCAATCATGATAAAGGCTGCAATCATCTCCCGCGAACGACCCAGCAGGCGCCCGAGCAGTCCGGCAGCAAAAGCACCGGCAAGGTGGGTGAGAAGAGCAAAAACAACGATTCTCAGGGTACTTGACAAGGGCAGATGAGCCGTACTGATCGCCTGAAAAATAAAAGCCGGGACGAATACATAATATGCCGCACGGGTCAGGGTCTGAGCCTGCAGGTCGAGCTTTTTCCCGGCAACAACACCGACAACGACAATGCCAAAGACGGGCAGGATTACATTGATAAAAACTGTCAAGAGCTCAAACATAACTGACATCCAGCGCAATACGGTTAGCTTGGAAAGGCTATATACCTGTCACAGCACTCATCCTTTTAGCAATAAAAAAACTCCCGGCAGAAACTGCCGGGAGTCGAATAACATCATATGGAGTTAGACAAAAGTCAGCTTATTCAGCCTGACCTTCACCGTACTGCTTATTCAGCCTGACCTTCACCGTACTTGATATCAGCGAGCTGCTGATAGAAGTTGAAGCGGGCCTGGGTTTCCTTGTTGGCACGCTGCATCAGCTGCTCGGCCATCTCCGGGTTGATCTTCTTCAGAACCCGGTAGCGGTTCTGCTGCTGAGCGTAGTCGGAAAAGTCGATGGTCGGCGCCTTGCTGTCGAGCTGCAGAGGGTTCTGACCGCTCGCGGCACGCCGTGGGTCGTAGCGGTAGAGCTGCCAGTGACCCGAAGCAACCGCTTCCTTACAGGTATCGACCGCGCTGTTCATGGCGATACCGTGAGCGATGCAGTGGCTGTAGGCAATGACCAGCGAAGGACCATCATAGGCATCGGCCTCAAGGAACGCCTTGACGACCTGAGCCGGATTGGCCAGGGAGACCTTGGCGACGTAGATGTTGCCGTAGGACATAGCGATCATGCCGAGGTCTTTCTTCGGCATCATCTTGCCGCCGGCGGCGAACTGGTGGACCGCACCGAGCGGGGTGGCCTTGGAGGCCTGACCGCCGGTGTTGGAGTAAACCTCGGTATCCATGACCAGGACGTTGACGTTCTCACCGGAAGCGAGGACGTGATCGAGGCCGCCGTAGCCGATATCGTAGGCCCAGCCGTCACCACCGTGGATCCAGACCGACTTGACGACCAGGTAGTCGATGTTGACCAGGAGCGGTTTGGCGGTCTCATGGGTACATTTTTCCAGAATACCGCGCAGCTTCTTGACCCGGGCGCGCTGTTCTTCGATCTCCTCCTGGGTGCCTTGCGGGGCATCGAGGATCTCCTGCTTGAAGTCGGCGGTGCCGAGGCAGACGGAACAGCCACATTCCTTGTTCTTATCGAGCAGTTCACGGGCGTACTCAGTCGTCTTGTCGACGGCCAGGCGCATACCGAAACCGAACTCGGCGTTGTCCTCGAACAGCGAATTACACCAGGATGGGCCGAGCCCGTCCTTACGGGTGGTCCATGGTGTGGTCGGCAGGTTACCGCCGTAGATCGAGGAACAACCGGTCGCGTTGGCGACCAGCATGCGGTCACCGAACAGCTGGGAACAGAGCTTGACGAACGGGGTCTCACCACAGCCGGCACAGGCGCCGGAGAATTCGAACATCGGTGGCAGCAACTGACTGCCTTTCAGGGTCGCACGGTTGACCAGGGCCGGATCGGTATCAGGCAGATCGAGGAAAAACTTGAAGTTGGCCGCTTCAGTCTCGCGCAGCGGGGCCTGGAAGGTCATGTTGATCGCCTTCTTCGACTCGTCGTCCTTGCTCTTGGCCGGACAGTTGTGAACACAGGCGCCACAGCCGGTACAATCTTCAGGGGCAACCTGCAGGGAGAACTTCTTGCCTTCCATGTCCTTGCCTTTCGGAGCACAGGACTTGAAAGTCTCAGGCGCACCGGCCAGCTCACCCTCGTCATAGATCTTCATGCGGATTGCCGCATGAGGACAGACGAAGGAGCAGATGCCGCACTGGATACACAGGTCGGTTTCCCAGACCGGGATATTGACGGCGATGTTACGCTTCTCGATACAGGCGGTCCCGGTCGGGAAGGTCCCGTCAACCGGCATGGCCGACATCGGCAGGTCCTGACCGACACCGTCGATGATCGGGCCAAGCAGGTTCTGAACGGTCTCGGAGTAGGCGGACCATTTGCCGGTCTTCATCTCGATGGCACTGTCAGCACTCGCTGGAACAGCAACCTTCTCGATGCATTCCAGGGCGGCGTCGACGGCCTGCTTGTTCATGTTGACGACCTTGTCGCCGGCCTTGCCGTAGGACTTGACGATCGCGTTCTTGATCTGGGTGATCGCCTGCTCCTGCGGAATGATCTCGGAGATCTTGAAGAATGCGGTCTGCATGATGACGTTGATGCGTGGCCCAAGACCGATCTTCTCGCCGAGACGGATCCCGTCGATGACGAAGAAGTTGAGCTGCTTGTCGATGATCTGCTGCTGAACTGCTTTCGGCAGCTGCACCCAGACCTCATCCTTGCCGTATGGGGCATTGAGCAGGAAGGTCGCACCGGTCTTGGCGTTCTTGAGCAGGTCATACTTCTCAAGGAAGGAGAAGTTATGACAGGCGATGAAGTCGGCCTGCTGGATCAGGTAGGTGCTCTTGATCTCTTTCTGACCGAAACGCAGGTGCGAAGTGGTCATGCTGCCGGCTTTCTTCGAATCATAGACGAAGTAGGCCTGGATGTTCTTGTCGGTACAGTCACCGATGATCTTGATCGAGTTCTTGTTGGCACCAACGGTGCCGTCGGAACCGAGGCCGTAGAACATCGCGGCGTAGCCGTCGTAAGGGACCATGAAGCCTGCGTCGAAATCGAGGCTCTGGCCCAGAACGTCGTCCTTGAAGCCGACGATGAAGTGGTTCATCGGCTTGTCTTTGAGCATGTTGTCGAGAACCGCCTTGCACATCCCGGCGTTGAACTCGAAGGAACCGAGACCATAACGGCCACCGACGATGCTTGGGTAGCCAGCGAAGCTGGTCAGCCCGTCAACCATCCCTTCACCGATCGCGGTACGGACAGCCTGGTAGAGCGGCTCACCGATGGAGCCCGGCTCCTTGGTGCGGTCGAGGACGGTGATCTTCTTGACGCTGGATGGCAGCGCTTTGCAGAACTGCTCGATCGGGAACGGCAGAAACAGACGGATCTTGATCAGACCGACCTTCTCCCCCTTGGCGACCAGATACTCGATGGTCTCTTCCATCGCTTCGCAGCCGGAACCCATCATGACAACGACGCGCTCGGCGTTCGGAGCGCCGACATAGTCGACCAGCTGGTACTGACGGCCGAGGCGGCCGGCGAATTTATCGAACTGAGCCTGGAGCAGCGCAGGGATCTTTGTATAGTAGGCGTTGGCGCGCTCGCGGCCCATGAAGTAGACGTCAGGGTTCTGAGCGGTACCGCGCAGCTTCGGACGATCCGGAGAGAGCGCACGCTCACGGTGAGCGGTGACCAGTTCGTCGTCGATCATGAAACGCATGTCATCAAAGGTCAGCTGCTCAACCTTCTGGATCTCGTGGGAGGTGCGGAAACCATCGAAGAAGTGAAGAAACGGAACGCGGGATTCAAGTGTCGCGGCCTGAGAAATCAGGGCGAAGTCCATAACTTCTTGCGGATTGTTGGCGCAGAGCATCGCCCAACCGGTCTGGCGCACCGACATGACGTCGGAATGGTCACCGAAGATCGACAGACCTTGCGCAGCAAGCGCACGGGCCGAAACATGGAAGACGGTCGGGGTCAGCTCACCGGCAATCTTGTACATGTTCGGGATCATCAGCAACAGGCCCTGCGACGCGGTAAAGGTCGTGGTCAGAGCACCGGCCTGCAGAGCACCGTGAACGGCACCGGCGGCACCGCCCTCAGATTGCATCTCGACAACCTTAGGAATGGTCCCCCAGATATTTTTCTGTCCGCCAGCACTCTTGGCGTCAGAGATCTCGCCCATGACCGAGGACGGAGTAATCGGATAAATGGCAATGACTTCATTGGTCGCATGTGCAACATGCGCCGCAGCGGCATTACCATCAATATTGACCATCTTTCGAGACATTTAATCCTCCTTCAATACGTTTCATTATTGCCTGGTTTCGAAGCTCTTGAGACCTCGCAACCTTAACACCAGCCTAGATTTAGCGATACTAATTTTATTCACACAGCGTTTTACTAAAGTTTGTTTTTTTTCATCGCTACTTCAATATCATAGCGCATTTCCATCAATAATCACGCCGCCCGTCCACCGCATGCTGAACTGTTCCGGCATCGATGTACTCAAGATCACTCCCGGACGGAATGCCGTGAGCGAGTCGCGTGACCCGCACCCCCTTCGCGCGACACAGGTCGGCGAGATAATGAGCCGTCGCCTCCCCTTCAACAGTAAAGTTGGTCGCCAGGATCACCTCTTCGATCCCCTCCTGCTCCAGACGTATCAGCAGCGGCTCGATTTTCAGGTCATCCGGCCCGATACCGTCCAGGGGCGAAAGAACACCGTGCAGAACATGGTAGAAACCGTTATAGGAGCGGCTTCTCTCGATCGCCATCAGATCCTGGGGCTCTTCGACCACACATATCCGCTTTTCGTCACGCCCCCGGGCAGAGCAAATCTGGCAGAGCTCTCCTTCAGCAATATGAAAACAGCGCCGGCAGAAGGAGACGTTCTTTTTCATCTCCAATAACGCTGTTGCCAAATTGGCAACATCCTGTTCTGAACTGCGCAACAGGTAGAAGGCCAAGCGGGTCGCTGTCTTTCCCCCGATCCCGGGAAGCTTGGATAATTCGGCCTGCAGCCTTGCAAAAGACGGAAGTGAACCTAACATTTCTATCCTCCTCAAGTGACACCGGAAACATCCCTGTCCGGTATTTTTCAGAAGCGTTAGTAGCTCCGCATTTTGCCGCTACGTTCAATTTCAAAACAGCAGTTTATAAATTGAAGTTGCAACAAAACCAGACCCACGTTTTTTTGTCAACAGAATTCCTCGAGAAACGCTGTTTTTAGCCAAAAACAAATATCCCCGCAGGCAAAAACCTGCGGGGATACAAAAAAATAAAATAACATTTTACCGATAACTACTTCAGAACAATCCCGGGATATTCATCCCGCCAGTAACCTTGCCCATCTCTTCCTGAACCATCTTCTGACTCTTCTGCAGAGCCTCATTGACGGCAGCCAGCACCAGATCCTGCAACATGTCGACATCCTCGGGATCAACAACCTCTTTCTCGATCTTCAGCTCAAGCAGTTCCTGCTTGCCGTTGACACGGGCAACAACCATCCCGCCGCCAGCCGCCGCCTCAACCTCTTTGGTTTCAAGCTCCTGCTGGATTCTGGCGATACGCGCCTGCATCTGCTGAGCCTGTTTCATGATATTCCCAAGTCCCTTACTCATCATCCATCTCCTTGATTATCAGATGTTTTAGCAGCAAAACCGCTATCCAACGATTTAATATGATCAATGGCCCCACCAAAGATTTCCAGCGCCGAGCGAATCATTGGATGCTCCGTGGCACTGTCACGAATTTTCTTCTGGCGATCCGTCTCTCTGCGGACCTTGGTTTCGTGTAACGAAAGAGGCGTCCCTTCACCCCCTTCGACCTTCTCGACCTCGACACGTACTTCACTACCATAGTATTCCAGAGCAAAAGCTTCAAGCGCCTGGCGCATTTCAGCATCGGCCAGATTATAGTAACGGTCCGGCACACCGATCCGCAAGCGCGGCAAATCGATTTTCAGAGGGCTCGACTGCTCAAGCAGGGACGACATCAACGGCTTACGGCGAGATTTAACAAAATCGACCAGCCCTGCCCAGCTTTTCTCACCACGTTCCGGCGCTGACAGAGCTTCAGGCTTTTTTCCGGAAAACTCCTCAGGCGGAGGGGGCTCGACAGGCGGTGGCGTCCTCTCGGGAACCTTTGGCACCACAGCAGCGGGAAAACCGCCTGACGAAAACTGTTTTTCAATGGATTCGAGGCGTTTAATCAGGGTCGCGACACTGGTTCCCGGTGGCAGGGTTGCCAGACGAACCAGAACCATCTCCAGGGTCAGACGCGGATAATTCGACAGGGCCAGATCAGCTTCAGCCTTGATCAGAATCGTCAGGATCCGCTGCAGATCCTCAAGTTCGGCCGCCACGGCCAGAGGGGCCAGCTCCTGCAGTTCCGCCTCGCTCATATCAACCAGATCGGCGGGCTGATCGACCAGCTTGATAATCACCAGAGCACGAATCAGCTCGACCAGCTGCTGGCAGAACTGGCGAAACGAATGGCCATGATCATCGACTTTCTGGATCAACGCCAGAGCCTGACGCGCATCACGCTCGAGAATCGCCTCTACGGCGTCGAGCAGCAATCTGCGGTTGACCAATCCGAGCAGCGCCTGAATCTCGGCATCGCCGACCTTATTGCCACAGAAAGCGATCACCTGATCAAGCGTCGAAAGGGCATCGCGCATACTGCCGCCGCCGTTGCGGGCAACCACACCAAGACCAAGATCGGAAATCTCGACCCCTTCCTGATCGACGATAAAACGCAGCCTTTCCTGCACCCGCTCTATAGCGATCTTTTTAAAATCGAAGCGCTGACAACGTGACAGGATGGTGATCGGAATCTTGTGCGGCTCGGTTGTGGCAAAGATAAACTTGGCGTGAGGCGGTGGCTCTTCGAGAGTCTTCAACAGCGCATTGAAGGCGTTGATCGACAGCATATGAACTTCATCGATGATGAAGATCTTGTAGTTCGACTGCGAGGGCAGATAACGGATATTCTCGCGCAGTTCGCGAATATCATCGACACCGGTGTTGGACGCGCCGTCGATCTCAAGGACATCGATCCCCTGACTGTTGGTGATATCGATACAGGACGGACAGACACCACAGGGATCGACCGTCGGCCCCTGCTGGCAGTTCAGTGCCTTGGCAAAAATCCGCGCAGCAGAAGTTTTGCCGACACCACGGGCACCGGTAAAGAGAAAAGCATGATGAACACGATCAGAGGTGATCGAATTCTTGAGCGTCTGACTGACATGCTCCTGGCCGACCAGATCGTCAAAATGCTGAGGACGCCATTTACGTGCCAGAACCAGATAGGACATGAAACCCTCCGCAGCAATCTGCATCGATCATGGGGATAAGGTCGGACAAAAAACAAATTGCCGGTACAAGTGACAGCCAGGCACCCCCGCGGCACACAAGCAGTACCGTTACCGCTGCTCCCTTCCGGGCCTGACGGGGTTCACGGCCGCTCGTTGCGCGGGACCCGGCTGTCACTTCTACCGGCAACACGGACCGGGATATAATATCAGGACGAATGAAAAACGTCACCTGCTTGGTTATCTCGCAAAAAACAATCACGACGCACCTTTCGGTGCGACTTAGCTTGTTTTCCGCTCAAGGCCTTGCATCTGACGGTTATTGATTCGCCTATAGAGTTTCTGCATATACAATACAGACTTACAATTTTACTCGACAGTATCTGGGCAGATCAAAACGGTGTGGATGCGAGGCGCCTGAAGCGTTTCGGCATAAGACGTACATCAGGTACGGCGTTGCCGAAAGGCGAAGGGAACGAAGCAGACGCGTCGTTTTCATCTGCCGAAATATAATCTGGCGGAGAGGGGGGGATTCGAACCCCCGGTAGCTTTCACTACACCCGCTTTCCAGGCGAGCACCATCGGCCTCTCGGTCACCTCTCCGCAGGGTGCAGACATTACCCCAATCGCCCCCGGGCTGTAAAGACTTTTTTCTATCAAAACCGAACCCTAAAATTGTCAGCCACCTGTCAGTCGGTTGCCGGCATCAGATCAGCCGCATCCACGTCCATCTGACTCGAAGCGTAACGGCCGTTGATCCGGTAAACAAAAGCCAGAATCTCAGCGATAGCCTGAAACAATTCCTCAGGGATTTCATCATTCAGCGGAATCCGGGCCAAGACCTCCATCAGATCCGGATCCTCGACAATATCGATTCCCGCCTCCCGGGCTGCCGCGATGATCTGCTCGGCGAGTTCGCCGCGGCCGGCGGCAACAACCTTTGGGATCGATGCGCTACTCTTGTCATAACGCAGAGCGACAGCCTGCGGCTGGACTTTTTTCTTATCGAGCATCAGATCCTCTCATCGAGCAGGTTACGGGAACCGGGATTGAGCCGTTCACTGAGTTGCCGGGCCGGCAGGCGGGCATCCATAGCAAAACTGACCCCCTGCAGAGGAACCGACTGCAGCCCTTCACGCAGTTCGGGTTCGGCACCCTGCACATAGGCCATCTTGTCTCGATTCTCACAGGCCAGCCGCAGCTGCAGCCCCCCCTGCCCATAGAGCATATCGATCCGCATATTGCCCAAGGCCGAAAGACGCAGCGAAATCGACATCATCAGTGGAGCTCCCCCCTCCTCCGCAGCGCCTCTGCCACGTTCGGCGAGCAGATAACCCTCTTCCAGCTCAGCAAAAGGCAGTGGCAAAAACAGCACATTTTCTTCGGCCAGGCGCGATTTGCACAATTGAAAAAGCTCAATCCGCCTGAGCGGCTCATCGCTATCGCCAGACTCTTCCCCCCCGCCTTTAAGCAAAGCGGCCTTAAGAGTCGCCAGAGCATCCTTCAACTTATTCTCCAGCAGCTGCCGTTCGAGATGAAAGCCAAACAGCTGGGCAAGGACTCCCAAAGGTTTCCCATCCGGGGGGAGGGCAGTCTGGTGAGCCAACTGCACCAGATGCGTCAGGTTGGCGACAACCTCCAGTTCTTTCAGAGGGAGCCCCTTCTGCTCACCAAGCTGATTAAAGCGTTCCAGCATCCCCTCAAGCCGC
Source organism: Geopsychrobacteraceae bacterium (assembly GCA_963676795.2). GTDB lineage: Bacteria > Desulfobacterota > Desulfuromonadia > Desulfuromonadales > Geopsychrobacteraceae. The sequence goes on along the minus strand of CAXXTB010000002.1, from coordinate 263,653 downwards.
CCGAGCAGCTCAGGCGACAGCCCCTGTTTCTGCGCGAGCAGGGGCTCGAGCTTCGCCACCAGGTCGCGTATCTGCTGATCGACCTGGGACAGCGCCGCCCTCGGACCTGCAGGCAGGGTATCGGCCATAGAACCAGCTGGCGGAGTTCCTGTCACAGGAGCACTCGTGTCCCGACCGGAGGTTATAACTGTTTGCGGATCGCCGGAGCGACGTTCGATCGGCTGTTGAGATCTGGGATCCAGAGCCTGGATCAGGCGGTCTATATCCTGAGATAACAATGGCGATACAGCAGGATGATTCTGAATTCGGGTCAGCAACACCGTCATTTGAGGCAACAATGCCGAAGCAGGCCTTGGCAACTCAAGCGCCTGTTCCATAAGCCTGCGGGTTTCCGCATACCACTGTCGGGGCACAGATAACGAGGCGTCCCGGGGCAAGCTGGCCACCTGGACGGCAAGATTCTCGATAAATCCCTTAAAAGCGGTAATGCTTTCCGGCAGCTGAGTTCCCGGTGGCCAGGAAGAAAAACTGGTAGTTTGGGTGGATTGGGCGAATTGTGGCGGCTGCGCTGAAAAGACGTTGATCGGCTGGGTGCGCGGCAGCAGAGCGGAAAGCCCTGCACCCAGCTGGGAGATGTCCTGTCTCAGGGCGGGTGGCATGGTCCCGGCAAAATTCAACAGTTGCACAAGCTGCTGGCGAAGCTGCGGCAAATTTTCCAGACCGGAACCTTTCTCGACCGCCCCCTGCCAGTCATAAGCCCTGGTCAGGAGTGGCAGCAACTGAGCCAGCCGTTCGTCAAGTCCACGCGGCAGGACCTTGAATTCCAGGTGCGGGTCCGTCTGCAGAACCTGCAACAACAGATTCTGTCCGACCTTCAAATCGACATCGGTGTCCAGCTTGAAATACTGCTGATTGAACTCGAGCAGCTTATCGAGACCACCATCAACGACTGTCGCCTGCACAACCTGATCGATACGCAACCCCAACTGACGATCTTCGGGACGATGCCCGGCATCAGCCAGATGAGAGACAAACAGGTTGACTGGTATGTTTGGATTCACAGTTGTCATAGGCCCATATCGTCCACTTCCTCATATTAGTTTATCCATCCTGCCAAAGATACTGACAAAACCCGCAGTCGCCGGAAAAATATCGCTGAAACGCTAAAGAAGCCGGGACCAAAAGCCGATAGATTGATATCAGCGGTCAATGTTAACGACCTGCGAGCTTCGAAGGATGCCATATGACAAACTCTACAGCACTGGTATTTGCCACCGACAATCTACAAAAGAGCCATCTGGTCGATCGCCTCAGGGCAACCGGTTTGTTCCGCCAGATCAAACCGATGGCATCGGTCCCTGCTATTTTTCAATACCTGAAAACCAGGCGCGCCGATATCATCTGCTGGATCATGGAAAAGACCGACTGTCAGCACGAGTGGATCAACCGGCTTCAGGCTCAGGACGAATGGCACGACCTGCCGTTGATCGCCTTTGCCAAAGACCAGAAAAGTCTGCTCAACAGCTTTGAGCTGGGTGCCAGTGACGCACTTTCACTGACCATCGACAATCAGGAACTGATTGCCCGTATGAACTGCCACCTGCAACGCTGGAACCGTCTGCTTGAACTGCGCAAGACCCAGGAAAAACTCCAGAAGATGGCCCTGACCGATCCTCTCACCGGTCTCGGTAACCGGGCGACTTTTGATCTCAACATCAAACAGGTTTCAGCCTATTCCCAGCGCAACAACTCGGACATCTCACTGCTGATGATCGACCTGGACCACTTCAAGAAGGTCAACGACACCTACGGCCATCAGGCCGGCGACATCGTCCTGCAGAAAACAGCTCGGATCATTGCCGAGGCAGCCAGGGAATCGGACATCTGCTGCCGCTACGGCGGTGAAGAATTTGCCGTTATCCTGCCCGATACCTGTGCAAAAAATGCCGAGGTTCTGGCCCGGCGGATTCATCGCTGCCTGAAAGAGCTCCCCTACCGACAGCTTGGCCTCATGGAACCGGTTACCGTCAGCATCGGCATCAGCGGCAGCGATCTGCTGGGCAGCCACACCCCGTCGAAGCTGCTCCACAACGCCGATCAGGCCCTCTATCAGGCCAAACGAAACGGCCGCAACCGCACCGAAAAGCTCCGTGGAAGCGATGTCTTCGGCGTCCGCCAGAACCGGATCTCCTATCAGGGACTGACATCGCCCCAGCTTGCCTACGGGCAGTGAAAGAGCTTGGCGTAAAGACACAAAAAGCCTGTTGTTTTCAACAAACAACAGGCTTTTTTATTTCCGGACGATCCGCAGATCTCAGACCACCTGCCCCATAACCTTGACCTTGAGGCGCAACTGCTTGCGCTGCTCAGCAAGACAGTAGGCGATAATGGCATCCTGCCCCTCCTCCTCGATGTCAACGTATTTCAGTGCCATCTGTTTTTCGCCGCCAAGATCATGGGTTCCGACAACTTCAGCAACGCACTCAACAACAGCTGGCAGGGGAGAATCGATAACCACCTCAAGTCCGACCCGGGTTCCGGGAGCGAATGTTTCCGGGACAGGAAAACGCATCCCGCCGCCGCTGATATTCACCGGAGTCTGCACGGAACGGGCCTGGGGATTCTCCGAATCCGCCAGCCAGTAGCTGACCGACAGGTCGGCATCAACCCTGAAATATTCCCGTTTCTGGACAAAGGCGAAGGTATCGACCATCTCAAGCAGCAGTTTGACATCGCTTAGGCTTGAGTCGATACGCGCCTTGAGGGTCTTGTCGACCCCAACGACATCATAGGTCACACGGCAGAATCCGCGCATATCCAGCTGGTCGAGATTGAGTTGATCGGGAAGAAAGGTCACTTCGAACCTGGGTGTCTCAGTCAGTTTGGCGACACCGTCAAGGCCCAGCAGCTTGCCATCGAGCAGGGGCAACTGCACCCTGACAACACGATAATCTTTTAAATAATCAAGAATGGACATAAGTGAATTCGCCAATTTTCAATTCAAATGAAAAACATATGAAATCAGTGAATCCGCTCACGCACCTGGCAGGGGTTAACCGATCCCCCGCACTGCCTTGCTTTTGCTTTTCGAAAGGGGCTGGTGGTAGCCGGCAACCGCCGTGCGCCCACCTTTGATTTGCGACAGTTCATGAGCGGTAACGGCCATCATGCCACGGATTCGCGGCAAGATCAATTGATTCAGCTTAACAATTTTATCGAGCAGCTCGGTGCGCTCAACAAACAGCGGATGAGTTTTCAGCTCTTCGGAATGCTGAGAAAAAACCGTGAAGAACTCCTGATCATGAGCAGTCGCTTCGTCCTGCAGCTGACGCAGCTTCAGGGTATAGTCACGCAACAGCTCAGGCTCGGCTTTCTTCAGCAGAGCTTCGAGCTTTTCGGCATGCTCAACAATTTGTCGATACTGTTCGACAGATTTTCTCAGGCAGTCTTCCATGACAGCACCATAAGTTTCAGAAGGAGGCCGCAATGCGCTTTTCATTTCCTGCGACGGGGGGGGGAGCTTGCCCCTGACGATTCGCTTCGACCGCACCGGCAAAGCCTTCGCGCAGATCAAGAAGAACCTTTTCAACCGGTGCGAGTCGCCTTGCATCGTTTCCCGCGTTGACCGCTGAGAGCTCCCTGATCACAAAATCGTAAAGACGGCTCAGATCAGCAGCTATTTCACCACCAACTTCGTGATCCAAAGTGTTGGAGAACTCGGTAACGATAGCCATCGCCTTACTGAGCGCTTTTGCCTTATCAGCCGGACGCCCTTCCTCAATCGCAAACCCTGCCTGACGGACAAAACGGATCGCACCGTCAAAGAGCATAATCAGAATCTGCTCAGGAGACGCGGTTAAGACTTGATTGTTTTTATAATGATTTGAATATGCATTCATTCTGAGATTCTCCTACAAAAATATATGGGCGAACTCTCTATGTCTCCGGATCAGGATCCGCTCAGACTTAAGGCTGAAAGCTGCTGCAGCATATAATTACCCTGAGCATTCAAACCGTTCACAAGCTCTTCCATGGCGGAAAACTGTGAACGTAAACTCTGCTCTTTTTTATCCATCCGGACTTCCATGAGATCGATGCGCAAATCGATCCTGCGGATATTGCTATCCGTCGATTTTTTTCTTGTCGCATAGAGTCCGCTAACCGAATCGGTCATCTCATCCAGGAACGTGGAAAACATCGAACTGATTCCGTCTTCACTGCCAGTTCCTGCAAACAAAGTGACCACATCAGAGAAGTTATCGCTCAGGGCTTCCGTCAATTTTGAACTGTTCACGGAGATCTGACCGTCACGCTTGGTCTCAAAACCAAGCTGAGAAAGACTCGTCAGGGTTCCGCTGCCAACCTGAGTCGTCAACATGCTCTGCATCTGACGCTTCACGGAACGGAAGGCCGGATCGTTACTCCAGCTGGCATCACTTTGATCGGCAATGAAGGTGATGACCGAGTTGTACGACTTGACAAAATCATTGATCTTGGCTGTCGTATCTTCCGTATTTGCCGACACATTGATCGTCGTCGTGGCTGTCTCGTCAGCCTTCATCAGTTCGAAGGTCATGCCGGGGACAGCGCTGTCGACAGAATTGCTGTCGCTGTAGATATCTATTCCATCCAGGCGGATGTGAGCCTGCTGAGCGGGCTGGACATTAGACATCGTCGGACCGGCCACCGTCCCTCCGGCCAAACCGGAAGAATCCAGAGAAAAACTATCAGTAACGCTTGCACCGGTCAGCACCAAACGATACGGAGTTCCGGTTCCATCGTTGATGATTGCAGCACCGACACCCAGATCGGCCTCATTGATGGCACTGGCGAGCCCTTCCAGAGAATTGTCGCCCTCTTCGATGAGCAGCTGATGGGCAGTCCCACCAACGGTCAAGCTGATCGACCCCGTACCGAGGGTCTCCTCTGACTTGCTGGCGTAGCCCTGGCTGACGTCCTTCTGCTGCTGAGCCAGATCGACAACTGTCAGCTGATAGGACCCGGCCTGAGCCCGGCCATCGGTTGTCAACGAAAGGTATTCCTCTGAATTGCTGTTGACAGAATACGAACTGAGCTCAACTTCGGTATCGATTGCCTCGGCTTTCTGGGCAAGATCGTTCAGTTTTGTTTCCAAACTGGAAAAAGCTTTCAGGCGATTCTGGTAGTAGGCTTTATCATTTTCCAGACGATCGATCGGAGCACGCTCAAGCGCCATCAATTCCGTAACGATAGAGTCCGTATCTATTCCGCTCGCAAGACCACTAAAGGTAATCGCCATAGTCCTTCTCCACTAACCAAAAAGCCCATCAACTTTGCGTATTAACGATATTGCCACGCAGATCCTGCAGCCGCTTGGTCAGGTCGAGAAGTTCTTCCGGCGGGATCTGCCTGATAACCTCGTCGGTTTCCCGATCGACAACTTTCACGATCAGCTCACCGGCTTCGTTATCATTTTCAAAACGCACACTGTAAAGACCATCCTCAGTCAAAGACTTGATCTGAGAAAGCAGCTCTTCAGACTGAACCTGACCTTTCTCCTGCAGATCCGCCTGAGATGCATTCTCTTTTTCTTTCCTGTTTTCTTCAACCTTGTCTGCGGACCGGTTTGTCTGAAGCTGCGTGATATTTGTCAAGTTTAATGCTTCAACATTCATTATCTCGTCCTCCCCCTGTGGTCAGTCACAAGGAAAAATGGGGGCTGGCTACCCAGCCCCCAATGCTATCCCTTATTAACCAAGCAGCGACAGAGCAAGCTGTGGCGACTGGTTTGCCTGGGCCAGAATTGAAACACCAGCCTGCTGCAGGATGTTATACTTCGTCATGCTTGAAGTTTCCTGAGCGATGTCGGCATCCTGGATCCGCGAACGGGCTGCGGTGACGTTTTCCGAGATGTTGGAGAGGTTGGAGATCGTCGACTCGAAACGGTTCTGAACCGCACCAAGCTCACCACGAGAGCTATCAACAGTTCCGATAGCGCTATCGATTGAGGTCAGGATGGCCTCAACATCATTCCCTGCAGCGCCAAGATCGATAGTACCTACTCCCAGAGTACTTGAAGACATATCCAGACTGCTTACATCGATACTGATCTGGTTACTGGTACCACCTTCAGCTCCGACCTGGAAGCTCAGAGTTGACCCCGAACCGTCGAGCAATGCGGTTCCGTTAAACTCAGTAGCTGCGGAGATACGATCGATCTCAGCAACCAGGTCATCAACTTCAGCCTGCAGAGAAACACGGTCATCAGAGCTGTTGCTGTCATTTGCGGACTGAACGGCCAGTTCGCGCATACGCTGCAGGATGTTGGTAACCTCGCCCATGGCGCCTTCAGCAGTCTGGGCGACAGAGATACCGTCGTTGGCGTTACGGACGGCTTGGTTGATACCGCGAATCTGAGAAGTCATGCGGTCAGAAATTGCCAGACCGGCAGCATCATCCTTCGCGCTGTTGATACGCAGACCAGAAGAGAGGCGCTGCATAGAAGTGTTCAGAGAACTTTGGGATTTACCCAGGTTACGTTGTGCATTAAGGGAAGCGACGTTAGTATTAATTGTCAAAGCCATGATTTTCCTCCATGAATGTTTTTGTTTTCGGGCTTCCGTGCCCTACAATTTACCGGTTTGTTTGGATTCGAGGGGAGTGCAAAAAAAGCGTCTCTCACCTCCTTTTTGACAGAATTCCTCGTTTCCTGTTTTGCTTATCGGCTGACATATAGGGAGACTTTAGAAAAAATTTATAAAAAATATATCCATATTTTATTTTTCTACCCAGTCAAGATGATGATCGATGCGAAGGTTCTGGCACAGTCTCTGCTAGTTCTTGCGAAGGATAGTATTTAAGAGCGGATTTCAAGCCATAAACCCGCAACAAAAGAGGCCAGGGTGTCAAAAAATGAAGCTTCTGTCATATTTTTGACTCGCCTCACAACTCATATTTTCTTATATTTATTTCATTTATTTTTCGAAAAGGATATTGGATGGCCTCGGTCGAAACGACATGGACAGACTCGCTAGTGACAAATCATTTTGGGGATCGATATCTTTACGAAGTCAACCGCAATACATTCGACCAGTTTGGTGCTCAAAACGTTTTTCAACAACAGTTTCAGTCGTCTTTTTCCGAAGCCGACAAACTCCATATCATTATCGGTACCGATTCCGGGTTATTACCTGAATTTGTTCACCGTTACGGCAACCCTTCAAACAGATATATTTTTGTCGAACTCGAACAAATCAACAATGCTCTGAATTATGGCAATGTCAGCAATCCGATCGCAACCAACATCAGCATAACCGACCGAAAAAAATTCTGGGCTGACGCCAAGAGCCATTTGATTGACAGTTATATCTATCAGGAATCTTTGCTCTTCTGGGAATCGTTTGGTGCCCGCAATGATTTTATCGGTCAATACCATGAACTCGCCGCAACCATCCAAAGAGAAATTAAAAGCCGGGCTTACGAGCTATCAGCCTCGCTGGGATCACGTTCATTTCTGGAATGCCAGATCGACAATATGGCCGACAACAGATATCCAGCCAAAATTGTTGAGAATCTCTTTCCCGGCAAAACCGCCGTTATTCTTGGTGGCGGTCCATCTCTTGATGAATTCATTCCCTGGGTCAAGCAGAACCGTGATCACCTCATCATCTTTGCAGTCTCACGGATCTGTCGCCGACTGATTGAAGTGGACCTGGCACCGCACTTCGTTGTCAGTGTCGACTCATCTGATTACAGTTTCGCCATCAGCCGCGAAATGCTGCTGCTTGCAGACAAAGCGATCTTTTTCCATTCCTTTCATGTCGCCCCGCGATTATTGGCATTATGGGAAGGAAGAAGCCTCTATCTGGGACAGAGAATCCCCTGGACCAGTTCCCTAAACAAAGAGAATTTACCGATCTGGGGGCCCACGGTCACCAACACAGCGCTTGGCATTGCGGTCGCAATGGGAGTCAAGCAGGCGGTTCTGATTGGTGTCGATATGTGTTACAGTCCGGCTGGTTATACCCACGCTGCGGGAAATGTCGAGCATATTGCCGGGCCAAAACTCGATGCCCAGATCACTGTTATAACAAACTCCGGCCACACAGCAGAAACCGGCCCGGAATATTTCAGCGCCATCCATCAGCTTTCGGCACAGGCAAAAATTGCCAAACGACAAGGCTGCGCTGTTATCTCCCCAGCGCCAAATGCAGCACAAATCGAGCATGTGACGTTCAAACCGATCGAAAAACTCGCTCCTGAACCGCTATCCATCGCGCCGACTGACATTTTGTTTGCCGCCCTTCCAGCAGATAGTCCGGCCAATCGAAAGGCAGATGGACAACAACTCCTCGAAGAACTGTACAGAGGTCAGCATGACCTGGAACAGATTGCTGGCACGGTCGAAAACGCTCTAAAAACATACCATTCCCGCACTACGGAAAAAGAGGCACTCCCGGCTCTGTTACGCCGCCTCGAAAATGATATTTCAACCGCTTTTCCCGAGCTATCAGCCATGTTCAATCGATACGGGACACAGGACTTCCTGGACAATTCAGCAGATAGTCCCACCAGTCGGCAAGCAGATGTGCAACGACTTCTCGATGAACTGAGCAAACTCCAGCAGGGCCTGACGCAGACCGCCGACACTATCGAAAACGCTTTGGCAAGTTGTCATTCCAAAACTGCCGCTAAGGCCGACTTATGTCTTCTCGAAAGAGATCTCTCTGCAGCCTTTCCCGACCTCGTGGCTGTGCTTAAACAATACGGAGCACGGGACTTCCTTAAAATCCAGGACCAGAGTCCTGCCGATATTCAATTCAAAGACGAACAACCTGAAGAATATTTCAGAACCCTGCAAAAGCATCTAGGAGATATTTTGCGGCGGATTCTTGCCGCCACCCAAAGAACCATCTGCCGAATTGAGGAAGACAAATCCTCCCCTGACTTCGACCTCATTTCTCAACAGTGGCACTATGACAAACAACTGGGCAGAATACGTGTCTGGCTAGCGAGACGTCCTGAAATTTTAGATATTGCCCCAGAGAACTTTCAGGATGTGTTTTCAAAACGGAAACAACAGATTGACACATGGATTAATGAACGGCTTCTTGCATCTCCCCGCCAATCTGAGCGACTGGTAAGATATCACCTGGATGGTGTTTTTGGAAAAGCACTGAAACTATTTCTGGCAAAAGATACCCTGCAACTACAAAAAATCTTAACCGGGCTCACCGCATATCCGAACGACTCAACGGCTCAGGAACTCTCCGCGTTAATCCAAGGGTATATATTTGAGCTGGAACAAAAAAACGACTGCGCCCTGACTGCCTATCAACAACTGATAGGGGACACCTTCAACCAGACTGTCGAAGAGGCCCTTCGAAGAGTTTCCGTCATCTGCCTATCAGAAAAAAACTTAGAGATGGCAACATTGGCTCTTGAATGTCTAAGTAACGCTTCTGCTACCTATCAGCCCAAATATGCAGACCTTCTCTGCCTTGTTAACAGACGTCAAGAAGCCGCAGATGTATATACAGAGTATCTGCAAAATAACCCAAGCGATTTAATCACTCTGATAAAGCTGGGGCAAAATTATGAAAAAATGGGGGCAAAAGATGTTGCAAATCAAGTGTACCAGCTCGTTTTAGAACAAGATCCTGGGAACCCCGTAGCCCTAAAGCACATACAGAAATAAATAAAAGGTCTTATGTTATCTACAAATTTTTCTGGCATAACATATATAAATTTCAAAATCACAGGCCAGCCGCCGGTTTACGAATGACAAGTGACCAGAATCAAACACAGAATCCATCTCAGAACACATGTGAGCGTGCGGTTGCCTTTATTCCCGTACGCCTCTCCTCGTCCAGATTACCTGAAAAGCACTTTCGAAAGATCGGCGATCGGACAGTTCTTGAATGGTTGATAGACAATCTGAAAAAGAGCGAACAGCTCGACGAGATCGTCATCGCAACAGCCGCAGAAGCCGCCAATGAGCCACTAAAGGCATTCTGCCAGCAACACGATCTCCCGCTATTCTGGTATGAAGGCCATATTGATCATGTGACCACTCGTCTGCGCTTGGCGGCAGAGTTGTATCAGGCAGATATCTGTCTGCTGATCAGCGGAGATTGTCCTCTGGTACATGGACCAACCATTGATCTCCTTATTAAAGAATTCCGCAAAGAGCCCAAGGCAGACATACTTGTAATATCAACCGATAATCATATTGAAAAGCATCCAGCCTTGGAAGGCGTTCTCATATCCAGACTTCATGCATGGCAAACAGCAGATGACTTGGCTGACCGGCCCGAGCTGAAAGAACACCAGTTCCCTCTTTTCTGGCAAAGACCGGAACTTTTCATCCGTCACAATGTCTCCTTGCCGGAGAATCTTCATACCCGCAAACATCGCTTTTCGGTGGACACCTGGGCCGATCTGGAATTCATGAATACGTTGTACGACCGATTAGTTGAAAATAATCAGAACTTTCAACTCCCGGAGGTTCTGCAACTCCTAAAAAAAGAACCACAACTCTTCAAAATCAACGAACACGTCCATCAAAGGAGATTGATTGATGATAATCTTAAGGTTCTTTTTGTCGTTGATGCCGGAGTCCAATACGGCTATGGCCACGTGAGGCGATGTCTTGAACTTGCCCGGCAGATGACCGAAAGAAAAGGTTGGTCAACGGTTTTCGCCGTCGATGATAACGAGGCTATACAGATCCTGAATCGAGAAGGCGAAAAAACCGTTTGGGCTGCGTTTCATCGCCCCACGCGTGGAGAAAAACAAAACGATCAGCAAACATTCCAAAAGCTACTCTCAGACTCTAACCTGCTGGTTCTGGATATCTACGACCAGCGCGGTGCCGATGTTAAATGGCGGAATCAGCTTCCCGAAGAGCTCAGCGTCATTGCTATAGGCAATACCCTTCCCTGGACTGAAATGGCCGACCTACTCATCATGCCAGGGACTTATCACATTCCCGAAAGAATGCTGACATTGGCACAAGAAGGGAAATTACACCTGCTCCATGGTATGAATAGCTTGATTCTGCGTCGTGAAGTCACCAAGCAACATCCAGTTGTCAAGGACCTGGACCTGGTAGCCTATCTGCATAACCCACAGGCACGTCGAGACGTGGAATCATTTATTGACAAACATGGACTCCAAGGGATTGTCCTGCATTCTCACTGCGAAAAATTACCAGTTTACATGGCAAGGACAAAACTCTACCTGAGTGGCTTCGGCATCAGCAGTTACGAAGCGATAGCCCTGAAGGCCATGCCTGTTATCTGGCCCCACTCGAAAGTCAACAGGTGCGATGCACTGGATTTTTTCAACATGTTGAACCTATCACCGGCCATGCTCCAAAATTCGTCAGGTTTATCCACCACCATTTTGCCCCTATTGAAAGAAACAGACATAATACTGCCTGAAGTACACGACAACAGTGCCTGGCTGGTTGAGCAGATCTCATGCCTGCCCGGTTTGCGGTGATAGCAATGACCATTCAAACAGGGATTCCCGCAAAAGCTTCAACGTTAAGACCCCCAATCGATACGGAAATGCCAATGATTCTTCGCTGGCGGAACCATACGCAGGTACGAGAAGTCATGTTCTCAAACCATGAGATTTCCGAGGAAGAACATTATGCCTGGTGGAAAAAAGTTCAGAACGACCCAACCCGCCAAGTGCTACTGTTTATGGATCATCAGCACCCGAGGGGGGTTGTCAACCTGTTCGACATTGATCTTGCCAATAAAAGTTGCCACTGGGGCTTTTATCTCGACAATGAACAAATCTGCGACAATGCCGAACGGCTGAAACTTTGGCTAACGCTGGAACAGGCGGTGGTCAATTATGTCTTCAACCATCTCGGCATGCAAAGTCTGCAGTGCGAAACCTTCGCATCGAACCATGCTGTTCATCAACTGCACAGCAAGTTCGGCTTTCAGGAGATCGATCGGATTATGGACAAAAATTCCCGAGAAGTCGTCGTTATGCAGCTGAATAAAAGCACATCAAGAATGGAGAGAACCCCCCCCACCAATGAAAAAACTTACCGCCCGGTCATAAAGTTTGCCTTTCTGGGAAGTGCGAACTGGGATCTCGCCGGCAAAGCCTTAGTGCAAAGCTATGAAAAGCTAAGCAGCGAAACCATCCAGATCCTGCCGATTCCTTTTGGTCAGCACCGGCAACAGATTTTCGATGAGCAGGACAGCCTGATTGCCAGGGAACCGGACTACACGGTCTTTTGCGAACGCGTTGAAGACCTTTGCGTCCCCCCTGTCAGTAAGGACTCTGCCTGCGAACTGGAACAGCATTTTGAGGAATACTGCCAATTCATTGAGCAGGCCAGGTCCCGCCTGCCCGGCATATTTTTTATTCTGGATTTTGCGCCTGTTCGCCCCATTCTCTCTGCTCTGGAGGATACCAGCTATGACGGAAAATCCATTCTTGCACTTATTGAACAGTTGAATGTCAGGCTTGAGAAATTTTGCCAAAAGATTCCAGACTGTTCTTTAATCAGACTTTCGACACTTGTCCATAGGCTTGGGACAGAAGCTGCCGATCCGGGCAAATACTGGTTTCTCGGCCGCATTCCTTTCAGCGTTCCCCTAACCAATGAACTCTGCCAGGAGCTTATAAAATTTCACCTTGCCCTGACCGGCCGAACCGCCCGGGTACTGGTTACCGATCTGGACAACACCCTCTGGGGAGGCGTGGTCGGTGACGATGGTCTCGAAGGCATCAAGATCGGTGGTGACTTCCCCGGCAATATTTTTGCTGAGTTCCAACTACTCCTCAGGCAATTTCGTGACAGGGGATTAGCTCTCGCTATCTGCAGTAAAAATACCGAAACGGTGGTCCGTGATGTTTTTGCCAAACACCCGGCAATGAAACTAAAACTGACTGATTTTGTTAGTCTGCGCATCAATTGGCGAGACAAGGCGGAAAACCTTCGAGAAATTGCAGATGAAATCGGTGTAAGTCTATCCTCACTGTGCTTCCTGGACGATAGTCCATATGAGCGTGAAGCCATTCGCCAACTGCTACCCGAGGTTATAGTTCCGGAATTGCCGGATGATATGACCCTCTGGCCTGCTTTTATTCTCTCCAGTCCCTATCTGGCCATGCTCCGCCCTACAGCGGAAGATCTGAAACGAGTCAGAAGTTATGAAATACGCTCTCAGGTTAAAGCGGAAGCGTCATCTTTCACAAACAAGCAGGACTACTGGCGTAATCTTGACATGAAACTGTCTTTTCATCGTTACGCTAAAAACAACAGGCAGCGGGTTTTACAATTGCTCGCGAAAACCAATCAATTCAACATGACAACAAGAAGACACAACGAGCAAGATCTGGAACGTCTTCTTGATCAAAGAGCGGAAATCATTCCCATCGGGCTGACGGATAAATATAGCGATGAGGAAATCATCGGACTGATTATCCTGGTTCCGGAACATACAGCCAATACGGTAGTTATTGAGACATTTCTCCTTTCGTGCCGAGTGTTGGGACGTAGCGTAGAGACCGGCATCCTTGCCTGGGTCTGTGAACACCTGTTGCAAAAGGGAGTTAGCCAGTTAGAAGGACTGTTTTTTTCAACAGAAAGAAACCTGCCGGCCGCCGATGTCTACGGTGCGCATGGTTTTTTTCAAGAAGAATCATCCCGATTCCGACTTAACTTGAACACTTCACCAGTCTCTAAGCCGGACTGGTTTCAATACAGCGATGAGGCATCCTGATGGACGGTTTATTTTCAACGTGTAAAGTACTCTATGTTGATCATCTGGCAGTAACTACATCCGATCTGGAAGCGACCTTGCAAGATTACCTTTCTCTGGCTGGAGCAAAGCTACTCAAGGGGCCTGGGGTCAATACAAAACAACGAGTCTCTTACGCCTTTGTTCAATTACCCGGAGGATACACTGTCGAAATCCTAGCAGCCGATGATAAATCCCCCATTGACAAACACCTGGAGAATGGTGGTGGACCTTATCACTTCTGCTATGCAGTTGCCGACATTATTGAATCTATTGACTTGGCTGAAAGGCACGGTGCGAGACTGGTTGCTCCGCCCACAGCAGATGTAGCATTCGATGGCAGAAAGGTGGCTTTCCTTTTCCACAATACGCACGGTATTTTCGAACTGGTTCAAGCCTTTCCCGAAGGTAAGAGCTGGCCGCATCCCCCTGCAGAAATCCAAGATCAGCTGCTGTCTCCTCAAAATGATATTGAAAAAAAATTACAGCAGGTATTCGCTCAGATTTTTCCGACACTCGATCCCTCGTCTTTTTCAAAAGCCACAATGGAGAAAACCGAGGGCTGGGATTCCCTGGCGCATATCCAGTTGATCATGGCCCTGGAATCAGTTTTTTCCATTAACATTCCCGTGGACAATTTTGAACAGCTGACATCCTATGCCGCCATATATATATATCTGGAGGAGGCGGGATGAATGACTCCACGACAGCAACAATCGATCAGCTAATCCCTGACGAGCGCCACATGGGTTTCCAACACCTGGCCAACATCGTTACCAAGCTTATCGCTATAACTGCCGACTCCATTATTTTAAAAGGGAACTTATGTTGAGCTCCAACTTGTCCATCATACAAAGACGCTGGCCTGATTTGGCTGAATGGTTAGGACAATACCAACCCGCGTCATTTCAGACACGAAAAGAAACACCATTTACTACCCTGATTATTGACAACATCCACCTCGGCAGCTCTTATGATCCGGACGCTGAAGCCAGGCTTCAAGCGAGTCAGATCCCCGTGGAGAGTCAAATTGCCTGGTCTTACGGAATCGGCACCGGCCATTTGGCAAAAGAATTATGTACCCGGAAGACATTGAAAAAGATCAAGATTGTCATTCTGAATCCACGGATCGCCCTGGCCAGCCTGAGCCGTTTTGATCACAGCTTCTGGCTCAACGATTCACGCGTGACCCTGCTTGACGGAGCAGACACTAATTTTGGCGGTCCTCTGGCAGCAATTCCCGCCGAATTGCAGCTCGCCGATGAATCCTCTTCCCGCCTGCGAGATCTCGTCGCGACCGAGCTTGAAACGGCCTACATCAGCAGCAAACATGGTGCGGCCAATCCGGAAGTCATAAAACAGATCAAACGTAATGAAGAGCTGATAAAAGTTGACGGAGACGTCGCCAGCCTGTTTGACAGTCAACCTGGCCAGCGCATTGTTGTAGCTGCCGCCGGCCCATCTCTGGGCAAGCATATCGACTGGTTGCGAGAACATCGTTCAGATGTCACCCTGCTTGCCGTCAACTCAGCTCTCAGACCACTTTCTGCAGCTGATCTGACCGCGGATATAGCGATGACCATCGACCCTGAAGAAAAAATCATTTCCAGCTTCGAGGGCTATTCCCTGGCCCCCTACAGCAAGGTTCCCATGATCTATTTTCCGCGCGTCAGCCCCTCCGTCCTGCGATTATGGCCAGGACCGCGCTTGACTGCCTATGCAAAGCACCCCAGCTACGCTGATATTGCCCATAAATATCCACGCGGAACCCTTTTTTCTTCAGGATCGGTACTGCATCCGGCCGTCGATCTGGCTGTGCGGATGGGGGCAACCGAAGTTCTCCTGTTTGGAGCCGATCTCGCCTTTCCAAACGAACAGCGCTACACACAGGGAGCCGGTTGGGGAGAACAGACAGCGCAGGCCAAAAGCCATTGGGTTCTCAACGGTCATGGTGAAAAGGTCTCCACAACTGCCAGTTTTCGCGGCTACCTGAGAGATCTGGAAGCCTATATTGAACGACATCCTCAGGTCAGATTCATCAATTGCTGCCGCGACGGCGCCTACATCCGAGGAACGCATTACCTGGAGGAAGCACAGTGATCCAGCCAAACAATAAGACATTGGAAAACCATCTCGACCTGACAGTTTCGGCATTCCGCTGTGGCCAGGAAGGCACAGCTCATGAAAACCTGACGCTCCTGATCGACAGTCTAAGCAAGCTTTTGACACAGCTGGAGATGGAGGCGATGCTGCAGATGGCACCGCTTCTGGAAGAAATTCTTGCGGCAGTCGCACGTAAAGATTTTTCCTGGGCTGCCGATCTTATGGAATATAAGCTTTCCCCCTTGATCAAACAGTGAGTGCTACCGGTCAAACTCTTCAGGAGGTTGGAACAACCATGAAAAATGCCCTTATCCTCAACTTCACCGGAAACTCCTACCACTACGGTTGCTACGGCACCGCTTACGAGATTTATCATCGTCTTCTGGAGTACGGATACTGTCCCAACTACCTGAGCGTCAAGGTAACCCACAGACTCAACGGCTATCCCCAAAACGGCGAGGAATTCATTGATCCCAAATTTGTCAGTCACTTCATAGAACGCAATCCTGCAACCTTTGCCAGTTTACAGGAGGCGGATATCGTCGTCGTCAACGGGGAAGGAACCCTGCACCACCTGTCGCAGGGTTCGATCTCCTTACTCTACATGATCTTCCTGGCCAGCCGCATCCTGAACAAGCCGACATACCTGGTAAATCACTCATGCTTTCCCGGAGGAGACATGCAGCATAGCGACATAGACCTGCTCTACCAGACCGCTCTGTCCGGGCTCATCGATACCGTCATCCGCGAACCACTCTCAGCCAGCTTTTACGAACGTGCACAATTAACGTTCAGGCAGGGATTTGACAGTTTGCCACTGTTTATCGGCAGAATGGGGCTGCTCGATCTGCGCAATCAGGGAATCGAGAAGAATAGGATCGTTCTTTCCGGCGGAATTTCATTTCAAGCACGACAGATTCCTGTCATCTGCGAGGTCTTGCAGACCTATCAGAAAAAATTCTCCTTCACCTTCCTGACCGGAGCCAAGGCGGATCCCGCCCCTGAAGACCAGGTGATCCTTGATGAAATGCAACGCAACGGCATGAAACTGGAAATCATCCAAGCTCATGACTTCGAAAATTGGTGTCAAATGATCGCCAGTGCAAGGGCCCTGATTTCCGGGCGTTTTCACTACAGCATTGCGGCACTGTCACTCGCCGTCCCCTGCATCTCATTTCCGAGCAATACCCCGAAAACTCAAGGGGTATACCAGATGTTTGATCTGCCCGGATATTTAGCCTGGGAGGATAACGATTTCGCCACCTCATTGACTGCCCTGATTGAACGGGCATGTGACAATGACCTGACTCTCAACCCGGGACAGCGCCTGCAGATCATTGATTTTGGCGAAAAAAATTATCAGCAATTGGTTTAAAATGGTATAAATCAATTTAATTATTAAAAACAGAGATTGTGCAGTCTTATGCCATTTATCACTATCAATAATCGGAAAATCGGAACAGGCACCCCCTGTTATATCATTGCAGAACTCTCAGCCAACCACAGACAGGACTACGCCACTGCGGTAGAGCTTGTCAAAGCGGCCAGAGACGCAGGGGCTGATGCTGTCAAGTTGCAGACCTACACTCCGGATACTCTCACTATTGATGTCTCAAGTGCCAGCTTTACCCACAGTGAAGAGTCCATCTGGGCTGGACAAAAGCTCTATCAACTCTATGAAAAAGCCTATACCCCCTGGGAGTGGCAACCGAAACTGAAACAATTCGCTGACGAAATCGGTATAGATCTGTTCTCTTCACCATTTGATCACACGGCCGTCAACTTTCTTGAAAAGATGGACGTTCCGGCCTACAAGATCGCCTCTTTTGAGATCGTCGATATCCCGCTGATAAATAAAGTCGCCGCCACGGGAAAACCCCTGATTCTCTCGACTGGCATGGCGACTATCGATGAAATCGAAGAAGCACTGAACGCTGCCAGACATGCAGGAGCGACACAGATTGCCCTTCTCAAATGTTGCAGCGCCTATCCGGCACCTGCAAGCGATATGAACCTGAGAACCATTTGCGACATGGCCCAGCGTTTCCAGGTCCCTATCGGACTCTCTGATCACACTCTCGGTTGGGATGTCCCAGTCTTTGCCGTCGGCCTCGGGGCCTGCATTATTGAAAAGCATTTGACTCTGAACCGCAGAGACCCTAGCCCTGATGCCGCATTTTCACTCGAACCTGCTGAATTCAAAACACTCGTTCAGGCGGTTCGCGACACCGAACAGATTCTGGGAACAGTTCACTATGGCCCCCTCCCGAGTGAACGGGAAAGCCTTAAATTTCGCCGTTCCTTGTTTGTTGTTGAAGACATCAAAATTGGCGAAGAGCTTACCCTCGGCAATATCAGGTCTATTCGCCCCGCTACAGGCCTGCCACCTGCAGAATTAACTAACGTCCTCGGAAAAAGAGCGCGTAAGAATCTGAAAAAAGGAACTCCTCTATGCAAGGAGGATATCCTGTGACCCCCTATTTGCGAAAGGATGAGATGCATTCATGTCAAAACGGATTTTAATCACCGGAGGAGCAGGTTTCCTGGGGAGTCATTTATGCGAAAAGCTTCTCGAACAAAAACATGAAGTCATCTGCGCCGATAATTGTTTTACCGGAAGTAAAAAAAATATAGCACATTTACTTTCAAACCCCGATTTTGAGTTTCTTCGCCACGATGTCACCTTTCCGCTGTACATCGAAGTCGACGAAATCTATAACCTTGCCTGCCCGGCATCGCCAATCCACTATCAGTTCGACCCCGTGCAGACAACCAAGACAAGTGTCCACGGTGCAATCAATATGCTGGGTCTGGCTAAACGGGTTAAGGCCAAGATCCTGCAGGCATCAACCAGCGAAGTCTATGGAGACCCGGAGATCCACCCTCAACCGGAAAGCTACTGGGGGCAAGTCAACCCGATCGGCATCAGAGCCTGTTATGACGAAGGAAAACGCTGTGCCGAGACCCTGTTCTTTGACTATTTCCGACAGCATAAATTGCAAATCAAAGTCGCCAGAATCTTTAATACCTACGGGCCACGCATGCACACCAACGATGGCCGGGTCGTCAGCAACTTCATCGTACAAGCATTGAAAGGAGAACCGATCACCATCTTCGGCGACGGTACCCAGACCCGCTCCTTTTGCTATGTCGATGACCTCATTGAGGGTCTCATCAAATTAATGAAGACCGGCAAGGATATTACCGGACCGGTTAATCTGGGCAACCCAACTGAATTTACCATTCTGGAACTGGCAAAAAAGATCATAGAGATGACCGCTTCGAAGTCGCAGATAGTTTTTCATCCTTTGCCCAACGATGACCCCAAACAGAGACAACCCGTCATCGCTTTAGCCGAGAAGCTCCTTGAATGGCAACCGACGATCAACCTGGAACAAGGGCTGGAGAAAACCATAGCTTACTTTGCTGCACTGCTGAGCTCCGACGGTTCATCCTTAAAGGCTCAATGATGAAGGATGTTCGAATTATTCTGTGTACCCCCGACATCAATCGGCCCGTAACCAGAAAAGCCATTAACCATCTGAAAAACTCCGATCTTAGCAGGGCAGAACTGTTGGTCATCGACAATTGTTACGACGCTGACTTCCGCCATGCAGTGACTATGGACAGCTTTCTTAGAACCGCAGAGTCGAAATCTATTATTTTTCTGGATGATGATGTTTTTATCGGAGACAGAGACTGGATCAGCAAACTGATAGAAACAGCACGCATCAGTAACGCCTCGATCGTCGGCTGCTCACACACTTTTGCAGGCGGAGAGATTAATCACAGGGGGATATTGGTCTATAAAAATGCAACAACAGCGATGATGCGCTCGACAGTCGCAAACAACGGAATTTATGCTTATGTTCCGGCACTGAGCAGCGCTGTCATGTTAGTTACTGAGCCAGAGCGTTTTTTTTTCGACAAGAGCTTCAGTAAATACCAACATGACTCCGACATCTGCCTCCAAGCCTGGAAACAGGGGGAAAAAGTTGCCTGCGCTCTGAATCTGGATGTCATTCACATTCAGGGGGACTATATGTCGACGAACAAAGATTTCCGTAAGCTTCAAAATATCGACGACTCCTTTTTCCAACAAAAATGGCAAAGCTTCACAGCAGGTTCTCTTTACGAAAACCCCGAACTGAAGAACTATGCTTCGTTGGCAGAGGCAGTCAACTGGGAAAAACTCTATAACGAAGCAACGTTACTCCTGGCAACAGCCCCAGAGACTTCCGTCAGAATTTTAAGAGAAATCATTGCGAACTGCCCTGACGATTGGCGGGCGGGAAGCGCCTATTATCACCTCTACAGGATAGAAGGAAAACAGTCGCACCTGGAGAATTGCATTCACCTGTACCCTTATCACGCAAAAGCGCAATCCGAACTGAGTGAATTAATTCAGAATAAAGTGTAAACATAATATTCGGCATAAAAAAAATTCAACAGATAGTCATTCAGCTAAGATTTAGCGCATGCAATCATGAGGCCGTATGTCAACATGCAGTGTAATTATCCCCGTCAAAAACGGTGAACGTTTTGTTGGAGAAGCAATTGATAGTCTTCTTCGCCAATCAGCCGTTCCCGATGAAATTATTGTCATTGATGATGGATCAACAGACACAACTGCAGAAATCCTGGATCGTTACAATGATGCAATTACAGCTTACAGAACATCAGGTGTAGGCGCATCCGCAGCACGGAACATAGGCATCAGAAAAGCTACTGGAGAATTCATCGCATTTCTGGATTGCGACGATATTGCCCATCCCGAGCGGCTAGAAAAACAAAAGACCATTCTTGATACACATCAGGCATCGGCCATGGTTTTCTGCGCAATGAGTTACATTGACTCAAATGCAAAATTTACTGGCGATGTGATCCGTTGCCCGGAGTTCACCCCAAAAGGGTTTCTCGGAAAGCTCTTTGAAAGAAATCAAATCGGCTCGACATCAGCAACCATGCTGCGTAGAGACATTCTCCTGAATGTTGGAGGCTTCGATGAAGACCTCTCATTCAATGAAGAATATGATCTTTGGTTGCGAATCGGAACACAGTGGGCCATTGCCTACATTGACGAGCCGTTGCTTTTCTACAGACTTCACAGTGAAAACATTAGTCGCAATCGGAAAGGACAGCGGCTCAATGAGTTGAAAGCCTTAAAAAAGCACTCCACAAAAACCATTTACCAGGCCCTGAGAGCAACCTACCCAAATCAGGAGAACGCCAAGTTTGCCTTTGCCCGCGTGCTGTTTCGCATGGAAAAGCTCGACGAGGCCCAGACACTCTTCAATGAACTAATTACAGATGGGTACAATGACCCGCTGCTCTACTTTTTCCTGGGCAATATCCATATACTTGACAGCAGGTTGCATGATGCCGAACTAGCTTACGAAAAGTGCCTGTCGTTTTCTCCCGACAACGCTGCAGCTTACAATAACCTGGGGGTTGTTTTTTCAAGGCACCACCATTATGCCAAGGCGCTTTCCGCTTTCGAACACGCTGCGACCCTTAAGAAACACTATGCCGATCCGGCCCACAATATCACCTGTCTGGACAATGGTACGCACGGAGAAATGCGGTGCACATGGGCGCCCTTAAGGGCCATCTTGAAACCTGTCGATTGAGATAAAACATGCATTCAAACAGTTTGGCGTATCTAAATTTCAGGGCACGATTTTATGAAAGTCGCCTGGAGATTACGAAAGCAATAAGCTCCTTTGAGCAGACACTTGAATTCAAGGAGTTGCGCCGCAACCCAAAAGACTTGGCGTCAGTACTGTATCACCTCGCCTTGCTTAACTTTTTGAACGGAAATGATCAAGAAGCGATAAAATTCGCCCAGTTGTGTCTGACTTCCTCACCAGAACACAAAATTGCCAAAGCCGTTCTTCAATGGAGCAAATTAGATCCAATAGCCCAATCCTCGAGCGAATTTGAAACACGCGGCCAGATGGTGCTGGAACATTTCCACGCCGAATCAATACCTCTCGTTCAAGCGATGAAGCTAAGGCACACCAAAGAAAGCGACCGCTCTGACCTGACCAGTAGATCGACATGGGAAACGCTCTGGTCGGAAAACGACGAGAGACTGACCAACCTTCAGAGCATACACAAAGGCGAACGTGCCTTTGTTCTGGGGAATGGTCCCAGCTTATCCATCGAGGACCTGAACAAACTGAAAAATGAAATCACCTTTGCATCCAACAAAATTTACCTCGCCTTCGAACAAACCGACTGGCGCCCGACCTACTACAGCGTGGTGGACCACCTGGTCATGAGGAACAACCAGAAACAGATCAACGCACTGAAGGGACCAGTGAAATTTTTTCCTTTTTATCTTGATTGCTGCCCACCGCCGACAGACAACCAGCTTATTTTCTTTGATATTGTTGAAAAGTATTACCCGTATCAACCCGGTTTCGGTACGAATTTCATCAATGGTCTGCATTGGGGGGCAACCGTTACCTACTCCATGATTCAAATGGCTTTTATCATGGGCATCAGGGAACTGTACCTGCTCGGAGTCGATTTTTCATTTGACGTTCCTACCCGGACGAATGCAGCAGGCCAATTAATTGCTTCCGGGGAACAAAATCATTTTCATCCCGACTACCGCCCACAAGGAGAACTATGGAATATGCCAAACCTGCATCTCCATGAACCGCCGTTTCAAAAAGCAAAAAAATGTTTTGAAGACAATGGTGGAAAAATTTTCAATGCAACACGGGGCGGAAAACTGGAAATCTTTCCAAGAAAGAACTTAGACATTATTTTGGGATAAAAGGGATTCTAAACTGTTTTTGTGCAGCTCATACTCTTGCAGACATCATCATGACACGAAGTTTCCCCAGCTCAGGAAATCCGTTTCTATCAGGGAAAAAAATGATCGGGGCAAGACACATAAGCAGCAAGTAACCCTCCGGGAAGAGCCACCACCACTGCGATTGTAAGAGAGACAAGAATATGTCAAAAATCATACTTATAAATTCATCATTTACTCAACTGGCCCGTGAATTTTCAAATTTCGGCCCACCGCTTGGCATTCTTTCTATTGCTTCATCTCTCTGCGAAGCAGGCTACGATGTGCTGTTTGTCGACCCACAGCTTGAAACCGATTATCTGAAAATTCTGGAAGAAGCGCTATGTGACGACATTCTGTTTATAGGATTCTCGGTTTATCTGGGAGAAAACATTGCGAACACCATAGAATTGACCAAGCGCATAAAAAACTCACATCGCAACATTCCCATCGTCTGGGGAGGGCCTATCGCTTCTGCCCTTCCAGAGATCTGCCTCAGGGAAGGCGGAGCAGATTATGTTGTCATGGGGCCAGGAGAACGGTCAGTCGTCGAGCTGGCAGGACACCTACAGGAAAACAACGGCATCAAACTCCAGGAACATCCCCACATCAGTCTGATCATGCCGGATGACAGCTACAAACAGGGAGAAATTCACAGACTGTCCGAAAATCTAGACGATATGCCCCGAATCCGGCTTGATCTCTGGCGTAAAGGGGTTGATCACAGCAAGACCGTACCTCTGATTTCTTCCCGTGGCTGCCCCTATAAATGCTCGTTTTGCTACAATACGTTCACAAACCAGGGGCGCTACCTGTTACGCAGCAGTGAGTCCGTCATTGCCGAAATGGATTATTGGCACCAACTGTTCGGCAACGCGTCTTTCACCTTCATGGACGACAATTTTCTTATCAATGAGAAAAGGGCCCTGGACATCCTCAGGACAAGCGAAGAAAGAGGCTACAATGTCACCAGGGTATACGGCCATCTCAGCAATTTCACTCCTGCAGTCAGGAAGATCATTTGTGACAAAAAAATCAATGTCACAATGTGTATCGAATCCGGCTCCAAGAAAATCCGCAATCTGCTTAACAAACCTATCGATATAGACAAATCATTGCAGCTTATCGAGCAACTGACCTCCTGTAAGGTTACCTTTGTAACCGCTTTCATGTTCGGTCTCCCCGGAGAAGACGACGAAGACATCCTTGAGAGTCTGAAAGTGGCCAATTCAATCCGGAAAGTATCCGCCGGCTATGCTTCGTCAATGTTTTATCTCTATGCTCCGCAGCCAAATGATCTGATTATCAATTCAGGAAGCAATTGTTACAGTGATAAAATCGATTTTACTTTCAACTCCCTTTCCGGAGTCGAAGTCATACCCATCCCCCCGACAGATGGCATTGACCTCAAACTGAGACCCTGGATGAACGCTGCAGATACCGATTTTTACAAAGCCCTGGCCATGGCCTGGCTGTATACCTTCGTTCCCCAGTACAGGAGGAAGCACTCTGACCTGAACCTGGAACAGCTTTTCGCCAACTCGACGAGACTCTCGAATCTGTTCAAAACGGCTGGAGTCGTCAATGAATGAATCTGAAGCACTTAAACACCTCAACGCCATTCGCTGCCTCGGGATAAAAGCAACTTTTCTTTGCAACAATCGCTGCGGGTTCTGCTGGCAACCTCATCATGCTTCGGCATCTGACATTTCGGTGAAAGCTCTTGAAAACCTGCGTCCCCTCATTGAAAGGGGTCAGCTTAAAATCATTCAACCGGCCGGTGGGGAAATTTTTCTCTGGAAAGGGATTAAAGACTTTATTGAGCTTGTTGAGCGCCACAACAAAGGAGTCCGGATGTATCTCGTCACTAACGGCACTCTTTTCAACGACTATTGGTTCTCAAAGGCGGAAGCGGGGTTCTTTTCGGTCGTCAATTTCAGCATCAATGCCCCGAACAAAGAACTCTATCGAGAGATCTCCGGGCGCGATCATTTTGGAAAAGCCCAAAAGGCATTGACACGATTAGGCCAGCTGAAGTCTAAAATAGCAACGAAAATTCAAGTGTCATTCGTCATGACAAGGCCATTAATAGGCAAGTTGCATGAATTTATTGAATTGGTAGCAGGAAAAGCGGACGTACTCCTCGTCCGTGAATACCGACCGCCCGTATTGGGAAGCAATGAACAAAAAGAGTTTTATTCCAAGAACAACATCCCCGAAAAGCTTAAAGAACAAGTCTGCAATGAGATGGAATCCGTTTCAAAACTTCTACAACCCCATGGATGTATCTTTGATTATTCTCAATATTCTCTCGACTTAAATTCGACCCCTATCTTTTCTGAAATACAGACTCCGAGCTATGATTATTCGGATAGTCAGTGTAATCACTTATTTAACCAAATACAGGTTGAGCATACAGGAGATGTAAGGCTTGGATGTAATTTTTCCGGAATTTCTATCGGAAACCTGAACGAAAAGAGCATTTCTGACATCTTAGCCAATCCACTCATTTCAGAAATGAGAGATAATATTATTAACAAAAAAAATTACACGACTTGCCCCTCAAAAGTTTCTCTGCGTTCCTGCCCTTACGCATTAAAACAGATCTCATGTTTATCGGGCGTAAAAAAATATATATTAGAGCTTCCAGAGTTTTCATTCAAACGAAACACATTATTGATGAACCAAACTCGCAGTCAAAAATGGGTACAAACGGCAATGAATGAAGTTGATGAAATTTTATCTTACAATCATGCCTCTGTTCTTGAGCTAGGGACAGGATTTTTCACACCAATATTAATGACTAAATCAAAGTTTTATACTTCTGATTATCTATCCAATGACGATAAATACTTATTAAAAATAAGAAGATACTTTTCATCAAAAGAGTATAATTTTGACAATATTAAAATCTACTCCGAACGAGAAGAGAAAGACATAGAGTTCGCAGTTATCAATACCAACTCTGTTGTTGACGATATTTCAGAACTAGAAGAAAAAATAATCCAAAATGGCTACATACTGCTGAATACGGGGCATCGTCATAATCCAGAAATGCAAAATCATATTAGAAAATTGACAGAATCTGAGAACTGGATTCTATATAAAAATTATGGTTATCTGGCTTTCCTTTTCCAAAAATCTCGTTCCAAAAAAGAGGGGCATGATCAGATTCTTGAAGATTACAACAAGATGATAGCAGCGACGGATTCATTCCTGAAGATCCCGAAAAATATCAGGAAAATAGCCCTATATTGCGGAAACGATCCGACCCATACGTATTGGCTAATGTCTTTTTATTATTTGTTCTTGCTAGAATGTCCAAAGATTGAAGCTGTACTTCTTGACACCCCCGAAAACGAAAAACTTTTGTTCAATAAAAAAGCGCAAAAATTGGAAACTTTTGCCCCCTCTACTGTTGATGCAATTGTCTTGTCAACCGACAAGCATCAGGAAGAGCTGAAAAGAAGATGCCTTCATCTATATGGCAATAACATTGAAATCATAGATTTATATAAGAAATATCGAATCGAAGCCCTGTGAGAAATATGCAATCTCAAGTCATACTTTCTGAAAATGATGATTTTTTTTTCCGCAACACAGCATTCGAGATTCTGGGACTAATCATTAAAACATTAGACTCCAGGAGCTATTGTCGTATTGTGATGGGTGGGGGCAGGACTCCTGCTGAGCTGAATAAGCAAATTGTCTCCCTGGCACAAAAAACCGCCGTGGACTGGCAACGGGTGACATTTTTTTTGAGCGATGAACGTTGCGTGCCGCCACAGCATCAGGACAGCAACTATAATATGCTTTGTCGCACGCTGCTGGAGCCACTACGGATCACTGACCGCTGTGTAAGAATCAAAGGGGAACTGCAAGCCGATGATGCCGCACGCGACTACGAGTGCATACTGACAACGCATGGGATAAACAAACAACATCCCTTTTTCGACCTGGCCTTACTCGGTCTGGGAGAAGACGGCCATACCGCATCGCTCTTTCCGGGCAGCCCAGCACTAAACGAACAAACCCGTTACGCTGTCAGCGCCGGATCCGGACCGGAAGGGCATCAACGTGTGACCCTGACCTACCCATCGCTGAATAACAGCAGGAATCTTTGGGTTCTTGTCCGGGGAAAAGAAAAACAAATGGCTGTAAATCAGATCCTGTCAGATGATCTCGACCTGAGCCAATGCCCGGCACTGGGACTACGTCCAAAATTTTGCATTCCCGTTTATTTTTTAGGACCGGGGCTGAAACAATGTTAAGCATATGTTTTAAAAATTTCCGCAAAGTAATCTTGGCAACTTACTATCGTCCGCCCCTAAGGCAGATACGAGGTTATATGTTTTCCGCCCTACTTAACAACAGCGCCCACTGGAAATCACTTCTAATCCATCCCGTACTTTTCCAATCCCTGGAATGGTTGCAAAAACACGCGACCACAGCCGAATATGGTGACCATCCCCTAGGGGCACCAGACTGGTATGCCAACATACATAGCTATCAGCCCCTCGCGGAAGCAGAGTGCCATTGGGAGAATCACACCCGGACCATTGATATCCAATACCTGATTGCTGGGTCCGAAGGTATTCGCTGGACCGAAGCGAAGGAACTCGGACAGCCCCTACGCTATCTGACGGACAAAGATCGTCAAGAGTTTCATCACTGCAATCCCCCTTCAAGTCTGCTGAACATGACGCCGGGGACTTTTGCTATCTTTATGCCCGGAGAGGCCCACTGCCCGAAGATCCAACTCGGCAGTCCAAGCTCTCTACGCAAAGCGGTCGTCAAAATACCCATTCTTCTCTTGGGCAAAGAGCTTTAGGATGCAAAGCATCGTCCATCCAAGCAGTAAACTTATTAGCAATTACTTTTAATGCCGGGGAACACCGATGGAAGAAAACCAAAATTTCATCTCCAACCTGCTGAATGTCAGGCAATCAAATCGCGAACTGATCTCCCACTTCAGGACATTGGGATTTTGTCCCGGCACGATCATCGATGTCGGAGTGGCTTTCGGAACCCCGGAGATTTATGACCTGAATGACAAAGCAACACTCGTTTTAGTCGAGCCGGTCATTGAATTCAAAAAATACATAAACAATTTCTTAAAAAGCAGAGAGGCCCTTGTCTATTATCAGGCGGCAGCCGCATATGATGGCGAAACGGTCCTGTCCGTCACTCCCGACATGACAACCTCATCACTGCTGACCCCAATGAACGCAACGGACGATGTGATCCACAGAAGTGTCCCGTGCTGCAAACTTGACACCCTGAATGACAGGGACAGATGGCCCAAACCGTATCTACTCAAGATCGATGTCCAAGGAGCAGAACTTGATGTTTTGAATGGTGCCAAAAAACTGCTGCAGGACACCGAGGTAATTTTAACTGAAGTCTCTCTTTTCCCCTTTTCCCCGTCTCTTCCCGATTTCTACGAAATCGTCAATCATATGAAACAGGAAGGTTTTGTCATTTACGACTTGTTTAACGGACACAACCGGCCACTAGACAATGCCCGAGCCCAGATTGACATTGCTTTTGTTAAAGAAAACGGGAGATTCCGCACTCAAAACTCATGGGGAACACCAGAACAATGTATAGCTTTTTTAGCATGTAAATTTAAAAACAAGATCTACAGCGACCTGAATCCAGAGTTCAAGTCAGGCACCAGAGATGGATCTGAAACCTGTAGACATATGTCAAAAACATATTTTTCAGAGCGTGCTGACGAACTGCTGTTTGACATTCCCTTCGTAAATTCCTCCTGGTTTTCTAAAGCGTCTGAAGTATTTGGCGCCCTGTGCATGGCCGATTGCAGTTTCCTGGAAAACCAGATTGCAAATCGTACCTGAACGAAGCGGAACAGAAAGATGGATATTCGAGGTTAGCCAGCTATTTTATGCTCGAAAGGAATGAGCTGGACACAGCACTTCAACTTTTCAAAAAGGACGCCGAACTGAACCGTCAATCCTGGTTCCAACAATTGAAGTTTGCTGAATGCATGGCTAGACACGGCGATTCCGACCTCGCACACAAGACGGTCTGTGATGTTTACGACCAATATCCACAGGCCGCAAACGGCCACGCATCAACCGCCTGGGCGACCCTGTGGGACAGGGGAGAGTACACCGAGCTTTTGAAGTGGATGGAAATCGACCGACAACAGAATCGCCTCTCACCAGGCTGGCAATTAAACCTGGCCCGCGTCTATGCCAGACTGAAGCAGCTCGATATGGCCATGAAACTTGTGGAGCAGGCCTACGGAAAAGATGCCGAGCTTGTGGATGGCCATGCGTCCATCGCCTGGGCGACCCTGTGGGACAGCGGGGAGTACTCCGAACTTCTGAAGTGGATGGAAAGCGACCGGCACCAGGATCGTCTCTCAGCTGGCTGGCAATTAAACCTGGCCCGAGTCTATGCCAGGCTGAAGCAGCTCGATATGGCCATGAAACTTGTGGAACAGGCCTATCAGAAAGATGCGTCGATCAAGGACGGATATACGAACATCGCCTACTCGTTCCATTTTATAAACAAAAATTACGGCCAGCTATTGAACTGCTGCTTAACCGATCACCTAAACGACCGCTCTTCTGGTGACGGGAAGCTTAAAACGGCCGAGGCCTATATGTTATCCGGAGACTTTACGTCCGGCCTGGAGATACTCAACAGCATGAAAACAATACCTGCTGAAGGACTTGTCAGGGCCGTAAATATCTGGGTGAATTCCTACAAGTGGCCACTGTCCCCCGTGGAGGCAGATGACCCCGTGCTAGCGACCCTGATGCAGAGATACAAGACATGTCCGAACAGGACAATGTCGTCGGATGCCAACTTGGGCAAAACCCTCGCAGGCCTCGCTTCCATGCGAGAGCGCATTTTAGATCTCGAAGTAAAACAGGAGACAGCTGTTCACTCGCAAATAAAGGACCTTGCCTCCAGGCAAAATCTCGATAAAAAAAACGGGCCCGCCCAGTTTTTAAATTCAAAGTTATATTATACGAATCCTTCCGACCTGTTGACCCTGTACCGCGAATTGGTCATAAGCGAATCTGATCGGTTTAAAGCTGAGACGGGGACCCCTGTCATCATCGACGGCGGGGCAAATATTGGCGCTGCAATCGCCTATTTCAAGTGGCTCTATCCAAGATCCCAAGTGACCGCCTTTGAACCCAACCCGGCGCTATACAACATCTGTCTCCAAAATATTGAACTCAACAACTGGAGTGATGTCACTCTTTACCCGTACGCACTATCTGCACGTTCAGGAGCAATCGAATTTTATTGTGACGAGGAAATGCCGATGGCGTCCTCGTCTTCGAATCGAGCCAAGGAAGAAGGGCGCAAATTCTCCACACTTAAGGTTGAGTGTCGAGAACTGAATACATTTATCAGCAGCAACATCGATTTTTTAAAACTGGATATAGAAGGCGCAGAGTGTGATGTTTTATCCAATTCTGAACTGGATAAAGTGAACAGCGGACTTATAGAATATCACTATGGATTTAATGGTAATTTCTTATCGACAATATTGAATATTCTTGAAAAGAATGGTTTTTCCTACATCATTAATGAACCATTTGATAACAATCGAAAAACCGGACTATCGTCTATCAAAAAACGCTGGTCACGCTCAATATTTTTTTCAAGAATACTTTGAGGCAAGTGGGGAAATCCTGTTTTCAAGCTTAAGCTTTATGGATGAGAGTATCAAACTGTACTCTGTCAAATACAGATAGCTTTGTTTTACGGGATGCATTGAAAATTTTCCGGCCGCTGTTTTCTGTCTTCCATTTCATCATCGTAAATTCTTCTTTTTGCTCTTCCATCTTCGGATAGGTCCACTTTTCTCCGGGTTTTCTGTAATCTGGATGAAAATGGTTCACTTCGCCCTGCGATATAATCACGTTATTGTCGTAAATCTTCTCTTCTGTCTGGCTCCCATCGGGCACCTTGAAATCGAAATCGAGCCCGATCAAATAGAGGGTATCAATCCCCATCCACAGCGCCAGTTTGATCATAAAAATCATAACCGACACCCCGGGATGAATCCCCTTGAGCAGGTCGAGGCTCGAGTAACGAACGATTTTGTCGGGATGATAAACGGGGCCATCCACAATATAGGTATAATCTAGCCCTTTCAGCGATTGGGAGACACTGAAAGCGCCAAACTTTATATGTTGTAGCTGGCTGATCGCCTGTAGATTGTTTTCTGCGACCAACGCATCCGAGCAACACCAGTAGGTGGGTCTCCATTCTGTTTTTTCGTACGCCAGATAGATTTTATTGGCCGCAAAGGTAATTTCATTTTGCAGCAAATCCAAATCGGATATATCCAGGCTCGGGCCATTGGCAACA
The DNA here is from genome assembly GCA_963676795.2 of Geopsychrobacteraceae bacterium. GTDB lineage: Bacteria > Desulfobacterota > Desulfuromonadia > Desulfuromonadales > Geopsychrobacteraceae. Next base: position 232,627 of record CAXXTB010000002.1, on the reverse strand, counting down.
ATAAAGGCTCGCCTCCCGCAATGCAGGTTACGACTGAACTCGATGGCCTGATGGGAGTCTTTGTGCTCAAAAGATCTCCTTTGCCACTCAAACGTGGAGATATGAGAAAGTTTTTGCGTCATTGTGACTCCCTTGAGCCTGTTGTCATTGCAGCCAAAGTCCCCAGCAGGTCCAGCGGCAGGTACCCATTATAGAAATGTTCCTGGGTCGAGAGATCAGGAGCTTGACGTAAATATAAACACTCCCAAACAAGCTCTCGCTCCAGTGCTATCTGACGAAAATAAAATGGTGCCCAAGTCGGGAAGGCCAATTCGACAACGCGTGTCCGGGGACGACAAAAACAAAGATTAGCCAAAGCTGCACCGTGCGGTGACACTACGACGGAAGCCTTGTTGAAGAGACGAACCTGTTCCTGCACACTCAACACATCGGGATCAATGATCTGAAATCCCAAGCGATGCATTTTTATGCAGACTTCTTCTTCATTGATCAGCCTTCTTCGCTGGGCCTCTCCTCGCTTTACATAGAGACGCAGGCCATCAGAATGCTCGGCCCAGGGCGCCGTTGCATAGTCCGGAACCGCCAACCGTCCGAAGTAGTCATGTGCCCACCGCCTGACGCCGCTATACCTGGGGCGAAAAGCGCGATTTTGAGGGCTGACAAGCGGGATAAACGCACGGGCGACGTTAGCCACTTCGGGGTATGGCATAGTGATCACATTGTCATCCTCCACCCCCAGAATGGAGAGTATTTCTTTTTGAAAACGCTTTTGAATAACACCTGTGAGCAAGGGGGCATTGATGTCAGCGTCAACGCTGTACCAGCAGACACGAGGGAGGACGTCATGAATCCAGTGGTAATAATTATCATCGCCACCGGCAATAAATGCCGAATCTATGGAAGGCCTGTTATTTCGATACAGGAGCATTGCATCAAAGCCCTGCTGTGACAATGAGCCGTAAGAGCTCAGCGAGTGATGTGGCGTGCCAACATACAAATCTGAAATCAAGACTCCTTCGGGAGCTCGAACATGCCATTCGCCGGAAAACAGGACGACATTGTCGATCTCGACCAAACGGGGTCCCGGCGCCTCACTGGAGCACATCGAAGTGGTTGCCATGCCTGAAATAGCCTGTTCTATGGGCAAAGGGGCGGGGAAATCTTTGGCATTGACTGAGAGGGCTGCCCCCGTTTTTCGCTCGACCCTATCCCACATGTCTGCCGTATTGATGGTTTCCAGAACCCATGAGTCGGTATTGAAATAATTTGCATTAAAGCCTTTTTTCTGCAGGAAGGCCTTGCTGAGTTCCAGATAGATTTCCGGGTGATCATCTATTTGTCTTCTTTGGCAGGAAAACAGTAAATGTTCCTCGGTCACTCCCCAACCAGCGCCATTGCTCTGAATATGCCCGAGTTTCTGACGGTCGTCCGCCAGATACTTAAACAGCAACCTTGTCAAATACACGGGGCCAGGGGTTGCAGCTGATATGTGCTGCAGATTTTCAGCAAGCCAGCTCCAGTTGGCCATGCTCATGTAAATCCAGACGGTCAGCCCTGCAACGATTTCAATGTCCGCATCCAAACAAGAGGAAGCATGCGCCAACCGTTCAAGAACGTCTCGAATTTTCCCCTGCTCAACGAAGCTCCTGAGTTCATGCACCAAACTCAGCAAGTCCGATGAAAGACCGTCATTCCCCCCATGAAGCTGCAAACAGATTGCTTTTGACAATCGCCTGTCGGTATCGGTGCAATCTTTAAAGAAAAAGGTGCACGTTGCTGTGTCAATGTCAACCAAAGCCGAGGGCGAGAGCTTCCCCTGATTTTCAGCCATTGTCACCCCTCCTACTGGGGAAAGGAAGGCGAAATAATCCCAGAGATCGCCTTGCGAAATCGCCAGCTCCAAGCGCTCACAGACGGAGGGACAAGCCTGATAATATGGCGCCCCAGCCGATAAAACCTGTACCCCTTACCTCTGTGATCGATGCCGACCACGATGGGGCTCTGCGGCAGAAGAGCCAGCACCTTGTGAACATTGGCATAATCTTCGCCAAAATAGTTGGAATAGGGGATTATGACGGCATCATATAATTTCGTCCCTACCTGTGATTGAAAGCCCGGGCCGAACGTCGAGTGGGTAATCGGCCCCTCTGGAATGATAATGGGGGTTACTTGCTGATGAGTGATGCTGTCCAGAAACGATTCTTGCGTCGCCAAGTCAATACTGATTCCTTTATAGATTTTCAGAAGCGTCTCAACGATCCGTTCAACATTTTCAATCCGAGCACAACGAAGCACCAATACTCGGTCCCCCGCCTGTAATCCTAGCCTCAAAACAGACCTTTCATATAAATTCAGGTTGTGATTGAATTTTAGCTTTATATCGTTTTTTTCATAAAATCGATTCAAGGCTGGAAATAACAGAGTTGAAACATAATGGTCGTTATCGTGAGCGGGGTTCTGATAAGTCAAATTTTCTCCGTGGACGCGATATCCTCCCAGGAAATCGTTGATCGCCACCACCTCACCAAAACAAAAACAGGTCCGGGTGAGATAACCATCGGCACAGGTTCTGAAATCAAGCGGAATAGGAAGGACTTTCTTTAAAATATCCCGAGGGAATGTCAGCCCAGTAGTCGCAATGAACTGAGGTACGTGGCTTCCTTTAGTCCCCTTAACAAAAGAAAAATAATCACCGATCATCACGGCTTCACGAAAAGGCACATTTGTAACGCTTCCATCAGAAGTGATACAGAGGTTGTGCTGATGAACCGCAACCCTTTTGGGATCCCCAAAGGTCCGGTCAACCATTTTCAGTTTCTGAGGGAACCAAACATCATCACTGTCAATAAAGGAAATCAGTTCTCCTGTTGCGGCCGAGATCCCCACATTAAATGCAGCCCCCTGCCCCTGATTGCTCTCCTGAAAAATCACAGTTATGCGGTGCGGATACTTTTGCTGATAGGAGGCAATTATAGTGCCGGAATTATCTGTTGAACCATCGTCAACAATAATAAATTCGTAATCATCATACTCCTGAGCCAAAACTGACTCTATTGCATCAGCAATATATTTCTCGCCATTATAATTGGCCATTATTACTGAAAACCGTGTCGCCATATTGTATTTATTCTTTTCTATTTTTTTTTGCAAAATAATTAGAAAAATCTACAAAGGTTTAATACATTTATGTATCAATTCTCGCTTATTCAGATTCATTTTTGATAATTTATGGCTTTCCAATGAAAGTACATCTGGCATAATAATAGGTTCGACTATAAATCCAGCATTCTCCAAACGATCTTTTATATCTGCCCCATAGTATCGTACATGATCGCTCTGCCCAAAGTGATTGTAACGTTCATCAGGATCTACAATAGTTGGGTCCTCGTATGTAGTTTCACCTTTGATCGGAACTTGAATAATTGCTATTTTCCCAGGTGAAAGCACTCTAAAAAGTTCAGACATAGCCTTTCTGTCATTATCCACATGCTCTAATACATTGCTACAATATATAAAATCGAATTGATCGCTTTCGAAACTCAAATCCGTAATATCTTCACGAGCATCAACCCCTTCCTGGAAAAGGTCTGTCGTTATATAATTGCTCGCCAAAAAAGCTCTGAACTTCCTTTCCAGCCCCCTTTCAGGAGCGAAGTGAAGCATCTTCATATCCGGTTTCAACACGTCCAACTGTTTCAGATACAAATCAATATGCCGTGTTCTTTCAAATGAAAAACAGTGAGGACAAAGCCTTCCCCCGGGCTCCTCGAGCCACTTATTAACCCCAACATTTCGTGTAAAGGGCTTCCATTCATCAACACTCTGTTCGCATACCGGGCAAAAATATCTCACAGCGAAAACTCCTTTGACCTTTCAAGTAAAAATCTCTTTAAACAAAGACAGCTAACTCATGGCAACGACGCGCTCTCCAACCCGTTTATGGCGGCTCTACCCATAGCCAAAATTGCCTCCTCGCTGCTACCACCGATATGTGGCGTCCCAATAAAATTTGGCAACCTTAGCAGATGAAAATCTGTGGGGGGCTCTGTCACAAAAACATCAAAAGCGGCACCCGACAAACGGCCATCTGTGAGCATAGCCTTCAAAAAATCCTCATCAACAAGGCCGCCCCGCGCCGTATTTACAAGAATAGCGGTTTCTTTCATCAATGACAGAAGATTTGAATCGAGCATCCCACGAGTCCTGCCATCCAACGGTACATGCAAAGTCACAACATCGGCCTTGAGCAATAAATCCTCCAAACTTACTGAGGCGATCTCATGCTGCCTGTAAAACTCCTCGTAATCAACGATATCGTGGACCAAGATCTTGCATCCGAACGCCCTCAGCAGGACCGCCACATCCTTGCCGATATGTCCGCAACCGACAATGCCAACAGTTTGTTCTGACAGCAATCGTCCGGGAAGCTGATGCCACTCGCCAGATTTCACAACTTGATTTGACATCGGCACCTGACGTAGCAAACAGAGCATAAAGGCAATAGCCAGTTCAGCCACAGAGCGCCGATTGACTCCAGGCGTCCAACCTAGTTTGATCCCACGTCGACGCATGGCCTCCAAGTCAAGCATGTCCAGCCCAACCCCATACTTACTGACGACTTTCAAATCCGGCAACTGGGAAAAGGCTGAATCATTCAAGATTTCCAATGCCGTTATGGCGGCATCACTTTCACGCAAAAATTCAACAAGTTCCGCCCCGGCCAATTTGGTGCCGGCATCATTGAACCTTGCGCGAGGGAACCGCTCAAGCAATTCCTGACGCAACACAGGATGACGGGAAAAGGAACGGGATGTAACCGCCACGCGAAGATCGTTCTTCATGAGCACCTGACTCGTTCCAGATACTCCTGACATGCGGCCCGGAATCTAGCGTCGTTAGGACAGTTCAGTTTTTTCAAAACGCCATCAGTATCCGGAAGTATCAAAGAAACACTGTCCCTTCCCTGATTTTTTTTATCCTTACCGATCGCACTGATAAAGCGATTGATCGGAACGGAAAGAGCTTCGTATCCAAGATAGTTTTCCGCTAACACCGGATGCATCTGGCAAAAAACTTCTTCTCCAGAAATGCCAAGTTTCCAAGCGACATAATTGGCCATATCCATCCCCATACTCACAGCAATACCATGAGGAACTCTAAAATCTGTCGCCGATTCGAGCGCATGGCCAAAGCTATGACCGTAATTGAAAATATTACGCACACCGCGGTCAAACTCGTCCTCCTCGATGTAGCTTTTCTTGACCTCCAAGGAACGACGGATGTAACTCAACAACAGCTCTTTGTTCGAAAACAGTTGAGGATAGACATTGGCAATCCTAGCGAACGCTGAAAGTCCCTCTATAGCGTGAACTTTCAACATCTCACCCACACCAGAACACATATCTTTTTCATCAAGCGTATCGAGAACGTCTGTGCTGATATAAACACTTTCGGGTGGAGTAAAAGTCCCGAGGATATTCTTTGCGTCGCCACAGTTGACAGAACTCTTCGACCCGATACAGCTATCTGCCTGAGCAAGCAATGTCGTCGGATAAAAGTGCCAAGCGATTCCTCTCAACAGAGTTGCGGACAAAAAGCAGGTTATATCCTGAATAATGCCTCCACCGATGGCAACAAGCTTGTGATGACGGCGGATCTTATTGGCAACAAGGTACTCAACATATGCCGGAAAAGCTTCAAGGGACTTGTTGGACTCAAGCGCCTCAATGCGCAGGACGCTCGGGGCACGAAGAACACCATGCAGCCGTTCCGCATACAGCTCTGCCACTTTTTGATCAATGAGAAAATGAACCTCTTCCGACACACTATCGTTTAATTGATTCCAGATATCGACGCCAAAATGAGCTTCATAAGGCCCCTTGAAGGACTGAATTACCAAACGATCAGACACGCGTGAATCCTCCGTCAATTGCTATATTTTGGCCACTAATATAAGTGTTTTCAGGCCCTGCCAACCATGCAACAAACGTCGCTATCTCTTCGGGAGTCCCCAGCCTTCCTACGGGTATCTGTTGTGACAAGTCACGAATACCATCGGCCCCTAGAACCTCTTGGGTCAAGCTCGTATCAATAACTCCGGGAGCCACACAATTTGCAAGAATGCCATATTGCGCCAACTCTGCAGCTATCGCAGCCGTTATCCCATCCAACGCAAACTTGCTCGCCGAATATGATGACCTTTTGGCCTTACTGATTTTGCCCCAGATTGAACTGATATTGACGATCCGCCCCCATTGTTGTTTTTGCATGTATGGCACAACCGCCTGACAAAGCATAAAAGGCGCCACAACATTGACTTGCTGAATTTTCAGAAAATCTTCAATGTCAACTTCTGTCAAAGGAGAGATCTTATTGATACCGGCATTATTGACCAGGATATCGACCCCCAGACAGGACACCTCTCTGGAGAAATCCGACAATGCCGACATATCGGAGAAATCAACCTGCCGATAGCCGAAAGCCTCCGGAAGCGCGGGAGCAGGACCGGTCCCCGTAACAATGACCCTCGCCCCGCAGCAAGAGAGGTTCTTCGCAACTGCCAGACCTATGCCTCGGGTTCCCCCGGTTACCAGACATGATTTTCCAGAAAGCCGATCAGTCATTTTTGGCCTTTCTCTGGTCTCCGTCATGATTACTCTTCATTCCAGTAGCTAGCGGGGGCGTCATCTCTCACAGTTTTTCGAGCCTGCATGATTGCTTCAGCAAGCCTGAAATCCTCTTCAGTGCTGATTTTTACCGCTTTTATCGGATCTATGGGCAGCAGTTTTCTGGTTTCTCCCAATACCGCAAACCCCAGAGTCTCATACCTTTGCTGAAACTTAACGGCGTCCCAAACAGTTATAGCCCAGTTGCAAACATGTACTGGTTTATTGCTTTGCGAGGGAGCCAGCTGTTCGTCAACTCGAATATTTATGGGTTCATCATCCAGGAAACACTGCATTTGCGTTGAGGTCGACGTTATCAAGGTATCGGCATCACAATTTCTAAAGGCAAGCAGTGCGGCATCAATATCTGCAGTCTCAATAAGTGGACAGACAGGATTTATCATGACCAAGGTATCCGGCTTTTTGGCCCTTATAAAATCGATATTGAACTGATCACTGGTTGCAAGATTAGATGCCAACTCAGGAGATCTCAAATAAACTGAAATTCCATTTTCTTTAGCATACGCTGCAATTTTCTCTGAGTCGGTATTTATATAGAGTTCATCAAGAGAAACGCTCTTCTTTGCTGCCTCAATGGTATAGAACAACAATGGCTTACCTGCTATTAAACGCAGATTTTTCAATGGGACACGTTGACTCCCTCCACGTGCCGGTATATGGGCGATAACCCGGCCCAAATCTCTCATTCAATTCCCCCAGCGTAATAACTAATTTATAAATCCACGATCGGACGTCTTATATTCAGCCTTGCCAATAATAAGATCACAAACGGCCATAAGCCAGAACATGTGAGTGCACTCAATAAGATTATAAGATTGAGAATCTACCCAAAAATTTACATCTCCCAAGGTTTTAAGCGGATTATCTGGTGCAAAACCTGTAAAAGTAACGATCTTCATCTCAGCATTCCGGGCATAGCCAGCGGCATTGACTATATTTGGAGAGCGTCCACTTGAACTTATCAAAACGACGAGATCTTCGGGCTCAGCGTAAGCAGCTAAAGCTCTTACCACCCACTGATCATAGCCATAATCGTTACTAAAAGCCGTCAGCAGTGCTGATTCATTAAAACACTGAGATCGAATCTTGCCCTGCTTTGTGAAATCCAATGCACAGTGACTGGCAATTGCAGCGCTAGCTCCATTTCCTGCAAAAAAGACCCTTCCGCCGGAGGAAGATGTCTGTTCAATGAGCTTTTTGAACTCGAGCATTGAAGAAAAAACATTCTGTCCAAAAACAGCTTTTTGATACTTTGCAAAGTATTTTTCCAAAAAATTCGTATCTTCCATATCGCTCATTTTTGGGCGTAGATGCTGTCAATAGTCTGCATAAGAGCTAAAGCATCATTTGAATTTCCGATCATGACAGGAGAGTCCTTTTCTATTGCTGAAAAGAAATGTTCAATTTCAGAGGACCAGGAGATATCAGTCTGATACTGAATCCGTTCCTCATCTTCCCATGTGGCAGCGGGAGCCGTACTTCTATTTTTGGCAATTGCCAGAATTTCATCTCCATAGGTTCCCGAAGACGTCTTCAGACCGTTCAGAACGACGTATCCTTTTTCAAGGAAAATTTCCAATGAAAACAGATGCCTCCACTGCGTCATAGTGGAATGCAAAGAGGCAACTACACCCGTTTCATTATTACGCAGAATGGCGAAGACGTTGTCCTCAATATCCATATTCCAATACAGATTTGAGACAAAGGCATGAACATCATCAAAACGACCACCCAGATAGAGGAAAAGATCAAGCATGTGAATTCCCTGATCGAGCAGAATCCCTCCCCCAGCAAATGCTTTTTTTGATCTCCAGTCGTCGTAAAAAGACACATCGACACTTTTACCATAGCGTCCGCGCATCCACAGCAGATTACCATATTCACGTGAGTCAATCAGATGCTTGATGCGCTGAATACTCTCATGATGACGATGATTAAAACCATACATCAGTTTTTTCCCCGATATCCTTTCAGCCTGAATAATCTCCTCAACTTCCTCTGCAGTAAACGCTGGTGGTTTCTCACAAAAAACATGTTTGCCACTTCTTAAAGCATTTATCGTCAGAGATTTGTTCAGAAAGTTGGGGGTACAAATAAACAAAGCATCAAATTCGGGGGAAGAAATCATCTTCTCCGCACTCTCATAACAGGCATAGCGATCAGTCAAAGTATCCGAATTTTCATCGTAAATACCAACGACCTTGCCCCTCCCATCAACAGAAACAGCCTCAGCTCTGATCTTTCCCATTTTGCCGAAGCCAATAATTCCTACCTTGATCACCAGACATTCTCCTTACCATTACAATGCATTTACAGATCAGTGTTTTGTGACTTTTCACACGATAAAAATAAATTCTAGTCGCGGTATATTATTTTCATCTCTTATGCAAGCGCTTGATTATAGCTTATTCCCACTCACGCTCCGGCGCACTTCCTGCGCTATTAAACCCACAACGCGAGCCGCATCCCCTTCCTGCATTGCAGGAAATATTGGCAAGCTCAAGATCTCTTCAGCAACCCGCTCTGCAATTGGACAATCACCACTGCCCGTCCCGAATGTTCTCCGATAATAAGGCTGCAGATGAACGGGTAAATAGTGCACGTTGCATCCCACATTACTACTTCGTAGGCTCCTGAATATCCGATCCCGCCCAGCAAGCTTTACCACATAAAGATGATAGCCGTTGGCTCTACCTGGCAATGTCCTCAAACATTCAACTTCGGACACACCTTCAAACAACAGATCATAATATTCTGCGAGACGTTGTCTTGCCTTGATATTTATCGGCAGTTTTTTCAGCTGACTTAATCCCAAAGCACAATGAATGTCTGATAATCGATAGTTGTAACCTAATTCTGTCATCTCGTAATGCCAGACAGACTGGCGGATTCGTTGCTTATGATCAGTGGTAATTCCGTGATTACGAAACTGCCTCATCCGATCCGTCCACTCAAGACTATCGGTTACAACCATCCCACCTTCAGCAGTCGTTATCGGTTTAACTGGATGAAAACTGAACACTGTCAGATCTGCCAAAGCTCCAACCCTACAATCGTTGTACTCTGCCCCTAAAGAATGGCAGGCGTCTGAAATCAGCAATAGACCATGGCGACCTGCTATATCTCTTAAGGCAACGTAATCACAAGGTTGGCCGGCATAATCAACGGCAAGAATTGCTTTAGTTTGAGGCGTGATTTTCGCTTCAATTACATTTGGATCAATCAACAGGGTATCAGGCTCAACATCGACGAAAACCGGTATCCCTCCCTGATAAACGATCGCATTTGCCGTCGCGACAAAAGTTATCGGCGGAACAATCACCTCATCTCCGGGTCCAATCCCAATAGCAAACATTGCGGCATGCAACGCTGCTGTTCCACTGGATACAGCGACAGCGTGTTTAGTTCCGACGAAGTCGGCGGCAGCCTGTTCGAATTTTTCAACCATTGGCCCGGTTGTCAACCAGTCAGAACGCAAGGCCTCAACAACAGCGTCAATATCATCTTCTGTGATCTGCTGTCGCCCGTAGGGCAGATAATTTTCATTCGCCATATTCAGCAATATAACCTGCGACCAGGGTTCGAATTTGTTCCACGCTCAGCCATTCAGGATTATTACCACTGTTATATTTAAATCCGGCCGGACATTTCTTACCTTTGAAAGACCTCTTCAGTTTCTGTCTGTCAAAAAAATCGATCGACGGAAGAATCGTGTAATAGTTCTCAAACTCCAGAGTATTAGGTCCGTCGGTCTCGGTAATCATCTCTTCGTCGATTTTCTCTCCCGGCCGTATCCCGACAACTTCCTGAGGTATCCCAGGTGCAATAGCCTCTGCCAGATCGGTAATTCTTACGCTCGGAATCTTGGGGACAAAAATCTCCCCGCCGAGCATGACTTCCAAGGCTTTGAAAACAAAAGCAACTCCCTGATCCAACGTAATACTGAAACGGGTCATTCTTTTGTCAGTAATGGGGATGGATGTACCCTCCTGCTTTTTTTTCAGAAAAAAAGGAATGACGCTGCCACGGCTGCCAAGAACATTACCGTACCTGACAACGGAAAGTCTGATGTCCCGCTTCCCTTTCATGTTGTTCGCGGCAACGAAGAGTTTGTCGGAACAGAGCTTGGTTGCCCCGTAAAGGTTGATCGGAGCGGCAGCCTTGTCAGTACTTAAGGCTATGACTTTTTCAATCTCCAGATCGAAACAGGCATCGATGATATTCTGAGCGCCCAGGACATTTGTTTTGATGACTTCAAAGGGGTTGTATTCGGCGGCCGGAACCTGTTTGAGCGCAGCTGCATGGACGACGATATCGATCCCCTCCAAGGCACGCTTGACCCGGTCCTTGTCACGCACGTCGCCGAGGAAATAGCGAATCTGCCCGTAGCGGGATTTCGGAAAGCGCTGCGCCATTTCAAACTGCTTCAGCTCATCTCGGGAGAAGATGACCACTCTCTCGACATCCGGGTAATCCCGGAACAGGACCTCGACAAATTTCTGGCCGAATGATCCCGTGCCGCCAGTAATCAGAATTGATTTGCCATTTAGCACACTATCCTCCCAACAAGGATCAAAAGAGTATTCTTATCGAAATGTTCAGCAAATAGGATTAACATAAGGACATATATCAATATACACAAAAAGCTGCAGCTTCCCCAGCTGCAGCTTTTATAATTAGCTGAATATCCCTCTTCGTCAGTCGGGAAGTGGAGTCTGTGTACTGAAATTCGTCCCTTCGAGGACAACCTGAAGAGCTCTGTTGGTTTTGGGAGCGAACAGAATCGGTGCCGCCAGATTCATTGTCACCTCGCGACTTGGCGGAACAGTGACAATCACCGTGACCAGGCATTCATCGTCTTCTTCGATACCCAGCTTCTGTCTTTCTCGCGGATCAGGTGCCACCAGATAATCAAAGTAAAAATCGGTCGGGTCGGTCAGAACAAATGCAATCTGGGGGTCATCAACACTCTGAATCCAGAAAAGAGGTCCCTCTTTTTCATTCGGCATGACAATAAAATGGCGCAGAGTTTCAAAACCGATCAAACCGTCTGGAAAATACAAGGTGCTGTCCGGATCGTATTCGATTTCGCCAAAACGGGATTGGATTTTGTTCATGGCTAGTCCCTCCCCGGCTTGATGATGCTGCTTAACTCGTTCAGATCGGCAATGTCCCACTTTGCAGCCTCCATGTTCTCCTCTTTGATTCGATCAAATACTTCCTGACGGTGAACCTTCATATCTCGAGGAGCATCGACTCCGATCCGGACGCCGCCTCCCTTGAGTTCGACGATGGTAATCTTGACATCGTCACCTATTATGATTCCTTCTCCTGGTTTGCGGGTCAGAACTAACATATTGCGCCTCCTGGCTGATTGTCCGATCGCCTCCGCGTTCGGTTGTTGGTTACCTGATGTTAAAGATAGTTGAGAATCGACAACTCAGAAACCTTGCCTGTCACGTTCAGAGCCGCCTGAAAACTCTGTTCCTGCAGCTGCATGTCGGTGATAGTCTCAAGCAGATCGGCATCCTCATAACGGGAACGGAACTCTTCCATATCGATCTTGATCTGCTCCATATGGGAAAGAGCCGTCTCCAAACGACTGCCGACATTTCCTGACAGGCTTCTCTGGCTGCGAACCTGGTTAGTCGCATTTTCTATGTTATCTAGCGAATTGGCCAACGCCGTCGTATCATTGTTACGGATGTCCTGTTCCAACTGAGTCACGACTGAAAATATGTCGTAAGCACCGGCGTCTGTCGTTCCGTCAAAATTGAAATCGCCCATCAGGAACCCGTTGCCGGGCATATTGACCTTGATCAGTTCATTTGGGGCGATTTCATATTCGAGCTCACCGTCATCACCGGTATAGGTCACCGGATTCGGTTCGGTTGCGGGATAATTCGGATTCCGAACAAAGGGTGTCGTTTTCTCATTGAACCCGGCAAAAAGATATTTACCATCAACGCTGGCATTCGCATCGGAAAGCAGGGTTTCCCTGAGCTGATGAACCTCATCGGCAAAGGTGGCCCTGTCCTCATCGCTCAATGAGCCATTAATAACGGCGATATTGATCTCTTTGACCCGAACCAGGGTATTCTCGATACTGTCAAGATACCCATCCATGTTTTCGATCCGGTCACTTCCCGTTTCGATGGTTTCAATGTAGCGGTCGGAGGTCTGAATCTGGGTCCGGGCACTCAAAACAGGACTGATTGCTGTGGGATCGTCCGACGGACGGTTGATCCGCTTGCCGGTTGCCGCCTGTAGTTGCAGGCTCTGCAACTTGTCACTGGTCCGGTCAAGGAACGCCTGCAGGCTGCGATATGTCGTGGTCTGGGTCGCTCTCATAAATCACCTAACTTTTCAGTGTCAGCAGGGTTCCCATCATTTCATCAATCGTCGACAGGAACTTGGCTGAAGCCTCGAAGCCTTTCTGGTATTGCATCAGGTTGATCATTTCATCTTCCAGGGAAACCCCGTCGATGCCGTCGCGCAGGTTCTGCAACTGGATCAGACTGTCTTCATACCCCTGCCTGGCCTGGTTGTTACGGGCCGCCTCAACGCCAACGGTCGAAACGATTTTGCCATAATAGGAGACGAAGGTATCGTTGCCGCCCAAAGCCGCAAACTGCTGCTGTTCAAGCTGAAGAATGGCCAGAGAATTGGTGTTATCTCCATGAGCAGCAGAGGTTCCCGCTGCAATCTCAGCCGTCATCGTGATGTTCATCGTCAGCGAGGCAGCCGCGTCAGTGACAGCCGCTGGCTGAACGAAAAAATCCTGTCCAGGATTGCCGTTCAGATCGGTCCCGGCCTGGTGCATGGCATTGACTTCAGTGGCGAAGGTATAGGCCAGCTGATCGAGACGATTGACGGCGTCGGGAATCACCACATCGCGCACCTCATAGAGGCCACGGAACTCGCCCCCCATCGCCGTCCGCTCCAGATCGATATTGGCGGTGCCGTACTCGAGCTGAAGATTGACGTCGGTGCCGTTGTAAACGGCGGCGATATGGGTCGCTTCGTTGCCTTCGACCAACGGCATACCGTTGCCCAACTGCACCGAAACCGTACCGGTCGAGGTTTCGAAACTGGTTGCCCCGATCGATTCAGCCAGGTTCTTGAGCAGATAGTCACGCCGGTCACGGTCGGAATTGGCGTCCTGACCGGACAGCTCCAGAGACGAGATCCGGTTATTCAGCTGAGCGATCTCATCGACCGCCAGATTGACACCGTCGATCTTCGAAACGATGGTATTGTTGATATTTTTAACGACCTGCTGGGTCTCGTTATAGATATTGGCAAAAGCGTCGCCGATCAGTTCGCCGCGCTGCAGGACCTGCTGGCGCTCGACCTCACCACCCGGATTGGTCGACAACTGCCGCCAGGCGTCAAAGAACTGATCGAACTCATCGGACAGGCTGCCATCATCGATGTTCAGGACTCGCTCCAGCTCGGCCAGCGGATTGGCCATACTGCTCTCCAGGCCGACATCGGCCGACTTATCCTTGATCTGACCATCGAGAAAGACATCGTGGGAACGTTCGACAGAACCGACAGTGACGCCGGTGCCGATAAAGAAATCGCCGAAGGCCAGAGCCGGATACGGGGTCATGTTCGGCGTCTGGCGAGAATAGCCTTCGGTATTGACGTTGGCAATATTCAGGCCGGTGATCTCGATCGCCTTCTGGTTGGTCTGCAGTGAAGAACGTCCTGAATTGAGTGCTGCAGCTAAACCCATATCACACCTTCCCGGAGAGTAAGCGTCCGCCTTGTGTCAGGGTCCTGGAACTGCCGCTCTGTCCATAGACCTGCGGCATGGCGGCCTTACCGAAAAAGCCCATCAAATCCCGGACCCAGTTAAGGCCGGTCCAGAGCAAAAAGGCGTTACGCCTGTTTTCATTATCTATCTTGCGCAGAAGGTCTTCCAGGCCGACGACATCTTCACGCTCAAGCGTCAGCCCTGCCAGCAGAGCTTCCTTGTTCTCGACAACCGCTTGCAGCCCCTGCATATCGAGAGCCATGGCGCATTCGCGCTCCTGACGCAGCAGGTCAAGCAGGGTTTCGAGTTGCGTTCTGACATCAACGGCGGTCATTTTCAGACATCCTTCATGATGAACGGCAGCAGACTGGAGGCGACCTTTTCAAGGTCAGGCTGATAAGTGCCATTCTCGATCTGGCTTTTGAGCGCCTGAATTCTTTCTGCTCTGGCTGTTTCCTGCATAGAGCTGCTCTCCTGAGCCTTAGAGGCCTCTTGCAAAGCACTGGAAAAATCGACCCGGTCCCCAGTCTTGACGCCGGTGTCGGATTTCTTGGTCACACCGGCCTTGCCGGCATAACCGACCGAACCGAGCGGGGCGAACCCTTTTCCACCGTAGATTTTATCGACCATGACGGCCTCCTATTCCTCGTTATTCCCAAACTGGGTTGCAAAGGCATCCAGTTTATCCATAATCGCTTCGTAAGTCTGCTGAGAAATTTCCGGCAACTCTCCACCGAAAGCGTCCTGGGCAGCAGCGAACCCCTGATCGATTGCGTCTTTCATCTCCTGCAGCCGGGCCGGATCGCCACCAAAGGCATTGATGGCAAAATCAACGATCCGCTGAGAGGTTTTTTCGACGCCGAAGTAGCCATCGTCGGAGATCAGGTTCTGGGCTTCTTCCGGAGAGAGGGTCGTCAGATCGATCGTCGTATCACCGGTACTGACCTGAACCTGTACCCCCTGATCCTGAAGGGTCTTGATCACCAGGTTACGCAACAGATCATAAGCGGAACCGACTTTGAACCCGGGGCCGTAAGTCTGCCCGGCGGAGCCAGGCTCACTCAAGGTCACGCGATCCTCAATGGGCGCTGATTCCTTTTCTAACTTATTGTTTTTATTCGCTTCCTGCGATGTGGTTGCAAGCGGAGCTGACGATTGTGTACTGTCGATACGTTCCATCGTTTAATCCTCCATGATTACTCCTTGGAACTATATCGACTCATCGGGCGCGTTTCTTTAGGGATTTTTTGTAAGGATTCTTTCAAAAGGTAACGGATTCGTTACAGGCAGTGCGACCAGAACCAACAGCAAAAATGACCTTGCGCCAGCTCTCACAGAGCTTTCGCTGGGTCATTCTTCATCCATTAACTGCTGCATCATCATCTCGGCAAGGCCGATCCCGCCACGCTCGGCGGTTATTTTTGCCGCTTCCATATCCTGGAGCTGAGCATACATGTCATCCGCATTGCCGCGCGGGATATACCCCTCATTCGGGATGGTATTGCGCATCTCCTTGTAGATCTGCTGAATAAAGATCGCCTCGAACTGCTGGCAGACCTCCTTGAGTTTTTCCGGATCCTGCCCTTTACTCACCCTGGGAGTCTGGCTGGTTGTCTGGCTGATCAGCTGGGCAGCATCAATATTGTGATCCATAATTCGACCTTATCTGAAATCTGAGATTTCAAATTTGAAATCTCGTGGTTCTGTAAGCAACGGCTTACAGAACTACGAGGTCAGCATACATGGCACCGGCTGCCTTGATCGCCTGAAAGATGGCAATCAGGTCGCGCGGAGAGGCACCGATCGCATTCAGGGCAGAGGCGACATCACCGATACTGACCCCCTGCTGGAGGACCACCAGCTCACCGTCTTCCTCGGTCACACCGACCTGAGTCTGCGGGGAAACAACCGTTTCTCCCTCGGAAAAGGGGGCCGGCTGAGAGACATCTTCGGATTCACTGATAATCAGACTGAGATTGCCGTGAGAAACCGCCACTGTCGAAATTCTGACATTTTCACCCATGACGATAGTACCGGTCTTTTCGTTGACAACAATCCGCGCCAGGGTATCCGGGGCCACTTCCAGGCGTTCCAGATCGGCGACAAAAGCGACGATATTATTCTGGTAACTTTTCGGAATCTGGACGGTCATCTCACCGCCATCGAGCGCTTTCGCATAGGGGCCACCGAAATGACTGTTCACCGCCGCAGTCATCCGTGACATGGTGGTAAAATCGGCATCCTTGAGGCGATAGTTCAATGCCGAGTCCTGGCCGAAGACAAAAGGGACCTCCCGCTCGACAAAAGCCCCGCCCGGAATACGGCCAGCGGTCGGATGGTTCTTCTGCACTTTGGCGGCCTTGCCGCCGAAAGCCAGCGAGCCGACTACCAGCGCCCCCTGAGCGACGGCATAGACCTGACCGTCCCCCGCCTTGAGCGGTGTCATCAGCAAAGTCCCGCCGGCCAGATTCTCCGCATCGCCGATCGACGAGACGGTGACATCGATCGAACTTCCGGCCCGGGCAAAAGCCGGAAGCTCCGCAGTGACCATGACAGCAGCGACATTTTCGACGGTGACTGCTTCAGGATCGACGGTCACCCCGAGCCGTTCCATCATATTGGCCAGCGACTGTACGGTGAATTCGGTACTGGCGCTGTCGCCGGTGCCGTTCAGACCGACCACCAGGCCGTAGCCGACCAGCTGGTTGGCCCGTACCCCTTCAATCTGGGCCAGTTCCTTGATCCGCGAGGCATCCGCCGTCGAAAGCAGAACAACCGCCCAGAGTACGAGCAGAGTGATGATGACTTTGTTGACAGAAATTCGATTTACCATAACGAGCTCCCACTTAATTCTGACAGAGCTTTGCTTCCTTAATTTTCCACGCCCCTACCGAGGCCGATCAAAACTGCCAAGATGCAAGGCGCTCGCAGATTCGGCGAATAAGGCGTAGCGCCAGCTACGTCGTTGAGCCGAAGCAAGGGCAACGCCGCAGATGGGTGCTTCTCATCGGCCCTACCCCTAAAACGGCCATACTGCGTCCAGGCCGCGGACCAACCACCCCTGCTGCTGCTTGTCGCTGATCACCCCTTTGCCGACGTAGGCGATCCGAGCATTGAGCACATCAGCCGAATCGACCAGGTTCCCCGGGGTGATATCGCTGGAGCGCACGATCCCGCTCAGGGTCACGATCTGCATCTCACTGTTGACCGTGACCGTCTTATTCCCCTCGATGCGCAGGTTGCCGTTCGGCATCACTTCTATAACCTGGGTGGTCAGGGTTGCGACCAGATTTTCCTTGCGCGCCGTTTTGCCGCTGCCGGAGAACGAGTTACTGGTGCTCGCATCAACCAGAGCGGAAGGATCCATACTGGTTGCCTGGCTGATCGATCTTTCCAGCCCCAGCAGACTTGTAATGCCGGCCGACATGTCACTTGAACGTCCCGTCGAGGTGGTCGCTTCCTTACTGGCGCTGGCGCTTTCCGAAATCACTACGGTGACGATATCGCCGACGGCGCGCCCCTTGTTATCAAGGAACATGGTGCCGCGCGGTTCGGTCCACAGCGAACCCGTCGATTTCGGCATTGGAATCTCGGTGACGATCGGCTCTACCGGCTTGACATCGAGATCGACATTGGCCGCAGGGCCTGCACAGGCACCGAGCAGGGCACCCAGAACTAAAAGAGCGAGATATTTCATCCTAAAACTCCACCTGAACCTGACCGGGAGCAACCACCTGGCAGAGCACCTCATTGCGCGAGCCGCTGTTGAGCACCCGGATCGATTCTCCGATACGACCATCCTGTTTGGCTTCGCCGACGGCGGTCAGCACCAGGCCACGGCCGTGAGCCTGAATCGTCACCCGCTCACCACGCTTGACCACAGGAGGAAACTCCACCTGCTGCTGTTCGAGAACATCGCCGAGCCGTACGGAACGCTTGACCCGCTTGCCGACGACATCTTCGACGCTGAAAATCGGTCCACGCAGCCTGGAGATATCCAGATAGACCAGCTCGACCCGCCCGGCATCGAGCAACTCGCCGCGGGTCAGGTTTTCACTGGCCACAACGACCTCGGCCAGGGCCTGCAGGTCGACGCGGATCGACTGGTTGGCGACAATCTGGCCATCGACCCTGGTCATCAGGGTCAACCTGCTGCTGCCGATAACGCCAGGACGGGAGGGGATCAGCTGATGCTCAATGCGCCCCTGCGGAACCTCAAACGCGGCAGGGAACGAAGCATCGGCAAGCTTCAGCTGAACATTCGGAAGTTGTCGTGACTGGTCGGCCAGATAATCGTTCACCAGCTGTAACATTTCCTGCCTGTCGATCAGCACACCCGGCTGGGCGGCGAAAACCGATGAACAGAAAAACAGCAGAACTATCAACTGGGCCAAGCTCTTCATATGCTTACCTTAACGAACCAGCTGCGAGGTCATTTCCAGCATCTGGTCGGCTGTAGTAATCGCCTTGGAGTTGACCTCATAGGCGCGCTGGCCGGCGATCATATTGACCATCTCTTCCATGATGTTGACGTTCGACCCTTCAAGAAAGCCCTGCGACAGGGTGCCGAAGCCTTCGCTTCCCGGGGTCCCGGCAACCGGGGCACCGGTGGTCGGTGTTTCCGCGTAGAGATTGCGCCCCAGGCTCTTCAGCCCGGAAGGGTTGCCGAAGCGGATCAGCTCGAAGTTACCGACCTCGGTCGGAACACTCTGGCCATCGAGCAGGACACTGACGGTACCGTCACTGGTAATCGTCACCGCGGTCGTATTCTCCGGGATAACGATCTGCGGCACGATCGGATAGCCGTCCGAAGTCACCAGCTGGCCGGTGCTGTCCTTCTTGAGCGCACCGGAGCGGGTATAAGCGTCGGTCCCGTCAGGCAGGGTCACCTGAAAGAAACCGCTCCCTTCGATGGCTACATCCAGCTCGTTCTCGGTCTGCTGGAAATCGCCAGTGGTAAACACCTTGGTCACCGAAGCGACCCTGGCACCGAGACCGACCTGAACACCGGTCGGGGTTTCCCCTCCAGCGGCGCCGGTACCGGCCGCCTTGGTGGTCTGATAGAGGATATCCTGAAAATCGGGACGACTTTTCTTGAAACCGGAGCTGTTGACGTTGGCCAGGTTGTTGGCGATAACGTCCATATTTAACTGCTGGGCCTGCATCCCGGTTGAAGCTGTCCAAAGTGCTCTGATCATTGCTGACTCCTTAGGTCAATCCTTATTGAACCAGGCCGATGTCCGAGGCCTTGGCATTCATATCGCTGTAAATCCTCAAGGCCTTCTGGGTCGCCTCGAAAGCGCGCATATTGGTCGTCATATGCATCATTTCACGCATCATGTCGACATTCGAGGTCTCGAGGTTTTTCTGGACCATCTCCGGCTGTGCCATCAGCGTCGGCTGACTTCCGTCTGAGGCGACGAACAGTTCATTGCCGGCGCGTTCCAGAATCGAGGTATCCTCAAACTGATAGAGCGGTATCTGGCCACGCTGCTGTTCCCCTTCCCAGATCGAACCATCGGGAAGGATGTCGACATCCGAGGTGGTCAGGGTGATCGGCCCGCCGGCTCCCATCAGCGGAAAGCCGTTGCTGTCGACCAGCTGCCCCTCGCCGGTAAGCTGAAAATTCCCTTTACGCGTGTAACCAAGGGTTCCGTCGGGACGCTGTATCTGAAAGAAACCTTCTCCGTTGATCGCCAGATCAAGGGGAT
The DNA here is from genome assembly GCA_963676795.2 of Geopsychrobacteraceae bacterium. GTDB lineage: Bacteria > Desulfobacterota > Desulfuromonadia > Desulfuromonadales > Geopsychrobacteraceae. Next base: position 212,468 of record CAXXTB010000002.1, on the reverse strand, counting down.
CACCACTGTATTCCATGACCCCATGGGTGAAATCGATCTCTTCCCTGGTCACCTGCGTATAGTTGGTCGCACTGGTTGCCATCCCCGAGGTCGCTTCCCCCAGCTTGGCCGCGAAGGTTGATACCCCCTTCTTGTAGCCGGGGGTCTTGGCCGCAGCCAGATGCTCACTGATCCTGTCCAGCATCTCCATCCGCCCTACGGCACCGGATATGGCTCCATATTTTCCACTCGGCATGGTTAAGACTCCATCTTGATCTGCCATTCTTGTCGACAGCTTCTCGTCATTTCTTTAGTGTCCGGCCTGATTGTGGTTCTGCTTCAAGCGGACCAGACTGAGCAGCTGGGCAACTTCACTGTCCGACATCCTGAGTTGCTCGGCGATCTCGCCGTTGCTGCGCCCCTGACTGGAGAGGACCTCGACGAGACGATACTTTTCTGCGGTCCCGGCGCCTGTCGCCAGCTGCCGATGGTACTCTTCCTCGGCCACCACGAGACGCGCATCGAAACTCTCGCGTGACGGCTCCTTCTCTTTGCTTTCCAGCTCACGGATCTGGAGCCTGAGCTGTCGCTGCCCGCTCAGCAGGAAAACACTCAACAGCAGCGCCGCAAGTGCAACAAAGAGCGCCGCACAGGTCAGCCAGAGTCCGACAGACATCATCCCTGCTCTCCGCGCTGGGCATAGATACTGCGGCGCATCTTGCCTTTGAGCTTGCTCAGAGCCTGGCTGTGCAGCTGGGAGATCCGCCCTTCCGACAGCTCCAGAACTTCAGAGATCTCCTTCTGGGACAGCTCCTCGTAGTAGAGCAGGGCAATGACCAACCGCTCCTTATCGGACAGCTGCTCGAGATAACCGGCAAGTTCCCTGGTCAGTTCGTTGGCTTCCATCCGTTCCTGAACACTGACCAGGCTGGTATCTTCCAGATTGTCGATAAACGACTGACTGTTGGTGTCGTCCTCATCGAGATTTTCGTTCAGGCTGACATAACCGAGCTGACTGACCTGCAGCTGCAGCTCACGGAAATCGTCCAGGGTCATCTCCAGATACTCGGCCAGTTCGGGATCCTCCGGGGTGCGTCCGAGTCTTTTGGCCAGATCTTCAGTCGCCCTTGACAGCCGCGACTGCTTCTCTCTCAAGGTTCTGGAGAACCAGTCCATGCGTCTGACCTCATCGAACACCGAACCGCGGATCCGCCGTTCGGCAAAGGTCTTGAACAGAACGCCACGGCGCGGGTCGAAGCGGTTGGCCGCATCCATCAACCCCATCAGCGCGGCGCTGCGGATATCCTCACGGTCGACAAAAGCCGGCACCTGGGTCATCATCCGGTCAACCAGAAAATCGACCAGCGACAGATGGGATTCGATCATTTTTTCCCGCTCGACAGCTCCCGGCGGGCCATAGCTGTTGGTCATCAGCTTACCTCCGTCCCCACTCCCAGAAACTGCTTCCAGAAGAATTGCAGAGTTCCCTGCGCCTGATTGTTGATCGGCATGTCAGCCAGAGTCTCGGCCAGCTCGGTGAAGGCCCTGGCGACCTTGTGATCGGGAAACAGATCGACCATGACCTTCTGTTGGCGGACCGATTCATGCATCTTTTTGTCGTAGGGGATACAGCCCAGGTAATCGAGATAGATATCGAGGTATCGCCCTGAAACCATGGTCAGCTTTTCAAAGACATCGAGCCCTTCGTCGGCGTTGCGCACCGAGTTGACAACCAGCAGGAAGCGTTTCTGGTGGTACTGGGTCGAGAGCAGCTTCATCAGCGCGTAGGCGTCGGTGATCGCGGTCGGCTCCGGGGTGGTCACGACCAGGATGTCCTGAGCCGCAACGTTGAAATAGGTGACGTTGTCGGAGATTCCCGCTTCGGTATCGATCAGCACCACATCAAAGTGCTCGCCAAGGCCGTCGAGCGCTTCAATCAGGCGCATCTTCAGCTGGCTGTCGAGTCGGGTATACTGCTGGACACCAGAGCCGGCGGGCAGGATCTTCAGCCCGTAGGGGCCTTCGATCATGACCTCTTCAAGGGAGCGTTCACCGTTGAAGAAATGATTCAGGTTGTAGGTCGGTGACAGACCGAGGACCACATCGATGTTGGCCAGCCCCAGGTCGGCGTCGATGACCAGCACCTTCAAACCCTGGCGGGCAAGGGTCACCGCAACGTTCGAGGTTACGGCCGTCTTGCCGACTCCGCCCTTGCCGCTGGTCACAGACAGAACCCGGGTCGTCCCCATGTGCAGTTCACTGTCCACTGGCTCAAGTTTGTCGCGCATGCTGCGCAAGGTCCCTGCCTGATCAACACCGCTCATCATACCGCCAACCTCCGTTCAGCTTGTGCGCCTTCCATGACCAGCCCGGCAACGGTTTGCGGAGCGGCCATCAGCAGATCTTCAGGAACCTTCTGGCCGTTGGTCAGGTAGGCCAGGGGAAGATTGCTGCTGGTTGAGAGATTAATCATCGAGCCACAGCGATCGGCTTCATCCAGCTTGGTGAAGATCAGACGCTTAAGTGGCAGCTTACTGAAGGCCTTGAGGGTTTTACGCTGCAGGCGCTCTTCGGTCGGGGCCGAAAGGACCAGACAGTTTTCAACCCCCGAGCCCTCGCCGAGGAACAGGTTCAGCTCTTCGATGCGCGGCTCATCCTTCGGGCTGCGCCCGGCCGTATCGATCAGGATCAGATCCTTATCGGCATGACGCTTAAAAGCCTCCTGCAGCTGGTCCGGAGAGAGCACGACCTCAACAGGCAAGCCCATGATTTCGCCGTAAACCTTGAGCTGCTCGACAGCGGCGATCCGGTAAGTGTCAATGGTCACCAGGGCAACACGGGCCCGGCTTTTGGTCATCGCTTCGGCGGCCAGCTTGGCGATCGTCGTCGTCTTGCCGACACCGGTCGCGCCGATCAGCGAGATACGCTTCTGGGGTTGACCCGGTTGCCACAGCGGCCCGCTGGTCTGCACCAGACTGGCCAGGGTTGAACTCAGCACGCGTTGGCATTCCGCGCTGTCCTGACGTTGCTCAGCAGTCATTTTGGCGGCACTGAAGCGGGCGATGGTCGCTGCGGCTTCCGCGTCGATACCGCAGTCGGCAAGCAACTGGCCCAGATCATCCAGGCCTTGAGGAGCTGCAGCTGCAACGGGAGACTTGGCAATATGCGGACGGCGCGGTTCGCTGGCGGCCTTAGGCGCCTGCGCAGCAAGCTCAACCGGGGCAATCTGCGGTACGGCGACGACCGGAGCCAGCGGTGCGGACACTGGCTGCTGAAGACTCTGGCGAGACAGGCTCTGCAGCAGGTTCTTCAGTTCACTCAGCTCGGCCTGCAGCTGGTCAAAATTCTGAGATTCGAGTCTGGCCCGCAGCTCCCTGACCTCATCCTCGAGGGGGATGCCGGCGACCTCGACAGGTTCGGAGCGCAGCGGCCGTGTCAGGGAGACCTTCTCATCGTCAAGATGGTCAAAACGCTGGCTGTAGGCAGCCGGAATTCGCGCCTGAGTCTTGCCGGACGGAACACGGCCACTATCGAGCCTGGCTGCGGAAGCCTTCATCGCCGGCGATTCAATGGCGGCAGTGACCTCGATCAGCTGCTTGCCAAGCACACCGAGCCCTTTGCGACCCATCGTCCGGGTCGACAGGATCAGGGCATCCGAGCCCAAGGTTTCCTTCACCTGCTGCAGAGCAGCCGCCATCGTTTCCGCTTCGAATTTTCTAACCAACATCGACAGTCACCGTTCCTATCGACCGGACCTTCATATGAGGCGCGATCTCGTTGTGAGAGATAATTGCCAGATTCGGCAGATAACGTTCAGTCAACCTTTTGACATGGAGTCGGATTGTTGGCGTACACAACAGCACCGGTGTCGCCGCCGTCACCTTCTGCAGAGTCTTGTTCAGGCTGTTGATCAGCGCCTGGGCGAAACCCGGCTCGAGAGCCAGATATGCACCGTGATCCGTGGTGTGGAGCGCTTCCTGGATCATGTTTTCGACTTTGCGGTCAAAGGTCATCACTTCAAGTACCTGCCCATCTTCACTGTAGTTGTTACTGATCGAGCGGGCCATCACAGCCCTGACATGTTCGGTCAGTTGATCTGGATCATGCACAACTGGTGCCCAATCTGCCAAAGTCTCCAAAATAGTTCGCAGATCGCGCACAGAAACGCCTTCGCGCAGCAGATTTTGCAGAACACGCATGATGACACCGAGGCTGAGCAGGTTTGGTACCAGCTCCTCGACCAGCTTCGGATAGTCGTGGGCCAGGTTGTCAAGCAGATTCTGGGTCTCCTGACGGCCGAGCAGTTCATGACCGTGACGCTTGATCAGTTCGCTTAAGTGGGTGGCGACAACGGTGGTATTGTCGACGACCGTATAACCGGAGATCTGGGCGCGCTCCTTCTTGTCTTCGGAAATCCATACCGCCGGCAGACCGAAGGCCGGTTCGACGGTATTGACCCCCTTGATCACCTCGGTCGCGGTGCCCGGATTCATCGCCAGGAAATGGCCGGGCAGCAGTTCGCCACCGCCGATCTTGACCCCCTTAAGGACAATGGCATACTCGTTCGGCTTGAGCTGCAGGTTGTCTTTGATATGCACCGGCGGGACAATGAAGCCCATGTCGAGAGCAAACTGGCGGCGGATCGACTTGATGCGCGGCAGCAGTTCCCCGTTCTGCGCCGTATCGACCAGCGGAATCAGGCCATAGCCGACTTCCATTTCAAGGAGGTCAACACTGAGCATCTTCTCGTAGTTTTCTTCTTCCAGCTGTTTCGGCGCCGGCAGTTCAGGCCTCGCCGCTTCCAGCTGCTGCTCTTTTTCGGCCTTCTGGACCCGCCAGGCGATGACCCCAACGATGACAGAGAGGAACAGAAACGGCAGGTGCGGCAGACCCGGGATCAGAGCAAAGACCAGCAGGGTTGCGGAGACCACCCACAGAGCGCGGGGATGAACGGAGAACTGTCTCTTCATCTGGCTGCCGAAATCCTCGTCGCCAGCCGTCCGGGTGACCATGATACCGGCCCCGGTGGAAATGATCAGCGCCGGAATCTGGCCGACCAGACCGTCACCGACGGTCAGAATCGTATAGTTTGCAGCAGCTTCGGCCATCGGCATCCCCTTCTGCATGACACCGATGACAAACCCCGCGCCGATATTGATCATGGTAATGATGATACCGGCGACGGCGTCCCCCTTGACGAACTTGCTGGCACCGTCCATCGCGCCGTAGAAATCCGCTTCAGAAGCGACCTCCATGCGTCTGGTCCGGGCGTCATCTTCATTGATCAGTCCGGCGTTGAGATCGGCATCGATGGCCATCTGCTTGCCCGGCATCGCATCCAGGGTAAAACGCGCGGCGACCTCGGCGATCCGCCCGGCGCCCTTGGTGATAACCATGAAATTGATGATGACCAGAATGACAAAGATGACGATACCGACAACATAGTTGCCGCCGACGACAAACTGACCGAACGACTGGATGACGGTCCCGGCCGCTGACGGACCTTCGTCACCGTGAAGCAGGATCAGACGGGTCGATGCGACGTTGAGCGAGAGGCGAAACAGGGTCGTGATCAGCAGGATGCTGGGGAAAATGGCAAAATCGAGGGCCTTTGTCGTATACAGGGCGATAATCAGGATCAGCAGCCCGATGGTGATGTTCATCGACAGGAAAAGGTCAAGCAGCAGCGGCGGAACCGGCAGAATCATCAGCATCAGAATCAGGACCAGTCCGAAAGCGACAAGGATATCGCTGCGCATCAGCATTTCTTTCCAACGTTGCTGCATTATTCCATCGAGAGTTGCCATATCCATCTATCTCCGTCGTCCGCTTTCTGACAGCCTGTCAATTTTCCGACCCAGTTAAAAAGCTGCTAATTTTTTTCTAAAATCTCTGTCATATCAAATGTTAATGCTTCTTCAGGCTGTAGACGTAGGCCAGAATCTCGGCTACAGCGGTAAACATTTCTTCAGGAATTTCTTCCCCTATCTCCTGCTTGTACAAAGCCCGTGCCACCGGCTTGTTTTCAATGATAGGAATCTTGTGTTCGCGGGCGATTTCACGGATCCTGAAGGCCACATGATCCGCCCCCTTGGCGATAATCTTCGGCGCCCCCATACTCCCCCGCTCATAACTTAAAGCCACCGACAGGTGGGTCGGATTGGTGATGATGACATCGGCCTTCGGCACCTCCGCCATCATCCGCCGCCGGGCTGCCTGCATCTGCATCGAACGGATCCGCGACTTGACCTTCGGATCCCCTTCCGTTTCCTTGTGCTCTTCTTTGATTTCCTGCTTGGTCATCTTCATCCGTTGCTCCATCTCATATTTACTGAAACCGAAATCTATGATCGCCAGCACAATAATCACCCCGCAGCATTTGGCGAACACCAGGAAGGCGACATGGGCGAGGAAAACCAGCATCTGGTGAAGATCCTGGGAAACCAGGGTCAGGGCCGCGTCAAATTCTCCGGCAACCGTCTTGTAGGCGATAAACCCGATCAGCGCGACCTTGGCCAGAGACTTGACCAATTCAACGGCACTGCGCTTGGAGACGAATTTGGACATCCCTTTGATCGGGTTGAATTTGGCGATATCAGGCTTGAAGACCTTGGTCGAAAAGAGCGGACCAACCTGAAGAAATGAGGCAAAGAAACCGACCACCAGCGTCAGCAGAAAGATCGGCCAGAGCAGCCCGATCATGAATTTCGCAACCTGCCAGCCGAACAGGGTCATCGACTGACTGGTCACCTCGAGGTGAGCCATCAGCTCAAAAACCTCGCGATAAATTGACTCCAGATCTCTCCAGAAATACCTGGCATAGAAGACCCAGAGCAGCAACGAGGTCGTCAGCAGAGCTGCGGTTCCGACCTCTTTGCTTTGTGCAACCTGCCCCTTGTCACGGAAATCCTTCCTCCGCTTACCGGTCGCATTCTCTGTCCGTTCCTGTCCGGATTCTTCCGCCATCTTCGCATCTCCGGCTGCGGCAACAATTTTGACACAGTCCAAAAATCAGAGTTCTATGAAGTCTTCCATGCCGGAATTTTGGCACCAGCAGCCAGGAAGGTCACATCAAACTGAATAGACGCAAAAATCGTTCCGAAAGTTGAGAAAATTCTTCAGTGAGCATACTGGCCATCACCCCGAGGGTCAGGCCCATAACGATAAAGGCGATGCCGATATTGAGCGGAAAGGAGAGCAGAAAGACGTTGAGCTGGGGGAAAACCCGGCCCATGACGCCGAGAATTAAAACGGAAAGAATCAGCAGGACAAGAATAGGGGCGACAAGCCTGATGCTGAGCACAAAAGAATGATTGAGCACTTCGACAATCATCGGGATAGCCCCACCCTTAAGGTTGAGTCCGCCCGGAGGCAGCATTTCAAAGGAGGTCACAATCGCCCGCAGAAACAGATGATGAACGTTCAGGCTGAGAAACAAAAGGATCGCCAGAATTCCCTGAAACTGGGAAATCAGTGCAACCTGCTGCTGGGTGGTCGGATCAAAGACATTGGCTGCGGCAAAGCCCATCTTGTAACCGATGATCGAACCGGCAAATTCAGCCGCCATAAAGACCAGCTGAGCGAGGAATCCGACCAGCAGGCCGAGGACGATCTCTCCAGCTACGACCAGGCCAAGCTCAAGCGGCGTAAAGCTTTGAGCCGGCAGGAAGCGTTCAACAACCGGATAGGTGATCAGGGAGAACAGGAAAGCGACTGCGACGCGCAGCTGAAAAGGGATCTGGGCACCGCTGAAAACGGGAATAGCGGAAAACATGGCGGCAATGCGCGCAAGGCAGATCAGAAACCCCTGCAACAGGGGCAGGGAGAACTCGGGGAGCTCCATATCAGTGTCCGATATTCGGCAGCTGACTGAAAATCATGGTGATGAAAGCCATGGTCTTCTGCATAATCCAGGGGGCGAAAAACAGCAACGTAATAAACACCCCGACGATCTTCGGAATGAAGGTCATGGTCTGTTCATTGATCTGTGTCGCGGCCTGAAAGATGCTGATAATCAGACCGACCAGCAGGGCAACGATCAGCATCGGTGCGGCGCAGACCAAAACCGTTTCGATCGCCTGGCGGCCGATGTTGACAACAAATTCAGGAGTCATGAGAAGGTCCTCCCAACATTCAGGTCCCGAAACTCTGAACCAGAGAACCGATCACCAGCGACCAGCCGTCAACCAGCACAAAAAGCAGAATTTTGAACGGCAGGGAAACGATAACCGGTGGCAACATCATCATCCCCATCGCCATCAGGATCGAAGCGACGATCATATCGATCACCAGAAAAGGAACGAAGAGCAGAAACCCCATCTGAAAGGCGCGCTTGAGTTCTGAAAGCATAAAGGCAGGAATCAGGGTCAGAGTTGAGACATCGTCCTTGTTTTCCGGTTGGGGCGATCTGGAGATATCGACCAGGAGTTGCAGATCCTGCTCGGACACCTGGGAAAACATGAACTCACGCATCGGCTTGATCGCCTCGGTGATCGCCTTCTCCTGATTGATCTGCTGCTGCAGATAGGGCTGCAGAGCCTGTTCATTTATTTGACTGAAAACCGGCGCCATAACAAAGAAGGTCAGAAACAGGGAAAGCCCGATGACAATCTGGTTGGATGGTGCCCCTTGAGTCCCCATCGCCTGACGCACGAAAGACAAGACGATGACGATCCGGGTAAAACCGGTGGTCATCAACAGAATTGCCGGTGCCACCGACAAAATGGTCAGCAGCAGCAGGATCTGGATGGCCGTTGAAACCTCACCCGGCGAGTTGGCCTCGCCGACACCGAGAGTGATGGTCGGCAAGCCTGCGGCAAAAAGCGTCCTCGGCAGGAGAACCAGAATCAACAGCAGTAACAGTTTGCTTCTCATGACTCGTCCTTCTCTGCCTGATCTAGCGTCTGAGAGAAGTCCTTGCGGGGAGTCAGCTTGCTCAGACATTCAATCCGGTCATGGCTCAAGCCCAGCAGCAGTTCCTCCCCACCGACCCTGACCACACAGAGAAACTTGCGCCCGCCCAGCGGTTTGGTCTCGAGGACCTTGATCAACCCTTCTTTGCGCTGCGGCAGGACACCAAAGCCTTTGCGGCTGGCCGCATAGAAGAGCAGCAGAATACCGATCAGGACGACCATCACGGCCAGCATCTTCAAGGCCGAGCCGAGCAGGCTCGGAGCAGCACCGGCATCAGCGGCCCAGACCGGCTGAGCCACGAACAGCAGAGCAATAAGCATACGCGCCATGCGTTTAACCCAGCTTCTCGATCCGTTCAGACGGGCTGACCACATCGGTCAGACGCAGGCCAAACTTGTCGTTAACAACAACCGCTTCACCACGCGCGATCAGCCTGGAATTGACATAAAGATCGAGCGGTTCACCGGCCAGCTTGTCGAGCTCAACCAATGAGCCTTCCTGCAGTAGCAACAGGTCGCGCACCAGAATTCTTGTCCGCCCCACCTCGACAGAAATTTCCAGTGGAATATCGAGCAGCAAATCAATCCCGCGCGCATCTCCGGCGCCGGCTTTCGGGCCATTGTTTTCTACCGCTTCGTCACTCATCATACTAACCTCCATGGGGAATCCGCCCCATTATACGAATCGCTTTTTTGCCGTCATGCACCCCCGGCATCCCAAGAAACTTCGGTTGGTTCTCAACCATCAATCTCAACGGGGCATCCGGCTTGCTGTTCAGCTCGATCACATCCCCGACCTGAAAATTGAGAATATCCCTCACCCGCAGACTGAGCTTGGCCAGGACCCCTTCGACTTCAACCTCCATCTGCTCCAGCTCATCACAGACAAAAGTCTGCCATTTACTGTTCACCTGAATCGTCGCAGCCGCAGCCTTGGCCTGCTGTTTTTTCTGCAACGGCTCCAGGGCCGTATGGGGAATGACCAGGGTAATACTCCCTTCCAGTCCGTCTATAGTCGTCCGGAAGCGGGCCGTAACGACACCGACCTCGGAAGTCGCAAAATTGAGCAGACGCAGATTACTGACAAGTTCCAGCAAAGAGGTGTCGACCTTGAAAAGCTGATCAAAACCTTTATTGAGCTCAGAACAGGCTGATTGAATGACATCACGCAGCACATTCAGCTCAATCGCCGTCATACTTCTGTCAGGTACTGCCGTTTTATTTCCGGCATCGCCGCCAAGAACGATTTCAACCAGGGCAAAGGACAGCTGTTCATCGAAAACCAGCAGTGCACCTCCGACCAGGGGACTGAGATCCAGAACCCCGATCGCACCTCGCCCGGAAAGGCGCTGAAGGAGGGCATCAAAACGCATCGACTCCATCGCTTCCAGTTTAACCTGAAGAGACCTCTGAAAACGCGATGAAAGCGCAAGAGAGTAATTTCGCGCGAAACTGTCGAGGATCAGATCGTAATTCCGCAACCTCCAGTTTTCCGGCTCGTTCGACCTGACCAGGTTGAAGTTCTGGACCGATTTTCTTCTGGCTGTGACAAAATCGTCAGAATTTTCCTCTTCGAAATCGACTTCACCATGCCGGACCGCCGACAACAGGTCGGCAATCTCATCTTTGCTGAGTATCTTTTCCACGCAGCTGTCCTTTACTGGACCACAAAATCGGTAAAATAGATTCTTTTCACTTTACCCTGCTTGAGGATGCTGTTGATCTTATTGATCAGCTCGGCACGCAGCTGAATCTTGCCCTGCAGATCGTTCAGTTCTGTGTAGGTTTTGTTGCCGACCAGCAGCAGAATTGCATCCTTGATCTGCGGCATGCGCTGGGACAGCTCCTGGGAAGCGGCATCGCTGTCAACCTCGAGGGTGATGGCGGCCTTGAGATACCGGCTTTCTTCACTGTCGATAATATTGACGATGAAGGAATCGATGTTGACCATCGGGCCGACTTGCTGGGCCTGGGCTGCAAGCTGGGCCTGTTCTTCCTCGGGAGAAATCTTGTCTTCCATTCCGCCCCCCTTGAGAAACAGAAAGGCTCCGACTCCACCACCGATCAGCATAACCAGAACGACGATAATGATGATGAGCAGTTTTTTCTTCCCCTTCTTTCCGCCTTCTTCCGAGCCTTTTACAGGTTCTTTCGCCATTGTCTTTCCTTCCACCCGCTCGTAGCGAGCGAGATTTCAAATATCAGATTTCAGATTTCAAATCCCCGCTCTGACTCCTGTCAGAATGGGGTCTGTTCACTGGCATCGATCAGGTAAGGCAGTTCCTGATTCGGATCCCCCTGGCTTTCGAGCACGAATTCGACCCGACGGTTCAGCGCCCGCTCCCGCTCACTGTTGTTCGGGAACAGAGGTTTCTGGGACCCGTAACCTGTCGCCGCCATACGGGTCAAGGGCACCAGCTCATTGGTCGCCATAAAGCGCAGGACAGCAACGGCCCGGTTGACCGACAGGTTCCAGTTGTTCAGTTCATTCCCCTGATCATCGGTATGCCCCTCGATCTTGAGGTTGAGCGGCAGCGGCTTGACCAGCTCGGCGACCTTGCGCAGGACAGCTTCAGCGTCAGGTTGCAGGGCGCTGCTGCCACTGGTAAAGAGGACAGCCTCATCAATCCGCAGGATAACTGCGCCACGATCCTTGACCACCTCGATCTCGCGATTGAGCTTGAGTTCCCGCAGTTTTGATTTGATCCGCCGATAAACCCTGGAGGTAAAATCGTCATCCATCGGTGAATAGGAAACAACCCGGGGCTGTTCGACAGCGGTTTTACGGTCACTGCCCAGAACGCCGAATGCCCCGGCCAGAGAATCACTGGCCTGATTAAATTTAATCTGGTCCATGTTGGCCATCGACAAAAGCAGAACGAAAAAAGTCAACAACAGGGTGACCATATCACTGAAGGTCACCATCCACATCGGCGCCCCGGCAGGGCATTTTGGTTTCTTGGCTGCCATCGATAGATCCGCCTTAATTGAAATTGCTCTGTCGCAGTTTCGGGGCGATGAAAGCGTGCAGGCGCTGCTCCATCAGGCGCGGATTCTCCCCTTCCAGAATCGCTTTCATCCCCTCATTGATCAGGGTTTTGTTCAAAATTTCACTGGCAGAGCGTAACTTCAGTTTGCCGGCTATCGGCGTCGCAATAACGTTGGCAATAACCGCGCCGTAAAAGGTCGTCAGCAGAGCAACCGCCATCGCCGGACCAATAGAAGATGGGTCACTCATATTCTGCAGCATCTGGACCAGACCGATCAGAGTACCGATCATCCCCATCGCAGGAGAATAGGAGGCCAGGGCGCTAAAGATATCCGCCCCTTTGTCATGACGTTCCATGACATATTCGATCTCCTTGTCGAGCAGATCACTCAGGGCTTCCGGTTCCTGGCCGTCAACTGCCATCTGCAACCCCTTGAGAAAAAAATCGTCATCGATCTCGTTCATGACAGACTGCAGGGAAAGTATCCCTTCTTTCCGCGCTTTGCCGGCGAAAGTGGTCAGTTTTGTAATGGTCTCAACCGGAGACTGTGATTTATGAAAAAAGGCCTTACGGGCAACGTTGAATGCACCGAGGATGTCCCCTAGCGGGAAATGGACCAGAATGGTACCGATAGTTCCGCCAATAACGATGATCATCGAAGCAACATCGATGAAGATCATCAGCGAACCGCCCTGCATGATAGCGGAGATCATCAAACCGAAGGCCGCCAGCAGGCCGATTATAGTGGCTATATCCATAATTTTCCCCGATCCGTTTCAAGAATCTGCCAACTCTTCTGTCCAAAAAGATGACACTAAAATCTAGCATAAAGCTGCCGTTTTGATACTAAGCAGATTGTATGCCATCTTCCATAGCGTTTTCCAACAAATAAAAACCATACGAATTACAGTTTGTTATAAAACAAAAAAAGAGGGCTGTCCATGTCACTGGAGCAGCCCTCTCATAGTAAGTCATAATTTTGACCAGAATATTAGCGTTTCAGATTAATAACCTCTGTCAGCATTTCGTCCGTCGTGGTGATCGTCTTCGAGTTGGCCGAAAAACCGCGCTGGGTGGTTATCATCTTGACAAACTCCTGGGCCAGATCGACGTTGGAAAGTTCCAGCGCATTGGTAAAGATATTACCGACACCTGAGCCAACGGTACCGATAACCGGAACACCGGAATTGTTGCTCTGGGCGAACATATTGTTGCCAACCTTATCAAGAGCGTTCGGGTTGGTGAACTTGGCCAGAGCGAGACGCATCAGTTTACGCGGTGTGCCGTTGGAGAAGTTACCAACGACATTGCCGAGCTCATCGACACTCAACTTCACCAGGGTACCGGTTCCGTAGCCATCCTGCTCCTGGGAAACCACGACCGAGGGGCTGGCATACTGACTGGTCTGCATATCGATCGACACCTGCTGGGTCTGAATCGCCCCGTTGTTCCAGTCGAGAGCACCGGCGGTCGTCACAGCAGCCGGTCGAGGATTGACCGGGTCGCTTGAGGTATCGCCGGGGGTCGTGTACAGGTCGTTGCCGTCGATAGTGATCAGGTCACCGCTGGCATCAAAACCCAGCGTTCCGCTCCCGACAACCTCGAGAACGCCGGCAGTCCCCCCGGTCAGCTCGCCGCCGTCGACAACCGTGTTCCATTGCCAGGACTGATCGGCCGTCTTGGTGAAATAGGTGGTCATCAGGTGGGTACTCCCCAGACTGTCGTAGACCTGGATCGAGGTTGCATAGTTGGATGAGTTGGTCGGATCGAGAGGATCGAAGCCGGTCGGAATGGCTATCGAATCGGAATCGAGGTTGGTATTCAGATCGATATTCGCTGTATAACCCGCCTGGGTAAAAGACTGGGTGTTGGCCCAGATCGGCGTCAGGTCACCGATAGCATTACCCTCTTCATCCAGCTGGTAACCCATGACATTGTAACCTTCCGGGTTCACCATGTAGCCATTGGCATCAAAGCGGAAGGCTCCGGCCCGGGTATAGTTATTGACAGTATTTCCAGTTGACGGATCACTGACGATAAAGAAACCGGCCCCTTCAACTGCCAGATCGGTATTGGTTTCGGTGTTTTCAAAGGTGCCCTGGCTGAAGATGTTGTCGACGATCGACAGGCCGACCCCGCGGCCAACCTGGGAAATCCCGCCGGAGCCCGAGATCTGGCTGGAGAGCAGGTCACCGAAGATCGCCCGGCTCGATTTAAAACCGACTGTATTGGCGTTGGCAATATTGTTACCGATAACGCTCATGGCGTTACCGTTGGCGTTCAAGCCACTGACACCACTGTACAAAGAACTGGATACACCCATCTTGTCTCTCCTTTTGGGAAGCCGCGTCTATCGGTCGGCGGCTTGCGAACCTCCTCCAAGAGGACCGGTTCGGATTAAGCGATTACTGCGCTGTCGATATTTGTAAAAACGTTGTTTTTCATCTGTTCGCGATCAACCACTGTGACCACGGTATCGTTTTTTACGCTGACCACCAGGGCTGTTTCATCCAGCATCACCAGCGATTCCCTGCACCCCTTGGCGCTGGCCTGGGAGACGGCGCTCTCGAGACGCTGCAGCTGTCCGGCATCAAAGGAAATACCGCGACTTTGCATCCGTTCACTGGCGTGGCGGGAAAACTTGACACTGCCCTGATCTATCTTCTTGTTGAGCAGCTGATCAAAACTCTGGCCGCTCCTCTGAGCCTGCTGCACTCCCTTGGCCTGTTGAGGCCTGGCAACCCCGATCGGTTGCGGGATAATGGTCAGATCATCACTCATAGGACCGCCCCTGCCTTATCGACCTTGGAGATCGAGAAGGTGCCCGCCGTTGTTTCCAGCTGTGCCGGTTCGGCACTCAAGTCAACGGCACTGACCTGCCCCTGAACCAGGGTCTGACAGTTCAACAGGGCTTCATCGGCGTCGACAGCCCTGGCCACCAGGCTGTAATGCCCCGCCACCAACGGCATGCCGGTGTCGGTCGTGCCATCCCAGCTGAAGAAATGTTCTCCCGCCGAGGTGTCCTGTGCTGTCAGGGTCGCCAGGGTTGCGCCGCTTGAACCCAGCACGTAAAGCTTGACATCCTCGGCCGGGCTGTCGAGACGATAACCCAGTTCAACGGACTCACCGTTGAAGTCGAACTCATCGGCCTGGGCGACGACATCCTGACCAATCAGGCCAAGTGCCGACATGCGCTGCATCTCGCTGCTCATGGTTGCCAAGCCTTCCAGGCTGCTGTTGACGTTGGTCAACTGCTCCAGCTGACTGAACTGGGCAAGTTGGGCCGTGAATTCAGTCGCATCGGAAGGGTTCATCGGATCCTGATTCTGCAGCTGAGCGACGAGCAGGGTCAGAAAATCCTCTTTGCCCATCGACACGTCTTCAGTTTTCGACGAGGTCAGGCTGCTGATTGAATAGCCTGTATCGATTCCACTGATTGCCGCCATCTATCTAATCCTCCTTTCTTTAGAATTTTTATACTTTTAGACGTGGAGGCTGATGCCTCCGCCACCGTTCTGAACCAGGTGGGCCAGGGGGATCGACTGTTCTTCTGCCGTCCCTTCGTTGTGCCAGATCTGCCGGGCGGAAGAATTGCGTGACTGCTGTTGCTGCTGTCCGGCAAAGCGGTTCTGATCCTGCTGCTGATCGACACTGACCTGGAACTGATCGATCTTCAGCCCCTGTTCGGCCAGGGCATTGCGCAATTGCGGCAGGTTACGTTCGATCACTTCCTGAACCTGCTGACTCTGGGCATGGATATTGGCGCGAACCTTGTCCCCTTCGACCTGCAGATCCAGCTTGAGGCTGCCCAGTTCGGCGGGGTTGAGGCGGACAACCATACGTCCGGTTTCACCGTTGGCGCTGCCGGAGATATGTGTGACAACCTGATCAAAGATCTGACTCTCACTGACCTGAGTTCCGCTGGCCAGAGTAAAAACCTGCTGTGCCTGGGGCTGCACAGAAACCTGTACGCCGTTGGCCTGAGGTTGCGCATTCAGACCGGCCAGTTGGGCCTGTCCCTGAGACTGCGTGACATTATGCGCCGTTGCCTGTTGCGGTCCTGCTTCGACCTGAGGCTGAGACGGGACCGCAGCCTGAGACTGAGCCGGAACCTGAGCTTCAAGTCCTTCAGCCGGGGACGCTTCAGTGGTTACCGCGCTTCCACTGGCAACCTGCTCGCTGTTTTTTTGCCCGTTGACAGGAACCGTTGAAGCGTCAGAGCCGCTGCGCGACTGTTGACGAACATTCAGCAGTCCGGCAAAGCGCGGATCGATCTCGTCCTTTGTCTCTGTTTTGAACAACGACAGATCCTCGCCAACAACTTGCTGCTCATCACCGCCAGCCACCTCGTTTTCGTTCTGAGAGGCAACTGCGTCAATGGCTTTCTGCAGCAACTGACGGGCCTGGGCAAGAGTTTCCGTCACAGGGACAACGCCAGGAGCCTGAGCAACAACCTCAGGAGAAACCGCCGCAGCACCGCTTTCTCTGGTTTCAAACAGAGCGTGCAACTGCTCCTTGAGCTGATCAGTCAACCCGGAGAGGGTGGCCTGCGGATCCTCAGACGACTCAAGGTCCTTGAGCATATCGACCAAGGGCGAAAGATCAACCCCGGCGACCACATGCTCGCCATGCAGCTCGCTGTTGTCAACTGCATCGTTCAGAGTTGTCACCAACTGACTCAGCAGCCCATCCAGATCGACCTCTTGCGAATCACTGACCTGGTCAGAGACCTCTGCCAGAGTCTGCAGCAGGTTTACCAGCTCGTGCTGAACCTTTTCAGGCTTTTTGTTGATGACAGCAGCGTCGTCAGTGATGCCAGCCTGCTGAGCTTCGACCTGATCTGTCTGAGCGACAGCATCGGTTTGATCCGCCGTTTCCGGCCGTTCAGCCTGCTTATGCGATTTTTGCTGGATTGCCTTTTGTTCAGACCTGGCTTCGCCAGTGTTGACTTCAGACTTCTTCCCGGCCTGACGGGCTTCGTTCATGACCCGCCCGAAATCCTGGCTGCCTGCGGATGTCGTTCTGGAGGAAAACAGATTGTCTCCAACGGTCGATGCCATATCGACGTTCATGACTGTTTGCATCTCATTCACCTCCTTTCTATGGGATAAGGTTCGTTGCGGACTGTTCCCGCTATTGCGTATCCGGGATATCGATCTCGGTAAGCGCTGAGCTGAGCTGGATCGCCGTGTCCGCATCAAGACTGTCGAGAATTTTTCCGGCCGACTTTTTCTTCAGCCCGAGGAGCACGCCGACTGCGACATCCTGATCAAGATCCTTTAGCAGAATTGCGGCCTTCTGCGGGCTCATCTTCTCGTACATCAGGCTCAGTTCGGAGATTCGCTCCGTTTCGACCTGCTTGACCAGATCCTGCACTTTCTGCTCGGCCTGCTTGTTGCTCTCGATCAGGTTGAGCAGTTCCGTCCTTAGGCTCTGCATCTCTGCGAGCTTCTTATCGACCTCGCCCTCAAGAGTCTTTAGCTGCATTTCCCGGCCATCGACTTCTTTTTCCCGTTCCAGCAATTTCGCCCGTTCCTGTTCCACGGAAACGAGGATACGGCGCTCTTCGACCGAAGAGATGGTCGTATCGTTTTCAGTGCCCGGCGTGGCATCTGCGGCAAAACCGACGGCTCCCAGACTCACCAGGACCAGCAGCCAGAACATCATCCGTTTCATTGGCTGTCTCCTTTACCCCGCAGGCTGATTTCATCAAGCAGCTCACGCTCCTTGCGCCCTTCTGCCCGCAGATATTCGTCTTTCTGTTTGTCCCTGAGCTTTTCCATGACCTGACGTTCCATAGAGGCCTGCAACAGCTCCTGACGCTGTTCATCGATGGTTCTTTCCAGCCTGAGCTGCTGTTTGCGCAACAGATCCAACTGGCGCTGACAGTGGCTGATCTGATCCTCGAAAAGGGTCAGATCGGCGATATCCATCCCTTTTTGCTGTTTAAGTTTGAGCTCCCGGTCGGTCTGCATCAGGCGCTCTGCGACGCGAGTCATCTGCTGCTGCAGCTCGAGGCGCTGCTGCAGACTGCTTGAGAGCTGCTGCTGAGCCTGATCCTCAAGGATCTGCCGATAGTTGAGTACCGACTGAAGTTTGAATTTGTACGCCATCAGCACGCCTCCGGCGATTTCAAAGCTGAAACTTCAAATCTGAAATGGTCCACCCTTACCGCCTCCGGCGATCTGAAATCTGAAATTTCAAATTTGAGATGGTCCATCCTTACCCCCGCCTGCGGTCGAGCAGCAGCTCAGTCAGCTCGGCCAGAGTGGTTTCCAGGTCGACAGCGTCGTTCATTCCCTGCTTGAGAAACCCGTTGACCGCCTCGATCCTGGAGATGGCGTAATCGATCCGCTTGTTGCTCCCTTCGGCGTAGGCGCCGATATTGATCAGGTCTTCCGCCTCCTTGTAGGTCGCCAGAATCTCACGGGCCTGGCCACCGGCCTGCATATGCTCCTCCGGCACGATATCGCGCATGACCCGACTGGCCGAGCGCAGCACGTCGATCGCCGGGAAATGGTTACGGGCGGCCAGATCACGGGATAGCACGATGTGACCATCGAGGATGGAGCGGACCGAGTCGGCGATCGGCTCATTCATATCGTCCCCTTCGACCAGTACCGTATAGAGCCCGGTGATACTCCCCTGGCCGGAAAAGCTGCCGGCACGCTCGAGCAGTTTCGGCAGGGTGGCGAAGACCGACGGGGTATAGCCCTTGGTGGTCGGCGGCTCGCCGATCGCCAGACCGACCTCGCGCATCGCCATGGCGAAACGGGTGACCGAATCCATCAGCAGCAGAACGTTTTTCCCCTGCCTGCAGAAATACTCGGCAACGGTTGTGGCGACAAAGGCGCCACGCATCCTGAGCAGCGGCGACTGGTCGGAGGTCGCACAGATAACCACCGAGCGCGCAACCCCTTCGGGGCCAAGATCGCGCTCGAGGAACTCGCGGACTTCACGGCCACGCTCACCGATCAGGGCGATGACGTTGACATCAGCGACCGTGTGCTTGGCCATCATACCGAGCAGCACCGACTTGCCGACCCCGGAACCGGCCATGATCCCCATCCGCTGGCCGATGCCGCAGGTCAACAGACCGTTGATCGCGCGCACGCCGAGATCGAGCGGCTCTTTGATCGGCTTGCGCGCCATGGGACCTGGCGGCAGCGCGTAGAGCGGCATTTCATCAGGACAGAATGGTATCGGCAGCTCATCGAGCGGCTGACCGAGGGCGTCGAGAACCCTGCCTAACAGCTGATTGCCGACATTGAGCGTCGCCCGGTCGCGCACCACCTGGATCAGACTGCCCGGCCCCAGGCCCCGCAGCTCGCCAAGCGGCATCAGCAATGCCTTGGAATCGCGAAAACCGACCACCTCGGCAGGAACCGGCTCACCGCCGCCGAGAGGAATCAGCTGACAGAGGGTGCCGACCGTCGCTGTCGGACAGTAGCCTTCGACGACCAGCCCGACGATCTGGATAACCTTGCCGCTGACCTTGAGCGGATTGACAGCTTTGACGCAATCGACCAGGGATCTCATCGTTTCGCCGCGATCGCCTCATCGAGAACCTGCCGAATGGAAGACAGCTGGGTTTCGATGGTCGCATCGACCTCCCCCAGCTCCGACTCGACCAGACAGCCGCCTTGTGAAACAGCGGGATCGGCTTCAACGGAGAGGTTTTTCAGGCCACCGATACTGGCCAGAAAGAGCGGCTTGTTTTCGACGACCTTGTCAAGATCGTCAGGATTGACCTTGACCCGGTACTGGTCGGCCCGCACCGAGGACTGCAGGGCATGCTCAATGATCTTGAGCACCACGTCAGCACCTGACTGGGCCTCGCGGCGGATGACCTGTTCGGCAATAGCCATCACCAGACGCAGCATATCCTGTGAGCTGTTGCGGGCCAGATCGTCGCGCAGGCGACTGAGCTGGGTCGCCGCATCGGCCAGAGACTGAGCACTGTCACCGAACTGCAGGCGGGCCTGCTCCAGGCCATCGCTTACGCCCTTGGCGTAAGCCTCTTCGAGCTCTTCAGCACTGTGTCCCGGCGCCGCTGGCTCAAACGGCTCCGCGTTCATGACCTGCTGACTGCCATCGGCAACAAACTCAGCCGGTTCCGCACACTGTTGAACGGCCCCCTCACCGAATGAGGCGAACTGAAATGCTCTCAGGCCGGCGGCCTGTTCTCCTCTGTAGATTTTAGACAAGCTCATCGCCGCTACCACCTCGTCCAGGAATGACTATGGTTCCTTCTTCTTCCAGCTTCAGTGCCACCCTCACCACTTCGGACTGCATCGCCTCGACCTCTGAGAGCTTGCGTGGCCCCATGGCCTCGAGATCCTCGGCAATCATATCGGCCGCCCGCTGGGAAATATTGGCAAAAATCTTCTCTTTGATCTCATTGCTGGCCGTCTTCAAGGCCAGGGTCAGCATATCGGTGCTGACCTCGCGCAGAACAGCCTGCATCCCGCGGCTATCGATCATCACCATATCTTCGAAGGTGAACATATGACGGCGGATTTCTTCGGCCATTTCAGGATCAGCCGCTTCAATACTGGTCAGAATCCCCTGTTCGGACGATTTGTCCAGTTTGGCCAGAATCTCGACAACCTTATCGATCCCGCCGACCTGCTTCTGGTCACGGCCCACAGCGACACCGACATCCCGCTGAAGAGCTTCCTCAATCTGATTGATGACCTCCGGTGATACGGTGTCAATCTTGGCGATCCGGTAGACGATTTCACCGCGCAGATCGTCAGGCATTTCAGAAAGGACCCGGCTGGTCAGATCTTCTTTCTGGGTCGACAAAATAAGCGCCACCGTCTGGGGATGTTCATTTTCCAGCAAGCCGGCAACCATCCGCGGATGCATTTTGGAAATGGTTTCCAAAGGACGTGATTCGATCCCGGCATGAACCTGTTCCAGCAGATTCTGGGCGCGGGTCGGATCCCCGGTCCCCAATATCGCATGTTTGGCAAACTCTCCACCGCGGACATAAACGCCGATATCACCACCACGGACCTTGTTGTACTCCTCAAGAATTTCCCGCGCCACGGCCCCGTCGACATGTTCGATAGCGATCATCTCACGGGTGATTTCACGCACTTCCTTATCATCCAGGGCTTCGAAAATCTTACCCGAGACTTCTTCGCCAAGACACAGCAGAAGGATTGCCGCTTTTTGAGCTCCAGTCAGAGCTTTTGCTTTCATCACCTTGTTATACTCCCCATATCAAACACAACAGATCATGATTCGGCTGTTTCTTCACGCAACCAGGTTTTGATGATCTGAACAGGCACGGCACCTCCTCCCATAACTTCCTGACGAAGTCGCTCGAGGGGATCGGAAGAAGTCCCGAGCAACGCTGGCCCTTCTCCACCACGCAGCTCCGCTTCAAGCTCTTCCACCGTTTTCATCGGTTGAGTCTCTTCCTTGACACCACGCAGGGTTTTCATCAGCGGGCGGAAGAACAGCAGGTAGACAAACAGAGCGGCAATCGCCAGCAGCACATACTTGATGAGCGGCATGAAGGGATAGACCTTCTCGACCACGGTCGGCGCCGGGAGCTGCTCTTCGAAACTGCTTTCAAACGGCATCGATACGACAGAAATCAGATCGCCACGGGTGTCATTGATCCCCAGAGCACTGCGCATCATCTGCTCGATCTCCTGCAGTTCCTGGGCGCTGCGCGGCGTGCTGACCGGCGGATCACCGGGGTTGGCACCCGTGCTCACGCGGTCGGCCACCAGCACCGAGACCGACAGGGCCTTGAGGCTGCCGACCGACTCGACGGTTTTGCTGACCACCTTACTCAGCTCGTAATTGACCGTCTCGTTGGAACGGCTCGCCGGCGTTCTGGCCGTGGTCGAGCCACCGTTGTTCTGCAGGTTGGAGACGACCCCGGGAACCCCCTGGGAGACCTCGCCGCCCCCCTCTTCATTACTGGTCTGTTCGCTGACCACCACCGAACCTTTCGGATCAAGCGCCTCTTCGACCCGTTCACGCTGATCGAAATCAAGCTCGGCATTGACCCGGACCAGCGAGTTGCCGGCTCCGAGAGCACGGTCAAGCAGCGACTGGGCGCGGCTTTCCAGGCGTTTTTCCATGGTCTGCTGATAGGTCAGCATGCCCGGGGTCATCGGCCCGCCCAGTTCATCGGCGCGGCTCTTGGAGAGAACCTTGCCACTCGAGTCAACGACGGTGACATTCTCGGCTTCCAGTCCTTCGACACTGCCAGCCACCAGGTGGACGATCCCCTGCAACTGAGGTTCGGTCAGATAACGGCCCTGCTCAAGCTTGACGATGACCGAGGCTGTCGCAGCCTGCTGCTCTTCACGGAACAGACGTTTTTCCGGGATCGCCAGATGGATGCGCGCCGATTCAACCGGAGCCAGCGAGGAAATGGTGCGCTGCAGTTCGCCCTGCATGGCCCGACGGTAGTTGACCTTCTGGGCAAAATCGGTCATGCCAAAGCTCTGCTTGTCGAAGATCTCGAAACCGACTCCGCCTTCGGCCAGACCGGAACCGGCCAGCTCGATGCGTGCCTCATAGACCTGATCGGCTGGGATCAGGATATCGCGGCCGCCATCATCAAGACGGTAAGGGATCTTGCGGTCCTTCAGCCACTGGACAACGGTAGCGGCGTCCCGACTGGGCAGATTGGCGAACAGCAGGCTGTAGTCCGCTACCCGCGACTGAGCGATAATCACACCGAAAAGAACTACACAGACAACCACCGCACCGGCCAGACTGAGCTTGCGCATCAGTGGCCACTCCTTGATGACGTCGATGATGTTCTTTTTGACGTCAGCGGCCTTCTCTTCAGCCCCTGCGCCTGTTTTCATGATATCGTTCTTTTCGTCTGCCATCGGTCACATCCTCCGATTATCTGGCTCTGCCCTGGGTCAATCTGATTCGTGCTTCAACCAATTTTGCAATAACTTTGATGGTGGAACCTAAGGTGTCTCCATCAAACTTGCATTCTCATAATCTCTTGGTACGCCTCGACAGCTTTATTTCTAACCTGCACCATCAGGCGCAGTGAGATATCCGCTTCTTCGAGCTTGATCATCGCTTCGTGCAGGTTCTTGGTATCACCGGCGGCGATCTGCTCGGCGGCCTTGTCCGCATTGATCTGCGACTGGTTCACCTCGGAGATCGATTTCAGCAGGGCTGCGCCGAATTTGTCGGCGCTTTGCTGGATCGGGCTGGTCTTGACCTGGCTCATTCCCTGGAGGTGAGCCTTCATGGTAATGTCAGCGATACTGTTCATGAACTACTCCTTCTACTTGCCGATCTCGAGGGCCTTGAGCGCCATGCGCTTGGCCGACTTAACAACCGTGACGTTCGCTTCGTAGGCGCGTGATGCCGACATCATATCGGCCGTCTCTTCGACCAGGCTGATATTGGGCATCGCGACCTCGCCGTTTTCATTGGCATCCGGATGGGTCGGGTCGTAAACGATGCGCGGCGGCAGGCTGCTGGCCTGGACGTTAGCTACCTTGACCCCCTGCACGGCATCACTCATCTGGCTGTCGAGCTGTTCGGCAAACCCCTGCTGGGTTGAGGTAAAGACAACCTCACGCTTGCGGTACGGGCCACCGTCCGGCGTCCGGGTTGTCTCGATATTGGCCAGGTTGGAGCTGATCGCATTCATCCGGATCCGCTGGGCCTTTAGCGCCGAAGCGCTGATTTTCATACTGGTAAAGATATCCATAGAACCTCCTAGCCGCCGTTATTGGCCGCATACTTTAGCAGGGTCAGCTTCTTCTTGAGAATCTGCGCACCGGCCTCGTAGAGCAGCTGGTTTTCTGCCAGATCGAACATTTCCTCATCCATCGAGACGTTGTTGCCGTCCCCCAGAGGGCTGGCTTCCAGTTCCTTTTCAATAGTGCCCTGAACCGCCTGAATGCTGCTGCCGCCGATCGGGAAGTGCTTGGAGTTTGTCTGACGGCTGTCCAGTTGCGGTGTCTCGATCGCTTTGCGCAGATTCTCTTCAAAGTGCATTTTGCGCGCGCTGTACCCCGGAGTCTCAGCATTGGCGATGTTGGACGCGATGACTTCCTGATTCTGAGCACGAAGATCCAGGCTCTTCTGCAGAACCGAAAAGGTCCGGTCGGTGAGTATAAAATCTGCCATGTGTCTCTCCTGCCTGTCGCTACTGTTGGCGAGTCAAATTACCTGTTTTCTACCAAGAGCAAATCCCGGGCCAATTTCCCCCAGCCGCTCACTCCGTCTTTTTCGACCAGGTTCTCCAACAGCTTGAGTGATTCGGCCTTATCTCCAGATTTCAAGCCTATTTGCGCGACCCGATAACGAGCCTGGGAGGAAAATTCAGGATCTTCAAAAAGGGCCCGATAATAGCTGTCGGCAGCGCTCAGCTGACCGATCTGATAGCTGGCTTCGGCCAGCTGTGCCATTTCTTTGACTTGCAGGTCGCCCCCCATCTGCATGACCTTGTTCAGACTGTCGATAACCGCCAGGTAATCGCCCTGGTCCCAGTAAGCCTGGGCAGCACGCTTCTCCAGGTCGACGGATGTCGGGCGATCGCCTTTGCGCAGCCATTCAAGCAGCTCCTGATTGCGCTCCTGGCGGGCCAGACTGTCGAGCAGAATCTGGTAATGGGGGCCGGCGTCATCTCCCTTCGGGTAACGCTTCAGATAGTTTTCCGAATACTCACTGGCCCGCGCGTACTCCCCCTGTTTCTGGTAGGATTCGGCAAGAGGCAGATAGAGATCCTCGCGCTCGGCTCTACCTCTGCTCTGATCGAAGAGATAGAGCAGCACCTTGGTGGCACGCTCGTAGAGCCCAAGGCGGTCAAAAGCCTTGGCAACATCGTTAAGGAAGTCCCGGCCCAGCTTGTCGTTGAGCAACAGCTTGCGATTCTGTTCGACCAGAACCACCGCTTTCAGATCGTCCTGCTCATCGATCAGACTGCGGATCAGACCGGGCAACTGTTTTGCCAGCAGCAGCTCCGCTTCTCGGCGCAGTGCAGAGCTGCGGAAATCGCGGTTAAAGGTCATCAGCTCATCGACACTCTGGACATTTTCACCCAGAAGGTAATGGGCCAGTGCCTGTTTGAAATAGGCCTCTTCGCGCACAGCACGCGAATTCGAGCGGCGGGCCAGGTCGCCATAGGCATCGGCCGCAT
This sequence comes from Geopsychrobacteraceae bacterium, assembly GCA_963676795.2. Lineage (GTDB taxonomy): Bacteria > Desulfobacterota > Desulfuromonadia > Desulfuromonadales > Geopsychrobacteraceae. The sequence continues at coordinate 187,437 of CAXXTB010000002.1, read as the reverse complement.
CGAGCAGGGCCATGTCCCCATCGTTGTTGACCTTCAGATCGATCATCAACAGTTCGGCCCGGTCGCCACCTTCACTTCCGGGTCGATCGAGGGTCGCCCGCTGCAAGCCGACCAGCCCCCAGCCGAGATCTCCCGATTCAAGGGCCGCCGCCCCCGAAGCATAGAGAACCAGATCGCTTCCCGGCAGCTCCAGAGCCAGGTCAGCGAGTTGGCGGTAAAGGTGGTAGGAAAATTCGTAGTTTTGCAGCTTGAAGGCATTGAAGGCAGCACGGTTGAAGGAAAACAGATAATGCTCAAAGAGGCCCGGTTCTTCCGCCAGATCGGTATAGATCTCCGAGGCTGCCTGCATGTCACCGAGCCCGGCGAGGGCATCGGCGCGGCGCAGGTCGACAATCGACAACAGGCTGTCCGGCCAGTTGATGCCGCTACCGAGGTGCCCGAGAGCCTCCTTGTCCTGCTTTGAGTCCAGAGAGGTTTCCGCGTAAAGCAGCTGATAGAGCGGCAGGAAAGGATCCTGTTCCGCGAGCTGGGGGAGCCGGCCACCGAGTGTCAATTGAGCGACGAGCGGCTGACCGGCAACTCCCTGTGCGTAGGCTGTCAAATATTCGACACGGGCCTGTTGGGAACCTCCCAGATCTCGCAACGCATCGAGCCTGGCCGTTGCCGCCTCGAGAGCATCGGTGCGCAACTGGGCCTCGGCGACAATGACATCACGCAGATAGAGTTCTTCTTCCGCCAGGTCGCTCAGCGCGGTCGCTTCCTGCAACAGGCTGAGGAACATCCCCCGGTTGGCAAAGTCCTGTAACGGCCAGAGTACGCTCTGCTCATCGCTGATCAGCTGCGGCAGGCTGGGCAGTGTATAGGTCAGGGGCAGATCCAGCGTCCAGAGGCTGCGGTACTCCTCGAAAAAGGCCAGCCAGTCATCCTCCCAGGGGGAGCGCAGCAGCGACTTGGCCACCCCCGGTCCGGCTTTGCGGGGCGGCAGGTCGGCAATTCTGAAAGCGACACCGGGGCGGGCCCCCTCACTCCCCTGCTCCCAGTAGATATTCAGTTCAATGCGCGGCGGGTTGTCCTTCGATTCTGCCACAACCTGTTGCGGCAGGCGGCGTAACAGATAAGAGATCAGTAGCGCATCATGCTTCTTCGCCAGCATCACTTTGACGATGCTCTGATCTTCCGGAAGACTGTGCAGGCTCGGTGCGACACCAGCGTTTTGAATTTCCAGATCGACCCGCTGACCGGAGTGTCGCAACTCAAAAGCCGGCATCTCCGTCAGCTTGAGGATCAGTTTGGTCTGATGGGGAGATTCATCCTTGCTCATCGCAGTCAGCGCCTGGTCCGCCTGAACCGGCACAACCATACTGGCGAACAGCAGGATCAACAGCAGCGACCAGCCAAACCATTTTATCGAGACAAGAGGTTGTTTCATCAAGCCCTCCAGGGTTAGCACAACAATCCGGATATCTTCCTAGCGAGAATCGCGCCAAAACATTAAATCAAATTTAACAGATTGATTTTCCTGGTCTTTCACGAGACAGGGAAGTCTATTCAGGTTAGAATGGGACGCTATCAAAGCGAGATGACAGGATTTTGACAACTGCGCGACAGCTCGTTCCGACGACTTGAATTGACAGGATGAAAGATGAATTTCTTCTGCAGCAAAGATTGCCCCGACCTCTGTGGTGTCAGTTTCACATCGATCTCCCCTTACAACTACCAGGGGCAGGCCCAGGACTGGTCGTCTCCCGGCTTTGTCTGCCAAAAATTCCGGACATTCATCGAACGTGAGGTCAACAATGGTGAACCGTCCTGGCGATTGAACAATGGAGCGAAGGAGACATTTGCCAACAGTGGCGAAGCTCTGCATGCGCTGACAGAGAATCTGGCCACTTATCGGGACAAGAAGATCCTCTACCTGCGCGGTTCGGGCAGTCTGGGCTACAACATGGCCTGCTGGGACCTGTTCTTCTCGGCATTTCCCAACTGCCAGGCAACCAGCGGAGGGCCCTGTGACGACACCGGCAGTGCCGCCCACCAGGCCGATTTTGGCGTTGTCGTCAATCCGGATGTCAATGAGCTGGAAAAGTCGGAAGCGATCATGGTCTACGGAAAAAACGCCAAAGCGACCAGCCCGCACCTTTACACCTACCTCAAGCAGCTCAAAAAACAGGGTAAGCAGCTGATCTACATCGATCCGTTCCGGGCACCAACGGCCGAACTGGCCGACCATTACCTCCAGATCAGACCCGGCTGCGACGGCCTGCTCGCCTGCGCCCTGCTCTGCGCCCTGGGGCTTGAGGACGGCTATGACCCGGACCGGCTGATCAGCCAGTGCGGTATCAGCAGAGAAGACTTTGACCTGCTGCTGGCCCTCCTGAAAAACAGCAGGGTGGCCCACATCCAGGGATCCGGTCTGCAACGCCAGCAAAACGGCATGAACGCCTTTCGCTGGATCAACCGCCTGGCGGTCAAGACCGGCAGCCAGGACCTGCTGTTCTGGACCCACGGGTCGAAACGGCTGTGGGAAAAGCCGCAAGCGTCGTTTGCCGGTTATGTCCATATCGACCGTATCGCTGCAGCGTTGGTCAACGGCGACTTCGACCTGTTCGTCTGCGTGGCCGCCAACCCGGCCATGACCTTTCCCGATTCCAACCTCTGGCGGCAGGCCCTGACAACCACGCCGAGCCTGGTGATCGGCACCGGAATTGACGAAACCAGCCGCCATGCCGACTTCTTTCTCAAGGTCGGCGGCATGTTCGCCCAGGACGATTTCATGGGCAGCTATTTCTTCCCGCATCATCTCCAGAGAGAACGGTTGACAGATGAGTTGTCTGATCTTGCGGCCGCGACCCTCCTGGCAGACAGCCTGAAGTTGAACTTTTCGCTGAAGCCACAGGCACAGCTAAAACGGATCGAACTTCCTGAACGACACTACTGGACCAGGCAACTGGACCTGGATGCTCCGGACCAGGCCGCAGGATTTCAGCTGCTGACTTCATCGCATATGAGCTACCTGAACTCCCAGATCCTGCCGGGGATGGAAGAGGGGCTCCAGACGGTCCACATCCACCCCGAAGATGCCCGGAACCTTGCCCTGCAGCAGGGGGATGAGGTCCGGATAGCCGGACCGACCGGGAGCTTCGTCGCCGAGGCCGTCATAACGACGGATATAGCCCCGGGCACCCTGATGTGCTGGAAAAACGTCCCGATGAAACAGGGACAGGCCAACAACGCCATCCCTGCGCGGCTTACCGACGCAGTCGATGGCCTGGCCTATTATGCTGCACGAGTGAGACTTGAGCCGGTCGTCAGCTTGAAGAACTGAGCCAGCTGGTCATACAGCCATCATTCCCGCTATCAAATAACTGTCCTGAACATGGGCTGCAACTGGCAGAAAATCTGCCGATCAATTCTTTTTTTTCGGTTGAATAAATTAACTGTCGAAATTTCCGCCGCTCCATGTATTATAGTCGTCTATATGACTAGCCATTATTTATACCTCGACTTTTATTCGGTAAACTCATGAACCAGACAGATAGCAGTGTCCGTATCGCCATTCTCAGTATCGGCATCCTCCTGATGGGAGTTGTCGGAATAGCCAGCGGTCTTGCTGAAATCGCCAAACACTTCAGCGACGTCAGTCAGACCTCCATCCAGTTGCTGATCACCCTGCCCTGCATCGTCATCATCTTCGTCAATCCGCTGATCGGCAAGCTTGACGAATTCGTAGCCAAGAAAAACCTGGTCCTGTTCGGCATCGTCTGCTTTTTGCTTGGCGGCATGGCGCCTGCCTTTCTCGATTCGTTTAAGCTGATCCTCGCCTGCAGAGCCGTCCTCGGTGTCGGCGTGGCTATAACCCAGGTCCTCTCTTCGGCCCTTGTTGCCGAATATTTTGCTGGAGATGAGCGGACCAGGGTCATGGGCCAGCTCTCTTCGGCACAGATGCTCGGTTGCGCCTTCATGTTCTTTACCAGCGGCTATCTGGCTGTTATCGACTGGAATATCACCTTCTACGTCCACGCTGTGGCCCTGATCTCCCTGATCTGTGTTGCGCTTTTCTTACCCAAGAAACCACCCGTTCGCGTATCATGTCACACAGCAGGCGCGAACAAGCCGAAACTCACTCCCGCAGCTCTGGGCTGGACAGTCACCACCCTGATCTTTTTCATCGGCGCCATGACCCTGGCAAACTTTCTGGCCTTCTTCGTGACTGATCACCAACTCGGCAGCGCCGCCCAGGCCGGCCAGGCAACAATGGTCTTTGCCATCGGTGGTGTCGTTACCGGATTTCTCTACGGCAAACTGGTCCGGCTGGTGGGTCATCTCTCGTTGAGCGTCGGCCTGTTTCTGGGCACAGTCTCCTTTCTCATCATCGCCTTGTCACCCAATCTGCCCATCCTCTATTGCGGCAGCTTTCTCTATGGCGGAACGGTCACCATCGTCTTCGCCAGCATCATGATGGGGACCTCCCTGTCGGTCAGCCCCGCAGCTGTTCCTCTGGCCATGTCGATCGTGATCATGGGCCAGAACCTGGGGTCCTTTATCAATCCCTATGTCATCTCTGCGCTGGCCCAGATGATCGGCTCCGACATGAACCGCTATGCCTTTATTGTCGCGGCGCTGCTTTTTATCTTTATGGGGGGAATCGCCCTGTTCTGGGGCATGGCTAAAAACGCCGGTGAACGAAGGGCAGCTCAAACAGCATAACAAGACAAAACCCTGATTATGCTTGAACTCCTCTCAGATTAAATGCTCTAGCCCCCTCCCGGCAAAGCTGGGGGAAAAATTCCTCATTGTGCAGAAAAAAACGAAAACTTCCTGAAAAACGGCTAAAATTCAAAAAAACTATTGTGTGCCGACCTCACAAAGAATAAGATCGAAAAATGTGAATGTTTTAATATTATGCCTCAACAGTCACTTTCAATGATGAAAGGAAGAGTCATGAAGATTAAATCCATTCAACTGAAAATCACCCTGCTGGCAGGGCTCTGCCTGTTCATCACCGCGGCGATCCTGGTCATCTACGGGCTCTACTCGGCAAGCGCCACCCAGGATATGACCATCGCCAACGTCTCGTCCCAGCTGGAATCAGTATCTAAAGACTCCCTGCTGAACCTGTCCGGCGATCAGGCCGGCATGATCCAGGCCGATGTCAACCTGGCCCTGGATGCGGCGCGGACCATGGCCGACACCTTTGAGGTCGGCAAAATCAACAACAACGGCAAGACCGATGTGCTGATCGACCGCGATGCGGTCAACGGCATTCTCCTTAACGTCCTCAAGGGCAACCCGGCATTTAACGGTACCTATTCCTGCTGGGAACCGGACGCCATCGACGGCAGAGACGCGGAATTCATGGTCGACAGAGACGGTAACAACAAAGTCACCGGCCGCTTCACCCCTTACTGGACGCGCGACAGCAGAGGCAACATCGCCGTTCAGCCGCTGGTTGAATACGACACCATGGATCGTCACCCTAACGGCGTACTCAAGGGCGGCTGGTATATAGCTCCGCACGACACCGGCAAAGAAAGCGTCCTCGGGCCGCTCCCCTATATCGTTCAGGGCAAACAGGTCTTTTTGGCCACCATGTCGGTGCCGATTCTGGTCGATAATAAATTCTACGGCGTAGCCGGGGCCGATTATGACCTTTCCTTTGTTCAGAAACTGAGTGAAGAGGCCGACAAGGGGCTGCTGGATGGCCAGGGTGCTGTCATCATCCTCAGCGATATGGGACTGGTTATCGCTCACAGCGAACATCCCGATACGATCGGCACAAGCTACAGCTCGCGCATTAAAGAAGGCTGGGACGAAATTCTCGGCAACATCAGCAAAGGTGCACATACAGTTATCAAGGACGAGAAAACCGGTGATTTCCGGGCCATGGCGCCAATTCGCCTAGGCAACAGCGGTAAATACTGGTCGGTCATGGTCCGCGTCAATGAGGATGTCATCCTGGCCGACGCCTACAAGCTGAGAGATGAGCTGACGGCGCAGGGGAACAGCAATGCGACCTGGCAGATCGTTGTCGGCGTCATCGTCATCATCGTTGCCCTGATCATCCTGTTCATCATGGCGCGCAGCATCGCCCGTCCGGTCAAGGCTGCGGCAGACCTGGCCGACACCATCAGCCTGGGGGATTTCAGCAAGCGCCTTAACATGAACACCCACGACGAGGTCGGCGTGCTGGCCCGGGCGCTTGACAAAATGGCCGATGGCCTCGATGCCACGGCGCAGGTTGCCGATGCCATTGCGCATGGCGATCTGACCCGCGATGTCAGTGTCGCCTCCGAACGTGATCAGCTCGGTAATGCCCTGCGCACCATGCTGACCAACCTGCGTGAAATCGTCGGCAATATCCAGGTCGCCGGAGAGCAGATCGCGTCCGGAGCCCAGGAGATCTCCAGTGCCAGCCAGGATCTATCCCAGGGGGCGACAGAAACGGCCAGTTCGCTGGAAGAAGTGTCCGCCTCGATGAATCAGATGGCCGATCAGGTCAAGACCAACGCCGAAAACGCCAGAACGGCCAGCCAGCTTTCCGGTGAATCGAAAAGCGCAGCCGAAACGGGCAACCTACGAATGAAGGATATGGTCGGCGCCATGGACAAGATCAGCGACGCCGGTCAGAACATCAGCAAGATCATCAAGGTTATCGATGAAATCGCCTTCCAGACCAACCTGCTGGCCCTCAACGCCGCAGTCGAAGCCGCCCGCGCCGGTCAGCACGGTAAAGGCTTCGCCGTTGTCGCCGAAGAGGTCCGTAACCTGGCAGCCCGCAGCGCCAAGGCCGCTGAAGAAACCGCGACCCTGATTGAAGGCTCGGTCGAACTGACCGACCAGGGGGTCAAGATGGCCGAACAGACGGCCAAGGCTCTGGATGAAATCATGAGCAGCACGACCAAGGTCGCCGATCTGCTCCAGGAAATCGCTGCTGCATCGAGCGATCAGTCTCAGGGCATCAGTGAAGTCACCAACGGTTTGGGACTGATCGACCAGGTCGCCCAGAAGAACACTGCCAGTGCCGAAGAAAGCGCCGCTGCAGCTGAAGAGCTGACCGGCCAGGCAGCCCAGATGCAGGAGATGCTCCGCCGTTTCACCCTGGCCAAAACCGGCAGTGTAAATGTCGCGACAGCACCACCAAGACAGTCGAAACAGGCCGCATTGCCACCGGGAGAGTGGGGTAAATAAAAAACCCTGCAGCTCATAAGTCACAAACACAGGGGGGGAGCTTGACGGCTCCCCCCTTGTCTGTTCATATCACACCTGCTGCCTGATTCAGGACAGCAGGTTCAGTTTTGAAGATGTGGCTTAGGCTCCATGTCACAGGGCGAACCAGGGCGTCCCTGTGGTCCCCGTGGCCCGTGATCAGGCCCCGTCATAACGAGGGCTTCCGGCATCCCAATAAAAGGAGGGAAAGACTTAAGCTGTTCCTCGCTGAGAATCGTCCGGATAGCCGCATGGGTTCTAGCCCTGACAACCAGCTTGTCAGCTTCAAGCGACATCAGCTGCTTGACCAGCTTTTCATAGACATCAAAATCGATCTTGGCGCTGCGTTCCATTTTATGGATATCGTCCATAATATTCTCAGATTTATAGTTCAGTTCCCTGAGTTGCTTGCGCTCTTTATCGGTCATATCCCAAAACTTCTGCAGCTGTTCTTCACTCAGCTGCAGGGGCGCAGCAGCCATTTTCGGACCGCACGGCGGCTGATCTTTTTCGGCCCGGAATGCAGGTGACGGCATTTGCCCAGAACCTTCAGGGCCCGCTATCATCCCTGCCCCAGGTGCTGCATATAGTGTGCAGCTCATCAGCGTTAAAAACACGACTGTCAGGATCATTCTTTTCATGACTTACTCCGTATCTGATATGGAAGAAACTTGCTTCGTGCCATCCGGACATTCGGGACGGACATTAGCTACGGGAATAAAGCTACACAAAAAAAGTGAAAAAAATTTGGAAGAAAAAAGAAAAGAACGACTCTGAAAAAAAGAGATCCTACTATTCTTGAAGGAATAAAAACTGCTATAAAAGCTCTGCTTATGGATACCCCGATAAACAAGACATGGCAGGTGTACATGATTCTGTGCAGCGATGATTCGCTCTACACCGGGATTACGACCGACATGCAAAGACGTTTTGTTCAGCATGAGTCCGGCCAGGGGGCTAAATATTTTCGCGGTCGCAAACCCTTGCGCGTCGTATTTCTGGAATCCAATCACAGCCGCAGTTCAGCCAGCTGCCGAGAGGCGGAACTGAAAAGGTTATCTGCCCGTGAGAAAAGAAAACTGATCGAATGGCAGGAAAGACCATGACAGAAGAGCTGGTTGAAATTCCATTCCAACAGCTTGACCCCGAAATCTTGCGGGCGCTGCTGGAAGAATTTGTCACCCGTGACGGCATGGACTGGGACCAGGCAGGCTGCAGCCTGGACGATAAGATCGCGCAGCTGAGGGCTCAGCTTAAAGAGAAAAAGATCCGTATTGTTCATGATTTAAAGAGCGAATCGACAAACCTGATTCCCGTTGACAAGGTATGATCCAAGTGAAGAACAGACTTCTCAGGCTGGCAGAGCTGATCCAGCAAGATTTTCCGGAAGATCTTCAATCCGCATTCTTTTTCGAAGAAAACGTTTCCCTGCAGAAACGTCTTGACCTGACCAGTCGCGCCATCAGTCACCATCAGGAGCGATCGGCCGAACTCTGGCTGGCGGCGGGGAAAAAGCGGAGCCCCGAAGAAAAACAGTCAGCTGCACGCGCCGACCTCGCCTCCTTCCTCTTTGCCTACCTGACCGGCAGCCCGAAGGAAAATGCCGAAACAGCAGTGGAAGCTCTTGAAATACTTGGCCGTCACTCAGAAACCAACATCATAGCCCTGCTCTGTAAAAAAAGAGGCTAAGCTTACCTCTTGTGATTTATCAAGACTGCGCTACCGTTTAGTTATCGCTCTGAAAAGGGTTTATTGCCGGTCAAGTGACAAAAATTCGATTTCTCCTGCGACGATATCTATCAGACAGGGAGCCCCACCATGCATGTTTTCGATAAAAAACAAAGCCAGATTCATTCCAACATCCGCGATCTGACCGAACTGAGTCGCAGCGACACTCTTTATCACGATCTTTACCGCCAACGCGCCTGTATCTTTATGGAGAAGGTACTACCGAAGTCACGTTATCATCTCCTGCGCCAGAACCAGACACAGCTGGAAAGCCTGCCCATCAGGATTCGTAACGCAATGATGCACAACGACTGGAGCCAGGTCCGTGAACTCAGTGCACGACATACAGTCCTACAGCTGGAGTTGAAAGAAAAAGCCGAGGAAATGGAACTCGCCGGTCACCTCTACGAGACTCAGGAGATTCCTGTCAATCCTTTTTCACCCGGGATGTACAGGCTTTCCGGTGTTACGCTCGAAGAACTGGAACCTCTGAAGAAAAGATTGATCGGTATCCTTGAGAGACTAGCCAAGACCGATACACAATGGCAGGTACTGTACCACCAGCGAAATGAAACCTTAAAAAAGTTGCCGATCTACGAAAATACGTTAGCCCAATCCTCTGAGACACCCAAAGAGGTGCTCGAAGAAGAAGCTCTGGACGCACTGGAACAGAACAACATCACACAGCTGGAAAAACTGGCGGAGAAGATTCTGCAAGCCTCCATAAATGGGAAAACAACGACACCAACGGAAATGTTCAATTCAAGATTGAACACTCCTGCAGACTACCGCTACCAATACCCGAAAAAAACTCTCAAAGCCGCGGCACAGCTGGGCCTCAACCTCTTTCATGCTCCGTCACGCCACACCGAATTTGCTCCATTTGCCCGGTTTGCCTGGCATCCAACCTATTCAGACTCCCACAACAGTCAACACAGCGTTCTTCAGGTTCCAGATATTCCGCTTCCGGAAGGAGTCCCCCAGGCACTGAAAAACCGCCTGCAACTGTTCGCAATTCACCCATTCATTAATTCAGGAGGTGTGCGCTATCTGCCCAATATGCTCGAGGAAGATGTTCTTGTTGAAGATTTTCCGGAACCAAAATCAGGGACCGATGCTCCGTCCAGCGAGTTGATTGAAGCACTGGGGCTGAAACGTAGAAACTGCCTGACCCGTTACCAGATAGAGTCTGCGCTTTTGCAAAGGGGTAATGACATTCTTGAACAGGAGCTTGATCTTGAACCAGGCCAGTTCAAACTCGTGTGCATCCCCCCAGACTTGCACCTGCGTATCGGTCAGGACAAAGGTTGGGGAAAACAGCAGATCTGGACGCACTTCGATGGCTACATGCTCATGTCAGATTCCAGTCGAAGAGCCCTGGCAGGCGGTGATGTACGCTACGGCGGCATCTATGATCTTCTCGGCCTGAGCTGTAATTACGACGCGGAACAGATTATCGTCCGTTTTGCCGTGGTTCAGCGGCGACGCATGGAGCTCTGATTAGCGGCTCTGAGCAGTTAACACACGATCAGGGCCGATTTAAAAACACATGATCTTTTGCATGCTCGACAGCCTGGTCGAAATTACAGTAGATATGGGGTTCCCGCAGAACATCGCCAATTCCGAGTGCCATTAGCTTGGCTTTCACTTCAGGCTTGGCTACCAGAAACGGCAAGGTCCCCTTGCCTTTTAGCTTGAGAATGATCTCGCAGAGCGCAAAATAGGCGGAAAGATCGATAAAGGGCACCTTCTGAAAGTTGATGATAACCGCCTTGGTACCGAGCAACTGACCGACCTGACCGACCAGCTGTGACGTCGAACCGAAAAAAAACGGCCCGTCAACATCGACAACCCGAATAGTAAAACCGCCCTCTTCAACAGCGTTTCCCCCATCCGCAAGGCTGCGAGAAGGCACTGTAATGTCATTGACCGTAGAACGCACCTGGTTTGTCACCCTGATGGTCAACAGCACTGAAGCCAGAATGACCCCAACCCCGACGGCCATGATCAGATCGACAAAAACGGTCAGCAGCAAAACAGTGATCATGACAACCAGATCATGGCGGGGGGCCTGCCGGACGATTTTGATAAACCGGTAATCGACAATATCAATCCCGACCTTGATCAGGATCGCGGCCAGAACCGCCATGGGAACTACCGATGCATAGCGTCCGAGCCCCAACAGGATCGCCGCCAGAATCAGCGCATGGAGCATTCCCGACAGGCGGGTTGAACCTCCCGACTTGACATTAACGACAGTCCGCATCGTTGCCCCGGCACCAGGAATTCCGCCAAAGAAAGCAACCAGCGCATTACCAACCCCCTGGCCGATCAGCTCACGGTTGGGATTATGCTCGGTCCTGGTGAGCGAGTCGGCGACCAGCGAGGTGAGCAGACTGTCGATCGAGCCGAGCAGAGCCAGGCTCAGAGCGGAGGCAACAATGGTCGATAGCTGCCCCAAGGAAAATACCGGCAGCGTCAGTGCCGGCCAGCCAGAGGGGATATCACCGATCGTCTCAACCTGCCAGCCGGCAAGGCGCGAGAGCAAGGTCACAAGGATCAGAGCCAGCAGCGGAGTCGGAATCATTCTGGCGATTTTTTTAGGCGTGAGAAAGACAATCGCCAGGGCAACCAGGCTGAGACAGATCGTTTCCGGAGCCAAGCCGGAAGCAAGATCGGTAAAGGAGATGACCGCCTGCATTGGAGAGTTCACGCCGTCAAGGCCGAGCAGCGGGTTGATCTGCAGCAGAATGATGATCACACCGATGCCACTCATGAACCCGGAAATAACCGGATAGGGGACATATTTGACGAAGCGGCCGACCTTGAGCAGACCGAGGAGGACCTGAAACAGCCCGGTGAGCAGAACAACAGCCATCAAAAGGCTGATATCTCCCTGAAACAGCACCAGTGTCGACGCGGTGACTATGGTCATCGGCCCGGTTGGTCCTGAAATCTGGACCCTGGTTCCACCAAGCAGCGCCGCGACAAAACCAAGGATAATAGCGCCGTAAAGACCGGCCTGAGCACCGGCACCACTGGCTACACCAAAGGCCAGAGCCAGAGGCAGAGCGATAACACTCGCGGTCACCCCACCAAAAACATCACCGACCAGAGACCTGCCGTTGAACAACTGCCCTTCTTTCATCGAATATCACCCAGTTCGCAAAGAGACATGGATCTGAACTGCTCCCGCCTCCCATAAATGATAAATAATAATTCTATTTCAGATAGTTAGCTTAAAATTCCTAGCAAATATTAAGTTTTGAAGCAAGCCACTTTATGACCTGCCGGCTCTTGCCGTCAGCCTGCGACCAGGATTGTCATCAACAGCCATCGACGAGTCATGTCCCAGTGATCAACCAAAGAACTGAAAATAATTGTTTGCAACTATAGCGACTTAGTTTAATTTTAATGAGACATTAGACAGATTAACCAATGGCAGTCTTTTCATCAATCTGTTCCGCTTTTTCAGGCTCAAAATGACACGAAACACGGCTTCTATTTTTCTTATAGTCAGCTACACAGCAAAACCAAAAGGCAAAAAACGACGCACACATAAATGAAAACAGGAGAATACCATGGAAAAGGTAGCGAACCAAAATTTCACCAGCACTTATGAAGGTCAACTTTCGGAAATTATCAGTGACAACATTCTCAGCGATGGCGTCGAAATCAAAACTGAGAACGATACACATTCCTTTGAAATTGAAGACCTGCCCGTTTCCCGACAATGGCTGAAAAACCACGCCGGGCGAAAACTTCGCATCCTTTATTCTGTCACCACCGAAATTGAATTACTCGATTAACGCAAGGACGTAAAAAGGCCCTGCAATTGAGCGGGGCCTTGTGTTGGATCTTGTATTTTTTTTATGTCTAAGTCAGGCGACCAGGGAGCTGGCCAGAGCCACAAGAACCAGAGTGGAAGCAACAAGAATTCCCAATGCAGCGCCTGTTCCAGTAAAATGCTTGAGCCCTTTCATAAATCACTCCTTTATTTGATCAGTTTTTCCTGCTCCTGACGTTGATTTCACGTTCAATATTCACATCTATCGGTTATGCAACAGCAGCCAACCCGGCCAGAATAACTGTAAATACTGCAAGAAGGCCAAGAGCGGTACCAGTACCAGAAAAATGATTGTAACCTTTCATGACGTTCTCCTTTAATTTTCATCAGCTGGTTAAGTTTGTTTTCTTTTCACTCACCTAGGCGACAGCTGCCAGTCCGGCCAGGATAACGGTAAATACGACAAGAAGACCAAGGGCGGTGCCTGTACCTGCAAAATGTTTAAAGCCTTTCATGATCTTTACTCCTTTGAGGTTGTGTTAATGAGCCTGAAGCCCCCAGGGGCAGTTTCTCTATCTGCAACATTGTTGCCCTGTGCGAACTAAACATAACCTATTTGGTAATCGAAAGAAAATATTTTTTTTATATCAACACTATAAATTTTACTTATAGTCCCGAATAAGGAACATTGGAGCGCACAAGAACGCTTGCGCCAGAAGTAACGGTGAAGGCTCGGTTTCCTCATGACAGCAATATGTTAGCGTTGAATTGAAGAAATGAAAATTCAGAGGGCAAGATAAAAGAAGTGCTGACAAAACACCTGAATCCAGTATTTTATACAAACTCACAGTTATTTTTTGCGGAAGGACTAATCGATGCCACCCTACAGCTACCATCCGACGGTCTGCTTTGAAAACAAACTGGAACGGATCAAAAAGCAGGATACAGTCGGCTTTAAACGCATTCACCAGGTCATAGAACGTATCCTGGAGAATCCGGAAGATGCGGACGGACGGATGCGCGGCCAGCACCACAGCCGCTTCAAAAAATACGTCGGCCGCCGTGATTACCGCCTGATTTATGAGTGGTGTTCACTCTGCCAGAAGGCCAGCATGAAATTGGAAGAACGCTGCGAAAAATGCGGAAAGATCAGTGACGACAGCGTCGTCTTCTTCGATGTCTTTCACAAAAATGAAGTCTGAGAAAAACCCTACCAGACCAGCAGGTGAATGGCCGCCCGCAGCAGAATAGCGACAACCGCTCCGCAGATCGCCGGACGCAGGACCGAAGCCACCCGTGGTCCGGCCGAAATCATGATGGTGATCCCGACCAGATCGAAGGGGTGGATCAGCAGTCCGGCCATCCGGTTGATATCAAGCGTCGACAGCAGCCCCTGCTGAAGCATATCGGAAGAAATACCCATCATTGCCGTTCCGCCGGCAATCGCCTTGGTGATGACGGCCAGCGCTGCCGCCGGCGGCAGGTCGAATAGAGCCAGCAACGGTGCGCTCAAGGATTCAATAAATTCAATGGTGCCGATCGTACGCAGAATATTGACCAGCAACAACGACAGCACCAACATCGGCAGAGAGCCGACCGCAATAGTGAAGGCTTCTTTTCCGGCGGCGTTGATCAGATCGATCACCCCCTTACCACTGTCAACCGTGGCATGTTCCGGCTTGGGCTCCGGGGGTTCATCCTCATTTTCCAGCTTACGACCAAAGAGATGAAAGGTTGCCGCTGCACCGATAACTGCAGCAATTCCTGAAATAATCAGGGTCGCCGGACCGTTCAGCCCCATGGCACTCATCGGAAAGACCACATTGGCCTGGGCACCGGCAAAGATCAGGGTCAGGCCGGCAGCGAGGTGACGTCTGTTGACCCCGCCTTTTTCCATCATGATCAGTGTTGCCAACGGCGCGGCAAAGCTGACCAGCAGAACCTGGATCAAGGCAAAAACCCCGAGCCCGGGAATCCCCAGCGGTTTCAGAACCGGCGACAAGAGAGAGACGAAGCGATCGAGAATCCCCTTGGCCTCAAGGAGTCTCATCAGGGTCAGCATGACGATCATGACCGGCAGTAGGATAAACAGGGCAAGTTCAACGGCGGCCCGGCCGGAAACCAGGATCAGGTTGGCAATTTCGGTCATCGTGATGGGGCTTTGCTGCTCATGGCGTTTGAGATTCTGCCGGTCGATTTATCAATCCGCTGTTTTGAGAACAGTCGACTATGGTTGTACGCAAAGGGCTCAATGACTGTCAACGAAAAACCCGGATCAATCGACAAAGCACTTCCCGCGGGACTGAGAAAGCAGAAGCGAACCTCAATCAAATCGCTCAAGTTGCGGATCATGCTGGCCAGCCTCAGCTTTGAGCCGGACGTTCGCTGGAGACAAAAGAGACGGCCTGCATAAAGTGCAGGCCGTCTCTTTTATGCTGGATCAGTGAGGCAGGGAGAGCTGGACCGACTGTGACGATGATGCGAGCTGCCCCCTATTCAGATGAAAATGACTGAGCAATTGCTGAAGATAACTCGCCTGGCTGGACATCTCTTCTGCTGCAGCTGCGCCCTCCTCGGCATTGGCGGTATCGGCCTGAACCCCTTTATCTATCAGCGACAAGGTCTGGTTGACCTGTTCTATACCACGAGCCTGTTCGTTGCTCGAAGAGGCAATCTCGGCAATGAGTCCGGTCACCTGATTGATTGAATTGACAATTTCGGTCAACGAGCCAGATGTCTGTTCGGCGATATTTGTTCCGTTCACAGTTTTCTGGACGGAACTCTCGATCAGATCCGCGGTCTCTTGGGCAGCTTTGGCACTGCGTGCAGCGAGATTTCGAACTTCCTCGGCAACAACGGCAAACCCTTTGCCATGCTGACCGGCCCGGGCCGCCTCAACGGCTGCATTGAGCGCCAGGAGATTGGTCTGAAAAGCGATTTCGTCGATAACCTTGATGATCTTGCTGATATTCTGGCCAGCAGCATTGATATCATTCATCGCCACAACCATGGCCTGCATCTGTTCTCCACCCTTGGCGGCGGCACCGCTGGCCTCCAGGGCCAGATGACTGGCCTGGTTGGCATTATCAGCGTTGAGCTGGGTCTGGGATGACATTTCATGCACCGAACTGCTGATCTCTTCGATGGAAGCAGCCGCTTTGCTCGCGCCATCAGCCTGAGCCTGCATCGCGGTTGAGACCTGAGTGCTGGCAATGCTCATCTGCTCTGTCGCTTCCATAAACTGCCCGAGCATCTCGTTATAATCACTGCAAGTACGGGCTATTGCCTGGCGGATTTGATCCCCCTCATCGCGAAGAGTCACAGTGAAGTTGAAATCGCCATCAGCCAGCTGCTGCAAAGGACGCACAACCTCCTGGTTAAGTTCAAGAGCCAGTGAATTCAGTGCTGAGGCCAGCTGGCCGACCTCACTACTGGTGGTAACATCCAGTTGTTGATTGAGCCGACCATTCACCAGCCCCTGCACCATGGAAATGGACTGTCTTATCGGCTGAATCAGCCCCTTTATCAACAGGAAGGATAGTACTACGAAAAAGATAAACATCAGAATCAGAATGATGTAACCGGTCAAAGTGAACCTGTGAATCTGTTCGCTCAGGACCTGATGAGATGCGACAAGTGAATTGATTTGACTGAAGACCCAAGCCTGAATAATCAGAGCGAGAAAAAAAACAATCCCCGCAAGCACAGTCTTTCTTGAAAAAGTCCAGCTCATAAGAAGCCTCCTTGACTCGTTGTTCACTTCACTGAATAGGAACAAAACTACATCAATTAACATCAACTAATCAAGTACTAATTTAGCGTAAACATATAATTTAAAAAGATTTTATTATATGGAATCGAGTTTCACTGGAAGAGATCAACATTGAAGGAATGTCATATTTTTGGCTCAAACCATTCCCTTCACCGATAAAATGATCATTCCCATCAAAAGACCGATGACACCTGCAATTATTCTGGAATATCAGCTCTGAAAAGGTATTACTGATGTTATCCGAAATTAAAAATTGTGTTGACTCACCAGTATGTTAGTGATTTATTTGCCAAATCTAATTCCACTGAAATGGGAGAGTCTCTTGCCAACAGAAATCAGCAATGAACGTGGCTTCACACTCATAGAACTGGTTGTTGTCATTGTCATCCTTGGAATATTAGGTGCCGTCGCCGTTCCCAAATTCGTCAACATGAAGGAACGGGCCATAATCAGCTCAATGGAAGGCCTGATCGGAGCACTGGAGACAGCCTCCACCCTGGCTCACGCCAAGGCAAGAATTGATGGCGTAGACAGTCAGCCGACTTCGACCATTATCGCCGAAGGGGAAACCATCGAGCTCGCCTACGGCTTTCCATCGATCCCCCCGAACAACACTACACCTGTTTACGGCATCACCAAAATGGTCGACACGCCATCAGGATGGAAAGTCCGCCACAGTACCGTCTATGACGCCTGGGTCTACTGGCCGGAAGTTATTCCGGTCGATGCAGGAACGGCAAGCTGTTACGTACGCTACAGAAAAGCGGCGGCGGCAGGAAGCCGCCCCCAGATCGACTTTACCACCAGCGGATGCCGAAACTACTAACCCTCTGGTACACCAACGACAGCTTCTGCTCCGATCTTTCTCAACAATCAATGAAGAACAGACAGAGACCCTGAACGACAATCCCTGAGAAGTTTTCCACTGAAATAAACGCCAAAAGGGGATAAATATCGTCTATCAACAGAGTTATCCACAGATAGGAATAAACCGCTCTCTCTGCTTAGAAAAAACGTCTCATTCCCGTCCTTAGATTTATTGTTAAGAAGTGTAAACACGAATAGCCAAACACACTTTCTGGGTATATATTGAGACGTCTTTGTTCATCTCATGAGGGGGAGTCAAAGGAGCTATTTGTGGATTTTTCGACCTGCACGCGCATCATGGACAACATCTCGCGCGTTATAGTCGGCAAACAACAGACGATCAAACAGATCGTCGTTGCCCTGCTCGCCGATGGCCATGTCCTGCTGGAAGATGTCCCAGGCGTCGGCAAAACCATGCTCGCCCATGCCCTGGCCCTGTCGATCGGCGGTACTTACCAGCGCATTCAGTTTACCCCCGACCTGCTGCCATCCGATATCACCGGTTTTAATATCTATCTGCAAAACGAAGGGCAGTTCCGTTTCCAGCAGGGACCGGTGATGACCAACATCCTGCTCGCCGACGAAATCAACCGGACGGTCCCAAGAACCCAGTCGAGCCTGCTGGAAAGCATGGAAGAGCGCCAGGTCACCGTCGACCGGGTCACCTACAAGCTGCCTCAGCCCTTCTTTGTTATCGCCACCCAGAACCCGGTTGAGCTGGAAGGAACATTTCCTCTGCCGGAAGCCCAGCTCGACCGGTTCCTGATGAAGATCGAGCTAGGCTACCCAACCCTTCAGGAAGAGGTCGCCATCCTTGAACGTTTCGAAGCGCAGAACCCCCTCGAGCAGCTCTCGGCTATCACCAGCCCTGCTGAAGTTCATGACCTGCAGCAACTGCGCAAAAAGGTGATCGTCTCACAAGCGATCAAAGAGTACCTGGCCGAGATTGTCCAGGCCACCCGTAACCACACCCAGATCCGTTTCGGTGCCAGCCCGCGGGCCTCAATGGCCCTGATGAGAGCCTGCCAGGCACTGGCCGCGGTGGAAGGGCGCAGCTATGTCATTCCCGATGATATTCAGGAACTGCTCATTCCGGTCCTCGGCCACAGAATCGTCCTTCACGATCAGGCCAAGATCAAAGGCATTCAGATCAACGATCTGCTTTCAGAACTGGCCGGCACAGTTAAGGTTCCGGGCATGCCCGGTTGATCCCCATGAGTGAAGCAACCCTGGTCCAGCAGCACAGCACGTCGCTTTTCGCTTCGCGCCTGCTGCTGGTCTTCACCCTGTTTTTCCTGCTGCTGGCCCTGGCCTGCAGATCGGCAGAGCTGACCCTTTTCTGCGCTCTGGGCCTGCTGCTGTTTGTCAGTGCTTCCCTGTGGAGCAAACGCGTCAGCCGGAAACTGGACATCTGTTGCTCAGTCGCTTCATCAAGGGTCTTTGCCGGTGAAAAGATCGAACTTGTCGTCAGCGGACGGAACAGCGGCCTGCTTCCACTGTGGCTGAGAGTCGACAGCCGTCTCAACGCTCTTCACCAGGGTAGCAGCGAACAGGATTCGCAACAATTCTGGCTATCGGGCCTGCAGAAGCTTTCGACCCGGTGTCATTTCCCCGTGTTACGTCGCGGAGTCTATTCCTTTTCCGACACATCTCTGCTGACGGCCGACCCGTTCGGCTTCTACCCCCACATCAAGAAGCAGGTCATCAGCGCCGAGATTATTGTTTTCCCGTCCCTGGTCCCCCTGGCAGCACCGGCGATCAGTGAGCGCCTGTTCTTCGGCCGCCCGGGCTGGCGCAGCCCGGTAGAGGATCCGATCTATGTCAGCGGCAGCCGGGAATACCGCGGCGAATCGCCGGCCAGAAGAATCAACTGGAAAGTCAGCGCGCGGCTCAACCGGCTCAGTGAAAAGGTCTGCGAACCGGCCAGTATGGGCAAGGTCCTGCTGGTGATCGACGTGGAAGGTTTCGCCAGTGAAGAGATGAACGCCTCCTTTGAACGGATGCTGGGACTATCGGCCAGCCTGATTCATCATTTTTCCCAACAGGGACACCAGCTCGGCCTGGTCAGCAACGGCAGGATGATCGGTGCACCAGAGGCTCTTGTCCCGCCCGACAGCCATCCCGACCTGACAAACATGTTTGAGCTGCTGGCCAGACACACGGCTGAGACGGGCCCCACTCTGGGGGCCCTGCTTGGTCGCTGTATGCACCAGCTCAGCGGGGCGCAGATCCTGCTCCTCTGTCTTTCACAGCATCAGCCGCAAACTGGTGCTGCGCTGAAATTGCTGAAAACCAGAAGAATGTCGATCACCCTGGTTCCGGCGCTGACGAGCACTGAGACCGTCAACGATCTGCGCGTGATCCCACTGGAGAACCTATGCCTGGAATAACCACGCCACAGTCGTTGCTCCGGCTGATCCTCTGTGCGGGTATGAACCTGTGCTGGCTTCAAGCCTGGAGCAGCTACCTGATCTCGGCGGGACAGGGCGGTAACTACTCCTTCTTAAGCGGCCTCATCGCCTATATCCTGCCGATGTTGCTATCGCTCATTGCGACCGAACGTCGCCTGCGCATTTTCTGGATTCTGCTGCTGCAGATACCGCTTGGCGCTGTCATCCTCTACGCGCTGTTGAACTGGCAGGCGGCACTGCGTCAACCGCATTCCGTGGGAAGCTGGTATCAGCTGGTCCTGTTCATCGTCTTAAGTTTGCTCTTCATGACTCTCGGCGCCCAGCTACCACTCAAGGAAACCAGTTATTTCAGGATCTGCAGAATCTTTGACCGGGGAGCCTTCTGGCTCTTTCTGCTCGCTTTAAGCAAACTCTGGCTCAGCTACAAAGAAGGTTTACAGCTTGCTGTTCCGGGCCCATTGCCCTATCTCTGCTTTTTCATTCTGGGAGCCATAACCCTTGCAGAGAGCCACCAGGCCTCAGCGCAACGAATCGGCACGACGGTAAGAAGGGGGCTGCTGTTCTGGCTCAGTTCAACGGCGCTGTTCTGCGGAATCCTGGCCATCGTCACCCTGCTCTATCCGCAAATCAGCCGAATCACCAAAACAACGATCGAGGGGATCGGCACATCCGGTTCCGTGCTGCTGAAACCTCTAGAGGCGGTTCTCCATGCAATCTTCAGCTACAGCCCCGCGGGACTGGGCAAGCTTCCGTCCCAAGCGAAATCAGCGGACCCTGCTCTTGAGACAGTGCTCCGCCCCGATCTGTTCCACCATTTCAGCGTCGCCCAGTATCTGTTCGCCGCGGTCCTCATTCTCGTCGGCCTGTTTTTTCTCGGCCTGATTCTGGCCACGCTGCTGCGCCTGCTCTGGGCAAAAGGCTCAAACGCCAGACCACAACTTCAGCGTTCCGGGTTTATCCGGATACCAGTTCGGCTGCTCAAGGTTATCGCGCTGCTGTTCAGAAGCGCCTACAATTTTTTGCGGCGCAAAAGCTACACCAGTGAAGATTGTTTCAGACGCCTGATTCTCTGGGGCACGCGCAGCGGGGTTCCGCCGCGCCAGGCTGAAACCCCACACCAATATTGTCGCCGCCTGGGTTCATTGTTTGCCGAACTGCAGCCGGCAATCGAGCGAATTCATCACGGCTACCGCCAAAAACACTTTCAGGAAATCCCCCTCTCGGCCGAGGACCTCAGCTGCATGGTGGGCGCCCTGAAACAGTTACACCACCCTCGCCAGTGGCGCCAGAGAATCCTTGTCATTCTCAGCGACAAGGCCGCTCAAAGCAGTTAATTTCAGGAAACCTTGAATGGGGTCATATAGCTATTCAGGCTGACTCTGTCATACCTTAAGGCGTCATCCTCCAACGGACGGGTCTGCTGGGCAGGGCAGCCAATCCCCAGCACACATTCGACCTCGAAATGCTCCGGCAGTGCAAGGAGCTGATTCAGATATTCTCCGGCACTTAAGTCATCACTGTGGTTGCGCGCCCGGATCTGCGCCCAGCAGCTGCCCAGCCCCAGGTCCGTTGCCGCGTACTGCATGGTCACAGCGGCAATGGTTGAGTCCTCGATCCACATATCTGAAATGGTCGGATCGCCACAAACGACAATGGCCGCTGTCGCTGTCGCCAAAAACAGTCCTCCGTGGGTTTTGGCCTGAACCATCTGATCGATCAGAGCCCTGTCGGTGACAACCAGCAGGTGATAGGGACGCTTGGAACGCCCCGATGGCGAACGTAATGCCGCCTCAACAATGCGGGCCAGCTGTTCCTCTTCAACCGGTTGGTCCGTGAAGGCTCTGACACTTCTGCGTTTCCTTGCTAATTCAATGAACATAGCTCTCCTTACCGGCAGGCGCCCCGGCCTGCCCAGATCCTTTTTGAAACAAAACGAGCCCGACTCTTCCGAACCGGGCTCACATTCTCTTTATCTTTTCAAAGCAGCCGTCATCCAGGCTTGACACTCATGATGAAGGTGTAAAGCAGTGCCGCAAGCAATAATGCCGACACGACGAAAAGACCGATTTTCAGGGCCACCTGCCTCGATTCGAGGACAAAATTGACCAGATGCAGGGCAACATAGACCAGAACACCGGCACAGATGCCGATCACGACAAAATGCTCACGGAAATCCTGCATGATGAAAGACATCACCAGAGCGACGAGACCAAAGCCGATCCCTGCCTTGATGAAGCTGATGTTCATTTGTCGATTACCGGTACGTACTGCAGATGCTGTTTCAGAAGTCACCTTTTTTTCCTTTTCTACGTGCTCGGGCTTTGCTTCAGACTGCACTTCCCGCCGTCCGTCAATCACCTTGAATTTTTTAAGGTCCTTTTCGGACCTGTGTTTTTTTCTGGATGTCGACTTTTTACCATCCATGCCTTTACCTCCCCATTTACCCTCAGACATGAAGCCCTCCCCGGCCATCCCTGAATATTAGTCCATGACAGATACAGATGATGTTACAGACAGAATCCCATAGAAAAATTTACAGGTCATTTCATAACCAAACCATGGGCAGAATGCAAGTGTACCTGTCCGATTCCTGAATGAAAAGGGCTAATCTGCACTGTTGCCAAAAACCAACAACGAAACACGGCCAAAGACAATGATATGGCCGGAAGTCACCAACATTATTCAAGAACAAACATATTTTATGTGCATTTATCGCCAATTCAAGGGCCTGCACAAAAGATCGATCAGCCTTCATGGATCACAGAGAAGAAGAAGCCTGCTGATCACGAAACAGGAATCAGCAGGCAAAAGGGCAAATTACTTCGCACGACAACATCCCCCCTGCCAGGGAAGGATCAGGACTTCACCTTGAAACCGGATTTTTGTAGAGCAAGGGCCAAATCAGAGATCCCATTCTTTTTTTCATCAACCTTCTTGTTCGACTTATTTCCCTTGTTCATATTTTTCACATCTGAGCCTTTTTTGAAATTTCCAGCAGACTCAGTAGAATCACTACGCATGGTCAAAGAAATCCGCTTGCGCTGTTCGTCAACCTCGAGCACCCGCACCTGAACCTGCTGACCAACCTTGACCACCTCATTTGGATCCCTGATAAAACGATCGGCAAGCTGGCTGACATGAACCAGTCCGTCCTGATGCACGCCGATATCGACAAAGGCTCCGAAGGCAGCGACATTGGTGACCACGCCGTTGAGACTCATCCCCGCTTTCAGATCCCTGATCTCCATGACATCTTCACGGAAGCTGGTAGTGACGAAGCTCTGGCGCGGGTCGCGCCCCGGCTTCTTCAATTCGGCGATGATATCCTTCAAGGTCGGCAGACCGACATCGCCGGATAGATATTTCTTGAGATCGATCCTGTCGAGCAGGGCCGGTTCGGCAATCAATGTCTCAAGAGTGACACCGCTATCGCCAGCCATGGTCTTGACCAGGGCGTAACGTTCCGGGTGAACGGCCGTATTATCGAGCGGCTGCTCCCCCTGGCGGATGCGCAGAAAACCGGCAGATTGCTCAAACGCCTTGGGTCCGAAACGGGCGACATCGAGCAGCTGTTCACGCCGGGTAAACAGCCCTTTGGCATCGCGCTGACGGACAATCGCCTTGGCCAGAGATTCGCTGATCCCGGAGACAAAACTCAAAAGTGCCCAGCTGGCCGTGTTCAGATCGACACCGACATAGTTGACGCAGGATTCGACGACATCATCAAGCGCTTTTTTGAGCAGGGTCTGGTTGACATCATGTTGATACTGGCCGACGCCAATACTCTTCGGATCGACCTTGACCAGCTCGGCCAGCGGATCCTGCAGGCGCCGAGCAATAGAAATGGCGCCACGCACGGTCAGATCGAGATCAGGAAATTCCTCGCGGGCAATATCCGAAGCAGAATAGACACTGGCACCGGCTTCACTGACCATGACAACCGGCAGCTTGATGTCGGCATCCCTGAAACACTGGCGAACAAACTGGTCCATCTCGCGCCCAGCGGTACCGTTGCCGATGGCAACCATCTCGATCTGATGGCTTACGACCAGACGCAACAGCTCTTTCTGGGCCGGTTCGATCTTGTTGCTGCCGGTATGCGGATAGATGGTGACATGCTCGAGAAACTTGCCGGTCTGGTCGACGGCGGCCAGCTTGGAGCCGGTGCGCAAGCCCGGATCGATGCCCAGCACCCGGCGGCTGCCGGCCGGTGCGGCAAGCAGCAGGTTACGCAGATTTTCGGCGAACACCCGGATCGCCTCTTCATCGGCGGCGGTCTTGGCCTTCAGGCGCAGCTCAACCTCGATCGAAGGGAACAGCAGCCGGGCATAGGCATCGGCGATAACGCTGGCCAGCCAATTCGCGTAAGGATGCTGGGCGGGAACCAGCAAGTGCTGCAGACGGCGCAGGATCTCTTCTTCGGGGGCATCAACAACAAGCCGCAGGATCTCCTCCTTTTCACCGCGACGCATGGCCAGCATCCGGTGAGAAGGGATCTCTTTGAGCGCCTCGCTGAAATCGTAGTACATCTCGTACTTGCTGACTGTTCCTTCCTTGCCACGCGCAGGCTGAGAACGGAACAGGCCATGCTCCCAGGTCTGGTCGCGGACGATGGTCCGGCAGGCGGCATTCTCGGCAAAAGTTTCAGCGAGAATAAAGCCGGCTCCGCTCAGGGCCGCCGCGCTATCTTCAACCCCCTTCTCGATATCGATATAGGCCTCAGCCAGGATCTCAAGCGCCACCACAGAGCCACGCGCCTCGAGAATCGCAGTGGCCAGAGGCTCCAGTCCCTGCTCACGGGCCATTGTCGCTTTGGTCCGGCGTTTCGGCTTATAGGGCAGATAGAGATCTTCAAGCTCGTTCTTCTGCCGACAGGCTTCAATTTTGGCCCGCAGGTCAGCGGTCAGCTTGCCCTGCTCGTCGATCGATTTGAGAATCGCCTGCTGACGGTCCTGCAACTCTTTATAGTAATTCAGGCGTTCTTCAAGCTGCCTGACCTGAACTTCATCAAGTTCACCCGTCGCTTCTTTACGATAACGGGCGATAAAAGGAACCGTCGCTCCTTCTTCCAGCAACGCAACGGTCTGGGAAATCTGAAACGCTTTCAGACCGGTTTCTTCTACGAGCTGCCGGGCAACATCAAAAATAGCCATAGAGGTTCTCCCTGTTGAAGATCTGCGCTTCCTTTTCAGGACGCAGAAAAGACTGGGATACTAGCATGTGAATAGTATTTTTCAAAGCACGACGCAATGCAGCCGAACCCGCGGCGGACTCGGCTGGACGCAAAAAAGGCGGTCCCAACGGGGCCGCCTTTTTTACTGTGCTTCTCGCTCACTACTGACCGACAGCGGGCCAGTTTTTGACCAGACTTCCCGACCCTTCATCATCGACAAATGTCGTCTCGTAACCGAAAAAGACCGATGAAAAGGTGACGTTCTGTGGAAGGGTCAGGCTGAACTTGTAAGCTCTGCTGACATCGCGCCCCCGCTGCGGCAGAATTTCCGCATAAGTGACGACCCTGCCATCGGCATCGAGGAAGAACATCTGCATCTTCAAACCATGCGCCCAGACATACATAATCCTCGAAAAATCAGTAAAACCCACTGTTCCGGCAAGCGTCAGTGCTGTCGGCTCTCTGCTCAGATCGAAATCGACGATGACGTAGTCATCCTGCCAGCGCATGGCCGACTGAGCAGCATCAGCAACCGGCAATCTCGCTTTGCGCTCAACACCGGCCCCCAGATAATAGGTTCCGGTTGCCTGACAGCCAAGCGTCAGAACAGCGAAAGACAGGACTATTGACCAAATTAGCGCTTTTTTCATTGTATTCTCCGGAGCTCAGAAAAAGACAGCACGCCTGATCGCCAGGCATGCCCGTTAATTTTGTTCGGTTTTCTGATTATACGCCCTTTCGGACGCCAATAAAACCCGGAGATCTCCAGGAAAGTGTCAACTGAGCAGTTGTCGCCCCCGCCAGCAACTTTCTCTCTGCTCCAGCCAGACAGGATCACGCAGAGCTACCTTCATCAGCTTGGCGTGATGTATATCCAGAACCTTGCGTCCGGCGTTGGCGAAGCGGACATTCACTTTTCCATTCCTGCAGTCAGCCTGAATATAGCCGGGACCCCACTCCGGCCTCCCCAGGATCCTGACACGGTCACCACGGTGGTATTCCATAACGACCTCCTTGTCTTTTTGGGACCTTTATTCTGAAGTGACAATTTAAAGGAATATCGCGCGGAACAGAAAAGTCAACTGATGGAAATGTTTTTTTTCGACTGTTTTTCAACAACTTAGACAAGCAAAGTAATAAGCTGAATAGGTTAGCCATTCTCAGTGAGAGGATATTTTTTGATTGGCAGGCCGGTTGCAAGCCAGCCCAGAATGCCATCACTGACATTGTATATAATGTCACGTTGTGTCGTTTGGGCGAGGAAATCGCTGATCAGCCCCGTCCGGTGTCCCGTGCGACAGAGCAGAACCAGCGGCTCGGATACGGAAATCCTGGCATCGATCTGGCGCAGCCACTCCTCGGGCTGGCTACCCCCGGCGCTGTCAAAAAACGTCAGCAGGATACTGTCCTCAACGACGCCGGTCAACTTCCACTCTTCAGGCCGCCGGACATCGACCAGCGTCGCCCCCTGTTGAAGTAGCCGCGGAACCTCCCGGCTGGGGATATGGATAACCTTCTGTTGTTTCATTGAAATATTGCCCTTTGTTTGTACAACTGCCGACAAAATCGGAGTTTGTTTCAACCGGTTTTTATTAAAACTCAGCATGGCTGAGTTTTTCCGGTTCTGCCCATCAGATGAGCACAGCTCATCGTCGGGCGCATTGTCAGCTCCATGCTGGAAACTACGAAGAGAGTACGGGTCAATCTTCGTCAGTTATTAAAGGGAGTTTTTGCCTCCTTATATGTTGATCGCCGTTGTTTCTTATAGCTAGTATCAGTTCCGGGGACGCCCGGTAAAAGGGGTGAGAAACCTGTTTTGCCTACAAGGCTTCGAGCCTGGTCAAAAGATAAGACTCATCCCTTTCGTTCCAATAAACCGAACCGGCGGGTCTCGTCCCGCCAGACGACTGACTTTCCTTTGGTCGCAAAGGAAAGTCAGCAGTTACGGTAGGAACGCCGGTTACCCGGCGCCCCCCGCGCAGATCCCGGCGTGCGGAATTACCGCACCGGGCTCCTGCCTCAGGTCAGACGCAGAGGCGTTGATTCGGGTATGGGTGACACACTCTTGTCCGGGGTATCCATCGATCTATCCAGACCCGCATACGCCGCCACGTTAAACTGCGTCCTCTCTGGCTGCGGCTGCGTAGTGCCTGCAACCAGGCACGTATGATCTGTTGACGAAACGTATTCAGTACTCTGTGGTTGCCAGGAACTCCGTAGTAATTGAAGTGGCCCTGGATGACCCAGCGCAACCAGCTGCCCTGTTCTGCCATCGGACGATGTCGCTTGCGCTTCAGGACGGTACGAACGTCTTTGATCTTATCGCGTAGCCGCGTCCTGATGGTTTTGCGTTGCACTATGAACTTTCCGTCTTTTCGTCTCCTCCCACACATGTGAGTAAATCCGAGAAAATCGAAGGTTTCTGGTTTGCCCTTGCCTCGATCCTTGCGGCTTTTGGCGGCAAAACGACCAAATTCGATGAGTCGGGTTTTCTCCGGATGTAACGTCAACCCAAACTCAGCCAATCGCTGTCTGAGTTCGATCTGAAACATCCGTGCGTGGGATAGGTATTGGAATCCCATAACGAAGTCGTCGCAGTATCGTACGATGTAGACTTCGCCGTGTGCCTGGCGTTTCCGCCATTGATTCACCCACAGGTCCAGAACATAGTGCAGATATATATTCGCCAACAGTGGCGAGATGACTGCTCCCTGAGGTGTCCCCACCTCTGTTTTGGACCACTTGCCGTCTTCGGAGACTCCGGCTCGCAGAAATTTGCGGATTAGCCGGAGAACTCTTTTGTCGGCGATGCGATGCTCCACAAACTTCATCAACCAGTCGTGATTGAGACTGTCGTAGAACCCTTGAAGATCCGCATCCAGAACCCAGTTCACCTTGCGCCGCATGATCGCAACATAGATGGCATCCAGGGCGTTGTGTTGACTTCGTCCGGGGCGTGCCCCGTAACTGAAACCGAGAAAATCCTCTTCGTAGATCGGTTGGAGGATTTCTGCCAGTGCTTGCTGGACGATCTTGTCTTCCAGGGCGGCTATCCCGATGGGACGATTCTTCCCGTCCCGTTTCGGTATCCAAATCCGTCTACTCGGCTTGGTGCGATAGCTTCCCCTATGGATTTGATCACGAAGTACGGTCAGGCGCTCTTGCAGCCCTTCGCCGTACTCCTGCCATGTCACTTCGTCTATGCCCTCAGCGGCCTTGGGGTTGAGCTTGTGGTAGGCAGCGTCGAGCAGATCTTCAGTAATATGGTGCAGCAGATTGGTGAATCGCCGGGTCTTGTCCCGCTTCGCTGCTTCTCGTATCCGGTCCAGTCCACTCGTCGCTGCTTCCGAACCCTATGTTTCGGTCACGGTCGTCTGAACGGGATTTCCCTTGGCCGAAGGACTTTTCTCCACGAACTCCGCCGATCGTTCACCTGATGCTTCTGGTTGTCTTCCTTTGTTCGTCCGCTTCATCGATACTATTCCTTCGTCCGACTTCCGGGGCTCGTGCATGTCGGGCGTTCGGCCTTGTGCCTTTCCCGACCGAACCGACCATCGGATCGTGGTCGGTTGATTCCCGGATCTCCCGGCTTCCGCGCATGGATCTTGCGTACATGCCCTGGGTCTCTGACTCCGCGGGTCCGGTATCGTCACTTGCGATGTCGCGACGTACCGTGCGGCCTTCCCCATTTCCTTACAAGGTCGGCAACCCGGATTGGATGATTTCGGAGCTCAATAGCCTGGCCTGCACGCCCCCTGTCAACGCTTCGCCGCAACCCTTACGGGCTGCCGACGCATGACTCGGGGTCATGGCTGGTCGCTAGCCTTTACCACGTAGAGGACTTTCACCTCCTAATCCATGCCGGCTTGTGCCGACGCTATCAAGGAAACTTTTCATAACGACCTAAACCGCTTGTGACTTCTCCTTACGGCCCAAACCAGCGAAACGGCCCGCGCCCCAAGATGAGCTGCGCTCATCAACGGGCAGAACCGCATGATGATTGATGCAGAAGCTGACTTCGTCAGCAATCTGGTGCCATAAAGTATTTTTTTCAGTATGAGAATACGCGGATCAGAAGGACAGGCGCAAGCCGACAAACAGGTTATGTGTCTCGTAATCCATTTTAAGCCCGTTGAAATCCGGATCTTCAGTCGCGAAATAGCGATACTCGACGTTGAAATCGAGTGATTCATTTACTGAAAAATCCCAACCGATCGCCAGCTGCCAGGCAAAAACCGTATCATCTGCACTCCCCAGCCCATCGATGTCCGCTTCCAGGTTGGCCACCCCGACGCCGACGCCGATATAAGGGGAGAAGGTCCGGCCCGGGGCCAGGTCAACAAATCCGTTGCCCATCAGAGACAGCGCTTCAACCCGGCCATCGACCAGGTAACGGCCATCACCGTAGATTGTCATTGAATTGAGATCGTTGGAACGATAACCGGCTTCGAGTTCGATGCGCGACCTGGCCTGCCCCAGGGTATACCCCACCGCTCCGGTCACCGCATAGCCATCCTCGAAACTGAAGACCCCCGAATCGATGCCGTCATCGCTGAAGGCATCTTCAACGGAAGAACTGCCCAGGCTGCCAGCGTAGTAGAGTTCGCTCCATGCCGGTGTGGCCAGCAACAGGTAGAGCCCCACCAGCAACAGAGGGATAATCGATCTTTTCATTTTGTCAGCCTTTTCCATGGTGCTACAGAATTTGCATTTTGGTTTTAACACTTCAATCTCAATACAAATCCCATGCCATCCAATCAGGAAAAGCTAACCATCTGTTTTTCCCCAAACAAGAAAAATCTCTACTTAATGAATCAGACACATTAATATTTTCTGTTGCAGAAAAGGCGCACAGCTGTGCAAAAAACCTACTGCCGGGCGAGGCGCAGATTCTCGATCCGGGTCTCAAAGTTCGACCTGAACGGATTGATGTCAAGGCCACCGCGCCGCGTGTAGCGCGCATAGACGGTGAGCTTTTCCGGCTGACAGAAACGCATCAGATCGACAAAAATCCGCTCGACACACTGTTCATGGAATTCATTGTGTTCACGAAAGGAGATCAGGTAGCGCAGCAGTGCTTCGCGGCCTATCCGCCCTCCCTGATAACGGACCAGCACACTCCCCCAATCGGGCTGATTGGTCACCAGGCAGTTGCTCTTGAGCAGATGGCTGTGCAGCTCTTCCGTCACCTGCTGATCGGCATCAGCTGCATTTTCCAGCAAGCCGGGGTCGAGGGCATAGTTGTCAAGCTCGAGGTCAAGGTCATCGATACAGTCACCCGGCAGAGAACAGATTGTTTCCGCGGCAAAGTCCTCACTCGGAATCAGCCTGACCAGCACCTCGCCGCCGGCCACCCGGCTTAAATCCCGGCTCATGATCTCGGTAACCTCCCGGCTGTCGGCGCAGCGGGTCTGATTGAAAGAATTAAGATAGAGCTTGAACGATTTCGATTCGATCAGGTTGGGGGTGGTACAGGGAATATGGAACTCAGCCATGGCCACCAGAGGTTTCCCCTTGTTGTTGAGCCAGGAGATCTCGTAAGCATTCCAGATATCATAGCCGGAAAAAGGCAATTCGCCGGTCACCCCGATCACGTCCCGCTTCACTTGGCGGGGAAAGGGGCAGAGCAGGCCCGGATCATATTCCGACTTATATTCAGTGGTCTTGCCTAACAACAGATTTTCTTCGTATTTGGACATTCGTCAAACCGCCAATGATGAGGTTAAAAGTACTGAAAAAAACATATCACTTTATAACGATTGCTGATATGCTTTTTCGCCAAACTTGATGCGCTCATATGCATCTAGCTGATTATTTTTTCGCACTTTTCCTGATGATAAGATGGAGCACGCTATGAAAGTCGGTTTAGTCGGTTGGCGCGGCATGGTCGGTTCCGTGCTGATGCAACGCATGGTAGAAGAACAGGATCTCGTCGGTGTCGACGCAACTTTCTTCTCAACCTCACAGGCAGGACAACCTGCACCTGAGTTCGGTCAGGGTGGTGGCACCCTCGAAGATGCCAAAGATCTTACCAAACTTGCCGAGCAGGATGTCATCATCACCTGCCAGGGGGGCGACTATACCACCGAGATTCACCCGCAACTGCGTGCCGGCGGCTGGCAGGGCTACTGGATCGATGCGGCATCAACACTGCGCATGAAAGACAATGCTGTTCTCATCCTCGACCCGATCAATCGCAACGTTATCGACGATTCGCTGAATAACGGCGGCAGGGACTTTATCGGCGGCAACTGTACCGTCAGCCTGATGCTGATGGCGATTGGCGGTCTGTTCAAGGCCGATCTGGTCGAGTGGGTCACCTCTATGACCTACCAGGCCGCTTCCGGGGCCGGCGCTCCGAACATGCGCGAGCTACTCACCCAGATGGGCGAACTGCGTGACGCGGTCGCCGATGAGCTGGCCGATCCCGGTTCGGCGATTCTTGACATCGACCGCAAGGTCACCGAAACCATGCGTGGTTCCGAGCTGACCACCGCGGCCTTCGGCTTCCCACTGGCCGGCAGCGTCCTGCCCTGGATCGATAAGGAAGTGGAAGACGGCCAGAGCCGTGAAGAATGGAAAGGGATGGTCGAAACCAACAAGATCCTCGGTGAAGACTCGGCGATCCCGGTTGACGGCACCTGCGTCCGCGTTGGCGCCATGCGCTGCCACAGCCAGGCGCTGACCGTCAAACTGAAGAAAGACATTCCATTGAGTGAAATCGAAAGCCTGATCGCCGGCGCGAACGACTGGGTCAAACTGGTGCCGAACAACAAAGAGGCGACCCTGGCCAATCTGACTCCGGCGGCAATTTCCGGAACCCTGACTGTTCCGGTCGGCCGGGTCCGTAAAATGAAACTGGGTCCGGAGTACCTGTCGGTCTTCACCTGTGGTGATCAGCTGCTCTGGGGAGCGGCGGAACCACTGCGCCGCATGCTGCGTATCCTGCTGGAA
The DNA here is from genome assembly GCA_963676795.2 of Geopsychrobacteraceae bacterium. GTDB lineage: Bacteria > Desulfobacterota > Desulfuromonadia > Desulfuromonadales > Geopsychrobacteraceae. The sequence goes on along the minus strand of CAXXTB010000002.1, from coordinate 155,539 downwards.
AAATAGTTCGACCAATGGAATGGCCCCGTTCACTGTCGGGGCCATTCCACATTCTGATTTCTTTAAAAAAAACTAAAGAATTGCCAGACAAAACCCGACGAGAGGACTATTAACGTTAATCGCGGGGAAGAAATATGGATATGAGCAAGGACATCATCAAACTCATTATCGGCATCTGTGTGCTGGTTGCTATTGTACTGGGCGTCTTCTACCTCGGCTCAAAAGTGAACAACAAGGAGAAATATCAGCATCCTATTACCCGCCCGGGTGCTCACTGGTAGTTTGAGCTGACAGCAGTCAACTAGAACCTGCGCCTTTCTGCGCCAGCGTAATGACCTCCCAGACCACGTAACGGGTCAGCTCCGACCTTGACCCATCCATCCGCGCGTTGAAATCGATCAACCTGTTCAGCATCGAGCAGGGCATCCAGCAACGCCGGGCTGATCCGGTCCTTGACCCCGTTCTTATAAATCACACTGATCTTCACACTTGGCTTGACATACTCCATAACGCAAACTCCTTTCCATTTTGTTGAGCTCATATTATATAATGCCATTTTCCCTCCGACTTTCAACATCAAGTGGCAACTTTTCAACAGAGAATCAGCCACTTAGAATCAATCACCGGCCGTCAAAGGCACCAGACACCTCTCTTTTAAAGGGGTTCATGATTTTTCGTTAAATTCTTGCAGGCACTTTTCACTTCCCGCATTATTGAAAGAGCGAAATCATACTGGTGGTAAAAATACCCTGTTCGAGCTGACAACCCGAAGTTTCTGCTATTCTTATGCAGACATAGCCACGACAACATGAAGGGGAAACCGATGTCCGCACTGACCGAGATGAAAACCTGGAAAAAGCTTGTTGACCATTACAAGCAGACCGAGGGGCTGCAGATGCGCGATCTCTTCACAGACAACCCGAAGAGATTCGAACAGTTCTCCATAGCTCTGGACGATATCCTTTTCGACTATTCAAAGCATCGCATCAACGCTGAAACGATTGGGCTGCTGACAGCCCTTGCCGAAGAATGTGACCTTAAGAATAAGATTGCAGCAATGTTCTCTGGCGAAAAGATCAACCGGACTGAACAGCGGGCCGTACTTCATACGGCCCTGCGCAACCGCAGCAACACCCCGGTTTACGTTGAAGAACAGGACGTCATGCCCGCAATCAATCAGGTTCTTGCCCAGATGCGCAACTTTTCGGAACGGGTTCGTAACGGCTTCTGGCGCGGCGCAACAGACCGTGAGATCACCGATATCGTCAACATCGGCATCGGCGGCTCGGATCTCGGCCCGCTGATGGTCTGCGAAGCGCTTAAACCCTATGCCCACCCCCGCCTGCGCGTTCATTTTGTCTCCAACGTCGATGGCACTCACCTGGCCAACAGCCTGCGTGAACTTGCCCCGGAAACGACCCTGTTCCTGATCGCCTCAAAGACCTTCACAACTCAGGAAACCATGGCCAACGCCCATTCGGCACGCAACTGGCTGCTGGAAAAACTGACGGATCAGGCAGCCATCGCCAGCCACTTCGTGGCGATTTCGACCAACCGTGACAAGGTCGTCGAGTTCGGCATCGACCCGGACAATATGTTTGAATTCTGGGACTGGGTCGGCGGACGCTATTCGCTCTGGTCGGCAATCGGCCTGTCGATCGCGCTCTATGTCGGCATGGATAATTTCGAAGAACTGCTCTGTGGCGCTCACCGGACCGACAAGCATTTTGCAGAAACCCCCTTTAAACAGAACATCCCGGTCATCATGGCCCTGCTCGGCATCTGGTACAATAACTTCTATAGTGCCCAGTCTCACGCCATCCTCCCCTATGACCAGTCGCTGCATCGCTTCCCCGCCTATTTTCAGCAGGGTGATATGGAGAGCAACGGCAAATCGGTGACCATCGATGGCCAGCCCGTCGACTATGCGACCGGCCCGATCATCTGGGGGGAGCCGGGGACCAACGGCCAGCACGCTTTCTATCAGCTGATCCACCAGGGGGATAAGCTGATCCCCTGCGATTTCCTGGCCCCGGTCCGTAGCCTCAACCCGCTGGGGAATCATCACCAGCTGCTGCTCTCCAACTTCTTTGCCCAGCCGGAAGCCCTGATGAAGGGGAAGAATGCCGCCGAAGCCCGGGCTGAAATGGATCAGGAAGGACTACCCCCGAAGCGGATCGAACAATTGCTACCTCACAAGATCTTCAGCGGCAACCGCCCGAGCAGTTCGTTCATGTTCGATCAACTGACGCCGCGCACCCTCGGATCGCTGATCGCCCTTTACGAACACAAGATATTCACCCAGGGTGCAATCTGGAACCTGAATTCCTTCGATCAGTGGGGGGTAGAACTGGGCAAGCAGCTGGCCAAGAGGATCCTGCCGGAACTGACTCAGGGGACAGAGGTCACAAGCCATGACAGTTCGACCAATGGCCTGATCAACTATTACCGGCGCAAGGCCATCGACTTAACCGATCGCCAACCATAAGCATATTGATTTTCTCAAAAATAACAGTAGAATTATAGTTCGTCAACCTCACCTTAAGGAGGAGCTATGAGCGATGAACAAGGGGTCGGCTGTGTCAGGCCGGCGGCGGCGAAAGCCATCGCCCCTGAACCGGCGGAGACCCGGGACAATTCCGCTGTTCAGATCAAGGAGGTCAAAATGATTCAGGTTGGACAACCGGCACCGGACTTCAGTGCTCCGGGCTATCACAGGGACAAATTTCTTCCAGAAGTGAAACTTTCCGACTATGCAGGAAAATGGAGGGTCGTCTGCTTCTATCCAGGTGATTTCACCTTTGTCTGAGCAACCGAAATCTCGGCAGTTGCCGGGAAATACCCTGAATTTCAAAAACTCGGTGTCGAACTGCTCTCAATCAGTATCGACAGCATGTTCACCCACAAGATCTGGAACGACAACGAACTGAGCAAGATGGTTGAAGGCGGCGTGCCTTTCCCGATGCTCTCAGATGCCGGCGGCGCTATCGGCAAGCTCTACGGGGTCTACGATGATGTGGCCAATGTAGAGAATCGCGGCCGTTTCCTCATTGACCCCGATGGAATTATACAGGCCTATGAAGTCCTGACCCCACCGGTCGGTCGCAATGTCAACGAAACCCTGCGCCAGATTCAGGCCTTCCAACTGGTCAGGGAAACCAAAGGAGCCCAAGCAACACCATCAGGCTGGAAACCGGGCAAACCAACCCTGAAGCCGGGCTTCGACCTGGTTGGCAATGTCTGGAAAGAGTGGAAAATCAGTCTCGCTGACGACTGACAGTCGCCATGCAACTATCTGAGGCTGCCCCCATAGCGGGGCAGCCTCAGGCTGCTTTGAGTAAACGCGAAGGCAACTCTCCTTCAATCAACCTGTTCTGCAGAGACTGGCGCGACTGGCGGTAGCGAAGGTAAAGTACCAGACTGCGTCGGGGCGGGCCATAGATCTTCCACAAACAACGTCCCTGCCAGCAGTTTTCACGCCGGTCAATAAATCCGTTCACATCCTTAAGCGGGTAGCCAAGAAACATGCCGACCTCGTTCGGCGAGGCCTGCTTTTCAAATTCCTGCTTGAGCCGCTGCAGACAGGCATCGAGATCAGTGGCCTGAGGGTAGTCCCTGCGCTGCAGAAAAGCCCGCATCGACCGGCTGCGCATGCGCTGTTCGAGCAGATCGCGACGATAGAGCAGCACCAGCAGCACTTCATCCCGTTCCCGCAGGACAATCGCTTCAAGGCGGGATTGCCTCAGAAGTTCAGAGGCATATTTCAACCAAAGTGCATAGATCGAACGTCCGCACCTGAGCCTGCGCTTCGGCACACTGACCAGGTTCGCCGGCTTGACTCCGGCCAGCACCTCTGCGGCAGAACTGACCAGAAAGGCGCCAAGGCATTCAGATTCAGCGGGATAGAAGCCGACCATATCAACCCAGGTCAATTCGCGATCAGCTCCGGGACATGTAGCTGGAGGTTTTCCACACCAGCGATTATATGCAGTCTTCATATGTGCACCTGTTTCTGTAAGTGAAAATCATTATCACTTCACTGTCAGATAAAATCAACTGCATTTTTAAGAGGCCATATTCGAAAAAGGTCGAGCTGAAAGTTGGCCAAAGTTTATTTTCTTGCTTTTTCCAGTCGAGTTTTTCACTATTCGTCAAAACCTCCCACACCAGCAGGCCCCAACCTCTCAAACCGTTTTCTTCCTGTCCCGAACTGCAAAACATGACAGACCGACGGAAGATCGGAAGCGGGGCTTGACGAACGGCCTCAACTGGCGTTTTATGAGGCCAGAGACAAACAGAAAATGACTGTTTAATTTCGCCAAATATCCGCTATCTGGCACAATCGAACATCCTGACTTAAGGACACGACGAATGATTATTCCCGGCTATCGCTACACACTGACAATTGACCGCATTGATCCCAAAGGGGCCTGGCTCAGGGACCTCGAGTCAGAGGTTCTGCTTCCGCACCGGGAATGCGTCGGCAGCATGGTTCCGGGGGGCGAAATCGAGGTCTTTATCTATCTTGACCGCAACGGCCAGCAGACGGCGACAACCCGCATGCCCTATGCTCAGATGGATGAATTCGCCATGCTCAAGGTACAGAGCGTCGGCGAACACGGAGCCTTCCTCGACTGGGGCGTGGCCAAGGACCTGCTCTGCCCCTTTGCCGAACAGTACAAAAGGATGCTGGAAGGGCGCCGCTATCTGGTCAGAATCTGCCATGACTCGCAACAGCGACCGATCGCCTCAAGCAAACTCGACCAGTTTCTAAGTAAAGAGAACGAGGATCTCGAAGAAGGGGAGCAGGTCGAAATGCTGCTCTGGGCCTACACCGACCTGGGTGCCAAGATGATCGTCAACAACTATTACGAAGCCGTCCTCTACCAGTCCGATATCCCGCCGGGGCTTAAGGCGGGAGACAGGATCAACGGCTATGTCGTACGGATTCGCCCCGACCGGAGAATCGATGTCGGACTCAGCCGCCCCGGCCGTTCGGGCGTCGAAGACGCCAAGGACAACCTGCTCGCTATTTTGCAGACCCAGAAATATCTTCCCCTGAACGACCAGAGCTCCCCTGAACTGATTCGGGACCGGCTCGGTATGAGCAAAAAGCAGTTCAAAAAAGCGATCGGCGGACTCTACAAGGAAGGTAAACTCAAACTGGAGGATGACGGCATTCGTCTCGTCGAGTGATTATGCTCCCGGAGATTCTAGCGCCTCAAGGATCTCCTTCGGCAGTTCAGGACGCCCCATACTGTTGACACCACTGCAGAGGATGGTTGCCTTCAACGCGGTCCTTTTTTCCGGCAGAAGGAAAATCTCCTGGATAAACTGAAAACGCAGCCGCGACACACGCTCCATTCTCAAACCGATGACAAAACGCTCACCGCTCTTAAGTGAGCGTTTATAGTCGACCTCGGCCCTCACCACCACCAGATTCAGACCGCTTTTGGTGATTTCGGCAAAATCGAGTCCCCGCGCCTTCAAGAACTGATGGCGACAATGCTCCAGATAATTCAGATAGACCGCGTTGTTGACATGCCCCTGCATATCACATTCATAATCACGGACTTCGAGTTCAAGACAAAACGGATAGCTCCGCATAAAAAGCTCCAATCAGAAAAACACCATCTCACAGAGATGGTTTACAATAACTGGCGGTTGCCAGAAAATATTACAACAGTTTCCGTATAAAGAATAAGTGCAGTCTAAAAACCGCATTAAAAATAGTGCATTATTCTTGACAGGATAACTAGAGATTTTTATAGTGACAAATCATGCGACCAAGAGGGAGTTCAAAATGAAATTATCCACTAAAAGCCGTTACGGCGTTCGCGCCATGTTCGACATGGCCTACCATGCTGGCACAATGCCGGCACAAATCAAAGATATTTCCAGACGTCAGAACATTTCTCCCCGTTATCTGGAACAGATTTTCCAGGATCTTAAAAAAGCCGGCTTACTGAAGAGCCGCCGCGGACCACAGGGCGGGTACAGCCTGGCCCGTCCGGCAGACCAGATCAATATCAAGGAAATCGTCCTCGCTGCCGAGGGAGAACTGCTCCTCGTTAACTGTGTCAAAGGGCACCGCAAGGACAGTGAAGCTCCTCCCCATTGCGAGTTCGACAACCAATGCATCACTCAGCATATCTGGGCCGAAAGCAGCGAAATCCTGGGAAAATATTTTGCATCGATCAGCCTCAAAGACCTCTGTGACAGGGGGCAGGAAATGGGGCTGGAAAAAGAGCTCGACCATCGTTTCATGTATTTCATCTGATTCTCTGACGATGTCACTCAGCGAAAAATACCAACGGCTACAGGAGCTGCTTATCAATTACGGCTCCGTGGCCGTTGCTTTTTCCGGGGGAGTCGATTCGACCCTGCTCTTAAAAGCCGCCAGGGATTGCCTCGGCCGGGACAAGGTCGTCGCCATCACCCTCATCTCGCCACTGTTCCCCGCCGAGGAAGTCAGCCAGAGCGAACAACTCGCCAGGCAGCTGGGCGTCGTTCAGCTCAAGATCCAATTGAACGATCTGGAGCCCGTGGAACTGATCAGTAATGGTCCACTCCGCTGCTACCACTGCAAAAAGCACCTTTTCCGTAAAATAGTTGAGCAGCAGGAGCTGCAAGGGTTTGCCGTCAGCGCTGATGGCTCGAACCTCGATGACCTGCAGGATTATCGCCCGGGGCGTAAGGCACTTGATGAACTCAAGATCCGGTCCCCTCTCCTGGAGGCAGAACTGAGCAAGCAGGAGATCCGGGAATTGAGCAGAGTGCTGCAGCTTATGACCTGGGACAAACCGGCTCTGGCCTGCCTGGCGTCAAGAATTCCCTACGGCACTCCACTCGATACAGACCTGCTGCAACGTATCGCCCGCTGTGAACAGTGGCTAAGAACCAGGGGGTTCAGCCAGTGCCGCGTCCGCTATCATCAACAGATTGCCCGCATCGAACTTGAGCCGGCAGGATTCTCTCTTCTCAGCGATTCCGGGTTAAGAGAAGAACTTGTTGTTTTTTTTAAAAAAAATGAGTTTGACTATGTGACCCTCGATCTGCAAGGATACCGCAGTGGCAGCATGAACACAGGTTTGACCTAGCAGAAGAAGGATAGCACCAACAAGAGTGTCAATATTTTCTGAAAATCTGATTTGATTGTCCTTGCGGGAGGATTCATGCCTAAAAGCGGTGCCTTGTTTGCGGTCTGTATCGTTGCCGGGATGCTGGGAACCCTGGTCTCTCTGGTGTTTTTCTGGGGCTGTACAGAATGGGGGGTATTTAACTTCATCGGCGTCAATATCAGGCAGACACTGACGACCGCGGCAGTCTCTCCCAAGCTGATCATTGGCGGTATCTGGGCGATCGGTTATTTCTTGACCGTCGGCACCCCTCGCCAGCGGCGCCACTGGGTCCGCAAAGGGTTGTGGTTCTCCATCCTGCCCTCCCTCTTCGCCCTGTTCTACTACCACCCCTACATCCTGCACAACGGCCTTGCCGCCACCAGTCTCGGACTCATCGCGCCTGTCGTCATCATTATCGGCAACCTGATCTGGGGGCTCTTCACCGGCTTTTTCACCCGGCTGCTCTGGGGCCGCTGATTGAATCCGTTTGCCCGCATCCTGCCATGGCTAGTGCTGTACAGCCTGCTGGCGGCTGCCCCCCTTGGCGCGCAAGAACTCTGTGGCCGGGTTTCGTGGATTTACGACGGCGACACGCTCAAGGTTGAGAGCATCGGCAAGGTCAGACTACTTGGCATCGACACCCCGGAAACCCTGGCCTCGGAGCGGGATCGCTACTATCAACGCAGTTTTGCCATTCCCCCGCATGTACTGCGCAACATCGCCCGCCAGGGGAAAAGTTATCTGATCGATGAGATCAAAGGGGAGAGAGTCTGTCTGACAACTGACGGGACGGAAAAAGACAAATACGGCCGCTACCTCGCCTATGTCTATCTGAACAATGGCGAGTTACTGAATGAACAGCTTCTGGAGATGGGGCTGGCGACAGTCTACCGGAGGTTTTCATTCACGAAAAAAGAACGGTTTCTTGATGATGAAGCCAGAGCCCGCCGTAATGGCCTGGGACTATGGAAAACGGATGTAAAGTGACTCAGGCTTTTTTCTGCCCTGCCGTCAGATAACTGAGAATCAGCTCATCCAGACTCTGAACCGGCGCCTTCTTCTGAAAACGATCGACGGTCGGCTCTTCGACAATCTTTACCTCTTCCGCATTACGGACAGGTTCAGTGTCCACAGCTACTGACGGGGATACGCTCTGAGGTGACGCAAGTGGCTGCGGAGGCTCATTCACCGAGACAGGTTCTGCACCAGCCTCTACCTGGCTTTTTGCAGCGGCGGCAACACCGTCCAGCGGAATCCCAAGCGCGACAATCCGCTCATCGAACTCCCCCTTGGTCAGACGCTTCAGCATCCCTTTATGCTGATCCTTGGCCAGCTCTTCGACAACCTGGTCTAGATTGTCGACCTTGATAATGTCGGCATAAAGCGTCTTCTGCGACGTGATAATGGTGCCGCTGTGGTAAAGCAGGGTGATCAGCTGAGGCTTTTTCAGTCCGCTGTCTTCGGTCTGCACATGAAAAACAGTTCCACGGTAGGAAATATTGTGATTAAAACCTACGATCATGTCAGCCTCTTGATGGCAGCCCAGCCCCTGGTAAATAAACCGGGATGCCGGATAGTTCCTCGCAACAAAACATTAAATAATCGAAATTAAAGTTGAATCTGAGAAATAGAAACACAAAGTCAAGAATGCTGCAAGGCTAATTCTCTACGGCCTCCTCGATCAGCCCGTCGATCGACAGGCCAGGCTGTTTCTGCGGCACCAGGCCCTGGCTATTGAGGCTGTAATCGGCATAAACCGGCTGATCGATCCGGGCGTGCCCTTTGAGGGTCTGACGCACCTCCCCCGCGATCAGAATCTGTACCTGACGGAGATAGGGAAAGCTGACACTCAAACTGTTCGCCATACTGTAGATAGTTTGTAATTCGGAAAGGCTTCCCCCGGGATGGAAGTTGACCAGTTCGTCGGAAAAGTTGAGGCGCACCAGATCATTCTCGATCTCAGCCCCGAGCAGGCGGGTCTGTGCGGGCAGCACGGCCAACCCGTTGTGCTGAGATCCGGCGACAAGGGCCGTTAACAGGCTGCGCACGCAATCGTTGTCAGTGCTGCAGGCCGGGATCATGACCGTTTCCTGCACGAGCAGACCGTCATCCCGGGAAGCGAAAAACAGCTGAACTTCCTGCTCCGGCAGAGGCTCCTCAGCGACAACTGGAAGCTCGGCGACCTGGTCCTGCCGAGGTTGAAAATACCAGCCGAAAAAGTACCCGCCCCCGAGGCCGAGCAACAGGACGATAACCAACCCTATCAGCAGCTTTTTCATCGTTGACTCCTGAAATGACTAACCGAGTTCCACCTGGGTTGCCCGGATTTTTTCACCCTGCAGAAAGGCCTGGCCGACCCGTTCAAAACGCGCAGGAACGTCGGTGACATAGAATTCCCGCAGGCCGCCGCTGTCGGGATGTTCCAGCCCCTGCTCGCGGAACAGCTGCAAAACCGCCTTGGCCGTCTCTTCCGCGGAATCGACCAGCTGGACCTCCGGCCCGAGAACCTTCTGCAGGGTGTTCCGTAACAGTGGATAGTGGGTACAGCCGAGAACCAGGGTATCGATTCCGGCCCCCATCAGTGGACGCAGATATTCGATAGCGGTCAGGCGGGCAATATCGTGATCAGACCAGCCTTCTTCAGCAAGGGGGACAAAAAGAGGACAGGCCGCCGAATAGATTCGCGCGTCTGGCAAGAGGCCGTGTATCGCTTCAGGGTAACGTCCGCTGTTGATCGTCCCTTCGGTGCCGATGACGCCGATGCGCCGGTTCAGGCTTTGGGCGGCGCGGCGGGCGCCCGGTTCGATAACCCCGATGACCGGCAGATTGAAGCGCTTGCGCAGGGCCGGAAGAGCGACGGCAGAAGCCGTATTGCAGGCTACGACCAGCATCTTCACCCCTTTTTCAACGAGAAAATCCGCGGCTTCGAGTGCATAACGCTGCACCGTGATCTCGCTTTTTGAACCGTAGGGCACACGGGCCGTATCACCAAGATAAACCAGGTTCTCCCTGGGCAGTAACCTGGCAATCTCTTTGAAGACCGTCAAGCCCCCTACCCCTGAATCAAATATGCCGATCGATCTATAGCGCACGAAAACTCCTGAAAAAACAGCCCAGCTGACAACCTCGGAACAGGTTGCTCATCCTATTGAACCCCCTTGGCAAAGTCAAGATTTTCGGGCTTTTATCGCTTTCACCGGGGCGGACATTCTGGTAATATTTTGAGCAAATTCCAATAAGGAGATCCTATGAGTTGGACAGACGTCACTGACTTCCTGGTCAGATTCCGCACCGACAACATCATACAGCAACTACAGGACTGGAACTTCGGTGATCTGAAAACCAATCCCTGGTTCATTGGTAGCTTTGTTATCGTCATCCTGCTGACCTATTTCATCGGTTTCCGTAAAATCTGCGCGACTATTGTCGGTATCGGCGGTTTCACCCTGTTGCTCTCTTTTGCCATCGGCAAGGGAACGGGAACCGAGGGGATCGAAGGCGGCGGGATCTGGATCGTGGTCGGCGGCGGAGCCGTTGTCGTTGCGCTGTTCATCTACCTGCTGTTCGTCAAGTCAGAATAAATCCACAAGTTTCCAGCAAGGAACCCGCTATGAAAAAGCGTGATATTTTTCTGTTCATTGTCGCTGTTGCCATCATCGTTTTTCTGTGGATGGCGCCGGAGGAGTCGACCAGCCATGTTCCCCAGGATGAAAACCACCAGCATCTTCTTGAGCTGGTAAAAAGCGACGGCAAAAAGGCCGCCGAGAAATTCTGTAGCGACTGCCACAATCCGGACCAGGTCGCCTTTCCCGAGGATCATCCAACCAAAGCCCGCTGCCTTTTCTGCCATAAGGTCAACTGAAAACTTTTCACCAGCCCCAACCTGATAATCGTTTTCGTTTTCGCAAATCGTGATCCGCGTCACAGTTTTTTCTGTCTGCTCTCCGTAAAGTCGTCACTCAACCGCCATGACCTGGCCTCTTTACATTTTTTGTGCGACATGAAAGGCAACAGATGAAAAAAATAATTATCCTGCTATTTATCCTGACCCTGTCAACCGCCAGCGCCTGGGCTGACAGCAACATGGTCCTGTCCGAACGCCTCGACAAAGTCGAAAAAGCCCTTGATGGTTCCCTGTTCAAAAACATCGAGATCTCAGGCGCCATTGAAGCGGAGGCCTTTTACAGCGATAGCGACGAAGCCACTGCATCAGATATCGACCTGAGCACCTTCGATCTCGGCATCGACGTCTCCCTAAGCGACAGCATCAGCGCTTTCGGCGTCATGACCTGGGATTCCGAGGAGGATTCCTTCGGCCTCGACGAGGGCGGTATCGTCTTCGGCAACAGTGAAGAAGGACTGTCCCTGACCGTCGGCCGTCTCTACGTCCCCTTCGGCGTCTATGAGACCGCGATGATCAGCGACCCGCTGACCTTGGAACTGGGCGAAACAAACGAAGGCTCTGCAGTCGTCAGCTACAGCGCCAACGGCCTGAGCGCCAGCGCCTACCTCTTCAATGGCCTCGACGATGAGGCCGATGACGACAACATCAACAGCTTTGGCCTTGACATTGGCTATGCCCTAGAAACGGAAAGCTTCACCCTCTCCCTGAACGCCGGCTGGATCAGCAATATCCTCTCCGCTGGAGCGTTCGGCGATTATGACGAGGCCGAACCAACGTCCGGTGCCGCCTTCAGCCTTGTTGCAAGTTTGGCTGACTTCACCCTGATCGGCGAGTACATCGTCGTTCTCAGCGACGACTATGACGACACGACGGATGCCGAACCTTCAGCCTACAACATTGAGCTGAACTATGCCTTTGAAGTCGCGGAGAAGTCCGCTGTTGTCGCGGTCGGCTATCAGGCTACGGACGAAGCGGCCGACTTTGGCCTGGCGGAAGAGCGCTACCTGGCCAGCTTCGGCGTTGATCTGATCGACGGTCTCAACCTGAGCCTTGAATACGCTCACGATGAAGGCTATGAAGATGAATCGGCTGACACCCTGACCTGCCTGCTGGCTTTGGAATTTTAACAACTGAACAGTCAAAGCGGCAGTTCCAGGAAATTGGACTGCCGCTTTAGCACAATTCGCTTGCTTTTTTCTGCCTCCAAGGTGATATTGATAAGCGTTTTCACTCAACAAGGATCTACGCCAATGACTTCACATACTGTCCCTTTGTACCATCCTGCCAAAGGAGACAGGATATCACCGCACCGTGCTCTGCTGTTACGCAAAACCCCACTGCTGGCCAATGTTGCTCCTGCAGCCATTGACGGTCTCCTGGAAACTGCCAGAATCGAGATTTTTAAAGGCCGCAGCAACCGGATCAACCCCGAAGAACTGACAAAAAAGGCATTCTTTCTTCTCTCCGGAGAGGTTCGCCTGCTGCGCCATACTCCCGACGGCCAGGAATGTTTATTGCGCCGTGTTATTAAAGGCCAGTTCTTCTGCCTGACAACCCTTTTCTCCGGGCGCAGCGGTCTCAACCAGTGCGTCACCACCAATCTGACAGAGGTCCTCTCCTGGTCCAAGGCACAATTCGAAGAATTTATCCGCAACAACCCTGGCGTCTATCCCGACCTCGCCAGGCTGATGGCTGACCAGGTCGTACAGGAACGCCAGATGAGAACCCTCTCCCAGTGTTGTAAAGCAGATATCAAGGTTGCGGCCTACCTGCTGTACCTGGCCCAGACGGACAGACTGCCGGTCAGTATCGATCTGCGCCCGACCACAGTCACGGCCCAGGAACTGGGGATTGCCCGGGAAACCCTGTCGCGCTCGATCCACAAGCTGGCCGACCAGGGGCTGATCCGCTATCAGCGCGGCCTGATAGAATTCGACGATGTCTCAAAGCTGGAAAACTATCTGGACGGCTTAGAGCAACGCTGTTGCTGCGCCTCACCAAACAAGCTGAGATGTGTGGGTCATTGACCCGGCAAGGAGGAATACCATGACCGTATTGATTATCGGTGCTGACAGGGTCGCACCCCTTGTCCCTCGCCTGAAGGACCTTGGTGTCGAGGAAATTCTCCATTGGGACACCCGAAACCGCCGGGCCAGCAAGGGCACCATTCCCAAAAGGACAGAACTGGTGATCTTCTGCACCGACTTTCTCAGTCACGATGCAGCCAAGAACATCAAACGCCAGGTCAAGGGGAGAAAGATCCCGGCCATCTACTGCCGCAGGGCCTGGAGTGAAATGGCTTGCGATGTTGAAGACAAGATCAGGTGCGGCAGAAACAGGGACAGCTGTCCTCACGCCCAAGCCTGCTGCAAACACACAACGGTTCAGTAAGCAAGCGACTCAGAGTCCGCGCAGCTCAACCTTGGCAACATAGTTTTCGGCACAGCGGGCAAATTCTTCAAGGCGGGCACTGCTGTGGCTTTGAAGATCCTGCCATTCATCAACCATGGCATAGGTCGCGACAAACTGCTGCAGAACCCAGAGTGGTGCCCCGCGCAGCAGTGCCCCTATCTGCTCGATGTCCGCGGCTTCAACCAGCCCCGGTACACAGGTGGTCCGGAATTCTACCTCGACATCGGCCTGCTTGAGCAGCTCAACAGTCCGGCGCAGATTGGCGGCATTCACCGGATGGGTATGCAGCTCCGAATAGCGCAGAGGCGAGGTCTTGATGTCGATGGCATAATAATCGACCAACCGGCGCTCCAGCAACAGGTCCAGAACCTCGGGCAAAAGTCCGTTACTATCGAGCTTGACCTCGAATCCACGCTGTTTGAGCTGCGCTAAAAATGCCGGCAGACCCGCATCGATGGTCGGTTCTCCGCCCGAAACAACGACCCCATCAATAAAGCCTTGGCGTTTTTCCAGGTCTGCCAGCAACTCGTCCAACGGAAAATCGGGATAGGCCTGCGGGTTGAGAACCAGCTCACCGTTATGACAAAAAGGGCAGGTCAGGTTGCAGCCACCGGTAAACACCAGAGCCGCAACCCGGCCGGGAAAATCGAGCAGACTGGTCCCCTGAAAGCCTTTGACAATTAGAGTTTTCAGCGCTGTATTTCCTTGGTGTTAACGACATATTCGGAACGATCCTTGAATTCTTCCTTCTTCCCCTTATTCCACTGCTGAACGGGGCGAAAGAAGCCACAAACCCTTGAATAAACCTCTGTTTTCGCATCACACTTGGTTGCCATTGAACGTCTCCTTTACGAGTATGACCATCAGGCCGCTTTCCCCTCAGCGTGGTGGGGACATGCAAAGTGCTCTCCTGCAATATAGCCATGAACCGGACAGACGGTGAATGTCGGGCTCAGGGTGAAATAGGGCAGATGAAAGTTCTCGGCAATCCGCTTGACCAGCAGACGCGCGCTGCGCCAGTCTTCAAGCCGTTCGCCGAGGAACCCGTGAAAGACGGTTCCGCCGGTATAGAGGGTCTGCATCTGATCCTGATGGGTCAGGGCCTCGAAGATATCTTCGGTGGTCCCGACCGGGAGCTGGGTTGAATTGGTGTAATAAGGCTCGTCGGTTCCGGCACAGACAATCTCCGGATAGAGCTGACGGTCGGCATTGGCCAACCGGAAGCTGGTCCCCTCGGCCGGTGTCGCCTCGAGATTGTAAAGATGCCCGGTCTCCTCCTGGAACGCCTCCAACTGGGTGCGCATGAAATTCAGGGTTTCCTGGGCCAGGGCCTTGCCGGCTTCGGAATCGATCCCTTCACCCAACAGGTTGAGACAGGCTTCATGCATGCCGATCAGACCGATGGTCGAGAAGTGGTTGTCCCAGTAGCTGCCGCTGCGCTCACGGATGGCGTTCAGATAGAATTTGCTGAACGGGTAAAGCCCGTCGTCGGTGAAACGTTCAAGCTGCTTGCGCTTGATCTCAAGCGACTGATGAGCGAGGTTCATCAGCCGGGAAATCCGCGCGAAGAACCCCTGCTTGTCCTGCTCCAGGTAGGCGGCGCGCGGCAGGTTGATGGTGACGACGCCGATCGAACCGGTCATCGGGTTGGAGCCGAACAGCCCGCCGCCGCGGCGGCGCAGCTCACGGTTATCGAGACGCAGACGACAACACATGGAGCGCGCATCTTCCGGGTCCATATCGGAGTTAACAAAGTTGCTGAAGTAAGGGATGCCGTACTTGGCGGTCATCTCCCAGACCGGCTTGAGGCGATCGCTCTCCCAATCGAGTTCTTTGGTGATGTTGTAGGTCGGAATCGGAAAGGAGAAGATCCGCCCCGAGGCGTCCCCCTGCATCATCACCTCGCAGAAAGCCCGGTTGAGCAGGTCCATCTCCGCCTGGAACTCCCCATAGCAGCGATCCATCAGCTGGCCGCCGATGACCACCGCCTCGTTCTTCATATTGGCCGGTGGCATCATATCCATGGTGATATTGGTGAACGGCGTCTGGAACCCGACCCGGGTCGGTACGTTCATATTGAAGACGAACTCCTGCAGCGACTGCTTGACCTCTTCATAGGAGAGTTCGTCATAGGCGATGAAGGGCGCCAGCAGGGTATCGAAGTTGGCAAAGGCCTGGGCCCCGGCCGCCTCCCCCTGCAGGGTGTAGAAGAAGTTGACAGCCTGACCGAGCGCGGTGCGAAAATGTTTTGGCGGAGCGCTCTGCACCTTGCCGTAGGCCCCGGTGAACCCTTTGAGCATCAGATCCTTGAGATCCCAGCCGCAGCAGTAGACCGACAGCAGACCGAGATCGTGGATATGGTAATCGCCGTCGCGATGGGCATCGGCAACATCGCTTGGGTAGATTTTGTTCAGCCAGTAGTTGCTGGTAATATTGGACGCGATATGGTTATTGAGCCCCTGCAGCGAATATCCCATGTTGGCGTTTTCATTGACGCGCCAATCCTCTTTGACCAGGTAGGAATCGATCGCTTCGATCGACTGCTGCATGAATTCACGGGTCTGGCGCAACGATTCGTGCTGCTTGCGGTAAAGGATATAGGCTTTGGCGGTCTGGGCATGACCATTCTCAATGAGAATCTTCTCAACCAGATCCTGGACATTCTCAACGGACGGATAGCGCCCGTCCTTATAAAGAACAGACAGGATGCCGCTGACCTGGCCGGTGATCTCTTCGGCCTTCTGGAAGTCGGTTCCTCCAACGGCCTTGACAGCCTTGATGATGGCATTGGCGATTTTCGGCTTTTCAAACGGAACCAGACGCCCGTCACGCTTGCGGATAAATTCGAGCATACTCCCCTCCCGACGATTCATTGTTGGGTAGAAATTTATAAAAGAGGATCAGCATTGACCCCATCAGAATGGAAACCTCACACAAGAGTCGAGACTATCACAGCAGATGGATATTTCAAGGGCAAAAAACACAATATCTAGTGCCATAAACATTTTCAATGCACCATATATTGGAGAAAAACTTGTAAATATCCTGTGGATAAACTGAGCGCAAAGAGCCCTTTTCTGCATTATTTGTCGGGCTTTAGAGAACAAACTTAGAGTGGTTTGTGAAGGGTGGGAAAAGCGTGCTGCCAGGGGCATTAAAAAACAGCTTAGGGGTTAAAACGACATTCCAGCAGCACCTTAAAGGCTTCGACTGTCGTGACCCGTTTCAACTTGCCAAGATCCCTCTGCAACGCCGGATCGGGGATGAAGTTGATCACATCCTTGAGCTTCATCAGGGCCTGGCGATCACCACAGAACCTGACCAGGTAACGCTCGAGCAGATCATACAGAAACCGGTAAACCTCCCGGCGACGCTGTTCCTCACCGGGAAGCTGAAGGTCCCGGCAGCGAATCCGTTCGAACAGCATTGGCTGAGCCAGAGCGCCGCGACCGATCATCAGACCGGCGGCACCGGTCTGCTCGAGCACGGCAAGCCCCTGCTCGGCAGAGACGATATCGCCGTTGGCGATGACCGGCAGCCGGGTTCTCGTCACGGCTTCAGCAACCAGGTCATGATCGGCACTGCCACTGTATTTCTGAACGACCGTGCGCGGATGGATGATCAAAAAATCGACCCCGCAGTCTTCAAAGAGCGGCAACAGCTCGAACAACTGGCGCGGGTTATCGTAGCCGGCACGACATTTGACCGAAAACCCGCAGCTTACCGCATCACGCAGGGCATGCAGCAGCCCGGCGAGCCCGGCAGGTTCTTTAAGGAGTTCACCGCCGGTCGCCCCGGAGGTCATCCGCCCGTAGGGGCAACCGAGATTGAGATTCAGATGCTCACAGCCGGAGCGCTGAACGATATCGGCCGCTTCGGCCAAGGCCTGGGCACCACTGCCGATCAGCTGAACAACCAGCGGCACATCACCTGAGTGCTCGGCGATCTCGCTCAGATCACCGCGCGCGACCCGCTTGCGCGACTGCTTGTGAACCCGGACAAACTCGGTGAAGACGACATCGGGAGAATACTGATCGATATACAGCTGACGCAGCGCCTGGTTGGTCAACCCCTGCATCGGAGCGAGCATCAGCGGCCTGCGACCAGGCTGCCATGGATGTTTAGTCATTGACATCCTGAGGTGCGAAAGGGCGCAGCAGGGTCTCAAGGCCATTGACCTTGAGCTCATAGACTTCCAGCAGTTGTCGTCCCAGAAGCCCGTCCGGCAGGCTGTTGCCGACCATCCAGACGACATAGGGTTCCGGCAGATTGATCAGCAGGCGACCGGCATACTTGCCGTAGGGCATCCTGACCGCGGCGAGCTTCTTCAGGTGCGACGGATCGGGAGTCAGGGCGACAGACATCGAGGCCTTCAGTCTTTGATCGCGGTCACGACATAGACCGGATCGTAGGCCTCGAACATCTGGTACTGGGTATCGGGCCGCGTCCTGGCGATGTTAACGGTAACAACCTCAGTCGTGAAACCGGAGTTACTGAAATATTCATTAGCCGCGGTCAGGGTATCCAGCGTCATCGCATTCAAAACGATCCGTCCGCCGCTGCCCAGGCGCTGATCGACTGTATCGAGGATCTCCCACAGGTGTCCGCCACTGCCGCCGATAAAGACCCGGTCCGGATCAGGCAGCTGGTCAAGGCATTCAGGTGCCTCTTCTTCGACCAGAGTGACATTGCGGGTGTTGAACTTCTGCAGGTTCTCCTTAATGAACTGGCAGCACTCCTCATTGCGCTCAATGGCGAAGATCCGCCCGTTCGGCAGCAGGAAATCGGCCTCGATGCAGATCGAACCGGAACCGGCACCAATATCCCAGAGGCACAAATCGTGACGCAGCTTCAGCTTGGCCAGGGTTACCACTCGCACCTCTTCACGGGTGATCAGCTTCTTGACGCTGACAAACTCCTCATCAGGAATCCCCAGAGTCGGCACATAACGATCGGTGTCGTCCTCGTATTCACGGATCAGGATCAGAACGTTCAACCCAGTCACTTCAAGCTCGAGCAGCCCCTTGACATCAGAAACACGAATCCGCTCGTCAGCACCGCCAAGATTCTCACAGAGGTAAACCTTGTAGCCACCGCGCCCACGGCTAAGCAGTTCCCGGGCGATCAGGCCGGGAGTGTTGACCGTATCGGTCAATACAGCCGCCTTGTCGTTGGCGACAATCCGGTCGACGATATTCTTGAGTACCCGTCCCTGAGCGCAGATGAAGACAGAGTCATCCCAGGGCTCACGGATCTTGGCAAAGGCATATTGAACCGAGGTGACATTGGGCAGAAATTCGATGATTTTCCCGGGCAGATTGCGCAGCAGGTAACGCCCCACACCGAAAAACAGCGGATCACCCGTTGCCAGAACGACAGCCCTGCCGTCGAGCGCCTCAAGGCGAGCGACCATTTCCGCCAGGTTATGCTCATCGATCGCCACCTTCTCACCGGCATATTCGGGAAAAAACGCCAGCAGGCGCTCGGAACCGAACAACAGGCGACTGGTGGCGACCAGATCGCGGGCCTGCTGGGTGAAGCCTTCCTGGCCGGCCATACCGGTCCCGATGACATAGACTGATTTCATGTTTTTGCCTTTTTAAAAGCTGCTGTCACAACTCAAAGTCGTTTGGATGCCGCCTGAGTGACCTTTCACTCCGGAGTGCTGATCATAAAATTGCCGGCCGCAAGAATCAAGCGTCAGATTCTCCGTCCTGCTCCGCAGCCGGGTCGAGCGCGTCCTCGATACGTTCCCAAACCTCCTCGCTCCCCTCACGGCTCAAGGAAGAGAAAAGCGAAAAGGCATCGACAGGCAACCCGGTCGCTTCGGCGATCTGGCGCACCTGCTTATGGCGCTGGGCACGGCCGATCTTGTCGATTTTGGTGATAACCGGAATGGTCGGAACAGCGAACTCTTCCAGCCAGTCGAGCATCTGCAGGTCCTCCTCCCCCGGGACCCGGCGGATATCGAGAATAAAGACCACCCCGCAGAGGCTCTCACGGCTCTCCAGATAGGTACGGATCATCGGCCCCCAGGCCTTCTTGACCTCCAGCGGAACCTTGGCAAAACCGTAGCCGGGCAGGTCGACCAGTGAAAAACTGTCGTTGACCTGAAAAAAGTTCAACAGCTGGGTTCGCCCCGGTGTCGACGAGGTCCTGACCAGGTTACGCCGGTTCAGCAGAGTATTGATGAGCGAACTCTTACCGACATTACTGCGTCCGGCGAAGGCGATTTCAGGAACAGTTTCGGGCGGGTAATTACCCGGCCGGGTTGCACTTTTGACAAATTCTGCAGAACGGATAATCATATTTTTCTCTTTAACAGCTGTTGATCCGTCACAGACGGAATATTCTAGAATAACGTTCTGAAAGCCAGGCTGAACGATTTGTACTGTACCAGCCTGCAGTTTCTGCTATATATTTAATACTGTATACAATTCAGTGGAAGCAAATCGCAAACATCGTTAACCAAAAGCCTTCAGGCGTACGAGCTGAACTCTATTGCCAAACAAGCATCCTGAGGGCCAAAATAACTGAATCCGAACCGCAATACAATTAATGCGTGAATTATCTACAAGGAGACATGTTCCGATGAATGAAGCTGAAGTGAAGCAAGCCCTGGCCCGCTCGGTTCAGACCGAAAAAAATGCCATGAATTTTTACCAGATTGCCTCCAAGCAGATGAAGAACAAGGACGCGATCAGGACTTTCGAATTGCTCGCCCGCGAAGAGCGTGAGCACGCCAAACATTTCTTTGACAAATGCCTGTGCCCCGACCTGCTGCCCGCCAGCTTCGATGCATTCATCGAAGAGCCACCGGAAAGAAGCAGCGAATGGCTGAGCGACCTGGACAAGGCCCTGCTCGAAGGGTTTGATGATCGCAAGGCGATGGAACTGGCGATGGAAAAAGAAAAACGCCTGGCCGAAAGCCTGCGCGAGATGGCCGCCAAGATCAGCGACCCGGACGTCCGGGCGATCTTTGAAGAGAACGCCGTCTCCACCGAGCATCACTACGCCCTGATCGAATCGGAATATGCCCGATTGATGGGCATGGTTCACGAAACCGACATCAATACCTTCGTTCGCGAATAAGCGGAAACAAACCGCACAAAACACGAATGCCAACATGCCCTGAATTCAAATGAATTCGGGGCTTGTTGTTTCTACCATCAATCAAAACTCCGCAACGCGGAGCTTTTCCGGTTCTGCCCATTAGATGATGCGCAGCTCATCGTCGGGCGCCCAGTCAGTTGCTGCGGTGAAAATACGAAGAAACCATTGATAATTTTCGTCAGCTTTAAAGGGCGTTTTTGCCTTCTTTTGGCGCCCTGGCCAAAAGAAGGTCGCCGTACGGGGGCGAGTCCCCGTGGTTTTGACCTTCAAGATAACAAACATCAGAACCAACACCGGCAGGTCTCGCCCCGCCAGACGACCTCCTTTTCTTTTATCGAAAAGAAAAGGAGGCAAGAGAAACTTTTTCAATAACGACCTAAGCCGCTCGTGCCTTCTTCGATAAGCCCTAACCAGCCAAACGGAAAGCGCCCAACGATGGGCTATGCCCATCTGACGGGCAGAACCGAATTAGCAAAAGTCAGAAACTGGCATTGGCAAACAACACAATTCAGCGGTCCTCGTGGGCAATCACCAGATCGACATTGAAGGTCGCACCGCCGCCCTGCGTCTCACTGACCCAGGCACTGCCGCCAAAGACCCGGGCGATCTTGGCCACGGTCGCCAGACCGATGCCGGTTCCGTCTGAATTCAAACTACCACTGCCGCGCCGGAACGGCTCAAAGATCTCTTCCCGTTCTTCCTCATCAATCCCCGGCCCGTGATCGATGACCTGGTACCTGACCCGATCGGTAAATGAGCGACCGGAGATTTCGATATGCGGATCCTTGGCAGCTGCATATTTCAGTGCATTTTCCAGCAGATTGCGGAACAGATCATTCAACAGAGTCTCCGGAATGCGAACCGCCGGCAAGGGGCCGATCGAGACCTGAGCCTGCTTCTCCAGCACCTTATCCGCCAGCTCCATCAGCACATCCTTGGCAATCGCCGTGGCATCGACCGGCCGCTCCGGCACCTTCAGCTGGCCGACCCTGGACAGCGAAAGCAGATCTTCCAGCAGGGCCTTCATCCGTTCCGCAGTATTGCGGATTTCGCTGATACAGACCCGCCCAACCTCATCCAACTGATCGGCATAGCGCTCTTCCAGCAGCTCGGTAAAGCCGATAAGAGGCGTCAAGGGTGAACGCAGGTCATGGGAAACCGTGGAGACAAAAGCATCCAGCTCCCGATTGGTCTGAGCCAGCCGCCGCTCGCTCTCGATCCGGGCGGTCAGGTCACGGCAGACAGCCAGCTTATGGGTGGGATGCTCAGCATCGGGGTAAGGGGTATGGATCAGTTCGAACAGGCGCCCGCTGTCATCCAGATTTTTTTCCTGTCTGACGATTTCCCCGCGCATGATCTGGGGCATCGGACAGTCGGGGCAGATCCGGTCGCTGCGATGAATCGCTTCATAACAGAGAGCTGCCCCTTCATGACCGATAATTTCGCACATTGCCCGGTTGGCAAAGATAATGTGATACTGATCATCACTGATATAGGCCGGATCGACCATGCCGTCCAAAACTGCGCGCAAACCGGCTTTTTCACGCTCCGACTGAGCTGTCTTTTCAGCGACCTCGGCACGCAGATTGTTTTCCAGCTTTTTAAGCCGCGAAATATCGACAAAGGATTCGATACCGCCGATGACCCGCCCCTGCTGATCGCGCAGCAAATCGACGTTCTTGCTGAGGGTCAGAACCTGCCCGTTCTTATGGCGTACCTCGCAAATGCGCCCGATATTCGGTTTTTCAATCGTCTCGTCGAACAGAGCACAAACTTTATCGCAGGGGTTTCCATCGAGAACCGAACAATGCTTGCCGACCACTTCTTCGGCCCGGTAGCCGGTAATCCGCTCGGCTTCCCCATTCCAGTAGACGATGGTCTTTTCGGTATCAACCAGAAAGAGTCCGGTCGGGATCGTCTGCAGCAATGTCTCGAGCGGATAGTCTGCCAGCAGGCGTTTGAGGTTGTGCTTCATGGTTACTCCGGATTACGGATATTAAACATCGAGCAACAACTATAGCACAAAAATAGGAACATCAATCGGCACGCCCAAGGACAGCGACATGAACCTCCCGGGCCCCAGCGTTCAGCAGGGCTTCCGCGCAGAGGCTTGCGGTCGCCCCAGTGGTCAGCACATCGTCGACCAGCAGAACCGTACGCCCCTCAACCGGTTGCAACAGAGCGAAAGAATCTCTCAGGTTGCGGTGCCGCTGCTCCGCCGCCAGGTCATGCTGGCTCAAAGTTTCCCTGGTTTTGACAAGCCCGGCCGCCAGCAGCGGGATCCGGCGCAGTCCAGAGAGCTGTCGAGCCAGCAGCAGGGCCTGGTTGTAACCGCGCTGGCGTAGACCACGGCGTGATAGCGGAACCGGAACGATCAGATCAAAGGAATACTGTTCAGGCAGCACAGCATTCAACAGAATGGCCAGAGGCTTGTCGAGATGAACCTTGCCCTTGAATTTCAGCAGATGAATGGCCTGGCGCAGGGCATTTTCGTAGAGTCCGACGGCATAGACCCGGACAAAGGGAGGAGGCTCGGCACTGCAGCGGCCGCACCGATGGGGGGCCTGTTCTGCGGCCTTAAAGGGCAGAGCGCAGCAACTGCACTGTCCGGCCCCGGTCAGGTGGCGAAAAGAATTCATGCAGGCTGGGCAGAACGGGGCGCGGGAGGACTGATCCGCCAGAGTTTCCAGGCAAACCGGGCAGGCGCGCGGCAGGAAAAAATGCAGAAGCGGACGGAGCCTGTGAATCATCAGCGTCTCCATCCGCATCTCGTTAAACTAGCGTTCGAGCAGGGAATGCCCGGTCATCGCCTCGGGCTGTTCAAGGCCAAGCATATCCAGCAGGGTCGGAGCGAGATCGGCAAGGATACCGTCTTGCAAACGGTAGCGAACGTCGTCGCCGGCGACCAGGATCAACGGTACAGGGTCGCTGGTATGGGCGGTATGGGGCTGGCCGCTCTCGTCGACCATCTGCTCACAGTTACCGTGATCGGCCGTGATCAACATCTTGCCACCAGCGGTTTTGACCGCTTCAACAACGCGGCCAAGGCAACTGTCAACGGTTTCGACCGCCTCGATGGCCGCCTTGAGAATCCCCGTATGGCCGACCATATCGCCATTGGCGAAATTCAGGATGATCAGCTGATAATCCCCGGAGGCGATCCGCCGGACGACCTCGTCCGTCACCTCGACAGCACTCATCGCCGGTTTCTGATCGTAGGTCGCCACCTCCTTGGGGGAGGGGATCAGGACCCGGTCTTCACCCGGCCAGGCTTTTTCCACGCCGCCATTAAAGAAGAAGGTCACATGGGCGTACTTCTCGGTCTCGGCAATGCGCAGCTGCTTGAGGCCTGCCCCGGAAACCACTTCAGCCAGGATATCCGGATATGTTTCCGACGGGTAGGCGATCGGCAGACCGAAGGTTTCATCATATTCGGTCATACAGACAAAGCCGGCCAGCTGAGGAAGCTTGCTGCGGGTGAATCCGTCAAATTCGGCAAAGGTCAACGCCCGGGTGATCTCACGGGCCCGGTCCGAGCGGAAATTGAAGAAGATAATGCCGTCACCATCATCGATGGTACCCGTCGCACCAACCACCGTCGGCTCGACAAATTCATCCGTCTGACCAAGCTCATAAGCCTGCTCAATGGCATCCCTTGAGCTGTTGGCATGAAAACCGACCCCCAGAGTCAGTGCCTTGTAGGCAGATTCGACCCGCTCCCAGCGATTATCCCGATCCATCGCCCAGTAACGGCCGGTCACCGTCACAACCCGGCCAAGACCGATCTTCTCGAGTTCTTTTTCCAGTTCGGCCAGATATTTATAACCGCTCTGCGGCGGCGTATCACGGCCATCCATAAAGGCATGAATACAGACATCGGCAACGCCGGACTGTTTGGCCAGCCTGACCAGGGCGTAAAGATGGCTGTTGTGTGAGTGAACGCCCCCGTCAGAGAGCAGACCGAGCAGGTGTAACCGGCTGCGGCTCGCAGCAACCTTGGTACAGATATCTTTGAGGACGCTGTTTTCAAAGAAGGAGCCATCCTCGATCGCCAGGCTGATCCGGCTTAAATCCTGATAGATGATCCGTCCGGCGCCGATGTTCATGTGGCCGACTTCCGAATTCCCCATCTGTCCGTCGGGCAGACCGACATCCCGGCCGGAAGCGCTCAGGCGGCTATTCGGAGAGGAGGCCAGCAGGCCGTCCATCACCGGGGTCTTCGCGAGGCAGACCGCGTTATCAGTACAATCATCACGTAAACCCCATCCGTCAAGGATGGTCAGAACAACCGGGCCGCCAGACATCATCAACTCCGTGCTCCATGAGGGATCATTTTCGGCTGGTTCAGTTGCACACTCTGCATCTGCTCACGCTCCGGAAGCGCAAGAGAATCCCAACTCTTGCACTCGGAGCAACGGCCCAACCACTGCTGATATTTGGTTCCACAGTGTTCGCAAACATAGCCAAGACGCAGGGAACCATCGATATGGAGGGCTTTCTGATATTCACGAATCGCTTCGTCTACATTGTGACGACGACGCTGTGCTTCAGCCAGCAGCAGGTGCAGCTTGGTGAATTCGACGCCGCTGCTTTCCAGATCGCTCAGGTACTGCATCGCGTCGTCGACCATCTCCAGACGCAGGCAGAGGCGGGCAAAATAGAGACGTAGCAGCAGATCATTGGGATCCGCGTCCATCTGGGCACGATAGAAGGCCATCAGTGCGGCAGGATCTTCCGCGTTGATATAGAGATCTTCGAGACGGGCCAGAAAGACACTCTTCCTAAGTGCCTTGTAACCCTCTTCATAGGCTTTGATAGCTTCGGGATTGCGGCCGGCCTGATGGTAGGCATCCCCCAGAGTCACACGCGCCGGAGTGAATGAAGGATCCTGCTTGATCAGTTCGCGGCAGACATCGATCGCCGGGTCGGCATCACCGTTTTCAAGCTGCAGGCTGACAATCTCATAACGCAGCTGGAGCAGAACCTGTTTCTCCTGATCCGCCTTGGGTCCCGATGCAGTCGCCTTGATAATCCGCTTTTGCAGATCAAGAGCATCATCCCACTGACCGAGATCGACAAAGATCTCGCGCAGAGCACGCATCGCCTTACGGTTGCCGGCATCCCCGGCGAGCAGCTCCTTGTAGATATTGATCGCCTCTTCGCGGCGCCCGGTCTCCTCGAAGGTCGAGGCCAGCTTGAAAAGCACCTCAACCCCTTTGGGATCGAGCTTGCGGGCTTTCTGCAGCAGATCGACCGCCTCTTCAGGCTTGCCTTCCTGCAGGGCGACACTGGCCAGGGCCAGATGGGTATCGACGCGCCTGGAGTCGCGCTCAAGCGCCTTGGTCAACAGGGTCCGGGCCTTTTTCAGGTCGCCGGAGAGCAGGCGACCGACGCCGCTGCGGTAGATACTGCTGACTTCTTCGGCTTTTTTCTGCCTGCGCCCACCGCGCCAGCTGCGGAAGGAAACCAGCAGCGCACTGAGAATATGGATACCGGTCCCGATCAGCAGACCGATGACAAGCACGCTGATCAGCATGATGCTGATCGGCAGGGTATAGCTCAGGTCGCTGGTCAGATGAACCGTCATCTCACCCGGATTCACCCCCTGAAAAAACAGGAAGCCAAGGATGAATACGACCAGAACCAGCACAAACAATGCGACACGAATCATGGTGATCTCCAGATCGACCCGGCAAACAGCGGGCTGTTTCAGCGACTTTGATTATTCGCCAAACTTTTCGACTTCAGCTTTGCAATCGACACAATAGCGGGAGAAGGGACGAACCTCAAGCCGCCGCGGTGGAATTTCTTCTTCGCAACGGGCACAGAGTCCGTAAACCCCTTTCGCCATCCGCTCCAGGGCAGCATCGATATCACGGACCCGGGAACGCTGGGTTTCGCTCAGGTTCATCAGAACTTCCTGGTTATAGCTGTTGGACGACATATCTCCGATATCAGGAACGCCATCCAGCCCCAAAGACTGGGATGCTTCATAAGCGCGTTCGGCCTCCTGAAGAAGTTCCTCACGCATTTTTAAAAGGTGTGCCTTGATTTCTGCCAATTGTTCATTCATCCGCCAATCATCCTCCTGGACACCCGCTCATCGATTGTGATAGGGCTCGTTCCTGATTATAGTACAGCCACGATAAAGTTGCTCAAGCAAAAAGACCCGGGCCATCTGGTGGGTAAAAGTCATCTTCGACAGGGATAACAAAAGCTCAGCCCGTTCTCTGACAGCATCGGCCAGGCCGTACGGGCCACCTATCACCAGGCACCAGTCGCGACCGCCGTGCAACATTTCAACGGAAAGTTTCTCAGCCAGTTGTTCCGAACTGAATTGGCGACCTCGCTCATCAAGAGCGATCAGCAGAGATTGCTCCGGAACCTTCTCCAGAATCCGCTCCCCCTCGCGTTTCAGTATCTCCTTCGTGCTGCCCCTTCCCTTCTCTTCCTTGAGTTCGATCGTCTCAAACGGAAAGTAGCGCTGCAGTCGGGATGCGTAGTCTGTGACGGCCGCCAGCTGCCAGGCTTCGGCCAGCTTGCCGACACAGATCAGTCTCAGTTTCACTCGACGGAGGTCCGTTCCAGTTCGACTTCCGGTGCCTCGGTCCATAACCCTTCAAGGTCATAGAAACCGCGCACTTCCGGTTGAAAAACGTGAATCATGACATCGCCGTAATCGAGCAGAATCCAGCGCCCCTGATCCATCCCTTCGATCGCCAACGGCAGCAGTCCATGCTTTTCCTTCATCTCAAGACGGATGTGTTCGCCGATCGCCTGAACCTGGCGGTCCGAACGCCCGGAGGCGATCAACAGATAATCGGTCAGAGAGGACAGCTCCTTGACCTCGAACAGCTTGAGATCGTGAGCTTTTTTATCGAGCGCACACTCGACTGCAAAAAGAGCGGTTTCTTTTCCTTGCAAAGTTTTTCCTTTTACTTCTGATAAAGTGAATGGGCCTGCATATAGTCCGCAACCGTTGCGGGAACCAGTCTGCTGACATCCTTATGCGCCGACATTTTACTGCGGATTTCCGTCGAGGAGATATCGCGATCGGTATGTGGCACCAGAACGACAGAGAAGCCCTTGTCACTTGTGAGCTTTTTGGAACCGGAATCATAACAGAAGCTATCTGCAATAGCAACCGGGAGCAGCTCCTGTAAAGTCCCGGCAAATCCGGGCCGGGCGGCGACAACGATATGGGCCAGCTCGAAAAGTCGCGGGTATTCTTTCCAGGAGGCAATCTCCTGAAACGAATCGAGTCCCATGATAAAAAAGAACTCGTGCTGCGGAAATTCACGGTGCAGTTGGCGCAGGGTTTCCACCGAATAACTGGTCCCGCCGCGCCGCCCCTCGACGTCGCAGGCCGAGAAGTGTTCATTCCCGGCAATGGCCGCCCTGACCATGGCCAGCCGCTCGGCAAAGGACACCTCTCCGGCCAGGCTCTTGTGCGGTGGCGAGCAGGACGGAACGAACCAGACCTGATCGAGCCGGCAGTAATCCAGAACCTCTTCTGCGATATGCAGATGGCCGTTATGAATCGGATTGAATGTCCCGCCTAGCAGGCCGATACGCATGTTTTCGCTCCGTTTCAGATTTCAGATCTCAGATTTCAGATCTCAAACACCCGGCTAAGCGCGGATCTGTCCGGTCCCCAGAACGATGAACTTGCGGGTCGTCAGATCTTCGAGGCCCATCGGCCCGAAGGAGTGCAGCTTGGAGGTCGAGATCCCGATCTCCGCACCCAGTCCGAGCTGGCCGCCATCGGAGAAACGCGATGAAGCGTTGACCATGACCACGCTCGAATTGACCTCCCTGAGGAACTGCTGCGACAGCAGGTAATCGTTGGTGACGATAACCTCGGTATGCAGCGAGCTGTAGGTCTGGATATGCTCGCGGGCCTGATCATAATTATCAACCACCCGAACAGCCAGGATCAGGTCGAGATACTCGGCCGGCCAGTCCTCTGCCGTTGCCGAGGTGCGGCCGGGCAGGATCTGCAGTGCCTTCTCACAAAGACGCAGCTCAACCCCCGCCCCTTCCAGAACTGCGGCGACCTGGGGCAGGAACTCGCCAGCCACATCCTGATGAACCAGCAGGGTCTCCATGGCGTTGCACACTCCCGGACGCTGAACCTTGGCGTTCATGCAGATCTCTTCAGCCATCTTGAGATCGGCGGCCTTGTCGACATAGGTGTGACAGACCCCCTTGTAGTGCTTGATGACCGGAATCCGCGAATTTTCCGAGACAAAGCGGATCAGCCCTTCGCCGCCGCGCGGTATGATCAGATCAACGTAATCCTCCAGCTTGAGCAGTTCGTTGACGGCACTGCGATCACTGGTCGCCACGACCTGCAGGACAGCTGCCGGCAGACCGAAATCGGCAATTGCCTGCTGCAATACAGCTCCGATGGCGCGGTTGGAGTGCAGCGCTTCCGAGCCGCCACGCAGGATGACAGCGTTGCCGCTCTTCAGACAGAGTGCCGCAGCATCGGCGGTGACGTTCGGACGAGATTCATAGATGATGCCGATAACCCCGAGCGGGATCCGCTGACGGCCGACCTTGATGCCGTTGGGACGCAGCCACATGCCGGTGATTTCACCGACCGGATCGGGCAGAGCAGCAACCTCGCGCAGGCCATCGGCCATTGTCTGAATCCGCTCCGGGGTCAGGGTCAAACGGTCGATCATCGCCGCAGCCATACCGTTGTCACGGGCCGCCTGAAGATCTTTTTCGTTCTCGGCCTGAAGCTGGCCGGTGGCACTTTCAAGCGCTGCGGCCATCGCCACCAGCAGATCGTTTTTCACCCCGGAAGAGAGGGTGGCCATCTGCCGGGAAGCCAGCTGGGCCGCCTTGGCCAGTTCGAGCATCTGTTGCGCCATATCCATCAGTCTCTAATCCTCCTCTTCATCCGTCAGCACCAGGTCATCGCGTCCAACAACCTCGTCCCGATATTTGTAGCCCAGGATCGCTTCGATCTCGGAGCATTGCTTACCCATCACCTGCAGAACCTCTGTCAGTGAATAATTGGTCACACCGCGGGCGAACTCAACGCCGTTGCGATCACACAAGCGTACCGCATCGCCACGTTCAAAACCACCCTCAACGCCGACAATCCCCGACGGCAGCAGGCTCTTACCCCGCGAGATAACCGCCAACCGCCCCCCCTCATCGACCAGCAGCTTGCCGCGCGGCTTCTTGGAAAAGGCGATCCAGTGTTTCTTGGCGGTCAGCTTCGACTGCCCCGGCAGCAGGTAGGTGCCAACCTCCTCACCGGCAAATACCCGGCTCAAGATCCCCGGCGTCCGGCCGTTGACAATCAGCGTGCCGACCCCGCTGAGCGCTGCCTTCTTGGCGGCTTTGAGCTTGGTCCCCATCCCCCCGGTGCCGACCGTGCTTGAAGAACCGCCCCCCAGCGCCTCTATGGCCGGGGTCACCCGCTCAACCAGAGGAATCAGCACAGCATCGGGATTGGAGTTCGGATCCTTGTCGAAAAGGCCATCGACATCGGACAAGATGACCAGCAGATCGGCCTCGACCAGGCTGGTGACCAGTGCCGACAGGTTATCGTTGTCGCCGAAGCGGATCTCCTCGACCACGACCGTGTCGTTCTCGTTGACAATCGGTGTCACCCCGTACTCGAGCAGGGTCATGACCGTGTTGCGGGCATTCAGATAACGGCGGCGGTTCGACAGGTCATCGCGGGTCAGCAGCACCTGGGCGACGTTGTAGTTATGGTCGTTGAAGGTGTCCTTGTATTCGCGAATGATGCGCGTCTGACCGATAGCTGCCGCGGCCTGTTTCTGCGGGATGGTCTGAGGCCGGCCGGTGATGCCGAGCTGCCCCTTGCCGGCAGCAACCGCCCCGGAAGAGACCACGATCACCTCCAAACCACGGTCGAGCAGGCCACAGATATCGGCAGCGATCGCCGCGACCTGCGCAGGCTCCAGACCGGAAACGTTGGAAAGGACACCGCTGCCAATCTTGACGACAACCCTTTTGACATGCCCCAGCAGCGCTTTACGCATCGGAATCATCCAGTTTTTCGCTGGCATCCGGTTCAGCGGCAGCCTGTTCAGCCGCGCGTTTGGCGGCCTCCTTTTCACGCTGCTCGTCGAGAGCCTTGCCGACAATAGTGACCAGCTCTTTGAGCCCCTCGCCAGTAACTGCCGAAATCGCCAGGGTCGGATAACCGAGCGACTCAAAGTGCTCTTTAAGCTGAGGCACCTGCTCCCTGACTTCAGACACATCGATCTTGGTGATGACCACCATCTGCAGCTTTTTCGCCAGCTCATCGGCATAACCGGCCAGCTCGTTGTTGATCATCTGAAAGTTATCGAAGGGGTCGCCTTCCTGCATACCGGAAACATCGACCAGATGCAGAAACAGATCGGTCCGCTCGACATGGCGGAGAAAGCGGGTCCCCAGGCCGTACCCTTCACTGGCACCGGCGATCAGCCCCGGGATATCAGCCATAACCAAGGTCTTGAAACCACCATAGGGGACCACCCCCAGATTCGGAACCAGGGTCGTAAACGGATAGTCGGCAATCTTCGGCTTGGCCGCGGAAACAGAAGAGATCAGGGTCGACTTGCCGGCGTTCGGCAGCCCAACCAGACCGACGTCGGCGAGCAGCTTAAGCTCAAGGCGCAGGCACAGCTTCTCCCCTTCGGTGCCCGGCTGAGCGTGACGCGGAGCACGGTTGGTGCTGGTGGCAAAACGGGCGTTACCACGGCCGCCCATGCCGCCCTTGAGCAGTCGGATCGGCCTGTTCGGCTCGGTCATATCAGCGAGCAGCTCGCCCGTTTCATCGTCATAGATCAGGGTGCCTCCCGGAACCCTCAGCTCCAGATCTTCACCGCCCCTGCCGTGCATGTTCTTACCCATGCCGTGCGAACCGTTCTTGGCCCTGCAATGGTGCATATAGCGGTAATCGAGCAAGGTTGTCAACGCCTCGTCGACGACGAAGTAGACGCTGCCGCCGTTACCGCCGTCACCGCCGTCCGGCCCCCCCTTCGGAATGAATTTTTCCCTGCGGAAGGAGACACAACCGCGACCGCCGTCACCGGCCTTGACCTCAATTTTGACCTGATCTACGAACTTCATTTCTTATTGTCCTGACTGACCATTGTTCCAGCCCTGCATGGGACTGAAGCAACAAAGAGAAAAACCCGGTCACTGACATGCAGCACCGGGTTCTTCAGAAAGTTAAGGAGGAAAACAATTAACCAGCGTAAACGCTGATGTGTTTCCGCCCTTTAGACTTGGTTTCAAACTTGACAACACCGTCGACCAGTGCAAACAGGGTGTAGTCTTTACCACAACCTACGTTGGTGCCTGGGTGAAAGGTGGTACCACGCTGACGAACCAGGATAGAACCAGCAGTTACTTCCTGACCACCAAAACGCTTGACACCGAGTCGTTTACCGGCGCTATCGCGACCGTTCTTAGAACTACCGGCAGCTTTCTTATGAGCCATTAGATCGCCTCCTTAAGCTTCAATCGCCGCGACTTTGAGTCGGGTAATAGGTTGACGGTGGCCGTATTTCTTACGATTACCTGCACGTCGCTTGGATTTGAAGACGAGAATCTTCTTGTCTTTTTCCTGAGCAACGATCTGTGCCTTAACCTTGGCACCTGGTACGAGAGGTGTTCCGATTTTAACCTCTGCGCCACCGACCATGAGGACTTGATCGAGTTCGATAGTATCACCTACCGCACCTTCGATCAGTTCGACCTTCAACAGGTCGCCTTCGGAAACTTTGTACTGTTTTCCTCCGGTCTTGATCACCGCATACATGTTACTTTCTCCTATAGTTTGAGACCTCAAATGCAGATACTACCATCGCACTGCAACGGCGTACTATAGTGATCTGCCATACCCATGTCAAGCAAAATCCCAGACAGCCGCTCCTTAAGGCAACAGCTGCCTTATCCGCTTCAGATAGAAGCCGAGCGACAGCGGCGGCAACATGGTCGTGACAAAGGCGATCAGCACCAGGATCGAAAAGACCACATCATCAATGATGCCAAGCTTCAACCCGATCGAAGCGATGACCAGCTCAACAGCACCCCGGCCGTTCATGGCAATACCGACGACAACCGCCTCCTCCCTGTTCATCCTGCCGAGCAAGGCGCCCGCGCCGCTGCCGACAAACTTGCCGACCAGTGCGGCAAGCAGCAGGACCAGAACAAAAAGCAGTTCGGTCCTGAAGATCTCGAAGGTGACATGAAAGGAGAGGCTGACAAAGAAGATCGGCCCGATGAAACCGTAGGTGATCGACACGAAACGATCGCTGATCTTGTTGAGCAGATCCTGGTTGACCACCCCTTCACGGACAAAGAGGCCGGCCAGATAGGCGCCGATGATGATATGCAGACCGGCCAGCTCGGCCAGAAAGCCGAAGAGAAAGGCCATCAACAATGCAAAAGTAAACCCCTTGGCCTCACGGGCGGAAAAATACTTGCCGATATAGGGGTAAATCCAGATCCCCACCCCGACAGTCAGGGCAAAGAAGATGATGACCTTGACAACCAGCAGACCAATGGCCATCAGGCTGAAAGGGTGCGAGCTGGTGGTCATCTCAATGATCGCGGTAAAAAATGCCAGCGACATGACATCGTCGATGATCGATGCGCCGATGATCACCGGCGTCACCCGGCGTCCGGTCAGGTCCATATCGTGGAGAACCCGCGCGTTGACGGCAATGGCCGTGATCGACATCCCCATGGCAATGAACAGCGCCATGGATGTCGGTACAGCAAACAGATAACAGACGCCATAGGCCAGCAGGAAGGGGATAACAAAACCGCAGATACCGACACAGCTCGATGCGAAACCCTGCTTTTTCAGGTCAACCGGATTGGTCTCCAGGCCGGCATAGAACATCAGAAAGAAAGCCCCCAGCTCGGCCAGGATTTCGAGCATTTCGTTGGGGACGATGATTCCGAGGAGCGCCGGTCCGAAAATAATCCCCGCGGTCAGCTCGCCGAGCACCGGCGGCTGCTTGAGCACACGACAGATCACCCCTGTCGTCCAGACGATCACCAGCAAAAGCAGCAGGCTCAAAGCCGGGCTTTTACAGAGCAGATAGGAACAGAGCCAGTCAGCGTAAAGGTTCATACACCCTCCGGAATGAAAGGGTCTACTTATAGCCTAGCCTGTTTTCCGGTCGACTCAACGGCAGCAGGTTAAAAATAGTCGCCTATCTTCGCACCCGCTTAAGCAGCAGCTGCATCCTTTCGGCAAGCTGCTGGTCCTTTTTGGCCTTGAGGTCAAGGCGTCTGATTGATGAGCTTAAGGTCGAGATGTCGCGGTTCAGCCGTTCCCCCAGGTTGGTCAGAGTGGCGCAGCCGGTGTGCAGATAGAGCCAGGCGATAAAGGCGCGGGCTTCGGCGGCCTGACGCGCTTTTCCGGGGGCGGCGAGCTCTTGCTCGCTGAGCTTGAAGGACTGTTCGACAACGGCAAAAACCTTGTCGGGGTTGAGACGGGGCTGGTACTTCTGGCGAGACAGCTTCAAGGCGCCACGGACGAAATCGTCATCGCCGAGCACCCGCGGGTCATAGCCGCCGCCCCGCAGGAAATCGATCTCAGGTGTGTTTCCAGCATCGTTGACCCGGGCATGAAATTTGAGCAGGGCACGGGTTCCGGTCTGGTCGATCTGCAGCAGGGTCCGCTCCGTGGTCAACCAGGGGACCTGTTCGCGCATGCAGTAGGCACGGTGGCTGCTCCAGGAGAACTGCATCGGGTCGTCAGTCAGATCAAGCGCAACCGGCAGGTAATGGAGATGACAGACCAGATCGAGCAGATACTTTTCCGGATCGATCAGAATCGCCCGGTAGCGCCCCTGGAACAGATGACCGATCTCGCCGTGCCAGTTGTTGAACCAGCGGGTATAGCGAAAACCAAGTTGCTGCATGATCCGTGACAATGGCACCTGATCCACCTCGATGACCAGGTGGACCGCAGTCGGAACCAGGCAGTAGCCATGAATCTTATGGCCGAACTTCTCGATCCCCTCCTGAAGCAGCAGCAACAGGCGGGTCCGGTCTGTGTCATCGCTGAAAACCTGGCAGTTGCCATTGCCGTTCAGCACGACGTGATAGATCGCTCCGGGAAAATGCAGACGCGGTTTTCTGGCCATAGAAACCTCCGCCGGAATTTAAATTGCAAGCCTGTCTCCTGACAATGGTAACAGAAAAACATGCAGGAACAATCTGAGAATCAAGGAGCTCTGACCTCACCAAAACAGCTTTACCAATCAACGCACAGTCATGATGAAAAAAAACGGGCCCCGGATTTATCAACCCGGGGCCCGTCAGCAACGCGCATAGAGGGCAACAGCCCCCTTTCGTTCTCAGCAAATTTCAGCCGACAGAAATCTCAAACTGCTCGATATGAAACCCAGGGCGAGGCTGAATCGACACCGGCCGGCCATAGCGCTCTTCAACCTCGTCGAGCCCGGCGCGCTCCTCGTCGATCAGCAGGCCGGCGATCTCCGGATGGGCCAGCAGGGTGACATGCCCGGCTGGCAGGTCTTTCATCTCACGATGCAGTTCGCGGAGAATCTCATAGATGACTGTCAGCTTGCCCTTGACGTAGCCCTTCCCTTCGCAGTAGGGACAGGGTTCACAGAGGGTCCGGCCGATACTTTCGCGGACCCGCTTGCGGGTCATCTCAACCAGGCCGAGCTCGGAGATTTTGAGAATGTTGGTTTTGTTCTTGTCGTTCTTCAGCGCTTCCTCAAGGGCAGCATGAACCTTTTCCCGGTGCGCCTCTTTCTCCATATCGATAAAATCGATGATGATCAGGCCGCCGATATTGCGCAGCCTCAGCTGAAAGGCGATCTCCTTGACCGCTTCCAGATTGGTCTTGAGGATCGTATCCTCCAGATTGTGCTTGCCGACGTAGCGGCCGGTATTGACATCGACAGCGGTCAGCGCCTCGGTCTGCTCGATGATGATCGAGCCGCCGCTCTTGAGCCAGACCTTGCGTCCCAAGGCGCGGGAAATTTCGACCTCGAGACCGTAGGCGTCGAAGATCGGTTCGTCCCCCTTGTAGAGTTCGATACAGTAGTTGAGGCGCGGCATGAAGGTGCGCAGGAAGCGAACAATCTTCTCGTACTCTTCCTGGTTGTCGACGACGATCTTCTGCACATCTTCGGTAAGGATATCGCGCAGAACCTTGCTGGTCACATCGAGGTCGGAGTGGACCAGCTCCGGAGCGCTGATCTGGTCAAGCCCGCGGCTGATATTTTCCCACAACCCGACCAGGAAACTCATGTCATGGCGCAGATCCTCCTCGCTCTTCCCTTCGGACACGGTACGGACAATGAACCCGGTACCCGGGCTGCGGATCTCTTCGACAACACTGCGCAGCCGTTCGCGCTCCTCTTCACATTCGATGCGCCGCGAGATGCCAACATGATCGACGGTCGGCATGTAGACCAGGTGGCGGCCCGGCAGTGAGATGTGCGAGGTAATCCGGGCGCCCTTGGTGCCGATCGGCTCCTTGGAGATCTGCACCAGCAGCTCCTGCCCTTCCTTGAGAAGATCCTCGATCGGCGGCAGCGGCGGCAGCTCGCTTTCCTCCTCACCGGCCGGTTCGGTATCCCCTTCGACGCGCCGCTCAACCTGCTCCATCACGTCAAGCACGTCAGCGACATAGAGAAACGCCGCCTTCTCCAGGCCGATATCGACGAACGCCGCCTGCATCCCAGGCAGCACGCGGATAACCCGCCCCTTGTAGATATTTCCGACAATCCCCCGTTCCCGTTCCCGCTCGATGTAGAGCTCGGCAATATGCCCGCCCTCCAGCAAAGCGACACGCGTCTCGTGGGAGGTGGTACTGATGACCAGCTCCTTCGTCATGTTCAACTCCTACACTGTTTTATATATAAATTCGAAAGCTCAATTTTTTAGTTGAATGGCAGTCTTGCTGACACCGAGGCGGCGCACATCCTCAACGTCGAAATCAAACAGGTAGGCTGCAACCTGCAGCGGACTGCCCTTGGTTAATTCTATGTGCAACATCCCGTCTTTCAAAGACAGATTGACCAGATCGGGGCGCAGATCGATCTGCTCCTCACGCCCCTTTTTCAGCCGGATTGTCGGTACGCTTTCTGCCGCCAGGAAAGATGCTATACGCAGTTCCAGATCGACAGGGACAGTCTCCGGCAACGGAACAGAGTAACTGCTTGAAGCGACTGAGGCCGAAGGGGACGGCGCTTTCCAGGCGATCACGGCAGCATCAATGACCTTGAAACCGTCCGGCAGCTGGGCGTTGAGCTGATCGGTCAGCTCCTCAAGCGGGACAGGATAGTGCAGCTCCAGGTCGACCAGCTCCGCCTCACTGGCCACCCCCATCGGCAGGGCCTCCAGGTAAGAGACCTTGGGCGTCGGATGGAACCCCTGCGTGTAACGGATCGGCAGCCCGGCGCGGCGGATGGCGCGCTGGAACATGGTCAGGTATTCCAGATGGCCGACCAGCCGAGCCCGGCCGGCCTTACTCAGGGTCAGGCGCACCCGGGTCAGCTCCTCCTGCGACGCACTCCCCTCCTGCTCGGCAGTCACGACCTCAGGGACGGATAGTTCACAACTTTCGACCAGCTGCATCTTGAGCTGCTCAAAATCGCAGACCCCGCAGCCATGGCAGCCGTTGCGACAATCGAGGGTTGCAGCTTCCGCAAGGGCCTTGTTGCGCTCGCGCAGATAAAAGCTCTTCGGTACGCCGCAATCGATATGATCCCAGGGGAGGATCTCATCCTCACCGCGCTGGCGCAGGTACCAGGTTGGCTCGATGCCGCAGTCGCTGAACGCCTGTTGCCACCTGGAAAAATCGAAATGCTCGCGCCAGCCGTCAAACCGGCAGCCCAGTTCAACCGCGCGCTTGAGCACGGCGGACAGGCGTCGGTCACCCCGGGCGAAGACCCCCTCGAGGAACGAGAGCTCGGCGTCATGGTACTTGTAGCGCAGCTTCTTCCTGTAGAGCCCTTCGCGCAGCAGGCTCTGCTTGCGCCGGGTTTCTTCCGTCGAGATCTGCGCTTCCCACTGGAACGGCGTGTGCGGCTTGGGCACAAAGGTCGAAACCGCGACATTGACATCGTTGCCGCCGGTTCCCTTGCCGCTGCGCTTGACCTGGGCGGCCAGCTCGATGATCGCCTGCAGGTCCTCATCGGTCTCGCTCGGCAAGCCCATCATGAAGTAGAGCTTGATCAGCCGCCAGCCGAGACGGTAGGCGTTCCCGGTCGTTTCGAGCAGATCCGCTTCGGTGATCCCCTTGTTGATGACCCGACGCATCCGCTCGCTCCCCGCTTCCGGAGCCAGGGTGAAGCCGGTCTTGCGTACCTTCTTGACCTCTTCCATCAGCTCGGGGGTCAGCGAACCGACACGCAGACTGGGCAGAGAGACCGCCACACGATCGTCCTGGTGTTCGTTCATCAGCTCCTTGAGCAATGGCTCGATGCAGCTGTAATCGCCGGTTGACAGCGACAGCAGCGAGATCTCCTCATAACCGGAATTGGCCAGCGCGTCACGGATCAACTGGCGGATCGTCTCCGGCTTGCGTTCGCGTACCGGACGGTAGATGTAGCCGGCCTGGCAGAAGCGGCAGCCGCGTGTACAGCCGCGGGCGATCTCCAGCGCGACCCGGTTATGCACGGTCTGCATGAAAGGAATGATCGGCTGGGTCGGGAACGGAGCGCTGTCCAGGTCCCGCAGAAAGCGCCGCTTAATCCCGGAATAGCCGTCCCGCTGCGGGGCGATTTCTGCCACCCGGCCGTCGTCCAGATAGCTGACCCGAAAGAACTGCGGCACGTAGAAGCCTTCACGCTCGCTCAATCTTTCCAGCAACTGCAGACGGTTCAAACCTTCAGCTTTAGCCTGGCGAACCAGCTCAAGCAGTTCAACAATCGCCTCTTCGCCGTCACCGATCAGAGCGACATCGATAAAATCGGCGAGCGGCTCCGGGTTGTAGGCACAGGGACCGCCGACAATGATCAGCGGCGCATCCTCGCCACGCTCATCGCGCAGCAGCGGAATCCCGGAGAGCTTGAGCATGGTCAGCAGGTTGGTGTAGCTGAGTTCGTACTGCAGGGTGAAGCCAACGATATCGAACTGCCCCAGCGGACGGGTCGTTTCCAGCGAAGTCAGCGATTCACCCGCCGCTGTCAAGGCCTCTTCCATGTCGGGCCAGGCCGCATAGACCCGCTCAGCCACGGCCCAGGAAAGCTGGTTGACAATATTATAGAGAATCGGAAACCCGATGTGGCTCATGCCGACTTCATAGACATCCGGAAAGGCCAGAGCCAGCCGAACCTCAACCGCAGCGGAGTCTTTGCTGACGCTCCCCAGCTCGCCGCCGAGATAGCGCGACGGCCGGCCGACGCGGGTCAATATTTCCGAGAGAAACTTTTCAGACAAGGCTTTATCTACCCTTCACTTAGCAAAAGGGGGGTAATGTATCACAAAGCCGCCACAGGAAAAAGTATTCTTCCCTTTTCGAACTCAGTCTTTCCGGGTCCACAGTTCCTGATCATAAAACTGGCGACGCACCCGCTCTTCCGGGTACTGCTGCAGATAGGCTTCAAGACCGAAGTCGTACTGATAGTTTTCAAGATATTCACCGATAAGTTCATACGCGGCGTTCAGCTCACGAATCCGTTCATTATCTTCGCTGCGGTCAGGGTGACATTCTTTGACCAGCTGATGGTAACGCTTGCGGATCTGCCGCTGCGTGGCATGTTGAGCAAGGCCAAACAGGACAAGTACGTTCTGCAGCTCTTCGAAAGTCATGACTCTCCCTTAAGACATTATTTGACACACTCTATGACTATACTCCAAAGCGTAGCGAACAACCAAGGGAGCAACCGCAAAAGACTGAAGCAATTGACAGTCTTTCTCCCTTCAGAATAGGATGCAGATTCTTGCCGAGGAGGATAGCAATGGCCCGTCAGAAAACGATCTTCACCTGCCAGCAATGCGGCTTTCAAAGCCCGAAATGGCTGGGGCGCTGCCCGGACTGCCGCCAGTGGAACAGCCTGGTCGAAGAGCAACCGGTCGCCCAGTCCGGGCACAGCCGGGCCCTGGCCGAACCGGGCAAGGCCCTAAAGCTGAGCGAGGTGGCCATCCGCGAAGAGGACCGCCTGAGCTGCGGCCTCTCGGAGCTCAACCGGACACTGGGCGGCGGCCTGGTCCCCGGCTCGCTGATCCTGGTCGGCGGTGACCCCGGCATCGGCAAATCGACCCTGCTGCTCCAGGCCTTTGCCAACCTGGCGGCCCATGGCACGGCCCTCTACGTCACCGCCGAAGAATCGGCCCGCCAGGTCAAACTGAGAGCCGACCGCCTCGACATCTCCGGCGACAACCTGTTTCTCCTGGCGGAAACCTCGCTCGAGCAGATCAAGCAGCGGATCAAGGAACTGAAGCCCGACTTCCTGGTCATCGACTCGATCCAGACGATCTTCACCGGCAGCCTCGACTCGGCGCCAGGGAGCGTCAGCCAGGTCCGCGAATGTACCGGCCAGCTGATGCTCCAGGCCAAGGCCGACGGCCTGCCGACCTTTCTCGTCGGCCATGTCACCAAGGACGGCGCTATCGCCGGGCCGCGCGTGCTCGAACATATGGTCGACACGGTTCTCTACTTTGAGGGGGATCCGGGTCACCCCTACCGGATTCTGCGCGCGGTCAAGAACCGCTTCGGCTCGACCAACGAGATCGGCGTCTTTGAGATGCGCGAGCAGGGGCTGCGCGAAGTGCTCAACCCCTCGGAGCTGTTCCTCGCCGAACGTCCGGAGCAGAGTGCCGGCAGTGCCGTCGTCGCCTCCCTTGAGGGAAGCCGGCCGATCCTGGTCGAAGTCCAGTCGCTGGTTTCGAGCAGCTCCTTCGGCACCCCTCAACGCACAGCGATAGGTTACGACCACAAACGGGTCGCCCTGCTGGTGGCCATTCTCGAAAAAAAGGTCGAACTCTCCCTGGCCGGGCAGGATATCTTTCTCAACGTCGCCGGCGGCGTTCGCCTCGACGAACCGGCTGTCGACCTGGCTGCCATCGCCGCGCTGGCCTCAAGCCACCTGAACCGGGTCATCGATGCGCAGACGGTCATCTTCGGCGAGGTCGGCCTGACCGGTGAAGTGCGGGCCGTCTCCCAACCGGAGCTGCGCGTCAAGGAAGCGGCCCGGCTCGGCTTCACCCGCTGCATTCTGCCCCACGGCAACCTTAAAAACCTCGAGGTTCCGGACAGCATTCAGCTGATCGGCATCAGACACGCGGCCGAAGCGCTGGAGCACATGTTCGACTGACACCTGAATCCGTGGGGAGCAGGCGGACAAAACGTACAGATATCCGCAGATCGACACTTTGATTCAGGAGAAAATAACGTTGTTCTTTTCTCGATTGGAAAATACAGATAAAGATGCTAATCTCGCCTATCATAAAAAAATCATAATAATTTTTGTGCGGTTTTT
The DNA here is from genome assembly GCA_963676795.2 of Geopsychrobacteraceae bacterium. Classification (GTDB taxonomy): domain Bacteria; phylum Desulfobacterota; class Desulfuromonadia; order Desulfuromonadales; family Geopsychrobacteraceae. The sequence continues at coordinate 114,527 of CAXXTB010000002.1, read as the reverse complement.
CAGCGGGACAGACATGACAGATTCAGAGAGCACATTCAGGATTCGCAAATCATTTCTTCTGCCGATGGGACTGGTTGTCCTGCTCGCCGTTATCCTGCTCGCCAGCACCGTCTTCCTCGAGCTGCCGACCGGCAAGGTCATTATCCTGGTTATTCTGCTGATCCCGACAGTCGCCCTGTTTATTGAGAGCCTGACCAGAACGATCAGCCTGACAGAAACGACGATCACGATCCATAAACTGCTGCGAACCAAGGCTCTCAACTTTGCCGACCTGACCGCAGTCGATACCATCAGGGTCCGTAAAAGGGTCTTCATCAGCCTCAGCAGCGAGACAGATTTCGCCATTATTTCAAACAGCTACGATGATTTCGGCAGCCTGATCAACCAAATCCTCGAACGCTGCCCGGCAACAGTTTACGGTGATGACACACGCCAGATGGCCAAAGCACCGCCACGTAAAAGCGGAGATGTCTTTTCGGCCTGGCTGGCGGCTGCAGTACTGCTCCTGATTATTGTCGTCCAGTTCAGAGGGGCCATGTAGTTCCCCGTTGCAACCGGACTGATTCGCCAGAAAGGATGGTGCCCATGGACAAAGCAACCCTGCAAGAATTCAGAGAGATCCTGAATCAGCAGCTTAAAGAACTGCTCTCAGATGCGGACAAAACGGTGAACGAGATGACCGAAGAAGTGGAAAACTTTCCCGACCCGACAGATCGGGCCTCGCTTGAGTCGGACCGGAACTTCGAACTGCGCATCCGTGATCGCGAACGCAAACTGATCAACAAGATCAAGCAGGCCCTGGAACGGATTGAAGAGGGAACTTTCGGTCTCTGCGAAAGCTGCGAGGAAGAAATCGGCGTTGAGCGTCTCAAGGTTCGCCCGGTCACCACGCTGTGCATTGACTGCAAAACCGAACAGGAACGCCAGGAAAAAATCGGCTGAGTGCCAAAACTTACGACACAGGCTGAGTGAGAAGAGTCGCTCTTCTTGCTCAGCCCTCTGCGGTCCGCCACGAAGAACGCCGCTCCGGCCCCGGATAATCCTGGCCATGCCGGTAGTCTCTTAAGCGGATGTCCTCCGCACAGAGATATACCCATCCATCAGAACGATGAAAAGCACTGATCTTGTGTGTCGCAATCAGGGCATCGAGCAGTACGTTACTGACCATCGAGAATGATCCATCCGGATAAATGACGTCTATCAGGGGTTCCATTTGTCCTCCTTCGCGTCCGACAATCTCATTAGAATCACATTCTAGCCGATAGCCTGACATTCCGCCCAGTTTTTTTCTTGCAGCCATCACCCACAGAACAGAAACACTTCGCCACGCCGGCAAATACTCTGAACTTTCAGGCAAATAACTAACACTGATTGTTTTTTCCATTTAACCGATGTATGTTTGTAGACCTTTAGAATCTTCTATCAGCATGACACAGGGAGGCAAGACAATCATGTTTGGATTAGGTACCACGGAACTTCTGATCATTCTGGTTATTATTATGGTCGTCTTCGGAGCCGGAAAACTGCCACAGGTCGGTGGTGCTCTTGGCAAGGGGTTGCGTAATTTCAAAAAAGGGATTAACGAAGCCCAGGATGAAATTGAAGAAGGCGAGATCGAAGACATCGCGGACAAAAAGAACAAGGATCAGTAAGTACTTCCATAATCCCGGGACAGCGGCTCTGCAAGCAGAGCCCTGTTTCGGGCCGAACCTTCACTATCAGCATTTCCCAGCGTTTATCCCCCGGCAGGTACTTTGGACCACTTGGACCACGGTTGCTTATACAGGGCCAGCCATGCTAATGTCTCACTCCCGGCAAAAGAACAAACAGTAACCATTGGAGCAATTGATGAGTAAAGCACTGGGGCTTATTTCAGGCGGCCTTGACAGCAGCCTCGCCCTTATGACCCTGAAACGCCAGGGGATCGATGTCACCGGAATCGCCTTTGTCACCCCATTCTTCGGTGCAGAAAAAGCGATCAAATCGGCCGAACTGATCGGCTTTCCCCTGATCGTAGAAGATATCAGCAGCGTTCACCTGGAAATGGTCAAGAACCCGACCTACGGCCACGGCCGCAACATGAACCCCTGTATCGATTGCCACGCCATGATGTTTGAACTGGCGGGCAAACGCATGGCGGAAGACGGCTTCGACTTCCTCTTTTCCGGCGAAGTGCTCGGCCAGCGCCCGATGAGCCAGAACCGCAATGCCCTGCGCTCGGTCGCCAAACTCTGCGGCATCGGCGACAAGATCCTGCGCCCGTTGAGCGCCAAACTGCTGCCGATCACCTCCATGGAGGAAAGCGGCCTGGTCGACCGTGAGCAGCTGCTCGACATCCAGGGACGCTCGAGGAAACCTCAGCAGGCCCTGGCCAAGGAATGGGGGCTGACTGAATATCCCCCCTCCGGCGGCGGCTGCCTGTTGACCGAAGAAGGGTTCTCCAACCAGCTGCGCGACCTGCTGACCTACGACCCGCTCGCCGACCCCGCCGATGTCGAACTGCTCAAGGCAGGCCGCCAGTTCCGCCTGACCCAGAAGAGCAAACTGGTTGTCGGACGCAATCAGGCCGATAACGAACAGATCAAAACCCTGGCCAAACCGCAGCACATCATGATGCGCTGCCAGAATTTCAGTGGTCCCCTGGCCCTGCTGATCGGTGAAGCGACACAGGAAGCACGGGAGCTGGCCGCAGCGATTGTCGCTTCATACGGCAAAGGCAAGGACGAAGCAGAGGTTGACGTCCTATGCATCACCCCGTCAGAGGAAACGCTATGTCGTGTCGCACCGCTGCCAAGGGATAAATCGGCACAGATGATCATCAGTTAGCGCGCCAGCGTTACGCTGGTGCGCTCTGAAATTTCAAATTTGAAATTACACAAAAAGCCCCGCCGGGAAACCGGCGGGGCTTTTTGTGTAACTAAAGGACAGCAAACCAGTTTCTGATTCGGGAGCCAGTTTTTTTTCGCAAGGTCAAGGAAGCCAAGGAGTCGCGCGGAGGCGTAGTACTTTACGCCGCACAAGCGAATCCGCTGGCTGACGCCGAGATTGCGGAAAAGGACGGCTCCCGGACAGAAACTTACATCATGCCGCCCATGCCGCCCATGCCACCCATGCCGCCCATGCCACCAGGCATTCCGGCACCAGCATCTTCAGACGGCTTGTCAGCGATCATTGCTTCGGTGGTCAGCATCAGACCGGCAACGGAAGCAGCGTTTTGGATTGCGCTTCTGGTGACCTTGGTCGGATCGATGATCCCTTCCTTGATCATGTCGCAGAACTCGTCGTTGGCAGCGTTGAAGCCGAAAGCACCTTTTTCGTTCTTGATGCGGTCAACAACGATGGCACCTTCAACACCGGCGTTGGAAGCAATCTGACGCAGCGGAGCTTCCAGAGCGCGGAGAACCAGCTGAACGCCGAACTTCTGCTCACCCTGCAGGTCGAGTTTCTCGAGAGCAGGGACACAACGCATCAGGGCAACACCACCGCCAGGGACGATCCCCTCTTCAACAGCAGCGCGGGTTGCGTGCAGTGCATCCTCAACACGGGCTTTCTTTTCCTTCATTTCGGTCTCGGTTGCAGCACCGACCTTGACGACAGCGACACCGCCGACCAGCTTGGCCAAACGCTCCTGCAGCTTCTCACGGTCGTAGTCGCTGCTGGTCTCTTCGATCTGGGAACGAATGACCTTGACGCGCCCTTCGATGTCAGCCTCAGCACCGGCACCATCGATGATGGTGGTGTTTTCCTTGTCGACAACGATACGCTTGGCGGTACCGAGCATGTCAACAGTGGCGTTCTCCAGTTTGAAACCGACTTCTTCGGAGATAACCTGGCCACCGGTCAGGACAGCGATATCTTCGAGCATTGCTTTACGGCGATCGCCGAAGCCCGGGGCCTTGACGGCACAGACGTTGATGGTGCCGCGCAGCTTGTTGACAACCAGGGTCGCCAGGGCTTCGCCGTCAACATCTTCAGAGATAATCATCAACGGACGGCCCTGCTTGGCAACCGGCTCAAGAATCGGCAGCAGGTCCTTCATGGTGCTGATCTTCTTGTCGTAGATCAAAACCAGCGGGTTGTCCATGGCGCATTCCATACGCTCAGCGTCGGAAACGAAGTATGGAGAGAGGTAGCCGCGGTCGAACTGCATCCCTTCGACGGTTTCCAGAGAAGTTTCCATCGACTTGGCTTCTTCAACGGTGATAACGCCTTCCTTGCCGACTTTTTCCATGGCTTCGGCGAGGATATTACCGATGGTCTCGTCGCTGTTAGCGGAGATGGTGCCAACCTGAGCGATTTCCTTGTGATCCTGAACCGGCTTGGACAGTTCGCGCAAAGCTTCAACAGCAGCGACAACAGCCTTGTCGATACCGCGCTTGATTTCCATCGGATTGTGACCGGCGGTGACCAGCTTGACACCTTCCTGGTAGATCGATTGAGCCAGAACGGTCGCGGTGGTGGTACCGTCACCGGCAACGTCAGAAGTCTTGGAAGCGACTTCCTTGACCAGCTGAGCGCCCATGTTTTCGAACTTGTCTTCCAGTTCGATCTCCTTGGCAACGGAAACGCCGTCCTTGGTGATCAGCGGAGCGCCGAAGGATTTTTCGATGACAACGTTACGGCCTTTAGGACCGAGGGTCACTTTAACAGCATCTGCCAGGGTGTTGACGCCATCAAGGATCTTGGCGCGGGCATCTTGGGAAAACTTGATTTCTTTAGCCATGATAAAAACTCCTTAGTTCTTATTATTTTTGATATTCAGTTGAAAGTAGATACTTTCCCGGCAGTTTCGATTTTAGGTTCCAGCAAGGCGCGAGCAGCGCAAAAGCGCAGCGTAGCGAAAGCTACGTGAGCATTTAAGCAGCACAGCTGGAGCGTAAAAGCGGAATCTGCCTACTCAATAACGCCGAGGATGTCGTCTTCGCGCATAATGAGATACTCTTTGCCGTCAACCTTGATCTCGCTACCGGCATACTTGCCGAACAGAACACGGTCGCCTTCCTTGATGTCGAGGGGCAGAACCTTGCCTTCTGGAGTGACCTTGCCCTTACCAGCAGCAATGACCTTGCCTTCCTGAGGTTTCTCCTTGGAAACAGTATCAGGAATGATGATTCCACCAGCGGTCTTGGTTTCCTCTTCGATGCGCTCGACGATGATACGATCTTGCAATGGTCTGATGTTCATGACGTTCTCCTTTCAGATTCACGTTGAATTCGGCACTTAAGGCCATAGAGTCCTTGTTTGATAGAAAGCCGCAAGCGGCTGTCGTCTTCACCAAAACGATTCGGAGTATACCAACTGTTAGCACTCAATGCAACCGAGTGCTAACAGTTGGTAATAATATTTTTGATGGCCCGATTGTCAAGAGCTTTTTGCCCAACTTTTCAAAAGAGAAAAGCATTCCCTCGCCCTCAGGGAGTGGGTGGCGCGATGCGCCGGGTGAGGGGCATTCCGCCACAAAAGCTCCCCCTCATCCGCCCCAAAGGGGCACCTTCTCCCCAAGGAGAAGGACTATATCGGCAACACTGGACAAAGGTTCCGTGACAGAAAAAATCCACACCAGAAAAGAACAGGCCAAAAACACTGACCAAGCGGCAGGATTCTCACGCTGACACGCATTTATCAGCCTTCACAATTGAGATAAAATCCCTTTCGTACCAGACACTTACCACCTAGAACCCAATTGCGATCAGAACTAAAGGATGTAACAACATGAGCGAGATCAGCAGACAACCTCTGGCCGACTGGGAAACACAAGCCAAAAAAGAAAAAAAGACCGATGATCTTTCAGCGCTGACCTGGCAAACACCCGAAGGGATCGCTGTCAAACCTCTCTACACCGGCGCAGACCTGGACAAACTTGATCACCTGGGCAGCCTCCCCGGCCTGCCCCCCTTTGTCCGTGGCCCGATGGCCACCATGTACGCCGGTCGCCCCTGGACGATTCGCCAGTACGCGGGTTTTTCCACCGCCGAAGAATCGAACGCCTTCTATAAACGTAACCTGGCTGCAGGCCAGCAAGGGCTGTCGGTCGCCTTCGACCTCGCCACTCACCGCGGCTACGACTCGGACCACCCGCGGGTTGTCGGCGATGTCGGCAAGGCCGGGGTCGCCATCGACTCGGTTGAAGATATGAAGATCCTCTTCGACGGCATTCCCCTGGGCGACGTATCGGTCTCGATGACCATGAACGGCGCGGTCATGCCGATCCTTGCCAACTACATTGTTGCCGCCGAAGAACAGGGAGTCCTACAGGAGAAACTGGCCGGTACCATTCAGAACGACATCCTCAAAGAGTTCATGGTGCGTAACACCTACATCTATCCACCTGAACCCTCGATGCGCATCGTCGGCGACATCATCGAATACACCAGCAAGCACATGCCGCGCTTCAACTCGATCTCGATCTCCGGCTACCACATCCAGGAAGCGGGCGCCAATAACGCGCTGGAACTCGCCTTCACCCTGGCCGACGGCCTGGAATACGTGCGTGCCGCAATCGGCCGGGGGCTCAACATCGACACCTTCGCCCCGCGACTCTCCTTCTTCTTCGCCATCGGCATGAACTTCTTCATGGAAGCCGCCAAGCTTCGCGCCGCCCGTTTCCTCTGGCACAAGCTGATGAGCCAGTTTGGTCCACAGAACCCAAAATCCTCCATGTTGCGCACCCACTGCCAGACCTCGGGCTGGTCGCTGACCGAGCAGGACCCATACAACAACGTCATCCGGACCACCATCGAGGCCATGGCGGCCGTGCTTGGCGGCACCCAGTCACTGCACACCAACGCCCTCGACGAAGCGATTGCCCTGCCGACCGACCAGAGCGCCCGGATCGCCCGCAACACCCAGCTGGTCATCCAGGAAGAGACCGGCATCTGCAACGTTATCGACCCGCTGGCCGGCTCCTACTATGTTGAATCACTGACTGGTTCGCTGATCGAAGAAGCGGAAAAAATCCTGGCTGAAATCGAACAGCTGGGCGGCATGACCAAAGCGATCGAGTCGGGCATGCCGAAACTGAGGATCGAAGAATCGGCCGCCAAGAAACAGGCCGCCATCGACTCTGGGCGCGATGTCATCGTCGGCGTCAACAAATACCGGCTGGCCAAGGAAGACCCGATCGATGTTCTCGATGTCGACAATGCGGCGGTCCGCGAGGCCCAGATCGCCCGTCTCCGTAAAATGCGCCAGGAGCGCAATGAAAAAGAATGCACCAAGGCCCTGGCCGCCATTTCCGAGGCCTGCTCCTCAGGGCGCGGCAACCTGCTCGAACTGAGCATCAAGGCGGCCCGCCAGCGTGCCTCCGTAGGGGAAATCTCCGACGCCATGGAAGCGGTCTTCGGTCGTCACCGCGCCGAGATCAAGCTGGTTTCCGGTGCCTACGGATCGGTTGTCAACGATGACGACGAATTCACCAAGGTCAAGAGCCGGGTCGATGCCTTTGCCAGCCGTGAAGGGCGCCGACCACGCATCCTGATCGCCAAGATGGGTCAGGACGGCCATGACCGCGGCGCCAAGGTTGTCGCCTCCGCCTATGCCGATATCGGCTATGACGTCGACGTCAGCCCGCTCTTCCAGACCCCTGAAGAAGCGGCCAAGATGGCGGTTGAAAACGACGTCCATGTCATCGGCGTATCGAGCCTTGCCGCTGGCCACAAAACTCTGGTGCCCCAGCTGGTCGCGGAGCTCAAAAAACTCGGTGCGGAAGATATCGTTGTTGTCTGCGGCGGCGTTATTCCGCAGCAGGACTACGCTTATCTGACCAAGGCAGGCGCGGCCAAAATTTTTGGTCCGGGCACATCGGTCACAGCCTCAGCCAACGAAACACTTGATGCAATAGAAGCCTGTTGTTGATTTTCGGAACAGACCATAAAACCATGCAATCCCTCTCCCTCCGGGAGAGGGTGGCGCAAAGCGTCGGGTGAGGGGATTTACGCGCACAGCTTCCCCTCATCCGCCCTTCGGGCCCCTTCTCCCTTATGCCCTTTGGGTACCCATGGAGAAGGGGCTATTAAGACTTATTAGTAGATAGGCAGGAGACAAGGATAAGTGCTTCCGATAGAGAAAATGGCAGAAGGGGTCCGCACCGGCAACATACGATCACTGGCAAAAGCGATCACCCTGATCGAAAGCCGTAACCCCGATCATGCCCAGGATGCCGAAACCCTGCTCAACATGCTGCTGCCCGATTCCGGCAAGGCGATCCGAATCGGCATTTCCGGAGTGCCGGGGGTCGGCAAAAGCACTTTCATCGAAGCGCTGGGGCTGCAACTTTTAAAGCGGGGACATCGGCTGGCAGTTCTGGCGGTCGACCCGACATCTCAACTTTCCGGCGGCTCAATCCTTGGCGACAAAACCCGCATGGAAATGCTGGCCAGAGAAACAAACGCCTTTATCCGCCCCTCGCCATCGGGAGACACGCTCGGCGGGGTGGCACGCAAGACAAGAGAAACCATGCTCCTCTGTGAAGCCGCCGGCTATGATGTCATTGTTGTCGAAACCGTCGGTGTCGGGCAATCTGAAGTGACAGTCGCATCAATGGTCGACTTCTTCCTCCTGCTGCAACTGGCAAACGCGGGTGACGAACTTCAGGGAATCAAGAAAGGGGTCATGGAGATCGCCGATGCGATCGTCATCAACAAAGCGGAAGGGAAAAACCGGCCGGCAGCAGAACTGGCACGCAGCCAGTACAAAAGCGCGCTTCACCTCATGAAACCGAAGAACAGCCGTTGGCAGGTTCCGACCATGCTCTGCAGTGCGCTGACCGGTGAAGGGATCGACGAAGTCTGGACCATGATCATGAACTTTGTCGAGACCATGAAAGAACATGATGAATTCAGCAGCAAACGCCGTCTGCAGACAAATGACTGGATGTGGTCGATGGTCATGGACAGCCTCAAGGATCTGTTTCTCCAGGATCCGAAGGTGGCCACCACCCTCGACCAGGTCCAGGCCGGAATCGCCAATGGCACGACCACACCAGGCGCCGCGGCACGCAGGCTCATTGAGAACTTTAAACGTTACCACTGATGGTATCTCCAACAATTGAATACTTACGACAGGGAGAAAGCCCATGACCAACAAAATCAACCATATCGGTATTGCCGTACACAATCTGGAGAACTCCATCCCCTACTACCGTGACCAGATGGGCATGGCCTTTGAGGGGACGGAGGTTGTCGAGGAGCAAAAAGTCAAGGTGGCTTTCCTGAAAGTTGGCGAAAGCCGTATCGAGCTGCTCGAACCAACCGCCGAAGACTCACCGATTGCCAAGTTTCTGGCCAAAAACGGTGAAGGGGTTCATCACGTGGCCTACGAGGTCGAAAACATCACCGCCGCAATCGCCCAGCTCAAAGCGGACAATATCCGCCTGATCGATGAGACACCACGCAAAGGGGCGCACCATAATTCGATCGCCTTCATTCACCCCAAAGCATCGGGTGGGGTATTGACTGAGATCTGCCAGCCGCAGCACTAAAAACCTGAAACCCATGTCTCACGCGAAGCCTCGGAGAACGCGAAGAAAACCTTTTGAAACCTTACTGACACTATGCGCTGAAAGTTCAAAGTCCCCTCTCCATGAGGGAGAGGGTTAGGGTGAGGGGGGGGGGAACTCGTCCGCAAAGCCCGCTCATCCACCCCCTTGGGGCACCTTCTCCCCAAGGGAGAAGGACAAAATACAACCCATGAAACACCGAGCACACAGAGGACACCGAGAGAATCGTTACTAAATCAACAACCAAAGGCTACCGTTCGTCAGGGCTTAACAATTTAGATATTTCCTGTTTCAATCCGGGGATATCCTGCCTGACCGTATCCCAGACGGCGGTCATATCGACACCAAAATATTGATGAATCAGCACATCTCTCATCCCAGCCATGTCCCGCCATGGGACCTCAGGAGCATTCGCCCGAGTCTCATTTGACAAGTTTTTGGTGGCCTCGCCGATAATTTCCAGTTGACGGATAACGCCATCCTGAACCAGACGGGTTAGCATGAAGGCTTGATAAGTGCAGTCCTGAGTGTAGCTTTCGATTTGATCCATTGCGTCCAGAATATGCAACAGATAAACACGATCATCTTTTTTCATTGATAGATAACCCGCAGCTCAGATTTGATTTTATCTATTAGATGAGGGCTGACTGCGGCTTCTGTCAACAGGTCGATCTCCATCCCGAGAACTTCAGAGAGCTCTCTCTTGATGCGTACCAAGGTTAGCAGACTCTTGCGATCGGAAAAATCGACCAGAAGATCAAGGTCACTGTCAGGGCCTGCTTCATTCCTGGCATAGGAGCCAAAGATACCGATTCGAGAAGCGCCATGGCTCAGCAAGATCGGCAGGATTTTCGCTTCAAGATTTTGTATGTCCATAGGCAGGCCCCTGATTTTGCGGACAGGTTTAGAGATGTTCCGACATAGATGAAAACATAAATATATATTACCGTCAACAAAACGGTCATGCCCCCCAATGCAAAAAAACAGGAACGATGTCCTAGCCACTGTTGAACAAAATCCACAGGCCATGCATCAAAGCGTGTTGTTTTATCAACAACACAACCAGGGCAAACTGTTGCAACATGACAACACAGGCGGAACAACATCAAATAGCCCGACATGCAAGCAACACAACAAAGCACGCACTTCTGGCAGCTTAGCCGCAAAAAGACACCCTCACCCGCAATTGGCACGCTACCTGCTTAGTGATTTGGCGAGGTCCTTCAGTTTTATATTTGTATTTTATGAAGACAGAATAAAAATTAACCGTGCTTGCATTATTGCACTGGTAAAGCCGGCTTAAATTTGTATACTGTACCCTGTTTTGTTTGGCTGCCTGCACAGCCATTTGTTCAACGCCGAATTGTTCGGCACTTTTCTTTACCTAGAGGAGGTAACAAAGTATGAGCAAGTTCATGAAAGTCCTCGTCGCTCTCGTAGCGGCCGTCGCAATCGCGGCACCTGCATTCGCAGCCGGTTCATTCACCCTCGGCGGCGAACTGCGTTTCGAAGGCATCTACCAGGATGCAACCGATGGCGACGACACCTACATGGGCGTTACCCAGCGCCTGCGTATCGCAGCCAGCTTCAAGCCAACTGACCGCGTCACCGTTAATTGGCGTACCGACTTCAGTGACGGCAACTGGGGTGACAACACCATGGGTCGTCTGTTTCAGGACCAAGGCAACGCTGCTGATACCGACCGCGCATTTGCAGTTATCGCTCTCGACCCTGCAACCATCACCATTGGCTCCTTCCAGTGGGGCATCGGTGGCCCGCTGTTCCACGGTACCGCTGCACAAAGCACCGGTCTGAAAGTTGCTCTGAAAGACGTTCCTGTCACTGTTGCAGCCTTCCTGCGCAACAACAACGAAGGCTCCACTACTACCTACACTGTAGCTGACTACGATGGCGACGGCGATCAGGACAGCCTGGTTGCCTCCTCTACTGCATACGACAACCAAGACACCGTCCTGCTGATGGCTGCTGTCAACCTCGGTCCAGTCGAGCTGAGCGTTGGTCACCACATGGCTGAAGGTGGAAGCTCTGATTACGCTATCACCTCCGCTTTTGCTTGGGGTCACTTCGACCTCGACGTTGTCAAACTGATGGCTGGTGTAGCTTACTTCACCGGCGAAGTCAGCGACACTGTAGACGCTAAAGGTATCGAAGCTGCCGCCGAAGCCACCATGGCTGTTTCTGAAACCGTTGAAGTTGGTGCCGGCCTCTACTACGGCGCTGATACTGACAGCGACGAAGCTCAAATCACCGCTATCGGCCAGGCTTTCGGCGACGGTGACTACCTGAGCCGCGGTCCTCTCCAAGACGAAGACCTGCTCTTCGGTGGCCGCGTATACGACATCTTCAACGCCATCAATATTGCTCCAGGTGCACCAGCATTCGCTATCCCTGCAGCACAGGTTAACGGTTCCGGTGTCATGGCTGGTCAAATCTTCGCCAAAGCTGCTGTTGCTGCCAAAACCGACGTTACCGGTTCCATTGCTTACGCTGTTCCAGCTGACGACGAGTTCGCAATCGCTGACTCCGCTATCGTTGCTAACGCCGGTATCAGCCACATGCTGGTTGACAACGTCCAAGTTGCCATCCAGGGTCAGTATGTTGCTTGGGACGTAAACGACAATGGCGATGCTCTTGGCCTGGAAGACCAGTGGGTCAGTGCTGAGTGCCTGCTCGAAATCAAGTTCTAATTCGTTAGAATTCTGATGAAATTAAAGCCCGTTGCTCCGGCAACGGGCTTTTTTATATTCAAAGCAAGACCCTCAATAACAACTGCACCTCGCCAACCATTCAGAAACGCATTTCAACTTTTTTTTAAACGACAAACAGGGTAAGATACCGAACCCTTGAAGACATTTCCGTTCCCATTGAAGAGCATGGATATCTCATGAGATTTTTTCGCTACGTTCTGACTGCCCTGATCCTGTCCCTGTCTTTTATCTCCCTCGCCAATGCCGATATCGCCGGTCAGCTCAAGAAGGATTTTTCATCCCTCTCCGGCCTGGTCATCATGCCGGTGGGTAACGAATACCTGATTGATCTCGATGCGACCTCTGGCCTTGCCGAAGGGGACATCCTGACCTTCGTCAGCCCGGGAGAGAAGATCATCCACCCGGTCAGTAAGGAAGTTCTGGGCAGCCTGGATGAGATTCACGGCTTCCTTCAGGTGACCCGCCTGCAGAGCGGCTACTCCTACGCCAAACTGCTCAGTAGCGACGTCCCCTTAAAAAAAGGGGACAGCGTCAAGCGTTTCGAACAGGTCCCGGCGACGATCATGAGCAACGATCCGGCCCTTTCAGAACAGCTGAAACAGACCCTGCCTCAACTCGACTGGCTGTCAGGTTCAGGTGCGGAAGCTGCGCTCCTGACCTTTGAAATCAAGGAGGACAGCCTGCTGGTCACCACGGCCGACGGCACCTCAGTCCGCACCTACATGGACAGCACATCAGCTATCGAGACAGTCACAGAGGTTGCCCCGCGGCCAACTGCAATACCGACCAAGAGCGAGCCAAAAATCCTGCAGAAGGCCCTGGAAGGGGTCCTTGGCAATGCGAGCATCGGCAAGGACAACCGCCTGGAAAATCCAGGGATCATCCGCTCGCAGCAGATCGCCCGTGGCGATCTGTGGCTGAGCCCCAACCTCAAGGACAATCCGATCGGGATGATCAGCGCCGATCTTGACGGTGACGGCCAACTGGAGATCGCAGTTGCCTACCGAAACAGCATCGCTATCTACCGCATGACCTCCGGTGATTTTGACCTGCTCGACAGCATCGAATTTCCCGGCAAAACCAAGCTGTTAAGTATCGACAGTATCGACCTGACGAGCGATGGTCGCGAAGAAATCTACCTGACAGCGGCAAACGACTATTCGCTCTATTCTCAATGTGTCGAATATATCAATGGTCACTATGAGAGAAGCATCAAGGGGATCGACTGGTACCTGCGGGTTGTAGAAAATCCTCATCAGGGCAAATACCTCGTCGGCCAGAAAGCCGGCAACAAGGAGAACTTCTTTGCCGGTTCTCCCTTCAAGGTCCAACGCAATGGCGACAAACTTGTAAAAGGTGATGATATCAGCCTGCCCTTTAAAGCCAACATGTTCAGCTTCAACACCCTTGTTGCCGACGACGGTTCGCTGCTGACCTTCACATCAAACGATGATCACCTTTATGTTGCGACAGAAGAAGGTGACGAGCTCTGGGACTCTGCGGAAAAGATCGGCGGTACGGAAGAATTCTTCTACATCGCACCTGACAAAAATAGTGAAATGGTTCCTCCGACCTATATCGGCAAACGTATCCTCTCTCTTGGTGCGGGACAGGTTCTGGCTCTTCAGAACGAGGGGACCCGCGCACTTGAAAGATACCGAGATTTTGACGGCAACAACCTGATCGCCCTGAAATGGGACGGCAAGCAGATGCAGGAACTGTGGAAAACGGCTTACCAGGGCGGCTACCTTGCGGACTTCGCAGTTGCCGATGCCGACAATGACGGTGAGAAGGAAATCGTTATGGCGATCCGCTACAAGAGCAGCAATGTCCTGCAACGCGGTCGCTCCAATATCGTCATTATCGAAATGCCTTAAAGGCAATCTCACGCAGAGGCGCAGAGAACACAGAGGAGAACCCTAATCAGTTCATTCAGACATCTGTACAAAAGCCTGGTTTTAGTTATTGATGCGGAAAATTCCGGCTCAAGACCGACTCTCCAGACATTTTTTTACTATCGGCTATTCTCAGCGTCCTCTGCGTCTCGAGTGAGCCCAGTGAACGGGCGTGAGATTGGTTTCAATTAAATATGAATCTACTGACATTAAAAGACATCACCCACGCCTACGGCGGACCTCCGCTGCTTGACAATGCCTGCGTCCAGATCGAAGAAGGCGACCGGATCTGCCTGCTCGGACGTAACGGTGCCGGCAAGTCGACTCTGATGCACCTGATCAACGGCGACATCAAACCCGATTCAGGCGATATCATCCGCCGCCAGGGGGTCATTACCGCCTACGTCCCCCAGGAGTTCCCCTCCGACTGGACAGGTACAATCAGCGACTACCTGGCGAACAGTCTGACCTCCCGGAATATTGAAAAGCATATGGTCTCAGTTCAGATTGAACAGACCCTGAGTCAGCTCGACCTCAACGGCGATGACAGGGTCGAGAATCTCTCCGGTGGTCAGCAACGCCGCGTCCTGCTGGCGGCTGCCCTGGTGCAGGATCCCGACCTGATCCTGCTCGACGAACCGACCAACCACCTCGACATCGAAGCGATTCTCTGGCTGGAGACTTTCCTCCTGCGGCTGCGTAAAACCCTGATGTTCATCAGCCACGACCGGGCCTTTGCCAAAGCACTGGCGACCCGGATTATCGAGCTCGACCGCGGGCGGATTCAGGATTATCGCTGTACCTACGCAACCTACCTGGAACGCCGCCAGGATGTTCTCAATGCCGAAGAGAAGGAGTGGGCCCGCTTCGACCAGAAACTGGCCGAAGAAGAGGTCTGGATCCGCAAAGGGATCAAGGCGCGCCGGACCCGCAACATGGGACGTGTCCGCGATCTGCTCAAAATGCGCGAAGAGCGTCGTCAACGCCGCGAACGGACCGGCAATGTCAAGATGCAGCTGGAAGAGGCTTCGCGCAGCGGCCAGCTGGTGCTCGAAGCCAAGGAATTGGGCTTCTCCTACGGCGACAAACAGATTTTCAGCGGGCTCAACCTGCGCGTCATGCGCGGCGACCGGATCGGCATGATCGGCCCCAATGGCAGCGGCAAGTCGACCCTGCTCAAGCTGCTGACTGGTGCTCTTATGCCGACAGAAGGAACGCTGCGCCACGGCACCAACCTGCAGATCGCCTACTTTGATCAGATGCGTGATCAGCTGGATGAAGACCGCACGGTCAAACAGAACATCGCCGACGACCACGACCAGGTCATCATCGGCGACAAGCCGCGTCACATCTACGGCTACTTGCAGGATTTCCTCTTCACCCCGGAACGGGCCAGGACACCGGTCAAGGTTCTCTCAGGGGGAGAAAAGAACCGCCTGTTGCTGGCCAAACTATTCACCCGTCCGGCCAACCTGCTGATCCTCGATGAGCCGACCAACGACCTCGACATGGAGACCCTCGATCTGCTCGAAGAACTGCTGCTCGACTACAAGGGCACAGTCCTGCTGGTCAGCCACGACCGGAGCTTCCTCAACGATGTGGTTACCAGTTCACTGATCTTCGGTGAAAATGGCAGTATCGAAGAAATCATCGGCGGTTACGACGACTGGCAAGCCCTGAAGCAACCGGCTGCTCCTGTCGTCAAGAAAGAGAAAGCCCCTGCCCAGCCGCGCAAGGAACGGGCGCGCAAGCTGAGCTTCAGGGAGAAACGGGAACTCGAGGAGCTGCCGCTGCGCATCGAAACCCTGGAGCAGGAACAGCAGGATATCCATGAAAAAATGGCCGATCCAGCCAGCTACAGGGACAACCCGGAGCTGATCGGACAGCTCAAAGCACGTCTTGAAAACATCGAAGCTGAGCTGGAAATGTCTTACCTGCGCTGGGACGAACTTGAAAAGATTGCCGAATGACGCACTGCTCGCAGTGCGATTTCATATTTCAAATCTCATATTTCAGATATGGCGCGGGCCAACAGGCCGCGCCTTTTTCATCTACCCTCCCAGTGCTCCTATCTACCACCAGATTCACAATCTGTTCCGCACAATCATCACCAACCCGATTCTTGACTGAAAAAGTCATGGAATAGCATTTTCACTTGTCTGCAACTGTGCATTTGTGCTATATGAAATGTTGTTGTTATATATGTAACGTTAATTCGTTTATCGGAACCCGCAACACACTTAAAGAACCACTGTTGCGGACGATTATCCTTCGAACTCTATACGAGACAAGAGAGGTCAATCATGAGCAAAAACATCTCACGCCGCAATTTTCTGAAAAATATGGCTGTCAGCGGTGCAGCTCTGGGTACCGCCGGCCTGCTGAAGCCGGCCATGGCTCGTGCCGCCAAGCGTGGTTACATCCTGATCGGTCGCCCGAACCCGTCAACCGGCCCGCTCGCCTCTTTCGGCGAAGCCACTCCATGGGTTGACAAGATCGCCCTGGAAGCGATCAACAAAGACGGCGGTATCTACATCAAAGAAGCCGGCAAGAAACTTCCGGTCCAGATCAAACTGGTCGACACCCAGTCCAGCCCGACCCTGGCTGGTGAAGTTGCCCAGAAACTGATCCTCAAGGACGAAGTCGACATCATGCTCGTTCTCCACACCCCGGACACCGTTGCTCCGGTCTCCGCAATGTGCGACAACTTCGAAATCCCATGCGTCTCCCTGGATGCTCCGGTCGGCGCCTGGCTGTCCGGTGGCCCTTACGACTGGTGCTACCATGCGCACTGGACCAATGAAGGGATCATCAACGTCTACCTCGGTATGTGGGAAGAGATGGCCGCCAAGCACAACAAAACCGTCGGCTTCCTGTGGCAGACCGACCCGGACGGCGTCACCTTCAACCCACTGTTCAACAAGGTTGCCAAAGAGCGCGGCTTCAAGGTTGTTGACCCGGGCCAGTTCCCATACGGCCTGAAGGACTTCAGCTCGATCATCAGCAAGTTCAAAAAGGAAAATGTCGAAATCATCGCCGGGATCATGATTCCACCAGACTTTTCCACCTTCTGGCGCCAGGCACATCAGCAGGGATTCAAACCTAAGATGGCGACCATCGGCAAGGCGATTCTGTTCCCGTCCGACGTCGAAGCGATCGGCGAAAGCCTCGGCGAAGGACTGCTCTGCGAGAACTGGTGGAGCCGCTTCCATCCGTTCCAGTCTTCCCTGAACGGCATGACCGCTGCGCAACTCTGTGACCGCTGGACCGAAGAAACCGGCAAGCCATGGGTTGCACCGCTCGGCTTCAAGTACGCTGGCTACGAGATCATCGCTGACGCCCTCAAGCGTGCCGGCACCCTCGAGAAGAAAGCTGTCCTCAAGGCGATCTCCGAGACCAAGCTCGACACTATGGTCGGCCCGATCGACTACAACGACGAGCACTACAGCGGCACCCCGCTGGTCGGCGGCCAGTGGCGTAAAGGAACCAAATTCCCATACGAAATGGATATCGTCTACAACGGTGGTCAACCAGAAATCCCGCTGACCGGCACCAAAAAGATCACCCTGCTCTAAGAGTAAGGACTCGTAACATAAGAAAAGGCCGACTGAAGCAATTCAGTCGGCCTTTTTTGTATCAAAGCATTCTCACGCAGAGACGCAGAGTACACAGAGAAAATCTGCATACAAACACCCCCCTCAATCCCCCCTATAAAATAGGGGGGAAGCGAGTTTACGAGCAGGGGGGTGTGTTTTAACCTCAGGAATTCAACTGCGCTCCGCAGAATTTACAGAAGCGCGCATCGAACTCATGCCCCTCCTTGCCGCACTGGGGGCAGGCCTGGGTCGACACCCGCCTTGAGAAAGCCAGCTCGGTCGTCACGATTCCGGTCGGAATGGCAATAATCCCATAGCCGAGAATCATCACCAGCGAAGCCAGTGCCTGCCCCAGACTCGTCTGCGGCGAGATATCACCATAGCCGACCGTCGTCATGGTCACGATGGCCCAGTAAATCGAACGCGGGATACTGGTAAACCCGCGCTGCGGTCCCTCGATAATATACATTACCGAGCCGAAGATGATCATCAGCACGAAGACTGAAAGCAGAAAGACCAAGATCTTTCGCCGACTGGCCCACAGGGCGCGCTGCAGATTGTTTGACTCACCGACATACTGGGCCAGTTTCAGCACCCTGAATACGCGCAGCAGGCGGAGAATCCTGATGACCAGAAGGTATTTTCCGGAGACGAGGATGAGACCGATATAGGTCGGCAGGATCGACAGCAGGTCGACGATGCCGTAAAAGCTCAAGGCGTATTTAAGCGGGCGGCCGATACAGCTGAGGCGCAGAAGATATTCGATGGTAAAAAGAAGGGTGAAGACCCATTCGAGCAGATAAAAGAGCGCTCCATAACTGCGCTGAATGGAAGCAACACTGTCGAGCATGACGACGATGACACTGAAAATGATGCAGAGGATCAGGGCGACATCGAACAATTTTCCGCCGGGGGTATCCGCTTCAAAAATAATCTCATGCAGTCGATGACGAAAAATAGACCGGGACGATGATTCTGGTTGTGACATCTCTGCTCCTTGGCGATATGGTCAGATCAGTTTAACCAAGATAGGGGAAGTTTCAAAGAGAAGACAAGAAATCAAAGCTGAACCACGGAGACACTGAGAACACAGAGAAAAACACCCCCCTGCTCGCAAACTCGCTTCCCCCCTATAAAATAGGGGGGATTGAGGGGGGTCAGTTTTAGCTTCTCAATCCGGCAGCGCCTCAGCGAGCAGGTCGAGAATGTGCAGGGCCTGCTGCTTGCCGCCGGCATGATTGATATTGTCCTGCAGCTGCATGATACAGCCGGGACAGTCGGTCGCCACCAGGTCGGCACCGCTGGACATAATACTGTCGGCCTTTTTCGCACCGATCAGCTTGCTGGTGTCGTAGTGGTAGACCGAATAGGTTCCGCCCAGGCCGCAACAGCTGCCGGCATTTTCCATCTCGATGTATTCGACCTGCGGCAAGGCCTTGAGAATCGCCCGCGGCTGTTTGGTGATGCCGTGATTCCGCAGGTGACAGGGATCGTGATAGGTCACCTTGAGCGGCGAAGCGGCCTTCGGCAGTGCGTTCAGTTTATCCGGCAGCCCCTGCTCGACCAGGAAGACAAAGATGTCACGGACCTTGTCCTTAAGTGCGCCAAACTCTTCGCCCATATCCGGGTAGATCTGAGTCAGGCCGGAATGGCAGGACGCACAGGCGGTAACGATATAATCGTAGTCATGTCTGGCAAACATCGCCAGGTTGTTTTCAGCCAGTGACTCGACAGTAGCGGCCGCTCCGGCGGAAACCGCGGGCAGACCGCAGCACTGCTGATCCTTGGGAATAATCACCGTCACGCCGAGAAACTTAAGCGCCTTGAGCAGGGCCTCGCCACTGTCCGGGTACATGTAGTTGATACCACAACCGGTGAAGAACAGGACGCGCGGCGCACCAGCCTCTCCCTCGATGACCTCGGGATGACGCTCGCGGAATGGCTTAGCGGTCAGCGGCGGCAGGGTCCGGTCGGAGCTGATGAAGGGGGCCGGGAAGCGCAGACGCAGACCGCTCCCTTCGGGAACCTTCTTGAACAGCAGCTTGGAAAAGGCCGCACCACTCTTGGCCAGGGTATTCATCAACCCCTGGTGTTTGAGAACGGTCGACACCCCCTTACCAAAGGTCGACAAGCCTTTGCGCTTGGCGATCTCGCGCCGGGTTGCCGCAACGATATCCTCGGTCTTGACCTTGTTCGGGCACTGCCCGTAGCAGCTGCCACAGAGCAGACACTGCGACATATCGAGGAGAAAACGCTCCTCGAGGTCGATGTCACCCTTGAGCAGTGAGTCGGCCAGGGCAATCTTGCCACGGGCCACCCGCCCTTCATGCTTGACCGCGCCAAAAGCCGGGCAATGGGCCCGACAGGCGCCGCACTTGACGCACTGTTCGATCTCAGCGCGGTATTCTTCCAGATCTTTAAGTTTTGCCATTTAACTTAGTGCTCCTAAGGTCCAACTTGAATCTATTAAACCGACCCCCCTTTTATCCCCCCTATAAAATAGGGGGGAAGGGAGTATCGCGACCAGGGGGGTGATTTTTTCAGTGCTGCGCAGCCCTGTCGCTGGGGAAGATCTTCCCCGGATTGAGGATATTGTTCGGATCGAGGGCGCGCTTGAGGGTTTTCATGTAGTCGATCGAGGCATCAGCCAGCTCCATCTGCAGGTAAGGAGCCTTCATGATCCCCACTCCGTGCTCGCCGCTCATGGTTCCGCCGAGCTCGAGAGCACCGGCAAAGACCTCTTCGATGGCCCGGTCGGCCTTTTCCTGCTCCCCTTCGATCTTGCTGTCGATCATGACGTTGACATGAATATTGCCGTCTCCGGCGTGGCCGAAATTGACGATGGGAATACCGTACTTGTCGGCAATCCTGTCGATCTTGCGGATCATCTCAGGGACCTTGGAGCGCGGTACACAGATGTCCTCGTTGAACTTGTCCGGATTGACCCGGCGCAAGGACGCCGAAACAGAGCGGCGCACCTGCCAGAGCGCCTCGCTCTCTTCCGGAGTCTCGGCGATCCTGGTATCAACCACACCGAGCGGCCTGATGATCTCGGCGATTTTAGCAGCCTGCTTGTCAAGGAACTCGCGGTCGCCGTCGACCTCGATGATCAGTACCGCGTTGGCCTGCTCAGACAGTTCCAGCGAGGTCGCCTGACGGACACAGTCGACGGTCCGGCCGTCCATGAACTCGAGGGTGGTCGGGATGATCTTGTTGCGGATAATGCTGGAGACCGCCTGGGCAGCGCCATCGATCGAATCGAAAAGCACCAGCATGGTCTTTTTCGCTTCCGGCTTCGGCAGCAGCTTGACAACAATCTTGGTGATAACGGCCAGAGTCCCCTCGCTGCCGCAGATCAGCTTGGTCAGATCGTAACCGACAACCCCCTTCATGGTCGGGCCGCCGGTCTTGATGACATCGCCGGTCGGAGTGACGATTTCGAGGCCGATGATGTAGTCCTTGGTCACCCCGTACTTGACGCAGCGCGGGCCACCGGCACATTCGGCAACATTGCCCCCGAGGGTCGACATCTTCAGAGACGCAGGATCGGGCGGGTAGAAGAGGCCGACCTTTTCAACCGCTTTCTGAAAGTCCTCGGTGACCACGCCGGGCTCAACCGTCGCCACCAGGTTCTCATCGTCGATCTCAAGAATCCGGTCGAGACGAGTCAGAACCATGACCGCTCCACCGCCAACCGGCAGGCTGCCCCCGGTAAAGCCGCTGCCCGCACCACGCGGGAAAACCGGAAAACAGTTGTCGTTGGCCAGCTTCATGATCCGGCTGATCTCTTCAGTGTTGGCCGGATGGACGACAACATCGGGCAGGAACTGCTTCTGGGTGGCATCGTAGGAATAGCAGATCAGGTCAGCCTTGAGGGTCGAAACATATTCCTTGCCGCAGATCTGCTCCAGAGCGGCGATAATCTTCTGATCAAGCATCTTCATTCCTTTTCTTGCTTGCCTATTCAATACAAAAGCACGAGGTCGACTGCTGCCACCCCGTGCTTCGTTAACCAATGAACTTGTCATTATCTGACAAATCAAAAAAAAAGTCCACAGCAGGACGGCACTTAACTGCCCGTCCCTTACAGGCTTATAGCTTACGACTGACTTTTCACTTCTTGCCGAACCAGCCGCTCTTTTCACTGAAGAGTTCAACCCGATTACGCCCTTTTTTCTTGGCCTGGTAGAGTGCCTTGTCGGCGCGCTCTATCAGTTCGTTTTTCTTGAGCGGCTTGGGTCCCGGCTCATAAACGGCGACCCCGAAGCTGCTGGTTACAGTGTAGGTCTCGCCTGCATAGGAAAATTCATGCGCGGCGATCGCTTCACGCAGCTTCTCAGCCACCACCCCGGCATCAGCGGCGCTGGCCTCAGGCAGGACAATAACAAACTCCTCGCCACCGTAACGGGCCAGCAGGTCGTATTCACGGATCAGTCCCTTGCACAGCGCGGCGAACTCCTTGAGGACATAGTCGCCAGCCTGATGGCCATAAAAGTCGTTGAATTTCTTGAAGTTGTCGATATCGCTCAAAACCAGACTGAGCTGATTTCCCAGACGTTGTGAACGGCTCAGCTCGCGGTCGAGAAATTCCTGAAAAAAACGATGATTGTAAATCTCGGTCAAACCATCGAGATTGGCGATCCCTTCCAGATAGGCATTCTTCTCCTCCAGTTCGGCCGTCAGCTTTTCCAGCTTCATCTTGGCCTGAACCAGTTCCCTGTTCATCTGTTCGTAACTCATATTGAGCAGACTGAGTTCGATATTGGCCTGCTGCAACAGCTCCGGAATAGACGCTGTCCCCTTGATTTTCAGCCCGAAATAGTCTGCTGCTTTTGCCACCTCGACATCGACCCGGGCGAGAATATCATCGATCGCCCTGGCATCGAGACGGAACATCTTGCGCGCCCGTTCACGGAAAGGCGCGTGATAATCGATCGGCTTGCCGGAATACATGATGTTGGCGCAGAGTGCCGCCAGGTGAACAACCTGAACGACCGTCTTGAGTGCCGGATCCTTGACATCGCAACTGGCCGGATCATGGTGACAACCGATCGGGACCCTCAGGCTTTCCGGAAAATTCCAGATCCTGGCCGCTTCAGCTCCGATATAGGCGTGGCTGGCCCCGAGCCGCTCTTCCTCGAGCTCCAGCAGACGCTGTTCGCTCCCTTCCGATTCTTCAAGCAGGGCATCATACTGCTCCTTGAAGGCACAGGCGAGGATCAGCTTGCCAAGATTCTGCAAAAGACTGACGGTAAAGCATCCTCCGGATCCTGATCACTTACCTTGGCCATAATCAGCTTTGATGCGACGGCAGCTGCCAGCGACTCCTCCCAGAACTGTTCATAGCTGAAACCGGCACCGTGTCTGGGGCGTTCCATATTGAGAAAAGAGAACGACAGAACCAGGCTGCGCACCGCGTTGGTCCCCAGGATTGCCACCGCCTGCTGAATGGTTCCGACCTCGTTGGGGAAATTATAGAAAGACGAGTTGACGACCTTGAGGATCTTGGTCGACAGCGAAACGTCCTGAGCGATCAACCTGGTAATATCGTAGATTGTCGTCTCTTCCTTGCCGGTGATATTGATCAGCGTTGAGGCAACGGTTGACAGGGTCGGCAACGAACCGCCCTTGATGACCTTGGCCAACACCTCTTCTTTACTTTGCATTATCATTGCCCCCTTTTTTGATCGGAATGTATCAAGAATAGCGGAGTATGCCCGCTCGCTCAACAAAGATTACAAACTGAGACATATTTTCAAGCCCGCTATTTGGCGAAGGATATTCTTGCAGCGACGGCAGCAGCTGTGCTAAGTAGATTTCCTTATCTCAGCAAGGAGTGATGCAGCCATGGATCTTCAGATTTTGCCACTGAGCAACCCCAAACCAGCGGACTTTGACGAAAACCAACTGGTCTTCGGCAAACTTTTCACCAATCGCATGTTTGTCATGGAGTACGACACCGGCAAAGGCTGGCATTCTGCCCGCATTCAGCCGTATGGTCCCTTCTCTCTCGATCCGGCGGCCATGGTTCTGCATTATTCCCAGGAGATCTTTGAGGGACTGAAAGCCTTCCGTCGTCCGGACGGCCAGATCGCCCTGTTTCGCCCTGCCGACAACGTCGCCCGTTTCAACCTGAGCGCCAAGCGGCTGTGCATGCCTGAAGTGGATGAGACGTTTCTCCTTGAGTCGATGCTCAAACTGGTTGAGCTGGAGCAGGACTGGGTTCCAAAAAATCCCGGCACCAGCCTCTATATCCGTCCGACCATGATTGCCACCGAAGCCGTACTCGGCGTCCGGCCGGCCAACAAGTATCTCTGCTATATCATCCTCTGCCCGGTCGGAGCCTACTACAAGGGCGGTCTGAACTCAGTCAAAATCTGGATTTCCGATCACTATGTCCGCGCCGCCGAAGGGGGCACCGGCGAAGCCAAGACCGGCGGCAACTATGCTGCCAGCCTGCTCGCTGCCAAGGAAGCGGCCGAAAAGGGCTTTGACCAGGTGCTCTGGCTCGATGCCAAAGAGAGAAAATATGTCGAAGAGGTCGGCAGCAGCAACATGCTTTTCCTCTATGACGGCAAGATCGTCACCTCGCCGCTCAAGGGAACCGTTCTTGACGGCATCACCCGCCGTTCGGCACTGACCCTGCTCAAAGAGATGGGCTATGAAATTGAAGAACGCGCCTTGAGTGTAGACGAGGTCATGGAAGGGGCCGCCAGCGGTCGCCTGCAGGAGGCCTTCGGCACCGGCACCGCGGTTGTTGTCTCCCCGGTCGGCTCCTTCTGCTACAAGGATCAGCAGATCCAGGTAGGTGACGGCAAACCGGGCAAACTCACCCTGGAACTCTACGACAAGCTCACCGCTATCCAGTATGGCAAAGCCACTGATCAGCACAGCTGGGTGACACTGCTCTGAGTATTTCAATAAAGTAAACACCTGCACACTGAAACATGAAATAATCATCCCCTCTCCCTCAGGGAGAGGGCGGCGCAAAGCGACGGGTGAGGGGCACTCGCTGCAAATCCCCCTCATCCGCTCCTTCGGGGCACCTTCTCCCAAATGGAGAAGGGAAAAATTCACAGTTTATTTTATTACGCCAAACAGATACTCAATCTAAGCACTATTCTACTCATTTCTTTTCAACACAAAGCGACCCGCTGATCGCGAACCGACTTGACAATCGGTGCCAACCCTCGCAAAAGCCCACTTTCACCACCATCCACATTGATACCCCAAAGCTGGCACAGTTCCTGCTCATAGCACTTCCGCTTTAATTCTGCAATTTACGATAATTACCGCCGGTTCGAAGCAACTGGCCGGAATTATCTTGAGCAACAAGGAGTCGAACTATGTGTCGCATCGGTGCGATTAAAAGCCTGAATTACATGCATCCGAGCAAAGCGCTCACCCTGATGCAGTCGCAACAGAAAGGGCATGACAACTCTGGGTTCGCCATGGTTATGCAAAACCTCGGCGGGATCTTCGAGCCCTATAAACATCTGCCGACCCTGTCGATGGCCTGTACCGACAAGGGGATCAAGATCGCCGAGAACATCCTGCATGAGATCGGTTTTCATCGCGTCATGCAATGGTCCCCGGAGGTCAACCCGCAGCCGGGTCTCGACATCAATGCGATGCCGAACTACGTCTTCGAAACCTTCTCATACCCAGCCGCGTATGATAATGCAGCTCAGAAAGACAAAGAGGAGCTGCTGCTTGACACCCGCCTGAAGCTGCGTGCAGCCCTGGAAGAGAACGAAGAAGGGTTCGCCTACTCATTCTGGCCCGACGTCATCACCCTCAAGGAGATCGGCGATCCGCGCGACATCGGCACCTACTTCAACCTGTGGAAAGAGGACGAGCGCTTCACCGCCAAGGTGATTACCGCACAGTGCCGCCAGAACACCAACTACGACATCGTTCGCTATGCGGCCCACCCGTTCCACCTGCAGGGTTACACCGCACTGGCCAACGGCGAGAACACCTTCTACATGAAGAACAAGGAGTTCCAGCAGAAACTGCATCGTGGCTATATCGGCTTCGAATCGGACTCCCAGTGCTTCCTCTATACGCTGCACTACGTACACCGCGAACTGGGCTGGCCGCTACAGTACTACAAACAGGTCGTCACCCCGCTGCCTTTCGAAGAGGTCGAGAAACGCGACAACAGGGAACAACTGCTGGCGATCCGCCAGTCGCTCGCCCACCTGGAGATCAACGGCCCGAACACCATCATCGGCATGCTTCCGGACAACACCCTGTTCACCTGCTGCGACGCCAAGAAGCTGCGCCCGGTCGTTATCGGCCGTGACGCCGAGACCGTCGCTATCACCTCGGAAGTCTGCGGCATTAACGAAGTTCTGCCCAATCGTGACTGGGAACAGGATATCTACCCACACGAGCGGGAAACAGTCGTCATCACCGACGAGCTGGAGGTATTAAGATGGAAACAGTAAAACTCAATGATGTAACCGTAAACGATCTGCCCTGGAAGATCGACTATAACGCAAGCCGCTGCACTATGTGCGGTTCCTGTGTCGCGGCCTGCTCCTTCAAAGCGATCAAGGTCAAGGTCGAGCGGCGGCGCATGGTCTTCTCCGAAGGGGACATCCCGGAACCGAAGAGCCGCTTTTCGGCGGTGCCGGTCATCCGTCAGGTCAATTCGATCCGCGACTACTGCCGTGGCTGCGGCATGTGCGAAAAGGTCTGCCCGAACGACGCAATAAAGCCAGTTCGCAACCCTGACACCAGGCATCCTATCGTGACACGCTGTCTGGCTGGCGATTCGATCAAACGTGGTGGGCGCAAGAATCTCGAAAACACCAGCCGCACCCTCGACGCGATCCGCGTTGGCCGTATCTCACAGATGACCGACCCGAGCCTCGATGCCCAGCGTCATACCTTCGACCTGCTGGCGCCCTTCGGCCGGATTCTGCCGCCAAAAGGGCTGTCTTTCAGCAAAGCCCAGAACGGCCAACTGAACAGTAACGCCAACATGCCACCAGTCAACTGGATCTACCCGGTCATCATCGGCGACATGTCGATCGGCGCCCTCTCCTGGCGGATGTGGGAAGGGGTCGCCATGGCGGTCGCCTACCTGAACGAGGAATGCGGCCTGCCGGTTCGTATGTGCTCCGGCGAAGGCGGCGTCCCCAAACGCCTGCTGACCTCCAAATATCTCAAGTATATGATCCTGCAGATCGCGTCCGGCCACTTCGGCTGGAACCGCATCGTCAACGCCATGCCGGAGATGACCGAAGACCCGGCCGGCGTGCTGATCAAGATCGGCCAGGGCGCCAAGCCGGGCGACGGCGGTCTGCTGATGGCAGCCAAGGTGGCTGAACATATCCAGGCGATCCGCGGCGTTCCGAAAGCGGACCTGCTCAGCCCGCCGAACCACCAGGGGCTCTACTCCATCGAGGAGAGCGTGCAGAAGATGTTCCTGTCGTTCAATGCGGCCTTCAAGTTCCGCGTCCCGGTCGCCATCAAGGTTGCCGCTTCAGCGACCAGCGTCAGCGTCTTCAACAACCTGGTCCGCGACCCGTACAATATCGTCGGCGGCTTCTTCCTCGACGGCATCGACGGCGGCACCGGCGCAGCCCATGAGGTCAGCCTCGACCATACCGGCCATCCTATTGTCAGCAAGCTGCGCGACTGCTACCTGGCAGCCGTCAAACAGGGCCGCCAGGGCCAGATTCCGCTCTGGGCCGCAGGTGGCCTGGGCAAAACCGGCGATCTCGCCGCCGATGCCTTCAAGATGATGTGCCTCGGTGCCAACGGCGTCTTTACCGGCAAACTGATCCTGCAGATGGCTGGCTGTATCGGCAACGATCTGGGCCGCTGCAACGCCTGCAACACCGGCCTCTGCCCGGCGGGGATCACCACCCAGGTTCCCCAGCTGGCCCAGCGCCTCGACCCAGACAAGGTCGCCCAGAACATCGTCAACTACTTCCTGGCGATGGATACGGAGCTCAAGAAACTGATGGCTCCGATCGGCAACTCTTCTCTGCCAATCGGCCGCGCCGACGCTTTGGTCTCGATGGACAAAGCTGTTGCCGACCGTCTGCAGATTCAACATGTATGTTAAGGAGGCCTGAACATGGCAGCTCAAATTCAAGGCTTTGATGAAAATAACCAGCGGATCTCGACTCAGGATCTGCTGATGCAGATCTATTGCGCCCTGGAACAGGGAGAGAACGAATTCGAAGTGCTCTCCTCCGGCCATCACGATATCGGTGGCCCGCTCTGGCGCGAAGACGGCCAGCCGCTCAAATTCCGGGTCAAAAACCCGGGGCAGCGGGTCGGCTCCTTCGGTCTCGAAGGGACCCAGATCATTGTCGACGGCCCGGCTCCGGCTGACGCCGGCTGGCTCAACGCCGGCGCCGAACTGATCATCAAGGGGGACAGCGGTGACACCACAGCCCACTGCGCAGCCAGCGGCAAGATCTACGTCGCCGGCCGCATCGGCACCCGCTCCGGTTCGCTGATGAAACACGATCCGGCTTTTTCTGCACCGGAACTCTGGGTCCTGAAAAACACCGGCTCCTTCTCCTTCGAGTTCATGGGCGGTGGTACTGCGGTCATCTGCGGCATAGGCTGCGAAGAACTGGAGTCGATCCTCGGCGACCGCAGCTGCATGGGCATGGTCGGCGGCACCATCTATGTCCGTGGTGCCGTCAGAAACCTGCCGGGCGAAGTCCTGCTGCTCGATCTGGACGAGGCCGATATCGCCTATCTGAAAGCCGGGCTTCCGGAATTCCTCGCCAAGGTCGACAGGAGCCAACACCTGGACACCCTGAGCGACTTCAGCCGGTGGAAAAAAATTACGGCCAAGACCTACGAAGAACGCCAGCTGAGCAAATCGACCCGGATCAGCATGCGTGAGTTCCGCCTGAACAAGTGGGTTGGAGACGGCGGCATCTTCGGCGACCTGATCAAAGACGACTACGACTTCACCGCCGGACTGGTCAATACCGGTGACAACCGCCTGAAGATTCCGCACTGGCGCAACAAGGCCTTCTGTGCCCCCTGCGAGGCATCCTGTCCGTCGTCGATTCCGACCCAGGACCGGATCAACCTGCTGAGAAAAGGTGAGTACAAAAAAGCTATTGAACTGGTCCTCAACTACTCCCCGTTCCCGGGCAGTGTCTGCGGCGAGGTCTGCCCGAACCCCTGCATGGATTCCTGTACCCGCCAGTTCATCGATCATTCGGTGGCCATGCCTGAGCTCGGCAAGCTGTCCCTTGAAGCCAGCTCTCCACAGCCAAAAACAGACAGCGGCAAGAAGGTCGCGGTGATCGGCGGCGGGCCGGGTGGCCTCTCAGCAGCCTGGCAGCTGCGCCTGCTCGGCCATGCGGCTACCGTCTTCGAAGCGGACAAGGAAGTCGGCGGCAAGCTGCGCCAGGTCATTCCGACCGACCGCCTGCCGGCCGACACCCTCTCGGCCGAGATCCAGCGTGTCAAGGATATGGGGGTCGAAATCAAGACAAATGAAGCGATCAATAGTGACATGTTTGCATCTTTGCAAAATGACTACGATGCCATTGTCATCGCTTCCGGTGCCCACAATCCGGTTGTCATCCCCTTCCCCGGGCATGAGCGGCTGGTCAAAGGACTTGAATTCCTGAAAGACGTCAACAACGGTAAAAACCCGACGGTCGGCGAGAAGGTCGTGGTCATCGGTGCCGGCAATGCCGGGATGGACGTCTGCCTCGGCGCCTACGCCATGGGAGCGAAAAAGGTCACGGCTGTCGATATTCAGCGTCCTGCCGCCTTCAGGAAAGAGATCGATCATTTCGAAAAGCTCGGCGGCAGCATCGAATGGCCGGTGTTCACCGACAGGGTCGACGAAAAGGGGTTGCATACCAAGGATGGCCGCCTGATCGGGGCCGACACCATCATCATCGCCATCGGCGAGCGTCCGGACTTGAGCTACATTCCACGTGAGTGGCTCGACGACCGCGGCATGGCTATGGTCGACGCCTGCGGTCAGCTGGTCAAGGCGCCCGGCGTGTTTGCCATCGGCGACACCATCAAACCGGGTCTGCTCACTCACGCCATCGGTCACGGCCGGGAAGCGGCACAGTATATCGACAGCTACCTGGCCGGCAACGCGCCGGTCGCCAAGGTCAAGCCGCCGATGATCTCCCAGGAATGCCTGAGCAAAGAGCTGTTCAGGCCACAGAACCGTGGACGTTTCAAGGCCGACGCCAACCAGGAGACCAACCGCTGTCTCTCCTGCGGTACCTGCCGAGACTGTGAGATGTGCCTGGAGGCCTGCCCGGAAGGCGCCATCCGCCGCGTCCAGAAAGAGGATGGTGGCTTCGAATACGTTTCCGATGCAGAGTACTGTATCGGCTGCGGCATCTGCGCCGGACTCTGTCCGTGCGGGATCTGGGGCATGGAACAGGTGGTCTGATCCGGAGCCAGTTGACTTGAGTCACAAAAGGTCGCCAACATTTGGCGACCTTTTCTTTTATCCGAGAGAAACGATATTGAAGAGCCTCCCCATAGTCAGCGTTTCAGTCATCAGTCCCAGCTAGCTCGCCCTCTTCCACAATGCTGCATCTCTTCCAGCAGACCTAGTTGCCTGTCAAACTCGTCATAGCCGGAATATCCACCCCACTTGAGCAGTTCAGCGACAAGCGCAACCTCATCGGCGCGCTCCGGATCAAACCGGGATAGAAACTGGCGGGTCTTCAGTGCATCAAACCACTGATGGAAGGCACGACTTCGCTGCTCCGTTCTCAGATGATTCTGACAGATGCGTTGCCAGGCAGATTCAAACCCAAGCCCGACCAGATAAGCGGCGACAGCCTTATCCTCAGCGTTGATATCCATCAGCAATCGCGATGAGTTGCAGTTGACAGCGACGCACCGCAACAGAGCCTTCAGACAGGAAAACCCTACAGCCGAAAGAAAACGATAGGGAGCCCTGTTTTCAGTCCGGGCCAGGGTCGCCTGCCCCGTGCCAAAGGGAACCCGCGAGGAAAAGCGGGGGGACGGTGCTACGACAGTACCGTCCAGCATCTCAACCCCTACCGTTTTGGCCAGCTGCTGGAGAAAGTAAAAATCCTCACCGGCCTGGCGGCGGTTCATCCCCCCGGCCCTGACATAGTCCCCGGCCCGGCAGGCGAATGCACTGCCGAGTGCGTGATAGGCGTAGGGCGAGCCGGCCTGAGCGAGGCCGAACAGATAACTGCGCAGATATAACTCATAATGGCGGATTGCCGCTTCCTGCTGCGGTGTTTCGCCAGGCTGGTGACGAAAGGGGATGACTGCCGCGCCCTGTCCGGAATGGCAAAAGTGCCCGCGCAGCGCTGTGAAGTAACGGCTATCGACCAGGGTATCGGCATCGAGAGAGAGAAAGAGCGGGTCCCGCCTCCAGTCGAGAAGGGAAAGAGCCAGGTCAAAACCGATCTTGCGCGCCAGCCCGACCCCTTCGCCGTCACCAATCTCGCGTCCGGCAGAGCTGGCATCGACCCAGGCGAGCGCCAAACCGGGAGGGTTCCGACGTCGCAGCCAGTCGAGAGTCCGGCGGTTATCCTCAAGCTGACAGGCGGTTGCCGATCGCCGGTTATTGACAACAACGACAACCAGAAAACGTTCGTCTCTATAGGCCCTTGAGAGGGTCAGGCTTTCAAGGCAATTTTTTAGCGATACGAATTCAGCCAATGCCGGGATGACAACAACAGAGGTGTAATACCCGTCAAAATCCCCTTCAAGTGACCACCTCCCCGGCACCGCCCTGCTCGCAGTGTATTTCTTCAGGGCACGCTCATCCATTGTGCAGCCAGCGATCGGCGATCCGGCGCAAGTCGGCCAGAGGGTCACCCGCCCCCTCGAGCCAATGAATGATCACCCCGCGTTTCTCCATCTTACGAAAGAAGGTCTCCTGGCGTTTGACAAAATTGCCGATCGCGCTGCACAGCTTCTGAACCATCTCGTTGCGACTGAGCTGCCCCTGCAGATGCCGGGCAATCAGCCGGTACTCGAGCCCGTAGAACTCGAGCTGCTCCCAGGTCACTCCGGATCTGTGCAACTGCGCGACCTCCTCGATCATGCCGGCCTCCAGACGTTCGTCCAGCCGCCGGGCGATCCGCTGGCGCAACAGCGGACGCTCCCAGCGCAGACCAAAGACCAGCGCATCAAGTTCGGGAAGGGAAGGCAGCACCCGGTCGGACCGCTGCTCACCCAGCGCAATTTCAAGCGCCCGCACCAACCGCTCCCTGTCGAGCAGGTCGGTCTGATTGTGCTGCTGAGGCTTCAGTCCGAGCAGGCGCTCGCGCAGTTGCTCATCGCTCTGTCCGGCCAGCTCAGCCCGCAGCAGGGGATCCTCAGGCACTTCGACCAGGCGATAACCGCGCAGCACGGCATCGAGATACATCCCGGTGCCGCCACAGATGATCGGCAGATGGCCGCGCTGCTGGATATCCTTCGCGGCAGCGTAAGCGTCCTGCTGGAAACGGTAGAGATTATATTCGCCGCCAGCTTCGATGATATCGATCAGATGGTAGGGCACATCACCGTATTCGTGCAGGTCCTTGCCGGTTCCCAGATCCATGCTGCGATAGACCTGCCGGGAATCGGCGGAGATAATTTCACCGTCATACAGGCGCGCCGCGGCAACGGCAAGGCTGGTCTTGCCTCCCGCCGTCGCGCCAAGAATTGCCATCAGTTTCAGCCTGTCCGTTTTCGCCGCCATCACCTTCCCCGAAAGAATCAAAGGGGAAAGAATAGCGAAAAAAGCTCCTGCTGCCTATGCAAATCCTTTTTCAAACGGCGCTGATTTGCTATAGTCCGGCTGTTTTACAGCTGACTACGAGAGAAAGCCAAAGCCATGGACGAAGCTCAACCAACAATCATAGCGCGTGATAGCCACCCGATTTCACGCAAGCAGATCGACGACGATACCCTCAAGGTCCTCTATCGCCTGAACCGGCATGGCTACAAGGCCTATCTGGTCGGCGGCGGTGTCCGCGATCTACTCCTCGGCCGGCGTCCCAAGGACTTCGACATCGGCACAGATGCCACCCCTGAACAGGTTCGCAACCTGTTCCGTAACGGCTTTCTCATCGGTCGCCGCTTCCGCCTGGCCCACATCCGTTTTGCCGGAAACAAGATCATCGAAGTGGCAACCTTCCGCCGCCACCCGCGCGAAGAAGAACTGCCGGACGATCCCGACGAGCACTTTCATTTTGTCCAGAATGTTTTCGGCACCCCCTGTGAAGATGCCTATCGCCGCGACTTTACCATCAATGCCCTGTTCTACAATATCGACGACTTCTCGATTATCGACTATGTCGGCGGCCTGAAAGATCTCGAAGAAAAACGTCTGCGCGTCATCGGCGACCCCATGGTCCGTTTCGTCGAGGATCCGGTGCGCATGCTCAGGGCGATCGAATTTTCGGCGCGGCTTGACTTCACCATGGAAGAGTCGATTTTCGCAGCTGTCGAAAAACACAAGCAACTGCTCGAGACAGCGGCTCCGGCCCGGATTCGTGAAGAGATCATGGAGCTGTTCCGCCACAAGATCGCCGGCCCGGTCTTAAAGCAGTGCCGTGAGCTCGGCATGCTGCCGCATCTGCTGGCAGGCTACCCCGGCCACGATGAAAGCATCGCCCTGCTCAAGGAGGTGGACAACCGCACGGCCCGCGGTGCTACAGTTGAAGAGAGTTTTGCCATTGCGGCACTCTATCTGCGCCTGTTCATGGATCGCTGCCCGCCAACGGCAGAAACCCATATCGCCGATGCACTGCATATCGCCAACGAGATCATCATCCCTCATTGCCGCTATTTCAGCATTGCCAGCGGCATCCGCCATGAGGCCCGTGAACTGCTGATCGGCTGTTTCCGCCTGGCCCGCGGACGCGGCTACCGGGGGGAACGACGTTTTCTGAATCACCCCTTCACGGCCAAGACCTTTGCCCTGTTCAGGCTCTGGGCCATGGTCCGCCCGGAGCTCCAGGAACAGGAACAGGCCTGGGACGAGCTGATCGCCAACGACCAACCGGCAAAACGCAAAAAACGCCGCCGCCCAAGGCGTAAACCGCGCGGCAATACAAATTCCGAAAAACCCTGCTAAAGTTATTGAGATAAACTATCTCTCTGAGTGGATCCCCGCGGAAAGCATTCACTCATAACTTTAGTGAGGGACTATGAATTTCAGAAGCCTGCAAAGCAAAATCAGCGGAACCCTTTGCCTTCTCCTGATCATTGTCCTTGGCGTCGGTTTCACGATCACGACGCTTCGCTCCCGCGCTCTCATGCAGGAACTCTCATCCGAAGGAACAGCCACCCTGCGGGAAGCTGTACACAACCAGGCCCGCAGCATCTTTGCCAGCCTCTCAATCGGGACCAGGGCGTCCCTCGAACAGGGCGAGATGGAGACCTTCGCCGAACTTCTCAGCAGCCTTGGCGCAGTACCGGGGGTAGAGGAAGTCGGCCTGATCAATCCGCAAGGCAGGGTCAGCTACTCGAGCAATTCGCAAAAAATCGGCCAGCCACAGGATCAGATCAAGATCACCAGCCAGACAGAGCCGATCAAGCTGGAAACGGAATCCACCGAAAGCTTGCTCATTGCCCAAAGCAACATGTTTGAAGAAAAATGCCTCGATTGTCATGATGATGCCATCAAAGGGCAGCTGGCGGGTATTCTCTACGTCAATTACAGCCTGGAGGTCCTCAACAAAGAGGTGCAGCACTCCGCGAGCATTCTCAGCAGAGCAACCTCCTCCAGTCTGACCAGCAATATCAGCATTGCCGTCATCAGCCTCGCGATCACCTGGCTGGTGCTCTTTGTCATGCTGCGCAGAATGATCATGTCTCCCCTCAATGGCGTCAGAGCCTTGCTGAACGATATCAGTCATGGCCGACTGACCCGGCGTCTTGGCTTCAGACAGCGCGACATAATCGGCGAAACGGCAGGCACCCTCGACAAGCTGGCCGACAGCCTGCAGAAAGACATTGTCTTCCCTCTGCAACGGCTCGCGGCCAAAGATCTCACCATCGACATCTCCCCCCACGGGCAGGACGATTCCCTGCGTATTTCCATTCAGACCCTCGGTCATGATCTGAGTGCGATGATTGGCGAAATTCAGAATGCAGTCACCCAGATCGCCAATGGCAGCGCCCAGGTCAGTGAAAATGCAATCTCACTTTCTGACGGAGCGGCAACATCAGCCGCTTCAGTAGAGCAGATCAGCAGCACCATGAATGAAATCGGCCAACAGACCGATAGCTCGTCTGAGAATGCCAGGAAAGCCGCCCAACTTGCCGAAACGGCAAGCCAGACAGCGACGATCGGCAGCGAACGCATGGCCGAGATGATTGAAGCCATGGGCGAGATCAACCAGGCCGGCCAGAATATCAATAAAATTATCAAAGTTATCGACGAGATCGCTTTCCAGACCAACCTGCTGGCCCTCAATGCAGCTGTTGAGGCCGCCCGCGCCGGACAACATGGCAAAGGATTTGCGGTCGTCGCCGAAGAAGTCCGCAACCTGGCAGCACGCAGTGCGAAGGCGGCAGCGGAAACAGCAGAACTGATCGCCGGTTCCGTCGACAAAACCAGTAAAGGCACCCAGATTGCTGAACGCACCTCACAGGCTCTCGATGAAATTGTTACCTCGATCAGCCAGGTCAATGACCTGATCCGCAACATTGCCGATTCAAGTCAGGAGCAGGCCAACAGCATTGGCCAGATCAATATCGGCATGCAACAGATCGATCAGATCATTCAGCAGACAACTGCAAACGCGGAAGAAAGCGCTGCCGTCAGCCAGAAACTCGCCGAACAGAGCGCTCAGTTAAAAAACCTGATCAACATGTTTCAGATTCGCGATCGGGGATGAGCTTAACTCCGCCAGCGGACTTATGACCTGAAGAAAGCGCCGATAAAAACTGAAAAGATGACAGCTAACGATCAACCTAACCCATTGTAAAATCGTGACTAATATGCAGGACGGACAGCCAACGGGCCAGAAGGAAAAAAAATTACTATTATCTCTTTAATTATTTTTAATTTTTTTATATAATTCCGTTTCATTTGCTATGATTTTTATCAAACTCATTTCATGACAGAACCGAGGACCGGCGATGAGTATGCACATCGATGACGACCAGATTGAAATTATTCAGGAGTTTGTCACGGAAAGCCGTGACATGATTGAGCAGCTGGAACCTGCCATCATTGAGCTGGGACAGAACAGCGACCCGGAAACAATCAACTCCATCTTCCGTCTCTTCCATTCCATGAAAGGGAGCGCCGGATTTCTAGAATTCGATCATCTGACCAGGGTTGCTCACGCAGCAGAGAACCTGCTCGATCTGATTCGCAATGGAGAAATCACCCTGGTTCCGGATCATGTCAACCTGCTCTGCTCTTCCTGCGACTTCGCCAAGGAAGCTCTCGACATGATCGAGAGTAACTACAACGATGACGCCATGGCCTTGGGCGCCGATGAAATCTCCGGCCAACTTCATCACGCGATAGAAGTTGCCAAGGGTGGCGGTGAGGAAGCTCCCGCTGAAGAGCCCAGCATAGAAGCTGCAGCGCAGACACCGGACAGAGTCCCGGCAGACATCCCGGACAACCTGGTCATGGAAATTACCGATGAGATGCGGGCCAGCTTTGTTCAGGAAGGGAACGAACTGCTCCAGCAGACGGAACAGGGGCTGCTGGCCTGGGGCGACACTCCGGATGACCGTGACTCCCTGGGAGAAATCTTTCGTCATATCCACAGCTTCAAAGGAAACTGCGGCTTCTTCGGTTTCGCCGACCTGGAAAAGCTCAGCCACCAGATGGAAAACATCCTCGACCGGGCCAAGTCGGGCTCACGACTCGCTCACGACAACCCTGCTGACCTGCTGCTGAACGCTCTCGATGTTCTCCAGCAGACGGTCAACAACATTTCCGAGGGAAAAGGCGACAAGATCGACGCCATTGAGACCCATCTGGCCGAGCTGAACCAACTGCTTGCTCCACTGCTCGGCGACTTCCTGGTTGAAGAAGGGGTTGAAGTCGATGCCATCGACGATGCGGTTAAGACCCAGAAAAAGCACGTCGGGGAAATCCTCATCGACAAGGGTAAGGCATCGCAGCAGCAGATCGACAGCGCGCTGAAAAAACAGCAGGATAAGCTCACCGAGGCCAAAGCCAATATCAAGCCCGCTGCACGCAGCAAGGAACCGGCAAAACGCCAGGATATCCGAGTCGAGCTGGGGAAACTGGATAACCTGATCAACCTGATCGGCGAGCTGGTCATCGCCGAAAACATGCTGATCCACAACCCCGACCTGCGCGGCCTGCAGTTGGAGAACTTCAATAAAGCCGGCCAGCACATGTCCAAACTGGTGCGTGAGCTGCAGGAAATGGCCATGACCATCCGCATGATTCCGGTTTCCGGCCTGTTCCGGCGCATGATCCGCCTGGTTCACGATATTTCGGTCAAGGCCGGCAAAAAGGTCGACCTGCAGCTGATCGGCGAGGAGACCGAGATCGACAAGACGGTTATCGAAACCATCACCGACCCGCTCGTCCACCTGCTGCGCAACTCTCTCGACCACGGCCTGGAGCCACCGGCGGAACGCGTTGCTTCCGGCAAGAACGAAAAAGGTACGGTCAAACTCTCCGCCCGTCACGAAGAGGGGGAGGTCTGGGTCACCATCGAGGATGACGGCCGCGGCCTGAACAAGCAGCGAATCCTGGAAAAAGCGATCAGCAAAGGTTTGATCGAAGGTGACGGCTCCGACATGACGGAAAAGCAGATCAACAACCTGATCTTTGCCCCGGGGTTCTCCACCGCAGCCCAGATCACCGACATTTCCGGGCGCGGCGTCGGTATGGACGTCGTCAAAAAGAACCTGGAAAAGATCAAGGGCAAGATCGACGTCACCAGCGTTCCCGGCCAGGGCACCAGGATCAACCTGCGAATTCCGCTGACCCTGGCGATTATCGACGGCATGATTGTCCGCGTTGGCGAAACCACCTGCATCGTGCCGACCCTGTCGATCCTCGAAGCCTACCGTCCGGAGATGTCGCAAATCACCATCACACCAGATGGCGCGGAACTGGCGAAAGTCCGTGAGAACTTCTTCCCGATAGTCAGACTCCATGACATTCTCGGTAAGGAGCCCGACTCAAGAACCCTGTCGGACGGCATCCTCATCGTGCTCGAGTACCAGGACAACCGCTTCTGTCTCTTCATCGACGAGATCCTAGGTCAGCAGCAGACCGTCATCAAGGGCCTTTCCGACTTCATCGGCAACGTCCAGGGCGTCTCAGGCTGTACCATCCTTGGCGATGGCGGCGTCAGCCTGATCCTCGATGTCGGTACACTGGTCGAATCGGCTGACCGCAAGAATTTTGACTCGGAATCTGAAGACGCATAAAGCAAAGGAGGACACCATGGCTGAAGAAACAACATTGACCCACATCGACAACGAGGATACCCAGCGCGACAAATATCTCACCTTCCATCTGGCCGGTGAGGATTACGGTATTGAAATTCGCTATGTCATAGAAATTATCGGCATTCAGAACATCACCGATGTTCCCGACATGCCGGCGTTCATCCGCGGTGTCATCAACCTGCGCGGCAAGGTCATCCCGGTCATGGACGTCAGAGCCCGCTTCGGCCTGTCAGACCGCGAATATGACGACCGCACCTGTATCATCGTTGTCAATGTCGAAGGGACGGAGGTCGGTCTGGTCGTCGATGAGGTCAGCGAGGTTGCCGATATTCCCGAAGCCAATGTCGAACCGGCGCCAAGAACCAGCCGCAACGCCGAAGACAGCTATATCCAGGGGATGGGCAAGATCAACAATTCGGTCAAAATCCTGCTCGACGTTCACAAACTTCTTTTCAGTGGAGAGATGCAGGAACTCGCTGCGACTCTCGAAGACTGATTGACAGGGACCGATGACATACGACGATCAGCCCACCACTGGCTCTTTGATGGAGATTACCGCAACGGAATTCGCTCAGTTGCGCGATCTGATCCACCAGCGTTTCGGTATCAACCTGACCGAGCAGAAGCGTTCGCTGCTGGTCGGTCGTTTACAGAAGCTGATGCGCAACAGGAACCTGGCGACCTTCACCGACTACTACGAGTACCTGAAGACCGACAAAACGGAAGGCGCGCTGGGAGAGCTGGTCGACCTGATTTCGACCAACCATACCTACTTCAATCGGGAGAAGGAACACTTCGAATACTTTTCCCAGGTTGCGCTTCCTGCGGTGATCACCAGTCTCAAGCAGCAGAACCGCAAGGACCTGCGCATCTGGTGTGCCGGCTGCTCGACCGGTGAAGAACCCTACACCCTGCTGATGCTGATGATGGAACATCTCGGCACGGAATACAGCTCATGGGACGCTGGAATCCTGGCCACAGACATCTCGGACCGGGCCCTGACCATCGCCCGGCGAGGTGCCTACAGTGTCGACCGCGTGCAGCAATTGCCGGACGGCCTGTGGAAAAAGTATTTCGTCAAATCAGGTCCTGACGAAATGATGGTCAATGACAAACTGAAAAGGGAGGCGACCTTCCGGCGCTTCAACCTGATGAACACGACCTTTCCGTTCAAGAAACCTTTTCAGATGATTTTCTGTCGTAATGTGATGATTTATTTTGATCAGCCAACCCGTGATGCCCTGGTCTCCAGATATCACAAATTTACAGAGTCGGGTGGCTACCTGTTCATCGGTCACTCTGAGACTCTTGGACGCAACCAGACCCTCTACAAGTATCTCAAGCCGGCTCTTTACCAGAAAGGGGGGACCATATGACAAAAAGAATCCGTGTCCTCATCGTTGACGACTCCGCTCTGGTGAGAAACATTCTCAAGCAGGGTCTTTCAGCGGACCCGGCCCTGGAGGTTGTCGGCACGGCAGCCGATCCTTACAGCGCCAGGGATAAGATTGTTGAATTGCAGCCGGACGTCCTGACCCTCGATGTTGAAATGCCGCGCATGGATGGAGTTGCCTTTTTGCGCCGCCTGATGCCGCAGTACCCGATCCCCGTGGTCATGGTCAGCTCCCTGACCCAGCGGGGCAAGCAGATCACCATGGAGGCCCTCGAAGCCGGCGCCGTGGATTTTGTAGCCAAACCGACCTCCAACGTAACGGCAGGCCTCAACGCCATGCTGACCGAGCTGAGGACCAAGGTCAAAATCGCCTCAACGGCCAATGTTTCTCACTGGAAAGGCAAGGTCGTTGCGCCGACAGCAGCTCGTAGCGCAGTGCCCCCCAGCGCCCTGGCCGAATCAACCGACAAGGTCATCGCCATCGGTGCATCGACAGGAGGAACCGAGGCGATCCGCCAGGTTATCGAAAAATTTCCGGCGTCGACGGCGGGAACGATCATCGTTCAGCACATGCCAAGCGGATTTACCAAGATGTTCGCCGAACGCCTCAACCAGCTCTGCCCGATGCAGGTCAAGGAAGCTGAGGATGGCGACCGGATCCGTACCGGTCTGGTCCTGATTGCTCCGGGCGGCCGCCAACTGGAAGTCGTCCGCTCCGGCGGATTTTATGTCGTGCGCCTCGGCGGAACAGACAAGTTCAGCGGCCACTGTCCTTCGGTCGACGTCATGATGCATTCTGTCGCCAAGCATGTCGGCAGCAATGCGGTTGGCGCCATGCTCACCGGCATGGGCGCTGACGGCTCGGACGGCATGCTGGCCATGAAAGAAGCAGGAGCCAAGTGCATCGCCCAGGACGAAGCCTCATCTGTCGTCTTCGGCATGCCCAAGGTTGCGTACGAAAAGGGGGGGGCTAGCAAGCTGGTGCCGTTGTCCAACATCGCCGCTTCGCTCCTGAATCTGCTTACGGAGAAGAAATAGATGGGTCAAATAATTTTAGGGGTCGGTGATTACGGCGCATCGAACACACCTGGCGACGATGTAAAAACCTTCGCTCTGGGATCCTGTGTCTCCGTCATCCTGCTCGATCCAAAAACCAGAACGGTCGGCATGGCTCACGTCGCCCTGCCTGATTCCTCTATTAACAAGGCTAAAGCAGCTGAAAAACCAGGTTATTTTGCCGACACGGCGATTCCGGCACTGCTGGAAAAGATGGCGACCTTCGGCTGCGACAAACGCGGCAAAGGGATGATCGTCAAACTGTGCGGTGGTGCTAACGTCATGGATGCCAACGACACGTTCCAGATCGGCAAGCGGAACGCCCTGGCTATCAAAAAAATCCTCTGGTCTTACGGAATGGGGGCTGTTTCTGAAGATCTTGGTGGCAACTACAGTCGCACCGTTTCGATTTCAGTCTCTGCCGGGCAGATCACCCTGAGCTCGCCCGGCAAGCCGAACTGGCTGCTATAGGAGGAACCACATGACACAACTGATAACTCAAGAAGAGCTACAGAAGATTGTTAAGGCGGTTCCCATGTTGTCACCCAGTGCCAGCCGGCTGCTCCAGGTCGCGGCACAGGCCGATCACGATCTGGTGGACATCATCAATCTGGTCAAGTTTGACGCGAACCTGACGGCCCGTGTCCTCAAGGTCGTCAACTCGGCGGCCTTCAGCCTGGTCAGCAAGGTGTCTTCGATCGATCGCGCCGTCTCCTATCTCGGTGAACGGATCGTTGTCGGTATCGCCCTCGGCGATTGTGCAGGTAAACTGTTCACCAAGGAACTGAGCGGCTATGAATCGACCAGCGGCTCCCTCTGGAAACACGACCTCAGGGCAGCTATTGCGGCGCGTGAAATTGTCGTCGAGTGTAAAGCGGAAGGAATCAGCGCCGAGCTCGCTTTCACAGCCGGCCTGCTCCATGACATCGGCAAATCGCTGATCTCCGACTACCTGCAGGGTTCA
Organism: Geopsychrobacteraceae bacterium; assembly: GCA_963676795.2. Taxonomy (GTDB): domain Bacteria; phylum Desulfobacterota; class Desulfuromonadia; order Desulfuromonadales; family Geopsychrobacteraceae. The sequence goes on along the minus strand of CAXXTB010000002.1, from coordinate 72,989 downwards.
GTTCCGGAAGCGATTGCGCTGTTAAACGGTGAAGACAGCCCGGACTACCTGGAAGCCGAAGAAAAACTGATCGGCTTCAACCATACCCAGGCGGGATATGAACTGGCCAAAGCCTGGCAATTACCTGACGAGCTGGCCGAAGCGATTCTCTATCACCATGAACCGGAAAAGGCTGCGGAAGAATACCGGCCACTGGTTTATGCCGTCCATCTCGGCGACAGTATCGCCATGCTCGGCGGCTTCGGCACTGGCGCTGACAGTATGCGCTACAAGCTGGATCCGGGCTACAAGAATTATATCAAGGTCAGCCCCAACGCCTTGTCAAAAGTTATGCTAGCTGTTGATATGGAATTTGAAAAACTTGAAGGATCGATGAACGGTCCGGGAGAGCAAAGCCAATGAAACGAATTATCATCGCAGACGATTCAGCAACCGCCAGAATGTTCATCAAGCGCTGTCTGAGCATCGTTGGTCTCGGTGACGCTGAGTTGATCGAGGTGGAGAACGGTAAGGAAGCCCTTACCGCAGCCAAGGCCCAGGATGTCGACCTGATCCTGACCGACCTGAATATGCCGGTTATGGATGGCGAAACCCTGGTCAAGTGGGTCAAGGCCAACCCCAGACTGTGCGAGGTCCCGATCATCGTCATCACCAGTGCCGGGAATCCGGCCAAGGAGCATCAACTTCTTGAACTCGGAGTTTATCGGGTCCTGAACAAACCGGTCTCACCTCCGGTGATGATGGACGCCCTTTCGGAATTTATCGATTCTTAATCTATCTAGCGGGAGAACATATACATGGGTGAACAATCGATGTATAACGCCATGATGACAGCAGTCAGCCAGACCCTCGAAAACATGGCGTTCATGGAAGTAATGGAGCATTTCGACCCGGATTATGAAATTCCGGCGCAAGAAACGGTCTGGACCAGTCTGCTGATCAATGACCCGGTCCAGGGGGAGATCCGTCTGGCCATGTCGGGCGCTCTGCTGAAAAAACTGTCATGCAATATTTTTGGAATTGACGAGGAAGAACTGACCGAATCACAGATGAACGACATCCTCAACGAAATCGTCAACACCGTCGCCGGGCTGTTCATGACCAATCTGCTGCCGGATGACCAGCAATACAAACTGGGCCTGCCGGAAATCGGTGAAGACGAGCTGCCCGCAGCCGAACCGGGAACGGTCATCTGGAAATTGATGACCGGGGATGAAGATCCAATTTTCATTTACGCCTCAGGACCCGCTCTGGTCGCAATGAACCAGTAGGGACTGAGAATAACCAATTCAATCATTTATAGCTTAAAGGAGAAAATAACATGGGAAGAACCGTTCTCATTGTCGATGATTCAAATACCATGCGCAAGATTGTTTCCCGTTCCCTTCGTCAGGCTGGCCTCGATTTCGACACCATTCTCGAAGCCGGTGACGGCCAGGAAGCGCTCGACGTGCTTGGCGGCAACAAGGTCGACATCATCCTCAGCGATATCAACATGCCGAACATGAACGGCCTGGAATTTCTCAAGGCCAAATCGGAGAATGCCGCGATCAAGGATATTCCGGTCATCATGATCTCTACAGAGACCGGTGCCGATATCATCGATGAAGCCAAATCATACGGTGCCAAAGGTGCGATCAAAAAGCCCTTTACCCCGGAAATGATCAATGAAACCCTTGGCGCACTTCTCTAACAATCAAACCCGCCAGGCCCGGCTGTCGACAGGATCGACAGCCGGCACAAGAAGGAGCTTTTCGTGGAGCACGCTCAGTATATAATTGACTCTACCCAGGAAATTTTCTCGAGCATGATCATGCTCGAAGTCACGCCAGGACAGCCCTATGAACGGGCCCATGAGCCATTGAGAAACAGCATTTCCGGCATTATCGGCCTGGCGGGATCAACAAAGGGCCTGCTCGCCATTCACCTGCCGAACAGTGCAGCACTTGCAGTCACAACAGCTTTTCTCGGCATGGAGGTTGAGGAGATCGACGATGATGTCCGTGATGCCATCGGCGAACTGGCCAACATGGTTGCCGGCAACCTGAAATCGGCGCTCGACCCGAGCGGCAGTGACATCAAGCTGTCGATGCCATCTGCTGTTCACGGGGAAGAGTACTCGATCGACTGCCTGGCCAATTCGCAGACGGTGACGGTCCCGTTCAGTTTCAATGGCGATAACTTCCTGGTTGAGCTTCAGTTCCGTCAGGATTGAGACTTTTCCGATCAACCACCAGAGACTGAGAGATTCCTGTGGAATTTGCTAAAAAAATCGTAGAAACTACCGAAGAGATATTCAGTACCATGATTTTCATGGACGTCAGCCCGGAACCGGCTCTCGAAGAAGGAAAGCAGGTTCTTGATTGTCACGTTTCTGCCATGATCGGCCTGACCGGGTCAATCAGTGCCATGCTCAGCATCCACTGCCCGGAAGCGACAGGACTGGCCATTGCCGGTGGCATGCTCGGCATGGAACTGGAAGAGATCGACGCTGACGTGAAAGATGCCCTCGGTGAAATCGCCAACATGATGGCCGGAGGATTGAAGGAACGTTTTTCAACCGAAGATATCGATTTGGAACTGGCGATACCGACGACTGTCACCGGCAAGTCCTACACGATTTCAGCACCGAAGGACAGTCGCAGGGTTGTTATTCCATTTAGCATTGAACAGGGGCAATTTTTCGTCGAGATCAAATACAATCTCATGTAGCCCCGCCATAACATAGGGGTTGATTTTGGATCAGCGGGCTATTATTGATGTCATCTGCAAAGCAGGTATCACGAACCTGGGTGGCGAGGTCGGTGCGCTTCTCGGCCAGGAGCTGACCTGTGGTGCCGCCCAGGTCGATATCGTCAGCAAGGCCCAACTGTTTGCCGATCCCGCCAGAAAAAAAACCACCCTCACCCGTATGACCGTCAGCGGTGACCGTGAAGGGCACTGCTACCTCCTCATCCCTGTTGCCAGCGCGGCGATCCTTGGCGGCACCCTGATCATGCTGCCCGACGATATCATCGAAGAGCAGGCCGCCGATGAAAAGATCGACGGCGAGATACAGGATGCCTTCGGTGAGATTGCCAATATCATCGCCGGTGTCTTCACCCAGGTCTTTGTCGATAAGTACAAAGACAACCTGCGCTTTATCAAAAAATCTGTCGAAGATCTGATACCGACAAAAATCGATGTTGACAGCGATGCCCCCTTCCCGGCCGGCAATTACTATCTGACCAAATGTTCCCTGAAGCTCGCGGATCAGGATCTGGGCAACCTCGAATTTGTCGTTCCCGCCAGCATCTTCGGCCTTGAAGAGGATGTCATTGAAGAACAGCCAGCCCAGGCGGCTGCAGAGGTGCAGCCCGAGCCTCTAGCCGAGCCTGCAGCGCAGGAGCCCTCACCGGCCGAACAACCAGCGGAGGCAACCGCAACAGCACCTGCCCCTCCGCCCCCCAAACGCCCGTCCTTCAGCGAAGCCAAGAAACTGACCGATGTGGTCTTTACCTCGGTTGTCAATCAGCTTGGTGATGAGGTCGGCGCACTGCTCGGACAGACGCTCAAATGCAGCGATCTGAAACTGCTGGTCACCAGCAAGGCTGAGTTCTTCTCCAGTTACTGTATGGAGAAATCGGTCCTGACCCACATGAAGGTGACCGGTGAACGCGAAGGGCTCGGCTTTCTGTGCGTCGAGGTTCCGGATGCCGTGATCTTGGGCGGCACACTGATCATGCTGCCTGACGATGAAATTGTAGAGCAGAGCAAGAGCGGAAAGCTGGAAGGCGAGGTTGCAGATGCCTTCGGTGAAATCGCCAACATCGTTTCGGGGGGACTCACCCAGCTCTTTCTGGACCGCTATCCGAAGCAGATCCGCTACATCAAGACCGACACCGAGACCATCATTCCAACCAAGCTCGATATGGCAGCGGATGCCCCTTTCCCTGAAGGCGACTATTACCTTGCCAGTTTCGCGCTGGGAATGGAGGAGTTTGAGCTGCACAGGGCGCATCTGATCTTTCCCGCCGAAATCTTTGGACTGGAAGGACATGCCGTTGAGCAGAAGCAAAAGACGGAGCAAAGCGCCAAAGGGGATCAGCCCGCGCCCGGCGAATGGGGTGGCCTCCCGGCAGAAACAGCAAGTACAGCAACCACTGACGACTGGGGAGAAGTCCCCGAGGCGAGCGAGCCTGCACCAGGCGAATGGGGCGGACCTCCACTTGAAAAGCCGTCAGCAGCAACAGCCGAAGTCAAAAAACCATTGGTTCTGGTCATTTCGGATCAACAGGACAATGCCCGACCATTTTCAGAGATCCTGACCTCCGCCGGTTATACCTGCAAGGTTCTCAGCTATCAAGATGAGATCAGGCCGCTCTTTCAACAGCATCAGATCGTCGGAATTTTCCTGCTTATGGCCCAGGTCGGTGAAAAGGGATTTGCCGCGGCAATCAAACTGCAGTCATCCGGGCAGAAGCTTCCGCCTCTGATCTTTGCCGGCCCGGACTGGACCAGGTCCGCTGTTTTGCGGGCGGTGAAATACGGCGCCAAAGATATCCTGGTTCTTCCGGCGACCAGCACCGAAATACAGAACAAGGTCTCACAGCACTTGAAAAAAGCGAGCTGAGAAAGATCGTTCAGACCATCCCGCCAAGAGCCTGTGGCAAGCGCTCTGAATAGATATAAACACAGTTTTTACCGCTGCGTTTGACCTGATACATGGCAATATCGGCGTTTCTTTTGACCTGCGACAGGTCCGCCGAGTCGTCGGGATAAAAGCTGATCCCGATACTCGCGGACAGCCCCATGAACCTTTCACCAACATCCCCTATCGCAGCAAGCAGCTTTTCAGCAAAGGCGACAACTGCGTCCCGTTCCTCAAAATCACCAACGGCAACCATAAACTCATCCCCGCCAAGCCGTCCGACCACGCAGTTTTCACAGCAGAAGCTTTTCAGTCGGGTTGCAACCTCGACCAGGACCTGATCTCCCACAGCATGACCGTAATTGTCATTGATCTGCTTGAAACCATCCAGATCGACCAGCAGGATCGCCAGTTGAGAATAACTGCGCTGCATCCGTTCAGTCAGCTGAGAAAGATAGTGCCGATTATAGAGTTGTGTCAGGCTGTCATACCTGGCCAGCTGTTCAGTCTGGTCCAGGGCCCGGTTCAGCTCATGCAAAGAAATATGCAAACGCTTGACCAGAGCAAAACTGTAGGCAGGGATGGCGACAAACGCAAGGACCCAACCCAATACGACGATCGGATTGGCTCGCCAGTAATCGGAAGAAATCGCCAGGGTCAGAAAGGAACAGACACTCAGCAGCCCACCGGTCAGAGCATACTTGTAGCCAAAGCGCATGCCATAACCGAGGATGTACCAGATAAAGGTCGAAACAACCAGTGCGGACAGCTCAGCGGAAATGTACATGCACCACGCCGTCGCCAGGATATCGACAACCATGACGAAGAGGATGCGCTGCTTTGCATAAAACCGCGGGAAAGCCCTTATAAACAGATAGTAAACCAGGATCCAGAGCAGAAACAGCCCCATGAAGCGTGCCGAAGACCACAATTCGACATGATAGACCTGCTGATAAATAAACAGCGAGGCAAAACAGAACAGCGTAAAACCGGTACGCAGATAACACTGGACCAGCTCGTTCCTGTAGTGATCAAAATATTTGTGTTTTTTTGCAGTCCCCATACCACTCCACTGCCAAATCAAAATCCCAAAGGAATCCTAGCACATGAATAGTTTTAATGATATTTCTAAGACATAAAAACACCCTCATTCAGTGCGGCAATGCGTAGACGCGCTTTCAGCGAAACAGACTACCTAAACGGGCAGGTTTTTCTTTTTGATCTTCTCGATCAGCGTTGTTCTTTTCAGATTCAGCAGACAGGCAGCCTCTTTCTTGTTACCATCTGTTTTTTTCAACGCCTCCATGATCAGGCGATCCTCAAATTCACTGATCAGCTGATTGAAATCGAGGCCGCATTCCTGCCAGACGATTTCCGGTGGTTCGATCTTCACCACACCCCGGACAGTTTCCCCCTGAGAACGCTCTGCGGGAAGATCTTCAAGCGGTAGCTCTTCGACAAGCCCAGAACAGCAATACTTGTCGGGCAGCTCTTTCATGGAGATCTTTTTACCCCGATGGAGAATGACCAGCCGCTGAATCAGGTTTTCCAGCTCACGGACATTGCCCGGCCAGTCGTAGGCTTCAAGGCTGCGCATGGCCAGCGGCTCGATGACGGTCCTGCGGTCCGTCTTGCGCCGGCTGAAACGCTCGATAAACAGATCGATCAGCAGTGCGATATCCTCACGACGTTCACGCAGAGGCGGAGCCAGCAGGGGGATAACCGCCAGGCGGTAATAGAGATCTTCGCGGAAACGACCTTCAGCCACCAGAGCTTCCAGATTCTGATGGGTGGCCGCGATAACCCGGACATTGACCTTGGTCGGCTTGACACCACCGACCTGCTCGACTTCGCGCTCCTGCAGAACACGGAGCAGCTTGGCCTGCAGAATCGGCTTCATATCACCGATTTCGTCAAGAAACAGCGTCCCGCCATCGGCGAACTGGATACGCCCGATCTTCGTCTGCTGGGCTCCGGTAAATGCCCCCTTAACGTGGCCGAAGAGCTCACTTTCGAGCAATTCATCCGGAATAGCAGCACAATTGACCGGAACAAAATGCCCCGAACGACGCGGGCTGTTCTGATGGATCGCCCTGGCGATCAACTCTTTACCGGTCCCGCTTTCCCCCTGGATCAGAACCGTACTGTCACCTTCCTCGGCAACACAGGTAATCAGATCAAACAGCTCCCGCATCTGTTCCGACTTCCCGATCATTCCGCCCAAGCCACTCTCTGTGGTCATACCTTAACCCGTTCTTTCCAATGTCGACATTTTGACGATAATTCATTTTGTGAAGCGAGAATAATATGAACACTATAATGTGTCAATATTTGGACATGACATATTTAAAATTAACAAAAAACAAACAATCCGCAACGGGTCTGAGAGCGCAAAAGTGGACGGAATGAAAAATATTTCAAACGTCATTCAGAACTGAATATGAACTATGGAGCCCCAGTCGATCGTGCCTCGACCTTAGATCGAATGCCCGGACCGCGGCGTGGAGAAAAAGACCGCTTCAGGGCTTTGGAATCATGGCTTGCTGACAGCTATACAGATCTTGTTCCCGGAGATAATTTTGCGGCGTCTGTCATGTACGCCAGCACCGCGAAAGATAAGAAACTGCCCAGCCAGGAACAACTTGGCTGGGCAGAAAACAGACGACAGCCTGCGCTGCCAACAGATTACAGATAAAGCCGATCCGGCCCGAGAGCCTGAAGGATCGCCTGCCCCAGTTTCTCTTCATCAATATCCCCCTGCTGGGAGAACAACGGCTGGATCTTTCCTTTGAAACCGGGAGCAACCTGGTAAAGCGCAGGCGTGATGACCTCGCCCATCGATGAGACCATACAGCCCTCAGGAGCGATGTTCAGGATCAGCTCATAGCCCTTCTCAAGTTTCAGCAGAGCTTCACCCAGATAAGGGACCAGCTCACCACCCGGCCGCTTGGTCTTGATGACCCGTTCCGCCGTTTCCAGAATCTCCGGCATAGGCTCAGGTAGCGGCAAGCCGGCAGCCTTGTAGAAAGGACCGGCCATCACCTTGCGCAACAGCAGCTGGATCCCTTTGGCACGGATATAGGCTTTGCGCTTAAGCTTGATTCTCTCCTTGCGCTGGCGGGTGAATTCGAGGCTGCCACCACGCGCCAGTTCGGCCTTGGCCTCAGCGATCGCCTCCTTCGCCTTGACCATGGTCCAGGCCAGTTTGTATTCCAGATAGCCCCAGAGCGGAGTGTGGGTCAGGTGGAAACGCCCCGGTCCGAGGATGTTGAGCAGAACCCGGTGGGTTTCCTCGTACTGAGCAACACGCATGTAGGCTTCACCGTCAATGTGAATCCGGATCAGCTTGCCCAGCGGTTTGCTGCACCACTGACTGCTGAAATGACGTAACTCGGTCATCGCCGGATGACGGAACAGATCGCGCCACAGCGAACCGAGCGATTGCGGCAAGGTCAACAGTTTCATCAGGCCGTGACTCCCCGCAGTCGGCGGTACCGGGAGCGTTTCAACCAGATGGGAGAGGCGATCACAGAGCACCTTGTGAGCGGTCAGAAAGGCCTGCAGCTCTTTGTTGTCCTGGCAGCGCGCCGACCCCTCGGCGAGGACCTGATGCATCACCCCTTGCAGGATCAGCGCCTGGACGCCGCGCAGGAAGATCCAGCGCGGAAAACCATTGGTGTAACCATCGTCTTCGTAGGAGACGAGGAACTGGATCAGGTTGTCGCCCAGATCCTCGACCTTGTCGCCGATACCGTTGAACTGGTGGAGGAACAGCTTGTGCACCTCAACGTACTGCCCCTGGCGACAAGGACCAAGCCCCTTGTTGTTGAAGATCAACAGACGCTTCTTGTTCTTGAAGTCCGGGTGCTTCTGCTTCAGACGGTTAAAGGACTGAATTGCCGCCAGAACGTCACCGTAAACAGCGGCCAGCGGAGCACAGACGCCGTCACCGACAACCGAACGTCCCTGCTCGATGAGATTCTGCAGATCGTAATATTCGTCGTAATTATCCAGACAGGTAAACCCGGCACTCTTAAGCACCGCCACCAGCGGCCGGTTATCGGCCAGGGTCGGGAAACAGATGACATCTCGCTCGGCATCCAGCTCATCGCGGTTTTCCAGCGGATCGAGCAGACGGACCTCAAAGGATGGCTGATTCCCCAGGCGCACCTGCTGACGCCCTTCGGCGGCCAGCTGGTGAACGTAGGTGTTCATGCGGTTCTCCAGGTGAGCCAGTTCTTTGATCGCGGCGTCCGACTGGATGCGCAGAAATGGTCGTTCTTTGATCACCTCATTAATCAATGGATTGGTCACGCTGTCCGGACCGCAGAGGAAGGTCGAAACGTGGACCAACGGCAGCAGGTTCTTCTGCTGCTCGACCTCGGCAAAAATCTCCTTGAGTCCGGGATGGCCGATGATCTCATGCAGCTTACGCTTGGCAACCGCCTCAGCAACGCTGGCGACCAGGTGAGCATTGCGCCAGTAGAAGTGGGCCAGATCCGGGTTGTAAGCCGCATTGAGGACATAGCTGGGGATGCCGACCAGCCCCTTGTCACGCAGCAGCCGCCCGACATGGCTGTCATAGACCCCCGGGTTGAGGACATACTCGCGCCCCATGACCAGAGCGATCTGCTGACCATTATTCAACGCCTCCCGGGCAATACCGGCAGCAAAGTCCGCGGTCTTCTGTTTGTACTCCTGCTGCTTGCCCAGCGCCATACGAACCTGATCGGCAAAGCGCTCGAAAGGCATATCGACCCCGTAATGCCGGTAAACCGGCAACAGCCGATTGTACAGCTTATGCGCCAGCGACTTCTCGTCATAATTTTTCAGATCGACGTTAAACAGATGAAAGCGGCTGTCAGGAAACTCGGAAAGTGCAACCCCCCGAGCCGTCGCGAAGCCCCCCTGGTTGATCGTACAGGTCCGCCCCAGCGAATTGCCGACCAGCGGCAGGTACTCGATCTGCGGCGCCAGGATCATGCCGTGCGGCGCTTCGGCGAGACGCAGAATCTGGCCGACAACACCGATGTGCGGGGCGCAGCTGTCGATACGGAAGTAGGGCTGGCCACGCAGAACGTCAGCTTCGCTTGGCAGGTCGACATGAACCGGGATAGCGCAGTCCTCGAACAGGGCAGCGAAAAAGCGTGCCCACTCGGAAACGGCAAAGGAACGGGGAATAACCAGACGGTTTTCCGCTGTCGAAACCGGCAGCTGATCGATCTGAAACTGCCAGATAGCCCGGCAACTGTCGACAGTGGCCTTGCGCTTCTCCTTGTCGACGTTCGGTAGCTCGTTGACCGCCGAGCAGCCGCCCAGGCTGATGGCGAACGGCTTGCCGTCGGCGTCCTCCGCCGACAACCGGGAACGGAAGCAATGGGCATCCGGATCGCCACAAACCGCACCGCGGCAATGAATGATCTTGCGGGTGAATTGCTGCTCGATGAAGTGCGACAGACTCACGGCCACAGAGCCCTCGATCTCAGTCCGGTCAATGCAGGTCTGGATCAGGCCATGGCAGGCGCGATGGCCCGGGATCGCCGGAACCAGACAGTAGGCCGGCTCATCCAGGAAGGTCTGCAGGCGCTGGCTGATCGCCAGCGGCATCGGATCGCTCTGCATGGTCTGACCGTGGAGCAGAACAACCGTGTTGGATGGCAGATAGATCTGCGGCCACAGGCTACGCGCCATATTCTCGACGATCGCCCAGACGGCCGAGGCGATGATCGAGCCCTGACCGCGCCCTTCGGCCTGCAGGCGCCGGGCATGTTCGAGCAGAAAGACCGCGCAGGTCGCATTGATCGCCTCGGCCTGAGGCGCTTCCATGGCCAACTTGACCGCCTCACCGACCCCGTCGAGACGGAACAGATCGACCAGCGTATCGAGCAGGCTGCCGGTTCCCGCTGAACACTTGGTGTTCATCGCGTTGTCGTAGAGATCCCCCTGTTTCAGGTCGATGGTCGAAATCTTGGTATCCTCGCCACCGACATCGACCAGCACGCAGAAGTCACGGTTGAGGTTCTCCACCCCCTGCCCGGCCAGTTCGTCCAGATAGGCGCGGACTTCGGGGACCGAACCGCGCGCATGGGCGTAGTTCTCGACCAGAACCAGAATCCGGTCGGCCAGTTGCGGATAGGTAGCGGTCAGAGCCTGCTGAATCTGGTAACGGGCGCTACCGGTGATACCGATCTGGCAGACCTTGAGGTCCTCGATGCCGCGCGTTTTAAGATCTTCGAAAACCTTCTTGATCGTCTCGACTGTGTCACCGGAGTTCGAGTAGCTGGCACGGTAGAGCAGTTCACCGGTCGCCGAACCGATGACGATCTTGGCCATGGTCGAACCGACATCTATGCCGACAACGACACCTCCGTCAAACAGTTCCGGCAGTGAATCGGCGGCAGGCAGCACGACATCGTCCTGGCGCTTATAGAGGCGGGCCGCCTCAAGGTTATCGCGCAGACTTGGAAACGACGGAAAGATCTTGGTATGTTCAGACTCAGCAGCCATGGCCCGGGCGACAATCTCTTCCGGAACGACCGTCGCCTGGTTGATCAACTTGGCAAAACCTGGAAACTTGATGGTCCGTTGCTGATCATGAATGATCTCTTTACAGCCGATCTCGGCAAAATAATCACTGGCACAATCGCGGGCGAACTGCCACTGGAAGATCCCGCCGGTCAGAATAACCAGATCAAAGGGGTTATCGACATGCTTGCAGGCCTTGAGCACCTCAGACTTGAGGGTGGTCGCCAGGGCGAAATCGAGGGGAATCCCCTGGTTCTTGTCCGAAATCGTCGCCGAGGAGGCAAAAACGCCACAACGGTCGGCACGCACCGGGATATCCTGACGCGCAGCTGTCCCAGCTTCGCCGAGGAATTGACCAAGCACGCCATCGACAGCCGAACGCTCAATTGCCAGTTTGCGCAGCACCCGGTCGATATTAATACCGGCACCGGATCCACAACGCGGATTGGTTTTCAGCAGGTCATCGATCAGCTCACCACGCGAATCGACACCGACAATGGCATAGCCGGAAGCGGAGAGATCGAGGACAGCCACTGATTTCTGCTCTTCCCGGGCCCGCTCCGCAGCAGCTGCCCAGAGCACCGCCAGAGGCATCAGCAGCTGACCACGTCCCAGATTCTGCTTGATGATCTTGCTGAATTTCCCGGTCATATAAACGGATAAATCGACAGAAAGATCGTCAAAACTCTGGCCGGAAACCTCGCTGGCCGGGAACGACCAGACTTTTTCAGGCGCAGCTTGCTGATCGGATATCAAACAACAGAGGATCTGTTCAACCCCGGCGTCGATATAGAGTCTTTTACTCGGCATTGCGGCTTCATTCATTTCAGACATGTGTTATCCCGGAACTATCGTCATTGATTGATAAAAATGGATTAGCAGATGGATTGAGATGAAAAAACGGTGGGAGTTTTCATGCGGCAAAAAACATCACAACATCCATCAGTTCGTTTGTACTTTAATAAGCCAGAGGGGCATGTTTTGTAAAGAGGAAGTGGGTGATTCGTGATTTACATCAACAGCTGAAACACCTTGTTTAGCTGCAGATAAAATCTGATCAATCGGATAAATCGCACACCGCCTGAGTATGTCACAATGGCATCCAGACTTTCCCATCAGATTCGATCAGATCTTATCCGCGGCAAAAAACTTAAGACTTCCAGCTTACAACTTTCCTCAGGGTCCATACCCCTGCGGATTACCGCTCTGCCATCTCCAGCTGTCACGCATCATTTCATCCAGACCACGCTCGGCTTTCCAGTTCAACTCCCGCCCAGCCAGGGCAGGATCGGCAAAACACTCCGCAATATCACCGGGGCGGCGTGGAGCAATCCGGTATGGCACATCTTTACCGGATGCCTGTTCAAAGGCCCTGATCATTTCCAGAACAGAATAACCGTTGCCGGTCCCCAGGTTGTAGGTAAAAACGCCCCGATCCTGAGCCACTCTCTCCAGCGCGCGCAGGTGGCCGAGCGCCAGATCAACAACATGGATATAGTCACGGACGCCGGTGCCGTCTTTGGTCGGATAGTCAGCACCGAAGACCGACAGGACCTTGAGGCGGCCGACCGCAACCTGGCTGATGTAAGGGAGCAGGTTGTTCGGGATCCCTTTCGGATCTTCACCGATCAGACCCGACTTATGCGCTCCGACCGGGTTGAAATAGCGCAAAAGAACGATCCCCCAGCGCTCATCCGAAACCGCCAGATCACGCAGGATCTCCTCGATCATCAACTTGGTTCGCCCATAGGGATTGGTCGCCGAAGTCGGGAAGTCCTCACGGATCGGCACACTGGCCGGATCCCCGTAGACCGTCGCTGAAGAACTGAAAACCAGCCTGAACACCCCGGCCCGGCGCATCTCATCCAGCAGGACAAGAGTTCCGCCGATATTGTTGTCGTAGTAGGCAAGAGGAATCTGGGTCGATTCCCCGACAGCCTTCAAGCCGGCGAAATGAACAACGGAATCGATCTCGTGCCGAGCGAAGACGTCTCTCAAGCCCTGCCCATCACGGATATCGACCCGATAGAAAGGAATATCTTTTCCACTGATCGAACGCACCCGCTCGAGAGCACACTCGCTGGAATTAGCCAGGTTATCGACGATGACAACGTCCTGCCCTGCCTGTAAGAGTTCGACAACCGTATGGCTACCGATATAGCCAGCCCCACCAGTCACCAGAATCGACATTCTTCACTCCACACTTAAAAAAGAGCTACGTCTTCCTCGAAGGAAAAACAGAACTCTGTTCAGCTGTTACTGACCACAAAATACGGATTCAGCAATTCTTCCTTGTTGTATTTCAGGGCGTTTTTTTTCAGAGTCTCAACTCGCCCGCCGGCAGCAAGGACAATGGCGTGTCCCGCGGCAGTATCCCATTCCATGGTCGGGCCAAGGCGGGGGTAGAGGTCGGCCTGCCCTTCGGCGACAACACAGAACTTAAGTGAGCTGCCGACCGGCAAGGCCTCGGCAACCACGATGTCCTTGAGAAAGGCTTCCAACTCTGGGGAGGGGTGGGAACGGCTCATGACGACGACCCGGGCACGTTCCGGATCTGCATCACGAACGCTTATGTCTCTGGCGCTGTCGGCACCAGCACCGGACAAGCTGGCGTTTTCCCAAAGCCATGCGCCATCTCCAACCACACCGCAATAAAGCCTATCCCGAGCCGGGACATAGACGACGCCAATGACCGGCTTCTGCTCATCAATCAAAGCGATATTGACGGTAAATTCACCATTGCGCTTGATAAATTCCTTTGTGCCGTCAAGAGGATCAACCAGCCAGAAGCGCTTCCAGTTTTTGCGCTCTTCGTAAGAGATATCTTTTCCTTCTTCAGAGAGAATCGGGATGTTTGGAAAGTGCTTTTGCAGTCCGGCAACAATCACTTCATGTGAAGCCTTGTCGGCAGCGGTTAAGGGGGATTTGTCGTCTTTGTATTCAACGACGTGGTCACCGGCGTAAATTTCCATGATTGCGTCACCAGCCTGGCGAGCAATGTCACATACAATTTTAATATCTATATCATTAGAAACCAATTCCAAAACCTTTCTTCACCACAAAGGACACCGAGATCCACCGAGTAAACCTAAAACCTGTTTTTCATGTTTTAAAACAAAAACTCCACGCTTTTCTCTGTGCTCTCAAGCGAAGCGGGTGGTTTAATTTTTTCGTAATTTGTACTTAAACCTATGCAAAATTCACAAGATCTAACCACAGAGGGCACTGAGATCCACCGAGTGAATCTAAAACCTGTTTTTCATGTTTTAAAACAAAAACTCCACGCTTTTCTCTGTGCTCTCAAGCGAAGCGGGTGGTTTAATTTTTTCGTAATTTGTACTTAAACCTATGCAAAATTCACAAGATCTAACCACAGAGGGCACTGAGATCCACCGAGTGAATCTAAAACCTGTTTTTCATGTTTTAAAATAAAAACTCCACGCTTTTCTCTGTGCTCTCAAGCGAAGCAGGTGGTTCGTTTTATACGACAAAACGCCTGATACCATCCTTGACTCGCAGTTCGTTAAAATTGATCAACAGACCTATATGACAATCCGATAGTTTCAAATAGGTTATCAACTGGGCCTGATGGATTGGTAGCAATTTATCAACTGTCTTTAGCTCAATAATAATACGACCCTCAACAAGAAGATCAATTCGATAGCCACAATCCAGCGCTACTTCCTTGTATTGAACTGGCAGGCTTTTCTGCTTTTCTACTGCAAAACCTTTTTTACCAAGCTCATAAGCTAAACAGGATTCATAAGTTGACTCCAAAAGCCCCGGACCCAATTCACGATGAACAGAGATTGCCGCTCCAATAATCGAATCCGTTAACTCATCATCCTGCATATCCCACCCTTTTTTAAACTATGAACCACAGAGAGCACCGAGATCCACCGAGTAAACCTAAAACCTGTTTTTCATGTTTTAAAACAAAAACTCCACGCTTTTCTCTGTGTCCTCAAGTGAGCATAGCGAACGAGTGGTTAACCGGCTTATCCAAACAACTCCCGGACAATCTGTTCGGCCAGTTCTTCGGCGGTAGCGCTGGTGCCGTCTACGCGAATTTCTGGATTTTCCGGTGCTTCATAATCGGAATCGATACCGGTGAAGTTTTTCAGTTCACCACTACGAGCTTTTTTGTAGAGACCTTTGACATCACGTTCTTCACAGACGTCGATCGGAGTATCGACAAAGATTTCGACGAACTCTCCAGCCTCGAGCAGCTCTCTGGCCATTGCCCGCTCGCTTTTGAATGGCGAGATAAATGCAGTCAGCACGATCATCCCCGCATCGACAAAAAGCTTCGACACCTCGGCGATCCGACGGATATTTTCAACCCGGTCCACTGCTGTAAACCCAAGGTCACGATTCAAGCCATGGCGCACATTATCTCCATCGAGCATATAGGTATGCTTGCCCATGGAATGAAGTCTCTTCTCCACCAGATTGGCGATTGTTGACTTCCCGGCACCCGACAAACCGGTGAACCAGAGGACCCTTGGTTTCTGCCCCTTCATCTCCGCACGACTCTGCTTGTCAATATCGACCGACTGCCAGTGAACGTTCGTTGCCCGACGTAGCGGGAAATCGATCATCCCCGCACCAACTGTCGCGTTGGTAAAGCGATCAATCAGAATAAAATTCCCAGTGTAGCGGTTGTCCTTATAGGCATCAAAGGCTATCGCTTTGCTGATGCTGACATTACAGATTCCGACCTCATTCATCTCCAGCGTCTTTGCAGGTTCTGGCTGCAGCGTATTGACGTTGATCTTTCGTTTCAGCTCACTGATCTGTGCCGGAGCTGTCGCGGAACCCGCCTTGAGAAGATAGCTGCGCCCCGGCAGCATCGCCTCTTCATGCAACCAGACGATCTTGGCTTCAAACTGGTCAGCGAAATCAGGACGGCTGACCGTATCGGCCAGCATATCACCCCGGCTGATATCGATCTCATCTTGCAGACAGATGGTAATCGCCTGACCGGCAACCGCCTCGTCAAGGTCACCATCCATTGTCACAATCCGGGCAACCCTGCTGGTCTGCCCGGACGATGGAACGACAATGGCGTCGCCCGGCCTGATCTTCCCGGCAGCAATGGTTCCGCAGAACCCGCGAAAATCAAGGTTCGGCCGATTAACCCACTGGACCCTCATCCGGAATGGCTGTTCCTGCGAGCGATCAACGACCTGCACGGTTTCGAGATAATTCAGCAGCGTCGATCCACTGTACCAGGGCATGTTTGAGACGGGCTCGAAGCCAGCTTCCTGAGGGACAAGATTGGTAATGACATTGTCACCATTCAGGGCCGAAAGAGGGATATAGGTAATCTCCTCAAATTCAAGATCCCGGGCCAGTTCCCTGTAATCCTGACAGATATCTTCAAAACGCTGCTGATCGTAGTCAACCAGGTCCATCTTGTTGACAGCGACAACAACATTCTTGATGCCGACCAAAGAGACGAGATAGCTGTGACGCCGGGTCTGGGTCAGAACCCCCTTACGGGCGTCAATCAGAATAACCGCAACACCTGCCGTTGAGGCACCGGTGACCATGTTTCGGGTGTACTGCTCATGGCCAGGGGTATCTGCAACAATGAACTTGCGCTTATCGGTCGAGAAGAAACGATAGGCCACATCGATGGTGATCCCCTGCTCACGCTCAGCCTGAAGACCGTCGAGCAGAAGAGCGTAGTCGATGTTTTCACCTTGAGTCCCGACACGCTTGCTGTCAGCTTCCAAAGCCGCCAGCTGGTCCTCGAAAATCATCTTCGAATCCCACAAAAGCCGACCGATCAGGGTACTTTTGCCGTCATCGACGCTACCGCAGGTAATGAAGCGGAGCATCGACTTTTCTTCCTGAGCTTTCAGGTACGCGTGTATATCTTCAGCGATCATGTCTGACTGATGAGCCATGATAAAATCCTTTAAAATTCTTATGAACCACAGAGAGCACTGAGGACCACAGAGAAAAACTAAAAGAATTCTTTTTTGCTATAAAAGTTCTCTTGCTTTCTCGGTGTTCTCTAGCGAACATCGTGAGCGGGTGGTTAATTTGTCTTTTTAGAAATAACCTTCCTGTTTCTTCTTTTCCATAGAACCGGCCTGATCGTGGTCGATCAGGCGGCCCTGCCGTTCACTGGTTCTGGTCAGCAGCATCTCCTGAATGATATCCGGCAGAGTAGCTGCCGTTGATTCAACAGCCCCGGTCAGTGGATAACAACCGAGAGTCCGGAAACGCACCGACTTCATCTCGACCTTTTCCCCGGGCTGAAGTTCCATCCGGTCATCATCAACCATGATCAACATGCCATCGCGCTCGACAACCGGACGTTCCTTCGAATAATAGAGCGGAACGATAGGAATGTTCTCCAGATAGATGTACTGCCAGATATCCAGCT
Source organism: Geopsychrobacteraceae bacterium (assembly GCA_963676795.2). Classification (GTDB taxonomy): domain Bacteria; phylum Desulfobacterota; class Desulfuromonadia; order Desulfuromonadales; family Geopsychrobacteraceae. Next base: position 55,434 of record CAXXTB010000002.1, on the reverse strand, counting down.
CGGTCCAGTTGGAGAGCGGAAAGGCCCGAATGCTTTCCCCCTTGTTGACACGGGCGTTGTACAGATTCCACAGTTCAGGACGCTGGCTTTTCGGATCCCAACGGTGGTTGCTGGTCCGGAAGGAGAAGATCCGTTCTTTAGCGCGTGACTTTTCCTCGTCACGTCGTGCGCCACCAAAGGCCGCATCGAACTTATACTTGTCGAGTGCCTGTTTGAGCCCTTCGGTCTTCATGACATCGGTATACAGGGCGCTGCCATGGGTAAATGGGTTGATCCCCTGCTGGGCCCCTTCCTGGTTGGTATAGACCAAAAGATCAAAACCATGTTGATGAGCCATCTGATCACGGAATTCGATCATTTCCTTGAACTTCCAGGTTGTATCGACATGCATCAGAGGAAAAGGCAGCTTGGCGGGATAAAAGGCCTTCAGGGCCAGGTGCAGCATGACCGATGAGTCCTTGCCGATCGAATAGAGCATGACCGGGTTCTCAAATTCGGCAACCACCTCACGAATGATGTGAATGCTCTCCGCTTCCAACTGTTTCAAGTGAGTTAAATTCATTATTTTTCCAATCTTTTAGAATCTCGCCATCGATGACTTTGGCAATTATTCTGTGCATCCTGTATCTAATGTAGTTCAATCAACTTTTCAATCTAACTTCTCAAAACCACGCACCACTGAGTCACTGAGAACCCCGAGAAAACCCATATTAAAACAGCCCTGTTTCCCTCCGTGAACTCTGTGATTCAATAAATATTCGCCTTTTAGAATAAAATTCTAAGGCTTACAGCTAAGAGCCTAAAGCTGATTTCATTTCCCATTGAGAATATTCTTCTTCAGATACTGGACAATCTTTTGGGCGGAGGCATCAACACTCAAGCTGTCTACCGGAATCACGATATCGGGGTCCTGGGGAACTTCATACTCAACATCGATGCCGGGAAAAAACCGATACTCGCCGCTGCGCGCCTTGGCATAATGTCCCGCTTCGTCTCGTTTCTCACATGCCGCAACGGTGGTGTCCATGTAAACTTCGATAAAATTCTTCGCCAAACCGCGGACAAACCTGCGACTCTCGGCATAAGGAGAGACAAACGAAGCGACGACAATCACCCCGTTCTTCTCCAGCATACTGCAGAGATGCCCGGATCGCCGCACATGGCGGTCGACCTCCTCAGGAGAAAAACCGGTTTCGGGAAACAATGGGCGGACATCATGACTGTCAAGTCGTTCGACTTTCAGTTTACTTTTCTTCAGCTGTTCATAGACGGCATCAGCCAGCGCCTTTTTGCCAGAGGCAGGCAGACCGGTAAACCAGAGGACAAAAGAGGGAACCTCTTTCTTGCCAAAGCCGATCTTCTGCCAGGCGCGCTCATGAAAAAAATAGAGCCCCATCTTGGCAAAAACCTCAAGCAGGCCAACGGTAATCGCCAGAGTGAAGGCGCCGGTAAAAATAAAGACGATAACTGCCGTGGTTAATGTCGCACAGGTTCGCCAGGAAATCGCCTTCAGAACCGAGCGGCTTTTTGTTTCATATTGCACAGAGAATGCCTCGCAAGAATAACAATCAACAGCAAAAAAGAATTGTGGATGGTAACATAGATAACAGCGATAACGACAGCATTTGACGAAATGTATTAATCCCGTGGGGAACGTGATTCGTAAGCGTATAGTGCTTCACACTTCACCAGTCACGCTTCTCGGAACTATTTCACAACAGTTAACTTCAGATTTTCCCGATGAAAAGCCCCCTGCGCCCCGACACCATGAGCATTGTCTGCCGGATCATATTCCGGAACCAAATGTTTTAACTTTCCCAGAGTCCCAGTAATATCAAGAGCCTTGGCATCAGCGACCAAAGCATCAATCTGCACTGTCAACTGAGGCAAAGAAAGGTCAACAGACTGCGCAACACATATCTGCTTGTGGGGCGTTGGCAATACCCCTTCATCTGCCAGAAGCAGCTCCTCATAAAGCTTCTCACCAGGCCTTAGGCCCGTGTAGACGATATCGATATCTTCATACGGCTTATACCCTGACAGACGGATCAGCTCTTCAGCAAGAAACTTGATCTTGACTGGTTCCCCCATATCAAACAGATAGATCTCGCCACCACTGCCCATACTACCAGCCTGCAGCACTAACTGCACAGCCTCGGGAATTGTCATGAAAAAGCGCGTCACCTCGGGATGGGTAACAGTCAATGGACCACCTTTTTTTAATTGTTCCTTAAATGTCGGGATAACACTGCCATTACTGCCCAGGACATTTCCAAAACGAGTCGTTACAAAACTGGTCTTGCTCTGCTTGTTCAGAGACTGAACATAGAGCTCAGCAACCCGTTTGGTCGCGCCCATGACATTGGTCGGCCTGACAGCCTTGTCGGTCGAAACCATGACGAATTTCTCAACTTTGAATAAGTTGGCCGCATCAGCCAGATTACAGGTTCCCCGAATATTATTATTGACGGCTTCCGCTGGGTTCTTCTCCATCATCGGCACGTGCTTGTAGGCTGCCGCATGAAACACCACCTGAGGCATCTGCTCGTCAAAAATCGCATTGACCCGTACAGGATTTCTGATATCACCGACAATAGGTACAATAGCCACATCAGGAAACAGCTGAACCAATTCCTGCTCTATCGTAAAAAGAGGCGTTTCGCCATTTTCAAACAGGATGAGTTTATCGGGAGCGAAGCGGGCTATCTGGCGGCACAACTCGCTGCCAATGCTGCCGCCAGCACCTGTCACCAGAATACGCTTGCCGCGAAGAAAGTTGCTGATTTGAACCTCGTCAAGCTGGATCGGCTCCCGGCCCAACAAGTCATTCAGATCAACATCGCGTATCTGCTGAACAGAAACAACCCCACCGATCAGGTCGCCAACACTCGGCAACGTCTTGAATTTGACATCGCTTTCCCGACATTTTTCAACAATACAGTGCAACTGTTTGCCCGTTGCCGAAGGAATCGCGATAATGACCTCATCTATCTCGTGCTTGCTGACCAGAGCCGTCATCTGATCCTGCGTACCTAACACTTTCACCCCTTGAAAAAAGGCTTTCTGCTTTCTTCTGTCATCATCAATAAAACCAATCACATCCAGAGCAAGAGTGGGGTTCTGGCGAATCTCGCGTGCAATCAATTGACCTGCGTCACCCGCCCCGAAAAGTAGAACACGTGCGGACATGACTCCCGATCCTCTCCGAGAAGGGAAGTATTGCTCACGAACAGCGCGCGTCAAAAAACGCACCCCACCAATCAATAAAAAACACAAGATACCGTCTAAAAGAAGAATACTGCGTGGAATCCTGTCCAATTGAAAAACGACGGCAGAAAATGTCGTAAAAACTGCTGAAGCAAGAAGATTAGCTTTGGCAATCTGAATCAGATCGGGCATTGAAACATAGCGCCACCATCCCCTGACACAACCGTATCGCCAGAAAATACCTACCTTAATGACTAAAACCACAGGCAAAAGAGAAAGAATTCTTGGCCAATAGGTCCGTGGCACCCAAAAATCAAACCTGACAGCATAGGCGAGCACCAAAGAACCTACGACAATAACAATGGTTATTGCAGAAACTATATAAGTCCGACTACGAAACAATAGTGAATTCACAGATTCCCCTTCTCAAGTGACATCATCTGAGTTGACAGAAATAAGTGGATTATTAGTTTTTAGACTCCCTAAAAGAATATCAAAGAATCCATATTTAGTAGATCATTTTGAATGCTCTATTTTCCCCATGATGTCGTCTGCACCATCAAAAATGCCAAGTATACATTTATTGTATAGTCAACTTAAGCTAGAACAACTCAGCAATCTACAGAGCCACATCAACTTCTCTGCAGCATTTCCCTTATCCTGAGGACAATATCATTTGCTTTTGGATAATACTCCTGCTCAAGGCTCCTGCTGGCAGGGGCAGGCGTATCAGGCAAAGCAACACGCACGATATTGGACTTCAAGCTAGCAGCACAATTCTCAGAAATTAGCGCGGAAATCTCAGCTGAAACGCCAAATGATTTCCAGCCACAATCCGCAATCAACACTCGACCTGTCTTTTTCACAGAGTCCAATATCAAATTTTTATCGAGTGGCTTTATTGTTCTAGGATCCAGGACTTCAACGGATATGCCATCACCTTCAAGACTGATAGCTGCTTCCTGAGCCTCTTGGACCATGTACGATATCGCGATAATTGTAATATCGGTCCCTTCTTTCAAAAGAGCGCCCTGTCCAATAGGTACGGAATAGAGCCCCTCAGGTACGTGGGATTTATTTCCATACATCCAGCGATCATCAATAAAAACAACTGGATTATTATCCTGAATTGCCGCTACCAAAAGCCCCTTTGCATCGTACGCAGTTGCAGGCATCACGACTTTTAATCCCGGAACATGAGCAAACATCGCATGTAAAGCCTGTGAATGCTGAGCTCCTTGTTCCCCCCCCCTATTGATAACACCCCAAAAAACTACCGGAACAGATAGTTTTCCACCATTCATATAATACCAATTTGCGGCCTCATTAATGATCGGATCAAAGGCAAACAACATAAAATCCATCCGCGGATGCACAACAATCGGACGCATTCCAGCCATTGCAGCTCCCACAGCAGCGCCTGTTATGGCATTTTCCGAAACCGGTGTATCAATGACACGCGCTTCACCGAAGCGATCTAACAAACCCGTTGCCGTATTACCAACATACCAAGGGCTCTTAACTCCTTGGCCAAGCAAAATGACAGAATCATCCGACTCCATACATTGATGAAAAGCTTCATTGATGGCAGAGCCGTAAGACAATTTTCTAATCTGCGAAGACATAATTCCCCATCCCCAGAGAAGCTGGAAATTGGCTCTTTTGTGCGTATTCAAAAGCCTCAGACACTTCTCTTTCTACAGCAATCCGGATCTTCTCCAGATCAGCACTCGACAAACCGCATTCTTCCAGCATGTATGCTTCTAGCTTTTTAAGAGGATCTTTAGCGATCCAACTCGCAAGCTCTTTCGGTGGCCGGATATCGGTATGAAGTCCCTGAACGTTATCATCAGGACCGACATGCCCCCTCTGACGGTAAGTCATACATTCCAACAACACAGGGCCCGCTCCATTTCTGCAAGCATCAATTGCCTGAATAGCTTGCTCATAAACACAGAGGACATCGTTCCCATCAACCTGGATACTCTTAGCTCCAAAAGGTTTGCCCAAATGATGGATCTCACGATTAACCCGAATTTCATCAATTGAGAGGTGAGTGGAATACAGGTTATTTTCACAAACAAAAATAATCGGTAATTTCTTTAGTGCAGCAAAATTAATGGACTCACACAACACCCCTTCTCCGGTGGCACCATCTCCAAAAAAACTGACGGCTACTCTACCATCCCTTCTGATCGATGAAGCTAAGGCTGCTCCCAATGCAAGAGAGATTGTTCCAGCAACGATTGGAGCTGAACCAAGCATACCGACATCAGGATCAATCAAATGCATCGAACCTCCGCGGCCCTGCGAACAACCGGTTTCGCGACAGAACACCTCGGCGACCAGAGTCTTCAGATCGCCCCCCTTCGCGAGATAATGCCCGTGAGAACGGTGGCTGCCCAAAATATAATCGTCTCGCGTCAGCGCTGTACATACTCCAGCAGCAATCGCCTCTTCACCTGAATATAGATGAACAGGGCACTTAACTTCGCCGTTAAGTATGGGTTCAACGAACCCTTCTTCCACAAAACGAATTCTCAGCATGGTGCGGTATAAATCTTTTATCGTTTTAACTGAATAGACCATATGATCTCCGGACATTCTCAACAATGGAATTAATAATATGGATATCTGCTGAACTGAGGCGCCAACTCGAAGCCGAAATATTCTGCTCAACCTGCTGGTCTGTCTTCGCACCAAACAACGGCATTGTGATATCAGAACTATCCAATACCCATCGTAGAGCAAGTTGACTTAATGGAACCTTGAGCTCAGCGGCAAATTCAGCAAGTTGCGACACACTTTGAAGGTTACAGGAATAACGCTCCCCGACAAAGTCAGGCATGCTACTGCGATGATCGTCGAGACCAAAAGACGAATTGCTGTCAAATTTTCCGGTTAGCAAGCCATCAGCCAAAGCACCCCACGCAACAAGGTGGACACCATGTTCGCGACAGATACACTCATATTCTTCCAACAGATCCGGTTCAAACAGGTTCAATCTGAGCTGGATGACTTTGACCGATGCTACTTCCAAAGCCTCTAAGAGTTGTTCAGGACTAAAATTTGCGACTCCGATGTCTACGAGTTTTCCTTCTTCCTGAAAACGTCTGAGTGCAGCGATACTCTCCCCTATCCTCGTAATATTGTCAGGCTTATGAATGTAGTACAAAGGGATTGTATCAAGCCGAAGACGTCTCAAACTTCCTTCAAGGGATTGCCGGAGAGATTCTGGAGAAATATCTGTCCAAATTTTACCACAATCATCCCACTTAACCCCGCCCTTGGTCCCGATGACTAAAGAATGACGCTTATATCCTAAAATTTTGGCAAGGAGTGTTTCTGATTTCCCCAAGCCATAAGCATCTGCAGTATCAAAAAAGGTAACTCCTTGGTCGAGAGCACAGTTCACTGCACGAACGGAGTCTTCTTCTTTAACAGCACCCCAACCGTGTCCACCAATAGCCCAACACCCCATACCAAGGCGTGTCACAGGAGCAAAACCACTGACCAATGGTACCGTTTCAAGAGCTGTCACCGAGAAAAAACCCTTCTTAGAACCCGCCTACAGGTTTTCCATAAAATCTTGAAATCGGATCTCAAAGACCACTCTTTAACATATCTAACCCTTAGAGCATTTTTACGAGGTAGTATATGTTCACGAAAATATCTGTCTGGATCCAATGACCCAACTCTATCATCTAAATCCGCAAACTCTATCGATGCATAATCTGTAATACCAGGCCGCATGCAAAGAATCAAACGCTCTTCACCACTATATTGCTTTGTATATTCAAGCACTTCTGGACGTGGCCCGACCAAGCTCATATCACCTAGCAGCACATTAATAAACTGAGGGAGTTCATCAAATTTGATTTTTCTCAGAAGAATTCCGACATTTGTGACACGCGGATCATTCGTCCCCGTTGTCGGCCCACCACACAATTCTGCGTCCACCACCATTGTACGAAACTTCAGTATCCTAAAGGTTTTATCGTTCAGCCCAGATCTTATACCCCGGTAAAACACCGGGCCTGGACTCGTCAACTTCACAATTAAGGCAATAATCACTAAAATGGGCCATATCAATGAAAGAATGAACAGTGAAATGACAATATCGACCAGACGTTTTACCGACATCGAAAATCTTGAGTGGCCCAATTGGGGCTCAATACCTCTGCATCTGCGCATTTCAATCAATCTTTTTGGGATTTCGATATTCAACGACAGCTATCCACGCGAGTCGATTAAAAAAAGGAATCTTAAGAATACACGCATCAACCGCTTCAAGAAGCGCAAGAAGAGGCCTGAACATAAGGTTCCTTCTAAAGGGAACAGACCCTAATGCTGCAAGATGGAACATTTTTGTCTTAATAGATGAGAAATAACGCCCACCGCTATTGATCTCTGGGATACCAAGGATATGCTCCACCTCCCACTCAGTACGCAGGTGAGGAGTGCGAGTTCGATACCAGTGAATTAGTGGGTTATGGCGCATTGCCTCAGTACAGACCAACTTCCCATCAGGCTTTAAAATGCGAGCTAGCTCAGCAAAAGCCAAAGGCAGATCGAGGTGATGCAAAGCGCCATATTCATGGATAATGTCAAAACTGTTATCTGTAAACTCGGTATGTTCGGCATCCATCACCTTAAATTCACAGATAGAGTCAACCCCCCGAATTTTAGCTAACTCTTGAGCATTTTTAACTGCTACTTCGCTAATATCAATACCAACAACCTTTTTAGCGCCACGCCTGGCCATTTCCAGGGCAACCTCACCATTACCACAGCAGTAATCCAAAACATCCGCGCCCTGAAGGTTTTCATAAAGAAGAGCATCTCGATACGCAAAACTGGACTTGGTAACACTATAAAACTTCATGTTACTGAAGTGCTGATCATATTCCTCCCCACCTGCCACAAATGTCGAATCTAATTGATCATCAGCGGTATCAGTCTGATATTCATAGCCCTTGACTATTGAGCGGCGTCGATCTGAGTGCTCTATTTCCTTCAGCTTACGTTCTTCTAACTGCATGCAGACTTCTCCTTTTCTTGGCTGGCTTGATACAACAGCGCCTCCATACGCGTTGAGAGGACTTGCATATCAAAACATTTAATATAATCCCGTCCACGACGCCCCATCTCGGAGCGTTCTTCAGGAGAAAGAGCTAATAATTTCATCAATGAATCCACCATCATCTCTGGCTGTTCAGGAGGAATACTAAATCCGGCACCTGTTTCTGCAACAGGATCATTTGGCGCATTCCCTGAGAAAATCACCGGACGTCCAGATGCAAAATAGTCAAACATTTTATTGAGATTCAAACCAAACCGATAGATTGGAGAATCCAGAACAGCTGCTATCAGGATATCGGCCTCCAGCTGTGCCTTTGGGATCTCGCTCTTGGGTATAGGGTCCCGAAATTCAATATTCGTAAGCTTTGCCTCTTGTGCCTCCCTCACACATTCAGCCTTTTTAGGTCCGCTACCAATTATAATGAAGTAAAAGCTATCAACTTTTCGCGCCTGCAAAATTTTCGCAGCCCTAACGATAGTGCGGACATCATGAGCATTTCCGTAACCACCTACATACATCACGACTAATGGACTTTTTCGCCCTCCATCATATTCGCCATAACAGTCATAACGTTCAAAGCTGACGCCATTAGGAACCCACACAATCCTATCAGGATCACCACCACTTGCTGCAACATGATCGAATATATATGGAATTGCAGATGAAATCATATCTGCTTTGCGATAGAGAAGCTTTTCAAGAAAGCGAAAGAAAAAATAGACAGGATGTTTATTCGACAATCCGCCGTCATCAACAAGAGCACTAGGCCAGACATCTCTGACTTCAAAAACAAAGGCCGCATTTCTCTGCTGTGCGATCCGTAACGCAGCCCAGCCAGTACCGAGAGGCACACTAGGCCCCACAACAACATCAGGCCGATCAGACAAAACCTTCGCCACCTGCAATGACCGCCAGACATTCGACATCATATTCGCACCACGTCTAAGACCGTTGCCTCTGTAGTGAATGGTGCGTAGCCATATCACTCGAAGCCCATCAATGTCTTCGATACGCCACTTTTCGCTAGGTGACAGTAATTCCTCATGTGTCCAGTGACAGTAGCTGTTTGTAAACATGGTGACATGATGGCCCTTCCTGCACAGCTCTAAACAAAACTCATAAGTACGTGCGGATTGGCCCTTTGGTTGATCATGAGCAGACAAATACCAAATATTCATTTCAAATCTTCAATAATAGCTTTCAATAGAATTGATTACAGAAATCACGTCATTAAATTCCAACCCAACTGCATCAAGATACCATTTTATATTGGGGTATCTTGGCGTATTTTCATCTATGACCAATTGAAGAGCCTCTTCTCTTGTTAAATCCCCCTCACGAATCTGATTGCTTCGAAAGGTGTCGTGCTCAGTAAAACCAGCCACCGTATAATAAATATAATTATAGAATGCCGCAGTACCATCCCCAATCCGCCAGGTTGTTTTTGTATCAGGAGCTTTTTCCCAATTGTACATATCTAGAACTGCATCGATTTTCTTCTCATCCCAACGCCAATAATCGTAAATATGAAAATAATCTTCCTTCTGAGTAAAGCTTCGATAGTACTCTCCAGACAATGTGTCCCATAATGATCTATTAAAATAGCCGGGACTTTTGAGCATTGCCTTAAAGCGAAGTTTTTGATAGTTGAGTTGCTTTTGCCAACCATGATTATAAACGCGCTTCTCTTCAAAATCGGGAGGGACTCCTAAAAAACCCGCTTCAAAATGTGTGACTTCCAAAGGGTTGACGCCCCACAAATTAAGCTTAATTCCAGTTTGTTTCTTAACGGACTCTACATGACGAAAAAAATGCTTATCACCTGCGGTTAATATACTCACCATTCCCAGATCAGGGGACCGTAACCAAGCCTTAAGATTCATCTTAATATTGCGACGCTTTGTGGCAATATCATCTGCAATTATTATATTTTCCACACCAAGTTCAGCACACAGTCTACTGATATTACGGCGCCCTAAATCAGTCACCATACCCCAGTCATAGGTATAGGTTACTGGCTGCATTTTCAACTCATTAACAATCAAGTGAAGGCCGTAACAACTGTCCCGTCCTCCAGAAAAAGGTACGATACAATCATTCCCCATCTGCCTCCGGTAAGGCTCCACAAGAGCAAAAATTTCATCGGTAGACCTTGGGATGTTCCTAGGTTTATAACTCCGGCAATAATTACAAACACCGTCATCATCAAAATTAATGAAGGGCATAGTTTCAGGAAGGACACACCGCGTGCACCGACGCAGGTTATGATGACGGTATATAAGTTTTTTTTCTTCTGATGAAGAGAATTTCAATGCAGGTATTAAATTAGAAGTTCTTGCAAGCTTGTCTTGAATTTTTATGTCAGTCTCTGCCACTGGGATATCCAGAAAAACTGCATTATCCCTAATCTGTACTATCTCTTTACAACCGATCTCACTTAAAGGAAAACTTTCTGACGCAAAAACCGTACTTTGCCCATGCTCCCCGACGTACAGGCTTCCATTGTTGGAAAATAGGCATATCTTGCCATATTTTGGAAGAATCAAAGCGCATGCAACAACACCTTGGCACAACTTTAAAATATTTACTGGCAATTCAGCCAAATCCCCTCCAGACTCAAGATGAGCGGAGGCAATTCCTATGATAAGCTCTGTGTCTATTTGCAGCTTTGGCTCCTTGCCTATTTCAGACCAAATAGCCTCATGGTTTACAATAATACCGTTATGCAAGGCACAAATACCGTCTCTGATTACAGGCTGGTTATCGACCATTCCATTTGTAATCAAACGGCTATGCCCCATAACAACTGGACTGGCATAGGGTTTTATTTCCCTCAAGAGCCGGGTGATTTGATAGTCAGCACGATATGCATGATAACCGCCACTCTGATAGCATAATAAACCACTCGAATCTTTACCTCGCTGCAGAGCGTGCGTGACTAATTTTTTAAAACTATTTTTATCTATCTCCTGTGGAGATATCATTCCAAAGATTCCACACATCAGGACATATCCTCATCGACAATAAGACAAAGTCTTAACAAGATTACGAATTAAGCTCATTATCACAACCAATCATTAACCTCAGGTTACAAGTGTTGAGAGGCTGCTCCACTCCTCTCATTGAGTATTCCTGAATACAGCTTAATGAGTTTTTGACTTGTAACTGAGATATCCATATCCAAAACATACTTACGAAGATTGACCTCCTGCTGAAGGCTCAGAATCTCACAAATATTTTCTGCCAATTCTTCAGCATTCGGAGCGCATACGCGACAACAAGGTTCTTGTGATACAATCAACGATAGATCGCTCACATCCGTTGCAACAAAAGGCAAGTTGCACGCAAGAGCTTCCTTGATACAATTTGGCCATCCTTCATGTGAGGAAGTACAGAGCGCCAGATTACAAGCGTTCACAAAAACTGGCATTTCTGAATGACTTAGCCCAGTCGCAATTCGCAGTTTAACGCTTCCAATTTTTTCGTTTGCAATCCTGACCGCCTCCTTGGCCAGAGACACTCTCTTCACCAGACTGCGTTCAGACAAGGTCGTAAACAGAACCCACCTATCTGCATCTCCCGAAAAGCCCAACAAATTCCTGGCTTCACTCCTGTTAGACGGCTTAAATGAGTCAAGATCGATCGGACTAGGAATGACATCGACATCAAGATCAGGATACATTCTGAGTATCTCGTTTTTCATTCGGTAAGACATTGTAACAACTGAGTTGAAGCCACTTAGCACAGACCTCGTCATAAGCGTTGACAACATTCCATGCAGGGCAGAAAAGCTTAATAATCCTCTACATCTATACCAGTCTGACCCCCTTAATGACAACACGGTTGGGACGCTGTCCACCCGACTGGTCACTACAGCGCAGGCCGAGCCGAACTGAGAATGAACAAGGTCATATTCAGAAGCTCGCCCTTTTACTAACGAGCAGGCCTCAAGCATATTTCTGTAGGAACGAAGATTTCCAAGATAACATAGGTCAACATCTACTCCAGCATCCCTCATCCCCTGAGCCATAAGATGCATAAAAACGCCGCTGTTTTCGACCTCAGGGTCAAAATTGTGAGTCCACAAAATTCTCATAATAATCGTCTTTGCTTTTAAGCATGCTTGTCAAACAAGGAGGATGGAGCGCCAACAGTCTTAAGGATCGGCCTGAAAGTTTTAACTAAAACAATAAGCACACATAAAGGAACAAAGAAATGTAACATCATTTTCACAAGAGACAAGCTCGGTCCGCGATGCATGAGCACAATCAAATACAAGCCAAGTGTCCTGTACAAAATATCAGTATGAGCTTTGTTTTTCAGAAACAAGCGGATAATTCGCCAAACACAGCCCCAAAAAAAACCAACAATAAAAAAATGCAAAAAGCAAAAATATCTACCAAAGTTAACAAAGCCTTCAGCCATGAACGAATAACCTAGTCCCAATCCTGGTTGCCAGTTCTGAATAAAACCCCTTGCAAACTGCTCACTTAAATCAAAAGGCCTGGCAGGAAAAACTGAGCGGGGAATTAAAACCAATAAATCCTTTACGTATTGAAATCCTAACTGCAATGACTCCCCCCCCCTAAGAGTCTCAACCAAACTTACGAAAGGCCCAGCAGGGTCAATACTTGTAAATGAGAAATTATAATATTTAAAAAGCTCAAAGCTGAATATATCGATACCTGCTCGGTAAAGAGAAAATGCAGGTATCAACATCAATAACGCAATGAAACCAAGCGGGAGAATTACGATAAGAAAAAAGATTCCAGTCCTCCTATGAACAATGGACATATTGACTTTAGCGACAAGGGGTAACATAGAAATCAGGATTGGATTTTTATCTGATGTCAAAATCCCAAATACAACACCGAAAAAAACCATAGAAATCCCAAGAAACTTACAATCATGAAGACACAATTTGAAGCAGGCATATATTGAAAGTGATGCTGTAAATATAAAAACAGTATAGCTATACAAAGGATTATTATAAACATTGCTATAGTTTGAGCTATATCCTGACATTGAGACCAATAATTCAGACCTCAAAAAAAAGAAAAGGGAAATTGATGATAAAAAAAGCAAAACCTTTATGGAAGTCTCAAAAGATGAATTTTTAAATAAATTTCCACCATTACAGATTCTAATGTTATAAAAATCGGAACGATATCCAGAAAGTATATAACCTATATAGAATGCAGGAATTGAGATCAGTGTATTATATATAAGAAAAACCTTATCATAATCAGATATCTTTACATGAACACCTGCAACATAATAATCATTCCCATGGGCTATGATAAGCTCTAAAGGTATTGAAACATAATATATTGTTGATAAAAGAACCAAAAGAAGTCCGGTAGAAAAGACACCCTCCATCCGAAATGAGTGTCTTATCACACAAAAACTCAAGGCTAGGTATAAAATCAATATAATAAAAAAAATTATCAAATCATAAAAACTATACATCAATACTTATCTCTTTTTTCTTCCAAGGAAATAAAATGAGACAAAAACTGAAAGCCCTCCCAGCACATATAAGCTAAACACCAGACCTTTCAGCAAACTCTCAACTCCCCCTCCCCCACCCCCTATGATAAAAGTCCAGAACAGCATAACGAGAAGAGAAGCAATACAGATAGTAGCATTTACAGGCATTCGGGACTTAGCGTCAGCTATACTCCTTAAGCAGATAAATAAGGTATATGGTATCGTTCCATATGACACGATACGGATCAAAGGAGACGTTTTTACATACTCATTACCCAATGTATATTTTATTATTTCATCGATACTCAACTGCAAAAAAATAACGCCAAATACTGAAACAACAACTGACACTATAACTATTTTCAACACTAATACCCTCAACTCTCCACGCTCTCCATTTTTAAACATAGAAGACGCCTTGGGTAACAATAAAAAACTGATTGGCGAAACCGCACTGGAATATATGTTAAGAATGGTACAAGCAAACGCAACACTACCACCCGCCGCAATTCCATAATACTTATTAGCCATCCAGGAGGGGAGCATCAGCAGTAAATAAAAACTTATATCTCCAGGAAGTCTTGGTAAGCCATAAATGAGGTGATTTTTCATCAATCCTGCATCATACTTAGAACCAAAAGGATCATTACCTGAAGATTTTAAGTATATAATTGTTACAAAAAAAATCATGAATGTACCCGCCATGAAATACATTCTTTCTACACTTCCATGAAATATAACTATGCATAGAATCGGAATAATTCCACCAGAAAAAAGGCTCAGCATATTCGATCTAAAAAACTGCATTGCCCCCCTATAATAGGACTGCAATATTCCAAACAACGTAATTCCTGCTACGTATATCGCAATAGACTTAATAAGCAATCCAAGAGAGGAATCACCCAAAAACAGCGAAGCTGCCTTTTCCGGGAGAAAGTACGTCACGATAACGACTAATAAACAAACAAAAAAAACCGGAGATAATGCATTAAATAATAATTTCCTTCTGAAAAAAACATCATCATGTTCAGTCATTGCAACATACCTCGCCAGGCTGATCCCAATACCCATAATCAGCAGCGGGCACAATACAGATATTGTCCTCCGGCCTATGTTGTATATAGCAAATCCGTCCTCTCCAAAATATATAGCAACTAACTTAAAAGACAGGAGGTTCAAAAACATTGATAATTGCGTCGTAGCAAGTGTCAATAAGTAGTCTTTTTTCATTAAAGTTCCGGACTATTCTAACTTCAGTTGTTTTTTGTCATCAATACGAAAAATACGTTGACAACTCTCTAGTACTCATATGCATGACACCGACATGATCGGAAATCAACAATCCATTGCACAAACGAAAAACTTCGTTTTATTGAAATAATTAATTTTCTAATGCCATCTTCAATGAGTTAACAATCCTGTCCTGTTCATCAACTCTTAAAAAAGCGTGCATTGGCAGACTCAGCACACGACCAGCCAATTCAGCGGCGATCGGGGTATCAATTCCACCAGATAACCCTGAATAAGCAGGTTGACCATTCAGTGGCACCGGATAATGTACCGCTGTCGGCACTGAAATTAATTGATCACCGCCCCCTTCTGCAGAACCAACTCTGCCTGACTCTCTCTTGCCCCCCTCACCAAGCCTCCTTTGAACCTCGTGACGATCATCTAGCAACACTGTGTACTGAGCAAAAACACTGGTTCGATCAGGTCGCTGCTGCATTCGTTGTATGCCACACTGATCCATTAACTGATTATAACGGTCCCCAACCTTGGTACGTTGTGCGACCTCCCACTCAAAGAGAGTAAGCTTTTCTAGCAATATCGCAGCCTGAATAGTGTCCAGACGGCCGCCCACACCTATACGGGTATGAACATAACGTTGACTTTGGCCATGGACCCTAATCTCCCTGCAAGCCCGAGCGAGGTCATCATCTGAAGTGAAAATAGCACCTCCGTCTCCATAACACCCGAGCGGCTTACTCGGAAAAAAGCTTGTGCATCCTATTGTAGAAAGATTGCAGCTGGATTTACCTTTATAGGTCGCCCCAAAAGACTGACATCCGTCTTCAACAACCTTTAAGCCATGCTGCTCGGCAAAAGCATTGATTTCATCCATATCAGCGGGCTGACCGTAAAGGCTTACAGGCATAATTACTTTTGTTTTTTCAGTTACTGCACCCGCCAATTTCGCAACATCTATATTACCGGTATCAGCCTCAACATCGACAAACACCGGGATCGCACCAAGAAGAGCGATAACTTCGGCAGTAGAAGCAAACGTAAAAGGTGTAGTGATAACTTCATCTCCACGCCCTACACCGATTGCCATCAAACTAATCAACAGGGCATCAGTACCACTCGCAACAGAAATGCAATGTTTCGCTCCCGCGAAGGTCTGCAAGCGCCGCTCCAATTCAAAAACTTCTGGTCCCATAATATACTGCCCGTGATCGAGGACCCGCTTAATTGCTACATCAATTTGGGAGCGAATGGATGCCTGTTGGGCTTGCAGATCTATAAATAGAATTTTTTGCATCATTCAATCTTCTTTGTATTCTTTGTATTCTTTGTATGATTTTTTCCCCACGGAGAGATCAACAGGCAGAGGATCATTTTCGTTCAAATCCAAACAGCGCAATACGCCATTGCATTCCCGATATCTTAGCTTACTTTCAGGACATACTAAAATTCCTTCATGGTTCGCGTTTTCCAATACATGCCCATGCCTGCTCATCCAACCTTTTTGTTTTGCGGGGACCCCGACCATTAGAGCATAATCAGGGACATCAGCAGCAACAACAGCACCAGCTGCCACAAAAGCATATTTACCTACAGTGATTCCGCATACGATTGTGGCGTTTGCGCCGATAGAGCATCCACGCCTGAGAAGGGTTTTTTCAAAAAGGGATTTTCTGGACACCTGAGATCTGGGATTTGTCACATTTGTCAGAACACATGAAGGTCCTAGGAAAACATCATCTTCGATTTCCACCCCCTCATAAATCGAGATATTATTCTGAACCCTGACATTATTTCCGACTTTAACCCTGGGACCAATAACGCAATTCTGCCCAAAAGAACAATTGGTCCCGATCTCAGTATATGAAAGAACATGACAGAAGTGCCATATTTTTGTACCAGTTCCAACATTTACATTGTCATCGACATAGCTCGATTCATGTACAAAGAACGTATCTGCAATATCAGTCATCATTTCACCTTGACGCAGAAAGGATGATAGTCTCCCTTTAAGCCGACAGGAATGGCTTCACGATAATCATGAACTATCTGAATGCAATTTCTCACAGAATCTAGTCCAAACCCACGTCCGGCAAGAATCTCTTCGTAACTTTTTGTATGCAAATCAGTAAAACCGCCAGAGAATTCAAACTCAACACCATCAACAGTTATTGATCTAAACGTAGTCTTTTCAGCAGCCTTCACCGCAGCGGGTAAATATTCAGAGCTGACACTAAGAAACCAACGGATACGCGCATGTTTCAACTCCAGATAGCCTGCAGCAGTATCTTTTGTATGAATATTATTGATATTCTTCTGCACAGGTCCAAAGATATACGACAGCATATCAAAAAAATGCACACCAATATTCGTAGCAACTCCCCCGGATTTATCGACATCTCCCTTCCAGCTTATATGATACCAGCGCCCTCTCGAAGTCAGGTAATTCAGATCGACATCAAATACCTTACCGGGATCCTCCTTGAGAAGACACTCAACCTTCTCTTTTAAAGCGACAATACTAGGATGCAGACGCAGCTGGAGGATGGTATTGATCCTCTTTCCTGTCTCACTCTCTATTTCCTGCAATGGGTCTATATTCCAAGGGTTTAAAACAAGCGGCTTTTCACATATAGCATTTGCATGCGCCCGCAGCGCAAATCTTATATGAGCATCATGCAAATAATTTGGTGAACATATGCTCACATAATTTACCTCCCGACCCGCATTTTCTCTGCGTAGTTTTTCAACATGTCGATCAAAGCGTTCAAATTCTGTAAAAAAATGTGATTTGGGGAAGAACGAGTCCATTATTCCAACAGAATCATTTTTATCAATCGCCGCAACAAGATCATTCCCTGTCTCTTTTATCGCCTTCATGTGCCGCGGAGCAATATAGCCACCGACCCCTATCAACGCAAAGTTTTTCATAAGCACTCATTATCACTTGACTAAATAGGAAAAATCCGTCTTTTACAATTTCTGTTACTTCCTAAAAAATATCAGTTGCCTCTTTATCAGTTCCCACCGCTGACGATCCTCATCGTCAATTTTTCGCCCAAAAGCTAGCACCAAGGCGGCAATGAATGATAAAAAAGCTGCGCAAAAAGTTGCAAGTAGGACAATTCTTCCTCGTCTCGGCTTAGTTTTACTGTCCGCAGGAATAGCGCTATCCAATACTTGAATTGTAGATGTATTCTTGGCTTCGTTAATCTTGGAGATCTCATACTGCTTAGTCAGCAACTCAAACAAAGTTTCTTGGACCTTAAAATTTCGCAGCAATCGCGCATATTGAACACCCAGTTCGGGAACTTCGGAGGTCGCCAAGAAGATGTCGTCCGAGATTTTTTTCCCTTCTGGTGAACGTTCGAGCTTTGATATTTGATCCTTGACCTGAGCGATTCCTTCACGCATGGCAATAACTTGTGGGTTCCGATCTGTCTGTGCTGATAGCAGCACTCCTAACTCAACCTCTTTGCTGGCCAATTCTCCCTTTAGTGTTGCAATGGCGCCGATAATGGCACTGGCCTGATCATCGATTCTGATCGCCTTGTTCTTCTCCTGAAACTCCTTGAGAGCATCTTCTGCCTGAGCAAGATCCGTTTTAACAACATTGAGCCGATCTTCCAGAAAGACGCGTTCTCTTCCAGCATTATTCAAGTTGATCTTGACGTTCAACTTCTGCAGCTCCTCGACATAGGCATTGGCGATATCGGCCGCAAATTTTGGATCTTCGTCTTCAAAGCTGACAGTCATGATGCCATCATCCTTGCCAAGAGAAAATTTTGCTTTGCCAGCTAATTCACTATAAGCACCAGTCCGTGAATTCCATTCATAATATTTCATCAAATCGAAACGATCGATTATTGCGTCACTGACTGTCCGGCTTTTGAGCATCCCGACGTATAAATCGCCCTTGCCACCACCGGTCGAAATACCAGCCAGAGAGGCAAGTCCGCCCATACTGCCAAGCATAGAACTTAAACCACCCGAATCCTCCTGAGGAGGCAACACTCTGGCCGTCGCTGTATAGATATTAGGCATCAGCAGCGTCAGCCCGCAGGCGACAATAAAGGTGATCACACAGGTCAGGATGATCATCTTTTTATGCTGAACAATGACAAGAAGCAGTTCGAGCAGGTTGATCTCGTCGTCTGGTTGCAGCATTTGGACGTTTTGGTCTTTATTCGTATGTTCCGTCATTTATTGTAATCCGTTGTATGTTAAGTCCATATTCGTTACTCGTTACTTGTGAATCGTTACTCGTTACTTGTGAATCGTTACTCGTTACTTGTGACTCGTGATTCGTTACTTGTGACTCGTGATTCGTTACTGCTTTCAACCATTCACGCTTTACCATTCACGCTTTACCATTCACGCTTTACCATTCACGCTTTACCATTCACGCTTTACCATTCACGCTTTACCATTCACGCTTTACCATTCACGCTTTACCATTCACACTTCACGGTCTGACACACTTCACGGTCTTTCCACACTTCACGATTCACGGCCCTTCAACGTTTTGCCAGCCATTCGGTTATCCGCTGATGAATCTCTTCCAAAACCGGAACCTGGGCCAGCAATCTGGCGAGGTTTGCTTTGACCATTTCGGGTTGATTCGGATATTCGTGGGCAGTTTGGTTGCGTAATTCCCGCAGCAACTGCCACTGTTCCACTGACGAAAGGATGCCGAGCTTTTCGGCCCTGTTCAGTTTATCCAGGAATGGCTCGTTATCTCGCCACTCTTCAACCAGCTGTAGCGTCGCGGGCAACAGACGCGTCCCTATTGCATCCTGCAGTTTGCCGAAGCGAAACAGCAACTGATCCAGGGTTTTTATCTGGTCCTCCGTTAACTCACCCATTAGGCCTGTCTGTAACGGTTCAAATGTCACGGCCTCTTGCCAGGCGCTATGCAAGCGCCGCAGGTGCAACTCGCATTCCTCCAAAGCCGGTTTCAGTTTGAAACTGATGATTTCGTCACGATTCACAAGAGTACTCCTGTTAGTTCCGCCTGCTGATGAATTGGCAAATGCGGCTGCCCTTCTTGCGGTGCAAAAACAAGGTCGACGCGCTGTTCACCAAGAACCATTTTAACTTTGGCCAAGAAACTAATCTTAGCATCCACTTGTTGTTCTATTGACCGATTAAAACCGACGACATATAGATCAATATCCCCGCCAGCCCGCTGGTCATCAACCCGTGAGCCGAACAGGTAGAGCTGAATCTCCGATCCGAAAACCTCGCCGGCGACCTGCTTTAGTGTTGCTATTTGAAACTGTGTTAAGCGCATTAAATCGTTACTCGTTACTTGTAGGACCGTGATTCGTTATCTGCAAAACCGTTACTTGTGAACCGTTACTTGTGAACCGTTACTTGTGAACCGTTACTTGTGAACCGTTACTCGTGATTCGTTACTCGTGATTCGTTTTAACCATTCACGCTTCACGATTCACAATTCACGGTCTTTCACGATTCACACTTCACGGCCTCTTAAGCCGTCTTATCAAGCCATGCAGCATCTGAGATACAGATTTCAGCTTCGTTTTTATCTCAGTGCTATCCATCTCTGAAATCAGGCCAACCTTCTCTGCGATCACTAACTGCGTATCCAGTTCACTTGCCGAACCGGAAGCTATATACAAAAACTGGATATACTCTTTTGCAGTTTGTCTTGCTGCGCCTTCTGCAATATTTGAGCTGATTGATACTGAAGCTTTCCTCATTTGTGAAGCCAAGCCAAATTTCTCTTCGGCAGGAAACTCCTGCGTCAACCTATATATCGATGTCGCAAGTTCAACGGCTACATTCCATACATCCAGTTTTTTATGCATGAGCATTGTCCGTTAATGGCAGCGTGATCCGTTACTCGTGATCCGTTACTCGTGATCCGTTACTCGTGATCCGTTACTCGTGATCCGTTACTCGTGAATCGTTATTCGTTGCCTGTAGACCGTGAATCGTGACCCGTTACTCGCAAACTGTCCCCATTCTCGCTTCACGATTAACGCTTCACACTTCACGGCCTCTCTCGCTTCACAGTCCTCAAAAGCTTGCCACTGCCGCCGCGCCCAAGGCCATCTGGTAGATGATGGCGCTGATATCCTTGGTCTCTCTCAGCCAGTCGTACTGCTTGTATTTCTCCGGCACCAGGATCGAGTCCCCCGGGTAAAGGATCGTGTTGTTGAAACCGCCGAAGGTCCAGCGCCAGTTTTCCTTGTCCCAGCCAATACCGCGGCCTCCCTGCTGTTTGCTAACCACCGTGCCGTCCGCACGGACGATGAACATTTCGTCGTCGTTGGCGGTTTCCTTGGCGCCGCCGACTTTTCCCAGGTAGTAACTGACGGTTTTGCCGGGAATCCAGCTGAGCGAGGTCGAATTGTAGACCTCGCCCTGAACATTGACGGTCTGTGGATTTTCCGGAATAATCAGTTCGTCCCTGTCCATCAGCATAATATCCTGAGGGCTTCCCTTAAATTCATTGAGTTCTGTCAGCGCAATGACCAGGCGTCCGGTTGGCGGTGTTTTCTTCAGGTCCTCGATCAGGGTTTTCCGGTTTTCCAGCAGGGTCTCAGCCGACTTGGATTCCTCCGCACTCATCGCCCCGACTGCAATTTCCTGAGCAATTCTTGACAGCTGCTGTTGCTCTTCGGCGATCAGCTTGTCGATCTGCTTCTGCTGTGCTTCCTTGAGGGATTCGCGGCTGAAAACCGCCCCGCGCAGGTATGACTTGTCAGTGAAACCACCGGCCCGTTCCAGAACCGAGGAGAGCGTCTCACCCTTGCCAATCGCATATTTACCAGGGAACCGAACCGCCCCCTTCAGGGTCATCATGTAACGATCGTTAAAATCCGGGATGGATCTGACGATCAGGTGATCATTCGGCTGCAATTGCAGATTATTGGCCGCATCATGGGCCAAGGCCTCGCCCAGATTGATTTCATAGCGTTCGACATTGGTGTCCTTGCCGCTCGACACATAACGGGTCAGCTCGGCAAGATCGAGATAGGCGCCCCTTTTCAGGTTACCGGCAACCGCAACGACATCAGCAACCGTCATCTTATCGAGCAAGCGATAGGTTCCGGGCTTAAGCACGGCACCAGAGATAGTGACCTCAGGCAGCTCCTGCATTTCTTCCGTCGAAAACAGACGAACCAGGTCGTATTCCTGCAGTTGGATATTGTTTTGCGCATCTCCGTTCAGAGCCTGCTGCAGATTAACGGTCAGTATCTCCGGCCGGTATGCCGGGGCTGATTTGCGGACAATCTGTGCGGTCTGGGGGAAATATTCAGGGAGCAGATTATTGTACTTCAGCAACAGGTCGGCAAGCCTCATCCCCGGTTCCAGCTGGTACTCGCCCGGCCGGGCAACGTAGCCGACCAGGGTGACAAATCCACCGGCATCGGTTATCGGCGCAATCTGAACCAGATCGCGATCTTGCAGCGGGTAGCTTAAAGCGCTTGCGACCTGCTCTTCTGTTCCGGTCAGCGACAGATCGATTACGGCCGCATTGTTGTGCGCGACGACCCGCTGCAATCTGACCTTCTGCAGGTAGGCCGTCGAAACAAGGCCACCGGCCATCCCGACCAGATCTCCAAGGGTCTCGGTCGGCGTCAGCTCATAGATCGCCGGCCGCCTGACACCCCCCGAGATGCCGACCTGGGCTCCGGCGATCGGCACCAGGATAGTGTCACCCGACTGAAGACGAACATCCTGACTGTTGTCCCCGCTCCGGAAAAAATTATAAAAGTCAATGAGAGCCAACTGCTGGCCACCGCGCAGGACCTTGATCTCACGCAGACTGCCGTTTTTTGACGGCCCTCCAGCGGACGAAAGAACTGTCAGCACGGTACTCATGGAACTGACCCGGTAGGTTCCCGGCGCATTGACTTCGCCTACCAGAAAGACATTGATGGAACGCAGGCTGTCGAGAGCGACATTGACCTGGTACTGTTTGAAGTACTTGCCGATCTGCCGGTTGATCGTCTCTTTGGCCTGGGCAAAGTTCTGCCCAACAAGATTGACGACACCAACTTTAGGAAGAACGATCTCACCGTTACGGTCCACCTGGGCCTGGTAGTGTCCTTCGATATTGCCCCAGACATCTATCCGCAAGACATCACCCGGTCCAAGCACATAGTCCGGTCCGACAAGACCGGCCTGATCGGCCTGAAACCCTTGGGAGTTGTCAAAAAAATCGAAGCCGAACTGGTTCAGCGGTTCAGTCTTCAGCGAAATCTGACCGCGGGGAGTCTTTTCCTCACCGGCCAGCTGCATGAAATAGCGCTCCGCCTGCGAAGGAACCTCCACCTGCCTCTCTTGGGTTGCAGAGAATTGATCTGGGGGAAGTTCGGCTCCCCGCTCCGGGGTCATCACCTGTGACACTGAATCGGTGGCGGAATACTGAACCTGCTCATACTGCTGTGAAGTCAGAGTCCTTGGCTCTTGCTGTCCTGCCTGCAAGCTCTGACGCTGCTCGGAAGAGAGATTCTGCAACACCTTTTCCTGCTCTTCCTGACTCAGATTCTGCCAATAATCGTTCACTGCCGACGTATATTTTGCCCCGTAATCAGCAGCAAAAGCCGGGCACGACAAAAAGAGCAAGAGTCCCAGAAGGGTCAGCAACATAACAAAAGTACAACGGTTCCTCATCAACACATCAACTCTCCCAGAAAAGATCACCAATGTCCGCGCAAACCGACGGTCATCAGACTGAAGTCCTTGTCATTACCGGCCACAAAATTGAAGTTTTCCGCCCGGCCATAAGCGAAAGCGCCATTGAGTGAATAATGTTCGGCGAACGCCCAGTCCAGCGACAGTTGCATCTCGCGGTACTCTTCGCTGTGCGGCTGGTCAAGGCCACGCTCTTCATAGTCGAAGCCAAGGGCCAACTGCAGTTCGGGAGCCACAATGACACCAATTTCAAGCCAGGTATCTCTGGCAGCTCCCCCGGCGTGGTGGCCCATGACCGTCCCCTCGTAAGTATAACCACTCCGATATTGGGAATGTCGATACCAGGCGGGTTCCGAGATGTCTGCATATTCGACCCGCAAGCTCAACCTGCCACTCGGCTCAAGCTGCGGCAGGAACAGGCCTGCAAGATAAGCTTCTTTGGAAAAAAAGTGGTTCGCCTCATCCTCGCCGCCAACCTCGCCGTAAATCTCAGCGCCGAAAAGAAATGGCAAACGGATCAAGGCGTCGATAGCGGCAAGCGAATTACTGGTATCCTCACCTCCTGAGAGGTTTTTTCCGCCCAGAATCGTGACAAACTCGTCCCAGTCGACATCGGGCCGCCCCTCTCCGCCAAACATAACCGTACGCGAAGCGCCAAGCTCAACCCATGGCAGAGGCTTAAAGTTGAGACGAAGACCCGCGAAATAGGGGTCAGGCACAACACGCTCCTCTTCAAGCTGACTCCAGAAAACATCAACCTTAAAAGGGCCAAGGTACTTGAAAATCGATGGCAGGAGAGTTGGGACGGGATTTGTCAGGCGCACCATGTCACGCGGTTCTGCATTATCGGTCAACACCAAAGAACCATGACGCCCCGGTCCCCACCAAAGTGCCTGTCGGCCAGCTGAAAACTCTAAACTACCCAACTGCAGTGCAACCCGTCCATCGAGCAACGAGAGCTCGGCATCGTTCTCATCACCCTCAGAAAACAGCAATTGAGGTCTAAGCTCTACCAGCAAACGGCTGCCGAGGCGAACTTCCCCCTGAACACTCAATGACATGTTTTGATCTACATATTCTATCCCCGAGTTATTATAATTAAGGGGAAACTGACTGGCCACAACTCCACCATTCGAATAAACCGCCTCCTGTCCGTCCTGGGAAACATAATTGAGCCTGATTTCTCGAGGCTTTATATATCCTGGCGCCACATTTGTTTTCAGCTCATCAAGAGAGTCTTTCAGCTCACGCTCAAGTCTGGCAATTAATGAAGTAATAACCGGTGGAATATCTCGATACTCAGCAGCAGAGGCAGCCTCTGCAACCTGCCGAGCAGCTTCGTATCTGCTAAAAGGACGAGATCCCTGCAAAGAGGAATGAATCAAACCAAAGGCACTGAGCTTATCCAGAGCAGGATAAACCCAGCTGTCGAGGGGAACCTGGCTGGTTGCTGGTACGGCTAAAACCGGAACCGAAGCACAACATAAAACAACAACGACCAAGCATATAGACTTAAATTTAGTGGCTATAGACATATCACCTGTCATCAAATTGAAAAGTGTCATTACTGTATACTGCGTACAAAAAAACGACACGCAAAACACGGCTAAGGCTAGCCAAAATCAGAAAAAATAAATCGACAGATCATTCTACAACAAAATAAGAAGATATCAATTCGTAAGAACATTTTTTTACCGCCGGAGGCCCTGCCATCCAAATTAAACTGGGCACTATGACGTAAAAGTCAGTGACGATTCTAAACCTCACTGCACTCGCTACGCCTCGAATCTCCCCGGCGACAAAAAAAGAAGGCTTCCTGATTCACAGAAAGCCTTCTTTTTATAAATGGCGGAGAGGGGGAAGAGCGCCCACAACGGATTTTGCCTCACGCTCAACCCTGAGTCGGCTCCCCTTCGCTCGCTGACGTGGCCATCCCTGGCCACTTTTCAGACATTTAGTCTGCGCTCGCTGCGCTTCGAATCTCGATCCAACGATTAAAAGAATAGGGGCGTCCGTTTTTCGGACGCCCCTATTCTTTTATAATGGCGGAGAGGGGGAGATTCGAACTCCCGGTGGCTTGCGCCACAACAGATTTCGAGTCGGAAAACCACGAAAAACCACAAAACGCCAAAAAACATTTCTTGCTGTTTTTTCGGTTATTTATGGATATAATTATTCCTTTATCTTTTGTTGGATTTTGCTATTTTTTGTACCAAAGTGTACCAAGAGTGTACCAAACACATCAGCCAACAATCGTTGAAATACGCTGCCTAATCCTCTCACGATACGTTAATGGAAAATCACCCAGATTCCTATGCAACAAGTTCTCGGCCCTGTCCTTCTCCCCTTGATGAGCTAGCAGTAAACATTCAGCCCTCAACAAGGCATTATAAAAATAGGAGCTCTTATCGATAATCCCCCTCAAGACACCTAATGCCTCGACCATACAACTAATATTGGAAGAACGCTCGCAAATATCAAATTTTGTCAAATTAGAATAAACACTATCAGGAAACTGAGCAACACAATCATTGATAACCTCTATCGCAGATTTATAATCATTTTTATTTATTGCATGAAACTCAGACAATGCCCTCAAGTACATTTCGTTAGAAACATCCGTATCTACTTTGGAAAAACTATCCAATAACTTTTCAAGCTCTTTAGTATTTTCAAAAGGCCTACTACTTTTTAACAAACAATTAAAGTATGCTTGTATGTGATATGGATTTAACCTATTTTCTTCGTAATTCCTCTTAGCAAGAGAAAGGGCACTTTCAAAATCTTCTATAAAACTATAAACCTGAACTAGCTCCCTTCTTGCACTTGAAAAGTTTTCCCTTTCCCCTAAAGCCCTGTTAAGCCTATCAATCGCATCTTCATATCTTCCCTTTAATCGACAATAAAAACCAAACAAGAAATTATGATCAGACCCATTAATAAACTGAACTTCTCTCAAAAACCGATCACTTCTTTTCCTAGCAAGAGAAAGGCACAAATAATATCTAATATTCCTCTTAATTGTTTCATCTAAGTACCTATCACTCTGAAGAACCCTATCAGCCAAGTTAATTACATCATCATATCTTCTATATTGATCGTATAAATCCTTCATTGTTTTTAGAAAGTGAGATGGGATTAAGTATGACTGATCAACCTTTTCTCCAGACAAAAGAGCTTCCTTAAGAGAAAATAAGTAATCAGAGACATCCTTTTCTTCTTCTTTGTATGATTTTAGAAATTCCCCAACATGATGTTCTATTCTCTTTCTATAATTATCTGGAATTTTAAATGTTGTCCTTCTTACATAATCCCTAATAGCATCGTTCATCCTTATATATTCTTTTCCAGCTCCGATTACCTCACAAACTGAAGTTGTAATCAAATCATCCAAAGTATTTTCTACAAAATCATCATCATTAACAATGTCACAAATAAAATCATGGCTAATAAAATCAAAATGTGCGATCAAAGAAATAAAATCCATTACATTATCATTATCTTCATATTTTTTTAAAATCCTACTTGCTCTTTCTGAACTAAATTCAACTATCTCATAAGTTCTTTTTTTGGCCTCAATTATTCCAACATCACGAATCAAGTCGACAGTATAAAAAACCTGTTCTGGAAATCCGTTTAAGAGTTCTGAAAAAAGCCTAAGATCCTCTCTTGAAAGATTTAATTTTTCAAAACTACAATATCTACTTAAAAGACCAGACCTTTCTTTTACATCAAGCTCTGGAACTTCGATAGGAAAAACAGTGTCTACTCCTCTTAAAACCGACCTATTCAATCTAAACTTTGAAGCTATCGCAAATAATATATAATCATTATTTTCTAAACCATCAATTATCAACATAAACCAACCAGCTATATTTCTATCAAAGCGCACTATACACCCATCATCTATAATTAATATGCGTTCCTTACAATTTACGACATCGTTGATCAAATCAATAGAAATACTAATTTTTTCTTCTATAGTTTTTCCAATAAGATTTTTAATATCTTTTTCTTCTGAAAAACCAAGATCATATATTTTCAATATAAAATCTTCCAAACTTTCATGCTGACTAAAACTGATAACGGGGAATTCATAAGAAAAACCAACAATATTACCCTTTTTAAATGATTGTTTTAATAAAGACTTCCTTCCTATACCTTCAATACCAGAAGCTATTATGCAAAATGGCTTTGGTTTATCAAAATCATCAATCCGTTCTTCTACTGAGGAAATAATCTCGTTTCTTCCAACAAATAACGACTCACGTTCCTTCAATCTTGGATGCAATTGCCAACTTACCTCCCGCATTCGCTGCTTTATCCTTCTCGCAGCAACAGTTGGCCTATTGATTAATTTTAAATTGTAGCCATCCCTGAGCCAGGCAGGAATTCTTCCATCAGTGTAGTCAATATCCTTATCAATAATCACAGGAAAGATTCTCTTAATTTCTCCGTCGTCAAGCAATTCTTTTGCTTCGACAATCTCCGCTTGAACCCATTCGCTTTCTAGAGAATTGTTTGATATAAAAAGCACAAAGATGTCCGAAACCCCTAAACCTTTGAGAATCTCTTCTAATGGAGGCATACCCTCTTCAAATGTATATTCATCATATATAATATTTTCCTTACTAAGAATCCTAGCAACTGTTTCAACATAGAGCCCCTTATCCACGCTGCTGTGTGAAAGAAAACATTTGATCATACATATCCCCTATAATGGAAAATTCAGGTTTTGAATCTAATCAGTAGCAATTCGTTTATGAGAATTCAGCCTTAAAACAATCAAACTCATAAATATCTATCAATACTTTTTCAGTCAACCTTACTTTCAGGAAATCTTATCTTTGACTCATGCCAAAATACATAAACTTATAAATGGAAAAATTCATGTTAAGCACTAAAAATTTCAAAAAATGGGCCAAGGACAAGCCCCCTCTACTGGCTATGCTTGCCCATTCACAAGTTCAAATGTCAAAAATTGCCTACGTCTTAGTCAAGGAAGTGCACGAAAACGACATGATGTTTGGCAAGGATGTCGTACCAGACCTTGATTCATGGCTCAAACTCTTTCGAACACATCAAAACATTAACACCTACGTGTGGCAATTGTTTCAATTCCCTACAGGATCATTTAACAACCTAAAAAGCCTTCCCGAAAATTTCAAAAAATCTGGCTACGACCTCGACAATCTCAAACTTGAAAGTGAAGAAAAAATTCTTGAAGAATATTTAAACTCATACAATATTTCAGAAGAAGAATTTGAAAAAGAAAACCCAATGGAACAGTTTGAAAACCATTTCAATTTTACTGAATTCTATTTTTTCTTAAGAGTTCAAGTTCCTTGTGCGATCCTATGCTTCACAGCCCCAGCACAGCTCCTCCGAAGCGCCCGCCAGAGAGACTTTAAAAGCCTTCTAAAACTGGTAAAAATAGACCCATCAGCCATCTTTGACAGAAAAATAGCCCGATACATTCACGAACTTCGTTTAACCAATAGCGCGAAGTTCGAGCAAGTCCACGATGCACTAAAACGACCTCTTGATAAAATCCCACTGAAAAAGTTTAAGGTCTTATACGCAGCGATGATTACCCAAATCTCAATTGAATTTAATCACCGGCTTAATGAACCTGACATTCGCTCCCTTTTTGATGCAATCGCTCAAGACTGCGGACAAGGCCTTGTAGATCCAGACATACCAGAAAGCCCACACGCTTTCTACATGGCAATAAAACGTCTCGTCCCCTCTACTACCTGAAGTCTCACAAAAAATCTTTCCTACTTGTGAGGGCTCTCCATTTAATCATCCCGTAATCTCCGAATACAAGAACGACGCAAGAATCAGCTTGCAGTTCAATTATGATCAGAGGAGATAAAAATGGAGAAAAATCAAGATTCACAAACGGGGCTGATGACTATCAGCCCCCCCTCAAAGGTGAATACAGACACCACACCCGCTCGAATTCTCGCATCAGGTTTGGACTCTTTAAATTTGGCCATAGACGTTCATTGGGCAAATTCGGATTTATTTGACTACCTGAATCACCTCAAAGACATCGCAAAAAGTACCCGCAATGAAACTCCCGGTTTCTTCGTGTACGGCGAAAATAAAATCAAATGGCAATTCACCCTAAAACCACATGGCAGCAAAGGGTACGAATGGCTAATTCAGAACAAAGAATTCACCCTTCTTATTGGCTCTTGGAAAACACCCCAATCCAAGCCAAGTATCATGGCAGAAATCCGTTCAGAAACGCTTTGGCATCTAGGGGCAAAAAGTGCAGTCGAAATGATTATTCTCCTCATACTTTCGCAAGGGGGAACAAAAATCACCCTGAAACCAAGTCGGGCTGATTTGTGTGAGGTAGGCTGGAAAAAGTGGACACCAATCTGATAGCCTGCGAGGCTCAAGGAGGTGTCCATTGGAACGCATACCGAGGCAGTTTTTCACATTGGAATTCAAGGAGGAGGCCGTCAGCCTAGTCATCGATGGCGGCTTGACGGTTGCCGAAGTTGGGCGGCGTTTGAGCGTATCGCAGCAGACGCTGCGCAACTGGATCAAGAAGCATGGCACCACCGGCCTAAAGGCCCACGGCAGCCATAACGTATCTGAGTTGGAGGCCGAGGTCTCCCGGTTGCGGAAAGAGCTGGCCGAAGCCCGGCTGGAGAAGGAAATCCTAAAAAAGGCTATGGCGTACCTTGCAAAGGAGCCGCGGGGAGGTACGCGATGATCGACGAGCTGCGCAAGGAGCAGGGTTTCTCCGTCGATCCGATGTGCCGGACACTCGGCGTATCGAAAAGCGGCTACTATGCCTGGAAGAATCGCAAGCCGTCAGCCCGCAAGCAGGAGGACGAACGACTCAAAGTGGCGATCAAGGCGGCCCATGAGCGGGGCCGAGGCGCCTACGGGCCGGAGAAGATTCAGGATGAACTGCTTGACGTCGAGAAGGTCGAGGTCGGGCTGAACCGGATCAAGCGCCTGCGCCGCCAAATGGACCTGCGATGCAAGCAGGTTAAGAAGTACAAGTCAACCACCGACTCGAACCACAAGCTGCCGGTTGCTCCGAATCTGCTGAACCAGGATTTCGCAGTATCAGGGCCGAACAAGGCCTGGGTGGCGGATATCACCTATGTCGCCACCGAAGAAGGCTGGCTTTACCTGGCGGCGATCAAGGACCTCTGGAACCGGGAAATCGTCGGCTACGCCATGAGCCATAGGATGACGCAAGACCTGGTTGGCCGCGCCCTCTTCCGCGCCGTTGCTGCCCGGCGGCCACCGAAAGGGTTGATCCACCATTCGGATCGCGGCAGCCAGTATTGCTCGCGCCGCTACCAGAAGCTGATGAAGCAATTCGAGATGAAGCCGTCGATGAGCCGCAAGGGGAACTGCTGGGACAACGCCTCGATGGAGAGCTTCTTCGGCACGCTCAAACGGGAACTGGTCCACCACCGGAAGTATCGCACCCGGCAGCAAGCTGTCATTGAGATCAGAGAGTATATCGAGATGTTCTACAATCGGCAGAGACGACATGCCAGCTTGGGCAATCTCTCCCCGGCGGCATACTGGAAGAAATTCATCAGGCAGCAAGGGGCTGCCTGACTATAACATGGTGTCCACTATTGCGGACCGACCTCATTGCCGTAGAGGTAATCTTTTCTAGACAAAACGTAAACGCCACAGACCAGTATTAAACCAGTCGGTGGCGTTTTTACTTATTCACTCAAAACAATTTCTCTGAAATTTTTTCCCCTTAAATTTCCTCTGTTTTTTTAATTGCAGTACTGCCGAGTCAGAATCAACCAAAAATTTTACTACTCATTCTTTCTACGACCCCAGCAGTATGAGCATCCGACAAATGGGCATACCTCTTCACCATCTGCAACGTTTTGTGCCCCAAAACTTCCGCAATTTCTGCCAAAGTTGCACCGTTCATTGCTAGGTATGATGCTGCAGTGTGACGCAGATCATGAAAACGAAAATCTTCCAATCCTGCCCTTGTAACTGCATCATCCCAAATATTGCGAATATCTATCGGTTTTTGTGGATCTTTATTGCCAGGGAAAACAAGGGGACTATCGATTCGACGTACCTTTGACATTTCAATTAATAACTGTGCTGCAAATTGCGGGATGGGAACTCTGCGGCGTTCATTATTTTTTGTCTCATGCAAAACCGCGCAGGAACGCAAAAGATCAATATCTTTCCATTTCAGTCCCAAGATTTCTCCCTGCCGCATCCCAGTTGTAATGGCCAACACCACAATGACATAAAGGAAGTGATTACCACTTTCCTGACAAGAGGCCAAAAGCCTCGCTCTTTCGTCATCATCAAGAAAACGTACCCTACCCCTTGCCTCAATCGGTTTCTTTACCTTAGAAACCGGATTATGCTCTAACCAACCCCATTCATTTACGGCAATAGTGAAAGCATGAGAGATTGCCGCCATATATCGAACAACTGTTGCGGGTGAACGCTTTGTTCCCCGATATGTTGTTTCGGAAAGAAGTTTATCTCTACTTTCAGCAATCAATGCTGGTGTTACATCTGAGAGCAAATGGTAGCCGATTACATCAGCCCACCATTCAAGTTGCATTTTTTGATTTTTGTAGGTTTTAGGTTTCAAAGGCAGGACGTTTTCAATGTAGCGCTCAACCATTTCCCGAAGGGTATGCTTTTTAGCTTCAACGGTTTTAAAATGACGACCTTCACGAATGGCAGATTCCGTATCCTGTGCCCATTTTTTGGCATCGGTCTTACGTTCGAAAGTTGCCGACTGCGGAGGGCAACCTTTCATTCGAACAATCACCCGGTATTTGGTTTTTCCGTCAGCAGATTTTCGCTCTTGAATTGTTGCCACGTTTCCCCCTGTATCGCCAAATGGTGTATTTTTTTGTTTTGAAGTGTACCAAAACTGTACCATTTAACAATGAGAAACAAAACAAGGGGTCAGCCAAAACTAGCTAACCCCTTGTTATTTATGGCGGAGAGGGGGAGATTCGAACTCCCGGTCCCTTGCGGGACAACAGATTTCGAGTCTGTCACCTTCGGCCTCTCGGACACCTCTCCACATCTGTTATTCAATTGTTTTTCTGTTTTAACGCTTTTTTCTGCTCACGTAAACGACGAAAAAAGTCGCTGAGCTGAAAACTGCATTCCTGCTGCAAAATTCCTTCACGAACCTCTGGCTGATGATTGAAGCGTTCATCTTGCGCCAGGTTATAGATCGAACCGACAGCTCCGACCCGTGGATCGCGACAGCCGTAGACCAGATACGGAATTCGACCGAGGATTATGGCCCCCATGCACATGACGCAGGGTTCGAGGGTCACATAGAGCGTACAGTCGAGCAGCCGCCAGGAGCCGAGCTTTTCCGCAGCCTGGCGGATGGCGATCATCTCGGCATGGGTGGTCGGATCGTTGCTGGTTTCACGCAGATTATGGCCACGACCGATGATTTCGCCTTCATGAACGATCACCGCACCGATCGGCACCTCGCCCAGATCCTCGGCAAGCTTCGCTTCGGCGAGTGCCTCGCGCATGAACTTTTCATCAAGTTCCGCCTGTTCCATTCTCACCCTTTACGCAGCAGGACTGTGCTTCTATCATGAAATTGCCGGCAATTCAAGGAGATTCAAATAATCTCACTCAGGGCATCGATTTTGACAATCGTGCTATAGTGTTTTCAAATAATAAACGGACCAAACCCGGAATCAAAAAAGCTATCTCGCGCAGAGACGCAGAGGTCACAGAGAAAGGCAAACACTAAGGTTCTCTCAGCGTTCTCTGCGTCTCGAGTGAGTGCAGCGAGCAGTCGTGAGACAGATTCAAAGAGTCAAAAGGAATACACATGGATCTTAACAAATTGACCCAATCGATTATTGGTGCAGCAATCGATGTTCACCGTGAACTTGGCCCCGGGCTATTGGAATCCGTGTATCAGCTTTGCCTCTTCGATGAGTTGACATCCAGGTGCAATCTCTCTGTAGAGAAAGAAATTGCCTTGCCAGTCATTTATCGCGGCAAAGAAATTTCCAGTGATGGCCTCAGGCTTGATCTTTTGGTCGAGAATCAAATAATTATCGAACTGAAATCGGTGGAAAAACTCCAGCCTGTTCATTCGAAACAACTATTGACATATCTGCGGTTGGCGAAAAAACCTCTTGGGTTGCTCATCAACTTCAATGTCCCAGTATTAAAAGAGGGAATTACTCGGCTCTCGAATGGCTATAACCTGTAAAAATCTATCTCGCGCAGAAACGCAGAGAGCACAGAGAAAGGCAAACCCAATGGTTCTCTCAGCGTCCTCTGCGTCTCGAGTGAGCAAAGTGAACGGGCGTGAGAAAATTCACCACTGAAAAGCGAGCGTCCTCTTGCCCATAACCAGATCGTCGAAAATGATCTGCGGCGCAGTTTCCGCCAATCCCTGACAGACATGCAGCGGCAACAGGTGTTCTTCGCGGGGATGGCAGTAGCGCGAATTGGGAGCCTCTTTCCAGGCGATCAGTCGCTGTTGCCGCTCGCTTTCTGACATGGCCGGATCGCAGATCTCCGCCAGCCAGTCCTGAAAATCTTCATTCTGCGGATCAACAGCGTCACTCCGCTGAGAAAATTCATAGAGGTTGTGAAACGACTGGCCGGAGCCGATAATCAGAATATTTTCCCTGAGCAATTCCTGCAGTGCCTTGCCAAGCTGAAGATGAGCCTGCGGATCAAGCCCTTTGCAGAGCGAGAGCTGAATGACGGGGATATCGGCTTTGGGATAAATCAGCATCAGCGGAATGAATGTTCCGTGATCAAAACCACGGCGCGGATCGATTTCCGCGGAGAAGCCCTGCTCATGCAGCTGCCTGGCAAGCTGCAGGGCCAGTCCCGGTGCCCCGGGAGCAGGGTAGTTCACCTGGTAGGTTTCCGAAGGAAAGCCGTAATAGTCATAGAGCATCGGCGGGTGTGCCGAACCGAGCAGCGTCGGCACACTCTCTTCCCAATGGGCACTGATAACCAGGATGGCCTCCGGGTGGCGCAGGACCTTGGGCAATTCATTCATGAATGCGATCATGGCCTGATGCCCGGAATCATTCAACAGGGGCAACGGACCACCACCATGAGAAAGGTAAAGGACCTGAGCCCGCCTCTGAATATTTGTCGATGCCATCCGCACCCCCTTACTCATTTATGGTATGGATCACAGTATACGTTATATCCTCAACGGAAGAGAACCATTTCATCAGCCGGGAAAGAAATCCAAAACCTGCTCCTCACGCTAAAGCTTTCTCAGAGTCAAAAAATGCCTGAATTCCCGTCATGGAACCACAGGAATCCAGGCTTCTCGCATCGCTTAACAAACTTCTTGCCGCGCGTGCTACCTGAAATTTAAACGACAACTTACAAAACCAGCTTAAGCAGATCGGCAGACTGGGTTCCATTCTGGCTGGCCAGCTCGGCAAGAGTCTGCGATTGGCTGGTGACAGCGATATGGTTCGATGCCAGGGTCGCGACCAGCTCATCCTGAGTATGACCGGTTGCCTCAGCGAGGGTTGAAATCGGCAGATTCCCCATGGCGACAAACATCTTCCCGACCGGCGACCCGCCACCGGCAAATCCGCCGCGTCCGCCACCATGGCTGCCACCGGTCACAGCCTGCCCTTGAGAGAACAGTGCAACCCCGGTCACAGCGATAAAGGCGACGACAATGACCGCTCCTTTGATACGCACGACTGAAGTCTTCAACGGTTTGAAGTTGATCAGGGCATGCAGAACACCTCCGGCGACAAAGACCAGACTCAGCCACTCATGTGACCAGATGATAAATCCACTCTTGATGTGAAAGATCAGCAGAATCCCGGTAACGGCACTGACGATGAAACTCCCCAGGGTAATCGGGGTAATCCACTGACGGGCAATATTCTTGAAACTCATTTTCGGCTCCTTGCTCGACGTTATACAGTAATGGTAATTTTTTACACAAGCGCGATATCAATGGGCCGAGTATAGAAAAAATTTGGGTAAAGTGAACTTAAGGAAGGTAAAGTTTTGTAAAGGAAAATATTAATGAATAATTGATATTATTGAATATTTAAATCTTCACAAAAGCCTGGTTCCGATTTGAGCAGAGCACCATTCAGCGACAAGGCTGGGACAACTCCAAGCAGAGAATTGCAGATCAACACCTGATCAGCCTGTTTGAGCTCTTCAGGAAGGACTCTCCTACAGACAGGAGTGTAGCCATAGACCTCCAATGCACGCAGGACAACAGACTGCATGATCCCGCCAAGAGCATGTTCAGACTCAGGAATAACAACCGTCTGCCCCTCTATGAGCAGAAGGTTGGTACTGTTCCCTTCGGAAACAGATCCGTCCGGATTGAGAACCAGGGCTTCGTCGAACCCGTTTTGCGCAGCCCACTCCCCGGCCCGGATATAATAGAGGTGATTCAGCGACTTCAGATCGGCGAGCGGGCTCTGGCGTGGTTCAGAATAGACACCGAGGTGCAGCCCCTTCTCCTGGCGCCCCTCAAGGCGGTGGCGATAGGGTCTGACCGTAGAGATCAGATCAACCTCGGCCGCTGAGGTTTCAGCGGCTTTTCCGGCCACGATCTTCATTGCGACGGTAGCGTTTTCCAGGCCGTTATAGCTGAGCAGTTGAGCAGCGACCTCACGCCAATCGAGATCGGGAAATGCAGAACGGTACAGCTGGCGCCACCCCGACTCCAGGCGCCCCAGGTGTTCAGCGAGGTACTGAACCTCTCCAGCAACCACCTTGAGCGTTTCAAACAGGCCATAGCCATACTGGAAAGCACCACTCTGAACGGGCAGCAACGCTTCATCCTGGGGCAGAATCTGGCCATTCAACCACACGTATTTTTGAGGAAAATTGTTCACTGATGATTCCTGTTCAAAAAAACTCTGCGCTTTATGCAGGGTTTCTTCAAACTCGCTCTGTGGATCGGAGTCGTAGACGATCCCGCCACCGGTCGAGAAACGGATTCCACTATTGAAAATGGTCGCTGTACGGATGGCTATCGACAGGTCCATGGTCTGATGAAAACTCAGGTAACCGATAGAACCCGTATATATGTGCCGCCGCGCCCCTTCCAACTCATCGATCACCCGCATGGCGCTGATCTTCGGGCAGCCGGTGATCGATCCCCCGGGAAAACTGGCCCTGAGCAGATCAACAGCTGATTTTTCAGCCGCCAGGACCCCATCGACAATCGACACCATGTGGTGGACGTTACGATAGCTCTCAATCCGTTTATGCTCCCGGACCCTGACTGAGCCGAGCTGGCAGACCTTTCCCAGGTCGTTACGCATCAGATCGACAATCATCGCCAGTTCGGCATCATCCTTCTCACTACTCAGCAAATCATTGCGCAGGGCGTCATCTTCCCGGACAACCTCGCCACGTGGCCGCGTCCCCTTGATCGGCCGCGTCTCGACAGAGGACCCGTTCTGACAGATAAAACGCTCCGGAGAGGTCGAAACGATCTGATGATCGCCGGCATTGATAAATGCGTAAAAGGGGGCGGGATTACGTTCAAACATATTTTCAAACAGGGCAAAGGCCGACCCGTCGAAACTCCCCTGAAACTGCTGCGAATAATTGACCTGGTAGACCTGCCCCTGGCGAATCCGCTCACGGATTCCGTCGATATGACGGATGAACAGTCGGTGCGAGGTAGTCGAAGTAACCTTGCCGAGCATGCAGCGACCAGCGGGCCGCCTCGATGCACTCAACAGGTCGGACTTGATCTGCTCAGGCCTGAAGGCCATCTTTTCGAAGCGGGGAATATGGAGCCTCGTCTCACCGCTATACAGATCCTGAACAAGAATGGCGCGCGGCAGAACAAAATAGAGTTCCGGCAAGCCCCAGGGATCGACCGTTGTGCGCGGCAGGCGCTCGAGCTGATCCTTCAGATCGTAAGCCAGATAGCCGAGCAGGCCGCTGGAAAGTGGGGTAAAGGATTTATCCTGTGGACAGCTGAAATGGGCAAGAAGCTGCTCAAGAGCTGTGAACGGATCGGCACTGAACTCCTCAGCTGAACCGCCTGTTTCGGTTGTGAGTCGCAAAGTAATATTCTGCCCGGAACCGGTCAGGATCAGGTCGGGGAAAAGCCCGAGGACATGGTAACGGGCGCAGTCCCCTTGTCCACCGCTGAGCAGCAGGACAGTACCGGGACAATCGCCGAAATGGCCGGCAAAATCGATAAAGGGCTCATCGAGGGGATAAGCCTCCTGATGGATATCAACCAGCCGGCCACGTTCTTTTTGAAGAAATTCTCTGATCACGCTCAAGCTCTGTCACTCACGGCAAAATTCTGGCCGATCATAACAGAAGTTACCGGCTCGGCGCCAACCCTAACGACAGAATGACAGCCCAGCAAGGGGGTACGCGGAAGCTAAACCACGCTACGCTCTTCCTTCTTCGCCACCGGCGGGGTGCCGTGGGTATGAAAGGACGCGATCGTCTTCAGCCCCCAGGCCTGCCCCTTCTTCCGCTCATCTTCGGTCCAGACCACCGTCTGCCAGTCGGGAGCAAGAATCAGCCGTGCTCCTGAGTTTGCCAGTTCGACCCGGTTGCCGGCCGGTTCCCAGACATAGAGGAAGAAGGTTCCCTGAATGGCATGCTTGTGCGGTCCGGTTTCGATATAGACGCCATTCTCGAGGAAGATGTCGGCAGCGCGCAGAATTTCCTCACGCGTATCGGTTGCGTAGGTCACATGATGCAAGCGCCCGTAGCCGCCGCCATGTTCCTCAGTACAGGCCAGGTCGTAGGTCTTGTTATTAACGGTAAACCAGGCCCCGCCGATGCGGCCGTTATCGAGCTGGATCATCTCAGTGACCCGCGAACCGAGACAGGTCTCCATGAAATGCTTGAAAACAGAGACATCTTCGGCCAGCAGGTTGAGATGATCGATCCGGCGCGGTGCCGTCCCCCGACCATGGTAGCGTTGGGCGAGATTCTTCAGCGCCGGTGCTTCCTCGGCTGATGGCACAAAACGGACAGTGTCCCAATAGATCTCAAAGACGTGGCCAAACGGGTCGGCGAAGCGAAAGGCCCTGCCATGGCCGAGATCGCCGTCGACCCAACCGATCACCTCATAGCCGCTCTCTTCGATTACGGCGACCCGACGTTTCAGCGCTTCCTCAGAGGAGGTCCGGTAGGCGATATGACCGACACCGGTGGTATGATGCCGGGTCAGCTTCAGGCTATGAAATTCGTAGTCGTCCCAGGCCCGCAGGTAGGCGGAATTCTCATCCCGGGCCGACAATGACAGACCGTAGACCCTGGTAAAGAAATCGAGGCTTTCATCGAATTTATCTGTGTACATCTCGACATGGGCAAGATGGGCAATGTCAAAACAGAGTTCCATAACGTTCTCCCTTGAACGCTTTCATCTCCTGAGAAAATAAAAGCATACCGAACTTCGTTACCTTAAAGGATTCACTCTGGTTTGATTCTAAATCAGTAAAACGCCATTTGTAAATATTGACATTCATTTTCATCCGGCAGGCATATCTGATCAGTAATCGTGGTCCCGGACAATTGACTACACCCCCGTACAGCGATTGCGCCCCTGTTCCTTTGACATGTACAGAGCTTTATCGGCCAGATTGATGAGATCGATGGGCGTTAAATCTTCAACCGGAGCAATGCAGGCGGCACCCTGACTGATAGTGACATAATCAGAAACATCCGACTCATCATGAGCCAGCCTGAGTTCCGCAACAGCCTCAGCAGCCCTCTGCGCCACAGCAAGAGCACCTTCCAGGGGAGTTTCAGGTAATAACAGGACAAACTCCTCGCCCCCATAGCGTGCGGCCAGGTCAACCGGGCGCAAAACCGCAAACTTCAAGGCTGAGGCAACCTGCTTGAGGCAATCATCGCCGGCTGAGTGACCATAATGATCATTATATTTTTTGAAGTAATCGATATCGATCAAGACCAGGGACAGGCAATTCTGGCTACGCTTGAGGCGCGACCATTCCTTCAGCAGCTGGGTATCGAACGCACGACGATTGGCGATCTGGGTCAGACCATCGATATTCGCGGCCTCAGAAAGTTTCCTGTTCAGCTCTTCCAGTTTCCGCTCAGCCTGCTTACGCAGAGTGATATTCCTGAAATGCCCGACGACAGCTCCCGTACCGACAATTGTCGCCAGTGGAGAGGTAGCCAGACTGTAGCACTCGTCTTCAATGCAGATCTCGAATTCCTGGCTTTTACGACTTTTAATTTTCTTCAGCGGACAGTCACCGTCCTCGCAATGACCGCAACAAATAAATTCAGAACACTTCCGGCCAACAATTTCAGACAAATCCTTGCCCAGCACTTTCAACATCGCATCATTGGCCCGAATGATGTCACCATCTTCACGGATTACCCAGATCGGATCCGCAGTTGCCGAGAGAATCTGATTCATCTCCAGACTTTCAAATTCTGCCATTAACTGCTGATGCCCGGCCTCTCCCAACGCAGTTTCAAGGGCCTTTATGGTCCGCAGCTGTTCCTCACAAACAAGCTTCAACTGCAGATAATCTTCCGGCAATGACTCCGGACAATTTTCAGATAAATTCGAAGAATCGCTCATCTGATATACACCCTGGATTTGTACACAACATCATATTGTGGCGTCAGCAAACATACATACACAGTAAAAAATTACAGAAGATCGATTATTAGCCATCGCCAATACTTAGTCAACCACAAAATAATTCTCACCTTCGGGCTGAACCGTCCTGAAAATACGACTAAAGAAATTTTTACCTGAACAAAATTGAGGACCCGCTTGAGAAACCAGCGATCGTTGATACAATTACATCACGCGGCAGATCATGGCAAAGCGAGGTGGATAATAGGTTAAACCATTGTCCAGCCACGTCTCCCCAGGGAGAGTGCCACGATTATCAAAACCGATATAATAAATCGGATTTTGAAACAGACGGCGGCATCATTTGTTGTCCAGAATGACAAATGATGAAATGAACGAGCGCAGATCTTAATATCATCAGAAATGAGAACAATCATCAAAGATGAAGATTATGCTTCTGCAACCGTTACCAGCTGTATCAGATCAGCTCGCCGCGTACCGCCGAAGCTCCAGAATGGCCCTCAGCTGTTCTGGAGCTTCTGTTTTTTTTGGATTGATGGATTGGTATGTACAACAGGGGCCAACAAAGGTTGTAGAGAAAATCTAAAAAACAAAAAAGGCACTCAGCTTAAATAAGCTAAGTGCCTAATTTTAAATGGCGCGCCGCAAGAGATTCGAACTCCTGGCCTTCTGATCCGTAGTCAGACGCTCTATCCAGCTGAGCTAGCGGCGCTTAAGAGAGCAGCTTTATCGCTTAAATCCGAAACTTTGTCAACTTCTTTTTCGAATTTTTTTGCCACTCATTTTAACTATCGTTAGTGGCGGAGAGGCGGGGATTCGAACCCCGGGTCCCGGTTTCCCAGAACACTCGCTTAGCAGGCGAGCACCTTCGGCCTCTCGGTCACCTCTCCATTCACAACGATATTCATTTTTTTCATATGGCGGAGGAGGTAGGATTCGCCCACTTCGTCACCACCATCCGGGTGGTTCCTGCGTCGGCTCCCCTGCGCTCTCTGCCGCGGACATCCCGTCCGCTCTTCTGACATTTAGTCAGCGTTCGCTCCGCTTCGAATCCAAATTGAGCAAACTATGTAAATGGCGGAGGAGGTAGGATTCGAACCCACGGTACTTTCGTACAACGGTTTTCAAGACCGCCGCCTTAAACCACTCGGCCACTCCTCCGCATGAATCCGGCCGATTTCAGCCTTGGCCGAAAAACTTTGGGAAGATAACGAAAATCAGATCAAAAAGCAAGGGCATTTTCGCATCTTTTTTTTCATACCGCCAACTATTCTTGAGCTGGCGCTGACTCTGAGTTCTCTACATGTGGCGCAGCATTGGCTGCGGCCTTCTGTTCATTCACGTTCTGAACGAACCCCCAACCGGTATAAGCGATGTAGGCAGCGATCAGCAAGATACCAATAGCAAAACCGATCACGTTCGATTTTTTTGACCCTGTAAAGGCCCAGCGCTTCCCCGGTCTCAGCCTGTCCAGCTTCTGCTCATGCTTATCCATACGTCCTCCCCAACGACTCCCTCGTCAGAACCATAACAAATAGCAAACGAAACGGACTGTCAATTTATGACAAACGGAAGATTTTTACAACCGCTTGCCGCAAGACAGTCCGATTTGCACATCGGAAATTATCCCTCGAGGGTAATTTTCTCCAAACCGCCCATATAGGGGCGCAGAACATCCGGAACGACGACGGAGCCATCTTCCTGTTGATAGTTCTCCAGAACCGCCAGGAAGGTCCGACCGACAGCCAAACCC
The DNA here is from genome assembly GCA_963676795.2 of Geopsychrobacteraceae bacterium. GTDB lineage: Bacteria > Desulfobacterota > Desulfuromonadia > Desulfuromonadales > Geopsychrobacteraceae. Next base: position 13,374 of record CAXXTB010000002.1, on the reverse strand, counting down.
GAACCGTTCAGGGTGTGAACCAGCTCAGGCTTTCCACCACCTTCACGGCGGAAGCGGATCGCCGCACGGCGCGCCTGGAAATCACGGAAGTTGGAGCAGGATGATATCTCGCGGTAACATTCCTGCCCCGGCAACCAGACTTCAATGTCATAGGTCCTTGACGCCGAGAAACCGATGTCACCGGTACAGAGATCGACAACACGGTACGGAATCTGCAGCAATTGCAGAACCTTTTCAGCGTTGTTCAACAGCTTTTCCAGTTCGGCGTCCGACTCTTCCGGCACAACGAACTTGACCAGCTCGACCTTGTTGAACTGATGCTGACGGATCAGGCCGCGGGTATCACGCCCGTGAGAACCGGCCTCCTTGCGGAAACAGGGGGTGTAGGCGGTATAGCAGAGCGGCAGGTCCTTCTCGCTGAGGATCTCGTCACGGTGGATATTGGTCACCGGAACCTCTGCGGTCGGGATCAGGAACAGATCGACATCTTCGGTGTGAAACAGATCGCTCTCGAACTTGGGCAACTGGCCGGTTCCGGTCATAGAAGCGCGGTTGACCAGAAACGGCGGCAAGGTCTCGGTATAACCATGCTCGGTGGTGTGCAGATCGAGCATGAAGTTGATCAAAGCCCGTTCAAGACGTGCGCCAGCCCCTTTGTAGAGAGCAAAACGGGCACCTGAGAGCTTGCTGGCCCGCTCAAAATCGAGGATTCCCAACTCCTCACCGATATCCCAGTGCGCTTTAGGGGTAAAATCGAAAACAGGCTTCTCGCCCCAGGTCCGGACTTCCCGGTTGTCGTCTTCCGACGTGCCGACCGGACAGAGTTCGTGCGGAATGTTCGGCACACCCATCAGCAGGGCATTCAGCTCGTCCTCGGTCTGAGCCAGCTGGTCATCCAGCTCCTTGATCCGCGCCGAGACCTCTTTCATCTGGGCGATCTCGGTCTGGACCGTGCTCTTGTCCTTGGTCTTGCCGATCAGCGCCGAGACCCGGTTCTTTTCCGCCTTGAGCGTTTCCGACTCAGACAGCAGCTCACGCCGGCTCTGATCGAGCTCCTTAAAGGCCGAAAGATCAACGGCACCACTACGATTGGACAGGGCCGCCTCGGCCGCCTCAAAGTTTTCCCGCAAATACCTGATATCAAGCATTTATTTTCTCCTGTAAGCCAACAATTATAAGCCGGCACTAGATAACATTTATTTGATAAAGGGGTCAAGTCAGCGGCACAGGTTTCATTACCGCTAACAGGAAATACTAAATTACCCCTCATCCGCCCATCGGGCACCTTCTCCCCGATGGGAAAAGGGATTCAACTTACAACAGCTCTTAACTTGTTAAGGAGGGAGAGATTTTAATCAGAGGCCAGACCAACAACCCATCTTCCCAGGAGTGAATGATTTGCCTAAGATACTAGGCGGCGCTGGATATTTCACCGCAGGCGTAACGGAGCTACGTCGAGGATGGGATACCCTGCGACAACAACGCAGATGAGGTGAAGCATTCACTCCCTCCCCCCATTGATCCACCATTGTTGATCTTCATCAAACCACCACTTCGACGAATCGGTCTCCCAGATCGTCTCGGCCAGTTCTTTAGCCACCTCAGTTTTCAGCCGCAAACGTGAAAAAGGATACCACTCATCGGCGTAGCGGTTACCAAGGTCCTTGTGCTCTTTCAGCGACAGGACCATTTCCAGCTGATCGGCGTCATGCGCCAGCTTCGCCTCGTAACTATCCCGGGCGATAAATTCCTTGAGTGTCTCACGGTAGTCATCACCGAACGGCAGCTGACAAGCCAGATCTTCGACCGCCTTCATCTCGTCAACGGTGACATACTTCTTGTTGACGTAGTTCTGATCCCCCATCCGCGCTTCCGGCAGATCATGAAACAGGCAGAGCTGCAAGACCCGGGCGACATCGGCCTGGCCATCGAGCTGGGCCAGCGCATAGCCGATCATCGCGGTACGGAAGCTGTGTTCAGCCACCGACTGAGCGCCGGAGCCGAGAAACTGAAAACCGGTCCGCGGCGTGCGCTTGAGCATCCCGACTTCGAAGAGAAAATTGGCAATATTTTTCATGGTCAACCCTGTCTGAAAATCTGCATTCTTTTTACCACAGAGACACGGAGGACACAGAGTTTTCATTCTTGTTTAAGCAGTTTTTTCTCTGTGATCTCCGTGGTTCATAGCTTTTCATTCATCCGTGCCAGACCAACACAACCCCAAACAGAATCAACCCGACCGATGTCAGCCTGATCCGCCCGCAGGATTCACCGAGGAAGATCAGGCCGATCAGCACCCCGAACAACAGACCGATCTGGCGCACAGGCACGGCATAACTGACCGGCGCCAGCTGCAGCCCCATACGGAAGCTGATAAAGGAGGCAAAGACCACCGGACCGGCACAGAGAACCAGCCAGGGGTTGATCTTCAGGACATTCAGAATCCTGCCCCGGTAGCCCGGCCTGAGCAGGTTGAGGGTCATCAGCAGGACCATGAAGAAGACCAGCACATAGGTAAACTGGTAGGCACTGTAATCACCGACCCCGGTCTTGTCGACGATAGCCCCGAGTGAGTAGATAAAGCCGGCCAACAGCGCCGCCTGAACCGAGCGTTCACCCAGCTGCATGAAAGGGCGGCGGAAATCGGCAAGCCCGAGCCCTTTGAGCTGTATACAGTAGGCGCCGATCACGATCAGCAGAATCCCGCCAATCCCCGTGACAGATAGCTGTTCGCGCAGCAGCAGCACGCCCCAGATCGGCACATAGATCATCGAGGTCTGGGCCAGGGGATAGGTCACGGAAAGGTCCCCCTCCCGGTAGGCATAACCGCCCAGCCAGTGGTAGAGGACAAAACAGACCGCCGAGATACAGGCCAGCCCGAGCAAGCGGGGAGTCGGATGCGGAAAGAGATCCAGCCCCCAGGTCACCAGGGTCATCAGACAAAAGGCGCTGACGAACATCCACCAGATAAAGACCGTCTTGTCGGAACTTTTTTTGACCAGCAGGTTCCACAGGGCATGCATCAGAGCGGACAATACTATGAGAACAAGAGCGAGAGTTTGCATTGCGGCATCATAGCGAAACAATTTCACGATGAATAGACTCTTTGACTGCCCGGCCCAAAGAGTTATTCTTTAGTTATCTGTGAAATGCCGATGAAAGGATTGAAATGATGAATAACTATCGCGTTGAAAAGGATTCCCTTGGAGAAATGCAGGTTCCTCATAATTCGCTGTACGGCGCCCAGACGGCCCGTGCCGTCGACAACTTCCCGATCTCGGGATTCACTCTACCTCCGGCGCTGATCAGAGCCCTGGGGCTGATCAAGAAACATGCCGCAGCAACCAACTGTTCATTGGGGCTGCTTTCCGAAGAGACCGCTGACGTGATATGTCGTGCCGCAACCGAGGTCATCTCCGGCGCCTTGAACCAGCACTTCCCGGTCGATATCTTCCAGACCGGTTCCGGCACCAGCAGCAACATGAACAGCAACGAGGTAATCGCCAACCGCGCCGCCCAATTGCTCGGTCTGCCGCTGGGCAGCAAAGCCGTTCACCCGAATGATCATGTCAACATGGGGCAGTCGAGCAACGACGTCTTCCCCAGCGCAATACATATTGCCTGCGCGGAGCAGCTGCACAAAACCCTGCTGCCGGCCCTTGAAGAGATGCTCCAGCTGCTGGCAGAGAAAGTGGAGGAATTCGACGGGATTCTCAAGATCGGTCGCACCCACCTGCAGGACGCGACACCTGTTCGCTTAAGCCAGGTATTCTCCGGCTACGCCCGCCAGGTCGAACTGAGCCACGAACGACTGAGCGTCTGCTCCAGCGGCCTCTACGAACTGCCCCTCGGGGGAACCGCCGTCGGCACCGGCATCAACACCCAACCCAATTTTGCCGGCCAGACCATCGCCGGTATCGCCAGGGAAACCTGTCTGCCGTTCCGGGAAGCGACCAACCACTTCGAGGCACAAGGCGCAAAGGACGCGCTGGTTGCAACCAGCGCCAGCCTGCGCAACACGGCAACCAGCCTGTTCAAGATTGCCAACGACATCCGCTTCCTCTCCAGCGGTCCGCGCTGCGGCCTCGGTGAACTGATCCTGCCGGCCGTGCAACCGGGTAGCTCGATCATGCCGGGCAAGATCAATCCGGTCATGGCCGAGTCACTGATGCAGGTCTGCGCCCAAGTGATCGGCAATGACGCGACGGTCGCACTCTGTGGCCTGTCAGGGAATTTTGAACTGAATGTTATGATGCCGACCATCGCCTACAACATGCTGCAGAGCATCGAACTGCTGAGCAACGCGATAAAGGCATTTGACGAAAAATGCCTTGCCGGCCTTACGGCAGATAAACAGCGCTGCGAGACCCTTCTGGAGCAGAGCCTTGCCCTGGTCACCGCGTTGGTTCCGGAAATCGGCTACGACCGGGCGGCGGCACTGGCCAAAGAGGCGCACAAGACGGGCAAGACGTTGCGGGAGTTGGCGTTGACCGATGGTGTGGATGCTGAGCTGCTCGACAGGTTATTGGATCCGGCCAGGATGACTGAGCCGCATGAATAGCGCTGAGATCTGAAATTTCAGATCTGAAATCACAGCCTTGCTAACGCAAGGCTGTGAGAATCCCCTCCCCCAGTTCCTTACGCTGCCAGTTCTTCAGCAGCTGATTTTTTTCCAGATCAGCGGCCGTCTTCGGCTGCTGTTTGGCAATCTCTTCCAGCGCCGCATTGTTGATCAGCACCCCGGGATCCAGCTCATAACCTACAGCTGCAGCTTTGCGCCATTCTTTGAGAACCTTGACCCGCTCCTCCAGCGCCAGATCCTTCTCCGGCCTGCGCGTCCGCGGGAAAGATGGCAATTTATCGTCCGGCAGATCAAGCGCCTCACCAACGGCAAAGAGGATTTTCCCGGCATAGCGGTCGAGCAGCTTGGGCGGCAGACCATCAATCCCTTCAAGCTGATTGCGCCCTTTCGGCATGAGCTGGGCAATCTCCAGCAGCGGCTTGCTGCCAAGCACCTTATAGACCGGACGGTCCCGGCGCTGCGCTTCCTCATCGCGCCATCGCAGCAGTCTTTCCAGCACGGCCAACTGGCGCGGCTTGAGCGTCCCGGCACCCTTGAAACGTAAGAACTCCGGCCCCTCATGGACGGCAAAACGGACCTGTTCGAGGAGCGCGAACTCCTCCTGCACCCACTCCAGGCGCCCCTTTCCTATCAGCCTCTCTTCCAGCATGGCTGCTAGCTTATGTAGATAACGGGTATCTTCGGCCGCATAGCGGATCATCCCCTCGGGCAACGGGCGCATCGACCAGTCAGCGCGCTGAAATTTCTTGTCCAGCTCAACGCCGTAATACTTGCGCAACACATCGGCCAGACCGAAACGCTCCTCGCCAAGAAACTGGCAGGAGATCATGGTATCGAACAGGCCGTTGATCTGCACATCGAAATCACGGGCCAGGCAACGGATATCGTAATCGGCGGCATGAAAGATCTTGCGGATCGAAGGATCGGCGAGAATCGTCTTCAACGGACTCAGGTCAGCATCAGCCAGAGGATCGATCAGAAGCGTTTCATCAGGTGTGGAAAACTGCAGCAGGCAGACCTTGTCCTGATAGTTATGCATCGAATCGGCTTCGAGATCGACGGCGATGATCGGGAATTGACGCAGCCTCTCGGCAAAAGCAGCAACCTCAGCCGAGGTCAGCAAAATCGGGGGTAAAGACATTAGATTTCAACCTTCATTGGATATGGGGAAGAATTTTTTTATGGGCGCCGTGCAGGGCCAGCTCCAGAAGCTCGTCCAGGGCCAGCCAGCGGCTGTCACTCTCGCCAACAGTGGTCACTGCCCCTTCGATACGGTAGGCACTGACCTGCAGGCGGAAATGACTGTAAATATGTTCGATCTCGGCGACCGCCTGAGCCTCGCCAGTCAAGCCCAGCTCGCCCTTCAGCCAGACCAGCTTCTGCTCGACCGCTTCACCTTCTCCGAGGCTATAACCGGGGAACTCCCAGAGCCCGCCAAGAAACCCGTTGAGCGTCCGGCGCCGCACCAGGAAGCGGCCTTGATTCTCGATCAGCAAGGCCAGCTCACGGCGTAGTGGAATCTTTTTTCCCGGCGTTTTGAGCGGCAGCTGATCGGTCAGCTCAAGCTCCAGAGCCCGACAGAAAATGGCAACCGGACAGTTTTCACAATCGGGACTGCGCGGGGTACAGACCGTCGCCCCCAGGTCCATAATCGCCTGGGTATAATCGTGGACCTGCTGCTCCGGAGTCAGGGCTTCAGCCCAATCCCACAACAGCTTTTCCGCAGCCGTTGTGCGCGGCGGTTGCTGCAGCGCCATAATTCGGCACAGGACCCGGCGCACATTGCCATCCAGAATCGCCGCGCGCCGATCAAAAGCCAAAGCCGAGATGGCCCCGGCAGTCGAACGGCCGATCCCGGGCAGCTGCTGTAGCTCTGCGACCGACTGCGGGAATAAACCGCCAAACTCTTTGACAACTTTTTGAGCGGTTACGTGCAGGTTGCGGGCCCGCGAATAGTAACCCAGTCCCGCCCACTGTTCGACCACCGCTTCGGTTGTCGCTGCAGCCAGATCGGCAACTGTCGGCCAGCGCTCAGTAAAACGCTGAAAGTAATCGATGACCGCAGCAACCGTAGTCTGCTGGAGCATGATCTCGGCCAACCAGATCCGATAGGGATCACGGCTGTTACGCCAGGGGAGATTGCGCCCCCGCACGGCATACCAGCCGAGCAGCGCAGCAGAAAACTGCTCCGCCGCAAAATGCAGATCAGCCAATTTCCGCCAGCGCAGCGAAGGTCGCTTCCATCTCTTCGCGGGTGCCAATGGTGATTCTCAGGCCATGCCTGAGCAACGGATCGGAAAAGTAGCGCACCAGGATCTTGCGCTCATAGAGAGCGTCATAAACCCGCTTGCCATCTCTATCCGGCGGTACGGCAAAGACAAAATTGGTATGTGACGGCTCGATCTGGTAGCCGACCTTGCGCAGTTCTGAACTGAACCACTCACGGGTCGACCGCACAATCTTGACCGTCGACTGCAGATAGGCCTGATCCTTCAAGGCGGCATTGGCAGCGACCAGGGCCAGACGGTCAAGGTGATAGTGGTCACGGATCTTGTCGAGTGCAGCGACAACTTCAGGACGGGCGATCGCCAATCCCAGACGCATGCCAGCCAGGGCATAGCTCTTGGAGAAGGTGCGGGTCACAATGACATTCTCAAAGCGCCTGACCAGCTCCATGGCCGTGCCATCGGCAAAATCGACATAGGCCTCATCGACCACCAGGGCTCCGCTGCAGCGCTGAGCCAGTTCGGCGATATAGTCATTGTCAAAATGAAAGCCGAGCGGAGCGTTGGGGCTGGTCAGGAAAAAGATCTTCCCCTCGTAGCGCTCGGGAAAATCGGCAATCCTGCGATCTTCGGTCAGGCCGAAGGTTCTGATCCTGGCCCCCTGGATCTCCGCCAGGGTCGCATAGTAGGAGTAGGACGGGTGGACATAAGCCACCTCTTCCCCTTCACCGGCAAAGGCGCGGATCAGGTTATTGAGCAGCTCATCGGAACCGTTGGCGGTAATCACCCAGGACGGGTCAAATCCGTAGAGCTCGGCGGCAATCCGGCGTGTCTCCTTGCTCTGGGCATCCGGATATTTGCGCAGGTTGGCTCCGGCATTAGCCAATTCGGCCACAATCGCTGCAGCAACCTTGGGCGACGGCGGATAAGGGTTTTCATTGGTGTTCAGCTTGATCCAGCCTTCGCCTTGCGGCTGAAAGCCGGGGACATAACCAGCCATCTCGGCAATATTTTTACGTAACGGGAGCATAGTGATCCTTATTTGTTCTCATCAAGCAATAAACACCCCCCTCAATCCCCCCTATAAAATAGGGGGGAAGAGAGCGTAGCGAACAGGGGGGTATTTTTCTTCTCAGCGAGCCTGCAATAAAAATTAGTATTCCTGCAGAATCCGGTATTCGGTTGTCCGTCTCGCCGGGGTAAACCCGGCACCGCGGATCATCTCGACCAGTTCATCCTGGGAGATGCGGAACGACACTCCGGCAGCGGCAACGACATTCTCTTCGAGCATGGTGCCGCCCAGATCGTTGGCGCCGAAAAAGAGCGCCACCTGGCCAAGGCGCGAGCCTTGCGTCACCCAACTGCCCTGGATGTTGTCGACATTATCAAGAACAATCCGCGATAAAGCCAGCACTTTCAGATACTCGATGCCGCTGGCCGTCTCGCCGCCCAGTTCGGTGTTATCGGGCTGAAAGGTCCAGGGGATAAAGGCAGTGAAACCGCCAGTACGCTGCTGGATCTCGCGGATGCGGAACAGATGTTCAACGATGTCTGCAGGTTTCTCCCGGCTGCCGAACATCATCGTCGCCGTAGTGCGCATCCCCAAGCCATGGGCCTCCTCCATCACTGCGGCCCACTGCTTCCAGCCGATCTTGTTCGGCGAGATCTCCTGGCGCACTTCGTCGACCAGCACCTCCGCGCCGCCACCCGGCACCGACGCCAGACCGGCCTGGTGCAGGCGCCCCAGACACTCAGGCATGCTCAAGCCGGAAAGCCTGGCAATGTGGGTCACCTCGGCCGGCGACAGGGAATGGATCTGGACCTGCGGAAAACGCTGGCGCAGCTGACGGAACAGCTCTTCGAACCAGTCGATTTTCAGCGTCGGGTGCAGGCCGCCCTGCATCAGCAGCTGGGTGCCGTCGTGATCAACAAGTTCCTGCACCTTGGCGAAGATCTCATCATACTCAAGGAGGTAGGCGTCAGCGTCTCCCTCATTACGGTAGAAAGCGCAGAACTTGCACTTCGACTCACAGAGATTGGAATAATTGACGTTACGATCGACAACGAAAGTCACCCGTCCTTCGGGATGCCTGGCCTGACGGATCGCATCCGCCAGTTTGCCGACGGCAAGCAGATCCGCCTTTTCCAGCAGCCAGAGCGCCTCTGCCCGGTCGATAGGCTGTCCACTGTTCAGTTTTTTCTGAATATCGGTCAGCATGATCAATATGCCTTGCGTTCATTGTAGAGGGTGTCACGTTCAACCGGAATCTTGCCCGCCTTGCGGATCATGGCGATCAGCCGCTCCATACTTAAGATCTGGGGGGAGTCAGCCCCGGCATCATGGCCGATCTGCTCCTCGATGACCGTACCGTCAAGATCGTTGACCCCGAAACAGAGCGCCACCTGGGCGATCTTGAGCCCAAGCATAATCCAGTAGGCCTTGATATGCTGAAAATTATCCAGGTAGATGCGGGCGATCGCCAGGGTCTTGAGGGCATCGACACCGCTCACCCCCTTGGCACCCGGAACCCGGGTATTATCCGGCTGGAAGGCCAGTGGAATAAAGGCCTGAAAGCCGCCGGTGCGATCCTGCAGTTCACGCAGCAGGTGCATATGCTCAACCCGGTCGGCATAGTCTTCAACATGTCCGAAAAGCATGGTCGCGTTGGTCTTGAGGCCGTGGTTGTGAACCTCTTCGGTAACCTCCAGCCAGCGACGGCCAGAGATCTTCTCCGGGCAGATCTTATCGCGGACCTCCTGCCCGAGGATCTCGGCACCGCCGCCCGGCATCGAGCCTAAGCCCGCAGCTTTCAACTCGCGGATAACCTCGGCGACCGTCTTGCCGCTGATCCGGCTGAAGTAATCGATCTCCACCGCGGTAAAGGCCTTGATATGCAGTTCCGGCGACACATCCTTGATGCTCTTGAGCATGTCGAGATAAAATTCGAAGGGCAGCTCCGGGTGCAGACCGCCGACTGAATGGATCTCCGTCGCCCCGGCCTTGAGCGCTTCGCGGGCCTTGTCACGGATCTGGTCCAGCGCCAGGGTATAACCGCCGCTCTCCCCTTCAACCTTGGAGAAGGCACAGAACTTACACTGATTGACGCAGAGGTTGGTGTAATTGATGTGGCGGTTGAGGTTGAAGAAGACCCGCTCGCCGTTCTTGCGCCGGTTCACCTGCGCGGCCAGCTCACCAATACTGAGCAGATCGTGGGACCGGAATAGGGTCAGGGCATCAGCGTCACTGATCCGCTCACCCCGTTCGATTTTTTCCGCGATAACCTGTAATTCTTTTTCCATATATCTTCTCACAAATGTCTTCTCAAAAGTTCAGAAGAATTGCTAAGCAACAATGGCTAAGCAAAAAACGGCAAATGCAAGGCGCGCAATTATCGAGCAATGAGACGTACTCCAGTATGTCGAAGCAGAGAGACTATTGCGGCAACACAGCAGTTGGCGAATTTTTGCGACGCCATCAGACCAGCGCATCGACCAGGGTAAAGACAAAGATCGCCACACTGATATAGCCGTTCATATTGAAGAATGCTGCATCAAGCCGGGACAGGTCATCGACCTTGACCAGGCTGTGTTCGTAGAGCAGCAGTAGCGCCACAACCACAACCCCGGCGAAGTAGATCCAGCCGAGACCGCTACCGGGCAGAACCAGCAACATGAACAGTAGCATCAGGCCGTGAAAGATGCGCACCAGCTTGATCGCTTTGTGCTTGCCCAGACGCGACGGAATCGAATGCAGCCCGTGATCCACATCGAAATCATAATCCTGCAGGGCATAGAAGATATCGAACCCGGCAACCCAGAACAGCACGGCCAGGGCCAGCGAAATCACCGACCAGCCGATATCGCCGCGCAAAGCGATCCAGGTCCCGACCGGGGCAATCGCCAGGCAGATCCCCAGCACAATGTGCGCATAATGGGTAAAACGTTTGCAGTAGGCATAGAGCACAAACAGGATCACGACAAAGGGAGCCAGCTTGAGGCAGAGCGGGTTGAGCATCCAGGCGGCAAAGAAAAACAGCACCAGAGCAACAATAATGAAGAGTGCCGCCTCCCAGTATTTAACCTGTCCGGCCGGAATGTGGCGATTCGCCGTGCGCGGATTTTCCGCGTCGATCTTGGCGTCGATCAGACGATTGAGCCCCATTGCAGCGCTGCGGGCACCGACCATGGCGATGCAGATCCAGAACAGCTGACCGATCCCGGGCAACTTACCGCTTGCCAGGGCGGCGAGTATCACCCCCATCAGCGCGAAGGGAAAGGCAAAGACGGTGTGGGAAAACTTGATCATCTCTAGCAGGGTTTTGACCTTATCCAGAACCTGCTGTTTGTCGATTGTCATCAGCTACAACCTTTGGAGAAACCAGGATAAATTAGCGTGCTTCAACATCTCACTGAAGCCCGCCAGAACTACGAAGTGGCTAATGTACACTCTGGCGCCGGTGACTCACAAGGGCTTTTGCTGCATTTGCTTTTCAGCGGCGCTCTGCTATCATGCGCCGATGCTGGAACACTGGATCGCATACGGCCTGCCGGCCCTGTTTCTGATCAGCTTCGGCGCCTCAACCCTGCTCCCCCTGGGATCGGAATGGCTGCTTGTCGCTCTGCTGCTCCAGGGTGAGGCCGCATTGCCGAGCGTCGGGATCGCGACCCTCGGCAATACCCTGGGTGCGGCAACCAATTACCTGATCGGCTACGTGGGCAGTGACTGGCTGACGACCAGACTGCTGCGCATCAGCCCGGAGCAACGAATGCGGGCGACAGGCTGGTATCGGCGCTACGGCAGCTGGAGCCTCTTGCTTTCATGGCTGCCGGTCGTCGGCGATCCGCTGTGCCTGATCAGCGGCTCACTGAAAACCTCACTGAGCCGTTTTTTTCTGCTGGTTGCCATCGGCAAGGGGCTCAGGTACAGTGCTGTTGCGTTTCTCACTCTCAAAGGAAGTCAGTTGTTCTGACCTGGATCGACCGTGAAGCTTTACACCCCTGCATTTTTCCTGCTGTTCTTTGCCCACCTGGCCCTTGTCTCAAGCTTTGCCGCCTTCTTCCTGTTTCCGCTCTACATCACCCAGAACGGTGGCAGCAAGTTCGATATCGGCATTCTGATGGGCGTCTTCGCCATGGCTTCAGCCTTCTCCAGACCTGCCGTCAGCGCGCTGATCGACAAAATCGGTCGTAAGCACAGCTACAGCCTTGGTGCCCTGGTCATGGTTCTGATCCCGCTGCTGCATCTACCGGTCTGTGGGTCTGTTGCCGACAATTACTGGCTGCTGATCGGCCTGCGCCTGATACACGGCTTTGGCCAGGCGATCTGCTTTACGGTCATCTATGTGTTGATCGGCGACCGGATCCCGGCCAGACGCCTGAATGAGGGGTTGGGAATGTTCAGTATCGCCGGGATTGTCGGCGTTGCGCTCGGCCCGTTGCTGACCGAACCGCTCATTGCGAGGTTCGGCTTCACGGGATTTTTCCTGGCCACTACGGCCATGGCAGCTGCGGCGCTGGCCCTTCAGCTGCTGGTAGCCCAGCACAAAGCGGACGAACAGCAGCAGAAACGCGGCAGCGAAGTTTCGTTTTTCTCCCTGCTGAAGACCCGCAAGTTCATCGTCTGCGGCGGGATCGCCCTGCTGTTCGGGATCGGTCTGGCAGCGACCAGCGACTTTATCGCCCCCTTTGCCGAAGCCAGGGGCTTTGCTTTCATCTCCTCCTACTACCTGGCCTACTCCTGTGCCGCGGTCGTTGTCCGCCTCGCTTCGGGCCGGTTGGCTGACCGGATTGGCGAAAACGCCATCATCCCCTGGGCCATTGGCCTGCTCAGCATCAGCCTGTTCATGGTCCCGTTGGCCAACGGCAAAGCCATGCTGGTTCTGGTCGGATTTATTTTCGGTGCCGGTCACGGCCTGCTGTTCCCAGCCCTCAACGCCATGGCGGTCCGCAACGAACCCTATGAACGGCGCGGCAAAGCGGTCGGCATCTTTACCGGCGGGATCGACAGCGGCAACTTCATCGGAGCGATCCTGCTTGGCATCATCGGCGAGGCGGCCGGGTTCCCGGCACTGTTCCTTGCCGCCGCCATCATCACCTTGGCGGCCCTGCTCCTTTTCCGTAGCCGTCCAAAAAATCCCTATGAGATCTGAAACTACTTGTAGGAGATCTTCTTGACACCGGAAATTTCGGCCACCTGAGCCGAGAGATCGCGACCGATACGCACCTTGTGCTGGGTCAGCACAAAACGGTAACAGACCTGTCGATTCTCCAGGTCATGGTCAGCCTGAATATCGGAGATACGCAACCTGTTGCTGGTGAAGAGCTCCTCCAGAGCCGGGTAGACATCGGGTTCGTCATGGGCCGTGACCGTCAGGTGCAGGTAGCGGTCTTTCCTGATCCGCGGCTCAAATTTCTTCAACCAGAGCAGAGACATCAGCGTGACCGCCGTTGCAATGAAACCAGCCGAGATCATCCCCAGCCCGAAGGCCATGCCGATGGCCGAAACGACCCAGAGGCTCGCGGCGGTTGTCAAACCACGTACAGTGAAGCCTTCCTTGATGATGACCC